>NZ_CP014275.1:0-2400000 GCF_001578105.1 Martelella sp. AD-3 | reverse complement strand
TCCAGCACATCGACCTTGCAGGTCCCGCAAAGCCCGTGGCCGCAGGCATGCGGCAGCCAGATGCCCTGCCTGAGACAGGCGTCGAGAATGGTCTGGTCCTCGCGGACCTCGATGGTTTCGCCGATCGGCTCGACGGTCAGTCTGAAGGCCATGGGGCGCCTCTCTCAAATTCTCTGGGAGAACACCGCCGGTTACGCCGGAAATGTTCTCCATGCGCGATTGCCTTTGAACGACCGTCCTAGACGGTCGCCACGCCGCCGACACCGGAAAGGCCCGGCGTCCAGAAGCGGATCAGCGACTTGTGGCCGATCCAGTTTTCGGCAAGCGACTTCTCCGGATCGGGATGGGCCTCCTTGCCGTCGATCGTCCAGCGCACCGCGCTCCAGTCGATCTTCTCGAAATCGGGATGCATGCCGTAATAGGTCGGCAGGATCTGGCTGAGGATCGCGCCGAAGGGCATGGCCGGCGGCAGCGGAAAGGCGATTGCCGCGCAGAACATCAGATGTTCTTCCCAGTGGATGTAGACAAGCTGGTTGCCGTGAAAATTCTCCAGCCGGTCGCGGATTTCGACCTTCTCGGCATAATCGGGGTCAAGAGCGACAACGCCCATGGTTTCCTCCTTGAAAACGAATGAGACCTTGCCCGGCGCCTCATGTGCCGGGCGGATGCGACCGCGCGGTCTATTCGGCCGCCACCTTGGCGCGTTCGTTCTGCCACTCCTCCCAGAGCTTCTGGTCGGGGGAGACGGACTGGTCCATGTTGTCGGCGCCGACATTCATGTTGTACCACTTCAACACATCGCCGAGATCGGCTCCGCCGCAATGGCCCTGGAAGATCTGGTGCACGGGCAGCCAGGCCTGGGCGTATTTCTCCGGCTCGTGGTCGAAGATGTCCTTGCAGCCATCGGAACAGAAGTGATAGCGCTCGCCCTTGTAGGTGCTTTCGCGGAAGGAGATCGTGTTCGGATCGCCGGGTTCCGTGTAACCCATGGGGATCTGGCAGCAATTGCAGAGCTGCGGCAGGGCGTTGTTGTAGAAGCGCTTGCCGTCTGCGTCCATCTTCCGCCACTGTTCGTAGCGTGGCCGGTAATACTTGTCGAACGTGTCCGGATACTTCTCCGAAAGCCAGCCCATCTCCTCGGCATCCGGCAACCAGGTGTGGAAGGCGGCGGCCTGGGTGTAGTTGTAGAAGATCGACCAGTTCTGGTGCGACAGATGATCGGCCTCGGCCGTTGCCTGCTCGTGATATTTGGGCGGACGCAGGCCGTAGCGGGCGAGATCCTCGAAAAGCGCGCCGCCGGCCTGGACGAAATAGATTTCCCACGCCTCCTTCCACGACATGATGCGCTTGGGCAGCATGTAGTCCATCATCATGGCGACGAGGCTCAGCACCTTGTAGCCGCGCCAGAACCACTTATCGACCCAGCGCTGCACGATCGGCAGGTTGTCGGGGTGCTGTTCCAGCAGGAACTTGATCACCTCGATGCCGAGCGTCATGTGCCGGCTTTCATCCGACTGGGCGGAAAACCCGAAGGTCACCGTCGCCATGTCGCCGTTATAGGCCGCGCCCGACATGAAGGGCACGAAGAGCAGGTTGGTCAGCACATATTCGAAGGCGAAGCCGATCGCGATCATGAACTCGAACGGGCCGGCGGTGCGGGCGTCGTCGAAGAAGGACTTCGGCACGGACAGGTACCAGACCCGGTCATGCATATGCGGGAATTCGTGCAGGCCGTCGAAGAACTTGTTGTAGTGCGAGATCGTGTGGATCTGCGTCTGGGCGTGGCGCAGTTCGTCGAGGGACTGCATCTGCGCGGCAATGCGCGGGCCGACGCCCGGAAGCTGGCGGCCGGCATGGGCGAAGCCGCGATGGGCCTGATATTCGAGCGGCGAGACGCCGGTCAGGAACAGTTTCACCGCGTTCAGATAGCGCGCCTCGGAAAGGCCGAGCTGGCCGTTGTTCTGGGCGAAGCTGTCGAGCACGGCGTAGAGCTTGCGCTCCTTTTCCGACTGGAACTTCCAGTAGGCGTCCATGGTGAGGCGGAAGGGGTCCTGCCACTTGTCCCAGTCGCGGATCTTGATGCCCTCGAAGGTCGCCTCGGGGAAGACCTTGTCCATCGGCTGATAGGTGGTCTGCCAGTCGAGGCCGCGGGTGAGAAGCGCGTAGCGCTGCTTGAGGCCGAGTTTCTTTGCCATTGTCTTCTTTCCCCTTCTCAACGGTTCCAGGAGAGGGCGAAATAGTCATCGTCCTCGTCCAGGTTGCCGGCCATGGAAATCATGGTCATGTGAATTTCCTGCGGATCCCATTCGCGCCCGAGCTTCTCGGAAACGGTGGAGGCGCGGATGACGAGGTCGCCGGCGCGGTCGAGCTTCAGCGCGCCGGGCATGGAAAGCGTTTCCACGCCCGGATTGTCCTGCCGGATCGCGTCGGCGATCATCCGGCCGTCATTGGTATCCTGGAGCGTGATCGATACGAGCTGTGCCATGTCGGTTCTCCTTCAGGCGGCAAGGCCGAGGCGGCCGGCGCGGCCGTCGAGCTCGGAAACGAGATCGGCAAGCGCCGGCTTTCCGGCGTCGCCCAGAACATGCGCGGCAAGCGGCGCCAGCGCCTCGGCCGTGCGGTCGCGCCAGAAGCGGTACCATTCTCCAAGCAGATGCGTGTTGGCGTCGCTCTCCTCGGCGGCCCGGCGGATCACCGCATCGGCCCAGCGGCTCTGGTCGGCAAACCATTCGACCATGAACTCGGTCACCATGGAGACGGCGGTTGCCCCGTGCTTCTGGCCTTCCTCGTCAAAGGCCGTATAGACCAGCGGGTAGAGAAGTCCGTCGATGGCGAGGTTCTGCGCCACGAACAGCTCGAACCAGTCCCTGACCACCAGCGTGTCTTCGACCAGGCGGCGCATGCCCTGCCAATATTGGGCGTCCAGCCATTTCCCCTTGGCCGTGTCGAGCGCCTCGCCCGTGCCGCCGGCCATGTCCATGCCGATCTGGCCGATCAATTGGGCGATGCCGAGCTGGTCGCCGGCCGCAAACATCGACGGCGCCGTCACCGCCGTGCCGTAGCCGCGATCGCAGATCTGGGTGGCGTTCATATTGGCGCCCCAGGCGACATGTCGAAGCGGCAGGAGGTAGTCCTCCACCTTTTGCCGCCATTCCGGCTCGATCTTGTCGAGTAGGCGGCGCTTCTCGACGAAGTCGATATTGTGCTGGGCCGCTTCACGCATGCCGGCGCGGGAGATGTTGTAGGTGGCGTAGTAGAACTGGCGCGGATCGCGCAGCGCGTACCAGTCGGCCATGACGATGGCGGTGCGGCGCGGATCGTAAAGCTCCATCTCCGGCTCCCAGAAGGGCCGGTAGTGGAAATGCGCCGTGGCCTGAACGTCCAGCATGCCCTCTTCATAGCGGCTCGCCGGACGGTCCTCGCCGAAGCGGCGGGCGATATGGCTGAATGTCTGGCGGCGCGGCGTCAGTTTCAGCGTCTTCAGATCGATGGACAAGGGTTCTCCTCCCCGTTTGCCTGGTTTCTGGTTGCGATTCGTCTCAGCCGCGGCCGGCGGGCGCTGCCCGATAAAGCCCGGCGGTGCGGGCCCTGATGGCTTCGAGCGAAACGATCTCGCCGTTTTCGTCCGGCAGGATCTCCGCCTCGCAGCGCTCGCAAAACTCGGCGAAGGCCGCGTCGGGCATCACCAGTTCCACACTCAGCGTCTCGTCGTTGAGGATGAATTCGAATTCGATGAAGCGGTCGAGCTGCCGGCCAAGCACGCGGACAAAGGCCTTGCCGAGACGCGGTCCCGACCCGCTGATAAGGCTCCGGTCGTCTTCCGGCACGATGAAGGTGTCGAGCGCGGAAAGCGAACCGCAGCCGCCCTTTTTCCCGCAGGCGCCGCATCCCGTGCAGCCGCCGCCGGCGAATGAAAGATCCGTGTCTGTCATGTTTCCTCCCATGCGACGGCGCCGCTTTCAACGGCTGGCTGTGCTCCTCACGCGACAGCCCGCATCGCAGGAAAAATAAGAGCGCATTGCGCCCAGACAGTCAACAAAAATATCGTTATTATTTTTTTATATCGTTTTATAGGTATTGATATCGCTATTAACTTTGAATGTCGCTAGGTTTCGACCGGTCTTGATGACACCGTTTTGCCGGACGAGCAATATGTGAACGGAAGAGAAGCGGACAGAAAATGTCACTGAGCCGACACGTGTTCGAGGCCGGACCCGACCTGCTATGACGACACAGTTCCTAGTCGCAATAAAACGAAAGGGATCAGAGCATTAACAGATATTCTGGAGATATTGGATCAGGCGGCGCGCCGGTATATTCGACATTCGCTCAGGCCGCCTTCCGGGACCGGCCGGTTTATCCGTCGGAGCCGGTCTTGCGCTGGAGAGCGTAGTATTCGCGTTTCTGGCGGTACATTTCCGCGTCGGCGCGGCGGACTGCGGATTCGATCGTTTCGCCGGCTTCGCAGACCGCGATCCCGGCGGAAATGCTGATCGGGGCATCGGCATAGAACTGGTTGTTGACCTTCAGCACCTTGTGGATTTCCTCGAGCGCCACCGCGGACGCCTCGTAATCGGCGCCGGGCATCAGCACGGCGAATTCGTCGCCGCCGATGCGCGCGGCGCAATTGGGCTGGCAGACCGATTCGTTGAGAACCTCGCCAAGCCTGCGCAGCAGACTGTCGCCGGCATCGTGCCCGAGCGCGTCATTGGCGTCCTTCAGGCCGTTGAGGTCGATGATCAGCACGCCGATGGGGCGGAAATTCTTGCGTTCCAGGCGATTGATCTCCTCGGTGTAGAAGGAGCGGTTGTAGAGCTTGGTCAGAACATCGTGGCGCCCCAGATATTCGAGATAGGCTTCCGCCTTCTTGCGCGCGGTGATGTCGGTCAGCGAGACGAGAACGAGCGACCAGTCATCCTCATGGCCGGGGAAGACCGAAAACTGCAGGAGAACATAGCGTTCGGAGCCGTCCAGCGCGTAATTCATGACTTCGTGGGTATGCAGGAGGCGGCCCTCCCACAGGTCGATCAGCTGCTCGCGGAAATGGTCTTCGACATCGTCGCGAAACACCGCATGCTGGTTTTGCAGCAGGGCCTGCCGGTCTGGCGCGCGGAACATGTCGAGCGTCGCCTGGTTGACGTCGATCACACGGATTTCGCTCAGACACTGGCGCACGAATTCGGGGTGCACGTCCATGAATACCCTGAGATCGACGATATGGCGGGCGCGCAGTTCGTCGAGCATGACCCGGATGCGGGAAAAATCCTCGACCCAGAGCGAAACCGGCGAATGTTCGAACAGGCCCTTGGCATAGAGCGACTGACGGCGTTCCCGGCGGTGAGCGTCCTCGCGCTCGGTGACGTCCTCCGTTGCCAGGAGAATGTAGTCGAGCGTTTTCTCGTGGCCCGGCATCACCTGGCCGCGCAGCTGCACGTCCAGCCGCTTGCCGGAGAGCGTGTAGTTGACGGTGTAGCTGGTGAAGTTCGACTTGCCCTCGAACAGCTGGGTCAGTTCGTCGATATGGGTCTCCAGCATGTCGTCGCGGAAGACCGCGGTGATATTGTTGACGAGATGGGACGTGTCGCGCGCTTCAAACAGCTCGAGCGTCTTGCGGTTCACCTTCACCACACGGATGGCCCTGGCGCATGCGGCAACGCGGGATATGTCGGCGCGGAGAAAAGAGGCGATATCCGTGACGCCTTCGGCGCGCCATGCGTCGAAAAGGGCTTTCACCGCGCTGAAATCCTCGACCCACATGGCGATCGGGGCCAGCTCGAACATCTCGTTTTCGAGAGAACTGTTGTTCAAGGTTCTGCTCATTCTTTTCAATAGAGCCTTTCTCAGGCGACCTGGCGACATTGCGTGCGGGCGAGGCTGCGCCCCCATCGACGTGTCAAAGCGGCGATCCTATAGCGATTTCGCCGTTCTGCAAAGCAGGCGAGGGCGCGCCGCCGCCGCTCGTCACCGCCCGAGCCGTCCCGGTGCCAACGTCACGAAAGCCATTCCCGTATTGATTACCGAAGCGTATGATCGGACACAATAGAAGGGACTTCATATTTGAACAGCAGACGCACCCTCCGGATATGCCTGGCCGCGGCCTTTTGCCTTGTCTTTGCCTGCGCGCAGGCGCGCGATGCGGCCATTGTCGTGACCGAATCAGGGCTCTACGACATCGACGGCCGGACGCGTTTCGATGCCGAGGCGGTCCGCCGGGCCTTGCCCGGCATGGAGGTCCGCGCCGAGCGGCGGGAAGGCGAAGGCGGCTTTTATCCCGTTCTCATCGCCGCCAGGGAGGGCGTCGATATCATCACCCTTTACGGCGCAGAGACGGTGGTGCGGGCCGACATTGTCTCCGCCGACGCCGCAACCGGCGGGGGCGCGCGGATCGGCGATCCTTTTTCGGCGGTTTTTTCCGGCAGTGATGCGCGCTACTGCGAACCGGGCATGGAGGTGTTTTCGGGCAAGGCGGTCTGTCTTGCGCCGGGCAGCGACCAGATCGCGCTGATTTTTGGCGGACGGGGCGAGGGGCCGGACGGCATGTTGCCGGAGCAGGCCGCGCTGAACGGATGGCGGCTTGAGATGATCATCTGGAACGCCGAATTCTGAAGCCGCCGCGCCGCCAAGGCTTGATTTTTATTGCCCGGCAGAGAAAATGACGTAAGAAGGGCATCAGAATTCGACGCGCCGCGCGGCGCATGAAACCAATCGGAGCAGTTAGGATGTCGGCGAAGATTTACCGTCCCGCCAGAACGGCAATGCAGCAGGGCCAGGCCAAGACCCACCAGTGGGTGCTGGAATTCGACCAGCAGACGCCGCGCACGATCGACCCCCTGTTCGGCTATACCTCGTCTTCCGATATGCTGCAGCAGGTCAAGCTGCGGTTCGACAGCCAGCAGGAGGCCGAGGCCTATGCGCGCCGCCACGGGATCGCCTATCGCGTGATCCAGCCGAAGGAGACCAAGGAAAAGGTCGTTTCCTACTCCGACAACTTCAAGCCGGACCGCGTGCAGCCCTGGACGCATTGACGCAGGCGTCTTTGCAAGCCGCACTTCCCCGCCCGGACGTCAAGCCTGCCCGCGGCCTTTCGCGCGGCGACTCCGGTCAACCAGAGCGCGTCCAGAAAAAGTGGAGACCGGTTTTCCGTCCGGACGCGCGGAAAACAAAAGGCTAGAGCGTGGTCGCGATTCAAGGAAGCCCGGACATGCTCCAGCCCCAAGGCTTCTCGCGTCGCCGGCAACTTCTTCCCGGAGACGACCCGCAGACAGCTTGTCATTTACGACGGGATCAGGCATTCATGCCGCCCGCGAGCATCAAACGGCCCCTTAGCTCAGCTGGATAGAGCACCGGCCTTCTAAGCCGACGGTCGCAGGTTCGAATCCTGCAGGGGTCGCCAAATTTTTCAATGGTTTAAGGTCCGTTTTCTCTTCGGAATGTTGCCAGTTTACAGGCTGGTTTACATTTTTTGTTTTGTTTGTGTTCTTTCTGGTGTGCCCGTCGCGCGCAGCATGAAAACGCCACTTCGAAATCTCTAGGTTGGAGCGGGCATAAGGGGCGCCTGCTCGTATTTCGAATCGGGTGGTTGGTTGCTTGGGACGGGTATTCCGGTTGCTTGCTCATCGCCGGCATCCGGATTTCGGCTAAGACTTTCAAAAGCATCAATTCGGGGATGTTCGCGTTCACACCAACTGTGAGTGCGTATTTTGATCAGGAGTTGTGTGGTAGAAAGTTACGGAATAGTATTTTCCTCGATTGCAACTTAATCGGTGAATACTGTGTCATGAATCGGGCGTTTTCTGAAGCTCTTCAACCGTTGTCTAAACGGATGTCTCGCACTGTGCGCGACATCGAGGTTTTGCGGGTGTCAGCTCAGCTTGAGGGGGAGGACTATACCGCCTTGGCTGCGGTGGCTAGGAATGAGGCGTTGAAATGGGCGAAGAGACGCGCCGGTCGCGAGCTCCCTCAGGCCGCTTGGCAGATGCAGGACTTCGAGTTGCTAGTGGGAGGGCGAAGCAGTTCAGCGGTCCGTATCGAAACTGAGAAGCTAGACCTCTGGGCGCTCCGAGCGGAAGACCCAGATAAAGATGTCGCCGGGCGCGTCTGGGCGACCGAGATAGTTATTGGTGGAGAAGTCACCAGCCGCCCTCACGTAAGTCTGCGTCTAATTGCAAGCACAGCTGAGCCGAACTTTTCTATTCAGCCGCACGTGCCCGGCCCAGTTCTGCAGATGATTGAAAACCCTGGGCTAATCCGCGGCGCTAGATGGCTCACTTCAGAGCCTGTGACCCTCCGGACAGAGAACGACGCAGAAGATCTTTGTGATCATCTTGAGGATCCAGAACGGCGATTGCCCGTTTTTGTCATTGCCTTGCCGGACAGTGCTGGCAAGCCTCTGGTCGACGAAGCGCTTTTGGCAAGAGCTGTCGCTGCTCTCGCTCGTGTTGTGCTGGTGCCGGCCGAACTGACTTGGGTACTTACAAAACGATTTGGAAAAACCCGATCTGTTTTCAATGGAGGAGTACGAGCATATCTACGCGGTTTTACAGCGAACGACGATCCGTTTCGGCATCGACTATTTCTTGAAACCAGCCTGCGTGATACAAATGGCGCGGTGGCGTGTGTTCGCAGCTTGAGGGTGTTGGCCGCCGAACTCAGTATCTCCGAAACACGATTGGGTAAAGACGTACTCGATTTCGCGTCTGTACGCACGGCTAGCCGAAAACTTCGAAAGACGGATCTTGTTCGCCGAGTGGCGCCTGACGAAGAACTTTTGAAGACAGCGGAGGAGTTGGTTGAAAGCTTAGAAAAGCAGCTCGAAGAGAAGGATAAAGAGATTGATGGCTACCTCCTAGAGGTCGAAGCGACAGAAGACCGCGCGCGAGTTGCTGAGCAAGAAAACCGATCCCTATTGTTCCGAGTCAGACAGTTGCAGGCGGCGCTGATCGATGGAACTTTAACTCCTGAAGAGAATCCCCCACTTCCGAAAGTATGGTCAGAATTCACTGACTGGCTAGATCAGTCCTACCCTGACAAAGTTCTGTTGACGCCTGCAGCTCGGCGAATGGTGCGGTCTCCTGAGTTCGAGGATGTGACGCTTGTAGCGCGCTCCGTCGTTTGGTTGGCAACTATTCAACATGATCGTCGAGCCAATGGAGGCGGAAGTCTCAGGGATGTGCAGATTGAGAATGGGATCCTGAATTCACCATGCGGAGGAGATACCTATTCGGTGGACTGGAAGGGAAGAAGGTATGACGTAGATTGGCATGTGAAGACCGGCGGCAATGTTCGAGACCCCAAAAGGTGTCTGAGAATTTACTATTTCTGGGAGCCTGAAACGCAGCAAACTGAACCGCCCCGGGTTTGCCGGAGGCTGATTGTCATTAGTTACGCGGCCATGTCTTCAGTTTCCAGAGCCGCGTAGAAGTTTGCCTCGGCTTCTGCCGGCGGGATATTCCCGATGGGCTCGAGCAGACGGCGGTTGTTGAACCAGTCCACCCATTCCAGCGTCGCGTATTCGACACTCTCGAAGCTGCGCCAGGGGCCACGGCGATGGATGACTTCGGCCTTGTAGAGCCCGTTGATGGTCTCGGCCAAGGCATTGTCATAGCTGTCGCCAACACTTCCCACGGACGGTTCGATGCCGGCATCTGACAAACGCTCGGTGTAGCGAATAGACAGATATTGCGATCCGCGATCGCTGTGATGGACCAGGCCCATAGCTTTCGTCGGCTTCCGGTCATGGACCGCCTGCTCAAGGGCATCCAGAACAAAACCGGTCTGCGCTGAGGTGCTGACCCGCCAGCCGACGATCTTGCGCGCATAGGCGTCGATGACGAACGCGACATAGACGAAGCCCTTCCAGGTCGCGACGTAGGTGAAGTCGCTCACCCAGAGCATGTTGGGTGCCGGAACACGAAATTCACGGTTCACCTTGTCCAAAGGACACGGCACTTTCTTGTCCGGGATTGTTGTTCTGTGCGGCTTGCCGCGGATAATGCCTTGAATATCCATGTCCTTCATAAGCCTCGCCACAGTGCAACGAGCGACATCGAACCCTTCCCGGGCAAGCTGACGCCAGACCTTGCGGACGCCGTAGACTTGGTAGTTCTCCTCCCAGACGCGTTCGATCTCGGGCCGCAGGGCGTCATCACGACGGGCACGGTCAGACAGCCGCGCCGGGTCAGCCCGCTTCGCCAAGTGATCATAGTAGGTGGAGGGGGCGATCGGCAGCACCGCGCAGATCGGCTCGACCCCATGCGCATCGCGATGCGCTTCAACAAAATCCACCATCACTTCGACCGGCGGTCGAGCTCCGCCATCGCAAAATAAGCCGACGCCTTACGCAGGATCTCGTTGGCCTGCCGCAGCTCGCGGTTTTCCCGCTCCAACGCCTTCATCCTCTCGGCCATCTCGCTGGGAACGCCTGCGCGCCTGCCGCTATCAACCTCGGCCTTCTTGACCCAGTCGTTCAGCGTGTTCGCCGAGCAGCCGATCTTCGATGCAATCGACGTGATCGCCTGCCAGCGAGAGCCGTGCTGACCCTCGCCGTCAAGAACCATCCTCACCGCGCGCTCACGCACCTCAGGGGAAAACTTGTTCGTTGTCTTGCTCATGATGCTCCATCCTACTCAAGAGTTGGAGCCTCCGGCAAACCCGGGGCGGTTCAAACCGTCATCGATCACCTTCCATCGCATCGCCGGACCGGTGCAACGTAGAAGGTGGCTGGATCGTGGCACGAAGGTCAATCACAGACAAAGAAATAGGTTTGATCAAAGCCCTGCTGAAGAGGGGGATGCGCAATCGAGATATCCAGTTCTATTTTAATCGGCAGGATCGCCCAGTTAACTCAGGCCGAATAACGGGCATCCGGGCGGGTAGTTATGGACCTGGAGTGCCGGAGGCAAATGATGCCGAACTGGAAACCTTTCTTCGAACTTTCACGCCTGCCAAAGTTGGGGCCGTGCTTGATGAATCGGAGCGTCCCAAGCGAACAATAGCTGAGAAGGCGAGTGCAAGATTTGTTCAGCGCAACGGCGCTGGTTGGTATTTGGCGGATGGTGAGACTTTTGAACAGGAATGCAAAGCGCAATTCGATCCCCGAAAAATGGAGCCGATCGTCCGAACCATTGCGGCTATGGCAAATAACAGAGGAGGCTTTATCTTCATAGGCATCGAAGATGCGGAGTGCCGCGTGACAGGAATGCCTAATACCGCTTTTCAAGATACCGACATCGCGAGGATCGTCGATAGAACGAAAGTACTCCTGACGCCGACACCGGTATTTTATAAGGAAGTTATTGAGGTGGGTGGACTTTTGGTCGGCGTTATCTTCGTTGAAAGGCAGAATGTTCGGCCGGTAATCGTATGCAGAGATGCAAGTGGACTTGAGGATGGGACCATATTGTTCCGCTATTCAGGTCAGTCTGGAAAGATAAAGTTTGGTGATTTGCTTGATATACTTAGAGACCGAGATAGGGCGGTACAGAAAGATCTCCTGGCTAGCGCGAGCCGATTGAGCGAGATAGGGGCTGACCGAGCTTTGATCGTTGATACTGATAAGGGCGAGGTGGATGCTGGATCTAAACGTATTGTCATTGATCGTTCCCTTGCAGACCAACTTGAGTTCATTCGAGAAGGAGAGTTCCAAGAGCGCGATGGCGCGCCAACACTCCGCCTTGTCGGGGATGTCCATGCTGTTAATAGAAGGGGGCGGGTTGTGGAGCGTATCGAAGGGCAAGCTCTCGATGCAGAGACGGTCCTTTTGGCATACTTAGGTCGGGAGCGGGTCCGTTCTCCGACCCAATATGTTTGCATTTCGGCCAAGGTTCAACGGCAGTGGTTGCCACTATTTTATTTTATTGAGCTAGCAGCTATTGACTTGAAAACAGCAATCAAGACGTTTGAAGAGACTGGTGCCGTCTACCGGCTCTCAAAGCAACGTGCTTTGGAGAGGCTCAAAGGTCAGCGATCCGCTTTCGAGCAGCCAGTCGGAGCGTCCGTTGCTGTCGTGGCAGCTATTGTAGCTAACGATTTGGATGGCCTACGTGGAAAATTCACTGACTCTGAAATTGCGCGTGGTATTCGCGGGCTTCCCGATGGTTTCCAGCCGGTACAACAGCTTTTTGAGTTGTTGAAAGATCTATATGTAGAATCACGTAAAGATCCTAGCTTGAGAAGCGCTGTATATCGTGCGTCAGCCCGTCTGGATGAGCTGGAGAGGTAGGCGAAATAAAAATATGAATTTTTGTCAATATTATATATTATTAAAATAGTTATTATGTCTATTTCTATTGAATTTTGATACGTTCCATACGTAAAATCACAGCATCGCTTGCTTGCTGATCGTCGGCCAGATAGTGTTTTTCAAGGACTGAGCGAACCTCTGAGATCGTGTGACCGGAGATGCTGGCGATTTGTTCGACTGTGGAGCCTTCGCGGCGGCGCGCGGTGATGAAGGTGCCGCGTAGGTCGTGGAAGGTGACGCCCTCGATGCCGAGGCGGGCCATTTCCTTTCGCCATGAGGTTTGGAAGCCGTCTTGTGTCCAGGGGCGGCCGCGACTGTTTGTCAGGATGCTGGCTGAGCGCACCTTTCGGTCTTCGGCGGTTTGTTTGAGCTGGTCGATCAGGGCTTTCAGGTCCCTGTGCAGTCTGACCTTGATGCGTTTGCCGGTCTTGCCCTGTCTCAGCGACAGGTGGGTGCCGTCGTATTGCGGCCATTTCAGCGCGAGGATATCGCCCTGGCGCTGGCCGGTGTAGACGGCGACCTCCATCGCGGCGACGATGTGCGGCTTTCCCTCCCTGCGAACCTTTTCGATCATAGCGTCGGTCCAGACGAATTCTCGTCTTGAACCACGATAGAGCCGGTCAATGCCAGCGCAGGGGTTCTTCTCGATATACTCGTGCTTGATCGCATAGGAAAAAACCTTGGAGAGCGCGAACAGAAGCTTGTCCGCCTTCCGAGGTTTTTTCGCAAATGATCGGTGCCAGTCCCTGATATCGCGCTTCATGCCGCGCTGCTGGGTGAGACGCGCGGGCAGGCGTGGCCAGCGCTGCCGGATGAGCCGGAACGCATACAGGTAATCACGCTGGGTTGAAGCGGACAGCGCAAGAAAGTCGGGATTCGGCTTTTTCTCGGAGCCGGTGAACAGGTCGATTAGACCTTCTAGTGTCAGGATGCCCTCGGTCGAAGCGGTCAGCATGTGCTGCCGATAGTCGGCGATGAAGGCTTCCTTTTCTGTTTTCGGGTCCGCGTGGATACGCGGGCCGCCGCGCCATGCGTAGTAGTAGTAAACGATCTTTCCGGTGGCCAGTTTTTTCCTGACCTTGTGCACGCCCTTAAGCTCTGTCACGACGCGCATCCTTCTCCCTCCAGGCGAAATAGTCATCCAGACTATTCAGATTTTCCGGCTGTAACCGGTCGACAGTATCGTTTTCGAGATCATGCACGCTTGTTTCGCTGGCGACAACAGTGCCATCAGGCTTTACGATGACGGTTTGAACATCGACGCCTGCGGCTTTGACGGCCAATATCGCTCGTTTCACTGAATCTAGCGTAAATGGAATGGTTCGACGTCCCATGGCTATCTTTTCCTCCATACGTCAAAGTTTTTGACCATCTCGCGCCAGCGCGCGGCGGCTTCGCTGCTTGTGTTCAACTCGGTTCGGCTTGAAATGGCGAGGACCGATCTCACGCGCGCGGCCACACGATCATCTGTCAGCGGCCGGGCGAGGGCGTGTCGGGCTTCCATGAACGCCTTGAAGGCGGGCTCGCTGCATTTCATGGCGCATTCGGCGGAATAGTTCTTTGCCGGCCTGCCGCCTCGTGCCTCCAGTTCCATCTGCAGGCGTTCGATTTCAATCCGGCGCCTTCGGTCGAGCTTGGCGGCTGCGTCAATCATGCGGATCAGATCGACCGGTATCTCGACATGCTTGAGCAATAATTCGCGGTTTGATGCTGGGCAGGACTGGAAAACGGTGCTGATACTCTCCGCGTCTGCGGCATCCATGCCGTCAATTTCGATATGAAGACCTGCTCTGTCAGTGGCGATCTGCCGTATCGGCGTGGCGCTAGTGACAAGCTCCCGGATGCGAGCGAGGCGTAGTTGAGCTGGTGGTCGGTTCATCTCTATTGCCTAGATGCCGGCGGTTGCGGCCAGCGCAGCTTCATAAGCCGAAAGCTGCCTAGTGGCGAATGCGAGTAGGAGCATGCTCAACACCGCAACGGCGATGATTCCTGAACGCCGCAAGTACGCACAATCCGTGCTGGTCATTGGGTGCCCTTTCTGAACGATGAGCCGGTGCTCGATCACTCTGCCGTTTTCCACGCTACTCTCCTTCCGCCGTCTGAGCGCTGCTCCCGGAAATGATGAGCGGTGTTGCAGTGCTCATGGTTCGAGAGCGCCCCCTTTGGTCGGAAGAATAGTGCGGGGAATGTACCGCTGTCAATAAAAAGGGCGGGGAATGTACCGCATTATGTTTTGCCGTGCGGGACATGGCCGGCCGTTCGTCGGGCGGGTAGGCAAAATAAAACCCGCTCTGGGCGGGGCGTTGTGTGTTGTGATTTGAAGGGCGCGGGGCTTCTAACGCTGGGATGTCATCATTCTGCTCTACGCAGGAAAATCAAATACCGTGCGCTTCACGCGCCCGATGACATTCAGTGGTCCGCGCGGGAAGATGATCTCGTGAGACTTGTTGCTTGACTGCGGTTCCAGTCGGTCTGGATCCTTCCGGTACCGCTTGTACGTTGCTTCGCCATCCTCTGTGCAAACAACATAAAAGCCACCGTCTATAATGTTCTTGTCTGAGCGGTTGACGAAGATGATCGAGCCGGGTGGGGAGTAGTCGTCCATGGAGTCGCCTTCTACACGAAGGGCAATCCAGTCCCCGCCCTGCAGTCCCTGGGCGGGAATATGCTCACATTCGTCGTAGCTTGTGTTTCCGTTTGGTTCGGCCAATTGCTCGGCGCTGACAAATGATAATAGCGGCACCATCGTTATATTCTGCTCGGGCTCGCCGTTTCCGTAAGCGAGCCAGCCGGGGCTGACGCCTAGTGCGTTGGCTACAGCCTGAAGGGAATCCAGTCTGGGTAGGGCGGCTTTCTTGCCTCCCCACTGTCTGATCAGATCAGGGCCGTTGCCGCTTTCCAGGGAGATGGCGCGCATCGATGTCCCGCGCTTTTCGGCGATCTGTCTGATGCGTTTCAAAATCTGATCTGTCAAATCTGGCATGCGGTAAATATCCCACACACTTGAGGAATGTCATAGCGGGACATGTCACTTGACAATGAGGTACATGCCCCGCATATTTCGCGCTATGGATACGATGGCGAGCTTCTTTTCTTTGGTAGAGCGGTTTTGTGAAGCGGAGCGGATCGCAGAGGCGACGCTTTCGTCAAGACTCTTCAATGACGGGAAGCGAATTGCTGCACTCAGAAGCGGCAGAGACATCGGCGTTTTGCGCCTCGCGCGCGCCGTCGCTTGGCTCTCGGAGCATTGGCCTGACCGTGCAGAGTGGCCGAACGGGACAGCAAGGCCTGAAAAGCCGCAGGGAGATGCTGCGCGATGAGCAGTTTCTTTGCCTTTCCTCTGGCCGGCCACCGGCATTCATGCATCCCCTCGCCAGTCTTTGAATTTCATGCGCTCCGACACAACGACGGTGCCTTTTTGATAGCACCACGATCGGTCGGCCGCCGTGAATGCTTCCCCCAATATAATTCTCACAACGAGGTGCAGTGATGCAGCGTTTGCTAGCGCAGAAGGCTGTTGATGGCCTGCGCGAGGCTTCCCGCCGTTCGGTCGTGCAAGGCGGCGGGCCGGAGCGATTTCAATATGTGACGCGGGTGACGCAGGGGCAGCTTTCCAAATGCTGGACCCATGACCCCAGCCGGAAGACCCAGCATGTGATGGCGATCGATATTGCCGTCGAGGCCGACATGGAGGCCGGCGCGCCGGTCATCGTCGGCGAGATGGCACGGATTCTCGGTTATCGGCTCGTGCGCGATGACGGGGCCGATAGTGCCGGCGGTGGGCTGGACATTGCCGATATCGGGGCATTTCAGGACGCCTTTCATGCGCTGTCGCAATCCATGATCCAGGCCGTTGCCGACGGCAAGGTAGATCCGCGCGAAGCGGCCGAAATCCTCGAAAAATACGCGAACTTCATGCGCGTTGCCCACGCCGTGGAGAGCAAGACGCATGGATGCGAAGGCGAGGTTTGAGATGACCGCCGACACGCAACAGCAGCGAGACACCAGCCGCTGCCGGATCACTTCGGTGTGCGGCTTTTCCTTTTGCAGCCGCTGCGGCGGCAATGACTACGACGACAGGCCGTTTGCCTGCGTCGACCTGACAACGACGGAAGGCTCTGAAGCGATGGCGACACGAAAGACGAAAACGGCAACGACGGCGGCCAAGCGGGCGGAACCGCCTCCGCAAATGCAGCGTGAGGACCGGCGCATCGTCGCCGACAAGATTGCCGATGTCTACGATGACGAGGGCTATATCGCTCCGTGGACGGATGATCTGGTGGCGCAGGATCTGGGCGTGCCGCGTGCATGGGTCGCGGAGGTGCGCGACTTCATGTTCGGGCCTGCCAACGAAAACCCGAAGCTTGCCGAATACCGGCGCCTGCACTCGGAATGGAAGGCCGACTACGAAAAGTTCCGCTCCGAGTTGGCGGCTCATAAGGCGGAGGGCAAGCGCCTGCATAATACCGCGCTCGATCTGCAGCGACGTGCCGAAGAAATCGGCGTTCAGCAGAACCGGATCGTTCGGGAGTGCAAGCTGTGAGCGCTGCGAGGATTACCCGAATTCTTTGCCCGCATTGTGCAGGGCAGGGCTATCTGGCCGGCAATCGCCGTCGGTGCCCGGTGTGCTGCGGCAATGAGCGGATATCGGCCGACGATGCCCGTGCCTATGCCATGGCGCAACGGCGCATGTCTGATGCCCTTGGCGCCGGCGAGCTGTCATGGCCACAGAAGCGGAAATGCGCGGCGATTGCCGAGGGCATCTATGAGCTTCTGCAGGAACTGCCGCCCTGGCGGGCGCACCGGAGGGCGACGGGATGACCGAACTGCTTGTTCTTGTCGGCTGCGAGACTTCCGGGGTGGTGCGCCGTGCCTTTGCCGCCAGTCAGCGTTTACACGAGGTCATCAATATCGACATCGAGGACAGCGGCGAGCGCCTTTATGGCCGATATGGAGCCATCGGCCTTTCCGTTTTCGATATCCGACAGGTAGGGCTGGGAAATGCCGGCCTTTTCTGCGAGCGCCTTCATGGTCAGGCCACGGTATTTGCGCCACACGCGCAGGCGGCTCTGGCTCTCATCGGAAAGCGCGACAATCAGTTCGTGCGGATAGGTTTCTTCTCCGGCTTCCACGCCGGCCATGATCGCGCGGGCGTGCAGGCTGTCGAGCATGTCATCGTAATCGGCTTCGCGCAGCAGCACGTAATTGTTGCCTTCGATAGTGATCTTCTGAACTTCGGCCATGGCGTGTCACTCCTTGTAAATGCCGCCGCGCGGACCTGCGTCGATGACCATGACGATCAACCCCTGATCATCAAGGATGATGCGGTCGGAACCGACGCGGATGCGAAAATAGGGGCTGCCCTGCAGCTTCTTCAAATCGACCGTTTCACCAGCCGCGAAAGCCTCGATCCTGGCGATGATTGCATTGCGGCGCTTTGGTTGCATGCGCTGAATGCTCTTCATCGCAGCCTTGGTATAGCGGATCGTCTTCATGTGCTGAATATAGCTATAGGCGATATTCTGCGCAAGCTGGAAATCGTATTTTGCTATAATTCAAGACCTGGTGCCATGGAGGCTTTGCCATGAGCGAGATGCCGTATGTCCGCTTCTATATGTCCGACTGGCTTTCTGCCACGCGCGGCATGAAGGCGGCGGAAATGGGCGTGTATTTCACGCTGCTGGCGCTGATGTATGAGCGCGGCGAGCCGCTGACCGAGAACCACGAGCGGCTGGCGCGGCAATGTGGCTGCACGAAAAAGGTGTTTTCCCAATACCTCGATGTGTTCCTCGATGACGGGAAAATCATCCGGTCGGAGGGCGGTCTCTGGAACCGTCGCGTGGAAAAAGAATTTCAATTTCGCGAAAAAAGTTCGGAAGACAAAAAACAGGCCGCGAAAAAACGCTGGAAAAAAGGCAATGAAAACAATGAGGCGAGCATGCAGGCGCATAGCACCTGCAATGCAGCTGCAATGCTAAAGCCAGAAGCCAGAGTTAAGAAAGAAAGTGTTCCTAAAGGAACACCAAAGAAATCGCCCAAATCGGTTCTCTGCGACGTGCTTTCGCCGGAGGTTGCCGATGCCGTCATCGAACATCGCAAGGCACTGCGGAAAAACCTGACCGTCCGGGCAGCCGAACTGCTCGCACGCCGGTTTGCGCTGATGCCGGATCCGGACGCTGCGGCCGAAACCATGATCGGCCGCGGCTGGCAGGGCTTCGAGCCGGGCTGGATGCAGGAGCGGCAGCAGGGCGGGCCCCGGGCATCGCCCTCCAAGTCGACACGCGGCGACGAAATCAGGGATCACAATCAGCGCGCTCGGGACAGTTTGCGCAAACGGATGGGGCAGGACGATGGCAGCGAAGATCGTAAAATTATCGACATCAGCCGGGGAGATTGGAAGGTTGCGCAAGGCTCTTGAGCCGGCGAACGAACGGCAGTCGGATATCATGCTCGATGCGCTGATGGACCGTGGCTTTGCGATCCCCGACAGCGTCAACGCCGACAAAGCCGGGCAGTTCTATGCCGAGGCGATGCGGGGCAAGCCAATCGGCGCGCTTCGCCGGGTGTTCGAGAACCTGCGGCTCGGCCGATATCCGAAATTCCAGTCGTTCCTGCCCAAGCCTGCCGAGCTTTCGGCGCTTGTCGATGCGGCGGCGAAGCATGACCGGGACCTGCTCAGGATCGAGCACGAACAGGCGGAAGCGGCGAAAGAGCGGGAGGCGGAACGCGCCCGGCGGGACCTGAGCCCGGAAGAGCGCGAGCGCCGCCGACGCAGGGCAAGAGCCGTGCGGGAGATGATCGGCACTGCGACCGAAGCGCGGAAGGTGGAGGACTACGAGGATGACTGAGGCTGAGAACCGTAAGGCCGTGCGCCGGGCCTTCCTGAAGTTCTATCGGCAGTGGCCGACCTTTGGCGATGACAGCGACGAACGGGCGTTTGCCGAATGGCAGGCGCTGCAGCCGGAAGAGCGGCAGGCTGCCGATGCCATGCTGCCGGGGTTTCTGGCGTTCGAAGCTATGAACGGCCGCACGGTAAAGTTCGCTGCCAGCACCTATCTGCGCGAAAAGCGCTGGACGGCTGTTCCGGAGGGCCTGGAAGGCGCGGGCGGTTCGGTGATTGCCGCGACCTTCGGCAAGGCCTGGATGGCGGAACGATTTGCCCGGCTTGGCGAACCGTGCGCACGACTGCCGGCGCTGACGCGGTTTCAGGAACTGGAAATCGCAGAAGGGCGGGCAGACCGAAAGGCGCTGTGGCGTGAACGCATGGCCAAGATGGGCTGGACGTCCGTCAATGCCATGAACGATCAGGCGATCCGCTTTCCCGGCAAGGGCATGCGGGTTTCCGGCGAGATCGCACTGCTTGGGGCCGACTTCGAGGCGGTGCGGGTCGGCGGCGATCAGTGGACGGCATGGGAGGTTGAGCATGCGGCGCGTGGCTGGCCGTTTCTGCCGGAGATGGGCCGGGTGGAATGGGTTTATTTCCCGCCTCTTAGGGCCGGAACGCCAAGCGAAGCGCTGGAAGCGTTCTTCGGCAAACTGGACAGGGCGAAACAGCTGGAGGCGGCGCAATGACGGAATATCGGAAGATCGGAACCTCGGTCGATCTGGCCTATGGCCTGAAATTCGAGGATCGGCTTAGGCTGATCCGGCTTTCCGGCCGGTCGGCACTGGCCGAAGAGGCAGCGAAGGACGCGCCGTGGTATGTTCTGCAGGTGATGACCGGGCGGGAGCGGGCCGTTTGCGATGCGCTGACGGAGTGTGGCGCCGAGGCGCTGTCTCCGACGCGAAAAGGGCCGAAGCGGCGACGTCGGCACAAGGTTCTGCCGCCGCAGGATATTCCGCTGATGGCAGGCTATGTGCTGGTTCGGTTCGCCTTGTCCGAGACGGCGGTCAATGCGCTGCTGGGCTTCGAGCATGTGCGCGGAGTGCTGGGCGGGTGGCTCAGCCCGTTTGCGCTGGAAAACGACAGGGTTGTCCGGATCATGCAGAAAGCCGGCGATGGCCGGTTCGACTGGGAGCGAGTCTCGAAGATCGCGGTTGTTGCCGGAGAACGGGTGCGCATCGGCGAGGGGATGTTTGCGGGGCTTGAGGCCGGAGTCGTCACGCCCAACAGCAAGGGCAAGGGCGACGTTGTGGTCGAGGTGGATATGTTCGGTCAGAAAACGCCTGTAAATTTGCCTCTTGCAATTCTCGAAAAGTTATGAATTTTATAGAGCCATTGGTTGATTCGGTTCTCAGTGACCTTCGCTCTCGCGCCCGAACCCCGCCCTCACGATAGCCGATCGGCAGATGCGATTGAGGGCCAGTGCGTAAGCTATGTCTTCTCCCACTTCGAATAGAGAGTTTGATACGCATAGTCGTATACTTTAGTTGCATATTGACTTATATGCACGCTATGAGATATTTTTGATGAAAAGCGGGCGGGTGTGTTGCATCCTCATGAAGGGCGGATCGTGAAAGCGGTCCGCCTTTTTGCGTTTAGGGCAAAAGGGAATTTCGTCCATGCTCTCCGCCCATATCGACATCGACCTGACGCGCTTCGAGGCGAAACTGACGTCTGCGCAGCGCCGTGACCTGCCAAAGGCGGAGGCGCTGGCGCTGAACTGGCTGGCCTATGACGGCATGCGGGATGTGCGGGCGAAGATGAAGGTCGTGTTCGATCGGCCGACGCAGCGGGCCATTCGCGGGATCATCTATGACAAGGCGAGCGAGCACAATCCGGTATCGGCTGTCGTGGTCGGCGGATCGGGCCGAAAGGGTGGGCTGCCGGCAGCGGCCTATCTCGGTCCGGAAATCCATGGCGGCATGCGCCGGCACAAGTCGTTCGAGGAACAGCTGATCGGCCGAGGGCTGATGGCGCGCAATCAGGTGGCCGTGCCGGCGGATCGAACACCGCTCGACCGGTACGGCAACATGACGCAAGGTTTTCTCAATCGCGTGATGCGGGATCTTCGGATCGACTATCGCGGGGCAGGGGCAACGCGGGTTGCCAGCGGCTCGAAGCGGCGCAAGCGCCGGGCGAAACCGAACCAGTTCTTCGTGCCGGAAGGGCGGTCGGACCTGTTCCCGGGCGTCTGGTTCTCGGGGCGCAGCGAAAGAGAGTTCTATCCGGTGATCCTGTTCGTGCGGATGACGTCCTATTCGGAGCGGCTGAAGCTCAATGAGATTGTTGCCGATTTGGTGCGGCAGAAGAAGGACCGGACATTCCGCCGGGCCTTCAAGAAGGTCTTCCCGAAGACCTGACCTCAACTCCATTCGACATCGCGACGGGTCCTCTGATGTTCGTTTGTCAAGTTTCTTGCACACTGATCCGTTTGACGGGGCAGGTGCCCCGCCGTGTTGGAAGTTTATGCGACGCGTATTGCAGGGGGCAGAGCAGATAAGACGACGGTAGATCACACTCTGATACGCGGGTTGGTTACCGCAGGACCGATGATCCGTCTTGGGCTCGCCTGCTGTCTTCCTGCGGACGTCGGCCAACTCTGCGAGAGTGGCCGGTCACTAAGGACCCTCGAGGGTTCCCTGGATTGCTCTGCCCCCAGTAATACGCGTCATTGATGATGAACTGAACTTTCCCCTTTCTCTGCTCTCAATCCCATCGTCAGGCGGCGGGCGACGCCGGATGAACATGGCGTGCGATGGCCCAGATAAAGGCAGCCATCTCTCTGGCTATTGCTGTGGTTACAACAGTCTGCACTTTTCCGCGTGAACTCAGGCGCCGGTATCTGGCACACAGTCTGATCTGTGCTTTCCAAGCGATGTCTCTGACAGGTTTGGGAAGTGCCTCCAGTCTGCCTGAGTGTTCTGATCCGACAGCCGCATGGCATCGGTAGGCCCATGCACCTTCAATCAAGACGCGTCGGGCCTCTTTTGAACCTGCCTTGGTGATTCCGCCCCTTCTGGTGCTGCCTCCACTGGAATACTCTGATGGCACGAGACCGAGATAGCTCATGAACTGCCGCGGCGTATCGAAGCGGTTTATATCGCCGGTCTCTGCGACGATGGTGACGGCTGAGATGAGCCTCACGCCACGCATGGCCTGGATCGCTTGCACGACTGGCCCCAGTGACCACTCTGGGATTAACATCTTTATCTGTGTTTCGAGCCGGGAAAGCCTCTTGTCGGCATCATCGACAGCGTCGACGTATTCCTGCAGGACAATCTGATGTGCAGGATGTCCAAATCGGAGCGTTGACAACCATCGCCGATGTTTCTTCGTCCAGTTTAGCCCCGATCTGTAGATGCGGCCGTGCCGCAAAAGGAAACCGGCAAGCTGTTGTCGGGCCCGACGCCGATTCTCCATCGCCGACGTGCGGGCCCGCACCAGGTCGCGGATCGCTTCATGTCCTTCATCGGGAACCCAGACTGCGGTGAGCTCATCGGCGCGATGCAGGCGTGCCAGCAGGACGGCATCTCTGCGGTCTGTCTTAACCCGGTCTCCAGGGCGCGCCGGTGTCAGAGATGGCGCAACGACGATGCAATCCTGACGGAGATCTGTCAGTTGCCTGTGAAGGACATAGCCGCAGGGACCGGCCTCGTAGCAGAAGCGGAGTATGGCTTCATGCTTCCCGAGCTTGGCGACCAGACGTCGAACGGCTTCGTGTGAGTTCCTAATCTCTCCGAGATAACGCACTTCACCGCCACGTATGCCTTCCGCCACAGCGACAGCGATTGTCTCTTTGTGGACGTCAAGCCCGACAAATAATGTATCCTCTCCCATGGTCCGTCTCCTCGTGTATGGGGCTCTGCTCCGTCGATGCGGGGCAATCCCCGACATAACACGACGGGGGCGGGCTGCCCCCCGAAACGAACATTGGGTCCTTCCTGTGGCCCTTCGCCACGCGGGTATTTGGCACCGCGCGGGTTCGCCAGTCTGAGCCCGGATCAGAAGCCTAAAGTCCAAGCCTAAATTAAAGTCAGAGGTGAGTTTAGCCACCATGGAAACCATGCCGGACAGCATGAGCAAGGCCGAGTTCGCGGCCCTGATCTCGGTATCCGCGGGCCGTGTCTCGCAATATCTGAGCGCCGGCCAGATCCATGGCAGGGCGATCGACGGCGAGGGACGGTTTGCCCGTATCCGTCCAGAAATTGCCATTGGCCAGCTCGGCCTCACCATCGATCCCTCCCAAGGGTACGGCGCCAACGGAAAAGCCCCTACAGCAACATGCAAGAAACAGGCTGATTTCCCGCGTGCCGAGCGCCGGGCGAGCGCGGCGGAACTGCCGCTGCGCTCGCCTGCCAACGATGAGGAGGAAGAGGAAGACCTTGCCGAACAGCTCGCCCGCGAGCGTCTGCAGCAACAGCGATACAAGACCGCCCAGATGGAGCGGCAGGAAAAGGCGGAAGCCGGGATCTATACCCGCACCGAGGATGTGCGCCGCGAGATCGGCCGGGCATCGTCGGAAGCTTTCAAGGTGATGGAACAGGGACTGCCGGATCTGGCAACGGCCGTTGCCGAAGCTTTCAATTTTCCCCAGCGCGATATCCAGAAGGCGCTGACGCGCAAGTGGCGCGAGATCCGGGTGAAAGCGGCGGAAGCCTTTCGCCGTGATCGCGACGAAACGCCTGAGATGATCGAGGAAGAGGCGGGCGCCGAATGACCATGCTGTTCAATCCGGAGCGGCTGAAGTTCGAGGCGCTTGCAAGTGCGTGCGAACCGCCGCCGCCGGTCGACTATCTCGGCTGGGCGAAGAGCAATATCGTCTTCTCCGAGCGCATCTCGGCCTTTCCGGGACCGTATCGGGAAGACATGTTCCCGTTCTTCTCCGAGATCCTGCGGGCATTGTCGCCGGACGATCCGTGCTCGATCGTCACGCTGTCGAAGTCGGCGCAGGTCGGCGGTACGGTGCTGGCAAACATCTTTCTGCTCGGAACGCTCGATCTCGACCCTTGCGATTTCCTCTATGTCCATCCGACCGAAGAAAACGCCTCGCGCTGGTCGAAGACCAAGCTGATGCCGCTCCTGCGCGAGACCGTCTCCGTGCGGGCTCTGTTCCCCGAAGCCGGCCGCGATGGCGGCAATTCGATCCTCTACAAGGAACGGGTCGACGGGCGGGGTGCTGTACAGGCGGCCGGCGCCAATTCGGCCGCTGGCCTTTCGATGATCTCGCCGCGCGCCCAGGTGCAGGATGATCTGGCCAAATGGGTCTATAACGAGGCGGGCGATCCGGAAAGCCAGGCCGACAGCCGGTCGAAGGCCTTCTTCAACCGCAAGGTCTTCAAGATCTCGACGCCGCTGATTGCGCCGGGCTGCCGGATCACGGCCAACTATCTCGCGGGAACGCAGGAACGCTATCATGTGCCGTGCCCGCACTGCCATGAGCTACAGCCGCTCGAATGGGAGAATATGCGCGATCACATCGATCCGCAGCATCCCGAACAGGCGCACTTCGTTTGCGTTCATTGCGGCTGCGAGATCCACGAGCATCATCGCCAGTGGATGGTCGACCCGGCAAATGGCGCCTACTGGGTGGCCAAATATCCGGAACGGGCGCGTTATCACCGCTCGTTCCATATCTGGGTGCCGTATTCGCCGCTTGAAAGCTGGGAGGCGATTGCCCGGGCCTGGCTGAAGGTTCAGTCGGGCGGGGAAGATGACAAGGAAAAGGGCGCCGGCGCCGAGCAGGTGTTCTTCAACGATACGCTCGGGCTTGCCTATGAGGCCGACAACAAGGCGATTGCCTGGGAAGACCTGCGCGACCGGGCCGAGGAAACCGGCTTCCGGCGCGGCGTTGTTCCCGGCGACATGCTGGCGCTGACTATCGGCATCGACGTCCAGGGCGATCGCGTCGAATGGCTGCTTCGCGGCTGGGGCCGCAACAAGATGAGCGCGGTCATCGACTATGGCGTGATCGACAGCCGGGCGGGCAGTCACCTGCCGGGCTATCGCGAGCATTCGGGCCATATCTCGGAATATCAGGTCATAGAGGCGCTTGACCGGCTGATTGCCAAGCGCTGGCCGGACGAGAACGGGCGGATGCGCGAGGTCGACCGTGTCGCGATCGACGGCAATGCCTATACCGAGGATGTCTGGTTCTGGGCCCGGCGCCATCCGCGTTCGAAAGTGATCATGGTGCGCGGCGATAATCGCGATGCCGCACCGCTGCTCAGTCAGGTGCGCGAATATGACAAGCGCGGAAGGCCGAAGAAACAGAAATGGTCGACGCGGTTCTTCAACTTCAACGCCTCGGTGATGAAGATGGGGCTTTACCGGGATTTCCGGAAGGATGATCCCGAACAGCCGGGCTTCATCAGCTTTGCCGTTGGTCTCGGCGATGCCTTCTATCAGCAGGCCACATCCGAGGTTCGGATCAAGGAAAAGGATCGCAACGGCTATCCGCGCTGGGTGTGGAAACTGCCCGATGGGCAGCGCAACGAAGTGCTCGACATGCTCAATCAGTCGCGCGCTGCCGCCATCCGCCTCAACGTGCCTTACTGGACGGATGAGGAATGGGATGCACGGGCGGAAGAACTTGCCCGGCAGGAACCGGAAGAGCAGGGCGATCTCGAGGACCTGATCGGCAGCCTTGCCGTTGCGGTGAAGGCCGTCAGCGATGCGGGCAAGACGCCGGACGAGAAGCCGGCCACTTCACCGGGCACACCGGTTTCCGACCGCGTTGCGGCGGCGATGCGCCGGGCCGAACGGGCGGCGCAACGCACCCGGCCGGACTAAGAGAACAGGACGGACATCATGCTTTCGACAGACGAACGGCTGACGCTGGAAACCCGGCTCGGCGAGGCGAAGCTTGCGCTTCACAGGCTGGAGATCGGCCAGAGCGCGGTGACGCTGTCCTATGACGGGGAGAGCGTCACATACTCGGGCGCCGATCGATCATCGCTGCGCGCCTATATCCGCGATCTCGAAACGAAGCTGGGCTTTCGCCGGTCATCGCGGCCGCGCGGGCGGGGAGTGATCTTCGGATGACAGTGGAAATTCTTGGACCGGACAGCCGGCCGCTTGCCGCCGATGTGCGCAATGCCGCCCGCCTGCAGGCTGCCCGCAACCGGCAGATGGCCGCGACCGTGTCGGGCGAGACCGTGACGCGGGCAGCCTATCAGGGCGCCTCCTACGATCACCCGAGCTTTGCCGGCTGGAAGGCCGGCAATTATTCGGGCCAGTCGGCGCTTTCCGTCTCGCGTTCGACGCTGGTCGATCGCCTCAACGATGTAGCGCGCAATGACGGCTGGGGTGCTGCCGGGACCTCTCGCCTTGTCGACAATATCATTGGCGCCGGCTGGAAGCTTGCGGCCCGGCCGAACCATACAACGCTGGGCCTCACCTTCGACCAGGCCGAGGCAATCGCAACGCAGATCGAGGGGCTTTGGCGGGATTATACCCAGGACGTCGACATGTGGTGCGACGCCGAGCGGACGAAGAACATGGCCGGCATTCTCGGCCTTGCCGCGCGCAATCGGTTCGGGCCGGAAGGCGAGAGCTTTGCCGTCATCGTCTGGCAGGAGGATGCGCCGCTGTTTTCCACGGCGGTGCATATGATCGATCCCGCCCGGTGTTCGAACCCGAAGGGCATGCTCGACAGCGAGTTTCTGCGCGATGGCGTTGCCATTGACGGTTACGGTGCGCCGGTCGGCTATCACTTCCGCAAAAGCCATCCGGGCGATGTCTATGCCGGCAACACCAAACTCTGGTCCTGGGAATATGTGTCCCGGTCGACCGAATGGGGCCGTCCGGTCGTGGTTCATGCCTTCGATCCGAAACGGCCGGGCATGACGCGGGGGGCTTCCGACTGGGCGCCGATCATGCGTTCCATCAAGCAATCGACGGATTACGAGGATTTTGAAAGTCAGGCGGCGATGCTGAATGCGATCATGGCCGCCTTCATCGAAACCCCGTTCGATCCCGAAGAGATGATGGCAGCGCTCGATGCCGATGGCGGCGAGGGCGCGCTTGGCAGGATCTATGGCGAGATGTCGGAAGCCCAGAAGGCTTATTATGGCGCCGCACCGATCAGCCTGCCGGGTGTCCGGGTCAATACGCTGCTTCCCGGCGAAAAGGCCAATCTGACCAAACCGGAGCATCCGAATGCGAACTTCGAGGTGTTCGTCAATGCGGCCCTTCGCAAGATCGCCTCCGCCGTGGGGCTCACCTATGAGCAGCTGACGATGGACTGGAGCCAGGTGAACTATTCCTCGGCGCGGGCGGCGCTTCTGGAAATCTGGCGCGGGTTCACGGCCAAGAAGAGCAGTTTTGCCGCCCAGTTCATGGCGCCGATCTATCGGGCCTGGTTGGAGGAAGTCTTTGACAAGGGGCTGATCGACCTGCCGGCAGGCGCAGTTGCCTTTGAGGAAAACCCGGCCGCCTGGTGTCACGCCGACTGGATCGGTCCCGGGCGCGGCTGGATCGATCCGTTGAGAGAGGCGCAAGCTGCCGGGGAACGGCTCGATCGGAAGCTGACGACGTTGCAGCAGGAATCGGCCGAACAGGGCCGGGACTGGAAGATGGATGCCGACCAGTTGGCCCGCGAGGCTCGCTACTATCGCAGCCTCGGGCTGAAGCATCCGGCAGAAATGGACAACGGCAGAACCGGCCAAGATGGCGGACCGTCATTGGATGATGCCGACCAGGACACGGAAATCGAGGAAGGCGTCAACGGCCGAAGCGGCAGCAGTCGCGGGGCGGGGCGCTCGGCCCGAAGTCACCCGCTCGGCATTCCGCAGATCGGAAGGCAGCCACGATGAACTATCCCGAAATCGCCAGCCGCATGTTCAACACGCCGCTGATGCTGCAGCCGGCCAAGGCCGACACCATCGCCCGGGCCTTTGCTCCGCGTGTCCTCGGCCTGCCGGAAGAGAATGCGGGCCAGATGGGGCTGATCGGCGAGAAGATCAGGACCGATGTCAATGATTGGGGCGAGAAGACCTATCGCGGTGTTGATCGCCCGATGGATGGCATCGGCCTGATCGAGATCGAGGGCTCGCTGGTCAACAAGGGCCGTTGGATCGGCAAATCCTGCGGCATGACCTCCTATGAGGGGATCGGCATTCTGGCCGATGACTGCCGGGCGGACGACAGCATCCGCGCCGTTGTCATCGAGGTCGACAGTTTTGGCGGCGAGGTGACGGGCGCCTTCGATTGCGCGGAAAAGCTCTTCGAGCTGTCGCAGGTCAAGCCGACGATCGCGGTGCTGACGGATCATGCCTGTTCAGCCGGTTACCTTCTGGCCTCGGCGGCCCGGCAGATCGTGTTGCCATCGACCGGGCTTTGCGGCTCGATCGGCGTCGTCTCGGTTCATGTCGATGTCAGCGGCTGGCTGAAGAAGGAAGGGCTGAATGTCACCATCCTGAAGGCAGGCGCCCACAAGGCCGATCTCAACCCTTATGAGGCCATCCCCGAGGATGTGCTGGCGCGCGAGCTTTCCGAGCTGGAAGAGCTGCGCGTCGAATTTGCCGAGACGGTTGCCCGGTATCGTGCCGGGCGGCTTTCGAAAGACCAGGCGCTTGCCACGGAGGCGGGCGTCTATCGCGGCGCAAAGGCGGTATCGGCAGGACTTGCCGATGCCGTGGCGCGTCCCTCGCAGGTGCTTGCCGCCTTCGGGGCTGAACTGGGCCGTGCGGCCTGAACCCTCAACGACCAAGGATATCGATATGTCGAATGTCACGCGCGGCCTGTCCGCAAGCGTGCTCGCCGCCATGCGCGGCGGCAGGGCCGGAAACCGGATGGAAGACGATCCGGAAAAGGAAAACCCGGAGGAAGAGCTCGAAAACGAGAAGAAGGAACCCGAAGCCGAGACGGACGATCCTGAAGAGGAGGCTGCAGGCGAGGGCGCACCCGGCGATGATCCCGAGCGCAAGGACGAAAAGCCGGTCTCGGCGAACGCATCCGCCCGCGCAGATGAACGCTCCCGGATCCAGGCGATCCTGACGCATCCGAAGGCCTCGGCCAATGCCGAGCTTGCCGGTCATCTGGCGTTCTCGACGGCCTATTCGGCGAAGGAAGCGAGCGCGATCCTGAATGCCTCGACACCGTCGGCGGCCACGGGCGGCCATCGCCTTGCCGATCGCATGGCGGGCAAGACCCCGAAGCTCGGCGCCGGCGGCGCACCTTCTGCGCAGTCTGAACGCAAATCGCTGCTGGCAGCTGTCGGCGGCGCCATCAATGCGCGGCATGGCCGCCGCAACACTGGAGAGTGAGACCCATGGAAACGGCAAGCTTTGCCCCCAATGACCTGATCGTCGGCGACGTTCCGGTCGTGACCCGCACCGTCACCATCGCCAGCGGCCAGGATCTGAAGCGCGGCGCGGTGCTCGGAGAAATCACGGCGAACAGCAAGCATGTGCTGTCGCGCGCCGCCGCCAATGACGGATCGGAAGAGCCCGCCTGCATTCTCGCCTTCGATGTCGATGCCTCGGGCGGCGATGTCGAGGCGCAGGCCTATTTTGGCGCGGCCGTTGACGCCGCAAAGCTCGACCTTGGTGCCGGCCATGATGCGGCAAGCGTCGAAGAGGCCTTCCGCCGCAAGGGTGCTGCCCTCTTCGTGCGCAGGCTCGACTGAGGCTTTCCCGCCCTCCCTGAAACAAACAGAAAATCAATGCCATGAGCGACCTTCTTCTCAATACGGCGGAACTGGTGACGGTTCTGCCGCCGCGCGACCGGCCGGAAGCCTTTCTGCGCAACCGCTATTTTGCCACCACGGTTCTCTCCGAACAGGAGGAAATCGTCTTCGACCGGATCCTGCCCGATCGCGAGCTCGCCCCCTTCGTGCACCCGGACGTGCCGGGCAAGGATGCGGCCAATCGCGGCTTTACGGCGACCAGCCTGAAGCCGGCCTATGTGAAGCCCCAGAACACGCTGCGCCCCTCCGGCAATCTGATCCGCATGCCGGGCGAACAGCTTGCCGGCGCGGTCTCGCCCGAGCAGCGCTATGCCTACAACATCGCCCAGATCCTCGACGACCAGGACATGCGCATCACAAGGCGCGAGGAGCTGATGTGTTCGGAAGTCCTGCGCACGGGCCGCGTGATTGTCGAGGGTGAGAACTATCCGACGCAGACGGTCAATTACCAGCGCGCCGCAGAACTCACCATCGCGCTTTCCGGCGCTGCCCGCTGGGGCGAGAGCGGCGTCGATCCGTATGACGATATCGAGGACTGGATCGATCTTCTGGCGATCACCGATGGCTTTACCGCCCGCGAGGTGACGCTTGGCCCGGGGGCGGCAACGCTGCTGAAGCGGTCCGAACGCTTCCAGAAGATGCTCGACAATCGCCGGCAGGCCTCCGGCTCGATGGAGTTCGGCCCGGTCTCGACGGGCGCCGAAGGCAAATATTCGGCCGTCCTCGGTCAGATCGGGGAGATCACCTTCCTGCAGTATTCGCAAGGGTTCACCGCCGGCGGCGTCAAGCGCAATTTCTGGCCAAGCTATGGTGTGGGCATTCTCGATCCGCAGGGCTTCATGGGCCACTTCGGCTATGGCGCCATTCTGGACGATCAGGCGCTCGTGCCGATGGAGCGCTTCCCGGACATGTGGCGGGAGAAGAACCCCTCCCGCACCATCCTGCAGACGCAGGCAGCGCCGCTGCCGATCGCGCCGGAACCGAATGCCAGCCTGTTTGCGCTCGTGCGCTGATCAGGACCGGGCGGCGTAAAGCCGCCCGCCTTAACCAGACAATCACGGAGCAAAAACAATGGCAACAACGAGAAAGTTCAACACGACGGTGAAGATCGGTGGCAAGACCTATGCGCCCGGCGAGGATGTGCCGGTCTCGAAGGGCGGCCTGAGCGAGGCCGATGCCGACAATCTAGAGAGCGTGTTTGGCAAGTGGCGTAAAGAGGTCGACACGGTAGTCGATAAACGCATCACCGCGCTGATAGAAGAGCGGGATGCGCTCGCCGATCGCGTCGCGGCCCTGACCAAAGAACGCGATGCGCTGGCTGCGAAAACCGATGGCAGCGAGGGCCTCGCCGAACTGACCGAAAAGCTGGAGGCCGTCACCGAAGAGCGCGATCAGCTTGCCGAGGACAATGCCACCCTGGCCGACGAGTTGAAGAAACTTCAGGCGGCGGCCGATGACAGCAAGTCGGACGGGGACGACACGGCGAAGGACAAGACATGAGGATCGACCGCCCGGCGATCTTTGCCGGCATGGGCGAGGCCTTCGCCGGCACGTTCGGCAATGTCGATTGCCGCTTCACCATTGCCGGCGTCGGGCTTCCGGATCCGGTGCGCGGCATCCTGCGGCAGAAGCGCGAGCTCGAGCTTGCCGATGAATTCGGCCGGCAGGATGTCGAGGCCATCACCCATGTTCTGTCCGTACCAGTATCCGGGCTTGAAGAGCTCGAAGGCGAGCGCGACAGCGTCGCGATCGATGGCACGACTTACGGGATCCGCAATGTCACCGATGACGGGCGCGCCATGCTGAAAATCTGGCTGCGAGGCGATATCTGATGCCGCATCTTCGTACGCAAATCTTCGATGCGATCCTCGCCCGGCTTTCCGCCATTCCGGAGTTTGCCGGAGACGGCAAGGTGAAACGGGCGCGCACCAACGCCATCCGCGAGAGCCTGCTGCCGGCGCTGACCGTCACCTGGGCCGAGCATCAGGAGACAGCGGAAATCCGGCCCTGCGCCGGGCCCAACGGCGAGGTTGGCTATGACCGGCGCCTGCCGATCGACGTGATCGCGCACTTCCATGCCGAGGAGCCGGATATCGAATTTGACCGGATCGCCGTGCTGGTCGAGGCCGCGCTCGGAGGGGCGGTTAAGCTCGACGGATTGGTGATCGAACTGACGCTGTCGGAAAGCCGCAGCTTTATCGATCGCGCAACCGGGATTGCGCTTGGGGTCGGAGCGCTGACCTTTGTGGCGGAGTATACGACCGTGGCGATCAATCCGACAGTTTTGCCAGTATAGGAAATGCGGGCGGATATTGCCTGCGCGGCCCTACACGGGTTTCGTCGGCTCGTCCGTACCGAAAATCTGTCTGCAATAATAGTGGACCTTGGCTAGCTGCCTTCCTGCCCGGTTGTCTTCGTAGGCCTGCGTGGCGTCTTTGAGGTGCCAGTAAGGTTTCGTCGTCTGGTGGGCAGTGGGGTGTACTGCTCGGCTGAAGCGATCCGTGAAACCAGCTTTTTCCAGCATGTGCGCGGCGGTATTACCCAATGCGAGGATATGCGTCGGAGAAACCCTTGCAACCTCGTCTTGCAGCACCTCCCGGCAGAGATCGTCCAGCGCCTTGTCCCGCGCGACCACGTTCTTTCCAGCGAATATTTTGTACGCATCCGTCAACCACACTTCGTAGCCGGCCTCAACGCAGGACCGGACGAGCTGCCAGATGATAGGATAATGCCTGTAGCTGTGTCGGAAACGCTCATTATCGATGCCGAAGAAGGTTCCCACTGTCACCTGGCCCGGAGCATCGTCTTTCTTTCTCAGAGGATCTTGGGCGCAAAGAACGATGCGGCCGCAGCTTGGCTTTCTGGGAGAGATCAGGCACGGAAGATCATAGCCGATCGTACGGTCCTGGTATGGAGCCAGAAGCGAAGCGAGTTCTTTCGAAGGCCTGATCTCCGGCATTTTTCGGTCATTCGTGTGCCCGTGATAAAAGTCATTTCGAAGACCTTCCGAAACGCGGTTCAATTCATCAAATGAGAAAAGCCTCGTTTGCGATTGTATTGCGTCGGCCCAATTGGCCTCATTGAAGAGCAGGTCACCGTCAAAGACGGGGCTAACTGGTTCGGACATTTCTTTCATTTGCTTCTCTATCAGTGGTTTCGGCAAAGGGGGCTACACAAAGCAGCTTTCCTTGCTGGCATTTACTGCTGCGAACTTCAACCTCAACGAGCCGTTTCTTTTGTTGCCATGAGACGGCGAGCAAGGAGCTCTTCTATGAACCCCACTTCCAAAGAGGGCGGTCTCGACCAGCCCTTCTGGTTCGGCGCGCCTGTCGTGCCGGATGACCATGCCGATCTGCCGCAGGCCTCGACGCTCTATCTGGGCGCGGAGGGCGACATTTGCGGCGTGACCCTGGGCGGCACGGAAGTGACGCTGAAGAACCATCCCATCGGCTATGTGCTGGGCGTTTTTGTCCGCGTCAAAGAAACCGGCACGACGGCCGGAAACATCGTTGCGCTCTGGTGAGCGCTTTTCTTCCCGAAAGGAATTTGCCATGGCACTGGGCCGCGAACTGATCATCAAGCGCAAGAACGACGCGACGGAGGAGTTCGAGATCGTCTGCGTTGTCGAGCAGCGCTCGCTCAACATCAACAATGAGGAAGTGGATACGACGAAGCCGGACTGCGACAATCCGGGCGGCGTGCTGCACTATTCCTCGATCGGCGGCGTCCAGTCCGTGCGCTGGTCCGGCTCGGGCGCCTATGTGAGTTCGGCAACGCAGACGCTGGTTCTGGACGATGTGCTGAACCAGCGGAAGGCAGAATATCAGGTCACGGTGCCCTCTGTGGGAACGTTCGAGGGATTGATGACCATGCTGTCGGCGAACTTCCAGGGGGACAAGACTGGCGAGCTCACCTGCGACCTGGCTGGTGTCTTCCAGCAGGACGTCGCCTTTGCGGCAGCAGCCTGATGAGCGCCTTCGCCAATGAACTGCGCGGCGAGGCGGCGGTGACGATCGGCAGCGAGAGCTTTGTCGTCGCCGTCACCTTTGCCGGTCTGATGCGCCTGTCGCAGGCCATCGGCGCGCGCACGATGGACGAGATCTATCAGCGCCTGCTCGGTTTCGAGCCCTTCGCGGTCTCCTGTGCAATCCGCTGCCTTGCCGTTGCCGACAGCGACGAGGGCAGGGCCGCGCTTGCCGCCCGGGTGCTGTCGGGCAAGAATATCTCGGCTGCCGACCAGGCAAACTGGCGCATCGGCATCGAACATGCGCTGACCGCCCATATCGAGGCCGGCAATGCGCTGCGCGAAACCTCTTCGCCGCTGGAAGACGTGGAGGCGGCCGTCACCGGAAAAAAGCCTCAGACGGCGTCCTGATTGCCGATCACGTCAGGACGTTGTTCGAGCTTGCGGTGTCCTCCGAACGGATCCACTGGACGCCGGCCACCTTCTGGGCAGCGACGCCTTCAGAACTTGTCATGGCGATTGCCGGCGTGACGGGCAAGTCCGCGCAGGCATCGCCTGTCAGCCGCACGCGGATCCGCGAGATCGTCGCGGACCACGGCCCCCAAAAGTCCATTCGTCAGAGAGCTAAGCGAAGATGAGCAGACCGGATATTCCCGTCACGATCGGCGCCGATGATCGCGAATTCAGAACCGCGATGACGCGGGTCCGGATGCAGGCGCGCACCGCTGCCAACGATACGGCAAGCTCGTTCCTGTCGATCCGGAAGAAGATCGGCGGTCTGGACGGCATCTTCGGGGCGTTGCGCGGCGGCCCGGCCGGCCTTGCCGCCTCGCTTGGGCTTGGCGTGATCGTCAGCGAAACGCAGAAGGCCGTCGATGCTGTGGCGGATCTCGGCAAGGCGGCAAAGACCGCCGGTGTCGACTTCGAGGCGTTCCAGGAGCTTCGTTATGCGGCCGTCAAGAATCGTATCGAGCTCAGCGCTTTGACCGACGGCCTGAAGGAAATGCAGCTTCGGGCCGATGAATTCGTCAAGACCGGCGGCGGGTCTGCGGCCGAGTCCTTTAAGCGTCTGGGCCTTTCCGCCCGACAGCTCACCCGCATGCTGGAAGACCCGGCCGCGATGTTCGAAACGCTGATCGGCAAGATCCGCGAACTCGACAGGGCAGCACAGATCCGGGTTCTGGACGAGATCTTCGGCGGCACGGCGGCGGAGGAATTTACGTCGCTGATGGACGATGCCGGCCAGAGCATCTCGGATGCCCGGGAAGAGGCACGGGACATGGGCGCGGTGATGGATGACGAGCTTCTGCAACAGGCGGAGGACATCAACGCCGAATGGGAAACCATGGCGCTGATCATCGGCACCAATGTCAAAGGGGCGCTGGTCGATATCGGCGGGTTGATCAGCGGCCTGATCGGCAAGATGCAGGACCTGAGCTCTGCCATCCAGAATGCGCGGGTGGGGCTGCGTGCGGCCGAAGCCGGCGCCAAAATGGGCGCCATGGCCGGAGATCCGATCCTGCTCGATCCGGTCGATGTGACAACCGGCTATGACATGGCGGCCGATTATGCGGACTATAATGCCGGCCGCGAAATCCTCGAGCAGAAGCTTGCCGCCAACCGGGAGGTGACGGCGGAACTGCAACGGCAGAACGGCCTGACCTCGGACCAGCTCGCGCTGGAAAAGGAAATGGCCGCCGTCCGCAAAATCTACGAGGAGGCGGGCGGCGCGCCGACAAAGGAAATGGTGCGTGCCCAGGCCGAGGCCCGGCTTGCGGCCAAGACCTCGCGCCGCAGCAGCGGGAAATCCGGCGGCGGCGGTGGCTCGGCTTCCGCTGCGGTCGATCGCGAACGCGAAGCTGTCGAAAAGCTCATTCAGGCGCTGCAGGACGAACTGCGGATGACCGAGATGACGGCGGACCAGAAGAAGGTCTTCGAAAACCTCCGCCGCGCCGGCACGGCCGCGACCGATAGCGAAAAAGCCTCGATCCGGGAACTGACATTTGCGATCGAGGAGCAGAAGCACAAGCAGGAAGCCGCCGCCGATACGGCCGAATTCTTCCGCGATACGGCCCGCGACAGCTTTCTGGCGCTGATCCCGGCAATCGAGACTGGCAATGCCGCGCTCGACAGCATGATCAACAAGCTGATCGAGGCGGCAGCGCAAGCCGCGCTCTTCGGCGACGGTCCGCTTGGCGGCTTGTTGGATGGCGGGCTTCTTGGCGGCTTCCTGCCGGCCCATGCCACGGGCACAAACTTCACCCAGGGCGGTATGGCGCTGGTCGGCGAGCGCGGTCCGGAGATTTTGAAACTGCCGCGCGGCGGCGAGATCATTCCCAATCACCGGCTTGGGGCGGTCAGTTCTTCGTCGTCTTCGGGTTCGGTGATCAGCTCGGTCAGCATTGGCGATATCAACGTCTCGGTTCCGGAGGACACGGATCCGAAGGATGCCGTGGCGATGGGGAAGGAATTCCGCAAACAGATCGACGCCGTCGTCGACAGGCGGCTTCAGGAAAACGCCCGGGCGCGGGGCATGCTTGCAGGAGGGCCGTTCTGATGGCCGAAAAGTTCGAACCGCCGGCATGCCCGGCCATCACCAGCACGAAATCGGTCGAGCTGCGCACGCTGGAAAGCCGCTTCGGCGACGGATACAGCCAGCGCAGCGGTGACGGGCTCAACACAACGGGTGTGACCTTCAATGCGACGTGGCCCGGCCTGACGCTGGACGAGGCCGACCGGATCGAAAGCTTCTTCCTGTCGCTTCGCGGCTTTCATGCTTTTGAATGGAAGCTGCCACGCGACAAGGAAACAAGGCTTTATCGCTGCAAGTCCTGGACAAGAACCGGGGCAGGCGGCGCCCATGACACGATCAACGCGACCATCGAAAGGGTCTTCGACCTATGACGGAGCTGAAAGTCTATGACGCCACGGGCGTCCAGCGCCCGATTGCCGCCGAGACCAATCCGGACGGTTCGATCAGCCCGCGCCATGGCTTCTCAACCGAGGCGGCGGCACTGGTGGAGGCCGTTCGCGATGCGGTGGAGATCGTGACGCCCGCGCGCCGGCATAGGGCGGTGACGCCATCCGATGACGCGGTACTGGAGGATGTGCTCTCGGTCTTTGTCGGCTTCGGCGGCGCGATTGCGATCGAGGCAGGCGGCGGCGTGGCCGTCTATCACTGCCAGAGCGGCACGCTTCTGCCGGTTGCCGCCCACAAGGTGCTGGCGACGGGCACGACGGCTTCCGAGATCGTGGCGCTGGTCAAATGACGGGATCGCATTATGGCACGATGCTGGTTGTCGAGCAGGCGGGAAACGGCCTGTCGCAAACAGCGCAGGGGCTGGTGAGCGATGACATCATTCACCTTTACGAGCTCGACGCCTCCGTGATCGGCGGCGGCATTTATCGCTTTACGTCTTCGGCTTTTGAGGAAGCGCCGGTGTCCTTTGGCGGCAATATCTATTCGCCGACGCCGATCGAGACCGATGGCTGGGAGATGTCGTCGCAGGGGACCATGCCGCGTCCGACGCTGAAGGTCGCCAATGTCTCCGGTGTGTTGTCGGCCGTGGTCAATGAGTTCGGCGATCTGGTCGGCGCGACCTTTCGAAGGATCCGCACCTTCCGGCGGTTTCTGGACGGGATGGAGGATGCGGATCCGGACGCGCATTTCCCCGTCGATGTCTATCGGATCGAGCAGAAGACCAACCAGAACCGGGTCTATATCGAGTGGACCTTGGCCGCCGCCATCGATCAGCAGGGGCGCAAACTGCCCGGCCGGCAGGTGATCCAGAGCGCCTGCACGCATACCTATCGTCGCTTCGATCCGGAAACCGGCTCGTTCGACTACTCGAGGGCCACATGCCCCTATGCGGGCTCGGCCTGTTTTGATGCGAAGGGCAATGCGGTTTCGGCGTCGGAGGATCGCTGCAGCAAGCTTCTGCAATCGGGTTGCGTCAAGCGCTTCGGCCATGGCGATCTGCCGACCCGGGCCTTTCCCGGCGTTGGCCGGGCTAATACCTGAAGGATAAGCAATCATGTTTGGTGATGATGTCGCCCGGGCGGCCCGGGCGCATGCACTTGCGGCATGGCCGGAAGAGGCCTGTGGCATGGTGTCCGGTGGTCGCTATATCCGCACCAAAAACATCGCGGCCGATCGCGAAAACGGCTTCGAAATGCCGGCCGAGACCTGGCTGAAATTCCAGCCGGAAGCGGTCATTCACAGCCACAATGCAAAAGCGCATCCGCACTGGCCGTCAAAAGCCGATATGGACAGTCAGATCACGGCGAATATCCCGTTTGGTGTCGTGAGCTGCGATGGCGAGGTGACGACGCCCATTCTCTGGTGGGGCGATCATTGCCTGGATGCGCCGCTGACGGGCCGGTCCTTCGTGCCGGGCGTGTTCGACTGCTACGGGCTGGTGCGCAGCTGGTACTGGCAGGAACGCGGCATCCGTCTTCCGGACTTCGCCCGCTCGAAAAACTGGTGGGAGAAGGGCGAAAACCTGCTTGCCGATCATTTCGAGGAGGCAGGCTTCCGGACGGTCGATGCCGCGCAAGCCCGGCCGGGCGATGTGTTCTTCATGCGGCTTGTGTCCAAGGTGCCGTGTCATTCCGGTATTCTGCTCGCGGATGGCCTTTGCCTGCATCACCTCGACGGGCGGCTGTCACGGCGCGAGCCGATTGGGCCGTGGCTGAAGCGGGTGACGCATTGGGTGCGTTATGTCGGTTCTAATACTCTTCATTATCGCTGATTGGCACGCACGCGTGAGCGACCAACCAATCCTCGAGCATGAGCGTGATGGCCTCCTCGCGCGTCATAGGGCCGTCGAGATGCAACCCTTCATCGGTAGCGAACTGATCGATTGCATCGATCATCCACCGCTCTGCCCGAAACGTCACGGCTTCCCACTTTTGCTCTTCTGAAGGCATCGGGTTCTCTGTGTTGTTCCAATGATATATGCGCGGAAAGGTAGCAGAGGTGTTGGCTTCGGTCTACAAGTTCGATTTGCACGGTGTGGAAGAAACGGAACTGCGCACTGGATTGGTTCGTCGACGCCTAGTCATTGCTTTGCTTTTTGAGCGGTAAGCTCCGCTGACCGATTGGCGAGACACGTCTGACCAGCTCCAAAGCCTCTTTCCGCGTAAGTGTACTGTCCGAAAGTCCTTTGCAGTCATCAGACCAGACCTTGATCGAATTCAACATTGCGAGCCGTTTTTGAGCCCTGGCGATCGCTAGCTCATCTTCCTCAGTAGGCATAGGAATCTCGATGTTTTGGAAGGTCTAGCCGATCGGGCCGTGGTAGTGGCGGGTGACGCATGGGTGAGCATGTCCGGGGCGTGACAAACTAAGGAAGCGAAAGCACAACCCTAGACAAGACAAAGATGCAAACAAGAATGAAAATTACCCAACTGACCGAGCGATTGCGCCAAGGGGTTGGTTGAAAACACTGAGAGCATGCCTTGCTTCCGAAGCGCAATCTATGGCCGCAGTATTTGCAATGAATGATTCTGAAGCTCATAATATTAACTCAACAATCGATGTATTTGAAAATGAATTTCAAGATCGCCAGATGCGAAACTGTCTCAATGCTACGCTATATAGATTTCGAACAAGGGTAGAAAAATAATCTGTTCAGATTTCATTCGAATGATTGATCAACTGGAATTCCAGCGATGACATTCTGCGTTGTAGCTATTTCGCTATTTTAATCGATATCTGACGTTTTTATAGAGCTATAGGTTGGTTTTATCTGATCGTGTCTGCCGCTAAATTGATCATCGATCACTTTGCACGAAACATCAAGAGTCTCTTCTGATGGCTTCGGCTTTCAATGCTCCGCAAAATCCACCTCCACCCCGCCCGTCAGATCGACGATTACAGCGCCGGGAAACTCAGCTCTGCTATGCAGAATGTCGCTCTTCGCGCAGATAGCGCACGGCGAGGTCGACCGTCTTTTTCCGGCCGTCGTCGAACCGAACGATCAGTTTGCGGCCCTCGCGCGGCTCGATGGCTGCAAGGCGCGGGAGCCTGCGGCCGACCGAAACGACGTCGTCATCACGGATCGAGGCGGTTCCCATCACTTGTGATTTGTTCCTTCGGTTCGGGTTTGTTCAAAGCGCTCAGATCAGTCTAGGCCGCTTCGATCTCCGGGATTTTGTCGAGCTCGGCCTTCATGGCTGCGGCTTGTGTCTTCAGGTCGTAGCTTGCCTGCATGTGCATCCAGAATTCGGGGCTCGTGCGAAAGTATTTTGCAAGCTTGAGCGCAAGCTCCGCAGAAATCGGAGTGGCCTCTTTTATAAGCAGATCAATATCTTCAGATGGGACCTTCAGGGTGCTGGCGAGTTGGCTCGGATCAATCTCGAATGGAACGAGGTACTCTTCGCGAAGGATTTCGCCGGGATGCACGGCGGGTAACTTACTGTCCATGGTCTTGCTCCCTCAACCATTTCGGCAATTGACCAGTGAGTTAAGTTCGTCAGACATCTCGTGATGCCAGATAGCTAAGCCGAATCCCGGTGGAGTCAATTACCAACGACGACAGGAGCATGCTGCCGATCATGAGTTCAAGACTGTCCGGTGGGACGGCGGCATATACCAGGATGGCGAAAAGGGTGATCCGTTGGGTGCGATACCGGGGTTAATCAGCCTGCGATTTCGCGGCGTGCTAGATCGGCGAGAAACGCGGATCGCGTCAGACCGTGCGCTTTTGCATACTGATCGACCGCGCTCAGGAGGCCTGCGTCCATGGTGATGTTGGCCTTGGTGGTTCTGCCGCTCAATCGGATGAAGGGCACGGCCAGCAGAAAGGCGCCCTCGGCCAGATCACGTGCCACGTCGCTATCAGCGCGAACGGCATCGAGTGAGCGCGCTTCGGGCAGCTCCTCGCCTTCCAGGTGGAGCGCAAGCGCTTCGCTTGCATTGGCCAGAAGATCATTCATGTCGTCGGCTGCCGAGAAGCAGCCGGGCACGTCCGGAAAGTGCAAACCAAAAGCGCTGTCGCCTTCCTGATGAACCACTGCAATGTAGTAATGCATGGCGCTTTCCTTTCCTTACAGCCAACCGGCTTGCTTGTAGATGTTGCGTACTGTGCCAATCGGCAAGTCTTTCTTGGGGTGAGGGACGGTGACGGTCTTGTCGCCCTTTTTGAACTTGTGGTGCGACCCCATCACCTTGACCAGTTCGAAGCCATCATTCTCCAAGTGTTTGATGATCTTTCGACTGTTGGTGTCCATCAACTCGTTCCCTGTTTATGCGCATATATATACGCCTAACGCTATCAACTTGCAAGCAATTATGCGCATAAAAATACGTATAGTGTGACTGATGAAGAGAACCATCCACCTCCACGGCGATCTCGCACGGCAGTTCGCGCCGACCTACCAGCTCGATGTCGCCAGCGCCGGCGAGGCAGGGCAGGCGCTGGCCGCCGTCGTGCCAGGCTTCCGCCAATATGCTGCCGACCGGAACTTCCGCGTACTGCGCGGCGATCCGGAAACCGGCATGGCGCTCGGCCCGGATGATCTCGACTTTCAGCTCGGGCAGGCGGATCTGCATATCGTTCCGGTGATCGCCGGAGCGGGCAATCGCGGACTTGGCAAGATCATTGCCGGCGTCTTCCTGATCGGCGCGGCCTTCATGTTCCCGGGCGCGATCACCGGCATTGGCATTGGTGGCTCGACCATCGGCGGGGCGATGAAGGGGCTTGGCGTGGCGCTGGCCATGGGCGGGCTCGGGCAGATGCTGTCGCCGGCGCCGAAGATCAATAGCAATACTGGCGAGGACCAGTCCTCCTATCTCTTCAGCGGCGGCGCCAATGTCACGACCGAAGGCGGTCCCGTGCCGCTGGTTTATGGTCAAAAATTCCGCGTCAAGCCGGTGCTGATCGCCACCGGGCTTTCCACCGAAGACGTGGCCATCTGAGTTACCGGATAAAATCTCATGCATGATATGCGCATCTCCGGCCGTGGCGGCGGCAAGGGCGGCAAGAGCGGCGGCTCGGGCGGCTATAGCGAGGCGGCGAACACGCTGCGTTCCAAACAGACGTTGAGGCTCCTGTTCCTGGTGAGCGAGGGCGTCACCGGCGGTCTGAAGGACGGGGCGAAGTCGATCTTCTTCGATGACGTTCCGGTCCAGAATAGCGACGGCACGTTCAACTTTGAGGGCGGTTCGTTCGAAACCCGCAATGGCTTTCCCGACCAGGCGGCTCTGTCCGGCTTTCCGGCCGTCGAGAACGAACAGGGCGTCGGCGTCGAGATCAAAAAGGATCTGTCGGCAACGCGGGCGATCACCAATCTTGCGGCTACGGCGGTACGCGTCTCCATTCAGGTGCCGCAGCTGATCTTCACCGATCCCGACAATGGCAATGTCAAGGAGAACGCGGTCGATATCGCCATCGATCGCCGCACCGAGGATGGCACATGGAGCCAAGTCCGCAGCGATACGATCTCGGGCAAATGCACCTCGCCCTATGTCCGGGCCTACCGGATTCCGCTGGACGGGACCGGGCCTTGGTATATCCGCGTACGCCGGCTTTCCGAGGATGCCAATGGCACGACGTCGAACAACCAGACCTACTGGTCATCTTATACGGTGATCGAAGATTATCGGCTGACCTATCCCGACAGCGCTGTGATGGGCGTGACGCTGGATGCAGCCGAGTTCGGCGGCGGTGCTATTCCGACGGTCTCGGTCGACTGGGCCGGGATCGAGATTGCCGTGCCGTCGAACTACGATCCGGAAACGCGAAGCTATGCGGGTGTCTGGGATGGGACCTTCAAGCGCGCGGTCACCGATAACCCGGCCTGGATTTTTTATGACCTTGTGGTCAACGACCGCTATGGCCTTGGCCAATATGTCGATGTCGGGCAGGTGTGCAAATGGGCGCTTTACGAGATTGCACGCTATTGCGACGAATTGGTCGATGACGGCTTCGGGGGCACCGAACCGCGCTATACCTTCAACGGCGCGATCACCTCGCGCGATGAGGCGATCAACGTCCTGACGGCCTTTGCCGGTGTGTTCCGGGGGATGGTCTACTGGGGCACGGGCGCTGTCACGGCGGTCTGCGACAAGCCTGCCGATCCCGTCAAGCTGGTGACGCCCGCCAATGTGGTCGACGGCACATTCAGCTATCAGGGTTCGGCGCTCTCGGCTCGTCATACACAGGTGCTGGTCCGCTGGTTCGATCCGGCAAACAATTATATGCCGGCCATCGAAGTGGTCGAGGATGCCGATGCGGTGGCGCGTTATGGCTCTCGCCAGACCGAGATCCAGGCGATCGGCTGCTGCTCGCGCGGGCAGGCGCATCGCTATGGCGCATGGCTACTCGATACGGAACAGAATTCGACCGAGGTCGTCACCTATCGCGCCGGGCTCGATCATGCCGATGTCGCCCCGGGCGATGTGGTGCTGGTCGCCGATCCCTCCTATGCCGGCGTGCGCTATGGCGGGCGGGTGAAGACGGTATCCGATGATCTGGCGTCGGTGACGCTCGATGCGTCGGTGACATTGGCAGAGGGCGACGCCTATACGCTGACCGTAGTCATGCCGGATGGCAGTCTCGCAGACAGAACGGTGACGTCCGGGGCAGGGGAAACGGAAACGCTTGTCCTGTCCTCGGCCTTGCCGGGTCGCCCTATTGCCGGCGCGATGTGGATCCTGACCGGCTCGGATGCAGCGCCACGCCCGTTCCGGGTGTTGTCGATCACGGAAAACGACAAGCATCAGTTCGATGTCTCGGCGCTGATCTATGACGCAACCAAATGGGATCGCGTCGAGAAAGGCCTCGAGCTCGAACCGCCATCCTTCTCGACCTATCCGACCGGGCCGCTTCTACCGCCTTCGGACGTCACGGTCGCGGAATATCTCTATCTCGCCGGCGGCGTGTCGGCCCGTGGCGCCGTCACCATCGGCTGGAGCGCGCCGAATGATACGCGGGCCACGCTCTATGAGGTCCAGTATCAGGGACAGGGCGGGATCTGGCTTGCTGTCGGGACCACGGAAAGCGTCTCGATCGACCTGCAGGATCTCGATCCGGGGATCTACAGTTTTAGGGTTCGCTCCGTCTTTGCCGCGCTCAACCAGCGCTCGCCCTGGGCAACGCTGGACGCGGTCTATCTGGCAAGCGTGTTGTCGCCGCCGGCCAATGTGGATCGCTTCAATATTGCAGTCATCGGCGATGTCGCCACGCTGACCTGGGCGCCGGTTCAGGCGCTGAACCTGTCGCACTACGTGATCCGCTATTCGCCGGAGCTGACGGGCGTGTCCTGGCGCTCCTCCGGCGCCCAGCTCGATCATGTTGATGCGACCAGCGTGCAGATCCCGACGCGGCCGGGGACCTATCTGATCAAAGCGGTGACGCGGCAGGGCGTGGAAAGCCCGCTTGCGACCATGATCCAGACAACGGTCGGCGCCACGCCGATGAATGCGGTCGAGCGCTTTGTCGAACAGCCGGCCTGGTCGGGAAGTTTTGACGGCTGTCGGGCGGGCGAGCCGGGTCTTCGGCTTTCGGAGCGGCAAGACGGCGGGCTGTTGCCAACCGGCTCTTACGTCTCGGCGCGCACGATCGATCTCGGCTCGGTCTATACGTCCCGGGTGACGCCGGTGCTCTCCGTCTATGGGCAGGATGTCGATGACACCATGGTCAAATGGCCGGTGCTGAGCGCGCTCGACGGCATTGTCGGCGCGGATGCGTCGAAGTGGAATGCGGTCATGGAGATGCGCACCACGGATGACGATCCGGATGATGCCGGCGCTCTGTGGTCGGACTGGCGGGAGGCGGCAACCGGCGATGTGGCGGCAAGAGCCTATCAGATGCGGCTGATCCTCACCTCGGTCGATGACAATATCACGCCGATCGTCGCGCGGGCCGAACTGACCGTCGATATGCCCGACCGGATCCTGAGCGGCAACAATCTCGCCGTTCCCCCCGGTGGCCGACGTATCGGTTTTGACCCGCCTTACTTCGGCCTGACCGGGCTTTCGGTCTCGGCTCAGGGGCTTCGCTTCGGCGACTTCTACGAGATCGCCAACAAGAATGAGAGCGGCTTTGACATCGTGTTCAAAGACCAGTCCGGCACGCCGGTCGAACGCACGTTCGACTATGTGGCCGCCGGCTACGGAAAGGTGCATGCATGACGCAGTATAGCAACGTGACGATCGACCCGACCGTCACCAATGGCTCGCAGCTTGCGGCCAATATCAACAGCTGGCGCACAGCAACGCTCTCGCTGCATAGCGGCGTGGAACGTCCGGCCTATGCGACCGGCGGGACGATGTGGATCAGCACCGCCTCCAAACCGTGGAAGCTCTATGTCTTCGACGGGGCGGCCGATGTCGCGATCGGCGAGGTGGATCCGGACGGGCACGGGTTTTTGAGCGCCGGCGGAACCGGCTTCACCAATGACCTGATGACGGCCCAAAATGCGGCGGATGCCCGCCACAAGCTCGGCGCTTATGCCGAAAATGGCGGAACGCTCAGCGGCTATGTCCGGGTGATGTTCGACGGCGCGACGCTCGCTTCTTTCCAGGCGAGCGGCCAGAACGACGCCCGGATCGAATTCCGCGCCAACAATGGCGGCAACAGCTATGTCGAGGTCGGCCAGCGCAGCAATGGCGATGGCTTCATCTGGTCGCGCGGGATGGAGTATTCGTTTCGCAGCAATGGTGATCTGGCCGCCGGCGCCGGCTGGACGCTTCACGCGGATGGCAATGTCAGCGGTTCTGTCTGGAACAATTGGGGGCGCTCGGACGCCTATTCAGCCATTCATGACCGGATCGAAAGTCGGGCATCGGCCTATGCCAACAGCCGGGCCGCTGCCGGCGCCCGCGTCCAGCATGACAGCGGCACTTACGAGATCGGCACGGTCCAGACCACCGGCAACACGGTCGACTGCCCGGCCGGCATGTTCATCACCGGCCTGCGCTGCCAGAACTATGACTGGGCCGTGCGCGAGATCTATGTGCGGGCCAAATATGCGAGGAACCAGTAATGGCGACGACGACACTCACGCCCGACAGCGCCAATGCGCTCAATCCGGATCTCGATCACGATACGCTTGGCTATCTTCTGTCGCTGGCCTATCCCGAAGCGGAACCGGGCCGCGACTTCCGGACCGGCCATATTGTCGATGACGATACCGGTGCGCGCGTCGGTTCGGCCGTGATCCTCGATTGGCAAGTCGATGCCGCCTTTCCGACGCCGGATGATCTCCATGAGCTGGTAGATGCGCATCGCGATGCAGTCGAGACCTTTGCCCGGGAGCGTGCAAACCGTGCTCTGCGCCATGCCGTCGATGCCGAGCGGGACCGCCGGATTGCGGCGGGCTTCGTGTTCAACGGCGTTCTCTACCAGTCCCGGGCGGAAGACCGGGAGAACATTGCGGGCGCCGCGACCGCAGCCCTTGGCGCCATGATCGACGGGGCGGTGGCCGGCGACTATCGCTGGCATGGCGGTAACAGCGACTTCGTCTGGATTGCCGCCGACAACAGCACGCACAAAATGGATGCGGCGACCCTGTATGCGCTTGGCCAGGCGGCCCTTGCCCACAAACAGGCGCATATCTTTGCCGCCCGGGCGCTGAAGGATCTGTCACCGATCCCGGAAGACTTTGCCTCAGACAGACACTGGCCGGAGTAGCACCATGCCATCTCTGACAATCGGACTGAGCCTCGCGGCCATGCGGCCGCCGGGGCGCACGCGCTGGTGGGCGTCCGCCGCCTGGCAGGCTGAAGATACTGGGACCGGCCTGACGCTCGGTCCGACCGCCATTCTGGATTTTGGCGGCCGGCGCTACGCATTCGAACCGGACTTCTGGACATATCCGCGGCACAAGGCGCGCGAGGTGACAACGGGACGCTGGAGCGGCCCGGCGGCGATCCTCGGTTTTACCGGTGACCAATACGCCTTCGAGCCGGACTTCTGGACCTACCCGCAATATTGGGCGGATCACAACCCGCCAGCCGCAATTCTCGATTTTTCCGGAGATCAATATGCAGCCTAAAGCATTTGCCGAGATGATAAACTTCACCCGTCCAGGCACGGCGACCTATATCGGCGCGGACGGCCTGATCCACACAGCGGCGGCGGACGTGCCGCGCTTCGACTATACCAATGGGCGGCGGCAATTGCTGCTGGAAGGGCCGGCGACGAATTTGTTCTCGCGTTCTGCGGATTTGGGCAGTCTTGGCAGCCAGCGCTGCACTTCGACCCAGGGGTATATCGCTCCGGACGGAACGCCGGATGCAATCAGGAGCGTATGTAGCGGAGAGAAAGACCCTATCGTCCAGCGCATTGCCTTTGGCAACCCTTCTGGCCAGACGCAGACTTTTTCGGTCTGGTTGCGGACTGCCGATGCCATGGAGCTGGGCGGAAAGTGCCGTCTCTATGGCTATGGCTCAACGGGATTGGAGGCACTGATGTCGACAACGATCGACGGTCTCACGAGTGAGTGGCAGCGCATCCGTTTTACAGTTACTTGGCCGGAGGGGATGGAAAGCACGTCGGTGAACTGGCGAGTCGATCCATTCGACGGGATTGACGGGACAGACACGCCGCCTGCCGGTGCGGCCATCGATAGTTGGGGCTGGCAGGTTGAGGTGGGCGATCACGCGACATCCTATATCCCCACTGACGGCAGCGCTGTTACCCGTCCAGCCGACAAGGCGTTCCTCACCCCGGCCTTGAACGGCCTCCTCAGCCGCGAACAGTGGACGCTGGTGCTGGACGCCGCATGGATGTCGTGGAGCGATAATACCACAGCCTTTGTTCTGTTCCTTCAGGGCGCCAACGGCAAAACGATCAGGGCCGGTGCAGCTTCTGGCAACGGGAAAGTGTTCTTCGGCGGTGACACGTCGCTTTTTACCAATACGGACGCGCTGCCCGGCGAGACCTATAAGATCGCCATCCGTCGTGACGGGCCGACAATCGCGATGTCGGTGAACGGCGAAAGCGTCATATCAGGCCCGACCGGCGCTACCGAGATTGCCGATACCCGACTTGGATGGTCGACGAGCCTGATTGCAAACCCAACCAATATGGCAACAGATCAAAGCATCGTATGGCCTTTCGCCGTGACCGATGCCGAACTGCGGAGGCTTTCATCATGATCGATTATTATCTCAGATTTGCGGATCATGCCGATGCCTTGGCGGTACTCGAAGTTGCGGGCGTGACAGTCCCCGCCGAAGAGGACGAGCCCGCACACCTCGGGTATCAGGACGCCGGCCTGCCTGAGGGCATGCTGGTGCTTAAATCCGTCGGGGCTGCGTGCGACGGTCTCGTCTATGCGCCGACCGGCGAGACGCGCACGGCTGGGGACGGCATCGCATATCCGGTGATGGAAACCGTCGACGGCTACCACGTAAATCTCCGCCTGACCGACGGTGCTGTGCTGCCGGCGGAACTGGCGACCTTCCAGGTCGCGCCCGAACCGGCAACGCCGGCCGAACGCTTTGCCTGATCATTTGTCGGCCTGATGTAATGCCGGCCTGTCCGGCGAATAATTCAAGGGAAAACAGAAAATGGAAATCACCACGGTCTCAGAACCGGGGGCAGCCTTCGTGCGCGGTCACGAGGGCGCGCCCACTGTCGCCTATCTCGACCCGACCGGCACGCCGACGCTCTTTGCCGGCTTCACCATGAACTCGCCCTATTGCCGGCTGGAACTGGCAAAGATCGGGATCACGAAGATCGTGCCCGGCAAGACGACAATCTCGGTCGCGGACGGCGACCGGATCTTCCGCGCCGTCCTCAATCAGGGCTATGCGAAAGAAGTCGTCGCCCATTCGCCGGCGGATTGCACGCAGTATCAGCTCGATGCCGCAACCAGCGCCGCTTACAATCTCGGTGGTCGCGTGGTCAGCAAATGGCGCTTCGGCACACTCTGGCGCGCCGGCAAGCTGAAGGCGGCGGCCGACTATCTCGCCTCGCACTACAACACCTCCAAGGGCAAGCGCCTGCCCGGTCTCGTGCGCCGGCGCCGGGAAGAGGCGCTGCTGTTCGAACAGGGCGTGTATACCGGTGTGGATGCCGCCGCGCCCGAAGGCATTCCGCGAAAGGTCACGGGCACTGTGCCGGAAACCGGCGATCCCGTCGTGCGCGATGTCCAGACCATGTTGACAAAACGCGGTTTCGATCCCGGCGCGATCGATGGCTGGTTCGGCGAGAAGACCAGGGCGGCCGTGCTCGCCTATCAGATGGCGCATCCGCATCTGAAGAATGACGGCATCATCGGCCCGGCGACCATTGCCCAGCTGCGCCGGGATATGAAAGCCGTGAGGGATGCCACTCAGAAATCCGGGGCATCCGCAGCGGTAACCGGCGCGCTCGCCTGGGTCTCCGGCCTGCCGGTTGGCTGGATTGTCGGGGGCGTGGCCGTCGTCGCCGCCCTCTGGTTCGCCTGGCGCTACCGCGATGTCATCGCGCGCCGGATCAACACGCTGACCGGTCACGAGGTGTGGGTATGATCGCCGCACTTCTGACATGGCTCGCCAAGATGGGCGCGGGCGGTCTTCTCGACCGCGCCGTCGACCTGATCGAACAGCGGGCGGAACAGGCAAACGACCGCGAGAAGATCAAGGCGGAACTGACGGCCGAATACCTTAGACAGGTCGTTGCCGAGACCCGCGAGATGACGGCGCTCAACAAGGCCAAGTTCACCGTGCCGTGGTTCTGGCTGTTCGCCGGTTTCTTCCTCGTGCCGCTTGCCATCTGGTGGGCGGCGATCTGCCTCTACAACATGCTCTGGTGCCCGGACTGCATCTATGCGCAGCCCTGGACGATCGCCGCCTTTCCCGCCCCGCTCGATGCCTGGGCGGGGAACATGATCCAGTGGGTCTTCTATGTCGGCTCGGGCGTTGCCGGGCTACGCACAATCATCAAATAACGAGGGCAGGGCATGACGGTCGATCTCGCGCGTCATCTTGGAGAGGTTCAGGGCAAGCTCGATGCCCTGATCCGCAAGGTGGACGAAAACCGCAGCGGCAATGATGAAATCCACGACCGGCTGAACACGGTCGAGCACCAGAACGAACGTCTGCTCGAGCAGAACAAGGCCCTGTCACAGCGGATCGGCGAAACCGAGGAGTTCGTCGCCGAATACCAGAAGATCAAGCAGATCGGCCGGGGTTACATCCTCGGCGCCGCCATGGCCGGGACCGGGTTTGGGGTGTGGCTCTCGGATGGGCTGATGCAGGTGCTCAAGGCGCTGAAGGGCGGGTAGTCAGCATCTAACCGGAAGGACAGGCCTTTCCAGTAGTCTGTGTCTTAACGCGGGGCGGGTGAAGTCTGTAGGACTACTTGCGACGTCGAGGTCGCTTCGTAAGTTGCCGCAACCGATGAAGTTCACAGGCCTGCTGAACCTGGGTTTCGGGTAAGCCTGTAGCCGCTGCAGCAGCTCGAATATCTCCGCCGAGATTGACTATGGCGATCGCCCTGTCGAGTTCGTTGTTTCTCTTATGTCGGCGGCGCTTGGGCTTGTCTTTGTCGGACATGTCCGGATGACGCTCCGCGTTCATAGCGCCATTCTGATGCCGGCGAAGAGGAATCCCCCCGCGCCGAGTATTCCAGCGTACCAGAACCAGATGCGGTTATAAATCGGCGTTGAACGAAAACAGTAGGGGCATTTCGTTGCCCCCAGCTTCAGAGAGTAGTGACAACTGCAACGAAATAGACGCTTGTTCAATTTGGAGCCCCCAGCCAAGAAATTGGGTGCATCCTATAAGGGACGTGAAATCGGCGTCAATCTAAGATTGCCTAGATTTGCGAAAATCCAAGGCCGGTGAAGCGAACACTTCACCGGCCTTTTTCTCTGCCCGGATCCCGGGCGGCCTGCAGCCCGGGAGGGCTGCAAACGACGGGTCAGTCGCCAAACATGGTCCGGTCCGGTAAGGACATAGAATCCTCACCGCACCCGGTTGCCTGCGCCGGCGAGGCGGTGTGCGGCAGATTCGGACATATCCCACATTGCAAGGAATGGTCTCGGTGCGGCCCGTGTCGCCGCCGGCCGCCTATCTTGATGGCAGCGACGTTTCCCGTTCATCGCGGTCTGATCAGAAGACCGGGACGACCGCGCCGCCATAGGTATTTTCGATGAAGTTGCGAATCTCATCGGATTGATAGATTTCGACGAACTGCTTCACCCAGTCGGCGTCCGCATCCTCCGTGCGTGCGACGATTACGTTGGCGTAGGGACTGTCGGGGCTTTCGATGGCGATCGAGTCCTCGATCGGGTTAAAGCCGGCATCAAGCGCATAATTGGTGTTGATCGCGGCGACCGAAACATCATTGAGAACGCGCGGAAGCTGTGCCGCATCCAGCTCGAGAATCTCGATGTTCTTGGGATTTTCAACGATATCCAGCGGCGTTGCCTTCAGCCTGGCGCCATCGGCAAGCTTGATGACGCCCTTGGCCTGCAGCAGGAGCAGCGCACGGCCGCCATTGGTCGGATCGTTCGGGATCGCGACGCGGCTGTTTTCCGGAATGTCGTCGACGCTTTCGACCTTGTTGGAATAAATGCCCATCGGCGTGATGATCGTCTTGCCGACGGCCTTCAGGTCGTAGCCGCGATCGGCGACCTGGTTGTCGAGATACGGCACGTGCTGGAAGCTGTTGAGATCGAGATCACCGTCATTCAGCGCCTGGTTGGGCACGACGTAATCGCTGAAGGTTGCGATCTCGACATCAAGGCCCTGTTCCCTGGCAAGCTTCTGAACCTCTTCGAGGATTTCCTCATGCGCGCCGGGCGTGACGCCGACAGTGATCGTGTCCTTGGCAAGGGCTGTCCCAGCGGCAAGGCTGGCTGCAATGGCAAGTACGGCAAATGGGGTAGCGAGTTTCATTTCTATTGTCCTTGACGCCGGCGCGCCGGTTTCTCCGGTGCGCCGTGTTTCCTGATGGTGCTATTGATTTATCGAGCGGCTGGATGGTTTCGAAGGAATCCGGTTTCCAAAGTTGGGCCATTGGCGCAATTTCTTGCCAACGCACGGGTCGAGAACTTCACGTCATACGCCATTCCGACGGGAGCCTTACTGGCTCCGGTTCTTCTTGTCGAAGCTGCGCGCCAGACGGTCGCCGGCACTCTGAATGGCCTGCACCAGCACGATCAGCACGACGACGACGGCGAGCATGACGCCGGGCATGAAGCGCTGATAGCCATAGCGGATGCCGAGATCGCCAAGACCACCGCCGCCGACGGCGCCGACCATGGCGGAATAGCCGATCAGGCTGACGATGGTGAGCGTGAAGGCGAGCGTGATGGCGGGCTTCGATTCCGCCAGCAGCACCTTGATGACGATCTGCATCGGCGTTGCGCCCATGGCGCGCGCGGCCTCGATCAGCCCCTTGTCGACCTCCCGGATCGCGCTTTCCACCAGACGCGCGAAGAAGGGGATGGTGGCAACCGTCAGCGGCACGATCGCGGCCTGGGTGCCGATCGACGTGCCCGCGACCAGCCGCGTGAACGGAATGATCGCGACCACCAGGATGATGAAGGGGGTGGACCGTGTCGCATTGACGATCAGGCCCACAATGCGGTTGAAGATCGGCGCCTGCAGCAGCTCGCCCTTGCCGCTGGTCGCAAGGAAAATGCCGATCGGCAGGCCGAGCGCGGTTCCGATCAGGCCGGAGACGATGACCATCTGCAGCGTTTGCAGCGTGCCTTTGGTCAGAAGAGAGATGAGCATATCAGGCGACATAGCCGACGACCTCCGCGTTCAGACCGGTTTGGGCATAGAATTGATCCGCCTTCCGCATCACCGCCGGATCGGCCGAATAGGCGACATAGAGCGTGCCGTAGGGTTCCCCCGCGATCTCGTCGACAGTGCCGGCAATGATATTGACCGGGCTTCCGAGCACCGTCATCAGGCGCGAGACCAATGGCTGGTCAGCGGTCTTGCCAAAGAAACGCAGGCGGATCAGCGCATTGCAGCCGGGCTTGGGGTCGGCGATCACCTGGCGGCCGATCCAGTCCGGCAGGCTGCCGCCCGGCAGTGCCGCCAGCATCGAGCGGGTGGTCTCGTTCCGCGGCGCGGTGAAGACGTCGAAGGTGCGGCCGCTCTCGACGATCTGGCCCTTGTCCATCACCGCGACCCGCGAGGTGACGGCCTTGACCACTTCCATTTCGTGCGTGATCAGCAGCACGGTCAGGCCGAGATCGCGGTTGATCGTCTTCAGAAGGCCGAGGATCTGCTGGGTCGTTTCGGGATCGAGTGCCGATGTTGCCTCGTCCGACAGAAGCAGCTTCGGCTCGGAGGCCAGCGCGCGGGCGATGCCGACCCGCTGCTTCTGCCCGCCGGAAAGCTGGGCCGGATAATGGCGCGTGCGCTCCGACAGGCCGACGAGATCGATCAGCGGCTCGATCCGCTTCTTGATATCCTGCTTTCCCATGCCCGCGATCTCGAGCGGCATGGCGACATTGTCATAGACAGTGCGCGAGGACAGCAGGTTGAAATGCTGGAAAATCATGCCGATCGAGCGCCGGACGGAGCGAAGCGCCACCTCGTCAAGCGCCGCGACATCCGTGCCATCGACAATGACGCGGCCTTCGCTCGGACGTTCAAGACCGTTGACCAGGCGCACAAGCGTGGACTTGCCGGCGCCCGAGCGGCCGATTATCCCGGTGATCACGCCACTCGGGACACTATAGCTGATATTGTCGAGTGCTCTGAAAGCCTTCCTGCCGGTTTCACGGCTGTTGAAGGACTTGGTCACATTTTCAAAGCTGACCATCGGCGAGCCGGTTTCAGCAACCGGTCGCTCGGCCAGGCCGGAGACATGTTCTGCCATCGGATTCTCTTCTGCTGTGCTGGAAACCGGCGAGAAAACCTGCAGGAAACCGCTTGGAAAAGGTTGGCAGTCCGTTAGCACTCCGAACCGGATGTTTTCAAATCCAAAATTCCAAATGGCCGACAAAGCGAGGGGACGAGAGGCGGTTTCGCGTCCTTCCAGTTCCCGTGTTCATGACAGGGTAGAAACGGATCGCCTGCATAAGGTCGCTTTCGCGGCAAATCCCCTTTGTCCGGACGCGCGAAAAGGGTAGGGGATTTCTGGCCAATCTGGTTTACACGACCTACAAAAAGTCCAATGTTTCTGCAAAGAGCAGTTTACAGCTAGATTGTCCAGCGCCCCTGCTTTCAAGGGGATTCGTCGTGGCCTTCTAAGCCGACGGTCGCAGGTTCGAATCCTGCAGGGGTCGCCATTTCCTCTCTTGCTGCGCCTTGCGCAATATCGCATCGGACTGACGAAGCTCCCGGTTCTCGCTCAAGAGTCCTCAACGTCTGCGCAGCGTCGCCGGGCGCGCCGGTGACACCGGACTGGCGCCTCGCAGGTCGTTACGCCAGATGCGAGAGGATGTTGATCAGCTTGCCGGTTGGGTCGGCCACGAAGAAGCGTCTGACGCCCCACGCCTCGTCCCTCAGGTCGTAAACAATGTCGCAGCCCATCCTGGCGGCGCGGGCATACACCGCGTCGACATCGTCAACTTCCACGGAAAGGTCCGGAACCGGCGCCCCGGAGCCGCCTTCGCTCATGATGCTCAACTGCGTCTTGGCCGTCAGATCCGAACCGAGGGTGACGATCCAGCCGAGATCCATGAGCAGGTCGAGGTCGAAGAGTTCGGTATAGAATGCCTGTACCTCCGGAACCGACCCTGCGGCAACATTCGCTACGATACGCCGCACGCTCATACCGTCACCCCTTGGCTCGTTATCCACAGATGGCCGAATGGATCGCGCACGTGTTCTTCTCGCTTGCCGTCCCGGCGGTCCTTGACCGGAATGACAGTCTCGGCGCCCAATGCCGCTTGACAGAATGCGACGGCGGCATCGGCATCCTGAAAGATCAGGCGCGTAAAGACGGTCGTTGGTGTTGTTTTTCCCTGCATTTTCGCTCCGCTTTTATCTTGTCACCCGGGCAGGACAGGCAACGTGACGCAGCGCGTCTTGAATGAAAATCAACGGGGTCGGACATGCCCCTTGGAACACCGCCAATGGTCGGCCGTTCGAAGCGCCATCCAGAAGCGACATACCGGCAAGACTGAAGATGATCTGGCACCGTCCCGACGGCAGCACTGTCTCGAACCCAGACGCCTCGGGGTCCGAGACGCACCAGAGCTGGTCAATCAACAACCTGGCCGTCTTGTTTGCGGGATCGCGCGCAGTGAGCATCGTTTCCCTCGATTTGAATCCCGCGCAATTGGACCACTAAAGTCGCGCTGAAGCAATGGAAACCGCGTCAATCAGCGTCTGCCTGCCGGGATCGCCGTCGTCGGCTGTCTGCAGGCTTCCATCTTCCGCGGTTGCGTTCGGCCAACCAGTCGGCAAGCGCGATTGCGGCGCGGCGGTTCATGCCGTGCTGCGACAGCGCCAGATAGTAGACCGAGGCATTGTCGATCCGGATATCGGACAGGCGCACCAGTTCGCCCTGCTCGAGATAGGGTTCGATCAGCGCCTCCCGGCACAGCGCGACGCCGAGCCCCTGTCGCGCGGCATCGCAGATAAGGGCGGAGCCGGAAAAGAAGAGGCGTCGCGTCTCGCCTTCGTATTGCGGCGCCAGCCCTGCAGCCGCAAACCATGTGCGCCACATCCGCATATCCTCATCGTGCAGCAGCGTGGCGCGGGCGAGGTCGGCTTCGTCGCTGATCGCATGTCGGGCCTGATAGGACGGCGCGCAGACCGGGATTGCCGCTCCCGGAATGATCGGCTCGGCTCCCGGCGGAATCTGGCCGTCAAGCGAGAAGCCGATCAGAAGATCGGGTTCCGGGCTGACCGGCTGGTCCGATATATGTTCCTGAACGTAAACGGAAACGTCCGGATGCTCCGCCATGAAGGCATCTATTTCGGGCAGCAGCCAGTTGGGGATGACAAAACGCAGCGCGGCGACTGAGACCGGTAGTTTCTCGCGCATCGTCAGCCGGTCGATCTCGTGCCGGATGGCGCCGAAGCTCTCGTTGATGACCTGGGCCAGACTGTCGCCGGCTTCCGTCAGCGCCGTCTGCCGTCCGTCGCGCCGCATCAGGCGAATGCCCGCCCAGTCCTCGATCTGCTTCAGCTGGTGGCTGATGGCGGAGTGCGAGACATTCAGCGCCCGCGCCGTCGCGGTCACCGATCCGCTCTGGTGGAAGGCTTCCAGCGTTTTCAGCGCCCTCAGTGGCGGCAAGCGATCCTGGGCCATGTCGGTCTCCCGGTTCATGCAAGAATATGTTAGATTTATAGACGGGAAGCGGAAATTTTGTACTTTTTTTGTCGAATTTCTCACCTTAGCCTGTCGTTGATGTATTTTTCAGCTCTGCCGCTTTCGAAGGCATGGCTAACCGGCCGGAGGGACCGAGGATGACCACAGCGACAACGGGCGACCGCGCGACACTCCGGCTGGCGATGGCGCAGATGTGCGCGTCGAACACCCATGCGCGCAATATCGAGATTGTCACCGGTCTTGCCGCCGAGGCCCATGCGGCGGGCGCGGAACTTCTGGCGCTTCCGGAGGCGTCCGGCATGGTCAACAAGGATGTGGCTTCCGCCCGCCTTTCCGTCACCGACGAGGCGCGGGATCCGTTCATTGCCGCCTGCCGGGAGCTTGCTGCGAAATACGGGCTGTGGATCCACACCGGCTCGACGCCGCTTGCCGGCGCGGATGGCGGCCGGTTCTCCAACACCAGTCACCTGATCGACGGCAGCGGCGCGATCGTTGCGCGCTACGACAAGATCCATCTGTTCGACGTCGACCTGCCGGGCGAGGTCTCGCGCCGCGAATCCGACCGCTATGCGCCGGGCGGAGAAGCGGTGCTTGCCGAAACGCCGTGGGGCCCGTTCGGCATGTCGGTCTGCTACGATGTGCGCTTCCCGCATCTCTACCGCGATTATGCCCATGCCGGCGCAAAAGTCCTGTTCATCCCGTCCGCTTTCGCAATGTCGACGGGCGAGGCGCACTGGCCGACGCTGCTGCGCGCCCGCGCCATTGAGAACGGCGCTTATGTCGTGGCGGCGGCCCAGTGCGGTCATCACGATGACGGGCGCGAGACCTGGGGACAATCGATGATCGTCGATCCGTGGGGCACGGTCGTGGAAGACATGGGCAAGCGCATAGGGCTTGCGGTCGTCGATCTCGATCTTTCGAAGGTTGAAGCGGTCCGCCGATCCATCCCGTCGCTCGCCAATGAGCGCGACTACACATTTCAGCCGGCGGCGATGCGCCGGGGGCGGCAGACCGCCTGAAGCATCGCGACAGCATCGTCAGCAAAATGGCGGGCCGCCGGCGCGCCGGAAGAAACGAATTTCAGAGGGATCGCACATCATGTTGAAACGCAGAACGCTACTGACGACCGCCATGCTTGCGCTCGGCGCCGGCGTATCGCCGCTGGCCACGGCCCCGGCCTTCGCGCAGGAGGATAACCGCCCGGATTTCGCCTTTGCGGTCGACAATCTCTGGTCGACGCTCGACCCGGTGATCGGCCTTTCGACCACCGGCGGCCGGGTTTACGGCAATGTGTTCGACACGCTGGTGAAGCGGAACTATTTCGAGGACCCTGAAGGCAACACCATCATTCCCGGGCTCGCCACGAGCTGGGAACAGGTGACGCCGACCACCTGGCGGCTGCACCTGCGCGAAGGGGTGACGTTCCAGAACGGCGATCCGATGACCGCCGAGGACGTCGCCTTCTCGCTGTCCGAGGAGCGCCTGTGGGGCGAAAAGCCGCTGGCGCCGCGCGGCAAGAACTATGCCCGCGGGCTTGTCGGCGTCACCGTCGTCGATGACTACACCGTGGACCTTGAGACCGCCTTTCCGGATGCCACCTTCATCAACCGCCTGACGACGCCGATCGGTTATGTTCTGCCGAAGGACTATTATGAAAGCGTCGGCACCGAGGCCTTCGGCCAGAAGCCGATCGGAACCGGGCCCTACATGATCACCGATTTCGATCCCTCCGACCATGCCGTGGCCGTCGCCTATGACGACTACTGGGACGGCGCGCCGCCGCTGAAGAGCGTGACCTGGAAGATCGTGCCCGAGTTCTCGACGCGCTATGCCGGCCTCGTCTCGGGTGACTACGACCTGATCATGAGCGTTCCGATCGACCAGCTGGAGGCGGTCGAGGCGACCGACGGCATTCACCTGATCGTCGACCAGATCGGCAATTATCCGATGTTCGCCTTCAACACGCTCACCATCGAGGGCATGGACGACAATCCGCTGGTGGACGCCAACCTGCGCAAGGCGATGGTGATGGCGATCGATCGCGACGCCATTACCGAGGCGCTGTGGAACGGCATGACCTTCACGCCGACGCCGTTCAACTTTCCGGAATACGGCCCCTATTTCGATCCCGACCGCAAGGCGACCTACAGCTATGATCCGGAACGCGCGGCCGAATTCCTGGCCGAGAGCGACTATGACGGCCAGACGCTGACCTGGAACATCGTGCGCGGCTTCTACCCGAACTACGAGGCGGCGGCCGAATACATGGTCGAGATGTGGCGCGACATGGGCATCAATGTCGAACTCAACATCGTCGACAATTTCTCGCTCGCCTATCAGCGGCCGTTCCACATGCTCAACATGTCGATGTCGTCCGAGTTCACCGGCGACCCCTACCGCCCGCTGTGGCTGGACTGGGGCCCGTCTTCGAGCCGCGTCACCGCCGCTCACCGCACCTGGGCGCCGACCGAGGCTTTCCTGGAGGATGGCGAGCGGTTCGAGCGGGCGCAGACCTTCGAGGAGAAGAATGCCGCCTATCTCGATCTGGTGAAGGACTGGGAAGACGTGACGCCGGGCATGTATCTCTGGCGCAATGTCCAGACCTTCGCCATGAGCGACAAGTATGAGTGGGACCCGGGCAGCTCGCAGCTGACGATCTTCACCAGCGACTTCCTGACGATCGAACCCTAGGAAACGCCGGTGGCTGACCGTCAGACCGACCTGCTCGACATTCGCGGCCTGACGATAGCGCTGCCGGAGGGAGCGGACCGCGACCACGCGGTCCGTGGCCTCGATCTTTCGATCCGGCGGGGCGAGTGCGTCTGCCTCGTTGGCGAAAGCGGCTCGGGCAAGTCGATCACCGCCCAGGCCCTGCTCGACATGCTGCCGCGCGGGCTGAAGAAGACCGAAGGCGAGATCGTATTCGAAGGCGCCCCGCTGCCGGTGGGCGATTCTGCCGCCATGCGTCGCATCAGGGGCGACCGGATCGGCCTGATCTTCCAGGAGCCGGCTGCCACGCTCGATCCGGTGATGACGGTCGGAAAGCAGATCGAGGAACTGCTGCAGGTCCATGGCTTGCGCCCGGCGCGGGCGCGCCGGGCCCGCGCCCTGGAGATGATCACGGCCGTGCGGCTTGCCGATCCCGAGCGCATCCACAAATCCTATCCGCACCAGCTTTCCGGCGGTCAGGCCCAGCGGATCGCGATCGCCATGGCGCTGGCGCTGAAGCCGGCGCTCCTGATCGCCGACGAGCCGACGACCGCGCTCGACGTGACCACGCAGGCGGAAATCCTGGCGCTGATCCGCGAACTGCAGCATGAATTCGGGGCCGGCCTTCTGTTCATCACCCACGATCTTTCCGTCGTCGCCGATATCGCCGACCGGGTGATGGTGATGCGCGAGGGCGAGATCGTCGAAGCCGGCAGCCGTGACGCAATCTTCGAGGCGCCGCGGCACCCCTATACGATCCGTCTGCTCGAAAGCCTGCCGCGTCCCGGCGCGAATGCGTCGCCCGAGCGGGCGGCACCCGTGGTGCTGGAAGCGCGCGATATCGCCATCACCTATCATCAGCGCGACGGCGTTTTCGGCAACCGCGCCATCGAGGCCGTGCGCGGCGTATCGCTTGTCCTGAAGCGCGGCGAGACCCATGGCCTTGTCGGCCAGAGCGGATCGGGCAAGTCCTCGCTCGTGCGCGGCATCCTCCAGCTCGAGCCGCTCTCCGGCGGGACGGTGCTTCTCGATGGCACGGATATCGCCGCGACCGGCATGACGCGGGCCATGCGCAAACGCATCCAGCTCGTGCAGCAGGACCCGTTCAGCGCGCTCAACCCGCGCCAGAAGGCCGGTTGGAGCGTCGCCGAGGGCGCGCTGATCCACGGCGCGACCCGGAAGCAAGCGGCTGAACGCGCCCGCGAAATGCTTGCGCTGGTCGGTCTGCCGGAACAGGCCTTCGACCGTTTTCCGCACGAATTTTCCGGCGGCCAGCGGCAGCGGCTCTGCATTGCCCGCGCGCTGGTGGTCGAGCCGGAGATCCTGGTCGCCGACGAGGCGATCTCGGCGCTCGACGTCTCGATCCAGGCGCAGATCCTGGCGCTCTTCGCCTCGCTCCAGAAAAAGCTCGGCTTCGCCATGCTGTTCGTGACCCATGACCTTCGCGTTGCCGCTTCGATCTGCGATGAAGTGGCGGTGATGTATCGCGGCGAGGCGGTGGAGCAGGGACCGGCCTCGAAGGTGCTGGTGACGCCGGCCCATGACTACACAAGAACGCTGCTCGATGCGGTTCCCGACCGCGCGGGCCGCGCGACATCGTCCCTTGCGCGCGCCGCACGCGTCACTGCCACGGGAGGCGATCCCTCATGACCCGGGTCATCCTGTTCCGCATTCTGCGTTCGCTCGCGACGCTGCTGATCGCGGTGACGATCGTGTTCTTCTTCATCCGCCTGTCGGGCGACCCGGCGCAGGCGCTCGCCCCGCCGGATGCGCCGCCCGAGGTGGTGGAGGCCTATCGCGTCAAGCTGGGGCTCGACAAGCCGCTGCCGGTGCAATACGCGAATTACGTTCTCGGCCTGTTTCAGGGCGATTTCGGCTATTCGATCCACACCGGAAAATCCTCTCTGACGCTGTTTCTCGACCGGCTTCCGGCGACGCTGATGCTGGGCGGAACGGCGCTGGCCATCGCGGTGATCTTCGGCATCTCCATCGGCGCGGTCGCGGCGCTCAACCGCAACAGCTTTATCGACCGGCTGGTGATGGGCTTTTCCGTGTTCGCCTTCGCCATGCCGAACTTCTTCTTCGGCCTCGTGGTGATTTTGACGGGCGCGCTGGTGTTCGGCGTGTTCTTCGGGGCGGCCGCCAACGGCCATATTTCGCTGCTTCTGCTCTTGCCGCCGGCGGCTACGCTGGGGCTTGCCTCGATGGGCGCATTCGCCCGGTTCACGCGGTCCTCGCTGCTGGAGACGATCAACCAGCCCTTCATGATGGCGCTCGAGGCGCGCGGCGTGCCGGCGGCACGGCGACTGTGGCGGCATGCCGCGCCCAATGCGGCTATCCCGATCGTCACCATGCTCGGCCTCAGCCTCGGCAGTCTGGTGGCCGGCGCGGTGGTAACGGAGCAGGTCTTCGCCTGGCCGGGCGTCGGGCAGCTGCTGGTGCGCTCGGTCGCCACCCGCGATATCGCCGTGGTCCAGTTCCTGGTGCTGGCCGTCACCTTCTCGATGACCTTCGCCAACCTCGCGGTCGATATCCTCTACTCGTTTCTCGACCCCCGAATCCGGAGGGCCGCGTCATGACGACCTTCCGCGACATGCCGCTTGCGGTGCGCATCGCCATCGGCTTCGTCATCCTGTTCGTGCTGTTCGCCCTGTTCGGCGGCTTCCTAACGCCCTACGATTTCCGCCAGACCTCGCTGCTCGACCGGTTCGAGCCCCCGGTCTTTCTCGGCGGAACGTGGGACCATGTTCTGGGCACGGACGGGCGCGGGCGCGATCTGCTGGCCCGCCTTGCCATGGGCGCGAAGGTGACGCTTCTGGTCGCGATCTTCGGAACGCTGATCGGCGCGGTGTTCGGCTCGCTTCTGGGGCTGATCGCCGGCGGGCGGCGCGGCAAGGCCGATACGCTGATCATGATGGCGGTCGACGTGCAGGCCTCCGTGCCGATCATCATCATCGCGCTCTTCGTGCTGGCGCTGTTCAAGAGCAGCCTGCTGCTGATCGTGATCATGGTCGGCTTCAGCGGCTGGGAAAATTATGCGCGTCTGGTGCGCGCCTCCACGCTTTCGGTGCGCGAACGCGGCTATGTCACCGCCGAGCGGGTTCTGGGCGCATCATCCGCGCGAATCTATCTGCGCTATATCCTGCCCAATATCTTCAACGTCATACTGGTGCAGTTCACTATCAACCTGCCGCTGACGGTGCTGCTGGAAACCGCCCTCAGCTTCCTCGGCCTCGGCGTCCAGCCTCCGATGACCAGCCTCGGCCAGATCATGAGCGACGGGCGCGACCGGCTCTTGACCTCGTGGTGGCTCACCATGTTTCCCGGCGCGATCATCTTCTTCCTGGCGCTGTCGGTTTCGATCGTTGGCGACTGGCTGCGCGACCAGCTTGACCCGACGCTCCGCAATGCCGGCCGCCGGGGAACCTGATCCGCTCCTTCCCTTCCGACAACAGAATGAAAGTGACCACCATGCTGATCGATGCTCTCGCCACGGGCCGGGGCCTTCCCGCCATCGAACCGAAACGCTTCGACAATGCGCGCCTGAGCGGCGTCTACCGTTCCGAGCATCCGCAAAGCTACTGGAGCAACGGCCAGTTTCCGGCCGGCTTTCGCCTGACGCTGACCATGCGCTTTGCAGAGAATTTCCTGGCCTATGAGGGCGTCAACGACACCAATCCCGACAAGCTCTACATCAACAAGTTCGATGCAACGCTCGATGACGAGCCGGCGCCGATTACGGGCAATGCCCGCTACAACGAGGTGCGCATCCGGCAACTGAGCGCCCTTGAATTTCAGGTGCTGGAACAGCTCGACGGCGATGTGATCATCGGCCAGTACTGGTGCTTTTCCGAGGACGCCTCGACGCTGATGCGCTGGGGCGTCGGCAAGGCCCCCGATGGCGGGTCGAAGGCGTTTTTCGAGACGTTCGCGCGCATGAGAGAATAGACGGGCAGGCTGGCAAATTGTCCGCGACAAGGGGGGGCGCTTGGTCTGCGACCCTGCCGGGAAAGAACGGTGGCCGCCCGCCGGGTCCAACAGGCAATGCGGCGCGAAGCTCGGCCTGATTTCATCGACAGGGGGACAAACGAGAAACACCCCGGCGCAGGGTTCTGCCGGGGTGTTTCCGGAGGTCATCGCGAACGTGCAAGACTGAGGGCAGAGACGTGCCGATCAGGAGCCGCATCACGATGAAGACGGGACGGGCGGAAGGGATCACCCGTGCTGTTGAGAGAAAGATAGTTTTTCTCCGATCCATAGTCAATCGTTTGATTAAATTTTTTGTGCATGGTGCCACGCCCGCCTGGAGGCCCTGTCCTGCAGCGGTTGAGCCACTATTCGCGGCTTCGCGTCTGGCAGATGAAGACTTGTTTTTGTCTCGGCCGGAGGCGGGGAAAGCGGCAGGGCCACGTTGTGCGCGCGGCTTGAAAGTCCGCCTTCGGCCCGGAAGGCGCCGCCTGGACCTCTTCTCGGTTCCATGTCCGAAGCTTCCTGCCCGACCCCAATGCGCGATTTCGCCGTTTTGACCGCTTGACGGCGGCGCGAAACTGCTGCAATAGGTACCGTACCGTACCGTACCAGATGCGAGAGCAGAACCTTGATCGACGACGTCGACACCGAACTTCATTTCACGCCCCGCCAGCAGGCGGTTCTCGAACAGGCGCTCAGGCTGCTTGTCGAAGGCGGGGAGAAGTCCGTCACGACGGCGGGCATCGCCCGCGCGGCCAGTTGTTCGAAGGAAAGCCTCTACAAGTGGTTCGGCGACCGCGACGGCCTGCTTTCCGCCATGATCGCCTATCAGGCCAGCAAGGTCAGGACATTCGAGAGCGCCGGCCACAGGCTTGACGCCGACGAATTGCGCCATCACCTCTTTGCCTTCGCACAGGACCTGCTCGAAGTGCTGGCCGGCGATGTTTCGCTTGCGCTCAACCGTCTTGCGATCGGGCGCGTGACCAAGGACGGACAGAAGCTTGGCCGCTTGCTGCTGGAGCGCGGCCGCGCCCAGATCGACCAGCGGGCGAGGGCGCTTCTGGAGGACGGGCGGCGGTCCGGGCTTTTGGTGTTCGATAACGGCGACGAGGCCTATCGCGTGTTCTATGGCCTTATCGTCGGTGACAGCCATGTTCGCTTCCTGCTTGGGGAGGCCGCCGATCGCAGCCTGTTCCGGCGCCGGGCCGAACGGGCTGTGGAAAGATTCTGGACGCTTTTTGCGGCCGCATGAATTGCCTGCCGCAGGGCGCGGTCAGGCGAAGCTTTTGTCAAGGGAAGGAAAGACAATGCGTGTTTACTACGATCAGGATGCGGATATCAATCTCATCAACGGCCGCAAGGTCGCCATCATCGGCTACGGCTCGCAGGGCCGTGCCCATGCGCTGAACCTGAAGGAAAGCGGCGCGAAGAATGTCGTCATCGCGCTGCGCGCCGGTTCGGCAACCGCGAAGAAGGCCGAAGCCGACGGTTTCGAGGTCAAGACCGTTGCCGACGCGGCCGCCTGGGCCGACCTGATGATGATGGCGACGCCTGACGAACTGCAGGCCGGCATCTACAAGAGCGAGATCGCCCCCAACATCCGCGACGGCGCGGCGATCGCCTTTGCCCACGGCCTCAACGTTCATTTCGGCCTGATCGAGCCGAAGAAGACCGTCGACGTCATCATGATCGCGCCGAAGGGCCCCGGCCACACGGTGCGCGGCGAGTATCAGCGCGGCGGCGGCGTTCCCTGCCTCGTGGCCGTCGAGCAGGATGCCTCCGGCAACGCGCTCGATGTCGCGCTCTCCTATGCCTCCGGCGTTGGCGGCGGTCGCGCCGGCATCATCGAGACGACGTTCCAGGAAGAGTGCGAGACCGACCTCTTCGGCGAGCAGGCCGTTCTCTGCGGCGGTCTGGTCGAGCTCATTCGCGCCGGTTTCGAAACCCTGGTCGAAGGCGGCTATGCGCCGGAAATGGCCTATTTCGAATGCCTGCACGAAGTGAAGCTGATCGTCGACCTGATCTATGAAGGCGGCATCGCCAACATGAACTACTCGATCTCGAACACGGCCGAGTGGGGCGAATACGTCACCGGGCCGCGCATCGTCACCGAGGAAACCAAGGCCGAGATGAAGCGCGTCCTGAAGGACATCCAGACCGGCAAGTTTACCGCCGAATGGATGCAGGAATGGCATTCGGGCGCCGCCCGCTTCAAGGCCACCCGCCGTCTTAACGACCGTCACCAGATCGAAGAAGTCGGCGAGAAACTGCGCGGCATGATGCCCTGGATCAAGAAGGGCGCTCTGGTCGACAAAGAGCGCAACTGAGTTTTCGCAACATCGCGAATGAATGAACAAGCCGGAGGGCGTCGCTCTCCGGCTTTTTTGCGTTTTCAGGCCGGTCGGGCCTCCCTGAGGAAGCCGGCGACGGTGATCACGAGGAATATCACCATTGAGGTCAGCGCGAGCAGAGCGCCGACAACGGCCGGAATTTCGCTGCCGCCAAGATTGGCGATCACGATGCCCGGGATCAGCAGGACGACCGACAGGACTGCGAGGCCCACCTGTGCGGTAGCGATGGACCGCGCCGCGACCTGCGGATGGGCATGGTAATAGAGCCCGTAAAGCGCCATCGAGACCCAGCCCAGAAGATTGAGATGCGCATGTGCGGGCGCAAGGCTGTGGTCGTGCGATGCGGCCATCACGATGCCCATTGTCATGCCCGTGACACCCGCGAGCGCCGCGACCACGAAGCAGGATGAGGCAAGACGCTTCATTGTTGCGCCGCCGTTTCCGGCGGAAGAATGTGAATGCCGAACTGCTCCGCCGTGGCAAGTAGCTTCTGCATGTCCGGGGGAGCGATCTCCGGAAACGTCTCGGTTTCGGAGGCAACAGGGTCGCCTACGGCACGGAAGAAATCCTCATGCGGTCCGGCGGGAAGGTTGATGATGATGATCCGCGAGACCGTCGGGCCGGCGTTGCGGAAGGCGTGGACATCGCCGGGCCGTACATAGAGGAAATCGCCTTTGCCGCAGCGACGGACATCGCCATTCAGAACAAATTCGACCGCGCCCTCCATCACCAGGAAGGCCTCGCTGTCCTTCTGGTGGTGCATCGGCGCGCCCGCCCCTGGCGCACTGAGGCATTCGGCGACGGAAAATATTCCGTCGGTGTCACCGGCACTCGCGCGGAAAGTCAGCAGGTTTCCAAGAAAGTGAACGGTGGAGGGCGGCTTATGGAACGACTTATCATATTGCATGGATTTGCCTTTCAGTTTTATGATACCTATGTGTCGTCATGAGATGTCTGTCTCATAAAGGATCTTTAATGCCCGGTCAAGATAAACGTCATGAGCGTGTCAACCAGAAGAAGAGAACCCGTGCGGAACTGCTGAAGGCAGCCCGAGCGCTTTCCGACGAGGGCGTAACGCTGACAATCCCGGACGTTGCCGACCGGGCAGGGATTTCAAGAGCGACGGCCTATCGCTATTTCTCGACGCCTGACGAACTGCTGCAGGAGATCGCGCTCGATGCGGTTGCGCTCGCGATCCGCATTCCGGACGATCCGTCACTTGATGTTCGTGCCCGGATGGAATCCGTGATCAGGCAGGTGCTGGTCATGCTTGAGAACAACGAGACGACCTTTCGCCACTTCCTCGCTGCCCGGATCGTCGAGAAGGGCGGACGTCGCGGCGCGCGGCGGCTCGGATGGCTCGACGAGGCGTTGGCGCCGCTTTCACGCGAGATGCCGCGACGGCTTTATCTGCGCTTGCTCAATGCGCTTGCGCTCCTGACCGGTATGGAGACTCTGGTCGTGATGAAGGACGTCTGCGACCTTGATGCCGGCGAAAGCGAGGAGGTGGTCATCTGGATGGCTCGCGCCATTCTGGCTGCCGCCGAAGAGGAGGCGAGGGCGCCATAGCGCATCTCGCAGTCCGATTAAAAACATCTGACGTCCGCACGAATGCGTCAAAACAAACGGATAGAGCGATCTCGCGTTTCCATGTAAAGCCGGAACCGAGCTAGTCATTCCCGGCAGGAAACCAGGCAGCAATCTGCGCTTGCGTGAGGTTGCCACCGCAAAGGGCCGAGACGATCATCAGCCCCAAGGCTGCACGCCTGCAATCCTGGTCGAGATCGGTCCAGAAAGAGCATCACCGCGTGCTCGTCCGGTTCCTGCTCCGGCTGAACGCCGCGCCGGAGTTCCTGTCGTGCCGGCATGCCGCTGGCTCCCTGCCGCGCACCCTGCGGTGGCGTAAAGCCGGCGCTTGCGCTAGTGTAACGCCAGAAAATTACCATATGGGTGGCCGGGAAGACGTAAAATTACGCAATCCATGCGAAAAACCATGGATTTATTGCCGAAAAATAGGTCAGTATTATTGACTTAAATGGCCGGCTATGGTCATCTACGGCCACCAAAAAAGACTTCGAGGAAACCCCCATGCTTGACTGGGAAAAAATCTACGCGACGCGCGCCAAACGCATGGGCGCGTCCGAAATCCGCGAACTTCTGAAGCTTCTCGACCAGCCCGACATCATTTCCTTCGCGGGCGGGATTCCGGATCCGGCGCTGTTTCCTGCCGCGGAATTCCAGGCGGCCTATAATGATATTCTCGCCGGTCCCGAGGCCGGGCAGGCATTGCAATATTCGGTGAGCGAGGGCTATCCGCGCCTGCGCGAATGGATCGTCAAACGCATGCGCGCGCGTGGCATCGATGCTGATCTGGAGAATATCTTCATCACATCCGGCTCGCAGCAGGCGCTCGATTATCTCGGCAAGCTGATGCTTTCGCCGGGCGATACCGCGCTGGTCAACTGGCCGACCTATCTGGGCGCGCTGCAGGCCTTCAACGCCTATGAACCGCGTTACGATAAGCTGGACCTGTCGCGCAATGCCGAACCGCAAGCCTATGCGCAGGCAGCGGAAAAGGCCGGAAGCCGCGTGAAGTTCGCCTATCTTTCGGCCGATTTCGCCAATCCGACCGGCGAATCGCTGTCGCAGATGGAGCGCGAGAAGCTGCTCGATATCGCCGAAGCGCTCGATGTCGCGGTGATCGAGGACGCCGCCTACCGGGCGCTGCGCTATGAAGGCGAGCGGCAGAAAACCCTGCTGGCGATGGATTGCGAACGTTCCGGCGGCATCGAGAACACCCGCACGCTTTATTGCGGCAGTTTTTCCAAGACGCTGTCGCCGGGTCTTCGCGTCGGCTGGGTCTGCGCCGCGACCCCGATCATCAAGCGCCTGGTTCTTGCCAAGCAGGCCGCCGACCTTCATTCGCCAACCATCAACCAGATGGCGATCGCGCGCGTGGCGGAAGCGCATTTCGAGGCGCAGGCCGAAAAGATCAACACCGTCTATCGCGCGCGTCGCGATGCGATGCTGAAGGCGCTTGCCGACTACATGCCGGCCGGCGTCGAGTGGACGCGGCCGCAAGGCGGCATGTTCGTATGGCTGACCCTGCCGGAAAGCATGGATGCCGCGGCCCTTCTGCCGGTATCGCTGAAGAGCGCCAAGGTCGCCTTCGTGCCGGGCAATGCCTTTTATGCCGATGGCAGCGGGCCCAACCACCTGCGCCTGTCCTTTTCCTGTTCCGCTCCGGAAGTCATCAATGAGGGGATCAGGCGTCTCGGCGCCGTCTTGACCGAGGAACTGGCCGCCGCGGCCTGATTTCCGGCGTTTTTCATTGCCATTGCTGCAAGGCCCGTCATTTCCTATGACGGGCCTTTCGTTTGGCGGGTCTCTCCTGTAGCGTGCGGGCCCGCTTTCAGACCTCAGCAGGATTTCCCATGCCCGTTTCGCTTCTGACCGCCCCGCAGGACTGGCCCCCGGAAAACGAGGCCTTTCCGATACGCGAGATCGACATTCGCGTCACTGACGAGGATCCGGTCGGTCTTCAGCGCTTCGATGCCGAGGTCGCGTCGAACTGGGAACGCGAGAAGGCCGCCAACCCCCATCTTTTCAACGGTCGCCTGGTCGCGCTCAACGAGGTGAAACTGTGCGACGGCGCGGTCCGGGCAACGGGGCAGCTCGTCCCTTACGCCTATCACCTCTGGTGGCGTCGCCAGGACCAAAAACCGCGGACCTTTCACAGTTTCGGCATGCCCGTCATCCGCTCGGCGGATGGGGCGATCATTGCCATTCGCATGAGCAGCATCACCGCCAATGCCGGCAAGGTCTACTGCGCCTCCGGCTCTCTGGAGGAGGATGACATCGTTGACGGCCGCATCGATCTTGACGCCAACATGACGCGGGAGGTCGCCGAGGAGACCGGCCTCGCGCTTGACGACATGGAGCCGGAGCCGGACTATTTCTGCGCATGGTGCGGCCAGATCGTCATGTTTTATCGCTTCTTCCAGTCGTCGGTTGAGGCGGCCGGCCTGATGGAGCTGGTCCGCGACCATATGCGCCGGGATACGGAAGGGGAAATCGATGCCGTTCTGGCGATAACCGGCGACAACAGGGACGATTTCGATTACGCCCATTCCATGCCGCCCGTGTTGGACCTTGTTTTCGGCAGGCGCGGAAGAGGGTAGACTGTGCGGCGAAATGGCAGAGGAGCATTTGCTGAGATGCGGGAATATGCGATCTATGATGTGTTCACGGCGGAGCGCTATCGCGGCAATCCCCTGGCTGTCGTCTTCGACGCCGAAGGGCTGAGCGACGACGAGATGCAGGCCATTTGCTGCGAGTTCAACCTCTCCGAGACGATTTTCCTGCTGGCGCCGGACCATGTGTCGCAGTCGGCCGCCGCGCGCATCTTCACGCCGGGCGGGGAGCTGCCCTTTGCCGGCCACCCGACCGTGGGCGCCGCGATCGCGCTCGCCGAACGCCAGCACGGCAGCGACAGCGACAGCGAGATCGACATGGTCTCCGTGCTCGGCGAGAAGATCGGCCCGGTGCGCTGCGCGGTGAAGCTCAGACAGGATGCCGCCAGCTTTGCCGAATTCGATCTGCCAAAACTCTCGCGTCGCTGCGCTGAGAAGATTGCGCGTGAGAATCTTGCCGAGGCGCTTGGCATCGGAGTCGACGAAATCGGTTTTGAAAATCATGCTCCAACGATCTGGTCGGCGGGAGTTCCGTTCGCGCTCATCCCCGTCAGAAATCTCGGGGTTGCGGAGAAAATCGACTTCGATCCGCGTCGCTGGAATTCCTTTTCTCCGTTGATCGAGGGGCTCCCGGTCTGGGCCTATGTCTATACTCGCGGCGGTGTGCGACACGATATCCATTTCCACACCCGGATGTTTGCGACCGACGGTATTACCGAGGACCCGGCAACCGGATCCGCGGCCGCGGCGTTCTCGGGCGCCATCCAGCATTTCGACGCGCCGGGCGAGGGGTCCCATTCCTTCGTCATCGAACAAGGCGTCGAAATGGGGCGGCCCTCCTATATCAGGTTGAATCTTGAGACCGGGCCCGGCGGGGAGATCAGCGCGGCCCGCATTGGCGGCCAGGCCGTCTGCGTGGCGCGCGGCACGCTGCTCTAGCGCGTTTTCGCGGCCGTGTTCGGGGCTTTGTAAAGAAAAGGAAATTGGCGTCAAAAAAATGAAACAGGACGCTGGACAATCCGCCGAATCCCCATTATACGGCCCTCACACGACGCGAAAGCGACGTGTCTCGTGGGTGATTAGCTCAGTTGGTAGAGCAGCTGACTCTTAATCAGCGGGTCGTAGGTTCGAGACCTACATCACCCACCATTGTTCTCTTTGATTTCGTTGTTGAATTTTAGTGCCATGCGCTGACTGGCCTACGTTCCGGTTTTCACGAAATTGGAAACTGTTTCCAATTCATGTTCTGTTCTTGTTCCTGAAAGCGGCCGGTTCAATATCGCCCCAACGACTTTCCATGAGTTCCATCGCATCGCGAGCCAGGGATCTCAGTGAGACCTCCCTCCCATAGTGCTGTACCATTTGCGGGGACATGTTGCAGATAGCTCCAACCTGGTTTTCTGTGCAGCCGACTTCTAGCAGATTGATAACGGCGTTCTTACGAAGGCCGTGGAAGACGATCCGCTCTTTCCGAAAGCGCGCGAATTCATTTCTGCGCATGAGCTTTTGCCATTCGGTGCGGAAACCATCGGCCGACCTGAAGGGGAGTCCGCGCGCACCAACGTGCAGCTGTACTGAGCTGGCCGGCGCTCGTTCAATCCATTTTCGGTATTCGGTGTGCAAAGGAATCCAAACCGTTCGCTTCGTCTTCTGAGCTCTGACTTCTATCGTCTTCTCACCTTCGAGCGGTCTCTTCATTCGCAGGATGTCCCCTTGGCGCTGCCCGGTGAAAAAAGCAGAAACTGCGATCATTTGTAAGTTCAATGGTGCATTGTTGAATAGCGTTTCAAATGCCCAGTCTGGCCATGGTGTCCACGGTTCTCCGCCGGGAATCTTCTCGGTGTGGCTTACTGGGTTCAGCCGGCAGAAACCGCGTGGGATACCCCATGCCATCAACCTGGATAGATAAGCTCTAAACTGGTTTGCCGCTGCCGGGGTTTCGGACATCGAGTCTATAGCCTCTTGCGCATCGACAGTAGTCAGGTCAGTCGGCATGTCGCTGCCCCAAATCTCGACAATCAGTTTGCCGTAGGTGGAGTAGCCGCGCCGCGTCGAGCTCGATAGTGATCGCCAGACAGGGTTTGCCTCGCTTTCGAACGCTTCTACTAGAGCACGGAAATCGCGTATTCCTTCACGGTTTCGCCGTATGAGGGCGGTAAATGCCCTCTCAGCTTCTGACCAGAAGTCAGCTGCCTTGCAGTCAGGCAGTCGTTTGCCGCCGAGGAGGAAGCCCTTCGCGTCGCGGGAAAGCTCACCACAGATCGCAACCCTCAAGTTGAACTCATCTGTCAGCGGGTCAGGCAACCTGATCGATGGCCAACAGTCTGCGGTGTTTCTACCGCGAGTGTAGAATGTATAGGTTGTCTTTCTACCGCCCTTGTGCGTTCTCGTAACTCTATGAACGTACTTCGGCAGGTCCACCGTGCCGCTTCTGCCCGATCTTCTCACGGAATTTGCCTCCAAGGTCCTTGGTTTGTGCGAATTTGCCGATATTCATCGCTCTGTCGAGGTCGTCGCGATACCAGAACTTACGTCTTGTCGTGTCAACGACTCTTGGCTCAGGGTAGATGCGGCCGATGCGCCTTAGGAACTCTTGGACGCTGCGCTCTCCGCAATAGGCGGCGGCCATGTCGGCGAGCATCCTCGGTGGCCATGCATCGGGTGGGTTTCTGACGGGGCGCGTCATCTCTTTTGGCTCCATAAATCGAATTCCTGAACCATCCCTCGCCATCGTGAGGCGGCGGCTGCGTCCGTGTTGAGCTCTGATAGGCTGGTGACCGCGAGCACGAATCGCACCCGTGTCGCGGTCGTCTTGTCCGTCGCGGGGTATGGCAGATCATGCCTATCGACCAAAAACTGCCTAAAGGCAGGGTCGGCGCATTTCATGGCGCATTCGGCGGCATAGTCCTTCGCGGGCTTGCCGCCTTTTGATTCCAGCGCTTGGCGCAACTGCCCGATCTCGCGGCGGCGCTCCGCATCGCGACGCGCCGCTGCATCCAGCATGCCGATCAGATCAGCCGGGATATCGATGTGTCGACGGATCAGTTCGCGATTGTCTGCTGGGCACGATGGCGGAAGCGAGCAGATGATTTCCCGGTCGTCCGGTCCGGATACCTCTAGGTGCATGCCTTCCGTATCAGCCATAACGTCAGCAAGTGGGGCGGCGCTGGTGACTAGCGCACGATAGCTTTCCAGACGTTCGCGCGCTGAGCGCCGATCGGTCATGGAGTGCCTTGGCGAGGCGCTGTGCGAAAGTGAGGCAATTTGGGCGTTCATGGTGTATCACCATTGTGAGCATCTATACTCGCCATGATCCGGGAAACCATTCCGTGCTTGCCAAGGGTGTCATCGAAGCGGCGCCAGCGAAGGTCGTCTGGATCGAATAGTGCATCAAAAGTACGTTCTGAAGGGTCGAGATCAGCGGGCAGAAAGCCGCCATTTGGAAGGGGCGGTATCTCGCTAAAGCGGGTCTCGGACGTTTTTGCAGGATCAATTCCTGTTGGAGAGATCAGGCCGCCGGGCTTTAGCTTCGCGTATTCGAAGAATTCGGGTTCTTCGATCTCGTCGACCACATCCCAGATCTGGTCGAGACTGCCCCAGACAATGCCATGTAGTTTCTTGGTTTCTGATGCCCTGATCAGATAGACGCTCATCGCAGCCTCCATTCGCTATGCTGGCAGTTGTGTTCAGTTGCCAAGGATAGAAATTGCCAGAACGGCTGTGATGCTCATGCCGCAGCAGAGGCCGACGATAAAACCAAGCCATGATGCCACTCGCTGACCCGCCGCGTGCCGGTGGGTGGTTTTTTTGCGGATCGTGTCCCATGACGTGGTGTAGCTTAGACGACCACGGCTCATCCCAGAGGGGCGGATGAGTGTCAGCTTGCTGCTGGCAGGCTGATGAGCGGATCATCGCTCATCGTGGCGATTGTCTCAAGTGTCATGTAGCGGGACCTCTGGACGGCCCATTCGTCGTTTTGCTCCAGAAGCAAGGCACCGACCAGTCTGACGATGGCGTCGTCGTTGGGGAAGATGCCAACGACTTCAGTGCGTCGCTTGATCTCGCCGTTGAGACGCTCGATCGGATTTGTCGAATGAAGCTTTGCCCAGTGCTGCCTGGGAAAGGTCATGTAGGCGAGCACGTCCTGTTCGGCGTTGTCCATGAGCGTGGCGAGTTTCGGCACCTTCGGCCTGATCTGGTCAGCGACATTGCGCCACTGGGTGCTCGCCGCCTCCGGCGTGTCCTGTGCAAACGCGGTGGCGATGAAGGCGGAGACGACGCGCCGCCCGCTCTTTCCGGCATGAGCCAATGCGTTTCTCATGAAGTGGACCCTGCAGCGCTGCCAGGTGGCGCAAAGCACCTTCGACACAGCGGCCTTGATCCCCTCATGGGCATCGGAGACGACGAGCTTGACGCCCCGCAGCCCGCGCCTGGTCAGGTTGCGAAGGAACTCCGTCCAGACCGGCTCGGCTTCTGATGTTCCGATCTCCATGCCGAGCACTTCGCGCCGGCCGTCGGTGTTCACGCCCACCGCGATGATGACGGCGACTGAGACGATGCGCCCGCCGCGTCGGACCTTCAGATAGGTGGCATCAATCCAGAGGTATGGCCATTCGCCTTCGATGGGCCTGTCAAGAAAGGCCTTCACCTTGTCGTCGATCTCCTCGCAGAGCCGAGAGACCTGGCTCTTGGAGATGCCAGACATGCCCATGGCCTTCACCAGATCGTCGACGGATCGGGTGGAGACGCCCTGGATATAGGCTTCCTGGATCACCGCCGTCAGCGCCTTTTCCGCCATCCGGCGCGGTTCGAGGAAGCTCGGGAAATAGCTGCCGGTGCGAAGCTTCGGAATGCGCAGCTCGACGGTTCCTGCACGCGTTTCCCAATCTCGGTCGCGATAGCCGTTGCGCTGGGCAAGGCGAAAGCCATTCTTCTCGCCGTAACCCGCGCCGGTCTTCGCCCCGACTTCCAGCGCCATCAACTTCTCGGCGGCAAAGCCGATCATCTCACGGAGCAAATCGGCGTCGGCGCTCTTCTCAACGAGTGAGCGCAGGTTCATCATGTCGTTGGTCATCGGTGGTGTCCTTCAGGTTGGTCATAAGCAACCCGACCCTACCGGAAATCACCGATGGCTATGAAATCCAGCTACACCACGTCATGGGACACGATCTTTTTGCGCAGGGAACGCACTCCCAGAGGGAGTAGAGGCAATGCCTCTGAATGCGAGCGATATTTGATCAAATTGAATGCTGGCGTGCTCGCCGCTAATTCGTGCGTGTGGGGCGTTTTCATGAACTAAACTCGGTTCGATCCATTGGGCGGCAGGCGTGAGCCCTCGTAAATGAGGGGATCAGTTGAATACCTGTCTTGAAATCAAACTTGAGTGGAAATAAATTCCATGTCAATCAAAAAATGGAAATAAAATCCATATTCTTCGCTTGAATCAATGTGAGCCTGATTGGCTTTGCTCTGATGGTCTCGCGTTGATTCCCTGACGCGGGAGAGCGGTGTGTTCAGCGAAGCTTGGGTTGGTTCGTTGTGAGGGGCGTTGAGGCTTCTTAAGGAGGTTTTGCTTGGACCCGTTCTAGTAGCTGGGTTTGACCCAATCCACCTTCGCCGCCCATTCGATGACTACGTCCACGATTTCGGCGGCGTTCGAGCTTGTTAGTGTCCACAAACCAGGCTGCGAGCCGTGTCTAATGGTTTTGACGTAGATTCTGCCATCGGTAAGCTGCACTACGGCTAAGCGATTGACTAAGTCAGAAGGCGGGAGCCTCTTTGACCAATAGATTATCCAGCCTTCCGGAAATACGGGGAGCATAGAGTCCCCCTTGATTATTGCTGCGACTGTGTTTGCGTGGGAGTCTGCCGGTGCTTCAATCAATTCACTGCTGCCGTCGTCCAGAGCCTCCACATGCTGGCCGGCTCCGATGTACCCCTTTAATGGCACTAGCTTGGTGGGGTACTCAGTTGATAGACCGTGTTCCAGCCATATGGGGTCTACGTTGAGTGCAGATGCCAGAGAGCTCAGGCTGTCGCCGCGCGGCTTTTCGACTTTGCCTCCGAGATATTTTACGACGTTGTCGTAGGACACGCCGGCCCGCCTTGCGAGCTCGGCCTTGCTCCATCCGGTCTTTTCGAAAGCTGAGTTCAGTCTATCTACCCAATTCATACCCTAATCGTATATTGGAAAATAATTCATGGTATGGAAAACATCGCTTGAAATATGGAAAATAAATCCATATTTTGTGTCTATGCCAAAGGTTCGCAAAGTTTCGTCCGTCACCGGTACATCGAGATGATGACAGCAGGTTTCCGCCACATCCCATTTCGCGCGCGCCGAGCCACATCTCCCGTGGCCTGTTGCAGCGCGCGACGCACGGCCAGTCTTCGGACTGGCTTGTGCCGGGTGCGCCGGGGCAGGGCTTGTGGGAGCCTGCTCCGGCGCTGCGGTGATCTATGCTCGCAGGCTACGGTCCTTCTTTCATCCTGTGCTTCCCGACTGCGCCCGCCCTAGCGGCTCTGTTCGACTGATCCGACCCTAAACCGCGATCCACCGTCCCGCCACGGGAAACGACGCCGGGCCTTTCCCGTCGCGAATGTCTTTTTGTGTCTTCGAAAGGGAGAGACATGGCCGAAGAACCTGCAATCGATCCGTTCATCCTCGCCATCCGCTGCGCCCAGCGCGACCTGATCCGCCGGGCCGGCGGGATTGAGCGCGTGGCCCTGATCACCAGCCGTTCAACCAGTGCCGTGGGCCGCTGGAACGGCAAGCGCGAGACCGACATCATGCCGATCCCCGTGGTGCGCATATTGGAAGAGGATACCGATGCACCGCTGGTGACGGCAGCAATGGCCTCTGTGACCGGGCGCAGGCTTTCTGGTTCGGGAGAGCGGCGAGAACGCGCGCTGTCGCTGATCCAGTGCCTTGCCGGTGATCAGGCCAGTGAAAGCGATCTGACCGGCACCATTCTGGAGGCGCTTTCAGATGGCCATGTGACGCCGACGGAGGCCCGGCTTTGCCTGGAGAAGCTTTCCGACAAGGAAGTCAGCCATGACCGGCTGAAGCGCTGCCTGATCGATGCGATTGCCGGCGGCGGTCTGGATGTCCTCAAGGGGAGGGCTGCACGATGAAGGGCGCCTTTCCCTTTGCCGAAGCACCCTCACACCGGGTGATGCCAGGCGAGATCAGACCGCGGCCGGATGCCTGGCAGCCAGTACGTGATTCTCAGACCATCCGGATCCTCCAGACCATCGACCCCGATCAACTGAGCGAAGACGATATGGATGCGCTGTGCATGGAGGCAGTCGAGGCGGCGGTGGACTGGCGGCGAAAGCCACGGTTCAGCTGATCGTTCCGCTCGGGTGTCCCGCCGCTTGTTTTGGCAGACGGGCGGGCATCCCGAACGGAACGGAGAGGCTGGATGACACGCTGGAACCCTGAAGCGCTTGATCGGATGGCGAAGATGTATCGCGGAGGCGAGACGCTTGCGGTGATTGCTGCCGCCTTTGATGTCTCGCGCGGTGTGATTGCCGGTCTTGTCTCGCGCAATCCCGAACGCTTTCCCAAGGGGGCGGTCCCCCGCAAGCCGGGCCCGCCGAAGAAGCCGGCAAGCGAGACGGCAAAGGCAGCAAAGGCAGGGAAGACCGCAAAGAGCGGGAAAGCAGGGCGAGGGCGGGTCAAGGCGCCAACGCATCAACAGCCTGCATACCCGACGGCAGAGGAAGAGGAGCAGGCAGCCGCGCGTCGGATCGAGGAACGCCGGCGTGCCGCCATCCGTGCCTATGACACCCGACACATGCAGCTTGCCGGATCAAAGACTGTCCCGTTCATCGACTGCGGCGAATTCCAGTGCCGTCTGGTCATCAGCGGAAGCGAGGACGCCCTTGGTCCGGATGCACCATGTTGCGGAAGACCGGTGGCAGAGGGCTCCGCCTACTGCCCGCAGCACCTGAAACTGATGTACCGGACACCGGGGAGGGCGGCATGAGCGTGATGGCGAAGGCTGACAGCTCCAGAGCAGCAAATGCCGTGATCGAAGCATATCATCCGATGCGGATCCTGATCGGCTGCGAGACATCCGGCGTGGTGCGCCGTGCCTTTGCAGCCCGCGGCCATGATGTCTGGTCATGCGACCTTCTTCCGGCCGAAGACGGCAGCAACCGGCATATCGTTTGCGATATCCGGGATATCCTTGATGACGGCTGGGACCTTCTGGCGGTCATGCATCCACCCTGTACGCGGCTTTGCAACAGCGGCGTGCGCTGGCTTTGCGGACCACCGACCAATCCGCCAAACGAGGCAAGGGCAGACGAACGACGGGCGTGGCCGGTTCTTTCGACAGAAGAGCGACGCGCCATCATGTGGCGGCTGCTGGATGAAGGGGCCGATCTGTTCGCAGCGTGCTGGAATGCAAAGATCGAACGGGTTGCTGTTGAGAACCCGGTCATGCACCGGCACGCCAAAGCCCGTATTGCCGGCTATGCGCCACCGGCCCAGACGGTCCAGCCCTGGTGGTTCGGGGACAGGGCCTTCAAAGCGACCTCACTCTATCTGCGTGGCCTGCCGACGCTGTCTCCGACAAACAGGCTGACACCGCCAAGGCCGGGAACGGATGATCACAGGCGCTGGTCGATCGTGCACCGCGCGCCACCCGGGACAGATCGCTGGCGCCTGCGCTCGAGGACATATCCGGGCCTTGCCGATGCCATGGCAGAGCAATGGGGCAGGCATGCCGCCAAAGCCATGCAGGGGGGTTCCGCATGACCCGCCTGCCATCACAAACAGCACCAGCGCAAGCCGACGCCCAACATATCCGCCACTTCGAACGCACCGGCATTGCCAGTGGCAGCGGCAGGATCACGGCACTGCGCATTGTCTGCGGCTGCTGCGAGGCAGCGGGCTATGTGCCGGCCACGGCAGCGCTGAGGCAGGGAGAGCCGGAGGCGGCCATTGCAGCCTTTGGCGCCCATGGCTGGCTGGTCGGTGCGACACCGGCCGAAGACCGCTGCCCGGCCTGCAGCCGCAGATCCTCTTCAGACAGGAAACAGACGACGAAAGGAGCCGGCATCATGGCGGCAGGACCGCGCAAGACAACGGCGAAGGCGGCAACAGCAAAGGCGGCAAACACGACAGCGATCACTGCTTCGCCAACGGTATCCGAGCCACAGGCTCTCCAGGCAGACCTGCCGCCGCAGATGGGCCGGGATGATCGCCGGATCATCATGGAGAAGCTCGATGATGTCTATGGCGACAATGCGTATGGCGGCTCATGGACGGATACGACGGTGGCCCGTGATCTCAATGTCCCCCGGGCATGGGTGAGTGAGGTGCGAGAAGCCTTCTTCGGTCCGGAGGGCAGCAATCCCCTGCTTGATCGCTATGGGCAGGAAAGGGAAGAATTCGAGCGTCTTCATGCCGGCTTCATGGCCGCCCGCAAGAGCCATTGCGAGGCGCATGATCAGCTGGTCAAGATGGCGATGGACATCTCGAAGAAGGCTGACGAGATCAATCGTCTCGGCAAGCGGGTCGAACGGGAACTCGGCTGATGTCTGAGGTTGCCGCACTCATTGCCGATATGGTGCGTGCCGGTGTCGATGCCGATCTGATCGGTCGCACGGCGCAGGCCCTGGCCGAACGCGAGCCTGTGTTTGTCGGATCCGACGGCAGCACCGGAACGGGAATGGATGACGCTGGCAGCTCCTGCGGAGAGGCCGGCGCATCACGGCGTGCGCGCAACCGTCGCTACTATGAACGGCGCAAGGCGTCTGAACAGCTTCTTAAAACCACGGATTCAGACGCCGGTAAGACGCTTTCAGACGGGATTAAGACGCCAGACGGGCAGATTAAGACGGCATCAGACGGCTTTAAGACGCCTGCGTCTGAATTTAAGACGGTGACGGGTTTTGCTGGCGAACCGGCAAAAGAGAACTCCCCCCACACCCCCAAGAGAAAAATTCCCCCCTTAAAGAAAAGGCCCCTAAAGGGGCCCAAAAGAAAGTTCCCCCCGAACCGGCGGACAAGGGGCTGTTCGAGGCAGACCCCGAGACCGATCTCAGCGCCAGACCGGAAGGGGCAGGGGCTTCCGAAGCATTCGATGCAGCCGAATCATCCTCGGCATCGGCAGGGACAGACCGCAAACGCCGCTCCCGCCGTCATGGCGGTGACATCACCGGCCTGACAGCCGAGTTCGACACCCATGTCTGGCCGCTCTACCCGCAGAAGGTCGCTCGCAAGACAGCGGCAAAGGCCTGGGCCTCTGCCCGCCAGCGCGCCGACTTCGACACGATCATGGACGGACTGAAGCGCTACGTCGCCAAACGCGATGACAGGCCGTGGTGCAATCTCTCGACATGGCTCAATCAGGATCGCTGGACCGACAGGCCGGCAGCAGCACCGGCCAGAGCGCCGCCATCCCCCTCCGGCAGGCAATCACGCTCCGAACAGATCCGGGACCACAACAGGCGGGTCAGCGAAGCCCTCCACAAGCGCATGAGGCAGGACAATGGCAACGCAACTGCAGACATCATCGACATCGACAGATCAGACTGGACGGTTGAAGGCAGCGCTTGAACCGGCTGAAAGCCACCAGTCAGACCTGATGCTGACAAAGCTGATCGAACGCGGCTTCGTGGTTCCAGACAGTATCGATCCGGATATGGCGCCTGAGCTTTATGCCGAGGTGCTGTGCGGCAAACCGATTGCCGCCATGCGCCGTGTGTTCGAGAACCTCAGGCTTGGTCGCTATGAGCGCTATCGCTCCTTCCTGCCCAAACCGGCAGAGCTTTCCGCCATGATCGACGAGGCCGCCCGTCATGACCGGGAGATGCTGGTGCTGGAGCGGGAACGACAGAAGGCCGTGGAAGAACGCCGGCGTCTCACCAGGCAGATGAGCGAGGAGGAACGCGAACGGCGCCGGAAGAAGGCCGCAGCCGTCAGGGCGATGCTGGCAAAGGCTGCAGCGGCACGCATGGTGAAGGAAGAAACCGATGAGCGCTGAGAGCGATGCACCGGGCCGGAAGACCGTCAGAAAGGCCTTCCTCAAATTCTACCGGCAATGGCCGACCTTCGGCGATGACAGTGATGAACGCGCCTTTGCCGAATGGCAGGCGCTGCACCATGCAGAGCGTGAAGCCGCGGCCTCCCTGCTGCCGGCCTTTCTCAGCTTCGCGGCGATGAAGGGACAGACGGTCAAGTTTGCCGCCAGCACCTATCTGAAGGAACGGCGCTGGCAGGAGGTGCCGGAGGGCATGGAGGCAACAACAGGTCCGTCGATTGCCGCCACCTTCGGCAAGGCATGGATGGCCGAACGCTTCATCCGGCTTGCAGACCCCTGCGCCCATCTTCCACCGCTGACCCGCTTCCAGGAAAGCCAGATTGCCGATGGCAGGGCAGACCGCAAGGCACTCTGGCGCGAGCGCATGCAGAAGATGGGCTGGCCTGCCGTCAATGCCATGCATGAACAGGCCGTCCGCTATCCCGGACGCGGTGTCCGGGTCTCCCCGCAAACGGTGCTGCTTTCGGCAGACTTCGAGCAGGTGAGGGTGGATGGCAATCTGTGGCGGGCATGGGAGGCGGAACATCATGCCCATGGCTATCCATGGCTTCCCGATACGGGACGGGTGGAATGGGTCTACTTCCCGCCCATCCCTGATGAGGACGGACCGAAGGCGGCGCTTGCCGCCTTCTTCGACAGGCTGGAACGGATCGGACGGACAAGCGGGGCAGCAGCACAATGACACGGGATATGACGAGCCTTGAGGCCGAACTCGGGACGGACAGCCTTCGGCGTCTGGAACGGGATGCAGCCCTCAGGCGCATGCGGCTCGATGAGCAGCATGCCCTGACGGAAGCCCATGACCAGGCGACATGGTATGTGGCAGCGGTTCATCCGGGCCATGAGCAACAGGTGGAGACGGTGCTGAAGGACATTGGCGCCGAGGCGCTTGTGCCGATGCGCAAGGGCAAGCAGAGGCGCAGGCGCGGGCGGATGCTGCCGGTCAGGGACGAGGTGCTGATGACCGGCTATGTGCTTGTCCGCTTTGTCAGCACGGCGAGGGCGCTTCGAGGCCTGCTGAGTCTTGATCATGTCATCGCCATTCTCGGAGGCTGGGAGACGCCTTACCCTGTCTCAGACGACAAGGTGGCTCAGATCATGCGCAAGGCCGACAATGGCGACTTCGACTATGAGCGCCACAGCGATGTCATGGTCGAAGCCGGCGACCGGGTGATGATCGGCGACGGGATCTTCGAGGGACAGGTCGGCACGGTGGTCACGGCCAACAGCAAGGGCAAGGGAGATGTCGTGGTCGAGGTTGATCTGTTCGGCCGGCTGACGCCGATGGTCGTACCGCTTGCTGTGGTCGGCAAGGTGTGAGCCAATACGCCTGACGGTCGAAGATGATCCATCAGGATCTCGGCACGATCGCAGCGTATCGACGGGACGGGTGCTTCGCATGAGACTGATGAGAGCGGGTTACCTCGGTGACCCGCTCTTTGTCGTTGGGGCAGGGGGCAGGCAAACGGCGGGTCCTTCCTACAGTCCCTTGCCCTGCGGGTATTTGGCACCGCGCGGGTTGCCCAGTCTGAGGCTAAATTCGAAGCCTAAAGTCGGGGCTAAACTAAAGAAGGGGTATTTTTAGTTCAACATTTTAGGAAATTGGCGATAGCGTTCATTGACGGAAGGTCGAATGACCTCCTCGGGAGGGGGAACGTGCATGTCCAAGGCCTATTTTGCCCATTCTACGCCGGGCAAGGTTCAATCCGACTGGCAGGCGCTTTCGGACCACCTATTCGCCGTTGCGTCGCTGGCGAGCGAAATGGGTGGTCCGCTGGGGATAGGGCGTGCCTGTTTCGCGGCTGGCCTGTTTCATGATCTTGGCAAGTATAATCCGATCTTCCAGAGACGACTTGCCGGTGAAAACCTGCGGATCGATCATTCGACTGCTGGTGCGAAACTGCTTCGTGAGGTTGCCGAGGGCGTGGACAGGCAGATGGCTGAGATCATCGCCTATGCCATTCTCGGTCATCATGCTGGGCTTCCCGACCGCCTGAACGAAACCAATGCCTGTTATAACTGGCGCATAGACAACTCGCCGGAGATTGACCCTGTCTGGCGAGACGAATTGGGCGAAACGCCACGTGATCTGGCGCCGATGGACATTTTGCGAAAAATCCCCTCCGGCCGGAATGCAGGCTTTGCCCTCTCTGTCTTCGGTCGGATGGTTTTTTCCTGTCTTGTCGATGCCGATTTCAGGGATACCGAGGCCTTCTATTCCAGGCTTGAGGGAAGGGTTGCTGATCGGCAGTGGCCTTTACTCGCCTCGTTTTTGCCGGACCTCTCGGCGCGATATGAGCGCCATATGGCAGGGTTCTCTGCGGACGGTGACCTCAACCGCCTACGGCGGGAGGTCCTGAGCCATGTCCGTGGCAAGGCGGGCGAAAAGCCGGGGCTGTTCACGCTCACCGTGCCGACCGGCGGCGGCAAGACACTGGCTTCGCTCGGTTTTGCGCTTGACCACGCCAGAATACACGGCCATCGGCGGATCATCTATGCCATCCCCTTCACCTCGATCATCGAGCAGACGGCGGCCATTTTCCGCCAGGTGCTGGAGCAGGAGGGCGACAGTCTTATCCTCGAACATCACTCGGCGATCGATGAAGATCGGGAAAGCAGGCGTGGTAGGGAGGAACGCCAGCAACACGACAAGCTCAAACTGGCGATGGAGGACTGGGCGGCGCCGATCGTCGTTACCACCAATGTGCAATTGTTCGAGAGCCTGTTTGCGTCGCGGACATCGCGGGCGCGCAAGCTGCACAATATCGCCGGCAGCATCATCATTCTGGATGAGGCTCAGACCTTGCCGCGGCACTATCTCTTTCCGGTCATGCGGATGCTGGAGGCGTTGGTGGAACAGTATGGCTGCACCATCATCCTGTGCACGGCGACGCAGCCGGCGCTGGGCGCGCGTCCGGATTTTCAGCAGGGGCTGGCACTTGAAGGCCGCGAACTTGCGCCCGATCCGAATGGGCTGGCGGGCAGGCTGGCGCGCGCGACGATCCGTCATGGCGGGACGATGGACAATGACGCGCTGATTGCGGCGCTGGAAGAGAACGAACAGGCGCTGGTGATTGTCAACAGCCGCCGCCATGCGCTCGAACTCTTCAGGGACGCCGAGGCGGCGCGACTTTCCGGTCTCGTTCATCTGTCGACGCGGCTCTGCGCGGTGCACCGGCGCGAAATCCTCGGTCGTGTGAAGGCGCGGCTGAAGGCGGGCGGCCCATGCCGGGTGATCGCGACCTCTCTGGTGGAGGCGGGCGTCGATATCGATTTCCCGTGCGTCCTGCGCGCAGAGGCTGGGCTGGACCAGATCGTGCAGGCGGCCGGCCGTTGCAACCGCGAGGGCGGGCGGAGGCGTGAAGAGAGTTTCGTCACGGTATTCGATCCAGCGGATTACGCGCCGCCAACCGAGATCAAGGGCATGATCGGCGACATGAAACGGATGATCGGCAAGCATGACGATCTTCTGTCGCTGCCGGCGATCGAGGACTATTTCCGCGAGGTCTACTGGCGAAAGGGCGAAAAGGGACTGGACGGCAAGGGCATTCTCGACCGGTTCACGGTCACCCTTTCGGGCACGGATTTCGCTTACAGGTCAGTGGCGGAGGAATTCCGCATAATCGAGAGCGGCATGGAACCGGTGGTCATCCCCTATGACGACAAGGCGCGTCAGGCTGTCGCGGATCTCGGCATCGAGAACATCTCCTCTGGCCGACTCGCCAGAGTGCTGCAATCTTACATTGTTCAGGTGCCGCCGAAGGCGCGGGCGCTGCTTGTGGCCAATGGTCATGCGCGTTTCGAGCGGCCGGACCTGCGTGGGGATCAGTTCATGTTGCTGCAAACGGCTTCGCTCTACGGGCCTGAACTGGGTCTGTTGTGGGAGGAGGCGGAATATCTGGCTGCGGAGAATATGATTTTTTGATGCCGTTTTTTCGCGGTGGACCGAACCAAGGAGGGGCGATTGGCATACGGAATTAGGCTGAAGGTCTGGGGCGACTATGCCTGTTTTACGCGACCCGAGATGAAGGTCGAGCGCGTTTCCTATGACGTGATGACGCCATCGGCGGCGCGCGGCATCCTGGAGGCGATCCACTGGAAGCCGGCGATCCGCTGGGTCATCGACGCCATTCACGTGCTGGAGCCGATCCGTTTCCAGTCGATCCGGCGCAATGAGGTCGGCCACAAGGCGCCGGCCGGCAAGATCAAATCGGCGATGAAGCGCGGAGATCTGGAAGGGCTCAACCTCCTGGTCGACGAGGATCGCCAGCAGCGCGCGGCAACCGTGCTGGTAAGACCCGCCTATGTCATCGAAGCCCGTTTCGAAATGACGGAAAAGGCAGGGCCGGACGACAATGAAGGCAAGCATCTGGACACGTTCAACCGCCGTGCGCGGCGCGGCCAGTGTTTCAACCAGCCCTGCCTGGGGACACGCGAGTTCTCTGCCGCGTTTGAACTGATCGAACCGGATGATCGGACGCCGCAAGCCGCCGCCGAACACCGCACGGCCAGCCTCGGTTTCGGCGCGGCGCGCGATCTGGGCTTCGTGCTCTACGATATCGATCATGGCGCGGAAGGTCGCCCGTCGCTGTTCTTCCGGGCCTTGCTGGAAGACGGCGTGGTCAAGGTGCCGCCGCCGAATTCTCCGGAGGTCAGGCGATGACCATTCTCGCTTCGCTTGTGAACGCCTACGACCGACTGTCGGACGCGCCGCCGATCGGCTATTCGTCGGAAAAAATCGGGTTTGTGGTTTCGCTGAACGAGGATGGCAGCGTTGCCAGTGTCAGCGATCTCAGGGAAGGCGAGGGCAAGAGGATGCGCGCCCGGCAGATGCTGGTGCCGCAACCGGTGAAGCGGACAGCGGGCGTCGCGCCCAATTTCCTCTGGGACAAGACATCTTATGTTCTGGGCGTGACCGCCGGCGAGGGCAAGCGCACGGCCGATGAGCACGCAGCTTTTGTCGAACGGCATCTGACCGACATTGGCGGCACTGATGATGCCGGGCTCAGAGCATTGCTGTCTTTTCTGCAATCCTGGACGCCCGAACGTTTTGGCGAGCCGGTCTGGCCGGAGGACATGAAGGACCAGAACGTCATTTTTGCGCTGGAGAGCGATCGGCTCGCCCATATCTATATCCATGACCGGCCGGCGGCAAAGGCGCTGTGGGCCCGGCTCTCGACAGCGGGCGATGGCGGTGAGCAGATTTGCTTGGTAACGGGCGATAAAATGCCGCCTACCCGGCTTCACCCCTCAATCAAGGGAGTGTGGGGCGCACAATCTTCCGGCGCGGCCCTCGTTTCCTTTAATCTCGACGCCTTCACCTCTTATGGCCATGAACAAGGTGCCAACGCCCCCGTTTCCGAAAATGCGGCGTTCAAATACACCACTGTCCTCAACCGCTTCCTCGAACGCGACAGCGGACACCGGGTGCAGGTCGGCGATGCCTCCACGGTGTTTTGGGCCGATTCCGCGAATATGAAACGTGCTGAAGAGGCGGAAAGCCTGTTCTCTATGTTTCTGGAGCCTCCGGGTGAAGAAACCGGCGGAACGGCTGACGATGACAAGGCGGAAACCCGCAAGATCGAGGTCACGCTGAAGCGCATTCGCGAGGGGCAGAGCCTTGCGTCGATCAAACCTGATCTCGTCGAGGGGGTTCGGTTTTACGTGCTAGGGCTCTCGCCGAACGCCGCGCGGCTTTCTGTGCGGTTCTTCTTCTCCGACACATTTGGCGCTCTGACCGGGAACTATCAGCGCTATCTTGCCGACGTGCGTGTCGAACCACCGCCGAAAGACGGATTTGCGCCGTTGTGGCGTTATCTGCAGGAAACCGCGGTTCTGGGCAAGCGCGAGAATGTGCAGCCCAATCTTGCCGGCGAATGGATGCGCGCCATCCTGTCCGGGACGCATTATCCGCTTTCTCTGATGGCGGCGGTTCTCACGCGCATTCGCGCCGATGGCAATGTAAACGCGCTACGCGTTGGCATTCTGAAGGCGCTTCTCATCCGCAATTTCAACATGAAGGAGGTTCCGGTGGCGCTTGATCCGGAGAATGGGGACAGGGGTTATCTCCTCGGGCGGCTGTTCGCCGTCTACGAAGAAATGCAGCGCGCCGCACTTGGCGGCAGGGTCAACGCGACGATCAGGGACAAGTTCTACGGTTCCGCCTCGGCCCAGCCGCGCAAGGTTTTCGCCGTGCTGGAAAACAACTCGGCCAATCACCTTGCCAAGGTGCGCAAGACCAGCCCGGGCCGCGAATATAATCTGAAGAAGCTTCAGGATGAGATCATGGACAGGATGAACCCGAACGATGATCCCTATCCTTCCTCGCTGCGTGCGCAGGAGCAAGCGCTGTTCGGGCTTGGTTACCACCACCAGCACAGCAATTTTTTCAAACCCAAGTCCGATGAAGCCACGATCCAGGGGGGAGTAGAAGAATGACTATTATCAAAAATCGCTACGATTTTTCGGTGATCTTCGAGGTGAAAAACGGCAATCCCAATGGTGACCCCGATGCCGGAAACCTGCCGCGACTTGATCCCGAAACCAACAAGGGCCTCGTCACCGATGTTTCGCTCAAGCGCAAGATCCGCAATTATGTCGATCTTGCTCGGCAAGGCGAGGACGGCTTTCACATCTATGTCGAGGAAGGCTCGATCCTGAATGAGAAGCACCGCGAGGCTTACAAGTCGATCTACACGGATGATCCCAAGGTAGACAAGGCGGCCAAGCTGAACCCGAAGGATGATGCTGAAGCCAAGGTGCTCACAGGCTTCATGTGCGCCAATTTTTTCGACGTGCGAACCTTCGGCGCGGTGATGTCGACCGGTATCAACTGCGGCCAGGTCAAGGGGCCGGTGCAGATGAGCTTTGCCGCGTCCGTCGAACCGATCATGCCGCTTGAGATTTCCATCACCCGCATGGCGGCCACCAATGCTGCGGAACTGAAGCAGAAGGCGGAAGGCGATGACAGCGCGGACCGTACCGACAATCGCACCATGGGGCGCAAGTACATCGTCCCCTACGGGCTATATGTCTCGCATGGCTTCATCTCCGCCAAATTCGCCGAACGCACCGGCTTTTCCGAAAGCGATCTGGAACTCCTGTTCGAAGCGATCGCCAACATGTTCGAGCATGACCGTTCGGCCGCGCGCGGCGAGATGGCAACCCGCAAGCTAATTGTGTTCAGGCACGAAAGCGCGCTTGGCAATGCCCCGGCCCACGCCTTGTTCGAGCGGGTGCGGATCGGCCGCAATATCGGCGGTGAATTCAAACCGGTCGATGAGCGGCTGGACAATTATCCACCGGCGCGCGCTTTTGCCGACTACATCGTCGAGATCGACCGCGACAATCTGCCGGACGGTGTCGAGATCATCGAGAAACTCTGAGCCATGGCGGCGGCGGTGGAGGCAGGCGCGGACATGGGAGCGGGCGAGCCCATTCCCATTTCAGCGCTTCAGCACGCCGTTTATTGCCTTCGGCAGGCAGCCCTCATCCATCTGGAGCGGGTCTGGGCGGATAACCGGTTCACGGCGGAGGGCGATGTGCTGCATGCGGTAGCCGACAAGGGCGGCAAGCGCAAGGCGAGGGGGCTCCGCCGGGTGATGGCGCTGCCGGTGGCCTGTCGGCGGCTCAATATTTCGGGCATTGCCGATATGGTGGAATTTCAACTCTCCCCCGATGGCCGCGAGACCGCTTTTCCGGTGGAATACAAGCGCGGCAAGGCCAAGCTTCACCGCGCCGACGAGGTGCAGCTTTGCGCTCAGGCGCTCTGCCTGGAGGAGATGACTGGAATGCCGGTTGCCGAGGGCGCACTGTTTTATGGCGAGACAAAACGCCGTATCGCTGTTCCCTTTGACGCCGATTTGCGTGCCCTGACGGAAGAGACGATTGCGGCCTTTGCCGGCATGCTTGCCTCAGGCGAGACGCCACCGCCGACCGACAGGCGTTCGCGCTGCCGGGCCTGCTCGCTCATCGAAATCTGTCGCCCGGAGGCTTTCGGCCGGCCGGTCTGCGCCTGGCGCCGCCGGCAGGTGGAGGCGCTTGTCGCTGAAAGCGGGGCCGAAGGTGGGGATGGGTGATGAAAAAGCTGCTGAACACATTTTACGCCATGACCGAAGGGGTGGCGCTTTCCAAGGACGGGGAAAACCTGGTGGCCGCGATCGAGGGCGCGGAGCGTGGCCGCGTGCCGCTGCATATGCTCTCCGGCGTCGTCGTTTTCGGCGCGGTCTATTGTTCGCCGCCGCTGATGGGCGCGCTGGCGGATGCCGGCATCACGCTCACCTTTCTGACGCGCAGCGGAAAGTTCCAGGCGCGGTTGGAGGGGCCTGTCAGCGGCAACGTGCTGCTGCGCCGGGCGCAATACCGGGCAAGTGACCAGCCCGTGGAGATCGTGCGCTCAATCGTCACCGGCAAGGTGGCGAACCAGCGTGCGGTGCTTATGCGGTCGTTGCGCGATTACGGAAGCGAGTATCCATCCGAAACCCGTGCTGCACTGGAAGACGCGGGCGCAAGGCTGGCGCGGATTGCCAGACGCTCCGAGCTTTCCGAGGACACGGTGGACGGACTGCGCGGCCTTGAGGGGGAGGCGGCCAATCTCTATTTTTCCGTCTTCGATCATCTGATCCGCGCGCCTGACCCGGAAATCTGCTGGCGTGGACGCTCGCGTCGTCCGCCGCTTGATCCGGTCAATGCGCTGTTGTCGTTTCTTTATACGCTTCTTGTGCATGACTGCCGTTCAGCCTTGGAAGCGGTCGGTCTTGATCCGGCCGTTGGCTTTCTGCACCGCGACCGGCCGGGAAGGCCAAGTCTTGCGCTCGACCTGATGGAGGAACTGCGCCCGGTTTTAGCCGACCGGTTGGCGCTTTCGCTGTTCAACCGGCGCCAGTTGCGTGTCTCCGATTTCGAAGTGCGCGATGGCGGCGCGGTTGTCATGAGCGACGAGGCACGCAAGACCGTGATTGCCACCTGGCAGGAGCGCAAGAAGGTGGAGCGGGAACACCCCTTTCTGGGGGAAAAGGCGCCGGTTGGGCTGGTTCCCTATCTGCAGGCGCAATTGCTGGCGCGGCATCTTCGCGGCGATCTCGATGCCTATCCGCCCTGGTTCTGGAAGTGAGGAGACGTTATGCTGGTTCTGGTAACCTACGATGTGCGCGTGAGCGAAGGAAATGGCGCTGCCCGGCTGCGCGCTGTTGCCAAGGCCTGCCGTGATTTCGGCCAGCGGGTGCAATATTCTGTCTTCGAGATCGAGGTCGATCCGGCACAGTGGACCAGGCTCAAGGCCCGGCTGGAAGGCATCATCAAGCCTGAGATGGACAGTTTGCGGTATTATTATCTCGGCGCCAATTGGCAAAGGCGGGTTGAACATGTCGGCGCCAAACCGGCGGTCGACCTTAACGGACCTCTGATGATCTGAAATCCCTGACGTCCGCCGCGCCGAGGTTTTGGGGAGATCGGCGCGAACCACAAGAGTGCCGCAATATGCCGGGAGGTTCGCACTTCCGTCAGTTCTTTGAAATCGTTTATTTTCCCGAAAATTCTTCGAAAAAGAACATCGTCATTCTGCAGCGCCGGTCCGTGTTCGCGATGTCAGGTTGCATTGCCCTGTCTAAATAGGCCCTTATAGTCAGCCAGTCGCCTCCCTCGCGGAGGCGTGGATCGAAACGCATATGATGTTGGCGACAGCATCTCCAACTTTAATGTCGCCTCCCTCGCGGAGGCGTGGATCGAAACCGTCGCGCAGCACTCCGTCATGGGCGCCGAGGCGGTCGCCTCCCTCGCGGAGGCGTGGATCGAAACTCGGAAAATGCACTGTCGATAGAGATGCGGGACCGTCGCCTCCCTCGCGGAGGCGTGGATCGAAACGCAATTTGGGTAACGTTCGGCCCTTCGACAAGCTGTCGCCTCCCTCGCGGAGGCGTGGATCGAAACGAATTGCGATGGCTGACTGCTTACCCGTCATGGCGTCGCCTCCCTCGCGGAGGCGTGGATCGAAACACCCTTACGCGGCAGTGACGAAGAACCTCGTTCAGGTCGCCTCCCTCGCGGAGGCGTGGATCGAAACATTGCACGGATGGCGGCGGCCATTGCTTCACGCACGTCGCCTCCCTCGCGGAGGCGTGGATCGAAACGTCCAAACATCGTGTCACTCCTCCATGTCGTTTCCGGTCGCCTCCCTCGCGGAGGCGTGGATCGAAACAATGCTCGGCATCGGTATATGCTGATTGATGGAGGTCGCCTCCCTCGCGGAGGCGTGGATCGAAACGAGGAAAAGCTCGGAATGAAATTCAGCAGCTGGCAGTCGCCTCCCTCGCGGAGGCGTGGATCGAAACCAGTTGACGTTGATACAAATTTAGCCGAAGCCCGTCGCCTCCCTCGCGGAGGCGTGGATCGAAACATATCAAGGTTGACGGCAGGAGCATTTACGTTTGGTCGCCTCCCTCGCGGAGGCGTGGATCGAAACACGTAGGCGTCGGGGCTGGACGCCACCGAGACGCGTCGCCTCCCTCGCGGAGGCGTGGATCGAAACGACTGCAAAGTAGACTGTCAAGCCACTGCCGATTGTCGCCTCCCTCGCGGAGGCGTGGATCGAAACTGCGCTTTATGACGCCAGCGGCAACATCATCAAGCTGTCGCCTCCCTCGCGGAGGCGTGGATCGAAACGACTGGATGCATGTTCAGGCGGCGAGGTTGTAGCGGTCGCCTCCCTCGCGGAGGCGTGGATCGAAACAATTTTGTTGGTACCGTGGCCGAGGCAGCCCCGGTCGCCTCCCTCGCGGAGGCGTGGATCGAAACAATTTTGTTGGTACCGTGGCCGAGGCAGCCCCGGTCGCCTCCCTCGCGGAGGCGTGGATCGAAACTGCAGATCACCGCCGATATCCGCATGGCCGTGGCGTCGCCTCCCTCGCGGAGGCGTGGATCGAAACTGCGTGGTTGTCGCTGCGGAGAATGCCACGGCAGGTCGCCTCCCTCGCGGAGGCGTGGATCGAAACCTTGCCGACCGCAAGTCCGAACAGCGCGCCTGCACGTCGCCTCCCTCGCGGAGGCGTGGATCGAAACTTGTCCGGCGCCTGTTTCATGGTCGTCGCAATCTGTCGCCTCCCTCGCGGAGGCGTGGATCGAAACTCCAACGTCAACCGCTATGGCGGCGGCTTTTCCACGTCGCCTCCCTCGCGGAGGCGTGGATCGAAACGCCGTCCGATCCGGCATTAGCGAAATAACAATTGTCGCCTCCCTCGCGGAGGCGTGGATCGAAACAATCCGAGATGCAGCGCTTTGCCGATCAGGTTGACGTCGCCTCCCTCGCGGAGGCGTGGATCGAAACTCTTCTCCTTCGGCGAGCGCCTGCGGAAGAGTCGGTCGCCTCCCTCGCGGAGGCGTGGATCGAAACTTCAGCGTCGGCAAAGACAGGCAAAGCGCCTGAGGTCGCCACCCTCGCGGAGGCGTGGATCGAAACACCAAACCTATAGCACACTACGCAAAAGGGCCTCGTCGCCTCCCTCGCGGAGGCGTGGATCGAAACCTCGTCAAAATCTGGCACTTTCGCCTGCGCGAGGGTCGCCTCCCTCGCGGAGGCGTGGATCGAAACTCGACGACAACAACGAGCTCTTCGGCCGGGCTGGGTCGCCTCCCTCGCGGAGGCGTGGATCGAAACTTGGAGTACGGCGAATAGTGCGGCCCGATGTACGGTCGCCTCCCTCGCGGAGGCGTGGATCGAAACCATGGTGACGGATTATCGCCAGGGCGAGCGCGTGCAGAAGTCGCCTCCCTCGCGGAGGCGTGGATCGAAACCTGCGTATCCACCGCCACCGCCACCCTCACCGGAAGTCGCCTCCCTCGCGGAGGCGTGGATCGAAACACAACTCATCGAAACCCGTTGACCGCACCGCCTCGTCGCCTCCCTCGCGGAGGCGTGGATCGAAACAGTCTTGAGGTAGTCGGTGATGTCCCACTCACTCAGGTCGCCTCCCTCGCGGAGGCGTGGATCGAAACATGATCAAAGGGCGAGGCTGTCGCGTCATCCGCCTGTCGCCTCCCTCGCGGAGGCGTGGATCGAAACAATACGAGCACCTGGACGGACTGATCAGCGCTAGTCGCCTCCCTCGCGGAGGCGTGGATCGAAACCAGTCTGCCGCTTCCTGAGATCGTGTCCCATGACGTGGTGTAGCTTAGACGACCACGGCTCATCCCAGAGGGGCGGATGAGTGTCAGCTTGCTGCTGGCAGGCTGATGAGCGGATCATCGCTCATCGTGGCGATTGTCTCAAGTGTCATGTAGCGGGACCTCTGGACGGCCCATTCGTCGTTTTGCTCCAGAAGCAAGGCACCGACCAGTCTGACGATGGCGTCGTCGTTGGGGAAGATGCCAACGACTTCAGTGCGTCGCTTGATCTCGCCGTTGAGACGCTCGATCGGATTTGTCGAATGAAGCTTTGCCCAGTGCTGCCTGGGAAAGGTCATGTAGGCGAGCACGTCCTGTTCGGCGTTGTCCATGAGCGTGGCGAGTTTCGGCACCTTCGGCCTGATCTGGTCAGCGACATTGCGCCACTGGGTGCTCGCCGCCTCCGGCGTGTCCTGTGCAAACGCGGTGGCGATGAAGGCGGAGACGACGCGCCGCCCGCTCTTTCCGGCATGAGCCAATGCGTTTCTCATGAAGTGGACCCTGCAGCGCTGCCAGGTGGCGCAAAGCACCTTCGACACAGCGGCCTTGATCCCCTCATGGGCATCGGAGACGACGAGCTTGACGCCCCGCAGCCCGCGCCTGGTCAGGTTGCGAAGGAACTCCGTCCAGACCGGCTCGGCTTCTGATGTTCCGATCTCCATGCCGAGCACTTCGCGCCGGCCGTCGGTGTTCACGCCCACCGCGATGATGACGGCGACTGAGACGATGCGCCCGCCGCGTCGGACCTTCAGATAGGTGGCATCAATCCAGAGGTATGGCCATTCGCCTTCGATGGGCCTGTCAAGAAAGGCCTTCACCTTGTCGTCGATCTCCTCGCAGAGCCGAGAGACCTGGCTCTTGGAGATGCCAGACATGCCCATGGCCTTCACCAGATCGTCGACGGATCGGGTGGAGACGCCCTGGATATAGGCTTCCTGGATCACCGCCGTCAGCGCCTTTTCCGCCATCCGGCGCGGTTCGAGGAAGCTCGGGAAATAGCTGCCGGTGCGAAGCTTCGGAATGCGCAGCTCGACGGTTCCTGCACGCGTTTCCCAATCTCGGTCGCGATAGCCGTTGCGCTGGGCAAGGCGAAAGCCATTCTTCTCGCCGTAACCCGCGCCGGTCTTCGCCCCGACTTCCAGCGCCATCAACTTCTCGGCGGCAAAGCCGATCATCTCACGGAGCAAATCGGCGTCGGCGCTCTTCTCAACGAGTGAGCGCAGGTTCATCATGTCGTTGGTCATCGGTGGTGTCCTTCAGGTTGGTCATAAGCAACCCGACCCTACCGGAAATCACCGATGGCTATGAAATCCAGCTACACCACGTCATGGGACACGATCCTTCCTGATGCTGAGCGGTGGTGAGTCGCCTCCCTCGCGGAGGCGTGGATCGAAACCTCTTCGGTGTGCCGGTCGGCAGTCTTTCCGGCGCGTCGCCTCCCTCGCGGAGGCGTGGATCGAAACACCCGCAAGCAGCGGGCACAGATAGCCCTACGCGGTCGCCTCCCTCGCGGAGGCGTGGATCGAAACCTTAAGTTGCGGCGGTAGTTGCGCCACGTCTGGCGTCGCCTCCCTCGCGGAGGCGTGGATCGAAACGGCCCGAAATAGGCAACCCTCGTCATGGTCTTGTTGGTCGCCTCCCTCGCGGAGGCGTGGATCGAAACCTCGAGGAAGCGCGCGCCAAGGTTCCGGTATGGGCGTCGCCTCCCTCGCGGAGGCGTGGATCGAAACAGGTTACAGCGGCATCGGCAACGGCCGGCGCTGCTAGTCGCCTCCCTCGCGGAGGCGTGGATCGAAACAGTGAAGTCATAGTAGTTCCGAAGCGGATAGCCGGTCGCCTCCCTCGCGGAGGCGTGTGTAATTCGGCATCGGCGTTCGACGCCGATCAGCGCGCTAAGTTTTTGAAAGATTTAACGCATGTGGGGTCCCGGTGTCTCGCTGAATGACAGCTCTGCGATGGCGGGACTGGCGGCGTTCCTCGGCATGATGTCGGACGGTCTCCTTCAGGACTTTGCAACAGCGGAATTCTCCGATATGTTCCTTATTTGTTCTTTTCCGGTTTTGAGTGAATCGGCCTCATTGGCGGGTCCTGTGGACGGCGACCGAGACAGAACACCGGTGCGCAAGGCGTGCATCGTTGAATCACAAGGGCTTGAGGCAGAACGGTATGAGCGCGGCGCATCTCGAAAAATTGAACGACAACCAGCGGGCCGCGGTTCTGCATGGCACGGATTTGCCTGATGGCGCCATCGGCGGACCGCTGCTGATCATTGCGGGCGCGGGATCCGGAAAGACCAATACGCTTGCCCATCGCGTGGCGCAGCTCGTCATCTCCGGAACCGATCCGCGCAGGATCCTGCTGATGACCTTTTCCCGCCGTGCCGCAGCCGAAATGGGAAAGCGCGTCGAGCGGATCTGCGCGAAGGCGCTTGGCGACAGGGCCGGGATCATGGCGGACGGGCTTGCCTGGTCCGGCACGTTCCACGGTATCGGCGCCCGGCTGTTGCGCGAATATGCGATCGAGCTCGGTCTCGATCCGCAGTTCACCATCCATGACCGCGAGGATTCGGCCGACCTGATGAACCTCGCCCGCCATGACCTTGGCTTCTCCAAGACAGAAAACCGGTTTCCGGCCAAGGGCACCTGTCTTTCGATCTATTCGCGCACGGTCAATGCCGAGGCGCCGCTCTCGGAAATCCTGAGGGCAAACTTTCCATGGTGTGCCGCCTGGGAACAGGAACTGAAGGAATTGTTTGCGGCCTATGTCGAGGCCAAGCAGATCCAGAACGTCCTCGATTACGATGATCTGCTGCTCTACTGGGCGCAGACCATGAGCGATCCGGTGCTCGCGAATGAGATCGGCGGACGCTGGGACCATGTCCTGGTCGACGAATATCAGGATACCAACCGCCTGCAATCCTCGATCCTGATGGCGCTCAAGCTCGGCGGGTGGGGCCTGACCGTTGTCGGTGACGACGCCCAATCGATCTATTCGTTCCGGGCAGCCACGGTTCGCAACATCCTTGACTTCCCGAATGAATTCTCGCCGAAGGCCGACGTGATCACGCTCGATCGCAATTACCGCTCGACGCAGCCGATCCTCGCCGCTGCCAACGGCGTCATCGGTCTAGCCCATGAGCGCTACACCAAGGATCTCTGGACCGACCGCGCCTCAACCGAAAAGCCCCGGCTGGTGACGGTTCGCGACGAGGGTGATCAGGCGCGGTTCATTGCCGACGAGGTCCTCGACAATCGCGAGGGCGGCATGCGTCTGAAGGACCAGGCCGTGCTGTTTCGAGCAAGCCATCACAGCGGACCGCTGGAGGTCGAGCTCACCCGCCGCAATATTCCATTCGTGAAGTTCGGCGGCCTGAAATTCCTCGATTCCGCCCATGTGAAGGACATGCTGGCAGCCCTCCGGTTTGCCCAAAACATGCGCGATCGCGTGGCGGGCTTCCGGCTGATGCAGCTCTTGCCAGGTGTCGGCCCGGTCTCGGCGCAAAATGCGCTGGATGCGCTTGCGGAAATCGCTGATCCGGTTGAGACACTGGCGGCCCTGCCGGCGCCCTCGCGAGCGGTGGCCGACTGGCCGGGTCTCGTGTCGTTGGTAACGGATCTCCGGCAAGCAAACATGGGGTGGCCCGCCGAGATCGGCCGGATCCGGGCATGGTATGAGCCCTATCTGGAACGCATCCATGAAGACTTCGAGATGCGCCGCGCCGATCTTCTGCAGCTTGAGGATATTGCCGCTGGCTATCCGTCGCGGGAGCGGTTCCTGACCGAGCTGACGCTCGATCCACCGGACGCCACCTCCGGCCAGGCCGGTGTGCCGCTGCTTGATGAGGACTATCTGATCCTTTCGACCATCCATTCGGCCAAGGGGCAGGAATGGCGGTCGGTCTTTATGCTCAATGCGGTCGACGGCTGCATTCCCTCCGATCTCGGCGTCGGCACGACCGACGATATCGAGGAAGAGCGGCGTTTGCTTTACGTGGCGATGACGCGAGCGCGGGACAGCCTGAACCTCGTCGTGCCGCAGCGCTTCTTCACGCACGGACAGTCCTCGACCGGCGACGGGCATGTCTATGCCTCGCGGACCCGATTCATTCCCGCTATGTTGCTGCAGCATTTTGAGAACAGGACATGGCCGGTCGCAAAGCCGGGTCAACAGGACAACGCCGCTCCGCGGCAGGTTCGGCTTGATGTCGGCGCGCGGATGCGCGGTATGTGGCGCTGAGGGGGAGACGAGGATTTGTGCAATCTCTATAATCTGACGACGACACGGGATGCCGTCGTCGAGTTTACGAAGGCGATGAGCGACAAGGCCGGATGGAACGAACCATCGCTCAATGTCTATCCCAACACGCTGGCGCCGATCGTTCGCGTTGATGGCGATGGCAAACGGGAAATCGTTAGTGCCACCTGGGGCATGCCGACGCCGCCGGCCTTCGTCAAAGGCAAGGCCGATCGCGGGGTCACCAATATCCGCAATGTCGGGTCTCCGCATTGGCGGCGCTGGCTCGGGCCGACAAGCCGCTGTGTCGTGCCGTTTACTTCATTTGCGGAGCCTGACCCTGCGAGCAAGGTGGAGGGCGGGCGCGTGCCCAATGCCTGGTTTGCGCAGAACGCAGATCGGCCATTGATGTTCTTCGCCAGTTTCTGGACGCCCTGGAAGGGCGTGCGGAAGGTCCGCGATGGCGAACAGGAATATGAACTGTTCGGGTTTCTGACCACAACACCGAATGAGATCGTCAAACCCATTCATGAAAAAGCAATGCCGGCGATCCTGACGACGCCGGAAGAGGTCGATCTCTGGCTCACCGGTGAGTGGACCGATGTAAAACACCTTCAGCGACCACTGCCCGGCAACATGCTTGTCCTCGTCGCCCCTCCTGAAAACCCCGAAGACGAATAACGTCATCGCGTGTTACGCGCTTGAGAAGTCATGGCCGCGCCGGATGAACTGACTACATTTGAAAGAGACCATGAGGTCGAAACGGATGATGCCGCTCCAGCCATCCGCAAGATCATCCATGTCGACATGGATGCCTTTTACGCCTCAGTCGAGCAGCGCGACAATCCCGAACTGCGCGGCAAGCCGGTAGCTGTCGGAGGCTCTGCGGCCAGAGGTGTCGTTGCCGCGGCAAGCTACGAGGCCCGAGCTTTTGGAGTAAGGTCCGCGCTCCCATCAGTGACCGCTAAACGACGGTGTCCCGACCTGGTGTTCGTGAAACCACGGTTTGACGTCTACCGATTGGTCTCGGCGCAGATCCACCAGATATTCGCTGAGCATACAGACCTGATCGAACCGCTTTCGCTCGATGAGGCCTATCTTGATGTGACCGAGAACAAGCAGGGTATCGCGTTTGCAACCGAAATCGCGACGATCATTCGCGCCCGTATCAAGGATGTAACCGGTCTCAATGCGTCTGCCGGGATATCCTACTGCAAGTTCCTCGCAAAGATGGCGAGTGACCTCAACAAGCCGAACGGCCAGGCCGTGATCACACCGAAGATGGGTCCGGCATTTGTCGCTGACCTCGCCGTCAAGAAATTCCACGGCGTTGGGCCGGCGACGGCAGAGAAGATGCAGCGGCTCGGGATCGTGACCGGCGCAGATCTGCGCGACAAATCGCTCGCCTTCCTGCGTGACAACTTCGGCAAGTCGGGGAGCTGGTATTATCGAATCTCGAGGGGGATCGACGAGCGGCCTGTTCAGCCCGATCGGCCGCGCAAATCGATCGGCGCGGAAGACACGTTTGCGGCCGATATATTCGATCTGGAGGCGGCGCAGGCGGAGTTGATCCCGCTTGCCGAGAAGGTATGGCGCCATGCTGAGAACAAGCAGATCAGTGGGCGGACTGTGACGCTGAAGGTGAAATATGCGGACTTCCAGCAGATCACGCGGAGCCGGACGGTCCGTCAGAACGTGCGAAACGCAGATGAGATCGCCGAGATCGCCGGCACGTTGCTTGCTGAGTTGTTTCCTACCCAGAAAGGAATTCGCCTCCTCGGGGTCACGCTTTCTTCGCTGGGCGAATGCTCAGACAGGGGAGGGAATACACAGATGAGTTTGCTATGAGAAGCAGGTTAGGAAAGCGAACAGTCCCGTTTCACGGTGATCTTGACGCGGGCAATGCAGCGAAAGCGGGCCAGGCTAAGTCTGCGTAAAACCTGTGTCCACCCTCTCCAATGACAAGATCGATTGCGCCAGCCTTTCCCAAGTGTTCGAAAATGACCTCTGCCCTTGCAAACGCCTCCTGTACGCCTTCATACGGGAAAAGAGGGTCGTTACGGCCCATGACGATCAGTACTTTGGCGTCGTGGATGGCAGCAGCGATATCCGGGAAGTCGAACCATTCGAGCATACCGGGAATATAATTGTCGGTGCAGTGATCGATAGCGCCGATGCTTCGGGCGACTGTGCCAAAGCAGGACGCGGCAATGATACCCTTCAGCCGCGGCTCGAGAGCGGCGGCATACCAGGCGATCGTTCCTCCACCGGAATTGCCCATGACATGAATGCGCTCGGGATCGAGAACCTCGAACTCGGCCACCGCATCGCAGGCCCTGATGACGTCGAACACCCTCTCGCCGATTAGGGTACGTCCCAAAAGCAGTGCCGTCATCGCCGGATGCTTGCACGTCCGGTTATCGTCATTGATCGGCAGGTCAAGAGTGCGCCTGCAGCAATCGGCGCGATCGTCGCCGCGAATTCCGAAGGCGCGCTGCTCCATTGCAATGGCGGCATAGCCATGGTTTACGGCCTGGATCGCGAAATCTCGGTCGCCGCCGATGTGCTCGACGTCGCAGTCATGCATCACCTCACCGAGCGAGATATGCATGCCTGTGGTGTGTCCCTGCAGACAGATCATCACCGGCAACGGGCCTTTGGCATTTTTCGGCAGCAGCAGCACGCAAGGGACTTCGGCACCCGGCTCCGCCTCGAAAATAAACTCCTGTCGGTCATGCGTGCCACAGTCGACGCGTTCACCGACAGCCGTCACCACGCTGCCTGCGGGCCGCTCGTCCGGCATACCGAGAAGCTCGATAAGCTTGGCGCGGAGCGTTTCGGCCCAGTCGGGATCGCTTCCGGCATGTTCGAAGGAGAGCTTGCGGGGTGCCTCCTCGATCATTCGGCTGTGCAGACCGGAAGGCGCAAAGGTCGAACGTCCGGCGAGCGAGAAGGTGAAGGGGGTGGGCGATTTGAGCATTCGAACGACCTATATTCGCTGAACTTGGGATTGCTTGCGTGGCGGGTACGGCAGCGGCGCTCTGCGGACTGAAGAATTTGACTAAAAACCCTATGCAAGGATTTACTGGCGTCTCAAGAAGCTATCTGGCACCGCAGTCTCTCCGTTGAGTTGCACTTCCCACGAAAAAAGAAAGTTTATTCAGATAATTCAATTATTTATTTTACCTATAAGATGATAGTCGGCGTTGATGATCGTTCGCGTTTCTCTATCGGAATATAACGGAGTTGGCATAGCCTGTTCCCTCCGCAGTCAGCGCCCAGACCTGAAAAACCTCTCAAAACATTCGGAAAATAAATAATTGACGCTCCAGCGCCGTCTCGCCAATGCTCTGACGAATATCAATGTCGCTGGCTGTGCTGGCTTGCGGCAATCAAACGCAGCAAACGGGGAAAACATGAAACAAGACCGCCGCACATTTCTGAAAACAACGTTGATGACTACTGGCGCCGTCATGGGGGGCGGACTTCACAAGTTTGCTTTTGCCGCCGATACCATTCGCTGGGACATGGCCGACGAATATACCGAGGCCAATCTCAGCGGCAAGGCCGCGATCAATTTCGCCAAGCTGGTCAGCGAGCGCCTCGGCGATCGTCTTGCTGTACAATATCACGGTGGTGGCACGCTGGGCTATAAATCCGCTGAACAGTTCGACGCGGTCGAGGATCGCGCCGTTCAGTCCGCTGTCACCGTTCTGACCCAGCTCGGCGGTGTCGATCCGCTGTTCGAGCTGAGTTCGCTGCCCTTTGTCGCACAGACGCCGGACGAGGCGTTGTTGCTATGGCAAATTGCAAAACCCGAATATGCAAAGGTTTTCGCGGATTATGACCAGGTGTTGCTGTGGGCCGTGCCGAGTCCGCCGAGCGGTATCCACGCCAAGATGCCGATCACCAGCCCGGAGGCGCTGAAAGGCCTCAGGATCCGCAGCTATGACGCCAACTCGACCCGCACGCTTGCCGCAGCCGGGGCCGCACCATTGCAGATCGCTTGGTCTGATCTGACGCCGCAGCTTTCCACCGGCGGCATCGATGCGCTGCTGACATCGGGCGAAAGCGCCGAAAAGCTGACGCTCTGGGATTACGTCAGTGACTTCACCGAGCTCAATTACGCCATGGCGCTTTCGGTCGCCCACGTCCACAAGGACGACTATGACGCACTGTCGGACGAAGACAAGGCTGCACTCGAGCAGATCTGTGCCGAATGCGATAAATACAACTGGGACCTGATGCGCGCCTCGATCGACCATGCCTATGAGGTCATGGACGACAACGGCATGACCGTCACCCACGCCGATGCCGTGCCCCAGGACATGTTCGACTTCCTGCAGCAGGCAGCCGATCCGGTGGTGCAGAACTGGGTCGAAGCCACCGGCGATCGCGGACATGCCATCCTTGACGCGTTCAGGTCCGCGAAGTCCTGATGAGCGCCGTTGAAACGTTTAAACCGGCTGGCCCGAAAGGGCCGGCCTGGCTGCGGTTCATCGCTGCGGTGTCGCAAAGGGCCAATCTGACAGCCGCCTACGTCGCAGTCACCCTCGTCGTGTTGATGACGGGACTGATCCTGCTCGAGATTGGGCTGCGTGCCTTTTCGCTTTCAACGCACGTCACCGATTCCTGGGTTGCCTATGCGGTTGCGGCCGTGACATTTCTCTCGATGCCCTGGGTTCTGGAGCAGGGCAGCATGCTGCGCGTGAGCGTACTCGTCACCCGGCTTCCGGTGTTGGCTCGCAAGGTTGCCGAGTTCTTCGGCGTTGTGCTCAGTCTCGCCGCAGTGCTTTTCGTGCTGAGCTATCAATGGGAGACGGTGGGAAAGCTCATCCGTCGCGGAACGCTCAGCGGCGATTACGTTCCCGTTCCGCTCTGGCTTCCGGCATTGGTCTTTCTCATCGGTCTGATCCTGCTGGCGCTACAGCTTCTGGTGAGGCTCCTGCGTCTTGTGGTGCTGTCTGAAAGCAGCGAGACCAGCCTCTCACTCTGATCTAAACCGCGAAAGTCAAGATGACCACTCTGGACGCAACCGTTCTTCTCCTTGGGCTCCTTGTCGTGACGCTCGGCGCTGGAATTTGGATATTCTCCGCTCTCCTGATCGTCAGCATCGCCTCACTTTATCTCGGCCTCGGCTTTTCGCCCGACCGAATCGGCGCGATCGCATCCAAGGTCATCGCCAACAAGGCGGTCTCGTGGGAGCTGGCGGCCGTCCCGATCTTCCTCTGGATGGGCGAGATCATCTTGCGCACAGATCTTTCGCAGCGTCTTTTCCGCGGGCTTTCACCGCTGGTCGCGCGGATACCCGGCGGCCTTATCCACACCAATGTCCTCGGGTGCACGGTGTTTGCGGCGATCTCAGGATCCGGCACTGCCACGACTGCGACCGTCGGCAAGATCACCATTCCCGAACTCACGCGCCGGGGCTACAACACCTCGCTTTCGGTCGGCTCTCTGGCCGGCGCCGGCAGTTTCGGGTTGCTAATTCCGCCTTCGATTGCAATGATCGTCTATGGCGTTCTAGCCGAGGTCTCGATCACCCGTTTGTTTGCCGCCGGCGTGCTGCCGGGACTGATGATGGCTGGATTGTTTTCCGGCTACATTGCCATCCGGAGCGCGATTTCCCGGCACAAGCCTGAGGATGCGACGGAGCGCATGACCATGCGTATTCTGTTTACCTCCGTTCGTGACCTCATGCCGATCACGCTGGTGATGGTGGTCGTGCTCGGTTCGATCTATTCGGGCCTTGCGACGCCCTCGGAGGCGGCGGCTGTCGGTCTGGCGATCGCTATGGTGATTGCCGGTATCGGCCGCCAGCTTTCGCACAGAATGTTGCTGGAGACGCTGCTGAACGCGGTCCGGGTTTCGACCATGCTCTGCGTGCTGATCGCGACATCCTCGCTGCTGTCGGCCTGTCTTGCCTACATGAACCTGCCGGAAGAGATCAAAACATGGTTCTCGCAGGCGGCGTTCTCGCCTTACATGCTCCTGTTCGTGCTGGCGTTGCTCTATATCGTCATGGGTATGTTTCTCGACGGCACGTCCATAACCGTGATGACAGTGCCAATCGTGCTGCCGGTTGTCGTCGCCGCGGGCTTCGATCCGATCTGGTTCGGGGTGTTTCTGATTATCATGATCGAGTTGAGCGCCCTGACGCCACCCATCGGGCTCAACCTTTTCATACTGCAAGGGTTGACCGGTCGGGCAATCAACCGCGTGACGCTCGATGCACTGCCGTTCTTCCTTCTGATGTGCTTCGGCACGCTCATTCTCACGCTGTTTCCGATTATCGCGCTCTGGCTTCCAAGCCTGCTTTAGGCCGATTGAAACGCTTTATCCACCAGGACACCACAGACCGAAATGGCCAAGGTATCTACCCCGATTGTCGAATTCATCTGTGACTTCGGCGCAATCGAGATCGAGCTTTATCCGGAGCAAGCCCCACACACGGCCCGTAACTTTCTTGCCTATTGCGATAAAGGCCTGCTTGACGGGGCATCCGTGTTTCGCATCGTGACGCCGAAAAACGACCGGCCGGAACGGTCCTGCGACAGCCGCGCCGTCCAATGGGGTTGGCGACCCGAGAAGGCTCGATACGATCCGGCGCTCGGGCGCGGATGGGACCCTATGGACGCGCCGGAAAACCTACCGTTTCCTCCGGTCCCACTCGAGACGACCGAAATCACCGGCCTTCGCCACAAACGCGGAACGGTCTCGATGGGCCGGGATTCCGCCGGGCTTTCCGGCCCGCATTTCTTCTTCTGTGTCGAGGATGCGCCATATTTCGATTTCGGCGGCAAGCGCAATCCCGATGGACGCGGCTTCGCAGCCTTCGCGCAGATTGTCTCCGGTTTCGAAGTCCTCGACAGGCTTTACGGACTCGCCGAGCCGATCACATGGATGATGCACCCCTATCCGATTCGCTCGGTCAGGCGGAAAGTGTTTCACGGATAGATTGTCAGCCAGTTCCGAGAGGCGTCAGCCATAGCCCTGGTGGCGGTCATGATCGCCTCGAAGAAGGCCGTGGCCTCCGGTGACAGGTCCGCTGTCTTCTCGCGCAGCAACGCGAACTGATTGGTAATGGCCGGGTCGAAGGGTCGCACAGTGAGGCTTTTGTCGGGATAGCCCTCGAGTAGGATGGCATCGAGGATCGAGATGCCTATACCCGCCGATGTCAGGGCGCAGGACCCTGTCAGCGCTCCGGTCTCAACGACGCTTGTCGGCCTCACGCCTGCCTTTCGGAATGCTTCTTCGATCGTGAAACGCGCCTCGTGACGGCGCGACTGCAGCACCAGAGGCTCGCCCGCAAGATCGCGCGGCGTGATCCGATCGCGGTTACAAAGCGGATGGCCCTCAGGCAGGACGCAGACATAGGCGCTCTGCATGATCGTCCGCGCCTCGACCGCGCGGTTGGAAATCGGCATGCGCGCAATACCGAAATTCCACTCTCCGGACGCGACAAGTTCTACCGCCTCCTTCGATGGCAGATATTCAAGCGTAACGCCAATGCCGGGATTGCTTTGATGCAGGATGCGCAGGGCTTCGGGGATAATACTGACCACAAAGGATTGTGGCAGCACCACCTGCAGCCAGGCAGATGAGGGGGTCGTCAGCCGCCCGGCGGCATTTGTCAGCCGCTCGATCGAACTGAAGGTACGGTCAACCTCGCCGAAAAAGGACAGCCCCTCTGTCGTCGGCACCAGCCGCTTCTTAACCCGCTGGAACAGTTGAACGCCGAGCTCGGTCTCGAGAGAGGTGATCAGATTGCTGACCGTCGGCTGCGACAGTCCGAGCGCGCGTGCCGCCCCGCTTACGGAAGTTAATTTCACGACAGCTCTGAAGGCTTCGAGCTGCCGCATCTTGATTTCCATCTGGCACCAATTTTCCTAGATCGTTTCCGCCTTTCATGGAAACGCGTAAACGATCAACCTATTTATTTTGACGCATTTTCGCGGACGTCAGATGTTTCCATCTGGCTGCGAACTGCTCTAGTCCAGTCACAGCTTTCGAACTTAGCCTTGTTCTCAGCCATTGGCCACCACCAACGTTGATGGTAGTGTCACCTTGGCCGTATCTTGAGGATCAGAATGCCTCTCGCGGCAGTTCTACGAAAAGGTTGGTATGGGAATGGAAGGCCGGTTGTTGTAAGAGATGCGACGTTCCAGAACAACAACCTCGGAAATCAGTCCACTATCGCACCACGCAATACGCCAATCTGCGGTATAAATGGAATCGACGTCAAAACCCCGCGATGACTGATTCTGCGTGATCGCAGGCAGAGGCAGCCACTCCACATTCCGCCCAGGTCAGGCATTCAGTCCATGTGGTTCGAGCGTCCGCTTTTTTGGAAGGTGTTGTAGCCAACCACAGCCGTCGGAAGGGGCCTCCGGATCGTCAGAAATAGGGCCGTTTGCGCACGGTCCGGTTCTAGGGATCTACCGACGGCAAGCCGCCGTTCTGGGTCCGCCTCATCGGCGAAGCTGCCTGGGAAGATAAACCGGACTGCCGAGGTCGGCGGTGAGCTTGGACCTGCTCGCAGTTTTGTGCGGCTAGCATTCGCATCGATTCGGACCAGAAAGCCCGGGCGTCGCGGAGCGAGAAGAAGTCATCGGCTTACACACTGTCCGTCATCGAATGATTTTGAACAAAAGGGGACTGGCGATCAGAAGACTCACGAGCGGCGTTCTCGAGTTCGCGCTGGGGCTCGCGTTTCCGGCAACGCGGCGGGCGCGGTTCGCGACGCTCCCATCTCAATATCCTCAAGTTCGATCGATTCCCGTCGTCTGTCAGGGCGGAGCTTTCTTCGCAGGTGTTTTGAGCGCGAGCAAGGAGCCGATGCAGAACGACATTCTGTTCATGCCCCATTTGGCTGGGACGAGGATGGGTGAAATAGCATCACTCGCGTCCAGGATTAGCCAATGGCAAAAAACGATGTCACGCAAGATGCTGTACCTTGATGCCGCGATCGATTGTCTCAGGAAGCCTGACTTGCGGTACGCCGACGTTCGTCTGGCCGCCCGATCAGCAACATGACTGCTGCGCCTATTATGGCTACGATTCCGGCGCTTTGGAGAGGGGCGGACATGCCAAGTCTTTCAATCAGGATGCCACCCAGTACCCCGCCACCGGCGATAGCGACCTGGAAACCCATCGATAGAATCGCTCCGGCGCTTTCGGCCTGATCCGGAGCGGCCTGGGCGTTCCAGCTGGATATGGCGACCGGGAAGGCCCCGAAACCGAGCCCCCAGATCGCCATTGCGGCGAATATGGCGGCGGGAGCCTGCCCCTGGCTGGCCAGAGCGGTCGTTGCACATGCGATCGCCAGCGCCCCGCCACCGGCTGCAAGAGCGGGACTGCGGGATGACAACGCCCCGCCGACCAAGTTTCCGAAGAAGCCAGCCAGACCGAATGTCAGCAGAACGAGGGGAACCGTCTGCGCGTTGATCTGCAGGCCGCTTTCCAGAAAGGTTCGCAGGAAGGCAATCGCTGCCGTATTCCCGCAGATGACGAGGAATGTGGTCGCTAGACCGATCAGCACGGCGGGTTTTGCCAGCACGCTGCGGAATGATGCAAGACTGGGGGGAGCCATTGTGGAAAGCCTGGGCATCGTAGCCAGCTGACTGATCAGGGCGACGAGAGCGAGGCTCACCGATATCGCAAAGGTTGTACGCCAGCTCAGAAGATCACTCAGCCAGGCACCGAGCGGGGCGGCAATGACGTTCGCGATGGAGACGCCGGTAAAGATGACGGCAATGGCACGGGGAACCTTAGACGGGGGCACCAGCCGCATTGCGAGCGCGATCACCATCGCCCAGGCGCCCCCCAGCGAAACGCCCAGCAGGGCACGTGCTGCAAGCAACAGAGGCAGGTTCGTCGCCAGGGTGCTCAGGAGTGCTGAGGCGAGGAAGAAGAGACCGAGCATCCAGACTATCTTTCGCCGGTCGAGACGGCCCGAGCCGAGCACGAGAAGTGGGCCCGCTATGGCGGCTATGAGGGCTGTGGCGGTGATTGCCTGGCCGGCGGCGCCATCGCTAACGCCCAGGTCTGATGCCATCGCAGGTATCAGTCCGATGGGAAGGAGTTCGGTGGTGATGAGGCCGAAAAGGCCGAAGGCGAGTGCGAAGACCGCCGCCCAATTTGCGTCTGTCGTTTTGCTGTCAATGATGGGCGACGACGAATCGGATGCAGAGCTTGAGGACATTTTCAACCTGTTCATGGACTGAAGAGGATCGCGCGGCGGTCCGTTCCGGTTGGTGCTGAGGGCATTCTCCGGTTTGCCGCTGACGCGCGCTCCCGTCATCTCTGTGACGGCAGGCTGGCTTATCCAACCTCAAGTAGGGTTCAGGTCAAGCTAATTTTCGTAGATTTTTCAAATGACATTTAAGAGATCTTATTCAAGTAATAGCCGAAGTGATATCCAGGTTTGAGGTCGCGCTAGATGAAAAACGAACTGACGGTCGGCGAAATGGCAAAGCGCTCGGGCGTTTCAATCTCGACCCTTCATTTCTACGAGAAGATGGGTCTGATCGCGGCGCGCCGCACTGCCGGCAACCAGCGGCGATATCCGCGTGGCCTTCTGAGGCATGTCGCAATCATCCGGATAGCCCAGAGGGCTGGCATTACCCTTGCGGAGATCAAGGAGACGATGTCCTCCCTGCCGGAGGACCGAGCTCCGAATGCGCAGGAATGGCGCCGGATGTCCGCACATTGGGCCGATCGGCTGACAGAACGCATCAACTCACTCATCCAGCTTCGGGACGAGATGCAGGGCTGTATCGGATGCGGGTGCTTGTCGATGAAGCAATGCCCGCTGCGCAATCCCAATGATGTTCTGAGGAAAGCCGGCGCCGGACCGGTCCTGCTGGACTGAGGTCAGCGTGGGTTGGATGGCGCCGGCGGCTGAACCGCGGCATCGCCACTTGGCCGCGATGACGCTTTCGTGCTCGCTTAGGTATTGCCTCCGACCCTGACCATGCCTTCCCGCGACACACGCGCTCAAGCTTGAGAACGGATTTGAACGGTGCCAGCGGTAACGGCCGCAGGTGCGGCCGCTCCTCGGCAAAGGCTTCGTTGACGACGCGAAGGGTCGTGGCATGCTTTCTCGGACTGGCGACAGTGTCCAGCCAGTGCCGCAACTGGGCGCTCAGATCGTCGAGATTGCGAAACGAGCGGGCCAGGAAGAAGTCCTCTCGGATATAACGGAACGGCCGCTCGACCTAGCCCTTATCGGCGAATGACTGACGGATGGCGACGACGAGGGGCCCGCTCAAAACCCACGGACGCCACAAATGAGGAGCGACGATGATCTGGCTGCGCCGCAGGGCTTGAACCTCATGCCCGGCCGTTCACCACGTGGTCGCCCGTGGGCCTGAAGAAAATACCACAATTTCTGTCGAAGGGGCTATTCGATCTCATCCGTGGTCTTGGCGCGACAAGGTCCTTTCCAAATCGAGCGTTCAACGCGATTCTGCGGTCAAAGATTACAGGAGATAGTGATGCCAGAAACGACTTTCGCCACGCTTTCCAATATTCGCACCGTCCAAGACATGATCATAGCATTTAGGGACGAAGACCATTGCCGCTGTTTGTCGGAAAGCATGATTTGGCCGAATGGCAGGGTTTGCCCTGCCCGTGGCTACAAGCGCTCCATTGCAATCGCTTGCCGTAACGTTGCCGAAGTGGTTTTGACTCGTAGGTTTGAACAGCGCCGCTTTGAGGCTAGATTGAGTAGACTAACCTAATCATATTGTTGGTCGTTTGCTGCGATGATAGGCTACGTTATGGCGCAACTTAAGATTACTCCGACACAAAAGAACCGTCTTGCGGACTCGGTCTACACGCAAATTCTCTCGCAGATCACCACGGGGGAGTTTTCGGCAGGCGACAAACTACCTTCGGAGGCCCAACTGTCGCATGCTTTCGGTGTATCGCGGCCTGTCGTGCGCGAAGCGTTGTTGAGGCTTACGACAGATGGCTTGGTCCATCCCAAACGCGGAATCGGTACCTTTGTGTCGACCCGGCCCTCGAATCGGCTGACTGAACTGGCGGACCTATCGCAACTCTCCAACTACATCCGCTCGTTCGAGCCACGTATCGTCCTTGAGGTTGAGGTTGCGAGGCTTGCAGCTCAGCGGCGCACGCATTCGGATATCGATCGCATCACCGATACCTTGGAAGAGCTGAAGCGGGCCATTGCGGCAGGGGAACTTGGTCTGGAACAGGACTCTGCTTTCCACACTGCTATCGCCGACGCCAGCGGAAACAAGTATTTTGTCGATATACTGGCAACCCTGCGCTTTCCTGTGAAGGGCGCGATGAATATCGGCCTCGAGCTGGCGCGCGGTCGCCCCCCGACGCGTCGGATGCGCATCATCGAAGAGCATGCCAGCATCTTGAAAGCCATTGCGGCGGAGGACGGCGAGGCCGCCAGCGGTTATATGAGATATCATCTGCTGCAGGCTCGCGCCGCCGTCCTCGACGCTCAGCATCTGGAAAAGGTCCGCGAAGACACATCAAGCACGGACACTGGCTCGGAAGAACACTAAAGTTGTTCCATCGTGTCCCAGGGTGATGTGTCTGGAAACCGTCTGCAAGACGACTCCGCAGCGGTCGGAAGATCGCCTTCCCAAAGGGAAAGAGTACTCCCGCCGCTCGTAAACGGTGGTGAGGGAGCGTTCTCAATGCAGGATCTGCGACAGAAAATTCCTGGCCCGTTCCGTTTGCGGAGTCCGGAAGAAGGCATCCGGCGGTGCGACCTCGACCACGGAGCCGCAATCCATGAAGATGACGCGGTCGGCGACCTCGCGGGCGAAGTTCATTTCATGGGTCACGCAGATCATGCTGCTGCCTTCCTTGGCGAGACCGACCATGGTGTCGAGAACCTCACGCACCATCTCGGGGTCGAGCGCGGAAGTCGGCTCATCGAAAAGCATGACCTCGGGGTTCATTGACAGAGCCCTTGCGATCGCAACGCGCTGTTGCTGGCCGCCCGAAAGCTGCGCAGGGTATTTCTCCGCCTGTTCGGGAATGCGAACGCGTTCCAGAAATTTCATCGCGATCTTGCGCGCGTCTTCGCGCGGCAGACCCTTCACCTTCATGGGTGCGATCATGCAGTTCTGCAAAACCGACATATGCGGAAAAAGGTTGAAGTTCTGGAACACCATCCCTGTGCGTCTTCGAACACGATCGGTGGATTTCCGCGTGCCGTCGAGTGTCGTGCCGGCAACAGCCAGATTGCCCTCCTGATAGGGCTCAAGCGCATTGAGACAGCGTATCAGCGTCGATTTCCCGGAACCGGAGGGGCCGCAGATAACGATGGTTTCTCCCCGTGATACGGAAAGATCAATATCCTTGAGCGCGTGGAAGGCACCAAAATACTTGTTCAGTTTCCGCGCCTCGACGATGGCGTCCGCAGTGTTGGCCGTGCTCTTCATCGACAACTCCTCCATGATCCAGCTTCAGGACCTTACCTTGGGCGCCAGTTCGCCAGACTGGTAGCGCTTTGCCATATCGGCCATCGAAATGACCTTGATCTTCGAACCCTTGCCTGCCGTGCCGAAATCTTCCAGTCTCTGGCGGCTGAGCTTGGTGATCGCCTCCATGCCCGGTTTGACGAGATTGCGGATGTCGAACTCCCGTCGGTCTTCCTGAAGGACGCGGCGGATCTGGCCGACCAGTGCCATGCGATTGTCGGTGTCGATGTTGACCTTGCGCACGCCATGCCGAATTCCGCGCTGGATTTCCTCGATCGGAACACCCCACGTCTGGGGAATGTCCGCGCCGTATTTGTTCATGATGTCCTGAAGCTCCTGCGGAACAGAGGACGAACCATGCATGACGAGATGCGTGTCCGGCAGGCGGCGGTGGATTTCTTCTAGCAGGTCCATTGCCAAAACTTCGCCGTCCGGTTTGCGGTCGAACTTGTAGGCGCCGTGCGAGGTGCCCATGGCGATCGCCAATGCATCGACGCCAGTGGCTCTGGCAAAAGCGACGGCCTGATCGGGATCGGTCAGGAGCCGGCTGTCGGAGCGGTCTTTGAGCTTTCCAAGTACACCGATCTCGCCCTCGACGGATGCACCCATCCAATGCGCCAGGGCGCTGACCTGCGCGGTCACCGAGACGTTGTACTCGTAGTCTGAAGGCGTCTTGCCATCGATGCCGAGCGAACCGTCCATCATCACCGAAGTGAAATTATGCTGCAGCGCCGTCGCGCAGGTGGCCTGCGAGTTTCCGTGATCCTGGTGCACGACCATCGGCACGTCCGGATACATTTTTTCGATCGCCGTAAACAGACTCTCGATCATGATGTCTCCGGCATAGGCGCGGGCTTTCGTTCCGACCTGCAGGATCACCGGAGCATCGACGCTGCGTGCGGCATCCATGACGGCAATCATCTGTTCCATCGTCGTTACGCTGAATGCGGGGACGCCATAGTCATGCTCGGCAGCGTGATCGAGAAGCTGGCGAAGTGTCATTCGGGTCATGACAAACCTTTCGGGGAAATGCGTTCATGGTTGGAGGTTCCGCGCCAAGCGCGGAACCTTATGCGTCAATCAGAAGACCGGCAGCTTCTCGTTTACGAGGCCAAGCCATTCCTTCTGCGCGGCCTGTAGCTCGCCGGCGTTCCAAAGCAGCATGATGTCGGTGTTCAGCCACTGGCGAAGATCGAAATCGCCGCGACGCACGCCAATGCCCATCGGGGACTGTCGCACCGCGAATTTGCGGGCAAACTTGTCCGTCTGTTGGCTGATCGCATTGGCGGCGGCGACGCCCGAGACGATGGCGTCGACCTGGCCGGTAAACAGCGCCTGATTTGTTGCGGCGTCATCCTCGAAACGCTGGATATTGGTGCCCTCGAGCGCCTTTTCGGTGATCAGCGTGTCGTTGGTCGTCGAGCGGGTCACGCCGACGCGCTTGCCGACGAGATCTTCGAGGCTGGCGATATCCGAGGATGCCGGCGCCAGCACCATCTGCTCGTCGACATAGATTGAATTCGTGTACATCACCGTCTTGGCGCGCTCGGCTGTGACGCCGAACGAGGAGACAAGGATATCGACCTTGCCGCTGGTCAGGTTCGGGATGCGCGCCTGCGAAACCTGGTCGACGATCTCAAGCTCGACACCAAGATCCCTGGCGAGAAGCTTGGCGACCGCAACGTCGAAGCCTGCGGGCTGCATCTGGGAATCGGTCATGCCATAGGGTGGCGTTGACAGCGAAATGCCAACCACCAGCTTGCCGTTCTGGATGATCTTGTCGAGCGTGTTGGTGGTGGTCTGGGCGAGACTGGCGGTCGCAAGCGTAGCCAAAGTGATTGTTGCTATTGCAACGGTCTTTACGAATTTGATCATCTTTTACTCCTCCTTTGACGATCATGATTGCGCCAGGCGCCGTTCAAGGTGGCGGCTGACAAGCGTGATGGGAAAGCAGATCAGGAAATAGAAAGCGGCCGCCGTGAGATAGACCTCGAGCGGCTTGAAGGTTGCGTTGCTGACGATCTGAGCCGTGCGCGTGAGCTCGATAATGCCGACGACCGAAGCCAGCGAGGTATTCTTGATCAGCTGCACGAAGAAGCCGACGGTCGCCGGCGTCGCAATCCGGATGGCCTGCGGGGCGATGATATGAACCATGGTGTCTGGGCCGCTGAGCCCCAGAGCGTGAGCGCCCTCGCTCTGGCCAACGGGGACCGACTGGATGGCGCCGCGCCAGATCTCGCCAAGAAAGGCCGCGGCATAGAACGAGAAGGCAACGGAAATGGCCACGATCGGGCGCACGTCGAAGCCGATATAGGTAGCTCCGAAATAGGCGATGAAGAGCAGGACAAGAAGCGGCGTTCCCTGGATGACGAATATGTAGGCCCGCGCGAAGGCGCTCGCCAGCCGGTACCTGGATATCCGCATCAAGGTCAGGACCGCTCCCGCGAGCGAACCGCCGATCAGCCCGACCGCCGCGAGCAGAATGGTCCAGCTCAATCCGACGAGCATAAACTGAACATGGTGAAGGCTGAATTGCTGAAACATTTTGCCTTAGCGCCCCAGATACTTGAATCGAAACACGATGCGTTCGAATGCCAGGCATCCGAGCTTGAGGACTGCGACAATCCCGACATAGATGACGGCGATCACCAGGTAGATTTCCATGTTCCGCAGCGTCATGCCCTGGATGTCATTTCCGACGCCGGTCAGTTCCGGCACCGAGATCGCCGAGACCACGCTCGATGACAGGAGCAAGAGAACGAACTGGGAGGCAAGCGACGGAAAAATCGCCGAAAACGCGGGCTTCAGAACGATGTAGCGGAAAATCTGCAACGGCGACATGCCGAGGGAACGCCCAGCCTCTATCTGGCCCTTGGCGATGCTCTGGATGCCGGAACGGATAATTTCGCTGGTATAGGCGCCGCCATAGATCGACATGGCAAGGATCGCGGCCGTCAGCGGCGTTAACCGGATGCCGAGCGAAGGCAGACCGAAATAGACCAGGAAAACCTGCACGATGAAGGGCGTGTTGCGGATGACCTCGACATAGCCAAGCACGATGAAGCGCAACGGCTTTAAGGGACTGAGCAGCATGCTTGCGCAGCAAAGGCCGATGACAAGCGCGAAAATCATCGCCGTCAGCGAGATCGCGATCGTCAGCTCCGCGCCCCTGATCAGAAGATCAGTTCTCGACAACACGCCGCTGAAATCAAGATAGGTCACAGGCTTCGCCCCGTTTGATAGTGCCCCGCAGAGGCCGGATAGAGCATGGCGAACGCTTCGCCGTCAGGCTCCATGTCGACCCGCCCCTGCCACTGCGCATGGTCCGTCCAGGGCGTCGCTTGTCGTTCCGTCAGGCGGTTGAACCGCTCCATAAATTGCGGCGCCTCCTCCCGCATCGAGCGTTCCATGGCGGCGAGATCGGGGAAGCGGCTGAAGGCCCCGGCCCAGATCGCGCGTCCGGCAAGATAACCGCTGGCGCCGGCGCGATAGGCAAAGGTAAGCAACCGCAGGAAATCCTCCGGGCTTGCTCCTCCGCTGAGAAGCACCCAGGGGCGATGGACATGACGCGCCATGCGGTCGAAGGCGGCCTGCGCGGCAAGGGCATGAGGACCATCGGGATCCGGCACGTCGAAGGTGGGGATCGGCGGTTCGAGCTTGTAGAGATCGACGCCGTCCGGATTCATGACCTCCTCGTCCGTGAATGAGCCTGAAACCAGTTCAACGCGCCTTCGCGCAAAGGCGGCGGCGCTTTCGCCGGGCAAGGGATAGACAAGGAACTCAAGCACAAAGGGTATGTCGTTGAGACGGGAGGCGGTTTTCATCGCGTCGAGATAGGCAAGCTGATGAGCCCTCACATCGGCCGAAACATCAGCCCGGTACCAGAGGTTGACCTTGACCGCGTCCCCGCCGATCCGGCGGATGAGAGCCGGGTCCCATCCGGGAATGCTCGATGACTTGCGGCCGGTATCGGTCACCTCCCAGGTGGCCCATTCATTGGCGATCAGGAGTCCCTTTTCGGCCGGGATGTCGCGTATGCTGGCGGCATAGCCCAGGGGAGGATCGATCAGTACGGCAGATGCATGGGGCGCAAGATGACGCGCAAGCATGCGCTTGACAGCGGCCACATCCTCGAACGGCGCCTGATCCAGCCCCCGAATGGCCTTGATCGGATTGACGATCGGCCCCGTCTGATCCATGGCAAGGATACGAAAGCGGGAATCGGCGCCGGAGAGCCGGCGCATGCCCCAGTATTTTCCGGGTGAAATCGGCATCACGCATTCTCCCTGAGAAGTTGATCAACGGCGGCACGGTCGGGAATACTCTCCCAGCCGCTTCCACGAGCGCATTTGAGCGCCGCCGTTGCACTGGCCAGGCGCGCGGCCGCCTCTGTCGAGAGACCTTCGGCAAGGCCAAGCGTGAAGGCGCCGTGAAAAATGTCTCCGGCGCCGTTCGTATCGATGGCCTCGACCGGAAATGCCGGCAGGTTTCTGATCTCGCCATCGTCGTGCCAGAAAAAGCCGCGGCTGCCGTCCGTCACGGAAACCACGCCGCGACACATCGTTGCGGCAACGGCTAGGGCATTCTCTATGCTCTTGCAGTCGGTCAGAGCGGCAAGGCAAGCTGCGGAGAAGACGATATGATCCGGCAGATGGAGCAGCTGTCGCACAGCGTCCATATCGCCGACGTCTGCATCAAGCACTGTAATGATGCCTCGCTCGCGCGCGGCTGCAAAGATCGCGGCTGCGCCCTGCCACCAGCTATAGTCAGCCAGCACGCCATCCACCTGATCAAGCTCACTCAACGGCAGCCATGCAGCCTCATTACCGAGGTCGCGGCCGATGAAACCGAAGGCCATGCGTTCGCCACCGGGCGAAACAAGCACCGTGCCGACTGGGCTCACTCCGCCTGCGACACGTCGAACAGTCTCTGTGCGAACGCCGAATTGGCGCAGGCGGGCAATGATCTGGTCACCTGTCTCATCTTCGCCCAGCCGGCCCCAGTAGTTGGCTTCGGCGCCCAGCCTTGCCACCGCGCAGGCAGCCGTTGCCGCGATGCCGCCGCCGGTACGACGCACATCCGTCGCGCGGAACTTGCAAGGTTCCGTCGGCAGTCTGGGCAGGTAGACGATCGTGTCGAGAAACGCGTTGCCCAGCGTTACGATGCGTCGATCCTTTTTAGGTGCCATCTTCACGGTATGCACTTTCCTCTTATCAGGCAAAACGCTGCCATCCCGACGGAGGGCCTCCGTCCGGTTCTTTCGTCATTTCGAACTGGGATCTCCTCCCCAGCGACGTCATGCCGGTTATCGAATTTGACTAACGCTAAGTGCGTATTGACATGTAGTCAACAAAAATTACAAGTAGGTGAGAAGATTTTATTGAGCCCGGATTGGATCGGCTCTGCCATGAAAGAGGAAACGTGATGAACACCCACGATGCCATTCGAAGCATTACCGACCGTATCGTTGAAAGGTCCATGAGGTCGCGGGCGAGCTATATGAAGGCCATGGAGAAGGCAGCGCAGGCCGGCCGCAATCGCAGCAAGCTTGCCTGCGCCAATCTGGCTCATGTCGCGGCAGCGTCGGAGGCGTCGGAAAAACGTGCTCTGCTTGCGGCAAATATCCCGAACATCGCGATTGTTACAGCCTATAATGATATGGTTTCCGCACACCAGCCATTTGAGCAATTCCCGGCGCTGATCCGTAATGCAGCTCGAAAGAACGGAGCGATCGCTCAGGTCGCTGGTGGTGTTCCAGCAATGTGTGATGGCATCACCCAAGGCGCCGATGGAATGGAGCTATCGCTCTTCAGTCGTGACGCTATCGCGCTCGCCACGGTTGTTGCTTTGAGCCACAACGCCTTCGATGCGTCACTCTATCTCGGCGTTTGCGACAAGATCGTTCCGGGTCTTGTGATGGGCGCACTTGGGTTTGGGCACTTGCCGGCGGTTTTTGTGCCGGGAGGGCCAATGCCCACCGGGCTGTCCAACCCGGAAAAATCACGCATTCGTCAGCTCTATGCGGAGGGAAAGGTTGATCGGTCGGCGCTTCTCGACGCCGAGGTCAAGTCCTATCATTCGGCGGGAACCTGCACATTCTACGGCACGGCCAATTCCAACCAAATGCTAATGGAGTTTATGGGGTTACACCTGCCGGGGTCGAGTTTCGTCAATCCCAATACCCCGCTGCGCGACGCACTGACGGCGGCGGCCACCGAGAGAGTGATCGCGATCGCTCCGCCGCGCAACCAGGCTGTGCCGCTCTGTCGCGTGCTCGACGAGCGCGCCTTCGTCAACGGCATTGTCGGGCTTCTTGCCACCGGGGGCTCCACGAATCACACCATGCATCTGGTCGCGATGGCGCGCTGCGCCGGTATCATCCTGACCTGGGATGATTTCGCGGATATCTCTGCGGTTGTTCCGCTTCTCGTGCGGGCCTATCCGAATGGCAAGGCCGATATCAATCATTTCCATGCAGCCGGCGGCGTCGGCTATCTGATCTCCTCCCTGCTGTCTGCCGGACTATTGAATGAAGACGCGGTGACAATCATGGGAGAGGGTCTCGACGCATATACAAGCGAGCCCTGGCTTGATGACGGTCAACTCGCATGGCGCCCGGCCGTCTCGGCATCCGCAGACGAAACCGTTCTGCGGCCGGTGACAGCGCCGTTTCAGAAGACAGGCGGGCTCTCTGTGCTTTCTGGCAATGTCGGCCGCGCCGTGATGAAGGTTTCGGCGGTTCTACCCGAACATCGCGCTATAACCGCGCCAGCTCGGGTCTTTGTTTCTCAGGCTGAACTGCTTGAGGCATACGCCCGCGGTGACCTCGATTGCGACTTTGTTGCCGTCTTGCCATTCCAGGGGCCTCAAGCCTGTGGCATGCCCGAACTTCACAAGCTGATGCCCGCGTTGGGGTCTCTGCAGGACCGCGGGTTCAGGGTCGCGCTTGTGACCGACGGGCGGATGTCGGGCGCTTCGGGCAAAGTTCCTGCCGCCATCCATGTGACGCCGGAAGCGGCTGCCGATGGCCCGATTTCGCGCATCCGAAATGGCGATATGATCGTGATCGATCCGCAGGAAGGAGCCATTGAGGTTGTTGTTGACCCCGGCGAGTTTGGTTCCAGGCCTCCGGAAAAGCGACCGCTGCGCGAAAACTGGGGGACAGGACGCGAATACTTTGCGCAGGCCCGGTATTCAGTGAGTTCCGCCGAAACTGGGGCTTCTTTCGTGGCGCCTGCCTATTGATGTCATCCTGACGTAATCGGTCGTGGCGGGTGCCCGGAGGTACAAGAGACGGTTTGAACTATCTGGTGGGACGAAACCTTGCCCTCATGGCATCTCCACATGATGGAGCACAGACTGCACCCTTTTATGAAGGGCCCTGATCGGAGTTCCCAATTCATGCTTTGTTCCGCAGAAATGGTGGCCCAGTTGTTCAGACATTGGAAACCGGATTCTTTTGGTTTCAGTGTCTTATCGATGAAATCATTTTCTCTTAATCAGCGGGTCGTAGGTTCGAGACCTACATCACCCACCATTTTTCTTCCCTTTGTTCTGGTAGTGTTGTGAAACCGGCAGTTTTTGGTCGGCCTCGATCTGTCCTCCTGCTTGCTGTTTACCCGGTTTCCATTTCGCCCGCTTGCGGCCGGAACGCGCGCCGGTCGCCGGACGGGGTCCTTTCCGCCCTTTTCATATCCTCCCCGGGTGGATAATATCGAGGCATGAGCCATGAACATCGTCATCAAAGCCATCCCCGGATCGTCGCGCGGCTGAAGCGGGCCGAGGGTCATCTCGGTTCGGTTGTCGCGATGATCGAAGCGGGGCGACCCTGCCTGGATGTCGCCCAGCAGCTTCAGGCCGTCGAAAGCGCGATCCGCAACGCCAAGCAGGCGCTCATCCATGATCATGTGGACCATTGTCTCGACGTTGACGGCGCCGAGGCCGGGCGCGCCGAACTGAAGGCGATCACCCGCTATCTCTGAGGCCCCCGATGCTGGACATTCTCGCCGACCGCACCTACCGACATCTCTTCCTCGCGCAGATCGTCGCGCTGCTCGGCACGGGACTGGCGACGGTCGCGCTCGGGCTGCTTGCCTATGACCTTGCCGGGCAGGGGGCGGCAATGGTGCTCGGCACTGTCTTCGCCATCAAGATGGTGGCCTATGTCGGCATCGCGCCGATTGCCGGCGCCTTTGCCGAACGCATGAACCGCCGCCGGCTTCTGGTTGCGCTCGACCTCGTGCGCGCGGCGTGCGCCCTTGCGCTTCCGTTCGTCACCGCCGTCTGGCAGGTCTATCTGCTGATCTTCCTTTTGCAATCGGCCTCGGCCGCTTTCACGCCGACATTCCAGGCGACCATCCCGGATGTGCTGAAGGAAGAGGAACGCTACACGCGGGCGCTGTCGCTGTCCCGGCTTGCCTACGACCTGGAGAATATCGCCAGCCCGACGCTTGCCGCCCTGCTTCTGGCGGCAATGAGCTACAATGCGCTGTTTCTCGGCACGGTCGCCGGTTTCCTGGCTTCGGCGCTGCTCGTCGTCTCGGTGGTTCTGCCGAGCCCCAGGGCGGCAGAACCACGCGGGATTTATGACCGGACGACGCGCGGCATCCGCATCTATCTCGCCACGCCGCGTCTGCGCGGGCTTCTGGCGCTCAGCCTTGCGGTTGCCGCCGCGGGCGCGATGGTTCTGGTCAATTCGGTGGTGCTGGTGCGCGCTCTGCTGGGCCTCTCGGCGAGCGATCTCGCCTGGACGATGTTCGCATTCGGCGCCGGATCGATGACCGCCGCAATCCTGCTGCCAAAGGTCCTCGACCGGGTTTCCGACAGGCCGGTGATGCTCGCCGGCGCCCTGGTGATGGCGGCGGCGCTTGCGGCGCTGGCGGCGGAAATTGCTCTTGGCGGGCTTGCCTGGCTCGCGTTGCTTGTCGCCTGGTTTCTTGTCGGTCTCGGCTATTCGGCGGTGCTGACGCCGTCGGGGCGATTGCTGCGCCGTTCAGCCCACCCTGAGGACCGTCCGGCCCTGTTTGCGGCGCAGTTCGCGCTCTCCCATGCCTGCTGGCTGCTGACCTATCCGCTTTCGGGCTGGCTCATGACTGCGTTCGGCGCGGAGACCGCCCTTCTGGCTCTGGCCGGTCTTGCCGGCCTTGGCGTTGTCATCAGTCTTTCGCAGTGGCCGGCGGGCGAGGACGAAGCGATCGAGCACAGCCATGACAACCTGCCGCTTGATCATCCGCACCTCAAAGGACACAGGACGCACAGCCATGCGCTTGTGATCGATGACATCCACCCGCGCTGGACCAACCAGTTCTAGCGCGTCTGCTGTTCTCCGCACCGCGAAAGCGCTCTATCCATGTGCTTTGAGGCGTTTTCGGGCGTCAGATGTTGCCGTCTGGCTGCGCGGCGCATCAGCGGAAGTCGAAGGCCGAAAGACCGGCGACCATCTCGTCAAGGCCGAGCGGGCGGGTGACCGGCGGCTCGGCGCGCGACAGGCAGCCCGGGCGTTCGCACAGGCGGCAGACCGGCCCGACGGGCACGGGCCCCGCCCGCGCGCCGCCGTCCTCTGCATAGGCCGTGGCCGATGCCTTGTCCCAGCGCAGGCCGAGAAGGATCGCCGTCACATGCAGGCGTTCGCCGAGCGCCGGTTCCGGTCCTTCCAGCGTGCGCGAAAGCGTCAGATAGCCGACGCCGTCCGGCATTTCCACATGTCGGGAGACGATCCGGCCGGGCTGGCTGAAGGCGTCATAGAGATCGAGACGCGGACATTCGCCGCGAAAACCCGCATGCGGAAACCCCTCCGCGCCGATGCGGCGCAGGATATTGCCCGCCTGGTCGATCTCCATGGCGAAGAAGGCCGGTCCGGCATTCTCCAGCCGCTGCAGGCTGGCGAGACGGGTAGCCGCCTGCTCGAAGGAAACGTCGAAACGGCCGCTGAGAAGGCCGATATCGAACCGGTCCCGGCGGGCGGCTTCGATGAATGGGCCATAAGGCATCATCAGCGCCAGCGCCGCATAGCGGGCGAGTTCGAACCGGGCGATGCGGCGGGCCTCGTCGCTCGACAGGTCGAGCGCCTTCACTTCCGCCGCGATCTCGTCGGCCAGCGCCAGGAGCACCGTTTCGATGGCGATCTCGCGCTTTCGGTCGCGCGGGGAGAAACGTGCGGAGATGAACAACCGCATCGTGTGGCGGTCGAAACGGCGGCCGAGATTGACCATGGCATGCGGCGGCAGGATCCTGACGGTGATGCCGCGACGTTGCATCAGCCAGGTTTTCAGGGCGGCCGAAAGCTCGTCGCCGGGGTCGAGTTCCGCGTGAAGGGCTTCGGCCGCGCGATCGAGTGAATCAAAGAAATAGGGCCGGCGGGAGATTGCGTCGCGCACCTCCTCGTGCGGCAGGCGTTTTCCCGGCAGGTGGGTTTCACGCCCGTCATGGGCGAGAAGCGCGGAGAGGTCGGAGAGGCGGGCGGCCTGTTCGCAATAGGCGCGGTAAAGCTTGATGATGCCGATCGCCGCGTTCGGCGCGGCTTCGGCCACTTCGACGAGTTCCTGGTCGCCGGGCAGTTCTCCCGAAAGCAACGGGTCCGAGAATACCGATTTCAACTGGCTGATCGTGCCCGAGCTTTCGCCCTGGAGTTCGCCGATATCGATGTCGTAGACGGCGGCGAGCTTGAGCAGAAGCTGCACGGTCAACGGCCGCTGGTTGCGTTCGATGAGGTTGAGATAGGAGGGCGAGATCGAAAGCGCCTCCGCCATCGCCGTCTGCGTCAGGTCAAGCCCCTTGCGGATCCGCCGCAGCCGCGGTCCCGCGAAAATCTTCTTCTCCGTCATCCTGTCCCTCCCGGCGATGGTTTACAATATTTACTGTTTTACACAGCGCTTCTGTCAAACAAAATACAAGATAACCCGAATTCCCGCTTGATCTAAGCCAATTCCATAGATTTGCAATCATCAATTCAGTAAAAAGTGTCACATCGCTTGTCGCCGAGTGGCGTTTATGCACCGGACGGCATTCAATCTGCCTGGAAGAGGAGGAATAGGCATGTCTGAATTTTACAATCTTGTTGACGGCGCTGCCGAGGGCCGGTTTGACGGCATCGAGCGGAGCTACAGCGCCGAAGATGTCAAGCGGCTGCGCGGTTCGGTCCGCATCCGCTCGACGCTGGCGGAGGAGGGCGCCAAGCGCCTCTGGAAGCTGATCCATGAGGATGATTTCGTCAATGCGCTTGGCGCGCTCTCGGGCAACCAGGCCATGCAGATGGTGCGCGCCGGGCTGAAGGCGATCTATCTTTCCGGATGGCAGGTCGCCGCCGACGCCAACACCGCCTCCGCCATGTATCCCGACCAGTCGCTCTATCCGGCCAATGCCGGACCCGAGCTTGTAAAGCGAATCAACAAAACCCTGCAACGCGCTGACCAGATTGAAACATCGGAAGGGAACGGTCTTTCCGTCGAGACCTGGTTCGCCCCGATCGTTGCCGATGCCGAGGCCGGGTTTGGCGGTCCCCTCAACGCCTTCGAGATCATGAAGGCCTATATCGAGGCGGGTGCTGCCGGCGTTCATTTCGAGGACCAGCTGGCCTCTGAAAAGAAATGCGGCCATCTCGGCGGCAAGGTTCTGATCCCGACGGCGGCCCATATCCGCAACCTGACCGCTGCCCGGCTTGCCGCCGACGTCATGGGCGTTCCGACGCTGGTCATCGCACGCACGGATGCCGAGGCCGCCAAGCTCCTGACCTCCGACATCGACGAGCGCGACCAGCCCTTCGTCGATTACGATGCCGGCCGCACGGCGGAAGGCTTCTACCGCGTCCGCAACGGGCTCGAGGCCTGCATCGCCCGCGCCGTCGCCTACGCGCCTTACTGTGATCTGATCTGGTGCGAGACCTCGAAGCCGGATCTGGAGCAGGCGCGCAAATTCGCCGAGGGCGTGCACAAGCATCATCCTGGCAAGCTTCTCGCCTATAACTGCTCGCCCTCCTTCAACTGGAAGAAGAACCTGAGCGACGAGGATATTGCACGCTTCCAGCGGGAACTCGGCGCCATGGGCTACAAGTTCCAGTTCATCACGCTCGCGGGCTTCCACCAGTTGAACTTCGGCATGTTCGAACTGGCGCGCGGCTATCGCGACCGGCAGATGGCGGCCTACAGCGAGTTGCAGCAGGCCGAGTTCGCGGCGGAAGCGAACGGCTACACCGCCACCCGCCACCAGCGCGAAGTCGGTACCGGCTATTTCGACGCCGTTTCGATGGCGATTACCGGCGGCACGGGCTCGACCACGGCGATGGGCGAATCAACCGAAACCGCGCAGTTCCAGGCGGCCGAATAGGCCGGCGGAATAGATTATTTCTCGAAGAGGAGGAAAAGAAATGACGCGCAGGATCAATGTCAAGGAACGCGCCGAGGCGCAATCGACGCGGATGAGCAGCGAGCAGCAGGCCGCGATCCGCATGGTCGCCAATGATCTGCACCGGCTGAACCAGTCGGTCATGCGGGCGGTCGATGCCGGGGTTTCCGTCGAGATCATCCGCTCGGCCCGCCATCATGGCGGCACCAAGAGTTGGGGCGATCTTCTGGTGCCGATCATCATCGCCGGCCAGACGGAGGAGCCTGTCGTCGACGAGAGCCTGGCGGAAGGCTGATCGCGCACCGGGCGGGCGGGGCGGTTTGCGCCCTGTCCGCGCTTGTCACAGCAGCAATGCCTTCAGCGGCATCCAGATGCCCATCAGCGTCATCATCAGGCTTTCGGTCAGCGAGACGAAGCCGAGCGGCACGGAGGACGAGCCTCCGACGCAGGCGCATTTCAGCTCTCGCTTGTCCAGGTAGACCGCCTTGAAGATGCTGACCGAGCCGACAAGCCCGATAAAGAGGGCGACGGGCGCAGAGATCCAGCCCAGCGCGCCCGCCGTCATCAATATACCGGCAAGCGCCTCGCCGAAGGGATAGATTCTTCCATAGGGCACCCAGCGGCGCGCAAGAAGGTCGTAATTCAGGAACATGGTGGAAAAGCTCTCGACGTCCTGAAGCTTCTGGACTGCCAGGATCGTCATCGACAGCGAGATGAACCACTCGACCATGCGCAAGGTCAGCGGGTTCCCATATTGATGCCAGGAAAGGCCGAGCGCCAGAAAAAGCGCGACGGAAAAGATCGCGATCACTGGCGTGTAGCTCGTATCGCTCTGCTCTTCGGGCGGTGGATCCAGCTTGAAGAAGACCCGCAGGTCTTCATAGCCGCCGATCCGTTTGCCGTCGATGAAGGTCTGCGGCGTCGTCTCGACGCCGTGCTCCTCCATGAAGCCGTCGGTTTCCTCCCGCGTTTTCAGGTGATGGTCCTCGACCTCATAGCCCTTGGATTTCAGAAGATGACGCGATTTCAGTCCGTAGGGGCAGATATGGTCGGGCATGACCATGCGGTAGAGCTTTGCTGTCTTTGCCTCAGCCATGTCGACTTTCCTCTCTTTTGGCGAAATCAATGAAAATCCCGCCGATCATGCGAAGCGGCGGGATTGCGAACATGCCGCTCGGGGCAAGCGATCGTCACGATTGGCTGTTGCCGCTCGGGCGCGAGCGGCCGTGGTTCTGCGAGGTGCTGGCGTCGGGCTCCTGGCCGAAATAGGTGCCGCCGAGGTGGCCGCCGGCGCTCGTATGCTCGACCTGGCGCAGCGTGCGTTCCGTTTCCTTATCCTTGTCGATCTTGCTCATGGCAATTTCTCCCTTGTTTCGGACACTCGGTTGGGAAACCGCGTGGCGGGAGGAAATGTTCCGTGTCGAGCGGCAAGGGAGATCCGGCGAAGGCTCGAAGCGTTCAGCCGTGCGCGCGGATCGTGTCGAGAAATTCGGCGCCATAACGCTGCAGCTTGGTCTTGCCGACGCCCTGGATCTCGAGCATCGCTTCGGCGGAACCCGGTCGATGACTGGCTAGCGCGATCAGCGTCGTATCGGGAAAGATCACATAGGGCGGCACGGCAAGTTCCCTGGCAAGCGCCGTGCGGGTGGCGCGCAGCGCCTCGAACAGGGACTGATCCTGTTCGGAAAGCGCGGCCTTCGCGTCGTTGCGTCTGCGCGTACCGGTAGAGGCCTTGCCCTTCGGCGCCCGGTCGACCCGGAAGCGCAGCGATAGCTCGTGCCGGAAAACCGCACGCGCGCCGGGTTCCAGCTTCAGCGCGCCAAAGGCCTCGTGATCGACCCGGATCAGCCCCTTGGCAAGCAATTGCCGATAGACCGATTGCCATGTCTTGGGCGCGATATCCTTGCCCGCGCCGAAGACGGGCATGGTCGCGTGGCCGAAGCGCTCCGTGCGCTCGGTCTCGTTGCCCGTCAGAACGTCGATCAGGTGTCCGGCGCCGAAGCGCTCGCCGGTGCGATAGATCGCGGCCATGGCCTTGATCGCGGCTTCCGTGCCGTCCCATGTCTCGACCGGCGACAGGCAGGTGTCGCAATTGCCGCAATGGCCTTCGTGCCGCTCGCCGAAATGGGCAAGGATCGCCTGCCGACGGCAGTCCGCCGTCTCGCAGATGCCGAGCAGCGCATTCAGTTTGGCGCGTTCGACGCGCTTGATCTCATCGGCGGCGGCGGAGCGATCGATCATGCGCCCGCGCTGCGTGACGTCGGCCATGCCGTAGACCATCCAGGCATCGGCCGGAAGACCGTCGCGTCCCGCGCGCCCGGTCTCCTGGTAATAGGCCTCGACGGAGCCCGGCAGGTCGAGATGGGCGACATAGCGCACATCCGGCTTGTCGATGCCCATGCCGAAGGCCACGGTGGCCACGAGGCAAAGCTCGTCCTCCTTCAGGAACGCGTCCTGATTGGCGTCGCGGGCCTCCCGCGTCATGCCGGCGTGATAGGCGAGCGCCCTGATGCCCTCGCCATTCAGCCATTCCGCCGTTTCCTCCACCTTGGCGCGCGAGAGGCAGTAGACGATGCCGCTTTCGCCCTTGTGGCGGGAGAGGAAATCAAGAAGCTGGCGGCGCGGCTGGGCCCGCTCGACGATCTCATAGGTGATGTTGGGCCGGTCGAATGAGGTGGTGAACACCGCCGCGTCTCGCAGCGCGAGGCGATCGATGATGTCTTCGCGGGTATGGGGATCGGCCGTTGCCGTCAGAGCCATGCGCGGCACGCCGGGAAAGGCCTCCGCCAGCCTGTCGAGCGCGCGGTATTCCGGACGGAAATCATGACCCCACTGGGAGACGCAATGGGCCTCGTCAATGGCGAAGAGCGCAATCTGAAGGTCGCGCATCATATCCATGAAGCCGCCCGTTGCGACGCGTTCCGGGGTGACGTAGAGAAGGTCGAGCTCGCCACGCGCCAGCGCCCGTCGTGTCACGATGAAATCCTCCTGCGACAGCGAGGAGTTCATCGCAGCTGCCCGGACGCCAAGCTGTTTCAGCGCCTCGACCTGGTCGCGCATCAGCGCGATCAGCGGCGAGATCACCACGCCGACGCCCTGGCGGCAGAGGGCGGGAACCTGATAGCAGAGCGACTTGCCGGCCCCCGTCGGAAACAGAACCACGGCATCGCCGCCTGAGACGACCTGATCGATCACGGCGGCCTGTTTTCCGCGAAATTTCGAGTAGCCGTAGATTTCCTTGAGGACGGCGAGCGGTTCGGCGAGGGTGCAATCGGGCAAGAGCGATTCCTTGAGGTGGCAGAGACCGCCACTATCGCAAATCCCGTCGTCCGGATCGAGCCTGCCGGCGCGTTTTACCGCCGCTGAAATGTGCCTGCATGGGCAATAGCCCGAAACGCCGGGCAGCGTTTCGAGCAGTCCCCATCCTCGAATCTCGCATTGCCTCGGGCTTCGGCAAGACGCTCAGCCCCGGATCTCCGAGACGTAGACCAGGCGCCTCTCGCGCGCCGAGAGATCGGCCGCTTCGGCGATCTCCAGCGCCTTCAGCCCGTCATCGCCGCTCGGCGACATCGCCGCGCCCGATTTCAGGTTTTCCGCGAAACTGCGGATTTCGGCGGCAAAGGCGTCGACATAGCGGGTCATGAAGAAATCATAGATCGGCGGGCGCAGGAAACCTTCGGCCGTCGCCAGCTCGATCGAGGCGGGCCGCAGGTTCTCGGCCGAGACGGCGCCCTTGGAGCCCAGAACCTCGATCCGCTGGTCATAGCCGAATGTGGCGCGGCGCGAATTGGAGATCGTGCACTGACGGCCGGAAACGGTCGTGAGAATGGTCGAGGCGCTGTCGAAATCGCCGATCTTGCCGATCTCCGGATCAATCAGCGCCGAGCCGCTGGCCTGCACGGTCTCGATCTCTTCGCCGAGCAGGAACCGGCTCATGTCGAAATCGTGGATCGTCATGTCCTTGAAGAAGCCGCCGGAGGAAGCGAGGTAGGAGATCGGCGGCGGGGCGGGGTCGCGGGAAACGATGTGCAGCATTTCGGGATTGCCGATCTTGCCGTCGGCGATCGTCTGCTTCAGCGCCTGGAAATTGGGATCGAAGCGGCGGTTGAAGCCGAGCATCAGCCGCGCGCCGGTCTCCGCAACCACGGCAAGGCACTGGCGCGCGCGGGCCGAATCGAGATCGACGGGCTTTTCGCAGAAGATCGCCTTGCTGGCGCGGGCGAATTTCTCGATCAGGTCGGCATGGGTCCCGGTCGGCGTGGCGATGATGACCGCGTCGATATTGTCGTCGGCGGCGATATCGTCAATTGTCGAGACTCCGGTCTCGTAAAGCGCGGCAATCTCGCCGGCGGCTTCAGCATTGGCGTCGGCGATGGCAGCGAGCTTCACGCCCGCCACCGAGGCAACGGCGCGCGCATGCACCCGGCCTATCCGCCCTGCGCCCAAAAGTGCAATAGATACAGTCATATGTCCTCCCGCATTTCCGTATCGGCGAACGATCTTGTGCCGCTTGTGAAAATAGAATAAAAATTCTAAAAACACCAAATGTAGAATATGTCAAGTGCAATAGCGGAGCCGCCCATGCCCAACCGTGAAAGTGATGCGCCCGATACGATCGACGCTTTTTTTGCCCGTCTCGCGGAGCGCTCGCCGGGCTTTCCCAAGCGCCTGAGGCAGTGCGCCGATTTCGTCGCGGCCAATCCGGACCGGGTGGCTGTCTCGACGGTGGCCGAACTCTCGGCGGAAGCCGGCGTTCAGCCTTCCGCCTTCATGCGGTTCTGCCAGGAACTTGGCTTTTCGGGCTTTTCCCAGATGCAGCGTCTGTTCCGGAGCGACTATTCGCGCAAGTGGCCGGATTATGCGACCCGTATCGACTCGCTCAGGAATCACGGTTCCGACAGTCCGGCGGCGCTGCTCGCCGAATTCGTAGAGGTCGGCCGTCTGTCGCTGGAAAACCTGCTGGCCTCGGTCGAGACGGAAGCGCTGAACGAGGCCGTGGCGATGCTGGCAGAGGCCGAGACCATTCACCTCGTCGGTTTCCGCCGCGCTTTCCCGGTGACCTCCTATCTCGCCTATGCCTTCGAGAAGATGGATATTCCGGCAATGCTGCATACGGGAATTGCGGGGCTGGGACTGGAATATGCCATCCGACCGAATGACGCCGTTCTGGCGGTCACCTTTGCTCCCTACACCGAGCGGACGCTGGAGATCGCCGAGGCGGGCAGGGCGCGCGGCGCAGGCCTTGTTGCCATCACAGATTACGTCACCAGTCCGCTGGTGCGGCTCGGCGCCACCACGCTCAACGTGGCCGAACCCGATGTCGGCGCCTTCCGAGCGCTCTCCGGGTCGCTGTCGCTTGCGATCTCGCTGGCGGTTTCGGTGGGCGCCGACCGCGAGAATGGAAAAAATAGAAAATAAATATTGCATTCGTAGCAGAATGGAATTTAAATTCCCTCCCGGAACGTGAACCGGTTTCGCGTTCCGATATTGCCCTTGCCGGGAGGAGGTCGGGGCGAATTCACCCCTTGGAGGAGGACTTTAAGCATGAAAACCAGATTTCTTGCGCTGGCGGCCGCGGCCGTCGCACTGACGAGCCTGGCGCCGGCCGCGGCCTGGGCCGAGGGCGAGCGCTTCGTGCTGATCTCGCACGCCCCCGACAGCGACAGCTGGTGGAACACGATCAAGAACGCGATCAATGTCGCGGGCGACCAGATGGACGTCGAAGTGGAATACCGCAACCCGCCGACGGGCGACCTTGCCGATATGGGCCGCATCGTTCAGCAGGCGGCCGCGTCCAATCCGGACGGCATCATCGTCACGATCGCCGATTATGACGTTCTTTCCGGTCCGATCGCGGATGCCGTGGCCAAGGGCATTCCGGTGATCACCATCAATTCGGGCACGGAAGAGCAGTCGAAAGAGCTCGGCGCGATGATGCATGTGGGCCAGCCGGAATATATGGCGGGCAAGCTTGCCGGCGAGCGCGCGAAGAAGGAGTCGGATGCCGACAGCTTCCTTTGCGTCAACCATTACATCACCAACCCGGCCTCCGTTGAGCGCTGCCAGGGCTTCGCCGATGGGCTTGGCGTCGAGCTTGGCCAGCAGATGATCGACAGCGGCATGGATCCGTCCGAGGTCAAGTCGAAGGTGATGGCCTATCTCAACGCCAATCCGGATACCGGCGCGATCCTGACGCTCGGCCCCAACTCTGCCGAACCGACGATCGCCGCCCTGGATGAGACCGGCAAGGCGGGCCAGGTCTATTTCGGCACGTTCGACCTTTCGAGCGGGATTGCCGATGCGATCAAGGCCGGCACGATCAACTTCGCCATCGACCAGCAGCCCTATCTGCAGGGCTACCTGCCGGTGGTCATCCTGACCAATTACGCCCGCTACGGCGTGATGCCGGGCAACTCGATCAATTCGGGCCCCGGCTTCATCACCGACAGCAATATCGAACTGGTTGAGAAATACGCCGGCCAGTATCGCTGACGTTCGACAATGGCGATGCCGCGCGGGCTTGCCGCGCGGCGTCCTGGCCGGCTTCAGCCGGAAGTTTCTGATTGATCCGGAACGGCAGGCAGCGTCAACGCGCCGCCGGCACGGGAAACCATTGCCTACGCGGCGGAGTTAATCTGATGTCCAAATCCCATGAACAACAGCCGCACCGGCCGATCGAGGAGTTGATCCTCGAAGAGCGCATGCGCCCTGTGCCACGATGGCGCAAGGCGCTGATCCGGCCGGAGCTCGGCTCCATCTGCGGCACCATTCTCGTCTTCCTGCTGTTTGCCATGATTGCTGGCGACAGCGGCATGTTTTCGGCCGAAGGCTTCATCAACTGGGGCACGGTCTCGGCCCAGTTCGCCATCATCGCCGTCGGCGCCTGCCTGTTGATGATCGCGGGAGAATTCGATCTGTCGATCGGCTCGATGATCGGCTTTTCCGGCATCGTCATTGCGCTGTTGACCGTCCAGTGGGGGTGGCCCGCCTGGCTTGCGATCATCACCGCCTTTGCCGTTGCCATCGCCATCGGCGCGTTGAACGGTTTTCTGGTGATCCGCACCGGGCTGCCGTCCTTCATCGTCACACTCGCTTTTCTCTTCATCCTGCGCGGGCTGACGATCTTCATCGCCATCTCGACCACCGGCAAGACGATCATCGGCGGCGTGCGCGAGGCATCGGAGGGTGACTTCGTCGCCGCGCTTTTCGGCGGCAAGGTGTTTGGCGGCTTCTTCCGCTGGCTTGCCGACAATGACATGATCGCCACCTTCGTCGCCGGACCGCGCGCCGGGCAGCCCGTCGTCGACGGTATTCCGATGCTGATGGTCTGGGCGCTGATCCTCATCATTCTCGGTCATTTCCTTCTGGTGCGGACGAAATTCGGCAACTGGATCTTCGCCGCCGGCGGCGATGCGCAGGCCGCCCGCTATGTCGGCGTGCCGGTCAACCGGGTGAAGATCCTGATGTTCATGCTGACGGCCTTCTGCGCCACCATCTTCGCCACCTGCCAGGTGATGGAGTTTGGCTCGGCGGCAGCTGACCGCGGCCTTCTGAAGGAGTTCGAGGCGATCATTTCGGTCGTCATCGGCGGCGCGCTTCTCACCGGCGGCTACGGGTCCGTGATCGGCGCGGCGCTTGGCGCGCTGATTTTCGGCGTCGTCCAGCAGGGCCTGTTCTTCGCCGGCGTCGAAAGCTCGCTGTTCCGCGTCTTCCTCGGCGTCATCCTGCTGCTCGCCGTCATCCTCAACACCTATATCCGCCGTCGCATCACGGGAGAACGCTAGAGATGAGCGCACCTCTGATCGAACTTCAGGACATCGAGAAGCATTTCGGCCCGGTGATCGCGCTGGCCGGCGTCTCGCTCTCGGTCATGGCCGGGGAATGCCATTGCCTGCTCGGCGACAATGGCGCGGGCAAGTCGACCTTCATCAAGACAATGTCCGGCGTGCACAAGCCGAGCTATGGCCGCATCCTCATCGATGGCAAGGAAGTGACCTTTAACGACCCGCGCGATGCGATGGCGGCGGGTGTCGCCACGGTCTATCAGGATCTGGCGATGATCCCGCTGATGTCGGTGACCCGCAATTTCTGGATGGGCCGGGAGCCGGAGCGGCGCATCGGCCCGATCAAGGTATTCGACCACAAGAAGGCGGGCGCCATCACGGTTGAGGAAATGGGGAAGATGGGCATTCACCTGCGTTCCGCCGATCAGGCGGTCGGCACGTTGTCCGGCGGCGAGCGACAGACGGTTGCCATTTCCCGCGCCGTCTATTTCGGCGCACGCGTGCTGATCCTCGACGAGCCGACCTCCGCGCTTGGCGTGCGCCAGACGGCGAATGTGCTTTCCACCATCGATGCCGTGCGCAAGAAGGGGATCGGCGTCGTCTTCATCACCCATAATGTCCGCCATGCGCTTGCCGTCGGCGACCGGTTTACCGTCATCAACCATGGCAAGACGCTGGGCACTGCCAAGCGCGGCGAGATCAATGCCGAGCAGCTGCAGGACCTGATGGCGGGCGGGCGCGAACTTGTCGAACTTGAATCCTCGCTGGGAGGCACTGTCTAGAGCATGCATGAACTCGATTGTCTCACGATCGGCCGTTCCTCGGTCGACCTTTACGGCGCGCAGGTCGGCGGTCGGCTGGAGGACATGCTGTCCTTTGAGAAATATCTCGGCGGCTCGCCGACCAACATGGCGACGGGCGCGGCGCGTCTCGGGCTGAAATCCGGCCTTATAACCCGCGTCGGCGACGAGCATATGGGCCGCTTCATCCGCGAGGAGCTCGAGCGGGAAGGCGTCGATGTGACCGGCGTCGTCACCGACCCGGAACGCCTGTCGGCGCTGGTGATCCTGGGCATTCGGGACGAGGAGCAGTTTCCGCTGATCTTCTATCGCGAGAACTGCGCCGACATGGCGCTGTGCGAAGACGATATCGACGAGGCGCTGATTGCGCGCTCGCGTTCGCTGGTCGCCACCGGCACGCATCTTTCCAACCCCAGGACCGAGGCGGCGGTGCTGAAGGCGCTCGGTCTTGCCCGCAAGCACGGCGCGCGCACCGCGCTTGATATCGACTACCGGCCGAACCTCTGGGGGCTGTCGGGTCACGGTGATGGCGAGAACCGCTTCATCGCGTCGGAAAAGGTCACCGCCAAACTTCAGTCGACGCTGCATCTGTTCGATCTCATCGTCGGCACGGAAGAGGAATTCCATATTGCCGGCGGCACGACGGATACGCTCCAGGCGCTGAAGAATGTGCGCAAGGTGAGCGCCGCGACGCTGGTGCTGAAGCGCGGCGCGGAAGGCGCTTCGGCCTTCGAGGGCGATATCCCCGACGATGTCGACGGCGGCGTTGCGGGCCGGAGCTTCCGCATCGAGGTTTTCAACGTTTTAGGCGCGGGTGACGGTTTCATGGCCGGGCTATTGAAGGGCTGGCTGACGGATCGGGACTGGGCCGAAAGCCTGACGATCGCCAATGCCTGCGGCGCCTTTGCCGTGTCGCGCCACGGCTGCACGCCGGCCTATCCGAGCCTGGCCGAGCTTGAATATTTCCTTGAGCACGGCTCAACCACGCTGGCGCTGCGCAAGGACAAGGCGCTGGAGCAGTTGCACTGGTCCACCAACAGGCACGGCGACTGGCCGGAAATGCGGGTTTTTGCCTTCGACCACCGGATCCAGCTTGAAGACATGGCCGAGGAGTGCGGCGTTCCGGCCCAAAGGCTGGGCGCCTTCAAGGAGCTTTGCCTGAAGGCCGCGCTGGACGTGGCCGACGGCAGGCCGGGCTATGGCATTCTCTGCGACAGCCGGATCGGCCGTTCGGCGCTGTACAGGGCGGCGGGGACCAGTCTCTGGATCGGCCGCCCCACGGAATGGCCGGGCTCGCGCCCGCTCACGCTCGAGCCGGAACTCGGCGAGGACATGGGCGGGCTGGCCGAATGGCCGGCCGAGCATGTCGTCAAGGTCCTTTGCTTCTATCACCCCGATGACGACGCGACGCTGAAGGCGGAGCAGGAGGCGACGCTTGCGCGCCTTTTTGCCGCCGCACGCCGAAACCGGCTGGAATTCCTGATGGAAATCGTGTCATCAAAGCATGGCGAGACAGATGAAATGAGCGCCGCGCGGGTGATCGAGCGTCTTTACGAGATCGGCATCTATCCCGACTGGTGGAAGCTGGAGCCGCTGACAACAGAGGCCGCATGGGCCAATGTGTGCGCGGCGATCGAGGGCCATGACCGCCATACGCGCGGTATCGTCGTGCTGGGGCTCGATGCCCCGGAAGAGGAGCTGGCGGCAAGCTTTGCGGAGGCTGCACGCTTCCCGCTGATCAAGGGGTTTGCCGTCGGCCGCTCGATCTTCGCCGATGCGGCGCGGGCCTGGCTCTCCGGCACAATCAGCGACGACGAGGCCGTTGCCGAAATGACGGAAAAATACCGCAGTTTCTGCCGCTATTGGGACGAGGCCCGGCTGGCGGCGACACAGCACGAAAAAGATGAGGCGTTTTGATGAAGACGATCCGCTTGACCGCCGCACAGGCGCTGGTGCGCTATCTGATTGCCCAGAAGAACGAGGACGGCGATCCTGTCATTCCCGGCTGCTGGGCGATTTTCGGCCATGGCAATGTCGCGGCGCTCGGCGAGGCGCTCTACGGCGTGCGCGACGTATTGCCGACATGGCGAGGGCATAATGAGCAGACCATGGCGCATGCCGCGATCGCCTATGCCAAGGCGAAGAACCGCCGGCAGGCCATGGCGGTGACGACTTCCATCGGCCCCGGCGCGACCAATATGGTGACGGCCTGCGCGCTCGCCCATGTGAACCGTCTGCCGGTGCTGCTGATCCCCGGCGATGTCTTTGCCAGCCGCGCGCCTGACCCGGTGCTGCAGCAAGTCGAGGATTTCGATGACGCGACGGTTTCCGCCAATGACTGCTTCCGGCCCGTCAGCCGCTATTTCGACCGGATCACGCGCCCCGAACAGCTGCTGACGGCGCTGCCGCGCGCGCTTTCGACGCTGACCGATCCGGAGCGCTGCGGCCCCGTCACGCTCTCCTTCTGCCAGGATGTACAGGCCGAGGCGTTCGACTGGCCGGAGCGTTTCTTTGCGGAGAAAACCTGGCATCAACGCCGTCCCGCGCCGGATGCGGATGCGCTGGAGCGTGCGGTCGCGGCCATCAAATCTGCCAAACGTCCGCTGATCGTGGCGGGCGGCGGCGTGCTCTATTCCGGCGCGACGGAGGCGCTGAAGAGCTTTGCCGAAAAGCATAATATCCCCGTTGCCGAAACGCAGGCTGGCAAGTCTTCGCTTCCCGCCAGCCATCCGCTGAACCTCGGTTCCATCGGCGTCACCGGCGCGTCTGCCGCCAATGCGGTTGCCGCCGACGCGGACCTCGTGATCGGTCTCGGCACGCGGTTCCAGGATTTCACCACCGGTTCCTGGTCGGTATTCAAGAACCCGTCGCGGCGGATTCTGGCGATCAATGTCACGGCCTTCGACAGCTACAAGCATGATGCGCTGCCGCTTGTCGCGGATGCCCGGGTGGCGCTCGAAATGCTGAGCGGGAAACTTGGGCAGCATCAGGCGCCGGCCGTCGATCCCGCTCTGAAAGAGACGTGGATGGCTGCCGTTGCGGCAGCGACCGATGCGCCTTCCGGCAATGCGCTGCCGAGCGACGGGCATGTGATCGGCGCGGTGCAGCGCCAGAGCGGCGAGGATGCGATCGTGGTGTGCGCCTCCGGCGGGCTTCCGGGCGAACTGCACAAGCTATGGCAGGCCGAACGTCCCAATGGCTACCACCTCGACTACGGCTATTCCTGCATGGGATACGAGATTGCCGGCGGCCTCGGCGTCAAGATGGCGCTGCCGGAGCGCGACGTTATCGTCATGCTCGGCGACGGCTCCTATCTGATGGCGAATTCCGAACTCGCCACATCGGTCATGCTCGGCCAGAAGATCACCGTCGTGGTGCTCGACAATCGCGGCTTCGGCTGCATCAACCGGCTGCAGCGGGCAACCGGCGGCGAAAGCTTCAACAATCTGATCGACACCGCGCGCCATGTCGTGCCGTCCGATATCGATTTCGCCGCCCATGCCGCCGCCCTTGGCGCGATCGCCGAGAAGGTCGATGGCATCGCGGCGCTGGAGGAGGCGCTGAAGCGCGCAAAATCCAGCGACCGCAGCCATGTGATCGTCATCGACACCGACCCGATGATCACCACGGAGGCCGGCGGAAACTGGTGGGACGTCGCCGTGCCCGAGGTCTCCGAACGCGCCGAGGTCAATACGGCGCGCAGGGCCTATCTGGAAGAGCGCGCGCGCCAGCGGTCCTTTGACTGAGTTCCTTCCTTTGCCTTTGAAAGGGTGAAACCATGATCCTCTACGGAACAAATCCGATCGCCTGGTCGAATGACGACGACCAGAGCCTCGGAGCCGACATCTCGCTTGAGACCTGCCTTTCCGAAGCCGCCGAAATCGGATTCGACGGCATCGAGAAGGGGCATAAATTCCCGACCGAGCCGGAGGCGCTTGCCGCCGTGCTGTCCGCCCACGGCCTCAAATTCGTCTCAGGATGGCATTCGCTGAACCTGCTCACGCATTCGGTCGAAGACGAGAAGGCTGCGATCCGTCCGCATCTCGACCTCCTGAAATCGCAGGGCTCAAAGGTCTGTATCGTCTGCGAGACGTCCAATGCCATTCACGGCAATGACGCGCTTGCGCTCTCTGAACGTCCGGTGCTGGACGATGCTGCCTGGGACGATTTTGCCGCAAAGCTCGATGCGATCGGGGCCTATTGCGCCGAGGACGGCATCGCGCTCGTCTATCACCACCACATGGGCACGATTGTCCAGAGCGAGGCGGAGATCGACCGGCTGATGGCGTTGACGGGCCCCGATGTGCATCTTCTGCTCGACACCGGCCACGCGACCTTCGGCGGCGGCGACCCTCAAGCGCTGGCGCGCCGCCATATGGACCGCGTGCGTCATATCCATGCCAAGAATGTGCGCGGCGCCGTGATGCGGCAGGTCCGCGACGAGGGGCTGAGCTTTCTCGAGGGCGTGCGGCGCGGCGTCTTTACCGTGCCCGGAGACGAGGAGGGGATCGTTGACTTCACGCCCGTGCTGAAGATCGCCGCTGAACATGGCTATTCCGGCTGGATCGTGATCGAGGCCGAACAGGATCCCGCCGTGCGCAATCCTTTCACATACCAGAGCATGGGGCTGAAGGCGCTGAAGGCGGCAGCCGCGGAAGCCGGACTGAAATAACGAGAACACGAGGAGTTGACGATATGAGCCGATTGCTGGTCAAGCCGAACGGAACCCATGGCAAGGTCCACGACATCACGCCCGAAAGCGCCGGCTGGGGTTATGTCGGCTTCGGCCTCTATCGCCTCGCCGCGGGCGAGAGCGTTTCGGAAAAGACGGGGGACCGCGAGGTCATTCTCGTTCTGGTCGAGGGCAGGGCGGCGATCTCCGGGGCCGGGCAGGACTTCGGCACGCTCGGCAAGCGCATGAACGTGTTCGAGCGTGAGAAGCCGGCCGCCGTCTATGTGCCGGACCATGCCGATTGGGCGGCGCGGGCTGAAACGGACTGCACGCTCGCCGTCTGCTCGGCCCCCGGCAAGGGTGGCCACAAGGCGCAGGTGATCGATAATATCGGCCTGGAAGAGCGCGGCAAGGGGTCCAACACCCGCTATATCCACCCGATCGCCATGGAAGACCGCGATATCGCCGACAGCCTGCTGGTGACGGAGGTTTTCACGCCGGCAGGCAACTGGTCCTCCTATCCGCCGCACCGGCACGACGAGGACAATTTTCCGGATATGACCTATCTGGAGGAGACCTATTACCACCGACTGAACCCGGCGCAGGGCTTCGGCTTCCAGCGGGTCTTCACCGATGACGGCGAACTGGACGAGACCATGGCCGTGCATGACGGCGAGGTGGTTCTGGTGCCGAAGGGCCATCACCCCTGCGGCGCGCCGCATGGCTACGAGATGTACTATCTGAATGTCATGGCCGGACCGATGCGCAAATGGCGCTTCAGAAACCATCCGGATCACGACTGGATCGCGAAGCAACAGGCGTGAGGGCCGCGGTTGATTGTCGCCGGTGATCACGGATAATGGATTGAAGTGAATCACCGCGCATAGGCTTTCCCGTGCATTCTATCCTTCTTCAACGCCTGCGGCTGGCAGCGCTGGTCGTCGGCGTGTTCCTGATCGGCGCGAACTCCTTCATTCTCGGGCCTATCCTCGGCGACGTGGCGCGGACGCTCGATGCGGAGCCGGTCGCGGTGACGCGGGCGATTTCGGCCTTCGGGGCGGCGGCCGCCTTTTCGGCCTTTTTTCTCTCCCGCCTGATCGACCGCCACGCCATGCGGGTGGTGCTGGCCGCCGCCGCGCTGGTGCTTGCGCTTGGCTTTGCCGGATCCGCCGCAAGCCCGGCCTGGCAGGCGCTGGCCTTCTTTCAGGCGTTGGCCGGCATTGCCACCGGCGTGTTGTTGCCTGCGGTTTATTCGCAGGCGGTAAGCGCGGCGCCGGAGGGCGCGGGCGCGCGCACCTTCGGCATCGTCCTGTCCGGATGGTCGCTGTCGCTGATTGTCGGCGTGCCGCTTTCGGCCATGCTGAGCGAGGTGCTGGACTGGCGGCTGGCCTATGGCGCGCTCGCTGCGCTTGCCCTTCTGGCGAGCGTCGTTTTCGCGCTGACGGCCGATGCCCGCCGCCCGCAATCCGCCGGCGCGGTCTTCAGCCGCCGCGCCGTGATCGGCGTTTCCGGCGTCATCAGCATGCTTTTGACCGGCCTCTTGTTCATGACCGTGTTCTACGGCACCTATGCGCTGCTCGGTCTGAGAATGCGGGAAACGCTCGGCATTGGCGCCGCGGCGGCAAGCCTCGCCGTCATGGCCTACGGGATCGGGTTCGCCGTCGGCGGCGCGGCGGCCCGCCACGTGGACCGGGCGGGTCCGGCAAGGCTGTTTCCGTTCCTGCTTTGCGGTTCGGCGCTTCTCTATCTGCTGCTCTATCCGGCCACCGAAGCCTATTGGTCATCGCTGGCGGCGACATTCCTGCTCGGCATCTTCAACCATTTCGGGCTGAACCTGACCGTCCTGCTTCTAGCCCAACGCAAGCCTGAAGCCCGCGGAACGCTGATCGGCCTCAACACCACCGCCACCTATATCGCGGTGTTCTTCGGGCCGCTCTTGATGAGCGCTCTCTACGCGGGCATCGGGTTCGGGGCGGTCAGCCTGTGCGGCGGCGTGTGTCTGGTGGTCTGCGCCGGTCTGATGTGGCGCATGCGCCGGGCCTGACTACCGCTCAGTGCAAGTCGCGCGGGATGGGAGCGCCGACCGAAAAGCCGGAGAAGCGGACCTTCAGCCCCGCCCGTTCCGGCGTGCAGGCGGTCATGCCGACGAACGCGTCGGATGAAGGGAAGGGGCAGAGCCGCGCCATCTGCCAGTGCCCGTCGCCGAGATGAAACTGAACGCGCACGGCATCATCATGGCGGGTTATGCGGACGGAGACGGGCGTCTGCGGGTCTGCGTCAGGCAGCGGAATGACGGACCAGTCCGAGACATCGCGGGTCACCACGGTGGAGAAGTGCATCAGCCCGTCGGTGAACTCGATACCCGCCTTGATCCAGTGGGTCTCGTCGATCCTGAGGATCAGGCCGGCCTGATCGTAAAGCGTCTCGTAATCGGCCGTCACCGTGGCGCTGGCGGAGAAGTCGCCGGCGACCGGCTCCAGAAAGGCATGGCCGCTGTCGCGGGTAAAGCCATAGAAGGTCTTGCGCCAGAAATCGGTAGCCTTGTCGGTCACCAGTTCCAGCGTTCCGTTTTCCCCGGACCATTCGGCCGGTTCGTTCAGCCATTGCGCCATGATGTTCCTCCGTGCCGTGCCTATTCCGGCAGGCGGTAGTCTTTCAACCGGTCTTCCCGCGAAACAAAAAGCCTGCCGCTCTCCTGAAAATCGGGGCTGACCAGCGGCACGATCTTTTCCGCCACTTCGCTTGGATGCGGCAGTGTCATCGGGTCTTCGCCGGGGGCTGCCTGCGCGCGCATGGCGGTGCGGGTGCGGCCGGGATCGAAATTCGTGACCCTGATCGGGGTGTGCGCGGTTTCGGCAGCCCAGGTGCGCCCCAGAGCCTCGACGGCGGCCTTGGAGGCGGCATAGGCGCCCCAGAAGGGGCGGCAGGTATGGGCAACGCCGGAAGAAATCAGCACCGCGCGCCCGGCATCGGACTGCAGCAGGAGCGGCTCGAGCGAACGGATCAGCCGCCAGGTCGCCGTCACGTTCACGGTCATCACCTGCTCGAACACCTTGGCTTCCAGATGCGCGAGCGGCGAGACGACGCCGAGGACGGCAGCATTGGCGACCATGATGTCGAGCTTGCCCCAGCGGGTGAAGATCGAGCCGCCGAGCCGGTCGATCGCGCCCATATCGGCAAGGTCCATCGGCACCAGCGTTGCCGAGCCGTTGCCGTCGGCCTTGATCGCGTCGTCCAGCTCCTCGAGCCCGCCGACGGTGCGCGCGCAGGCGATCACATGCGCGCCTTCTTTCGCCAGGGCCAGCGCGGTGAAATAGCCGATGCCGCGCGAGGCGCCGGTAACGACGGCCAGACGGCCTTCGAGTGACTTGCTCATGATGTCTTCTCCGGACGTGTTCAGGCTTCAGCCGTTTCCGGCCAGAAGCTCGATCTTGGAAAACTCGCCCTCATGCTCCTTGTCGAGCAGGCGGGTCGGATAGTCCCCGGTGAACTGGTGGTCGGTGAACTGCGGCAGGGCATTGTTACGCTTTTCGCCGCCGACGGCCATGTACAGCCCGTCGATCGAGAGAAACTGCAGCGAATCCGCGCCGATGAACTTGCACATGTCGGCAAGCGTCTTGTGGTTGTTGGCAAGCAGCTTGTCGCGGTCGGGCGTGTCGATGCCGTAGAAGTCGGAATGATAGATCATCGGGCTGGCAACGCGGATATGCACCTCTTTCGCCCCGGCCTCCCGCAGCATCTGCACGATCTTCACCGACGTCGTGCCGCGCACGATCGAATCGTCGATCAGCACCACGCGCGCGCCGGCAATCACCGCCTTGTTGGCCGAATGCTTCAGCTTCACGCCGAAGGCGCGGATCTGCTGCGTCGGCTCGATGAAGGTGCGGCCCACATAATGGTTGCGGATGATGCCGAGCTCGAAGGGAATGCCGCTCTCCTGCGCATAGCCGATCGCCGCCGGCGTGCCGCCATCGGGAACGGGCACGACCACGTCGCCTTCGACGGGCGCCTCGCGGGCGAGATTGACGCCCATGTTCTTGCGGGTCTGATAGACATTGCGACCGCCGACGATGGAATCGGGACGGGCGAAATAGACATATTCGAACAGGCAGAGCCGTTCGGGCTGTTTCAGCGCGGGTTTGCGGCTGTCGATCGAGACCGTCCCGTCGGGCTGCAGCTCGCAGATGACAACCTCGCCGTTTTCGACGTCGCGGATGAACTTGGCGCCGATAATGTCGAGCGCGCAGGTTTCCGAACAGAAGATCGGCTTGCCGTTCAATTCGCCCATCACCAGCGGGCGGATGCCCGTCGGGTCGCGCGCGGCGATCAGCTTGGTGCGGGTCATCGCGATCATCGAATAGCCGCCTTCCATCTGGCCGATGGCGTCGATGAAGCGGTCTGACGATGTCTTGGCGCGCGAACGGGCGATCAGGTGCAGCACGACCTCGGTATCCGAGGTCGACTGACAGATCGCCCCGTCGGAGATCAGCTTGCGGCGCATGAACAGGCCGTTGGTGAAGTTGCCGTTATGGGCAATGGCGATGCCGCCGACACCGAGTTCGGCGAACAACGGCTGGACGTTGCGCAGCACCGTGCCTCCGGTCGTGGAGTAGCGCACGTGGCCCATGGCCATCGAGCCCTTCAGGCTTTCCAGCATGGCCGGATCGGTGTAGTGGTCGCCGACAAGGCCGAGATGGCGCTCGGAGCGGAACTGCTGGCCGTCATAGGAGACGATGCCGGCCGCTTCCTGGCCGCGATGCTGCAGCGCGTGCAGGCCGAGCGCGGTCAGCGCCGCCGCATCGGGATGGCCCAGGATGCCGAAGACGCCGCATTCCTCGTGCAGCGTATCGTCGTCAAGGCTGAAATCGTCATGGTCGTCGAAACTGGTGGTCATCGCGTGATCCGGAAATGGCTGGGGCAGGGCGCGTGCGAAAGCAGGTTCATCCAGACAGTACTAGAGATATCAGATAGGCCGGGCATCCGGCCGGAACTTCAAAATGACGTTACCGTCAATCATTGCCAGTAGCCGCCTTTGGTCGCGGTCAAGCGAACTCTCCAACTCCCCGCCGCCGGGCAGATAGGACTCCAGCTTGGCGGCAAGCATGTCGAGCGCGGGTTTCGACTTGGCGTTGCGGATCCAGTCGGGGCTCTGGGCATCGCCGACCAGCCAGTTCCAGAACGCGACGGCAACCGCCAGAATGAGCACGCCGCGCACAAGGCCGAAGACGAAACCGAGCGAACGGTCCAGCACGCCGGCGCGGCTGTCGATAATATAGTCCGCAAATCGCGTGGTCACCAGCGAAAGAAGCACAAGCGCGATCAGAAAGATGACCGCGAAGGCGCCGGCCATGGACATGCGCGGATCGTCCAGAAATCCCTCGAATGTCGGCGCGAGGAAGGGGTAGCCGACATAGGCGATCGCCGCCGAAAGCCCCCAGGCGAGAAGCGAGAGAATTTCGCGGGAAAAGCCGCGCACCATGGCAAGAAGGGCCGAGAACAGGACAACGCCGAGGACGATCAGATCGAACAGGGTTACTGGCATTCATTGCTCCGCTTGTCGTGGCCCGCACACGCATGGCCGTTGCGCCCGCCGGCGCCTCAATCGCTGTCGTCCGCTGCGGTCTCCGGCTTCATGCCCGCGATATCGGCCACAAGTTCCGGCAAGGCTTCGAGCCCTTTTAGCCCGTTTGCGCTGCCCGGCGCAATTTCCGCCGAACCCGAAGGCAGAACGGCGCGCGAGAAACCAAGCTTTGAGGCTTCCTTCAGCCGTTGCGCGGCATGGGTCACCGGTCGTATCGCTCCCGAAAGACTGACCTCGCCGAAATAGACACAATCGGGCGGGAGAGCAAGTCCGGCGAGCGAGGAAATGAGCGCCGCTGCAACCGCAAGGTCTGCCGCGGGCTCGGTGACGCGGTAGCCGCCGGCAATGTTGAGATAGACGTCGTGATTGCCGAGCCGGACGCCGCAATGGGCCTCGAGCACGGCCAGGATCATCGAGAGCCTGGCCGAATCCCAGCCGACGACGGCGCGGCGCGGTGTGCCGAGCGAGGTCGGAGCCACTAGCGCCTGCACCTCGACCAGAACCGGCCGCGTGCCCTCCATGCCGGCAAAAACGGCTGCGCCCGGCGCCTTGTCATTGCGTTCGCCCAGGAACAGTTCGGAGGGATTGGCCACTTCGCGCAGGCCCGTGTCGCCCATCTCGAACACGCCGATTTCGTCGGTCGGTCCGAAACGGTTTTTCACCGTTCTCAGGATCCGGTAGTGATGGCCGCGCTCGCCCTCGAAATAGAGCACCGCGTCGACCATATGCTCGACCACGCGGGGCCCCGCGATCTGTCCCTCCTTGGTCACATGGCCGACAAGCACCATTGCCGTGCCCGTCTGTTTGGCAAAGCGGATCATCGCCTGCACGCCGGTGCGCACCTGGGTTACCGTGCCGGGCGCGGCTTCCGCCTGATCCGACCAGAGCGTCTGGATCGAATCGACGATGACGAGGTCCGGCCGCGGCCCTTCCGCAAGCGTCGCCAGAATGTCCTCGACATTGGTTTCGGCGGCGAGAAGCACCTCGGTATCCGCCGCGCCAAGGCGGCGGGCGCGAAGCCTGACCTGGGCGATAGCCTCCTCGCCCGAGACATAGATCACCCGCTGGTTCTGGCGGGCCAGCGCCGCCGCCGCCTGCATCAGGATCGTTGACTTGCCGATGCCGGGATCGCCGCCGACGAGAACCGCCGAGCCGCGCACGAAGCCGCCGCCGGTCACCCTGTCCAACTCGGCCATCTTGCTCGCGATGCGCGGGGCCTCCTCGCTTTCTCCGTCGAGCTTGACGAGGGCCACCGGGCGGCCCTTCTTCGGCGCGCGGGCCGGGCCGCCGCCGATGCCGGCCGAGGGATTTTCCTCGACGATCGTGTTCCAGGCGCCGCAGGCGTCGCATCGCCCGGCCCAGCGGGCATGGATGCTGCCGCAATTCTGGCAGATGAACTGGGTCTTCTGTTTGGCCAAGGTCTCTTCTTTGTCGGAAAAAGCGTCAGTCCGGCTGGGTATAGCGGCGACGGTAGCGCAAGCCAAGGGCGGTCAGCAGTTCGTAGCCGATCGTTCCCGAGGCCGTCGCCGCCTCGTCCAGCGGCAGGTTGGGGCCGATCAGCTCGATATAGTCGCCCACGCGGATTGCCTCCTCCGGCACATCGGTCACGTCGTATATGGTCATGTCCATGGTTATCCGCCCGGCAATCGGCACCTTGTGTCCCGCAACAAACCCGAAGCCGCCGGGACTGACGGCATCGCGCAGCGGCGCGCCGGAACCCGAAAGCGACCGATGATAGCCATCGGCATAGCCGGCCGCGGCAATGGCGAGCCGGCTGTCGCGGGAAAGCCTGCAGGTCGCGCCGTAGCTCACGGTTTCGCCTGCGCGGGCATTGCGGATCTGGACGATCCTGGCCTCCGCCCGTGCCGCGGGCCTGAGCTTCCGCGCGGTGCCCGGCTGCGAATCGCCGCCGTAGAGCGCGATCCCGGGACGGGTGAGATCGAAATGATAGTCCGGACCGAGAAAAATGCCGGCGGAGGCCGACAGGCTGGCCTCGACGCCCTCGAAGGCGGAGGCCGCGATGCGGAACCATTCGAGCTGCTTTTTGTTCATCGGCGAGGCGGGATCGTCCGCGCAGGCAAGATGGGAGAGGATGAGAACGGGTTCGAAGCTCGCCGGCCGCGAGACATCGCCGGCAAGCGCCAGCGCTTCCTCCACCGTCAAACCGAGCCGGTTGAAGCCGGTATCGACCTGGAGCGCGCAGGGGTAATCGCCATATTCCGCGACCGCCGCGAAGAAAAAGGAGAGCTGTTCGGTGCTCGCCAATACCGGCACGAGATCATGTTCGAAAAAGAGCTCTTCCGTACCGGGCCACATGCCGGAGAGGACGAAGATGCGGGCATCGGGCGCAAATCGCCTGAGCGTCGCGCCCTCATCCGGCACAGCGACGAAAAAATCGGCAGCGCCCGCGCCGTAAAGCGCTTCGCCGACATCCTCGATCCCGAGACCGTAGCCGTCGGCCTTGACCACGGCCGCCGTCCGGGCGCTGCCGGAGAGCGTTCGCATGGTCTTCCAGTTGCTGACAATGGCGCCGAGATCGACGGTCAGCCGGGCGGGAGCCGCCGAGAAGGGGATTTCCCCTTCCTGCAGCGGTTCATCGTTGAGATCATTCGAAAAATCAGACATGAAATCGCCGTTTATTGCAGAATCTCGGCAATCATAGCGCGTTCACGCCATTTCGCCCATGCCTAATCGTCGAAACTCGAATAGGACGGGTCGGCAAGATCCGCAAAGCGGGTATAGGCGGCCTGGAAGGCGAGGTTTGCCGTGCCCGTCGGGCCGTGACGCTGCTTGGCGATGATGACGTCGGCGGTTCCGCGCACCTTCTCGTATTTCATCTTCCACTCGTCATAGGCCGGATCGTCAGGGTCGCGCGGCTCGAGGTTCTGGACGTAATACTCCTCGCGGTAGACGAACAGCACCACGTCCGCGTCCTGCTCGATCGAGCCCGATTCGCGAAGGTCGGAAAGCTGCGGCCGCTTGTCGTCGCGGTTTTCCACCTGGCGGGAAAGCTGGGAAAGGGCGATGATCGGCACGTTCAGTTCCTTGGCGAGCGCCTTCAGCCCGGTGGTGATCTCGGTCACCTCCTGCACGCGGTTCTCGCCGGATTTCTTCGAACCCGTCATCAGCTGCACATAGTCGACAACGAGCAGATCAAGGCCGCGCTGGCGCTTGAGGCGGCGGGCGCGGGCGGAAAGCTGGGCGATCGAGATGCCGCCGGTCTGGTCGATATAGAGCGGAACCTTCTGCATGGTCTGCGAACAGGCCACCAGCTTGTCGAAATCGGCCTCGGTGATGTCGCCGCGCCGGATTTTCGAAGACGAGACTTCCGTCTGCTCGGAGATGATACGGGTGGCGAGCTGTTCGCCGGACATTTCCAGCGAGTAGAAGGCGACGACGCCGCCCTGTTTCGCCTCGACCGTGCCGTCGGGCAGGACTTCCGGCTCATAGGCGGAGGCGACGTTCCAGGCGATATTGGTGGCGAGCGAGGTCTTGCCCATGCCCGGACGTCCGGCGAGGATGATCAGGTCCGAGCGCTGCAGTCCGCCCATCTTGGCATCGAGCGTGTTGAGGCCGGTGGAGATGCCGGAGAGATGGCCATCGCTTTCAAACGCCTTGCTCGCCATGTCGATGGCGATCGTCACGGCGTTCTCGAAGGACTGGAAGCCGCCCTCATAGCGACCGGTCTCGGCCAGCGCGAACAGCTTGCGCTCGGTGTCCTCGATCTGCTCGGACGGCGGCAGGTCGATCGGCGCATCATAGGCGGTGTTGACGATATCCTCGCCGATTTCGATCAGCTGCCGCCGCAGCGCCAGGTCGTAGATGGTGCGGCCATAGTCCTCCGCATTGATGATGGTGACGGCCTCGGCGGCAAGCCGCGCGAGATATTGCGCCACCGTCAGGTCGCCGACCTTCACGTCGGAGGGCAGATGGGTCTTGAGTGTGATCGTGTTGGCGATCTTGTCCATGCGGATCGTATCGCCGGCAAGCTCGTAGATCCTGCGGTGCAGCGGCTCGTAGAAATGCTCCGGCTTCAGGAAGTCCGACACGCGGTAGAAGGCGCTGTTGTTGACGAGAATCGCGCCGAGCAGGGCCTGCTCGACTTCCAGATTGTTCGGCGCCTCACGCGTCTGCTGCGCGCCGGGCGTCTGGAAGGAAAGGGAAGGCGCGATGTCATTCATGATCGGTCTTTTCTCGGTGTCCTGGGACTGGCTTGGCAAACTATCACTAGCGGATCAACCGCATCCGCTCACTGTCATCGCGATCACATTCTCCAGTCTTGCCCGCAATCCACAGGGCGCAGGGCCAGGCGAAAGCGGGCGCGGCGAAAACAGGCCGTCGGCCTTGACATGATTCGGATACGTGAAAGCACATGATACCACAGAAAAGCCCGGCCTCCTTTGCGGAAGGCCGGGCCCTTGATATCCGAAGCTTCAAGCCGCCGATCAGGCGTTCTTGTCTTCCTCGTCGCCTTCTTCCTCGCCAGAGGCCTCGGCTTCTTCGGCTTCGTCCTCGTCGAGGTCGTAGTCGGCATCGGGGTTGAAGAAGTCTTCCGGACGCAGCGCGTCCTCGTCGACGCCGTAGATGGCGTCGGCGGAGGTGAGGTCTTCACCCTTGAGCTGCCGCTCGGCTTCCTCGGCGGTGCGGGCGACGTTCAGCTCGACCGTGACATAGACTTCCGCGTGAAGCTGGACTTCGACCTTGTGCAGACCGACCGTCTTGATCGGGTGGTTGAGAACCACCTGGTTGCGGGAGATCTTGTAGCCTTCCTCGCCGAGGATCTCGACGATGTCGCGGGTTGCGACCGAACCGTAGAGCTGGCCGGTTTCGCCGGCGGAGCGGACAACGATGAAGGACTTGCCGTCCAGCGTGTCGGCAACCTTCTGGGCTTCGTTGCGGCGCTCGAGGTTGCGGGCTTCCAGCACCGCGCGCTCGGCTTCGAAACGGGCCTTGTTGGCGGCATTGGCGCGCAGCGCGCGGCCGGTCGGCAGCAGGTAGTTACGGGCATAGCCATCGCGAACCTTCACGGTTTCGCCCATCTGGCCAAGCTTGGCGATGCGTTCAAGCAGGATTACTTCCATGGGTTTTTCCTTTCATTGTCGTCGTCTGGATCCGGCGGGGTGGCTCCCGGCGAGAGAGCAATGGCCCGCCGTGTGTCAAGAAGGCCCATCACCACGAAGATCAGGGCCGGGAAGGTGAAAATCAGCGAAAGATAGGAGAGTATGATGACCGGCACGCCCCAGCTCTGGCCGCGCGCGGCAAGATGCATGCGGGCAAGGCCGGCGAGCAGAAAACCGCCGCCAAACGCGCCGAGGCAGGCCGCGCCGATAAGGCCGATCGTTCCGCCGAAGAAGGTCGCGACCAGAGCCGCGAGAAACACGAAGATCGCATTGCGGTGCATGCGCAGTGATTTCGCCACATCCTCGCGCGGACGGCTCGTCAGCCCTGACGCTATCGCGATCCGCGCCGCGAAATGATAGGCGACGAACAGAAGGATGACCGAGGTCGCGCCCTGGACGATCGGCAGCATGACCACGAACATCGACTTGAACTGCGCCACCAGCGCCGCGTCGGCGGCAAGGTCCGGGTTCTGCATCGCCAGCGCCTGCATGAAGGCGTCGATCAGTTCGCCCGTCGCATCGGGTCCGTATCCGGCGGCAAAGCCGAGAACGATCAGCGCCAGCGTGATGACGGCGCAAAGATGCATGAGGATATCGGAGAGCGGGTACCAGGCCGTCAGCCCCTCAGGGCCGCCGATCTCGCTGGCCGGGCGCGCCAGATTGCCGAGATGGCTGAGCCAGCCGGCGGGCACCAGGGTGATGGCGAGCGTGTAGAGCGCAAAGAAGGGCGAGACCATGGTCGCGCCGAGGCCGCCTGCGACGATGATCGCCGCGATGGCGGCGGCATTGCCCCAGCCGAGGCCGGCAATCAGGATCGGAAGGGCGGAGGCGGCGGAAAGCAGCGTTGAAAACAGCGCGTTGAAACTCGCGGCATAAGCGAGCATGAAGCCCGCAACGCCGGCAAGCGCGCCGATCAGCACTGTCTTTGCATTGAGTGTTTTCATCCGCTGTCCTGCCCTTCGAGCAGTTAGGGAAATCATGTTTCCCAACCTGGGTTCAATTTTCCGGCTGCTGCGCGCCCACCGCGCCGGAGCCGTTTCGGAGGTTGCCCTCCAGTCTCGCCGCCCTCCGTTCAATCTCCCCCCTTGAGGGGGAGATGTCGCGAAAGCGACAGAGGGGGGTGAACCCCCTCGATATTCACATTGCTCTCCACTTCCATCATGCTCGGGTCAAGCCCGAAGATGACGGCAGAAAGGGAAGCGGGCGAGGGGCGCTTGCACCGGCCCCGCCCGCCAAAAACCTTACGATACGACGTAGGGCAGCAGGCCGAGGAAGCGGGCGCGCTTGATGGCGCGGGCGAGTTCACGCTGCTTCTTCTGGCTGACGGCCGTGATGCGGGAGGGAACGATCTTGCCGCGCTCGGAAATGTAGCGCTGCAGAAGACGAACGTCCTTGTAATCGATCTTCGGGGCGTTGGCGCCGGAGAAGGGGCAGGTCTTGCGACGACGGTTGAACGGACGACGCGTCGGGATGGAGGCGATAGCTACCATGATAAAAACTCCTTAAATCTCGCAATCAGCTGCGCGGACGGCGATCGCCGCGGTCGCCACGATCACCGCGGTCGCCACGATCGCGGTTGTCACGGCCGCCGTCGCGGCGCGGACGGTCGTCGCGGTCGCGCTTCTGCATCATCGCCGAGGGCCCTTCCTCATGCGCTTCGACCTTGACGGTCATGTAGCGCAGGATGTCCTCGTTGATGCGCATCTGGCGTTCCATCTCGTGGATCGCGGCAGCCGGCGCATCGATGTCCATCAGCGCGTAATGCGCCTTGCGGTTCTTGCGGATGCGGTATGTGAGGGACTTCAGGCCCCAGTTCTCGATACGGCCAACCTTGCCGCCATGCTCTTCGATCAGTCCCTTGTACTGCTCGACGATGCCGTCAACCTGCTGCGCCGTGATGTCCTGGCGGGCCAGGAACACGTGTTCGTAAAGTGCCATTGATATTTGCCTTTCTTGCGTTTCCAGGACCCGGACTTCGGCGGCTAAGCCTCAACGACTGCTCCTGAGGGGAAACCCCGGCAAGAAAAGCGTTAGACGAGACGGTCGAGAGCGGCGACACGGGAGGCAGGCGTCTTTTACGCGCCAAGCGTTCTCGCCACGGCGAAAACAGCCCTCCGTTCAGCCACCAGCCTGAAGACCGGACCTTTGGATGAGCGGCTTATACGGATTTTCGGGCGGAATGCAAGGGGGAGGGGTAAAAGGCCCGTCGCTGCGCGCTTCCCGGCTGCTGCCGGCACGGGAAACAAAGGAATGCTTCGTCATCCGACTTTCGATTCAACTCCCGTACTGCGAGAAGTGGCGGTTTCGGCAGAGAGTGCGTGTTCGATCATGTCGATCAATTGGTCGCCGGCCGTCGCGATGCTGAAACCAGGATCGGCCAGCCAGCTGTCAATGAGTCCGCAAATTCCGGCAGCGATGAGCAGACTGGCGATTTCAGGACTGACGTTGCTTCGAATCTCGGCTGATCGAATGCCCTCCCTTATGTGGCTTGCCAGGAGAGCGAGGGTTTTGTCGCGCAAGCCCGCTATGTCCTCGGACAAGGCCTGGTCTCTTCGGGCGTCTGCCAGGACGACATGGGTCGCAAGCCCCCGCGAGGGATGCGCATGGAGCTGTGTCAGCACCGCTCGCGTAATCTTGAGAACCGCATCGAGCCCCGAAACGAAGCCTGCCGAGGCAAGCGTCTGATCAAACTCGATCGCCACGTGCGATGCCAGCGCCTTGAGATACTGTTCCCGCGAGCCGAAGTGATGGGCAGGCAATCCCCGGCTATAGCCGGCGCTCTTGCCAACTTCGGTTAATGTCAGCTTCTCGGGGCCGTGCTCGGCGACAAGGCGCAAGCCGGCGGCAAGCATGCGTTGTTCCGACTCGTCCCGACGCTCTTCCTGTGTTTGCCGAACACGACCTTCTTTCATGGCTGGACCTCACTGCCGCGTGTTTGAGCACTTTCTACGGCTGTAGCACGATCTTGCCAAAAATGCCTCCTGACTCCAGCATCTCATGCGCCTGTGGTGCCTGATGGAGGGGAAGTATCTGAGCGATCAGCGAGCGAAGCGCTCCGCCTGCGGCCTCGGAAAAAATATCGTCTGCCGCGGAGACCAATTCGTCGTCGCGCACCGAATCAAGGCTGAACAGCGAATAGGTGAGCGAATTTGAAAAGTTCTGCAGCATGACGCGATCAATGCCGGAGGGCGGAAAGCCGGCAGCCGCGCCGTTCACAAGGTAACGTCCGTTCGGCTTCAGGGCTGCGACCATATCGGGTCCATCGTCGCCGGCTACGGGGTCGATGATGACGTCAAAGGGACCGTCGGGCCTGGCGCCGTCGCCCCGCCGTATGACATGCTCGGCCCCGAGGGCTCCGACACGATCGGCGGCGGCGGCGTTCGTCAGGGCGGTGACAACCGCTCCTGAATTCACGGCCATCTGGACCGTCATGGAACCGATGCCGCCGCTGGCCCCCCGGACCAGGACGCTTTCGCCGGCCTGAAGTCTCGCTCGCCTGATGCTGAAGCGCGCCACCAATGCACTCGTTCCGAGGGAAACGGCCGCCGCGGGAGAAACGTTTTCAGGCAGCACGACCATCCTGCTGGACCGGGCAACAAATTGCTGGGCATAACCGCCTTGACCCAGGGCGAAGACGCGTTTTCCGACGAGCGCGGCGTCAACCCCCGCGCCAACGCGGGCAACCGTGCCCGCGACCTCCACGCCCGGAACGAAACCGGGCAGAGTGCCGCCGAAAAGGCCCCTGCGCTGCAGGACGTCCAAGAGCCCTACGCCGGCTGCCTCGACATCGATAACGATCTCGCCCTCGTTCGCTGAAGGCGCGGGTACGCTTGCAAGACACAATTGATCGGCTGCGCCGAACTCTTTCACAATGATCGCCTGCATGTTGAAATTCCTCGGTTGAATATCTTGCTTGTTATACTAACAAGTTTCTTGTTGCAAGCTCTCCGTTCACGCCGATACAATTCGGCGGACAGGCGCGCGGCGGCGTTCCTGAAAAACGAACCGGAGCGGTATCGCGTCGGTTCGGGTCGAAGAAGCCGCCGGCGCGGAAATTACTGTTTTGCAGCAATCTGGTATCGCTATTCCCCGATGAGCCCGAGGAACGAGAGACAGCATTTCTGCACTGAACCGCCACGCTCCGGCATAACCGGTGCGCCGGACGCGGCGAAGATTTGAAAGCCGGTGACATTGTCCCGGAATTGAGGCCGGCAAGCGCTTTGCCCTTGTGCGTCCGAACGGACGCACGGCGCTCTACTGCCGCTCCTCCGGCCTTTCCGGGCGGATGAACAGCCAGATGACCCAGACGAGATAGGCGAGAATCACGATCATCAGGATCGCGCGCCCTGGATAGGGGTTGATGCGGTCGTCGCGGATATTGACCTGCGGGGTCAACGCCGCGGCCCGCCTCAGATAGGGGTCGACGGCGGCATGCAGGCCGAGATTGCGGTTGATCGCCTCGACATTGCGATCCTGAAGCGGGCGCTGTTCGTCGAAGAAGGCGCCGGGACCCTGCTGTCCGACGAGGAAGCGTTCCGGCGCTGCCGGGCCGAACAGGATGAGCTGTGTCGAGAGCGTGGTCACCGCCTTCCCGACTCCGTCATAGGTATCGGCGCTGATCTGCGCCTCGCGCATGACCGGAAGCAGAACCTGAGCCGCGCCTTCCCACCAGCCATTCGCATCGACAAGCGTGATCGCCTCATCCTGCGCGAGAAGATCGGCCACATCCTGGCGGCCCGGCGTGGCGAAGACGAGCGCGACATCGGCATCGCCGTTCTCAAGCGCTGAGGCCGCGGTCCCGGTGCGTTCATCGGCAAGCGGCAGGACCGTGGCTTGCCTGCCTCCGGTCCTTGCCACGACGGTGGCCAGAAGATGCGACGCGGAGCCTTCCGGCCCGGATGCGATGATGCCCGCTTCGAAGGGCGAGACGGGATTGTCGGCAAGCGACAGCGCGTGCAGGAAGGTCGAGCCGACGGCCGCGACGGCCTCGAGCCGGTCGTCGCGGACGATCCGTCCGTTCGAGCTGACGAACCCGGAGACGGCGGGGGCAAAGGCCAGGCGGGCCCGATCGGCCGCAAGCGCGTCGATCGGCGCGTCATCGGCCAAGAAATTCACGTCGCGGCCGCGCATGGCCTCGCGCACGGCGCGCAGGGCGTCGATGGCGGAGTCCGTGCCAATGGTCTCCGGCACAATCGCGATGCCGAGCTGAGGCGTGCGTTCGCGCGGCGGCTTCTCGACGAGGCCCATGTCATAAAGCGCGCGCCGCGCAACGCGGGCGACCGGCCGGCCGTCGAGGCGCACGGCGGCATTGAGCGTCTGCATCATCTCGTCATCGATGCGTCCGGCGAGCTTTGCCATGATCTCGGCGATCTCCGGCCGGCGCTCCAGCGCAGCCGTCGATGTCAGGGGCGCGGCTTCGTAGACCGGGAAAAAGCCGGTCGAATCATCGAGCGCGACCAGGTTGTAGTCGACGATCTCCGGATCGGTCGTCAGACCGACGACGATATCGACCCTGCGCTCGACCAGGGCATCGTAGAGATCGTTGCGTCCGGCTTCCGGAAACACCGTGACCGTGTCGAAGGAGAGGCCGAAACGATCGAGGAAGGGTTCGAGGCCGTCGCGCGGGCGTTCCGCGAAGGACTGCATCACGCCGAGGCGCATGCGGTCATCGGGTCCGGCCAGATCCGATATGGTTTCAAGGCCGTTCTCGGCGGCAACCGCCGGGCGGGTCAGAACCGCATAATCCGTTGCAAAGCCGAGACGGTCGAGCATGACGAGCGCGTTGTCCGAAAGTCGCCCGTTGACGACCGAATACGCTTCGTCAGCGTCAGCCATGCGGGGCGCTCCCATGAACGCCAGCGCCGTTCCGGTGTATTCGGGATAAAGGTCGATGTCGTCATCGGTGAGCGCCTGGAAGACGATGCCGGTCGACCCCAGCGCCGGAACGCGCTTGACCTTGATGCCATCCTCTTCGAGCAGAAGGGCGAACATCTCCGCAAGGATCCTGCTTTCCGCAAGGTCTTTCGAGCCGATACGCACCGGTTGTGCCGCGCAGCCGGCGAGGACGAATACGATCAGAAGCGAGATCAGCCTTCTCATGACGCCACCTCGCCGGCGCGGTCCTCAACGGGCCCGCTGCGTGAGGGATCGCTTCTGAGTCGTCTCAAGAAACTCACGATCTGCAGCATCAGGATCGCGGAAAAGGGTATCGCGCCGAGCGTCGACATGGCCCGCGCGACATCGACGGACCCGGCAAGAAGCGTCGCCGCCGTGATGATCGCGACGATGCTGCCCCAGACGATCTTGGAAGCCGACGGCGGGTTGAGGTTGCCGTTCGTCGTCATCATCGAAAGCACGAATGTGCCGCTGTCGGCGGAGGTGACGAGAAAGATGACGATCAGCACGAGCGCGCCGAAGCTGAGGACGTTCGCGAACGGGAAATAGTCGAGAAAGGTGAAAAGGGCGGCGGCGACATCCTGGGTGATGACCGAGGCAAGCCCGCCCGGACCGTACATCTCGACATAGATGCCGGCGCCGCCAAAAACGGCAAACCAGAACAGAGAGAACGCCGTCGGGATCAGGATCACGCCCGTACAGAACTCGCGAATCGTCCGCCCGCGCGAAATCCGGGCGATGAAGACGCCGACGAACGGCCCCCAGGCGAGCCACCAGATCAGATAGGTCAGCGTCCAGTTCGCCGACCATTCGGTTACGCCCTCGAAGGGGAACAGACGGAACGACATGCTCACGAATTGGGAAACGTAAGCGCCGATCGTGGTGACGAAGGTTTCCATGATGAAGGCGGTCGGCCCGAAGATCAGGATGAAGGCCATCAGGGCGAGGCCGAGCGCCATGTTGATGTCGGACAGTAGCTTCATGCCCTTCTCGACGCCGGTCAGCGTCGAAATCATGTACATCAGGAAGAGAACTGCCAGGATCAGCAGCGATGTCGTGTTGACCTCCGGCAGGTCGAACATGGCCGTCAGGCCGGACCGCACCTGCAGCGCGCCCATGGCGAGCGAACCGGCAAGGCCGAAGACAACGGCAACAACGCCAAGGACATCCGCCGTCGTTGCCGCAGCTTCGGCGGATCTGCCCGAGAAAAGCCCGCGCAGCGGCGTCGAGATCAGCGGCGGCTTGTCGAGACGGAAGGTGAAATAAGCGATGACAAGAGCGCACACGCCGTAGATCGACCAGGCGTGCAGACCCCAGTGCAGGTTGGTGATCACGAGCGCCTGGCGCGCGGCTTCCGCCGATCCGCCGACGCCGACCGGCGGGTTCTCGAAATGGGTTACCGGTTCGGCAACACCCCAGAAGAGAAGCCCTGCGCCCATGCCGCCGGCAAACAGCATCGCGATCCAGGATGAATAGGAAAATTCCGGCTTCTCGTCGTCCTTGCCGAGCCGGATGTTGCCATAGGGGCCAAGGGCGAGAAAGGCGGCGAGAATCACGAAACCCGAACACAGACCAAGCCACCACCAGCTGGCGCCGATCATGAAATAGCTGGTGAAGCCCAGAACGCTCGCCGCCATCTGTTCGGGCGCGAGAACGCCCCAGGCGCCGATCGGCAGGCACAGAAGGAGCGAAATGATGACGGTCTTGTTGAAGTGCACGAGCAGGCGCCCCCCGGTTTTTTGCTCGTCGCAGGCGGAAGTGTCCTGCGACATCCATCCTGCCCCTTCCCAACACGCGAGTAGGCGCGAGTCAACCAAAGGCAGCCTATTTGGCTTTGAAAAGAGACCGGAGGGGCCGGATGGTAGGTGCGCGGGTCAACGAGCATTCGTGCCGCGCGCCGGATCGCCGCGCTGTCGCCAGAAAGGCGCTTCGCGCCGCGGGACCATGATCGAATGAGGCGGCCTCGCCGCTAGATCATCGGGCGGTCAATCTGAACCCCGATGCTCCATTTCTTTGTTTGGGCGCATCGGGTTATCGAAAAACCGGTAACCACTTTCTCGTCCGATGCTCTAGATCAGATATACGATATATCCGGCGTAGGCCGCGACCATGGCAGCGCCCGTCGCCCGGTGAAAGGTCTTTGCAAAAAACAGCATTGCCGCGAAGAATACGCTCGCTGCCAGCATCACCGGCACATCAAGCGTGGCGAAGCCGTCGGAGACCGGCAGCGGCGCGATCGCGGCCGTGGCGCCGAGGATGCAGAGTGTGTTGAAGATGCAGGAGCCGGTGACGTTGCCGATGGCGACATCGGAATGGCGGCGGGTGGCGGCGACGACGGCGGTCGCCAGTTCCGGCAGGCTGGTGCCGACGGCGACGACTGTGAGCCCGACAACGGCATCCGACACGCCGAAATGGGCGGCAAGCTCGGTCGCGCCGCGGATCAGGAATTCCGCGCCGAAAAGCAGAACGACGAGGCCCGCCACGATCAGCAAGCCCATCTTCCACACCGGCATGGCGTCGACATCGACTTCGACGTCGTCATTCAGGTTTGCGCCGGTCCTGCGCGCCCACATGTAGGTGCGCAGGAGATAAAGGGCGAGGATTGCCAGGAGCACGACGCCGGCAATGCGGTCGATCACCTGATACTGCACGAGGAAAAGCAGGATGACGGCCGAGGCCACCATGGTCGCGGCATCGCGCCGGACGGAGCGGTCCCAGCCGGCAATCGGGAAAATGACGGCGGCAAGACCGACGATCAGCAGGATATTGGCGATGTTGGAGCCGACGACATTGCCGAGCGCGATGCCCGGCGCCCCGGACAGAGCGGCCCGAACCGAGACCAGCAGTTCCGGCAGCGATGTGCCGAAACCGACGATGACGAGCGATGCGATCAGGGGTGAAATGCCGATCCGCCGCGCCGTGGCCACCGCGCCGGAGACCAGCCATTCCGCGCCGAAATAAAGTCCGAGGAGGCCGAGTGCGATATAAAGGTAGTCCAAGTTCCGGTCCCTGTCCCTGCCAAGCCGGTTGGTAAACCGGCGAAAATTTCGTCCCAGCGACCGCATATGGGGCGCGGTCGGGCGGAAACAATGTCCCGCCGGATGAATCGTTTAGATCGGCATCGGGAATTGCCGGTGAACTTTGGCGATGTCTTCCAGCACGGCATCCGACAACGTCAGTTCGTGGGCGGCGATATTGGTCTTCAGCTGCTCCATCGAGGTCGCGCCGATGATCGCGGCGGTGACGAAGGGCCGCGACAGCACGAAGGCGAGCGCCATCTGCGCCGGGTCGAGTCCGTGCTTTTCGGCGACGGCGAGATAAGCTTCCACGGCCGGCTCCTGCTGCGGCTTGCGGCGGCCGCCAAGCTCCGGCTGGATCGAGGCGCGCGAACCGGCCGGCACCTTTCCGCCGAGATATTTGCCGGTCAGAAGCCCGGTTGCAAGCGGCGAGAAGGCGAGCAGGCCGACATCCTCGTAATAGGCAAGTTCCGCCATATCGAGATCATGGTGCCGGTAGAGCAGGCTGTATTCGTTCTGGACGGTGGAAATGCGCGTCCGGTCGTGCTGTTCGGCGCGGTTGAGATAGCGCATCGTGCCCCAGGCCGTCTCATTGGAAAGGCCGATGGCGCGGATCTTGCCGGCCTTCACAAGCCTGTCCAGCGTGTCGAGCGTCTCGGCGATATCGACATGGCTCTGGTAGCGGTCCTGGCCGTAAGGAGAATATGTCCAGGAATTGCGGAAGTGGAAATGGCCGCGATTGGGCCAGTGGATCTGGTAGAGGTCGATATAGTCGGTCTTCAGCCGCTTCAGGCTGGCGTCAAGCGCATTGCGGATCGCCTGCGGGGTGATCGGCTTGCCGTCGCGCACCCACGGGCGGCCGGGGCCGGCGATCTTGGTCGCGAGCACGATGTCGTCGCGCTTCTTGCGGCGTTCGAACCACGAACCGACAAATTCCTCCGTGCGGCCATAGGTTTCCGCGCTGAGCGGCGTGACCGGATACATTTCGGCGGTATCGAAGAAGTTCACGCCGTTGTCCACGGCGTAGTCCATCTGGGCGTGGGCCTCCGCCTCCGCGTTCTGCGTGCCCCATGTCATGGTTCCGAGGCAGATTTGCGAAACTTCTATGCCGGTGCGGCCCAAACTATTGGTTTTCATGAAATTACCTGAAATACTGAAATGGCGGGTTTTGAGGAAACTTAGCCGGATAGCGCCGCAGCGCAAGCGCCCAACGGCATTTTCACGCGCAAATTCAGCCGCGAATGGCGGGGGGCCGCTATTGACACCGGCGGTCGAAACGTCAAATGGAAGGCCTTTCAGACGTGGCTCCGGGGTGAACCGCGTCGAACCACATTGAATGATCGCCTCAGGGGGACCGCAGATGACAGTCGCATTCACCTTTCCCGGACAGGGCAGCCAGAGCGTCGGCATGGGCAAGTCGCTGGCCGATGAATTCACCGCCGCAAGGCTCGTTTTCGAGGAAGTGGATGACGCGCTCGGCGAAAAACTGTCCCGCACGATATGGGAAGGCCCCGAAGACCAGCTTCAGCTGACCGCCAATACGCAGCCGGCGCTGATGGCGGTCTCGCTCGCCGCGATCCGTGTGCTGGAGGCGGAAGGCCTCGACCTGAAGGCCGACATTTCCTACGTCGCCGGCCATTCGCTGGGCGAATATTCCGCGCTTTGCGCGGCCGGCACATTTTCTCTGGCTGACACGGCGCGTCTCCTGCGCATCCGCGGCAATGCCATGCAGAAGGCCGTTCCGGTGGGCAAGGGCGCCATGGCGGCGGTCATCGGGCTTGCCTTCGAGGATGTCGAGGCGGTTTGCAAGGAAGCGTCCTCGGCCGGCGTCTGCGAGATCGCCAATGACAATGGCGGCGGCCAGGTGGTGATTTCCGGCGAAAAGGCCGGCGTTGAAAAGGGCGTTGCGCTGGCAACGGATAAGGGCGCAAAGCGCGCGCTGCTGCTGCCGGTGTCGGCTCCCTTCCATTCCTCGCTGATGGCGCCTGCCGCCGATGCCATGGAAGAGGCATTGGCAGAGGTGCGCAAGGGCGTGCCGGCGGTGCCGGTCGTTGCCAATGTGCGCGCCGAGCCGGTTTCCGATCCGGAAGAGATCGCGAGCCTGCTCATCGCCCAGGTCACCGGACGGGTGCGCTGGCGCGAAACCGTCAGCTGGTTTGCGGCCAACCAGGTCGAGACGCTTTATGAGATCGGCGCCGGCAAGGTGCTGACCGGCCTGGCGCGTCGCATCGACCGTTCGGTCAACGGCATTGCCGTCGGCGGACCGGACGATATCGACGGCGCGCTGAAGGCTATCAAGGGCTGAATCGATTGATACTGGTTCGCTGCGCGCGGACCCTCACGCAAGACTAGATACGGGACGAGGTTTTAAAATGTTGGATCTTTCGGGGCGCAAGGCGCTCGTAACCGGCGCAAGCGGCGGCATCGGCGAGGCGATCGCCCGCCAGCTGCACGGGCAGGGCGCGACCGTCGCCCTGCACGGCACGCGGGCGGAAAAGCTTGAGGCGCTGGCCGCCGATCTCGGCGAGCGCGCCCATGTGTTTCCCGCCGACCTTTCCGACCGCGACGCCGTCAAGGCGCTCGGCGAGAAGGCCGAGGCCGACCTCGGCGGCATCGACATTCTGGTCAACAATGCCGGCATCACCAAGGACGGTCTGTTCGTGCGCATGAGCGATGCCGACTGGGAAAGCGTGCTGGAGGTCAACCTGACGGCCGCCTTCGTCCTGACGCGGGCGATCATGCATCCGATGATGCGCCGCCGCTTCGGTCGCGTGATCAACATCACCTCGATCGTCGGCGTCACCGGCAATCCGGGGCAGGCCAATTACTGCGCCGCCAAGGCCGGCATGATTGGTTTTTCGAAATCGCTGGCGCAGGAAGTCGCGCCGCGCAACGTCACCGTCAACTGCGTGGCGCCGGGCTTTATCGAGACGGCGATGACCGACAAGCTGAACGACAAGCAGAAGGAGGGCATTCTTTCCGCCGTGCCGATGAAGCGCATGGGCAGCGGGGATGACATCGCTTCCGCCGTCACCTATCTTGCCTCGAACGAGGCGAGCTATGTCACGGGCCAGACCCTGCACGTCAATGGCGGCATGGTGATGGTCTGAGCGAAGGTTGCGTTTTGGCGAACGCGAGCGGTTGAAATGCCCGCGCTCGCCGCAAACCGGCGCTTTTTTGGCTTTGCGCCGTGAACAAAGCATGGTAAGCGGGCCGGGACTGCCAAGAACAGTCCAGCGGATATGATCCGGTCCTGCGGGCCGGTTTTTTCCAATGTGGGCGTTGGTTCACGTGTTTGCCGCCACATCTCTTCGTGAAGCGAGGGATAGGACGGCGTTAACTTCAAGGGGTGCCCTGGCGCATCCCATCGAACTTGAGACAGGTCGAGGATACCGACATGAGCGATATCGCAGAACGCGTTAAGAAAATTGTAGTTGACCACCTGGGCGTTGACGCCGACAAGGTTGTTGAAAGCGCCAGCTTCATCGACGATCTGGGCGCAGATTCGCTCGACACTGTCGAGCTGGTCATGGCCTTCGAAGAAGAGTTCGGTGTCGAAATCCCCGACGATGCAGCCGACTCCATCCTGACCGTCGGCGACGCGATCAAGTTTATCGAGAAGGCCCAGGCCTGATCGACGCAGAAGCACCGGGCGGTTTTTCAGCGCTCTGCTGAATACCGCCTTGATCGGCCCGGTAAAACGGGCCATTTTTTTATCCTGAGCCGGATCCGGCGGTCGCCGGCGCCAGAAGATTTTGTCTGTCCGCTGGCCGGGCAGTAAAGACCGGCCGCCTTGGCTGTCCGGTTCGGCCGAAGGATGAAAATGCCGCTTTGCTGGGATGGCGGCGACCCGGTTCCGTCACGGCGCCGGAGGCGAAAAGAAAACTGAAAAGGGGCGATCCACCAATGAGGCGTGTAGTAATCACCGGTCTGGGCATGGTAACGCCGCTGGGATGCGGAACCGAGGTCACCTGGTCGCGCTTGCTGGAAGGCAGGAACGGCGCATCCAAGGTCACCGCTTTCGAGACGGATGACCTGGCGGCCAAGATTGCCTGTTCGATCCCTTTGGGTGACGGCAGCGACGGGACGTTCAACGCGGATCAATGGCTCGAGCCGAAGGAACAGCGCAAGGTCGACCCCTTCATCATCTATGCGATGGCTGCCGCCGACATGGCGCTGAACGACGCAGACTGGCACCCGAAAAGCGATGACGACCAGATTTCGACGGGCGTCCTGATCGGGTCCGGCATCGGCGGTCTCGATGGTATCGTGGAAGCCGGATACACGCTGCGCGACCGCGGTCCGCGCCGGGTCTCGCCATTTTTCATCCCTGGCCGCCTGATCAATCTGGCCTCCGGCCAGGTCTCCATCCGCCACAAGCTGCGCGGCCCCAACCATTCTGTCGTCACCGCCTGCTCGACCGGCGCGCACGCCATCGGCGACGCCAGCCGGCTGATCGGCTTCGGCGACGCGGACGTGATGGTCGCCGGCGGCGCGGAATCGCCGATCTGCCGCCTGTCGCTTGCCGGCTTTGCCGCCTGCAAGGCGCTGTCGACGGATTTCAACGACGATCCCCAGCGCGCCTCGCGTCCCTATGACGTCGACCGCGACGGCTTCGTCATGGGTGAGGGCGCCGGCATTGTAGTCCTTGAAGAGCTCGAACACGCCAAGGCCCGCGGCGCGACGATCTACGCGGAAGTGGTCGGATACGGGCTCAGCGGCGATGCCTACCACATCACCGCGCCGAGCGAGGACGGCGAAGGCGCCTTCCGCTGCATGACCTCGGCCCTGAAGCGCGCCGGCATTGCGCCGGGCGAGATCGACTACATCAACGCCCACGGCACGTCGACCATGGCCGATACGATCGAGCTCGGCGCCGTCGAGCGGCTTCTGGGGGAGGATGCCGGCAAGGTGGCGATGTCGTCCACCAAATCGGCGACCGGCCATCTTCTCGGTGCTGCCGGCGCGATCGAGGCGATCTTCTCGACGCTTGCGATTCGCGACAATGTCGCGCCGCCGACGCTCAATCTCGACAATCCCGAGCGCGAGACTCCGATCGATCTCGTGCCGAAAGTCGCGCGCAAGCGCAATATCGACGTGGCGCTGTCGAATTCCTTCGGCTTCGGCGGCACCAACGCCTCGCTGGTTCTGCGCCGCTATAACGGCTGACCCGCCGTCAGGCCTTGTGGAAGGACAAAAGAAACGGCTGACATTTTGCGGCCGTTTTTTTATCTAGGTTCAACGACTTCGGCGTTGGATTCGATATCGTTCGCCGCAGCGGCGGTTTGCTGCCGCAGGTCATGATGGTGAGGCCGCATCGCTTCCGGATGCGGCCGGACTTTTGTTTGAGAGGTTACCGGTGCGCGGTTCTGACCAGGAAAACGGGCGTGAGAACGGCGAGAACGCGGGAGACGACCGCCGGCCGGTCGTGCCGAAATCCGCCAGGGAGGCATTGCGGCCGGAGCGCGTCCCCGAGCCCGTGCAGCGTTCCAGAAAGGCCAAGAGCCAGTTCGTGACATTCCTGAATTTCGTGATGACGCTGCTGGTGCTTGCGGCGGTGGCCGTGGGCGGCATCTATTATTACGCGAAATCGAGCTACAATGAACCCGGTCCGCTGACGGTCAATGCGGAATTCACCGTGCGCGCCGGCGCGGGCCTTGCCACCATTGCAAGGGATCTGGAGCGCAACGGCATCGTCAGCGATTCGCGTATTTTCCGCTATGTGACGGCGGCCCATCTGAGAAACGGCGAGACCCTCAAGGCCGGCGATTATGAGATCAAGGCGGGCGCTTCCATGGCCGATGTGGCCGCCCTGCTCGAATCGGGAAAATCCATTCTCTACAGCATTTCCTTTCCCGAGGGCTTCACCGTCCGGCAGGTCTTCGACCGGCTGGCCTCCGATCCCAATCTGAGCGGAGACCTGCCTGAGGAACTGCCGTCCGAAGGAACGCTGATGCCGGAGACCTATCGCTTCTCGCGGGGGACGGACCGCACGGAGATCATCGAGCAGATGCGCGAGGGCCAGCAGCGCATGGTCGACGAGATCTGGCTGAAGCGGGACCAGGGCCTGCCGATCGACAACAAGGACGATTTCGTCACGCTTGCCTCGATCGTCGAGAAGGAAACGGGCATTGCCTCCGAACGGCCGCAGGTCGCAGCCGTTTTCCTCAACCGGCTGGAGCGGGGCATGCGGCTGCAGTCGGACCCGACCGTGATCTACGGTCTTTTCGGCGGCGAGGGCAAACCTTCCGACAGGCCGATCTACCGGTCGGATCTCGACAAGGAAACGCCCTACAACACCTATCGGATCAACGGCCTGCCGCCGGGGCCGATCGCCAATCCCGGCCGGGCGGCGCTCGAGGCGGTGGCAAACCCGGCCCGTACCGAAGACCTGTACTTTGTCGCCGATGGCACCGGCGGGCATGCCTTCGCCCGCACGCTCGACGAACACAATGCAAATGTTCGCCGCTGGCGCAGGCTCGAAGCCGAGCAGGGCGCGAATTGACGCTCCGTCGGAGGACCCGGCTTAGCGCCGGGCGGAAAATGCTGTAGTTTGCGCCGCGATGGCCCGGCCTCGTTTGCCGGGCCGGAGCCGAGAGGGGAAGACATGAAGCCGCAATCCATGACGGGCTTTGCCCGCAGCGAGGGGCACTGGCAGCGCTATCGCTGGTCCTGGGAACTTCGTTCCGTCAACGGCAAGGGGCTCGATTTCAGGCTCCGGCTGCCGCAGGGCAGCGATCATCTGGAGAGTGACGTGCGCAAGCGTCTCTCCGGCCGTTTGTCGCGCGGCAATGTCCAGGTGGCGCTGTCGATCGCCCTTGCCGAGAGCAGGCTGGAACTCGCCGTCAACGAGGCGGCGCTGCAGGCGGTGCTCGACCTCAAGGCGCGCCTCGGCGATGCCGTTGACGACAGGCCGCTCACCATGGAGGGCCTTCTCGGCATGCGCGGGGTTGCCGAGTTCCGCGAGGTCGAGGAGAGCGAGGAGACAATCGCAACGCGCGACCGCATGATCCTTGATGATCTCGATCGCGCGCTCGACAGGCTGGCGGCCATGCGCGGCGATGAGGGCGAGAAGATCGTCGCGGTTCTCTCCCGCCAGATCGACAGGATCGAAGCGCTGACGGCAACGATTGCGCGCGACCCCTCCCGCTCTCCGTCAACGATTGCCGAAAAGCTCTCCGAGCAGGTGGCGAAACTGGTGGAGGCCGCGCCCGCGCTCGACGCGGACCGGCTCTACGCCGAGGCGGTGCTGCTCGCCACCAAGGCCGACCTGCAGGAAGAAATCGACCGGCTGAACGCCCATGTCGAAGCTGCGCGTGCGCTTTTGCAACAGGGCGGGCCATGCGGGCGCAGGCTTGATTTCCTGGCGCAGGAATTCAATCGCGAGACCAACACGATCTGTTCCAAGTCGAACGCCGTCGCGGTGACGGCGGCGGGGCTGGAGCTGAAGACGGTCATCGATCAGTTTCGCGAGCAGATACAGAATCTGGAGTAGAGCCATGGCAGAAAGCAATGCTGTAAACCGACGCGGGATCATGCTGGTTCTGGCGGCCCCGTCCGGCGCGGGCAAGTCGACGATCGCGCGGCGGCTGCTTGCCGAAGACCCGCTGATCGATCTGTCGATCAGCGCAACGACCCGGGCGCGCCGCAAGAGCGAGCAGGAAGGCGTGCATTATTTCTTCCTGGAGCCTGACGCGTTCATTGCCAGACGCGATGAGGGCGCGTTTCTCGAATGGGCTGAGGTTCACGGCAACTATTACGCCACGCCGCGCGCGTCGGTCGAGGCGTCGCTTGCCGCAGGCCGCGATGTGCTGTTCGATATCGACGTTCAGGGTGCCGAACAGCTGAAACAGGCCCTGCCGCGCGATGTCGTCGGCATCTTCGTGCTCCCGCCCTCGATGAAGGTGCTGAAGGAGCGGTTGATGGCGCGCGCGGAAGACAGCAAGGCCGCGATGGAGGTTCGCCTGAAAAACGCGACCGGCGAGATCTCGCGCTGGCGCGACTACGAGTATGTCGTGGTCAACGACGACCTTGAAGACGCCTATGACCTTGTGCGCTCGATCCTGCGGGCGGAACGGGCCAAACGCGAATATGAGAGCGTCATCCCCCGCCATGTCGAAGCGTTGCTGTCCGAATAGGCCGGATCAGAGACAGCGCGCGAGCGTGCAGAATTCCGCGACGGCGAGGGTTTCGGCCCGCCGCGTCGGGTCGATACCCGCCTTTTGCAGGAGCGTCTCGCCGCCGAGCGCCTTGAGGCTCTGGCGCAGCATCTTGCGGCGCTGGCCGAAGGCGGCCTGGGTAACCTTCTCGAGCGCGGCGGCCTCAACCGCGATCGGCTCCGCGCGCGGGGTGAGATGGATGACGCTGGAGGTCACCTTCGGCGGCGGCGTGAAGGCCTGCGGGGGGACGTCGAAGGCGATGCGCGCCTCGGTGCGCCAGCAGGCAAGCACGCCGAGCCGGCCGTAATGGCTGTCGCCGGGCGCGGCGACGATGCGCTGGGCGACTTCCTTCTGGAACATCAGCGTCAGCGATTGCCAATAGGGCGGCCAGTCTTGCGGCAGCAGCCAGTTCACCAGCAATTGCGTGCCGACATTGTACGGCAGATTGGCGATGATGCGCACCGGCCTGCCGCCGCCGATCTCGGCAAAATCCACCTTCAGCGCGTCGCCCTCGATAATCTCGAGTCTTCCCGGGTAGTGGCCGGCGATCTCCTCCAGCGCCGGAAGGCAGCGCGAATCGCGCTCGATCACCGTCAGCCTTTCCGCGCCGAGCGAGAGGATGGCGCGCGTCAGCCCGCCGGGGCCGGGACCTACCTCGATGACATGCGCGCCTTCAAGGTTGCCGGCCGTGCGGGCGATCTTCTGCGTCAGGTTGAGGTCGAGCAGGAAATTCTGGCCGAGCGCCTTTTTCGCGTTCAGTTGGTGATTGGCCAGAACCTCGCGCAGCGGCGGCAGATCGTCGATCTGGCTCATCCGCGGTCCTCGGAACCGCGCGCGAGCCGTGCGGCGAGCTTCAGCGCCTCTTCGAGACTTCTCGGATCGGCGACGCCACGCTCCGCAATGTCGAAGGCCGTCCCGTGATCGGGCGAGGTTCGGACGAAGGGCAGGCCGAGCGTCACATTGACCCCTTCCTCGAAGCCGAGCGTCTTGACCGGGATCAGCGCCTGATCATGATACATGCAGATCGCCGCGTCATAGCGCGTCCTGGCGCTGGCGTGAAACATGGTGTCGGCGGGAAGCGGGCCGGTGACATCGATGCCTTCCGCCCGCAGTGCCTCAAGCGCCGGTCGCACCGTCTCCTCGTCCTCGCGGCCGATCGTGCCCTGCTCGCCGGCATGCGGATTGAGCCCGGCAACGGCAAGGCGCGGCGCGTCTATGCCGAAGCGCCGGGCGAGGTCGCGCGCGGTGATCCGGATCGTGTCGATGATCAGCGCCTGATCGAGCGCGCCCGGAACATCGGCAAGCGGGATGTGAATGGTAACGGGCACCACGCGCAGGGCCGGGCAGGCGAGCATCATCACCGGACGATACTCCGTTCCCGTCTCGCGCCGCGCGAGTTCGGCCAGAAACTCGGTATGGCCGGGAAAGCGGAAGCCTGAACTGTAGAGCACCGATTTGGCGATCGGATTGGTCACGAGCGCGGCGGTCTTGCCGCGCATGGTGAGCTTCACCCCGGTTTCGATTGCGGCAATCGTGCCGGAGGATGTCGCCGGATCAGGCTTTCCGGGCGAAACGGGCGTCGCCGCGTCGATGGCGAAAACCGGCAGCGCCGAGCCGAACGCGTCGACTGCCGCCTCCGGAGCCGAAACCGCGACCGGTACATCCATGCCCAGCATCGCCGCACGGGCCTTCAGAATGCGCGGATCGCCGAGATAGACAAACGGCGGCAGCCCGGTTTCACGGCGTCGGGACCAGGCCTTGAGCGCGATCTCCGGCCCGATGCCTGCGGGGTCACCCTGGGAAAGGGCAAGGGGAAGATCAGCCATCATTCCGCGGCGATCAGGACTTGCCCGGGGTGACGATCTGGGCCTTGCTCTTCAGTTCCTCCATATATTGTTCGCTCTCGTTGTCACGGTCCACTTCGGCCGAGTCTTCCTCGGCGCTAAGCACGAGGCGCGCGGCATAATCGTCGGAGGTTGTCTTGCGCTCGCAGATGGCGAGGAACTCCGCGCCGAAGGGCGTGGTCTGCACCGATGTCGTATCGCCCTTGGCCTTTGTGACCGCGTCTTTCCACTCGGCCGGAAGCTGCGGCTCCAGGAAGCGCCCGTAGTCGAGAACGGTCACGTCGTTCATTGTCGCGGCGAACGAGATCGCCTGGTCACATCCCGGGAACTTGGAGCGTGCGGCCTCGGCCTCGCGCTTGCGCTTGGCAAGCAGCGAGCCGCGTTCCTTCTGCGGCACGACGAATACGATGCGCTTCAGGATATACTCGGTGGTCTCGGGCTTCTTGCCTTCCTTCTCCGCCTCTTCCAGCTGGGCAATGAACTGGTCTTCCGGCAGGAGAGAGTTACCGCCGTAGCGCGCGCGCAGGAGTTGGCCCCAGCTCATCGAGACGGCGATGTAGAACTTGAAGTGATCGACGCCGACGCCGGCCTGATCAAGAACGCTGCTCATCTGGGCAACGGACATGCCGTTGCTGTTGGCGAAATTGGCGAAGGCTTCGTCCACCTCCGGCTGTGTGACCGACATGTTGCGAAGCGCGATCTCCGACTGTTTCAGCGCCTGGTCGATCATCGCCTCGCGGGCCTTCTCGTTGAGATTGCCCTTGGTGCCCATCAGCCGCAGGAGATTGCGGCGCTTGGCGATATCGTCATTGGTGATCGGAACGTTGTTGACGATGACGGCAATGTCGACGGTCCTGGCGAAGGCCGGTTGCGGCGCGGCGCTGACAATGCCTGCCGTGGCGATCATGGCGGCGGCAAAGGCGGTCACTGAAAATCTTGCGGCAGTCATGTTCTTTCCTTTCAACAGCCTCGTGCGCCGTCAGATCCCGGCGCGACACCTTGTCCGGCCTTGTCCGGCAGGGCGCAGCCTTCCCGGACTGCGGGCCGAGCGCCGGTCTGCCGCCCCTCCCGAGGCGTGGTGCCATAAACTGTCTGTTTCATTCGTGGACATGTAATTTCGCGATCCATGCCCATCTCCCGATGGCAATGTTTTGTCCATTTTAGGGGCAAAAGCAAGGCATTGATCGGATCGGAGAGGCTTATCGGCTCAATTGAAGGAGTCGCTGCCGATGACGATGTCGCCGAGCGTGCGGAAGGTCAGACGCGCGCCGATCGTCCAGTCGACGGCCGCGCGATTGTTGTTGTCCCAGTCTTCCTTATAGGTGATCGAGAAGATCGTGCAGATGTCTTCATAGGTCAGGCCGACCCAGCGATTGGTCAGGACATTGTTGGCCAGGTCATAGGTAAGCGAGCCGGAGACGCCCCAATTGTCGTTGAGGCGGATGGTGCTTGTCGATTTGATCTCGCTGTTGCGCTCATTGTAGGCGTAGCCCGGCTGGGCGAGAATATTGGTGTAGTCGAGCGCCGTGTCGAACCAGCGCGACGTGTAGCCGACGCCGAAATCCGTCCGCTGCAACGTGAAGTCTTCCTCATCGAAGCGCGCGCCGCCCGTGAGCGAAATGCCGAAGGGGAAGGAAACCGAGGCTGCGCCGACATAATCGGAGCGTTTCGATTCCAGACCGGAATCGATGCCGACGCCCGCCAGGTCGGGGGAGGCGAAGGAGTTCTTGCCCGCGAGCTGGAACGACTGGCCGAAAAGTCCGTTGACCAGCACGCCTGAATCGTAGACGCCGCGGTAGCGCAAGCCGATATTGGCGCGCGTGCCGCCCTCGACCCGGTCATATCCCGAGAATTTGTCGCGTTCGAACAGGGTCAGCGCATCGAAGACGAAGCTCTGCGCGTCCTCGTTCGGCAGGCCGCCCGCATATTGCTCGTCCGGACGGATAAAAACCTGGCCGATCGGCTCGATGATGTGCGAGCTGAAGCTGTTGGTCATCAGGATCGGATAGTTCATCTCCAGGCCGGCGGTGACCATGGCGCGGGCGGCGGCGTCCTGATCGACGAAATTGCCGGCATAGGTATAGGCGCCGTTGTTGATCCGGTTCGGATCATCGACATTCAGCAGGTAACCGTCGGCGCGGGCGGCAAGCAGCGGGCTGAGCTGCAGGCCGCCGTCTGTGGTAAACGTCCGCTCCCATTCGACCTCGCTCGTCAGGCGCGTGCTGTTTCCCTTCAGCCCGAGGAAACGGTCATTGACGCTTGTCGGCACGACGTCGTTCTTGCGGCGCACGATATTGGTCAGATTGTTGGTGACCGACAACTGGCCGCCGAAAACAGGCTCGGGCGCGATATAGTCATAATCGATGACCGGCACCACGATCGCCTGCTTGCTTTCGGCGGCATCCTCGCTGTCGGCGTCCTGGACGTCGAAATAATTGCTCTTGATCGAAACCGAACTGCGTTTGCCAAGTCCCTCAAGATAGACCTGGTTGTTGAAGATCTTGTCGTCATGGCCGTCGATGGAATAGGTGCGGGCGAAATTGTTGTCGCTCTGGACCATCGCGTCCCAGCCGAACACCCAGCGCGGATTGATCTGGAACTGGCCGGTGGAGGCGATCATGGCGCGCCCGTTCACCTCGGCATCGGTCGTGCCGCCGGTAAACTGGTCGCTGCCCATCTGGTCGATGCCGGCGAAACGCAGCGTGTGCTGGCCGTTGCGATAACGCTTGCGGTATTCCGCCTCGAGCAGGAAACCCTGTTCGGTATAGCCCGTTCCGGTGAATGTCACATCGGAACTGGGCGAGATCGGAATGTAATAGGGCAGGGAAAACCCGACGCCGAGATTCTCGCCAATGCTCATTGAGGGGAAAAGGAAACCGCGCTTGCGCTTCACGCTCGGATCGGGAACCGTGATCGACGGCAGGACCGCGATCGTATGGCCGAGGAGCTGGAATCGGGGGCTTTCGAGCCTGACCGTGCGGGTCTCGCCGTCCTGAATGACGCGTTGGGCGCGGATCTGCCAGAAGGGCGGCTTCTCCGGGTTTTCGGCACAGGGAATGCAGGCCGTGTAGACGCCGTTCTCGAGCACCATCTTTGTGCCGTCGATGCGTTCGGCCCGCTCGCCGGCTATGGCGATGTCTTCGGGCGTGCGGACGCTGATGGCGTCGAGAAAGCCGTTGGCGAAGTCGTCGGTGACGTCGAGTTTTTCGGCCCTCAGGCGGTTGCCGTCGGGGTCGATCACCTCGATCCCGTCATAGGCCATCATCCGGCCGGCCTTCTGGTCATATTCCACCCTGTTGGCGACCATGCGATAGCCGGCGTAATATATCTGCACGCCGCCGACGGCGGAAACCATCTGGGTGTCGTGATTGTAGACGAGTTCGTTGGCCGTCAGCAGCATCGGCCCCGAATCATCGTCAGGGACCGAAATACCGTAGTCTTCCTCAATGCTCGGGGAGGCTGCCGTCTGTGCCAGCAGGCTGACCGGAGTCAGCGCGCTGGCAAGCGCCAGAAGCCCGGCAAGGCCCAATTTACTCGTAACTCGCCGGGACACTAACCGTCCTCCTGATGCAGTAATATCGTCAGACCCAAAGCCATCGCCACGACCACCGGAATCCAGGCCGCAAGAAGCGGCGACAAAACTCCGCTGCTGCCAAACGCCTTTACAAGAACACTCGTCACATAAAGCAGAAAGCCGGACAGGATTCCACCCAAAATAACGGCCGGAGACTGCGCGAAGCGCGAAAACTTAAGGCAGACCGTGGCTGCGATAAGGGTCATCGCCACCAAAAGGAAAGGTAGGGATAACAAATAGTTATACTGCGTTTCCAAAGCTTTTGACGAAATTCCGAACTGGCGGGCGAGGTCAATTTGTCTCGGCAGTGCAAAAATGCTCACAAGGTCTGGCTGGACGAGGTTCTGCTGGACGAACTGCTCGTCGAGATTGGTTTTGACGCGGACCTCGTCCCGATGTGTGGATAATTCGCCGACCTCGGTTTCGGTCACGTCGTAAAGCGTCCACCAGCCATTGCTGAGCACGGCCCTTTCGGCGTCCTGGCGTTTGAAGAGCGCGCCCTGATCATCGAAGTAGATCACCACGGCCTGCAGGAGTTCGGTTCCGCTCTCGGCGATGCCGCGGCCGCCGATAATCGTATCCTGACCGTCGGTCAGCTGCCGCAGCCAGGGCACGGTCTGGTCCTGGCCATGGCCGATCGCCTCGAGCCCGAGCGCCTTTTTCTGGGTCCAGGAGGCAAGCGGATTGAGCGCAACGACGCTTGCCGCGCCGAGCAGCGCCGCGCCGATGACGAAGGGCATGATGAACTGCCACACGGAAATGCCGGCGGAGCGGGTGACGACCAGTTCGTTGCGACGGTTGAGCGCGATCAGGGCAACCATGGCGGAAAACAGCGCGATGAAGGGGACCGTCTGCTGCAGGATATAGGGCAGGCGCAGCGCCGTGATCAGCATCGCGTCCGTCGTGCCCTGGCCGGCCTCGACAGAGATGTTGCCGATGACCTCGGAAAAGTCGATCAGGTAGATGATCGAGATCACGCCGAAAAAGAACCAGCCGACCGTTATCAGATAGCGCGTGAAGAAATAGCGACCGAGAACGGAGAAGATCATGCCGCGCCTCCGTCATTGCGGGCGCGTCGACCGAGGAGACGATTCGAAGCGGCATAGACCCGCTCAAGCAGGCTCGCATTCCTGCGGGCCCGTCTCGGCTTCAGCAGGAGAACCAGGCCGGCGGCAAACAGAACGATGACGATGCCATAGGAAATCGGGACGAACAGCGCCTCGCTTTCGGCGCGGTTTGTCGAAAATTGTGACATGAGCCGCAGAATCAGCGTCAGCACGAAGGCGGTCGCCATGGGCGGGATGCGCCGCTCCCTGTGCGAACGCGCATCGCCGACGATGACGATGGTGAAGATCGCGTAGATCAGCGGCAGCGACCAGTCGGTCAGTCTCCGCGTCAGTTCGGCGCGGTAGGCGCCGGGATTGGCCCTGTAGTCCGGGTCTTCGGGATCGGGATTGAGCAGAAATCCCAGGCTGCGGTCGGTCGCCTTGCGCGAGGCCTGGCTGCGGTCGCTGGTCAGTTCCGACAGGTCGAAACTGTAGGAGTCGAACTGGACGATGGAGACGTTGCCGGTCTCGTCCTCGCGCTGGACCTGGCCGTTCTTCATGATCAGCTGGCTTCCGCTTTCGTCGACCGCGCCTTCGCGGGCATAATAGATGTACGAGTTGTCAGCTTCGCGGTAGTCGGCGACGAACAGTCCCTTGAGCACGCGGCCCGAAAGCCGTTCCGATATCTGGATGTAGAGCCCGTCCTCGATTTCGCGGAAGGTCTTTTCCTCGATCACCGTGGACAGCAGGTCGGCATAGACTGAGGCGATCAGCGTTCGCGCTTCGGCGCGCGACTTCGGCTCGATGTAATTGTCGAGAACGAAGGAGAAGGCACAGAGAACCACGGCAAAGATCAGGATCGGCCGGTAGATGATCGAACGATGGGCGCCCGCGGCGTCGATGACGGCCAGCTCCGAATCATTGTTCATCGTCGTCAGCGTCTGGGCGGCGCCGAGGACAAGGCCGAAGGGCAGCACGGTCGGGATGACGGTGGGCAATATCAGCGTGGCGAGCGTCAGGAAGGAGAGGATCGACTGGCCGCTGTCGGTCACGAGGTTGATTCGGCCGAGCACCTGCGTCAGCCACAGAATCGCCAGCACCGGCAACAGGGTTGCCAGGAACAGGCGGACCACGCGGGCCAGAATGTAGCGTTCCAGTATCTTCATGCAGGTTCAGGCCTGTCGGGCGCGGGAAATCCGCTCACGCAATGCTTGCCGTTTCCTTTCTGGTGAAAAAATAAAGTGTTCCTGTGAAGACGACGACCGATCCCAGCCAGGCGAGAATGACGTCTGAGAGATAGTGGCCGCCATAGGCGAGCCGCATGGCGGGCGAGGCCAGGGCGAGCGCGATCAGCGGCGGCGAGACGAGAAGCCTGAACCGGTCCGGCACGAGAAAAACGGCATAGCAGAAAAGCCAGCCTGCGCCCGCCGCTTCGCCGGAGATGAAGGAGCAGTTCGAGCCGCAGGCGCCTGAAAAATCACCGGCCGGCACGAAGCTCAGATCGCCGCCGAACAGATCGGTGTTGCGCGGCCGCGGCCGGTGCGAATGCTCCTTGAGGATGAGATTGACGAGGATGCCGGGGCCAAGAATGAGGGCGGTGAGGCCCGCCAGCAGCCGTTTGACAAGGCGGGCGTCATAGGTCGCGCCATGGTGCGACCAGGCCATGAACAAACGGATGATAATGCCCACGCCGAGGACGATCGGCAGATAGAAGATCAGATCGCGCAGCAGGCCGAGCGCCGCGTCGCGGGCGATCGGAAAACTGCCGCACACCACGTCTGCCGGCGTGCTGGTGGCGCAATGCGTCTGGCTGAAAAAGAAGCGCGAGGCGCCGATGTCAACCCCGGGGAACAGATAGAAGAACAGGAGGATCAGCCACCACAGGGCAAACAGAATGACGAACGCCGCCTTGAGCGGCGGCAAGTCGCCAAGGCGACCGGATGAGTCTGTCAGCCATCTTTTCGGTCTGGAACTTGGCAAATGCGGGTCATCCGGTTTCGTTCGTCATGCATGAAGCACGACGTTTCCTATTTGGTGGTTTTAAGTGTTATGAGGACGGGGTCAACCGTTCTCGACCCGTTGCGTTAACAAGGGGTAGATTTCCTTTGCTACAACCTGACGGCAAAACTGCGACGCGCATTCCCGAAACACCGGAGCACTGACTATGAAATTCTCGATTTCCTTTGTGAAAACGGCAGATATCACTGACAAGACGGTCATCACGCTTGCCGCGGAGGGCGGCGCTCCGGCCGGTTCCGAGGCGCTTGGCGGGATTGATTCGCTTTACCGGAAGGCCGCCGCGACCGCCGGCTTCAAGGCCAAGCCCGCAACCGCGCTCGACCTCGTGTCGCCTGCTGGCAGCGAAGCGGCGCGCATCATCGTGCTCGGGCTCGGCAAGGCCGACGGACTTGTCGCGAACGCCTACCTCAAGGCCGGCGGAAAGGCCGCGAGCCACGCGCCCAAGACCGGCGCGCTTGTGGTTTATGCGGAGGCCGGCGGGGTTCCGGCGCTCACCGGCCATATCGCCGAATTCGCGCTTGGCATGATGCTGGGCGGCTACAACTTTGACCGGTTCAAGACCATCGACCGGGACGAGGATGACGAGCCGAAGGAAATCGCCGTCGAGGTCGTCACCGCCGAGCCCGAGGCCGCCGAGGCGGCCTTTGCCGAGAAACGCGCGGTCGGCGAGGGCGTGCTGCTGGCGCGCGAGCTGGTCAATCTGCCGGCCAATATTCTCGGCCCCCGCGAATTTGCCGATAGGGCCAGGGAACTCGAATCACTGGGCGCCAGGGTTGAACTCCTGGACGAGGCAAAGATGCGGGAGCTCGGCATGGGCGCGCTGCTGGGCGTTGCCCAGGGCTCCGTGCGCCCGCCTTTTCTCGCGGTCATCGAGTGGAATGGCGGCGAAACCGACGAGCGTCCGATCGCCTTTGTCGGCAAGGGCGTCGTCTTCGACACCGGCGGCATCTCGATCAAGCCGGCGGCCTCGATGGAGGACATGAAGGGCGACATGGGCGGCGCGGCCGCCGTCATCGGCCTGATGCACACGCTGGCCGCGCGCAAGGCCAAGGTCAACGCCGTCGGCATCCTCGGCCTCGTCGAAAACATGCCGGACGGCAATGCCCAGCGCCCCGGCGATATCGTCACGTCGATGTCCGGGCAGACGATCGAGGTGATCAACACGGATGCCGAGGGCCGTCTGGTGCTGGCCGATGCGCTCTATTACTGCAACGAGCGCTTCAAGCCGCGCTTCATGATCGATCTGGCAACGCTGACCGGCGCCGTGATGGTGGCGCTCGGCGCCCACCGTGCCGGGCTGTTTTCCAATGACGACGGGCTCAGCGCCGAACTGGCGAAGGCGGCGGATACGACGGACGAAAAAATCTGGCGCCTGCCGCTCGGCGAGGAATATGACCGCATGGTCGACAGCCGGTTCGCGGATATGCGCAACACCGGTGGCTCGCGCTATGCCGGCTCGATCACGGCGGCGCAGTTCCTGAAGCGCTTCGTCGGCGAGACGCCATGGGCGCATCTCGACATCGCCGGAACGGCCATGGGCGCGCCGAAGAGCGAGATTAACCGCGGCTGGGCCTCCGGCTTCGGCGTTCGCCTGCTCGACGAACTGGTCCGCAGCCATTACGAGACGCGCGGCTGAGTGCGGAGGGCTGCCCGGTGACGGAGATCCTGTTTTATCATCTGACGGAATCCCTGCGCGAAGCCGCCTTGCCGCCCCTCGTCGAGAAAAGCCTGGAGCGCGGCTGGCGGGTCGCGATCCAGACGGCGAGCGAGGCGGAGCGCGACCGGCTCGACGGCATTTTGTGGACCTTTCGCGCCGACAGTTTCATTCCGCACGGGACTGACGCGGAAGACAACAGCGAAGCCCAGCCGGTGCTGCTGACGACAGCGGGCAACAACGCGAACCGGGCCGATATCCGCTTCTTTGTCGAGGGGGCGGAGGTACGTGATGTCGGGGACTACAGCCGCGTGGTGGTGATGTTCGACGGCCATGACGGCGACGAGCTGACCCGGGCCCGCGCCCAGTGGAAGGCGCTGCGTCAGGGCGACCACAGCCTGACCTACTGGCAGCAGGGCGAGGGCGGGCGATGGCAGAAAAAGGCCTGATCACCCGCCCGGACCTATGAAAGCCGAGCGTGTGTCAGTCGTCATTCGTCGCGTTGAGATCTTCCGGTCGAATGCCGTCGCAGGGATCGACGGAGTGGGTGAGGCGGACCCCGGGGCCGCCGCCGTTCTCGCCATCCTCGATGAAGGCGATTCCCTTCTTTCCGAAAGCCTTCTCAAGCGCATCGGCAACGGCGAAGTCGCGCTCGCCCGCCTCGGCCTCTGCCCGCCCAAGCGCCTCGCGGTCCACTCCGGCGAGCGCCGCAGCCTCATCTTGCGAAAGCCCGAGCAGGGCGCGGGCGGCGCGGATTTGTTGCGATGTGATCATGGTCGTGATGCCTTCGGCGAGCGTTGTCTCTGTTGACGATCTATACCATTTCCAATGTGGAAAATCCTCGGCGGTTCCACGCGCCGTCGAAAAATCGTCGTGAACGCAAATCAGCGCCGTTTGGCCGGCGGGCCGGCCATCCATTTGATGATGAACATGGCGGGAATGATCCAGAGAAGACCGGTCAGGAAGAAATAGAGAAGGGCGGCCCAGGCGGATCGTCCGTCGAGCACCACCGTTGCCAGGGTCGTGGCCGTCAGGGCATAGACAATCACCAGTGTGACGATGAGGATCGTCCCGATAAATTTACGCAATCTGACTGGCACGGTCGCAATTCCCCCCTTATGAAGTGATGTGAGACTATGCCGTTGATCGGCGTGTGTGAAGCCCGGCCGACGCGAACCGTCGGTTCATGCACATGGATGATGACGGCGGAGCCGGTGTGACTGGAGAAAGGCCGATGGCAAACGCAACTTCCCCCGCCCTTACCGAGAGCGAACAGCGTTTCAACGCCGCGCTCGTGCGGGGCTGGCTTTATTTCGTCGTTCTGACGCTGTTCTGTCTGGTGCTGGTCGGCGGCGCGACCCGGCTGACGCAATCTGGCCTGTCGATCACCGAGTGGAAGCCGATCCACGGCATCATTCCGCCCTTGAGCCTCGCCGAATGGCAGGAGGAGTTCGAACTTTACAAGCGGATTCCCGAATACCAGCTCCTGAACAAGGGCATGTCGCTTGCCGAATTCCAGAACATCTTCTGGTGGGAATGGAGCCACCGCCTGCTGGCGCGGGCGGTCGGGCTGATCTTCGCGCTGCCGCTTCTGTTCTTCTGGATGTCGAAGCGTCTGCCGAAGGGGCTGGGATGGCCGCTCACCGGCGTGCTGGCGCTCGGCGGATTGCAGGGCTTCATCGGCTGGTGGATGGTGTCCTCGGGCCTGACGGAACGCACCGATGTCAGCCAGTACCGCCTGGCCGTTCACCTGGTCATGGCCTGTCTGATCATCGCGGCCTGCGTCTACATTGCGAGGGGGCTGAAGCCCCGCCGCCATGAAGACCCGCCGACGCGCGCTTCGCACGGGTTTGCGATCGTGCTTCTGTTCGCGGCCTTCATCCAGATCTATCTCGGCGCGCTTGTCGCCGGGCTTGATGCCGGGCTTTCCTACAATACCTGGCCGCTGATGGATGGCGCGATCGTGCCGCAGGACCTGCTGTTGCATCAACCGGCCTGGCTCAACTTTTTCGAGAACCCGAAGACCGTGCAGTTCACCCACCGCATGGGCGGCTATGTCCTGCTGTTGCTGACGCTTCTGCATTATGTGGCGGAGTGGCGCGGCGCGGTGGCGCGCGGGCTTGACCTGGAGCTCTCCCAGCATGCGCGCGGCGCGCTGACGATCCTGATCGTCATCCTCCTTCAGGCGGCGCTCGGCATCTTCACGCTGGTGCTGCAGATGCCGCTGTGGCTGGCGCTGTCGCATCAGGCCGGCGCGATCATCGTGCTGATTCTCGTCACCGGCCATCTGCGCGGCTATCGCAGGCCTCTCATCGAAGAGATCTGAGAGGGGCAAGAGCGGTTCCGCCTTTCTTGGAAACGCGCAACCGCTCTATCTATTTGTTTTGACGCATTTTCGCTTAACGTCAGATGGTTCCATCTGACTGCGAAATGCTCTAGCCGAAGCGATAGGCCGAGTACGGCTTGCCGCGGAAATTGCCGTGAAAAACCTGATCGCCGGCGTCCTCGCCGGCGGCGCCGGCCGCAACGAAAACCGGCACGAGGTGGTCGTGGTCGGGCACGTGGCATTCCAGCGCATCGGGGTTCTGCGTCCATGTGGCGAGCCGGGCCGCGCGCTCCGCGGGCGCCTCGATCGAAAGCGCGTCCTTCAGCCAGTCGTCGAACCGGGTTGCCGCCGCCGCATGCGCCTCATCCTTGCGGTAGAACATGCGCATGTTGTGGTAGGAAAGGCCCGAGGCGACGATCAGGATGTCTTCGTCGCGCAACCCCTGCAGCGCCTCGCCGATCCTGAAATGGGTCTCGGCCGAAAGATCCGGATCGAGCGACATCATCACGATCGGCACGTCGGCCTCGGGGTACATCATCATGAACGGGATGAAGACGCCATGGTCGAATCCACGCTCGGAATCCGTCGCCGTGTCGATGCCGGCAGAAGACAGAACGGCGCGCACATGTTCGGCCACCTCCGGCGCTCCGGGGGCAGGATAATCAAGCTCATAGGTGTGCGGGGGGAAGCCGTAATAATCGAACAGCATGCCCGGATGGGCCGCGGTCGAAACGGTGAGCCTGTCGACCTTTTCCCAGTGGGCCGAGATCACGAGAACCGCCTTCGGACGGCGGCCGAGCGCCTCATCGAAGCTCCTGAGATAGGTTTCCAGTTCCTTCCAGGGATCGGCGGCCGGCAGAACGCCTTCCGGTCCGTGCATGAACGGCCATGGCCCGCCGCCATGGGGGATGAAAAAGACGGGAAGGCGTGATTGCGTAGACATCGGAAGAACCTCCGCTGATTGCTTTCACCCAATATAGCGAGGCTCTCGACCGGTCGCGACGGGCCAACCGGTCGACGGATTGTTCACAGATCAGGCCGACAGCATCAGGTCCATGTTCTGCACTGCGGCGCCCGATGCGCCCTTGCCGAGATTGTCGAGCTGTGCGACCAGATTGACATGGGCGCCGCCGCCGAAGACGTAGATCTTCATGATGTCCTGGCCGGCCAGTTCCTCGGCATTGAGCCGGGCGATAGAGCCGCTTTCGGCAAGCGGCACGACGCGAACGATGTCCTGGCCAGCATAGTATTCGGCCAGAAGCGCGTGGATGCTCTCCTGACTGTGGTCGCCTTCAAGCGCCTCGAGATAAAGCGGCACCTGAACCACCATGCCCTGCGGGAACCGGCCGACGGACGGCGAGAAGATCGGCGCGCGCGGCAGAAGGCCGTGCGTGGTCATTTCCGGCACATGCTTGTGCGCCAGGTTGAGGCCATAAAGGAAATGCGGCGCGTCGATGTGGTCGTCGCGGCTTTCGTCCTCCATCTGGGCAATCAGGTTCTTGCCGCCGCCGGTGTAGCCGGAGACCGCGTTGATCGTGACCGGATAGCTGTCCGGAATGACGCCGGCGGCCCGCAGCGGCCGGATGAGGCCGATCGCGCCGGTCGGGTAGCAGCCGGGATTGGCGACATGGCGGGCGGAGCGGATGCGTTCGGCCTGGTCCTTGTCCATCTCGGCGAAGCCGTAGGCCCAGTCCGGGTTTACGCGATAGGCCGTCGATGTGTCGATGACGCGCACGCTGTTGTTTCCGGCGAGCATGCCGACGGCTTCGCGCGAGGCGTCGTCGGGCAGGCACAGGATAGCGATGTCGGCGCTGTTGATGAGGTCCTCGCGCATTTTTGGATTGCGCCGTTCCTCATGCGGGATGGAGAGGAGCTCGACGTCGCGGCGTTCAGCCATGCGGGTGCGGATCTGCAGCCCAGTCGTGCCGTGTTCGCCGTCGATGAAGATCTTCGCTGCCATTTTACTGTCCTGTCGCTCGGAGGGGCGGTTGTCTCGCGCACCTATATAAAGCGGGCCCCGAAGGCCCGCAATGTTTTCACCCGATTGAATGGCGTGAAAGTTCAGTGTTTGACTTCGCGGAAAATGACTTCCGGCAGGCTGCCGAGCGCCGGGTAGAGCGGAATGAGGCAGGCCTGCAGGGCGTGGTAGATGTCGCTTTTTCCGGGGAAAAGCGTTGTCTGCGGCACGAGGTCTTCCGAAAGCTCCTCGTGCCAGCCGCCATTCTCATGGTCGATCAGATGATTGGCGACGAAGCTCCACTGTTTGCGATAGGCATACATGTGCATGTCCTGGCCGAAATGGGAGGTCAGGAAATGCGTGGCGCCGATGCCCTCGCAATGGGGCCACCAGAGCTTGGCCCGGTTCTTCGGCTTGTTGTCCCAATCGAGCGTGTAGAACATGCCGCGCTTTTCATAATCCCAGCCAAGCTTGAAGGCGGAGACGAAGAGCTCGTGCGCGGCCTTCGGCATCCAGCTGTGCGAGCGGCCGGTGAGTGTGTGAAGCTGCAGCATGAGGCGGGTCCATTCCAGCCAGTGGCCGGGCGTGGTGCCGGACGGGCGGAACATCTCATTGCCGGAGTAGTCGTGGTCGACCTTCCAGTCCTCGGTGAAATGTTCGGCGACGCGGAAGCCGCATTCGCGGGCATGCTTGTGGATGATCAACTCGGCGATGCGCTTGGCCTTGGTCAGATATTCGATATCGCCGGTGACCTCATAGGCCTCCATCAGCGCCTCGGTCATGTGCATGTTGCAGTTCTGGCCGCGATAGCCGGGCACCGGCGTCCAGTCCGTTTCGAACTCCTCGGCGACCGCGCCGTGCTTTTCCTCCCAGAAATGCTTGTTGATGATCTCGGTGACGTCCGCGATCATGGCGTCGGCGAGCGGATGACCGGCGAATTTGGCGGATGAGGCCGCAAGCAGAACGAAAGCGTGACCGTAAGCCTGTTTCGTCGGTTCGCCGAGCGGGCCGTCCTCATTGATCTGCCAGAAATAGCCGCCGCGTTGCTTGTCGCGGTGGTTCTCCCACAGATAGTGCATGCCGTGGTCCATCAGATCGTCGCAGCCGGGCCGCCCGAGAAGATGGCCGATGGCCATGCAGTGGACCATGCGCGCGGTCGTGTGGATGCCGCGCACGGGATTGTCGCCGCCCATGGGCTTGCCGTCCTTGTCAAACTCGAAAAAGCCGCCCTTCGGGTTGACCGAGCGGTACTGGAAATAGTCGAAAAGGTCGTTGGCCTGCTTCCAGAGCCATTCGCGGTGATAGGGCCTGTTGATCCAGCGCGGCGGGGCGACAAGCGTGTTGATCTTCGGTTTCATGGGTAACCCTCCCTTTGATGCAACCGCGCGCTGCGCCGGCGCGCGGGAAATGTTGATCGCTACTGTCGGATGAGGCATCCGAAATGGCCGCGCATGTTCCGTTCAGTCAGTTGATTAGTTTATATAGCGCGCAGGATAGCATCTCAATTCCGATTTGCATCCCGCTTGATCATGCGCAAAGAATGCCGGAAAACGTCGCCCGCAGGCGGACAATCCCCTTCGAACGGTCGCGGGAGGCAAAACCGGCGCTATCGACATGTTGACATAAAGATATCTTTATGTGAATTCATGGCCTCGGAAACTGGAGATGGCTCATGCTTGACGAACTGTTCGGAGAAGAGGCGCCGCGGCGCAGCGGCAAGGAAATCCGCGCTGCCCTGGAAAAGGCCGCGCGCGAGCGCATCCTCATCCTCGACGGCGCGATGGGGACCCAGATCCAGGGGTTGGGCTTCGACGAGGACCATTTCCGCGGCGACCGCTTCATCGGCTGCGCCTGCCACCAGCAGGGCAATAACGACCTTCTGATTCTGAGTCAGCCGAAGGCGCTTGAGGATATCCACTACGAATACGCCATCGCCGGCGCGGATATTCTGGAGACCAACACCTTTTCCAGCACGCGCATCGCCCAGGCCGATTATCAGATGGAGGAGATGGTCTACGAGTTGAACCGCGACGGCGCGCGCCTTGCCCGCCGTGCCGCGATCCGGGCCGAGCAGGAGGATGGCCGCCGCCGCTTTGTCGCCGGCGCCGTCGGTCCGACCAACCGTACCGCTTCGATCTCGCCGGACGTGAACAATCCGGGCTATCGCGCTGTTTCCTTTGATCAATTACGCGATGCCTACCGCGAGCAGATCGAGGGGTTGATCGACGGCGGATCGGACCTGATCCTGATCGAGACCATCTTCGATACGCTGAATGCCAAGGCCGCCGTCTTCGCCGCGCGCCAGGCGTTTCGCGCCAAGGGGATCGAACTGCCGCTGATGATCTCCGGCACGATCACCGACCTTTCCGGCCGCACGCTCTCCGGTCAGACGCCGACCGCCTTCTGGAATTCGCTGTCGCATGCCGATCCGTTCACGATCGGCCTCAACTGCGCGCTCGGGGCGGACGCGATGCTGCCGCACCTGCAGGAGCTGTCGGGCGTTGCCGACACCTTTACCTGCGCCTATCCCAATGCCGGCCTGCCGAACGAGTTCGGCCAGTATGATCAGGATCCGGAGGAAATGGCCGGGCTGATCCGCCCCTTTGCCCAGCAGGGGCTTGTCAACATCCTCGGCGGCTGCTGCGGTTCGACGCCCGAGCATATCGCCGCGATCGCCGCTGTCGCCTCCAATTTCGCGCCGCGCGAGGTGCCGGAACACAGGCCGGTTCTGTCGCTTTCGGGTCTTGAACCGTTTCACCTGACAAAGGACATTCCCTTCGTCAATGTCGGCGAACGCACCAATGTCACCGGCTCGGCGAAGTTCCGCAAGCTGATCACCAATGCCGACTACGCGGCCGCGCTCGACGTCGCCCGCGACCAGGTGGAAGCCGGCGCGCAGATCATCGACATCAATATGGACGAGGGGCTGATCGATTCGGAACGGGCGATGGTCGAGTACCTGAACCTGATCGCCGCCGAACCGGATATTGCCCGCGTGCCGCTGATGATCGACTCCTCCAAGTGGGAGATCATCGAGGCCGGGCTGAAATGCGCGCAGGGCAAGTCGCTGGTCAACTCGATCTCGCTGAAGGAAGGCGAGGAACAGTTCATCGAACGGGCACAGCTGATCCGCGACTATGGCGCCGCCACCGTCGTCATGGCCTTTGACGAGAAGGGCCAGGCCGACACGTTCGAGCGCAAGGTCGAGATCTGTTCGCGGGCCTACAGGATCCTGACCGAAAAGGTCGGGTTCCCGCCGGAAGACATTATCTTTGACCCGAACATCTTCGCAGTTGCGACCGGGATCGAGGAACACGACAATTACGGCGTCGATTTCATCGAGGCGACGCGGGCAATCCGCAAGAACCTGCCTTGCGCGCATGTCTCGGGCGGCGTCTCGAACCTGTCCTTCTCCTTCCGCGGCAACGAGCCGGTGCGCCAGGCGATGCACGCGGTCTTTCTCTACCACGCCATTCAGGCGGGCATGGATATGGGCATCGTCAATGCCGGTCAGCTGATCGTCTACGAGACCATCGATCCGGAACTGCGCGAGGCCTGCGAGGATGTGGTTCTCAACCGTCGCTCTGACGCGACCGAGCGGCTGCTCGACATTGCCGAGCGCTATCGCGGAACCGGCAAGTCCGAGGAGCGCAAGCAGGATCTTGCCTGGCGCGAATGGCCGGTCGAGAAACGGCTGGAGCACGCGCTCGTCAACGGCATTACCGAATATGTCGAGGCGGATGTGGAAGAGGCGCGGCAGGCCGCCGAGCGTCCGCTGCACGTCATCGAAGGTCCGCTGATGGCCGGCATGAATGTCGTCGGCGACCTGTTCGGCGCGGGCAAGATGTTCCTGCCGCAGGTGGTGAAATCCGCGCGCGTGATGAAGCAGGGCGTTGCCGTGCTGCTGCCCTATATGGAAGAGGAAAAGCGCCTGAGCGGTGCGGAAGAGGGCCAGTCCAACGGCAAGGTGATCATGGCGACGGTGAAGGGCGATGTGCACGACATCGGCAAGAACATCGTCGGCGTCGTTCTTGCCTGCAACAATTACGAGATCATCGACCTCGGCGTGATGGTGCCGGCGGAAAAGATTCTCGCCGCGGCGAAGGAGCACAGGGCCGATATCATCGGGCTGTCCGGCCTGATCACGCCGTCACTCGACGAGATGGTGCATGTGGCTTCCGAAATGGAGCGTCAGGGCTTCGACATTCCGCTGCTGATCGGCGGCGCGACCACCAGCCGCACCCATACGGCCGTCAAGATCCATCCGGCCTACGAGAAAGGGCAGGCGATCTACGTGACGGATGCGAGCCGCGCCGTGGGCGTGGTCAACAACCTCCTTTCGCCGGACCTGAAGGACGGCTATATCGCCGGCATTCAGGAGGAATATGCCAAGGTCGCCGAGAGCCACCGCCGCGCCGAGGCGCAGAAGAACCGCCTGCCGCTGGCCGCCGCGCGCGCCAACCATGTGAAGGTCGACTGGAACGGGTATGCGCCGCACGCGCCGTCATTTTTGGGTGCCAAGGTGTTCGACGACTATGACCTCGAGGAGCTTTCCCGCTATATCGACTGGACGCCGTTCTTCCAGACATGGGAACTGAAGGGTCGCTTTCCGAACATTCTGGAAGACGAGAAGCAGGGCGAAACCGCGCGCCAGCTCTACGCCGATGCGCAGGCGATGCTGAAGAAGATCATCGAGGAAAAATGGTTCCGCCCGCGCGCGGTCATCGGCTTCTGGCCTGCCAATGCCGTCGGCGACGATATCCGCCTCTACAAGGACGAGAGCCGCGACCAGGAACTGGCGACCTTCTTCACGCTGCGCCAGCAGCTTTCCAAGCGCGGCGACCGGCCGAACGTGGCGCTTTCCGATTTCGTCGCTCCGGTCGAAAGCGGCAAACAGGACTATGTCGGCGGCTTTGTCGTCACGGCCGGCTTTGAGGAGATCTCGATCGCCGAACGCTTCGAGCGAGCCAATGACGATTACTCCTCGATCATGGTCAAGGCGCTTGCCGACCGGTTTGCCGAGGCCTTCGCCGAGCGGATGCATGAGCGCGTGCGCCGTGAATTCTGGGGCTATGCGCCGGACGAGAACTTCACCAATGCCGAACTGATCGGCGAGCCCTATGGCGGCATCCGACCGGCCCCCGGCTACCCGGCGCAGCCCGACCATACCGAGAAGCGCACGCTCTTCGAGTTGCTCGACGCCGAGAAGGCGACCGGCGTGAAACTGACCGAAAGCTATGCCATGTGGCCGGGCTCGTCGGTGTCCGGCATCTATATCGGCCATCCCGACAGCTATTATTTCGGCGTTGCCAAGGTCGAGCGCGACCAGGTCGAGGATTATGCGGCCCGCAAGGGCATGGAGGTGGAGGAGGTCGAACGCTGGCTTGGGCCGGTGCTCAACTATATCCCGGGGAATGACGGCAGCGGCGTGGATGATGCGGCGGCCTGAGGATCGGGCCGGCATTGCCTGAGGCCCAAGGGTCTCAGGCTGCGCCGGCCTTCATCTTGGCCAGCGCCTCCTCGTCAAGGCGGGTGGCCCGCTTCAGCGCCGGGCGGTCCGAAACGCGATCGGCATAGGCCTCGAAGACCGGGCGTTTCTCGATAGCGCCGGAATTGAAGCACCATATCAGCTGCGAGCTGAAATAGATGTCGACGGCGCGGAAATGGTCGCCACAGACATAGTGTCTGTCGAGCAATGCCTGTTCCAGTGTCGCGGTCACATCTTCAGCCCGACCATAGCCCATCATGCCCTGGCGCTTCTGCGGAACCTCGAAGCCCATCTCGTGGTTGGTGACGAGTTCTTCGAGCGGACCGGCGGCGAAGAACATCCAGCGATAATAGTCGGCCTTTTCGCCCCGGGTTGGCCCGAGGCCGGCTTCGGGAAAGGTTTCGGCCAGGTAGGTGCAGATTGCGGCGACTTCTGTGACGACAGCCTGGCCATGGCGAATGGTCGGCACCTTCCCCATGCGGTTTACCGCAAGGTAGTCTGCCGTCTTCATCGCGCCGCCATAGGCCAGCACATGTGTCTCGTAGGAGACGCCGATTTCCTCGAGCATCCAGCGAATGATGCAACCACGCGACTGCGGGTTGGTATAGAAGTGCAGATCATCCATCGGGCATCCCCTGCATCCGTCTCCTGCGCTTCCGGCTTATGCCCGAATGGATGAAGCGGCAAGACGGAAGACGGCAGACGCGCGGGTGCGCGCTTAAAGGTCGCAGCCCGGATCTACCGCTACGCCATCTCCGCCGCCGCCGCGTCATCCAGCCCGGTGGCGCGGATGAAGGCCGGGCGGGTGGATATACGCTCGGCATAGGCCGCGAAAGACGCCCGTTTGTCGACCGTGCCGAATTGCATCCCCCAATTGATCTGCGCGCCGACATAGACATCGGCTGCGGTGAAGCTGTCACCGGCGATAAACGGGTTTTCCGAAAGCCATTGGTCGAGCGCGTCCATCACGTGCTCGAAATTGCCGTAGCCGACGGCGCGTTCGCGCTCGGGCGGCACCTCGAACCCGAAGGTCCGGTTGACCACCGCAGCCTCGAGCGGACCTGCCGCGAAGAACAGCCAGCGGTAGTAGGAGGCGCGGTCGGCGGGCGGCGGCGCGAGCCCTGCCTCGGGAAAGGCATCGGCAAGATAGGCGCAGATCGCGGCGCATTCCGTCACCACCTTGCCATCATGAACAATCGTCGGCACCTTTCCCATCGCGTTGATCGCAAGATATTCCGGTTCCTTCATCGTGCCATTATAGGTCAGAATGCGGGTTTCGTATTCTGCTCCGGTCTCTTCCAGCATCCAGCGTGCGATCCGACCGCGCGAAAGCGGGTTGGTATACAAGGTAATTCTGCTCATGAGTGTCTCCCGGTGTTCTTTTTATGTTCTTGCTCATCCGCCGCGGAAAGGCAAGGCATAAATGCCGTTCCGCCGTCTGGAGGGGAGGGGCGGACAGAGCCAGGGAACGGCCGGACAGCCGGTGGGCGGACCGCCTGGTTTCAAGCGCCGCTGCGGTCGTCGTGTTCTCCCAGCGCAAACCGTTCCTCATCGCTCAGAACGCGGGACCGGGTCAGAAATCGCTTCTCGCGACCGTTGTCGAGGCTGAACATGCCGCCGCGGCCGGGCACCACGTCGAGGATCAACTGGGTGTGTTTCCAGGCCTGAAACTGCGGGCCAGATATCCAGACTTCCGCGCCTTCGACCTCGCCGAGCAGAACATCGCCGCTGCCGAGGTGAAATTCGGCTTTCGGGTAGCACATCGGCGACGAGCCGTCGCAGCAACCGCCGGACTGGTGGAACATGATCTCGCCGTGGTCGGCCTTGATCTCGCGGATCAGTTCCCGCGCCGCAAGCGTGGCGGTGACGCGGCTGCCCTTTTCGGCGCCGGCAGGCAGGTCGGCATCGGTGACGCAGTGGATGTCAGGCTTTTCCATATCCGTCTCGTTGTTGAACCGAAAGCGAACGGGCGAAGCCGAAGCTCCGCCCGCCACCCGGGAGGATTCCCCTGGCCTCAGAAGAAGCCGACCTTTTCGGTCGAGTAGCTGACCAGCAGGTTCTTGGTCTGCTGGTAGTGGTCGAGCATCATCTTGTGGGTCTCGCGGCCGATGCCGGACTGCTTGTAGCCGCCGAAGGCCGCATGCGCCGGATAGGCGTGGTAGTTGTTGACCCAGACGCGTCCGGCCTGAATGTGGCGGCCGAAGCGGTAGCAGGTGTTGGCATCGCGCGACCAAACGCCGGCGCCAAGCCCGTAAAGCGTGTCATTCGCGATTTCGAGCGCTTCCGCCTCGTCCTTGAAGGTGGTGACGGAAACGACGGGCCCGAAGATTTCCTCCTGGAACACGCGCATCTTGTTGTGCCCCTTGAGGATGGTCGGTTCGATATAGTAGCCGCCCGAAAGCTCGCCGCCGAGATCGGCCGCCTTGCCGCCCAGCAGGACTTCCGCGCCTTCCTGACGGCCGATATCGAAATAGCTCAGGATCTTTTCCTTCTGCTCGCTCGATGCCTGCGCGCCAATCATGGTGTTGTCGACGCGGGGGTCGCCCTGGATGATCGCCTTGGTGCGGGCGATGGCGCGCTCCATGAAGGCCTCGTAAATGTCTTCCTGGATCAGGGCGCGGGACGGGCAGGTGCAGACTTCGCCCTGGTTGAGCGCGAAGAACACGAAGCCTTCGACCGCCTTGTCGAGGAAGCCGTCATCCTCGCGCATCACATCCTTGAAGAAGATGTTGGGCGACTTGCCGCCAAGCTCCAGCGTCACCGGAATGAGGTTCTCGGTGGCGTACTGCATGATCAGGCGGCCGGTGGTGGTCTCGCCGGTAAAGGCGATCTTGGCGATGCGCGAGCTCTGCGCCAGCGGTTTGCCGGCTTCAAGGCCGAAGCCGTTGACGATGTTGAGCACGCCGGGCGGCAGGATGTCGGCGATCAGTTCGGCCAGCACCAGGATCGAAGCCGGCGTCTGTTCGGCCGGCTTCAGCACCACGCAATTGCCGGCGGCAATCGCCGGCGCAAGTTTCCAGGCGGCCATCAGGATCGGGAAGTTCCAGGGAATGATCTGGCCCACCACGCCGAGCGGTTCATGGAAATGGTATGCAATCGTGTCGTCGTCAATCTCGCTCATCGAACCTTCCTGCGCGCGGAGCGCCGAGGCGAAGTAGCGGAAGTGGTCGGCGGCGAGCGGAATGTCGGCATTCATCGTTTCGCGGATCGGCTTGCCATTGTCCCAGGTCTCGCAGGTGGCGATCAGGGCAAGGTTGGCCTCGATCACATCCGCGATCTTCAGCAGCGCGCGGGCGCGTTCGGCCGGCGAAGTCGAACCCCATTTCGCCTTGGCGGCATGGGCCGCATCCAGCGCGAGCTCGATATCGGCGGCGTCGGAACGGGCGATCTCGTTGATCGCGGCCCCGGTGATCGGCGTGGTATTGGTGAAATAGCGGCCGTTCTTCGGCGCGACGAACTTGCCGCCGATGAAGTTGTCATAGCGGTCCTTGAAAGGGGATTTCAAAAGCCCTTCGGGTTTGGTCATCTCGTTCATTGCGTTTCCTCCCAGAAATCATCCTGAACACTGTCGAGGAGCTCAATGTCGGCGCATGATTGATATTTGTCATCATTGTCAAACCGGCGGGAGCCGAAGACTGTCTCGCTACTGAGACAGTCCGGGAGCCAAAACGGCGAGGGCGCGCGGCGTTTGCGGCGGATCATTGCGCTGCGGCGCGGTTCCGCCGTTCAGCAACGGGAGGAGAGGCCGAGCCGCTTCATGCGGCGGTAGAGCGTGGCGCGCCCGATCCCCAGCTCCTCGGCGGCGCGGCTCGCATTGCCATGCTGGCGGGCGAGCGCCTTGAGGATGGCGGTGCGCTCGGCAGAGGCAAGTCCGGTTTGCGAAGCGCCGACCGCCAGCAGGTCGTCGGCGGGGACGGGCGCGAACGCACCGGAAGGGGCAAGGCCCAGCGCCAGCCGCGCTGCGCGCGTGGCGCCGATCACGAGATCGTTTTCGTCAACGGCCAGGAGCGCAATCGCGGCCCCGCCGGCGGTCCCGCCTTCCTCGCTGTCATCGACGAGGATCACCCGCTCCCCGCTGTGCCCGTGGCGGAAGCAATCCGCCTCGATCTTGCGCGCGGTCTCGCGCACCAGGGCCGCGATCATCTGGTTGGCGGCCGCTGTCTGGTCGCTGCGGGCGGACGAAATGTCGAGCGCGCCGATCAATTGGCCATCCGCGCCGTAGATCGGGGCGTCGATGCAGCTCATTGAGATGTTGCGGTCGAGAAAGTGCTCGTCGCGATGAATGATGAGCGGCCGTTCCTCGGCGAGGCAGGTCCCGATGCCATTGGTGCCGACGGCCGCCTCCGACCAGCTTCGGCCGGGCTTGAGACCCCAGCTCTCGAAACTCGACTGGTCGCCGCTGCGCCAGCGCGCATCGAGAACCACGCCATCGGCATCGCTGAGGAACACGCCGCAGGCGGAAAGCGAGACGCATTTGTAGAGATGATCGAGCTTGGCGCGCGCCACATGCATCAGAAGATCGGAATTTTCCATCCGCTGCTTCAGTTCCGGTCCGCTGAGCGTTTCGGCGCGGCGGGGTCTGGCGCCTGCGGGGTCGAGGCCGTGCTGAACCAGCGAGCGCCACCAGGACGCGGCGACGGACGAGCGCGCCGGACCGTTTGCGGAAAGCGCCGTCGCGGTCACGATATCGGCATGGGCGCGGCTTGCCGCCGGCCTTGAACCATAAGCCATCGCTATCTCCTCCCGCTTCCGCGCGGCACCTTCCCGATGCCCGAACGGATCTCCTCAGCGGCTCACATCCGGTATTGTTATCCAAAACCGAAAGCGTGTGAAGGCATTTCCGCGCGCCGGCGCGCTCGACTTTGGTTCATCAAAAGACCAGGAAGCGTCAGAGCGGCGGAAGCGCGAAGACAGACGGGTCGTCGCAAACAAAAAACCCGGCGCGAAGGCCGGGTTTCATGGAATCTATAGGCAATCGCCTCAGGCGGCCATGGCCTTCTTGAGGTTCTCGTCGATCTTGTCGAGGAAGGCGGTGGTCGAGAGCCATGGCTGGTCGGGGCCGATGAGCAGCGCCAGATCCTTGGTCATGTGGCCGCTTTCGACCGTGTCGATGCAGACCTTTTCCAGCGTGTGGGCGAAGTTGGTCAGCTCTTCGTTGCCGTCGAGCTTGCCGCGATGGGCAAGGCCGCGCGTCCAGGCGAAGATCGAGGCGATCGAGTTGGTCGAGGTCTCCTGACCCTTCTGATGCTGGCGGTAGTGACGGGTCACCGTGCCGTGGGCGGCTTCGGCTTCGACCGTCTTGCCGTCCGGCGTCATCAGAACCGAGGTCATCAGGCCGAGCGAGCCGAAGCCCTGGGCGACGATGTCGGACTGGACGTCGCCGTCATAGTTCTTGCAGGCCCAGACGTAACCGCCGGACCACTTCAAAGCGGCCGCGACCATGTCATCGATCAGGCGGTGTTCGTACCAGATCTTCTTGGCCTCGAACTGATCCTTGAACTCGGCTTCGTAGATCTCCTGGAACAGGTCCTTGAAGCGGCCGTCATAGGCTTTCAGGATCGTGTTCTTGGTGGACAGGTAGCAGGGAACGCCGCGCATCAGCGCGTAGTTCAGCGAGGCGCGGGCAAAGTCGCGGATCGAGTCGTCGAGATTATACATCGCCATGGCAACGCCGGAGGAGGGGGCGTCGAAGACTTCGTGTTCGATCTCCTGGCCGTCCTCGCCGACGAACTTGATCGAAAGCTTGCCCTTGCCGGGGAACCTGAAGTCGGTGGCGCGGTACTGGTCGCCGAAGGCGTGACGGCCGACGATGATCGGCTGGGTCCAGCCGGGAACCAGGCGCGGCACGTTCTGCATGATGATCGGCTCGCGGAAGATCACGCCGCCGAGAATGTTGCGGATCGTGCCGTTGGGCGAACGCCACATCTTCTTCAGGCCGAATTCCTCGACGCGGGCTTCGTCGGGCGTGATGGTCGCGCACTTGATGCCGACGCCGTGCTTCTTGATGGCGTTGGCGGCGTCCACGGTAACCTGGTCGTCGGTGGCGTCGCGGTTTTCGACCGAAAGGTCGTAATATTCGATCGGCAGGTCGAGATACGGGAAAATCAGCTTTTCCTTGATGAACTGCCAGATGATGCGGGTCATTTCATCGCCGTCGAGATCGACAACCGGATTTGCCACCTTGATCTTCGTCATTATCCATCCTCGTCTAGCGGGCGCCGTCGAAAACGCCCTTTTGTTGCAAGAAGTCCCGAGGGCTATAGCACTGCGATGCCGGGGAAAAAAGGCATTCGGAGGCTAAACTTTGGTAAAAAACGGCCGATTTGCCGGGCGCCTCAAAATGACGGACGGCAGGAGCGGAGGGTTGTCCGGGCGGACGCCGGACAGCACCCGATCGACGGAGAATGGCATATAACAGTTGTTTTGATGGTAACTTTTGTTATATACGGGCGTCATTATCCAAGCAGGGCACTCTCATGCCGGAACTCAGTCCTCTCGAAAGCGCGCTTCTTCGCCTCATCCGCGAGGACCCCTTCGCCGGCCAGCAGGCCATGGCCGAGCGGCTCGGCATTTCACGATCGGCCGTGGCGGCGCATATCATGCGGCTGACGGAGCGCGGTCATATTCTCGGCCGGGGCTATGTCCTGCCGCCGGAGGGCCGCGTCCTGGTTATCGGCGGCGCGGTGATCGACCGCAAATATCTCGCCCGCACGCCCCTGATCGCCGGCACCTCCAACCCGGTGGAGGGCATGCGCAGCTACGGCGGCGTGGCGCGCAACGTTGCGGAAAACCTCGCTTTGCTTGGCACGACCACCGGTTTTGTGACCGCCGTCGGAAACGACGAGAACGGGCGCTCGCTTCTCGCGCATCTGAGCGCGCGCGGCGTTGACGTCGCCCATGCCGTTGCGCTTGCCGACCAGCGTACGGCCGAGTATGCGGCGATCCTCGAGCCCACGGGGGAACTTGCCTATGGCATCGCCGACATGGCGATTTTCGATCAATTGACGCCGGCGGTGATCGAGCAGGTCTGGTCCGCGATTGCCTCCGCCAGCCTGGTCTTTGCCGACTGCAACCTGCCGGCCGAAACGCTCGCCACCCTCATCGCAAGACGTCCGTACGGTCGCTTCCGGCTCGCAATCGATGCGGTCTCGACGCCGAAGGTGAGGCGTCTGCCGCAATGCCTTGACGGGATAGACCTTCTGTTCCTGAACCTGGACGAGGCCGCAGCCTATCTCGGAAAGGTATTTTCTCGTGATATCAAAGGCATGCATGATGCAGCCGAGCTTCTTCATGAAGCCGGAGCCGCCGCAGTCATCCTTTCGTGCGGAACGCTCGGCGTCGTGGTCTGCGCGCAGGACGGCACAGATCACATTCCCGTGGTCAGGGCGGAGCCCGTCGACATGACCGGCGCAGGCGATGCCATGATCGCCGGCACGCTCAATTTCTTTTCCCGGAACGACACGCTCACCGAAGCCGTGCGCAAGGGCGCTCTGATCGCTTCGCTGACCACCGAGACGGCATCGAGCGTCCATCCGGACCTGTCCAACCATTTTGTCGAGGCCAATCTCTATCGGCTCGACGCCACATCAGGAGATCACCTTGTCTGACATCGAAATCATCAAGAGCGGCGAAGTCGAAACCGCGCTTGCCGGCGGCAAGCCGGTGGTGGCGCTGGAATCCACGATCATCACCCATGGCATGCCCTATCCGGCGAACCTTGAGACGGCGCTTGCCGTCGAGGCGGTGGTGCGCGCGAACGGCGCGGTTCCGGCGACGATCGCTGTGATCGACGGCAAGCTCCATGCCGGCCTGGAGGAAGACGTGATCCAGCGGCTCGCGAAGGTCGAGAAAGGGATCGTCAAGGCCTCGGGGCGGGACCTTGCCGTCGCCATGGTCAAGGGCCAGACGGCGGGAACGACCGTCTCGGCGACGATGAAGATCGCCGCCCTTGCCGGCATCCCGATCTTCGCCACCGGCGGCGTCGGCGGCGTTCACCGCGGCGCCGAGCAGACGTTCGACATCTCCGCCGACCTGACCGAGCTCGGCCGCACGGCCGTCACCGTCGTCTGCGCCGGCGTGAAGTCAATCCTCGATATTCCGAAGACGCTGGAAGTGCTGGAGACCCAGCGCGTGCCGGTGATGGCCTATCAAAGCGATGACTTCCCGGCATTTTTCACGCGTTCGAGCGGCTATCCGGCCGACCATCGCATGGACAGCGCCGAGGATATCGCGAAAGCCATGGCGCTGCACGATGCGCTTGAAACCGGAACCGGCATCCTTGTCGCCAATCCCGTTCCCGAAGCGGATGCGCTCAGCCACGATTTCATCGACGGAACGATCGAGGATGCGCTGAACGAAGCCGCAGAGAAGGGGATTGCCCGCAAGGAACTGACGCCGTTCCTGCTTGCCCGGATCAACGAACTGTCCGAAGGCCGCAGCCTCGCCGCCAATATCGCGCTGGTGAAAAACAACGCTGCCCTTGCGGCCCAGATCGCCGTCGCACGGGTCGCCATCTCGGATTGACGGAGCGCATTGTCATTCGCGCAGCAACGACGTTATCCTCCCTCCAAACAAGGAGTGCATGATGACTGATACCTTTGAAGCTCTGCTGATCCGCGACAAGGACAATCCGAAGGCAAGCCTGACAAAACTCAGCCTGTCCGATCTGCCGGATTTGCCTGTCCTTGTGCGGGTCGACTATTCGAGCCTCAATTACAAGGACGGGCTGTCGGTCACCGGCAAGGGGCGCATCGCGCGCCGCTTCCCGATGGTGCCCGGCATCGATATTGCCGGAACGGTGGTCGAATCGGCCTCCGAGGCCTTCAGGCCCGGGGACAAGGTGATCGCCAACGGCAACGGCATGTCGGAGACGGAATGGGGCGCCTACAGCGCCTATCAGCGGCTGAAGCCTGAATGGCTGATGCCGCAGCCCGAAGGGCTCACCCAGAAACAGGCGATGGCGATCGGCACGGCCGGCTATACGGCTGCACTTTGCGTCAACCAGTTGCTTGCCTGGGGCGTTGTTTCCCCGGAAGAGGGAAAGGTGCTGGTCACCGGGGCCGCCGGCGGCGTCGGGTCCTATGCGGTGGCGCTTCTCGCTTCGCTCGGCTTCGGCGTCACCGCCTCCACCGGCCGGCCGGAAACGCATGCCTACCTGCGCCAACTCGGCGCTAGCGATTTCATCGATCGGCGTGAACTTTCCGAAGCCGGAAAGCCGCTGCAGGCGGAACGCTGGACCGGCGCGGTCGACAGCGTCGGCTCCACGACCCTTGCCAATGTTCTGGCGCAGACGGTTTATGGCGGCGCTGTGACGGCCTGCGGTCTTGCCGGCGGCGCGGATCTTCCCGCAACCGTGATGCCGCATATCCTGCGCTCCGTGGCGTTGATCGGCGTCGATTCCGTGATGGCGCCGAGAAAGCGCCGCGAGGCCGCATGGCGACTGCTACAGACGCAATTGTCGCCGGAGCAGATCGCGCTCGCGACGGAAGGCGAGGTGGGCCTTGCCGATCTGCCCAAGGCGGCGGAAGAGATCCTGGCGGGCAAGGTGCGCGGACGCGTCGTGGTGAAGGTGAGCTGAGGCCGCTCAGGTGGTCTCAAGCGATTTCGTCTTCACCACGAGGCTGTCATCCTCTGTCTCCTCGAGGAACCTGGCGAAATAGCGCTTGAGCTTCGGGATCTTCACCAGTTCGTCCATCGAATATTTGTGCGCGTCGCGCACCAGCGTCGACGGGTTGAAATAGGCCTCGGCATTTTCCGGGGCCAGCACAAAGGGCGGAAGCCCCTCGCGGCAGAGGATATAGCTCATGATCAGCGCGCCCGTGCGATGGTTGCCCTCGATGAAGAGTTGCGGGCGGCTGAGGACGCGCACATAGACGCCGGCGGCGCGCTTGCGAACCGGTTTTCCCTTGGCGCGCTGGTACCAGTCGACCAGCCCGCCGATGTCGCCCGCCTCGCGATCGTAGAAATGTTCTTCTGTGCGCTGAATGTGATTGCTGAATTCCGACCGGGCTTCACGCGAGGAGCCGCACAGCACCAGATGGTTGAGCTCGAGCAGGTGATGGAACTGGCCGAGTTGAAGGATATCGGTTCCTTCCTGCAGAAGGCCGTTCACATAGGTGTAACCCTCCAGCATGTGCTCGACGACGCTGTCCGGCATGCCGTCGCGATGCATGGTCAGGACCGCATTGATGCGATCGAACTGACGCTGGGTCTGGCGCAGCCTGTCTTCTATCCTGGCAAGGTCAAGACTGTGCTTGAACATGTTGCGTCTCAGTGCCTCAAGACCGGTTTTTCGCGCGCGCTGGTCCGCGAAACGATTGAATGACGTGGCCAATGGTAGGGCGGGCGGAGGATCAGATCAATGGCAGGCCCGAACCTGCTTGCGTGACTGCCTGCGCGCAGAACAATCAAAAGGGCGGCTCTGCGAAGAAAGCCGCCCGCTAAAACAGTCCGAGTGGAACGACAGCCTCAGCTGAACTCGCCCGAAAGATACTCTTTGGTCAGTTGCTGTTGCGGGTTCTCGAAAATCTGCTTGGTGTCGCCGACCTCGACGAGGAAACCGGTGCGGCCGCCCTGCGACATGTCCACGGAGAAGAAGGCCGTCTTGTCGGCAACGCGGATCGCCTGCTGCATATTGTGGGTCACGATCGCGACGGTATAGTCCTTCTTCAGCTCGAGCATCAGTTCCTCGATCTGGCGCGTGGCGATCGGGTCGAGCGCCGAGCAGGGCTCGTCCATCAGAAGCACCGTCGGTTCGGTGGCGATGGCGCGGGCGATGCACAGGCGCTGCTGCTGACCGCCGGAGAGCGAAAGGCCGTTCTGCTTCAGCTTGTCCTTGACCTCGTTCCAGAGTGCCGCGCGGCGAAGCGCCTTCTCGACGCGGCCGTTGATGTCGCCCTTGAAGCCGTTCAGGCGCAGGCCGAAGGCGACGTTCTCGAAAATGCTCATGGAGAACGGGTTGGGCTGCTGGAAGACCATGCCGATATGACGGCGAACGGCGACCGGGTCGACATTCTTGCCGTAGACGTCCTGGCCGAGGAAGTGGACGTGACCTTCAAGGCGGAAGATCGGGATCAGGTCGTTCATGCGGTTCAGCGAGCGCAGCACGGTCGATTTGCCGCAGCCCGACGGACCGATAAAGCCAGTGATCTTGCCCTTTTCGATGTCGACATCGGCATCACGTACGGCAAGGAAGTCGCCGTAGAAAATCTTCTCGATCCGCGCGCCAATGGCAACCTCAGGGTTTTCATTGGCGATTTGGGTGCTGTTCATTTCCAGTGTGGCAGACATATCTTTTCGACCTTTTCCTATACGCGGCGTGTGCCGAAGGCGCGGCTCAGAATGTTGAAGACAAGCACGATGAGCACAAGCACAAGCGATGCGGTCCATGCGAGTTCGATCTGGTTTTCATAGGGCATTGCCGAGAAATTGTAGATCAAGATCGACAATGATGCTGTCGGCTCCGTGAAGCTTCCGATCCAGTAATTCGAAAACAATGCTGTAAACAGCAGCGGGGCCGATTCGCCGGACGCGCCCGCTACCGCCAGCATTACCCCGGTCATAACACCCGGAAGCGCCGTCGGCAAAACAATTCTGGTGGCGACCTGTGTCGAATTGCAGCCCATTCCGTAGGCCGCGTCCTTCATCCGCTGCGGCACCATGCGGAAGGCCTGTTCGGCCGTCAGCAACACGGTCGGCAGCATCAGGATTGCCAGCGAAAGACCGCCGGCGAGCGCTGAATAGGTTTTCATGACGATGACGAGCCAAGCGTAGACGAAAACGCCGGACAGGATCGAGGGAAAACCGGTCAGAACCTTGCCGACGAACCGGACCACCGCCGAGAAGCGGCCATTGGGGTTGATCAGGCCGGTGTAGATGCCGCCGAGAACACCGATCGGAATGGAGATGATTGATGCGATCGCAACCATGACAAGCGTACCGACGATCGCATTACCGATGCCGCCGCCCTGTTCGAAGGGCGCCGGCGGCAGTTCGGTGAGGATGGCCGTGCTGATGCGCGCGCCGCCGCGGCTGATCAGCATGTAAAGCACAGAGATCAGCGGAACCGCCGCAATACCTGCAAGGATCCAGAGGATGACGGTCTGGATGAAATTCATCATCGTGCGCCGCTCGGCGAAGGAGAAGCGCAGATTGGGGTCACCGAGAGCGATGACCTCGGGATTCATCGTTGTTTGATCGGTCGTGGTCATGTGCGATTTCCCAATGGCCTTACGTAACGGTCTGACGAGAGGTGTAGCTCATGATGATCGTGCCGATGACATTGACGGCCATGGTGATCACCAGCAGAGCGACGGCGGCATACATCAGCGGGCCGATCTGGTTGGCGCCGGCTTCCGGGAAGGTGGAGGCCAGCAGCGATGCCAGCGTGGTCGCCGGCGAAAACAGCGACAGCGAAACCTGCTGCGAATTGCCGATCAGCATGGCAAGCGCCATGGTCTCGCCGAGCGCGCGGCCGAAGCCGAGGACCAGAGAGGCGAAAATGCCGCCGGAGGCGGTAGGGATGATGACCTTGCGGATCGCTTCCCACTTGGTGGTGCCCATGCCGTAGGCCGCTTCTTGGATCTTCATCGGGATCGCCTTGAAGGCATCCTGGGAGATTGCCGCGACGGTCGGCAGGATCATGATCGACAGCACGATCATGGCCGGGAACATGCCGGGACCGGCAAGCTTGGTGGAAAAGAACGGAACGAAGGGCAGGGTGTCGTGCAGCCAGTTGGCGATCGGGCGGATCGCGGGGATCAGCACATAAATGCCCCAGAGGCCGAAAACGACCGAGGGGATTGCGGCCAGCATTTCGACGATCAGGCGGAAGACCCATGCCAGACGGGCATTGAGGAAGCCCTGCGTCAGAAAGATCGCGACCGCGATGCCGAGGCCGCCGCCGAAGATCAGCGCCAGAAACGACGAATAGAGCGTCCCCCAGATTTCCGCCAGAATGCCGTATTCGTTGGTGTTGGGGTTCCATTCAACGGTTGTCAGGAAGCCAAGGCCATATTCCCGCATGGCCGGCGCGGCCAGTCCGCCGATCTTCCAGAAAATATAGGCCAGCAGGACAACGATCAGAAGGCCTGCGAAGAATGTCAGGAAGCGGAAGGATTTGTCGTAGCCGTACTCGAAAGCGGTCGGTGGGCGCGAAACGCTGCCATCGCTTTGCGGTGCGGATTTCGATATGTCGGCCATCAAGGGGCTCCTGCTAGCGGCGATCGGGAAACTGCCGCGATCTGACAAATAAAGCGCATCAAGGTTTCTGTGTGGTGCTGCAATTTGACAAAAGCCGGGGCGCAACAGGCACGCCCCGGCGAAAGATCGATGTGGCCGAAATCAGCCGCCGATTTCTTCCATCGACTTCTTGTTGATTTCGATGATGTTTTCCGGCAGCGGGATGTAGCCCAGCTTGTCGGCCATCGTCTGACCGGTGGTCAGGCCGTAGTTGATCATTTCCTTCAGGGCCGCAACCTTGTCGGCGTCCTGGCCGGACTTGTAGAACAGCATCCAGGTGAAGGTGGCGATCGGGTAGGCCTGCTCGCCCTTCGGGTCGGTGATGAAGGCGACGTTGTTTTCGTCGAGATCGGCCGAAGCGAGAGCGGCGGAACCGGCTTCCGGACCAGCCTTCACGAAGTTGCCGGCCTGGTTTTCAAGCATGGCGTAAGGCGTGTTGGTCTGCTGGGCGTAGCCATATTCGATGTAGCCGATGGCACCGGGGGTCTGCTTGACCGTGGCGGTGATGCCCTGATTGCCCGGAGCGGCAATGAAGTTCGAAGCCTTCGGCCACGGAACGGTCTTGCCGCCGCCAACCGTGCTTTCGAATTCCTTCGAGATCGCCGAAAGGTGGTTGGTAAAGTTGAAGTTGGTGCCCGAGCTGTCGGCGCGGACGACAACCGTGATGTCTTCGTCGGGAAGGTCGACGCCGTCATTGGCAGCGGCGATCGCTTCGTCGTTCCACTTGGTGATTTCACCAAGGAAGATCTTCGGATAGACGTCGCGCGGCAGCTTCAGCTCGGAAACGCCGTCGAGGTTGTAGGCGAGAACGATTTCGCCGGCCGTCATCGGCAGAAGAACGACGCCGCCGTCAACCTTGGCCATTTCCTCGTCGTTCATGGCAGCGTCGGAGGCTGCGAAGTCGACTACGCGGTTGGTGAAGTCTTCGATACCGCCGCCGGAGCCCTTGGCCTGGTAGTTGACTTCAATACCGGTCTTCTGGCCAAAATCCTTAAACCAGGCCGAGTAGAGCGGGAAGGGGAAAGAGGCGCCGGAGCCCGTCAGCGAGGTGTCTGCAGCCTGAGCGACAGTGCCGCTTACGACCATAGCGGCGGCAACGGCAGCAACCTTAGCGCCCTTGGTAAAAATTCCGATTTTCATCAGATAGCCCTTTTGAGGTTTGGTTGAAAACGGAAGTCGTATAACAATGAAATATAGGCAAGCATAGCATGTTGTAAAAAATTCATAAACGGGCAAAAACCTGCGTTTTCTTTTAAAAAATCGTCACATAACTGTCGTAAAACTGTCATAAACAAGTTCCTGTCCCGACAGTACTTGCGAATTCTGCGTTCCTCGGTCAGTCCTTGCTGACCCCATTTTCACTTCGGCGCGTATTGGCTAGGATCGCGAGGCCGGCGCGCGCGGCCTGCTTGACATAGAGCAAGGCGAATGCGCGCGCGCCGTCTAGTTTCGCCGCCGGCCTGCCGACGAGGCGAAGCCCGCAACTTGATCCCGTTCCCAAACGCCGCATGCGCGACAGGAGAGGCAATGACTGAAACAGGCTCACCGGCCGACGAGATCCGCGAAGGCGCACATGACGACGGGGTTTCGGAGCTTCTGTTCCGGCAGAGAACGTTGGAAAAGGTTGCCCTCGTCGCGCTGGAGGCCGGGCGCATCCTGATGGAGACCGGGGCGAAGTCCGCCGTCGTGCGCGAGGGCGTCAAGAAGGTGGCGCTCGGCCTGGGCGTCAAGAGCGCCGATATCCGCGTCGGTTTTGCCTCGATCTCGACGACTGTCGGCGACGGTGTCTGCTCATCGACGCACATGATCGGGGTCGGCCATCACGGCGTCAACATGCGCATCAACCACCGGGTTCGCGAAATCTGCGCCGAAACGGGCAGGGGCGGGCTGACGGCTGATGCGGTGGAGAAGAAGCTGGCGGCAGCGACCACGGCCACGCCGAAGCATCACAAGTTGCTGAACGTCTTTGCCGCCGGGCTGGCCTGCGCCGCATTCGGAAGGCTGCTGGGCGCCGATGCGCCGGCCTTCGTCACGACGCTGATCGCCAGCATGATCGGCCAGTACATCCGGCTGCTGCTGCTGGAGCGGCATTACAACGCCTTCGTCGTTACCGCCACGGTCGCCTTTGCCGCCGCCGTTCTGTCGGGCATCGGGGCCATGGCCATGGGCAGCGCCATGATCGACACCTCGATGAGCGCCGCCGTGCTGATGCTGGTGCCGGGCGTGCCATCGATGAACGCGCAAACGGACATCATGGAGGGTTTTCCGACGCTCGGCAGCGCCCGCTTCGTCACCGTGGCGATGATCCTCGTCTTTATTACTCTGGGCGTCGGCGCGGCGCATATCGTGCTGGGCGGCGGTCTGCAGGATGCGGTGAAATCGGCACCCAACATCGCCCACCACGCCTTTTTCGGGGCGGTTGCCGCTGCCGGGTTCGGCGTGCTGTTCAATTTCGGCTACCGCAATCTCGGCTGGGCCGCGCTTGCCGGCGCGCTTGCGCTGGCGGTGAGAACCTATTGCATGCTGCACGGCTGGCCGCTGGAAGCCGCATCCTTTGCCGCCGCCATGGCCGTCGCGCTGGTCGTGGAGCTCTCCTACAACACGCCCTTTCCGGTCCGCCGCGTCGGCAATGCCATCGCCGTTGCCGGCTGCATTCCGATGGTGCCGGGCAGCGCTGCCGCCCAATGGATCATCGGTCTTCTGGAAATCACCGTCCAGCCGCTCGAGAAATCCGACATGATGCTGGCGGCGACCACCAGTGCCGGTCTGCAGGTGATCTTCACCGTCGGCGCGATCGGCGCGGGCCTCACCATGGTTTCCTCCACCTTTCGCCGGCCGGAGTTCCCGACCCGCGACCACGAGGACTGACGATCAACTTCAGGTGGATTCCGCGGCGCAAAGGCTCTATGGATTTCACCGAGTTCCGGCAAGCATTCCGCTTTCTGTAAAGGGCAAGACGTGACGCACATCCTTGCTATCGGAGGGATAGTCCTGTGCCTGCTGCTGTTTGTGTCAGCGGTGCTGGCCTTCTTTCGCCTGTGGACATGGTCGGCCGGGATCGTCGCTCTGCCGGCCCTGCCTCTTCAGCTTCTGGGGTTCACCGGCACGTGCACCCAAGGGGCCGACGGGCCGTTCGTGACCGGCGCCGTTTTGTCGTCGCCGTTTCTGGCAGGCGCCATCTGCCTGGTCCTCTGGGGCATGGCCAAGGGCGTCGTGAGCCCGAGCGGGGCGATTGTCACCCTGGCTGTGGCTGCGGTCATGCTTTTCCTGACGCGGCAGGCCTGGCTGGGCGCAGTTGTCAGCGGCACGCCTTGCGGAACCGGCTACGGCGCGCGCCATTGGCAGGGGCAGGTTCTCGTTCTCGGCGGCTATCTCGTCTTGCCGGCTATTCTGCTTGCCTGTTCCTGCCGGGCCGCCGTGCGGGGCGCGAAGGGAAAGGGCTCTCGTCGCGTCGGGACGAGCGGAACGAACTGTCCCGAATGAGCAGGCCGCCCTGAATGCGCGCCTTCAGGCCACAACAGCACCCGCTTCGCTCTTATCCGTCGCACCCAGACTTGCATTCGGTCTATTTTCGATATAAACATATCTTTATATCTTGATGAAGGCGAGGCGAAATGACGAAGCTCGATCTCGACGATCTGGTTGATGTCCTGAAAGCTGTGGGCGAGCCCACGCGGCTCAGGCTGATTGCGCTTCTGGCGGCGGGTGACCTGACGGTTTCCGACCTGACGGACATTCTCGGACAGTCCCAGCCGCGCATTTCCCGCCATCTGAAGCTTCTTGGAGAAGCCGGACTGATCGACCGCTACCAGGAAGGCGCGTGGGCCTATTTCCGGCTGAAGGAGGAGGGGGCGCCTGCCCGCCTCGTACGCGAAATCCTGAAGAACGCCTCGGAAGGCGATTCGGCGCTCAGCCGAGACGCCGCCCGTCTTGCCGCGGTCAAGCAGGCGCGCTCGGAGAAGGCGCTTGCCTATTTTGCCCAACACGCCGGTGAATGGGACGAAATGCGCCGCCTGCACATCTCCGAGGCGGAGATCGAGGAATGCCTTGTCAGGCTGATCGGCGCGAAACGCGTCGAAAGCGTTCTCGACCTTGGCACCGGCACGGGCCGCATGCTCTTACTGCTGAAAGATCTCTATCGCCGTGCCGTCGGGATCGACGCCAGCCGTGACATGCTGGCCGTCGCGCGTGCCAATCTGGATGCCGAGGGGGTGACGAAGGCGGCGGTGCGTCTCGGCGATATCCTGAACCTGCCGCTTGAGAACGAGGATTTTGATCTGGTGATCATCCACCAGGTCCTCCACTTCCTTGAACATCCCGAACGCGCGATCGCCGAGGCCGCGCGGGTGATGCGGCCGGGCGGACGGCTTGTCGTCATCGATTTTGCCCCGCACGATCTTGAATATCTGCGTGCCGACCATGCCCATCTCAGGCTCGGTTTTTCCCACCAGGCGATGTCCGACTGGATGAAAGCGGCGGGCCTCGATGTCGAGAACGTCGTCGATCTTCCCTTTTCCGGCGCCGCGGGGCGCTCGCTCACCGTCACCGTCTGGCTCGGGCGCGACCGTCGGATCCTGATGGCTGCGGAAGAAGCCGAAACACAGTATGCGAGGAATGTCTGAACCATGTCCGAAAGCACAGAGACGCGCGGCCGCAAGCGCGCGATCGACTTTTCATTCGAGTTCTTTCCGCCGAAGACCGCCGAGGCCGAAGCCGGCTGGTGGCGGTCTGTGGAAGAGCTCGCGGCCTATGAACCCGGCTTCGTATCGGTGACCTACGGCGCGGGCGCGACGAGCCAGGCGCCGACCTATGCGGCGGTGAAGCGTCTTGTCGACGAGACCCGGCTTCAGACGGCCTCGCACCTGACGGTGGTGAAGGCCGGCAAGGGGGAGGTGGACGACGTGATCCGGCGCTTCCGCGATGCCGGCATCCGCCGCTTCGTGGCGCTGAGGGGCGACCCGCCGGGCGGTATCGGCACGGCCTACAGCCCGCATCCGGGCGGCTATGCCAATGCGGCAGCGCTCGTCTCGGCGCTGAAGGCGATCGACGATTTCGATATCTCGGTTTCCGCCTATCCGGAAAAGCACCCCGAAAGCGCCGACCGCGCGGCCGATGTTGCCATGCTGAAAGCCAAGGCCGAAAACGGGGCCGACCGTGCGCTGACGCAGTTCTTCTTCGACAATGACGTGTTCGAGGATTATCTGAACGACGTGCGCCGCGCCGGCATCGTCATTCCCGTCGTGCCTGGCATCATGCCGATCCAGAACCTTGCCCAGCTGAAACGGTTCGCCGCCATGTGCGGAGCAAGCGTGCCGGCCTTTGTCGAGCGGCGGTTCGAGGGGCTCGATGACGATCCGGACGGGCGCTTCGAGGCGGCGGCCGACCTTGCCGCCGAACAGGTGCAGGACCTCGTCGCCCGCGGCATCGCCGACTTTCATTTCTACACCATGAACAAGTCGAAGCTGATGACCGCCGTTCTGGATCGCCTCGGAATCAAGCCCGGCGACACGCTGTCCGACGCCGTGCCGGAGCGCATGCGCGCCTGACCGGAGATAACAGGTAAATACAAGAATATAGATGTTATATTCAGGTGAAAATAATATAAATCGGGCGTGTTTATTTAATATATTATTTTGTTATTCTGCTGCGGTGGTTACTGTGGAGGCTGCCGCGCGAAGATGGATTTTCAAAGCAATCTGATTACCGGAACGCCTTCTGCTGTATCCGTGAGATCGCAATTGTCGTCGTTCTGGGAAGGCTATAACCGCGCCTATCACTATGCCAATTATGGCGAGGCGCTGGCGTTCGCACGCGCCGCCGCCGGCGTCCAGCCGGACAATCCCGTGATCTGGTCGAACATCGCGGTCTGCCATCTGCGGCTCGGAGCGTTTGATGATGCGATTGAGGCTGCCGAGCGATCATTGTCGTTCGATCCCCGGCACTTCGTGGCTTTCGATGCCCTCTCCCACGCCTGGGGAGAGAAGAAGGACGACCGGAAGACCGGCGAATATGGCCGCCGGGCGCTGGAACTCCGGGACGAGATATTCGGATGCGCGCCGCCGGAGGACCGTCCCGCCGTCCGGCAGCCGCCGCCGTCTGCGGCAACGCGCGAGCGCAACGTCATCGCATTCTCGCTATACGGCGACCGGCCGCGCTATTGTGAAACGGCGGTGATGAATGCGCGGGCGCGCGAAAGCGTCTATCCCGACTGGACATGCCGCTTCTACGTCGACAAGTCGGTGCCCGGGGTCACCATCGGGCAATTGAGAGAGGCAGGCGCCGAGGTCATCTTTGCCGATCAGAGAATGAGACGCTGGCCCGGACCGATGTGGCGCTTTGCGGCGCTTGACGAAAACGGGGCGCACCGCGTGATTTTCCGCGACGCGGATTCCCTGATCAGCGCGCGAGAAGCCGAGACCGTCAGGGAGTGGGTGGAAAGCGGCCGTCAGTTTCACGGCATTCGCGACTGGTTCACCCATACCGAATTGCTTCTGGCGGGGCTGTGGGGCGCGACAGTCGGCGCCCTGCCGCCGATGCGCCTTCTGGTCAGCCGCTTCCTGCAGGCGCCGCTCAACTCGCGCCATTTTGCCGACCAGCATTTCCTGCGGCAGTTCGTCTGGCCCTATGCGCGCAGGGATATCCTGCAGCATGACCGACTGTTCGGCTTCATGAGCCCGCGGCCTTTGCCGGGTGCCGATGATCTGACTACCCACCATATCGGCGCCAATCTGTCCAGCGGCGGCATCAGCCGGCGCGTCGATCTCGCAGACGGTGTCGCCGTACGCTGGGAATTGCGCGAGACTCTACCGACGCCTGAGGGCGAAGCGCCCGGCTACCGCGTCGTTTGCAGCTATTCCACGGTCGTGCAGAACGGCATGCTGATCGAGCACCTGCCGAAACCCTGGCTGGATCGCATGGCGAAGGACATACGCATTGTCTTCTTTCATCCCAAGACAGGTCAGCCGTCGGGTCCGTAGCCGAAGGCCGCGGCTGTCTTGCCGGAGCGACTGGGGCTCAGTCGGCCATGGCCTCTTCATACTGGGCGGAGAGCGAAAGCCATTCTTCCTCGATCTTGGCAAGCTCCGCCGCGGCGTTGGCGCGGGCCTGGATCATGACCTTGGCCTTTTCCGGCGCCTTTTCATAAAGCTTGGGGTCGGCAAGGTCGGCGTCGAGCCTGGCGATGATCTGTTCGATCTTCGCCGTCTTCTTCTCGGCCGTATCAATCTTCTTCTTCAACGGCGCAAGGGCGGCGCGGCGTTCGGCGGCACTCTTGCGCTGGACGGACTTCGAGCGCGCCTCGGCATTCGGCGCTTCAGCCTTCTGCGCCTTCCTGCCGCCGGAGACGATCAGGTCGCGGTAATCCTCCAGATCGCCGTCATAGGCCTTGACCGTGCCGTCATGGACCAGCCACAGCCGGTCGACGGTCGCCTCGATCAGGTGCCGGTCATGCGAGATCAGGATCACCGCGCCGGGATAGTCGTTCAGCGCACGCACGAGCGCATTGCGGCTGTCGATGTCGAGGTGGTTGGTCGGCTCGTCGAGGATCAGCAGGTTCGGCGCGTGGAAGGCGGCCAGCCCCATCAGGAGCCGCGCCTTTTCGCCGCCGGAAAGATCACGCGCCGGCGTATCCATCTTTTCCGTCGCAAGACCCATCTGGGCCACGCGGGCGCGCACTTTCGGCTCGGTTGCCGTCGGCATCAGCTTGCGCACATGCGCAACAGCGCTTTCGTCCGGCACGAGATCGTCGATCTGGTGCTGAGCGAAAAAGCCGGTGGAAAGATGCGGCGCGCGTTTCAGCGTGCCCGATTCCGGCTCCAGCCGGCCGGAGATGAACTTGGCGAAGGTCGACTTGCCGTTGCCGTTGGCGCCGAGCAGCGCGATCCGGTCGTCATTGTCGATCCTGAGATTGATGTCCTTGAGAATCGGCTGGCCGGGCGTGTAGCCGACCGCCCCATCCTCGATGGCGATGATCGGGGAGGCGGGCTGCTTTTCCGGTTCCGGAAAGGAGAAGCCCTGGACGTGATCCTCGATCACGGCGGCAACCGTGCCCATCCTCTCCAGCGCCTTGATGCGGCTTTGCGCCTGGCGGGCCTTCGAGGCCTTGGCCTTGAACCGGTCGATGAAGCTCTGCAGGTGCTTGCGCTGCGCCTCGTTCTTGGCGCGGGCCTTCATCTGCAACTCGTCGGCTTCCGCCTTCTGCCGCTCGAACTGGTCGTAGGAGCCGCGGTAGAAGGTCAGCTTTCTCTGGTCGAGATGGATGATCGCGTTGGCCGCCGTGTTCAGGAGGTCGCGGTCGTGCGAAATGATGATGACACTGTAAGGGTAGCGGCGAATATAGTCTTCGAGCCACAGCGTGCCCTCAAGGTCCAGATAGTTTGTCGGCTCGTCGAGGAGCAGCAGGTCGGGCTCGGAGAAGAGCACTGCCGCAAGCGCGACGCGCATCCGCCAGCCCCCGGAAAACGACGATGCCGGACGCTTCTGCGCCGCCTCGTCAAAGCCGAGGCCGGAGAGGATGCTGGCGGCGCGGGCTTCCGCCGAATGGGCATCGATATCGACCAGCCGCGTCTGGATCTCGGCGATGCGGTGCGCGTCGGTCGCGGTTTCGGCCTCCGCCATCAGTGCCGCTCGCTCCTTGTCGGCGGCAAGGACGATGTCGATCAGCGGGTCTTCCGTGCCCGGCGCCTCCTGCGCCACCTGGCCGATGCGCGCCTTCTTCGGCAGCGACACCGTGCCGGTCTCGGGCGAAAGCGCGCCGGTGAGGACGCGGAAGAGCGTTGACTTGCCGGCGCCATTGCGGCCGACCAGCCCCGCCTTCATCCCATCGGGAATGGAGACGGAAGCGTTTTCGATGAGCAGGCGTCCGGCAATGCGGACGGAAAGGTCGGATATCGAGATCATGGCAGCGGTTGTGTCTGAAACGCCCGCGTTTGGCAAGACGGAGAACCGCTGCGGCGCCGCGAAATTCAGGCGAACCGACGACCGTCTTCGCTTCTGAGGAAATAGAGGAGGTCGATTGCCGGCGACGGCCGGCCGAGCATGGTCAGCATGGCGTGGACCTGGCCGCGGTGATGGGTCTGGTGGTTGAAGAAATGCGCGAGCGTCGTCTGATAACGGTCGGTATAATCTTTCGGCGGCGTGCCGCGCGTATACGAAAACGTCCCCTCAAGCCGGACCGCATCCATGCCGTCGACGAAAGCGATGATCCTTAGGTCTTCCCTTTCGCGGTCGTCCCTGAGCGCGGCGAAATCGTCGTGCAGGATCGTATCGAGTTTGACCGGGCCTGTATCGGCGCCCGCAAAACGGGTCATCCAGATCCGGTCGGCATAGAGCACATGGTTCAGTGTGGCATGGACGGAGCGGAAGAAGGCGCCCAGATCGCGCTTGCGCTCGTCGTCGGAAAGTTCCGCGGCCTCCTCATAAACGAAGGCGTTGGCCCAAGCATTATAGGCGGCGAACATGCGGTAGTGCTGCAACATGGGTCTCTCTTGCGTGGCAATGAACGGGTGCGCCGATCATAAGACAAGCGCCGCCTTTCGCCTCATGAAAACATGCGATGGCGGATATCAGCCGGCCTGATGGACCGTATCAGGCCACGGCGCGGCCGCGCTCCTTTTCCCGCTTCAGGATCGAAAGCGCGTCGAGCTTGCCGATCGGCAGGCCGCCCGGAATGTCGCCGGAAAGCTGCAGTGCCAGATAGCGCCCGCAGCAGACCCTCAGAAACGAAGTGAAATTGCCGCTGTCATGGCCGGCCTCGAGAGCCTCGTGATAGAGTTTCGCAATCAGCTGCGTGGTGGCAAGGCCATCGCGTCCGCCGATCTCGGCAAGCGCGTTCCAGAAGAAATTCTCGAGCCTGACGCTCGTCACCATGCCGTCGATGCGGATCGAGCGCGTCGTGCTTTCCCAAAGCGTTGGGTCAGCCTCGATGAACAGTCTGCACATGATCTCCTCCCTTTTCCGGACGCATTATAGTGCGTTTCCAGGAAAAGCTGAACAGTGCTCCGGCCCGGCGCAGGCTCAAGGGAGAGCGCCGAGCCGGGCCTTGGCGTCTCAGGCGTCGAGCAGCTTCATGAACTGCGAAAGCCATGCCGGATGGGCGGGCCACGCCGGCGCGGTGACGAGATTGCCGTCGGTCACGGCATCGGTGACGGCGATATCGGCGTAAGCGCCGCCGGCAAGCCGCACTTCCGGAGCGCAGGCCGGGTAGGCCGAGCATTGCCGGCCCTTCAGCACATCGGCGGCGGCAAGGATCTGCGCGCCGTGGCAGATCGCGGCGACCGGCTTGTTTTCGGCAAAGAAGTGCTTCACGATCGCGAGCACCCGCTCATCGAGCCGCAGATATTCCGGCGCCCGCCCGCCCGGGATCACCAGCGCGTCATAGGCGGCCGGATCGGCCGTCTCGAAATCCGCCGTCAGGGCGAAGCGGTGACCGGGCTTTTCCGAATAGGTCTGGTCGCCCTCGAAATCGTGGATCGCCGTCGGGACGGTATCGCCGGCCTTCTTGCCCGGGCAGACCGCGTCCACCGTGTGGCCGACGGCAAGCAGGGTCTGGAACGGCACCATGGTCTCGTAGTCCTCGGTGAAGTCGCCGGTGATCATCAGAATTTTCTTCGCTGCCATTCTGTCCTCCTCAAAAATGACGAGGCTCAATTCTAGCAGCAATGGTCCGCGCACTGGTATTAAGGATATACTACGCCGGCGGCAATCGCGCGCCGGTCTTGAAACTTTTCGCAGCGCAGCACATTCTGTTCTCTGACATAAGGAGTCATGCCATGAGCCGAGTACTCTATTCGCTTTGCGGCGCCGATGGCTCGGCGCCCTTTTCGCCGCATTGCTGGAAGGTCGTCCTGGCGCTGAAACACAAAGGCCTGGATTTCGAGGAGAAGCCGGTCGGCTTCACCGAGATTGCCAAGCTGGAGAACGGGTTCTCCAGGACCGTGCCGATTTTGCGGGATGGCGATCAGCTGATTGCCGACAGTTTCGCAATCGCTATCTATCTGGAGCAGACCTACCCGGACCGGCCCTCGCTGTTTTCGGGCGAGGGCGGGCTTGCCATGGCGCGTTTTGTCGAAGCCTGGTCGCAGGCCACGCTGCATCCGGCGGTGACGCGCATTGCGGTAAAGCACATTCATGACATGCTGGGGCCGGTCGATCAGGCCTATTTCCGCGAAAGCCGCGAGGCGCGCCTCGGCGCCACGCTGGAAGAGGTGGTCACGGGCCGCGAGGCGGAGATCGCCGCCTTTCCCGAAAAATGCGCGCCGCTCCGCAACATGCTGAAATTTCAGCCTTTCATTGGCGGAAACGAACCGCTCTTCTGTGACTATATCGTCTTCGGCGCGTTCCAGTGGGCGGCGCTCACCGGAAATACCGGGTTGCTCGACCCCAATGATCCCGTGGCGAACTGGTTCGAGCGCTGCCTCGAATTCACGCAGAAAGGCTGAGATTGCCCGTCCTTTCGGCGGATTCCGCTGCCGGATACGCTTCCATTTTGCTTCAAACACCTCTATACACCGGCCGAATTTCCCGAAACGAAATTTGCCAGAGGACGAATGATATGGCGATTGAACGCACTTTTTCGATGATCAAGCCGGATGCCACCAAGCGCAACCTGACCGGCGCCATCACCAAGGTTTTCGAGGAAAACGGCCTGCGCGTCGTCGCCTCCAAGCGCGTGTGGATGGCAAAGCGCGATGCCGAAGCCTTCTATGCCGAGCACAAGGAGCGTCCGTTCTTCGGTGAGCTCGTCGAGTTCATGTGTTCCGGCCCGACCGTCGTTCAGGTTCTCGAAGGCGAAAACGCCGTCCTGAAGAACCGCGAGATCATGGGCGCGACCAACCCGGAAAAGGCCGACGAAGGCACGATCCGCAAGACTTTCGCGCTGTCCATGGGCGAAAATTCGGTTCACGGTTCCGATGCTCCGGAAACCGCGGCGCGTGAAATCGCCTTCTGGTTCTCCGAAACCGAGATCGTCGGCTGAGGCCGATTGGTCTTGCCGGATGCTTTCAAAGCCCGCCAGACCGGCGGGCTTTCTCTTTTCCTTGAATGATCTCAGCGCAGGTTTGTCTTCGTCAGCTGCACCAGTTCGTCGCCGCGGCCGTTGAGGATCGCGCGCATCATGTAGAGGCTGAAGCCCTTGGCCTGTTCCATGGTGATTTGCGGGGGCATGGCGAGTTCCTGTTTCGCCGTCATCACATCCACCAGCACGGGACCGGGCGTCTCGAGCGCCTCGTCGAGGGCGGCGGGCAGCGCCTTGGCGTCCTCCACCTTGATGCCCTTCATGCCGGCGGCCTCGGCAATGCGGGCAAAATCGGGGCTGCTGAGATCGGTTGAGTCGGAGATATAGCCGCCGGCCTTCATCTCCATGGCGACGAAGCCAAGCGAGCGGTTGTGGAAGACCACGATCTTGATCGGCAGGTTCAGCTGCGTGACCGACAGGACATCACCCATCAGCATGGAAAAGCCGCCATCGCCGCACATGGCAATGACCTGCCGGTCCGGATCGATCGCCTGGGCGCCGATTGCCTGCGACAGCGCATTGGCCATGGAACCGTGCGAGAAGGAGCCGATCAGCCGGCGCTTGCCGTTCATGCCGACATAGCGGGCGGCCCAGACTGTCGGCGTGCCGACATCACAGGTAAAGATCGCGTCGTCCGTTGCCTTTTCGCTGAGCAGTTTCGCGAGATATTGCGGGTGAATATTGCCCTTGGCGCTTCTCTCCGAGGCAAGGGAGTCCAGCGCCTCGCGGGCCTTTCTGTAGTGCTTGACGGCATTGTCGAGGAACTTGCTGCTCCGGTCTTTCTTCAGCTTCGGCAGCAGCGCGCGGATTGTGGAGCCAACGTCACCAAGAATGCCGAGATCGACTTGCGTATGCGCGCCGAGCGCCTCCGCGCGGGTGTCGATCTGCGCGATCTGCGCCTCTTCGGGATAGAAGGCGCGATAGGGAAAGGCGGAGCCAAGAATGAGCAGCGTATCGGCTGATTCCATCGCGTGGTAACCTGATGAAAAGCCGATCAGCCCCGTCATGCCGACATCGTAGGGGTTGTCATACTCGATGAATTCCTTGCCGCGCATGGCGTGCACCATGGGCGATTGCAGCGCCTCGGCAAGGGCCAGCACGTCGGCGCGCGCGCCAGCGCAGCCGGCGCCGCACAGAAGCGTGATATTGCTGCCGTTGTTCAGCAGTTCGGCGAGCCTGTCGATCTCCGCCTCGGGCGGCGTCATGGCCGGTTCGACCGGCGCATTCCAGCGGATTGCCGTATCGCCCGGCATGTCCTTCAGCGCGACGTCGCCCGGCAGGACGATGACGGCGACGCCCTTCTTCGCGATTGCCGTGCGCATGGCGACTTCGAGCACATAGGGCATCTGTTCAGGCGAGGAGATCAATTCGCAGTAGACGCTGCATTCGCGGAACAGTTCCTGCGGATGGGTCTCCTGGAAATAACCGCTGCCGATCTCGGAGGACGGGATATGGGCGGCGATCGCAAGGACGGGAACATGGCTGCGGTTGCAATCATAAAGGCCGTTGATCAGATGCAGGTTGCCGGGGCCGCAGGAACCGGCGCAGACCGCCAGTTCGCCGGTAAGATGCGCCTCCGCGCCGGCGGCGAAGGCGGCTGCCTCCTCGTGGCGGGTGCCCATCCACTCAAGCGTCTTCAGCCGGCCGATACTGTCACTGAGGCCATTCAGCGAATCGCCGGTCACGCCCCAGATGCGTTTCACCCCTGCCGCGCCGAGATAGCGGGCAATGTAATGTGCGATGCTTTCTGCCATGGATAGCTCTTTTCCTTGCCTGGCGTCCTGGAGGAACCGGCAGCGGGCGCCTGCATCTGCCGGAACGATCATCCGGCTCCGCGCATGACGAAGCTTGAGAAAAGACCATCGGAGATCAGCAAAAGCTTAACAACCGATCGACGGGAGGTGAAGCCCTGGCGTCGTTTTTCCGACAGAGCCCGGCTACTGGAGTCTGGGCCTGAAGCGCTGATCAGGCGAAACGTTCAGTTGTCATTGTCACAATAGAACATGTCAAAGCCGAGCGTGTCGCATTCCGGCGGGCCGGGCCTGCAGGAGAGCGTCGGGCAACCCTTGGTGTCCCTGGTCGGCACGACCCGCTGCACGGCATGCCCGCCCTGGCCGAAACAGATGGTCGGGCTGTCGACGTAGCGGTCATAGAGGATGCGGCCGCTGCCGCTCGGCGACGGATAACGCAGGATGGCGGCGCCCTCGCGGTCGAGAATGCCGTGGACCTGATTGCAGGTCATGTCCTGAATGTCGTACCGATTGATCGGCTCCTGCGCCGTTGCGGAACCGGCCGCTGCCAGGAGCATTGCTGTTGCGAGAAAAAGCTTCATGATCTACCCAATGCCCGTGTCGGGGCTCCTCCATGCTCGTGCACCACGACTTTATACCATAAGGAGAATTTCAACGCCATGACGCAACCTGCGGAAAAAGATGCACAAATTCGTGACATCCTGCGCTCGGTCAAACGTATCGCGCTTGTCGGCGCATCGCCGAAACCGGAACGCCCGAGCCATCGGGTGATGGGGTTCCTGCTGTCGAAGGGTTACGCGGTGGTGCCGGTCAATCCCGGGCTTGCGGGAAAAGAAATTCATGGCGAGACCGTTTACGAAAGTCTTGCCGCCATCCCCGGCGCCATCGACATGGTCGATATCTTTCGGGCATCCGAATATGTCGGCGGCGTGGTGGACGAGGCGCTGGCGCTCGATCCGCTGCCCGGGGTGATCTGGATGCAACTCGACATCGTCGACGAGGAAGCGGCTCAAAGAGCGAGGGCGAGGGGACTTGACGTCGTGATGGACCGGTGCCCGGCGATCGAATATCCGCGGCTGATCGGCTGAGGCCGGCTCAGCCCTCGAAGCGCAGCAGGTCGGGATCGGCGCGCATCTCGCTCAGGATCTCGGCGTTCTCGCAATATTCGCGGAAATGGCGGTCTGCCATGCTGCAGGCCAGATCATCGCGGCAGCGCTCTTTCGCGCGGCAGCCCGCGCAATTGGCCTGCATGCCGTAATAAAGGCGGCGATACTGGAATTCCGCCTCCACAGGATCGATGTTGAGCGCCTTCATCATTTCGCTCATTTCGCTGGCGTCGCGCGGCTCGGCCGTGGCAATGTCCTCTTCGGCGATCCGCTGGAGAAAAGCCAGGAGGGCGGCCTCCTCGCCTTCGAAATGGGCGGCGTCGCGCCAATCGGCATAACGGTCGCCGGCGCGATTGTCCTCAGTCAGAACGTCCATTGCGATGCTCCTATTGGTCGACAGCGATATTGACGTTTGTATAAAAGGCGACATTGATCTTGATCAAAACAGGACCGGCCGGAAGATCTATGGACGGTCCGCAAAACAGGGAAGGAATACTTGATGGACAACAGAGAACCGGGCTTTTCGACGCTGTCGATCCACGCCGGAGCGGCGCCCGACACCGCGACCAATGCGCGGGCGACGCCGATCTACCAGACCACCTCATACGTCTTCAACAGCTCCGATCATGCCGCTGCGCTGTTCGGGCTGAAGGAATTCGGCAATATCTACACGCGCATCATGAACCCCACCACGGCGGTTCTGGAAGAGCGCGTGGCCGCGCTTGAGGGCGGCGCGGCGGCGCTCGCGGTTGCCTCGGGCCATTCCGCGCAGCTTCTGACCTTCCACATGCTGATGCAGCCGGGCGACAATTTCGTCGCAGCGCGCCGGCTTTATGGCGGTTCGATCAACCAGTTCGGCCATGCCTTCGAGAATTTCGGCTGGGCGGTGCGCTGGGCGGACAGCGGCGATATCGACAGTTTCGCCGCCCAGATCGACGATCGCACCAAGGCCGTCTATATCGAAAGCCTGGCAAACCCGGGCGGCACCTTTGTTGACATTGCCGCGATCGCCAAGGTCGCCCACGATCACGGCCTGCCGCTGATCGTCGACAACACGATGGCGACGCCCTATCTGGTTCGTCCAATTGAACACGGCGCCGATATCGTCGTTCATTCGCTGACGAAATTCCTCGGCGGCCACGGCAATTCCATGGGCGGCATCCTCGTTGACGGCGGCACTTTCGACTGGTCGAAGTCCGGTCGCTACCCGATGCTGAGCGCGCCGCGCGCCGAATATAACGGCATCGTACTGCATGAGGCTTTCGGCAGCATGGCCTTCGCGCTTGGCGCGCGCGTTCTGAGCCTGCGCGATCTCGGACCGGCGATCTCGCCGTTCAACGCCTTCATGATCGCGACCGGGATCGAGACCCTGCCGCTGCGCATGCAGCGTCATTGCGACAACGCGCTCGCGGTCGCCAAGTGGCTGGAACAGTCGGACAAGGTGGCCTGGGTCGGCTATCCGGGGCTTGAAGGCGATGAAAACCACGCCCTGCAGCAGCGCTATTCGCCGAAGGGCGCCGGCGCCGTCTTCACCTTTGGTCTCAAGGGCGGTTACGAGGCCGGCAAGACCTTTGTCGAGGGCCTTGAACTGTTCTCGCACCTGGCCAATATCGGCGATACCAAGTCACTGGTTATCCACCCTGCATCCACAACCCATGCACAGCTTACGCCGGAACAGCAGGTTGCCGCCGGCGCCGGGCCGGACGTGGTGCGCCTTTCGGTGGGCATCGAGGATCTTGCTGATATCATTGCGGATCTCGAGCAGGCCTTCGCCAGGATCTGACGGACGGACGAAGCCGGAGACGGTACCGAGGGCGGGCGATCCACAGGGTCGCCCGTTTTTTGTTCCGGTTTATCCACAGGACCGCGCGGAAGCCGTCACGCCGGAAGCCGGTCCGCCGGCGCCGGCGTCTCTTCGGGCCCGTAGGCAATGATGCGGTCGCGACCGCCGTTCTTGGCCTCGTAGAGCGCCCGGTCGGATTGCGAGAGCATTCTCTCCAGGTTGAAGCCGGCCCCCGGCTGAACCGCGATGCCGATGCTGACGGTCAGCGGCGGCGAACCGGCAGCCTGGCGTTGACCGGCATCGGCGAGCCGGCCCCGGATCCGCTCGGCAAGGCCGGTCGCCGCGCGAACATTGTCGACCTTCAGAAAGACGGCGAACTCCTCGCCTCCGGTCCGGCCGAAGATATGCATCCGACCCACCTCTTCCTCGACGGTCTGCGTGAAGACGACGAGCGCGACGTCTCCGGCGCTGTGCCCGTAGCGGTCATTGACCCATTTGAAATGATCGATGTCGATGGCCAGATAGGCGAAAAGGTCGGAGGGCGCGGCGGTTTTCAGACGTTCGCCGATCCTCTCGAAAAATCCCCGGCGGTTGAAAACGCCGGTAAGAGGATCATGGAATGCGAGTTTCCTCAGGTGGAACTCGTATTTTTCGACCGACAGCCAGACGGCCAGGCAGATCTTCGCCGAAAACAGCACGAAGCCCGCGACCAGCGTGATCGACGTCAGCGTGCCCTGATGCAGAACGGCCGGTTTTTCCAAGACATAGAAGACTGCGACGGCGAGAGCCGACAGGGCTTCGAGCAGGAAAACCGCCGGAATGGCCAGATGGAAGCGCACCTCCTCGAATGCAGCATCGCGGGAAAGGAAGTGCAGGACATAGACGGCGATGGCGATGACGGCGAGACAATAGCTGGCGACGGCGGCGACGGGTCCGAACGCAGACAGGCTGAAGAGGACGAAGGCGACGAACCAGAGGCAGACGCAAAGCGCCGTGAAGCGGAGCGGCCGGTCCTCGCCGTAAAGGGAGAGCAGGCCTGCCGCCGACAGCGCTTCGGCGCTGACAAGCGCGGCAACCGGCAATGCAAGCAAAAGCCGTGCGTTCGGGGCGACATAGGTCAGGCCCAGAAGCCCGAGCCCCATCAGGGCAAGCGCTGCCGACCAGAGCAGGATGAACAGTCGGTCCCTGTTGCGCAGCCAGAGCGGCAAAAGCAGGATGGAGAGCAGAATGCAGTCCGCCGCCCAGGCAAGAACGGCCGTCAGATTATAGTGCAAAGCCGAAGACCGCTCCCCGAATTCAACAACACGGTGCGGGTTCATACCCGTCCTGCCGCGGAGGCACCACATTTCGCCGTGGACCATTTTTGAAGTTAAACGATTTAAATCTCGACTCCGAGAGCTTCCCGGCTTTGCTTCCGGGCCAAATCCTGCGCCGCGGCAGGCAAGCCGCCGCCAACTGCGGCCCGGTGACGCAATCCATCTCTTGAAGTGACCGGGTCTGGCACTCTATGTAGGAGAGTAATGAAAGATTCGATTGAAAACGGCTCCGATCAGCCGGCCGAAGGACAGACATGACAAATCCCGTAGATACCGCGATGGCGCTTGTGCCCATGGTTGTCGAGCAGACCAATCGCGGCGAACGTTCCTATGACATCTATTCCCGCCTGCTCAAGGAGCGGATCATCTTCCTGACCGGTCCGGTCGAGGATCACCTGGCGTCCCTGATCTGCGCCCAGCTCCTTTTTCTCGAGGCGGAAAACCCGAAGAAGGAAATCGCGCTCTACATCAATTCGCCCGGCGGCGTGGTGACCGCCGGCATGGCGATCTACGACACGATGCAGTTCATCCGCCCGGCGGTTTCGACGCTGTGCATCGGCCAGGCGGCCTCGATGGGCTCGCTCCTGCTGGCCGCCGGCGAAAAGGGCATGCGCTTTGCCACGCCGAATGCGCGGGTCATGGTGCACCAGCCCTCCGGCGGTTTCCAGGGGCAGGCATCCGATATCGAACGCCACGCCCGCGATATCCTGAAGATGAAGCGCCGCCTCAACGAAGTCTATGTCCGCCATTGCGGCCAGACTTACGAAGAGGTTGAAAAGACGCTCGATCGTGACCATTTCATGGATGCCGGCGAGGCGATGGACTGGGGCCTGATCGACAAGGTCATGACATCGCGCAGCGAAATCGAGGGCGGCAACTGATCCTCAGCCAGGAATCCGACGTATCGGTTATCGAGCGGCGCGCTCGCGCGTCGGGCGACGGAAGGCTTTCGGCGTGGCAGGGAACCGGATGCCATTGAAGGCGATTCGGGATCACGATTGCGTTTTTTGGCTTTAAACCGGTGCTGAAGCCGTTAATAGTATGGAAAACCGGAGATGTTATCCCGGTTTTTGGAGTTATGGCGTTGTTTCGCGTTTGCGCCTGTTGCCTTGTAAATCTGCCGCGTCGTTTTGTTGCCCTGATGTTTTGAAAGCATTTGGACGTGCGGCGGAAGCGAAAATATGAGGCCGTTCACATGAAGGAACGGCTGACTGGAAGGAAGTGATAATGAGCAAAGTCGGCGGTAACAATGGCGGTGACTCGAAGAACACGCTCTATTGTTCCTTTTGCGGCAAGAGTCAGCACGAAGTCCGCAAGCTGATCGCTGGCCCGACCGTATTCATCTGCGATGAATGCGTTGAGTTGTGCATGGACATCATCCGCGAGGAAAACAAGACCTCGATGGTGAAGTCGAGCGACGGCGTGCCGACGCCGCAGGAAATCATGGGCGTTCTGGACGAGTACGTGATCGGCCAGAGCCATGCGAAACGTATTCTCTCGGTGGCGGTGCATAACCACTACAAGCGTCTGTCGCACGCCTCCAAGAGTTCCGACATCGAACTGTCGAAGTCGAACATCCTGCTGGTCGGCCCGACCGGCTGCGGCAAGACATATCTTGCCCAGACGCTGGCCCGCATCATCGACGTGCCCTTCACCATGGCGGACGCGACGACGCTGACGGAAGCCGGCTATGTCGGCGAGGATGTCGAGAACATCATTCTGAAGCTGCTGCAATCGGCCGACTACAATGTCGAGCGCGCCCAGCGCGGCATTGTCTACATCGATGAGGTCGACAAGATTTCGCGCAAGTCCGACAATCCTTCGATCACCCGCGACGTTTCGGGCGAGGGCGTTCAGCAGGCATTGCTGAAGATCATGGAAGGCACGGTTGCCTCCGTGCCGCCGCAGGGCGGCCGCAAGCATCCGCAGCAGGAATTTCTGCAGGTCGATACGACCAATATCCTGTTCCTGTGCGGCGGCGCCTTTGCCGGCCTCGACAAGGTGATCTCCGCGCGCGGCGAACGCACGTCGATCGGCTTCGGCGCTTCGGTGAAGGCGGCCGACGACCGCAAGGTGGGCGACGTGCTGCGTGACCTGGAGCCGGAGGACCTGGTCAAGTTCGGGCTTATCCCCGAATTCATCGGTCGCCTGCCGGTGATAGCGACGCTGGAGGATCTTGACGAGGAAGCCCTGGTGCAGATCCTGACGGCGCCGAAGAATGCGCTTGTGAAGCAGTATCAGCGTCTCTTCGAGATGGAAGACGTCGAGCTGACCTTCCACGAGGACGCGCTGATGGCCATTGCCCGCAAGGCGATCGACCGCAAGACCGGCGCGCGCGGACTGCGCTCGATCATGGAGAAGATCCTGCTCGACACCATGTTCGAACTGCCGGCGATGAAGGGCGTACGCGAGGTTGTGATTTCGGACGAGGTGGTTTCGGGCACCTCCCAGCCGCTTTACATCTACACCAACCGTTCCGACGACAAGGCGAACGCTTCGGCATAGGCCTGGCGTCGGGCAGGCATGATTGGGAAGGCAGGGCAGGGTCCCTGCCTTCGTCGTTTCTGGCGGCGAACCTGATCCAACGCCTGTCCCGGCCCGTTGTTCCTTCGAAAACGGGGCAAAGGTTGAAATCGGCCTTTCAAAGCGCCACTTGTTCCGCAACAATTGAAAAGAACGCTCGGACTGTCTCCCAGCAGTCCGTCAATGCCCGGTTAACCGCCGGGCTGCCTGAAAGGAAAAAGACATGACGCAGAACGCGCCTGCAGCGGAAAATGCTGCGTTCCCGGTGTTGCCGTTGCGTGACATTGTGGTTTTCCCCCACATGATCGTTCCCCTCTTCGTCGGTCGCGAGAAGTCCATCCGCGCCCTGGAAGAGGTGATGAATGCCGACCGCCAGATCATGCTGGTCACCCAGGTCAACGCCAGCGATGACGACCCTGAACCCGATGCGCTCTATCGCATCGGCACCATCGCCAATGTGCTGCAGCTGCTGAAGCTGCCCGACGGAACCGTCAAGGTTCTGGTCGAGGGCAAGGCGCGTGCGGCCATCGGCGATGTGCGCCTGGAGAACGACTTCTACGAGGCCAATGCCGAGATGCTCGGCGAGCCGGAAGAAGATGCCGTCGAGATCGAGGCGCTGGCCCGCTCGGTGGTTTCCGAGTTCGAGAACTACGTGAAGCTCAACAAGAAGGTCTCCCCCGAGGTTGTCGGCGCGGCCGGCCAGATCGAGGACTACTCGAAGCTTGCCGATACGGTTGCCTCGCATCTGGCGATCAAGCTGACCGAGAAGCAGGAAATGCTGGAAACCACCAGCGTCAAGGGACGCCTGGAAAAGGCGCTCGGCTTCATGGAAGGCGAGATCTCCGTCCTGCAGGTCGAAAAGCGGATCCGCACCCGCGTCAAGCGGCAGATGGAGAAGACCCAGCGCGAATACTACCTGAATGAGCAGATGAAGGCCATTCAGAAGGAACTCGGCGAGGGCGAGGACGGCCGCGACGAGATGGCCGAGCTCGAAGAGCGCATCAAGAAGACGAAGTTCACCAAGGAAGCCCGCGAAAAGGCTGAAGGTGAGATGAAGAAGCTCCGCAATATGAGCCCGATGTCGGCGGAAGCGACCGTGGTGCGCAATTATCTCGACTGGCTCACTGGCCTGCCGTGGAATACCAAGTCGAAGATCAAGCGCGACCTGAAGCTTGCCGAGAAGGTGCTCGAAGAGGATCATTTCGGCCTCGAAAAGGTCAAGGAACGCGTCGTCGAGTACCTCGCGGTGCAGGCGCGCGCCAAGAAGCTGAAGGGCCCGATCCTCTGCCTCGTCGGTCCGCCCGGCGTCGGCAAGACCTCGCTTGCCCAGTCGATCGCCAAGGCGACGGGCCGTGAATATGTGCGCATGGCGCTCGGCGGCGTTCGCGATGAGAGCGAGATCCGCGGTCACCGCCGCACCTATATCGGCTCCATGCCCGGCAAGATCGTCCAGTCGATGAAGAAGGTCGGCAAGAACAATCCGCTCTTCCTGCTCGACGAGATCGACAAGATGGGCGCCGATTTCCGCGGCGATCCGTCCTCGGCCCTGCTCGAGGTGCTGGACCCGGAACAGAACTCGACCTTCATGGATCATTACCTGGAAGTCGAATATGACCTGTCCAACGTGATGTTCATCACCACGGCGAACACGCTCGACATTCCGGGCCCGCTGATGGACCGCATGGAGATCATCCGCATTGCCGGCTACACCGAGCAGGAGAAGCTGGAAATCGCCCGGCGCCACCTGCTGCCGAAGGCGATCCGCGAGCATGCGCTGAAGCCGGAGGAGTTCTCCGTCGATGATGCCGCGCTGACGCGGACGATCCAGCAGTACACCCGCGAGGCGGGCGTGCGCAGCCTCGAACGCGAGCTGATGAAGCTTGCACGCAAGGCCGTGACCGAGATCGTCAAGGGCGACAAGACCGCCGTCCATATCACGGCCGACAACCTCGAGGACTATCTCGGCGTGCAGCGCTTCCGCCACGGCGAGGCGGAAGGCGACGATCAGGTCGGCGTGGTCACGGGTCTTGCCTGGACGGAGGTCGGCGGCGAGCTTCTGACGATCGAAGGCGTGATGATGCCCGGCAAGGGCCGCATGACGGTGACGGGCAATCTGCGCGACGTCATGAAGGAGTCGATTTCGGCGGCGGCATCCTATGTCCGCTCGCGCGCTGTCGACTTCGGCATCAAGCCGCCTATGTTCGACAAGAATGACATTCACGTCCATGTCCCGGAGGGCGCGACGCCCAAGGACGGACCGTCGGCGGGCGTCGCCATGGCCACCGCGATCGTCTCGGTGATGACCGGTATTCCGGTCAACAAGAACGTGGCGATGACGGGCGAGATCACGCTGCGCGGACGTGTTCTGCCCATCGGCGGGTTGAAGGAAAAACTGCTTGCGGCCTTGAGGGGCGGCATCACCAAGGTGCTGATCCCGGAAGAGAATGCCAAGGACCTTCCGGAGATTCCGGACAACGTCAAGAACGGCCTGGAGATCGTGCCCGTGTCGCGCATGGGCGAGGTCCTGCAGCATGCCCTCCTGGAGATGCCGCAGCCGATCGAGTGGGACCCGGAGACCGATCCGGTGTCCATGTCCGCCGATGAATCGGACTCCGAATCGAACAAGACCGTGGCGCATTAAGGCCGAAATATCGCCACTTTTCAGGGGCTCCTGTGGAAAAGGGGTCCCTGAGGTCGCGCTTTGGCCGGCCTTTTCCGTACAAATTGCCCCAAGCCTATTGCAATTCCTTGAAACGCAGGGCTTTTGAATGTCAGCGGGTGTCGGTCAAAGCGTCGCCGGGGCCCGAGAAACAAGAGATCCGTTTCGAACCATTTGAGAAAGGGTGGAAACATGAACAAGAGTGAACTCGTAGCATCCGTTGCCGAAAAGGCCGGTCTGTCCAAAACCGATGCCGCTTCTGCTGTCGACGCCGTATTCGACGCCGTGCAGGGCGAACTGAAGAACGGCGGCGAAGTGCGCCTGGCCGGCTTCGGCGCCTTTACCGTTTCGCACAGCGCCGCGCGCAAGGGCCGTAACCCGTCGACGGGCGCCGAGGTCGATATTCCGGCGCGCAACGTTCCGAAGTTCACGGCCGGCAAGGGTCTCAAGGAAGCTTGCAACTCTTAAGCATCCGCCGTCTTCTGACAGGCTGTTGACCCGGAGCGTTACGCTCCGGGTTTTTTGTTGTCTGTATTGTTGACGAACAGTTACCAAGCCGGCTCTCAGATAAGACTTGCCGGACCCCCTGCAGTTCATTACATCTGAGCCGACAAATCGCCGCAGCGAGCAGGGCTTTCTGCGGCACATTCTCGGGGCGGGGCGAGATTCCCCACCGGCGGTATGCGTTTCGGCGCGAGCCCGCGAGCGCCTTTCCGGACATTGCCGGAAAGGGTCAGCAGATCCGGTGCGAAACCGGAGCCGACGGTCAAAGTCCGGAAGGAAGAGAATGCAGGCTGACGCGAGTCCGGTTTTTGCCGATGGCCCGCGGCGACCATGCGTCGTCCCGCATTCGATGCGCCTTGAGCGCTGTGAAGGATCGAGACCGTATGGGCAAGGCAATCTATCGTTCTCCAGCATTGACCGGCGCATTCTGGATGGTGCTTGCCGGCGTGGTGTACGCGGCAGGCAATGTGCTGATCCAGCAGTTGACCATGAAGATGGGCTTTGCGTCCTCCTCCGTCGCCTTCTGGCAGTATGGCATCGCCCTGCTGTTCGCCATTCCCTATCTGTGGCGCACGGGGCTTGCAGTCATGCGCACTGCCTATCCCGGTCAGCACATAGTGCGTGTGGCGCTTTCCGCGCTCGGCGTTCAGGCCTGGGTCTTCGGCCTCCAGTCCGTTCCCATCAGCCAGGCGATCGCCCTGGTGATGACGTCGCCGTTTTTCATCATCGTCGGCGCCAGGCTGTTTCTGGGCGAGCGAGTCGGGCCGTCGCGCTGGCTTGCGACCGCTGTCGGTTTCTCCGGCGCGCTGCTCATCCTTCAGCCCTGGTCGGCAAGCTTCACCTGGGCGGCGCTTCTGCCGGTGCTCTCCGCGCTGCTCTGGGGCGGCACGTCGCTGATCACCAAGAAACTGACGGCGCATGAGAGACCGGAATCGATCACCGTCTGGCTGCTGATGCTGCTGACGCCGATCAACGCCCTGGTCGCGCTCGGCGGCGGGTTCGCCGTGCCGGCGGGCGACGCGATCTGGATCATGCTTGCGCTCGGCCTGATGACGGTGCTGGCGCAGTATTTCCTGACGCTCGCCTATTCCAGCGCGGACGCGGCCTATGTCCAGCCCTTCGATGATCTGAAACTGCCGCTGAACGTGCTTGGCGGCTGGCTGGTCTTCGGCTATGCGCCCGACACGTTGTTCTGGGTCGGCGGCGTCATGATCCTCGCCGCATCGCTCTCGATCATGCTGATTGAGCGCGGGCGGGAGCGCTGAGACAAATCTGTCACGCGGGCGTCATCAAGACGTTATCGTCCTGTCACGCGCGTGACGCACAACCCTCCGGTATTTCACGCCCAGGAGGGAAACCCATGAAACTGCGCCTTTCCGGTGCGGCGCTTACCGCCGCGCTTCTCGCATCAGCCGCCATTCCGGCATCCGCCGATCAGGTGTTCAACCGCATCGCCGTTTTCGCCGTCAACGAAAACCTTCCGGCCGACATGGACGCCATGAGCGCCACGTCCGCGGAGATCATCACCGCGACCGAAGACGGCAACATGCTCGTCTATTCCGACAGTCCGCTCGGCGCCGTCGGCTTCATCGACATTGCCGACCCGCGCGCGCCGAAGGCCGCGGGCACCATCAAGCTTGAGGGCGAGCCGACCTCGGTTGCCGTTTCCGGCGCAAAGGCCTTTGTCGGCGTCAACACGTCGGAAAGCTTCACGTCGCCTTCCGGCTTCCTCGGCGTCATCGATATTGCATCGAAGACCCTTGAAGCGCAGTGCGATCTCGGCGGCCAGCCCGATTCGGTTGCCGTGTCTCCCGATGGCTCGATCGTTGCCGTCGCCATCGAAAACGAGCGCGATGAGGACCTGAACGACGGCGAAATTCCGCAGATGCCTGCCGGCGACCTGGTGATCATCTCGCTGAAGGACGGTGTTGCCGATTGCGCCACGACCAGGCATGTCGCCATGGCCGGCTTCGATGAGATGACGGCGCCGAGCGATCCGGAACCGGAATTCATCGACATCAACGACGACAATGAGATCGTCGTCACCATGCAGGAAAACAACGGTATCGCTGTCGTTGACGGCAATACCGGCGCGGTGAAGACCCACTTCTCCGCCGGCACGGTCGACCTGACCGGCATCGACACCGAAAAGGATGGCAAGCTCGATTTCACCGGTTCGCTGACCGCCGTTCCGCGCGAGCCCGACACGGTGAAGTGGCTCGACAATGACCGCTTCGTCATCGCCAATGAGGGCGACTACAAGGGCGGTTCGCGCGGCTTCTCGATCTTCTCCGATACCGGTGAACTGCTGCATGAGGCCGGCGCTTCCTTCGAGCGCGCCGTAGCCTCCATCGGTCACTTCCCGGACAAGCGCGCCGGCAAGAAGGGCGTCGAGCCGGAAGGCCTGATCGTTGGCCAGTATGGCGATACCAACTACCTCTTCGTCATGTCCGAGCGCGGTTCTGTCGTCGGCGTCTATAATGACAATGTCCAGGATGCGCCCGAACTGGTCCAGCTTCTGCCGTCCGGCATCGGTCCGGAAAGCGGCGTCGCCATTCCCGCCCGCAACCTGCTGGTCACCGCCAATGAGGAAGACCTCGGCCCCGACGGCGGCGTGCGCGCCCATGTGATGCTCTACGCCTATGAAGAGGGCGAGGCGGACTATCCGCAGATCGCTTCCGATGTTTCCCGCGATCCGCTGATCGGCTTCGGCGCGCTCTCCGGCCTTGCCGCCGATCCAGCGGACGCCTCGAAGCTCTATGCCGTCAATGACAGCTTCTATTCGGGCCAGCCCTCGGTCTTCATCATCGACGCTTCGAAGAAGCCGGCGCTGATCACCGACGCGATCCGCGTTACCCGCAATGGCGAGCCTGCCGAAAAGCTCGATCTCGAAGGCGTTGCCGTCGACGGCAATGGCGGTTTCTGGCTGGCGTCTGAAGGCAATCCGGACAAGGACGTGCCGCACGCGGTTCTCCACATCGACGGTACGGGCGAGATCACCGAAACCATCGACCTGCCGGAAGAGCTGCTGGCGAGCCAGACCCGCTTCGGCATGGAAGGCATCACCACGGTGGGCGAGGGCGATGACCTGACGCTGTGGATGGCCGTTCAGCGCGAATGGGCCGATGACGCCAAGGGCTTCGTCAAGCTTCTGGCCTACACGCCGGCAACGGGCGAATGGGGCGCCGTCTCCTATCCCCTGGAAACGCCGGAAAAGGGCTGGATGGGTCTTTCGGAAATCACAGCCAATGGCGAGAACGTCTATATCGTCGAGCGTGACAACCAGATCGGCGCGGCCGCAAGGGTCAAGAAGCTCTTCAAGGTATCGCTTGCCGACATGAAGCCGGCCGCGATCGGCTCGGAGCTTCCCGTTGTCGAAAAGCAGGAAGTCATCGACCTTCTGCCGCTGATGAAGTCGGCCACCAACGGCTATGTCGTCGACAAGATCGAGGGCTTCACCATCGCCGCCGACGGCACGGCCTATGCCGTGACCGACAATGACGGCGTGGACGACAGCTCCGGCGAGACGCTGTTCTTCACGGTTCCGATGAACATGTAATGAGACAAAGGCCGGCGCGATGCCGGCCGGGCTCTTGCAGAAAGGCCGCAGTGCGAAAGCGCTGCGGCCTTTTCGGGTTTGAACCTATTTCAGCCTGCGCTCGATCGCCTTGGCATCCTGCCAGAGCGCTTCCATGCGCTCCAGCGTGGCGGCGTCTAGGCTTTCACCGTTCTCCTCAAGAGAGCGCTCTATGTAATTGAAGCGACGACGGAACTTCGTGTTGGTGCCGCGCAGCGCCTGTTCGGGGTCCGTCTTCGTATGGCGACCGAGATTGACGGCGGCGAAGATGAGATCGCCGAGTTCGTCAGCGATCTTTGCCTGATCGCCACTGGTCAATGCCTGGCGCAACTCGCCGATTTCCTCCTCGAACTTGTCGAGGATCGGTTCGGGTTCCGACCAGTCGAAACCGACGCGGGCGGCCTGTTCCTGCAGCTTCAGCGCCTCCGTCAGCGCCGGGAAGCTGCGCTGGACATTGCCGAGATGCCCTACCTTGAAATCTTCGGTAACGCCGGCCTTCGCGCGTCTCGCCGCACGGTCGGCCTTTTCCTGCCGTTTGATTTCATCCCACTGGATCTTCACCGCCTCGGGCGTATCGGCGTCGTTGCGGGCAAAGACATGCGGGTGGCGGCGGATCATCTTGGCGGTCACCGCATGCACGACGTCTCCGAAGGAAAACAGGCCGTCCTCCTCGGCCATGCGGGCGTGGTACACGACCTGCAGCAGGAGATCGCCGAGCTCGTCGCAAAGATCGTCGAAATCCTTCCGCTCGATCGCGTCGGCCACCTCGTAGGCCTCCTCGATCGTGTACGGCTTGATCGTCTCGAAATCCTGCTTGATGTCCCAGGGGCAGCCGGTATCGGGATCACGAAGGGCTGCCATTATGTCGATAAGGCGGGCGATGTCGCGGGAAGGCTCCAATGGAATGCTCCGTTGCGTCGGAAATATCAGTCAAGCGGGATGTTGGCCTCGCCCTTATGCGATTGGTAGGTCTCGGACGCAAGCGCATAGCTCGCCTTGATTCTCTCGACCCGGGCCAGGAAACGGCTGCTCTCCGGTTCTTCCGCAGCATTGGCCATGTCCACGATCGAACGCGCTTCAAAGAAGGCATTGTGCCGCCGGTAGCCGCCAGGCTCGAGCCCGTAGAGTTCCTTCATGATCTTCAGGTCGTGGGGAATGCCGAAGCTGTCGCGCGAATCCTCGTGGCTGAAGAAGTAGAAATAGTTGTCGAACCCGGCCCAGGTGATCGCCGACATGCACATGGTGCAGGGCTCATGGGTGGAGAGGAACAGAAGCTCCTTCGTGTCGGGTTTCACCGGCAATTCGTAAAACTGCTTCAGCGTGTGCACCTCGCCGTGCCAGAGGGGGTTCGCCGTCTCGTCATTGGTGCCGGCGATGACGAGGGAGAGATCGGATTTCCGCAAAATGGCGGCGCCGAAAACCTTGTTGCCGGCTTCGACCCCCTTTGAAGTGAGGGGCAGGATGTCTTGTTCGATGACGTTCAGCAGGCGTTCGGTCAAAAGCGCATCGTTCATGCATGTTCCCCTTGCTCGCAGGCTCTTTTGCGCCGTCAGTTAAGGGGGCAATCATCGCGTGCGCAAGGGATGAGATGCCTGCGAAGGCCAAATTTGCTGTGCCGATGCCGGAATTGAGGAATGAAATGTTCTCCGGCGCATCGTCGCGCATTTTCGTTTCTTCAAGCGCGGGCCAACGCAGTTCATCATTCCGTCATCAATGGAAGGACTGCTCGAAGATGGTCGCAAGGGAAGAATTGCTGTCGGCGTTTCCGGCATTTTTCAGGGTTGAGGGCCGCAAGGTCGCAATTTTCGGCTCCGGTGCGGAGGCTTACGCCAAGGCGCGGCTGATGGCGAAGACGAGCGCCGAGATTGCCGCCTATGGCGAAAACCCGGACGAGGACTACCGCGCCTTTCTGGTCGCGCATGGCGCGCGCCTGGTCGAAGCGCCGTTTGCCGCAGAGCAGCTTGACGGCGCGGTGCTTGCCTTCGCGGCGACCGGCGAGCCGGAGCAGGATCACCTGATCGCCGACTGCGCCCGTGCGCTTTCCGTTCCGGTCAATGCCGTCGACCAGAAGGAAGACTGCGATTTCTATACGCCGGCGCTTGTTGCCCGCCCGCCGGTCGCAATCGCCATCGGCACGGAGGGGGCAGGGCCGGTGCTGGCGCAGATGATCCGCGCCCGGATCGACACGATGCTGCCGCGTTCGCTCGGGCCGCTGGCGCGCCTTGCCGCCAATCTGCGCGACAAGGTGGATGCCAGCATACCGCGCGGGGCCGCGCGACGGGCCTTTTGGTCACGCTTTTTCAACGGCTCGGTGGCGAACGCCGTCGAAAAGGGACGTCTTCTCGAAGCCGAATGCCTGGCCGACGAGATCATCTCCGACGGGTCTACCGTTTCAGGCCATGTCGCGCTCGTCGGCGCCGGGCCGGGCGCCGAGGACCTTCTGACGATCCGCGCCCACAGGCTCTTGATGGAAGCGGACGTGATTGCCTTTGATGCGCTGGTGCCGCAGGCCGTAGTCGATATGGGCCGCCGCGACGCGGAGCGCATCTCCGTCGGCAAGCGCAAGAACTGCCATTCCAAGTCGCAGAATGAAATCAATGACCTGTTGGTGAAACTTGCCAAGGAAGGCAAGCGCGTCGTGCGGCTGAAATCCGGCGATCCGCTGATTTTCGGCCGGGCCGGCGAGGAGATGGCCGCGCTCAGGGCCGCAGGGGTCTCCTACGAAGTGGTGCCGGGCATCACCTCCGCCTCGGCCGCCGCCGCGGATTTCGGCCTGCCGATGACGCTCAGGGGCGTTGCCTCCACACTGGTTTTTACGACCGGCCACGACCTTAATGGCGACACCTTGCCGGACTGGGCCGCGCTTGCGGTCCGGGGTGCCACCATTGCCGTCTATATGGGCCGTTCCGTTGCCGCCAAGCTCGGCGCCCGGCTGCAGGAAGCGGGCGTTCCCGCCGACACCACGATCGCCGTCGTCGAGAATGCCAGCCGCAAGAACCGCCGGCTGTTCCACGGCGTCCTTTCCGAACTGCCGCTGCTTGAAACGCGCGAGGACCTGACCGGCCCGGTCATGGTGATCATCGGCGACGCTGTTGCCGGCGCCAGTCTTGAGGAGTCGAGCGCTCTCGCGCTCAACAACAATCTTGTCCAAGAGAAATTCACGGGAGCCGTCCATGTCCGCTAAGGTTCTGACCGCAAACCGCCTGACCGATGGCCTTGCCGTCTGGCTAGACGCCAGCGGAAGCTGGACGCGCGATCTTCAGCGCGCCCTCGTCGCGCGCCACGACGCGGCGGTTGCAAGCCTCGAGGAGATCGGCAAGCGCGACTTTTCCGGCAATCTAATCGTTGACGTGGCCGTGATCGACGTCGACGAGCGAGCCGATGGCCGGATCCGGCCGCTCAGGCTGCGCGAGCGCATTCGCGCCGAGGGGCCCACGATTCCCTACGCAGCGGGCTATGCGCCCGCCAAACCCGAACATGTGGAGGCGTGACATGTATCGTTATGACGAATTCGACCATGATTTTGTCCGGGAACGCGTCGCGCAGTTTACCGATCAGGTGGAACGCCGCCTCTCGGGCGAAATCACCGAGGACCAGTTCAAGCCGCTGAGGCTGATGAACGGCGTCTACCTCCAGCTCCACGCCTATATGCTGCGGATCGCCGTGCCCTATGGCACGATGAACGGCCGGCAGATGCGCACGCTCGCCCATATCGCGCGCAAATATGACCGGGGCTACGGCCACTTCACCACGCGTCAGAACATCCAGTTCAACTGGCCGAAGCTGGAGGACATTCCGGCAATCCTGAGCGATCTCGCCGAAGTCGAGATGCACGCGATCCAGACGTCCGGCAATTGCATCCGCAATGTCACGGCCGATCATTTCTCCGGCGCTGCGGCCGACGAGGTTGCCGATCCGCGCCCCTATGCGGAAATCCTCAGGCAATGGTCGTCGCTGCATCCGGAATTTTCATTCCTGCCGCGCAAGTTCAAAATCGCCGTGACGGGCGCCGAGCGCGACCGCGCCGCAATCCAGGTCCACGACATCGGCCTGCACCTGAAGAAGAACGAGGCCGGCGAACTCGGCTTTGCCGTCTATGTCGGCGGCGGACAGGGCCGCACGCCGATGATTGCCAAGAAGGTGCGCGATTTCCTGCCGGAGGCCGATCTTCTGGCCTATGCGACGGCAATTCTGCGCGTCTACAATCTCAACGGCCGGCGTGACAACAAGTACAAGGCGCGAATCAAGATCCTGGTCCACGAGACCGGCCTTGAGGAACTGAAGACGGATATCGAGCGCGAGTTCGAGGCGTTGAGGGACGGCGAACTGACGCTCCCAGAGGGCGACATTGAAGCTATCCGTCGCTATTTCGCGCTTCCCGATCTTCCCGCCCGCGAGCGCGACCGTTTCGATACCGCCGACAGCGGCTATCTCGACTGGCTGACCCGCAACACCGCCGACCACAAGCGCGACGACTATGCCATGGTCACCATTTCGCTGAAACCGATCGGCGGCATCCCGGGGGATGCGACGGATGCGCAGATGGAAGCCGTCGCCGATATCGCCGAGCGCTTTGCCTTTGACGAAATCCGGGTCAGCCATGAGCAGAACCTCGTTCTGCCGCATGTCGCACGGGCCGATCTTCAGGCCGTCTATGCGGCGCTGAAGGAGGCCGGCCTTGAAACGGGCAATGCCGGGCTGATCACCGATATCATCGCCTGTCCCGGGCTCGACTATTGCGCGCTTGCCAATGCGCGCTCCATTCCGGTGGCCCAGCAGCTTTCGGAGCGTTTCGGCGATCCGGCGCGCCAGGCGGAGATCGGCGAGCTGAAAATCAAGATCTCCGGCTGCATCAATGCCTGCGGCCATCACCATGTCGGCCATATCGGCCTTCTGGGCGTGGAGAAGAAGGGCGCGGAACTCTACCAGATCACGCTCGGCGGCTCGGCGGATGAGAACACCTCGATCGGCGAAATCGTCGGACGCGGCTTCGAGCCGGAAAAGGTGACCGACGCTGTGGAGACCATTGTCGACACCTATCTGCACCTGCGCAGGGATCGCTCCGAGACCTTCATTGAAGCCTATCGCCGGCTCGGCGCGCAGCCCTTCAAGGATGCGCTCTATCCCGAAAAAGCCAGGGCCGCCTGAGGAGAGAACAGTGACAGTGATCTGGAGAGAGACCGGTTTCGTCGAACACGATCCCTGGGTGATCGAGACCGAGGAACGCAGGGCAGGCGAGGGCGAACGCCGACTCATCCCCCTTGCCGAGATGCTCGAAAACGGATTTCAGGGCAATGAAGGGGCCGGGGTGGTCCTCGGGCCGTCTGACGATCCGCTGAAACTCGAGCCCTTGCTCGACCGTATCGAGATCATCGCCCTGACGTTTCCGTCCTTCAGCGACGGTCGGGCCTTTTCGCAGGCAACGCTGCTGCGCGAGCGGCTCGGCTATCGCGGAGAACTGCGCGCCGTCGGCGATGTGCTGATCGACCCGCTCGTGCTGATGCTGCGATGCGGGTTCGACAGCTTCGCGCTCGACAACCCGACCGCGGTCGGCCGCGTGCGGGAAGGCCGGCTTCCCGCCGTCAATCTGTATTACCAGCCCGCCGCCCGCCGGTCCGCAGCGCCGGGCGGCTACAAATGGCGTCGCGTGGCTAAAACATGACCGACCGCTGCAGGTTTTTTTGAGGCATCCGCCTTTGCAATCTTTCGCCGAGGGTATTATCTGAGCGCGTAGACAGTCGCGAATGCGCGGAATTTTGATTGCGCCGGTCCCATTCCGGCGTGCAGCAGACAGGACGAGACGTCGACATGAATGTGCAAGCCACGACCGAGGAATTTGCCGCGACACTGCCCGCCGGCGTATATGGCGAGAAGGTGCTGAGCGTTCAGCACTACACGGACCGGCTGTTCCGCTTCACCATGACGCGGCCCGACGGCTTCCGCTTCCGCTCTGGCGAATTCGCGATGATCGGGCTGATGGTCGACGGCAAGCCGATCTACCGCGCCTATTCGATCGCGAGCCCTTCCTGGGCCGAGGAACTGGAATTCTTCTCGATCAAGGTTCCCGGCGGGCCGCTGACCCAGCATCTGCAGAATATCCGGGAAGGCGACATCGTGCTGATGCGCAAGAAGCCGACCGGAACGCTGGTGCTCGACGCCCTGACGCCGGCGAAGCGCCTCTACATGTTTTCCACGGGCACCGGGATCGCGCCCTTCGCCAGCCTGATCCGCGAGCCGGAAACCTACGAAAAATTCGATGAGGTGATCCTGACCCACACCTGCCGGGAGGTGGCCGAACTGCAATATGGCTTCGATCTCGTCAGCGAAATTCGCAATGACGAACTCCTGAGCGAGATCGTCGGCGACAAGCTGACGCATTATGCCAGCGTGACGCGCGAGCCCTTCGAGCGCACCGGCCGGATCACCGACCTGATCTCCAGTGGCAAGCTTTTCGCTGATCTCGGCCTGCCGCCGCTGAATCCGGAAACCGATCGCGGCATGATCTGCGGTTCGGCGGAGATGCTGAAGGACACCAAGGCGCTTCTGGAGGCGGCCGGCATGGACGAGGGCGCCAACAACAAGCCGTCCGAATTCGTCATCGAACGGGCCTTCGTCGGCTGAGCGCCCGTCGCCGCAAAGTCCGCGGAAGCCCGCCCTGATCGCGCTTCCTCGCAAATTGTCGCGCCCGCCATGAAAATGGCGGGCGCTTTAGTCTTGGTTAAGGTTGACGGGCTACAGTCAGGATCAGTGTACTGCGTAAATTCCGGACAGCCTCATGTGGACCCGCCATCACAAACCACGGTTTTACGGCCGACTCATCGTCCCGGCGATCACGGCCTGCTTCATGAGCTATTTCGTCTACCACTCCATCCATGGTGATTACGGCCTGATCGCCGCCGAGCGTTTCGAGGCCCACAAGGCGCTCAATGAGCGCAAGCTGGAGCGGCTCGTGAGCGAGCGCCAGGCGATGGAGGAACGCGTCCGCATGCTTTCCGACGGCTCGTTGATGAAGGATGCGCTGGACGAGCAGGCGCGCTACGCGCTCAACCTGCTGAAGCCGGACGAAATCGTGATTTTCGAGCGAAATCTCAAATAAACCGAATTCCGATTAATTTATACTTTATTGAGTTATCTCAATAATTTAACTTATGATTTATGGCGGTAAATCTAGCATTGCCGTGCCGCACAAAACGCCCTATTGTGTCGCCCAAATCCACGTCTTTCCTTCAGAAGGAGGTTTTGATGGCGTCCCAAGCGTCCGGCTCACGGAAATCATCCAAAAAAGAAGAAAGCGGCAAGATCGTCGATTTCGATCGCGATCAGGAACTGCACGCCTATCGCGAAATGCTCATGATCCGCCGCTTTGAAGAAAAGGCCGGTCAGCTTTACGGCATGGGTTATATCGGCGGTTTCTGTCACCTCTATATCGGCCAGGAAGCCGTCGTCGTCGGCGTGCAGATGGCGCTGAACGACGGTGACCAGATCATCACCAGCTACCGCGACCACGGCCACATGCTGGCCACCGGCATGGAGTCGCGCGGCGTGATGGCCGAACTCACCGGCCGCCGCTCCGGCTATTCCAAGGGCAAGGGCGGTTCGATGCACATGTTCTCCAAGGAGAAGGCCTTCTACGGCGGCCACGGCATCGTCGGCGCGCAGGTTCCCCTCGGCACGGGCCTGGCCTTCGCCAACAGGTACCGCGAGGACAACAAGGTCACGGTCGTCTATTACGGCGACGGCGCGGCAAACCAGGGCCAGGTCTACGAAAGCTTCAACATGGCGCAGCTGTGGAAGCTCCCGGTCGTTTATGTCGTGGAGAACAATCGCTATGCGATGGGCACGTCCGTCGCCCGTTCCTCGGCCGAGACCGACTTCTCCAAGCGCGGCGCCTCCTTCGGTATTCCCGGCAAGCAGGTCGACGGCATGGATGTGCGCGCGGTGATGGCCGCGGCGGAAGAAGCCGAAGCCCACGCGCGCTCCGGCAAGGGGCCGATCATCCTCGAAATGATGACCTATCGTTATCGCGGCCACTCGATGTCTGACCCGGCGAAATACCGCACCAAGGACGAAGTGCAGAAGATGCGCTCCGAACACGACCCGATCGAACAGGTCAAGAAGCGTCTGATCGAGAAGAAGTGGGCCACCGAGGATGAGCTGAAGGCCATCGACAAGGATGTGCGCTCGGTCATCTCCGATGCCGCCGATTTCGCCCAGACCGATCCGGAGCCGGATGTTTCCGAGCTCTACACCGACATCCTGCGCTAAGACCGGGAGGGATATAAATGCCTACCAATATTCTCATGCCGGCGCTCTCCCCGACAATGGAAGAGGGCAACCTCACCAAATGGCTCAAGAAGGAAGGCGACAGCGTCGCTGCCGGCGACATTCTCGCTGAAATCGAGACCGACAAGGCGACGATGGAAGTCGAGGCCGTCGACGAGGGCACGATCGGCAAGATCCTGATTTCCGAAGGCACCGAGGGCGTCAAGGTCAACACGCCGATCGCCGTTCTTCTCGAGGAAGGCGAAAGCGCCGACGATATCGACGAGGCCGCGACCAAGGCTCCCGAAGAAACGAAGGCTCCTGAAGTCGCCCAGGAAGAAAAGCCGCAGGCCTCTCCCGACGCCGTTCCCGCCGAGCCGAAGGCCGCCGAGGCCGCTTCCGATCCGGATATTCCGGAAGGCACGGAAATGGTGATGACCACGGTGCGCGAAGCGCTGCGTGACGCCATGGCGGAAGAAATGCGCGCCGACGGCGATGTCTTCGTCATGGGCGAGGAAGTCGCCGAATATCAGGGCGCCTACAAGATCACGCAGGGCCTGCTGCAGGAATTCGGCGCCAAGCGCGTCGTCGACACGCCGATCACCGAGCACGGTTTTGCCGGCGTCGGCATCGGTGCTGCACTTGCCGGGCTGAAGCCGATCGTCGAGTTCATGACCTTCAACTTCGCCATGCAGGCGATGGACCAGATCATTAACTCCGCCGCCAAGACCCACTACATGTCCGGCGGCCAGATGGAGAGTTCCATCGTGTTCCGCGGTCCGAACGGCGCCGCGGCGCGTGTTGCAGCGCAGCATTCGCAGTGCTACGCGGCATGGTACAGCCACATTCCGGGCCTCAAGGTGGTCATGCCCTATACAGCGGCCGACGCGAAAGGCCTGCTGAAAGCGGCTATCCGCGATCCGAACCCTGTCATCTTCCTCGAAAACGAGATCCTCTACGGCCACAAGTTCGAAGTGCCGAAACTGGATGATTTCGTCCTGCCGATCGGCAAGGCGCGCATCCACAAGACGGGCAAGGACGCGACCCTCGTCTCCTTCGGCATCGGCATGACCTATGCGGTCGAAGCCGCCGAAAAGCTCGCCGAAGAGGGCATCGACGTCGAGGTGATAGATCTTCGCACCATCCGTCCGATGGACCTGCCGACGGTTGTCGAATCGGTCAAGAAGACCGGCCGTCTGGTCACCGTCGAGGAAGGCTTCCCGCAGTCCTCCGTCGGAACCGAGATCGCGACCCGCGTCATGCAGCAGGCCTTCGACTATCTCGATGCGCCGATCATGACGATCGCGGGCAAGGACGTTCCCATGCCCTACGCCGCGAACCTCGAAAAGCTCGCCCTGCCGAACGTCGGTGAAGTCATCGATGCGGTCAAGGCCGTCTGCTACAAGTAAGGGGGGCGATGGTTGTGTCGATGAAAGAAATTCGTGGCCTGTCCTGGTGGCTATTCTGGCGGTTTACGCTTTCGTCCTTGGTCGGGGGCTATGCCGCCAGCTGGGTGGGCGGTTTCGTGGTTGGCTTTGCGATGGCGCTGTTTGGCTTCAATCAGGATCAGATCGTAACCGTCACGACTGCTTTGGGCTGGGTAATCGGGCTGCTTTTTTCCTTTGTTTGCCTGAATTTCTTTCTTGCGCGCGCCGTTGGTCGCTCATTTGGCGGAAAAACACTCAATTTGAGCGGTTCTGATCAAACCGCTATCGGAGGTATGTGATGCCGATCAAGATTACGATGCCGGCGCTTTCCCCGACCATGGAGGAGGGCAACCTCTCCAAATGGCTGGTGAAGGAAGGCGACAGCGTTTCGGCCGGTGATGTGATCGCCGAGATCGAAACCGACAAGGCGACGATGGAAGTCGAAGCCGTCGATGAGGGCACGGTCGCCAAGATCGTGGTGCCTGAGGGTACCCAGGGCGTTCAGGTCAATGCGCTGATCGCGATCCTTGCCGAAGAAGGAGAAGACGCGGCCGAAGCCGCCAAGGCGACGGGCGGCGGCGATGCCGCGCCGGCCGCCAAGGAAGAGCCCAAGCTGGAAGCCAAGGCCGAGGCGCCGAAGGAAGAGAAGACCGGGGACGCTGTCGCCAAGGGCGGCATCCCGTCTTCCGACACCCCGGTTCCCGAACCCGAGGCCCCGGCGGCGCCGAAGGCCGACGGCGAGCGCATCTTCGCCTCGCCGCTCGCCCGTCGTCTGGCCAAGGAAGAGGGGCTCGACCTTGCAGCCCTTTCCGGCTCCGGCCCGCACGGCCGTATCGTCAAGCGCGATATCGAAAAGGCCGTGAGCGAGGGTGTCGGCAAGGCCGCGCCGAAGGCGGAAGCGCCCGCTGGCGAGAAGGCCGCCGCCGCACCGATCCCGCAGGCCCAGTCGGAAGACGCCATCCTCAAACTGTTCGAGGAAGGCTCCTACGAACTCGTGCCGCATGACGGAATGCGCAAGACGATCGCCAAGCGCCTGCAGGAAAGCAAGCAACACATCCCGCATTTCTATGTGACGGTGGATTGCGAACTGGACGCGCTGCTGGCGCTCCGCAGCCAGCTCAACAAGGCAGCACCCGTCAAGGACGACAAGCCGGTCTACAAGCTCTCGGTCAACGACATGGTGATCAAGGCCATGGCTCTGGCGCTGCGCGATGTTCCGGAAGCCAATGTCTCCTGGACGGAGAGCAACATGGTCGTGCACAAGCATGTGGACGTCGGCGTTGCCGTTTCCATTCCGGGCGGACTGATCACGCCGATCATCCGCAAGGCCGAGGAAAAGCCGCTGTCCGTCATCTCCAACGAGATGAAGGACATGGGCAAGCGCGCCAGGGAGAAGAAGCTGAAGCCGGCCGAATATCAGGGCGGCACCACGGCGGTCTCCAACATGGGCATGATGGGCGTCAAGGACTTCGCGGCCGTCGTCAACCCGCCGCATGCCTCGATCCTCGCGGTCGGCGCGGGCGAAAAGCGGGCCGTGGTCAAGAACGACGAGATCACCATCGCGACGATGATGTCTGTGACCCTTTCGACCGACCATCGCTGCGTTGACGGCGCTCTGGCGGCCCGGGTCCTGGCCTCGTTCAAGGGCTATATCGAAAACCCGATGTCGATGCTGGTCTGACAGGTCTTGTACAGGGATGATGCGCCATGAAAACAGTCCTGTGCTACGGTGATTCCCTGACCTTCGGGCATGATCCGGCCGGAAACGGCCGGCATGCCCATGAGGACCGGTGGCCGATGGTGCTGCAGAAGGCTCTGGGCGAGGGCGTTCACGTCCTCTGCGAAGCGCTCGGCGGCCGCACCACGGCCTATGACGATCACGGTGCGGCGGCCGACCGCAACGGCGTGCGTGTTCTGCCGACGCTTCTCGCCAGCCATACGCCGCTCGATCTCGTCATCATCATGCTTGGCACCAATGACCTGAAGCCCTGGACGGGCGGCGGCGCGTTCGGCGCGCGCAGCGGCCTCAAGCGGCTGATCGAGATCGTCCGTTCGCATCCCTATTCCTTCGGAGATGATGCCCCGGACATTCTCGTGGTCTCGCCGCCGCATGCGGTGCCCACGGCGAACGATACCGGCATGGGATTTCTGCAGGGTGTTGTCGAGCAATCGCAGATGCTCTCGACCTATTACAGCGAAATCGCCGATGACCTGGGCTGCGGCTTTTACGATGCGGCCTCGGTCGCCAGGGCAAGCCCGATCGACGGCGTTCATCTGGATGCGGAAAACACAAGGGCGATCGGCCGGGGTCTGGAGCCGATGGTGCGCATGATGCTCGGTCTGTGATCGACATCGGATTTGACAGGAATCAAGGAGCAAGACCCGGCAAAGCTTAGCGTTGGATATCGTCTTCAATCACAGGAGGAACTGTCCAATGTCGAATACCCCGCACGAACTGGCCGATGAATTCCCGGATCTGGTCGACAGGATGCACGCTTTGAAAGTCGAGGATCCGCGCTTTGCCAGGCTGCTTGACGAATATCACGAGGTAAACCGCGCGGTTCATCGCGCGGAAACGAAGATCGAACCGACCGACGACACGCATATGGAAGTGATGCGCAAGCGCCGAATGGTTCTGAAAGATGAAATATACGGGATGCTGAGCGCGTAAGAGACGCGGCATCCCCCTCAATCGGGCCGGGCAGCCGCCCGGCTCCTCGCAAAGGAGATGAGCCCCGTGTCCCAGAACTATGATGTCATTGTCATCGGCGCCGGCCCTGGCGGCTATATCGCAGCAATCCGCGCGGCACAGCTTGGTCTCAAGACGGCCGTGGTCGAGCGCGAGCACATGGCCGGCATCTGCTCCAACTGGGGCTGCATTCCCACCAAGGCGCTGCTGCGCTCCGCCGAGATTCTCGACTTCACCGCCCATGCGAAGGAATACGGTCTCACCGTCGACGGTTCGGTCAAGGCTGATCTTGAAGCCATCGTCAAGCGCTCGCGCGGCATCGCCGAGCGGATGAATGCCGGCGTCGGCTTCCTGATGAAGAAGAACAAGGTCGACATCATCTGGGGTGAGGCAACGCTGTCGAAGCCCGGCGAGGTGACCGTTTCAGAGGTCAAGAAGAAGATTGTCGAGCCGCAGGCGCCGAAGCCGAAGAATGCGCTCGGCGCCGGCGCGTATTCGGCCAAGCATATCATCGTCGCCACCGGCGCTCGTCCGCGCGCGCTGCCGGGCATCGAGCCCGACGGCAAGCTGATCTGGACCTATTTCGACGCGCTGAAGCCTGCGAAGCTGCCGAAGTCGCTGCTGGTCATGGGGTCCGGCGCGATCGGCATCGAATTCGCCTCCTTCTACCGCTCGCTTGGCGTCGAGGTGACGGTGGTCGAAGTGATGAAGCAGGTCATGCCGGTCGAGGATGCCGAGATCGCCAAATTCGCCCAGAAGCGGCTCGAAAAGCGCGGCATCAAGATCATGCTGGAAGCCAAGGTTTCCAAGGTCGAGAAGGGCAACGACGACATTACAGCCCATGTCGAAACCAAGGACGGCGAGGTGGAGAAGATTACCGCCGACCGCATGATCTCGGCCGTCGGCGTCCAGGGCAATATCGAGAATATCGGGCTGGAAAAGCTCGGCATCAAGACCGATCGCGGCTGCATCGTGATCGACGATTACTGCAAGACCAATGTTGACGGCATCTATGCCATCGGCGACGTCGCCGGCCCGCCGATGCTGGCCCACAAGGCCGAGCATGAAGCGGTGATCTGCGTCGAAAAGCTGGCGGGCGAAAAGAACGTCCATCCGCTCGACAAGCTGAAGGTTCCCGGCTGCACCTATTGTAACCCGCAGGTTGCCTCTGTGGGCTTGACCGAGGCGAAGGCCAAGGAAGCCGGTTACGACGTCCGCGTCGGCCGCTACAGCTTCGTCGCCAATGGCAAGGCGGTTGCGCTCGGCGAGGACCAGGGCATGGTCAAGACGGTGTTCGACAAGAAGACCGGCGAACTTCTGGGCGCCCATATGGTCGGCGCTGAAGTGACCGAGCTGATCGAAGGCTTTGTCGTCGCCATGAATCTCGAGACCACCGAGGAAGAGCTGATGCACACCATCTTCCCGCACCCGACGCTGTCTGAAATGATGAAGGAAAGCGTGCTGGACGCTTATGGGCGTGCACTGAACGCTTGATTCCTTTATGGTGGCCGGGCAGGCCCGAAGGAGGCCTGCCTCAACACTGAAGAGAGAAGGGAGCGCATTTCATGGAAGAACAGGGTGTAGGCTGGATCGCCGCCATCGTCATCGGCGGCATCGCTGGCTGGCTTGCCGAGAAATTCATGAAGTCCGAGATGGGCGTCGTCATGAACATCATTCTCGGCATCGTCGGGGCCATTGTCGCGAACGCCATTCTTGGCCTGTTCGGCATTGCCCTCGGCGGCTGGCTCGGCTACCTCATCGCCGGCTTCATCGGCGCGGTGATCCTGATCTGGGTCGGGCGCCTGATAAAGCGCTGACAAGAGTTTGCATGAGAAGCCGTCCGGGCCTCCGGGCTCGGCGGCACGCAAGGATAGGCAATGGTTACGCTTCTCGATACGACAGGCAATGCCCCCAAAAGGGTCCGTCATCCGGAAAAGGCGCACAGGCCGGATACGGAAGTGATGCGCAAGCCGGACTGGATCCGGGTGAAGGCGCCGACCTCGAAGGGCTATCAGGAAACCCGCGGCATCGTGAAGGAGAACAAGCTCGTCACGGTCTGCGAGGAAGCCGGCTGTCCCAATGTCGGGGAGTGCTGGGACAAGAAGCACGCCTCCTTCATGATCATGGGCGAGATCTGCACGCGCGCCTGCGCGTTCTGCAACGTCTCCACGGGCCGTCCCGGCGCGCTCGATCCGGATGAGCCGGAGAACATCGGCAAGGCCGTCAGCCAGATGGGCCTGAGCCATGTCGTCATCACCTCCGTCGACCGCGATGATCTCGCCGACGGCGGTGCGGAGCATTTCGAAAAGGTGATCCTGGCCATCCGCGCGGCATCGCCCTCGACCACGATCGAGGTGCTGACGCCGGACTTTCTGCGCAAGCCCGGCGCGCTGGAGCGCGTTGTCGCCGCCCGTCCGGACGTCTTCAACCACAATCTGGAAACCGTGCCGTCGAACTACCTCACGGTTCGCCCCGGCGCGCGTTATTTCCATTCCATCCGCCTTCTTCAGCGGGTTAAAGAGCTTGACCCGAACATGTTCACCAAATCCGGCATCATGGTCGGGCTCGGCGAGGAGCGGAACGAGATACTGCAGCTGATGGACGATCTGAGGACGGCGGATGTCGATTTCCTCACCATCGGGCAATACCTCCAGCCGACCCGCAAGCACCATCGCGTGGTCAGTTTCGTGACGCCGGAAGAGTTCAAGTCCTACGAGACGGTCGCCTATACAAAGGGCTTCCTGATGGTCTCTTCCAGCCCGCTGACGCGCTCCTCCCACCACGCCGGCGAAGACTTCGCGCGGTTGCGGGAAAACCGGGCGAAGAAGCTGGCGCAGCTGGCCGCGGAATAGAGCAGGGGCCCGGCCCCTCTGCCGCCGGCGTCCGCCTTAACCCTAACATGATCAAGGGCTTGCCTGAGTTGCAGGCGGGTTGTATACCCCTTTTCCTTTGTTGGGGGAGTTCATGAGACAGATCGCCGTCAGGGAAGCCGCCGTGCTTTTGCACACGGCGCGGCGCATCATGGTGATCGGCTGTTCGGGAAGCGGCAAGTCGACGCTTTCGCGCCGGGTCTGCGCCCGGTTCGATCTGCCCTACGTCTCCATGGATCGCGATGTCTTCTGGCTGCCCGGCTGGGTGATGCGGGAGCGGTCCGATATCGTCGCCAGGGTCGCGGCGTACGCCGATGGCGACGATTGGGTGTTTGACGGCAACAATACCGAGACGATGCCGCTGCGCCTCAGGCGTGCCGACCTTGTGCTCTGGCTTGCGCCGCCGCGGCTGGTCAGTCTTTTCGGGGCGATGAAGCGCATAGCCGGTTCCTATGGCGAGGTCAGGGTCGATATGGCTCCGGGGTGCCCCGAGCGGATTGACTTCGCCTTTCTGCGCTATATCTGGAATTTCAACAGGCTGACCGCACCGAAAATGGAGCGCGTGATCGACTTGAACGGAGCGGGCGTGCCGGTCTGCGTGTTGAAATCCCACCGCGCGGTGAACGAATTGCTTGCGCTTTCGGGCGCGGGCCATTAGCTGAAAACCATGCCCGAATTCAAGACTACACGACATGTCCACCATTCCGCAGACCGGATGTTCGCTCTCGTTGCCGATGTCGAGCGCTATCCTGAATTCCTGCCGCTGTGCGAGGCGCTGTCGGTGCGCTCGTCGCGGGAAAAGGACGGCAAGACGCTGCTGATCGCCGACATGACGGTGGGCTACAAGGGGATCCGCGAGAGCTTCACCACCCAGGTGCTGCTGAACAACGACGAACGCCGGATCGACGTCAGCTATGTGGACGGACCATTCCGCTTTCTCGACAATTGCTGGCATTTCCAGCCCGAGGGCGAGGATGCCTGCGCGGTCCAGTTCTACATCAATTACGAGTTCAAGAACCGCATCCTCGGCGCGATGATGGGCTCGATGTTCGACCGGGCCTTCCGCAAGTTCTCCGAGGCTTTCGAGGCCCGGGCCGACAAAATCTACGACTGAATAAGCCCCTCCAGCATGCCGAGCGCTGTCTGCACCGTGGCGATCCTTATGCCGTCGCGGCCGATGTCGCCATAGCGGCTTTCGATGTGATGCAGGTGGCCGCGACGATCGCGAGCGGCGAGATGGACGAGACCGACCGGCTTTTCGGCCGAACCGCCGCTCGGCCCGGCAATCCCGGTCACGGCAACGGCGAGATCGGCGCCGGAGCGCCAGAGCGCGCCGGTCGACATCTGCAGGGCGGTTTCGCGCGAGACCGCACCCGCGCGCGCCAGCGTGGTCGGACTGACGCCGAGCATGTCGATCTTCGCCTGGTTCGAATAGGTGACATAACCGCGATCAACCACGGCTGACGAGCCGGCAATATCGGTCAGCGCGCCGATGATCAGGCCGCCCGTGCAGCTTTCCGCCGTGGCAATCGTCTTGCCGGCCCTGGTGCAGCGCTCGATCAGGAGCCTGGCCCGTTCCTCGATATCCGCGTTGATCATCGCATGTTTCCGTAACTGACGCTTGCCGTCGCAATCGCGGCAATGCCTTCCTTGCGGCCGACAAAGCCAATGGTTTCATTGGTGGTGGCCTTGACCGAGCAGCGGCTTATGTCGATGCCCAGGCATTCGGCAATCGCGCGGCGCATGTCCAGGCGATGCGGACCGATCTTGGGCGCCTCGGCAATCAGGCTGACATCGGCATTGAGGACGCCGCCGCCGTGGCCGCGGACGATCTTCGCCGCGTGCGCCAGAAAGATGTTCGAGGCCGCGCCCTTCCATTGCGGATCGGAGGGGGGGAAATGGTCACCGATATCGCCTTCGCCGCAGGTGGCAAGCAGCGCGTCCGTCAGCGCGTGGAAGGCGACGTCAGCGTCCGAATGGCCCGAAAGCGTCATGTCATGGGGGATGCGCACGCCGCAGAGCGTCACCCCGTCGCCGGGCACCAGCCTGTGCACGTCATAGCCGTTTCCGGTGCGGATATCGGCAATCATATTGCGCGAAAGCTTCTCGTCGGCCATGGCGATATCCCTCCGGAAAGTCAGCTTCACATTGTCGGAAAGCCCGTCCACCAGGCGCACGTCCAGGCCTGCCCATTCGGCAATGCCGGCGTCATCGGTGAAATCGACCCGGCCCTCGTCGGCGGCCTTTCTGTGGGCGGCATAGATCGCGCCGAAATCAAAGGCCTGCGGGGTCTGGGCGGCGAAGAGCCCGGCGCGCGGCACGGTCCCGGCCACCATCTGACGGGCATCGGCCTGTTTCAGCGTATCGGCGACGGCGATGGCGGGCAGAACGGCGGTGTCGCCGGATTTGAGCGCAGCGCAGATGCGCTCTATCAGCGCGGCATCGAAGAACGGACGCACGGCGTCATGGATCAGCACATGGCTGGGGGTCTGCGGCTCGAGCGCCCTGAGACCGCACAGAACAGACTGCTGACGGGTTGCGCCGCCATGCACGAAGCGGATGTTCTCGGCCTTGAGCACATGCGACAGAGCGTCGCGGAAGAGCGCCTCGTCATCGGGATGAATGACCACGACAATGCCGGCGGTTGCCCCGCCCCATTCGGCAAAACCGGAAAGCGTGTGTGAAATCACGGGGCTACCGCCGATGGGGCGATATTGTTTCGGCCCCTCCTTCGACGTTCCGGCCCGTTCTCCGCGGCCCGCGGCGACCACGACAATGCCGGGATTGAAGCTTTTGCCTGCTGTCATGATCAGATATGTACCTGTGACTCGTTTCCGGTTGGCGCGAACTTACCCGGATTGCACCAATTTTCCAGCATATGCCTAAATTTTGTAAGTTGCCGGCGAAATCGCTTGGCAAAGAGTACCGACTTGTCTAAAAATAGGGCAATATGATGTGCTGCATGAAAGATAGCCATTTGTCCCATCCTGATCCATCGGATTCTTTCGCCATCGGCAATGTCGGGATCCGTAACCGCGTCATTCTGGCGCCGATGTCCGGCGTCACCGATCTGCCGTTCCGAAAGCTCGCCTTTCGCTTCGGCGCCGGCCTGGTCGTCACCGAGATGATCGCAAGTCGCGAACTGACGTTCAACACCGCCGAAAGCTGGGCGCGCCTGAAGGGGGCGGGGCTCAAGCCGCATGTCGTGCAGCTTGCCGGCCGCGATCCCGATTTCATGGCCGAGGCCGCGCGGATTGCCGAGGCGAATGGCGCCGACATCGTCGACATCAACATGGGCTGCCCGGCCAAGAAGGTCGTCGGCGGCTACACCGGCTCCGCGCTGATGCGCGAACCCGAACGCGCGCTTGCCATCATCGAGGCAACGGTCGCCGCCGTCAGCGTGCCGGTAACGGTGAAAATGCGGCTTGGCTGGGATCATGAGAGCATGAATGCACGCTATCTCGCCGCCCGCGCCGAAGAGGCCGGCGCAAGGGCGATCACCGTGCATGGTCGCACGCGCATGCAGTTCTACAAGGGCAGCGCCGACTGGGACGCGGTTGTCGCTGTCGCGGAGGTCGTCAAGGTGCCGTTCATCGCCAACGGCGATATCGAAAGTCGCGGCGATGTCGAATACCTCCTGACCCGTCCCGGCATCACCGCAGTCATGGTCGGGCGGGCCTGCCAGGGGCGGCCCTGGCACGCCGGGATCCTCGCCGGCGCCGGCGACCCGCCGCTAGCGATGAAGATCGAAACCGCGCTTGAACATTACCAGGACATGCTGTCGTTTTACGGAAAGGATGTGGGCGTGCGCCATGCGCGCAAGCATCTCGGCTGGTATCTCGACCGACTCGCCCCCGGTATCGACGGCGCCGAAAGAGCACATATCATGACAGAGACAAATCCCGATCGCGTCATCAGCCGGCTGACAGGTCTGCTGACGCGCACGGACGGAGAAAGGAACGCCGCATGACCACCGATGCTGGCGGCATGCGCAAGGCCGCGGAAATGGTCGCGCTCGAAGTGCTGAACGCGATCCAGAACCCCGTCGTTCTGATCGAGAAGAATGGTCGCATCTCCTATACCAACTGGGAGGCCGAAGTGTTTTTCGGAGCGAGCGCCGCGCATCTCGCGAAAAAGGCGCTCTCCGACTTCATTCCCTTCGACAGCCCGCTGCTCGCCCTGATTTCGCAGGTGCGCGAGCGCCGCGCGCCGGTCAATGAATATCGCGTCGACCTGTCCTCGCCGCGTCTCGGCCAGGACAAGCTGGTGGATATCTATGTCGCGCCGGTCGGTGAGGAGGGGTCCGTCGTTCTTGTCTTTCAGATCCGCTCCATGGCCGACAAGATCGACCGGCAGCTTGTGCACCGCGCCGCCGCCCGCTCGGTGACGGGACTTGCCTCCATGCTGGCGCACGAGATCAAGAATCCGCTTTCCGGCATTCGCGGGGCGGCGCAGCTCCTGGAAACCAATGCCAGCGACGAGGACCGCGCGCTGACGCGGCTGATCTGCGACGAATCCGACCGGATCGTCTCCCTCGTCGACCGCATGGAAGTGTTTTCCGACGAACGGCCCATCGACCGCGTGCCACTCAATATCCACTCGGTGCTCGACCATGTGAAGGCGCTTGCCAAGGCGGGCTTTGCCCGCAACATCAAGATCACCGAGGAATATGACCCGTCTCTGCCGCTGATCTTCGCCAATCGCGACCAGATGGTTCAGGTTTTCCTGAACCTGATCAAGAATGCATCGGAGGCCGTGGCCGACAAGCCGGACGGCGAGATCATCCTGACTTCGGCCTACCGGCCCGGCATCCGCATGTCGGTCGCGGGAACGCGGGAAAAGATATCCCTGCCGCTCGAGTTCTGCGTGCAGGACAATGGTCCGGGCGTCCCGCCCGATCTTATGCCGCATCTGTTCGATCCCTTCATCACCACAAAGCCGAACGGCACGGGGCTGGGCCTTGCCCTGGTTGCCAAGATCATCGGCGCCCATGGCGGGATCATCGAGTGCGAGAACATGAACGGCCGCACGACATTCAGGATCCTCATGCCGGTTTCCAAGGATGTCCTGCCCGCCGAGGCCGACCCGAAAACGGAAAAAGAACAATGACAGCAACGATCCTTGTCGCAGATGATGACGCAGCCATCCGCACCGTGCTGAACCAGGCGCTGAGCCGCGCCGGTTACGATGTCCGTATCACCTCCAATGCCGCGACCCTGTGGCGCTGGGTCTCGTCCGGCGAGGGCGACCTGGTGCTGACAGACGTGGTCATGCCGGACGAAAATGCCTTCGATCTCCTGCCGCGCATCAAGAAGTCGCGTCCGGAACTGCCGGTGATCGTCATGAGCGCGCAGAACACCTTCATGACGGCGGTGCGCGCCTCGGAAAAGGGCGCCTATGATTATTTGCCCAAGCCCTTCGACCTGACCGAACTGATCGCCATTGTCGGTCGGGCGCTGTCGGAACCGAAGCGCAAGCCGGCGCCGCTCGGCGACGACATGCAGGACGGCATGCCGCTTGTCGGCCGCTCCGCCGCCATGCAGGAGATCTATCGCGTCCTCGCCCGGCTGATGCAGACCGATCTGACCCTGATGATCACCGGTGAATCCGGAACCGGCAAGGAACTGGTGGCGCGCGCCCTGCACGATTACGGCAAGCGCCGCAACGGACCCTTCGTCGCCATCAACATGGCCGCAATTCCGCGCGACCTGATCGAGTCGGAACTCTTCGGCCATGAGAAGGGCGCCTTCACCGGGGCGCAGACCCGCTCTTCCGGCCGGTTCGAGCAGGCCGAGGGCGGCACGCTTTTCCTCGACGAGATCGGCGACATGCCGATGGACGCGCAGACGCGGCTGCTGCGGGTGCTGCAGCAGGGCGAGTACACCACGGTCGGCGGCCGCACGCCGATCCGCACGGATGTGCGCATCGTCGCCGCCACCAACAAGGATCTCAAGCAATCGATCCACCAGGGGCTTTTCCGCGAGGACCTCTATTATCGCCTCAACGTGGTGCCGTTGCGCCTGCCGCCGCTGCGCGAACGCGCCGAGGATATCGGCGATCTTGTCCGTCATTTCGTCAACGAGGGCGAGGTCGAGGGCCTTGGCGGCAAACGGTTCGAGCAGGCGGCGATCGATGCGATGAAGGCCTATCCCTGGCCGGGCAATGTGCGCGAGCTTGAAAATCTCGTGCGCCGGCTGATGGCGCTCTATCCCCAGGACGTCATCACCCGGGAGATCGTCGAGCAGGAGCTGCAGGCCGACCAGCCGGATGCCCCCGCCGAGGGCGCGCAGGTCAGAACCGGGATGCCGACCATTGCCCAGGCTGTCGAGGAAAACATGCGCAGCTATTTCGCGAGCTTCGGCGAGAGCCTGCCGCCGCCGGGGCTTTACGAGCGGGTGCTGAACGAGGTCGAATACCCGCTGATCCTCGCCGCACTGACGGCCACGCGCGGCAACCAGATCCGCGCGGCCGATCTTCTCGGCCTCAACCGAAACACCTTGCGCAAGAAAATCCGCGAACTCGGCGTCTCGGTCTACCGCAGCTCGCGCAGCTCGTCCTGACAATGCGGTGATGGCGGCCTTCCGGCCAGCTTTCCGTTGCATTTGTGCCACATTCTGTTGCATATCCTTCTCCAAGGGATGGAATCGCACGGGTGGCGTTCAGATTTTCCGCGTGTGCCCTTGAGCGCTTTCGCCGTCCATCGGCGAGAGGGCGTTTGAGATCGGCAGGCATGACAGCAGACGACGGCAAGGCAGAGGTTTTGTTCCGGGCGCAGCCCGATGATGACGGCGCGCCGGGCGGCGACGCGGCCTATGGCGGCGGCGGTGCGCGCGCCATTCTGAAGTCCCCCGGCATGTTCCTTGTCGTCGGCGCGCTGGTCACCGCCTTCGTTTCGCTTTTCGTCCTGCTGGGCCTGACCCCGATCAAGCCGACCGGCCGCGTCGTCGTCGGACTGGTCGCGGCAAACTCGATCTTCGTGCTCGCAATGATCTTCCTGATCAGCCGCGAGGTCGTGCGTTTGCTGAAGGCGCGAAAGCGCGGACGCGCTGCGGCGCAACTCCACATCCGCATCGTCGCGCTGTTTTCGATTGTGGCGGTGACGCCGGCGATCGTCGTGGCGATCTTCGCGACGCTGACGCTCAATGCCGGCCTCGACCGCTGGTTCGCGCTTCGCACGCAGTCGATCGTCCAGTCATCCCTGAATGTCGCCCAGGCCTACATGATGGAGAATGCGAGCTATCTGCAGGGGCAGACGCTCTCCATGGGCAATGATCTGGAGCGGAACCGGTCACTCTACTTCCTTGACCGGACCGGCTTTGCCGACCTGATGACCCGCCAGGCGCGCGGACGCGGCATGCTCGGCGCCTTCCTGATGCGTGACGATGGCAGCGTCATCGTCCAGGCCGACCTGGGCGACGAGACGGTGCTGCCGGACATACCGGATGATGCGCTGGAAAAGGCGGCGTCCGGCACGCCGACGCTGATTCCGCCAGGGGATACCAACCTCGTCGGCGCCATCATCGCGCTCGAAGCCATTCCGGACAGCCTTCTCTACACCGTGCGCGCGGTCGATCCCAACGTCATGGGCGCGATGCGGATGATCGAGGACAACGTCTCCGAATACTCGACCATGGAAGAGGGGCGCTTCTCGATCCAGGTGGCCTTCGGCGTGCTCTATCTCGGCTTCGCGCTGATCGTGCTGCTCGCCGCAATCTGGACGGGGATCGCCGTCGCAGACCGCATCGTGCTGCCGATCCGCCTGTTGATCGGCGCCGCCGACCAGGTTGCGTCCGGCGATATGAAGGTCGCCGTGCCGGTGCGCACCATCGACGGCGATGTCGGCCGGCTGTCGAGCACCTTCAACAAGATGATCGCGGAGATCCGGGCGCAGCAGCGCGAGATCCTTCTCGCGAAGGACGAGGTGGACGACCGCAGGCGCTTCATCGAGGCGGTGCTTTCGGGCGTGACGGCCGCCGTGATCGGCGTCGACGACAGCCGCACCATCACCATCGTCAATATTTCGGCGGAAGAGCTTCTGGCTGTGAAGGGCAACGAGCTGATCGGCCGCAAGCTCGTCGACATATCGCCAGAGATCGACATGGTGATGACGGCGGCGATGCGCCGCCGCCGGCAGAATTTCCGGCGCCAGATCAATCTGCTCCGTCTCGGCAAGGAGCGCACGCTCTCGGTTCAGGTGACGCGCGAGGACAGCCGCAACGCCTCGAATTCCTATGTCATCACGCTCGACGACATCACCGATCTGATCATTGCCCAGCGCTCCACGGCTTGGGCGGATGTCGCCCGCCGCATCGCCCACGAGATCAAGAACCCGCTGACCCCGATCCAGCTTTCCGCCGAGCGCATCAAGCGCCGCTTCGGCCGCAAGATCGAGGATGAGGAGGACCGCAAGGTCTTCGACCAGTGTACTGATACAATCGTCCGCCAGGTCGGCGATATCGGCCGCATGGTCGATGAGTTCTCATCTTTCGCGCGGATGCCCAAACCCTCCAAGTCGGCCGGGGACCTGCGCCGGATTCTCTCCGACGCCGTGTTCCTGCTGGAGATCGGGCGGACCGACATCACCTTCCTGCGCGAGCTCGGCGATGCGCCGCTTGAGGGCCTCTTCGATGACAGGATGCTTGGTCAGGCCTTCGGAAACATTCTGAAAAACGCCGTGGAAGCCATTGAAAGCGTTCCTGTAACGGAGTTTGACGGAGAGCGTAAAATCCTTGTGCGCGCGGATTTCGACAGGGCGCGGGATCGCTACGTCATCGACTTCATCGACAATGGCAAGGGCCTGCCCGTCGAAAACCGTCACATGATCCTTGAACCCTATATTACCATGCGCGAGAAAGGCACCGGGCTCGGTCTCGCGATCGTTCGCAAGATCATTGAGGAACATGGCGGCAAGCTTGAACTCCATGACGCTCCGGCGGATTTTGCCGGGGGAAGGGGCGCGATGATCCGGGTGGAACTGCCGCATGTGCATGACGGCGAACGCGCCCGCGAGGAAACAGACAAGGAAGAACAAGATGGCCTCTGATATTCTCGTCGTCGACGACGAGGCGGATATCCGTGATATCGTCTCGGGCATCCTTTCCGACGAAGGGCATGAGGCGCGCGTCGCCCATGACAGCGACAGCGCGCTCGCCGCGATCGCCGACCGCGTGCCGCGCCTGATCTTTCTCGACATCTGGATGCAGGGCAGCCGGCTGGACGGGTTGGCGCTCCTGGAAGAGATCAAGCAGCGCTATCCCGACCTGCCCGTGGTGATGATCTCCGGCCATGGCAACATCGAGACCGCGGTCTCGTCGATCAAGCGCGGCGCCTTCGATTTCATCGAAAAGCCGTTCAAGGCCGACCGGCTGGTGCTGATTGCCGAGCGGGCTCTGGAGAATTCGCGGCTGAAATCGGAAGTCCAGGAGCTGAAGCGCAAGAGCGGCGACCCGGACGAGCTCGTCGGCTCCTCGCTCTTGATCTCGCAACTGCGCCAGACCGTCGAGAAGGTCGGGCCGACCAACAGCCGCGTGATGATCTTCGGCGGTTCGGGCTCCGGCAAGGAGATCGTCGCGCGGCTGATGCACAGGAAGAGCCAGCGCGCCGAAGCGCCCTTCGTGGCGCTGAATGCCGCTGCGATCACGCCGGAGAACATGGAGACAGAACTGTTCGGCGTCGAGCCGGGCGGCGGGCGGAGCCGCAAGACCGGCGCACTCGAGCGCGCCCATCGCGGCACGCTCTACCTCGACGAGATCGGCGAAATGCCGCTCGAAACGCAGAAGAAGATCTTGCGCGTTCTGATCGACCAGCAGTTCGAGCGCGTCGGCGGCAGCCGGCGGGTAACGGTCGACGTCCGGATCCTGTCCTCGACGGCGCTCGACCTCAGGGCGCGCATCGACGATGGCCTGTTCCGCCAGGACCTGTTCCACCGCCTCGCCGTCGTGCCTGTTCGCATCCCCGCGCTTTCCGAGCGGCGGGAGGACATTCCCTTCCTCGTCGACTTCATCATGCGCCAGCTTTGCGAGCAGGCGGGCATCCGCCAGCGCCGGATCGGCGATGATGCCATGGCCATCCTCCAGGCGCATGACTGGCCGGGCAATATCCGCCAGCTGCGCAACAATCTGGAGCGGCTGCTGATCCTCTCGCGCGAGGAAGATGCCGCCCAGCCGATCGGCGCCGAACTGCTGCCTGCGGACCTTTCCGACGTGTTGCCGCAGATCCAGACCTCGGGCGACGCCCATATCATGACGCTGCCGCTCAGGGAGGCGCGCGAGCGTTTCGAGCGCGACTATCTGATGGCCCAGATCAATCGCTTCGGGGGAAACATTTCGCGCACCGCCGAGTTCGTCGGCATGGAGCGCTCGGCATTGCACCGCAAGCTGAAGTCCCTTGGCATTTGACGGAAAACCGGGCAGATTGCGGTCCGCTGATCCACCGGAATTCCAAAACCCCAGAGGGGTCCGATGAAAATCATTATCTGCGGCGCGGGCCAGGTCGGATTCGGCATCGCCGAACGCCTTTCCCAGGAATATAACGATGTCTCCGTCATCGATACGTCAGCCTCGCTGATCGCCGCCATTACCGAACTACTCGACGTGCGCGGCTATGTCGGCCACGGCGCCCATCCGGACGTGCTGGCCAAGGCCGGCGCAGACCAGGCGGACATGATCATCGCCGTGACGCTGCACGACGAGATCAACATGGTTGCCTGCCAGGTGGCGCATTCGCTGTTCAACGTGCCGACCAAGATTGCGCGCATCCGCTCGCAGAGCTATCTGCATTCGCACTATTCGGATCTCTTCTCGCGCGACCACATGCCGATCGACGTGACGATCTCGCCGGAAGTCGAGGTCGGCAAGATGGTTCTGCGGCGCATTTCCTTTCCCGGCGCAACCGATATCGTGCGTTTTGCCGATGAGAAGATCGCGATGCTGGCGGTCGAATGCAATGATGACTGCCCGGTTCTGAACACGCCGCTGATGCAGCTCAGCCAGCTCTTTCCAGATCTGAACGCAACCGTGACCGGGATCTACCGCGACGAGGAAGTGATCATTCCGCATTCGACGGACCAGATTCTCGCCGGCGATCTCGTCTATGTCGTCTGCGAGCAGGAGCATATCCGCCGCACGCTGGCGCTTTTCGGACATGAGGAGCAGGAGGCGCGGCGGATCGTGATCGCCGGCGGCGGCAATATCGGCTTCTTCGTGGCCAAGTCGATCGAGGAACTGCAGCCCAAGACGCGGCTGAAAATGATCGAGCTCGACCGCGAAAAGGCCATCACCGTCTCCGATGCGCTGCACCACGGCATCGTGCTGCAGGGGTCGGCGCTCGATCAGAACATCATGATCCAGGCCGACGTACCCGACGCGCATCTGATGGTCGCCCTCACCAATAACGACCAGACCAATATCCTGGCCTCGGTGATCGCCAAACAGCTTGGCTGCAAGTCGAACCTGGCGCTGCTCAACAATCCGTCCTTCCACGAGGTGACGAAGTCGCTGGGGATCGATGCCTATATCAACCCGCGCGCTGTCACCATCTCGCGCGTGCTCCAGCATGTCCGCAAGGGGCGTATCCGCTCGGTCTATGCCGTGCAGAAGGGAGCGGCCGAGGTGATCGAGGCGGAAGCGCTGACGACGTCACCGCTGGTCGGAACGCCGTTTCGCGATCTCGATCTGCCGGAGGGCATCCGTATCGGCGCCGTCTATCGCGGCAATGCGATCCTGCGCCCGACCGGCGATCTGAAGATCAAGCCGCATGACCGCGTCATCCTGTTCGCCGTGGCCTCCGCCGTGCGTCATGTGGAGCAGCTGTTCAGGGTCTCGATCCAGTATTTCTGACATTCCCGGTGCGTACGGCGTTGCGTTGCGGCGGGCGATCGGTTTTCGCCGTTGCGGAAGCCTTGTCAATTTGCTACCACCAAAGCCTGACTGGTTGTTTCCATGCTTTGGAAGCAACGCATATGAGGTGGGCACCGGCCGCTGGCCGGCAAAAGTAAGAAAGAAGCGGCGCCATGGCGGAACGTTCTCAGAATTTGCAGGATCTTTTTCTCAATACTGTCCGCAAGCAGAAGATCTCGCTCACGATTTTTCTCATCAACGGGGTAAAACTGACGGGTGTTGTCACGTCTTTTGACAATTTCTGCGTTTTGTTGCGTCGCGATGGGCATTCGCAGCTGGTCTACAAGCATGCGATCTCGACGATCATGCCTGGCCAGCCTGTGCAGATGTTCGAGAACGACGACAACGCCTCCTGATCTGGTGATCTTCCATTACCGATACATTCTTTCCTGAAAGCGAGTATGAGAACCGGGATTCATCCCGGGCGCTGGTTCTCGTTCCGGTCATCAAGGCGCAGCGCGGCAGCGAGGGCGAAGTCATGTCGCGCGCGCCCGAAAGCCGCCTGCAGGAGGCCGTCGGCCTTGCCCGCGCGATCGGGCTCGATGTCGTTGCCTCCGAGATCGTCACGGTCAACGAACCGCGTCCGGCGACGCTGATCGGGACCGGCAAGATCAAGGAAATCGACGAATTGCTCGATGCGCGCAACATCGGCCTCGTCATCGTCGATCATCCGCTTTCCCCCGTTCAGCAGCGCAATCTCGAGAAGGAATGGGTGGCCAAGGTCATCGACCGAACCGGGCTCATTCTCGAAATCTTCGGCGAGCGCGCCTCCACCAAGGAGGGGCGACTGCAGGTCGAGCTTGCGCATCTGAACTATCAGCGCGGCCGCCTTGTCAGAAGCTGGACCCACCTGGAGCGCCAGCGCGGCGGCGGCGGCTTCATGGGCGGACCCGGCGAAACCCAGATCGAGGCCGACCGAAGGCTCTTACGCGAACGGATCACCAAGCTGGAGCGCGAACTGGAGCAGGTGGTGCGCACGCGAAAGCTCCATCGCTCCAAGCGCAAGAAGGTGCCGCATCCGATCGTGGCGCTCGTCGGCTATACCAATGCCGGAAAATCGACCCTGTTCAACCGGATCACCGGCGCAGGGGTGCTGGCCGAGGACATGCTTTTCGCCACGCTCGATCCGACGCTGAGGCGCATGAAGCTGCCGCATGGACGCACCGTCATCCTGTCCGACACGGTGGGTTTCATCTCCGACCTTCCGACCCATCTCGTCGCCGCCTTCCGCGCGACGCTGGAGGAGGTGCTTGAGGCCGACCTGATACTCCATGTGCGCGACATGGCCGATCCCGCGCGTGATGCGCAGTCCGACGACGTGCTGCGCATTCTGGGCGAACTCGGCATCGATGAGAAGGCGCAGAACGAGCGGATCATCGAGGTCTGGAACAAGCTCGACCTTCTTGAAAGCGAAGAGCACGACGCGCTGATGGCGCGGGCGGCTGCCAGCGATGCGGTGATGGGTGTTTCGGCCGTGACCGGCGAGGGCGTCGATGCGCTCGTGGAAAAGATCGCGGCGCGGCTGGCGGGCGTTCTCACCGAAACGACCATCACGCTTTCGCCGGACAGGCTTCATCTTCTGCCGTGGATCTACGAACACGCGATCGTTGACGCGCGCCGCGACCTTGAGGACGGCTCCGTCGACCTTGACATTCGCGTGCCCGGCGCCGAGGCCCAGCGGCTGGAGAGCATGCTGGCCGAGTAGCCCTGCGGGGATCGCGCCGCTTCGGCGTGGGAGCGTCTTTTTTCCACTGAGATCCACCTCCGCCTTGCTTCCGTCGCTCCAGATCCCCGCCCGCAAAAGACGTTTTCCGCTCGGAGCACGACAAACAAAAGGCCGGTCACATGGACCGGCCTTCGACGTTTCTGCGCTTTCTCGAAGCGCGCGGTCAGCGATCGGCGATCGCCACGAAATCGCGTTCGGCGGCGCCTGTGTAGAGCTGGCGCGGACGGCCGATGCGCTGTTCCGGATCCTCGATCATCTCGTTCCACTGGGCGATCCAGCCGACCGTGCGGGCAAGGGCGAACAGCACGGTGAACATGGTGGTGGGGAAGCCGAGCGCCTTCAGCGTGATGCCGGAATAGAAGTCGATGTTCGGATAGAGCTTCTTCTCGATGAAGTACTCGTCCGTCAGCGCGATCTTTTCCAGTTCCATGGCCACATCGAGGAGCGGATCGTCCTTGATGCCGAGCTCGCCCAGAACCTCGTGGCAGGTCTTCTGCATGATCTTGGCGCGGGGATCGTAGTTCTTGTAGACGCGGTGACCGAAGCCCATCAGGCGGAACGGATCGTCGCGGTCCTTTGCACGGGCGATGTATTCGGGGATGCGGTCAACGGAGCCGATCTCCTTGAGCATGTTGAGCGCAGCTTCGTTGGCGCCGCCATGGGCAGGGCCCCAGAGGCAGGCGATGCCGGCCGCGATGCAGGCGAACGGGTTCGCGCCCGAAGAACCGGCGAGGCGCACGGTCGAGGTCGAAGCGTTCTGCTCGTGATCGGCATGCAGGATGAAGATGCGGTCAAGGGCGCGCGAGAGGATCGGGTTGACCTTGTATTCCTCGCACGGCGTGGCGAAGCACATGTGCAGGAAATTCGCCGCATAATCGAGGTCGTTGCGCGGGTAAACGAAGGGTTCGCCGACGTGGTACTTGTAGGCCATCGCCGCGATCGTCGGGATCTTTGCGATCATCCGGATGCTGGCGATCTCGCGCTTGTAGGGGTCCGAGATGTCGATCGAGTCGTGGTAGAATGCCGACATGGCGCCGACGCAGCCGCAGATGATGGCCATCGGATGGGCATCGCGGCGGAAGCCGGTGAAGAGCCGCGTCAGCTGCTCATGGATCATCGTGTGGTGGGTGACGCGGAAGTCGAAATCCTTCTTCTGCGTTGCCGTCGGCAACTCGCCGAACAGCAGCAGATAGCACACTTCCAGGAAGTCCGCATTTTCGGCCAGCTGGTCGATCGGATAGCCGCGATGCAGCAGCACGCCCTCGTCGCCGTCAATGTAGGTGATCGTGGACTTGCACGACGCGGTTGAGGTGAAGCCGGGGTCGTATGTGAACATGCCCGACTGTTTGTAGAGCGAGGCGATGTCGAGCACTTTTGGACCGAAGGTGCCTGCTTCGACGTTCAGTTCCAGTTCCTGTCCGTCCAAGATGAGTTTGCCAGTTTCCGTCATGCTATCCTCCAAATCTTCCAGCGCGACACGCGTGAGATACACGAGCAAAGGTATGAACTAGGTATAGGATCGATGCGCCGCTGCCAAGCCGCTGAACGGTTCATGTTGCGGTGCAATTGATGATTTATAATTGCGTTTAGCAAGTTTTTTCATGATCTGAAAAGGAAAATTTCCCGACCGTCTCCGCCTGCAACGTTGCATTTCATTACGACCGGATACACGATACCGGACGTTGCACGCGGGCGGGTGGAATGGAAGAGGGACGGGAGCAGTCTGAAGGCCTGGAACGCCGCCCCGGCAAAAGGGGCGGCGGCTGGAAGGGGCGCGCCCGGCGCCGTTTGAGGCGGCCTTTTCGCGCCTTGCCGCACAACCGGAGCGCTTATGCCGGCCCGCGACGACCGGTGGGGCGTTTTGTCGCGCTTGCTGGCGAGGAACTGGCCTTCGGCCGGGCCTTTCTGTTTGTCCCGCTGTTGATGGCATTCGGCGCGGCCTGGTGGTTTTCGAGGTCTGCATCGCCAGCGCTCTGGGGCCTATTGCTGTATTGGGCAATTGCCGTCCTTTCCTGGTTGATGCTGCGGCATGCGCGACCGGGGGGAAGGCTTGCGGCCGGCCTCGCCGCGGCATTCCTCACGGGCGCGGTGTTCGCACAGTTCGAGGTCCTCAGACTTTCGACGGTGATGCTGGATTCGCCTGTAACCACGCGCGTCACCGGCCTCGTCGAGGCGCGCGAGCCGACTGACAGCGGATGGCGCTATGTCGTGCGGGTCCTTGCAACGGAAGAGCCGGCGATCCGCCGTCCGCCGGAGCGGGTCACGCTTGTGGCCCGCGGCAAGTCGCCGCCGGTCGAGATCGGCGGCGCGATGACCGGCGTCGCGCGGCTTTCCCCGCCGTCCGGGCCGGCGCTGCCCGGTCTGGTCGATTTCGGGTTTCTCTCCTATTTCGACGGTATCGGCGCGGTCGGGTTCCTCTACGGCGCCCCGCAGGCGCTGCCGACGCCCGCGTTGCTCCCGCAACAGGGGGTCGCCCAATCCGCCGGAGATGCCGCCGGCCGCTGGATCGAGGGTCTGCGCGATTCGATCGCCTCAAGAATCCGCGCCGTGCTTCCGGGCGATACCGGCGCCTTCGCCAATGCGATCATCACCGGACAGCGGCGGGCGATGAGCGACGGGACGCTGAATGCCCTGCGCAATGCAGGCCTTGCCCATGTGATCGCCATTTCGGGCCTGCACATGGCGCTTGCCGCCGGCATCTTCTTTTCCGCGCTGCGGCTGATCCTGTCCTTTTCGCCGAGAGCCGCCGAGGCGGTCGCCACGAAGAAACTCGCCGCGCTTACGGCGATTTTCGCCGCGGCCTTCTATCTCGCGATTTCCGGGATGCAGGTCTCGGCGCGGCGCGCCTTCATCATGCTCGCCATCATGCTGGCCGCGGCGGTGGCCGACCGACCGGCGATCAGCCTGCGCAATGTCGCGCTTGCCGCTCTTGCGATACTGGCCGTGTCACCGTCGGAAGCCATCGGACCCGGCATGCAGATGTCCTTTGCCGCTACGCTGGCGCTCATTGCCGGCTACAGTTTCTGGCAGAGGCGGCATGCCGGGGAGGGCGGCTTCAAGCCGCATGCCCTGGCGCGGATTATCCTGCTGGCCGCATCCGGCATCGTGATGACCGCGCTGATCGGAGGGCTTTCGACCGCTCCGATCGCCATGGCCCATTTCCAGCGCGTGGCCGGCTACGGCCTCCTCGGCAATCTGCTGGCCATGCCGATCGTCACCTTCCTCGTCATGCCGGCGGGGCTTCTCGCCATGCTGGCCATGCCTCTCGGCCTTCATGCGCCGTTTCTCCTGGCCATGGGACTCGGCCTGGATTGGGTGATCGCGATCGCGAAATGGGTCGACGGTCTCGGCGGCGCCTTCGAGACGGGCGCGATGCCGCCCGGCTTTCTGCTGCTGTTTCTTGCCGGATTCATGCCGCTGGTGCTGCTGCGCACGCGCCTCCGCTTGACGGGACTGGCGCCGATGACGCTCGCCCTCAGCCTTCTCATCATTCCGCGCGAGGATGGCGCGCCGGTTCTGCTGGTGTCGGAGGACGGCGCGCTGCTGGCGCTTCTGGCGGGCAACGCAGCTGCCCTCAGCAAAAACCGCCCGCCCGCCTTCATTTATGAGCAGTGGCAGAGCGCCTACGCGATAAAGGCGGCAGAGCCGCCCGTCGAAGGCGAACGGATCGCGGTCCTGCTCGACGGGGTCGATCGTTTCGAGCGCCTTGACGGGGAACAGATGCGCGCGGCGAACGCCGCTTTTGAAGCCGATAGCGCGTCCGCGGCCGCGCGCCCGGGTCGCTTCATCTGCGAGAAAGACGCATGGTGCGTGGCTGCGCTTTCAGGCGCGCCGGCGCAGGCCCAGCCACTCCGCGTCGCCCAGGTTTTCCGGCCCGCGCTCACCGGCGCGGCCTGCGACCGCGCCGATATCGTCATTAGCGTCTATCGGCCGGGGTTCGAGGCCTGCCGTTCCGGAAGCTTCCTGGTGACGCCGGCGATGCGCCGCCAGACCGGCGCCCTGCGGTTCATGATCAAACCGCCGGATGACGGCGCAGCGCCGGATAAGGCAAAGCCATCCAGCCCCGCCGAAACGCTGGACATGGACGCACATGCGCGCGTCGGGCTATTCGGTGATTTTGACTATGTTATCGGCGATGACGCGCCAGGGACCGTCTGGGAGGACAGCCACTCGCGGTTGACGGGCAATGCAGGCGCCGCCCTAACCGATAGCCCGCGCGCCGGCCCGAAACCGGACCTCGCGCAACGGGCAGAGGCCGACGAAGCCGCGCGGCCGACCAGCGCATTGGGCAGTCAGATGGAATCATCTGGCATCCGCGAAAATGCATCGCAACAAATGGATAGAGCGGTTCCGCGCGCCCGTGAAAGACAGTATCGCGCTAGCTCAAACGGCGAAGCTGCGACCGTTCCTGCACCGGTCGCCAGTGATCTTGAAATCTCTGCCCAAAACCGGCCCGCAGGTGCGCGCGGCGAAGCCCTCGCGCCCGCCCCCTGCAACGAGATACATGTCGCGATCACCCCCGCAATCGCATCGGTCACGCGGCCCTGGAGCCGGCATCGCCTCTATGACTGGCGCTCGGGGACATATGCGGGGCCGATCACGCTGCCCGAGCGGCTCGCCTTCTTCAGTGGTAGCGGCGGATCAGGCCGACAAGCTTGCCCTGAACCTTGACCTGGTCTGCGGCGAAAATCCGTGTCTCATAGGCCGGGTTGGCCGCTTCCAGCGCGATCGAAGCGCCCTTGCGGCGAAACCGTTTCAGCGTCGCCTCCTCGTCATTGACGAGCGCCACGACGATATCGCCGGGGGATGCAGTGTTGATGTTGCGGATGATCACCGTGTCGCCATCGAAAATACCGGCATCGATCATCGAATCGCCCTGAACCTCGAGCGCGTAATGCTCGCCGGTACCCAGCATCTCGGACGGGACGGCAATGGCGTGGGTGTTTTCCTGGATGGCCGAAATCGGGACGCCGGCCGCAATCCGCCCCATGACGGGAATATCGGACGATCCGCTTTCGGAAGCGCCGGCGGCCGGCTTCGGCGGCGGCGTCTTGCCGAGACTGCCCTCGATCACGCTCGGCGAGAAACCGCGGCGCGGCGGCTGCGCGGCCATGCTGTCCGGCATGCGCAGGATTTCAAGCGCCCGGGCCCGGTTGGGAAGCCGGCGGATGAAGCCGCGTTCCTCAAGCGCCGTGATCAGGCGGTGGATGCCCGACTTCGACGCCAGATCAAGCGCCTCCTTCATCTCATCGAAGGACGGGGGAATGCCTGTCTCCTTCATCCGTTCGTGGATGAAATAAAGCAGTTCCTGTTGCTTGCGCGTCAGCATCGTCAACCCCTTGCCTTCGAAACAAATACAGAACGTTTATATCTGTTCTCACTGTGTTCCGCAAGGCGAAAGAGTCCATCTCTCAAAAACCGGCCGCCGAACAGCCGGATGGTCACGCGTCAAAATACCGCGTTACCGTCGCTCGCCGCGATTAATGGTTCATTGCTATCTGAATTTGGTGAGCGCGCAGGGGTTCGAACCCTGGACCTACTGATTAAAAGTTTACGTAGCCTATCCATAATATATTGATATATAATGGTAAAATAGAACGGAATTTTCAGTGTGTCCGATACTGTGTCCAGAAATGTGGCCGCTAGATAGCAATTTTGACCTGCTCTGTCACCACATCCGGTCAGCCAGTTCGATTTCCTCCCGGCCGATAGCGTTGGCGTAGATCGCCGTGGTGGTCATGGAGGCGTGCCCCATCCATTTGCGGAGCATGTGCAGGGGAATGCCTGAGCGGATCGCATGAATGCCATAGCCATGCCGCAAGCCTTTGGGGCTGGCATGCCGACCGGCTATCCCGGCTTCCTGCATCACCTGCTTGACCCAGCGATAGGCCGTTGATCGATTGATCCGGCTACCATGGGATGCCCACAGCCAGGGACAGTGCGTACCAGCCTTTTGGCGCGTGCTGACGGCGTGGACCTGTTCCAACCTGACGATCAGGCCAGGGGGCACCGGTATCTCCCGGATGACGTGCCTTTTGCGCTTTTTCAGGCAGCGCACCGAAATCAGCCTTGATTCCGGCTGGACCGAGAAAACGGTCAGTTCCAGAGCCTCCGATATTCGACAGCCGGTGTAGAGAAGAGTCAGGCAGAGCGTGCCAGCCTGAAGATCAGCCGTTTGTTCTGCCGCCTCGATCAGCCGCCGCCGTTCGGCCGGATTGATATAAAGCCGGTCGTTGCTCTCATTGTAGAGCCGCATTTCGCATGCGTTGTTCATTGTTTTGCCGCGCACCTTTTGGGCAATGTTGTCGCACACAGCAAGATCCGCAACCAGTCGAGGTTGTGAATGAATTTCCGGTCAATCCAAAATCGTGCCCATGCTGCAACAGTATTACCAATTGTGTTGCACGGCTAAAACACAAGCGACAACAGAATGTTAGAAGCGCTTTAATGGTTTCGTAACCGTTGACGCTGTCATTATCAAGCACTAAAGGGCCCGGATTCCCTCAAGAAACTCAGAATTGGTAATTCTGTTGCACTGATCGCCAACGCATTTCTGCGGAAATGCGCGTTCAGGAGAGGGACTGTGAATATAGTCAATGGCATCTTCACGATATTCAATGGCTTTCTGGTCGTGGTCGTCGGCATCATCTTTTGCTGCACGATCATCGGTCTGCTTTGGGGACCGGCCGTGGTCATGTTCGGCAGCGGCATGATCGTCAAGGGCTTCGCCCAGATCGGTATCGGCACCTATAACGCCGTCAAGTCACGCGACAGGTAGGCCGGATCAATGAAAAACAGACAGCTCATGGTGCTGACGCTCTGCGTCGGCACACTCGTTTCCTGTAATGCCGAAGCCTCCGACACCTTTGAACTTCTGTGCTGGGGTGGCAACCTTGCACCCTCGGCGCAGCCGCCGTCCGGCGTGAAGTTCAGGGATTATGAAATCCAGACCACCTTTGCCTGCGGGATCACGGATCAGGACAATCTCGCGTGCTGGGGCCAGGATGATTGGCATCGTTATGCGCCGGTTGGCATGAAGGCGAAGAAACTGTCCCTCAGCGGCGTCATCGGCTGCGTGCTCGACATGGAAGGCAAGATCGTCTGCTGGGGCAACAACCAGTCCGGCCAGCTCAATCCCCCGGCACGTGTGGTTCAGGGCCGCGCGATCGATGATGTCTTCACCAACGGGCAGGAAGTATGCGCGCGGGAAAAGGGCGGCGGCATGTATTGCTGGGGTTGGTGGCGGGATAACCCGGCTCCCTGGAGCTCCGAGATTATGAGCCTCAAGATTGATCAATTTGCGTCGCACCAGGATTTTGCTTGCTGGAGTGAGCTCGATAAAGACGGCTATACCTGCACCTTCGGTTTCAGCGGTGAGAAGCGCGTGCATTCGGATCAAGGGCGCGTCAAGCGCCTGCATGTCGAAGCGTACGGCAAAACCCGCGTGCTGCTGGAGAGTGGTGAGCTGATCACCTACAACGGTGAAGGTGAGGTTGTCGGCAACGGTCACGGTATTCTTGATTTCGACGGCGGCATTGTCAGCAACTGCTGGCTCGATCAAAGCCACAAGGTGTCCTGCCATTACGGCGGGAAGCGCTTTGAATACGATATTCCGAACACCATGCCGCCGCCAAAGACGAGATTCGACCATATCGCGGTGACCAATCAGAACGTCTGCGGCGCTCTGCGGTAACGGTTTTCAACGTAGAATGAAGGAGGGCGGCGGCTTCGAGCCGTCGCCTTCTCGTGTCTGGCATCAAGTGATGATGCATTAAATAGCTTGCTATAAATCATAATTTGATGAAAAATGATTGATAGAAAGGATTTCTATCGATCATGATCTGGAATTGGCAAAAAGACGACTGGCCCGAATTCGACTATGACAAGGCGGCCATTGAGCCCCTTGAACGGCTTTTTCTGAAAGCCTCGGGCGAGTTTGTCGGAGCGTTTCGGCATGTCGCGGCGGCTGACAAGGACCTGCTGAGGATCGAGCTGATTTCGGACGAGGCGTTGAAAACCTCCGAAATCGAAGGAGAGATTCTCAACCGGGACAGCCTGCAATCATCCCTGCGTAACCAGTTTGGGTTGGGGATGGAAGACCGCCGTGTCACACCCAAGGAGCGCGGCATTGCCGAAATGATGGTGGACCTCTACGAAGGGTTTGACGGCCAGCTGTCCCATGAAACCCTGTTCTCCTGGCACCGCATGGTTATGGCCGGAGAGCGCCGTGTTCAGACAATCGGGCAATATCGGGCTCATGAGGATCCCATGCAGATTGTGTCAGGGCCCTTCGGCAGACAGAAAGTTCACTTTGAAGCCCCGCCCTCGGCGCGGGTGCCGATGGAAATGGAGCGCTATGTTGACTGGTTCAATCGGGCGAGCGCTGTTGAGCAGGCGTCTTCTGGCCCTTTGACGAGGGCAGGGATCGCCCACCTCTACTTTGAAAGTATCCATCCCTTTGAAGACGGCAACGGCCGGATTGGCCGGGCGCTTTCGGAAAAGGCGTTGGCGCAGGGACTTGGGCAGCCGACACTGATTGCTCTTGCCTACACGATTGAGCGAAACCGCAAGCGATATTATGAAATGCTGGAGCGAGCGAGCAAGAGCAACGAAATTACCCACTGGCTGGTCTGGTTCGCCGAAACGGTGCTGGAAGCTCAGCGCACAACGCTGCGGCGCGTTGAGTTTTATATCGCCAAGGCCCGTTTTTATGAAACCTTTGCTGACCGGCTGAACGAACGTCAGGCCAAAGTGATTGCCCGCATGTTCCGGGAGGGTGTCGATGGGTTTGAAGGCGGCTTAAGCGCGCGGAATTATATCAGCATTGCCGGTGGGTCGACCGCCACGACGACCCGCGATCTGCAGCACCTTGTCGAAATCGGCGCTTTGGTGCGTACCGGCGAACGGCGATACACCCGATATTTCCTGAATCTGAGCGGAGCGAGCTAGTTTATTGTCCGGGCGGCTTCCTGAATTCAAGCAAGAAAAGGCGATGGTTATAGTCCATCGTCTTTTTGTATTTCGAGGAAAATACGGCAGAGCCCAAATTGTTACATGAGTGTTACATGGCGCAGTCGGCGTGAGAGTGATACGTGTAAGCTGTTGTTTTTATTAACGCGCCCAGGAGGATTCGAACCCCCGACCGACTGCTTAGAAGCGACCAAATATCCGAATTATCGAAATATAGAAAACCATCTAAACGACGGATATTGTTATCATTTTTTAATTGTTTCATGAATCATTTCTGGTCTCTTTATGTAATAATTGCTATAATTCTGTTACATGAGAGTTACATGGAATGCCCAATATTTACCTGACTGATACCTTCGTTCGCACCGTGCGATGTCCTGCCGACAAGGACCAGATCATCTATTGGGATAATCCGGTTTCACCGGATGGCAAAGTGCGTCATGGCGCCGTTGGCGGCCTCGGTCTGCGGGTGACGGCGCGCGGCAACAAGTCGTTCGTTCATGCCTACGCCTTCAATGGTGAACGGCGGCGTAAAGCTCTCGGCGCAGCCGGTGTGCTGAACGTCGGCTCCGCCCGGCTGGCGGTGCTGGAACGTGAACGTAAATTGGGAGAGGGGAGCGATCCCGATACCGACGAGCGCGAGCTGACCGTCCGGGATGCGATCGATCGCTACTGGTCAACCCACATCTGTTGATTTGCGCTGAGAACTGACCCGGGATTGCGGGAAATTATCACTGAGATTTGACCCATGTTTCAATCACCCCTCGCGAGGTTCAAGCGGGGGTTCTGGAGTGATCGACATGGCGTTATTGAGCGTAATTCGGCGCTGGCATTTTCGAGAGCATTTATCGATCCGGGAGATTTGTCGCAGGACCGGCCTATCCCGGAATACCGTCCGGAAATATCTGCGACTTGACGGCGTTGAACCGAAGTTCAAAGTCCCGGAGCGGCCGAGCAAGCTTGATCCGTATGCGGATCGGCTGTCGGCCTGGCTGAAGACGGAGTCAAAGAAGGGCCGCAAGCAAAAGCGCACCTTGAAGCAACTCCATGCCGACCTGATGAGCCTCGGCTATGAGGGTTCCTATTGCCGTGTTGCAGCCTTTGCCCGGGAATGGAAGGCGGACCGGCAAAGGGAATTCCAGACGACAGGGCGCGGAACGTTCGTGCCTCTGGCATTTGAGCCGGGCGAAGCCTTCCAGTTCGACTGGTCTGAAGATTGGGCCATCATCGACAATGAGCGCACCAAGCTGCAGGTAGCGCATACCAAGCTGAGTTATAGCCGCGCCTTTATCGTCCGGGCCTACCTCCTGCAGACGCACGAGATGCTGTTCGACGCCCACAATCATGCATTCCGCGTCTTCGGCGGCATTCCAGGACGTGGGATCTACGACAATATGCGCACGGCGATCGACAAGGTCGGCCGTGGCAAGGATCGCGACGTCAACGTCCGTTTCCTGGCGATGGCCAGCCACTATGTGTTTGAGCCCGAGTTCTGCAATCCTGCATCCGGCTGGGAGAAGGGACAGGTCGAGAAGAATGTGCAGGATGCACGCCATCGATTCTTCCAACCCATACCCCGCTTCCCGTCATTGGAAGCCCTGAACGATTGGCTTGAGCTTCGCTGCAAGGAGTTCTGGACCAAGACCCCGCATGGTCAGATGCGCGGCACCATCGCCGACATCTGGGCTGAGGAGGCTCAGGTATTGATGCCTCTCTCCCGGCCATTCGACGGGTTTGTCGAATATACGAAACGGGTCACACCGACCTGCCTCGTGCATCTGGAACGCAATCGCTACAGCGTCCCGGCATCCTTCGCCAACCGGCCGGTGAGCATGCGGGTTTACCCGGAACGTGTTGTGATCGCTGCAGAAGGTCAGATCGTTTGCGAGCATCGCCGCGTCATCGATCGATCCCATGACCGGCCGGGACAGACGATTTACGACTGGCGGCATTATCTGGCGGTGGTGCAACGCAAGCCAGGTGCCCTGCGCAATGGCGCGCCATTCGCCGAACTCCCCGGTGCATTCCGATCCTTACAGCAATACCTGCTCAAGAGGCCGGGTGGTGATCGTGAGATGGTCGATATTCTGGCGCTGGTCCTTCAGCACGATGAACAAGCGGTGCTCTCGGCCGTGGACCTGGCGCTGAAGTCAGGCGTTCCGACCAAGACGCATGTACTGAACCTGCTGCATCGCCTCGTCGACGGTAAACCCTGTACGCCCCTCACCATTGATGCACCACAAGCCCTGACGCTCACCAATGAGCCCAAGGCCAATGTTGAACGATACGACACCCTGAGAAAGACGGAGGCTCGCCATGCGCCATAACCCCGCAAGCGGCGCGATCGTCATCATGCTGCGTCAATTGAAGATGCATGGCATGGCCCAAGCCGTCGGCGAGCTCACCGAACAAGGATCGCCGGCATTCGAAGCGGCAATCCCCGTCCTGTCACAACTCCTCAAGGCCGAAACCGCCGAGAGGGAAGTCCGTTCGACTGCCTATCAGCTCAAGACCGCACGCTTTCCAGCCTACCGTGATCTGAACGGCTTCGACTTTGCCAGCAGTGAGGTCAACGAAGCGCTTGTGCGCCAGCTCCATCGCTGCGAGTTCCTCGACGCCGCCAACAATATCGTTCTGGTCGGCGGTCCCGGTACAGGTAAAACGCACATTGCCACCGCGATCGGCGTTCAGGCCATTGAGCATCACCACAAGCGGGTTCGGTTCTTCTCAACAGTCGAACTGGTCAACGCGCTGGAACAGGAGAAGGCCCAAGGCCGCCCGGGTCAGATCGCCAATCGCCTGGCTCATTCCGATCTCGTCATTCTGGATGAACTGGGATATCTGCCGTTTAGTGCCTCAGGTGGCGCACTGCTCTTCCATTTGCTGAGCAAACTCTACGAGCACACCAGCGTAATCATCACCACCAACCTCAGCTTCAGTGAATGGGCCAGCGTGTTCGGCGATGCCAAGATGACCACCGCGCTGCTCGACCGCCTTACCCACCACTGCCATATCCTCGAGACCGGAAACGACAGCTTTCGCTTCAAGAACAGCTCAGCTCATGAAACCAAAACAACAAAGGAGAGACGGAGGAACTTGACCACGACAACCGAATAGAACGTTATATAAAGGCGGGTCAATTCTCGGCGCAAATCCCGGGTCAGTTCTCAGCGCAAATCAACATGCACCATGCCTGCCGTGATCTGGGACAGCGGCTTGTCGCCAAAGTAGGGGATGAGGTGATTCCTGAGTCGGGCGGCGTGATCTTTCACATAGCGCGGATTGCGTTCGCCGTTGGTGATCGCCTCGTATTCCAGCAGGAACTGCTTTGCGGCATCGGCAAAGGTACGTTCGGCGGTCAGCTGACCGACCCGGCTTTTGCCGCGCAGCTCAAAATACCAATCCTCAGCGAACTCCTTGGCCTGCGTCAGGCTGTCGGTTTTGGTGCTGACGCGCCACTTTTTGCCCTCCAGCCGTGCCTGCGCCTGCCAGACCGAACTGTTCTCGCGGCGGTAAATTCTGACCTTGTCACCCAGTATGTAATGCGAGCCCATGACACCCTCGAAACTGTGTCCACTGTGTGTCCGGGTATTTTAGGCTATTTCTGAGAGGATGTGTAGGCCTAACGTCTTGATTTTGTTGGTGAGCGCGCAGGGGTTCGAACCCTGGACCTACTGATTAAAAGTCAGTTGCTCTACCGGCTGAGCTACGCGCTCCCTCGACCGGCGCCTGTGCAAAGGGCCAGCGGAAAGTGGGCGGAACATAGAAAGGGTCTTTGCGAAGGTCAACCCGGAAATTCGGCTTGTAACGACAATTCGGCGTCACGGAAACTTTGCCGAAAGGTGATTGGAATTGATCGGCGCTCTGGTTTATGAAGCCGGCGGGTCCCGCGTCGCATGTGTTGCGGATTAAACGATGCGCGCCGGCGCCTGGCGACCGCTTCCGCGCAGGTCAGGGACCGGAGGTGAGGCGGGAACATGGCAGCAAAATAAAACAAGGCCTTGGAACATTCTTCTGAAGCTGTCTCGTAGAATTTCTCTGGCTGGCAAACGGGAGAATACCTGGTGTCGATTGGTGATATCTCGCTGTGGACCGCGCTATTCGCCGGCGCGCTGTCCTTTCTGTCTCCCTGCGTGCTGCCGCTGGTGCCGCCCTATCTGTGCTACATGGCCGGGATCTCGATCGACCAGTTCAAGGGGGATACGAAGGTCCGGCCGGCCAGCGTTCTCCTGCCGGCGCTGTTCTTCACCCTCGGCTTCGCGACGGTTTTCGTGGCGCTCGGCGCAGGGGCATCGTCGATCGGCCAGTTGCTGCGGCAATATATGGATATCCTCGCCAAGGTCGGCGGCGTGATCATCATCATCATGGGGCTGAATTTCCTCGGCGTGCTGAAAATCCCGTTCCTGTCGCGCGAGGCGCGGTTTCACGGCGGCGGAAAGCCGGCAAGCGTTTCCGGCGCCTATGTGATGGGGCTTGCCTTCGCCTTTGGCTGGACGCCGTGCATCGGCCCCGTTCTTGGCGCGATCCTCGCCGTGGCGGCGACAAAGGCGACGGTGGCCAACGGCGCTGTGCTGCTGGCCATCTATTCGCTTGGCCTTGCCGTGCCCTTCTGGATCGCCGCGCTGTTCTCGGGCGCCTTCATGCGTTTCCTCTCGCGCTTCCGAAGACATCTGGGCGCGGTGGAAAAAACCATGGGCGCGCTGCTGATTCTCACCGGGCTCGCCTTTCTTTTCGGCTTCATTGCGGATATGGCGATCTGGTTCCAGCAGACCTTCCCCGTTCTCTCGCAAATCGGCTAGGGCCTGCGAAACCCGGGGTTTCGCGCAATGTCAGGCATTTTCCAGCTTCTCTTTCCGTTCTTCGGGCTGATCGCCGCCGGCTTCATCGCCGCCAGGATCATCCGGCAGCCCGAGGCGGGCCTCGTCTGGCTCAATGTCTTCATCGTCTATGCGGCGCTGCCGGCGCTGTTTTTCAAGCTCGTTTCGAACACGCCGTTCGATCAGCTCGCCCGGCTCGATTTCATTTCGGTCGACCTGATGGCGACCTATTGCGTGTTTCTGGCGCTCTTTGCCGCCGGCTATTTCTGGAAACGCAACGGCGTGCGCGAAAGCACGATCCAGGCCTTTGCCGGTTCCTACGGCAATATCGGCTATATGGGACCTGGGCTTGCACTTCTGGCTTTGGGAGAGGCGGCGGCCGTGCCGGTGGCGTTGATCGTCTGTTTCGAAAACGCCCTGCATTTCATCGTGGCGCCGATGGTGATGGCGGTGGCTGAAGGCGGGACCGTGCGCAAGAGCGCGCTTGCCCGCCAGGTGCTGGCAAAGGCGCTGCTGCATCCCTTCATCATTGCCACCGCGCTCGGCTTTGCGGTTGCGGCGACAGGCGCCCCCGTGCCGGAAGCCGTCGACAGACTGGTCGACTATCTGGCGCAGGCCGCCGCGCCCTGCGCGCTCTTCGCCATGGGGGTGACGCTTGCTCTCAGGCCGGTGAAACGGGTGCCGGCGGAGATCGGCTATATCGTGCCCGCCAAGCTCGTCCTTCACCCGCTTCTGGTCTATGCCTTCATGATGATCCATGGCGGCTTCGATCCGGTCTGGGTCGAGGCGGCGGTGCTGCTGGCGGCGCTGCCCACGGCCACCAATGTTTTCGTCATCGCCCAGCAATACGGCATCTGGTACGAGCGCGCCTCGGCGACGATCCTGATCACCACCGTCTGCTCGGCCGCCACGCTTGCCGTGCTCCTGGCGCTGATCGACGGGAGCGTGATCCCGCTTTAACCTGCAAAGAGCGCCTTGACGCCCCTGAGCGGCTCCACGCCTTCGCGCATGGCGAACTGGCGCAGCGGCGGCACGGCCGACAGCATGTAAAGTCCGGCCGAACGGGCAAGCTGGGCGGGAATGAAATCGGCGAGCAGCGAACGGTTCAGCAAATCGACGCTCGCCGTCCTGCTCCAGACGTCCGAGCGACGCATGAAATCATAGCGCTCGCCGGTCCGCGACGAGATCTTCGAGCCGTCGATGCCGTCCAGCATTCGGGCAAGGCGCATGATATCACGCAGCGAAAGATTGAGGCCCTGCGCGCCGATCGGCGGAAAGGCATGGGCGGCCTCGCCGACAAGCACCATCCGGCCCTTGCCGAAGCGGTTCGCCACCATCGAGGAGAGCGGCCATTTCTGCACCGGTCCCTCGACCGAAACGCTCCCGAGCAGCGACTGCATGCGCTCCTCGATGGCGGCGGCGATCTCTTCTTCCGGCCGCGCGGCCATGGCCTCCGCAGCGGGGGTGTCCATCACCCAGACAAGGCTGGAGCGGTGCCTGTCCGGCAGCGGCACCTGGGTGAAGGGGCCGCCGCGGGTGTGAAACTCCGTCGAGATATCGTCATGGGCAAGCGCATGAGCGAAATTGAGCACGACGGCGGACTGTTTGTAGGACCATTGCCTGACGGAAATGCCGGCGCTTTCGCGCACCTTCGAACGCCGACCGTCAGAGCCGACCACGAGATCGGCTGAAATCGCTTCGCCGTCGGCAAGCGTCAGCGAAACCGCGTCCTTGCCGGCAAGGATCGTCTCGGCGCTGCTTTCGAGATGGGCGATGTTGGGTTCGCCCCGCACCGCATCCGCAAGTCTGGCGACGAGAACCCTGTTGGGAATATTGTAGCCGAAAGCCTCAAGATCGATCTCGGCGGAACGGAAGGCGACCGTTGGCGCACGCACAAGCCGGCCCGTGCCGTCGATGATGCGCATGGTTTTCAGGGGCGCCGCCTCCGGCTTGATCGCCTGCCAGAGGCCAAGGCGGGTCAGAAGCGCGATCGAGTGATCCATCAGCGCCGTGGTGCGGTGGTCGCTGACATTCGGCGCAGGCGCGACAAGCGCGACCTTTCGTCCGGCACGGGCAAGCGCGAGTGCGGAAATCATTCCGGCAGGTCCGCCGCCGACAACGGCAATCTCATAATCCGACATCTGAAAAACCTCGTCTCAACCGGGAAACGTTTGCATCCGATATAATGCGGCTTGCCGGGTTTTGCCGCGAAAAATTATGGAAAAACATGTTTTTTTTGTACCTCGGGCCGGTTCTGGTGCATTGTGGGGGTATTGAGGCCACAGGGCCGTTTCAGGCCGGAACGTGACGGAAATCGAATGGGTTTATTCAGTCGGCGCAGAGTTCCTTACGCGGAGATCCGGGCGTTTTCCGTCCATATCCTGACGGCATCGGGCTCGTTTCTGGCTTTCCTTGGCGTGGTCGCCGCGGCGGAGGGGCGATTCGTCGCCATGTTCTGGTGGCTCGGCGCGGCACTTCTGGTCGACGGCATCGACGGGCCGATCGCGCGCCGCCTCAAGGTCAGCGAGGTGCTGCCCAGCTGGTCGGGCGTCATGCTCGACAACATCATCGACTATGTCACCTATGTGCTGCTGCCGGCCTTTGCGCTCTACCAGTCGCATATGATCGGCGAGCCGCTGTCCTTCGTCGCGGCCGCGCTGATCGTCGTTTCCAGCGCGATCTATTACGCAGACAGCGGCATGAAGACCGACGAGAATTTCTTCTCCGGCTTCCCCGTGGTCTGGAACATGGTGGTGTTCTCCTTCTTCGTGATCGAGCCGTCCTCGCTGCTCGCCATGGCGATCGTTCTGGTCTCGGTCGCGCTCACCTTCGCACCGGTCAACTTCCTGCATCCGGTCCGGGTCAAGCGGTTGCGGCCGCTCAATCTCGGCGTCTTTGCGGTTTGGTGCATCACCGGCTTCATCGCGCTTCTTGCCCGTTTCGATGCGCCGGTGTTGATCGAAGCGCTGTTCGTCGCAAGCGGCGTGTATCTTTATCTCATCGGGATGGTGCTTCAGTTTCTGCCGAAGCTCGGCTCGCGGGCGGCCGAGACACGGGCCGAGTTTTGACGGAGGCTGCCACTCGGTTGAATAAAGTCGTTGGGAAATCGGCAAAAGTCATTGCGTTTCAATGAGGGTTCGTGCTTCATTTGTACGCAGTACGGGGGAAGTTCTATTTTTTAATCAATTTCTGGGGCTTGATGCGTGCGGCAGGACCGGTATGCGTTTTCGGGTGAAGACCGGAGGGCAGTTTGAACCAAAACGATAATCAGGCGGGCGGACCGCTGCTGTCCGTCCGGGGTCTGACGAAATATTTCGGCACTTTCGCCGCCTGCGACGGCATCGATCTCACCATCGACAAGGGCGAAATCCACGCTTTGCTCGGCGAGAACGGCGCCGGCAAATCCACACTGGTCAAGATGCTGTTCGGCGTGCTGGAGCCGTCCGAAGGCGAGATTCTCTGGGAGGGCAAGCCACAGCGCATTGAGGCGCCGGCTGCCGCCCGCAGGATCGGCATCGGCATGGTGTTCCAGCATTTTTCGCTGTTCGAGGCGCTGACGGTCGCCGAGAATATCGCGCTGTCGCTCGATCCGGGCATTTCCCTTGCGAAGATCGCGGAAGAGTCACGCAGGCTTTCGGTCGAATACGGCTTGCCGCTCGACCCGCGCGCCCATGTCGCCGATCTCTCGGTCGGCGAGCGCCAGCGCATTGAGATCGTGCGGGCGCTGTTGCAGAACCCGAGCCTGATCATCCTCGACGAGCCGACATCGGTTCTGACCCCGCAGGAAGCCGACCGGCTGTTCGAGACGCTTGCCAAGCTGAAGGCGGAAGGGCGCTCGGTTCTCTATATCTCTCACAGGCTGGAAGAGGTGCAACGCATCTGCGACAAGGCGACCGTGCTGCGCCACGGCAAGGTGACGGGCGACTGCAACCCGCGCAATGAGACGGCATCGTCGCTGGCGCGGATGATGGTCGGCGGCGAAGTGTCCGAGATCACCCGGCCGGAGGCGATCAAGGCCGGCAAGGTTCTGCTCGAGGCGAAGGGGCTGAACGCGCCGGCGCGCACGCCGTTTTCCACCGCGCTCAAGGATATCTATCTCGAGGTGAAGGCCGGCGAGATCCTGGCCATTGCGGGGGTGGCCGGCAATGGCCAGTCGGAGCTGTTCGACGCGCTTTCCGGCGAATATCCGGTTGACGACAACATCTCCGTCCAGATCGACGGCCAGCCCGTCGGCGCCAAGGGCATCAATGCCCGGCGCAAGCTCGGCGCGGGGTTCGTTCCCGAGGAGCGCCACGGCCATGCCGCGGTGACCGGGATGACGCTTTCCGAAAACCTGATTCTGGCGCGCAACCAGGCCGAATCGGAGACCTTTCTGGCCGGCGGTCCGCTGAGGGTCATCCGCCGCGCCGTCGCCCGCGCGCGCACTGGCGAGATCGCCGGCTTCATGGATGTGCGCAAGAGCGGCGAGAACCCGGCGGCCGGCTCGCTTTCGGGCGGCAATCTGCAGAAGTTCATCGTCGGGCGCGAGCTCGACCGCAAGCCCAAGGTCATCATCGTCAACCAGCCGACCTGGGGCGTGGATGCCGGCGCTGCGGCCCATATCCGCCAGTCGCTCGTCGACCTTGCCAAATCGGGCTCTGCCGTTCTGGTGATTTCGCAGGATCTTGACGAGATTTTCGAGATCGCGACAAGGATCGCGGTCATCTCCGAGGGCCGGCTTTCGGACAGCCATCCGGCCGAAACGATGACGCGAGAGCGGATCGGGCTGTTGATGGGCGGCATCCATGGCGAGGATGCGGGCAAGGACGTGGAGACCGCCGATGCGCATTGAACTTGAACGGCGCGCCGACAGTTCACCGCTGTTTTCGCTGCTCTCGCCGCTGATCGCGTTCGGCCTGACGGTGTTCTTCGGCGCGATCATGTTCGCGCTTTTGGGCAAGGACCCGATGGAGGCGCTCTACAGCTTCTTCATCGAACCGCTCACCGACATCTGGTCGCTGCACGAACTGATGATCAAGGCGGCGCCGCTGATCATGATCGCGGTCGGTCTGACGGTCTGCTACCGTTCCAACATCTGGAATATCGGCGCGGAGGGGCAGTTCACCGTCGGCGCCATCGTCGGCTCCATCGTGCCGGTCTATTTCTACGAATGGTCGTCGCCGCTGCTGCTGCCGATCATGCTGGTGATGGGCGCCGTCGGCGGCGCGCTCTATGCCGGCATTCCGGCGCTGTTGAAGAACTACTTCAACACCAACGAGATCCTGACGTCGCTGATGCTCGTCTATGTCGCCCAGCTTTTCCTCGACTGGCTGGTGCGCGGCGCGTGGCGCAATCCGCAGGGCTTCAACTTTCCGCAGACGCGCGCCTTCGTCGATGCCGCCATGCTGCCCGAAATGGTCTCGTCCGGACGTGCCCATTACGGCTTCGCTCTGGCCATCCTCGCCGCCTTCGTCGTCTGGTTCATGATGCGCTTCACGCTGAAGGGCTTCGAGGTCAACGTCATCGGCCAGTCGCAGCGGGCAGGCCGGTTCGCCGGCTTTTCGTCGCGCAAGATGGTCTGGTTCTGTTTCCTGCTCTCGGGCGGACTGGCAGGGCTTGCCGGCATCAGCGAGATTTCCGGCGCGCTCGGCTATCTCCAGCCGCAGATTTCGCCCGGCTACGGTTTCACAGCCATCATCGTCGCCTTTCTCGGCCGCCTCAATCCGCTCGGCGCGATCGTTTCGGGTCTTGTGCTAGCGCTGACCTATATCGGCGGCGAGGGCGTGCAGTTCACGCTCGGCGTCTCCGACAAGGTCACCCGCGTATTCCAGGGCATGCTGCTGTTTTTCGTTCTCTCCTGCGACACGCTGATCCTCTACAAGGTGCGGGTGATTTTCGCGGGCAAGTCGTCCGAGGGGAAAGCGTCATGATCGTCGAAGCCATTCTCCTGACCGTCATCACCGCATCCACGCCGCTGGTTCTGGCAGCGATCGGCGAACTCGTCTGCGAACGCGCCGGTGTCCTGAACCTCGGCGTCGAAGGCATGATGGTGATGGGCGCCGTCGGCGCCTTTGCCGCCGCCCATGCCACCGGCTCGCCCTATCTCGGCATGCTGGCGGGTCTCGCCACAGGCGCGATCTTCTCGCTGCTATTCGGCTTCCTGACGTTGACGCTGGTCGCAAACCAGGTCGCGACCGGCCTGGCGCTCACCATCCTGGGCCAGGGGCTTTCTGCAATGATCGGCGAAAGCCTTGTCGGCCGGGCGGGCGTGAAAATGCCGTCATTCGACATTCCGCTGCTCTCCGACATCCCCTTTGTCGGGCCGCTTCTGTTCGATCAGGACCTGTTCTTCTACCTGTCGATCGCCATCGTCGCCGGAACCTCCTGGTTCCTGTTCAAGACGCGCAAGGGCCTTGTGCTTCGCGCCGTCGGAGACAGCCACGCATCGGCCCATGCGCTCGGCATCAATGTCATCGGCATCCGCTATCTGGCGGTGATGTTCGGCGGCGCCTGCGCCGGTCTTGCGGGCGCGCAGCTGTCGCTGGTCTATACGCCGCAATGGACGGAAAACATGGCGGCGGGCAGGGGCTGGATCGCGCTGGCGCTGGTGGTCTTCGCCTCATGGCGGCCCTGGGGCGTGCTGCTCGGCGGCTATCTCTTCGGCGCGGTTACCATCGGCCAGCTTCATGCCCAGGCCTTCGGCATCGCCATTCCCTCGCAGTTCCTCTCGGCGCTGCCCTATGTCGTGACCATTCTCGTCCTCGTCATCATCTCGCAGAACCGCAGGATGACGCTGATCAATACGCCTGCGGCGCTCGGCAAACCCTTTGTGCCGGACCGCTAGGCAGGCTAGACTTATCATTTTCGATCAAACCGAAAGAGGTGAACAATGAAATCCCTGAAACTCGCTCTCGCCGCCTCCGCGGCTGTCATTGCCGGCTTTGCCGCCTCCGGTGCTGCCGCCCAGGAAGACATCAAAGCCTGCTTCGTCTATGTCGGCTCGGCGACAGACGGCGGCTGGACCCAGGCGCACGACATCGCCCGCCAGGAGCTGGAAGACACGCTCGGCATCGAGACCGCCTATATCGAGAACGTGCCGGAAGGCCCGGACGCCGAGCGCGCGATCGAGCGCATGGCCCGCTCCGGCTGCACCATCGTCTTCACCACCTCGTTCGGCTTCATGGAGCCGACCCTGAAGGTCGCCGCCAAATATCCCGATGTCAAATTCGAACACGCGACCGGCTTCAAGACCGCCGACAATGTCGCGACCTACAATTCGCGTTTCTATGAAGGCCGCTACATCTCCGGCGTCATTGCCGGTTCGATCTCCGAAAGCGGCATCGGCGGCTATATCGGTTCCTTCCCGATTCCCGAAGTCGTGATGGGCATCGATGCCTTCCAGCTCGGCGCGCAGTCGGTCAACCCCGACTTCACGACCAAGGTCGTCTGGGCCAACACCTGGTTCGACCCGGGCCGCGAAGCTGACGCCGCCAAGGCGCTGATCGACCAGGGTGTCGACGTCCTGGCGCAGCACACGGACACGACCGCGCCGATGCAGATCGCCGCCGAGCGCGGCATCAAGGCCTTTGGCCAGGCGTCCGACATGATCGAGGCCGGTCCGGAAACCCAGCTGACGGCGATCCTCGATACCTGGGCGCCTTACTATATCAAGCGCGTCAAGGCGGTGCAGGACGGCACCTGGACGTCGGAGCAGAGCTGGGACGGCCTGAAGGACGGCATCCTGTCGATGGCGCCCTATACCAACATGCCCGATGACGTGAAGGCTCTGGCTGAAGAGACCGAGGCCAAGATCATCTCCGGCGAACTGAAGCCGTTTACCGGCCCGGTCACCCTGCAGGACGGCACGCCGTGGCTTGCCGAAGGCGAGACCGCCGATGACGGCACGCTGCTCGGCCTCAACGTTCTGGTCGAAGGCGTCGACGGCACGATTCCGAGTTCGGAGTAATCCAGGCACAACTGATACAGGAAAGGCGTCCGAAAGGGCGCCTTTTTTGTTGCAGCCCGCCTCATGCCCGAAACGGATAAACTTCATTCATAATTTTTGAATAGGTCTCGGGCACGAATCCGCTACAAGCGGTAACCGGTTCGCAGATGGAGGTTTCATGTCACGCAGCGCTCTGGCCATTGTTCTTGCCGCCGGCGACGGCACCAGGATGAAATCGGACAAGACCAAGATGCTGCATGAAGTGGCCGGACGCGCCATGGCGGCTCACGTGGTCGATACGGTTGACCGTTCCGGCGTGGACGAGACTGTGCTCGTCGTCGGCCGCGACGGCGACAAGGTGGCAGCCGCCTGCGCTTCCGCAGGCAAGACCCTGAGGACCTTCGAGCAGACGGAACGCCTCGGCACCGCCCATGCCGTGCTCGCCGCGCGCGAGGCGATTGCAGCAGGTTTTGACGACCTCATCGTCACCTATGGCGATACGCCCTTGATCACTGCCGAAACGCTCGGCAGGACCCGCGCTGCGCTGGCAGAGGGCAGTGATGTCGTGGTCATCGGCTTCGAAGCCGCAGATCCGACAGGCTACGGCCGTCTTTTGGTGAAAGACGGGGCGCTGGCGGCGATCCGCGAGGAAAAGGATGCGAGCGCCGAAGAACGCGCGGTAACGCTCTGCAACAGCGGCCTGATGGCAATCAACGGTCGGCGCGCGCTCGAATTCCTCGATGCGATCGGCAACGACAACGCCAAGGGCGAGTATTATCTGACCGACGTGGTGGAGGTGGCGCTTGCAAAGGGCGGCCGGGCGAGCGTGGTGATGGCCGACCCGCAAGAGGTGCTCGGCTGCAACAACCGCGCCGAACTGGCTGAACTGGAACGGATATGGCAGGTCCGCCGCCGTCGCGAACTGATGCTCTCCGGCGTCACCATGATCGCTCCGGAGACGGTGTTCCTGTCCTACGATACGGAGATCGGCCCCGACACGGTGATCGAACCCAATGTCTGGTTCGGGCCGGGCGTGCGCATCGCCGCCAATGTCGCCATCCATGCCTTCAGCCATATCGAGGGGGCGTCGGTCGCATCCGGCAGCCAGGTGGGGCCTTTCGCCCGCCTGAGGCCCGGCGCTGTGCTGCATGACGACGCCAAGGTCGGCAATTTCTGCGAGGTGAAGAACGGCGATATCGGCGTCGGCGCCAAGGTCAACCATCTGAGCTATATCGGCGACGCCAGCGTCGGCGCGAAGGCGAATATCGGCGCGGGAACGATCACCTGCAATTATGACGGCGTCAACAAGGCGCGGACCATAATCGGCGAGAGCGCCTTCATCGGATCCAATTCGGCGCTGGTCGCACCGGTTGCGATCGGCAATGGCGCCTATGTCGGATCGGGCAGCGTCATCACCACCGACGTGCCGGATAATGCGCTGGCGATCGCGCGCGGCCGGCAGGAAAACCGGGAAGGGCGGGCCGAGCTGATCCGCGCCCGCGCCCGCGCCATCAAGGCGGCGAAGCAGTCGAAATCCTAGAAATCCAGCGGAGAGAACAGCGGAATGTGCGGAATTGTCGGAATTGTCGGCCGCGAGCCGGTCGCCGAGCGGCTGGTTGATGCTTTGAAGCGCCTGGAATATCGCGGCTATGACTCCGCCGGCATCGCCGTCATCGAGTCTGACGGGGCGCTCTCTCGAAGGCGCGCTCCGGGCAAGCTGGAAAATCTGCGCGCCCGCCTTTCGCAAGATCCGGTCGACGGCGTGACCGGTATCGCCCATACCCGCTGGGCCACCCATGGCGTGCCGAACGAGACCAATGCGCATCCCCACATTGCTGGCGACGTCGCCGTGGTCCACAACGGCATCATCGAGAATTTCGCCGAACTGCGCGCCGAGCTTGCGGCGGACGGCGCGGTCTTCGAGACGGAGACCGACACGGAGATTGTCGCGAGGCTGCTGGACAGGTATCGCCGCGAAGGCATGGCCCCGCGTGATGCGGTGCTCGCCATGCTGCAAAGGGTGACCGGCGCCTTCGCGCTGGTGATCCTGTTTCAGGACCGGCCGGAGACGCTTTATGTCGCCCGCTACGGCCCGCCGCTTGCCGTCGGCTACGGCGCCTCGGAAATGTATGTCGGTTCGGACGCGATCGCGCTTGCGCCCTTTGCCGCGGGAATTTCCTATCTCGAGGATGGCGACATGGCCATTGTCGACCGCGACGGCGTCGAATTCTGCGATTTTTCCGGCGCACCCGTCTCGCGCAAGCGCCAGCCGCTGCAGCTCTCTTCCCTGCTGATCGACAAGGGCAATCATCGCCACTTCATGGAGAAGGAGATCTTCGACCAGCCGGAGGTGATCTCGCACACGCTCGGCCATTATTGCGACTTTGCCAATCAGCGCGCGCAAACGGACGGCGACGGGATCGATTTCTCCAATGTCTCGAAGCTGGCGATCGCGGCCTGCGGCACCGCCTATCTGTCCGGCCTGATCGGCAAATACTGGATCGAGCGCTTCGCCAGGCTTCCCGTCGAGATCGATGTCGCCTCGGAATTCCGCTATCGCGAAATGCCGTTGGCGCAAGACCAGCTGGCGCTGTTCGTCTCCCAGTCCGGCGAGACCGCCGATACGCTCGCATCGCTGCGCTACTGCAAGGCCAACGGGGTGAAGACCGGCGCGCTCGTCAACGTCACCGGTTCGACGATTGCCCGCGAGGCCGATGCGGTCTTTCCGATTCTCGCCGGGCCGGAGATTTCCGTTGCCTCGACCAAGGCCTTTACCTGCCAGCTCGCGCTGATGGCAGCGCTGGCGCTCAGGGCGGGACGCGAACGGGGAGCCCTGTCGCTGGAGGAAGAGCAGAGGCTCGTCCATCAGCTTTCCGAAGTGCCGCGCCTGATGAGCCGGGTGCTGCATGCGGTCCAGCCGCAGATCGAGCGGCTGGCGCGGGAACTGTCGCGCTTCCATCACGTGCTCTATCTCGGCCGCGGCACCAGCTATCCGCTGGCGCTGGAAGGCGCGCTGAAACTTAAGGAAATCACCTATATCCACGCCGAGGGCTATGCCGCGGGCGAGCTGAAGCACGGGCCGATCGCCCTGATCGACGAGAATATGCCTGTCATCGTCATCGCACCGCATGACCGTTTCTTCGAAAAGACGGTCTCCAACATGCAGGAGGTCGCCGCCCGCGACGGCCGCATCGTCTTCATCACCGACGAGGCGGGAGCCGCCGCGTCAGACCTGAAGACCATGGAAACGATCGTACTGCCGGATATGCCGGAATTCATCGCGCCCATGGTGTTCGCCCTGCCGATCCAGCTGCTCGCCTATCACACGGCCGTCTTCATGGGCACGGATGCGGACCAGCCGCGAAACCTTGCCAAGGCCGTGACGGTGGAGTGAGGCGGATCAAGCGACCGAACTAACAAATGTGATAATCTCCACCACGAGGAGGATCACGAAGATGAAGATACGCCGTGAACAATTTAGCGATGTCCGTGCCGTGGATGCGCTTGTGCGCCGTGCCTTTTATGGGCATCCCCACAGCGACGGCAGCGAGCCGGATATCATTCGCCGCCTGAGAGGAGCAGGCGCGCTCTCGCTTGCGCTGGTGGCGGAGGAAGACGATCGGATCGTCGGGCATATCGCCTTTTCTCCGGTCGGCTTTTCCGGCGGCGCAAGGGGCTGGTATGGCATTGGCCCCGTTGCCGTCGATCCGGACTATCAGAACAGGGGGATAGGCTCGGCGCTGATGCTCGGCGGGTTGGAGCTCCTGAAGGATGACGGCGCGCGCGGCGCGGTTCTGGTCGGGGATCCCGGCTTCTACCATCGCTTCGGCTTCCGGGCGGAGCCCGGCATCTCGCACAAGGGCGTTCCCGCCGAAAACTTGCTTGTCCTGCCATTCGACGATGAACTTCCGATGGGCGAAGTTGCCTTCCACCGCGCTTTTTTTGGCGAGGTCTGAGCGCTTCAACCCGCGTTGAGGTAGCGGATCGCCTCGTCGCGGCGGAAGAGATAGAGCAGCATGCGCAGGGCCTTGCCGCGTTCGCCCTGAAGCTCCGGATCCCTGTTGACCACATAGGCGGCGTCCTTGCGGGCAAGCGCCAGAATGTCGCCGTGGGCCTCCAGATGGGCGAAGCGGAAGCCCGGCATGCCGGACTGGCGCGTGCCGAGAAGCTCGCCCTCGCCGCGCAGCCTCAGGTCTTCCTCGGCGATCCGGAACCCGTCATTGCTGTCGCGCAGGACGGAAAGCCGCGCCCGTCCGGTTTCCGACAGCGGTCCCTTGTAAAGCAGAATGCAGGAGGAGGCCTCATCGCCGCGCCCGACCCGCCCGCGCAACTGGTGCAACTGGGCAAGGCCGAAGCGCTCGGCATGCTCGATGACGATGATCGTGGCGTCCGGCACGTCGACGCCGACTTCGACTACGGTGGTTGCCACCAGAAGCCGGGTCTCGCCGCTCTTGAACGCCTCCATCGCCGCTTCCTTGTCGGCGGACGACATGCGGCCATGCACAAGCCCGACATGTTCCGGCCCGAGCGCCTTTGCCAGGGTCTCCCGGCGCTCTTCCGCCGAAACCAGATCAACGGCCTCCGATTCTTCCACCAGGGGGCAGATCCAATAGGCTTTTTTTCCTTCATTCAGCGCCTGCCGCAACCGGCCGACCACATCACCGATGCGCTCGGCCGGGATGGTGACCGTCTGGATCGGTTTTCGTCCCGCGGGTTTCTCCGTCAGGTTGGAGACATCCATGTCGCCGAAGGCCGCCAGCACCAGTGTGCGCGGGATCGGCGTTGCCGTCATCACCAGAAGATGCGGCGACATGCCCTTGGCCGTCAGCTTCAGCCGCTGATGCACGCCGAAACGATGCTGCTCATCGACGATCGCCAGCCTCAGGTCATGATAGCTGACATTGTCCTGAAACAATGCGTGGGTGCCGATGACGATGCGCGCCGTGCCATCGGCGATCTCCGATTCAATGACGCGCCGGTCGGCAGCTTTCGTCTTGCCGGTCAGAAGCTTGACCGCAACGCCCGCCTTCTCGGCAAGCGCGGCAATGCCTTCGTAATGCTGGCGGGCGAGGATCTCCGTCGGCGCCATCAGCACGGCCTGGCCGCCGTCCTCGACCACCGCCAGCATCGCCAGAAGACCGACGACGGTCTTGCCGGAACCGACATCGCCCTGAAGCATGCGCAGCATGCGCGTCTCCCGGGCCATGTCTGCAAGGATCGCCGAAACGGCATCTTCCTGACCGGAAGTCAGGGTGAAGGGCAGGGCGGCGCGAACCTTGCCCGAAAGCGCGCCTGTGGGATGCACCGGCCTTCCCCTGGCGCGCCGCATCCGGCTTCTGACAAGGGCGAGCGACAGCTGGCCGGCCAGAAGTTCGTCATAGGCAAGCCTGCGCCGTGCCGGGGCCTGGGGTTCAAGATCGGTCGCGTCGCGCGGATTGTGAAGCGCAAGGAGCGCTTCCTTCAGCGCCGGAAAGCCCTGACGTCTGAGGACCTCGCCGTCGATCCATTCGGGAAAATCGGGGACCCGTTCATTGGCGCTTTCGATCGAACGCCGCAGAACCTTGGCGGAAAGTCCGGCCGTCATCGGGTAGACCGGCTCGCAGTCCGGCAGCGTATCGGCCTTGTCGGCGCTCACCATGTAGTCGGGATGCACCATGGACGGCCGGCCGTTGAACCATTCGGCCCGGCCGCTGACCAGCACTGTCTCGCCGACGGGAAGCGCCTTTTCCAGCCAGTCGGCCTTGGCGCGGAAGAAGGTCAGCGTCAGTTCGCCCGTATCGTCATGGATGAACACCCTGTAGGGCGCGCTGGAACGGACCGGGGCCGGCTGGTGACGGTCGACGCGGCCCTCCACCGTCACGATCGCGCCTTCTGGCAGGTGCGCGATGCCGGGCCTCAGCCGACGGTCGATCAGCGAGGTCGGCGCGTGGAACACCAGATCAATGACGCGCGCCTCGTCCTCGCGCCCTGTGAGGCGCGCGAGCAGTTTCTCAAGTTTCGGCCCGATCCCCGCAAGCGAGGTGACGGGCGCGAACAGGGGGTCGAGCAGAGCCGGGCGCATTATTCCCAATTGGACCGAAGGAAGCGCTTTGGCAAGGCTGACAAGCGCGAAACGAGCGGTTATAGAGACCAATCAACAAAGAAGGTTTTTGAAATGACCGGTCTGAAACGTTCGAGCGCCGACCTCGATCCCCGCCGCCGGCGGATCCTGTTTCGCTGCTGGCACCGCGGCATCCGCGAGATGGATCTGATCCTCGGCCAGTTCGCCGAGGAGAATCTTGCCGGAATGGACGACGAGACGCTCACTGCGCTCGAAACGATCATGGCCGAGGAAGACAATGACCTGATCAAATGGATCAACGGCGCCGAAGCGGCGCCCGACCACGTGCGCATACCGCTTTTCGAACGCATCTGCGCCTACAGGCCGGATTTCGACCCGGTCGAAAACGACATCTGAAGATTTTTGCGAAAACATGATAGCCGGATTCAACCCGAAAAAGCTGGATGGCCTCAGCGGCGCCGTCACCATTGCCAACGCCGTGCCGGGCACCGAACCGCTGGTGCTGGCGGAAATGGCGCGCGCCGGCCAGTCCGTCGCCTATGTGCTCTCCGACGGCCAGCGGATCGCCGATTTCGAGCAGATGCTCGGCTTTGCCGCCCCTGACATTCCGGTGCTGACGCTGCCGGCCTGGGACTGCCTGCCCTATGACCGCGTTTCGCCCGGCGCCGACACCTCCGCACGCCGTCTCTCTGCGCTTTCCGGCCTGATCGCGCATGCCCAAAAGCCGCATCCGGCCATCATCCTCGTCACTGTCAATGCCATGCTGCAGAAACTGCCGCCGCGCGAGATCGTCGCGACGCTTGGTTTCTCCGCGCGCGCCGGCCAGGTGATCGATATGGAAGTCATCGTCCGTCGTCTGACGGATGCCGGTTTCGAACGGGTGCCGACCGTGCGGGCCGTCGGCGAATATGCGGTGCGCGGCGGCATTCTCGATGTCTTCGTACCGGGAGAAGAGAACGGACTGAGGCTCGATTTCTTCGGCGACACGCTGGAATCGATCCGCGCCTTCGATGCCGCGACCCAACGCACCATCGGCTCGGTCAAGGCCTTCACGCTCAACGCCATGAGCGAGGTAACGCTGAACGACGGGACCATTGCGCGATTCCGCAAGAACTACCTGTCGCTCTTCGGCGCCTCGACGCGCGACGATGCGCTCTACCAGGCCGTTTCGGAAGGCCGCCGCTATGCCGGCATGGAACACTGGCTGCCGCTGTTCTACGAGCGCCTGGAAACGGTGTTCGACTATCTCGCCGGCTTCCGGATCATTTTCGACCACGCCGCGCGCGAGGCCGCGAGCGAGCGGGCTGACCTGATTGAGGACTATTACGAGGCCCGGCGCACCAATCTGGGCGCCGCCCATGGCGGGCAGGGCGCGCCCTACAAGCCCGTGCCGCCGGACATGCTCTATCTCGATGAGACGGCATTTGCCGCCGGTCTCGAAGCAAGCGAGGCCGTGCGGCTTTCGCCGTTCAACGAGGCATCATCGCTCGGCAAGCCGGTGATCGCGCTCGAAGCCCATGCCGGCCCGCGCTGGGCCGTTGCCGCGCAGGCGCGCAAGGGTGACGACGGCGAGCGCGCCAATGTGTTCGAGGAAGCCGTCCGGCATATTGCCGACACGCGCGCGAAGGGCGGCAGGGTGCTGATCACCGGATGGTCCGAGGGGTCGCTCGACCGGTTGCTGCAGGTCCTGAAGGAACACGGGCTTTCCAAGATCAAACCGATCAAGGCGCTCTCCGACCTTCAGCGGCTCTCCAAGGGCGAGGCGGCGAGCGCGGTCCTGAGCCTCGAGGGCGGCTTCGAGACCGGCGACCTGCACGTGATCGGCGAGCAGGACATTCTCGGCGACCGACTGATCCGCAAGACCAGAAAGAACAGGAAAGCCAGCGACTTCATCACCGAAGTTTCCGGACTGGATGAAGGCTCCCTGGTCGTTCACGCCGAACATGGCATCGGGCGGTTCACGGGACTGAGGACGATCGAGGCGGCGGGCGCGCCGCGCGACTGCCTGGAACTGCATTATGCCGATGATGCCAAGCTGTTCCTGCCGGTCGAGAACATCGAGCTTCTGTCGCGCTACGGTTCCGATGCCGCCGACGTGCCGCTCGACCGGCTCGGCGGCGGCGCATGGCAGGCGAAGAAGGCGCGGCTGAAGAAGCGGCTTCTCGACATGGCCGACGAACTGATCGCGATCGCCGCCAAGCGGGCAACCCGCACCGCGCCGCCGCTGGTGGCCGCCGAGGGGCTTTATGACGAGTTTGCCGCCCGGTTCCCCTATGAGGAGACGGAGGACCAGTATAACGCCATCGAGGCGGTGCGCGGCGATCTCGGCCTCGGACGGCCGATGGACCGCCTGATCTGCGGCGATGTCGGCTTCGGCAAGACCGAAGTGGCCCTGCGCGCAGCCTTCCTTGCCGCCATGAACGGCGTCCAGGTGGCCGTAGTGGTGCCGACGACGCTACTCGCGCGCCAGCACTACAAGACCTTCATCGAACGTTTTCGCGGACTGCCGATCAAGGTCGCGCAGGCTTCGCGCCTCGTCAGCGCCAAGGAACTGGCCCAGACCAAGAAAGACCTTTCCGAGGGCAAGGTCGACGTCGTGGTCGGCACCCATGCGCTTCTGGGCACCACGATCAAATTCGCCAATCTCGGCCTCCTGATCATCGACGAGGAGCAGCATTTCGGCGTGCGCCACAAGGAGCGGCTGAAGGAGCTGAAGAGCGACGTGCATGTGCTGACGCTTTCGGCGACGCCCATTCCGCGCACGCTGCAGCTTGCCATGACCGGCGTTCGCGAGCTCTCGCTGATCACCACGCCGCCGGTCGACCGCATGGCGGTCAGGACCTTCATCTCCCCCTTCGACCCGCTGGTGATCCGCGAGAACCTGATGCGCGAGCACTATCGCGGCGGCCAGAGTTTTTACGTCTGTCCGCGCCTTTCCGATCTGGAGGAGGTTCAGGCCTTTTTGCAGGCCGAAGTGCCGGAACTGAAGGTCGCCGTTGCCCACGGGCAGATGGCGGCGGGCCAGCTCGAGGACATCATGAACGCCTTCTATGACGGCAGCTATGATGTGCTGCTGTCAACGACGATCGTGGAATCCGGCCTCGATGTGCCGACGGCCAACACGCTGATCGTCCACCGCGCCGACATGTTCGGCCTGGCCCAGCTTTACCAGCTGCGCGGCCGCGTCGGCCGCTCGAAGATCCGCGCCTTCGCGCTGTTCACGCTGCCTGCCAACAAGCGGCTGACCGATACCGCCGAGCGGCGGCTGAAGGTGCTGCAGTCGCTCGACACGCTGGGCGCCGGCTTCCAGCTCGCAAGCCACGATCTCGATATTCGCGGCGCCGGCAATCTGCTCGGCGAGGAACAGTCCGGCCACATCAAGGAGGTCGGGTTCGAGCTTTACCAGCAGATGCTGGAAGAAGCGGTCGCCGAGGCCAAGGGCGACGAGGACGCGGGCGGCAGCGACTGGTCGCCACAGATCGGGCTCGGAACGTCGGTGATGATCCCGGAAAGCTACGTGCCGGACCTCAATCTCAGGATGGCGCTCTACCGCCGTCTTGGCGAATTGACCGATGCCGGCGATATCGACGCTTTCGGCGCCGAGTTGATCGACCGGTTCGGGCCGATGCCGGAGGCGGTGCAGTCACTCCTGAAGGTGGTGTTCATCAAGTCGCTCTGCCGCACGGCGAATGTCGAAAAGCTCGATGCCGGTCCGAAGGGCATCGTCGTCACCTTCCGCAACAAGGAGTTCCCGAACCCGGCGGGCCTTGTCCAGTTCATCGCCGAGCAGAGCGTCTCGGCGAAGATCAGGCCGGACCAGAGCGTGTTTTTCAACCGCGACCTGCCGACGCCGGACAAGCGCCTCGGCCAGGCCGCGATCATCATGAACAAGCTTTCGAAGATTGCCGAAGCCGGCTAAGCGGCTCCGTCTCCATTGCCGATGTCGCCTGTCGCCAGTTGCTGCAGCGCGTTCTGCAGCACCTCGACGGGCTGGGCGCCGCTCAGCGCGTATTTCTGGTTCAGGATGAAGAAGGGCACGCCGGTCACGCCCATCTTCTCGGCATTGGCGATCTCGTTGCGCACCACTTCGATGTCGGCGTCGCTGGCAAGAAGCCGCGCGACCATCTCGCGGTCCATGCCGCATTCCGCGGCGATATCGGCAAGCACCGCGTGGTCGCCGAGATTGCGTCCCTCCTCGAAATTGGCCTTGTAGAGCCGGTCGACCACCACGTTCTGCATGGCGATGCTCTCCGTGTGGGCCCACAGCAGCAGCCGGTGCGCATCGAGCGTGTTCGGCCGGATCAGGATGCGGTCGAAGTTGAAGGTGATGCCTTCCTCGCGGCCAAGATTCGTGAGCTGTTGGTGCATCTCGTCGCGGCGGATCGGACTGCCGAGCTTTTCGGCGAGCATCGCCTGATTGTCGACGCCTTCCGGCGGAATGGTCGAATCAAGCTCGAAGGGACGCCACTGCACGACCACTTCGACATCGCCCTCGAGCGCGGAGATGGCGCGGTCGAGACGGGCCTTGCCGAGATAGCACCACGGGCAGACGACATCGATGACGGCGTCGACGGTTACGGTGTTCATGCCGTTCCTTTCCTTGAATACGGGCATTGGGCGCAGCTTGCCGCCAACGCCAGATCATTCTTCGTGTCACCCCGCGGGCTTGTGCCGAGGGGCCATGCTACCATCTCCTCGCCGCCGGGCTACCCGGGTCGAGCTCGAGCATGACGCAGGAGAGAAACCGACCTCAAGAAAACGCCTCACTGCGCGGACGCATCCCACCAGGTGGGCAGCTGATAGCCATAGATCGGCGTTTCCTCTGGCGGCACGATATCGTTCCAGCGCGCCACCCACTGGCCGTCCCGGTGATAGAGCGGGAGCATGTAGTGGCCGTTGACGAGCAGCCGGTCAAGGGCGCGCACGGAATCGGTGAAATGCTCGGTCGAGCGCGCCTCCAGCATATCGTTGATCATACGGTCGATATCGCTGCTTGCCACGCCGGCGAAGTTGAACGTGCCTTCGATGTCGCGCGAGCGCGATTCCCAGCGCCAGACCTGCTCGGCGCCCGGAGAGAGCGACGAGGTGAAATAGAAGCCGGGCGCCACCAGCACGATCATGTCGTAATCGAAGGTGTTGAGCCGCTTCTGGTACTGAGCGTCATCCACGGTGCGGATGGTCATCGCAACGCCGATCAGGTTCAGCGAATGCTGGTAGGCGAGCGCCAGTTTCTCCTGGGCCGAATTTGTGGTCATCACCTCGAAGGCAAGCTGGTTGCCGTCCCGCCCGATCATCTTGCCGCCATCGATCCTGTATCCGGCTTCCGCCAGAAGACGCACGGCCGCGCCCAGAACCCTGCGATCGGAACCGGAGCCGTCGGTGACCGGCATGGCGTAGTCGCCGGCAAGGATTTCCGGATCGATCACGTCGATCGCGTCGCCCAGCAATTCGCGCTCGGTCTCGCTTGCCGGATTGCCATAGGCGCCGAGCGCGGAGTTCTGCCAGTAGCTCTCGGTGCGCTGATAGGCGTTGTCGAAGAGCGTGCGGTTGACCCACTGGAAATCGAACACGTTCGACAGCGCCTCGCGCACCCGCGCATCCTCGAATTTCGGTCTCCGCGTGTTGAAGACGAAGCCCATCATGCCCGTCGGCGTCTCGGGCGAAAACGTATCCTTGATCACCTGGCCGTCATTGGCGGCGGGAAAATCATAGGCCCGGTCCCAGTGGCTCGGATCATCGTCGGGATAAACGTCGACCGCGCCCTTCTTGAACGCCTCGAACAGGGTCGAACTCTGCAGGTAGTAGTCGACGGTGATCCTGTCGTAATTGGCAAAGCCGACCATCGAGGGCAGGTCCTTGCCCCAGTAATCGTCCCGGCGGGCGTAGACGATCCTCTGGCCGGGCTCGACGCGATCGATCTTGTAGGGGCCGGAGCCGAGCGGCATGGCCATCGTGTCCGTATCGAAGGTTTCGGGATCCAGCGCATGGGCGGGGAAGACCGGCATCAGCGCGAAGATCAGCGGCGTTTCCCGGTTGGCCTTGTCGTTGAAGGTGAAGCGCACGCCGCGCTCGCCGACCTTTTCCATGCTGTCGACGAGATCGAGGCGGCGGTTATAGGGCGGGCGGCCCTTCTCCTTCAGAAGGTTGAAGGTGAACATCACGTCCTCGGGCGTCACCGGCGCGCCGTCCGCCCATCTTGCGCGCGGGTCCATGTTGAACTGGATATAGCTGCGCTCCGCGTCCCATTCGGCGGTTTCGGCAAGAAGGCCGTAAAGGGTGAAGGGTTCGTCGCGCGAGCGCTTCATCAGCGGCTCGTAGACGAGATGGCCGAACTCCTCCTCCCACAGGCCGCGGGCGGATGAGCGCATGCCCTTCAGCACGAAGGGGTTGAGCGCATCGAAGGACCCGACCACGCCATAGGTGATCTCGCCGCCCTTCTTGACATCGGGATTGACGTAGCTGAAATGCTCGTAGTCCGGCGAAAGCGCCGGGTCGCCGTGCATGGCGATGCCATAGAGCGGATCGGCGGCGGCCGCACCCGCCCATGCCACGGAAAAGAGGAGAGGAACAATGATGCGCATCGATTCGTCCTGTCTTGATCCTTTGATGCCCGAGACTAGCATGGGCGCCGCGCCTTGCGAAATACGGGCGGGATTCTGCCGTCTCGCGGCAATTTAGACGTTTTCGGGGGTGGAACACGAACCAATGTGACGATATCAGGGGAAACACTGGCGGTTGAGGCCCGAATGAGGGATGGTCTGCCGCATTTCGGTAACATTAGGCATGCAGGTTCCAGCACCATTGACCTCATGCAGACGAACCAGGAGAGAAATTTCATGCTTTCACGCGCCAGATTTTTGAAGCATGTCGCGGTTTGCGCTTTCACGATTGCCGGCATCTCCGCCGGCGGCGCTTCGGCCCAGGACCAGCAGCCAGCCCAGCAGGCGGCCCAGCAGGGCAACGGATTGCCCACGCAGGGCTGGTTCAAGACCTGTAACGACAATGGTCAGGCCAATGTCTGCATCGTCCAGAACTATGCCCGCGCCGAAAACGGCCAGGTTCTCACCGCCGTCGGCCTGATCACGCCCCAGGGCGGCAACGGCCAGCCGATGCTGCAGATCACCGTGCCGACTTTCCGCGTGATCCCGGCCGGCGTGACCATGCAGATCGACAATGCCAACCCGCAGCGGGTCGACTATGCGCTGTGCACCAACGAGCAGTGCATCGCCCAGGCGCCGCTGACCGACACGCTGGTCAACGCCATGAAGCGCGGCGGCAAGGTCACCTTCACCTCCGTCAACGTCCGTCAGCAGCCGAACCCGGTCGACGTGACCCTCAGCGGCTTCACCGCCGCCTTTGACGGCGATCCGATCAGCCAGCCCGATCTCGTCGAGAGCCAGCGCAATCTGGATGAATCGATCAAGAAGATGGCTGTCGACCGCCGCAAGAAGATCGAGGAAGCCCAGCAGAGCGCCACCGGCGGCAACTGATCCGGCAGATCCGTACAAAAAGAAAGGCCCGGTTGCCTCATGGCAACCGGGCCTTTTCATGTAGAGGGCATCGCCCGCGTCGCATCAGTGGGAGACTGCGTAACGCGGTGCAAGCTGGCCATTGTCCGTGACGGTGAAGATCTCGCCGATCTGCGGGTTGCGCAACGGTTCGCCGCTCAGATCATGTTCGAGATTGCCTTCCGAGACATAGGCCACATAGCCCTTCTCGTCGTTTTCGGCGACGAGATGATAGAAAGGCTGATCCTTGTCAGGCCGGATTTCCGGCGGAATGGAATTATACCAGTCATCGGTGCGGGAGAATTCCGCGTCTACATCGAATATGACGCCCCGAAAGGGAAGCGTACGATGACGGACGATATCGCCGATATTGTATTTCGCTTCGCGTATCTTCATGAGCATTTCCTTTCGAATACTATATGGAAACGCACCACGGAGACTGCAAGAGGCGCATCGGATTTGCCGCAAAAGCTCTTGAAAACAAAAAGAAAACCGGTCGCCAAAGGGCGACCGGTCTTGAGCTGTCTTAAAGACTGCCCGGGCTGAAATCAGACCGAATAGTACATGTCGAATTCGACCGGGTGCGGCGACATTTCGAACCGCAGCACTTCTTCCATCTTCAGGTCGATATAGGCGTCGATCTGGTCGTCGTCGAACACGCCGCCGGCCGTCAGGAAGGCGCGGTCGGCATCGAGGCTCTCGAGCGCTTCGCGCAGGGAGCCGGCAACCGTCGGGATTTCCTTCAGCTCTTCCTTGGGCAGGTCGTAGAGATCCTTGTCCATGGCGTCGCCGGGGTGCAGCTTGTTCTTGATGCCGTCGAGGCCGGCCATCATCAGGGCCGCGAAGGCGAGGTAGGGGTTGGCGCCCGGATCGGGGAAGCGAACCTCAACGCGCTTGGCCTTCGGCGAGGAGCCGAACGGAATGCGGCAGGAGGCCGAACGGTTGCGGGCCGAATAGGCGAGCAGAACCGGAGCCTCGAAGCCCGGGACCAGACGCTTGTAGGAGTTGGTCAGCGGGTTGGTGAAGGCGTTGATGGCCTTGGCGTGCTTGATGATGCCGCCGATGTAATAGAGGCAGGTTTCCGACAGGCCGGCATATTCGTCGCCGGCGAAGGTCGGCTTGCCGTCCTTCCAGATCGACTGGTGCACGTGCATGCCCGAGCCGTTGTCGCCATAGACCGGCTTCGGCATGAAGGTCGCGGTCTTGCCATAGGCATGGGCAACCTGGTGGACGCCGTACTTGTAGATCTGGGTCTTGTCGGCCATGCGGGTCAGCGTGTCGAAGACCATGCACAGCTCGTGCTGGGCCGAGGCCACTTCGTGGTGATGCTTCTCGACGGTGATGCCCATTTCGGCGAGGACCGTCAGCATTTCCGAACGCATGTCCTGGACGCTGTCGACCGGCGGAACCGGGAAATAGCCGCCCTTGGTGCGCGGACGGTGGCCCATATTGCCGGTTTCGTATTCGGTATAGGCGTTCGACGGCAGTTCGGTGCTGTCGAGCTGGAAGCCGGTATTGTAGGGTTCGGCGGAGAAGCGGACGTCGTCGAAGACGAAGAATTCGGGCTCGGGGCCGAAGAAGGTGGTGTCGCCGATGCCGGTCGATTTCAGATAGGCTTCGGCCTTCTTGGCCGTGCCGCGCGGGTCGCGGTTATAGGCTTCGCCGGAAAGCGGCTCGAGAACGTCGCAGAAAACAGCCATGGTGGACTGTGCGAAGAAGGGGTCCATATGAGCCGTCTCGGTATCGGGCATGAGGACCATGTCCGACTCGTTGATGGCCTTCCAGCCGGCGATCGACGAACCGTCGAACATAATGCCGTCGGCGAACATGTCTTCATCGACAGCCGAAACGTCCATCGTCACGTGCTGCAGCTTGCCCTTGGGATCGGTAAAGCGCAGATCGACGAATTTGACGTCGTTGTCTTTGATTTGTTTCATAATTTCAGCAGCTGTCGTCATTTAACGTTTTCCTTGCATAAGAAGATGACGATAGGGATTCCCCGTCTTTCCGGATGGAAAGCGGAGGGATGGATCAGATGGCGTCAACGCCGGTTTCGCCGGTGCGGATGCGCACGACGCCCTCGACATTGGAAACGAAGATTTTTCCATCGCCGATGCGCCCGGTCTGCGCGGCATTGCGGATGGCATCGATGACGGCATCCACATTGTCGTCTGCCAGCACGACCTCGACCTTGACCTTGGGAAGAAAGTCGACGACGTACTCGGCGCCACGGTAAAGTTCCGTGTGACCCTTCTGGCGCCCGAAGCCTTTCGCTTCCGTGACAGTGATGCCCTGCAGGCCGACTTCCTGAAGGGCTTCCTTCACTTCGTCGAGCTTGAAAGGCTTGATGATCGCTTCGATCTTTTTCATGAGAAAATTGCTCTCCGCTTCTCCCGTTGAAGCAGGCACAGGCCCGCTCGGAACTTCATATGCACATTGCATGCCAGTTTGATCATATTGTCCCGCAATCACACCAAAAGGGAAGGGTGTTTTTACAGAAGCCACGGCTTTGCTGATGTGCCACCGAAATAAGGCTCGTCAAAAGGCGGACCTGCGTCAAGGGCAGGACTTTTTCACCGGGAAATATGGCTGTTGCCTGACGATTTGGCAGACGTTTGTGTTTAAATAATAGGCAATTGACTATTGTATGAACAATATTGGGGCGGCGCTTGCACTCGAGCCGCATTTGCCGTTCTACTCTTCGGCACATCATGGAGGTCTCCGACATGCTTCTCCTGACACCGGCAGAGATGGGGCGCGCCGACCGTCTCGCGGCCGATAGCGGCATCGACAGCTACGGGCTGATGGTCAAGGCCGGCCGCGCGGTCGCCGCCGCCTTTCTGCGGCTTTATCCCGAGGCCCTGAGAGCAGATGTCTTCTGCGGCCCGGGCAATAACGGCGGCGACGGCTATGTCGCGGCAGAGGCGCTGAAACAGGCGGGCGTCGCGGTCGCGCTTTTTCATCTGGGCGATCCGGAAAATCTGAAGGGCGACGCCCGACGCGCCTTTCAGGCCTGCAGCCTGGACGGCAGGCCGCTGGAACAGTACCGGCCAACCGCCGGCGCGGTGATCATTGACGCCCTCTTCGGAGCCGGACTGCAGCGCCCGCTTTCCGGTGCGCTCTGCACCCTGACCCGTGAGGTGAGCGAAGCGGCGGTACCCGTGATCGCCGTCGACCTGCCGTCCGGCATCAGCGGACTGACCGGCAAGGTTATGGGCACCGCCTTCAGGGCTGACCACACGGTCACCTTCATGCGGGCGAAGCCGGGTCACTACCTGCTGCCGGGGCGGGAGCATTGCGGCAGACTGGCGGTTTTCGACATCGGCATACCGCAGCGCATTCTTGAAGAGGCGGGCGAGGCCCATCATCTCAACGGACCGGATCTGTTCGCAGGCGCGCTGCCCGCGCCCGCGGCTTCATCGCACAAGTTCAAACGCGGCCATCTCGGCGTCTTCAGCGGCGGGCCGTCGGCCACGGGCGCGGCGCGGCTTTCGGCCACGGCAGGGCTCAGGATCGGGGCAGGGCTGGTGACGCTTGCCGTGCCGCCGAATGCGGCGATGGTGGTTGCGACGCAGGTGACGGCCGTGATGGTTAAGACAATCGGCGATGCCGCGGAGCTTGCGCATTGGCTTGAGGACAGCCGCCTTTCCGCTTTTGTGCTCGGGCCGGGTTTCGGTATCGGAGAAAAGGCGCGAGCCTTCGTCTCGGCCTTGGCTGCCCGGCCGCTGGTGCTGGACGCCGACGGGATATCATCCTTTGCCGAAGAGCCCGATGCCTTGTTCGCGCTGTTATCGGGCGCCGATCCGCATTGCGTGCTGACGCCGCATGAGGGCGAGTTCGCGCGGCTCTTTCCGGACATCGCCGCCGACGAGGATATCGGCAAGCCGGAAAAGGCGAAGCGCGCCGCCGAACGCGCCAATGCCGTGATGCTCTACAAGGGCGCGGATACCGTGATCGCAGCCCCGGACGGCCGCATCGCCATCAACGCGGATGCCCCGCCCTGGCTGGCAACGGCGGGTTCCGGCGACGTTCTGGCGGGGATCATCGGCGGCCTTCTGGCGCAGGGGATGCCGGCCTTCGAGGCGGCCTGTGCAGGCGCCTGGCTTCACGGGGAAGCGGGAAACCGCGCCGGTGAGGGACTGACGGCGGAGGACCTGCCGAACCACCTGCCGCCCTTGAGCGCAATCAGCTGACCTTCTGCTGCAGCGCCATCGCGCCGGCGGGCGCGCGGACCTTGCCGTTGGTGATGAAGAAGGCGAAGACATCTCGGGGCGTCTTTTCGGGCTTTGTCTCAACAAGCAGCGGCAAGTCCTCCGGCGCGCCGCCCTCGGCCCATGTCTTCAGCCGCCCGGCCCAGCGGTCCATTTCGTGATCCGAATAGCAATACGGATTGTCATCCGCGCCCTTCTGCAGCCGGCAATAGACGAAGTCGCCGGTGATATCGGCGATCATCGGATATTCGGGATGATCCGCACAGACCACCGTCGCGCCATAGCGGCGCACCAGCCGGACGAATTCCGGCGTGACAAACGACGGATGCCGGACTTCGATTGCATGGGCAAGATCAATTCCATCAAGGCTTTGCGGCAGAAGATTCAGAAAATCCTCAAAGTCGTCGGGCTCGAATTTCTTCGTCGGCATGAACTGCCAGAGGATCGGTCCGAGCCTGTCGCCGAGCTCTGTAATCCCCTGGTTCAGGAATTTCTCGATCGAGCCTTCGGCCTCGGCAAGCTTCTTGCGGTTGGTGCAGTACCGGCTCGCCTTCAGCGAAAACACGAAACCATCCGGCACGCTCGCCGCCCATTTGGCGAAGGTGGCGGGCTTTTGCGACGAATAATAGGTGCCGTTGACCTCGATGACCCGCAACTTCTCCGAGGCATATTCCAGCTGTCGCGTTTTCGGCAGCTTGTCCGGATAAAAACTCTCGTTCCATGGATCGAAGGTCCAGCCGCCGATCCCGGCGCGGATTTCACCTGCCTCGGATGTCATCGCTTCCTGCTCCCCTTCTATTCCGCCGCTTCCGTTTTCTTCTGCGGACGCCGCTCAAGCAGTTCCTGCATGTAGAGGCCGGTATAGGAGCGCTTCTCCCTGACGATGTCCTCCGGCGTGCCGGTCGCGACGATCTCGCCGCCGCCGTCGCCGCCCTCGGGACCGATGTCGATCACCCAGTCGGCGGTCTTGATCACTTCGAGATTATGCTCGATGACCACGACGGAATTGCCCTGTTCGACCAGCTTGTGGAGCACGTCGAGCAGCTTGGCAACGTCATGGAAATGCAGGCCCGTGGTCGGCTCGTCGAGGATATAGAGCGTCTTGCCGGTGGAACGGCGCGACAGCTCCTTGGCAAGCTTGACGCGCTGGGCCTCGCCGCCCGACAGCGTGTTTGCCTGCTGGCCGACCTTGATATAACCAAGCCCGACATCCTGCAGCGTCTGCAGCTTGTCGCGCACCGAGGGCACGGCAGCGAAGAACTCGACGCCTTCCTCGACCGTCAGTTCCAGAATGTCGGCGATCGACTTGCCCTTGAACTGCACCTCCAGCGTCTCGCGATTGTAGCGCTGGCCGTGGCAGACGTCGCAGGTGACGTAGACATCCGGCAGGAAGTGCATCTCGATCTTGATCAGGCCGTCGCCCTGGCAGGCCTCGCAGCGCCCGCCCTTGACGTTGAAGGAGAAGCGGCCGGGCTGATAGCCGCGGGCCTTCGCCTCCGGCAGGCCGGCGAACCATTCGCGGATCGGGGTGAAGGCGCCGATATAGGTCGCCGGGTTGGAGCGCGGCGTGCGGCCGATCGGCGACTGGTCGATGTCGATCACCTTGTCGATGAACTCCAGCCCCTCGATCCGGTCGTGCGGGGCGGGGTTTTCGCGCGCGCCCATGATCCGGCGCGCCGCCGCCTTGTAGAGCGTCTCGATCAGGAAGGTCGACTTGCCGCCGCCGGAGACGCCCGTCACGGCGGTGAACATGCCCAGCGGAATTTCGGCGGTGATGTTCTTCAGGTTGTTGCCGCGCGCGCCGACGATCTTCAGCGCCTTGCCCTTTTTCGGCTTGCGCCGCTCGGCAGGCACGGCGACGGCCTGCACGCCGCTCAGATATTGCCCGGTCAGCGATTTCGGATTGGCCATGATCGCCGCGGGCGTCCCCTCGGCAATCACCTCGCCGCCGTGAATGCCGGCGGCGGGACCGATGTCGAGCACATAGTCGGCGGCGAGGATCGCGTCCTCGTCATGCTCGACCACGATGACCGTATTGCCGATATCGCGCAGATGCTTGAGCGTGTCGAGAAGCCGCGTGTTGTCGCGCTGATGCAGGCCGATGGAGGGCTCGTCGAGCACGTAAAGCACGCCGGTGAGCCCCGAGCCGATCTGCGAGGCAAGCCGGATGCGCTGGCTCTCACCGCCCGACAGCGTGCCGGAATTGCGCGAGAGCGTGAGATATTCGAGGCCGACATCATTGAGGAAACGCAGCCGCTCGTTGATTTCCTTCAGGATGCGCACGGCAATATCGTTCTGCTTCTGCGAAAAGCGCTCAGGCAGGCTGTCGAACCAGTCGCGCGCGCCCCTGATCGACATTTGGCTGACATGGCCGATATGGCGGCCATCGATCTTGACGGCAAGCGCCTCGGGCTTCAGCCGATATCCCTCGCAGGCCGGGCAGGGGGCGGCCGACATGTAGCGCTCGATCTCCTCGCGCGCCCAGGCGGAATCCGTCTCCTTCCAGCGGCGCTCGAGGTTCGGCATGATGCCTTCGAAGGTCTTCGTCGTCTTGTAGGAGCGGGCGCCGTCGGCGTAATGGAATTCGATCTTCTCGTCCGTGCCGTTGAGGATCGCATCCGTCGCGGTCTTCGGCAGCTTGTCCCAGCGCTCGGTCATCTTGAAGCCGAAATGCCTGCCGATCGCCTCCAGGGTCTGCCTGTAATAGGGCGAGGAGGACTTTGCCCAGGGCGCGATCGCGCCGTCGGAGAGCTTCTTGGTGCGGTCGGGAACGACCAGTCCTTCGTCGATCTTCTGCTGGAAGCCGAGGCCGTCGCAGGTCGGGCAGGCGCCGACGGGATTGTTGAAGGAGAACAGGCGCGGCTCGATCTCGGAAATCGTGAAACCCGAAACCGGACAGGCGAATTTCTCCGAGAAAACAAGCCTTTCATGCGTTTCGTTGAGAGACTTGTTCTTCGCGCCGCCGGCCGCCGTCTCGCCCTCCGGCAGCGGCTTGTCGGCAAATTCGGCAATCGCCAGCCCCTCGGCAAGCTCCAGGCAGGTCTCGAGACTGTCGGCAAGCCGGGTGGCAAGGTCGGAGCGTACCGCCACGCGATCAACGACCACATCGATGTCGTGCTTGTATTTCTTGTCGAGCTTCGGCGCCTCTGCGATCTCGTAGAATGCGCCGTCGATCTTGATCCGTTGAAAGCCTTTCTTCTGCAGCTCGGCCAGTTCCTTGCGGAACTCGCCCTTGCGGCCGCGCACCAGCGGCGCAAGCAGATAGAGCCTGGTGCGCTCCTCCAGGTCCAGAATGCGGTCGACCATCTGCGTCACCGTCTGGCTTTCGATCGGAAGACCCGTTGCCGGCGAATAGGGCACGCCGGTGCGCGCGAACAGAAGGCGCATATAGTCGTAGATCTCCGTGACCGTGCCGACGGTGGAGCGCGGGTTCTTTGACGTCGTCTTCTGCTCGATCGAGATCGCCGGGGACAGACCGTCGATCCGGTCGACGTCGGGCTTTTCCATCATCTCCAGGAACTGGCGCGCATAGGACGACAGGCTCTCCACATAGCGGCGCTGGCCTTCCGCGTAGATCGTGTCGAAGGCAAGCGACGACTTGCCGGAGCCCGAAAGCCCGGTCATCACGATCAGCGAATTGCGCGGAAGATCGACATCGATGCCCTTCAGATTGTGCTGGCGCGCGCCGCGAATGGAGATATTTTTGAGTTCGCTCATAGCTTTCGGCTTCTCGGCAAAGGAAAATCGGTTCTTATGTAGTTCCCAAGGACGGCCTGTCGAGGCTTTGCTTCAATAAGGGCGCCGGAAATGAATCGGTTGACGGGATCATACCAGCGCATTAGAACAAATAAAGAACATTTTTATTGTGGATTTCACGCCTGCCATTGGTCGCCATGCGGCAGATCGTTTATGCTGGCGCGAAATTCTTCAAGAGGGCCGCGATCGCGGCCAAACAGGTGGTTTCATGGCAGGTAGTGTAAACAAGGTCATCCTCGTCGGCAATCTCGGAGCGGATCCGGAGATCCGGCGCACCCAGGACGGCCGGCCGATCGCCAATCTCAGGGTCGCCACGTCGGAAACCTGGCGCGACCGCAATTCCGGCGAGCGCAAGGAGCGCACGGAGTGGCACCGCGTCGTCATTTTCAATGAGGGCCTGTGCAAGGTCGCCGAACAATATCTGCGCAAGGGTTCCAAGATTTATATCGAAGGCCAGCTTCAGACGCGCAAATGGACCGATCAGGGCGGCCAGGAGCGGTATTCGACCGAAGTCGTGCTGCAGGGCTTCAACTCGACGCTGACCATGCTCGACGGTCGTGGTGAAGGCGGCGGTCAGGGTGGCGGCGGCGGCTTTGGCGGTAGCCAGGGCGGCGGTTATGACGATTACGGCTCCCAGCCGGCCTCAAGCAGCGGTAGCGGCGGTCGCAGCAGCGGTGGCGGCGGCGGTTTCTCGCAGGATCTCGACGACGACATTCCGTTTTGATGGTGACGGATTAATACGGACGCAAAACAGATCCCGCCAGGTCTTCTGCGGGGTCGCTTTCTCCCGAGCTTTGTCGGCGCGACCTCCATCGGTTCGCGCCGCAGTCTTTTATTGCGAGACGGCCGTCAGGTGAAATGCGGTCTGCATACCGTCGATGACGAACTGCACGGCAAGCGCCGTCAGCATCATGCCGAGTATGCGGGTGAGAATATTGCGACTGGTTTCGCCCAGGAACCGGTCGATCAGCCCGGCGGCCAACATCGCCAGAAGCACCACCAACGAAGCGATGAAGATCACCCCCACCAGCGCCAGCTTGTCGAGCACCGTTTCCATTTTCGACCCGAGCAGAATGGTAGCCGAGATCGCACCGGGGCCCGCGATCAGCGGCATGGCGAGGGGGAAGGCGGCAAGGTGGGCGATATTGTCCTTGGTGATCGCGGTTTCGGTGGTCTTCTCTTTTCTTTCCTGGCGCTTTTCGAAAATCATTTCGCAGCCGATCCAGAACAGAAGGATGCCGCCTGCGATGCGGAAGGCGCTCATGGAAATGCCGAGCGCCCCGAGGATGCGATCACCGATAAGCGCGAAAGCGACGAGAAGACAGAAGGAGATGAGCGCGCCGCGCACGGCGACGAGCCGGCGCTCCGCCTGCGTCATGCCGACGGTCAGCGCCAGGAAGATCGGCACCATGCCGGGCGGGTCCATCGTCACCATCAATGTGGTGAAGCCGCTCAGGAGTGTGCCCATGTCTGCCATTGAAATGTCCCGATCCCGTTGATCCCAAGGGCGCAGGCACTGGTCGTCCGGAGAAAACCCAGAGTGGCATTGCCCGCGCTTTCGACACCCTGCCACAACTCCGCCGTCAAATCCGAATTAAAACTGAGGGACGCCGCTTCTGTCCACCGCGGAAGGCCCCGCCAAATTGGCGTTCGGCGTCGGATTCGGCTATAAACGCGCGATATGATTCTAGCTTGAGATCGTGATTCATTTTGACTGATCAAACGACACCATCGGGCGGGGGGCTCCCGCCGGGCATCGAGCCCATTTCCATCGTGGAAGAAATGCAGCGCTCCTATCTCGATTACGCCATGAGCGTGATCGTCAGCCGCGCGCTGCCGGACGTGCGTGACGGGCTGAAGCCAGTCCACCGCCGCATCCTCTACGGCATGTCGGAACTCGGCGTCGACTGGAACAAGAAATACATGAAGTGCGCCCGTATCACCGGCGACGTCATGGGTAAATTCCATCCGCATGGCAATGCCGCGATCTATGACGCGCTGGCGCGCATGGCGCAGGACTGGTCGCTCAGACTACCGCTGATCGACGGGCAGGGCAATTTCGGCTCCGTCGACGGCGATCCGCCGGCGGCCGAACGCTATACCGAGTGCCGGCTGCAGAAAGTCGCGCATACGATGCTCGACGATCTCGACAAGGAGACCGTCGATTTTCGGGAAAACTATGACGGCACGCTGTCCGAGCCTGTGGTTCTGCCGGCGAAATTCCCGAACCTGCTGGTCAACGGCGCGGGCGGCATTGCCGTCGGCATGGCGACCAACATTCCGACCCACAATCTCGGAGAGGTTATCGACGGCGCCATCGCGGTGATGGAGAACCCGGCAATCGAATTGCCGGAGCTGATGCAGATCATTCCGGGTCCCGATTTTCCGACAGGGGCGCAGATTCTCGGCCGTGCCGGCATCAAGTCGGCCTATGAGACGGGCCGCGGTTCGGTCATCATGCGCGGGCGGGCGACGATCGAGCCGATGCGCGGCGACCGCGAGCAGATCATCATCACCGAGATTCCCTACCAGGTGAACAAGGCGACGATGATCGAGAAAATGGCCGATCTGGTGCGCGAGAAGCGCATCGAGGGCATTTCCGACCTCCGCGACGAGAGCGACCGTGAAGGCTACCGCGTCGTCGTCGAACTGAAGCGCGACGCCAATGCCGACGTCATCCTGAACCAGCTTTACCGCTATACGCCGCTGCAGACCTCGTTCGGCTGCAATTTCGTTGCGCTGAACGGCGGCAAGCCGGAGCAGATGACCCTGCTCGACATCCTGAAGGCCTTCGTCGCCTTCCGCGAAAATGTCGTCAGCCGCCGTACGAAGTACCTGCTCCGCAAGGCGCGCGAACGCGCTCATGTCCTGGTGGGCCTGGCCATCGCCGTCGCCAATATCGACGAGATCATCAACCTGATCCGCCGTGCGCCCGATCCGCAGACGGCGCGCGAGCAGTTGATGGAACGCCACTGGCCGGCGCAGGATGTCGAGGCGCTGATCCGCCTCATCGACGATCCGCGCCACAAGATCAGCGACGACGGCACCTATCAGCTTTCCGAGGAACAGGCCCGCGCCATCCTCGAATTGCGTCTGTCGCGCCTGACGGCGCTTGGCCGTGACGAAATCGGCGATGAACTCAACAAGATCGGCGAGGAAATAAAGACTTACCTCGAAATCCTGTCATCGCGCGTGAAGATCCAGCAGATCATCAAGGACGAACTCGTCGCCGTGCGGGATGAATTCGGCACGCCGCGCCGCACCGAAATTCTCGAGGGCGGCCCCGACATGGACGATGAGGATCTCATCGCCCGCGAGGACATGGTCGTCACCGTGTCGCGCAACGGCTACATCAAGCGCGTGCCGCTCAACACCTACCGCGCCCAGCGGCGCGGCGGCAGGGGCCGCGCCGGCATGTCGATCCGCGACGAGGATTTCGTCACCCGCGTGTTCGTGGCCAATACCCACACGCCGGTGCTGTTCTTCTCCTCGCGCGGCATCGTCTACAAGGAAAAGGTCTGGCGTCTGCCGATCGGCACGCCGCAATCGCGCGGCAAGGCCCTGATCAACATGCTGCCGCTGCAGCAGGGCGAGGCCATTACCTCGATCCTGGCGCTGCCGGAGGATGAGGACAGCTGGGCCGAACTTGACGTGATGTTCGCCACCACCCGCGGCACGGTCCGCCGCAACAAGCTGTCGGACTTCGTGCAGGTGAACCGCAACGGCAAGATCGCGATGAAGCTCGACGACGAGAATGATCGCATCCTGTCCGTCTGGACCTGTACGCCGGATGACGATGTGCTGCTGACGACGGCGATGGGCCAGGCGATCCGCTTCCCGGTTCCCGCCATCCGCGTCTTCGCCGGTCGCAATTCCATCGGCGTGCGCGGCATCGCGCTGGCAGAGGGCGACGAGGTGATCTCGATGACCATTGTCAGCCACAACGACGCCGAGCCCTGGGAGCGTGCCGCCTATCTGAAGCGGGCGGCGCTCGAGCGCCGCACCGAGACCGGGGAGGGCGAGGACATCGCGCTTGTCGGCGAGGAGGTGACGGAAGAGGGCGAACTGAAGGATGATCGCTACGAGGAACTGAAGTTCCGCGAGCAATTCATCCTGACGGTGACGGAAAAGGGCTTCGGCAAACGTTCGTCGTCCTATGATTTCCGTATCTCCGGCCGTGGCGGCAAGGGCATCCGCGCCACCGATACGTCGAAGACCGAAGAGATCGGACGTCTGGTGGCCGCCTTCCCGGTTCTCGACCGCGACCAGATCATGCTGGTCACCAATGCCGGACAGCTGATCCGCGTGCCGGTGGACGATATCCGCATCGCCAGCCGGGCCACAAAGGGCGTGACGGTGTTCAAGACCGGGGCTGACGAAAAGGTCGTCTCCGTCGAGGTCATCTCCGAACCCGAGGAGGCCGAACCCGTCGAGGAAGAAGGCGCGGAAGAGGCTCCGGCCGACGACGCACCCGCCGCAGCGACGGGCGAGGGCGACAGCGAGGACTGAGCGTCGCGAAGAAAATCTGAAAAGCCGGGCCATCATGCCCGGCTTTTCCTTTTCAGAGCCTTGCCGCAAAGCGACTTGCGGCTTGCCACATTCCGTGACAAAAGGCCGAGACCAAAACCGAGGCATGACGAATGGCAACGGCTTTTTATCCCGGTTCTTTCGACCCGATGACCAATGGCCACCTCGACGTGGTGCTGCAGGCGCTCAACATCGCCGACCGGCTGGTGCTGGCCATCGGCATCAATGCGGGGAAGAATCCGCTTTTCGCGTTCGAGGAACGCGCGGATTTCCTGCGCCGTGCGGTGGCCGAAAACCTGCCGGAGAGAACGGACGACGTCTCGGTCGTGTCCTTCCAGGGCCTCGCCATCGACGCCGCGCGGGACAACGGCGCCGGGATGATCATCCGCGGCCTGCGCGACTCGACCGACTTTGCCTATGAAATGCAGATGGCCGGGATGAACCAGTCCATGGCGCCGGACATCCAGACCGTTTTTTTGCCGGCAATGGCCCTTTCCCGTCCGATATCGGCCACATTGGTGCGGCAGGTCGCAGCCATGGGCGGCGATGTGGAGCGCTTTGTGCCGGATTTTGTGGCTGCCGCGCTGAAGGCGAAATTCCCGCGCTAGAGCCCGGGTAGAGGCAATGAATTTCAAGGAGAAAACCATGAGGAAGACGATTGCGGGACTGGCTGCCGCCATGATGATGACGACGGCCTCGATTGCAGGCGTGGCGCAGGCGCAGGACGGCGAGGACCTTCTGACGCTCAACACCTCGGAAGGCCCGGTGGTGATCGAGCTGTTCGATGAGGAAGCGCCGCAGAACGTCGCCCGCGTCAAGGAACTGGCTGCGGAAGGCGCTTATGACAACGTGGTCTTTCACCGCGTGATCGGCGGCTTCATGGCACAGACCGGCGATGTCCAGTTCGGCGACGCCGAAAACGGCTTTGACCTGAACAAGGCTGGCATGGGCGGCTCCGACATGCCCGATCTGCCCGCCGAATTCTCCGACATTCCGTTCAAGCGCGGCGTGGTCGGCATGGCACGCTCGCAGAACCCGAATTCCGCCAACTCGCAGTTCTTCATCATGTTCGCCGATGCTCCGCATCTGAACGGCCAGTACACCGTCATCGGTGAGGTCGTGGACGGCATGGACAATGTCGACAAGATCAAGAAGGGCGATCCGGCCCAGAACGGCAAGGTCAGCGACCCCGACCGGATCCTGAGCGCGACCGTCAGCCAGTAACCCGTTTCGACATAGGGCGCCTGTCGATCTGATGGGCGCTCTATCCCATTTGTTTCAGCCGCATAATCCTGTCCATCCTCGCTTCACTCGGATTATGCTCCCGCTCAGCCACAGGAGACCCAGATGGCCGAAATCAAAGACCCGGAAAACACCTTCATCATGGAAACGACCAAGGGAAAGGTCGTCATCGAGGCGTTTCCGAATGTCGCCCCCAAGCATGTCGACCGCATTCGCGAACTGACCCGCGAGGGCGCCTATGACGGCGTCGTCTTTCACCGCGTGATCGCCGATTTCATGGCGCAGGGCGGCGATGTGGAGCATGGCAAGAAGGGCGGCAATGCTGGCCGCGCCGGTACAGGCGGTTCGGACAAGCCGGACCTTCCGGCCGAGTTCTCTTCCGTGCGCCACGTGCGCGGCACCTGCTCCATGGCCCGCTCGCAGAACCCGAACTCCGCCAACTCACAGTTCTTCATCTGCTTCACCGATGCCCCCTGGCTCGACAAGCAGTACACCGTCTGGGGTCAGGTCATCGAAGGCATGGACGCCGTTGATGCTTTCCAGAAGGGCGAGCCCGTGCGTGACCCGGACCACATCATTTCGATGAAGGTGGCTGCGGACGCTTGATGCGGGAAGAGGGCGACGCCCTCCTGTCAATCTCCCCCTCAAGGGCAGGGCCATCGCATATGGCGTAGCAGCTTGATCCCAATACTCTCTCCCGCTGGCGGGAGAGATGCCCCGAAAGGGGCAGTGACGGTGGTGCGGTGCTTCAGATCGTGAGAGCGCTCGCGGTGATAGGCTCCCCCCTCACTGTCGCTGTCGCGACATCTCTCCCCTCCGGGGCGAGAATATTAGGGGGCTATGCGGGGAGACCATATGCGATAGCCCTGCCCTCAAGGGGGGAGATTATTGAGCACAGAGCGCAACCAACAGACCCGCCCGGCCGAGGCCGGCGGGTTTTCGAATTTGAGAAATGTCCTGATACAATGCGCGTAGACCTCTTCGACTTCGACCTGCCGGATGAAAACATCGCCTTGCGCCCGGCGAGCCCGCGCGACAGCGCGCGGCTCCTGGTGGTGCGACCGGGCGAGGGGCTTGCGGACCATGTCGTGTCCGAACTGCCGACTTTCCTGAAACCCGGCGACGCGCTGGTATTCAATGATACGAAAGTGATCCCGGCGCAGCTCGAAGGCGTTCGACACCGCGAAGGCGGCGAGGAGGTGCCGGTCTCGGCCACGCTGCATCTCAGGAAGGCCGACAATGTCTGGCATGCCTTTGCCCGGCCGGGCAAGCGGATCAAGCCGGGCGACGTTCTGCGTTTCGTTTCCGCCGATCGTGCGACCACGCTTTCTGCGACGGTCGAGGAGAAGCGGGAAGGCGGCGAGGTGGCACTGACATTCGACGCCCGCGGCGGCGCGCTCGACGAGGCGCTGATGCGGGTCGGCCACGTGCCGCTGCCGCCCTATATCGCCTCCAAGCGGGCCGAGGACGGCAGGGACCGCGACGACTACCAGACGATCTATGCCCGTGAAAACGGCGCGGTTGCCGCGCCGACGGCTGGCCTGCATTTCACGCCGCGGCTTCTGACCGCGCTGGAAGAAGCCGGTATCGAGCAATATTTCGTAACGCTTCATGTCGGAGCGGGGACGTTCCTGCCGGTCAAGGCCGAGGATACCGACGACCACAAGATGCATTTCGAGCGCGGCATCGTCACGACGGAGACAGCCGAAGCCCTGAATGCGGTGAAGGCGCGCGGCGGGCGGATCATCTCCGTCGGCACCACCTCTCTCAGGTTGCTGGAAAGTGCCGCTGCCGAGGACGGGACGCTTGGTGCCTGGGAAGGTGAAACTGGCATCTTCATCACGCCCGGCTATCGCTTCCGCGCCGTCGACATGCTGATGACCAATTTCCATCTGCCGAAATCGACCCTGTTCATGCTGGTTTCGGCCTTTTGCGGGCTGGAGACGATGCGCGCGGCCTACGCCCATGCGATCGAAACCGGCTACCGTTTCTATTCCTACGGCGATTCCAGCCTGCTCTTCAGGAAAGACGTATGAGCCAAGAATTTCAGTTCACCCTGAAGACCACAGACGGCAATGCCCGCCTTGGCGCGATTACCATGCCGCGCGGCGAAATCCGCACGCCGGCCTTCATGCCGGTCGGAACCGCGGGCACGGTCAAGGCGATGTATCTTGACCAGGTGCGCGACCTCGGCGCCGATATCATTCTCGGCAACACCTACCATCTGATGCTGCGGCCGGGCGCCGAACGCGTGGCGCGGCTTGGCGGCCTGCATTCGCTGATCCGCTGGAAATATCCGATCCTGACGGATTCCGGCGGCTTTCAGGTGATGTCGCTCGCGGCGCTGCGCCAGATCGACGAGAAGAAGGGCGTCACCTTCAAGTCGCATATCGACGGCAGCGTGCATCACATGAGCCCGGAGCGCTCGATCAAGATCCAGGGGCTGCTGGGTTCCGATATCCAGATGCAGCTTGACGAGTGCGTCAGGCTGCCGGCGGAGCGGGCGGAGATCGAAAAATCGACCGAGATGTCGCTACGCTGGGCCGAGCGCTGCCGCGAGGCATTCGGCGACCAGCCGGGCAAGGCGATGTTCGGCATCGTCCAGGGGGGCGATATTCCGGACCTGCGCGTCCGCTCGGCGCGCGGGCTGGCCGATCTCGACCTGAAAGGCTATGCCGTCGGCGGCCTTGCCGTCGGCGAGCCGCAGGAGGTCATGCTGGCGATGCTGGAGACGACGCTGCCCGAGCTCCCGACGACAAAGCCGCGTTACCTGATGGGCGTCGGCACCCCCGACGATATTCTGAAATCGGTGGCGCGCGGGATCGACATGTTCGACTGCGTGATGCCGACCAGGGCAGGGCGTCACGGTCTCGCCTTCACGCGCCGCGGCAAGGTGAACCTCAGGAACGCCCGCCATGCCGAAGACCTCAGGCCGCTGGATGAGGAAAGCAATTGCCCGGCTGCGCGCGACTACTCCCGTGCCTATCTGCACCATCTCGTGCGCGCCAATGAATCGCTTGCCGGCATGCTGCTGACCTGGAACAATCTCCACTACTATCAGTCTCTGATGCAGGGCATCCGCGCCGCCATCGCCGAAAGCCGCTTCGCCGCTTTCATGGCCGAGACGCAGGAAGGCTGGGCGCGGGGCGATATTGCTCCTGTCTGACCATTTTCTCCGACGGCAGGGACGCGATGGCGCGCGTTGGACGCCATCCTCTTAGGTCAGAGACAATAAGGCCGAAATCACTGGATTTCCTGTCCGTTTCTACCCCATGTCCGGATAGATTCAAATTGTAATATAAGTATATACTAATATACGTGCCATTAATGCAACATAAGTTGCAATATCGCTTGTTTGTAACCTCTCCTTGTGCATTCCAGCTTCCCGGCCGATGCGTTCTATCACAATATCCGCGTGATGCCCGCCGGGGTTGCAAAATGCTCTTTCGGTCTGTTTGTCGCGCTGTCATCAGCATGCCCGGCAGCCGGCAAAGCAGTTCGGGCGGGGCAGCGGCACCCTTGTGGTCCGCGGCCATGACTGGGAGGAAACAATGACCACAGTAAAAACGAGACTGCTGCAATCAACCGCTTGCGCGGGAATCCTGTTGTTTGGTCTGGGCGGAACCGCGCTGGCCGAGAAGATTGAATTCTATCCGATCAGCACGGATCCAAGCGACTGGATGATTGATCGCTATCCGACTGCAAGCTTTGCGCGGCTTGATAGCTATATGGGACGGTCGAACGTCCTCGCGCTGGAGACCCTTGGCTCGAAAGCGGGTTCAAACAGCTACTATCAGTGGGAAGGCTACTCGCAGAACACAACCGTTCCTCCGGGTGATTCCTTTATCGGCGGCGACATTTATGTTGCCGATGGCTGGCGGAGCGGGAGTGATACGGACTATATCCGCACCAGTATCTGGGGCTCGACCATGACCGAAGAGGAGGTCGCGACCGGCAATTACAACGATAATGATGCTGTCTTTCCGATCATCCAGTTCACCAACCGGGACGGGCAGGGAAGGCTCGAAGTATGGGATACCAGCACGGATAACGGGTGGGTTGAACTGCCGGAAACGACCGGACTGATCAACTATTCCAGCTGAAACACGATCGACATGCGCCTGATGACGGATGTCGACGAAGAAGGCAACAGCGCCGTACACTATTATTTCAATAATGAGTTGATCTATATATGGGAACCTGCGCTGTCCTTGGACGACACAAGCCCCGAACAATTCTTCGCCATGTATCTGAAGAACCGGAACAACGGCGTGACCGACTTTACGTCCCACTGGTCTCGGTTGTTGTCAGGTCTGCTACTGCCGGAAGACGTCAACGAAATCGGCAACGCGCCCTACGATGTTCTGGTCGTCAACAACGATACACCGGTGACAATCGGCGCGGGCGCCACGATCGGCGGCACGCTGACGTCCAGGGGGACCTCGACCTATAACCAGGTCGTCACTCTTCAGCCCGGGGCAAAAATCTCGGGCGATCTGATCCTGCAGCATAGCACGGGCAGTTTCATCTCGGGCGCAGGTGAGAGGGCTACCGTCGGCGGTGACCTCTATGTTGAAAACGGTTCCAGCACGACCGGCGGCACGATTCAGAACAAGGTTAATGTGAACGGCCGACTGTTCGTGGATTATACGTCGAGGGCGGGAGGCAATCTGAACATCTCAGGCAGTGCGAGCAGTTCCGGCCGACTGGCGCCAGGTAATTCGATCGGTACGATCATCGTTGGCGGCGACCTCAACCTCGCGTCCACCTCGGTGATCGAAGCGGAAGTGGACCTGGCCGGGAATGCCGACCTGATCGCCGTCGGCGGCGTCGCCAACCTCGCAGGCTCTGTCGAAGTCGACACGATCGATGGCTACCTTCTCGATCATGACTATGTGATCCTGACTGCGGCCGGCGGCGTCAACGGCGCGTTCGCATCATCGATGCCCGTTTGGGACAATGTCGACAATTATGCCTTCGTTGCACCCTATCTGCGTTACGATCCCAATTCTGTGATCCTGAAGGTCGAGCGCAACGATCGGACATTCGCCTCGGTTGCCCAGACGCCAAACCAGGTCGCCGTTGCCAATGCTCTGGAGACACTGGGCAATCTGTCGCCACCGCCGGCACTCTACGAAAACGTCATCCTGAAAATGACCGTCGATGACGCACCGCTGGCCTACAGCGCTCTGTCGGGCGATATCTATGCCTCTGACCGGACCGTCATGATCGACCAGACCCAATATGCCAGGGATGCGGTCTATGGCCGTCTGCATCAGGCTTTCGGCGGCAAATCGACGTCCTCGGTCGAGGTCATGTCCTACGCCGAGGGGGGCGACGACATGGTTGGCGGAAGCCTTGTCGAGGAAAGCGCTTTCGGCGCCTGGGCATACGCCTATGGCGGCTGGAGTGAATATGACGGCAACGCCAATGCCGGCAGGCTCGACTCCTCCACCGGCGGCTTCCTCGCCGGTATTGACGGATCGATCGGCGAAAGCTGGAAGCTTGGCGTTCTGGCCGGCTACGGCTACACGTCCTTCGACAACAAGGGACCTGCTTCGGGCAATACGGATGGCTACACGATCGGCGCTTACAGCGGCGGCGAATGGGCCGCAGGCAAGTCCGGCGCCGTGGCCTTCCGTTCAGGCCTTGCCTACACCTGGAACACGGTATCGGCAGACCGTACGGTGAGCTTTCCCGGCTTCTACGACACAATGTCGAGCGATTACGATGCCGGGGCTTTCCAGGTCTTCGGGGAACTTGCCTATCGCTATGCCGCGGACGAAAACACCGAGGTCGAGCCTTATGCCAACTTCTCCTATGTCGGCCTGAACTCGGACAGCTTTACCGAGACCGGAACGACCGCAGCGGCGCTCAGCGTCGCGTCGGAATCGTCGAATACCTACTTCTCGACGATCGGCCTGCGGGCGACAGCGGACTTTGCCGTCATGGGGCAGGCGGGCTCCGAGGCCTATTTCGATGTCGGATGGCGGCATGCATTCGGAGATATCACGCCCAAGTCGACGGCCGCCCTTGCCGGCAGCGCGCCGTTTACCGTCTCCGGCGTGCCGCTGGCGGAAAACACGGCTCTGATCGGCGCCGGGATTGATTTTGCGCTCTCGAAACAGGCGAAGCTCGGCTTCGGCTATATCGGCCAGTTCGGCGATGGCGTCTCCCAGAACAGCATCAATGCGCGTCTGAACGTCAGCTTCTGATAAAGGTCGCTTTTTCTGAAAACTTCCGGCAACCGGGCGTTCGCGTCCGGTTGTTTCTGTTTGCGCCAGAAGGGACAGAGGGCACGGCACTGCCACAAGAAGACATCGACAAAAATCGCATAAGGTAGATTATGGAACTTATGCTATGCCGAAACAGAGAAAACGGCTCCGGACGGTCTGTTCGCGGAGCCGTTTGCATACGGGAAATAGTAATGCGACTTAACGCAATGCATTCAAGCGGTTGAAGGCGGCTGTGAAGCCCTTGAGTGAAATCGGATAATCGACCATCTCGTTGCCGTTGATCGGCATGCCCCTGATGTGAAGCGTGCCGCCGCTCTTCAGGCGATCGAGCATGTTGGCATCGATCGACACCGGAACAAAGCAACCCTGCGGCAGACAAGTCGAAAATCCGAATTTCGGGCCGTCGGTCTCCGCATCGATCGAAAGCGTGACGCCCTGGGCCAAGGCGAAGCCGAACGGCATCACGACGACGCCCTGGGCCTGATCGGCCGCCGGCGCATTGAGCTCGACGGAAATGACGCGCTGCCCGCCTTCCTGCGCAACCTGAACCTGAACCATCACGCAGCGATCCGCATCGCCGTTCGAGACGCATTCGACGCGCCAGTCCTGATAGGTTTCGCTGAGGGAGCTTGCGCCGTCCGGCAATGTCGCAGAGGCCGGGCTGAACGACGCGACGCAAAGGAACGCCGTGGTGACGATTGCTGCAAGACAACGATGGTTCAAGGGATTTCCTCCACGGGGATGTGCGTTCTGTTCTTCCCGGCGTCCGGCGCCGCGTTCGAACTTTCATTGTTTTCACAATAACACGATTCGTTTCCGAGGCTATCGCGCGAGACGGCCGGCGGCCAGGCCGAATACGGGGGTTGGCTTCGGGGCCGGAGCGGATCGTCCGCGCACCGGCCTCATTTTCGCTTCGGCAACGGCTTGCATGCGCGCCGCTTCGTGGCCATAGTCGCGGCAAATCGTCAAATGCGTAGCCCCAGACAGGAGCTCTTCGACAATGTCCTCCGACATGGACAGAACCGGCCGGCGCGGCGGCGCGGATGCCAATGAGCGCCCTCGCCCGCAAGTGCCTGATATTCATGCCATTCTTGGCGATGACAAGCCCCGGCGCGGCTTTCGTATGCCCTGGGGGGCGATCATCCTCGTCGTCGTGCTGGCTGCCGGCGGCTATGCCGGTTACCGCTATCTGACGTCCGGAGATCTGCAGATCGTCGCGGCAAAGCCAATCTATGTCACTCAGGAGGTCGAGCGCGGGCCGATGACGGTGACGGTCGCGGCCACCGGCGCGATCGAGCCGACGGTCAGGGTCGACATATCGAGCGAACTGTCGGGCACGGTGAAGGCCGTGCGCGCCGACTTCAATGACGCGGTCAAGGCGGGCGACACGCTCCTTGAGCTGGAGACCGACGAGCTGAGGGCCGATATCCTGAGCGCCAAGGCGAAGCTTGCCGCCGCCGAGGCCGATGTCGCGGCGGCGAAATCCGATCTGGAATCCGCCAAGGCGACGATGGAGCGCACGCGCACGCTTGCCGAGCGCGACGTGGCGCCGCGCCAGGAGTTGGAGGACGCGCAGTTCGCCCATGCCGCGGCCCTTGCCGACCAGCAGAGCGCCGAGGCGCGGCTTGCGGTGGCGAACGCCGAGCTCGAGCTTGCCGAACTGCGCCTCAGCAAGGCCACCATCCGCTCGCCGATCGATGGCGTCGTGCTCTACCGCAATGTCGATGTCGGCCAGACGGTGGCGGCCTCGCTCGAAGCGCCGACGCTGTTCGTGATCGCCGGCAATCTGACGGAGATGGAACTCCGGGTGAATGTCGACGAAGCCGATGTCGGCCAGGTTGAGCCGGGGCAGAAGGCCTCGTTCGCGGTCGAGGCCTTTCCCGGTCGGCGTTTTCCGGCGGAGATCCGGTCGATCCGCTATGCCTCCGAACTCAACAGCGATGTCGTGACCTACAAGGCCGTGCTCGCGGTCGATAATTCCGACCTTCTCCTGCGCCAGGGCATGACGGCGACGGCCGATATTCTCGTGGACGAAATGCCGGACGCCGTTCTGGTGCCGAATGCGGCGCTGCGCTTCACCCCGCCCGGCGAAGCGGCAGGCTCCTCCGAGGGCGACGCGCGCACGGTCTGGATCCTGCGCAATGGCGAACCCATGGCGGTCGCGATCACGGTCGGCGCCAGCGACGGCCGGTTTTCCGCCGTGACCGACGGCGATCTGCGCGCCGGCGACAAGGTCATCACCGCAACCGGCAGAAATGCGCAGTGAGGTAGGATCATGACGACGGCGCCGCTCATCGAATTCCGCAATGTCTACAAGACCTATGGCACAGGCGAGGCCGAGATCGTCGCCCTCAACGGCGTCGATTTCGCGATCGAGGCCGGCGAGTTCGTGTCTATCATGGGACCTTCCGGGTCCGGAAAATCGACGGCGATGAACATCCTCGGCTGGCTCGACCGGCCAACCAGCGGCCAGTTCTTCTTTCAGGGGGTCGACACGACCGAGCTGAAGACGACGAAGCTGACCCTGCTGCGCCGCCACCTCCTGGCCTTCGTCTTCCAGCGCTACAATCTTCTGCCGCGCTCCTCGGCGCTCGAGAATGTGGAACTGCCCCTGCTCTATCGCGGCGTCAATCGCCGGGAGCGGCGCGAACGCGCCGAGTTCGCACTGTCGCAGGTCGGCCTCGCCGATCGTCTCGACCAGCGCACGCAGGAGCTTTCCGGCGGCCAGCAGCAGCGCGTGGCGATCGCCCGCGCGCTGATCACCGAACCCGCCGTCCTGCTCGCCGACGAACCGACCGGCAGCCTCGATACCCGCACCAGCAACGAGATCATGGAGCTGATCACCGGCCTCAACACAGAGATCGGTATCACCGTCGTCATGGTGACGCATGAGGAGAACGTGGCGCGCTATGCCAGCCGGCGCATGCAGTTTCTCGATGGAACGCTCGAGCGCGCCTACCGGCCGGGACGCGGCGACAGACAGGAGAACGGCCATGTTTCTTGAGATGATCAAGCTTGCCCTGCGCGCCGTCCGCCGCAACCTGCTGCGCTCCTTCCTGACCGTCCTTGGCGTCGTCATCGGCGTTTCGGCCGTGATCGCCATGGTCACGATCGGCAACGGCACGGCCGAACAGGTGCGCAGCGAGATCGCCCGCCTTGGAACCGATATCCTGTTCGTCAGGCCCGGCCAACGGGCGCCCGGCGCGCCGGCAGAGGCGGCGAAGGGCTTCAGCGAGCGCGATATCGCCGCGCTGCGCAACCAGGTGCCGGATCTGCGCGCCGTCGCGCCGCAGAATATCTCGACAGTGACGGTCGTTGCCGAGGGCAAGAACCGCAGGACGACGGTGATCGGCACCAATGACGATTTTCTCGCCGCCCAGGACTGGTCGATCGAGACCGGAAGCGATTTCTCCCGCGCGGCGGCTTCCGGCGGCGGCGACACGGCCTGCATTCTCGGCGCGACCGTGCGGCGCGAGCTGTTTGGCGAGAATGACCCCGTCGGCAGCAATGTGCGCGTCGGCAATGTCTCCTGCGCTGTGATCGGCACGCTCGGGGAAAAGGGCGAGAGCAGCATGGGCCGCGACCAGGACGACATCGTGCTGATGCCGATCAGCGCCTTCCAGAGGCGCGTGGGCGGTGACAGCTATATCGAGAGCATTCTGCTGGCCGCGCGCGACGGCGTTTCGACCGAGGAGCTGGAAGCCGATGTCACCGCCCTCCTCCGCCAGCGCCGCAATATCCAGCCCGGACGGGCCAATGATTTCGAGGTCAACGACATGACCGAGATCGCCAATGCGGTGACCGGCACGAAAAGCCATCTCACCGGCATGCTGACCGCCGTTGCGGCGGTGAGCCTGCTTGTCGGCGGCATCGGCATCATGAACATCATGCTCGTGTCGGTGACGGAGCGCACACGCGAGATCGGACTGCGACTGACCGTCGGCGCGCTTGAACGGCAGGTGCTGCTGCAGTTCATGGTCGAGGCTGTCGTGCTGTCGCTTCTCGGCGGGGTCCTCGGCGTCCTGATCGGGCTCGGCGTCGCCTATGCCGTGGTTCAGTATCTGGCAGTACCCTTCGTCATCGCGCCCTGGATGATCCTCGGCGCCTTTGTCTTCTCGGCGCTGATCGGCATCATTTTCGGCTTTTTCCCCGCCCGCCGCGCCGCCCGCATGAACCCGATCGAGGCGCTGCGGCACGAATAGAAAGGCAGCTTCTTCGCTCGGAGGCTGCCGCAAATCCCTGCAAAGAAAAATGCCCGCGGCACAGGCCACGGGCATCTCAAATCAAACAGGAAACCTTTGGGCCGATCAGGCCTTGAGGATCGACTTGCCGGCGAAGACGGCCTGGGCGCCGAGTTCTTCCTCGATGCGGATCAGCTGGTTGTATTTCGCCAGACGGTCGGAGCGCGAGAGCGAGCCGGTCTTGATCTGACCGCAATTGGTGGCAACGGCGAGGTCGGCGATCGTGGCGTCCTCGGTCTCGCCCGAACGGTGCGACATGACCGAGGTGTAGCCGGCCTTGTGGGCTGTCTCGACGGCGTCGAGCGTTTCCGTCAGCGAGCCGATCTGGTTGACCTTGACGAGCAGCGAATTGCCGACGCCCATCTTGATGCCGTCCTTCAAGCGCTTGGTGTTGGTGACGAACAGGTCGTCGCCGACGAGCTGGCATTTGCCGCCGATCATCGACGTCAGTTCCTTCCAGCCGTCCCAGTCGTCCTCGGCCAGGCCGTCCTCGATCGAGAAGATCGGGTACTTGCCGATGAGGTCGGCGAGATAGGCGGCCATTTCGCCGGAGGAGAAGGTCTTGCCCTCGCCTTCCATCTCGTACTTGCCGTCCTTGTAGAACTCGGTGGAGGCAGCATCCATGGCGAGATTGACGTCATCGCCCGGCTTGTAGCCGGCCTTTTCGATCGACTTCATGATGAAATCGAGCGCGGAGATGGTGCTGGGAAGCGCCGGAGCGAAACCGCCCTCGTCGCCGATCGCGGTGTTGAAGCCGCCGGCGGAGAGTTCCTTCTTCAGCGTGTGGAAGATCTCCGAGCCCATGCGCACGGCGTCGCGCAGCGTATCGGCGCCGACGGGCATGATCATGAATTCCTGGAAGTCGATCGGGTTGTCGGCATGTTCGCCGCCATTGATGATGTTCATCATCGGAACCGGCAGGAGATGCGCGAAGGTGCCGCCGACATAGCGGTAGAGCGGCAGGCCGCAGGCAGTCGCGCCGGCCTTCGCCGAGGCGAGCGAGACGCCGAGGATGGCGTTGGCGCCGAGGCGGCCCTTGTTCGACGTGCCGTCGAGCTCGATCATCGTCTGGTCGATTTCCATCTGGTTCTCGACATCAAGGCCGACGATGGCTTCGAGGATTTCCGTATTGACGGCATTGACGGCCTTCTCGACGCCCTTGCCCAGATAGCGCTCGCCGCCGTCACGCAGCTCAACGGCTTCATGCGCGCCGGTCGATGCGCCCGAGGGCACGGCGGCGCGCCCGATGGTGCCGTCTTCCAGATACACATCCACCTCGACCGTGGGATTGCCACGGCTGTCGAGGATTTCACGGGCGAGAATGTCGGTGATTGTCGTCATGTCTGTCTACCTGTCGACCTTGCTGTTCGAATTTGTAACGGGTGCGCAGAGGCGCTGGGATTTTCCTTAATGCGTCCGGCGTCTTGGGTCACCTGAGCATTGCAGCAAAACTGCATAAAGCAGTTCATTCGCCAGAACTATGACGAATGAAAAATTTTCCGGGCGGACGCCATGAAAATGCGGACGCTCGCCTCAGCCGAGACTATCTTTCCTTCGTGATTGCGTCAAAAGCGAGAAGTTTTTCAAGAAGCCGCGGCATCTGATCGAGCGGAACCATGTTCGGCCCGTCGGATGGTGCGTTGTCCGGGTCCTGATGGGTCTCGATGAACACACCGGCAACGCCCGTTGCAACGGCCGCGCGCGCCAGCGTTTCAACGAATTCGCGCTGGCCACCGGTCGATCCGCCCTGCCCGCCCGGCTGCTGCACCGAATGGGTGGCATCGAAGATCACCGGCGCGCCGGTTTCGGCCATGATCGGCAGGGAGCGCATGTCGGAGACCAGCGTGTTGTAGCCGAAGGAGACGCCGCGCTCGCACAGGAGCACGTTGTCATTGCCGCTGTCGACGATCTTGGCGAGCACGTTCTTCATGTCCCAGGGCGCCAGGAACTGACCCTTCTTGACATTGATGACCCGGCCGGTCTTCGCGGCCGCGATCAGAAGGTCGGTTTGTCGGCAGAGGAAGGCGGGGATCTGCAGCACATCGACGACGTCCGCCACCTCTGCGCACTGCGCTTCGGTGTGAATGTCGGTCAGCACCGGGAAGCCGAACTCCTCCTTCAGATCGGAAAAGACTTCCAGCGATTTCTCCAGACCCATGCCGCGCTCGGCATTGAGCGAGGTGCGGTTGGCCTTGTCGAAGGAGGATTTATAGACGAGGCCGATCCCGGCATCGCTGCAGATCTCGACCAGTCGCCCCGCCATCATGAAGGCGTGGTCGCGGCTTTCCATCTGGCAGGGCCCGGCAATCAGCGACAGTTTTCCGTCGTTGGAAAAGGCAACCTTCGCCGCGCCCTCACCGGCCGAAACGGTCCGATTGTTCATGTCATGCTTCCTTGAATATGAATGTCACGCCCTGTCCGGGCGCAGGCGGAACGCAGATCATTCCGTCCGCCGCTTTGTGCTGAACCGCGTTTTTCGCGAGAATATCGGCGGTATTGCCGATATCGGCGGCCTCGAAGGCAATCGCCCTGCCGACAAGACCGCGTCCTGTGGCAGGCGGGGAAATCCCGAAACGATCGCGCAGATGCGCATGGGTAAAGATGGAGATATCGGCGCCGATCCCCTCCACCGTCACGCCGTGTGGATGAATCTCCATTTCATGGCAATGGCCGAGCTGCTGCAGCAGGGGCTCGAATTCCATCGGGTTGTCCTCGCCGATCAGCACTTCGGCGATGCCGGTCACGCCGTTCTGGTGCGCCATCAGCGCTTCCGGCGGGTTCAGCGGCAACAGCCGCTCGCAGGTGAAAAAGAAGAGGTCCGGCGCGCGCGGATCCGCCGCGAAGGCCAGCCGGAAACCGGCTTCCGCCTCGCTGCCGTCCTCGCGCTGGAATGCGCGGGAAAAGCGGAAGAGATCGCCGGCGGCGATGCCCTCCGCCATGAAGGCCTCATGGTCTGCGGTTGCATCATCGCTCTTGAACACGATTGCGGAAAGACCATCCTCGCCGACGCGGAAGCGGAAGGCGCGGTCGCGCGCCACGAATTCGAGGCCGTCGCGAACATGATTCCCGTAGATCTGCAGATCGGCGATCCCGAGCGGTTCGAGATAAGTGCCGTCGGTGAAATAGACGCAGGCGTTTTCCGTGCCGAACGGGTGACGAGCCTCCGGCGCGACGCTGAAGCCGAGCGCGCTCAGCCGAAGCCGCGCGGTGGCGAGGTCGACGACCGGCAGCACGAGGTGATCAAGCGGACGCGTGGCTCGGTGCGAAAGGGACATCAGGCTCCTCCCTTGTATGGCACCCTTGATGGCACGAAAGCAGGCGGGCTTCAAGCAGTTGTCGAAACCTGCCCGCAATGGCCCGTCAGCGCGGCGCTACCAGATATAGCGCAGCTTGGCCGAGGCGATCAGCGCCGAATATTCCGCGCCCCATTCGCCGTAGGCGCCGAGCGAAAGATCGGCCTGCGGCGTCAGCTGGATGCGCGCGCCGACATTGGCCGTGACGGCGCTGCCCGTCGGCGCATTGCTGGAGATCGAGAAACCGTAGCCGGGCAAGGCCAGGAAGCTGGCGTTCGCATTGCCGCCGCCGCCATAGCGGTAGAGATAGGAGACGCGCGAATTGAACGAGAAGCGCTGTGCGTAGTCTCCCGCCGCGGTATCAAAGCCGAGGCCGGCCTCCACCGTGCCGCGGAAGAGGCTGGAATCGGAATAGGCAAGCGCCGAACTGCCAAGCCCGGCGGCAACCTCCTCCTGATAGGACGGCGCGCTGGTGTAGACCGCGCTTGCCGCTGCAAACGGTATGAAGGCCATGCCGCCGTTGACGATGCGGCCCCCCGCCTCGAAGCGACCGCCGAACGTGGTCGCGGAATAACTGCCGCGCAGCCGGTCGCTCGTCGTTCCGAAGGCAACGGTGCGCTCGGTGTCGATACTGTCGACGCCGAGACCGACGGTTGCCAGGCCGTATAGCCCCTGCGCGGTCTGGCCGGCGGCTGTGACGGCGGCATGGAGAGACTGGCTGTCGGCCGAGCCGTTCTGTTCGGTCTGGTCGTAGCGCGTCTGGCCGCCGCCGAAGACGAGGCCGATGGCGGTCGTATCATCGAGCTGGGCCAGATAGCCGCCCTCGACGATATTGCCCGTAATGTCGGCGCCCGAATTGCCGGCGCCTGAGTCGCCGTCGACGCTCGCCGTCTCGCCGTTATACTCCAGCCAGATCGAATTGGCCGGCGTCAGGGAGCGATATGGAGCGTAGGGCGCGCCATAGGAGCCTCCGGAGGAACCGCCATAGGTCGCGCCGCGACCGGCCGAGGCCCAGTCCCATTGCGGCTGGCGGCTCGACGGCGTGCCGAGGTTCCAGTAGGCGAGCGCCGATGTTTCATTCGCCGACGGCAGAGCGTCGTCTTTCTTTACCTCGATCGGCCGCCATCCGGTGAACAACCGGCTTGGGTTGGACGAGCGGCGCAGGAAATCCTGCATGCCGAGATTGGCCGTCATCGTTGCGTTGATGCCCAGTTCGCCGCCAAGGGTCGTCATCGCCGCCTCGTAGGCGCTGCCCGATTGCAGCATGCCGGCAGACAAGGTTCCCGTCAGCGGCACGCCGTCGTTGAAGGCCTTGACCAGCTGATCGTTGACGCCCCTGCCGAGGGCGGAGAAATTGAAATTGCCGCCGACATAGGCGAGAGACATGTTGAGCCTGTTCGCATCCTGCGAGATCGTTCCGCGGAACTGCGAGGGCAGCGAGGCAAGCGGCGCCTCATAGGTGCCGGTGATCGCGCCGGCCTCCACCAGCGTGTATTGTTGCTTCAACTCGCCGCCGTCGACAAAGTCGACATCGAGCTCGGTTTCATCGAAGGCAACCGTGCCGGAGACCTTGGCCGGAACCTGGCTGGTCTGGATGACCGCCGCATAGGTCGCGTCAGGCTCGAAGTCGAGGTCGCCATTGACGGTGATCGATCCCTTCTCGTCGCCGGAAAGGAAGGTGCCGCCGGTGCGCACCGTGGTCGAACCGATCTCGCCCGAACCGCCAAAGGCAGCGCCAGCCTTGATGTCCGCTTTCGTGCCGCGAAGCGAACCGTCCACCAGGAAGGTGCCGCTTTCCGCCTCGAGCGTGCCTGCGAACTGGTCATTGTCGGCCGTCAGCCGCAGCGTGCCCGGCCCTTTCTGCGAGACCGTGCCGGTACCACGCAGAAGACCGGCAAATTCGATGTCGTCGGAACGGGCAAAGCTCAGCTTGCCGCCGGTTTCGATTGCCGCATTGCCCTGCAGCGTGCCGGTCGTGCCGCCATTGCCGACCTGGATTTCAGCGCCGGTGTCGATATAGGTATTGCCCTTATTGGTGTTGTCGGCCGTCAGAATGGTGGTTCCGGCAAAGGCGCCGATATCGACCGTGCCGCTGATCACGCGCGAGAACTCATAGTCGGAAGACGTGTGGTTGAAGACCAGATAGCCCTGCCCGTCGCCGAAGGAGACTTCGTTGACGTCGAGCGTGCCTGGGCCTTGCGGCGCGACATCCGGCAGGGAGCCGATGACAAGGCTTCCGGTCGAACCGGCATTTGCGGCCAACACAAGTTTGTCGGCCGTCAGCGTGCCCCCGTCGGAAAGCTGCAGGACGCCGGTTCCGTTCTCGCCGACCGTGAGGTCGCCGTCGATCGTCCACGAAGAACCGGCGCCGTCTACGGCAACGAGACCGATCGAATCCGCCCCCGAAGCAATTGTGCTCTCGGTACTGGTCACGATGCTGCCATCGGTGACAAGAATTCCGCCATTGCCTTCCACGCCGACTGTGATGCCGCCATCCACGTTCCAGGATGTACCCACGCCGCCCAGGGTGACAAGACCCTCGCCGGTCGCCGTCGTCCCGATTTCAACCGTACGGTTGTTGACGATGCCGCCGTCAGCAATCACCAGAAGGCCAGCCCCCTCGGAACCGACCTCAAGGTTCGATGTGTTGTTCCATGTGGCACCGCCAGTCACGCCGACTATGCCGATGCTGCCGGCATCGCGCCCGATAATGCCGCCGTTCGAGTTCAGCGTTCCTCCGTTTTCCAACCCGAGCAGCCCCTCGCCCGTCGCACCGACGGTCATGCGATTGGTGAGCGTCATCTCGCTGCCGGCATCGGTGACGTAAAGTATGCCGGTGCTGTTCGCATTCGCGCCGACCAGCGCGAAATCCGCCGTGACGGAGCCGCCATTCGAAACCGCCAGGCGGCCATCGCCATTGCGCCCGACCCTGAGCGAGGCGGAAAGCTGCAATTGCGAGCCGGCGCCGTCGACATAAACCGTACCCTCGCCACTCGAAACATTGCCGATATAGGCATTGCTCGCGGTCATGGTCGCGCCGTCAAGGACCGAAAGCGTGCCTTCGCCGCCCGTGCCGCCGGTGTTCACATTGCCGCCAAGTGAAATGTCATTATAGACGTTCCACAGCGAACCGCTGCCGGTCACCGTCGCTTCATTGCCGGTGGAGGACGTGTTCTCGCCGATCGAAAGCGAGCCGCTGATTGCATGCGCGCCGCTCTGCACCATGACGGTGCCCTTGCCGCTGCTGCCGATGGTGGTCGCGCCATAGCCGTTCCACTGCGTACCGGCGCCCGACAGGGTAACACTGCCCGCGCCGCCCGCATTGCGGCCGACGATCGCCTGGTCCGATTCGATGAAGGCGCCGTCGGAGACGCTGAGATTGCCGCTACCACTGTTTGCCACCGAAAGCCCGTTGGCGCCCGTGCCGTAGGTCCTGAGGCTCGTGCCGCTGCCGGAAAGCGTGACGGTGCCCGAACTGCCATCCGCATTGCCGAGAATGATCGAGGCCGTCTGGCCGGTCGCGCCGTCGGACATGCTGACCCGGCCCGTACCGGCATCGCCGACGATGATCGAATTGTCCATCTGCACCTGGCCGCCCGCGCCGAGCGTCAGCGTGCCGTTGCCGCCGGCCGATGCGCCGAGACGCGTCCGCTCGCCGTTGATCGTGGCATTCGACGTCACCCGCCCGGTCGCCGTGTCGCCGATGACGAAAGTGCTGATATATTCCGTGCCGCGATCGGTCGGCAGAACCGGCGCATTGGCCGTGGTGTTGATGGTAACGTTGTCACCGGTCTTGGGCGTGTTGGTCGTGGCCGCGCCGTTCTCGAGCCAGTTGTTGGCTGTGTACCAGTCGGTCGATTCGGCTCCGGTCCACTGGAAATCGGCGGCATGGCCGGCTGCGCCCCAGAGGAGGAACAGGGCGGACGAACTCAGGAAGACCGAACGGGCCGCCTTCAGCCGCAAACTCACATTACGCATGACACCTCCAGCACAGAAACGCTCGAACCTCTTGTCGCCGGCCTGTCCGACGGCCGGTCTCGCATGCCTGCAATTCTGGACTGCAGTAAATTAAGAACTTCTTGCGAGGGGAGAATTGGCCGTCATGCTTAATGTTTATGGTTAGCGCTTGGTTAATTCGCTTGGGCTCCCTGATTTAACCGCGCATGCAGCTATGGCTTCAATTCCGCTCAATCTTCGTCTAAGAAGCGTCACAAACCCTTATGACCGGAAAACAGGGACCGCTCGAGAATGCTTGAAACAATGCGCAAAGGCGCCCAGACCTGGGTCGCGAAACTCCTGCTGATCCTGCTGATCATTTCGTTCGGCGTCTGGGGCGCCTCAAGCGCGCTGTTTTCTGGCAATTCGGATGTGGTGGTTCAGGTCGGCGACAAGACCGTCTCGGCCAATGAATACCGCCTTGCCTACCAACGCCAGATGAACAGCCTGAGCAACCAGTTCGGCCGCCGGCTGACCGGCGAGGAAGCCCGCATGATCGGCGTCGACCAGCAGGTCTATGCCCAGCTCGTTGCGGGGGCTGCCCTCGACCAACTTGCCGACGATATGAATCTCGGCCTCTCCGAAGACCGGCTGGCCGAGATCATCGCCCAGGATCCCGCCTTCCAGAACGCCGACGGGCGATTCGACCGCCAGCGCTTCAGCGCGCTCCTGCGCAATGTCGGCCTAAACGAGGATGACTATGTGGCCGAGCGCAGCAAGGTCGCCGTGCGTTCCCAGATCGTCGACGGCATGGCCGACGGTTTCGTGCCGCCGAAAACGCTCGTGGATGCCATCCGCGAATACCGGTCCCAGAGCCGCGTGGTCGACTATATCGTTCTCAACAACGCCTTTGTCGCGCCGATCAAGTCGCCGGGCGACGAGGTTCTTCAGCCCTGGTTCGAACAGCGCCAGGCCGCCTACCGCGCGCCCGAATATCGCAAGATCTCCTATGTCGCGCTCCGCCCTTCCGACATCGCCGATCCCGACGCGGTCTCCGATGCCGCCGTCAGGGCCGATTACGAGGCTCGGATCGCCAATTACACGACGCCCGAAGAACGCCGGATCCAGCAGATGACCTTCGCCGATCAGGCTGCCGCCGAACAGGCGGCCCAGGCGCTTGAGGACGGCACAAAGACTTTCGACCAGCTTGTCTCCGAAGCCGGTCGCACGCCGGCCGACGTGACGCTCGGCATCTACGAGAAGGGCCAGTTCCCCGACCAGGCGATCGACGAGGCAGCCTTTGCCATTCCCGAGGCAGGCGGCGTGAGCGGCGTCGTGCAGGGCAATTTCGGTCCGGTCATCATACGCGTTACGGATATCGAGCCGGAAAGCACGACGCCGCTTGCCGATGTCGAGGACCAGATCCGCACGGAGCTTGCCGAACAGCAGGCCGCCGACGACATCCTCAACGTCGAGAACCAGTACGAGGACCAGCGCGCCGGCGGCGCCAGCATGGCCGAGGCCGCACAGAGCCTCGGTCTCGAAGCGGTTACGATCGATGCCATCGACGCCAACGGTCGTGATCCGAACGGCAACCCGATCGAAGACATTCCGCTGGGCACCGAGCTTGTCGGCGCGGCCTTCGAAAGCGATACAGGGCTTGAGAACCTGCCGCTGAACCTCGATGACGGCGGCGTTGTCTGGTACGAGGTCGAAGATATCACTCCGCCGCGCGATCGTACCTTCGATGAGGTCCGCAGCCAGGTCGAGACCGACTGGGCGGCCGAACAGCAGCGCGACGCGCTTGCGGCCAGGGCCGACGAGATGAAACAGCGCGTGGAGAACGGCGAAAGCCTGCAGCAGGTGGCCGACGATCTGGCCATTGACGTGCAGCAGAGCCCGTCGATCACGCGCAATTCGCAGAACAGCGACCTTGGCCCCGAGGCCATCGCGGCGGCCTTCAGCGGTCCGCTCGGGACCGTGGCCACCGCCCCGCGCGATGGCGGGACCGAGCAGATCGTGCTGTCGGTGGCAACCGTGGTCAATCCCTCCGATACGCTGGAAACCAGCGGCGACAACCAGGTCATCACCGCCATTGCGTCTTCGGCCGGAGACGATATCCTCGATGAAATGATCAACAAGCTGCAGAGCGAGTACGGCGTCTCGATCAACCAGACGCTCGCACAGCAGGCGGTGAACCTGCGATAAGCGAGAAAAGCCATGTCCGAACTGAAACCCTTCATCGCCAAGGTCGCCGACGGCCAGTCGCTTTCGAGCGAGGAATCCCGCCAGGCCTTCGATATCCTGATGTCGGGCGAGGCCACCCCGTCGCAGATCGGCGGCTTCCTGATGGCGCTCAGGGTCAAGGGCGAGACGGTCGACGAGATCGTCGGCGCCGTCACGACGATGCGCGCGAAGATGCTGCCGGTCAGGGCGCCGGACCACGCGATCGATATCGTTGGCACGGGCGGCGACGGCGCGGGTACCTACAATATCTCGACGCTCGCGGCCATCGTGACGGCCGGTGCCGGAGTGACGGTGGCAAAGCATGGCAACCGGGCGCTGAGTTCGCGTTCGGGCACGGCCGACAGCCTGTCGGAACTCGGCGTGGAACTGGATACCGGTCCGGAGATCATCGAGGCCTGCCTCGAGGAAGCCGGCATCGGCTTCATGTTCGCGCAGAAGCATCATGCGGCCATGCGCCATGTCGGCCCGTCGCGGGTCGAACTTGGCACGCGGACGATCTTCAATCTTCTCGGCCCGCTTTCGAACCCGGCCGGCGTAAAGAGTCAGTTGCTCGGCGTGTTCGCGCCGCAATGGCTGGTGCCGCTTGCCGAGGTGCTGCGCGATCTCGGGTCCGAGACCGTATGGGTCGTGCACGGCGAGGGTCTCGACGAAATCACAACGACGGGTACGACCCGGATCGCCGAGCTTTCCGATGGCAAGATTCGCGAGTATTCGCTGACGCCGAAGGATTTCGGCGTCGAGGCGGTGATGCTCGACGCGCTTCGCGGCGGTGACGGCAAGGTGAACGCCGCGGCGCTCCGCAAGGTGCTTTCCGGCGAGCGCAACGCCTATCGCGACATTGCGCTCTGCAATGCGGCCGCTGCGCTGATGATTGCCGGGAAGGGCGAGACGCTTTCCGACGCGATGGCGATCGCCGCGCAATCGCTGGAAAGCGGCAATGCGGCGCTCGCGCTCGACCGGCTCGTTGCCGTCTCCAACCAGAAAAGCGAAGGCTGAGTGCCGCTGATGACCGATATCCTGCGAAAGATCGAGGCCTACAAGCGCGAAGAGATCGCCGCCGCCAAGGCGAAGGTTTCGCTCGACGACCTGAAGGCGCGCGCAGCCGACCAGGAAAAGCCGCGCGGCTTTCTGGCCGCACTCCGCCGGAAACAGAACGAGGGCCGTTTCGGCCTGATCGCCGAGATCAAGAAGGCAAGCCCCTCAAAAGGGCTGATCCGCCCGGATTTCGATCCGCCTGCCTTCGCCAGGGCCTATGAGGCGGGCGGCGCGGCCTGCCTTTCTGTGCTCACCGATACGCCGAGCTTCCAGGGCGCGCCCGAGTTTCTCGCCGCCGCCCGCAATGCCTGCGCCCTGCCAGCGCTGCGCAAGGATTTCATGTTCGAGCCCTATCAGGTGCACGAGGCCCGTGCCTGGGGCGCCGATTGCATCCTGATCATCATGGCAAGCCTTTCCGATGACGAGGCGCGCGCGCTGGAAGAGACCGCCTTCGAACTCGGCATGGATGCGCTGCTTGAGGTCCATAACGAGGAAGAATGCGCGCGTGCGCTTAAGCTTTCCTCTCAGATGATCGGTATAAATAACCGTAATCTCAGGAATTTTGAGGTTACGCTCGAGACCAGCGAACGCCTCGTCAAGATGGTGCCGGACGACCGGCTGCTCGTCGGAGAAAGCGGCATCTTCGTCCATGACGATTGTCTGCGTCTGAAAAAGAGCGGCATCACCACCTTCCTCGTGGGCGAAAGTCTGATGCGACAGGACGATATTATCGGTGCCACGCGCGCGCTTCTGACCGGCACTGGCGCGGAGCTTCCGGCGCGATGAGCGGCAGGCCCACAAACCTGACCCATATCGCGGCCGACGGCTCGGCCAATATGGTCGATGTCGGCGGCAAGGACGAGACAGTGCGGACGGCCACGGCAGAAGGTTTCGTGCGCATGAAGCCCGAGACGCTCGCGCTGATCGAAAACGGCAATGCGAAGAAGGGTGACGTGATCGCCACCGCGCGCCTTGCCGGGATCATGGGCGCCAAGCAGACCGCCAACCTCATTCCGCTCTGCCACCCGCTGATGCTCACCAGGATCGCGGTCGATATCGTAGCCGATACCGCCCTGCCCGGCCTGCGCGTTACGGCCACGACCCGGCTTACCGGAAAGACCGGCGTCGAGATGGAGGCGCTGACGGCCGTTTCAGTTGCCTGCCTGACGATCTACGACATGGCAAAGGCGGCCGACCGGGAGATGGAAATCGGCGCGATCCGCCTCGTGGAGAAGTCCGGCGGCGCGAGCGGCGACTACAAACGATCGGAGGCATAGATCATGGCCGGCTCGCTTCTGCCCGTTGACGAGGCGCTCGCTATCCTGCTGGACGGCGTATTGCCGATCCCGGATAGGGAAACCTGCGATCTGGTCGAGGCCGACGGTCGCGTGCTGGCCGAAGATCTGCTCTCGCGCATCACCCAGCCGCCCTTCAGCGCCTCGGCCATGGACGGCTACGCGGTCCGGTCCGACGACGCCACAACCGGCGCGACGCTCTCGGTGATCGGCACGGTTGCCGCCGGAGAGACGCCGGAGATATCCGTCGCCCCCGCAACCGCGATCCGCATTTTCACCGGCGCGCCGCTGCCGCCCGGCGCCGACAGTGTGGTGATCCAGGAGAATACGGAGGTCATGGGCGACCGTATCCGCATCACGGAGCCCGTGGCGAAAAACGCCAATATCCGCGCCGCCGGGCAGGATTTTCACGAAGGACAGGTTCTGCTCGCTGAAGGCCGTCTGCTTGACGCGCGCAGCCTCTCTCTCGCCGCCGCCGGCGGCCACGGGACGCTGCCCGTCCATCGCCGTCCGAAGATCGCCGTGCTGGCCACCGGGGACGAGCTTGTGCCGCCGGGAGAAATGCCCGGCCCGGGCCAGATTTCAGCTTCGGCGGGGATTGCGCTGCAATCGCTCGCCCGCGAAAACGGCGGCGAGACCCGCGACCTCGGCATCGCCCGTGATAACGCGGCCGCGATCGAGGCTGCGGTCGAGCGCGCGCGCCAATGGGGGGCGGATGTCCTGATCACCATCGGCGGTGCGTCCGTCGGCGATCGGGATCTCGTCGGCCCGACCTTGCAGTCTTTGGGCATGTCGCTCGATTTCTGGAAGATTGCCATGCGGCCGGGCAAACCGCTCATGGTCGGCAATCTCGGCGACATGAAGGTGCTCGGCCTGCCCGGCAATCCCGTCTCGGCCTATGTCTGCGCGCTGATCTTCGCCGAACCGCTCATCCGTCGCCTCGCTGCGCTTCCCGCCCGCAATCGCCTTCGCCGGGCCTTCGCCGCGGAGGCGATCGGACCCAACGGGCCGCGTCGCCACTATATGCGCGCCCGTTTCACCGATCGGGGCAAAAAAAGCGTCGCTGCCTGCGAGAGCCAGGATTCGTCACTGATCGCCACCCTGGCCGACGCCGATTGCCTGATCATCCGCCCGCCCGCAGACGATGCGGTGCGACCCGGCGCCCCGCTTGAGGTGATGCTGCTTGGCGGGGATCTCCTCTGAGACTCAGATCTGCTCGCTCTGCCGGCTGGCAGCCTGCAGCAGGGCCTGCATCTTCGTCCGCACCGTCTCCTCGTCAATATTGACGCCCCCCTCGGCGAAGTCGCGCATCAGCTTCTTCAACACGTCGTCATGGCCGGCATGGGTGAAATCAGCCGCGATCACTTCGCTTGCGTAGATTTCGAGATCATCGCGCCCGAGAAGGTCCGCCGCCCAGGCGGCAAGCATCCGGTTGCGCCGCGCGATCACGCGAAAGCGCGCGGCTTCCTGCTGCACATAGGCTGCCTCGAAGGCACGCTCGCGATCGGTGAAGATCGATCCGGACATGTCCACCTCCCTCTTGCCGCACCGCGGCGGCCGTTTCCTCTGGACATGAGAATGGCTTCAAAACTGACATTTGAAAAGCAGTCAGATTTAACTATTTTAATAAGATCGTTTAAAATCCAAGATGAAATCCGCTCCGAGGATGCCGCTCCCCCAACCCTTGGAAGCAAATGCCTTGAAAAACGCTTGGTTTTGATTGAGAAAGCCGCACGACTTCGCTATTCCAGCGAGAGAGACAGAAATAACGCGTGGGCCAAAGCCACGCCAACGATACGAGACAAAAAATGAATCGTCGCCGCCGGGTTTTTGAAGGCAAGGGCAAGATACTCTATGAAGGCCCCGAGCCCGGAACGCTGATCCAGTTCTTCAAGGATGATGCCGAGCCGGGCATCACCGGTGAGGTCATAGACGGCAAGGGCGTGCTCAACAACCGCATCTCCGAATATGTCTTCAGCCATTTGAACGCGATCGGCATTCCCACCCATTTCATCCGCCGCCTCAACATGCGCGAGCAGCTCGTGCGCGAGGTGGAGATGATTCCGCTTATCCTGACCGTCCGCAATATCGCGGCCGGGTCGCTTTCGCGCCGGCTCGGCATCGAGGAGGGCACGCCCCTTCCCCGCTCCATCGTCGAGTTCTCGCTGAAATCGGACGAACTCGACAACCCGCTGGTGACAGAAGAGCACATTACCGCCTTCGGCTGGGCCGTGCCGCCGGAGCTCGACGACATGGTGGCGCTTGCGATCCGCATCAACGATTTTCTGTCTGGCCTGTTTCTCGGCGCCGGCATGCAGCTTGTCGATTTCAAGATCGAATGCGGCCGCCTGTTCGAGGGCGACATGATGCGCATCATCCTGGCGGACGAGATCTCTCCGGATTCCTGCCGTCTCATCGACCTGCAGACGCGCCGTCGGATGGACCTCGACGCGCGCGGCGAGGCTGCCGGCAATGCCCACTCCGAAATTGCCCGCCGGCTGGGCATCATGAACGAGAACGAACCCGCCCGCGCCGCCGGCCCGGTGCTTGTCAAATAGCAGATTGAGGATTGAACCAGTGATCAATGCACGCGTCATCGTTACCTTGAAGAACGGCGTTCTCGATCCGCAGGGAAAGGCGATCGAGGGTGCCCTGCACGGTCTTGGATTTGACGGCCTGTCCGCCGCGCGCCAGGGCAAGGTCTTCGACCTTGCGCTGGACACCGACGACCGCGCCAAGGCCGAGGCCGATGTCGCCGCCATGTGCGAGAAGCTTCTGGCCAATATGGTGATCGAGAACTACGCGATCGAGCTGACCCAGGCCTGAGCGAAAGCAAGAGAACGAACGCCATGAAAACCGCATTGATCCAGCTTCCCGGCCTCAACCGCGATCGCGACATGTTCGCCGCGATCCGCACCATATCCGGCCATGACCCGGTGACCGTCTGGCAGACCGAGACCGAACTGCCGGAAGCCGACCTGATCATCATTCCCGGCGGCTTTTCCTATGGCGACTATCTGCGCTGCGGGGCGATCGCAGCCCGCATGCCGGTCATGCGCGCGGTCGCGGAAAAGGCCCGCGCCGGCGTGCGCGTCATCGGCGTGTGCAACGGCTTCCAGATCCTGCTCGAGGCCGGCCTTTTGCCCGGCGCGCTGATGCGCAATGCCTCGCTCAAATTCGTCTGCCGCCAGGTCCGGCTCCAGGTTTCCAACAACCGCACCGCCTTCACCGCGGCCTACCAGGCCGGCGAAATCATCAACTGCCCGGTCGCCCACCACGACGGCAACTACTTTGCCGAGGCCGACGAACTCGCCCGCATCGAGGACAACAACCAGGTGGTGTTCCGCTATGCGGAGAACACCAATCCCAACGGTTCGATCAACGACATCGCGGGACTGGTCAATGAACAGGGCAATGTGCTGGGCATGATGCCGCATCCGGAAAACCTGATCGAACCGGCCCACGGCGGAACGGACGGCAGGCGGTTGTTCGAGTCCGCCCTCGACATGATCGCCACAGCCTGAGACTCTTCGCTTCCTGACCCGTCAATCAGTCGTAGTTAAGCTTGACGTTGAGAATGGAATCGTCAGTAATGCAGTCTGAAATCCGGTCCGTCTTCCAGGCGATCGGGGATTGCTTGCCGATTGGAAATACGCATGACTTTACTATCGTTTCTCAGGCCCGCCGGCCTGATGGCCTGTCTGGCCTTGGGCGCGGGATCTGCTTTCGCGGCGGATGCCGGGGCTCCCGCAGGCCCGTCCCCGGTTGTCGAAGACAGCATTTTCGACGAGGCCCGGTTTGAAGTCGCCGCCTCGCTCGGCTCAAATTCCGATTTCGAGAAGGGCGTCTTCCTCATTCCCAGCCTGTTCTTCGACCCGCTCCACAGCGAAGGCCGGGAAGGCTTCGACAAGTTCCTGCATCCTCGTTTCTTTCTGAGCGCCAGCATCTCGACGGCGGAGGAATCATCGCAGATCATGGCCGGCGCAAGCTGGAAGTTCCCGGTTGCCGGCCCAACCTTCATCGATATCGGTTTCGGCGGCGCCCTTTCCAATGGCAGCCTTGATGAATATGGCGGCCGCGGCCCGGGCATCGGCTCCCACCTGCTGTTTCACGAGTATATCGCCTTCGGCGTCGACCTCGACGACAGCTGGAGCATCACCGCCACCGTGCGCCATTCCTCCAACGCGGAACTCGCAAGCCCCAACAGCGGCCTGACCTATGGCGGCCTCGGCATCGCGAAAAACTTCTAGCGCATCGTGCTTTCCGAAAATCGGAATCGATTTTCGGAAAGCACGATGCGTAGATAAAATAGGTTAGAGCGTCCTTTGTGCGTCCGAATGGACGCACGGCGCTCTAGATCTGTTCCGCCTTTCACCCTGTTGGCGCCCGCCCACACCGGCGACAGAGCTGACCGGCGCGCGTGGTTCCCTATCTCCTCCTGACGCAAACGCGCTTGTGTCGTGATCTTTCAAGACAGAGGCAGCCGCCCGGCGCAGAATGGTCTTCGGAACCACCCAACCGGAGAACCATCATGATCCTGAGATACACGATCCTTTACGTCGACAACGTCGCCGAAACGCTGGACTTTTACGAGCGCGCCTTCGACATGAAGCGGAGCTTCCTGCATGAATCGGGAGACTATGGCGAGCTCGCCACCGGCGAGACGAAGCTCGCCTTTTCCTCCACCCGGCTGATGCGCGAACTTGGCAAGACGCCGGGCAAGCCCCGTCCCGAATCTCCGGTCTTCGAAATCGCTTTCGAGACCGATGACGTCCGATCCGGCTTCGATCGCGCGCTCGCCGCCGGCGCAAGACCCGTGCAGGAGGTGCGTCACGAACCCTGGGGCCAGACGACCTCCTATGTCTGCGATCCGAATGGCTATCTCGTTGAAATCTGCTCGCCGGTCCAGTTGCCGAGCGCCGGCTGACAGAGCAGTGCGAGCGTAGGCTGGCGCCGGCGCAACCCCGCCGGCGTCACGCCGAACCATCGCGTCAGGTCACGCGTCATATGCGCCTGGTCGCTGAAGCCACAGGCATCGGCGATTTCGGCAAGGGACATCTCCGACCGCAGCATTCCGACGGCACGCCTGGCACGGGCCAGCAGCCGCCAGAAATCGGGCGGAGGCAGGGCGCGGCCGAGAAAAGACCGTTGCAGCGTGCGCACTGATATGCCGAGGCGTTTGGACGCCGACAGGACAGTGGCGCCCGGCTCGCTCAACGCCATGATCACGTCGTCCAGGCTGTCGCGCCTCTGGCATTCGTCTCCGAGGATCGTCTCGACGCATTCGGGCGACGCGGCAATCGCCTCCAACGCCATGGGCGAGATCGTCGCGCCCGGACGAAGACGAAACCCTTCGATTTCGACGCCGGAATCAAGGGCGGCCCGGCGCGGCAGGAAATCAAGCTCGGTCACGAGAACCCGAACAGGCGCGCAAGGCGGGCGAAGGACCAGCAGATCACGGCAACCGTCGGGAAAGACGATGTGCGTTTCAGCTTTCGGCGCGCTGTGCCGCCAGCGCTGAAATCCGGGTGTCGTCGTCATGGGGGGATTTTATCATGATCGGCGCTCGCGCCAAATCGAAAGTCGGAGCCCGCATTCGCGATACCGATACGCGCGGCGCACGGCGCGACGTCTTTTCGACAAGGTCCTACGGAAAACGCCGGGCGAAGGGCCCGGCGTTTCCATAGCTCGTGATGTGCACGCCGCTCAGCTGTCGGCGGCGGACTTGCTGGACTTCGAGCCCTTCCTGCCGGCCTTGCCCTTCGGCCCGTCCGACTTCAGTTCGGACGGCTTGACCGGCGTTGAGTCCGGAATGGCATCGAGCGTCAGTTCTTGCCCGCCGTCCTCGTCCGTCTTCACGTCGACGCGGACAACGCCGCCCTTCTTGAGCTTGCCGAACAGGATCTCGTTGGCGAGCGGCTTCTTGATATGTTCCTGAATGACGCGCGAGAGCGGACGGGCGCCCATCTTCTCGTCATAGCCGCGCGAGGCCAGCCATTCGACCGCCCTGTCCTCCAGTTCGAAGGTGACGTTGCGTTCCGAAAGCTGCGATTCGAGCTGCATGACGAATTTTTGCACGACCTGATGGATGACCTCCGTCGGCAGCGGCGCAAACGGGATGATGGCATCCAGGCGGTTGCGGAATTCCGGCGTGAAGATGCGGTTCAGCGCCTCTTCGTCATCGCCGGTGCGCCGCGAAGACCCGAAGCCGATCGCCGACTTCGACATTTCGGCAGCCCCCGCATTGGTCGTCATGATCAGGATCACGTTGCGGAAGTCGATCTTCTTGCCGTTATGGTCGGTCAGCGAACCGTGGTCCATCACCTGCAGCAGGATATTGTAGATATCCGGATGCGCCTTCTCGATCTCGTCCAGGAGCACCACGCAATGGGGATGCTGGTCGACGCCATCGGTCAGAAGGCCGCCCTGGTCGAAGCCGACATAGCCGGGAGGAGCGCCCAGAAGGCGGGACACCGTGTGCCGCTCCATATATTCCGACATATCGAACCGCAGAAGCTCGACGCCGAGCGAGGAGGCAAGCTGCTTCGATACCTCGGTCTTGCCGACGCCCGTGGGGCCGGAGAAGATATAGGAGCCGATCGGCTTGTTGGGCTCGCGAAGTCCCGCGCGGGCAAGCTTGATCGAGGTTGCAAGCGCGTCGATCGCCTTGTCCTGGCCATAGACCACCGAGCGCAGTTCCTGCTCGAGATTGGCAAGCACCTGCTCGTCGTCCTTGGACACCGACTTCGGCGGGATGCGGGCCATGGTGGCAACGGTTGCCTCGATCTCCTTTTCGGTGATCATCTTGCGCCGGCGCGAGACGGGAAGCAGCATCTGCGCCGCGCCGCTCTCGTCGATCACGTCAATGGCCTTGTCCGGCAGCTTGCGATCCGAGATGTAGCGCGCCGACAGTTCCACCGCCGCCTTGATGGCATCGTTGGTATAGCGCAGATTGTGGTATTCCTCGAAATAGGGCTTCAGCCCCTTCATGATCGCGATGGCATCGTCCACGGACGGTTCGTTGACATCGATCTTCTGGAACCGGCGCACCAGCGCGCGATCCTTTTCGAAGAACTGGCGGTACTCCTTGTAGGTGGTCGAGCCGATGCAGCGGATCGCGCCCGAAGAGAGCGCCGGTTTCAGCAGGTTCGATGCATCCATCGCGCCGCCGGATGTTGCGCCGGCGCCGATCACGGTATGGATCTCGTCGATGAAGAGCACGGCGCCCTCATATTCCTCGAGTTCCTTGACCACCTGCTTCAGCCGCTCCTCGAAGTCGCCGCGATAGCGGGTGCCGGCGAGCAGCGTGCCCATGTCGAGGGAGAAAATCGTGGCATCGATCAGCGCCTCGGGCACCTTGCCCTCGACGATGCGCTTGGCCAGCCCCTCGGCGATCGCCGTCTTGCCGACGCCGGGGTCGCCGACATAGAGCGGGTTGTTCTTCGAGCGGCGGCACAGAACCTGGATGGTCCTGTTGACCTCGGCATCGCGTCCGATCAGCGGGTCGATCTTGCCGCCCATCGCCTTTTCGTTGAGATTGACGCAGTAGGCCTTCAGCGCGTCGGGCTGCTTGCGCCCGTTTTCCTCGGCCTGCTGCGCCGCGCCGTCGGTATCCTCGTTTTCGGAACTGGCGCCGCGCGGGGTACGGATTTCCGACGAGCCCGGCCGCTTGCCGATCCCGTGCGAGATATAGTTGACAGCATCATAGCGGGTCATTTCCTGCTGCTGCAGGAAATAGGCCGCATGGCTTTCGCGTTCGGCAAAGATGGCGACAAGCACATTGGCGCCCGTCACCTCTTCGCGACCGGAGGACTGGACGTGGATCACCGCGCGCTGGATGACGCGCTGAAAGCCGGAGGTCGGCTTGGAATCCTCGTCGTAACCGGTCACCAGATTTGCAAGCTCGGTGTCGACATATTCGGTGACCGTCTTGCGCAGGGCGTCGAGGTCGACATTGCAGGCACCCATGACGGCGGCGGCATCTCCATCATCGATCAGCGCCAGGAGCAGGTGCTCCAGCGTCGCGTATTCATGGTGCCGGTCATTTGCATAGGTTAGAGCCTGATGCAGCGCCTTTTCGAGACTGGGAGAGAATGTTGGCACGATCAGATCCTCACTTCTTTTCCATGACACATTGCAATGGGTGTTGGTGCTGACGCGCAAAATCCATGACCTGGCTGACCTTGGTCTCCGCCACCTCATAGGTAAAGACCCCGCATTCGCCGACGCCGTTATTGTGGACGTTCAGCATGATGCGGGTCGCCGCCTCGCGATCCTTCTGGAAGAAACGCTCCAGAATATGGATTACAAACTCCATTGGTGTGTAGTCATCATTCAACAGGAGAACCCGGTAGAGGCTGGGTTTCTTCGTCTTGGGCTTGGTGCGCGCGATCACCGCCGTTCCGCGGTTCGGATTGCCCCCGTTCTTGGAAGGGTCGTTCTGCATCCGGATCGACATCGCGATCATTCCTATTAACTCCGTCCGTCCTTCAAATTCTGGGCCGCGTACACCGGTCTTCGTTGACGTTCATATCTGTATGTACCGCAACCGTTTCAAGCTCCCTGAGACTGATCCGATCTTAATGCCGATCTTCAGGCCTTGTCATTAAGAAAAAATTCCGCGCCGCCGCGCGCTCCGGTCTGCATTCTCCGACGGCCCTGCTCGCAAGCAATCCCAAGCAAGACGAAGAACAACCTAAGGGCGAGAAATCGAACATTCTCGAACATCACGCCTTGTGCGCAGGGCACGCTGCCGCCTGTCGACACGACACGTAACGTAACGTTACGCATTCTTGCGCGAAACGTTACGTCTCTGGAGCTTGCGATGAAACGCAGGGTGATTGCGGGGGAAGACGCGCCTGCCCGGCCTTCGGACCGTTACCGGCCCGCCTGCGGCAGCGAGGCGATCAGTTGCAGTAGGTCCTGCCGGACGAGCGCTGCTTCAAATCAAAGTGAAAGTGGTCATCGTGCTTGGGATAGCCTGGTCCGAGCACCGTGCTGAAATACGCGCAGCCGCTGGCGCGGACGGATTTCAAAAGCCCCTTCTCCCGGAAGGCGAAGAACCCCTTGGGAGAAACGTCGATCGCCTTGCCGGTATTGAGCGTGAAGCCGCCGACATCGATGGCATTGCCCTTCGAATGCTCGGACATGGTGCGCGAATTGGTGCCGTTGTTCACACGGCGACAGGAATAGCCGCCCATTGTTTCGATCGATTTCAGGCCGGTGAGATAACGCACGCGCACCGCAGGCGCCACGTCGTTCTGGACCCACTGGGCAAAGGCGAGCGCGGTCTCGCAATTAACGGTGACATCCGGCGAGATCGCGATATTGCCCGGCAGTTTCTGCAGCTTGACCGGATAGGCAATGCCGCACTGGCTTCCGGCCGCGATCGCCTCGACTTCGGAGAAGGTGACGCCCATGGCGTTGAGCTCGCTGCGGCATTGCCGTTCAGCCAGCGGCATCAGGCCCGGTATGCGGTTCTGTTTCGGCTCGGCCGCGCCCCCCTGCCCTGCGTCAGGTCCCACGCCGGGTTCGACGTGCGGCAGAAGCGAAGCCGTGTTGATCGGGTCGATGCCCGGCCCCCCGGCCGCCGCCGTCTGCGCTTCGGCGGTTTTCGCCTCCGCGTCCGCAATCGCGGCGACATCGGCCTTGTCCTGGCTTTCGTTGAAACCGAGATAGCTGTCGATCGGCAGGCCGGCGGAGGTCTCCGTCTCGGCGATCAACTGCTCGATGCTCTCAGGCGGCGGATCTGCCTGCGCAAGCGCGGCGGCGGAAGGCTGCTGCGCAGTCGCGGAAGCCACGGCGGAAGGCTGCGCCCTGGCCGCCTCGCTGCGGGTCACCACCTGGGTATCCTTGGGGCTGGTATCGACCGAAAACGACGTCATCAATCCGCCGATCGAGCAACCGGCAAGGACCAGGGAGACAGCCGTCAGGGAAGCCGCGTTTCGCAGATGAGAAAAAGACGCCATACCGTTCATCGTGCCCAGGGTTGAAACCTGGGAGCGAGTAAAACAGACATATGTAAACAAAAGCTTTGCCGCGCCGCGCTTCTCATTAGAGCGTCCTTTGTGCGTCCATTCGGACGCAGGGCGCTTGTCTTATGATTTTTCCCGGCTTTTCTGCGAAGAAGAGCCACTGACAGCCGCCTTCCACGCGGCGGTCAGTGGCGGTGGTCGGATCGGTAGGGGGTTGGTCATGAACCGCAAGGAACATGGACCGTGTTAGAGTGTGATCGGCCACCGTCTTCGCTCAAGGCCTGAACGGATACGCAGCAGCTTTTGGGCTCTGCATGACAAGCATAGGACACGCGAAGATGATGAATGATAGCATCGGTATCGATATTTCAAAAGGCCGTCTCGACGCCTTTCGCCTGAGTGACAGGGCGCATCGGGCTTTCGCCAACACACAGGCAGGCTTTGACGACCTGCGGCGATGGCTTGGCGATAGCCCGATCAGCCGGATTGTCTATGAGGCTACCGGTCCTTATCACGGCGCCTTTGAATGCGCGCTCGCTTCTGATCTTCCGCTCGTCAAGGTCAACCCGCTGCAGGCGCGACGGTTTGCCCAGGCACGCGGCAGCCGCGCCAAGACCGATCGCGTCGATGCGCGCATGCTGGCGCTGATGGGGGATGCATTTGACCTTCAGCCAGACCCGCCAGTGGAGGAAACCGATCATGAACTCAAGGAGTTGCAGATCGAGCGCACCGCTCTCGTCAGGGACCGCACACGGCTGCTCAACCGCATCAAGACGCAAACGCTTTCCCTGACGAAGCGGCACTCAAAGGCGCGCATCGCCCAGATCGAGCGCCAGCTCGCGGCAATCCAGGACGAGATCGAAACGCGCCTGCGCGCGGATGACGGCAAGGCGAGAAAGCGCGACATCCTCACCTCCATCCCCGGCATCGGTCCGGTGACGGCGTCAACGATCCTGATCGAATGCCCCGAGATCGGCATGCTTGGCCGAAAGCAGATCGCCAGCCTTGCGGGTTTGGCGCCCATGACCCGACAATCGGGCCAATGGCGCGGCAAGGCCTTCATTCAGGGTGGACGAAAGTTCCTGCGCGACGCCCTCTATATGCCCGCCCTCGTCGCCATGCGCTTCAACACGCAGATGAGGGCAAAATACGAGGCGCTGAAAGGCGCCGGAAAACCCGCCAAAGTCGCCCTGACAGCAATCATGCGAAAGCTTATCGAACTGGCAAACGCACTCATCCGCGACGACAGAAAATGGGCGCAAATGAGGGCTTGAGCAAAACGGATACTCTAACCTATTGAATCGACGCATCGTGCTTTCCGAAAATCAGACCCGATTTTCGGGCCGATGCGCTGGCCGGCTCTTGCGCAGGCCCGGCCGGAGGGTAGATTGCGGCATGCGCCGTCAGAGGAGAAGAATCAGTGGACGAAAGACCCAAGGGCGAACTGACGCTCAGAACCGTGGCGATGCCGGCGAATGCCAATCCGGCCGGAGACATTTTCGGCGGCTGGGTGATGTCGCAGATGGATCTCGGCGCCTTCGTTGCCGCCTCGGAACATGCCGGCATGCGCACGGTCACCGTCGCGGTCAACTCGATCACCTTCGAAAAGCCGGTCAAGATCGGCGATACGCTCTGCGTCTATACTCAGTTCAAGAAGATCGGCCGCACCTCGATAACGGTCAATGTCGAGGCCTGGGTTCATCGGCATGACCGGCCGCGACGCGAGAAGGTGACGGCCGCCGAGTTCGTGATGGTGGCGATGGACGACAGCGGCAGGCCCGCTCCCGTGCCGAAAGCGAAGCAGCCATCCATCAGCGAAGCGGACAGTGAAGCATGACCGACCAGGACGCAGCTCCCCAACGCCCGCCGCGCCTGTTCCTGCGCCGGCTGGCGGCGCTGCTCGTCGATTTTCTCATCTTCGGCGTTCTCGCGACCTTCGCGGTCGGCGCGCTGGCATTGGCGAGTCCAGGGCTGAGGGACGGCGTCGCCAGTTCCTTCTTCCACACCCGCATCTGCCAGCCGGCGGACAGAAGCCTTCCGGTCTTTGCCGAGATCGAACGGAGCTGGCCGCTTGAGGAAGGCGCCGATACGGAGATGAGCGCGCAGTCCTGCACGGTCGACAGTTTCTTCCTGCCGCAAAAGCGCCTGGCCATGGTCACCGAAACCCGCACCGGCGAGAACGGCGGAACCTTCACCCGTTCGGTTGCCGTCCAGCTTGACGGGAATGGCGATCCCGTCTTTCCCTCGCCGCTGATCGAGCGCGCCGTCTCCACGCTTCAACTCCTCGCCTTCCCGCTGGCGCTCGCGCTGTCGACGATCTTCCTCGGCTGGACGCCCGGCAAGCGGCTGATGGCGCTCCGCGTCACCACGGACGCGCTGGCCAGGGACCCGCCGCCGCTCTCGCCGGGCAAGGCCGTCACGCGGGAATATCTCAAATTCTGGCCTCTGATCGCCAACAACCTTTTCCAGTTTGCCATTGCCGCCAACGCGCCGAAGCCCGCCTCCGTTTCCGAGGCCGTCGCCCTGCTCGAGACCGTGGGAACCGACCAGCGCGCCATTGCCGACATCCTCGTGCTCAACGCCGCCACGCTTCTGGTACTGTTCGTCTGGTGGGTCTGGCCGTTTGCCCTCTGGCGCGGCCGCATGCTCTATGACGGCTTCATCCGTGCCTATGTCGTGCTCAGGAACTGAAGCGTCCGGGCCAGCACAATCGGCCCGCCCGGACGCTGCGGCATCGAAGACGATCAGGCCCGGAATATGAAGGCCGCGCCGGCAGCGATCAGAGCAAAACCGATCAGATGGTTGAAGGTCAGGGATTCCTTGAGCCAGAACACGGAAAAACCGGTAAACACGGTGAGCGTGATCACTTCCTGAATCGTCTTGAGCTGGGCCGTGGAATAAACAGCCGCGCCGATGCGGTTGGCGGGAACGGCAAGGCAGTATTCGAAAAAGGCAATGCCCCAGCTGACAATGACGACGACCAATAACGGCGCCCCTCGAAACTTCAGGTGGCCATACCACGCGAAGGTCATGAAAACATTGGAGCATACGAGCATGACCACCGGCCAGAAAGCCGCCGGGGAAAAAGAAAAAGGCATTTCGCGTCTCCCGTGAGATCGACCGACCCAAACGCTTGTCTTGTACGTCAGATTCGGGCGGACGCATCCTGAAAAATCGCTTCGCGCGAGCGAAAGTCAGTTCTGTTTTTGTTCTGAATTGGGCCATCCCTCTCTTTTCTTTTTGCAGGACTCTCTCCATATTCATCTCATGGCTAACAGACCTAGCAAACAAAACAGGAACTCCGGCTTCGAGGAAGCGCCGCAGACGTCCTTCGAGGGCAAAGCCGGCGAAGGTTCGATGGCGGACTGGCTCGCCGGACTCGAGGCTGAAGCCGAGTCCCAGGCCGTCGAATCACAGCGATCGCTCGCCTCCAAGGCGGGCAAGCACCGCAAGAAAGCCTCCGAGCGCAAGGAAAGCGCGGGAGAACAGAGCAAAGCCGGCGACGCGACCGCCGGGCGAACATCGCGCGGCGTCTCGATCGGCGCGTCATCCGACCCGAAGACGCGCGCGGCCGCCGGCCTCAATCCGGTCTCCGGCGTCGACGTCTCGCTGGAAGACGCGAAGAATCTCGCGCCTGGCGCGGTTACCGCGACGGTCGATGCGCTCTCCAAATTGATCGAGAGCGGCAATCCGCTGTTCAAGGACGGCAAGATCTGGACCCCGCACCGCCCGGAGCGTCCGGAAAAATCCGAGGGCGGCATCCCGATCCGCATGGAGACCGAATACAAGCCCTCCGGCGACCAGCCGACGGCGATCCGCGACCTCGTCGGCGGTCTGAACGACGGCGAGCGCAGCCAGGTCCTTCTCGGCGTCACCGGCTCGGGCAAGACCTTCACCATGGCCAAGGTGATCGAGGAGACGCAGCGCCCGGCCGTCATCCTGGCGCCGAACAAGACGCTCGCCGCCCAGCTCTATTCCGAGTTCAAGAACTTCTTCCCCGACAACGCGGTCGAGTATTTCGTCTCCTATTACGATTACTACCAACCGGAAGCCTACGTCCCGCGCTCCGACACCTATATCGAGAAGGAATCGTCGATCAACGAGCAGATCGACCGCATGCGCCATGCGGCGACCCGCGCCATTCTCGAGCGTGACGACTGCATCATCATCGCCTCGGTCTCCTGCATCTACGGTATCGGTTCGGTCGAGACCTACACCGCGATGACCTTCCAGATGTCGGTCGGCGACGCGCTGGACCAGCGGCAACTGCTCGCCGACCTGGTGGCCCAGCAATACAAGCGCCGCGACATGGATTTCCAGCGCGGCTCCTTCCGCGTGCGCGGCGATACGATCGAGATATTCCCCGCCCACCTTGAGGATGCCGCCTGGCGCATTTCCATGTTCGGCGACGAGATCGACCAGATCACCGAGTTCGATCCTCTGACGGGGCAGAAGACAGGCGACCTGCAATCGGTCAAGATCTACGCCAACTCGCACTACGTCACGCCGCGCCCGACGCTGAATGCGGCCATCAAGGCGATCAAGGAAGAGTTGAAGGGACGTCTGCAGGAGCTTGAAAAGGCAGGACGACTTCTGGAAGCGCAGCGTCTTGAACAGCGCACCCGCTTCGACATCGAGATGATGGAGGCGACAGGCTCCTGTCCCGGGATCGAGAACTATTCGCGCTATCTGACCGGACGCAGGCCGGGCGAGCCGCCGCCGACCCTCTTCGAATACATCCCGGACAATGCTCTGATCTTCATCGACGAGAGCCACGTCACCATTCCGCAGATCGGCGGCATGTATCGGGGCGACTTCCGGCGCAAGGCGACGCTCGCCGAATATGGCTTCCGCCTACCCTCCTGCATGGACAACCGGCCGCTGCGGTTTGAGGAGTGGGACGCGATGCGGCCCGATACGATCGCCGTTTCGGCCACGCCCGGCGGCTGGGAGATGGAACAGTCCGGAGGCGTTTTCGCCGAGCAGGTGATCCGCCCGACCGGGTTGATCGACCCGCCGGTCGAGGTGCGCCCGGCCAAGACCCAGGTCGACGACGTGCTGAGCGAGATTCGCGACGTCTCGGCCAGGGGTTACCGCACGCTGGTCACGGTCCTGACCAAGCGCATGGCCGAGGACCTCACCGAATACCTGCATGAACAGGGTATTCGCGTGCGCTACATGCATTCCGACATCGATACGCTGGAGCGAATCGAGATCATTCGCGACCTCCGGCTCGGCGCTTTCGACGTGCTGGTCGGCATCAACCTTCTGCGTGAGGGTCTCGACATTCCCGAATGCGGCTTCGTCGCCATCCTCGATGCCGACAAGGAGGGTTTCCTGCGTTCGGAGACCTCGCTGATCCAGACCATCGGCCGCGCGGCGCGCAATGTCGACGGCAGGGTGATCCTCTATGCCGATCAGGTGACCGGTTCTATGCAGCGCGCCATGGAGGAGACCAGCCGCCGCCGCGAGAAGCAGCTCGTCTACAATGAAGAGCACGGCATCACGCCGGAATCGGTCAAGGCGCGGATCTCCGACATTCTCGATTCGGTCTACGAGAAGGACCATGTCCGCGCCGATATCGGCGCCAAGGGCGGCAAGGGCTTTGCCAAGGACGGACATCTTGTCGGCAACAATCTGCAGGCCCATCTGGAAGCGCTGGAAAAGCAGATGCGCGACGCCGCCGCCGACCTCGATTTCGAAACCGCCGCACGGCTGCGCGACGAGATCAAGCGGCTGAAGGCCGCCGAACTCGAGGGCATGGACGACAAGCTGGAAAAGGCCGAATCGCGCCAGGCCGAGGCAGCGCCGACATCGTCGGGCGACGACAGCGGCTCTTATTTCGCCCGCCCCTCGCTCGACGACATGGGTCCGGGTACCGACACGGCGCGGCCGCTTTTCCGCAAGAACACGCTGGACGAGATGACGGTGGGGCGCACCGAAAAGCCGCGCGGCGGCGATGACAAGCCGGTCAAGCGCGGCAAGATCGGCGCCGGCTCCTATGAGGATCCCGCCGAGCAGAAACAGCGCGGCCGGCGCAGGAGCAAGACCGGCAAACCCGGCAAATAGCCGGTCCGGCGCTTCATCGCCCCGACAGTTGTGCGGCATCGGCGATGCATGTAGGGTTGCGCCAGTTCAAACGCAGAATGGTTTCCAATATGACTGAAGCGAAATACGGCAATGTCGGCGAACACGTGAAAACGGCGTTTGCGAATGCCGAGGCAAACCCGACCCCCTATCGGCACTGGCTGGTCAAGGACCTGTTTCCCGGCGCCCTGCTTGCCGACCTTCAGGCGCTTGATTTTCCGCGGCCGGATCTCGGCGGCGTTTCCGGCACGCGCGAGGTCCACAACAAGAGCCGGCACTATTTCGACCAGGAGAACAAGGCGAAGTATGACAGCTGCGCCGCCGTCGCCGCCGCGTTCCAGTCGCCGGATGTGTCCGGCTTCATCGCAAAGACCTTCGGCACCCGTCTCGACGGATCAAGCCTCCGGATCGAATATGCCCAGGACACGGACGGTTTCTGGCTGGAGCCGCATACCGATATCGGCGTCAAGCTCTTCACGCTGCTGGTCTATCTTTCCGACGAAGCCGGCCACGAAAAGCTCGGGACCGACATCTACGCCTCGAAGGAAGAGCATGTCGGTCGCTCGCCCTTCGGCCCGAATCTGGCGATGATCTTCGTGCCTGCCGACAACACCTGGCACGGCTTCGAGAAACGGCCGATCGCGGGCGTGCGCAAATCGCTGATCATCAATTACGTCAAGCCGGAATGGCGCGCGCGCGAACAGCTCGCCTTCCCCGAAGATCCGATCCGTACGGCCTGACGCTGCCTGCCGATCAGCCCTTGCGGCCGTGCGCCGCAAGGCCGCGCCGGATCGCCGCGGCGATCTCCTCGGTCGCATCCACCCGGTCATAACCGTAGGGGCGCAGCGGGCCATCGAAGGGCCGCGTCTGCCCGGCCTCCTCAAGGCGCCTGAGAAAACCCGCAAGCTTCGGATTGAGGGCATAGGGTACGAGCGGAAACACCGGCCTGCCGGTGGAAAGCGCCTCGCTCACCATGTTGTGGGAATCCCCCGTTACCGCCAGCATGTCGCAATAGCCGAGCAGCGCCCGGTAGGGATTGGCCTCGTCCGGCGACCAGATCCAGTGCGGAAAACCGGCAAGGCGCGCTCGGAGCGCCGTCATCACCGCCTCCGGCGTACGGCGCGACTGGGTGACGATAATGCTGCCGACTTCCGATTTCGCGTGATCGATCTGCGCCATGAAACGCCTCAGCGCGGCGGCCTCGTCACGCGTGCCGGAGACCGGATTGCCGATCAGCAGGCCGAGACGGGGAGACGGCAGCCGTTCCCAGGCCTCTGGCCGCTCTTTCGCCGCTTCGGCAATCGCCGCCTCGCTCAGCGGATGCGGGCCGGTGTCCGTCACCAGCACATTGTCGGCGCGAAAGCGGTCGTGGCGCGGCATCCAGATCAGGTCCGCCGCCGATGCGCCGATGCGCGGATCCTTGAGGAAGACGGTGAAGGTCTTGCCGCCGGAGGCCTTCTTCACCGCCTTCAGATACGGCACCATCCGCCTGCCGCTGGCGATCGCGACATCGGGAAAGGGCGGCGAAATCGGGCTGTCGGGCCGGCCGGGCCGGTGCCTCGGCGGAACCGGGCCATGCGGCATCCACCATTCCCAGGGCTTGCCGGGCAGGATCACCTTCTCCTCGGCTTCCGCGCCGAGGCGCGGGACAACGCCCAGGCACTGCACCCGGTCACCGATCTTCCCGTCCGTCAAAACCCAAATCTTCAAAGCTCGCCCCCTGCGTCTCGGGATACGGCGCCACACGCCCTCCCCGCTTGTGGCGCGAAGGGCGGACGGCCGTTGAGACCCGTCCGCCGCGCATGCGGGACGTTCCAGCGGCGGGGTTATGCCCTCCGCGGGCAGAATTCAAGCCAGAAGCCGGTCAAAAATGGACCGCGCGAAATTATCCGCCGTATGTTCGGCGACGAAGGCGCCGGCATCATCGCGCGAAATCGCCGGCTCGCCCTCGATCGCCCGCGCCAGCGCCTGCGGGTCGGTCGTGTCGGTGGTCGTGCCGAGCCGGTGCAGGCGCGCCTGATAGCCCATCAGGCCGGTCTCCTGGGCAATCACCGGCTTTCCGGCCGCAGCAGCCCAGAACAGCACCCCGGACGAGCCCACATGGTTCTGGTAGGGGGCAAGCACCACATCGCAATTGACGACTTCCTGCGCCAGTTCCGCATCGGTCACGAAGCGGTCCACCAGCTCGATTGCCATGTCGGGGTTTGCGGACCTGCATTCGGAAAGCGCAGCCTCGATCTCCGCCCTGTCCTCCCCGGCGATGCGTCCGACCATGCGCAGGGCAAGGCCGCGCTGCCTCTCGGGCGCGATATGGCGGATCGCGCGCAGCAGCGTCACCACGCCCTTGCGGCGGGAGAGCGCGCCGAAGATCAGCAGGCCACGGCGGCCGTCATCGCGGGGCTTGCGGCCGGGCACCGCCAGCAGCGAAAGGTCGGGCGCGGGATCGGGTGAAAACAGCAGCCGACCGGCGGTCATCCTGTCGCGGGCCGCCGTCTCGTCGAGCGTGAACAGGAAGGGCGTGGCGCGGCGCCGGGAGGCGAAATACATGGCGCGGCGCCGGGCCGTATCCACCCTGCCCTTCAGGGACGGCGTGAGGCCGAAATGGTTCGGCGGACGGAAGATGATGCCGGTGATGATGCCGTCGACGGGCCGCCGGTCGACGCAGGCGCCAAGCAGCGCGTGGTCGAAGGCCGGAATGAAACAGACGCCCGGCCGCTCGGAAAGCAGCCGCCGCGCCTTGCCCCATTGCGCAAGGCCCCGTGCGACAAGGCTTCCCTCCATCAGGGCGCGCATCTCCCCGTCCGGCAGCGGATCGATCGACAGCGCCGGATCGTCTCTGAGCGCGGACGGCAAACGCTCGATCAGCGCCGCGCCCGCCGCCAGCCGCACCGGCATGCCCGCCTCGTGGCGCAGCAGCCGCTCGAGCAGCCAGGTGGCCCAGATGGCGCTGTGCCCCTCGGTCTTCGGCTCGAAATAGGTGAAGGTTTTCATCGCAATGATCCACGCACAGGGCCGCCCGAGGTTCTGGAGCGACCCGAAATCGCGACCGCAGTCAGGAAAAAGGCAAAACTAGTCGCTATCGAGATATCCAGAAAGACATAGGCACGGAAATAGATGAAGAGACTAAATGCTGAAAAACAGGCGAGATAGACAGGTACGTTTACGAGCTCCTGACGGAACAAATTATAAAAAAAGAATGATACATAAGTTACCAACAATATCAACATTACAAATATAGAAAAGTGATAATTAAAGAAAATAAATGAATTATCCAATGTATTTCCAGCCCAAATATCTGGATCTCCGATACTGTATTTCTGACCTATCCCTCGTGGCCACCAAAATTTTTCAAAATTAAAAATATTTGTTGCATAATAATAATAAATACGGTCGCCCTCACTCCGGTACACCCCGTTCAATGTAGCAGCGGTTTTTAAAACGAGCTGATACTGATAGTGATAAGGTATACCTGCGGATTCCATTAGATCAGCTATTCCATATAGAATATTTGTAACCCCTTTCTTTGACGCAAAGCCGAACATCAGCACAAGGGAGAAAACAAGTGATAACAGAAAATAAAAAATCAAAGAAAGAGCTCGACCCGTTACCCTACGCGTCAAAACAAACAAATATGCAACAGAAGCCGCAGCTGTGAGAATAAATACTTGCCTAAATGCCACAAACAAAAGCATATAATAACATAAAATCAATGACAAGAAAACCAATTTGGAATCTCTGTATCTCATAGAAATTAATATCATTGGGAACATATAGTAAACTGGGGTGAATTGCTTCCCAGAGACACTCGCACTCTCAGCATAGCTAGGAATAATCCCCACAGAACCGATAAACAAATACAGTGCGGTTCCTGCTATCGCAAAAAAGATGAAAAATAAATGAATCTCTCAACACTATGACTATCGGATTTGTTTAAAATGTATGTAAATATAAAGAGAATATACATTGATCTGACATCAGAATACACGCCAAAAAATGGTATACCCTTAACAATACTAATCAGGGAAAAAGGAAATACAATTACAAAAAACAAAATTGTAAATAAAAAGATCCTTTTGAAAAAGGCAACCTTCACTTTGAAAAAAAACACGAAATAAAGGGCGCACAAAAAGATGGGAGCTTCTCCCATATACCCAAAAGGGGTAGAGAATAAAAAATTACTGAACCTAGAGAGTACAAGGACGCCGAAAATACCACAGAAAAAAACCAAGCGGCTATCAGAACGCTCTTCGAAACCCGCATTGTTGCGTATTCTGCTATGCATCAGCTCAGTCATGACTTGAAAATCTATCCAAAAAGAGAATTATGCATTTGAGCGATACGGATAGTCAGACGGATCTAACAAGTAATTTTTTCTTGTAGATCAAAGTCACCGCTAACAAATAAGGCACACCGAATATGACTGCGCTGGTCATCAGATTAACCCATGCCAAACCCGAAACGCGCATCGTCTGAGCGTACCAAGCCAGCAGTGCAACGCCTACGAGAAAAATAGCTAAACGCGTCCACGCAATAAGCTTCAGGCTTGACCGAACAATATTCCAGCGCCGTTCGCTCCACCATAGGATCATTCCGACGTGAATGACACCCGAAAGAACGAATACCATTGCATACCATACAACGGAGCCGTCACCTATGTTGATTTGCGCTGAGAACTGACCCGGGATTTGCGCCGAGAATTGACCCGCCTTTATATAACGTTCTATTCGGTTGTCGTGGTCAAGTTCCTCCGTCTCTCCTTTGTTGTTTTGGTTTCATGAGCTGAGCTGTTCTTGAAGCGAAAGCTGTCGTTTCCGGTCTCGAGGATATGGCAGTGGTGGGTAAGGCGGTCGAGCAGCGCGGTGGTCATCTTGGCATCGCCGAACACGCTGGCCCATTCACTGAAGCTGAGGTTGGTGGTGATGATTACGCTGGTGTGCTCGTAGAGTTTGCTCAGCAAATGGAAGAGCAGTGCGCCACCTGAGGCACTAAACGGCAGATATCCCAGTTCATCCAGAATGACGAGATCGGAATGAGCCAGGCGATTGGCGATCTGACCCGGGCGGCCTTGGGCCTTCTCCTGTTCCAGCGCGTTGACCAGTTCGACTGTTGAGAAGAACCGAACCCGCTTGTGGTGATGCTCAATGGCCTGAACGCCGATCGCGGTGGCAATGTGCGTTTTACCTGTACCGGGACCGCCGACCAGAACGATATTGTTGGCGGCGTCGAGGAACTCGCAGCGATGGAGCTGGCGCACAAGCGCTTCGTTGACCTCACTGCTGGCAAAGTCGAAGCCGTTCAGATCACGGTAGGCTGGAAAGCGTGCGGTCTTGAGCTGATAGGCAGTCGAACGGACTTCCCTCTCGGCGGTTTCGGCCTTGAGGAGTTGTGACAGGACGGGGATTGCCGCTTCGAATGCCGGCGATCCTTGTTCGGTGAGCTCGCCGACGGCTTGGGCCATGCCATGCATCTTCAATTGACGCAGCATGATGACGATCGCGCCGCTTGCGGGGTTATGGCGCATGGCGAGCCTCCGTCTTTCTCAGGGTGTCGTATCGTTCAACATTGGCCTTGGGCTCATTGGTGAGCGTCAGGGCTTGTGGTGCATCAATGGTGAGGGGCGTACAGGGTTTACCGTCGACGAGGCGATGCAGCAGGTTCAGTACATGCGTCTTGGTCGGAACGCCTGACTTCAGCGCCAGGTCCACGGCCGAGAGCACCGCTTGTTCATCGTGCTGAAGGACCAGCGCCAGAATATCGACCATCTCACGATCACCACCCGGCCTCTTGAGCAGGTATTGCTGTAAGGATCGGAATGCACCGGGGAGTTCGGCGAATGGCGCGCCATTGCGCAGGGCACCTGGCTTGCGTTGCACCACCGCCAGATAATGCCGCCAGTCGTAAATCGTCTGTCCCGGCCGGTCATGGGATCGATCGATGACGCGGCGATGCTCGCAAACGATCTGACCTTCTGCAGCGATCACAACACGTTCCGGGTAAACCCGCATGCTCACCGGCCGGTTGGCGAAGGATGCCGGGACGCTGTAGCGATTGCGTTCCAGATGCACGAGGCAGGTCGGTGTGACCCGTTTCGTATATTCGACAAACCCGTCGAATGGCCGGGAGAGAGGCATCAATACCTGAGCCTCCTCAGCCCAGATGTCGGCGATGGTGCCGCGCATCTGACCATGCGGGGTCTTGGTCCAGAACTCCTTGCAGCGAAGCTCAAGCCAATCGTTCAGGGCTTCCAATGACGGGAAGCGGGGTATGGGTTGGAAGAATCGATGGCGTGCATCCTGCACATTCTTCTCGACCTGTCCCTTCTCCCAGCCGGATGCAGGATTGCAGAACTCGGGCTCAAACACATAGTGGCTGGCCATCGCCAGGAAACGGACGTTGACGTCGCGATCCTTGCCACGGCCGACCTTGTCGATCGCCGTGCGCATATTGTCGTAGATCCCACGTCCTGGAATGCCGCCGAAGACGCGGAATGCATGATTGTGGGCGTCGAACAGCATCTCGTGCGTCTGCAGGAGGTAGGCCCGGACGATAAAGGCGCGGCTATAACTCAGCTTGGTATGCGCTACCTGCAGCTTGGTGCGCTCATTGTCGATGATGGCCCAATCTTCAGACCAGTCGAACTGGAAGGCTTCGCCCGGCTCAAATGCCAGAGGCACGAACGTTCCGCGCCCTGTCGTCTGGAATTCCCTTTGCCGGTCCGCCTTCCATTCCCGGGCAAAGGCTGCAACACGGCAATAGGAACCCTCATAGCCGAGGCTCATCAGGTCGGCATGGAGTTGCTTCAAGGTGCGCTTTTGCTTGCGGCCCTTCTTTGACTCCGTCTTCAGCCAGGCCGACAGCCGATCCGCATACGGATCAAGCTTGCTCGGCCGCTCCGGGACTTTGAACTTCGGTTCAACGCCGTCAAGTCGCAGATATTTCCGGACGGTATTCCGGGATAGGCCGGTCCTGCGACAAATCTCCCGGATCGATAAATGCTCTCGAAAATGCCAGCGCCGAATTACGCTCAATAACGCCATGTCGATCACTCCAGAACCCCCGCTTGAACCTCGCGAGGGGTGATTGAAACATGGGTCAAATCTCAGTGATAATTTCCCGCAATCCCGGGTCAGTTCTCAGCGCAAATCAACACGTCACCTATTTTCAAAGCAGCAGCGCCGAAGATGCAAACGAACGACAAGGTAGCCGCTGTGGTGTAGGCTATCTTACGTGCGTCACCAAGAGCTTGAAGCGCCCAGAAGAAGGGTATCACCGGGCACTGGATCAGGAAGGCAATCGCCATCAGCCGCGTCGAATAAAGCAACTCGTTTGTAGCACTTTCTCCCAACCAAACGTCAAGGAATAGCTGGCTTAGTGAAAGTAGCACGATAAAACCGGGTACTACTATGACCATTTGGACAAGGATGCCGTCGCGAATCAAATTTCGTATACCGCTGATATCGTTACTCGTCTGAAGTTGACCAAGCCCGGGTAACAGAGCTCTCTGCGCCTGGCCTATCGAGGAGTTGATCACAGATGGAATTCTAATAGCCACAGTGAAAACGCCGAGTGCAGCTGTCCCGCCAAAAGAAGCCGATAGCATCCGCCAAGTAGGCTCCTGCGCCTTCTGCAATATGTGAGCGACGCCAAATCCTTTCGACATGCTTCTGACATCACTGAAGTTCGTCTTTGACGATTTCGATTCGATCCAATCACTTAAGAACTTATAGGACAGAACTAAGTCTATTAGTATCTCCACAAATGAACCTGCAAAAAAAGAAAACCCTAGAAAAGCAAATGGATTGTCGAAATAAGAATGGAAAAAAAATATTATTACGATAGCTTGCACAAGTACACGCGCAATCACTGTTGCGTTAAACCAAAACTGCTCGTGCGATCCGAGTCTTAGACTTATTAGCCATCCGCCTAGTACCTGTATTGCGCCAGCACAAGAAGCAAAAGCGAAGCCAATCAGCTTGTCGCTGTGCTGATGCATGACGAAAGACAACAGGTACAGCAATAAAAGAACCGGAGTGACAACAGTCAAAAACCTTGAAATCAACCAACGTATTGTAGGAATTGTGGCTAGAGGGCCATCGATCGCCATTTTTCGAGTCAGAGCATTAATAAAACCGAAATCAAGAATTGTAATGTACATGACTACTGCGCTCAAGAGGCCCCAAATGCCGACCAGTTTAAAGCCGCCATTTTTAGTGAGCCACGAGATAAGTAAAATATTCGTCGTTGCAGTTACCAAAAAGGATAAAACAATTATAAAGGAAGATCGTAAAAAATTACGCCTTACCTTTTCTACTGTAGCTTCAATCATTATTTTTTTCCATGAAAACGCAACTTCATAATTATTTTTGTATCGAAATCCTCCTAGGAATTACAGAAGGGCAGGTCAAATGGCAAAATTGGATTAGAGTTTTACACAAAGTATAAAACTTCAAAGGCTTTAGTCTTTCAGAAAAGCCTCATACGCATCCGTAACGCCATCCTTCAGCGAGCGGGCGCGGTTCCAGCCCATGGCGTGCAGCCGGCTGCTGTCCATGAGCTTGCGCGGCGTGCCGTCGGGCTTCGTGCTGTCGAAGGTGAGCCGGGCTTCGTAGCCGACGACCGCGGCGATCGTCTCGGCGAGTTCGCGGATCGTCACCTCCGCGCCCGAGCCGACATTGACGTGGTCATAGCCGGAATATTCCTTCAGCAGGAACACCAGCGCGTCGGCCAGATCGTCGCAGTGGAGGAATTCGCGCAGCGGCGTGCCCGTGCCCCACACGACCACCTCCGCGGCGCCCGCCTGCTTGGCCTCGTGGAACTTGCGGATCAGCGCCGGCAGCACGTGGGAGGACTGCAGGTCGTAATTGTCGCCCGGCCCGTAGAGGTTCGTCGGCATCGCCGAGATCCAGTCGCGGCCATATTGCTTGCGATAGGCCTGGCACAGCTTGATGCCGGCGATCTTGGCGATCGCATACCACTCGTTCGTCGGCTCCAGCGGCCCGGTCAGCAGGGCGTCTTCCGGAATCGGCTGCGGGGCCATCTTCGGATAGATGCACGATGAACCGAGGAACAGCAGCCGCTCCACGTCGGATTCATGGGCCGCGTGGATGATGTTGCTCTCGATCATCAGATTGTCGTAGAGAAAATCGACCGGATGCGTGTTGTTGGCCAGAATGCCGCCGACCTTGGCGGCGGCGACCACGACCACGTCGAGCTTCGCCTCCGCCATGAAGGCGTGCACCGCCTTCTGGTCCACCAGATCGACCACGTCGCGTCCCGCGGTGACGATCTCGCATCCCTCGCTCTCAAGACGGCGCACCAGCGCCCCGCCCACCATGCCGCGGTGTCCGGCAACCCAGACCCGCTTTCCCGAAAGGTCGTAGCTCATCCTCAACCCTCCAGGCTGACGGGCAGATCCAGCCCGTGCGCCTTCAGGAGCGCGTAGCGCCGGGCGGCCTTGTGATCGGAGGCGACCATCTCGCGGCACATCTCTCGGGCCGTGATCTCGGGCACCCAGCCGAGCTTTTCCTTCGCCTTGGTCGGATCGCCGAGCAGCGTGTCCACCTCGGCGGGGCGGAAATAGCGCGGATCGATCCTGACGATCACGTCGCCGGGCTTCACGTTCGGCGCGAGGTCGCCCTCGACATGGGAAACCGTGCCGATCTCGTCGACCCCCTCGCCGGAGAATTCGAGGCTGATCCCGAGGTCCGAGGCCGCCCAGGTGATGAACTCCCTGACCGAATACTGAACGCCGGTGGCGATGACATAGTCCTCCGGCGCATCCTGCTGCAGCATCATCCACTGCATCCGGACATAGTCCTTGGCGTGGCCCCAGTCGCGCAGGCTGTCGATATTGCCCATGTAAAGGCAGGGCTCCAGGCCGAGCGCGATGTTCGACAGGCCGCGGGTGATCTTGCGCGTGACGAAGGTCTCGCCGCGGCGCGGGCTTTCATGGTTGAACAGAATGCCGTTGCAGGCATACATGCCATAGGCCTCGCGATAGTTCACCGTGATCCAGTAGGCATAGAGCTTGGCGACCGCATAGGGGCTGCGGGGATGAAACGGCGTCGTCTCGCGCTGCGGTATTTCCTGCACCAGCCCGTAGAGCTCCGAGGTCGAGGCCTGGTAGAAGCGCGTCTTCTTTTCCAGCCCGAGGAAGCGAACGGCCTCGAGCAGGCGCAGCGCGCCGGTTCCGTCCACGTCGGCGGTGTATTCCGGCGCCTCGAACGAAACGGCGACATGCGACTGGGCGCCGAGATTGTAGATCTCGTCGGGCTCGATGTCGCGAACGAGCCTTGTCAGGTTGGAGGTATCCGACAGATCGCCGTAGTGCAGCCGCATGCGCGCATGGTCGAAATGCGGATCCTCGTAAAGATGATCGACGCGCTGCGTGTTGAAAAGCGAGGCGCGGCGCTTGATGCCATGAACCTCATAGCCTTTTTCAAGCAGAAATTCGGTGAGATATGAACCGTCTTGTCCCGTTATGCCCGTAATAAGTGCTTTTTTTCATTTTACCATTGATTTCCAATATTGAACGCTCAACCCGAATCCGGTTCCCCATGCTGGATACAGGGAATAGCCGAAGAATGCGATCAGGATTAAAGGCGTGTTTTCCGAAAAGGATTTAGTATGAAAACGCGAGGCCTGCCGCCAGAAACCATTGCTCTTGAAACTACTGAGAATACCGTCTTTGTCCCATATTCTCGAAACACTAGCCGTTGTCCGGCCGTTTGTAAAATCAATTTGCCGCTTCGCACGCCGCGCCGCGCCCGCCCCGAGGGCCGCCCGGCGGAAAACTCCGGCGCCGGAGCGCCGGAGCTGAACGCTCTGCGACAATCTGCCGAACAAAGTTGACGGGCAAACGTTTGAAACCTCTGAAAGGAGCAAACAAATGACCGACCAGCCAAAAGACGACCCAAAAGGCGGCCCAAAAGACGGTAAGGCCGACCCTCTTGATTCCCCTGTCGGCGGCGAAGGCGACGTCGAAAGCGTCGCCGAGGAAATCACCACGCGCCAGATCTCAGCCCAGACCTTCGGAGGCGACCCCGTGGAGGATCGCAGACAGCGCCTCAAGGACATCATCACGGAACTGGAAAGCCGCACGAAGGCCAGCGAGCGCGGCGAGGACCTGGAGCCGCTGCTTCAGGAAGCCCGCTCCTCCCTCGCGATCGTCGAGCGACAGGCCGAGCGCGGCGAGGAGTAGTCGCCGCCGCGATTCGCAGGGCTGCGGGCGGTTACGCGTTTCCGTGAAAGGCGGAACCGCTCTATTGCACGCCGTAGATGCGGGCGATATCCGCAAGCATCAGCCGCGCGGCGATGATGCCGCCCGCGGTGTTCCAGACTGCATCTGAAACGGCGTGAACCCTGCCTGCCTGGACGGCCGAAAGCGACCGCCAGAGCGGATCGCCGAGCACGTCCTTCTCCATCGCCTCGCCCTCGCCGTTTCCGGTCTCCCAGGTAAAATAGAAGATGCGGTCGCCATCCATGTCGGGAATGCTTTCCTTTCCGGTGCGGATGGCGAAGGCATCGACATTCTGGTTCTCGGGCCGGTCAAAACCGATATCCTTCAGCAGCACGCCGGAAAAACTGTCGAGCTGATAGATACGGATCTGGCCGGGCAGGAAGCGTATGACCGATACCTTCTCGTCAACGGCATCGCCAAGCCTGTCCCTGAGATCGGCGACCGCCTCGTCATAGGCCGCGATTTCCGCGGCGCCCTTGTCAGCAAGCCCCAGCGCATCGGCATAGAGCCTGAAATTCACCTTCCAGTCACCGCGCAATTCCCCGGACATCACCGTCGGCGCGATGGCGCTGAGCTGCGGGTACGCCTCCTCCTGGCGCTGCCGGTTGGCGAGGATGAGGTCCGGCTCGAGTGCCGCGACCATTTCGAGGTTCACCGCGCTTTCCGTGCCGACGGGAACGGCCGTGCCCATCTGGTCATCGATATGATCCCACCACGGATCGCCGCGCCAGGAGTTGACGGCGCCGACAGGCCGCACGCCAAGGGCAAGCGCGGCTTCGGTGCCCTCGTTTGTGAGAACCACCACACGCTGCGGATTGTCGGGCACGGTCACCGTCCCCATCGCATCCTTCACATCGCGCGCGGAAAGAGGCGTAGAGCAGAGCCCTACCGCGAAAGCCGCAAGCGCGGCGAGTTTGGTCAAGGACGGCATCGGATTCCTCAAGTTGACTATTACATTCATATTTTGTTTTAAAGTTGACCGTCGCACTCCGCAATGTCAAATCGTCCCCGGAAGGATGGAACGTCGTGATACGCACCTTGCTGCTGCTCCTGCTGACATTGCTGATCGCCGTGATTGCCAGCCTGCATCTCGGCGTCCACATCTATGGGTCGGCCACGGTATGGCAGGCGCTTTTTGCCGGCGCGGAGGGTTCCTCCGAAATCATAATCCGGACATTGCGGCTTCCGCGCACGCTCAACGCGGTCCTGACCGGCGCCGCGCTCTCGCTCTCAGGTCTGTTCATGCAGACCGTTACGCGTAATCCCCTTGCCGAGCCCGGCCTTCTTGGCGTCAATGCGGGAGCCGCCTTCGCGGTTGCCTGTGGCCTCGTGCTTCTGGGCGCCGTTTCGATCGCCGGGATCGGGCTTCTGGCAATTGGCGGGGCGCTTGCGGCGGCAGCCCTGGTATTCGGGCTTTCGGGCGCGCTCGGACCAGCCGCTGGGCCGACGGGAATACTTCTTGTCGGGGTCACGGTCACGGCAATGCTGGCCTCGCTTACGCAGCTTGTCCTGCTCATCGACGAGACAGCGCTCGAGACCCTGCTGTTCTGGCTTTCCGGCGGCTTCGCCGACCGGCCCCTGCCGCTCCTTTCTATCGGAATCGGCGCGCTGGCGATCGCCTTCATCGGCGCAGCCGCCCTTTCGACCTCCATCGATGCGCTGCAGCTCGACGATCAGAGCGCCAGCGGTATCGGCGTCGATGTGGCCCGCACGCGCCTTTCGGCGCTGACGCTGGCGGCCCTGCTTTCCGCCGGCGCCGTCGCCATGTCCGGTCCGGTGGCCTTTCTCGGCCTTATCGCACCGCATATCACCCGTCGTCTGACAGCGGACCGCCCGGGTTTCCTGGGCCTGTCGCTGCTGGCCATGCTGACCGGCGCGATCATTGCCGTCATTGCCGATATTCTGGCGCGGCTGATCGTGGCACCGGGCGAAGCGCCCATCGGCGCGGTGCTGGCCTTTGTCGGCGTGCCGTTCCTGATCCACCTGCTGAGAACAAAACGGTTGCGCGGGGTCGGCGTGTGAAGACCGGTCCGCTCCTTATAGCCGCACTGCTCGTGATCCTGGCCGGCAGCCTGGTTGTCGCGACCGGGCTCGGCTCGAGCTTCATCGGGCCTTCAAGGGTTGCCGCCGCGCTTCTCGGCAATGGCAGCCGGACCGACGAGATCATCGTGTGGACGCTCCGGTTGCCACGCGTTGCGCTGGCCACGCTTGCCGGCATGGCGCTTGGTCTGTCCGGCGCGATCCTGCAACGGGCGTTGCGCAACCCCATGGCCGCCCCCTCCATTCTCGGTGTGACCGATGGCGCCGCACTCGGCGTGGTTACCTTCCTGTGGTTTTTCTCCGACGAGGCTAACGTGCTGACGGTTTCGATCCACTGGCAGCCGCTGGCGGCCGTCGCCGGCGCGTTTGCCTTCGCGTTTCTCGTCGGCCTGCTGACCGTGGCCGACCGGGCCCGCAACGATCCGGTCCGTCTCATTCTCTATGGCATCGCCCTTGCCGCGCTCGCCAAGGCCTGCGTCACGCTGATGATGATCGTCGGTCCGGTCTATCGCGCAAGCCAGGCTCTGCAATGGATCACCGGGTCGGTCAATGCCGCCCACTGGATGGATGTCGGCGTCGTGGCCGCGGGGCTCGCGCTCAGCGTTCCGGTCCTCATTCTCATGCGCCTTCCGTTGCGGCAGATCGTCCTTGACCGGCAAACGGCGATCACGACGGGATTGCAGGTCAACCGTCACCGGATCGGGCTTCTGGTGCTCTCGGTGTTGCTGACCGCCCTTGCGATCTCGCAGGTCGGAGCCATCAGTTTCATCGGGCTGATCGCGCCGCATGCCGCGCGGCTGTTCCATGGCCAGTTCAAGTCGGGTTACCTTCTGGGCAGCGCACTCATCGGCGGCATCCTGGTGCTTGCCGCGGACACGTTTGCCCGAACGATCGCCAGTCCACTGGAGCTTCCGGCCGGCGCCGTGACCGCGCTGATCGGGGCGCCGCTGTTCCTCTTACTCATCTTACGGAGGCAAGTCCGCAATGGCTGATACGCTCGCAACCCTTTCCGCGCTCTCAGCCAGTTATGACGGGTTCAGCGCGCTCGACAACATCGACCTCACCTTGCCCGAGGAAGAGATCATCGCCTTCTGCGGGCCGAATGGCAGCGGAAAATCCACCGCGTTGAAGGTTCTGCGGGCGCTCCATATGCCGCAATCCGGCAATGTCAGCGTGGCCGGGCGCCCGCTTTCCCACTGGACGTCGCGGGAGCTTGCCCGGGAGATCGCCATGCTCAGCCAATCACCCGAGGCGCCGCCGGACATGACGGTCGAAGATCTCGTCATGCTTGGCCGCTATGCCCGGCGCAGCCGTTTTTCCGCGCCGTCTGCCGAAGACGGCCGGGCCATTGACCGCGCGCTGGAGACGACGGGGGTGACGGCCTTGCGCGCGCGCAGTCTCGGCCAGCTTTCCGGCGGACAGCTACAGCGCGCGTGGATCGCGATGACGCTTGCGCAGGATGCCCCCCGCATCTTCCTCGACGAGCCGACCAATCATCTCGATATCGCGCATGCGCTGGAAATTCTTGATCTCCTGCGGATGCTGAACCGGCGGGAAAAACGCAGTTTTGTCATCGTTCTGCACGACCTCAACCACGCACTGCGCTATGCCGACCATGTCGTCCTGTTCAAAGACGGCAGGATCGCTGCCCAGGGGCGGACAGGCGAGGTACTGACAGAATCACTGATCAGCCGCGTATTCAACATCGACTGCCGCATTCTGTCGCTGCCGGGCGAGGAAATACCCGTGATCGTGCCCTTCACCCGTCGCGGAACGGCGAAATAAGGCCGCGGCCGCCGGCTTCGGCGCTGCAAGTGTTAAGGCTTGCTACCTTCGCCTGATACCGGCGGCAGCGACACAGCGTAGATATCGGCAAGGTCATCCAGCATGGCCTGCGCGGCAAACCAACCGCCCGCCGTCGCCCAGACGCCGTCATCCACCTCGCTTACCCGGCCGTCCCGGACTGCCGGCAGGCGTGCCCACAAGGGGTCGGAGAGGAAAGCGGCAGCCGCCTCCTCGCCCTTGCCGTCGCCTCTGTCATAGGTCAGCCAGAATATCCGGTCGCCATCCATATCAGGGATGCTTTCACGCCCGACCGCGATGGAAAGTCCATCGCCCTGCTGCTGCACGGGACGGGAGAAGCCGACATCGGCCAGCACATGACCCAGAAAGCTTCCCCGCAGATAGAGATAGGTCTGGCCGGGCACGAAACGGACCACGGAAACGCGCTCCCCGGCGTGTTCCCCAAGCCCGCCGCGCAGTGCTTTCACGCGGTTCTCATAAGACGCGAGCGCGGCCTCGCCTTCCGCCTGCCGATTGAGGGCGCGCGCCACAAAGGCGAGATTGTCCTTCCAGGCGCCAAGGCCTTCCACGAAGACCGTCGGCGCAATGGCCGAGAGCTGACCGTAGATTTCCTCATCCCGCTTGCGGCTGCCGATGATGAGATCGGGCTCAAGCGCCGCGACCAGCTCAACATTCACGGCAAGCTCCGTACCGAGGTCTGCCGTGTCGGAAAGCCTGTCGCCAAGATGCGGGTACCAGGGATCGCCGTACCAGGAGCGCGTCGCGCCGACCGGCCTGACGCCGACGGCCAGGGCGGCCTCGGTGGTTTCATTGGTCAATGTGACCACCCGCCGGGGCTCTGACGGCACCTCTGTTGTGCCCATCGCGTGTTCGATCGTGTTTTCGGCCCGTGCAAGTCCGCCTGCAGCAAGACAAAGGACGAAGAGCGCGGCGGCAAGAAGTCTGAAAGGCATCAGGAGAATCCGGGATCTGGGGAACACAGTCCCTTTTCTTGAGTATAATAATCATATTTGTCAATGATCATCGACCGCGCCATCCCCTGCGGCCTTCGCCCCTGACCGGCTCAGTGCCCGCATCGAGAGGCACGGTTTGCGAAGCCAGCCGGATGCCGCGCCCGGCATTGCGTCTGGCCCCGTTCATGCATGGCGCTGACGGCAGGTTTCCCTGCTTTCGCCGTTTTCATTCGCCGTCTGGATTGAAAACGCGCGAAAATTAACCATATCGGGGAACAAGAATGACATCGCCGTCGTTAAGGCGGTATATCTTCCAAACGACCTCCAACAGGCACCCCGGCATTCCCCTGCGCCGGGGTGTCTGCTTTTGATCAGTCCCCGCTCGCTTCGGCGTCGAAACGCCTCCTTGCCGCGTGGACGCGGTCGCGGTTTTCCCTGGCCCAGACGACGACGCCCTGCCAGGCGGCAAGAAACGAGGTCCCCTCTTCCGTCAATGCATATTCCACCTGCGGCGGCTGCGTCGGATAGACCTTGCGGGTGATATATCCGTCCCGCCGGAGATCGGTCAGGGACTTCGTCAGCATGCGCTGTGAAATATCGGGGGCAAAACGCTTCAGTTCGGAAAACCGCCGCGGACCATCGCTGAGCGCCAGAAGCAGAAGCGTGCTCCACTTGCCGGAGACACGGGCGAGCACGTCCCGCACGGGACAGGACTCAAAGTCTCCCGCTCCCAGAAGAGCCTCCATCCGCTCGCCGCCACTCTTGTCCATCGATCAAAACTCCCGTCTGCAGGCACAGGGATGTAACCCCGGCACAAAATGATGCCTTCTTTACAATCGCCGGACGATCCATACATGAAGCTCAGTCTCGTTTCGAGACCATATCTCTATCGGGCATGATGAAAGGACAGATCATGACGGACAACACGATTCTGGTGACGGGCGCCTCGGGCAAGCTTGGGCGCGAGACGCTGGATATTCTGCTGGCCTCGGGAAAGGCGGCCAATCAGATTATCGCCACAACGCGCACGGTCGAAAAGCTGGCGGACTATGCGAAGAAAGGCGTAGTCGTGCGCGAGGCCGATTTCAATGATCCCGCCACACTGGATGACGCCTTTGCAGGCGCGGCGCGCATTGCCATCATCTCAACCGACGCGATCGATCCCGGCTCCGACCGGGTGGCCCAGCACGCCGCCGCCGTGGAGGCGGCCAAAAAGGCGGGGGCCGAACACCTCGTCTACACCTCGCTGCCGGATCCCGAACACTCGAAAATCAGCTTCGCGCCCGACCATCTGGGCTCCGAAAAAGCCGTCATCGCAAGCGGCCTTGCCTACACCATCCTGCGCAACAGCTGGTACCAGGAGAACCTGCTGATGAGCCTTCCGCACGCCTTCTCGCAGGGCGTTTGGGCGAGCGCCGCAGGCAACGGCAAGCAATCCTTCATCGGCCACGAGGATTGCGCCCGCGCCATCGCGGCGGCGCTTCTGTCCGACAGCGACGAGAACAGCATTCTGACGCTGAACGACGGTGAAAGCCGCACGGTTGAGGACATCGCCGCGCTTGCAAGCGAGATCACCGGCAAGCCGCTGAAGGTCGATCACATCAGCAGCGAGTCCCTGCGCGAAGGCCTCGCCGCGGCAGGTCTGCCGCCCTTCGTCGTCGACCTTTCCGTCAGCACCGACGAAAACATCCGCGCCGGCGGCTTCGATATCGTCAATGACGACTTCGAGCGGCTTACCGGCAGGAAGCCGCGTTCGTTGCGTGCCTTCTTCGAGGAAAACAAGGCCGCTTTCTAGAGCGGTTGGCCAAGCCCATCAGCATGCCCGGTTTCGGCCGGGCACGCAGCCGTCGCCCGGTTCAGACGTGTTCCCCGCAGGCGCGGCGGAACCGGCGGACGGTCTCCGCCATGCCGTATTCCAGCGCGTCGGCGGTCAGGCCGTGGCCGATCGACACTTCGCAGAGATGCGGAATATGGCTCGCCAGCAGCGGCAGGTTGCCGACCGTCAGGTCGTGCCCGGCATTGACGCCGAGGCCGAGTTCAAGAGCGATGGCGGCGGTTTCGCCGAGTTGCGCGGCAATCGCCTTCTGCTGTTCCGGCAGGTCATAGGCGCCGCCATAAGGCCCTGTGTAGAGCTCGATCCGGTCTGCACCGCTGTCGCGCGCTGCCTCAAGCTGCGCCCTGCCCGCATCGCCATCGGCAAACAGCGAAACGCGGATCCTCTTCTTCTTCAGCCGCGCGACGGTGCGCTTCAGAAGATCGCGACCGGCGATGAAGTCCCAGCCGTGATCGGAGGTCGACTGCGCAGGGTCGTCCGGCACCAGGGTCACCTGTTCCGGTTCGCTCTCGAGGCAAAGCCCGATGAAATGATCGCTCGGAAAGCCTTCGATATTGAATTCCGCCTGCGGAAACTCGTCATCGATCAGGGCGCGGATAACCGGAAGATCTGAAAAACGGATATGGCGCTGATCGGGCCGGGGATGAACCGTCAGTCCATAGGCGCCGGCGTCCAGCGCGATCCTGCCGAGATGGCGCACACTCGGCCAGGGCAAATCCCGGCGGTTGCGCAGCTGGGCGATCGCATTGAGGTTGACGGACAGTCTCGCGGCCATTTTCTCCTCCGTTTGTCAGAGGCGCCATTCATATATCCAGCGACGGATTTGCCGAAATGTTTTTTTCGGATCTTCACCGGCCGGACTGAACCTTGGGACGAAATGCGCTGGACGAAAGCATCAGAGGAGATGCAACATTATAATTTATTTTCTAATAGATAGGCAAACTTTCTTACCTAACTTATGAGAATTGTCCGGGATCAGGACGGCCATAAATTCATCCCATGCCGCAGCCGCGTCGAGCGCAAGCCCGACAGACGAACCGGAGCGACCTGTTGCGGCAAGCGATCACGAGACTCGCGAGCGTTCCGTTTCGGCCGACAGCGCCAGCGCGTCAACCAGCATCAGCATGGTCAGCGCCTGGCCATAGGGCGCAGGGATATCGGGAATACGGCGATAGAAGTCGAGCGTGTGGCCCATCGGCGTGCCGTCGGAGACATGCGCCACGATGCCGTCATCGCCGATGCAGCCGAGAACGGCGCGAAACGCCTTGTCGGCAACTGGGCGGAACGTCCGCGGCAGGATGCCGAGCGAAATGCCTCGGGAGATGCCATAGGCGATGCCGGCGGTCGCCGATGCCTCGATCGGCGCCGAGGGGTCGTCGAGAAGGGTGTAGAAAAAGCCCTCCTCATTCTGCAATTCAGCGAGCGCCGATACCTGAGACGACAGAACATTCGTCAGATAGCGATGCGTTGCCGGCGGCAGACTTTCCACGATCGAAAACAGTTCCGGGATGGCGATGGTGATCCAGGAATTGCCGCGCGCCCAGAGCGCATTGGCGAAGTTGTGGCGACCATTGAAAGTCCAGCCGTGATACCAGAGGCCGCTCTTCGCGTCGCCGAGATAGCGGGTGTGGATCATGAACTGGTAGACCGCCTCCTCCACCCAGTCGGGCCGGTCGAAGCGCTTGCCGGCGCGCGCGAGGAACAGGCATGTCATGAACAGCGTGTCATCCCACAATTCGCCGTCATTCATCCGCTCCTTGACCACGTGCTGGAAACCGGCGTCCTCGGTGCGGGCAAGCCCCGTCATCAGCCATTCGGCCCAGTCCTTGACCAGCGCCTCCCATTCGGGCCGGTCGACATCGTCGATAAGGAAGGAGAGCGCCAGCATCGGCGCCGTGGAATTGACCTGGCGCGGCGGCAGGCCGCGCGAAATCTGCCACTCATACCAGTCGGCAAGCGCGCCGATCAGGTCCAGGTCGCCGGTCTGGCAGGCATGGCGGTAAAGCCCGTAGACGCCGACTCCGATTTCCCAGTCCCACTCGTCAAACTGGATCGAGAACGTGCCTTCGGTGATCGGCGCTGTTTCGTTGATGCCTCTGATCCGGGATAGGCCGGTGGCGACGTTTTCGAGATAGCCGAGAAGTTCCTGTCTGTCGTGGTGCATTGTTCTTGTCTTTTCAGTTCGAGGCCGGCACGGCGAAAGCTGTGAGCCAGGCGATTTCAGGCGTTTGCGACGCGGTCGGAAAAGGCGCGTGCCGCCCCTCGACGAAAAGGCCGTCGCGATAATCGAGACGAAGCGCGGGCGTGAGCGGTCCCTCGCAGAAGAGGTTCGGAGGATCGTCCGAAAGGCGGAGGCTCGTTTCTTCGGCCATCGCGGCAAGCTCGGTCAGATCCCGGCCGCCAAGGGCGCCGACCATGATCGCCCAGCCGCTGCGGTTTCCCCGGACGCGATGCTCGATGCCCGCCCCCGGTCCTTCGCCGACCGGCTCGATCGGTCCCGTCGCCTTCAACGCTATGAAGCTTTCCGCCGAGCGCAGCACCAGGAAGTCGGTTCCAGCGATGTGATCGTCGAAAACGGAAAGTGGCGCGTAGGCGTGGGTGAAGGCTAGGCGCGGGGTTTCGCCGAGGTCGCTTAGGAACAGGCAGCAGTTCCGGTGCTGGCCGACGCGCGGCATGACGCCGTTGCCCGCCCAGTAGGACGGCCTGTCCGTGCCCCAGGGGTCGTCCGCGCCCGGGTGATTGACCCAGACGCGGGCAATGGGATGACCGGCAGCCTGCACGTCGATGAGGTGCTGCTGGTGGCCTTTTGCACCGGGCGACGCATCGATGCTCGCGGAAAGCTGCACGCCCGCGGTCTTGTAAAGCGCAAGCCGGGCCGCCCGGCCGTAGCCCTGCACGTAATGGGCGGAGATTGCCCGGCCTTCGGGCGGGTCGACGAACTGCTCAATCCCCTTCGGCGGAACGTAAGCGCCGGCGCAGAACATCGGCAGCGCCGCCACGCCGCGATTGAGCCAGCCGGTTCCGAACGCGATTGTCGCAAAGGGCGCGAGTTCCGACAACGGCCCGGCGCGCAGCTCCTTGTCATAGGCCCTGCCCATCGACCCGGCGGAGACGCCGTTGAGCGTATGCAGCGCGATCATGGAAAACAGCCGGTCGAGGATCGTCTCGGCCCGCGCCCTGAGCCTCTCGCCGGCAAAGCGTTGCAGCGCCAGAAGGCCGATGAAATCGATCGGGTAATAGGCCGCCGAGTTCCATTCGGCGAGACCATGATCCTCGACGGCATCGAACCAGCGCTCGAGACGCTTTTCCGCGAGGGCCGCATGCGCGCGGCCGCTCATGCCGGAATTGGCAAAGACATTTTCCGCGAACAGTCCGCCGGCGATCAGCTCCGCGACATGGAAGCACAGAACGTGGTTTTCGCTCCAGAACCACATCGTGTCGTTGCCCGGCTCGTCCATCCAGTAACGATAACCGAGAATGGCCACCTCGATGCGCGTTCGCAGTGAAGGCGGCAGCGCCTCGCGATGATCGGCATAGATCCACAGCAGCGGGACGATGACGAAGTCCGAGCAGTCCCGCCGCGTATCGATGGCATCGAGCGTGTCCTCGAGCGCCGCGCGGTCGCCCTCGTCGAGATCGAGGCCGAGCGCAAGGCGGGCCAGAACGCGCCCGATCCTGAGTTCGCCGTGCTCCGCGAGCCAGGAAAGCCCCGCCCGCTTGCGCGCGTCGAGATCGCCGGTCAGACGCTGCGGCCTCTCATCCCGCAGAAGCGCGAAGGCAATGGTGCGGCTGATGCGGCTCTCGCCGTGCGAGAACAGAATGTCCAGCTCGTGATAGCCATCGGGAAGATCGGCGGGCAGCGCAAAGGCCGCCTCCTTCCCGCCAGCCGCAAGCGTCGATACGGCCTCGAACAGTGGCGGCAGATGGCGCATGTGGACGCTCTGGTGCACCTTCGCCTCGATTGTGACGGCCGCCGCCGCAGGTTGGTCGACGACAAGACGGAGTTCATCGCCTTCGCCGAAGGCGACGCGGGCCGGACGAATGTCGCGGGCAAGCGCCATCAGCATTTCGAGCGTTTCGCCATCGGCGTTGCCGGACACTTCTGCCGCGAGCGACCCCTTGCCGAGCCAGGTCAGCTCGACGAAATAGTTGGTGTCGCGCTCGGCGATCTCCTCCACCAGCATGACCAGATCGGAGCCGCCGGCTGCAAGCGGCAGGACGATTTCCGTCTCCTCTGCCGCATTGCGCGTATAGGGCTCGAAGGCAGCGATTTTCCGGCCGTCGACAAAGACGTGGACGCCGCCGCAGGTGGCAAGGCGGAAGCGGAAGTCTCCGCCTTCCGGCGGAACGAGCCGGGTGCGGACCCAGCGGGAAAGCCGCGTCGGACGGTGCCAGAAGCCGGAGAATTCCAGCCTGCGATTGAAGCCCGGAAGATTGGTCGAGACAATCTCGAAATCATCATCGAGCGCAACCTTGCGGCCGGCGATTTCGGCGCGAACAGCGGTCCGGCACGGCAATTCGCCGACATCGACAAAGCCGTTGACGAACTTGTAGTCGACATTGTCCACCCCGCGCGTCACCGTGCCGGGATAATAACCCGCCTCCAGCCGCCCCAGGGCGAACGCCGTGACGGTCTCGCCCGTATGAGTGACAAAGCGCGCGCGTTCAGACATTGGCATTCTCCCGGACAGGCAGGCAAAGTTCGATGGCCTCGATCCTCGAAACCAGTTGGTCGAGCCGGTCGATGCGGAAATGCGGCTCTTCCGAGGCATCTACAGGCTCGTGCGTGCGCCGCTGCGACCAGCCGACAAAGAGACTGATCAGGCCGAAATCATTCGCGCCGCGAATGTCGCGGGCAAGATTGTTGCCGACCATGACGATGCGGGACCGCTCGCCGTCGCCGAGACCAAGGCCGGCAAGGGCTGCGGAAAACATCTTCGGCGATGGCTTGTTCTGGCCGACATCGCCCGAAATCGCGTGACATTCCATCAAGTCCCAGATCCCGCGCGGCTTCAGCATGTTCTCGAAGGTCTCGCGCGGGCCGTCGGCGACCAGCGCCAACCTGTAACCGAGCCCGTGGAGCGTGCGAACCGCGTCCATGGCGAAGGGAATTTCGTCCGCCTCGGTTACCACTTCGCTGCCGGGCTTCTTGACCTCGGTCGCCTCGTCGATCAGCGTGTCGCCGCAATCGAGAAACACGGCGGAGAGATGCGGCACCCTCCCGGGAAGCGCTGCAATCAGCGCCCTCATCCGTGCGGGGATCCAGGCCTCAAGCGTTTTCCACGGCATGAGGACCGGTTCTTCGGCCGCCGCGAATGCGAAGCGCGGGACAAAGGCGGCGCGTTTCATGGCGAGCCTTGCCAAACGGTGTTCCCTGGCTGAAGCGCTCCAGGCGCCGGCCTCGGCAAATGCGTTGCCGGCATGAATGCCGCCTGTGCCGGCCTCGCGGCCGCACATCTGCGCAATTTTCGAACCGCCCATGAACCGCATGATCCGGTCAACGCCCCAGAGCGCATGCTTGCCCGGCTCCACATAAAGCACCGGCCGGCCGTTGCGCATTTCCGGCAGACCGCTGCCGTCATCGATAGAGACCCGCATGCCATGCATCGAACCCTCGACCCGGACGACGTTCCCCTGCCGGTCGATATGGACCCAGACATGCTCGAGGTCGTAGAGATGCTGGATATCCCAGTCGTGCCAGATCGCATATTCGATCACGGCCCCGCCTTCAGGCGGCATCAGCCGATATTTCGACGACGGAGACTTTTGAGCCTCCCGGACCACGCTGTAACCCATCGCCAGCGGCGGCGCCGGTTCCGCATGATCCAGCATCAGCGCCGGGCGATGCCGTTCGGCAAGCGCGAAGTCCGCGTCGCGCACGCCCGCAGGCGGCGCGGGATCGGCAACGGAAAACAGGGTCATGCCTCCGCCCCGTCTGCGACGCCCCGAAGCGTCAGCGTTTCGGCGTAATGGCAGCGTACCGCACGGCCATCGACCTCACGAAGCTCCGGCTTCTCGGCGGCGCAGCGCTCCGTCGCATAGGCGCAGCGCGGGTGAAAGGCGCAGCCCGAGGGCGGGTCGGAGGCATCCGGCACCTCGCCCTTGAGCACGCCGCGCCTCTCCGACGAACGCTTGCGCGGATCGGGCTGCGGCACGGCGCCCAGAAGCGCTTCCGTATAGGGATGGCGCGGACGGGAGAACAGTCGGTCGGTCTCCCCGAGTTCGACGATCTCACCGAGATACATCACCGCGATCCGGTCGGAGATGTGCTCGACCATGCCGAGATCATGAGTGATGAACAGATAGGTGAGATTGAACTGCTCCTGCAGGTCCTGCAGGAGATTGATGTTCTGGGCAGCGACCGACACATCGAGCGCCGAGACGGCCTCGTCGGCCGCGATGAAAGCCGGCGAAAGCGCCAGCGCACGGGCAATGCCGATCCTCTGGCGCTGGCCGCCGGAGAAGGCATGAGGATAACGCGTCGCGTATTCGGGTCTCAGGCCGACGAAGGACAGAAGCTCCCCCACCCGTTTGGCGATCTGGTCCTTGGAATAACCATGAACCACCATCGGCTCGCCGATCAGATCAAGCAGCGTCATGCGCGGATTGAGCGAGGAATAGGGATCCTGGAAGATCATCTGCATCTCGCGCCGCACCGGTCGCAACTCCTTGTCGCTCATCGACGAGATATCGATCACCTGCCCGTCATGTTCGCGAAACAGGATCTGGCCGCCGGTCAGGGTATAGGCGCGCAGGATCAGCCGGGCGACGGTGGATTTGCCCGAGCCGCTTTCGCCGACGAGGCCGAAGGTCTCGCCCTTGCGGATGTCGAAGCTGACGTCATTCACGGCGCGCAGTACCTTCAGCTCGCGCCCCTTCTTCCCGCCCTTGACGGTGAAATGTTTTTTCAGCCCGCGCACGGAGATCAGGACATCGTCGGGCATGGAAAGGGTCTTACTGCTGGCGTCGCTCATTGTCCGGCCTCCGGCAGGTTTCCGGCAAAGTGACACAGCGCCTCCTGTCCGCGATCGAAAGCCACGCGCGGCGGCGTTCTGACGGAACAGACCGATGGATCGGCGTAATCGCAGCGGGTGTGAAACACGCAGCCGGAGGGAATGTTGTAGGGGTCGGGCACCGAGCCCTTGATAACGCTCAGCCGTCTCTGTTTCTTCTGGCCGAGACGCGGAATGGACCCGAGCAGCGCCCGCGTGTAAGGGTGCTGCGGATTGTAGAAGATGTCATCGACAAGCCCCGTCTCCACCACGCGGCCGAGATACATCACCGCCACCCGGTCGGCGATGTCGGCGACCACCCCGAAATTGTGGGTGATGAAGACGATCGCCATGCCGAGTTCCTGCTGAAGCGATTTCAGTAGCTCGAGGATCTGTGCCTCGGTGGTGACGTCAAGCGCCGTGGTCGGCTCGTCGGCGATCAGAAGCGCCGGATCGCAGGAGAGCGCGAGCGCGATCATGGCGCGCTGACGCATGCCGCCGGAAAGCTGGTGCGGGTAGCTGTCAACGAGGCGTTCCGGCTGGGGAAGCTGCACGCGCGCCAGGAGATCGATCGCGCGCGCGCGCGCCTCCTCCTTTCCGACGCGACGATGCAGCATGACGGTGCGCATGATCTGGGTACCGATCGAATGCACGGGCGAAAGCGCCGTCATCGGCTCCTGGAAGACCATGCCGATCCGTCCGCCCCGCAACTGCCGCATCAGCCGGCTGTCGCGTCTCAGCCCGTCGAGCCGGTATTCCGTGTCTCCGTCCGGATTGAAGCGGATCTCCCCCTCGCCTTCCTCGGCATTCCTGGCGAGCAACCGCATGATCGCCCTGACCGTGACCGACTTGCCGGAACCGCTCTCGCCGACGATGCCCAGCACCTCGCCGCGATCGACATGATAGTTGACGCCGTCGACAGCCTTCACCAGCCCGTCGCGGGTCTTGAAGGCGACCTCGACGCCGTCGAGTTGCAGGAGCCGCTCCGGAGGCATTTTGTTGTTCGTCTTGTCCAGCATGGAAAAACCTATTGTCCGTAGGGGTCGGCCGCGTCACGCAGGCCGTCACCGAGGAAATTGAAGGCCAGCACGACCGCGACCACGGCAAGTCCGGGCGCAAGCAGCCAGGGGGCGAGCGAGATGGAACGGAGGTTCTGCGCATCCTGCAGAAGCACGCCCCAGGAGACGACGGGGGGCCTGAGGCCGAGACCGAGGAAGGACAGCGCCGTCTCGCCGAGAATCATCTCCGGCACGGCGAGCGTCATCGCCGCGATGATATAGGAGGTCATGGCCGGCAGCATATGTTTGGTGATCACCCGGTATTCCGAGGCGCCGGCAAGGCGGGCGGCCATCACGTAGTCCTCGGATTTCAGCGAGAGGAATCGGCCGCGCACGACGCGGGCGAGATGCGTCCAGCCGATCAGCGCCAGAATGAGGGTGATCAGCACATAGACGAAGAGCGGGTTCCAGGCGATCGGCAGGGCCGCCGCAAGCCCCATCCAGAGCGGAATCGTCGGCACGGAGCGGATGAACTCCATCATGCGCTGGATCGCCGTGTCGATGAAGCCGCCGTAATAGCCCGAGATGGAGCCGAAGAAGAGGCCGAGCACGAAGGCGAAGAACACGCCGATCAAGCCGGCCGACAGGGTCACGCGCGCGCCGTAGACGAGGCGCGAGAACAGATCCCTCCCAAGGGAGTCCGTGCCCAGAAGATTGACCTTCTGGCGGCGGGCATCGATGCCGAAGAGATGCAGGTCGGCCTTCCAGATGCCCCAGAACCTGTATTTCTCGCCATGCACGAAGAACCTGATCGGCAGCGGCTTGGACTTGTCCACGACATAGGTGACGCGCGCCGTCTCCGGATCCCGGGTGCGCTTCAGCTCATAGACGAAGGGGCGCGTCAGTTCGCCGTCATGAATGACGCGGACCATCTGCGGCGGCACGAAGGTTTCCAGCCGCTCGATGGAATCGGGCGCATAGGGCGCGACGATCTCTGCGAAGATCGCGACGAGATAGGCAAACACCAGAAAGATCAAGGACACGAGCGCGAGCCGGTGCTGGCGGAAGCGCCACCACATCAGCTTCCAGGAGTTGGCGGTGTAGATGCCCTGTTCGGCCGTCGCCAGTTCGTTTTCTTCTGCGTAAACGGAAGTCTCGTAGGTCATGAAGGCCTCACGCGTAACGGATGCGCGGGTCGGACCACGCAAGAAGAATGTCGGAGAGCAGCGTGCCGATGACGGTGAAGACGCTGAGGATGAGGATAAAGGCGCCGGCGAGATACATGTCCTGCATCTTCAGCGCCTGCAGCATCAGCGGTCCCGTGGTCGGCAGGTTGAGCACGACGGCGGTGATGACGTCGCCGGAAAAGAGCGCCGGCAACGCCCAGCCGACCGTCGAGATGAACGGATTGAGCGCGACGCGCACCGGATAGCCCCAGACCACCTGGCGCTCGGAAAGCCCCTGTGCATAGGCCGTTTCCACGTATGGCTTGCCGAGTTCGTCCAGCATATTGGCCCGCATCACCCGGATGAGGCCGGCCGCGCCGCCGGTCGCCAGCACCACGATCGGGATCCAGACATGTTCCAGGATGTTGCCGATCTTCGCCAGCGACAGCGGCGCGCCTTCGAAACGCGGCGAGATCAGGCCGCCGACATCGATGTTGAGCCAGGCAAATCCGATCCACATCAGGATCAGCGCCAGCAGGAAATCGGGAATGCCCTTGCCGAGAAAACCGAACACGGTGAAGACATAGTCCAGGATCGAATACTGCCGCTGGGCCGAATAGACGCCGATCGGGATGGCGATGATCCAGGTGAACACCAGGGACAGCGAGGAGAGCAACAGCGTCAGCGCCAGGCGTCCCCAGATCAGTTCGGAGACCGGCGCGTTCCAGTGGAAGGACTGGCCGAAATCGCCGTGGAGAAGGATGTTGCCGATCCAGCGCACATATTGCACGAGAATCGGATCGTTCAGTCCCAGTTGCGTGCGGATTGCATCTTCCTGGGCGGCGGTGATGTATTCACCGCTGTTGCGAAGCTCGGCAGCATAGGCGGTGACATAATCGCCCGGCGGAAGCTGAATGATGATGAAGGATATGAAGGAAACGACGATCAGGGTTGGAATCGCCCATAGAAGCCGTCGCCAGAGGAAGTTTGCCATCGTCTGCTCTCCGCATTGCCACCCACCGGCCGCCCGCGGACAAACGGGCGGCCGGCCGGCTCCGCATTCTCGCGGAACCCTTGCTCGGGAGGGAGCTTTGCCTGTCGGTTACTGCTTGTTCTGGTCGATCCAGAACTGCTGGGTCTGACCGAGGCCCACGCCGCGCGTGATGTCGTCTTCGACAAGCCCGTTGCGGACATTCATGAAGTCGTTCTTCACGATGACCGGGATGGAAACCTCGCCGACCAGACCGATGACATAGCCTTCGTCGACGAAGGCGCCGATCATGCTGTTGAGCGCGGCATCGGCTTCTTCCATGGATCCGGCGACGGAGGCCTTCTCCCAATCCGCCCAGATCTGCCGGATCACGGCCTCCTGCGGCGGCTCGATACCGGCTTCGCCGTCGGTCTCGTACCAGGCGTAATATTGCTGGGCGTAGCTGTCATTGCCCATGATGTTGCGCGGGTCGGCGGAGACGACCGAGAGGCGGTCGACGGGCGTGTACTGGATCTGGAAGTTGTTATTGTCGCGGTTGTCGTCCCACTGGGTGCGGTCGATGATGCGCGGCAACAGCTCGATGCCGATATCGCGATAATAGTCGGCGGCGATCTCCAGTATCGGCGCCGCAAAATCCTGATAGGCCTCGACCACGATCTGCAGCCGCTTGCCGTTCGGAAGCAGGCGGAAATCGTCGTCGTCGCGCTCGCTCAGGCCGATCTTGTCCAGAAGCTCGTTGGCAAGGTCGGGGTCATATTCCGTCCAGTGCGTTTCCCATTCGGGATTGAAATAGGGCGAGCCGGAGATCGGGGATACCGAGCGGGCCTCGCCGAGACCGGCAAAGCCGAGTTCGTTGATCGTTTCGCGATCGATCCCGACGGAGAGCGCGTGGCGGAAGTCCTTGTCGGAGAAAAGCTTGTTCAGCTGTTCGTCCTGTACATTGAGGTTCGGCACGAACGACCAGACATTGGCCGATTTCCATGTGCCGACATGGTAACCACCCTTCTCCTCGTTCTCCTTGTAGAAGGTGAAGTCGCTCGAATTGACGTAGCGCATCTGCATGTCGATCTGGCCCTGAACGATCATCAGATTGAACGAGTCCGCCGCCTCGAAAAGGCGATGCTCAATGCGGTCGATATAGGGAAGCTGGTTGCCCTCCTGGTCGACGGCCCAGTAATAGGGGTTGCGCACCATGGTGACGACATTGCCCGGCGCGGGCGTCTCGATCTTCCAGGCGGTGATGACCGGCAGGTCCGGATTCTGCCACCATGAGGTGACCGGTCCCTTCGAGCCCCAGAGATCGCTCCAGCGCTGGACGCCGAATTCCTCTGCCGCCTTGGAGAGATCCTCAGCGCTGGCGTAATGGTCGTTATACTGGCTCAGATAGTGTTTCGGAAACAGGAAGGACGGGCGGTCCAGGCTTGGCTCGCCGGTCGAATCCTTCGCCAGGATATTGAGGAAGTAGACATAGGGCTGGGCGAAACTGACGGTGAAGGTGCGGTCATCTTTGACCTCGAGCTTCATCGGCTCGCCGCCCGGCGAGAAGGTCGGATCGATCGTCGGCGTCAGCGCCTTGTTGAGGAAGACATCCTTGTACCAGAATTCGACATCTTCGGTGGTCACCGGCGCGCCGTCGGACCATTTCAGCCCCTCAAGCAGGGTAAAGGTGAATTCAGTGGAATCTTCGTTGACCGAGTAGCTCTCGATATAGGCGGGCACCAGCGTGATGTTGCCGTCCGCGTCGGGCACATATTTCAGGACGCGCTCTTCCAGCAGCTTGGTCGGCCCCCAGCGATCGCCGGGACCGCGATAGGCGCGGTGCCAGACACCGCCATATTCGCCAACCTCGACGGCATCGACCACGGTCGGGTTCGTCGGCAGACGCTCATCGACCGGCGGAAGCTCGCCCGCCTCAACCATGGCTTTCAGCATCGGCGATTCCTGAAAGGCATTGGCGGCCTGCGGAATGGCAACGCTTGCCAGAAGGGCAAGCGTAAGCGTACCGGTTCGTAAAATTTTTTGCATTGGCATCCTCCCATCGAAACATGAAATGGCACAGCAAACCCTCGACTTGCCAGCCTCACCCCAATTTCTACATCTTTTTAGCAAGGAAATGCGGCAATTATCAATAAAAAAATTCCATGAAAGTGAAATGCGTTCCATTTCAGTTCATGAAAATTTTTTTATTCAATGTTCTGAAACGGTTGAGCCGCCGGCGGCGATATGCTTTCGCGCAGAACAAGATCGCAGCCGAGTTCCACGCGGTGGGCGGCGCGCGGCCCCTGCCCGCTCTTCGCGCGCGCTTCCAGAAGATCGAGCGCCGCGCGCCCGAACTGCTCGAGCGGCACGCTGACGGTCGTGAGCGGCGGGCTGTGGAGTTCGCCGAGCGCCACGCCGTCGAACCCCATGACGGACAGATCTTCCGGCACGCGGAGCCCGGCCTGTTTCAGCGCGCGCATGGCGCCGAAAGCGAGATTGTCGGCGGCGCAGAACAGCGCGGTCGCGCCGTCGCGGTCGGGATGGGCCTCAAGCCAGGCTTTCACCGCCGCCTCGCCGTGCCGCGGCTCGAACCCCTCCGCCCTGATGACGAGCGCGTCGGAAAGCGGCAGGCCGCGATCGCGGAATGCGTCGAGAAACCCGTCAAGCCGGCGCTCCACCGTCTTGCGGCCAGACCACGTCAGATGGACGACCCTGCGATGTCCTTTGTCCAGGATGAGCCGCGTCGCCTTCAGGGCGGCGAAGCGATTGCCCGGCGTCACGCTGTCGATATGCATGTTCGGGTCTTCGCCGTTGATCAGCACGGCCGGAATCCCCGATCGTCCGATCGCGTCGAGAAGCGCGCTGCGATCATCATTGATGACGATGATCCCGTCCGCCCTGGCGGCGCGGGCCTCCGCGCCGACGCGGTCCACAGGGTCGTCGCGGCGCAGCGTGTGCGGCACCAGGCGCACCCCGCGCGCCTCGCAGTCGCGCGTCAGGGCATTGAGGATCGTCCACGACACGAGATTGACGTCGCTGTCCGGCAGGGCGTCTTCCGGCACGGCGAGAAGCGCCCTGTTGACCGCATTGATTGAAGCCCTGGCGGAGCGCCGCGCCAGATAACCGAGGTCCCGGGCGGCGTCCAGCACGCGCTCGCGCACTTCCTCCGAAATCGGCGCCGTGCCGTTCATCACATGCGAAACGGTCGAAATCGCCACGCCGGCGCGCTCGGAGACCTCGCGCATGCCGACTTTGTCGCCCTTGGCCATATCATCTCCCCTCGGCGTGCTCTCTCATTCCCGCTCCAGCTTCAGAGTCTTGATCTCGAACGGAGCAAAACCAAGCGCCAGAATACCCGCTTCGGGGCAGAGGTCGACAACGGGTTCCTCCAGCAGGTCGACTTCCCTCGCCTTTTTGACGGCTGTATCAAGCGTCAACCGTGCGTTCTGGCGCGCGCCGCGCCGCTCCCAGAGCCGCACCACCAGTCCGCGACCATCCTCGGCGCGCTTGACCGATTCGACGGCGATCGCGTCGTTGTCGACGGAGAAGGGCGGCGTCAGCTTTGCTGTGGAACCATCGCCGCTGCCTGCGACCGGCATCAAAGGGTGATTGAAGGCCTCGGCCGCGAGGGAAACGGAGCCGAGCCCGTCATGCGGCATGATGGCATAGCGGAACCGGTGCTCGCCCTGATCCGCCTCGGGCCAGGGATAGGTCGGCGACCGCAGCAGCGTCAGCCGGATCGTCGTGTCGCGGGCGTCATAGCCATATTTGCAGTCATTGAGCAGCGCAACGCCGAAGCCATCTTCGCAAAGCGAGACCCAGCGATGCATCGGGCTCTCGAACCGCGCCTGATCCCAGCTCGTGTTGGCATGGGTGGGCCGGGTGACATGACCGAACTGGATCTCGGCATCGCAATCCGCGGTGCGAACGGCCAGCGGAAAGGCGGCCTTCACCATCGTGTTGTGCTCGCGCCAGTCGATGAAACTGTCGAACTCCAGCGCCCGGCTCTCCGCCTCGAGTGAAACGACCTCAACGATGCGCGAGGCCTCGTAGCGCCATTCGAAGCGCAGGGCCGCGCGATACGGACCGGTCTCGACGACATCGGCCTTCACCAGCCCGTCGATCTCGAAGACCTGATCCTCGAAGGTGCGGTCGATATCCCATGCATCGAACTGTTCCGGAAAGTCCCGGTAGGCCTGCAACCGGTTGGCAACGCCTGTCAGGCACTCGCGCCCGCTCTTCTTGTCGACCAGCGAAACGAGACGTCCGCCGGCGTCGAATTCGGCGCGCAGGAACGCGTTCTCGAGCCGGTTCGGCGTGACCGCGAGCCCGCCGTCGCCCGCCGCCGGTTCGGGTGACGCGGCCAGCGTCAGGCGCACCGCGCCAAGCCCCGGAATGGCATCGACGGGAACCGCCTGCGAAAGCGTGCCATCCGCCGACACCAGGACCTGCGAGCTGCGATCGCCAAGCCGGAGGGGGGCCTCGGAAGCGAGCCTGACCAGACCGCCTCTCGGCCTTCCAAACGCGTTGACCAGGAGCGTCTCGCCCTCGCCCGCGACGCAGGACGCAAGGCGCCGCCGCAACGCCTCCGCACGGGCGAAAAAGGTCGCGTAGTCCTCATCGCTGTCGTCAAACACAAGCCCGATCGAGGATCCGGGAAGAATATCGTGAAACTGGTTGAGCAGCGCGATGTCCCAAAGCGCGGCAAGCTCGGCCTCGGGATAATCGATGCCAGCCGAGAACCACGCAAGGCTCGCAAGCGCTTCCAGCTCCCGGAGCATGGCCTCGGCCCGCCGGTTGTTGCGCTTCACCTTGGCGACGGAGGTGAAGGTCCCGCGATGGAATTCGAGATAAAGCTCCCCGACCCAGACCGGATATTCCTTCGGGCTTTCATGCATTCGCCCGACGATCCGTTCGAGCACCGGCCCCATGAAGCCCTGTGACACGCGCGGGCAGCCCGGGATACCGCGCTCCATCCGGCGGATATGCTCCAGCATTTCCCGCGTCGGCCCGCCGCCGCCGTCGCCGAAGCCGTAGACGAGGAACAATTCGTCATTGGTCTCCTTCTGGGCATAGCGCCGCCAGGCGCCCATCACATGGCTCGCCTTCAGGTCCGGACAATAAGTGGTGCCGATGGAGGTGCTGTCGGCCGGTTGGGTGGTCAGGAAATAGGTCGGCGCGCGCGTGCCGTCGATCCCCTGCCAGAAAAACACCTCGCCCGGCATGCGGTTGGTATCGTTCCAGGACAATTTGTGGGTAACGAAGACCGTCAGCCCGGCGAGCTTCATGATCTGCGGAATGGCGGCGGAGTAGCCGAACGTATCCGGCAGCCACAGGATACGCGGCCGAACGCCGAATTTCTCGACGTGGTAACGGACCCCGCGCAGCACATGCCGGACCAGCGATTCGCCGGAGGTGATATTGGCGTCTGGCTCGAGCCACAGAGCGCCCTCGATCTCGAACCTGCCCTCGCGGTGCTGCTCCCTGATCCCGGCGAAAAGCGCCGGATAGTCCTGTTCCAGATAATCGAGCAGCAGGCCCTGATTGTACATGAACCGGTATTCCGGATAGTCCCGCATCAGAGAGAGCGCCGTCGCCATCGAGCGCGCCATCTTCTGCCGCGTTTCGCGAATGCGCCAGAGCCAGGCGACATCGATATGGGTGTGACCGGTGACGGTGATGTGCGGGGCGATTTCGGTATCGCCGGCCTTATAGATCCGCTCCGCGATCGCGCTTGCCGCCTTAAGGCTTTCGGCAAAGCGCGCGAGATTTCCGGGCCTGAAATCCACCGCGTTGATCGCTTGGTAGACGGTTTTCAGGATAAAATCCCGGCGATGGTCGTTGATGTCGAGATGTTTGGCGACATCGAGCGGCGCGCGCAGGTCGTAATAGAGCGCTTCGGCCTCAAGGTCGTGGACAAGGAGCCGGCCGGCAAAACCAAGCTGGCGTCGGTCCTCGATCGTGCCGGCCTCGATCATGATGTCGAAACGCTCGCCGCCGCGCGCCCTGGCAGTCAGAAGAATCTCGCGGTGGTTATAGTCCGCGCCCTGGACGATCTCGCCATTGACGCGCACGAGACATTGCGGATCGGAGCGCCCCATCACCCGCCCGAACATCGCCTCGATGCCGAGGCAGACCCGCTTGCCCTCAAGGGCATCGGGTACAAGCACGCTGCCAGCAAACCAGAAATAGCTCTGCGGCTCGCCCCAGACGGTGTCCGGCGTCACCGGCGACCAGTCATCATGCGGCCCTTCCAGCATGCGCGCCCGCGCCGCAGGCGGCGCCTGGCGGTAGAGGAGATCGACGGTGGTATCCGTCGGCGTGAAGATCCGCTCCGAAAGCAGTTCCACGAGATGAAAGATCTTCGAATAGTTGGCCAGAATGTCCTCCATCCCCGCAAGGCAATGAAATTTTTTACACTGCCATTGCTTTTCTTTTTTGCATTATTGGTAGAAATTTCGGTTGAAAATTGCAAATAATTTCGCTCTTGTCCAGTTCTGACTCCCTGAATGCGTTGAGAGTCATGAAATTTTTTTTGGGAGTAGTCAGTGCAGGAAATTCGTATTCCGGCGGCCGGCGGCGACGCCACGACCCGCATCCAGCGCGCCATTCACACCGCTGCAAGCACACAGCTTGTCGTTATCCTGGAGGCCGGAACCCATATTTGCGGTGGCCTGGAACTGATTTCAAACGTCGAACTGCGGCTTGAGGATGGCGCCGTGCTGCAGTTTCTGCCGGACTATGACGCCTATGCCGCCCATCCTGTGCGCGTCATCGCCGAGGACAGCGACCGGGCGATGATCTCCGCTGCGCATGCCCGCAACATCGCGATCACCGGGAAGGGACGCATCGTCTGCGGCGGAACGCATTTTGCAACGGGCGAGGACGCGGAGATGGGAACGCTCACGCCCGCAACGCGCCGCCCCCGCCTGCTGGTCCTCGACAGTTGTACCAATGTCAGCCTGTCGCACTTCAGCGTAATCGATTCGCCGATGTGGACGCTTCACTTCGTCAACTGCACGGCGCTTTCGATCAACGACGTCCGGGTCGAAAACGCCCTCAACATGCCGAACACGGACGGGATCGTGCTCGACGGCTGCCGCGACGTAACGGTCTCTCGCTGCGACATCTCCACCGCCGACGACGGCATTGTGCTGAAGACCTCGTGCCGGCCGGACGGAACGGTCGTCGGCGCATGCGAACGGATCGAGGTCGCCGACTGTCGCGTGCGCTCGCATTCCTGCGCGCTGAAAATCGGAACCGAGTCCTTCGGCGACTTCCGCGATATCAGCTTCAGGAATTGCGAAGTGACCACCTCCAATCGCGGCCTCGGCATCTTCTCCCGCGATGGCGGAGCGGTCGAGAATATCCGTTTCTCGGATATCAGCCTCGATTGCCGCGAGACGCCGCCCGGGTTCTGGGGCTCGGGCGAAGCGCTGACGATCAATCTTGTCGACCGCCGTCCGGAAACAAGGCCCGCAGGCAAGATCAGCGGCGTCATCATCGAAAACATCACGGGCTCGATGGAAGGCGCGATCAACCTCTATTCCGAACGTAAGGGCGACATCGAGAACATCGAGATCCGCACTGTGGCGCTCGACCAGAGGCCGGGCGTCCACGGAACGGCGCGCTGCTACGATCTCCGTCCGACGCCCGCCGACCTTGCGGGCGCCCCCGGAACGGAAGGCCGCGCCAATGCCTGGCGCAAAGACGCCGACGGCCGGGTGATCGGCCTTGTCGATTACCCCGGCGGCATGCCGGCGGTCTTTGCATGCAACGTCGAGGACCTGCGCCTGGAAAACATCGCGATCGAACGACCGGAGCCGTTGCCGCCCGGCTTCAACCCGGAAGCGATAGTGTCCGTTTGACGGAAAAGGACCTGTTTCTGCAGGTCAGAATGACGGGTCGTAGTTAAAATAGAGCGGGTTCGAAAGCGCGACCTTGTCGGCGGAAAGCGCCATCGAATCCGGCACTTCGGCATAGACGGCCTGCGGCCCGTCAATCTCCGCGCGATAGTAGCTCCGTTCGCCCGCCGCAGGCGTGTCGGTAAATCGCGCCGTGCGGGTCTTGGGGTCGACGGCAAGGGTCGCGTAGATCTCCCTGTTCTTGATGATCCTGACCGAATAGGCCGCGCCTTCCGGTCCGCCCCCGGACAGACGAACCTCGAACGAGACCGGCTGGCCTTCGGCTTTGGCATTGTCGCCCATCATCATCTCGGCGCCGCCGCCTGCATCGGCGACAAGTTCGACGCGCGGATTGAACGGGTTGGCGCACACGCATGCCCGGCCGGCCACAAGCGCCTCGAGCAGCGCGTCGCCGCTGCGCTCCCGGGCAAAAACCCAGGTCGTCGGTGTTCCCACATAGTTCATCGTGGCTTCCGGCGTCCATTGGCTGGCGAGTTCCGGCCGGTCCGGGACACCGTGATGGGCATCCGAGCCGCCGCGCGCGCCGATCATCCGCCCGGACAGGAGCATATTGTCCCAGACGCGGACATTGGCCGCGTTCTTCGGCCACATCGGCCCGTTCCAGACCTCGATGGAATCGGCAAGATCAAAGGAAAAGCCGTAGTGGTTGCTGGTGACGGGATGGTTCGCCGACCAGTGGACGGCGCTTTCCCGCTTCAGGGCCGCGAGGTCCCAGTCCCGGTCGTTGCGGTGGTCGAAAAAGCGCTGGTGGTCATAGGGCGTCGTGGCCAGCAGGTTCACGTGACCGCGCGGCGCGGTGAGCTCTGCGCCATAGAGCAGAAGCAGCCGGTCGGAGCGATAGGCCGGATCGGACCAGGTATGACCGGCGACATCGCCGCCCACATGCACATCATGATCCGTGATCGTCAGGTAGTCGAATCCGTGGCGCTCGGCAAAACCGATGATCTTTTCGACCGGATTGTTGGTCGAATCGCTGCTGTGCCGGGAGTGAAGGTGCCAGTCCCCCTTCAGCCAGATGCCGGTGCGATCAATCCCTGAACTGCTCGAAACCACTGCGCGGATCCCCTCCTCTTCGCCGGTCGCATGATTCCGCCAGACCCGGCATGCGACCAATTCAACGACGATGATAGCCGCTGTCCGGAGCGTTTTTCCATCCCGGGCAGATGATACGGCGAAAACGACCTGTGGACGACAGCGCGCGGCGCTTGGGGACGGCACGCCTCATCGGCGCGGCGGCGACCGGGACAGGCGTTCGGCTTGACATCTGCGCAGCCGGACCGCAATATCCGCACTCGGAAACGGGCCGCAATTTGGCCCGCTGAGTTTGTGCAAAAATATTACTTTAAAACTATTTCAGACATATTTCGTGGAGTCGATCAAGGGCATGAATATTGCTTTCGTAGGTTGTGGATTCGTGTTCGATATTTACATGAAGACCATCCGAGCGCATCCCGAACTGCAGATTGCTGGCGTTTTCGATGTCAAACCCGAGCGGATGCGCAAAGTCTCGGATTATTACGGTTTCAGGACATATGACAGCTACGAAGCCCTGCTTGACGACCCTGACATTGATGCCGTCGTCAATCTGACCAATATCGGTTCGCATTTCGAAGTCTCCAAGAAAGCCCTGATGCGGGGCAAGCATGTCTACTCCGAAAAGCCGCTGACCACTGACCTGGCGCAATCGCGGGAACTGTTTGAGCTGGCTGCCGCCCATGGGGTCCGGCTTTACGCGGCGCCGAGCAATATTTTCAGCGATTCCGTGCGCACCATCTTCGATGCGGTCGAAAAAGGACGGATCGGCTCGCCGCGGCTGATCTATGCGGAACTGGACGACAACCCGATCCATCTGATGGAGTTCGAGAAGGATTGCGCTGGCCGGCGGCTCCTCGGCGGTGATCGCGATCACAATCCTGTTCGTCACGGTCGCGATCATGACCAACATTCTGTCGAACAATGCGGCGGCCGCGCTGTTCATGCCGATCGCCCTCAACATGGCCCACCAGATCGGCGCGCCGCCGCTGGCATTTGCCGCCGCGGTGATCTATGCGGCTAACTGTTCGTTCGCCACGCCGATCAGCTACCAGACCAACCTTATGGTCATGGGACCAGGGCATTACAGCTTCGCGGATTTCGTGCGCGGCGGCCTTCCGCTCGTGGTCATCATCGCCGTCGCGTTCGCTCTTCTGGCGCCGTTCTACTACAATCTCTGACCGGCTGCAGCCGGAACAGTGCAGGCCCCATTCCACGCCGGGATAGCCTGCCTGACAGAACAGGCAAACTTCAGTTTCAGGTGAATTGCGATGTGTTTGTCGTCACTTAACCTTGACCAACCCGCTCGCGACCATCCAAGCTGGTTCGGCCGGTTGCCTCCCTGAGATTCAAAGGGTGACCGCTGTACAAAACCGGAGGGATGATTTTGAAAGCAAACAGATCGCTTTGGCGCAGCCTGACACTGGCCGCCGCGCTTTCGGTGGCCGCGGCGCCGATCGCCGATGCCTGCACGCGTGTTGTCTATCATGGCCCTGAGGATCGCATCCTGACGGCGCGCTCCATGGACTGGAGCCTGCCGATGCTTTCCAACCTGTGGGTGTTCCCGCGCGGCATGGAGCGAAATGGCGAGGCGGGCGAGAATTCGCTGACCTGGACCTCGAAATACGGCAGCATGATTGTTTCCGGCTATGATTTCTCCACCGTCGACGGCATGAACGAAGCTGGCCTGGTGGCCAACATGCTCTGGCTGGTGGCGTCCGAATACCCCAAGAATGACGGAACCACGCCCGAGATATCGCTGTCGATCTGGGCGCAGTATTTCCTGGACAATTACGGCAGCGTTGCCGAAGCGGTGGCCGATATCGAAGCCAATCCTTTCGACGTCGTGACCGCCGACGTTCCCGATCAGCCCGGCCGCCTGGCGAAGGTTCATCTTTCCCTCTCGGACGCCAGCGGCGACAACGCCATACTGGAATGGCTGGACGGCGAACTGGTCATCCATCACGGCCCGGAATACCGCACGATGACAAACGATCCGCCCTACGATCAGCAACTGGCGATCAAAAGGTACTGGCAGGACGTCAATCCGCGTGAGTCGCTGCCCGGTACAACCCGTTCTCCCGATCGTTTTACCCGTGCCGACACCTATATCGACATGGTGGTCCAGTCGGATGAACCGCGCATCGCGGCGGCCGCCGCCATGAGTGTGATCCGCAACGCGTCTGTTCCCTATGGCATCAACACACCGGACGCGCCGAACCTTTCGACCACGCGCTGGAGGGTCGTCGCGGATCACAAAGACAAGTTTTTTTATGTTGAATCAGCGATTTCGCCGAACCTCTTCTGGGTCGACCTGAACAAACTCGATTTCTCGGCAGACGCCGGCGTGCGGATGCTGGATCTGGGCGTTGACATGATCGAGCTCAAGTCGGGCGAAGTTTCGGCTGAATTCAAACCCGCCGAACCTTTCCAGTTCGAGCCGGTCAACTGAAACGTGCCGGCCACCGCAGTCCGTGTGGTGGCCGGATCATTCCGTTCGCCACGGGCTTAACGTTTCAATCGCGGATGTTCGCGACCAAGCCGATACCGGTCAGAACCGGTAGGTAATTCCCACAACCGGCCCGCTCAGCCTCGTGTCATAGACATGACCGCCTTTTTCGTAGTCGGTGTCGACGATCTTGTAGCCTGCCGAAAATGACAGGTGCTCGCTCAACGTATAGTTCGCCGTCGAGAGGAAAGACCAGGTCAGATCGGAATTAACGTCAAAGCCGCCGATATCGGCCTGGGCCTGAACCGATAACCGGTCCGTCAGGTTGAAAAACACACGGGCGCCGACAACGGGATCAACCCAGCCGAAGCTCTCGTCATAGCTGACTGATCTTCCGAGACCGCTGGCCGTGATTTCGTTGGAGATATGCCACAGACGTAAGCCGGCCAAAGCGTCGAACGTAAAGGCGGGCGTATCAACAACGCGGTATCCGCCCTGCACGGTGGCCATGAACTGCCTGGTATTGAGTTTGCCGTTCGCTTCAAACGGCGGCAGCAGCGAAGTGCCCGGAAACCTGTATGTGTCCTCGTCACTCGTATCCGTATACATCATGTCCGCAGAGAGAACGAAACGATCGTGGCGGCCCCAGACATTGACAAATCCGGCAATATTCAGCCCGTCCCGCCCCTCGGAAAAAGAGCGGTCGATATTCACGGTCGGCCCGACGCCGAAGGGAGAAACCTTCCCCTTGACGCCGGTTGCCCACAGATAGGGAGTGATCTGAAGAGCCCAGTCAGATGCATTCGCCGCGGAGGCATCCGGGGGTGCGGTGGCACTGTCGGCCGCATGGAGAACCTGCGGAACGCATAGAGAAAAAGCGCATGCAAGAATATATTCTTTCAATGTGTTCCCCCCGGTCCGGCGACCTGTAAGCCGATTCCACTTGCATCATCGTCTTTTGTAAGCAGTTACCATCATAGAAGCCAGGTGGATCTCTGCGGTTCCACAGAAACAGCGATTGGCGTGCGGTTCGGTGCCGGCACATGAGCGTCTCGGTAACCAGATCTTTAACCGGGCAACTCTATTTTCAGGAGAGCGTGATCCGTATTTTTCCCGAAATGGATTTCAATGTCGTATTTTCTGAACCTGGCACTGGTTCCCTCAATCCTGCTGTTTCTGGTCTTCGGTCTTGCCTTGTTCGCCGTGACCTATTGGGTTCTGCTCCTGTTTGCCCGATTTGCGCGCACCGATGCTCTCGTCATTCCGCTGGGCGCCTTCATTGGAACGATTGCGACATCCTGGGCTCTGTCTCTCGGCTTCGTTGCTGCCGACATCTGGACGCTGCACGCAAAGGCCGACCAGGAGCTCACCTCGGAGCGATCCGCGATCAATCGACTGATCGGAAACGCCGAAGCCGAGGTCCTGAACAGGCCTGACCTTGAGACAGCGATGGAATTCTATCGTGAAAAGGTGATCTCGGACGAATGGGGCGCCAACGGAAACCTTCATCCGGCGGCTTCGGTCGAGCAGGCTCTTCAGAAAATACGCATCATCATCATGGATATCGCCGAGGGCGATGCGCCCGCTCCGATCATCAATCAGACCGTTGCCATTTTCAACGACCTGCAGGAAACGCGCGATGTGCGCCTCGCCATCGCCAGCACCACCATCAATCAGTATAAATGGTACATGCTCCTGACGCTGACGATCTTGACGTCCCTTACGATCGCCGTGACGCACGCAGACAGAACGCGCGCGGGGAGTATAGCGATATTCCTCTACGTGCTTGCGGCCACAACAAGCCTCTGGCTGCTGACGGTGCACGCAAGCCCCTATGCCGGCATCGAGACGATAGAGCCAAGCGGACTATACCTGAATCTGACCTGACGCGGTGGACCGTGCGTGGGCGTGTTTGCCAGGTTGAGGAACACAAATTCCTCTCCTTCATTTCTGCTTTGCGGAGCTCTCGCCGGTTTTCCGAACGCAGCAACGCAAAGCAGCGGCCCGTGTCGGAGATTTCAGGTCGGATCATCGGCAACGAAGTGCCTGTGTGGCGGTCGCCGGCTCGGAACCGGGCAGTCAGCACAAGGCCTCGATGCGGACGTTTCCGGCAAGGTCTTGGTTCGCGGCGCGCCCCCGAAAAGCAAATCTTCATAAAACCGAAAACGCACTGAAACAGAACTGTCACATGCCCGGTGCATTGATGGCGGCGAAGATTGCACAGCAGTGCAAAAACGCCTCTACCATGGTCATTGGCCGGATATCCGGCCTGCGACCGACACGTCGGATCAACACGCATGAGCGCCATCGAAATCGAGACCGTCGACAAGTCTTTCGGCAAAACCAGCGTATTGCGCGGGATCTCGCTGTCCATCCGCTCGGGCGAGTTCGTGGCGGTGCTCGGCCCGTCCGGGTGCGGCAAGACCACTCTGCTGCGCGCGCTGGCCGGCTTCGAGCCGATCGACCGCGGCGCAATCCGGGTCGGCGATGCGCTGCTTTCCGGCGAGGGGCGTCATGTCCCGCCCGAGGAGCGCGGCATCGGCGTCGTCTTTCAGAACTATGCGTTATGGCCGCACATGACCGTCTCCGGCAACGTCGCCTATGGCCTCAGGATCAAGGGGCTGGGGCGCGGCGAACGCGCGGCGCGCACGGCCCGTGTTCTCGAGACGGTCGGGTTGACGGAATTCGCGGACCGCCGGCCGGCCGCGCTTTCGGGAGGGCAGCGTCAGCGCGTGGCGCTTGCCCGCTGCCTTGCGATGGATGCCGGGCTCGTGCTGCTCGATGAACCGCTTGCCAATCTGGATGTCCATCTGCGCGGCGAGATGGAGGAAGAGTTTGCCCGCTTCCATAAGGCGTCGGGCGCAACGATGTTCTACATCACCCATGACCAGTCCGAGGCCCTTGCGCTTGCTGACCGAGTCGCCGTGATGGACAATGGCAGGATCAGCCAGTTCGCCAGCCCTTCCGAACTCTACAGCCAGCCGGCAAATGACATGGTCGCGACCTTCATCGGAGAAGGCCAGATCGCGCCGATCGCGGATTTCCGGCCCGATCGCAGCGGTTATGGTTTCGCCCGCTTCTTCGGTGAACAGGTGCGGGTGCGCAACCGGCCTTCGGCAATGCCCCGCGACGAAGCGCGGATTGCCTTTCACCCGGGCGACCTGCAGCTGACCGACACAGGCGGCCTTGCCGCCACCATCCGCCGCGTCACCTATCGCGGCGACATATTGCGGGTCGAGCTTTCGATCGGTCCGGACGACCAAACCCTTTTCATGAACGTCCCTGCCCCGGCGCGCATCGAAGCCGGGCAGCGCGTAGCCGTCACGCTTGCAGACGGCTGGGTCCTTCCGGACCTGCAAACCGAACATGCCTAGCACCCAACAATCGAGGAAATCCCCGATGAAACTCTCCCTGCTTGCCCTTGCAACCGTCAGCACGCTTGCCTTCTCGGCGGCACACGCCGAGGAAACCATCACGCTCTACACCAGCCAGCCGCCCGAACAGGCCCAGGAAACGGTCGACGCTTTTGAGGCCGCCAACCCGGATATCAAGGTCAACTGGACCCGCAATGGCACCTCCGCGCTGATGAACGTGATGCGTGCGGAAATCGAAGCCGGCAACATCCAGCCCGACGTGCTGCTGGTTGCCGATCCGATCAACCTTGGAACGCTGAAGGCCGACGGTCACCTGATGGCCTATCCGGAAGCGCCCGTCGAAGGCTATGACAAGGCTGCCTACGACAAGGACATGACCTTCTTCGGCACCAAGGCGATCACCACGGGCATCGCCTACAATACCGAGATCGCCGAGCCGGTCGAAAGCTGGAACGACCTTCTGGTCGAAGACAATCGCGGCATGATCGCGGTTCCGAGCCCGCTCTATTCGGGCGCCGCCCTCAACCACCTGCATGCGCTGATCAACACGCCGGAAATCGGTTGGGACTTCTATGAAGGCCTGAACGACCTCGACATCGTGCCCGAGGGCGGCAACGGTCCGGCAACAAAGGCCGTCGCCTCCGGCATGGCCAAATATGCCATCATCGTCGACGCCAACACGCTGCGCGCCAAGGCCGACGGTTCGCCCGTCGACTACATCGCGCCCAAGGAAGGCGTTTCCTTCATCGGCGAGCCGGTCGCCATCATGAGTACGACTGAACACGAGGAAGCCGCCAAAAAATTCGTCGATTTCCTGCTCTCGAAGGAAGGCCAGGAACTGGTCTCCGCCCAGGGCAATATCCCGCTCCTGCCGGGCGTCGCCGCGCCGGAAGGCTATCCCGATCTCTCCTCGATGAAGCTGATCGGCTATGATGTCGATGAAGCCGTCGAAAGCAACGAACAGGTGCGCGAGCAGTTCGCCGATATCTTCGGCCTGTAACCGCAATGTCCGTATCAACCGCAACGACGGGAGAGCGTCCGATATGGACGCTCTCCACTCTTGGCAGCCTGCTGCGCAATGAGCGCACGCTGATGCTGGTGCTGGCGCTGTTTGTCGGCATCCTGTCAATTCTGCCGCTCGGACGGCTCGTTTACGCCGCATTCGTCACGGGCACGGGTTTCGAGCTCGATCGCATAGCCGATGTTCTGGGTGGCCGCCGCGTGTTCGAAGCGACGGTCAACACGATCTGGATTTCGCTTTCAGCCACCGCGCTTGCCACGGTCGCCGGAACGATCGCTGCACTTCTCGTCGGCGCCAGTGACATGCGCGGACGGACTGCCTGGGTGTTCGGATTCGTGCTGCCGCTGATGATCCCCCCGCAAGTCATCGCGCTCGCCTGGGTTCAGGCCTTTTCGCCGGCAAGCCCGGTGATGAACCTGTTGGGTTTCTCGCTTCAGCCCGGCATGCGCCATCCGCTCTATTCTGCCGGCGGCATCGTCCTTCTGCTCGGCCTCTACAATGCACCGCTGGTCTTTCTGGCCGTTCGGGCCAACCTGCGCCGCGTTCCCGCTGATCTGGTGGAAGCGGCCCGCGCAGTCGGCGCCACACCCTTGAGAGCGACGCTTGGCGTCATCCTGCCACTGATCCGCGGCGGCATCTTCGCCGGAGCAGCGCTTGCCTTCGTCTCATCGATCGGCAATTTCGGCATCCAGGCAATGCTCGGCATACCAGCCCGCGTTCCGACCCTGATCACGCTCATCTACCGGCAGCTGAATTCCTATGGTCCGTCGGCGCTCAACGACATGGCGCTTCTGGCCCTGCTGCTGGCCGTGCTGACCATTCTCGGCATGGGCACTGCCGGTTTCCTGAGCCGCATGGGCGACCAGCGCGTCGATGGCGCTTCCAGGCCATTCAAGTTCCCGCTCGGGCATTTCCGCCTTCCGGTCACGGCTCTGGCGTGGGGTTATCTCGTGTTCGCGCTGGCGCTGCCGCTTTCGGCTCTTGCCGGCTCGGCACTGGTGCGCGGCTACGGACAGCCGCTCAATCTGGAGACGCTGACCTTCGAGAATTTCTCCAATGCGCTCTTTCATCACGAAGGCATTCGGGAGGCGTTTTTCACCAGTCTTTGGCTGACGGGCCTCGCTGTCGCGATCCTCATTCCCGTTTCGCTCGCGCTCGGCTATTTTCTGAGCTGGCGTCGGGGCGTCGCCCCGCGCCTGCTCTACCTCTCCTCCCAGCTTGCCTATGCGCTTCCCGGCATCATCATCGGCGTCGCCATGATCCTGTTTTTCCTGAAGCCATTGCCGGTTCTCGGGACCAGCCTCTACGGCACGGTCTGGGTCATCCTCGCGGCCTATCTCTCCAACTTTCTGGCATTGGCATTGCAGCCGGTCCTGGGCGGCTTTGAACAGATCGAGCGCTCGCTGGACGAGGCCGCGCAAGTGGTTGGCGCCGGGGTTTTCCGCAGGCTCAAGGATATCATATTGCCGGTCCTCGCCCCGGCCGCCGCGGCCTCGGCCATCCTTGTCTTCATGACGGCGATCAACGAGATCCAGACGTCGGTGCTGCTGGTTTCCTCCCGCGCCCAGACCATCGGTCCGATGATCATATTCCTCGAGGAAGCCGGATCGTCGACGCTGGCCGCCGCTGTCGGCTGCCTGATGGTGCTGGTCATCCTCACGCTGATGCTTGTCAGTCTCACCTTCGCAAGAAGGCTTCCGCAGGGAGTGCTGCCTTGGCACGACTGAACGTGATCAGCGGCCTGAACCGCAAGAGCGCCGCCATCGCTCTGGTCGAGGCGGGCGGCAAACGTATCCTGTTCGATTTCGGCGACGGCCTGGATGCCGGCGAGCATCCCGACATCGATGTGATCGGCGCCGTCGATGCTGTCTTCCTCAGCCATGCGCACAAGGATCACGCCGGTTCTCTTGAGCGTCTCGGCGAGATCGGAAACCCGGCGGTATTCGCGACCGAAAGAACCCTCGATTTCCTTCGCGGCAGCCTTTGTCCGGAAACGGCGCATGCCATTCCCGAGCGAGGCTCTTTCGATGTCGACGGGCTGAAGCTTTCGACCGGCCGCTGCGGCCATGCGCCTGGCGGTGTCTGGTTCCACATGGAGACGGAGAAAGGCGGTTTCATCTACACCGGGGATATCAGCCTCGAATCGCAAGGCATGCCTTTCGACTATCCTCCTCAGGCAGCCACGCTTCTGATCGATGCATCCTACGGTGACCGCGAACAGGATCTCGGCGACCAGATTTCGGCAATGGCCAATTATGCCAGAGGAGGCGCCGTGCTGTGCTGCCCCGCTGCCGGTCGTGGCACGGATATGGTGCTGGCGATGGCCTCGCACGGACTTGCCGTGCACGTCAGCGCGGCGGTCGGCGAGGAAGTCGAAGCGGCGACGGGCGAACGGTTTCCGGTCGTGAATGGCGAAACCGCGCAGCCTCACCAGGTGATTGTCGCGACGGAATCCAACGCCGAGGCCGGTCTTTCGGCCGAACTCCTGAAACGCGGCGGATTCCGCTTCGTCTTTTCAAGCCATGTCCCGAACGGCACGCCGGCAGCGGCCCTGATCGGGCGCGAAGAGGCCGTCTGGCTTCCCTGGAACGTCCACCCGCGCAAGCATGATATCCTCGCGCTTGCCGAGCACTGCGGTTCCCGGCAGGTTCTGCCCGCCTTTGTCGACATGGCCATGGCGCCGGAACTTGCCCGCGCCCTCGGTGCGCGGCTAAGACTGGAAACCGAGACGGAGATATAGACCATGACGGAAAAACGCCTCGGCATTCCCGACCATGTTCCCGAAGCCGAAGCGCGCGAGGATGTCCGCCCGCTTCTATATCCGGTGATCGAAGGTTTCGGCCCGCACGAGAAAACGCTCTATCTCGGCAATCTCGCGGCGGCGGAAGACGCAGGCTGCCTGCTTGAAGCCGGGATCACCGAAACGCTCAACGTTTCGATCAACATGTTTCCGGGCCCGCTGAGGCTGGCCGATGGCACGCATGTCCGCCGCTACCAGCTCGGCATGATCGACGGCGCGGGCAACAGCCCGCATCTTCTCGCCGCAGCCGTCCACACCGTCGAGGGCCTGATGCGCGGCTATGTTCCGGCCAAGCCGCATTACCCGAAACATCGCAAGGGCCATGTTCTGGTCCATTGCCGCGGCGGGCGCTCGCGCTCGGTCGTGTTGATCGCGCTCTGGCTGTCCGCCTTCGCGGGCGACAGTTTCGACGGCTTCGATGCCGCGCTCGCTCACCTGCGCGCCTTGCGCGGCCTGGACGAGAGCTATCCCCTGCCGCCGATGCTCGCCCTTGCCGAAGAGGTCAGGCTGCGCAATCTGCTTGGCGCGGCGCGCTGGACATAGGTGCGCCATGGTCGAGAAATTTGTTTCCGCATCCGATGTCGCCCGTCTGGCCGGGGTTTCCCGCTCGGCCGTCTCGCGCACCTTCACCGAGGGGGCCAGCGTTGCGCCGAAGACCCGAGCCCGGGTGATGAAGGCGGCAGAAGAGCTGGGCTACCGGGTCAACCTCCTCGCGCGCACGCTGCACAAGGAACGCTCCGATCTTGTGGGCCTTGTCGGGGCGAATCTCTCCAACCCCTATATCTCGGCGCAGGTTGATGCGCTGACCGCGGCGCTTTACGAAAACGGACTGCAATGCATGCTGCTCAATCTTGCAGGTGCGCGGGACGATGTCGAAAACGCACTCGCAAAACTGCTTGAATACCGGGTGCGAACGGTGGTCTTGCTGTCGGGGGCCGTGCCGGACACGCTGATGCGGCTCGCCGCGGCCAATGGCACGCGTCTCGTTCTCATCAACCGGCCGCTGCCGGAAAATATAGGCCTTGTCGACCAGATCGAGGCCGATTCGGCTGCCGGCGGCGCGCTTGCCGCACAGCGGCTGATTGCGGCCGGCTGCCGCAACGTGGCCGTTGTCGTGTCGGAATCCCGCACCTCCGCCAAGCTGGCGCGCGCAGAGGCCTTTATCGCCGTGATGGAGGAAAACCGGGTGCCGGTCAGCCAGTGGAGCCAGGGTCGGAACAATTATGAGACAGGTATCGAAGCTGCGCGCAGCCTGCTCGCAAAGCCCGGCATTGACGGGATCTTCGGCGTGACCGACGAAATCGCGCTCGGTGTGATGAATACGGCGCGCCATGAGCTTGGCCTGTCCGTTCCGGGCGATGTCTCGGTGATCGGATTCGACGACGCTCCGATTTCCGACTGGTCCTCGCACCGGCTGACCACCGTCCGCCAGTCTCTCTCCTCGCTGACCAGCGCCACGCTGAAGGCAATCACCGGCCCGGCGCGTGTCCCCTCCTCCCACCATTTCATCCCCGTAAGCCTGGTCGAACGTCAATCGGTGCGGCCCGCCAGATCGGCAGTTCAAGGCTGAGGAGGCTGAAACCGATCGCGCGCGCCGGCGGCATGGTCCAGCGCGTCTCCTTGCACCGTTTTCTTGCGCTCATGTCCCGCGCCATCAGCTTCTCGGCCGCAAAGCGGATCATCGCGCGGCGCGAATCGGCATCGACGCTCTTCCCAGCGAGCGAGCGCAAAGCCATCATGCCCTCGGTCATCTGTGATCTTTCCGGCGGATCGGTCTTCGCCAACCCGCCCCTGCCGGAACGCCGGCGACCTCCCGCGGGCTACACCACGCCATGTGGCACGACCCGAAAGCTTACCTACGTGGGATTTATCGTGTAAGGTGATAGAACAGCGCGATGTAATGAAAAGTTGTCTCGCGGCTTGCCAAAAGGCTTTTCTCCAACGGGATTAAACACATGAACGAATTCGACTATATGGTCGAAGCTGCCCTCTATCCCGGTCGCAAGGCCAAGGGAAGCCGCAGCCCTCGCTATAAACGGTTTGAGACCGCTGCGGACGCGGTGCGTTTTGCCGTGGAAGAGAGGGAAGGCTGCCGGCTTCGGGGATCGGTGCTGGAGATTGACGAAAGCCGCTACGACGACAGGCAGATCCGCATGCTCTACGACGCGCCGGATTACCCGCTCGCGCGCGGCGAGAAGTGATGCAAGAGGCCGGTCTCAAGGGCGTATCGCGGCACTGTCCGCTGTGCAGGTAGGTGTTGAATGACGGTCTTTTCGGTGCGTCATCTCACGGTCTATCGCTATCGACGGCCGGTCGGTTTCGGGCGTCACCGGCTGATGTTCCGGCCCCGCGACAGTTTCGACCAGACGCTCTTGAGCTGCATGCTGAAGGTTTGCCCGCAGGACGCGCGCATTCACTGGATCCACGATGTCTTCGGCAATTGCGTCGCGCTCGTCGATGTCGGCGTTTCCGCCTCGGAACTCAGCTTCGAGACCACGATCGAGGTTGATCACACGGCGCACATCCCGCTCGATCTGGAGATGGACCACAGGGCATCCGGCTTCCCCTTTTCCTATGACGCGGAAGAAGCCATCGATCTTGAGAAGACCATCGCGCGGCACTATCCCGACCCCGGCGATGAGGTCGGGCGCTGGGCGAAACGGTTCGTGCCCTATGGCAATACGGCGCGCACCGGCCATGTACTGATGACGCTGTGCAACGGGATCAGGGAGAGTTTCAGCTATGTTCGGCGCAGCGAATACGGCACCCAGACGCCCGGCGAAACGCTTGCGCTTCGCAGCGGCACCTGCCGCGACTTCGCGCTCTTGATGATGGAGGCGGCTCGCTCGCTCGGGCTCGCGGCCTCTTTCGTGACCGGCTATATCTATGTGCCGGACCGCGACGGTTCCGTGACCTTGGGCGGCGGTTCGACCCACGCCTGGTGCCAGGTCTATCTGCCCGGAGCGGGATGGGTGGAGTTCGATCCGACCAACGGCATTGTCGGCAATCGCGATCTCATCCGCGTCGGCATCGCCCGCGACCCTGGCCAGGCGGTGCCGCTGTCGGGCAGCTATGATGGCGGGGCGCTCGATTTCGACGGCATGGAAGTGCAGGTCAATGTCACGACGCAGCCGAATGATTTAAGCGCAGCGGTCTGACCACGCCGCCGTGGCGGCTTGCATAGCGGACGCGCCAACGTTCCGGCGAGGATATTGCGAAGCGGGATCGATTTATTCGGCCGTTCGACCGGGCGGAACGCCGCGCTGCCGCGTTACGTCTGTAGATGTGATCGACCCATCACTCAAAGCAAGGGACAGGTAAGACATGAAGATACGCGCTGGCTTTCATATCGGCTACGACTGCGAACATCCGACGCCGATGCTGCTGACCCTCAATGTGTTCCCGTCCCGCTGGGCGGATCTCCTGACGGCGCAGGTCCTGTCCTTCGATCGCCCGATCGATGTATCGGCCTATACCGACGTTTTCGGCAATGCCTGCAACCGCATCGTCGCGCCGCCGGGCAGGACGACGATTTCCACCGCGTTCGAAATCTATGACGACGGCCTTGCCGATCCTGTTCCCTATGGCGCCATTCAGCACCAGATCAACGACCTGCCTGATGACGTGCTGGTCTACCTGCTCGGCAGCCGCTACTGCGACACCGACCGGCTTGCCGATTTTGCCTGGAGGACCTTTGCCGATACGCCGCTCGGATGGCCGCGCGTTCAGGCGATCCTGGATTTCACCCATCAGCGGATCGCATTCGACTATATGAAGGCTGACCCGTTCCGGACCGCCTTTGGCGGGTTCACCGACGGTGTCGGGGTTTGCCGCGACTATGCCCATCTCGCGATCACGCTCTGCCGCTGCCTCAATATCCCGGCGCGCTATTGCACCGGATATCTCGGCGATATCGGCGTGCCGAGGGACCCGAACCCGATGGATTTCAGCGCCTGGATGGAAGTCTATCTCGGCGGTCGCTGGTATACGGTCGATGCGCGCCATAACAGGCCGCGCATCGGTCGCATCCTGATGGCGAGAGGCCGCGATGCCACGGACGTGGCGATGTCGACGGCCTTTGGTCCCGCCATTCTCCGGCAGTTCGATGTCGTCACCGAGGAAATCTGATCCGGCAAATCGTCTCAAGTGAGATCAGAGGCTGTCAGGGTATAGACCGCCTTGCGGCCCTTCAGATAGATTCTGCGTGCGGCGTCGTAAATTTTCTCACGCGCTGCATCGAAAGCGGCGAGATAAGGCTCTTCGCCATCGGCAGGGTTGCGTAGAGCATCGGCCCTGGCGAAAAACATCACTTCGAACATGCCGTCATGGCCGGTAAATCGGACACGTTTGCCGTTGTTGTCATAACTCCGGCTCTGATTGGGGAATTCTAGTGCCATGACCGAATAGATCCTTGAGAACGTGGCGCGAAATGCCACTGGTTTGTGAAGCAGGGACTGTCGTGAGCAAAACACCGCCAGACCGGGATTTTCTCGCCCGATCTGTCGCAGTATCCGCTGAGGACGGCGTGGCGGGTTCAGCCTTTCGGCTTGCCACGCGTCATATTGCTGTTGCCGGCGCTTCTGACCAGCGAACCGGCAAGCGGCGCGTCGACAACCGCCGTCGTCTTCTCCTTCTTGGGCTTTCTGATTTCGCGATTGCTTCGCTTTTGACCCTTGGCCATCTGGAAACTCCATGTGTCCGGCGCGCTTTGTTGCGGTCGCGCCTTCTGCTTGCCGCTTGTGAATCCGGGAATTGCGCACGCCGAGGGAATTTTCTCGAAGGCTTCGCCGGGCATTCAGTCCATGATGTCGTTTAGCCAACAAGCGCGCTGGCGCATGCCGTGGCGGCGCCGCGACTTGCGCTGTCGTCTCCCGGCATCGTCGCCCAGCCGCCGGTCTCAATGAACTGACGCTGCTTGTAGGAACTGTCGATGGCCTTCAGCGTGCTCAACTGCTGCGCCGAATCAGGCGCCGTCTTGAATCGCTGGACGCAAATAACCGTCGCCAGTTCGTCGCGGGAGAGCTCCCCGGCTTCCGCGGCAAGCGTTCTTGACGTGCCGCCTGTCACCCATCCGCCCCAGGTAAAGCCGACGGCGATCGTGACGATGGCGGTGATGATACAGGCCCAGACGAGCGTCGATTTTGCCGGGTGATAGGCTTTCCACCGCTCTCCGATGGAGGACGCTCCATTGTTTTCTGCTGCCATGATGCCGTTTCCTTCCGATTTGGGATGCATTGTCTGATGTGATCGGCGGCAGCGCTCCCCGGCCGCTTCAGCTTAGATGGACGCGCCCTGTTGGCGTCGCGGCCCTGGCAAAACGCTCCCTGTTGCGCGCGTGCACGCTCGTCGCTTCACAATGTGAGCGAAAGTCTGTAGAGCATTTTATACAGGCTTTTTTCTGTAAAAGGCCGGGTTTAGCGAACCTTAAAACTACATATATCCACGATCGTGAGTAAATAACAGTCCATGATATTAATATTTTTAAAATAATTTCATTTTTTCATTTTTCAATTTTCTTCAACAGAACTGAATTCCCGCCTTGTTTTAAACACGAAAGAAGCGCATATGACGTCCATCGATCTTGTTTGACGAACTTTATTTTGCGCATCGCGCTCTGGTGATTTTCCCATCAACATCGATCTTATCGTTCGGTCGCGGCCCTTAACGCCCGCCGGACATCTTCTCCGATTGATTGAAAGGAAATCGTCATGAGCACTGGCACAGTGAAATTTTTCAACGCCACCAAGGGTTTCGGCTTCATTGAGGTTGAGGGCGGCGGATCGGACGTGTTCGTCCATATCACTGCCGTTGAACGCGCCGGAATGCGTTCCATATCCGAAGGCCAGAAACTGAATTTCGACGTCGTGACCGATGACAGGTCCGGCAAAAGCGCTGCGGAAAACCTGCGCGCTGCATAAAATTTGTCTCTGTTCCGTGACCACGGATGTACTGGCACGGAATGTCGAGACGGATGGATCGGCCGGGCAATGCGCTCGGCCTTTCTTGCTTTGAGCGACCTTACACAGCGCGCAGCGGCGAACCTTTCGAGACAGATTTCGCGCGTCCCGGTCAAGTTTGGACCGGAGCCAGGAGAAGCCATGGATCGCAATACCGCAGAGGCCGAAATCGAACGGAACCATCGTTCCTGGATCGCAGCGCTTGCGCCTTACCGGCAGGCCAGGCCGCTCCGCAGCACGATCGAGATCGCGGTCACGGCGTTGCCCTTCGTCTGCCTGTGGGGACTGCTGGCACTGGCTGTCCTCAACGGCCACTGGTGGGCGCTGTTGCTGACGGTCCCCGCAGCCGGTTTCCTTGTACGCCTGTTTGTCCTGCAGCATGATTGCGGGCATGGCGCGCTCTTCGCCCGCCGCCGCGCCAATGACTGGACCGGTCGCGTCATCGGCGTTTTCACCCTGACGCCTTACGATTACTGGCGCCGGACCCACGCGGTTCATCACGCGACGACCGGCAATCTCGACAAGCGCGGCATCGGCGATGTCGATACGCTGACGGTCCGGGAATATCGTGCCCGGTCTTTCTGGGGGCGGCTGCGCTATCGCCTTTATCGCCATCCGGTCGTGATGTTCGGGTTCGGTCCCGCCTGGCTGTTCATTTGCCAGTACCGGTTGCCGTTCGGCCTGATGCGGGCAGGTCTGGAGCCATGGACATCGACCATCGTCACCACCGTCGGCGCTGCCATTCCTGTCATCCTGCTGATGTGGCTCATGGGGCCGCTTGCGTTTCTGACGGTACAGCTGCCGATCACGCTGATGGCTGCGACGGCCGGGGTGTGGCTGTTCTATATCCAGCACCAGTTCGAGGAAACCCACTGGTCTAAGGGCCGCAACTGGGATTTCCAGAATGCGGCGCTCAATGGCAGCTCGCATTACGACCTCCCGCGCCCGTTGCGCTGGATCACCGGCAATATCGGCATCCACCACGTTCATCACCTTGCGGCGAAGGTGCCCTTCTATCGCCTGCCGGACGTGTTGCGCGATTTTCCGGAGCTGCGCGACACCGGCCGGATCACGTTCTTGGAGAGCCTGCGTTGCGTCAGGTTCGTGCTGTGGGATGAAAGCGCCAATCGACTGGTTTCGTTCCGGCAGGCGCGCCTGAGCGCGTGATGGCGCGGACCCGTTCAAGCGGTATGCGAAGGGGCCTGAAGGTCGACACCGCGGAGAAGCCTGATGCCCTTCAGGAAAGAGCAGATCAAGATCGTCTTGTTCGATACCCCCCGCCACCGCTAAAGCGGTGACGCCTTTCTCCGGGTCCTGCCCTGTTGTCGCGGTCGCAGAAAAAATCCGCCTTCACAACCAGATGCCGAGAAAACCGAAGGCGAAAAACTAAGAGTTGACAACCGGGTGAAAAGATCCCATATGTCTTTCGTCGATATTTGCTTGTTAAGCTTTAGTTATTGTGCGTTTGACACCGCTCCTTGGACGAACCTTTTCTTTCAAAAATCGCTATTCACCATCCCCAGCGCCTCGGGCGTTGTGGTTCTCTATTGCTATGAAAGGGTTCATCATGACCACTGGCACAGTTAAATGGTTCAATTCGACGAAGGGCTTCGGCTTTATTCAGCCTGACAATGGCGGCGCCGACGCATTTGTCCACATTTCCGCCGTAGAGCGCTCCGGAATGCGCGAGCTTCTGGAAGGCCAGAAGATCGGCTACGATCTCGAGCGCGACAGCAAGTCGGGCAAGATGTCGGCCTGCAATCTGCAGGCTGCCTGAAGCAGCTTGGTATCCGTTCTCCATTGACCACGGATGTACTGGCACTGTCGAGAGCAAGATACCAGCAAGGTCAGGCTGATCGCCTGGCCTTTTTTGTTGCCGCGGCGCCTTGCGGCGTCCAATTCGGAAAAGACCATGTCACAGACACACAGCAAATCGCGTCAGAAGGCGGAGATCGCCTTCGCCAATGCACAATCGCAGTTCTTCGCGCGCAATGCGGCCGTCGAGGAGCTGGATTTCCCCGCTCTCGCTCGCGAGGAAAAAACCCGGCGGCTTCGTGAAGCACGCCTTTCAAAAGAACTGAAGGACCGGAAGGCGGCAACCGCCGCTCTCGTCGCCAAACGAGCTAAGTTGGAATGCCGTGTTCAACACGACTCATAGGACCGAGCATTGAGGAATGCCGGAAACAGCGACTTCTCCGACCGCCTTGTCGCGGCCGCGAAAACACAAGTCCGATCTTCCGCGTTCCGATCTCCTGCAAAAGTCTGCGTCGCCTGTTCAGTGGTCGCCCGAAAAGACCGGTTGGTTGACGGGCAGAATGCCGACGGTGTCGATCATATGCAAAAGCAGACTGTGACCGAAGCCGATATCCGGGTTCTTGTATTTGTCGTAATTGCTCGTGCAGACATTGGCGATACAGGCGCTGCCCGGCGGGATCGATGCCGCCTGCCCTTCATAAAGCGGACGCAGCCGCACCATGACCGTGCCGGGATTGCTGCCGCGATCACTGACGTCCATCAGTGAATCCGTCGGCCTGAACTGGGCGGCCGCCATAACGTCCTGCACGGCATCGACAACAACCGGGATGATCTTGAACGGACGGGTGGGCGCATGCCAGCTCGCCGATCATGCCGGGATGGATGACCTGTGCCGTCAACTGTCCGAACCCGGCGACAAAGACCCCCTCTTCCTGATCCCGGGGCCCGAGGATGCCCGCAGGCCGCACGAACGGGTTGACGACGTCGCCGGAACGCAGCTGAAACTGCTGGATAGTGCCGGCAATACCCGCCCTGACGCTATGCTGGCCAAGCGCGACATCCGCCTCCTGCAACGCGGCCTCCGCGCCTGCCTTCTGGGTGGGAAGCAGGGTTTCGATGCGCGCCGGGACGAGATCCGGAGGGCACTCAAAACCGCAGCGACAGGCCGATGATCGGACCCTGCTCGACGACGTTGAAGACGAACCCATCGCTGTTGTAATCGACCCCGAGCGCGCGGTATCCGGCAACCACCGAGACCGTGTCGTTGAACCGGTAGCCGATCGTCGCTGCCACATCCCAGTCGAGATCGGCGCCGCCGGCGCCGATGAAGCCCCATCCGGTCAAATAGACTTTCGGTGTCAGGAAATAGCTCCCGCGCAAGCCGGCCATGGCGTCCACCCATGTGGCGCTATCGCTTCTCGACCGACCGTCGAAGGCGCCACCGGTGATGGAAAGCGTGCTGTCGACGGACCAGACCCGCAGACCGCCGACGACTTCAAGCCGGTATTTCTCATCCTCCGCGAAGGTATAGCCGGCGCCGAGCAGCCCTGCGAAAGTGCTGGTTTCCAGCTTAACGGAGGCGGCGGTGTTGCCAACCGGCGAACCGGTCTGTCCGGACAGCTTGATGTAGATAGCATCGCCGATCACGCTGTACGGCCCGTAGCGCGCTTCGCCGATCGCCATCAGACCGACATCGAGATGGTCGAAGATATTGTCGAAACTTGCGTCGACGGTCACTTGCGGAAGCCCGAACTGGGCAATGTCTCCCGAAATTCCGGCAGCCCAGAAATAAGGCGCGAAGGTAAACGTCCAGCCCTCGGGCGTGGAGGCCTCCTGGATGTTCGGCGTCATCGGCAGGTAGATGTCTGCAGCCCGGGTCTGCTGAAATGCCAGGCAGACGCCGATCGCGGCAAGAGACGAAACCAGGCGGATTTTCATGTTGTCTCCCATAGTGTTGTCGGCATGCGGATCGGTTGTTCAACCGCCATAACGGGCGCGTCTGTCCTGCCGGAAATGCCTCATCATTCAAGCCATCTGTGCATTCGATCCATTCTCAACTGCCGCAACATCGTTCGGGCGCAGACCAGCAGCTCGAACAGAAATGCGACGAGCGACGCAATCAGCGATACGATCGCGCCGCCGAAGAGCCACAACAGGTTTTCCTCGCGCAACCCGATCTCGAGCGCGCCGGCCAGCAGGTTCACGATCGCGCTGCCCGTGCAGATCGCCGCAACCGCGCCGAGGATCATGGCGACCACAAGCGTCAGCGCCCTTAGCCGCAGGTCCGGGTCCTGTTCGCGCAGCGCCCGTCCGCTGTCCGCGATCTCGTTCAAACGGTCCGAAACTCTCCCCAGTCGTATCGTATAGATACTCACAAAGCCCGCGGTGCCCGCCAGCAGGAAGACAGGGGCAAGGGATGTTTGCACGATAGCGACAAGATCGCTGACGATAGGTTGTTCGTTTACCAAAATCACTCGAAACCAATTCAAACCGTCAAGCCGGTCGGTTCGCGATCCGGGGATCGCTGCCCGATGAACGGGTCATCGTCCCGGGAATAAGGGCGTCCGACACCCAACCCCTGCGCCAAGCCCGCTATCCGATTAATTGATCCGTTCGATTTCACCCGGCTTCCATGACTTGTCGAACCATGATTCCAATGGACCATAGAGCCGCAGCACGACGTTCCATCCCTTTCCGGGCACCGTCTGAACCCAGTTGTTCTCGTGGCCTTCCGGCGCCGTCGGACCGAACCAGATATCGACGGATGAATCGGCATTGACCACGATATCCGTCTTGTCGCTGCCGATGCTCGGAAACGGCTGGTCGGTCTGCAACATCGAGCGGGTCTGGTTGTCATAGACGACGAGCGACCAGAAATCCTTCGCCGGGATGTTCGGGGGCAGTCGAAGCCTGTAGGTCGAACCGCCGTCGAAGGGTTTCTTGTCGCCATCCATGGTCGCGGCCGCGTATTGCGAACCGACGCCGACGCGCTTGATCGCCATCGCCGGCGTTATTCCGGTCGCGTAGTAGTGAAACAGCGTCCGGGCATCGAGGAAGCGAACGCCGGGCTCAAGAAGGAATTCATAGCTGCCGCCGACGAACCCGGTAAACCAGGCGCTGTCGGGATAGTAATAGGCCTCCTCGATGCGTGTCCTGAAGGTGATGGTGCGGGCCGTGGCGTTGCCGACGGCCACGGCATCGGTGAGGATCTTCTTCATCCGCTCGTCCGGCGCGAAAGGCTTGCCCTTGACGATCCCGATCGCGGCGAGCTGACCGAGCACCTCGGGGTGGTAGGCATCGTTCGGTTCATGCTGAACGATATCGTTCACTTCCTCGTAGAAATGGAAATCATTGGCATGGATGGTGTTGAACACCTTTCCGGACGCATTGATGAAGGTCATCGGCGGCGGATTGTCGGCTTCCGACAGCGGGTAAACCCTGGTGAACTTCCTGGTGTTGTCGACCGCCGTCGTGGTGCTTCCGTCCTCCATGAACCCCCTGAAGAACAGAAGGTTGCCGCAGGTGGGCGAGCGCAGCACGAAATAGCCGTCCGGCACCTCGCCGTCATAGCCCGGGGGCAACAGCAGATACTTGCCGCCCTTGCCCTTGTCAGGACCGGCATTGCCGATATCGCCGACATATTCGAACCAGTGGCTGTCGATGAAGCCGAGAATATTCGGCGGCGTTTCGATCACCAGCGGCCCCGTCTTGGTGTCGAGCCAGGCCAGATTGTAGACGCTTTCCGTGTTCCCTGTCAGGAACAGCGAATGCGAGTCCATCAGATCCTCGAAGACCAGAACGGACTGGTTGTTGTCCGCGCCCTGGCTTGCAAACCCGACCCGCATCGCTTCCGCCGAAGCCCCGGGCATGGCGTTCAGGAATGCCTCGACGCCGCGCATGAAATCGAGGTTGTCGTAGACCAGGTTCGCGGTGGCATCGTCCGGATAGCCGTCGAAGAAGTTCAGCGTTCCAAGACGGGTCTCCACGCTTTCCGGCGTGACAATGGCTTCAGGGATGGGCGTCGTCATCTTCATGACGGGCGGCGCCTCGGCGCGGACTGCGCCCGCAAGCATCACCGCAAAAGTGAAGCAGACCAGGTTTTTCATGGGCACCATTGTTCTCTTTCCTCCACGTGGGCATCATTCCGCCTGAAGCCGCTTGCGCAATCCGGAAACATCATTCCCGAAAGGTTTGATGGCATTGCGCGTCGAAGACCGGACGGGAGCGCCGGGCCCGGTCCTCGCCGGCTGTCGCGCCGCCACATGAGCGGCGCGAGGTCGTCTGCCTATTTCGCCGTTTCGAGGGCCGGAGGCTGCCAGGTACCCTGCCCGACCGGCAAGACGGAGGGTTTTCCGGTCTTCGGCCAATACATGCGCATCGCCAGATAGATCGGCCCGTCCGGCGCCGGAAGCCAGTTCGATTCCTTCTCCGCGCCAGGGGTGTCCTTCTGAATGTAGAGCGTCAGCGAACCGTCCGCATTCTTCTTCAGTTCCGGCAGCATCGGCGAATTGATCAGGTAACGGCTGATCGGATTCTCGATCAGCAACTGCGTCTTGCCGTCGTACATGGTGATCGACCAGAACGCCTCGACCGGCGGCAGTTCTCCTGCCGGAAACGTCAGCGTGTAGCTTTGCTTGCTGCCATCGAGCAGGTCGCCATTGGCGAGGTTCCTGCCCAGGATGTAGACCGCTTCGGCGGCATCATTGCCATAGATGCCGGCGGACGCGCCCGCCGCGCGTTTGATCCAGTCGCCGTCGACGAACGCGGCATCGCCCCAAAGATCGCTTATCGACCACCCATTCGCCTTGTACAGCTTGTCGGCGAGGTACGCCTTCACCTTCTCGTCACCGTCACGCATGCCGAGCGCGACTTCGAGCCGGTGCTCAAGCGGCATGTCCTTGAACTGGAACGACTTGCCCGGGCCGACGCCGATCTTGGCAAGCTTGGCGCGGATCTCGGTTTCGGCGGAAGACGCAGGGGCGAACTGAAGGGCGAAGTCCAGATACTCGAAGAAATTGGTCTTGACGAGGTCCTTGTCGACCTTCGGGAAATCGGCGGCCGGGGCAGCCGCCGGGGCGGGTTCGCCGGCGTAGGCGGAAAGCGTCTGCACCTTGTAGCCGGCCTGGACCTTTTCGACATTGGGCATGTCATCGGGGCCGAAGAGCTGCGTGCGATAGATAGCCAGCGAAAACTGCGTGGACGCGCGGAACACCTTCTTGATGCCCTCCGGCGTCTTGCCGCTCCAGTCCGGCCCGGCGATCATGTAGTCGCCGGCGTCGCTGCCTGTCGCGCGGCTGCCGATGTAGCCGAAATTATAGGTATTGCCATCGACCAGCTGCACCGAGTAGTAGCGCTTGTCGACCGCCGGGACCGACAGCACGACCGGTTCCGCCCGCAGATCGAGAGACGCAACCGAGTAGGGCGTATCGCTGTTCGGACTGATGATCGTCGTGTCCTTGTAGGTGTAGACCCGCGCCTCGTTCTTGATCTCGTTGAAGGGGGCCTTGAACTGATCTGAGTCGCGATCGACCGCATAGTCGTACATGATCGCGTAATTCATCACGATCGGCAGCCCGTAGACGTAGCCCTCCTCGGCGATCTGTTTCGCCTCGACAATGCTTGGCCAGTCTTCTGCATTGGCCGTCTGCACAGAAAATGCGACGAGAGACCCCGCCAGACCCAGCATCACCTTGCCGGCAAGCCTGCCAGTTTGCATCATCATAGCTCAATCCTTCCATGGAGCATTTACGGTGAAGAATTGGACCACCGGCGATGCTCTTTCTCTTTGTTTTGCTGCACTCCCGGATCGAGACCCGGCATCCACTTTTTAGAGAACGCGCTCCACAAGCCTCGCCACCGCGCATGGCTGCCGGCCCATCAGGACGGGCGATGGCGGCTGAAAATGCTTGGGGATACAGGCAAGACGAAATATTCTCCCTTTACTTGAGGGAGAAGAATCTCAACTGTATCCAGATCTGTCATTTGCGTGAAAGGCACGACCATTAAAACATGACGGGCGACGACTGATCGGCTCGCCTGATATTCACGTGTCGATGGCCTATGGCTTACGCGACTAAGGTCATATCTGTGCGCATGCCCCTGAAGGAGACTTCGCTTCTCCTGGACATCCACAAGACAATGCGTAGCAACGAAAGAAATTCGCAACCACTCATTTTGCGCCAAACCCGGCTCCGACGTAGGATTTGCAGATATGACTGAAATACCCGTCATTTCCAGCCGCATACTGCATGGCGTACCCTACTTTGTCCGTCAGGAGCTGGGAGAGCGGGCGTTGCGGCGGGCCAATCGCGCCGCGGGCTTCGATCTCGAACTTCTTGAAGATCAGAACTGTTTCATTCCGCATGCGGCGGTGGTCTCGTTTCTGAACGCCGCGGCAAGAGCGGCGGGCGAACCCAATATCGGCATCCTGATGGTGCCCGCGATGAATGCCGCCAATTACGGCAGCTATGGTCGCTACCTGCTTGGCGCGGAAACGCTGGGCCTTGCCATCGAGCGGGCGATCTCCGCACTGCCCTATCACAGTACGGGCGATGGGATGTCGGTCGCTATCGTCGGCAACGAAGTGCGATACAGCTATGCATTCGCCCTTGCCGGCTGTGAGGGCTACGACGCGATCGCGGTTGCGGCGGCCGGCGTGCTTCTCAGCGTGATGAGAGCTTATCTGCCCGCCTACTGGACCCCGTTGCGGGTGGAACTCGACATCGCCAAGCCCCGCCAGACAGCAGCGCTCGAAACGGTGTTCCAGTGCCCTGTCGTCTTTGGCGCGCCGGTGGTGACGGTTGTGATCGAGCGCCATCATCTCGCAGCAAACCCGCGCCGCGATGCAAGATCGATTGTCACCATCGAGGATGTCATGAGAGCAAGACGGGGCGGCGCACCGCGCGACATGCTCAACGTGGTTGTCGAACAGATTCGCACGCAGGTCCGCGCCGGCAGCATCTCGTTGGAGAGCACGGCGCGCGCGATGGACATCAGCATCCGGACACTGCAACGCGAACTGAACCGAACCGGTACCGATTTTCGCAGCATGGCGAATGCGATCAGGATCCAGAGGGCGATCGAACTGCTTCGGCATACCAACGGAACGATCACCTCGGTTTCGGCTGAGATGGGATATTCCTCCCCCGCCAATTTCGCGCGCGCTTTCAGAAAGGTAACCGGCTACGGGCCGCGGGAGTTCCGGACAAGCAACCGGCCACACGGGACAGCAGAGCATCATTCGTAAGTCCCTTCCGGAGAAGAAAACCTTTCGCATTCCGCGCGTTGCCGATTGTCTGCTTCCAATCGTCGCTGAAATTCGATTTGCGCATGCGCGCCTTCCTTCCTCAGTTTTGGGCAGGAAGGCATCGACAACTCGCGGGGACATCCGCCCATCAAGACGGCAGAATTGCTGGGCGCGCCGCGCTTCGCTTTCAGCCGGGAGAATTTCCGGAAGGCGCTCCCGCAGCGGCGGAGCAGACCGGCAGATTCGAAAGCGCTATCTGCCGCCCACCGATCACCGCGTCCGTTTCGCCGGCAGGGATCTCGGCAGCGGTGCGTCGAGGCCGGTCCGGCGCATCTCTCGGCTCAAGGCGTCAGAAAGGGCCCCGCCGGACCGGGCTGCGGCCAGTATGAGATGATGGCTATCCTCGGCCATTCCGAGGCAAAGACAAGCGAGGTCTACACCCGCCGCGTCGAACGCCGGAAACGCGCCGTCAACGCTATGCAAAGAAGCAAAGCGCCCCAGGCATGGTCCTGACGTGGTACACGTCTGCACATGACCAACTGATGTGGTTGTACTTTATTCTGAGAATGGTGCGGTCGAGACGAGACGTACAGGGACGATTTCGTCAGTTTTTTCAGTCGCAGGACTGGACCACAAGGGCGAATGTCGAGCTTAGCCTTTTCAAGGGCTTAGCAGAAGCGTGCCCCATGAACGGATAAGCAGAATGCAGCCACTATAATCGAAGCCCTTTGGTGCAATCATTTGCCACATAACAGCCATCGCTGTGCCAATTGGACACCTCGATCTACCCTGCTCCGAGGCTTTGGCAGGCGGAGTTTACGAGGGCGGGGCATTTTTTCGTGCATTTCGGTGTCGTGGATTTCTGCGTCTCGGCCCGTTTTCCGGGCTTTGTCGTCAGGCGTTCGCGCATTTCCCTTCATGGAAGGCGTAGCGAAGCATGTTGTTGACGATATTGGCCATGCCGATCTTCACCTTCGCCCTGTGGACGCCGATGGTTTGGATGAAGAGCCTCATTTTGTCCTTCTGCCTGGCGAACACATGCTCGAAGGCGGACCTGAGCTTTGATCGTCGCCCATTTGCCCGCGACATCGCTTCCGGCGTGGGTCTGACTTTTAGTTTGCACTGATGGATATCAGATTTCAGGCCGTTGCCGGTAATAAAGGCTTCGTTCTTCTTCGAAATATAAGCGCTGGCGGACCGCCGTTTTGTCCTTGCGCACGACATTTCTGAGATGAGCGCCATCATGCGACAACGTCTTCGTCGAGCGGCTGTGGCGATCGATCAAATATGAAGAGGTTTATCGTCACGCCTACAAGACGGTCGCAGAAGCCCGAGCCGGGATCGGGCGATATCTGACGTTCTACAACAGCCGCCGTCCGCATTCATCGCTGGACCGAGAGACACCCGATCAGGCTTACTTCAACGCGCTGCCCGCGATATCAAAGGCAGCATACACGAGGCCGGAAACCACTTAAGAACACGCATTCCACTGTTCAAACAAACCGAGCCACCTCAACCTCATTTCTTCCACTTAGCTTTGCTTCATGCGTTTTTCTGAATAGGGCAGGCCAACGGCATGATATGGTGCTTTGTAACTTTACCAACTCAAGTCGATGCCATATTTTCAATGCGATAGTTGAATACCATTTTTGAATATTTTTTTCGAACGCCTAAGCAGACACCCGTTTTTCATTGCAGCAAAGCGGACAGCGAGACATGGCGCAGGCCCTTTCCGGGAATGATTATGACTTTGCTTTCGACCTTGATCGGAGTGTGCGCGATTTTAGCCCTTCTTCTGGGTTTGCTTCCCTCGTTAGCGGATAATTGGCCTGCAGCTTTTTTGGGCGGCATACGAGCTCATCTCGCGGCAGCTGCGCTGTTATTCTCGCTCTCCCTCCTTTTTCTCGCCAGGTCCGCGTGGCTGGCTTTGCCTCTGGCGGCGTCGGTGATGATGTGCCTGTGGGTCTGGCACCTGAACGAGAGAACATCTCAATCAACAATTATGGCGGAGCAGGACAGGCGGAGGCTCAAAGTGATCGAGTTCAATATTCTGCGTACCAATCGAAACGGCGCAGAGATTGCCCGTTGGCTCGAAGAGGCGGACGCAGATATCATCTATACTCTCGAATCCAGGCCGCTTGCCGACGAACTCTCCGCCCTTTCCAAGGTTTATCCCTATAGGGCCGGATGTGGCGTGCTTGTCTCCGCCTGCGACATGATGGTTATGTCTAAATTTCCGCTCGATAGAGCACAGTTCGGAAGCATGGGCAGGCTTTACCATAATCGATTTTTCCAGGCGGCTATAAGCGTCAATGGTACCCCTTTGACGATTGTGGCGATGCATCTTGCAAAACCCTATTTCGACGTCCATCAAAGTAAAGAACTCAGAAGTGCGGCAGCCCGGCTGAAGAAGATTGAGGGTCCAATCATTGTCGCAGGGGATTTCAATTCATCATTATTGTCACCGGATATTCAGTCTTTCCTGATGCAGACGGGCCTTCGCTCGTACTGGGATGAACCGCGAACTTGGCCTGTCAACGCTCCGGCGCTCGGCCTCCCGATCGATCATATCTTTGTACGCTCGCCGGCCTATATCGAGAGACTTGATCGCATTGAGGATAATATGGGGTCCAATCATTATGGGCTGGAAGCGGAAGTCTCCCTGCCATCCCTTGCCGACAGCGGCATATCACGCCCGGCGAATTCGCAATGATAATGGCTCTGGGAAAGCAGGCTGCTTGAGGCCATAAATCAATGTGTGATTAGGCCCTTTAATTGCGTGTTGCTGTCTATGGCCTGCTGCATCCTTGCCGGGGTCATGGTCCTTTTCGCGGTCATAGCCTCATGATGATCTTCGGGTCCAGTGCTTCAACATGTGGAACGGAATCCGGCGCTGCCGTATTCAGCCTAATCAACGAAGTCACTGCAACCGCCGTCCCGGCGGGGACTTTGCAAGCCCGCTTGGGCCTGCAAATATGGTAGTTTTGCGCCCCCTTCCCAGCGCTCCGTTCAAACATGCTTCGTAAGCGGCAAGCCGAGGCCGTTCAGGCGTCGTAATTCCACGGCATAAGCGCGTCGATTTCACTGCTAGGCCAACCGTTGGCGATGCGCTCGAGGGTCTGGGTAAGCCAGGCATTCGGATCGACATTGTTCATTTTTGCCGTCTGCAGCAGCGTAGCGATCGTTGCCCAACTCTTTCCGCCGCCGTCGCTGCCGGCAAACAGCGCGTTCTTTCGCGTTATGGCCTAGGGCCGGATTGCCCGTTCAACGATGTTGGAGTCGAGCTCGATGCGGCCATCGCTCAGGAAGCGCTCAAAGATGGCGCGGCGCGTGGTCGCATAGCGGATCGCCTCGGCGAGCTTCGATTTTCCGGGGATGCGTGGCAGAGTCTTGTTCCAGAGATCGAAGAGCTCAGAGACAATTACGGCGGAGGTTTGCTGACGCACCGCGACGCGGGTGTCGGGACTTTGACCTCGAGCGGCCTCCTCGACCTGCCAGAGCTTTGCCATCCGTTCGACCGTCGCCGTTGCTACCTCGGAGCTTTTCCCGACATGTAGTTCATAGAACTTGCGCCGACTGTGTGACCAGCAACCAGCCAATGTGACGCCATCATTGCCACCGTCAGTTCTCGCGAGCTTGTTGTAGGCGGCATAACCGGTGGAGTGGACGCCCCCCGACGGCATCAATTGTGCGAGAATGCGGGTGTGTTTAGAACCTGCGAGGAGAACGTCCATGAATGAGATTAGCATCATCGGCCTAGATTTGGCGAAGAACGTGTTCCAGATACATGGCGCGGGGCCCAACGGAAACGTTGTTCTGCGCAAGAAGTTGAACCGCGGTAGATTGCTCGCGTTCTTCGCCGACCTGCCCATCTGCGTCGTAGCAATGGAAGCCTGCGCCAGCGCCCACTATTGGGGACGAGAGATCGGAAAGCTAGGGCATGAGATCAGGCTGATTAATCCTGCCTACGTGAAGCCGTTTGTTAAACGCCAAAAGAACGATGCCGCCGACGCTGAAGCTATTGCAGAGGCTGCCGCGCGGCCGACAATGCGGTTCGTGAGCGTCAAAAGTGCCGAGAAGCAGGCTTCCTCCATGGCTTTCAAGGTCCGCGACCTGTTGGTGCGACAACGCACGCAAACAATTAACGCATTGCGCGGGCACCTTATGGAGTATGGGTTGATTGTACCTCAGGGTATTAAGCACATTCCGCTCCTGCGCGAGAAGATCGCGGCGCAAACCGATTTACCCGAGATGGCAAGTGTACTCTGCAACGGATTGCTGGACCAGGTGGTCTATCTCTCGGAACAGATTGCCGTGCTGGAGAAGGAACTGCGCGCACGTGCTCGTCAAGATGAGGTCGCTGCGCGACTGATGACCATTCCTGGTGTGGGCCCGATCTGTGCCACAGCTCTTGAGGCGCTGGCGCCGGCGGCCGGAACATTTTCCAAGGGCCGCGATTTTGCGGCGTGGATCGGGCTCACCCCCAAACAAAACTCTTCTGGCGGCAAAGATCGCCTCGGCAAAGTCTCAAAGATGGGCCAACGCGATCTTCGCCGTCTTCTTGTCCTTGGTGCAACCGCAGTTGTCCGATGGGCAAGACGATACGGAGCACCGGCGGGTTCATGGTTGGCAAGAATGCTTTCGAAGAAGCCGCCAAAGCTTATCGCCGTTGCATTGGCGAACAAATTGGCGCGGACTGCTTGGGCTTTGATGGCTCGCGGCGGCGTCTACTGTGCTCCGGCGCCTGGCGCTGCGTAAGCAGCCCCCAGAGGCCGCGAGACGTCGGAAGTGTGGTGAGGTCTAACGGAGGATTATGGGCAATCGGTCAGAGAAAGGGTCAGAAGAATCATTAGGTCGATGAGTGCCCAGAGCACGCCTAACCGAGTTGGATCTGATCCACGTATTCCATAAGGGCCCGCGACGTGTTGAAGTCGCTTTCCGAGGCCGGACACACGTCAGAACCCGACCACATGCCTATACCGAAGTAAGATTTCGCTTGCATTTACCGGGGCGTCCACACACGTCGACCTGCAAAATGCCGTGATAGCCATTCAGGTGGCGGGCAACGCATTCGCCGGCTCGACTATCCTCGAAGCGGTAGGCGACCATCGGCGGGCCGCTGCCTCCGAACGGATGTCAACGGCGGTGTAAAAACCGGCCACGGGGCGGAGCAAAAGTCGGCCACTTTGGGCGCCGGCATGAGGCCCGCGGGAGGGCGTAGCCCGAGCGGGGGCTCATGCCGGCGTTGCGATTTTCTGAAGGGTTTCAGCCGGCCTTTCGGGCGCGGCTTTGGGCGAGGCGGTAGCTGTCGCCATTCATTTCGAGAATGTTGACATGGTGCGTGACGCGGTCAAGCAGAGCGCCGGTCAGGCGTTCGGATCCCAGAATTTCGGTCCATTCGTCAAAGGGCAGATTGCTGGTGATCAGGGTGGCGCCCCGCTCATAGCGTTGCGAGATCAGCTCGAACAGCAGTTCCGCGCCGGTCTTTGACAACGGCACGAAGCCGAGTTCGTCGATGATCAGCAGCTTGTATCCTGCCATCTGCTTCTGGAAACGTAAGAGACGCCGCTCGTCACGGGCTTCCATCATCTCACTGACCAGGGCAGCGGCTGTGGTGAAGCCAACGGACAGGCCCTTCTGGCAGGCGGCCAACCCAAGGGCGAGCGCGATGTGCGTCTTGCCAGTTCCGCTGGGGCCGAGAGCGATGACGTTCTCGCGACGCTCGATCCATTCGCAGCGGGCCAGTTCCAAGACCTGCATCTTATTGAGCTTCGGGATGGCGGCAAAGTCGAAACTGTCGAGGCTTTTGACGACCGGGAATTTGGCTGCCTTGATGCGGCGCTCGACCTTGCGGCGATCCCGTTCGATCATTTCCCGCTCGGCAAGCCGGGTGAGGTATCCGATATGATCGACGCCCTCGGTGGCACAAAGCCGGGCCAGTTTCTGATACTCCCGCTGGAAGGTCGGCAGCTTCAGGGTCTTGAGGTCGTGGGCAAGCAGAATCTCGGGTGCTTCGGTGCTCATGCCGCTTCTCCCTTCCCCGATGACAAGAGGCCCATGTACGCCTTCGCCGATGTCGTCTCGACGGTTGCTCTCGGCAGGTAGGGATAGATCGACAGATCCAGTCGCGGCGGCCGGCGCTCTACCCGGCAAAGAATCAGATGTTTGACGGCGTCGAAGCCAATCGCGCCGAGTTGCAGGGCTTGCTTGATCGCCGCATGCAGGTCAGCCATATCGAAGCTTTCCAGCAGACGAAGAACCTGCACGTATTCTCGCCGGCCATGCTTTGCCATGCGGCCTTCCATCAGACGGCACAGTGTCGCGAATTCCTCCGGCAGATCCCAGCCCTGCAAAGGGGCTGCCTGATCCAGCGCATTGATCTTCCGCTCGATCAGCGGCAGGTAATGCACAGGGTCGAAGATGACATCCTCCCGATCCCAGCTTCGGGGATGGCGGGCGATGATCTCGCCGCGGCAACCAATCACCACCTTGTCGACATAGCCTCGGACCCAGGCGTCCTGATGACCGTAGGCGACAGGCACGGAATAGTCGTTGGTTTTGTAGCGAACGAGAGACTGGGCCGTGACCCTGGCGCTAACTTGGTCGCAGGCGTCAAATGGCGACGCTGGCAAGGGCTGCATGGCAGCCAGATCGCGCTGCAGCCGTTCACCGATCGTCTCGCTCTCACCGCGCAGCCTGTCGCGCTGGCGCTTGCGGCACTGTTCTTCCAGAAAGGCGTTGAACGCGTCCCAGGTCGCAAACTGCGGAATGGGGACCATGAAGTTACGCCGGGCATAGCCCACGAGGCCCTCGACATTCCCCTTATCTGGCATGATCACGCTGACGCCTCGATATCTTTGCCGCACTTCGGTGGCAGGCGCTATGGTGAGACCATTCGGGATGTGGGGCGTCGGGAGCACGCGAGTGCGGGCAGGCCGAGCGAAAGACATGGGCTGCGAGCCCGAGCCTTTATATGGTCGCCCCTGCGGCTTACCCGAATGCGCTGCGAGCGCGGATCCGTAGTTGCCGTGTAGCCCGCCAGCTCCTGAGAAGAGGGATGACATAGCAAAATAGCAAAAGAGGTAGATATGCGCATCATCGGCATGGATATCCACCGCGTCTTTGCCGAGGCGGTGGCCCTTGAAGATGGAGAAACCAAGCGACTCGGCCGGATCGGCATGACGCGGGAGCATCTGGAAGACTTTGCCAGAACACTTCTGCCGTCGGATCATGTCGTGGTGGAAGCGACCGGCAATGCGACCGCAGTTGTGGAGATTCTCGCTCCGCGTGTGGCAAGGGTGGCCGTGGCAAATCCGTTGCAGGTCCATCTGATCGCCAAGGCGAAGATCAAGACTGACGCGATCGACGCGCGCGTCCTGGCGCAACTCTACGCCGCCGGCTTCCTGCCGGAGGTCTGGATTCCGGACGCGGCAACCTTGGCTCGCCGACGTCAGGTGACGCGCCGCACGCAACTTGTCCGGCAACGGACCCGTCTAAAGTCGATCGTCCAGTCGATCCTGCACGCGAACCTGATTCCACCCTGCCCATTTGCCGATCTCTTCGGCGGCAAGGGGCGGATCTGGCTGCGGGCCCAGTATCTACCGGACGACGAGCGGGAGGCCATTGAACGGCACGTCGAGGAATACGACCGTCAGTCCGATGCACTCAAGGGAGTGGAACGTGACATTGCACGCGCCGCCTTGTCCGATCCGAACGTGACACGATTGATGACGATCCCGGGCATCGACATGGTGGTTGCTGTCGGAGTGATGGCGGCGATCGGCAAAATCGAACGTTTTGACAACCCCGACAAGCTGGTAGCCTATATCGGTCTCAATCCAAGCGTCCATCAATCTGGTGAGGGCCCCGCCCATCATGGTCGGATCACCAAACGCGGACGCGCAAATGCCCGCCATCTACTTGTCGAAGCGGCCTGGCAGACCGTGCGAAGTCCAGGGCCGTTGCGTGCCTTCTATGAGCGCGTGCGGAGCAAACGCGGCAATCACATTGCCGCAGTGGCGGTTGCCCGTAAGCTGGCAGTGATCATCTGGCACCTGCTGACCAAAGGTGAAGACTACAGCTGGGTTCGCCCCTCGCTACATGCCAAGAAACTTCGTGACCTCGAACTGCGCGCCGGACATCCGCCGAGACGCGGCCAGAAGGGTGCCGGCTACGACTACAACATCACGCAACGTCGCCGGGAGGAGCGCAACCGCGCTCAGCAGGCCGAAGGCGCATATCGGCGAATGACCGACGGATGGCGACGACGAGGGGCTCGCTCAAAACCCACGGACGCCACAAATGAGGAGCGACGATGATCTGGCTGCGCCGCAGGGCTTGAACCTCATGCCCGGCCGTTCACCACGTGGTCGCCCGTGAGCCTGAAGAAAATACCACAATTTCTGTCGAAGGGGCTATTCGATCTCATCCGTGTCATTGCCCTTGCCGGGGCGACCATAGCGATCCCGGATCAGGTAGTGGGACAGGAACCCGCTGAACAGTGTTGCCCGCTTGCGCGTGCCATCAGGCAGGATCCTCGCCACAAGGCAGCGGTCATTGTCATAGACGATCGACTGCGGCACGGCCCCGAAGAAGGCGAACGCATGGATGTGGCCATCGACCCAGGCCTCGGCCACCGCCGCCGGATAAGCCCGCACATAGCAGCTGTCACTATGCGGAAGATCGAGCACAAAGAACCGGGCTTTCTGCTCGACACCGCCGATCACGACCGTCGCCTCGCCGAAATCAGCCTGCGCATGGCCGGGCGGATGAGAAAGCGGCACGAACACTTCCTGACGGCGTTGTTCCCGCTCGCGAATATAATCCTTGATAATCGTATAGCCGCCGGTGAACCCGCACTCATCACGAAGCCGGTCAAACACACGCTTGGCCGTATGGCGCTGTTTGCGCGGTACGTGTCTGTCTTCATCCAACCAGTGATCGATCGTCGAAACGAACGCATCCAGCTTCGGCCGCCGGACTGGTGATTGTCGCTGATAGCCAGGAGGCGTCGAATACGACAGCATCTTCGCTACGCTGTCGCGCGATATGTTGAAGTGTTTGGCTGCCTGACGTCGGCTCATCCCTTCCGAGACGGCCAGACGAACCTTCAGATAAAGATCCACGGTGTAAATCCTCTGTCCCTCCTGCGCTCACTGCAGAAGGAAAATAGGTGGCCGGATTTTACTCCGCCCGCGACCAAATTATTCCGCCGCTTCCGTGGCCGACTTTTGCACCGCCGTTCTCATTGCTAGAGGTCGAAGTAAAGAGGCGCCAAGAGAGCAAATGCGATTGCGATAATGATGACGAGCGGGAGGCCACCTCGAACGAAGTCCGAGAAATTGTAGTGCCCCGGCCCCATGACCATCAAATTTGTCTGATAGCCGATCGGGGTTGCGAAGGAGCAATTCGCCGCGTAGATCACGGCAGCGGCGAAGGCAAGCGGCGGGGCATTGATCTGATGGGCCATGTTTATCGCGATCGGTATGAAGAGCGCGGCTGCTGCATTGTTGGACAGAATGTTGGTCATGATCGCAACCGTGACGAAAAGGATTGTGATCGCGATCACCGCAGAGGATCCGCCGGCCAGCGCTATAACGGCCTGGGCGATCAATGATGCGCCTCCAGAAACCTCCAGGGCTGTAGCCATCGCGATCGAAGAGCCGATTAGAAGAAATATCTGCCGATCGAAGGCGCGTGCCGCCTGTTGCAAGGTCAGGCACCCGGTCGCGATCATCGCCAGGGCGCCAAGGACCGCATTGACAGCAATCGGCGAAATATCAAGGGCCGAAAGACCGACGACCGCTGCAAAGATGATGAAGGATATCAGGGCGCGACTACGGGGGGGCACAGACTGCGCCGAATGCTCGAGCAGAAGGATATCGTGATTTCCGCGCATCGACATGATGTCTTCCTCCGCCCCCCCGAGAAGCAGCGTGTCGCCGGCCTCAAGTCTCAAGAACCCGAAAGGACCGCGTCCCATGCGGGTTTTGCGCCGGATACCCACGATCGTGACATGAAATCGTGGCTGGATGCCGCAAAATCGAACCGTCCTGCCTTCAAACCGTGATCCCGGCGCGATGACGGCTTCTGCCAGATGGTAATGCGGTCCCTGGCGGCGGCCGGCATTGTTATGTGTCTCTTCTTCTGGGTCCCCGAAAGTGACAGCTTCTCCGCCGGCAATCAGGTCCATGAAAGCCTTGCGATTGCCGGATATCTGCAGAAGATCGTACGGCTGGAGCCTCAGTTCTTCGCTGAACGGCGGCAAAAGCACCTTGTCCTCACCGTCGGATCGGCGAACGATCGAGTGCAGGGAGAACGGCCTCAGTTGAGGAAAAAATCCCGAGATCGGCAACAGACCGGCGAACCGGCTTTCCGCCGTGATGGCGATTTCGCCGATGAACTGTGCGCCATCGCCGTCGTTGTTTGTCCGCAGTTCGGTCTGTCTCGCACTTAAGAGTCGCGGCAGAAAGAACAGCACATAGACATATCCGATCATAGCCAGAATCACCCCCATGCCAGTGATATCGAAGAGCCCGATTTCAACTCCACTCTCGGCCGCTATGCCGGCGGCAATCATGTTTGTCGAGGAACCGATCACGGTCGTCATGCCGCCGAGGATGGTAATGAATGATAACGGCATGAAGATCTGATAGGCTGGTAAGCGGAATGTCGCGGCAAGCGAGGTGAGCACAGGGATAAAGATGACAACCACAGGCGTATTGTTGAGGAAGGCCGAAATCGATCCGGCCACGACGAGGAGCAATGCAACCCCCATGCGCGGGCGACTGCCGCACAGCCTCCCGACATGGCGGGTGATTCCCTCCATCGCGTCGGTAGCAAACAACCCTTTCCCCACAATGAGGAGCGCCAAGACTGTGACAAGCGCAGGTGAGGAAAAGCCAGAGAGCAGTTCGGTGAGGCTCAGGGTCTCTCCGCTCGGACCTTCATAGGGAAAAATGCCATAAATCAGAAGCAGCGCCGCAAGCACGGTGAGCGAGATCGCCTCGATGGAAAATCTGTCAAGTGCGAACATGATGATCGCCCCGAACACGACTAAGAATGTCGAAATCAGATAGAAATGGTCCACGTCTCTGCAATCTAAGGTTCAACAAATGAATAAAATATCGTCAGCTATTATTATAGGATTAGCAAAATCCTTATCCGAAAGCTATGGCGCCCATTGATGCCGGCCAGCTCAAAATCGCTTTCAGAGACGTCACGGCCTGACTCCCGTTACATTGCCCCTTAATCGAAAATTTGACGACTTGCGTTTAGCCAGTATCTGTGAAAATATTCGCTACGAATGGCAAATTCCCTTGAAGCCAATCAGCTATCTGTGGGTGTTTCAGCGCGTCACGGCTTGTTCTCCGCCTCATGTCGCTTTTTTTGAGAATAGTTTTTAGTGGGACGGCTTTGTCCTGAATTCATTTGTTAGCTGCAGTCAAAATTGTTGACTTGAGAGTTTTTGCACACCTCTAAAGGTCTATCCCTAATTCGGTTTTGAGATTCAATTTCAGGAATAGAAATGTCCCTTACGCATCTGCAACGGTTGGAAGCAGAATCCATCCATATTTTTCGTGAAGTCGCTGCGACATTCTCTCGTCCGGTCATGCTTTATTCGATCGGCAAGGACTCGTCGGTGATGATGCATCTGGCGATGAAGGCCTTCTACCCGGCCAAGCCGCCGTTTCCTTTCCTTCATGTCGACACGACCTGGAAGTTCCGGGCGATGTATGATTTTCGCGCGAAGATGGCCAAGGATCTCGGGATCGATCTCCTCGTGCATGTCAATCCGGAGGGCGTGGAAGGCAAGATCAATCCGTTCGATCATGGTTCGAATACCCATACCCATATCTGGAAGACGGTCGGTCTGCGCCAGGCGCTCGACAAATATGGCTTTGATGCGGCTTTCGGCGGAGCCCGGCGCGACGAGGAGAAATCCCGCGCCAAGGAACGCATCTTCTCCTTCCGCAATGCCCAGCATGCCTGGGACCCGAAGAGCCAGCGTCCGGAAATGTGGAAGACCTACAATACCCGCGTCGGCAAGGGCGAATCGATCCGCGTGTTCCCGCTGTCAAACTGGACCGAGCTCGACATCTGGCAGTACATCATGAAGGAGAATATCCCGATCGTGCCGCTCTACTTCGCGGCGAAACGGCCAGTCATCGAAAGGGACGGCGCGCTGATCATGGTCGATGACGAGCGCATGCCCATCGGACCAGACGAGAAGGTCGAGGAGAAGATGGTGCGCTTCCGCACGCTCGGATGCTATCCGCTGACCGGCGCGGTCGAATCCGAGGCCGATGACCTTCAGGGGATCGTCCGCGAGATGCTGACGGCGCGCACATCTGAGCGCCAGGGACGCATGATCGACAAGGATGAAGCCGGGTCGATGGAGAAGAAAAAGCGCGAGGGGTATTTCTGATGAACGAGCTGACCGATTTTTCCGGCGACATGATCGAATACCTCGCCGAGCAGGAAAAGAAGTCGCTGCTGCGCTTCCTGACGTGCGGGTCCGTTGACGACGGCAAGTCGACGCTGATCGGACGCCTGCTTTACGACACCAAGCTGATCTTCGAAGACCAGCTCGCCTCGCTCGAGAGCGACAGCGCCAAGCATGGCACCACGGGCGCGGACATCGACTTCGCGCTTCTGGTCGACGGGCTTGAATCCGAGCGCGAACAGGGCATCACGATCGATGTGGCCTATCGCTTCTTCGCCACCGCCCGGCGCAAGTTCATCGTCGCGGACACGCCCGGCCACGAAGAATATACCCGCAACATGGCCACCGGCGCCTCGACGGCGGATCTTGCGATCGTGCTGGTCGACAGCCGCCAGGGCATTCTGCGCCAGACGCGCCGTCACTCCTACATCGCTTCTCTGCTTGGCATCCGCCACATCGTGGTAGCGATCAACAAGATCGACCTGATGGACTATTCGCAGGACGTGTATGACAAGATCGTCGCCGACTATCTGGAATTTGCCAAGGATCTCGGCTTCGAGACGATTGTCCCAATCCCGATGTCCGCCCGCTACGGCGACAACGTCACCATGCCGTCGCAGAACATGCCCTGGTATCAGGGGCCGGTATTGCTGGACCATCTCGAAACCGTTCCAGTCGAATCCGACCTGATCGAGAAGCCGTTCCGCATGCCGGTCCAGCTCGTCACCCGTCCCAACCTGAACTTCCGCGGTTTCTCCGGTGAAATCGCCTCGGGCCAGGTCGCGGTCGGCGATACGGTCACCGTGGCCAAATCGGGTCAGGCCTCAAGGGTCCGGCAGATATCGACCATGGATGGGGATCTCGAGCGCGCGGAAGCGGGGCAGGCCGTCACGCTGGTGCTCGATGACGAGATCGAGGTTTCGCGCGGGAACATCCTGGTTGCGCCCGAAGAGCGTCCGAATGTGGCCGACCAGTTCCAGGCCAAGATGATCTGGTTCGATGCCGACGCGATGATTCCCGGCCGTTCCTACATCCTGCGCACCGAGGCGGACTCGACGCCCGCAACGGTGACGGCGCTGAAATACCACGTCAACGTGAACACGTTCGCGCATGAAGCGGCCAAGGCCCTGCACATGAACGAGGTGGGCGTCTGCAACATCTCGACCCAGGCGCCGATCGTCTTCGATGCCTACAAGGACAACCGCACGACGGGCAATTTCGTCATCATCGACCGTCTCTCCAACAAGACCGTTGGGGCCGGCATGATCGACTTCCCGTTGCGCCGCGCGCAGAACGTCCACTGGCAGGCCGTCGAGGTCAACAAGAAGGCGCATGCCGAGCTCAAGGCGCAGAAACCCGCCGTCCTCTGGTTCACCGGCCTTTCCGGCTCCGGTAAGTCGACGGTCGCCAATGCGCTGGAGAAGATCCTGCACGCCAAGGGCAAGCACACCTACATGCTTGACGGCGACAACATCCGCCACGGTCTCAACCGTGACCTGGGCTTTACCGCCGAAGACCGCGTGGAAAATATCCGCCGCGTCGCCGAGGTCGCGCGGCTGATGGCCGACGCCGGCCTGATCGTGCTGGTCTCCTTCATTTCGCCCTTCCGCTCCGAGCGACGGCTGGCGCGCGAGATGATGGATGACGACGAGTTTGTCGAAATCTTCGTTGACACGCCTCTGGAAGTGTGCGCCGAGCGCGATCCCAAGGGCCTGTACAAGAAAGCGCAGGCCGGCGAGATCGATAACTTCACGGGTATTACCTCGCCGTATGAGACGCCGGAGAATCCGGAAGTACATCTCCACACCGTCGGCCACGAGCCGTTCGAGCTGGCGGGCCGTATTGAGGAGTACCTGTCGAAGCTTGAGCAGAAGGACTAAACGCGATGACAGACATGAGTGACGTCTTTCTGGATGCCGCAATCGAGGCCGGCAAAGCGATCATGAGTATCTACGAGAACGGCATTGATGTTTCCTACAAGCACGATGCCTCTCCAGTGACGATTGCCGATGAAAAGGCCGAGGAGATTATCCTCGGCCACCTCGTCAGTGCCTTTCCGGATATTCCCGTGGTCGCCGAGGAATCGGTCGCTGCAGGTCGGGTTCCCGACATCGAAGGCAAAGCCTTCTTTCTGGTCGATCCTCTCGACGGCACCAAGGAATTCATCAACAAGCGCGAGGACTTCACCGTCAATATCGCGCTGATCGAGAATGGTGTTCCGGTTTCCGGTATCGTCTATGCGCCGGCAAAGGGGGTGGCCTACCGCACGACGGGCGATGGCGCCGAAAAGCTTTCCCTCAAAGACGGCCGCGTGGCCGGCGCCGTTGCTGTATCCTGCCGGGCGGCGGGCCAGAATTTGATTGCCGTCGCCAGTCGTTCCCATAACAGCCCGGAGACCGAGGCCTTCATGAAGAAAATCGGCGTGGCGGACTTCACCTCAGTCGGTTCATCGTTGAAGTTCTGCATCGTCGCGGAAGGTCTCGCCGATGTTTATCCACGCTTCGGCCGGACCATGGAATGGGACACGGCCGCCGGAGATGCCGTGCTGAGGGCAGCCGGCGGCAGAACCGTGGGCCTCAACGACAAGCCCCTGCCCTACGGCAAGACCAGACAGGCCGAAGACAGCGATTTTGCCAATCCGTTTTTCGTCGTGTGGGGGAGCTGAGCCAAGCTGTCGTCGCCGCTATCTGAAGACGGCCATGGCTGGAGCTGTTTTGATCCTGAAGACTACGTCCCGCATCAGCAAGGCAATCTAGGTACATGCAAATGCGAACTGGAACTGACCTCATCTTCATCGTCGGCAACAGCCGCAGCGGAACAACGATGCTCGCCCGTATCCTCGGTCTCAGCAGCGAAATTCATTCCTTCGATGAACTACACTACATTGAACAAATGGTAACGGGGGCTGATTTTTCTTCGACTTTGCCGTTGGAGCGAGAAAAAGCAGTGGCCCTGATGGCCAGTCTTTTGTCAGTCGCTCGTCGAGGGTACTTTGCAAAAAGAACACCCGAAAAGTATATGGATGAAGCGGCCGAGCTGGTTGATCGCACGACGAACATGACCTACTCGGAAATTCTCCGGTCAATGATGCTGGATACGGCGCAGACTAAGGGCAAGAGGATTGCATGCGAGCAAACTCCCAGAAACGTATTCTACATCCGAGAGATTCTTGAACGCTACCCGCATGCCGCGGTCGTCAATATAATTCGTGATCCGCGGGACGTCGTTCTCTCACAGAAGAACAAGTGGAAGCGACGCAGACTTGGCGGAGCCATCCCCCGTTTCGAGGCTTGGCGTTCCTGGATGAACTATCATCCATACACGATTTCACGTATTTGGACCATGGCGGTAGGTTCTGCTCTGGGATTTAGGGACAACAGCCGAGTTTTATCCGTTCGTTATGAAGACCTAGTGAGCGATCCGGAATCAAGCCTTAAGGCCATCGCCGACCACTGTGGCGTCCCCTTTGAGCAAGCCTTTCTGGATGTGCCTCAACTCGGTTCCTCTTCAAGAGCAGACCAGGGAACCCGTGGCATCGACAAATCACGCCTGGCCGCATGGAAACAAGGAGGCCTTGGTAAGCCGGAGATTGAAATTTGCGAGCGGCAATGTCGGGAGTTGATGGAGGAATTTGGTTATGAAGTAAGCGGCATCAAGGCTGATCGTTTCAGCCTTGTACTCATGTATTTACTGGTACCCGTTAAGCTCTTCGGAGCGCTGTTTTTCAACCTAAGGAGAGTAAGAAACTTACCGTCCTGGATCAGCCAAAGGATGTCGGTGCGGCGGGCCATGACACACTGAGTGGACCCTGGCCGAAACCTGATATGTCGCTTAGAAAGTGTCCAAATGAAGATTCTGATGATTATGTATGCCCGTAGTGTTGGCGGAGCCGAGCTTGAGTTCCTCGAGCTAGCTGAATGGCTCTCCAAAACGCATACAGTCAAGATCATTGCATTCGGCGGCGACGCTGCCGTCAAGCACGCAGGTGTCTATGGCAATATACCATGCGAGGTTTACCCCTTTGGCAACAGTAAGTTTCAGATCGCCAAGTGTTTTGCAACTGCTTTGACACGTAATATTGGAAAACCTGCAGACGCGATAATTACAACGGCTTTCCTACCCAACGTCCTTTCAAGTATTTTGAGCCGCTTCAATGGCGCGGGGACCATCTCCCTCCAGACAGTGTCAAAAACGATGCGCTTTCCCGCGATCGATAGAATGACACTGCGTTCACTCGATGCTCTTATTGCGGGCAGCAATGATATCAGGCAGTACCTGCTGAACCACGGGCAGAGGGACGAGAGTATACACGTTGTCAACAATTGGGTCGACCTGTCAAACCGGGCGCCCTCGCGTCCCGTCGAGGAGACGCGCCAAACGCTCGGTCTTGCCGATAACGATTTGCTGATCGGATGCATGGGACGTTTCCATCACCAAAAGGGCCAGGAATTTCTAATTGATGCCTATCTCCAACTCGAACATACGCACCCAAACCTGCGCCTGATGCTGGTCGGCGGTGGAGAAAAAGAGAAGGAGTTCAAGGAACTCGCTGCCAAAGCGCAGAGAGAGGTTATATTCCCCGGGCTAGTCAAGGGGAAAGAATACAATAACCTGTTTTCGGCCATCGATGTATATGTGCAGCCTTCACGCTTCGAAGGCCTGCCAAGAACCCTCATCGACGCCATGTACCTCAAGAAACCGATTGTCGCATCAGCGGTCAACGGGAACCTGGACGCGATCAGCGACAACGTAAATGGACTTACGGTTCCGGCAGAAGATTCCGAGGCAATTGCAAGGGCTATTTCCGAACTCATGTTAAATCCATCTCTGGCCTCCGCCCTCTCGGAGCGAGCCCACAACGACGCCGTTGAACAGTTTGGGATGGAACTGCAGATGAAAAAGATTGAGAAGATAATTGACACAATCATCGCGTAAATTTAGCGCCACGCAAATTCGCCGCGTCTAGTTCTGAAATGATGCATGCTTCATGTGCGAGCTCTTTCTTTTTGTATTATACGCTCTGTTATGGCTGAATGTAAAACCTAGGCAGAGAATTGGAAAAGTGAACTTGAAATTGGCTTCGACATGACCAGCAAATCCCTCCGAGCTACGTCGGGAAATTTTCAGGCATTTCTCATTGGATTTTCTATTTTTCTTTGGGTGATAAACATCAATGAAATAGCCCAAATTGTATCTTTAATTCAAGTGGCCGCTTTTTTTCAAAATTCTAGAATATCTGTGAATAAATACACGCTTCTTTCAATCATTTTGCTATGCATTATAGTAATTGGAAATCTATATATAGGAAACTATCCCGACCTAATAGCACGTGGCTTTATAAAGGCTCTAATTCTAGTCCTATTTGCATCGACTCTCTCGCGCTTTCTCAGGAAAGCAAATCGCCAAGAACTTGACATAATTAGGTATTCTCTGTGGCTTTCACTTTTTGCCTCTCTCATATATACCGGCTACGATTTATGGTACTTACCGCAGTTCATGACTTTTCTCTTTGTTTTTCTCATCGAAGAACTCAATAGAATAAAATACAGGCGCTCAATTCTTCATATTTTTTCTATAGTAATACTTTTTACGTCGCTAAAAAAGCAGATAATTGCGATCGTAATTTTGTTAAAAATAATCATGCGACCTAGCAGAGGTCTATTCTTTGCTTTGGCGGGTTTGATTTTGATTTCCATCGCACCTTTTGTTTGGCGTACTGTTGCGCCGAGTTCGGCAGAATTTCTCGAACGCAGAGCATCTTCTTTCTTGTCTGAGCGGTTTCTGAAGCCTAACCCTTATGGCAACATGCGGCTTTATTTGGTGGTAGAATACGCTCCTACCGTACTGACTAAGAATTGGCTATTCGGCTATGGCCTGGAAAGGTACGGCTCCTACTCGGCGCTTGGGAGCGGGCGAGATATCGAGCGGTCTGTACTCGGCATGGACGATTTTATCTCAAGGGACTTTAATTCGACGTCTCGTTTTGGGTCCGTTAGTGCGGATGTAGGCCTTTTGACAATCTGGATGCAGATGGGGGTGTCGGGTTTACTGCTTTACGCCTTTCTTGTCCGAAGTGTCTGTCGAAATACTTTGGGATTTCTAAAGACTGTTCTGATTTCTTTACCTTTCATGGCCGGTGGAGCCGCAATCTCTTCGGTAGGGTTTATCTTCCTCATTTCAACAATTTCAGCATTTCTGGATTTGAAAGTAGGCAAACGCGCCTAGTGTTTCGTACGCCAGCCATTTAAGTGGATTCATGATGATAAAGGCAAAAAGTGTGGGCATGAGGCACTTTCGCGAAGTAGCTATTGGAGCGGCGTCGGCCTTTCTTCTGCGTGGTGCAGGTGCAGGCCTCGCTTTCCTTTTAAACGTCGTAATCGCACGGCTGTTGGGCGCGCACGGGGCTGGTCTGTATTTTATGTCGTTGTCCACCGTCATCATATTGTCGGTGGTCGCGCGCATGGGCGTTGATGTCTCCTCGCTTCGCCACATCTCCCGCGCCATGGTCAACCAACGATGGTCTGAGATCGTAGGCTACCAGCGCTGGAGCATGTGGCTGGTCGCGACCAGCAGCTCAGTTCTTGCAATAGCGGTTGCTGTTGCTGCCCCCCTGATCGCTGTTCACGTTTTCGGAGAGCCCGAGCTCGCCGTGCCGCTTGCTATCATGAGCCTCGCTACCGTCAGTTTCTCACTGCTGACACTGATATCGGAGAACCTCAAGGCCGCCAAGCGATTGAAGCCGGCCATGCTTGTCTCGTCCGTGCTTTATCCCTTCGCGGCTTTGATTCTGATCTGGCCGATGACCAGGCAGTTTGGTGTTTCAGGAGCGAATATTACCTACGTTGTTTCGACTGCGCTTGTCGCGGCCTTTGGTATCGTTACCTGGAACAGAACTCCGGAATTCTCCGGCGTCACGCCGTTGCGTCCCGACTTCAGGCAACTCTTCAAGACAGCGATGCCGATCTGGGCGCTTACTTTCGTGCAGCAGGCGATCATTCCTTGGGCGCCTCTGCAGATTCTCGGCATGCTAGGAACTCCTTCGGACGTCGGCGTATTTGGTGCGGCAACCCGTGTTTCAATGCTCATCTTGTTCTTTCTTGTCGCCATGGATTCCGCAATCATTCCCAAATTTGCTGAATTCATAGAGCGCGACGACATGGAATCACTCCAAAGAGTGGGGCAGAATGCAACCACAATGACAGCGTTTCTGGCGGTTCCGGTCATGCTCACTTTTATTCTCGGCGGCGGAGCCATCATGTCAGTTTTTGGTCCCGAGTTTGCGCGCGGTGGTACGGCACTGGCAATCCTTGCAGTGGGTCAGGCTGTCAATCTTGTCACAGGTAGTGTCGGCTACTTGCTCATTATCAAGGGCCACGAGGGTGTGGTAAGAAATTGCGCCATCATCGGCGGATGCGTCACCGTCGGCCTCTCGTTCGCACTTATCCCGTCACTCGGAATTGCAGGAGCTGCCACAGCGTCCGCGCTTTCGATTGCGGTATCGAACATCTGCCTTACAATCCAGCTCTGGAGAAAGATGAGGATCGTAATCCTGCCGAACCTCAGATCGTTCAAACACCGGTAGAATGACCTAACTTCCTATACTGCATTTTTTTCAGGGGGCATTTCGATGATAGCACAGATCGACTCCAACATGGTGCGGAAAAGACCAGGCTCACTTTTTGGCCGGCTATGCGCCTATTTCCTTTTCGAAGGCCGTCCGATCACCACGAAAGGGCAATGGATCAATCCTCTCGTGTTTTCAATGTACAGGCTGGCTCAACATGTGCCGACACCCCGCAAGGTCGATGCCCCGGTCTTCATCGTTGGGACAGGCCGCTCGGGCACCACGCTACTTGGAAAGCTGTTCGCCCTGCACAAGGATGTTCAGTTCTTGAACGAGCCGAAGGCGTTGTGGCATTTCGCTCATGGCGAAGAGGACATAATTGGAAGCTACGCCGATCGTGCCGGGAAAGTTCGGCTCGATATCCCTTCTGATCTCGAAACCCTGGCGCGGAAGATTAGCAATGTCTACGGGTGGGCAGCCTTTTTCGCCGGCGCAATCCAAGTTGCCGACAAGTACCCCGAACTGATCTATCGGACTGATTTTGTTCAAGCTCTATTTCCCGGCGCCAAAATGGTCGCCATTGTGCGCGACGGCGTGGACACATGCAATTCGGTGACCCTCTGGTCCAAGCGTAAGGGAACTGAGACCGAAGGGGGCCGTATTGATGACTGGTGGGGGCGCGACGGACGCAAATGGCGTTGTCTGGTTGACGAACTGATCCCTGAAAATTCGGATCTGGCACCGTTGCAGCAGATGTTGTTCGACGACCCGCGTCACGAGGACCGGTCTGCGGTCGAGTGGATCCTTTCCATGCGGGAGGTTCAGAAACAGGTCAGGGCCCACCCAGACAGCATTATTTCCATAAAATACGAGGATCTGTGCGCTGACCCTGAGACACTGCTGGGCAGGATATTCGGCTTTTGTGGACTCGATACTGATCGGTCTGTGGTCGACTACGCGAAGGTTTCGCTCGAAAAGGCCGTACAGCCGAAACCGCTTGCTCTTCACCCAGAGCTGATCGCCCCGTTCTGCACTACGCTGCGCGAGCTTGGTTACGAAGATAGTGTATCACGCGTCGTTGAATTTGATGAAAAGAACGGCTAGGTTGATCCTACATTGTTTGATTTTCTTTTATTTGCTTTGCTGGATTATTTTAATGGAATTTGTATCGCTCGCAATTCCCGACGTCGTCCTGCTCACGCCGAAGCGGTTTTCCGATGATCGTGGCTATTTCTCCGAGACTTTCCGGGAGAACTGGTTTCGCAACAATGTTGCCGATGTGGGTTTCGTGCAAGAGAACCAGTCTTTGTCCGTCACGCGGGGCACGCTGAGGGGAATTCATTTTCAGGCTCCCGGCTGCCCGCAGGGCAAGCTTGTGCGTTGTCTTTCTGGCGCGCTTCTGGATGTCGCTGTGGATCTGAGGCGCGGTTCGCCGACCTATGGCAAATGGGTTTCAGCGAAGCTCACGGCAGAAAATGGGTGCCAGCTCTGGATACCAGTCGGCTTCGGCCATGCCTTCTGCACATTGTTGCCCGAGACGATCGTCGCTTACAAGGTTACCGACTATTACAGTCCAGCCGATGATCGCGGCCTGGCCTATGATGATCCGGATCTCGGTATCGACTGGCCTTTTTCCGCTGACAGCCTGGTCTTGTCTGAAAAGGACAGGAAGCATCCGACATTGCGGGAATTGCCGGACTATTTTCTATATTCAGCCTAGAGGGATATTTTAGATGCGTGTTTTTGTGACCGGGGGAGCCGGTTTTATCGGGTCCGCGCTTGTCCGTCATCTGGTCAAGGACGTCGGAGCCGAGGTACTCAATATCGACAAGCTCACCTATGCGGGCAATCTGCAATCGCTGAAAGTGATCGAGAATGCCCCGAACTACCAGTTTCTGAAGGGGGATATCTGCGACCAGGCGGCGATGGCGGAGGCGATCGAGGGGTTTCAGCCCGACCGGATCATGCATCTTGCCGCCGAAAGCCATGTCGACCGTTCGATTACTGGGGCTGACGCCTTTATTCAGACGAACGTCGTGGGCACCTTTTCCCTGCTCCAGGCGGCACGGCAATACTGGGACAAGCTCGAGGGCGAGGCGAAGGACAATTTCCGGTTTCTCCATGTCTCGACTGACGAAGTCTACGGCACCCTGGGCGATGACGGGCTGTTCGAGGAGACAACGCCCTACGATCCCTCCTCACCCTATTCCGCCTCCAAAGCGTCAAGCGACCACCTCGCGCTCGCCTGGCAAAGGACCTTCGGGCTGCCGGTCGTCGTTTCAAACTGCTCCAATAATTATGGACCCTATCATTTCCCGGAAAAGCTCATTCCGTTGGTGATACTCAACGCGCTCGAGAGCAAGCCGCTGCCGATCTACGGCAAGGGGGAGAATATCCGCGACTGGCTCTTCGTCGAGGATCATGCGCGCGCCCTCCACCTCATCGCATCGCAAGGGCGGGTCGGCGAGAAATACAATGTCGGCGGACGCAACGAGCGCCGCAATATCGACGTTGTCACCCGCATATGCGAAATTCTCGACCGGTACCATCCCAAGGGCGCGCCCCACGATCAGCTGATCACCTACGTGACCGACCGTCCCGGTCACGACGCCCGCTACGCCATAGACGCCACCAAGTTAGAAACCGAGCTCGGCTGGAAAGCGCAGGAGAACTTCGACACCGGTATTGACAAAACGGTCGTCTGGTACCTGGAAAACGAATGGTGGTGGAGACCGCTGCGCGATGGCGTCTACGCCGGAAGCCGCCTCGGCATTCTCAACAAGGGGTGAGACATGAGGATCGCTGTTTCTGGAAAAAACGGCCAGATTGCCCGATCAATGCGGGAGGCTGCCGGACCTGACTGCGAGGTCGTTCTGGTGGGCCGTCCGGAATTCGACCTCGGACAGCAAGAAAGCATCGAGCCGGCGTTTATTGCGGCTCGACCGGATGTAATTGTCTCGGCCGCGGCCTATACAGCGGTCGACGATGCCGAGGGCGAGCCGGATCGCGCTTTCGCACTGAACGGCGAAGGCGCGGGGGAAGTCGCGCGGGTCGCCGATATGTTGAACATTCCTGTGCTGCATATCTCGACCGACTATGTTTTCGACGGATCGAAGGACGCGCCTTACCAGGAGGATGACGCCACCAACCCCCTCTCCGTTTACGGGGCGAGCAAGCTTCGCGGCGAGGAACTGGTGAGGCAAAATGCGCCCAACAGTGTGATCCTGCGCACCGCCTGGGTCTATTCGCCGTTCGGCACGAATTTCGTTGCTACCATGCTGCGCCTTGCAGAGACACGCTCCGCGCTCAGCGTGGTTGCCGATCAGAAAGGCTGCCCGACCTCCGCGCTCGATATTGCCCAGGCCGTTCTGATAATCGCGGCGCGGCTCAACGCCGATGATGACCCGCGTCTTCGCGGCATTTTCAACCTGACCGGAAGCGGAGAGGCGGTCTGGGCCGATTTCGCTGAGTTGATTTTCGACGAATACAACCTGCGCACGGGAAAGGCCGTGAGAGTGAACCGCATTTCGACCACGGAGTATCCGACCCGCGCGACGCGGCCGGCGAATTCGCGCCTAACTGGCGACAAGCTAAAACATGTTTACGGGATCTCACTTCCCGACTGGCGGGTTTCCGCCCGGGCGGTCGTCGGCCGCCTGCTAGATCAGACAATTTAGGAGATTATCATGAAGGGCATTATTCTTGCCGGTGGCAGTGGTACCCGGCTTCATCCGATGACGATCGCAACATCCAAACAGATGATGCCGATCTATGACAAGCCAATGATCTATTACCCGATCGCGGTGCAGATGCTGGCCGGCATCCGGGATATCCTGATCATCACCACGCCGCACGACAGCGCCCTGTTCCAAAAGCTCCTCGGTGACGGTTCGCAGTGGGGGCTCAATTTCGAGTATTGCGTGCAGCCCAGCCCCGACGGGCTCGCCCAAGCTTTCATCCTCGGCGCGGATTTTGTCGGCAACGACAACGTGAGCCTCATTCTCGGCGACAATATCTTCTACGGTCACGGGCTGCCTGACCTGCTGGAAAGCGCCGCATCCCGAGAGGTCGGCGCATCCGTCTTCGCCTACCATGTCAGCGACCCCGAACGGTACGGCATCGTCGAATTCGACAAATCCTCAAAAGCCGTTTCGCTCGAGGAAAAGCCGACCAAGCCGAAGTCGAATTGGGCGGTAACGGGCCTTTATTTTTACGACAACGATGTCATCGATATCGCAGCCGATCTGAAGCCCAGTCCGCGCGGCGAGCTGGAAATCACCGACGTCAACACGGCCTATCTGGAAAAGGGCAAGCTGAATGTCGAACTGATGGGGCGCGGTTTTGCCTGGCTCGATACGGGCACGCCCGACAGCATGACCGAAGCCAGCGAGTTCATCAAGGTTCTGGAAAAGCGGCAGGGTTTCAAGGTGGCCTGCCCCGAGGAAGTCGCCTATCGCAAAGGCTTCATCGATCGGAACCAGCTTGCTGCCCTGGGGGCAAAGCTGGGCAAGAGCGCCTATGGAAAGTACCTCCTCCAGATTGCTGACACGGAATAATGAGCGTGACGGAAAAGCGTCTGAACATTCTTGGTATTAGAGGCTTACCAGCCGCCCACGGTGGCTTCGAGACCTTTGCCCACCATTTTTCCCTCTGGCTGAAGGATCAAGGCTGGGAGGTCTTTGTCTATTGCCAGCATGATTCAAACGATGAGACGGCGCCGCCGGATGGCACGATCGATGAGTGGCAGGGCATTCACCTTATCAACCTGACAAGTTCCGGCTCCGGGCCCGCCTCGACTATCAAGTTCGATCTCAAGGCAACCCGGCACGTGCTTCGTCAGCCTGGGATCGATCTCGTGCTCGGCTACAACACAGCGGTATTCGCCATCCTCCAGCGTCTCAAAGGGCGCAAGGTAATCATGAATATGGATGGCATCGAGTGGAAGCGTGACAAATGGGGGCCGGCCGCCAAAGCCTGGTTCTATGTCAACGAGCTTGTCGGCAGCCATGTCTGCACGCTTCCGGTGGCGGATCACCCCGAGATTGCCAAACATCTCGAGCGCCATGGCACGAAAGGCGTGCGCGTCATACCCTATGGCTCTGCCGCAATTACCGACGCGCCAGCCACACAGCTGGAACCCTATGGGCTGGAACCCGGTCGCTATATGATCTCGATCGCCAGGATTGAGCCGGAGAACTCTATTCTGGAGATCGTCGAGACGTTCTCAGAAGAACCGCGCGAGACAAAGCTGGTCGTACTCGGGAACTTCCGCGATGACAATGAATATCACCGGCGCGTGAGGCAGGCCGCCTCACCCGACGTGGTTTTCCCGGGCGCCATTTATGACACCGAGACGGTTTCCGCTCTGCGTTATCACTGCAGGGCGTATCTCCACGGACACCAGGTCGGCGGTACGAATCCCTCTCTCGTTGAAGCTCTCGGCGCAGGCAATGCTATCATCGCCCACGACAACCGGTTCAATCGTTGGGTAACGCGCGACGGACAGTTTTATTTCAGTACGAAACAGCAATTGAAGAAAATTATCGCAGATATAATCGCGAGCGACCAGTTGGTGACCGAAGCACAGGCGAGAGCACGGATAGCCCATTCGGAGAGCTTTACGTTCGAAACGATCCATCGGTCTTATCTCGCGGCGCTCGAATCCGTTTTTTGACGCCTAACTTTTACTGCCGGTAAACATCAAACGATAGATCGGCGCGCTTCTAGGTATGTGTCTCGGGGTACCCGAACATGATACCTGCATATTTGCAGGGAGAAGAAAATGAACATAGTCATCATCGGTGGAAGCGGCTTCGTCGGTCGTCATTTTGTAGAAGCAGTGCTGGCCGGCGGGCACGCCGTAACCGTGGTCGGCCGATCGGCTCTTGCGCAGCATTCTGATGATGACCGTGTCACCTATCTGAGCGGCGGTCTGTGGGCCCTTGCAAAAAGCAAGGCGACGCTCGAGAATGCCGACGCGATATGCCATTTTGCCTCTTCCACCATCCCGTCCTCCTCCAATGCCGACCCGATCGCCGACATCGAGTCCAATCTGATTGGAACGGTGGCTCTGCTCGAGGCAATGCGGGAGGCGGGCAACAAGCGGATAATCTATCTGTCATCAGGCGGTGCTGTCTACGGCTCGCCCCGCCAGACCCCAATACATGAAGATCATCCGACAAATCCGATAAGTTCCTATGGGATCGTCAAATTGGCTGTAGAGAAATACCTGGCGATGTACAGCCATGCTCACGGTTTTAGCACGGCCGTCGTTCGGCCGGCCAACCCCTATGGGCCGGGACAGGGCAAAATCGGGCAACTCGGTGCCGTCACCACTTTCCTCAATCTTGCACTGACCGGCGGAACCGCCAAGATTTGGGGGGACGGATCTGCGGTTCGCGATTTCGTTCACGTCTTGGATCTTTGCGATCTTCTCCTCAGAATTGTCGAAACCGGAGCCGAAGGCATCTATAATTGTGGCGATGGCGAAGGGACCTCGCTGAACGAGCTGATCGACACGATCGAGACGATCACGGGCCAGGCCCTCCGCCGCGAACACCTCCCGGCCCGAAGCTTCGACCCGCCGAAAATCATTCTCGATATTTCCAAGGCACGCAGCGAAATCGGATGGGAACCGAAGACGAGCCTCCACGAAGGCGTCGAGCATATGGTCGAGGAGTTGAAACGCGGGCCGTAGCCGTTGGTCTGCCCAAACCAGAAAAGCCGCTTGGTTATCCATAGGAAACATCGGACGAAGTCATGAGAGTATTGCTAGCACACAAGCTTTATGAGATTACCGGCGGGGCTGAGGTTTTCTTTCACGAAACTGAACGGGTTCTCCGCGAAAACGGACACGAGACATTGATGGTTGCGACCGGAGGCGCCGGCACTGACCACGCGGACAACGTGATACTGTTCGAGGCGCCTGCCTATAGTGAGGGTGGATTTCTGTCCAAGCTCGCCAACTTACCGGCATCGATCTATGATCAGAAAAAGAAGCGTCGTTTTGCCGAGATCCTCCGCGAGTTCCAACCGGATGTCGTCCACGTTTTCGCGATAAACGTCCATCTCAGCCCCTCAATCATCGTCGCGGCCAAGGAGGCAGGAGTTCCTGTAATTGCCACCTTTAACGACTACAAGCACATCTGTCCGAACTACAAGCTCTTTGCAAACGGTGAAATCTGCTTCGCATGCAAGGGAAAAACATTCTACCAGGCCGCCCTGAAGAATTGCTGCAAGGGAAGTCGCAGCCTCTCCGTCGCGAGTTCGCTTGAGGCCTATGTGCACAATTGGCTGGGTATCTACGACCGGATCGACCATTTCACCTTTTCCAGCGATTTCATGGCTCACAAAACCCTGGAATTCTGGCCGGAAAAGAAAGTCTCCTGGTCAAAGGTTCGAAATCCGTTCGATTCCCGCAAGTTCGACGCCTCGGGGCCCTATGAACCCTTTGGCGTTTATTTTGGCCGGATTATCGACGAAAAGGGCGTTAACCTCATCGTTGACGCTGCTGGCGTTATCGGCGATTTTCCCATCAAGATCATCGGTGACGGACCGGACTTGGCGAAGCTTCAGAAACAGGCCGAAGAAATGGGGCTTACAAATCTCGAATTCCTCGGGCCGAAGTGGAAAAGCGAGCTTGACGAGATCATCTCGCGGGCATCCTTTGTCATCGTGCCATCGCTCTGGCACGAGAACTTTCCCTATGTTATCAATCAGTCCTTCGCGTTTGGAAGACCGGTCATAGGCTCCCGACGGGGCGGCATAACGGAACTGGTCGAGCACGGCGTGCGGGGGCTGGTCTTCGACCCGGAAAACCCCGACGAGCTCGCCGAACGTATCCTCCAATTGGCCAGCAACCCTGATGAAGTTGTCCGCATGGGCACGGCTGCCAAGGCCTATTCCGATCAGTGCTTCAACGACGATGTCTTTCTCCAGGAAGTGATGTTTGCGTACGATAGTGTCATTTCTGCAGCAGATTCTTTCTGAATGATCATCAACGAATAGTCCTTTTGCTTTCAGCGCAATCCACTAGGGACTAATGGAGACCCACCACCAGAAAGCTGGCTGAGGAAGTGGCGAACGGTCGGATTTTGATCCCTGGCCCGCCAGGCCGCCACAAGCTCGGCCTGCGGTGCGTCTTTTTCCGCAAGAGGCCGGTAAACGACACCGACGGTACCGAGCTTCGAGGCAGAATCCGGCAACAGCGCATAACCGATGCCACTGCTGACCAGACCAAGGATCGCAGGCAATTGGTTGACCTCCTGCCCGACCCGGATGCCGAAACCAGCCTGCGCGAAGACGGGCGCAAACTGGGTTCGCAGATAGGTCGCCTTCGCTCCTGCGGCGATAATCATCTGCTCTCTGGCAAGTTGTGCGATCGTGACACTGTCGAAAGCGGCGAGAGGATGCGCTTCCGGCAGTACGACCAGATAGGGTTCGCGATGGACCAGAACAGTCTCAATCGCATGATCTGTCGACAGCGGCCGTGAAAGAGCCACATCGATACGCCCTGTGTGCAGGCGATGATAGAGTTCGGACGAGATCATCTCGCTTAGTCGCAAGTCGACCTCCGGAGCTGCGTACCGGAACGTCGAAACAAGGCCGGGCAAAACATTGAGGCTGGCGTTTTCGACGAAACCGAGATGCAGGCTGCCGATCTGCCCCCGTGCTGCCTTGCGCGCGGTACGCACACCATTGTCGATCTCCGACAGAGCCGTTCTGGTGCGTTCCAGAAAGGCATGGCCGGCCTCCGTCAGCGAGACCCGGCGCTGAGACCGTTTGAAAAGCGTGACGCCGACTTCGCCTTCGAGGCGTTGCAGCTTCTGGGAAAGAGCCGGTTGCGTGATCCCGAGCCGCTGCGCCGCACTGTGAAAGTGCAGTTCTTCCGCAAGAACCACGATTGCCTGCAACTGACCGATTTCCATTCGCGCGCTCCAATTGATAATGAATGCTTATTTGTTCATAAGGCAGATAATATTGATATTGGTCAATGTGCTGGCGGGAGACCAGCAAAACCGGAGGAGAAATCATGAATATTTCCGTACTCGCGAAATCCGCCGCCATCCTGGCAGCCACTGTTGCCATCACCGGTTCGGCCCATGCCCAGAGCAACTGGCCGGAAAAGCCGGTCCATATCGTCGTGCCCTATTCGGCTGGCGGCAACAATGACCGTATCGCGCGCACCCTCAGCGAACCGATGTCGAAATCGCTCGGCGTACCGGTCGTCGTGGAAAACCGCGCCGGCGCCGGGGGAACCGTAGCCACCGGCGAAGTGGCGAACGAGGATCCAGACGGCTACACCGTCGTGATGTGCGAGATCGGCACCATGGCGATCAATCCGCATGTCTATTCGAACCTGACTTATGATCCCGTTGCCGATTTCGATCCAGTGATCCAGATCACCTCCGTGCCGCTCGTTCTCGGCGTTGGCGACAAGCTCGGCGTTTCGACCATGGACGAATTTCTGGAAACGGCCCGCAATGCGGACCCGGAAATCGACTTCGCCTCGTCCGGCGTCGGTTCAGCACAGCACCTTGCCTTCGAGCAGTTGAAGAAACAGGCAGGCTTCGAAGCGCTGCAAATCCCCTACAACGGCGCCGCCCCTGCCCGCACGGCATTGATTTCCGGCGAAGTGGGCGCTTTCCTCGACGGCACGCTCATACCGTCGATTCAGGATGGCGAAGTAACCGCGCTCGCCGTCACGGGATCGAACCGGCTTGAAGCGCTGCCCGATGTTCCGACCTTCGAAGAGGCGGGCGTCGACGGTGTCGATTTCACCTCATGGCACGGCTTCTGCGTTCCGGCAGGCACAGACCCGGAGATCGTGGGCGCCCTTAACAAGGCAACCAATGACGCGATTGCCGAGAATGATGTCAAGAGCCGCTTTGCCGCGCTCAATATCGGCCTCGTCGGTGGGACACCGGCGGAATTCACTGCCTTCATCGAAGAGCAGTACGAAGCGCTTGGCCAGCTCGTTGAAGAAACCGGCGCCAGCCAGCAGTAATCCTCCCGGCCGCGGCGCGCCCGACGGAAAGCCTTACCTTTCCGTCGGGCGCTGTTTCCCGCAAGAATTAAAGAAAGGCCAACACGGTGCAGCCCAACATCCTGTTCCTGACCGTCGACCAGTGGCCCGGCCACCTGCTGGGGCATGCCGGAAACCGGACCATCGAAACGCCGACCATCGACCGGCTGGCCGAGGTCGGCACCCGTTTTACAAACACCTATGCCCAGACCCCGATCTGCATCCCCTCGCGCCGTTCGCTGATGACCGGAATGACCTCGCGCGGGCACGGCGACCGGAATTTCCAGCCGGACCTGCGCATGCCGGAAGGCGCGCCGACGCTGGCCGGTTGTTTCAGTAGGGCCGGCTACCAGACCACAGCAATCGGCAAGCTGCATGTCTATCCCCCGCGCGACCGGATCGGTTTTGATGATGCAATCCTTGCCGAGGAAGGCCGGGGCCATCTCGGCGGTCCTGACGACTACGAGATGTACCTCGCCGATTGCGGCCATGCCGGCGAACAGTTCATGCATGGCATGAGCAACAATGAATATTCGTGGCGCACCTGGCACCTGCCGGAAGACACTCACGTCACGAACTGGACAACCCGCACGGCGGCGCGCGCCTTCAAGCGCCGCGACCCGACCCGCCCGTCATTCTGGCATGTATCCTACACACATCCCCACCCGCCGATCGTGCCGCTTGAAAGCTACTTCGATCGCTATGCGCGCCGCCCGATGCCCGAACCGGTGAGCGGCTCATGGTCTGAGGACCCCGACGGGCTGCCCTTCGTTCTCAAGGCGGTGCGACGCTATTACGCCAGCCTGCCGCCCGAGCAGCTAGCCGACATGCGTCGCGCCTTTTATGCGCTCTGCACCCATATCGATCATCAGCTGCGCATTCTGATGGGCACTCTGCGGGAGGAAAAGCTGCTCGACGACACCATCATCGTCTTCACCTCCGATCACGGCGACATGCTGGGCGATCACGGGTTTTACGGAAAGCGACTGATGTACGAGGCTTCAGCACGGGTGCCGCTGATCATCGTCGACCGGACAGGTGAGCACCGCGTCGGAACGCCCGGCGGTTCGGATAACCGGCTGGTGGCTCTGCACGATCTGATGCCGACCATGCTGGACCTTGCCGGCATCAATATCCCCGAAAGCTGCGAAGGTGAAAGCCTCGCCGCCGCGTCAGGGCGCTCGCACCTTTATGGCGAGTCCCATCTCGGCACCCGCGCCTCGCGCATGGTGCGCGACAAGCGTCACAAGCTGATCTGGTATCCCGCCGGAAACCGGATCCAGCTCTTTGACCTTCGGGACGACCCGGATGAATGCTGCGACCTTTCGGCCGATTCCGGTTCGCGTGATGTCATTTCGCGGCTGACGGCGGTTCTGGTTTCGGAACTTTATGGCGAGGACCTCGATTATGTGCGTGATGGCGCGCTTGTCGGTTTGCCCGAGCCGGATCTTGAAACGATCGACAATCGCGGACTTTCGGGGCAGCGCGGCGTCCACTATCCACCCGTTCCTCCGGCCAATCCAGGCGAAAAAGTCGGAGCTTTCTGATGTCGTCTTTGCAAACGGAAAGGGCGCCAATCGACAAATCCTCGCTTGTTGCCGGCGGCGTGATGATCGCCATCGGGGTCTTCGTGCTGATCGACGTCAGCGGCATGCGGCTCGGCACGCCAAGCCGCATGGGTCCGGGCTTCTATCCGATGCTGATCGGCATCGCCTGCATCATTCTCGGCCTGATGATCGCCATCCTCGAGGCCCGGGCGCATCTGGAGCCGGACGAAACGATGACGGATCGCGGCCCCGCGGTGTGGCGCAGCCGGCTGTTCGTGCCGCTTTCGATGCTGGTGTTCGCGCTGCTGTTACGGCCGGCCGGCCTTGCGCCGGCCTGTATCGGGCTCGTGTGTGTGGCCTGTCTTGCCGCGCCGCATTTCTCGTTCCCGCGCATGATCGGCCTTGCCGTGGTCACACCCGTTCTCGCTTGGGTGATCTTCGTGCTCACCCTCGGTCTTCCGTTCGACATGATCAGGGGTGTCCTGTGAGCGATCTTCTCTCCAATCTCGCACTCGGCGCCGATGTCGCGTTCACATGGTCGGCGCTTCTCTACTGCTTCCTCGGCGTTGTGCTCGGTATGATCGTCGGCGTTCTGCCTGGCATCGGCCCCTTGCCGGCAATCGCCATGCTTCTGCCGGTGACCTTCTACATCGATCCGACCGAGGCTATTATCATGCTGGCCGGCATCTATTACGGTGGCCAGTACGGTGCCTCCACGGCATCGATCCTACTCAATCTTCCCGGGACGCCGCCTGCTGCGGTTACCTGTCTCGACGGCTATCCGATGGCCAAGCAGGGGCGCGCGGGCGTCGCCCTGTTCATCACCGCGATCGCCTCTCTGGTGGGATCGATGTTCGGCATCATCCTTGTCGGCACCCTGGCACCAGTGCTCGCCCATTTTGCCCTGGAATTCGGCGCGGCGGAGTATTTCTCGCTCATCCTGTTCGCGCTGATCGGCACGGCTGCGATCGGCGGCGACAGTTTCCCCCGGTCAATTTCCATGGTGGCGCTCGGGCTTCTGCTTGGCATTGTCGGCCAGGACATTACCTCTGGCCAGTTCCGCTTCACCTTCGGCATACCGGGCATTGCCGACGGACTGTCCCTGGTTGCCGTCGCCATGGGCATATTCGGCGTTTCCGAGGTCATGGCTTCGGCCCACAAGGAACGCGACACCCACTCCGAGAACTTCACCTTCCGCTCCATGCTGCCGACGCGTGAAGATGTGCGTCGCTCATGGCCGGCCATGGGCCGCGGTTCTATCTTCGGTGCGATCTGTGGCGTTCTGCCGGGCGCCGGCGCCTCGATGGCGGTGTTCATCGCCTATGCGTTTGAAAAGCGCATTTCCAAAACCCCCGAAATCTTCGGCAAGGGCGCGATCGAGGGCGTGACGGCGCCGGAAGCGGCCAACAATGCCACCGCCCAGACGGCCTTCATCCCGACCCTCACTCTCGGCGTTCCGGGCGATGCAGTTATGGCCGTGATGCTGGGCGCTTTGATGATCCACGGGATCAATCCGGGCCCAAGCCTGATTACCGAACAGCCGACCATGTTCTGGGGCCTTGTTGTCAGCTTTCTGATCGGCAACTTCATTCTGGTCATCCTCAACATTCCGCTCGTCGGCATCTGGGTGCGACTGCTCAAGATCCCCTACTCGGTACTTTTCCCGGTTATCCTGGCGCTCATCTGCATCGGTGTCTATTCGATCAACTACGCGATCTTCGACATCTTTCTGGTGATCGCCTTCGGCCTTGTCGGCTATGGCATGAAGATGCTGCATTTTCCGCCGGCGCCGCTGCTGCTCGGCTTTATCCTGAGCCCGATGCTGGAAGAGAATTTCAGACGCGCCATGCTTCTGTCGCGCGGCGACTGGATGACCTTCCTCAACCAGCCGATCAGCGCCGTCTTCGTGATCGCCTCGGCCCTGTTGCTTCTCTTGCCTGTCTATGGCTGGTGGAGCGTCCGCAGGAAAAGGGGAAAAACCGCAACAATGTCGTCGTGACGGACTCGATTGCGCGGATATTCTGCCCAGGAATTGGCAGCCATCTGAACTCCGATGCGCTGCATGACCGCGGCCTACCCCGGATGCTTACTTCGGCTCCGAAAGTGCAGGCCGAGTGACCTGCACCCCGTGCGACCCTCGTTCAATTCGAGAGTCTGCGGGTTCGTGATTGGTAGTTTGGTTGGTCTGCGTGGGCAACGGCCTGTGTGGCGCCCGCATCAAGTTCCTCCATCTCTCTCCGCACTTCGTTCGGCGTTTTGTTTCCCAACGATGGGTGCGGCCTGACGTTGTTGTAGTCATATCGCCACAGGGCCAGTTTTCCGCGCGCTTCCGCGTCAAACACGACTTTACCCCACCCCTAAACTTTAGCCTTGACTTTAGGCTTCGAATTTAGCCTCAGACTGGGCAGACCGCGCGGTGCCAAATACCCGCAGGACAAGGGGCCACAGGAAGGACCCAATGTTCGTTTCGGGGGCAGGTCAGAGGGACAATGCGGGGGGCAGGTCAGGATCAGTGTGCAAAAAACTTGACAAACGAACATCAGAGGACCCAGATGCACGTTCCCCCAACCGCCCCTGCAGTCAAAGCAGGTCATAATTGGCCGAAGGGCGCCTGAGTGGTCTGAAGTAATTTTCGCTGAAAAAGCCAGCTTCTGCACGTGCGCACGCCGAATTCCACGCCGCCGAAGTCATTGATGAACCGACCGCATTGAAGCCGCGTGAAAACCTCACGGTGCCAAATCAATCGGCCCCAAACAGATCTCGTGTGAAAACTCGATCGGCAACATCACGGATTTCATCGGTTATCCGATTGGCAACGATCACATCCGACTCTTGCTTGAATTGGTCAAGATTTACAAAGACCGGTGAACGAAAGAACTCCGGCTCATTGAGCACGGGCTCATAGACTACGACACGGATGCCCTTCGCCTTGATCCGCTTCATGATGCCTTGCACTGACGAGTCGCGAAAATTGTCCGAGCCCGCCTTCATCACAAGCCTGTAGATGCCGACCGTGCTGGGTCTTCGTGCTATAATCCGCTCGGCTATAAAATCCTTTCGCGTAGTGTTCGCGTCTACAATGGCCCGGATCAGATTCTGAGGAACTTCAGAGTAATTTGCCAGCAACTGCTTCGTGTCTTTTGGCAGGCAATAGCCGCCATAGCCGAATGAGGGGTTGTTGTAGTGATTGCCAATTCTTGGATCGAGCCCGATTCCATCGATGATCTGCCGCGAATCCATGCCATGCGCCATAGCGTAGCTGTCGAGCTCGTTAAAATACGCAACGCGCATGGCGAGATATGTGTTCGCGAATAACTTGATTGCTTCGGCTTCAGAAGGATTCGTAAGCAATACAGGCGTATTCTTCTCAACCGAACCTTCCAAGAGAAGATCGGCGAATACTCTTGCTCGATCAGATTGCTCACCAACAATAATGCGGGAAGGATGCAGGTTGTCGTACAGCGCACGCCCCTCCCGCAGAAATTCCGGCGAGAAAATGACCTGATCTGTCTGCATCTCCTGTCGAACACGCTCAATGAATCCGACAGGTACCGTGGATTTTACCACGATCGTTGCAGCATGGTTCACCGCCTTGACGGCTTCGATGACGGACTCGACCGAAGATGTATCGAAGTAATTCGTTTCCAGATTATAGTTCGTCGGCGTTGCAACAATGATGAAATCAGCGTCCTTAAAAGCTTCGGCAGCCTCGGTCGTTGCTGTCAAATCGAGCGTCCTATTCGCTAGGAAATCTTCGATCTCGGGATCGACTATCGGGCTGAGCCTAGCATTCACTTTTGCGACCCGATCTTTGTTGAGGTCAACCGCTATTACCCTATGGTTCTGCGCGAGCAAGACAGCGTTGGACAAGCCGACATATCCAATTCCCGCTACGGCAATTCTCATTTTTAGATTCCTACTAGTTTCATTTTCGCAGTGTCGATTTCTTGGGCGCTATCTCTTAAATCATAATTATGACAGCTAGCCCCTTACATGGTTCTTTCTCATCACCGCCGTTTGGGCTTCATTTCGATGAGGGTGTCCTCATTTTGAGGATTGTCGCCGGCGGAAGAGTTCGCACTCTCACCGGCGAAAGTGGGCGTCACTGACTTTCTCTTTTCCAGATCACACCTTGGCGATCACGGCAAGCGGTACGACCATCGGCGTCAGCCGGCCGAACAGATCAACCTCGACCACGACATCCCCCTTGCCCTTGCTGTTGGCGGTGACCACCGTGCCGATCTGTCCCTCGAAGATCCCCTCACCGATCATCACCCGGTCGCCGGCAGCGACTTCGACATCGCAGCGGCGCTCATAGTCGAAGTCGCCATTGTCAGCCTTGCGCATGATCTGAGCCACCTTGGCGTCTGAGACAGGGTAAGGCGTCTCCCAGCCCCCGAGAATGGCGATGACATGGTCAAGCCTCAGCAGGCCTCGAAGCGCCCGTGCCGTGCTGACAAAGCGGACAAGCACATAGCCGGTCATCAGCACTTCGTCCCTCACTGGCAGCATCCGCCCGCGCCTGCGCCTCTGCTTGCCCTTGCGCATCGGCACAAGCGCCTCGGCACCAATGTCCTTCAGCACCGTCTCAACCTGTTGCTCATGGCCCGGATGAACCGCGGCCACATACCATGTCGCCTGGTCATGGGCTTCCGTCAGGGCATGCTGCTCATCGAGCCGCATGCGCCTGAGGGCTGCATCCCGTTCCAGACGCCGAAGGCTGTCCTTGCCGAGTTCGGCCTCAAGGCTCGTCATATCCCGTGTCATTGTGCTGCTGCCCCGCTTGTCCGTCCGATCCGTTCCAGCCTGTCGAAGAAGGCAGCAAGTGCTGCCTTCGGTCCGTCCTCATCTGGGATGGGCGGGAAGTAGACCCATTCCACCCGTCCCGTATCGGGAAGCCATGGATAGCCATGGGCATGATGTTCGGCCTCCCATGCCCGCCAGAGATTGCTATTGACCCTCACCTGCTCGAAGTCTGCAGAAAGCAGCACCGTTTGCGGAGAGACCCGGACACCGCGTCCGGGATAGCGGACGGCCTGTTCATGCATGGCATTGACGGCAGGCCAGCCCATCTTCTGCATGCGCTCGCGCCAGAGTGCCTTGCGGTCTGCCCTGCCACCGGCAATCTCGCTTTCCTGGAAGCGGGTCAGCGGTGGAAGCCGGGCGCAAGGGTCTGCAAGCCGGATGAAGCGTTCGGCCATCCATGCCTTGCCGAAGGTCGCGGCTATGGAAGGGCCTGTTACTGCCTCCATCCCCTCCGGCACCTCCTGCCAGCGCCGTTCCTTCAGATAGGTGCTGGCGGCAAACTTGACCGTCTGTCCCTTCATCGCCGAGAAGCTGAGATAGGCCGGCAGCAGGGAGGCAGCGGCTTCACGGTCTGAATGTTGAAGTGCCTGCCATTCGGCAAAGGCGCGTTCATCACTGTCATCGCCGAAGGTCGGCCATTGCCGGTAGAATTTGAGGAAGGCCTTTCTGACAGTCTTCCGGCTTGACGTATCGCTCTCAGCGCTCATCGGCTTCCTCCTTCACCGTGCGTGCCGCTGCAGCATTGGCCAGCATCGCCCTGACGGCGGCTGCCTTCTTCCGGCGCCGTTCGCGTTCCTCCTCGCTCATCTGTCTGGTGAGACGTCGGCGTTCCTCCACGGCCTTCTGCCGTTCCCGCTCCAGCACCAGCATCTCCCGGTCATGACGGGCGGCCTCGTCGATCATGGCGGAAAGCTCTGCCGGTTTGGGCAGGAAGGAGCGATAGCGCTCATAGCGTCCAAGCCTGAGGTTCTCGAACACACGGCGCATGGCGGCAATCGGCTTGCCGCACAGCACTTCGGCATAGAGCTCCGGCGCCATATCCGGGTCGATGCTGTCTGGCACCACGAAGCCGCGTTCGATCAGCTTGGTCAGCATCAGGTCTGACTGGTAGCTTGCAGCCGGTTCAAGCGCTGCCTTCAACCGTCCAGTCTGATCTGTCGATGTCGATGATGTCTGCAGTTGCGTTGCCATTGTCCTGCCTCATGCGCTTGTGGAGGGCTTCGCTGACCCGCCTGTTGTGGTCCCGGATCTGTTCGGAGCGTGATTGCCTGCCGGAGGGGGATGGCGGCGCTCTGGCTGGTGCTGCTGCCGGCCTGTCGGTCCAGCGGTCCTGATTGAGCCATGTCGAGAGATTGCACCACGGCCTGTCATCGCGTTTGGCGACGTAGCGCCTCAGTCCGTCCATGATCGTGTCGAAATCGGCGCGCTGGCGGGCAGAGGCCCAGGCCTTTGCCGCTGTCTTGCGGGCGACCTTCTGCGGGTAGAGCGGCCAGACATGGGTGTCGAACTCGGCTGTCAGGCCGGTGATGTCACCGCCATGACGGCGGGAGCGGCGTTTGCGGTCTGTGCCTGCCGAGACTGAGGATGATCCGGTTTGTTGGTTGGCATCGGTTGCCTCGTCTGCATCGGATGCTTCGCAGGCTCCTACCCTCCCTGCCTCGTCCGGTCTGGCGCTGAGATCGGTCTCGGGTCCTGCCTCGAACAGCCCCGCTTCTGCCGGTTCGGGGGGAACTTTCTTTTGGGCCCCTTTAGGGGCCTTTTCTTTAAGGGGGGAATTTTTCTCTTGGGGGGTGTGGGGGGTGTTCTCTTTTTGCCCGTCACCGTAACGCGTTACGTCACCCGTAACGCAGCGTAACGCCGCGTTATGGTCAAAAGCCTCTCCACCAGTCGCCTTGTCGCCGCTATCGCCTGCAATTCCGGGGCCTGTGGCTCCATCGTCTGTTTCTGCCGCACCGTAACGCAAAGCGTAACGCGTTACGCCTGCGTTATGCCCTGCATCGCACCCTGCCCCATCAGCTGCCGCACGCCGTGCCCGATAGCGCGCCTGCCGGATGGCAGCCTGCGAGCGACCGTCATGGCCTTCTGCAGACACACCAGCATCATCGCCGGCCTGCACGAACACAGGTTCGCGCTCGGCCAGCGCCTGAGCTGTGCGGCCGATCAGATCGGCATCGACCCCGGCACGCACCATATCGGCAATGAGTGCGGCAACCTCAGACATCAGCCGAGTTCCCGTTCGACCCGCTTGCCGAGACGGTTGATCTCGTCGGCCTTCTTCGAGATGTCCATCGCCATCTTCAAAAGCCGCTCATGCTCTTCGCAATGGTTCTTGCGGGCGGCCATGAAGCCGGCATGAAGACGCTCGAACGCTTCCTTCTCTTCCCCATAGCGATCAAGCAGCGGATTGCTGCCCTCAGGCCCGAAGAAGGCCTCTCGCACCTCGCTCACCCATGCCCGGGGGACATTGAGGTCGCGGGCCACCGTCGTATCCGTCCATGAGCCGCCATAGGCATTGTCGCCATAGACGTCATCCAGCTTCTCCATGATGATCCGGCGATCATCCCGGCCCATCTGCGGCGGGAGGTCTGCCTGGAGAGTCTGTGCCTCGGATACCGTTGGCGAGGCGGTGATCGCTGTCGTCTTTGCCGCGACCTTTGCCGTTGCCGCCTTTGCCGTTGTAGCCCTCGCCGTTGTCTTGCGCGGTCCTGCCGCCATCGTGCCGGCTCCTTTCGTCGTCTGTTTCCTGTCTGAAGAAGATCTGCGGCTGCAGGCCGGGCAGCGGTCCTCGGCCGGTGTCGCGCCGACCAGCCAGCCATGGGCGCCAAAGGCCGCAATGGCCGCCTCCGGCTCCCCCTGCCTCAGCGCTGCCGTGGCCGGCACATATCCCGCCGCCTCGCAGCAGCCGCAGACAATGCGCAGCGCCGATACCCGGCCGTTGCCACTGGCAATGCCGGTGCGCTCGAAGTGGCGGATATGTTGGGTCTCGGCTTGCGCTGGTCCTTTTTGTGCTGACAGGCGGCTCATGCGGAGACCTCCTGCATGGCTTTGCCGGCATGACCGCCCCATTGCTCTGCCATAGCATCGGCAAGGCCCGGATATGTTCTCGAGCGCAGACGCCAGCGGTTCGTTCCGGGTGGCGCGCGGTGCACGATCGACCAGCGCCTGTGATCATCCGTTCCCGGTTTCGGCGGAGTCAGCCTGTTTGTCGGCATCAGCTTCGGCAGGCCGCGCAGATAGAGCGAGGTTGCCTTGAAGGCCCTGTCGCCGAACCACCAGGGCTGGACCGTCTGGGCCGGTGGCGCATAACCGGCAATACGAGCTTTGGCATGCCGGTGCATCACCGGGTTCTCGACGGCAACCCGTTCGATCCTCGCATTCCAGCAGGCCGCAAACAGATCGGCCCCTTCATCCAGGAGCCGCCACATGATGGCGCGGCGCTCTTCCGTCGAAAGAACCGGCCATGCCTGCCGTTCTTCTGCCGTTGCCTCGTTTGGCGGATTGGTCGGCGGTCCGGAAAGCCAGCGCACCCCGCTGTTGCAAAGCCGCGTACAGGGCGGATGCATGACCGCCAGAAGGTCCCAGCCGTCATCAAGGATATCCCGGATGTCGCAAACGATATGCCGGTTGCTGCCGTCTTCGGCCGGAAGAAGGTCGCAGGACCAGACATCATGACCGCGTGCGGCAAAGGCACGGCGCACCACGCCGGATGTCTCGCAGCCGATCAGGATCCGCATCGGATGATCTGCCTCGATCACGGCCGTCGTTGCACTGGTGCTGTCAGTCCTAGCCATCCCGCTCATACCGCCCTCCCCGGTGTCCGGTACATCAGCTTCAGATGCTGCGGGCAGTAGGCAGAGCCCTCTGCCACAGGTCTGCCGCAACACGGTGCATCGGGACCAAGCGCATCTTCGCCAGCGGTAATGATCAGGTGGCACTGGAATTCGCCGCAGTCGATGAAGGGAACCGTCTTGGATCCGGCAAGCTGCATGTGTCGGGTGTCATAGGCACGGATGGCTGCACGCCGGCGTTCCTCGATCCGGCGCGCGGCTGCCTGCTCCTCTTCCTCTGCCGTCAGGTATGCAGGCTGCTGATGCATTGGCGCTTTGCCCCGCCCTCGCCCTGCTTTCCCGCTCTTTGCTTTCTTCGCTGCCTTTGCCGTCTCGCTCACCGGTTTCTTCGGCGGCCCCGGCTTGCGGGGAACCGCCCCCTTGGGAAAGCGTTCGGGATTGCGCGAGACAAGACCGGCAATCACACCACGCGAGACATCAAAGGCGGCAGCAATCACCGCAAGCGTCTCGCCACCGCGATACATCTTCGCCATCCGATCAAGCGCTTCAGGGTTCCAGCGTGTCATCCAGCCTCTCCGTTCCGTTCGGGATGCCCGCCCGTCTGCCAAAACAAGCGGCGGGACACCCGAGCGGAACGATCAGCTGAACCTTGGCTTTCGCCGCCAGTCGACCGCCGCCTCGACAGCCTCCATGCACAGCGCATCCATCTCGTCTTCGCTCAGTTGTTCGGGATCGATGGTCTGGAGGATCCGGATGGTCTGAGAATCACGGACTGGCTGCCAGGCATCCGGCCGCGGTCTGATCTCGCCTGACATCAACCGGTGTGAGGGTGCTTCGGCAAAGGGAAAGGCGCCCTTCATCGTGCTGCCCTCCCCTTGAGAACATCCAGACCGCCGCCGGCAATCGCATCGATCAGGCAGCGCTTCAGCCGGTCATGGCTGACTTCCTTGTCGGCAAGCTTCTCCAGGCAAAGCCGGGCTTCCGTTGGCGTCACATGGCCATCCGACAGCGCCTCCAGAATGGTGCCGGTCAGATCGCTTTCACTCGCCTGATCACCGGCAAGGCACTGGATCAGCGACAGCGCGCGTTCACGCCGCTCTCCCGAACCGGAAAGCCTGCGTCCGGTCACAGACGCCATTGCCGCTGTCACCAGAGGCGCATCGGTATCCTCTTCCAATATGCGCACCACGGGGATCGGCATGATGTCGGTCTCGCGCTTGCCGTTCCAGCGGCCGACGGCACTGGTTGAACGGCTGGTGATCAGGGCCACGCGCTCAATCCCGCCGGCCCGGCGGATCAGGTCACGCTGGGCACAGCGGATGGCGAGGATGAACGGATCGATTGCAGGTTCTTCGGCCATGTCTCTCCCTTTCGAAGACACAAAAAGACAGTCGCGCCGGGAAAGGCCCGGCGTCGTTTCCCATGGCGGGACGATGGATCGCGGTTTAGGGTCGGATCAGTCGAACAGAGCCGCTAGGGCGGGCGCAGTCGGGAAAGACAGGATGAAAGAAGGGCCGCAGCCTGCGACCGCACATCACCGCAGCGCCGGAGCAGGCTCCCACAAGCCCTGCCCCGGCGCACCCGGCACAAGCCAGCCCGAAGACCGGCCGCGCGTCGCGCGCGGCAAAGGCCCGCGGGAGGTGTGCCTCGGCGCGCGCGGAATGGGATGAGAGGGAGAAGGAAAAGCCGTGCCTGACGCAAGGACATTGGCACGGCATGACCGGAACAAAGCCGGCAAGGTGTCCGCGCGGAACTTTGGGCACACGCGGATTGGGGGGATGGGGAGGAAGGCTCCAGGGTCATGGGAGAGCCACCTATTTCGAAAAAACAAAACCCTTTCGGCTTGCTGCCTAATGATCGAAGGCCAGAATTGCTGCTCCGCAAATCCGTGGCGATATCAACATCGGTGTGATCGATCGAAATGACTCGCACCCAATCTCGTAGTCTCCGGGTCTGATTTGCATTAAGAGCACTTTCCATAACGCATTGTATGCATAACGCATCTACACCAGTCAAGTCGAAACGCATCTATAGATTATGCAAAATGCACATCATGGATCCAGACCTGCGACCCGATGCGGCCATTCGACTAGAAACGGCCCGTAAAAAACGAGGCTTTCGCTCCGCCAAAGCAGCGGTGGACTATTTTGGCTGGTCGTACCCAACCTATAAGCAGCACGAACAAGGCATCAGGGGTATCGGTCGAGCAGCAGCAAAATATGCAAAAGCATTTCGCGTAAGCGAAGGGTGGCTCTTAACCGGCGAAGGTGATGGGCCCGGTCCGACGGTTCCAATTGTTTCATTTACCCAAGCAGGAAAACTTAGCCCTCCAAACGGCTACGTCGAATCCGATGAGTTTGTGACAATTCCCGCTGGTGGCCTGCCGCACGGTGACTGGATTGCTCTACGTGTGCAGGGAGACTCCATGGACCTCTTCTCCCCTCCGGGCTCACTGATCTTTGTAAACCGAAGCGAGCGTGAAGCCGTTGACGGTGCCTTTTATGTTGTCACCACGGACGACGGGGAAGCTACATACAAGCGATACCGCAAAGATCCTGAGCGTCTTGAACCGGAATCCACAAATCGGGACCATAAGGCTATCTATCCGCGTTCTCCGCTTACAATCATCGGCCGCGTTCGGCGAACGCTATACGACTTCCCCGGCTAGCCAGACCCGCAGAACGCCTCTTCAGAGGTATGTAACTTTGTCATTGTCAGGCCCTCGCTTTACCGCGCATCCTCCATAAGAGCGTTATCAATTATCAAAAAATATGCAATAAGCATATTTTATTTGACAGCATATATATGCGTGTTGCATCCTTCCGTTATCGGACCCGTTGGCGTGTGCTTCACCGCTCAGCGAAGGGAAGGAACAATTATGAAGCCGCTCACCATTTGCAAGACTGTTACAAATGCTCCCTGCAATAGAGGATGGTTGATTGACAAATCTTCATCTTCAAACGCCAACCTACCCTATCCTTTGAATTCCGAAGTCAAAACTCTCCAAGCGGCAGGCCAGCGTGCGGCATCATGGCTCGGCTTTGTCGTCGGCCTCTGCTGCGGCATGAGCATCACCGCCGTTCTGGCGATCTCCATCCTTGGCAACTGAACACGACTGCCAGCATAGCGAATGGAGGCTGCAATGAGCGTCTATCTGATCAGGGCATCAGAAACCAAGAAACTACATGGCATCGTCTGGGGCAGTCTGGATCAGATCTGGGATGTCGTCGACGAGATCGAAGAACCCGAGTTCTTCGAATACGCGAAGCTAAAGCCCGGCGGCCTGATCTCACCTACTGGAATTGATCCTGCAAAAACATCCGAGACCCGCTTTAGCGAGATACCGCCCCTTCCAAATGGCGGTTTTCTGCCCGCTGACCTCGACCCTTCAGAACGAACATTTGACGCACTATTCGATCCGGACGACCTTCGCTGGCGCCGCTTCGATGACACCCTTGGCAAGCACGGAATGGTGTCTCGGATACTTTCGGCTATCGACGCTCAGAATGGCGACGAAGCATGAACTCCCATATCCACCTTCTTTCGCGCAGCGCCCACCCAAGGCTGTACATGAGCAAGCAAGCGTCCGCACGGGAGCGCTTGGAAAGCTATCGTGCGTTGATTACCAGCGCCGCGCCGCTCGCTGACGTAATGGTCGACAATGAAGCCATGCATCTGGAGATATCCGGTCCGGAAGAGCCGGAAATCATCTGCTCGATTCCACCATCCTGCCCGGCAGACAACCGCGAACTAATCCGCCAGCATATCGACATCCCGGCTGACCTGATCGGCATGCTGGATGCAGCTGCCCGTCGTGATGCGCAACGGCGCCGCGAGATTGAGCAGCTGCGGCAAGAACTGGAAACAAAAGGCGGCAAGCCCTCAAAGGACTATGCCGCCGAGTGCGCCATGAAATGCGCCAACCCTGCCTTTAGACAGTTTTTGATTGAAAGACACGATCTGCCGCGCCCTGCCACAGAACAGATGGCTGCCACGCGCGTGAGATCCGCCCTAGCGATAAACAGCCGTGCTGCCCTCAACTCAGATCCCGACGCAGCGTCGCGATGGCGGCGAATGGCGCGTGAATTCGAAACGTGGAGACAACGAAAATGACGATGACGGAAAACGTAGAAACCACAAAACCCACACGTCGACTCCGCGCGACTGAGAGTGGCCTGCGCAAGGCCCTTCTCGCCGCGAGAGCGGCCGGATTTACCGTGGAACGATTGAATGTACTGGGTGGGGAGTATGAGATCCATTTTGCAGGCGTCGCGCAAGATGCCCCCTCACCTGATGATGAAGATCTCGAACAATGGTAGCGAAGAAGATGAAAGTCGAGTATCCGGGCTTGATCCGCGAGGCCCTTCCTTCCGGCAATTTTCGCTGGCGCGTAAGACCTGAAGGAAGACCGAAGCAGAAGATTCGTATCCATTGCGGCCCGGGCGACGAAGATTTCCAGAGGCAATATCTGGCTGCTCGCCGCGGTGACAAACCAGAGCCACTCCGCAAGGCGTCAGACTATGCTAAGCCAAGGTCAATCGGGTGGCTCATCAACAGCTATTTCGAGTACCTCGAGAAACGAGTGAGCGCTGGAACAACCAGCGCGAAGACCCTGAAAAAGAAGAAGAACCTTCTTTCCAGACTGCTAAAAAAACCTGACAGGGTGATGCTCATCCCGACCGAGAAGCTGATAACATTCCAAGACGCAATGAGCGCTTCGCCGGCCCAGGCCGACGCCTTTATCGAAGCGGTCGCCGTCATGTATGACTGGGCAATCAAGCGCCGCTACATCGCTCAGAACCCGGCAAGAGGGATCGACAAGATCTACAAGAAGGGCAACGGAGCCACACCTTGGAAGGCTGAGGATGTACGCACCTTTCTGGCCCATCATCGACCGGGCACAAAAGCCCATGTCGCCATGTCAGTCTTGCTCTGGACCGGTTGCCGTATCGAAGACCTGACGATCTTGGGCTATAGCCATGAATGCATGATAGACGGAGTCGAAGCGCTTCGCTGGAGGCCTCGGAAGAAAGGGTCGACAGAAGTCACCATTCCTCTGCTTCCTCCGCTGAAGGAAGCGATCCGAGCTTCGGAGCACAAGGGGAAAACATATGTCGTCGGTCGTGGGAACAGACCATTTGCAAGCGGCGACAGCTTGTCCTCGATGTTCAAACGCTGGTGCGGAGATGCAAACCTTGGGCACCTGTCCGCTCATGGCGTCAGAAAGGGCTTGGCGGAACTGCTCGCTGAACTCGGCTGCAGCCAGTACGAGATCATGGCAATCCTTGGTCATTCCGAAGCCAGAACAAGCGAAGTCTACACGCGGCGCGTCGAGCGCTGGAAACTTGCGCTCGGCGCCATGGACCGCATCGATGTGTCACACGCCTGGAAATAATACCTTTCACCTGCATGATAGCCACGCGGCCAAATATCTTCATTTCGACGGAAAGCCGTCACTAGAATCGAAACAATCGGCAGAAGCCATAGTTCAATTCAGGCTGGCACCCAGGTGCCGTGCAAACCTTGCGGCACGCGTTGTGGGAGCCCCAGACGCAGCACCGGCGCCTCTGAGATCCTGTCCGCATCGAGCAAAACGAACTCACTTGACCCCTTTTCCGGATCATAGAGATAGGTGGCGAGCCAGCCAGCAGTTTCGCCTTGCCCTCTCGGAATGAAGACAGCTTCTCCGGCAATCCGGTTGCCGAAGTCGTGGGCGGAAATGTCGCCGGTTTCGGTATCAACCCGTAGCAGGCAGTTGAATGTGGCGGATGCGCCATTGCCGCCGGTCAGCGTCTCGGTGAGCGTCGGCGCAAAGATATAGCGGCTCGACACCGAAGACCGCCGCTCATCGATGCGCGGAAACTCCACCACCTTGTCAAACCAGCTTTGCTCGCGGATCTTTCCGGTCGACGTGTTGAGCACGAGACGGTGCAGTCGCGGCGGCTCTGTGTTGCGTTCACCGTAACCGAAATAGAGCTTCTGATGCTTCACGTAGTCAACGACGATCTCGTTTCCGCGTTCGAAGCCGTTTGCAAAATGAAACACGAAAAACGCATCGGCTTCGAACCAGCGCAGTTCGCCTCCATCCAACGGCATGACCGCGATTCGCAGCCCGAGTTCAGGGCGCCACTGGATGAACGACTCGCCTTCCATCATCTTTTGCATGTCGAAGACGGCCGGGCCGATTAGAAGAACCAGATAGCGCTCAGTAAGGACGAAGTCATGGATCATGCTGGCGGCCGCAAGCCTGATATCAAGGCTGCGGCGAAGTCGTCCGTCACGACCGATGTGGTGAATGGTGACTGTTGGCGACATTACATCGTAATTCAGCGCGAAGAGATCGCCGGTCACGGGATGAACGCGGTTGTGTGCGCCCATCATGATCGGCCTCTCGGTTCCTGCCGTAAAGGGACCGAGTGTCTCAAGCTCCGGGCCGATCTCCCAGGCAGGCTCTCCCTCGCCCATCGCCAAGAGGTGGTCGCCATGCTGCATCACGCCGACAAAGGCCGAAGCCTTGAATGGATTCTCCGGGTCATCATCTGGTCCAAGCAATGCGGGATCAACGGGAGATGGGGTCATCAGGCCACCGAAAACGGCATGTCCAGCCAGGTCCTCGATCTCGAAACTGCGGGTGCGCACATATCTGTTGCGATACCGCACCTGTCCGTTTTCGAAGGTGATCGCATGCAGCATGCCATCGCCTTCGAGCGGGTAGTTGTAGGACGTCGGCTCAAAGCGCGGATTAGGCCCGTTGCGGATATAGCTGCCCGCCAGATCCACGGGGATGGCCCCTTCAAGAACCTCAAGACCTGTTGCATCGATCTCCGCACCGATAGGCGCGAAATTGCCCGACAGGTGAGGATTGTCCGAACGCCATGAAATTGATTCCGTGATGCGATTCCGGCCCATGCGCAACTCCTCTTTGCGGTTCAGAACAGGAGAGATCGACGGACATTAACGGAGGAAGCGTTGCTGCCGCAATGGGTCTGCGGAGAGGACTGCCTCTGTCTCGAATTCTATCAACAGGGCAAGCCGTGGCGCTATGGATGACGTCCCTAGACCTGAGAACAGGCACCACACGACAGCAGCATTTCTTGGCTTCAGGGATGCAACCGATCGAACAATTGCGAGCAAATGTGCCCCACGCCTCGTCCGGCGTGGTACATAATTTGGATCAAATGCCTGAAAAATAAGAGATAAAATCTCAAAATGGTGCGGTCGAGAAGACTCGAACTTCCACGGGTTGCCCCACAGCGACCTCAACGCTGCGCGTCTACCAATTCCGCCACGACCGCATCGTGGTAGGGCCGGTTTGTGCCGGCGCCGCTGCATGTAGCAAAAGCCTTCTCGGCGCACAAGCGTCTGTGACGGTTTTTTTTCATTTCGGCGGGAGAAACTTTCAGGCGCTCCCGGACCGACTTTTTGCGCCCGCCCTTTCGCCTTGCCGCCGGCCGTGAAATCTGCAAGGAGAACGCCGAAGGACGAAGCCATGGAACGACGCGAAATCGATTTTCTGATGCATGCCGGGCCCGGCGCGCCGCCGGTAAGATGGCGGGTTTCGGAGGGGCTTGTCCCCTATCCCGAAGCACTTGCCACCATGGAACGGGAGGTCGATCTGATCGCCCGCGGCGAAGCGGACGAGCTTGTCTGGCTGGTCGAGCACCCGCCGCTTTACACCGCCGGCACAAGCGCGGTTCGGCAGGATCTCCTGACGCCTGACCGCTTTCCCGTCTTCGAGACCGGACGCGGCGGCGAATACACCTATCACGGCCCCGGACAGCGGGTCGCCTATCTGATGCTCGACCTGAAGCGGCGGCGGCGCGATGTCCGGGCCTTCGTCGCAGCGATCGAGGAGACCATCATCAAGACGCTCGACAGGATGAACGTGCGCGGCGAGCGGCGCGAGGACCGGGTCGGCGTCTGGGTGAAACGGCCGGAGCGCCCGCCCCTGCCGGATGGCTCCCCGGCCGAAGACAAGATCGCGGCCATCGGCATCAGACTGCGCCGCTGGGTCAGCTTTCACGGCCTGTCGATCAATGTGGAGCCGGATCTCGAGCATTTCGCCGGCATTGTTCCCTGCGGCATTTCGGGATACGGCGTCACCAGCCTTGTCGACCTCGGCCTGCCGGTGACGACGGAGGATGTCGATATCTGTCTGCGGCAGGCCTTCGAGGAGGTCTTCGGCGAAACAGTGGCAGAGGCGCGCTGAAACCTCAGTGCAGCGTCCGTCCGCCGGTTACGGTAAAGCCGAACGGCCCGGGCCGGCGCGGTCGCTTGATGGCATCGGGATAGCGCCCCGCATGGCCGACATGGTTGACTTCGATGACGACGTCCTTGAGGTTGAGGCTCTTCTGCCGGTGACCCGGAAGGGATTTCTCGACATCGCCGGAAATCAGCCAGAGCGGGCGGACATTCAGATGGCCGGCGATCCGGACAAGCCTTTCCAGCGACGGCTCCGAGCGGTCGCATTCCCAGTTCCTCACCGTCTCGCGCGATACCCCCAGGTGTCCGGCAAGTTCCGCCAGGCTTAGTCCGGCGCTTTCGCGGGCCGCGAGCAGGCGCCCTCCCAGCGTATCGTCGCCGTAAAGTTCCTCTTCCATCATAGTCGGCCTTTCCGTCCCGTTGGGCATGCCGGATTTTCCGGTTCTGGTCGCCCTTCATAGCCAAAACCGGGTAAAAGTGCCAGTCCGCGCGGCCAGGGAGCGGGAAGACGGGAGAAATGCGCGATCACGCAGACTTGAGCTTGCGGATCAAGGAGCGACCATGCCAAAGATTGACGGACAACAAAGGCGATAGTGGAGAGACACCGATGGATGTGCGCGCAGCCGTAGCGGTCGAAGCAGGAAAACCGCTCGAAGTCATGACCGTTCAACTTGAAGGCCCGAAGGAAGGCGAAGTCCTGATCGAGGTGAAGGCGACGGGCCTTTGCCACACGGACGACTTCACGCTCTCCGGCGCCGATCCGGAAGGCATCTTCCCGGCGATCCTCGGCCATGAGGGTGCGGGCGTCGTGGTCGACGTCGGGCCGGGCGTCACCTCTGTCAGGAAGGGCGACCATGTCATCCCGCTCTATACCCCGGAATGCCGCGAATGCCCGTCCTGCCTGTCACGCAAGACCAATCTCTGCACCGCCATCCGCTCGACCCAGGGCCAGGGGCTGATGCCGGACGGCACCTCGCGCTTCTCGCTCGACGGCAAGCCGATCCATCACTATATGGGCTGCTCGACGTTTGCGAACTTCACGGTCCTTCCGGAAATCGCGGTCGCCAGGATCAACCCCGACGCGCCCTTCGACAAGGTCTGCTACATCGGCTGCGGCGTGACGACCGGCGTCGGCGCGGTCATCAACACGGCCAAGGTGGAAGTCGGCGCGACCGCCGTCGTCTTCGGTCTCGGCGGCATCGGCCTCAATGTCATCCAGGGCCTGCGCCTTGCCGGCGCCGACATGATCATCGGCGTCGACATCAACAATGACAAGAAGGAATGGGGCGAGCGGTTCGGCATGACCCATTTCGTCAATCCGAAGGAAATCGGCGAGGATGTCGTTCCCTATCTCATCAACCTGACCAAGCGCGGCAATGACACGATCGGCGGGGCCGACTACACGTTCGACTGCACCGGCAACACCACCGTCATGCGTCAGGCGCTCGAATGCTCGCATCGCGGCTGGGGCAAGTCGGTCGTCATCGGCGTTGCCGGCGCTGGACAGGAAATCTCCACCCGTCCGTTCCAGCTCGTCACCGGCCGCTCCTGGATGGGCACGGCCTTCGGCGGCGCGCGCGGGCGCACGGACGTGCCGAAGATCGTCGACTGGTACATGGACGGCAAGATCGAGATCGACCCGATGATCACGCATCTCCTGAAGCTCGAGGACATCAACAAGGGCTTCGACATGATGCACAGGGGCGAAAGCATCCGCTCGGTCGTCGTCTACTGATGGGTTCGCTTACCGTCGATATCGCCCGCATGGACGCGCTCACTGCGGGCGAACTTTATGACGTGCTGAAATTGCGCGTTGACGTCTTCGTGGTGGAGCAGAACTGCTCCTATCCCGAGCTCGACGGGAAGGATGCGGAGGCGCTTCACCTGCGCCTTCTTGAGGACGGCAAGCCGGTCGCCTATGGCCGCATCTTCGCGCCGGGAACGGGCAGGCAGGCGCGCATCGGCCGTATCGTCGTCGCGCCCTCCCATCGGGGACAAAAGCTTGGCGAACGGCTGATGGGCGAAGCGGTCGCCGCCTGCGAAAGGCTTGCGCCCGGCGCCCCGATCGCGATTTCCGCCCAGGCGCATCTCGAGCGCTTTTATGCGGGCTTCGGTTTCGAGACCGTGTCGAAAGAATATCTGGAGGACGGCATCCCGCATATCGACATGGTGCGTGATGCCGCCGGAATGCAAACGGAAGTCGCCGGATGATCTATGTCGATGCCGATGCCTGCCCGGTAAAGGCCGAGGTCACCAAGGTCGCCGGACGCCATGATATGCCCGTCACCTTCGTGGCCAATTCCGGCCTCAGGCCGTCGCGCGATCCGATGATCGCGAACGTCATCGTCTCCGGCGCCTTCGATGCCGCCGACGACTGGATCGCCGAACGCGCCGGCCTCGGCGATATCGTCGTTACCGCCGATGTGCCGCTCGCCGAACGGTGCGTTGCCGCGGGTGCGCTGGTGACCGGGCCGACGGGCCGGCTGTTCGATCAGGCCAATATCGGCATGGCGCGGGCCATGCGCGATCTCGGCCAGCATCTGCGCGAGACCGGCGAGAGCAAGGGGTATAACGCCGCCTTCTCGCCGAAAGATCGCTCGGCCTTCCTGCAGGCCATGGAGCGGCTCTGCCGGCAGGCGAAATCCATTCAAGCCAAGCCTGATGACGAAACGAAGGGAAGATCATGAACATCCTGTCCGAGAACACGGCTTTTGGCGGCATGCAGGCCGTCTTTTCCCATGATTCGGAAGCCTGCAATTGCGAGATGACCTTCGCGGTTTTCGTGCCGCCGCAGGCGACCGAACGCCCCTGCCCCGTGCTCTGGTATCTCTCGGGACTCACCTGCACCCATGCCAATGTGATGGAAAAGGGCGAATATCGCCGCATGGCGGCCGAACTGGGCCTGATCATCGTCTGCCCGGATACGAGCCCGCGCGGCAAGGACGTTCCCGATTCGCTCACGAACTGGCAACTCGGCCAGGGCGCGGGCTTCTATGTGGACGCCACCGAAAGCCCCTATGCGCTGAACTACCGGATGGAAACCTACATCACCAAGGAACTGCCAGCGCTGATCGCCGGCAGCTTCCGCGCCGACATGGAGCGCCAGGGCATTTTCGGCCATTCCATGGGCGGCCACGGCGCCATGACCTTCGCGCTCAAATATCCCGATCGCTACAGGAGTTGCTCGGCTTTCGCGCCGATCGTGTCGCCCTCGACCTCTCCCTGGGCGCAGGGCGCGTTCGAGAAATATCTCGGAACGGACCCGGATGTCTGGCGCAAGCATGACGCCTGCGCGCTGGTTGCCGCCGGCGCCCGGTTTCCCGAATTCCTGATCGACCAGGGCACGGCCGACGGCTTTCTCGAGGAAGGGCTGAAGCCCTGGCTGTTCGAGGCGGCGGTCAAGGATACGGACATCGCGCTGACGCTCCGAATGCACGAGCGCTATGACCACTCCTACTACTTCATCTCCACCTTCATGGACGATCACCTGCGCTGGCACGCGGAGCGGCTTTAGGCCGCTCCAATCAGCGTTTCAGCGCGACGAACAGACTGTGGGCCGCCTGCATGTCCTCGAACCGCCTGGCGCGGCGGCGGGCGGCCTCCTCGTCATGGCCCCAGAGTTCGATCGTCCAGTCTTCCTCGAGATTGCCGAGCGCCCAGGCCTCATCAAGCGTCAGGCGGCCGCGCGCCAGCGCCAGCGTCACCAGCGCCGAACCGGTCAGCGTCGTCATCACATGCAGCGCGCCAAGCTCGAACGGCGCCCGGTGATGCGCAAGTTCCCGCCGGAAGGCCTCAAGGCTTTCGGTCGGCTGTTCGGCGAACATCACGCCCTCCACCAGCACGAAGCGCGCGCCATATTCCTCGGCCATCCAGTCAAGCACCGGCCCCCAGCGCTCGGACTGCCGGGCAACGAGCTCCTCCGGGCTTTCGGCGCGATAGAACAGCATGTCGTTGCCGGCATAGCTGACGATCTCCTCGAACACTGCCTCGGCATTCACGGCCACGCCGTCGATGATGGTGTTGGCAAGCCGCGTCATCGGCATTTTCGCCGGATCGATGACCTTCTCCTGCGCCTGCCATTCGGCCCGCACATACTCGGCAGCGGCCTCCGTCGGCAGGATCAGGGGCTTTCGCGACGGGGTCTTGACCGGCCGGCCGTCGAGCTTCACCGCAAAGCCCTCGCCTTCGGCGACGACAGTTGCCTCGGCATAGAATTTTTTCGGCAGTTCGGCGCGCATCAGTTCCTGCGACCGGCGGATGGGATCATTGGTCATCATGCACCCTTCAGAACGAAATTCAGAATATCATCCGGCGTCTCGGCGATCGCCGCCGCGCCGGCGAGCTTCAGCGCATCCGGCGCGCCATAGCCCCAGGAAACGCCGACGGCCGCGGAACCGGCGGAACAGGCCATCTGGATGTCGAACACCGTGTCGCCGATCACCACCGCCTGCTCCGGCCGCATGCCCGTTTCATCGCAGCATTCCAGCACCATGGCCGGGTGCGGCTTGGACGGACAGTCATCGGCCGTGCGCGTGGTAATGAATTTTTCGCTGTAGCCATGGGTTTTCAGCATGTGGTCGAGCCCGCGCCGCGACTTGCCGGTGACCGCGCCGACGAGAATATCGTCCTGCAGGAAGAGATGCGCCAGCATGGCGGCGACGCCGTCATAGAGTTTTTCCTGCATGGCGGGGTCACGCCGCACCTCGGCGAAAAGCGAGCGGTAATAGCCCATCATGTCCCGGCATTCATGATCGACATCTTCACGCCCCAGAAGCCCGGCAATCGCCACGTCCAGCGTTAGCCCCACCGTGCCGCGTGTTGCCTGCTCATCCGGCGCCTCGTGTCCGAAGGCGCGGAAGGTGCGGGCCATGGTCTCCTGAATGATCGCCAGGCTGTCGACCAGCGTTCCGTCACAATCAAAAAGCACCAGCTTCATGGGGAGCACTCCCGGCTCAGACGAGTTTCAAGATTTCTTCCGGATGCCAGACGATCGCGCCCGCTCCGGCATCCTGCAGATCGGCGATCTCGCCGTAACCCCAGGCAACGCCGATCGCATGGGATCCGGCCTTCACCGCCATCTCCATGTCGAACACGGCATCGCCGATGATCACCGCATCCGCCGGATTGAAACCCGCTTCTGCGCAGCATTCAAGCACCATGGCCGGATGCGGCTTGGAGGGGCAGTCATCGGCTGTGCGCGAGACGGTAAATCGCGGCGCCAGTCCATGCAAATCCAGAACATGGGTCAGGCCCCGCCGCGAATTGCCGGTGACCGCGCCGATGGCGACGTCGCCGCGCGCGGCAAGGCCGTCGATCAGCTCGGCAATGCCGGGAAACAGCTGCTCCATCATGTTGGGATCGGAATGGACTTCGGCAAAGAGCGACTTGAACTTCACCCGGATCGCCAGAACCTCGTCATCGATCCGGTGCCTGCCGAGCAGCCGGGCAATCGCGTAGTCGAGCGACAGGCCGATGATCGTCTTGGTCTCTGCGAGCGTGGGTTCGGGATGACCGTAGGCGACAAAGGCGCGGCGCATGGTCTCATGGATGCGCACGGCGCTGTCGACCAGCGTGCCGTCGCAGTCAAACAATACGAGCTTCATGTCAGTCCCTGTCTCAGTCCTTGTCGAGATCTTCGCGATCGGCATCGAAGCCGAGAAGATTCCAGCTTTGCACCATATGCGGCGGCAGGGGTGCCGTGACCTTCAGCCTGCCGCCGTCGGGATGGGGCACATCGATATGGCGGGCATGCAGGTGCAACCGCTTCTGGATACCGCCCGGGAATTCCCAGTTCGGGTCATCGTCGAAATATTTCGGATCGCCGATGATCGGGTGTCCGATGTGAAGCGCATGGACGCGCAACTGGTGGGTCCGCCCGGTATAGGGCTCCATCTCCAGCCAGGAAAGCGTGTGGGCGGCCGTATCGATGACCCGGTAATAGGAAACAGCGTGGTCGGAATCGGGCTCGCCGTGTCTGGCGATCCGCATCCTGTCGCCGTCCGGCGTCTGCTCCTTCACCAGCCAGGTCGAGACCTTGTCTTCCCGTTTGCGCGGCACGCCCTTGACCAGAGACCAGTAGGTCTTCTTCGTGGTGCGGTGGCCAAACGCCTCGGTCAGCGACTGCGCGGCGCGGCGCGAGCGGGCGATCACCAGAACGCCGGACGTGTCGCGGTCAAGGCGGTGGACAAGCCGCGGCTTTTCGCCCTTCTTGTTGGTCCAGGCCTCCAGCATCTTGTCGATATGGCGCACGACGCCGGACCCGCCCTGCACGGCCAGTCCCGCGGGCTTGTTCAGCACAAACACGCGCTCATCCTCATGCAGCAGCATGCGCGACAGAAGCTCGCCGTCGGGCGAGTGCCTGAGGTCCCTGCCCGGTATGGGGCCAGACGTCTTCGGGTCGACGTTCATTGGCGGGATGCGGACCATCTGACCCGGCTCGACGCGCGTGTCGCTCTTGACCCGACCGCCGTCGACGCGGATCTGGCCGGAGCGCAGCAGCTTCTGCAGCGCGCCGAAGCCAAGCCCCGGATAATGCAGCTTGAACCATCGGTCGAGCCGCATGCCCGCCTCGTCCTGATCCACCTTGATATGTTCAATACCCGCCATAGTGCGAAAACCCTTCTTTCAAGCCGTGGCTTCTATCGCATGACGCACCGGATTGAAATGGGTTTAGAACACCATCCGTCCGATCGCGAGGCCTGCGAATACCGCGATCAGCGCGAGGAGAAGGCTTGCAGCGATATAGGCGACGGCATGCAGCAAATCGCCCCTTTCGATCATCGTCATGGCATCGAGCGAAAACGACGAGAACGTGGTGAAACCGCCAAGGAAACCGGTGACCATGAACATCCGCATTTCCGCCGACTGGTTGAGCGCCCGCGCGACCGCCTCCACCAGGAGCCCGATCATGAGCGATCCAACGACATTGACGACGAATGTGCCCCACGGAAATTGCGGTCCCCAGAGCCTGATGGCGAGGACGCCGACGAGATAGCGTCCGACCGAGCCGAGCGCTCCGCCGGCGGCAACGATGAGGGCATGGGAGAGGATGGTTGACACGAGAGGATGTCCGTCCGGTTTCCAGGGTCTTGGGCTCCCACCTTACTAGCCCCTCCTCCGCCTTCTGCCCACCCCCTCTTCAGCCGTCCTTGCCGAAGGTCGATGACGCCCGCCGTGGATATTTCGGCCGGCGGACGCTTGCCTCTTGCAAATCCCGCCACAACTTGGATAATCCGTTTCAAAATTCGCGTTGGGAGAACCCGCTTTCTGTGAAGCGGTGCCGAAGGAGCAACTGCCCCGGAAACTCTCAGGCCAAAGGACCAGCGCGTATTTCTGAACTCTGGAGACAAGGTCCGGCATCCGCCGGGACCGGCCGAAGGGATAATAATCTCAGGCACACGGGACAGAGGGGGCTCATTCGAAACGGGCATGTCACACGCGCCCGCCCCTTTGAGCCGGCGTTTTCGTCAAACGCAATCCGGAGGCAAGTCTTGGTCTCGCAAGAACCGCTAGAAAAAACCCCGCTTCACGCGCTTCATCTGGAGCTTGGTGCCCGTATGGTGCCCTTTGCCGGCTATGACATGCCGGTGCAATACCCGATGGGCGTTCTCAAGGAACACCTGCATACCCGTGAAAAGGCAGGCCTTTTCGATGTCTCGCATATGGGCCAGGTCTGGCTGAAACCGCGCTCCGGCAACCTCGCCGATGCGGCGATCGCGCTGGAAAAACTGGTGCCGGTCGACATTCTCGGCCTCAAGCCCGGCCGCCAGCGCTACGCCTTTTTCACCAATGAAAACGGAGGCATTCTGGACGACCTGATGGTCGCCAACCGCGGCGATCACCTGCTCATCATCGTCAACGCCGCCTGCAAGGACGCCGACCTTGCCCATATGAAGGCCTATCTCTCCGATCTCTGCGCGGTGGAGACGCATTTCGAAGACAAGGCGCTTTTGGCCTTGCAGGGTCCCAAGGCCGAAGCCGTGCTGGCGCCGCTCTGCCCGGCCGTTGCCGAGATGAAATTCATGGATGTGCGCGCCTGCGAAATCCTGGGCGTGACCTGCGTGATTTCGCGCTCCGGCTACACCGGCGAGGACGGCTTCGAGATTTCCGTGCCAGCCGAACATGCCGCGGCGCTGGCCCGCGCGCTGCTGGCCCATGAGGACTGCGCGCCGATCGGCCTCGGCGCGCGCGATTCGCTCAGGCTGGAAGCGGGTCTTTGTCTCTACGGAAACGACATCGACGAAACCACGACCCCGGTGGAGGCGGCACTCGTCTGGGGCATGCAGAAGGCCCGCAGGCCCGGCGGCGACCGCGAAGGCGGCTTCCCCGGGGCAGATATCATCTTCGGGCAGCTTGCCGACGGCGCGAAACGCCTGCGCGTCGGGCTGAAGGCGGAAGGCCGCGCGCCCATCCGCCCGCCGGCAAAACTCTATGCCGATGACAAGGGCGAAACCGAAATCGGCCACGTCACCTCCGGCGGCTTCGGCCCCTCCGTCGGCGTGCCTGTCGCCATGGGCTATGTGGCAGCAGACCACGCCGAGACCGGCACGACCCTCTATGCGGAAGTGCGCGGCAAGTACCTGCCCGTCACCATCACCGATACCCCCTTTATCAAACCCACCTACAAGCGCTGAGCGGGATTATTTCATCATGACCATCAAATTTACCGAAGAACATGAATGGCTTAAGATCGAGGACGGCATCGCGACCGTCGGCATCACGGCGCATGCCGCAGAACAGCTCGGCGACCTCGTTTTCGTCGAACTGCCGGAAGTCGGCGCCACCTTCGAGAAGAATGACGACGCCGCCACCGTCGAATCGGTCAAGGCCGCCTCGGACGTGTTCTGCCCGCTTGCCGGCGAGATCACCGAGATCAACGCGGCGATCACCGACAATCCCGAACTCGTCAACGCCGAGCCCATGGACGGCGGATGGTTCTTCAAGCTGAAGCTCGCCAACCCCGCCGACGCCGATGCGCTGATGGACGAAGCGGCCTACAGGGAGTTCATCGCCTGATGACGACGCCTGCCGAATTCCAGTTCACCGATTACCAGCCCTACGACTTCGCCAATCGCCGCCATATCGGCCCCTCGCCGGCCGAGATGGAGGCGATGCTGGAGACGATCGGCTATGACAGCCTCGAGGCGCTGATCGACGACACGGTCCCTGCCGAAATCCGCCAGGAGCAGCCGCTTGCCTGGGGCCCGGCGATGACCGAGCGCGAGGCGCTCGACAAGCTGCGCGAGACCGCCAACAAGAACAGGCCGATGGTCTCGATGATCGGCCAGGGCTATAACCCGACCATCGTGCCGCCGGTGATCCAGCGCAACATTCTGGAGAACCCGGCCTGGTACACGGCCTATACGCCCTATCAGCCGGAAATCAGCCAGGGGCGCCTCGAGGCGCTCCTGAACTTCCAGACGATGATGGCGGACCTTACCGGCCTCGACATCGCCAATGCCTCGCTTCTGGACGAGGCGACGGCGGCCGCAGAAGCCATGGCCATGGCCAACCGCGTGGCGAAATCGAAGGCAACCGCCTTCTTCGTCGACGAGAACTGTCATCCGCAGACGATCGCGCTGCTGAAGACCCGCTCCGAACCGCTCGGCTGGCAGATCATCATCGGCAACCCCTTCACCGACCTGAAGGCGGAAGACGTCTTCGGCGCCCTGTTCCAGTATCCCGGCACCCATGGCCATGTGAACGACTTCACCAATGTGATTGCAGCGATGCATGAGGCGAAGGCCATCGCCACGATCGCCGCCGATCCGCTGGCGCTGACGCTTCTGAAATCGCCTGGCGAGATGGATGCGGATATCGCCATCGGCTCCTCCCAGCGCTTCGGCGTGCCGCTCGGCTATGGCGGCCCGCATGCGGCCTATATGGCGGTCAAGGACGCCTACAAGCGCTCCATGCCCGGCCGTCTCGTCGGCGTTTCGGTGGACAGCCGCGGCAACCGCGCCTATCGCCTGGCGCTGCAGACGCGCGAACAGCATATCCGCCGCGAGAAGGCGACGTCGAACATCTGCACCGCCCAGGTTCTGCTCGCCGTCATGGCCGCCATGTATGGCGTCTTCCACGGGCCGGACGGGCTGAAGGCGATTGCCCAGCAGGTGCACCGCAAGGGCGTGCTGCTGGCCAAGGGGCTGGAAACGCTCGGCTTCACGGTCGAGCCCGAAACCTTCTTCGACACGATCACGGTCGAGGTCGGCGCGGTTCAGGGTCTTATCCTCAGAAACGCCGTGGAGAACAACGTCAACCTCCGCAAGGTCGGCGAAACGAAGATCGGCATCTCCGTCAACGAGCGCACCCGTCCCGCCCATGTGGAAGCGGTGTGGGAGGCCTTTGGCGGCAAGTTTACGATCGCCGAGTTCGAGGCGGATTATCGCCTTCCGAAAAGCCTATTGCGCACAAGCGTTTACATGACGCATCCGATCTTCCACATGAACCGTGCGGAAAGCGAGATGACCCGCTATATGCGCCGCCTCGCCGACCGCGATCTGGCGCTGGACCGGGCGATGATCCCGCTCGGCTCGTGCACGATGAAGCTCAATGCCACGGTGGAAATGCTGCCGATCACCTGGCCGGAATTTGCCGACATTCATCCCTTTGCGCCGGAAAACCAGGCGCTCGGCTATCGCGAGATGATCGAGGACCTGTCGGACAAGCTTTGCGCCATCACCGGCTATGACGCCTTCTCCATGCAGCCGAATTCCGGCGCGCAGGGCGAATATGCCGGACTTCTGACGATCCGCCGCTTCCATCGCGCCAATGGCGATGCCCACCGCGACATCTGCCTGATCCCGACCTCCGCGCACGGCACCAATCCGGCCTCCGCGCAGATGGCCGGCATGACGGTGGTGCCGGTCAAATCGCGCGACAATGGCGATATCGACCTCGATGATTTCGCCGAAAAGGCCGCGCAACACGCCGAAAACCTCGCCGCCTGCATGATCACCTATCCCTCGACCCATGGCGTGTTCGAGGCGACGGTGAAGGAAGTCTGCGACATCACGCATAAATATGGCGGCCAGGTCTATCTCGACGGGGCCAATATGAACGCGATGGTGGGGCTTTCGCGACCGGGCGATATCGGCTCGGATGTCAGCCACCTCAACCTGCACAAGACCTTCTGCATTCCCCATGGCGGCGGCGGTCCGGGCATGGGGCCGATCGGCGTCAAGGCGCATCTCGCGCCGCATCTGCCCGGCAATCCGGCGACGGACGCGGCAGGCGGCGCGGTCTCGGCCGCCCCGTTTGGCTCGCCGTCGATCCTGCCGATCTCCTGGAGCTATTGCCTGATGATGGGCGGCGAAGGGCTAACGCAGGCAACGCGCGTGGCGATCCTCAACGCCAACTATATCGCCGCCCGGCTGAAGGGCGCCTATGACGTGCTCTACAAGTCGGACAAGGGCCGCGTCGCGCATGAATGCATCATCGACACAAGGCCCCTGAAGGAGAGCGCCGACGTCTCAGTCGACGATATCGCCAAGCGCCTGATCGATTGCGGCTTCCATGCGCCCACGATGAGCTTTCCGGTTCCCGGCACGCTGATGATCGAGCCGACGGAATCGGAGACCAAGGCCGAGCTTGATCGTTTCTGCGATGCGCTGCTGGCAATCCGCGAGGAAGTCCGCGCCATCGAGGACGGCCGCGCCGACCGCGTCGACAACCCGCTCAAAAACGCCCCGCACACGGTGGAAGATCTTGTCGGCGAATGGACCCACCCCTATTCCCGCGAGGAAGCCTGCTTCCCCCCCGGCGCCTTCCGCGTCGACAAATACTGGCCACCGGTCAACCGCGTGGACAATGTCTATGGGGACCGGAATCTGGTGTGCGCCTGCCCTCCGATGAGTGATTATGCGGAGGCTGCGGAGTAGAGGCGCGCGATAACGCTAAAACTAAAACGTAAATTGAGGCCGGCGGAAACGTCGGCCTTCGTTTTGCGGAAAGCCTCGCCACACTTCCGCGTCATCCTCGGGCTTGACCCGAGGATCCAATCACGTCTGAGGCGACAGGAGCTTGCGGCTTATCTGAGGTGAGGTACTTACGCAAATCCGCTCGCGCTTCTCGTTGGGAGAGGTGCTTAGATCCTCGGGTCAAGCCCGAGGATGACGCGGAGAGGTGATAGCATCAGTGGCAAGCACCGGCGCACGGTGTAAGACCTTCTGGGCGAATGGCCCCCTATTCCTGTGAACAGGCCGGCTAAAGGGTTCACCCCTCTCTGCCCCTGTCGGGGCATCTCTCCCTCAAGGGGAGAGATTGTGGGCTGGGAGGTTTTTGGGAGGCGGCAGCATCAGCGGTTGGCTGGACCGTCCACCCCGCCCCTCTCACGGCACCAGAAACTCAAACGGCGCCGCCGCTTTCATCAGCCCCGCAACGTCCCCGCCCGGCAGGGCCGGATCGTTCAGCCCCAGCGTCTTCGCCGGAGCCCGCTCGGAGAGATCGAAATCCTTGAGATCCACCCGGAACACCGACGGGTTGATGACGCTGTCGAAATAGTCGCGGCGGTGGTCATGTTCGGCGACGGTGCGCCAGAGGGTGAAGGCGCGGTTGGGTTTTCTGGAGCCTCAGGCTGGTTCTCACGACGCGATTTGTACGACCTGACCGCCACCAATCTCCCCCCTTGAGGGGGAGATGTCGCGAACGCGACAGAGAGGGGTATCGGGCATACGCCGCAAACGCCGTGCTCTCGGAAAGGGTTCACCCCTCTCTGCCCCTGTCGGGGCATCTCTCCCTCAAGGGGAGAGATTGTGGGCTGGGAGGTTTTTGGTAGGCGGCAACATCAGCGGTTTGCTGCGCGTCCGCCGTGCCCACTCAAGGCACCAGAAACTCAAACGGCGCCGCCGCTTTCATCAGCCCCGCGACATCCCCGCCCGGCAGCGCCGGATCGCTCAGCCCCAGCGTCTTCGCCGGAGCCCCCTCGGAGAGGTCGAAATCCGCAAGATCGACCCAGAACACCGAAGGGTTGATGACGGAGTCGAAATAGTAGCGGCGGTGGTCGTGTTCGGCGACGGTGCGCCAGAGGGTGGAGGCGATGTTGGGTTTTTCGGGGTCGGACATGCCGAGCGGGGTCGAGATCGCGCGCACCTGCGAGAACACGGAGGCGAGTGCGGCGCGGCGGTCCTTCAGCGGCGTTGCGGATTTCAGGTTGTAGCTGGCGCGGGCGAAGCGGTCGGCAGCGTTCACCGTGCCCGGAAGAAAACTCTTGCCGCCGACGAGGTTCCAGTAGCCGTTGATGGCAAGCTGCTGGTCATAGGTCGGCGAATTGGTCATCACGCGATAGTCGCGGCCGTGATGGATGGTGAGCTTGCCGCCGACGAATTCGAAGATCGCGCTGTCGCCGGAGGCATCGGAAAGCGCCAGATGCACGGTCGCCGGCGCGCCGTTGGGCGCCTCGCCGGTGATCACCGTCAGCGGGTCGTCGGCCATGGCCTCGGCCGCTTCCGCGACGGTCGCGAAATTGTCGAGCATGTATTGCAGCCAGGCGCCGACCGAGATCAGCGGCTTTGCCCGCGCGGCCGGATCGCCATAGGACGATTCCACCAGATAGAGCATGTTGCCGGCAAGGCCCGCCTCGTTCATGCCGTCGGAGGTGGCGAGATTGTAGATCGCGACGATCACCGAGCCATATTTCGAGGTCCATGTCGCCGAGCCCTCGCCCACCCCGCCATTGCGGGCCATCCCGCGTGGAAACACCCAGAGGTCGGACTGCATGGTCACGTCGCGCCAGTCCATCGAGCGCCCGGTGATGTAGGTTGACGTTCCGGTTTCATAGAAGATGCGCGTGCACATGGGATATCCTCCGCCTGACCCTGTTTATTGGTTGACTGAGGCTAACCCGATCGTCCGCGGCCGACAACGCTATTTGCGCTTTATCCTAAAAATGGCTCCGCCTGGCGACAAAGCGCGCCAGCATCGGCCCGAGCGCCATGACGAAGAAGAAACGGGCGATCTGCATCGACATGACGAAGGCGATGTCGACATCGGTCGAGGCGGAGATGATGGCAACCGCATCCGCGCCGCCGGGGCTGGTGGCGAGATAGGCGGACAGCGGATCGATGCCGGCGAATTCCACCAGCAGAAAGGCGAACACGGCGCAAATCGCCACGAGCGCGAAGATGGAGGCGAGCACGCGCGGCAGCGCCCGGCTGGCATGGCGGATGACGTCGCGGTCGAAACGCGCGCCGATCGCCCAGCCGACCAGCGCATAGGAGGCGGCCAGCAGCGGCTGCGGCAGCTCGATTGTCACGAGGCCCGCAACATTGAGCGCCGATCCGATGATCACCGGCACGATCATCGCGCCCGCCGGAAGGCCCGAGCGGCGGCCGATGACGACGCCGATGACGACGAGCAGGAGCGTCTGCAGCAGCGCCTGCCAGTCCGGCGCCGCCAGCCAGAGGATGGGCTCGGGCGCGCCCCCGCCGCCGGCTCCGGTCCAGAGCCGGGCAATGGTGGCGGCAACGATGGTGACGATGACGACGCGGGTATATTGCATGAAGGCGACGAGCCGCATATCCGCCCCGAAGGAGCCGGACATCAGCGTCATCACCGTGGCGGCACCCGGAAAGGCGCCCCAGATCGCCGTCGTTCCCGGCAGCACCCGGAACCGCGCCAGAAGCCAGCCAAGGGCGACGGCGGCAAAGACCACGGACAGCACCCCGGCGGCGAAAATCGCCCAGTCATGGCCGATCTCCTGCACCACCGGCCATGTCATGGTCCGCGCGATCAGCAGCCCGACGAGGCCCTGGGCCAGGCTGAAGGGCGCGCGCGGCACGGCGATGCGAAAACCGAAAAAGGAGAAGGCAATGGCCGAGAGCATCGGCCCGAGCAGCAGAGCGGCCGGAAGGCCGGCAAGGGAAAGCAGCACGACAAGGGCGGCGGAGGCGGCGATCAGCCCGGGCCAGAGCCAGGGGGCCGCCCCGCGCGCCTTTCCGGAAGAGGCCTCAGCCTCGGGGCGTTCCCCCTCCGGTTCGCCTGCCGATGTCATGCAATTCTCTGCCTTTTCCGCTGCGTCGCCCTCTTCTACACACAAGGATGCGATCCGCCAAGGCAGGCCGCCCGGCGCATCGCATCATCGCGCGCCGGGCGCGATGCTCACATCGCGCAGCCCTTGCGGCGCATGGCGATGTCGATCGCGTTGACCTTGCCCTTGGCATAGGCGATCGCGTTTTCCTGGTTGCCCGCGCCCTCGGCCGCCACCGCGCCCAGATTTGCGCCCATCACCCGGAAATCGCCGACGATTTCCTCGTCCTGCAGGCGCGAGAGCTCTTCCAGCCTGTCCTTTTCCGAGACCATCAGCGAAGCGAGCTGCGCGCAGCTCGCGCCCTCGTATTCGCCCGGCGAGACGGGCATGGCGCCGATCGTTTCGGAGCGCTGGGTGCAGCCGGCGGCAAGCACGGCGAGAGCGAGAATGGGGGCAGTCATGCGCATCAAGGTCACCTCTGTCGGAAAAGAGAAATCGATCGGTCAAAACGCCGCGCAAACCACACCGGCTCCCGCAGCGCCTCATCACCATAGGCTAAATAGGCCCGGCGCTCGCGGAAGAAAGCGGCGGAACCGAGTTTTTTTAGGTGGAAAGGGAGCGATCAGCCAGAATGTCCGGATCAATCACGGCGCGGCCGTTCGTCAGGTCGCGCAGTAATTCGGCGAGCGGCACGAGCCTCTTGTCGGGGACAACGAGGCGGAACACCGCGCCGTTTGCGTCAAAATCCCGCGCGGCCGTGACGATGTCGTCGAAGGCTTCGAGCCGCGACTCGACCAGCGCCAGATCGGTGAAGGCGATCGCGACGGCGAGCGCGGTGGTCGGGATGATCTCTTCCTTTTCCGCCTCGCGCAGGCATTCCGCGGCGCTGCCGCCATAGGCGCGCGCCAACCCGCCCGTGCCGAGCTTCACGCCGCCGAACCAGCGCGATACGACGACGACGACATTGTCGAGTTCCTGCCCCTCGATTGCCTGCAGGATCGGCCTGCCGGCGGTCCCGCCCGGCTCCCCGTCATCGGAGAAACGATAGTCTGCGCCAATCCGCCAGGCCCAGCAATTGTGGCTGGCGTCGGCGAAGGCATTCTCCGCGATGAAGGCCCTGGCCGATGCCTCGTCGGCAATCGGCGCGGCAATGGTCGCAAACCGGCTCTTCTTGATTTCGCGCTCGGCTGTCGCGGGTCGGGTGAGCTTGAACATGACATTCTGCGTGGTGAAACGGTCAGCCGTTTGAACGCCACGGACGCGCCCGAGTCAAGTTTGCGCGCGGCGCGCCATGATCCGCCCTGTCGCAAAGGTGCTGAGGAAGCCGGTCAGGCCGGTCGCGAACGTGCCCCAGGCCATGTCCACGCCGACAACGGCCCAGGACCAGTCCTTCAGCGTTGCCATGTTGGTAAGATCATAGGTGCCGTAGGCGATGAAGCCGAACGCCGCGCCATTGACGAGGCTCTTGCGCCAGGAGCGCGCTTTCACGCCGGGATAAACAACAAAATAATATATGCCGATCAAGTACATGAAGTAGAAACTTAAACCGGCGGTCCAATTCGGAGAAGGCAGCAGCAACTGGCCGATATGCGCCTCGTAGAAGCTGAAAGCGACCGTGCCGAGCCAGATGAAGTCAAGAACCGAGAAACAGGCGGCCATGACGGCGAAGGCAATCAGGTAGCGGGTCATCGACGCATCCTCAGATCCCGAGAAACGGCTGGACGACGCGCATCATCCGGCTTTTGAATTTCAGGGGCGCGTCTGTCACGATCAGACAGATGCATTCGCCATCCGGCGTCACCACCGGCTCGTGCACCGTCTCCTCGTCCTCCTCGTCGAAGTCGCCGGGCCCGAAAGCCTCGCCATCGCAGCGATAGCAGCCCTTCAGGATCAGCGTCAGCTCGCGGCCGCCATGGCCGTGTTCAGGCAGGGGCCGGCCGGGCCCGACGCGCAGCAGGCGCACATTGAGATCGCCGTCGACGGGCACCTGGTATTGCGCTGCGCCAATGCCGAGGCGGCGCCATTCGACCGCCTCCAGCGAGCCGCCGATATAGGAGCGCAGCGGCTCGGGTATCGCGCGGTCGACATCGGCGTCGCCTACGGGCCGTTGCGGGGCGGCAGCGGGTTCTTCCGCCGGCTCTGCCTTCAGCCGCTGCAGCATGGCCTCCCAGCTCTCGCGCTCGCGCTCGGGCGTCGTTTCCGGCTCGAGGCTCTCGATCAGCGCGCCGCCTGCGGCCTCCATCAGCGCAAGGCGCTTGCGGCAGTCCGGGCAGAGCGCGAGATGGGTGGCAACCGCAAGGCTCCAGCCTTCCTCCAGCGTTCCGGCGGCATACTCAAGCAACAGGGCATCAGAGATGTGGTGAGTGATCGGGGTCATCGGTCTTCTCCAAGCGCCGCTTTCAGTCTCGAAAACGCGGCCCGGATCCGGGACTTCACGGTCCCGAGAGGCAGATTGGTCTTTTCGGCGATCATGCTGTGTGAAATATCCTCGAAAAACGACATGCGCAGCAACTCTGCCTGTTCCTCCGGCAAGGTGGCCAGCGCCTGCCGGATCCGTACGGCAGTTTCATCCTGTTCGTAATTGATGTCCGGCGTCTCCGGGGCATCCGGCACGAAAGCGGGATCGGTCGGATCGAACTCGGGACGTTTTGCCTTGCGCAGGTTGTCGATCATCACATTGCGGGCAAGGGTGAAGACCCAGGCCGACGCATTGCCGCGCTGCGGATCGAACAGCGCGGCCTTGCGCCAGACCATCATCATGGTCTCCTGCATCAGTTCCTCGGCCAGTTGTCCGTCGAGCGCGCGCTTCAGCATGAAGCTGCGGATGCGCGGACCGAAATGGACGAACAGGCGCTCGAAGGAGGCGACATCGCGCGACCGTCCGGTTCGCACCAGACAGAGCGTCATTTCTTCGGCCGTCATTTCCGGCAAGGCTGGGCCTTTCGACTTTGGCATCCGCAGTCCCACGATCATGGGTGCCGCCCTGGAGCGGGCGGCGCTGGAAACCGAGCCGGCGGCCGGCATATGATGAGCAAGGTCTGTCATGCCAGCTATAACGGCGCGGTTTTCCAACCGGATTGAAGGTTCCAACAAATTTCTTCCGATTTCAATCCGTCCGGCTGTCGGAGACGTTATTCAGGGCAAAGAACAGAGGAAAACCGCGCATGCATCACACGCTGGACAAGGCCCACCGGAAGTTCCGCGCCGACAGGAAGATTGCCGTCATCGGCTCGGGCATTTCCGGCCTCTCGGCGGCATGGCTCCTGAGCAAATCCGCCCATGTCACGCTGTTCGAGGCCGACAGCCGCCCCGGCGGCCATTCGAACACCGCCGATGCGGTCATTGACGGCCGGCACATCCCCGTCGACACAGGCTTCATCGTCTACAACGAACGCAACTATCCGAACCTCACCGCCCTGTTCTCCCATCTCGGCGTGGCCACGGAGGATTCGGACATGTCGTTCTCGGCCTCGCTCAACAACGGCGCATTCGAATATGGCGGCACCAACATCGCCACCATGCTGGCGCAGAAGTCCAATATCCTGCGCTTCAGCTTCTGGCGGATGGTCTATGATATCTTCCGCTTCTATCGGGAGGCGCCGGCAGCGGCGAAGGAAACCTCCGGACTTCAACTGACGCTTGGCGACTATCTCGATGCCAAGGGCTATTCCAGACGCTTTGTCGAAGATCACATCCTGCCGATGGGCGCGGCGATATGGTCGACCACGGCCGATCAGATGCGCGCCTACCCTCTGGCCGCCTTCACCCGTTTCTTTGAAAGTCACGGGCTTCTGACGCTCGTCGACAGGCCCCAGTGGCGCACGGTGTCGGGCGGCAGCCGGAGTTACGTCACGCGCATGCTGGAGCAGATCAACGGCGATATCCGCCTTTCGACCCCGGTCCGGCAGATCCATCGTATCGACACCGGCGTGCGCCTGACGCTCGATCACGGCGAGGAACCGGAATTCGACGCCGTCGTGGTCGCAACGCATGGCGACCAGGCGCTTGCCATGCTGGCGGATGCCGGCGAAACCGAGAAAAGGCTTCTCTCGGCCTTTCGCTACACCGTCAACGATGCTTATCTGCACAGTGACGCAAGGCAGATGCCGAGGCGCCGCAAGGTCTGGTCGAGCTGGAACTATCTCGAGCGAAAGAGGGCCGACGACATCTCGCTGTGCGTGACCTACTGGATGAACCGGCTGCAGAATATCGATGAGGACTATCCGCTGTTCGTGACACTCAATCCGGCCGAGCCCATCCGTGAGGATGCAGTCCATGCCCGCTACACCTATACCCATCCCCTCTTCGACCGCGGCGCGATCGAGGCCCAGCGCGACCTCTGGCGGATCCAGGGACGCGGCAATGTCTGGTATTGCGGCGCGCATTTCGGCAGCGGCTTTCACGAGGACGGGTTACAGTCGGGCCTCGCTGCGGCGGAAGCACTCGGCGGCATAAGGCGACCCTGGTCGGTGGAAAACGAGTCCGGCCGCATCCACCTTCAACCGAACCTGGTCGCCGCCGAATGAGCTGGAACTCCGCCCTCTTCAAAGGCGATGTCATTCACCGGCGTCACCGGCCGAAGACGCATCGGCTGCACTACCGCGTGTTCTCGCTGCTGATCGACCTTGACGAACTGCCGACACTTGATCGCGCAATGCGGCTTTTCGGTCACAACCGCTTCGCCCTCTTCAGCGTCCATGACCGCGATCACGGCGCTCTTGACGGCGGCGGGCTGAAATCCTGGGCACTGGGCGAAGTCGGGAGAGCCGGCATTTCCGCGCCGGTCGCCCGCGTGGAGATGCTCTGCTATCCGCGCATTCTCGGCTATGTCTTCAACCCGCTCACGGTTTACTTCTGCTACCGCGAAAACGGCGGTCTTGTCGCGATCCTCTACGAGGTCTGCAACACGTTCAAGGAACGGATGACCTATGTGATCCCCGTCGCCGATGACAGCCGACCGGTGCGGCAGACGGCGGAGAAGAAACTTTACGTCTCCCCCTTCATCCCGATGGAGTGCATCTATCACTTTTCCATCGCGCCGCCCGGCGAAACGGTGTCGGTACGGATCAACGAGAAGGATGGCGAAGGTCCGCTTCTGTTCGCCGCCTTCAACGGCAAGCGCGCGGCGCTCTCCGACCGTGCGCTTCTTTCCGCCTTTGCAACCTATCCGCTGATGACCGTCAAAATCATTGCGGGGATCCACCTCGAAGCTTTACGACTGTTGATGAAGGGAATACCGGTATTCAAACACCGGCCGTCCGCATTGCGCGTTCAAAGCGTTGTCGCAGGCGGCCCGCTGCGAAAAGACGGAGCCGATGACCGAGATGCATGACCGACAAGCCCCGCACAGAAGCCTGAAACTGTGGCAGAAGCCGATCGCCGGCATGGCCGGGCGCATCAACACCGGATCCCTGACGCTGCGTTTTCCCCATGGCCGTAGCGCCCGGGTTTGCGGAAGCAGGCAAGGGCCTGAGGCGGAAATCAGCCTCAAAAATCCGCGCCCGCTGTTTCGCCTCCTCAGCGAGGGAGACCTCGGTTTTGCGCGTTCCTATATCGACGGCGACTGGGACACGCCGGACCTCGGCGCCGTGATCGATCTGGCGATCGCCAATGAGGAGGAGTTGTCGCGGACATTGTCCTCTTCCTATCTGTTCACCCGGGTGAGCCGCCTCCGCCACCGCCTGCGCGCAAACACCAAAACGGGCAGCAAGCGCAATATCGCCTTCCACTACGACCTCGGCAACGCCTTCTACAAGCTATGGCTCGACGAGACGATGACCTATTCGAGCGCGCTCTACGAGGGCCGCGAGCGCTCCCTGCCTGAGGCGCAGACGGCCAAATACGACCGCATCCTCGCCTGCCTGCAGGTGGGGCCGCAGGACCGGATCCTGGAGATCGGCTGCGGCTGGGGCGGTTTTGCCGAGCATGCGGCGAGAACGACCGGTTGCCATGTCACAGGCCTCACCCTGTCTGCGGAACAGGCGAAGTTTGCCCGCGAACGGCTTGCCGAAAAGGGCCTTGCCGCGCAAACCGACATCCGGCTCGAGGACTACAGGGATTGCCGGGGCACGTTTGACAAGATCGTCTCGATCGAGATGTTCGAGGCCGTGGGCGAGGAAAACTGGCCAGTCTTCTTCGAGACGGTCAACCGGCGGCTGACGCCCGGCGGCACGGCGGTGATCCAGTCGATCGCGATCGAGCATCACCGCCTCGACGATTACCGGAACAATCCGGATTTCATCCAGCACTTCATCTTTCCCGGGGGCATGCTTCCCTCCATCGAGACCTTCCGCAAGGGCGCGTCCAGTGCCGGACTGGCGGTGAAGGACCTGTTCTCTTTCGGCAATGACTATGCGCGCACGCTACTGGAGTGGGAAAAGCGCTTTCTTTCGGAATGGGAGGCAATCCACCCGCTCGGCTTCGACGAGCGCTTCCGCCGGATGTGGCGCTATTATCTCAACTACTGCGCCTCCGGCTTCAGCGCCGGGCGGATCGACGTCGCGCAATTCCACCTGATGAAGCCGGCGCTTTGAAGTTCACTCAGGCCGCTCCGCCCTCGGGAAGCGCAGCATGATGAAGGCGGCAAGCGCAGCCGCTCCCGTGACGTTGAGAAAGGCGAGGCTTCGCATGTCGTTTGCCGCAACCGGCATCAACGGCGCTCCGATGCGCCCCTCAAGCACGACAAACAGGACAAAGATCGCCGCGACAAGTCCGCGCGAGAGCCAGACCTCCGTACGGTAGAACGAAAGTCCGGCAAGCATCAGGCAGGCGAACAGGAAGGCAAGCGTCTCGCTCTCCCCGCCGAGAACAAAGGCGATCGCCAACGTATCGACCACGCCGACAATCACCATGCCGAGACGGGCCGCACGCCCCTTGCCGATGCGCGACAGATGCCAGACCGCGAGATAGAGCGGCATGGTCAGCGCGGTCAGCAGGGAGAGATGAAACGCGCTTTCGGCCAGGAACCAGACATAGAGCGGGTAGACCGGCTTGTTGAGCGCCAGCACCAGGGCCGTGGCGCCGGCCGCGCCGCCAAGCGGGTCGTCGCGGCGAACGCCCTCTTGTCCGGGTTTGTTAATGAACATCATCTATCCGGCTCAACGCCCTGCAGACGTTGATTTTTTACCGTGCGGAAACCACGGGAAAAAGGCGTTGACGCGTTTCTGGTAGGCCTTGAACGCCTCCCCGCGTGAGCGCTCCATATGCTGTTCCAGATAGGGGATGCCCGACACATGGTTGAGCAGCCAATACATCATCAGCGGCGCGAGGAGAGACAGCATGAACGGCAGGAACGACTGGAAACCGGCAAGCGCCAGCAGCGGCCAGGCGCACCACCAGGTCCATTCGAAGAAATAGTTCGGATGACGCGAATAGCCCCACAGACCGATATCGCAGACCGTCTTGCCCTCCGGGCTTCTGCGCTTGAACTGCGAAAGTTGCCAGTCGGCCGTCCCCTCGCCCGCGATCGCGAACAAGGCGACAACGAGGGCCAGTCCGTCGAGGATGCCGGGAAATGGCGCCGGATTGAGAATTGCGCCATAGATCGACAGAGCGAGAATGAAGGCGGCAAAGGCCTGGATCTGCAGGAACCACAGCAGTCGCGGCCCGGCGCTGTCGCCCCACTCGTCAATCAGCGCGGCATAGCGCGGGTCATCCTTCTTGCCGGCGCTGCGCGTGGCGATATGGCCGGCAAGCCGCAGGGCCCAGAGCCCGACGAGAATGCCGGCGAGCCACTTGCGCGCCGGATTTCCGGCTTCCGAGAAGACGATGACGGAGAGCCCGCCAAGCCCTGTGAGAGCGGCCCAGATCGTATCGATCCAGCCGCTGTTGCCGGTGAGCCTCTGAACGGCCCAGGCGCCGGCCATGCCAAGGCAAAGCCCGATGAAAACGGAAATCAGCAGAGTTACAGACACGTCGCCCTCCGGAAAAATGCGGTTCACACATCTCTACGGAGGGCGCGACGGTACGGATCGAAATCGGACCCGTCAGCCCGGTGAAAGGCCGCGCTGTCTTTCCGAACGGCGGCGCAGCAGCTCCAGCACCGTCAGCAAAATGATCGAAATCGTTACCAGGATGGAAGCGACGGCCAGGATCGTCGGCGAAATCTGCTCGCGCAGCCCTGTGAACATCTGCCAGGGCAGAGTCTTCTGCGAGGCGGAGCCGACGAACAGCACGACGACGACCTCGTCGAAGGATGTAATGAAGGCGAACAGCGCGCCCGAAATCACGCCCGGCAGGATCAGCGGCATCTGCACCTTGAAGAAGGTGGTGACCGGGTTTGCGCCGAGGCTCGCCGCCGCCCGTTCCAGCGACCGGTCGAAACCGACCAGCGTCGCCGTCACGGTGATGATGACGAATGGCGTGCCGAGCACGGCATGCGCCAGAACGACGCCCCAATAGGTGCCCTGAATGCCGAGGCGGGAGTAGAAGAAATACATGCCGGCGGCCGAGATGATCAGCGGCACGATCATCGGCGAGATCAGGACTGCCATGATGGCGCCGCGATAGGGCACATGGCTCTGCGACAGGCCGATAGCGGCCAGCGTGCCGAAGCCGGTCGCCAGAAGCGTCGCGGCCGGCGCGATCATCACCGAGTTCCTGAGCGCCTGCTGCCAGTCGGGATTGGTGAAGAAGTCATGGTAATGCTTGAACGAATAGCCGGCTGGATCGAAGGACAGCATTTCCGGCGTGAAGGTGAAGAAGTCCGTCGCGTTGAAGCTGAGCGGAATGATCACCAGGATCGGAAAGATCAGGAAGAAGAAGATCAGTCCGCAGATCACCCGGAAGCCGTAGTGCCAGACGCGCTGGCCGGTGGTCATGTATGGGGGCAGTTTGGCCATGGTCCCTCTCCTATCCGAGCTTCACATTGTCGATGCCGACGAGCTTGTCGTAGATGACGAAGCAGAGCAGCACCACGACCAGAAGCAGCGTGCCGAGCGCGGCCGCCAGGCCCCAGTTCAGCGAACTCGAGATATGGTAGGCGATCCGGTTGGAGATGAAGATACCGGAGGTGCCGCCGACCAGTTCAGGCGTGATGTAATAGCCGATCGACAGGATGAAGACGAGAACGGCGCCGGCGCCGATGCCGGGCACGGTCTGCGGGAAATAGATCCGCCAGAAGGCCGTCCAGTCCGTCGCGCCCAGGCTTTTCGCCGCGCGCACATAGGTCGGCGATATCGTCTTCATCACCGAATAGAGCGGCAGGATCATGAAGGGCAGCAGGATATGGGTCATGGCGATGACGGTGCCCGTCGCATTGTTGATCAGCGCGAGCCGTCCGTCATCGGAGACAAGGCCGATGAACACCAGAATATCGTTGATGACGCCCTGTTGCTGCAACAGCACCTTCCACGCAGAGGTTCTGACCAGAAGCGATGTCCAGAACGGCAGAAGCACCAGGATCATCAGGAGATTGGCGGAGCGGAGCGGCAGATGCGAGAGCAGGAAGGCGATCGGGTAGCCGAGAATGAGGCAGGAAAAGGTGATGACCACGCTCAGGACCAGCGTGCGCATGAACAGGAGCAGATAGATGCGCTGGTCTTCCGGCACCATTTCGATCCCGTGGGCCGTCATCTGGGCGTCGAGCGCGGCGAGATAATAGCCGGCCGTATAGGGACCCTTGAAGCGATAGAGCGTCTGCCAGACGTCGAGCGAGCCCCAGTCCTCGTCGGCGTCGATGAATTCCTCACGCGCCGTGGTCGCCTCGAATTCGGGGACCGCAGCGGCAGCCGTCGCCAGCAGTTCAGCCGTCACACCCGAATAGCTGGCAGCGGCATCGGGATTGGCGATCAGGTCGCCGTAAAGCGCTGCATAGACAGGGTTCCACGGCTCTTCCTCGGTCGGGCTGTCTTCGTCTTCCGTTTGAATGACATTGGCAAAGCCGGCATAGATCTCGGCCGTGCGCGGCAGGGCTTCCTTGGCCGCCTCCGAGACGACGAACGCAGGTTCCGTTGCGCTATCATCGCCGGCAGTGGCCCATTCGGCCTGCGCCGCGATCCAGTCTTCAGAGGCCATCAGGGAAACCCATGTGGCGGGCTCGACCCAGGCCTCGTTCAGGTCCTCAAACTGTTCGGTAAAAATCTCGCCGAAATCGTCAACCCGACGGCCCGTCTTGCGGAACAGGCTCGACATGCCGGTCATCTCATAGTTCAGCCGCGAGCCGAGCCTCGTGTGCTGTTTGCGCTCCGCAGCAATGATCAGGTCATCGCGCAGCGCGGCAAACACGAATTCATCGGGCAGTTCGCCCGAAGCCGGGTCCCAGCTTTCAAGCGCCGTCACGGTGCGCGGCAGCGTTTCGGGAACGATCTCGTTCTGAACGGAGCGGAACAGCATGTCCACGATCGGCGCGGCAAAGGAAACCAGCACGAACAGCAGGAGCGGCGCGATGAGTATGAGTGCGCGCATCTTCTGGCGGCGCAGTGCCTTTGCAAAGCTCGCCTTCAGCGGCTTGCCGTCGGAGGTCGTCAGCTTCTCCGCCGTGTTGGAGGTCGTGTCGCTCATGGTCCCCGCTTCTTTTGCTGGTTCGGCCTTCGGCCATCATGCTCGACCGTCTGATGCGGCCTTGGTCCGTTGTCGGTGCGGAAGGGCCGGAGCCGGCCCTTCCACGATATCGTCAGCGAAAAGCGTGCTTACTGCACCAGCCAGGACTGGAACTTGGCGTCCAGGTCATCGCGGTAGTCAGCCCACCATTCGTAGTTGTAGACGAAGACGTTCTCGGCGTTCTCCGGAGCGGTCGGCATGTGCGGACCCATCTCGACGCCGAGTTCGGCATGCTTGCCGACGAGCGGAGCCGAAGAGTTACGGGCCGGACCATAGGAGATGTAGGCCGCCTGGTCGGCAAGACGCTGGGTGTCGGTCGCGAACTTGACGAAGTCCTTGACCATGGCGAGGCGATCTTCCGGCAGGCCGGCCGGAATGATCCAGCCGTCGAGGTCGAACACCTGCGCATCCCAGAGCATCTTGAAGGGCTGGTCTTCTTCAACGATCGCGGAGAACCAGCGACCGTTATAGGAGGAACCCATGACGATTTCGCCGTCGGCGAGCAGCTGCGGCGGCTCGGCGGCGGCCGACCACCAGATCACGTCGTCCTTGATGGTGTCGAGCTTGGCGAAGGCGCGATCCTGGCCTTCCTCGGTTTCGAGCACGTCATAGACGTCTTCCTTGGCAACGCCGTCGCAGATCAGCGCCCATTCCATGTTATTGATCGGCCGCTTTTCGAGCGAACGCTTGCCGGGATAGGTCTCGGTATCGAACATGGCGCAGATCGATTCCGGTTCCGGGGCGCCTTCCGGCAGCAGATCCGGACGGTAGGCGGCGGTGGTGGAGTAGACGATCTGCGGAATGAAGCAATCGGAGACGATCAGATCGCCGAAATCTTCCGAAGCCGGCGTGCCGTCGGGCGCATCGGCCAGGAGCTCGTCCGGGTCATACTCCATGGCAAGGCCCTCGTCGCAAAGACGCATGGCGTCGGCGGCAACGACGTCCACCAGATCCCAGGTCACATTGCCGGCCTCGTTCATGGCACGCAGCTTGGCAACGGCCTCATTCGAGGATTCGTCCCAGACGACTTCAATGTCCGGATTCATTTCCATGTAGGGATCGGTGTAAGCATTCTTCTGCGAAGCCTGGTAAGCGCCGCCCCACGATACGATGGTCATCTGTTCGGCGTAAGCTGCTGATGATGTGGCGAGCGATGCCGCCAGTGCCAGAATAATAGACTTGGTTTTCATAGTCTTTCTTCCCCTTCTTCGAGATGATTGCACGAACCAGTGGGTCCGCATCCTTAGAACCGCCGATAAGCGAGATCGGCAGTTGCTGTTACGCGACGGGATCAAGCGCCTTGCAGTCGGCCGCAGCAAAGCCGATGGCCTGCTGCTTGCCCTTGTGCAAATCCCAGCGCTCGCCGCGATTTCTAACCTTGACGACGAACTCGTCGTTTCCGCACACATTCATGCGCACGCGGATATGGTCGCCAAGATAGATCAGTTCCTCGATCGTGCCGGTAATGGTATTGGCATGATCATCGGTGGGAACGATTTCAACGCGCTCCGGCCGGAGCGAAATGGTCGTGCGGTCGCCGACCTTGTCGACATTCACCTTGTCGGCAATGATCACCGTGCCGTCATCGAGCTTCACCGTGCATTCGCCGCCGCGGATCTCGGTCACCGTCCCGCTCAGCTTGTTGTTCTCGCCGATAAACTGGGCGACGAACGAATTCTGCGGGTTTTCGTAGAGCATCGACGGCTCGGACAGTTGCTGCACCACGCCGTCATTGAAGACCGCCACGCGGTCCGACATGGTCAGCGCCTCGGTCTGGTCATGCGTCACATAGACGACGGTCACGCCGAGATTGTCGTGAATATGCTTGATCTCGTACTGCATCTGCTCACGCAACTGCTTGTCGAGCGCGCCGAGCGGCTCGTCCATCAGCACCAGTTCGGGATCGAAGACCAGGGCGCGCGCGACGGCCACGCGCTGCTGCTGGCCGCCGGAAAGCTGCGCCGGGCGGCGTCCGCCGAAATTGCCAAGCTGCACCATGTCGAGCGCGCGCTTGACCTTTTCCTCCTGCTCGGCCTTGCCCATGTTGCGAAGCTGCAGCGGAAAGGCGAGGTTTTCGGCAACCGACATGTGCGGAAACAGAGCGTAGTTCTGGAACACCATGCCGATGCCGCGCTTGTGCGGCGGCACGTTATTGATGGGCTTCTCGTTGAGATAGATCTCGCCGTAGGTGGCGGGCTCGAAACCGGCCAGCATCATCAGACAGGTCGTCTTGCCCGAGCCGGAGGGACCGAGCATGGTCAAAAACTCGCCCGGCGGAATATCCAGATTTAATTTCTTAACAACGAGGCTTTCGCCGTCATAACTCTTTTGAACACTATCGTACTTAACCGAAGCACCCCGGTTTTCAGCCATTTTGTCCCCTTGTCATTGTGGACCTCGCGGGCCCAATTCTTGTACGGGCCTTCTCAAGCAATCCGGCTTCATACTGCAATTCGCGCTGCCTAAATCAACCTCAAATTTCCAGAACGGACAAAGAATGGGCAGAAATCGGTCCCGATTTCAACAGGGATTTGCTGTTTTCTGGGGTTGACAGACTTTCGTCGTAGTCAGTTTAACCTGAGAGATCACGCATTTAGCGCCGAAATACGCTAGCGCGGAGATGTCGCGCAATCGCAATACGCAAACTGAACTGAGGGGTAAAATTTTAATTCAGACCGTTTCGTCCGCGACCGAGAACTCGACGCTCAACCCGTCAAAGGCGGGTTCGACATGGGCGGGGGTTTCGGACGCCACGATGTCGTAGTCGAGCGGAATGTGCATATGCGTCAGTATCGCGCGCTTCGCGCCGAGGCGCTCCACCCAGGAAAGCGCTTGCCCGAGCGAGAGATGGCTCGGATGCGGATGATATTGCAGCGCGTCAATCACCAGAAGGTCGAGATCGCGCAGTTTCGCAACGGATTCGGCCGGAAAATCGCTGACATCCGTACAGTAGGCAACGCCGCCCAGTCGGTATCCGAGCGAGATGATGTCGCCATGCTGCTGGCGGTGCGGCATGAACCGCATCACGCCACCCGGGCCGTCGACTTCGACCGGGCTGCCGATATCCGTGATGATATTGGCCCGGGCGATCGGCGGATAAGCGCTGCCTTTCGGGGTCTCAAGGCAATAGGCAAAGCCTTCCAGAATGCGCGCCATCGTCGCCTCGTCGGCATAGACGGGGATGCGCTGGCGCTGGGCATGAAAATAACCGCGAATGTCGTCGATCCCGTGGATGTGATCGGCATGGGCATGGGTAAACAGCACGGCATCGATGCGCCTTACCCCTGCCCGGATCATCTGCTCGCGGAAATCCGGTCCGGTGTCGATCACCACCGTCGTCACCCCGCCATCGGGGGCGAACTGCTCGACGAGAAAGGCCGTGCGCGTGCGCCGGTTCTTCGGGTTTGCCGGATCGCACGCACCCCAGTCGCCGGTAATGCGCGGCACGCCCGGCGAGGAAGAACAGCCCAGAATGGTGAAGCGGCGGCGGTAGACCAAGGTCAGACCCGCGTCATCTTCGAGAAGCAGCGAAAGGCATTCTCCGTGGTGATATCGGCCATCGCCGCCTCGCTCACGCCCTTGACCTCGGCCAGAACCCGCGCTGTGTTGACCACATAGGAGGGCTCATTGCGCTTGCCGCGAAAGGGCGTCGGCGCCAGATAGGGCGCGTCGGTTTCCACCAGAAGGCGCTCCATGGGCACATCGGCGGCGATGGCACGCAGATCATCGGATTTCTTGAAGGTCAGGATGCCGGAGAAGGACACGTAGCCGCCAAGCTCAACCCCCGTACGGGCCAGCGCCGCCCCGGAAGAAAAGCAGTGGAGGATGAAAGGGAACGCGCCCTCGCCGGTCTCCCGCCGCAGGATCGCATCCATGTCGTCATCGGCATCGCGGCTGTGAATCACGAGCGGCAGGCCGGTTTTCCGCGCGGCGGCGATGTGCCGCCGCAACCCGGTCTTCTGCACCTCGGCCTTTTCCGGCTGGTAGTGGTAATCGAGCCCCGCCTCGCCGATCGCCACCACTTTCGGATGGCCACTCAGACGGACGAGTTCGTCCGTGCCGATGTCGAGTTCCTCATCGGCATTGGCAGGATGGGTTCCCACAGAGCAGAATACATTCTCGTATTTTTCAGCGATTTCAACGACCTGATTGAATTTCTTTACCCGCGTTGAGATCGTCACCATCTGCGCGACACCCGCCTCCTTCGCGCGCGCAACGAGGTCGTCGCGTTCGGCGTCAAAGTCGGGAAAATCGAGATGGCAATGGCTATCGATCAGCATGAATTCCTATTCCTCGGGCGCAACGTAACGCGGGAAGACCGGCGACGGTTTTTCAAGCGGCATGCCCGATTTCAAACGACCCGTCTTTCCCAAATGCGCGAAATCGCGTTCTGTTTCCGGGATCGACACGAGGTCGAGCAATTTCGCCGCCGAGGCCGGCATGGCCGGCTGCAGCAGGATCGCAACCTGGCGCACCACCTCCGCCGTCACGTAAAGAACGGTTGCCATGCGCTCCGGATCGGTCTTGCGCAGCGCCCAGGGCTCCTGCCCGGCGAAATAGCGGTCGGCCTCAGAAACGAGGCCGATGATTGCCGCCATCGCCCGATGGATGGCGAACTTTTCCATCGCCTCGCGCACCGTCTCGATGACGCCGTCGGCAGAAGACAGCATCGCCTCGTCCTCCGCCGTCAACGGACCGCATTCCGGGACCTTGCCGTCGCAGTTCTTGGCGATCATCGACAGCGAGCGGCTGGCGAGGTTGCCGATGCCATTGGCGAGATCGGAATTGATGCGCGTGCCGATCGCCTCGTCGCTGTAGCTGCCGTCCTGGCCGAAGGAGACCTCGCGCAGCATGAAATAGCGGATCTGGTCGAGCCCGAAATGGTCGACGAGATTGAAGGGATCGATGACATTGCCGACCGATTTCGACATCTTCTCGCCCTTGTTGAGAAGAAAGCCGTGGGCATAGACCCGCTCCGGAAGTGCCACGCCCGCCGACATCAGGAAGGCCGGCCAGTAGACCGCGTGAAAGCGGATGATGTCCTTGCCGATGATGTGAATGCCGGGCCAGTAGGACCACATCGGCCCGTTTTCGTCCGGAAAGCCGAGCGCTGTGATATAGTTGGTCAGCGCATCGACCCAGACATACATGACATGGTCCGGATCGCCGGGCACCGGCACGCCCCAGTCGAAGGTCGTGCGCGAGATCGACAGATCCTTCAGGCCCGACTTGACGAAGGAGATCACCTCGTTGCGCCGCTCCGCCGGGCCGATGAAATCGGGGTGGTCGTCATAATATTCGAGCAGGCGCTCGCCATAGGCCGACAGTTTGAAGAAATAACTCTCCTCCTCGACCCATTCGACCGGGGAGCCGAGCGGCTCACGACGCACGCCGTCTTCGCCGAGCGTGGTCTCGCCCTCGTCGAAATAGGCCTCCTGGCGCACCGAATACCAGCCGCCATACTTGCCGAGATAGATGTCGCCATTCTCCTGCATACGCTTCCACAGCGCCTGCACGGCCTTGCGATGACGCTCCTCGGTGGTGCGGATGAAATCGTCATTGGAACAGTTGAGCGTGGCGAGAAGCCCGCGGAAGACCGCCGAGTTGCGATCCGCCAGCTCGATCGGGGCGACGCCTTCCCTTTCGGCGGTCTGCTGCATCTTCTGCCCGTGCTCGTCCGTGCCGGAGAGGAAGCGCACATCCATGCCGTCCAGCCTGCGGAAACGCGCAAGCGCGTCGGTGGCGATCATGGTGTAGGCATGACCGATATGCGGCGCGCCGTTGGGATAGAAGATCGGCGTTGTGATGAAATACCTGTTGTTGTCGCTCATTCCGCTGTCCGTGTGCATGGCTGTCTGGGAGCCGGTTCGCTCCGGGGACGTTTCTGATATTGCGGGCAAGCCGGCGTCCGCTGAAATCCGGAACCGGTGCTGAAATCTGACCGGTCTTACCGCCCCTCAATCAGCGCATCAAGTCAAACCTGCTTCAGGCGTCGGCGCCCGGGGGCTCAAGCGTGGTTCGCAGCCGCGACAGCAGATCGAGCGCCAGCTGCCTGCGGTCGAGATTGTAGGCATCGGCTTCCGCCACGTCGGCCGCGATCCTGGAGGACAGACCGGCCAGCCTTTCGGCAAGCGGGAGATCGCCGGAAAATGCCGCCTCGCGCGCCCGCGTCTTGATGTCCCCGTCGATATGGCCGAGCAGAAAATCGAAAATGGTCTCGTTCTCGCGCTTTGCAACCGTATCCGCAAGCTTGTGCATGACGAGACGCGCCTCGGCGACCGTTCCCTCCAGCACGGCGTCATAGGCATCGATGATCTCCAGCCCGCCATAGTTGACCAGCTTCAGGGCTTCGGCGACGCTGCCGTTTGCGAGCGCCGCCATGCGCTCTTCGTCCTGCCCCCCCGCAGAAAGGCCGAGCGCGCCGAGCGCCGCAGCCAGGTCCTGCGCGGCCAGCGGGCGCAGGCGCAGCGGCAGGCAGCGCGAGCGGATCGTCGGCAGGAGCCTTCCCGGCGCATGCGAAATCAACAGGAACATAGCGTTTTTTGGCGGCTCCTCGAGGATTTTCAGAATTGCGTTGGCGGCATTGCGATTAAGGTCGTCGGCCGCATCCACGATCACGATGCGCCAATTGCCGGTTCCCGAGGTCTGGGACAGGAAGTGGCCAGCCCGGCGCACTTCCTCCACGGTGATCGCGGTCTTCAGCTTGCCGCTCTTCGCATCAACCGGGCGCTTCAGATGCAAAAGGTCATGCGATGCGCCGGCGATGATCTGGCGCGTCAGCGGCGATGTCTGGTCCGGCTCGATCAGGTGATCCGGCGCATCGGCGGGATGGGGAAAATGCAGCACGTGGTTGGCAAAGCGAAAGGCGAGCGTCGCCTTGCCGATGCCGGCCGCCCCTTCCAGAAGCAGCGCATGATGTCCCTTGCCGCCGCGATAGGACTGGGCGAGATAGGCTTCGGCCTCGCCGTGACCAAAGAGATGGCGGTTGCGCGAAGGCTCGACAGCGCCCTCCAGGAGCAGTTCGTCAGCCATCGGCGCCACTCCCGAGATTGCGGGAGGCAAGGACTTCCGACACGACCTGCCAGACCGCCCCGGCAACCGTTTCGGGCGCGGCCGCGGCATCGATGACCCGACAACGCTCGGGCTCGGCCTCGGCAATGCTTAAAAATGCCTGCCGCCGCGCCGCGTGAATGGCGATGTCGTCCTTCTCGAAACGGTCGGGCGCGCCGGCAAGCGCGGTTTCCGGCAGCCGCCCGCGCACCCGCTTCAATCCTTCCAGTGCATCGAGATCGAAGATCAGCGTCAGGTCCGGGCGAACGCCGTTGACGGCGACCCGCTCCACCGTGGCGACGAATTCCGGCGCCAGCGCGCCGGTCGCCCCCTGGTAGGCCCTTGAGGAATCCATGAACCGGTCGCAGAGCACGATTTGTCCCGCCGCGAGCGCGGGCCGGATGATCTCCTCGACATGATCGTTGCGCGCGGCGGCGAACAGCAGCACCTCCATGCCGACGCCGAAGGGTTCGGCAGCGCCGGAGAGCAGAACATGGCGCACGGCCTCCGCGCCGGCCGAACCGCCGGGCTCGCGGGTAACGCGAACCTTGTGTCCCAGCATGCCGAGGCGTTCGGCGAGAAGCCGGATCTGCGTCGATTTGCCGACGCCTTCCCCGCCCTCGAAACTGATGAAAATGCCCTGCTCAGCCATGTCGTCCGTCGCCTTTTGTCCCGACAGACGCCGGTTTAGAGGATTTCGGCGGCGGGAAAAAGCCCCGGGGGCGCGGGGCCCTATTTTTTAAACGGAATGGGCGCGACGACGGGCAGGCTCGCATCGTCGGTCAGGATGGACTCCGCCGCCTTTCCGGCTGCGCTTGTCGGCGCTTCGGGCGCGTTGTCGACGAGCGCCAGCGCCTCCTGCGGCGCCTTTGCGGAGGCGACTGCCGCGACCTTCATGTTGGCGGCCGCCGCCGCCGGTTTCTTCTCGGCCTTGTTCTCGACGAGGGCCATCAGCGTGTTGGAGCGCTCGGTCGCCGGTTTCGTCTCAGCCTGCGCAAGCTGAACGCCTGCTTCGCCGAAGCGGGCGGGGTCCACGCCTTCCGGCACGGCCTTCTTCTCGAAGGAGGCGAGAAGATAATCCATGTCATCGGGCGACTGCGGCGCGGGACCGATATAGTCGACGCGCACATCGGCAACGCCCTCATGGGTCATGTCGAGCATCTCGGCCGCCTTTTTCGAAAGATCGATGATCCGGCCGGAAACGAAGGGACCCCGGTCGTTGACGCGCACGATGACGGAGCTGTCGTTCTTCTTGTTGGTGACGCGGACATAGCTCGGCAGCGGCAGCGTCTTGTGGGCCGCCGAAAGATGGTTCATGTCGTAGGTCTCGCCTTTGGCGGTGCGCCCGCCGTTGAAGTTCGGCCCGTACCAGGAGGCGAGCCCCTCCTTGGAATATGTCTCGACATGTTTGGGCGTATACCACTTGCCCCTCACCTGATAGGGCTTGCCGACCTTCTGGTAACCGAGACTCGTGGCAGTTGCCGTCTGTTCTCCAGCAGTTTCCGTGGCATCCTTGGCCTCATCCCCGGCCTTTTCGGATGTATCTCCGGTGGTCGTGCAAGCACTCAGCATGGCTGTCACGGCCAAGATTGCGACCGAAGCGGATAACCGGAACTCTCTCATGCCAGCAATTCTTCCATTTGTCTTGACCGGCCGGCGGGAAAACCTCGCCTGAAACCGCCATCTTGAAATTTGGATATCGTCCCCTATGCGGAGACTTCGTGGCCGCTTTAAGGCGCGTAGCAAATTCGAGAGCCGTGTTCAACCCGCAATTGCCGGAAGCACCGCAACCACAGGCGTGAGAGGAGCATATCGGCACAGGCGGGCTAGCGCATCGGCCCGAAAATCGGAATCGATTTTCGGAAAGCACGATGCGGAGGTTCGATAGGTTGGAGCGTCCTTTGTGCGTCCGAAGGAACGCACGGCGCTCCAATACGGCATTGACCGCCGCAAGAAAGCGGTGATAAAGCGCGGAACGCTGCAGGGATGACGGTCGCAAAAACCGCCGACCGGCAGCGCAGCCCTCACGGAGGAGTGGCCGAGCGGTTTAAGGCACCGGTCTTGAAAACCGGCGTGCGTGAAAGCGTACCGTGGGTTCGAATCCCACCTCCTCCGCCATCCCGGCATCATCCAGAGCGAAGCGACGCGTTCCCGGACATGTTTCGTGCCCGCTTATGGGCGACTTGTAAGGTCAACGAACACACAATGGCTCATATGAGCACTATAGACGGCCTGAGGCGCAATTCCGGCAAGGCTCGCGAAGCCGCAGTTCGGCGCACGCCCGCAACTGGCTGGCCCGACACCGAACGCCGGTAGCTCGGCCTCGAGAAACTGCTCTCGAAAGAAAAGCAAACACAAGAAGGTGCTTCGCGCTCCGCGTGCTTTACCATATGCCGTACAGCCCCTAGGGTCGGTATATGCGGTATCTTGATATTGTGTTTTCAACGGACTTTCTGACAGCCGACCGCGTTGGAGATAGAGAAAGCCTGACCTTCACACGGCAGGAGCGAACCCTGCTGCAGCACTTCACGGCGAACGGCGGCAGGCTCTTGAGCCGCAATGATCTTCTCGCTGTCCTCGGCGGCCAGAATGACAGTATCAGCGACCGGCACGTAGATTTCCTGATCAACCAGATACGCCGCAAGCTTCGGGACAGGCCGCGCGCACCGCGCTTCATTCGCACCCAATATGGCGAAGGTTATGTCTGGGTCGCACCACGCTCGCCAGCGGATAGAGAAAATTCCAAGGCTTTTGTGATTATCGGTCCCGTTCGCGGCCTCAAGCGCGGCGGCGCCGAGGCGCGAAGCTACATCGAACAGCTCCATCTCGAACTTCAGGCGGGGGTCGGTTCGGACCGGGCGGTGATCATCGAAGAGGACGGGCGGGTTGCAACAGCGCATTTCAGCGTTGAGGTGATTTTTCATCGTCATGATGACGTTCTTCACGCCGCGCTTCTTCTAAGACATGCCGGTCAGTTTATCGGCATGAAACGGGTCGATCATCACGCAGGCAGCAATGCGGTCGGCACAGAGGGCATCATGCAGGCCATCTGGTCGCATCTCGCCCTGCCGCCGCCGATCGGCGAGCTGCCCGATGACCTGCCGCCATGGATCCGCCAGCACGACGCGGCGCTCACGCTCAGCGGCAACCCCGACAAGGTCAGCTGGCGGGATAATGCGCGCATGCTTGAGCGCGCCATGGCAGAAAGCCCGCATGATCAGCGGCTGAGCGTGATGTGGGCGCTCAATCTCTATGCCCGCCTGCTGCAAAGCATGAGTGAACCGGATCAATGGCTTTCCCAGCATGAATGGCAGGCGATCGAGCGGGAAATTGAAGAGACAAGCCTGTCCGTTCTGGGCGAGCTGCCACAGATGCCCGAAATGGGACTGGCCGTCGCCAAGCTGCTTCTGTTCGTCAACAATGAACATACGGCGCTCGCCGAAAGTCTGGTGGATCAGGCTCTCCGACATGGTTCTGCCTTTGCCACCGCGGCGGCCCTGCGGGGGGAGATCGCGGCGATCGAGGGTGACATCGACGCAGCGTGCCAACTCTATGACGAGGCGCTTGAACTCGCCGAACCGGGCACGGAGTTCTTCATCTATCTGATGCTGCTGAAGGCTGGCGCGCTACGCGCCGGAAACAGGCTGGATGCGTTGCAGGCGCTCGCCGAGCGTCTGCGCATAACAGCGCCGCTCGCGCATGCCCGCCTGGGTCTGCTGCTCGCGCCCGAACTGAACGAAGGCCATATGAACCGGACGGTTGCGGGCGCCGCGCTGACATCGGCAGTCGCGACGCACATGCTTCAGCTGCTCTACAATGTCTTCGGCCGCCGCTTCAAGAAACTCGAGCATCGCCGGAATATCATGAACGCGCCGATCGCGGCGTTTTCAGCCGCCTTTGGCGACGAGGTGGTCAGCGAGAGCATCAGATCCGGCGTATCCGATCAGGCCTGAGCCCGGCGTGGCGGCGATAGTCCGCCGCGTTTTCTGCGGGACAGGGCGACGGAAGCGTCCATGACACCGTCGGCAGCAACTTGCGAAAAGTCAAGAAAATCGCTGTTTCAAATACTGAGCAAACATTGTTGTGACATGACCGGACCGTTCTGTTTCGCGCAGGAGGGACGGAGGGGACACGGGACGGTTTTTCAACCTGGTCAGCATCGTCTTCGCCTTGATGCGTCGAAACGCGTTTGTGACCGGTTATGATTGGACGTGCATATGCCCATAGCTTCTGCCTTTCCTCGCCTCTGTCTCGCCGGCCGGTTCGGAACGATCGCCGTCTCGGCGATGCTGACCTCGACTTTGCTGACGACCGGCGCATTCGCGCGCGCGGACGATCTTCCGATGCGACCTGTCGAAGAGAGCGAGGCCCTTGCCGATCGATCGTCGGAAGCGGTAAGGGCCGCGCTGCAGGAGGCAACCGCCTTCGGTCGCAAATCGCTTCTTGCCAGTATCGTCGAAAACGCGCGGCTGACGCCAGAACGCGCCGATCTAATTGAAACGGAGGCGCGAAGGCTTCGGCCCGATCTGGCCGCGTCGATCTCCAAGGCGGCCGCCGCGGGCCGCCACCTCGCAAGCCTGTTTCCCGAGGCTTCGGTATCCGGAACGGTCCGGACGCAACCTCTGGCATCCTCCCCGGCCGCGCGCGCCACGCCTTACCCCGGGGGCAATCCCAACATTCCGAAAGATACGCTCAGTGAATATCAACGCAACTATTCGCTCGATGCCATGCATGTCGATGCTGCGCTTGAGAAAGGTTTTACCGGAAAGGGTGTGGTCGTCGGCGTTATTGACACAGGCATTGCCATTAGCCCCAACGGAACTGTTCACCCTGAATTCGAAGGCCGCGTCGATCCTCGTTCAAAAAGCTACCTCTACTGGTTTGACACCAGTGTCGAGGACGAACACCTGACCCAGGAACAGTTTGAGGCCGCTTTCGAACAAGGCCCGGATGATCCCTATGATATCGATGGCCACGGAACCCATGTCTCCGGGATTATTGGTGCAGGTCGCAACGGCTTCGGCATGGAGGGCGTTGCCTCTCAGGCCACGATTCTCTCCGTTGGAGCGATACCGGGAGGTGATGGCGAAGTCTTCGTCGACGGCGAGGATTTTGATATCGATGATTTGCAGTATTGCGGGCCATCCCTATTGAATGGAACCTGCGAGCCCATCACCGGTTCACGCGTTCCCGATACTGTAGGGTTTGAATATCTGTCGCAGTTTTCGGATGTGAAGGTGATCAATGGCAGCTTCGGTTCCAATGCTGAACCGGATCAGAAAACCTGGGACATACCTGTTGGGCAACAAGCTCAGTTCATGGCTGACGCCGAAGCCATGAGGCAAAGCCTTGATGCCGGTCAGGTGATCGTCATGTCTGCAGGCAACGAATTTCTTGAGGCTCCAGTACTTGCGGAAAATCCTTTTAGCAGTGGCCTTTTCCCCTTCATTCAGCCTAAAAATGAAGCGGCTACGAACTCGTCAGGCAGTCTGGTCTACAACGATCATGGCACCGGGCTTGACCTGAGCTTTACTTCCGCCGAAGCGCTGGCGGCTGCGGAAGAACAGGATGGCATTGCCCGCGGTCGAATTGTCGTCGTCGTCGCGCTCGATGCCTATAGTCAGATCTCCAGCTATTCCAACAGATGCGGTGTTGCAAAAGAGTGGTGTATTGCCGCGCCGGGCGGTGATCAGCCATCAGGAGCGGACAGCGGTATTTATTCGACCGTCCCTGAAGATCTGGTTCCCAGTGGCTATGATTCCTACTCAGGCACCTCAATGGCCGCGCCGAATGTGTCCGGCGCTGTTGCCGTCCTGACCGAGGCCTATCCGAGCTTCACCCCGGCGGAAATCGTCGAAATCCTGTTCATGACCGCCGAGGATCTCGGCGCTGCGGGGATTGACGCGGTCTATGGTTGGGGGCTGGTGCGGCTTGACCGCGCGCTTTCGGTCGGCCCGGTCGGCATGACCGGCGAAGGCGTTTACGCGGTCGGCGCGGACGGTTCCGACACGACCTGGATCGTTTCGTTTACGAGCGATGGAAGCCTTGAAAAGCAGGGCGGCGGCACGCTTTCCATCCTCAACGCCGCAACGTTCAGACAAGGCGCGGGCGTCGAGGGCGGATTGCTGGCGGTTGATGGCGCCCTGACGACGCCGGAACTGCATGTCGGCAGAAACGGCACGCTTGGCGGTACCGGACGCGTTGTAGCCGATGTGGCTGTCGAGGGCATGCTTGCGCCCGGCCAGTCGCCCGGAACGATGACCATTGCCGGCAATGTGAGCCTTGCGCCGACGGCAACCATGGAAATCGATGTCGATGGCACGGGGACAGAGAACGGGGCCGGCAATTACGACCGTCTTCTCGTGACCGGGGCCGGCAATGATTTCGCCGCCAACGGCACCCTTCAGCCAAGGTTGCGCGGCATCTCCGGCGCCGCCACCAATGCCTTCACGCCAATGCCCGGCGAACTTTTCACCTTTGTTCAGGTTGCAGACGGCAGCGTCACGGGCAGTTTCTCTGGCCTCGACCAGCCGGATGCGGGCCTTGCTCCGGGCACGCGTTTCGATGTGCTCTACGCAGCGGATGCGCTTTCCCTGGCCGCCACGCCGGAGCGCTATGCCGATCTTTCCGACTTCGGCATCTCCGCCACGCAAAACGAAAAGGCGTTGGGCGGTGCGATCGACGAAAGCCGGCCTGCGGCGGGCGTGCGTCCCGATCCCGCCTATAATGACAGTTTCAACAGGCTTTATGCCTCCGACATCGACGCGCTTGCCGGCGGGCTTTCGTCGCTGACGGGCCAGGTCCATGTCGAGATGGGCACCAGCGCCGTCCGCGCCATTGGCCGCTTCGCCGACCGCATCGGCGAGCGCCAGATGGGCCTTGCCACCGGTTGGCTTGCCGAGACGGGAACGCCCTATGGCACCGGCAAGGTCTGGGTCAGCGGCAATCACGCCCGTACGGACGTGGGCTCATCCGGCGCAATCTCCGGCTATGACGTGAACGCGAACAATGGCGCGTTCGGTATCGACTGGCAGTTCGGGCAGACCATTGCCGGCGTCGCGGGCTCCTATGAATATGCCGACGTCTCGGCAAATGCGAACGGCGACGGCAATATCGGCACCTACCAGGCCGCGGCCTATGCCACGTTTGAAACCGCCGGCCCGACCGTGGCTGTGCACGGCGGGCTTTCCTATGCCGACCTTTCAACCAGCCGGCTGACCACGCTGGGCAATTATGCCGCTATGGCCAACGCCTCGGGCCACGGCATGGGCGGCTTTGCCGAGGTCACTGCCTTTCAGGAGTTCGAAATGGAGGCGCTGACGCTGACGCCATCCGCCACGCTCGGCTATCGCGGCTTCCACCGCGATGCCATGGCCGAGACGGGCAGCCTTTTCGCGCTGTCATTGCCGGATGAAACCTTTTCCGAAACGCAGACCACGCTGACCCTGTCCGCCTCGCATCGCTTTGCGTTCGACAACGGGCTGAAGCTGGAGCCGGTGTTGAGCGCTGGCTGGCGCCATGACTTCGGCGATCAGGGCCGGTCCTCAAGCCTCGCGATCTTCGGCAGCGGCTTTGACATATTCGGGGCGGATATCGGGCGCAACGCCCTTATCGGCCGCGTTTCCGTCAATGCCATCGCGTCGGACCGTTTTACCTTCGGCGCAAGCTACGAGGCCGAGCTTAGGGACAATCTGACCAGCCAGATCTTTTCCGCCAATGCCAGTCTCAAATTCTAGAGAACCATGTTCAAGCTCAAAACAGGGGAGACAATGTCATGAAACGCGCCCATTCTCACGTCACATCGTCAGTCCTGGTCGGGGCAGGTCTTCTGATCATTGCCGGCCTGACCGGCTGCGACGTATCAGACGGCTCCGTGCCATCGGTCTCGACCGCGCCCGGCTACCAGACGACCGCCGCCGCGAAAAAGGAAATGGAGGACTCGGTTGTGGGGAAATGGAAAATGTACCCGGCAATCGGTCCGACGAAACGCAACTGCTCGATCGAATTCAAGGCGAGCGCCTTCGACCCGCACAAGGGCCGCGTCAGCACGTTTGCCTGCAACCTGGTCGAGGGTCTCGGCAGTATCAACGGCGTCAGCCGCATCAATGGCTGGGAACGCAAGGGCCGCACGATCATCCTGTCCGCCATCGCGACGCCCAATATCGGCTCGTTCGACCTACCCATCGATTCCTACCGCGACCGCGTCTACGGCAGCACCAAGGACGACATCCGCTTTGTGATGGTTCGAGACTGATTTCGATTGGCACACCTAGTCACCTGGAACAAAAGTAAGTCACATTTTGTTGACCTTCTGTCACAAGAGCAGGAGTTTGGTTTATGGTTGGCAGACAGGCTGCCCTCGTCGTTCTGAGCGAGGCTGATAGAAATTTCCTCGAATCTCAGGTGCGCCGGCATAAAGCGCCACGCTCGTTGTCGGATCGATGCCGGATGGTTTTGCTTTGCGCGCAAGGCCTTCAAAGCAAGGATGTTGCCGAACGTTTGGGTGTTCACGAGCACACGGTTGGGAAATGGCGTCGCCGGTTCGTACAGGATGGCATTGAGGGGCTGACAGACGAATACCGGGCAGGTCGGCCACGCACTGTCTCCGATGCCAAGGTTGCTGAGGTTGTCGAACGCACGTTGAACACGACGCCCAGGGACGCCACGCACTGGTCCATCCGTTCAATGGCGGCCGACAGCGGGCTTTCGCACACCACCATCCGGCGGATCTGGACAGCATTCGGCCTGCAACCGCATCGTGCCGAGACATTCAAGCTTTCCTCCGATCCGCTCTTCGTTGACAAGGTGCAGGATATCGTCGGCCTTTATATGGCGCCGCCGGATCGGGCGATCGTGCTCTGCGTGGATGAGAAATCGCAAATCCAGGCATTGGACCGCGAGCAGCCGGTTCTGCCAATGGCGCCGGGCGTTGTGGAACGGCGGACGCATACTTATGTCCGCAACGGCACGACGTCTCTGTTTGCCGCGCTCGACATTGCCACCGGCGCGGTCATCGGTCATTGCTACAAGCGGCATCGGGCCACCGAGTTTCTTGACTTTCTGAAACGGATCGATGCCGAAATGCCTGATGGGCCGGACGTGCATCTGGTGATGGACAACTATGCAACCCACAAGACGCCGAAGATCAAGGCCTGGCTTGCGCGCCGCCCGCACTGGCATGTTCACTTCACGCCGACGTCGGCGTCCTGGATCAATCAGGTGGAGCGGTGGTTTGCAGAGCTGACGCGAAAGCAATTGCAGCGTGGCGTCCACCGTTCTACCGCAGAACTGGAAGCCGACATCAACGCATTCATTGAAAGCCACAACGAAAACCCAACCCCATACAAATGGGTCAAATCCGCAGACCAGATCCTCGCAGCCGTCAAGCGTTTCTGCCAGAAGACAATGAACCGAACTTCAGATTCACGTGACTAGGCTCAGGACTCGTTGATCAGAGCCAGCCTTGGCGAACGACAGATCAGGATCGAGAGTGCCGCCTTACGCAATGTAGGTCAATGTCCGCTTTGCCGTCTGGCCATTCGGAAACCTGCCTGACAGGTTACGGCCCCGTTTCTGCCGGTCCGGAGAGCGCTTCCATTTCGGTCATTCGAAGAAACCCGGCGCTATCTGTAAAGCTGCCATTCGTCGCGCAATGTTCGGAGGCCTATCGACGGCGGGGAGCCGACCTTCGCTGCGGCGACAATCCGAACACTCAACCAAGATGGAAGCCGTCATCTAGAGCAGTCCACAATCGAGGAGTGTTCTGCATCGCCGCATAACGGCTCCGAATCCTTTATTGCCAATAGCGGTGGCCGTAGCGCTAGCTATCAACCCGGCCTTTGCGGACGAGGTAGTCGATGACAGTGGAGACGCGGGGGGGCAGCGCGGCCGATTTCCCGAGGTAGACGATGTGGAATTCTTCGCGGGCGACTTGCGCCTCCGGGACAAGCTGCAAGCGGCCTGAGGCAAGGTCGTCCCGGACGAGGAACCGGCCCACGCGTGCGGCACCATTGCCATGCTGTGCCAGGGCGGCCAGCGTATTACCGTCTGTCGCACGCAGGCGCGCGCTGGTGTCGCGCCAGATCGGATCGCGGCGGGCATAGGCGAACCCCAAGGTGCCGGCGGGCGCGTCCGGAGCCCGGACGGCGACAATCTCGCTGACCCCGAGCGACCGGGCCCGCATCGCGGAGTCCGGCAGCGGTCCGGCCCTGATGCCAAGGTCGACCGGCCGCCCGCCCATGTCGATCAGGCCATCCCCGATCAGCAGCTCCACTTCGAGCTCCGGGTGCTCACGCAGGAGCACAGGCAGGATCGGTGCAAGAATGTGGTTTGCATAGGCGGCGCTGGTCGCGATGCGCACCGTCCCAGCCACCGGACCGCAGCCGACTTCCCGCTCGGCCTGATCGAGAGCGGCAAGGATACTGCGGGCCGAGCGCGCGAAGGCCTCGCCTTCTTCGGTGATTGCGATGCTGCGCGTGGTGCGACGCACCAGCATGGCCCCCAGCCGCTGCTCGAGACGTGACATCGTCTTGGACACGGCAGAAGGTGTCATGCTGCGGACCAGCGCGGCGGCGGAAAAGCTGCCCTCGTCGACGACGGCCAGGAACACTTCCATTTCCTGTAGGCGATTGATTTCCCGCATCGGCACAACCCGTGAATTGAAGGAATAAGAGTTGTTATCATTTAGCTAGTTATATCACAAGTTCTGACCTGTCAGTCTCTCCCCAGCCGCACCACGCATCATAAAGAGACAGCCAGGTGGACCTTTCACTACAAGCGGACAAGGCGGGGACATCCGCGCGAACGCCCCCTCTCATTGCTCTCGGGATCGGAGCCTTCGGCATCGGCCTCACGGAGTTCATCATCATGGGGCTGCTCCCGCAGGTGGCGCAGGATTTCGGCGTCAGCCTGCCCTCCGCAGGGCAGCTGATCACCGGCTATGCGCTTGGCGTCACCTTAGGCGGCCCGCTGCTGGCAGTCGCGGCGAGCCGCCTGCCGCACCGGGCCGTGCTGATGCTGGTCATGACCATATTCACTGCCGGGAACCTGCTCTGCGCCCTCGCTCCTGGCTTCGGACTTGCCCTGACGGCGCGGGTGATCACCGGTTTCGCCCATGGCACCTTTTTCGGGACAGGGTCTGTCGTTGCGCAGGCGATTGTGCCGCCCCATCGCAAGGCCTCGGCCATCGCCACTGTCTTTACCGGGCTGACGCTTGCCACGGTGCTGGGCCTACCCTTCGGCACATGGCTGGGCCAGATTTTCGGCTGGCGCGCCACCTTCTGGGCCGTGGCGGGCATCGGGGCGCTGGCCTTGGCCGCAATCGCCGCCTTCGTGCCGCAGACCGACGCTGGCACACCGCTGAAGCTGCGGCAGCTTGCGCTGTTCCTGCGGCCGGCGCCGCGGCGGGCGCTCACGATGACGGCCCTGGGCTACGCGGGCGTCTTCATGGTCTTCACCTATATCACCCCGCTGCTGACCGATGTGGCCGGCGTGCCTGATGAGCGCGTGGCGCTGTACCTGCTGCTCTTCGGATTGGGGGTCTTCGGTGGCAATCTCGCGGGCGGATGGCTGGCGGATCGCTGGCCAGGTGCGTCGGTTCGGGTGGTTCTGGCAGGTCTCGCCGCGGTACTTCTGGCGCTGCGTCTGGCCTTGTCCCTGCCGTCGCTTGCGGCCCTCGCGATGGTGCTGCTCGGACTGCTGGCATTTGCCACGCTCGCCCCACTGCAATCCCACATGATGGCGCGCAGCCCCGATGGCGCCGATACGCTCGGGGCCACCCTCAACATCTCCGCCTTCAACCTCGGCAATGCCATCGGCGCATGGCTTGGAGGCTTGGCCCTCGCTGCGAGTCTTGGTCTGCCCTCCCTCCCGCTTCTTGCGGCCCTCCTGCCACTGACCGCCCTGGCCCTGGCCTTCATTCCCGAAAGGACCTGACATGCGCTCTCTTTTCCCGGCAACAATTCTGACACTGAGTCTCGCCGCCCCTGCATTGGCCGAAAGCTGGACGCCAGCCTGGATGGCCAGCCCGCAAGCGGTCTGGGCTGACACCTCTGTTTTCGAGACTGGCCTTCCAGATAGCATCGCCGGTGCGACGATCCGCCAACCCCTGACGCTTGGCTTTCCGGCCGGGAGGATAAGGCTGGTACTGTCCAATATTCACGGCAACCAGCCCCTTCCGGTCGATGCGGCAACTCTGGCGCGCAGTCGCGGCGCAGCAGGTGTCGAGGCCCCGCAACAGGTGCTCTTCGGCGGCAGGCACGATGCCGTCATTGCGCCGGGGGCAGTTCTCGTGTCGGACCCGGTGCCTTTTGCGGCCGAGGCCGGGGATCGCGTTGCCGTCACGCTGACCTTCGGGCCGGACGCTGTTGCGCAGGATTTCCACTGGGACGCCCGCGAGACGAGCTACGTGATCGACGCGGACGAGCAGGCCCCGAAGGTGCTGTCCGAGATCCCGGCGCGGCTGACCCTCAGCGCGGTGCTGTCAGATCGCCCCGCGCGGCAGGTGGTTGTCGCCATGGGAGATTCAATCACCGACGGCAATGGCGCCCCGATGGATGCCATGGCGCGCTGGCCCGACTTCCTGGCCAGCACCCTTTCGTTGAAGGGCATCGCGGTGGTGAACGCAGGCATCTCTGGCGGACGACTGCTGAGTGACGGCATGGGCTGCAGCGTCCTGGCACGCCTCGGACAGGATGTGCTCGCGCTGCCGTCGGCGGATACGTTGGTGCTGCTCATCGGGACCAATGATATCGCCTGGCCGGGTACGCCGTTTTCCCCGGACGAGGCGCCGATGCGTCTTGAGCGCCTTCAGGCCGGGTTCCTGCAGATCGCGGCCCGTGTGCACGCGCAAGGTATGCAACTGATCCTCGGAACTGTTCCGCCCTTTGAGGGCGCGCTGCCGGGCACGCCGATGGAGGCGACCTACTGGTCTCCCGAAAAGGACGCCCTGCGCCGGGCGCTGAACGACTGGCTGCGCGAAGCGGATTTCCACGATGGGCTCGTGGATTTCGACCGGGTGCTGAGCGCCCCGGAGGATGACGCGCGCCTGAACCCGGACCACGACAGCGGCGATCGCCTTCACCCCGGCGCGCAAGGCAACCGCGCCATGGCCGACGCCGTCTCCGCAACTCTTCTGAAAGGACAAGACCGATGAACATAGATCTTCACGGCAAGACCGCACTTGTTACCGGCTCGACCAAGGGGATTGGCCTCGCCACGGCAAAGGGACTGGCCGCGGCAGGCGCCAGTGTCATACTTCACGGTCGGAATCCGGAAGAGGTCACCGAGCTGGCCGGTGCGCTCGGCATGCACGGCGCTGCGGCCGACCTCGGGACGGCAGACGGCTGCTCCCGTCTGGCCGATGGTGCCGGAGAGGTCGATATCCTCGTCAACAACGCCGGGATATTTGCCCCCGGCGACTACTTCGAGACAAACGACGCGGAATGGGAGCGCCACTGGCAGGTGAACGTCATGAGTGCGATGCGTCTCAGTCGCGCGCTGGCCCCAGCAATGATCGCGAAGGGCTGGGGACGCATCGTCATGCTCGGCTCGGAGTCGTCCTTCAACATCCCGTCCGAGATGATCCACTACGGTGTGAGCAAGGCTGCGGATGTGGCGCTGGCGCGGGGACTGGCCAAGCGGCTCGCAGGGACGGGCGTGACGGTGAATTCGGTCCTACCCGGCCCGACGCTGAGCGACGGTTTGCGCGATATGCTGGCCGGCCGCGTGGCGCAATCGGGCCGCACCATCGAGGAAGTCGCCACCGAGTTTGTCATGGAGGCCCGCCCCGGTTCGATCATCCGTCGCGCCGCGAGTGTCGAGGAGGTCGCCCATATGATCGTCTATGCCTGCGCTCCTCAGGCGTCGGCAACCACAGGCGCAAGCCTGAGGGTCGACGGCGGAGTGGTCGAGACTTTATGACACCACGCCAACTGATCGCTCTCGGAAAGAAGGCCGGAACGGGTCCGGTCAAACTCCAGCGCCATGGCAAGCTTTGGCTCCGCACTTTTGCCAAAAGGATTCCAGGACGCAAAGTGGTTGCCTTCCCTCCGCTGGATGCACTTTGCTTTCGGGATCCAAGGTGGCTTTGCAATGCAGTGGGGAGCTTCGACCCGCGCCGAGGCTTGCACCCACAGCGAAAGGCGGCTTCGAATGGCCGCGTTGCAGCATCCTGAACCGGTGGCGAACGTCGGCTGTGGGCCGAAATCGACTACCCGCCCAAAAAGCGCGAGTGACCGCTTCGCCGGGCTCGTTTCCGAAAGCCGCCATTCATCTCATTCCGGCCCCTTTCCGGTCAGTCAGCTGCACGTCTCCGCTTCGGAGGCTGAGGCTTTCTTTCTTCTGCCCGCAGAAGCAGAGACCCTCAGGACAGTTTTCTCCAACAAGACAGAGAATAATGCTGATCACAATGAATAGGAACCCGTGCGAACAGCCAGAGACGGTCGAACAAAAGCTCGGCTCAGGCATCAATCGCGAAATCTTCAATTTCATTTATTTAATAAATTAATTTGACGAGGGGTTTTGTGATGTGCATGATCAGTTCAGCCAAAGGGAGGTTCAGATATGGCGCATTTCACACTCACACGACGTTCATTTCTTGCCACGACGGCAGCTGCCTCGGTGTCGTTATCGATGCCGGCGATTGCGCAGTCGCGCGAACTGGTGATGATTTCGAACCGGGGAAATCCGAGGCAGCGCGCAGCGCTCGAAAAGATCGCCGCCGATTTCGGCAAGGCCGCCGGCGTCAAGGTCTCGGTCAACAATATGGATCACGAGGCCCACAAGACCGCGATCCGCAACTACCTTGTGGCAAGCCCGCCGGACATCTGCTTCTGGTTTTCCGGTGAGCGTATGCGTGGCTTCGTCGAACGCGGCCTGTTCGACGACATTTCCGATCTGGTGGATCGGGAAGGTTGGAAGTCCGTCGTGCCGTCCATGAGCGCGGTTACGGTTGGCGGCAAACAATACGGCCTGCCGACATCCGGCATCCTCTGGGGGCTTTTTTACCGCCAGGATACGTTCGACGAACATGGGCTGACTCCGCCGGAAACCTTCCAGGACCTGCTGGCTTTCGGCGAGAAATCCAAAGCGGAAGGACTGACGCCGATCACGATCGGAACCAAGAACATGTGGCCGGCCGCCGGCCTGTTCGACCATTTCAACCTGCGCATCAACGGTCTCGAATTCCACCAGGCCCTGATGGAGGGCAAGGTCTCCTATACTGACGCCCGCGTCGTCAAAGTCATGGACACATGGGCGGAAGCTGTGAACGCGGGGCTGTTCACCCAGAACGCAACCTCCTACGCTTGGGAACAGGCCGCCACCGCTCTGGTTCAAAAGCGCGCGGGCATGATGGATCTCGGTCTCTTCATCAAGCAGGCCTTCCCGGAAGACGAGCTCGACCAGGTCCGCTTCCAGCTTTTCCCGACCGTCGATCCTTCGGTCGGCCGTTTCGAGGATTTTTCGGTCGATTCTATCCATATTCCTTCCGGCGCGCCGCATCCTGAAGTCGCGCGCGAATTCCTCGCCTATTTCTATCAGCCGGAAAACCTGAAGGCCTATGTGGAGCCGGAAGGCAATGTGCCGGCCCGCACGGACGTCGATCTCACCAGCGATCCAATTGTCGCCATGGCGACCAACGCGCTGAAGAAGGTCGAGGGTACAGCGCAATATTACGACCGCGACACCAGCCCGGATGTCGCTCAGGCGGGTCTGAAGGGTTTTCAGGAATTCATGGTCCATCCGGACAGAGTCGACCGTATCCTCCCGCAAATCGAGCGCGCCCGCGAACGCGCATACGGCGCACTCTGAAAACCGGAGGCGGCGGCCACCTTCTCTCCCGGCCGCCGCCTCCGGCTGCATTCTTCATGGAAAAAGGGAGGCTTTCTTGACAACGCCTCGTCAGAAAATGCTTGAGCGGTGGACGCCCGCTCTTCTTCTCGCGCCCGGGCTGATCCTGTTCTTTGGCGTCATCGTTTTTTCAGCGTTCAGGACCTTCTGGATTTCGCTGCACGAGTGGGACGGTTTCGGTACCGCCGTCTATGTCGGACTGGCGAATTACCGGGAATTGTGGACGGACCCGCAGTTCTGGATGTCGCTCAAGAACAATGCCATCTGGCTGGTCGTGTTCCTGCTCGCACCGCCACTCGGCCTCGCAATCGCTCTTCTGGTGAACCAGAAAATCGCCGGCATGCGGTTCGCCAAATCGCTGTTCTTCATGCCGCTGGTGCTCTCGCTGGTGACGGTGGGTGTCATCTTCAGCTGGTTCTATGACCCGACGTTCGGCATTTTGGCAAAGATTTTCGGTCTCTTCGGCGCCGAAGCGCCCGCCCTTCTTTCGAGCGAGCGATACGTGACCTTCGCCGTCGTCTTTGCCGGGCTCTGGCCGCAAGTTGCGTTTTGTCTGGTGCTGTTCCTGGCGGGCCTCAACAATCTCGATTCCGAGATTATCGGCGCCGGGCGCGTCGACAATGCCCGCGGCTGGCAGATGTTGCGTCATGTCGTGTTGCCGCAGCTCAAACAGGTCAGTTTCATCGCCATCGCGATCTCGATGATCGGCGCGCTTCGCTCCTTCGACATCATATCGGTGATGACCTCGGGCGGCCCGTTCGGTTCCTCCAGCGTGCTGGCCTATCAGATGTATGAGGAATCGCTGTTTTCCTATCGCTACGGATACGGCGCGGCCATCGCCACGGTGCTGTTCGCGATCATGCTGATCTTTATCGTCTGGTATCTCGCAAACCTTCTGAAAAACGAAAACGGGGCTTGAGCGATGTATCCGAAACCTATTCCTCCGTCGCACCGCAAGAGCCGTATTCTCTATATGACCGGCGTCTGGGCCGTGCTCGCCATCTGGCTTTTGCCTGTCGCGGCGATCATCATGACGTCCTTCCGGACCTTCGACGACATCATGGCCGGCAATTACTGGGGCTGGCCGACCAAGTTCAACATCCTCGAAAACTATGCGGCGATCTTCCAGCAGACCGACATGCTGGTCTATTTCCGCAACAGCCTGATCATCACCATCCCGTCGGTGGTCCTCGTGCTCGCGCTTTCGACGATGACCGGGTTTGTCCTGTCCCGTCACAAGTTCGCAGGCTCGACGCTGCTGTTCGCGGCTTTCATCGCCGGCAATTTCATGCCCTATCAGGTATTCATGATCCCCGTGCGCGACCTGATGGTCTCGCTCGGCCTCTACGACACTTACGGCGCGTTGATCCTGTTTCACGTCTCTTTCCAGCTCGGCTTTGCCACGCTGTTCATGCGCAATTTCATCGCGGCACTGCCGGGAGAGCTTTTCCAGGCAGCCCGCGCGGAGGGTGCCTCCCCGATGCAGATACTGAGGATCATCGTCGTGCCACTTGTCCGGCCCGCGCTGGCGGCGCTGGCAATCCTGCTCTTCACCTTCATCTGGAATGACTATTTCTGGGCGATCGTTCTGACCCAGACCGACGCTGTCAAACCCGTGACCGCCGGTCTCGCCAACCTGCGCGGCGAATGGATTTCCGCCTGGAACGTGATTTCCGCCGCAACACTGTTTGTCGCCATCCCCCCCGTGCTGATGTTCTTCCTGATGCAGAAGCATTTCGTCTCCGGCCTGACTATGGGCGCGGTCAAAGGTTGAGGCCGAAAGGAATTTTGAAGATGTCCAACGTCACACTGAAGAACGTCAACAAGCACTATGGCCCGTTTCACGCCCTGAAAAATATCGATCTCGATATTGTGCCGGGCGAGTTCGTCGTCATGGTCGGCCCGTCCGGATGCGGCAAGTCCACGCTGCTGAAAACCATCGCCGGACTGGAAGAGGTCACCAACGGCACGATCGACATCGCCGGGCGCGATGTGACCCGCGAGGAGCCAGGTGATCGCGGCATCGCCATGGTGTTCCAGTCCTACGCACTCTATCCGCATATGACGGTGCGGCAGAATATGGGCTTCGGGCTCAGGATCATGAAACGTCCGGCCGATGAGATCGAGGCCGCCGTTCAGCGCGCGGCAAAGATCCTCCGTATCGAGGAACTGCTGGAAAAGAAGCCGGCCCAGCTTTCCGGTGGACAACGCCAGCGCGTCGCAATCGGCCGGGCAATTACCCGCGAGCCCCATGTCTTCCTGTTCGACGAGCCGCTGTCCAACCTCGACGCGGCACTGCGAACACAGATGCGCGTTGAGCTCGCAACGCTGCACAAGGACTTAAACGCCACGATGATCTATGTGACCCACGATCAGATCGAGGCGATGACGATGGCGGACCGGATTGTCGTGCTGCGCGCCGGCGTAATCGAGCAGGTGGGCACACCGCTCGGGCTTTACCACAACCCGGCGAACCGCTTCGTGGCATCCTTCCTTGGTTCACCACGTATGAACTTTTTCGAGGGAAAGATTACGAACGTTGAAGACAGACGTGTGGTCGTTGATGTGGAAGGGTTACCGCCGCTTACCTTCGGGAATATCCGCGAAGGCCACGGTCTGAAGCAGAACGCCACTGTGGCCGTCGGTGTTCGGCCGGAGCATCTTCGCTTGTCCGACGATCACGAGATCCAAGCACAGGCAAAGATCCGTCTTTCAGAACAATTGGGCCGGGAAACCGTGCTCTACGCCGATGCCGGTGCTTTGAAGACCGTTGGGTCCGATACCGGCACCTCCGACGTGACACTGCTTGCCGGACAAGGCGACATTCCGGCCGAAGCCAGCACGGTGACATTCGGCTTCGATACCACTAGCGCCTACCTTTTCGGCCCTGATGGCCAGACGCTGACCACCGAGAAGACCATCGGCGCCTGATGGCGCCTCCCCGCATTGAGACTATTCTGAAGGTTTCGTCATGAAGAAGAAGAACAATCCCGCGCCGCTATCGGTGTGGCGTCCGATCAATATCGACCGCTTCATCATCGGTGTCCCGCATTATCCCGAACATGTGGACGAGAGCTATTGGGAGCGAGATGCCGAACGCATGGCGGCAGCCGGCTTCAACGCCGTGCGCATGGGCGAGTTCGCCTGGCATATCTGGGAACCCTATCAGGGCCATTTCGATTTCGATCTGTTCGACCGCTCCATCGCGGTGCTTGCCCGCCACGGCATCAAGACCATCCTCTGCACGCCGACGGCAACGCCGCCGCGCTGGCTGACAACAGCGCACCCAGAAATGCTGCGCGTCGACGAAAACGGACGGCAGGCAAGCCACGGCTCGCGCCAGCACGCCGACACCACCAGCCCGGTGCTGAGAGACCATTCCCGCCGGATCACCCGCGCGATGGCAGAGCATTACAGGGACAATCCGGATGTCATCGGCTGGCAGACCGACAACGAGCTCAACACCACGACCTCGCTGAGCTTTTCGGAAAGCTGTGCTGCCGAATTCCGCAAATGGTGTCACCTGCGCTACAAGACGATCGATGCGCTAAATGCCGCTTGGGGCGGCGATTTCTGGGCCACCCATTACGATAATTTCGATCAGGTCGTATTGCCGCTGCCGATGGCGCCCGGCCATGTGTCGCCCGGCCACCGTCAGGACTATCACCGCTTCCTCGCCGATGCGACGGCCGCCTTCCAGCACGATCAGGTCGAGATCCTGCGCGCCGCCAATCCGGACTGGTTCGTGTTTCACAATCTTGGGCAGCTGGAAGACATCGATTTCCGTGGTCAGTTCGGCGAGGATCTCGACTTCATCGGCTTCGACATCTACCCGATGCTCTATGACGAAATGCGACGCACGGGCGGCCATGCCTATACCCAGGCGCTGCAGCTCGATATCTGCCGGGCCTATAGCGGCAATTTCATCGTGCCCGAGCAGGCTTCCGGTTTCGGCAGCCAGCCGACATTTTCAACCATGACGCCGGAGCCCGGCGAGATGCGGCGCATGGCCATGAGTTCGGTCGCGCGCGGGGCCGACAGCCTGATGTTCTTCCGCTGGCGCCCCGCCCATTTCGGCGCGGAAATTTACTGGATGGGCATCATCGATCACGACGATGTCCCGCGCCGCCGCTACGAGGAGGCAAAGCAGTTTGCGGGCGATATCGCCGCCATCGAAAAGCATTTGATCGGCTCGAGCGTCCGCATGGATGTCGGCATCGCCGGCGCCGATTTCGACAATCAGGAAGCCTACCGCACCTATCCGATGGGCCTGCCGTCGCCGCTGGAAGACGGCCTCCTCCTGCATCAGAACCTCTACCGTCGAAACGTGGCCACCGGTTTCATTCACCCATCCGATGATCTCTCCCGCCTGAAAGCGCTCTACGTTCCGCATTTCCTGATGTGGGATGACGCCTGGACCGAGAACGTCCGGCGTTTCGTCGAAAATGGCGGAACCCTGATCGTTTCGGCGATGACGGGAACGCGCACCCGCGACAACCATATCCATCGCGAACTCGCGCCCGCAAACGGCCTTGCCGACCTGCTCGGCGTTCGGGTCGAGGAATTCGGCCGGATCGCTGCACCTGAAAGCGACGGTCTGTTCGAGCCGCCGGGGGCCGACGCCGGCTTCAGGGCTTCGGGCGTTAAACGCCTGCCCGCCTGCTCGGCCGGCCGGCGCTATCTTCTGCGCCATGGCAACACAACTTTTCCGGCAAGTCACCTCTACGAGAAGCTGATCGTAGAAGACGACGTGGAAGCCCTGATGTCCTGGGGCAATCGCTTCCTCGATGGCGAGCCCGCCGTTACGATGCGTCGGATCGGCAAGGGCAAGGCCATCTATGCCGGAACCTATCTGACCGACGAACTGACCGAAAGGTTGGCGGATCTGTTGCGCGACGATGGTGTCCTGTCGCTTCTGCCGGACGCGCCCGAAACCGTTGAAGTAACCGAACGCATCGGCGCCAACGGAGAGCGGCTGTTGTTCATCCTGAACACGACCGACGAGCCGGCGAACGTTACGCTTGCCGCGCCGGCGACAGATCTTCTGACCGGCACCAGCCATTCCGGCACACTCGAACTTGGGGCCTATGGGGTTTCTGTTCTGCAGCCGTGAAATAGGCTATAGCGATCAATACCGCGCCGCGCGACTGCGGCACGGTCCGATTTGCGGTCGCAGCCCTTCGCTGCGGCCGCCCTTGTTGAAATGGATGCCATTGAGAGATGAACCGCCGCGAGACGCAGAAAATCGACCAGAAAACCGGGCGGGCAATCAACAGGCAGATGATTTTGAACATCATACGCCGGTCCGATGGCCTCAGCCGCGCGGACATCGCGGCGCAGACGGGCCTTTCGGCCGCAGTCGTCGGCTTTGTGATCCGCGAACTTCTCGACGAAGGTTATCTTGTCGAAGAAAAACCCCGTGATAGCCGGTCGGGCCGTCGCCCGGTCCCGCTCAGGCTGAATGAGAACGGGCATCTGGCGATCGGACTCAAGATCAGCAGTCGGCGTCTCGACTGTCTTCTGACCGATATTGCCATGGGATCGCTGGACAGGCTCTCCATTGATCTTCCTGACGGGAACCCGGCCACGGTTGTCGCCCACGCGCGACAGATTGTCGATGAAGTCGTCAGCCGCCAGAATGGACCGAAACGTCCGATCCTCGGCGTCGGTCTCAGCCTCCCCGCAAGAGTCGATCCAGACAAGGGTATCTGTATCCGCTCGCATCGCCTCGGCTGGAACGATGTTCCGATTGGTCCGATGATGCGTGAAGCGCTCAACCTTCCGGTGTTCATCGAAGACGACACCCTGGCCTACGGCCTCGCGCACGCACTGTTCGGGATCGGACAGAACCTGGGATCTTTCTGCGCACTGGCCGTTGGCGAGGGAATTGGCTGCGCCTCGATCATCGATGGTCAGGTCTGGCGTGGCAACCTGGGAAACGCGGGCAAGGTGGGGCATGTTTTTCATCAAGACGGCGGGCCGTTCTGCGAATGCGGCCGGCGCGGCTGCCTCCAGACCTTCTACGCCGCAACGGCACTCGAGGAGCGCTGGAGCAAAGAGGGCGGCAAGTCCTCGCTTTGCGAGGCGTTGCAGAATGCCGATCAGGAAGCGCAGGCGCTCGTTGCAGAGGCCGGCGCCGTCATCGGTCAATATCTTGCCAACTGGGTTACCGTCGTCGATCCCGAGCTAATCGTTCTTGGCGGCGAAAGCACGGCATTCGGCGAGGCCTTTCTCGTGCCGATGCAGGCCGCGCTCGATCATTTCTACTACCGCGAACAGGGCCCGCGCATCGTGCCGGACGATACCAGCTTCTACTGGACGGCAGGTGCCGCCGCAGTCGCCATCCAGCACGTCTTCAAGGATCCCTATCCGACCTCCTGAGTATCTGAAAGGCTTCCGCACCCGTAGCGAAACCAAGATATTGATGAAGCAAAGAAACGCATTTCATAAGGCTCTCCCACCGCGGCTCAGTTTTGTTGCGCGGGTGACGACTAATGAACGGCATTTTTGCCACTGGATCTTCCATAACCGGACGATCAGGCAGCGGCCCCGTTTCTGCCGGTCGGCAGTGCACGCCCATTTCGGTCGTTCAGAGATTGCTGACCCGACACGCAAAGCTGCCGTTCATTGCACGATGTGCGAATGACCGTTGAGGGCGGTTTGGGGACGCTGCACAGCAAAGATGAGCAGCAGGCGAACGGGAGGTCCGAGCCGACCAAGGTCGGATCGTAGCGATGCTATACTGCTATGTGCAGATGCACCTTCAAACCAGCCCATTTCTAGCAGAACTCTTCAATTCGCACCCTGATCACTTCGCTGGGGTTCAGCACAAGAATGTCCTTGGACTGTAGGCGGTCGCCCGGTGCGTTTCGGGGGAGCCGGTCAGTTGTAGAATTATTTAAAATGTATATTTAGTATAAGGCGCCGGAATGACGCCGCATAACTTTGACAAATGCGTTTTGCAGATACGTTCTAAGACGGGCGTATTATATTTTTGAAGTCGAGCACCATAACTCATGAAACGACTGGACAATTGTGTGGAGCTCGATCAGGCGGAACACTGCAATGACGATAAAAAAATACTGGGATAAGGCCAGCCGGTTTATGGCGGTTCGATCCGATAATCCTGAGCTTCTCCAAGCTCAATACCAATCGTTCGCCCGCCAAATGCCCATGATGTACCTGATACTCATTGCCAACACCTGGGCGCTTGCTATCACACATATGGCTGAAGCACCAATTTGGCTGACGATGCTGATACCAACAGCGTTCACCGTGACTGCTGGCACCCGTATTGTGTTCTGGTGGAAAGTGAGGAACACATATCCAAGTCTTGAAGCCGCGCAAGCCGCTCTGAAACAAACCAACCGCATCGCCGCCATTCTGGCTATCACGTTCTCCGCTTGGGCTCTCTCGCTGTTCCCCTATGGCGATCCCTATGCCCAGTCACATGTCGCCTTTTATATGGCGATCACGGTCATCTCCTGCATCTTCTGCCTGACCCATCTGCGGTCCGCCGCACTCTTAGTGACGGGCATTGTGAATGGGACATTTGTGGCCTTCTTTTCGTCGGTTGGGCAGCCCGTCTTTATCGCTATATCTATCAACGTCGCCCTTGTTTGCGTCGTAATGCTGGTCATTCTCATGACAAATTACCGAAACTTTGAGAAAATGATAATAGGGCAACAACAAACGCAAGCCCTCAGCAAAGAGAACCTGCGTCTGGCAAATCTTGACAGTCTTACCAATCTTGCCAACCGCCGTGCGTTTTTTGCTCATTTGCCCACCAGCATCGAGGCCGCGAAAGAAAACGGAACACGATTGGCACTTGGTGTGATGGATCTGGATGGATTCAAGCCTGTCAACGATATCTACGGCCATTCAGTTGGTGACAATCTGCTGATCGAAGTGGCGGCGAGATTATCGACACTACCACCCAACTACCGTTTATACCGTCTTGGCGGAGATGAGTTTGCCATTATTGTGATGGAAGCAGCCGAAGACGACCTCCTTGTTGTCAATTCCAACAAGCTGCTGGAACGACTGCTTGTTCCGTTCATTTTGCCCGAAGCGACGGTAAGGATATCGGCGTCCATGGGTATCGCCGTTTATCCTGACATCGCTTCGACCAAGGAACAACTGTTCGACCGCGCAGATTACGCGCTTTACCATGCAAAACGGAATAGGCGAGGCGCAGCTGTCCTGTTCAGTGCAGAGCATGAAAGTCGGATCAATGATGACTCGCGCATCGAACAAGCGCTCAAGCTGGCAAATCTTGCAGATGAACTCTCTGTGGTCTTCCAGCCTATCATTAATATCCGAACGCAACGCGTCTTGGGGTTTGAAGCATTGGCTCGCTGGAACAATCCAATACTGGGTCAGATCTCTCCAGCTCTGTTCTTTCCTATTGCAGAACGCGCTGGCCTCAGCGGCTTCCTAACAGAGCATTTGCTGCGACATGCACTGGTAGTCGCAAAAAAATGGCACAACGATATCCGTCTTTCCTTCAATCTATCCGTGCATGATTTGAACTCCCATGATGGCGTCCTTGCATTGGTGGGCATCATCAAGGGCAGCGGCTTCGATGCGCGCCGCCTGGATCTGGAAATCACAGAAACGGCCTTTATGCACGACTTCGAGCAGATGAAACAATCGATTGAGACGCTCAACCTACTGGGCTGCGGCATCTCGCTTGACGACTTTGGTACCGGTTATTCCAGCCTTTCGCGACTGCATTCCTTGCCGCTTACCAAAATCAAAATTGACCGGAGCTTCGTAACTGATCTTCACAAGAAACCCGCGAGCTACAAGATCGTCAAATCGCTTCTGGCGCTCGGCCACGATATGGAACTGGATTGCATTATTGAAGGTGTTGAGACCAAGGAAGAGTTGGCGGCACTGGAGAAGCTCGGCGGCACAATCATCCAAGGCTTTCTATTCTCACCTCCGATGTCAGAACAAGACCTTGAAGGCTTCCTATCCGGTAATCCTCCCGTTTTTAAGGGTTCTTCTCTGTAGACTCCCGCACCATTTTCAGTTTCTGTGCGGGCATTAAACCGCCGATGCGCTTAGGATAGCTGCGGAAAAATGCCAGCTTGCCGCTTATCATTCTCCAAAACCAGACAGGCCGGCCCCTTTTCTGCCGGTCCGCAAGGAGCCCCCAAATCAGACGTTCGGGGCTTCAGGTGCCAAGTCCTGAAAGCGGACATTGGACCTCTATGCGTCAACGCAGAGCCTATTGGCCTTCCAATAGGGTATTCAGAAATGCGCGGACTGCAGGATTGGATCGCCGGCTCTCCGGCCAGACCGCCGTGATGTTGTGACGCTCGACCGAGTAGTCGGACAAGACGGGAACCAACTCACCGCGCTTGACCCAAGGCGTGGCCATGAAGCTGGTCGCCATGCCGATGCCGGCTCCGGCTGAGACGGTCGCGAGGACGGCTTCGCTCGCATCGACCACGATCGGAGACGACGGCACGACCTCAATTTCCCGCTCGCCGACGCGAAAAGGCCAGCGGAACAGTTGCCCGCTGTTTTGATAGCGCAGATTGACCGTCTGATGATCGTGAAGGTCATCGGGATGCGATGGCACGCCTGCTTGGGCCAGATAATCCGGCGCGGCATAGCAGCAAAGGCGATGCGCCGACAGTTTCCGTGAGAGGAGGCCCGAATCGGGAAGGTCTCCGATCCGCACTGCGAGGTCGATCCCTTCTTCAATCAGGTCGATCCGGTGATCGCTCAGCCTGAGGTCGATGGACACCTTTGGATGCAGCGCGCGAAAACGTGGCAGCACCGGCGCGATCACATGCAGTCCGATCGGAAGGGAAGTGGCAAGTCGCAATGTGCCGGCAGGGTCCGACCGCGCTGCCTTTGCCGCCTGTTCGATCTCCTCGGCATCGCGCAACAGTTTCAGTGCGCGCTCGTACAGGTCGCGGCCCTCATCGGTGAGAGTGAGGGAACGGGTGGTTCGGGTAAAGAGCGAGACACCCAGCTGCCGCTCCAGACGCTGCACGCTCTTGCTGACCGCCGAAGGCGAGATCCCGAGCGACCGCGAGGCAGCGGTATAACTTCCCAGAGAACCAGCACGGGCAAAGGCGATAAGGCCGGTCAGTCGTTCAAGTCCAGTTTGTTCCTTCATGGCACTATTAAAGCGACTTTGAGCATCATTATCAATCTCATGGCACACACTTACATTCGGTCAACGGCAACAATAACAAAGGAAGGTTTCGATGACCGAGATCATGAACGCAGTCCGACTGCATGAATTTGGAGCCCCCGAGGTACTGCGCTACGAGGAGGCGCCGAAACCAGTGGCCGGGGCGGGTGAACTGATTGTCCGCGTGCATGCGGCAAGTCTCAATCCGCCGGATCTCTATCTGAGAGACGGCTACCGGGCGCTTCCTCCCGAATGGCACCCCAGCCCGGACTTCCCGCTCATTCTTGGGACAGACATTTCCGGTGTGGTCGATGCAGTTGGCGAAGGCGTATCGGATTTCCAAGTCGGTGACGAAGTCTACGCGATGGTGCGGTTCCCGCATGATTTGATGACCGGCAGCGGCGCATATGCCGACTTTGTCAATGTCCCGGCCTCGGATCTGGCGCTGAAGCCGGCCGGCATCAATCATGCCCATGCGGCCGGCGCGCCGATGTCGCTTCTGACGGCCTGGCAGTTCCTCGTCGAGCTTGGCCACGATGCCCCAAACCCCTTCCAGGACTTGGCTCATGCGCCGGTGGCGCTCGAAGGCAAGACGGTGCTGGTCAATGGTGCCGGAGGAGGGGTAGGCCACCTGGCGGTGCAGGTGGCAAAGTGGAAGGGCGCTCACGTCATTGCGGTTGCCTCCGGCAAGCACATGAATTTGCTGCGCGATCTCGGCGCCGATGTCGTGATCGACTACACGAAACAGGACGCTGAGACAGCCGCGCAGGATGTGGATCTGGTGATCGACGCGGTTGGAGGCCCCGACATGGAGCGATTCCTCAAGGTCCTCAGGAAGGGAGGTGCCCTCTATCTGGTGAACCCTCTCGGCTTTACCGGACAGGAAGAAGCGGAAAGGCTCGGCGTCAAAGTGTCCTCCACGCAGGTTCGCTCCAATGGTGCTCAATTGGCAGAAGCTGGCCGTCTTCTTGACGAGGGAACGGTCCGTATCGTGATCGACAGCCAATTTCCGCTTGCCGAGGCTGCGGCCGCGCATGAGCGAGCCTCAAGGGGAAGCATCCAGGGCAAGATCGTTCTTTTGGCCAACTAACTCATGCCTCCCCTGGACCATGACAGTTCAGGGGATCTTTTTCCAGAGGAAGACCGAAATGCTGATTGTAACCGGATACATGCATGTCGATGCCGCTGATCTCGCGGATTTCGTCGCTGATCTGAACGCACTGGCAATTGCCACGCGTCAGCGAGTGGGCAACATCTCCTATGATGCGGCGGTGGATGATCCTCGCGCCGGCCGATTGCTGATCGCAGAACGTTGGGCTGACCAGGCCGCGCTCATGGCTCATCTTGCGGCTGAAGATACGACGGAATTCATCGCGCGTTGGAGCGGACGATCACAAGGCGACATTCGAAAGTACGACGCCTCGAATGAACGAGACCTTGCTGACGACTGACCCGTGCCAAGGCGTGATGCCACGGACGCATCGCTGCTGACGGCCTGGGAAATGGCAGACAGCAACGCGCCCCCATTCCGGACGGTCGATTGACACTTTTGTTTCCCGTAAGCCGACATTGCCTATGGTCGCACAAATTAGTCAGCTATCTTCCTAATTATCAAACGGACAGCAGGTCAGCATGGGAGGAGCGAGTGCTTTCCGGCTGTATGGGTCAAGGCTCCGGCCCTCCGACGGCGGTCGGGTTCATCTCGGCACGAATACGCCTACAGCCGCCAGTCCGCTGCAGGCCCCGTTCAAGCCGATATCCGGATGCCTTTCGAAGAACGGGTTTCGGACTGCGGGCAAGCCAAGCTGAACAACCAGATGGGGGTCGTTTTTGGTCGGGGTCTACGTTAGAAGGGGGCCTTTGAGATAGGAAAGCTCCATGCCAGCGCGTCGCCATGTCGATATCGCACCACAGTCGGGTGGTAGCGTTCGCCTATTCACGGGCGAGACCGTCCGTGTCATCGATCTGGAAGGCCAACAGGTGGCGGACCTGTGGGCGTTCGCCGTGGACGGTGGGATCGTTGACTGGCTCAGTGTCTCACAGACCCGCGACATCACCGAGCGTCTGTTCCCAACGGTGGGCGAGAGCTTCTACAGCGAACAGGCCGTGGTGCTTTTGACCCTCGTGGAGGACAACTCGCCCTGTCCACACGACATGCTGTTCCCGGCCTGCAACCATCGCCTCTACGATCGGGCGGGCTATCCGAACCATCCGAATTGCCGGGACAATCTGCTGACAGAGCTTCGGAGCGCCAGAATCGACGTGCCGATCTTCCCTGATCCGGTGAACTTGTTCCAGCGATCCGAGCCTCAGGCGGACGGACGGCTGGAGGTGCTTGCCTCGGACAACCCGCCAGGCGGGAACGTACTCTTGCATGCGGACAAGGATCTCCTCCTTGTCGTCACTGCCTGTTCCGTCGACTACCACCCAACGAACGGGGATCGATGCACTGGCATCAGGCTCGAAATATCACCAGGCAGCCAATGACCGCTTCCGGGCAGATGTCGGGAAGCGCGGGACGACATTGATGGGGTCGGAAGCGGTCATGGAGACCGCCCGCGCCCATGGCAGGTATTTCATCCTCAACCTCCGGGACCCGACGATCCGAAAGCGGCCCCGTTTCAGCCGGTCCGGAAGGCGCCGCCAAAACAGCCATCGAATGGAACTCGGGGAGCCGCCGCCTCAAACTGGCGACGGCTCGGATCGTGGCAGCGGTGCGGGCGTAGGGTTCGCTCAGCCGGCCAGCGCGACAGCGTCGGCGCCTGCGGCAAGACGCATTGGGCATGACGGATCGGTCGCTGCCCGCCACACGGCCTCCGCGACATCGGATGATTGCGTCCTGGGGGCATCCGGATGCTGCATTTGGGCAACGACACCCTGAGCAAAACCGGCATAAGCCTCGGGGAAACCCCCTTCACCCTGTATGCGCGCCATGGCGATCCGGATGGTCCGCCCAATATGCGCGCTCTGATCGGCCGGCTGGCCTTCGGATCGCCGGATGCGGCTTTGCTGGTCGCCCTGTTGCCCGGGCTTATTCACGTGCGCGGCCAGAAGCGACTGGCCAGAATCGTCGAACTGATCCGAAGCGAGGCGTTGGACGACAAACCTGCACGCGCCATGGTTCTGGAACGATTGCTTCAGGTTCTGCTGATCGAGGCCTTGCGTTCAGCATCTGACAATTTGGCGGCACCGGGTTTGCTGCGCGGCCTTGCGGACAGACGGCTGGCAGCCGCAATCCGCCACATGCATGAAGACACCAACAAAGATTGGACGGTGGAGCAGCTGGCCAACGAAGCTGCCCTGTCCCGTTCGGTGTTTTTCGACAGGTTCCGCAAGGAAGTGGGCCTATCGCCGATGGAGTATCTGCTGTCCTGGCGCATGGCCCTGGCGAAGAACCTTCTTTGCCGGAAAGAAGGCGGGATCAAGGAGATAGCTGAACGGGTGGGCTATGGTTCGGCCAGTGCGTTCAGTGTTGCCTTCACCCGCTTTGTTGGCATGCCGCCATCGCGGGATGCGCGCGAAGGCGCGAAAAGCATGCCGCCTTTTTCTGATCATATGTGCAAGTAGCGACGGCTTCGGGTAAGAACTTGCAGCTTGCCGACAAGTTGCGGGGGGCCACAGCTTCGATCTATGACGGGCCGAAAATGTACGAACGAAAAGGCTTAAAGGTTTGGCTAACGTGAAAGAGATCTTCGTGGTGACACACACTGAGGCGACCCATCACCTGGAGAATAAGGTTGGGGGTTGGCACGACAGCGACTTAACTCATCGCGGCTTGCAAGAGGCAGAGGCCGTCGCAGAGCACCTTGCAGTCCTGATCGGCACAGGCGAAGTCGAGATTTACAGTTCCGACCTGAGACGTGCGGCTCAGACGGCGGCTGCAATCGCCAACCGTATGGGTCAGACAACGCAGGAGACCTCAGCCTTACGTGAAATCAACTACGGGGTCGCGGGTGGCAAACCCCAAGAATGGCTGGATGCACGTTACACCCCGGCACCAGATGATAACAGGCTGGATCACGATTGCGGCATTGAAGGCGCTGAGACGCGGCGCGACGTTGCAAACCGAGTGTTTCCTTTCGTCGATGAAGTTGTGGGACGTCCCTGTCAGACACAGATCATCGTGACGCACGGCTTTACGCTAAGCATGGTCGTCGCGGCGTGGATGAGAATCCCTATCGACGCGGCAGGTTTCGTTGCTTTCCCTGTCAAACCGGGAAGCATAACCCAGCTCAGACAAGACGATTTCTTCCAAAACCGAGCTGTAATCTCCATAGGGGACGTGGCCCATTTTTCCGGATTTTGACCGTTGCGATGTGAGGTCCATATGCGGTTGAGCGACCAACAAAGTCAGTCGGGCGGCGATTCACACCGCCCGACCAACTGCTAGCCGATCAAGCGAAGGCGCGCGTTTTCGAAAGCGTAGCCATCATCATCAAGAGGACGGCGTGACAGCTCTCGAAACCCAAGCCCGATGTAGAAAGCTACTGCCTGCCGGTTGGCGGTGTATACCTCAAGCTCCAGCTTACCTTTGAGGCTCAGAGCGTGAGCGACAAGCTGGCGTCCGATGCCAAGCCCTTGCCGATCGGGAGCAACAAAAATTCCGCCAATGAAGGTGTCGAGCAGGCCGATGAAGCCGCACGGGTGACCACCCACGCATGCCACCCACGTCTCAGCACTAGGCAGATATTGATCTTCGATCAGCGCTCGTTGCGCAAGCAAGCGCCGTTCGCCGATGAAAGGATGAGCCAATAGAGATGCATCGAGCCAGATGCGTGACAGCTTTTTCAAATCGCCTTCCGGCGCATAGGGCCGGATTACGACGTCATGATTCTTCATGAAAACTCCGAAGAAGATATATGCAAAAGGTTCCGGCAGCCAAGTCTTGGTGCCAGGTGAAGCCGCTATTTGCGGTCGGAATCACAAGCCTCTGCGCATAAATCTCCTTCTGCTGTCCGCCCACTTCTAAGCCGCTGCCGAAACGCGGTCAATGACCAAAACGGTGTCGGAAGCGGTCATGGAGACCGCCCGCGCCCATGGCAGGTATTTCATCCTCAACCTCCGGGACCCGACGGTCCGAAAGCGGTCCCGCTTCTGCCGCTCCGGAGAGCGCCTCGTAGTCGGTCGTTCATGCAAACTGCGTCTTCACCGATAAGCAGACACTTGAGACCGTAAGTTTGAGCTATAAACGGGCGCGCTGCTCTCCTTTATTCTGCAACACTGCCTTCCAAACGCTTAAGCGCCGCCAACGCGTGGCGCGCGAAACGATGAACCCGGCTTCGGCCTCGAAGCCTTTCGATGTCGCTTCGATCTCCATAGATCGCGACCGCGTCGAACGCGAACGTCATTCCATCCTCCCTGTTCGGGACACGGTGGTAGAACTGAGCATCAACTCCGTCGTCAATGAAGCATCGTGATACGGCTAGGCAGTCCGACGGATAGCATGCCACGAAATCTAGCAGCCAACCCGGTCGGCGAGAGAACCGAGCCGTCGACACTTAGGTTGGCGAAGCCGATTAGCCAAGCAACCTCAACAGGGCGGCAGGCCCCTCTTCTCTCAGAACCATTTCGTCAACCGCTCGCACCAAAATGGTTCAATTATACGTAAAGCCGCTCCAACAGCAGTTTAGTTATCAGCGCTTCGATAGCAGCGGATACGCACTTATTACTGCAGAAACCCGCGGAAACGGCGCAGCGCGATGGAAAAGAGCGCCAGCCCGAGGACGGCCAGCCAGACGAATTGCGGCCAGACGACATCAAACCCCGCGCCGCGAAACAGGATGGCCTGCGACATCGTCACATAATGGGTATTGGGCGCCAGCAGCATGATGTCCTGGATGAATTGCGGCATGCTTTCGCGCGGCGTCAGTCCGCCGGACAGCACCTGCAGCGGCAGCAGCACCAGCATCAGCAACAGACCGAACTGCGGCATCGAGCCCGCCACCGTCGCCAGGAAAATGCCGAGCGAGCACATCGCGAACAGCATCAATGCGCTGCCGGCCATGAACAGCGGCATGGAGCCGTTGACGGGCACGCCGAGAATGCCTTCAACCACGATCACGAGGGAAAGCGTCGCGGCCACGAGGACAACGAGGCCGATCGACCAGATCTTGCTGAGCACGATTTCAAGCGCGGTGACCGGCATGACCAGAAGGTGCTCGATCGTGCCATGCTCGCGCTCGCGGATCAGCGCCGCGCCGGAAAGGATCATCGACAGCATGGTGATGCTGGTGATGATGTTGATGATCGAGCCGAACCACATCTGGCTGAGCTGCGGATTGTAGCGGGCGCGGATATCGAGAGAGACCGGAATTTCGCTGCCGCCTGGAGCACGGTTAAGATATTCGCTGACGGTATTGTCGATGATCTGCTGGATGTAGGTGTTGCCGGTAAAGGCCTGCGTCATGCGCGTGGCGTCGATATTGAGCTGCAGCTCCGGCTTTCGACCGGCAAGCACATCCCGTTCGAAATTCGTCGGGATATCGAGCACAAAGGTCGATGTTCCGCTATCCAGCCGGGCGTCCATCTCGGCGGTGGTAATGATTTCAGGCTCGATGAAATAGGGTGGATAGAAGGCATCGACAATACGTTGCGACAGCGCCGAGCGATCCTCATCGACAACCGCGATCGCCGCGCGGTTGAGCGTTTCCGGCATCGCCGAGGATTCCATGTAGATGGACAGCGAAAAGGCGTAGACGATCAGGATGATCATCAGCGTGTCGCGGCCAAGCCCCCGTAATTCCTTGATGCCGAGCTGGAGGATGTTGGAGAACCGCATGACCTACCTCGCCTGCTTGCCGAGCAGAAGCGTGCTGGCGATCGTCAGAACCGGAATGGCAATGAGAAGAGGCACGAAGGCAGAATGAAGATCGGCAAGGCCGAGCGCCTTGGTGAAGGTTCCGCGCGACATCGTCACGAAATAGGTGGCCGGATAGACCTCGCCGATCATGGCGCCAAAACCCTGAAGCGCGCTGACCGGATCGATGAGGCCGGAATACTGGATTGCCGGAATGAGGGTCAGAAGAGCGGTGGCGAAAAGGGCTGCGATCTGACTGCTGGTAAAGGTCGACACCAGCAGGCCCATGCCGGTTGAAATGGTGACGAAAAGCAGGGCCGCCAGCGAAAAGGCAAGCATGCTGCCGGTAAAGGGCACCTGAAACACCATCAGCGAGGTTGCCAGCAGCAGGGCGAAATTGAACATGGCAAGCACGATATAGGGCAGCTGTTTGCCAATCAGGAATTCCAGCCTCGTCGTCGGCGTGACATAGAAATTGACGATCGAGCCCAGCTCCTTTTCCCGCACCACGGAAAGCGTGGTGAGAATGGCGGGAATGAGCAACAGCAGCAGCGGAATGACCGCCGGCGCCATGGCGACGAGGCTGCGGATATCGGGGTTGTAGCGATAGCGCGCGGCGACCGAATAGGCCGGATCAGCCGCCCCCGCCCCATAGACCTCCTCGATCTTGCGGGTAAGCCATGTGGCATAGACGCCCTGAATATAGCCTCTGGCCGACGATGCGCGCTGCGGCATCGAACCGTCCAGCCAGACGCCGACTTCGACATCGCGCCCGCGCGCCAGATCGGCGGCGAAATGCGGCGGGATTTCAATGGCGAAACTGATTTCCCCGTCACGCATGCGTCTGTCCATATCGGCATAATCGACGAGCGGGGCTTTCTCATCGAAATAGCGCGATCCGGAGATATCGAGCGTCAGGTCCCGGCTTGTCACGGTCTGATCGCGGTCGAGCGTGGCATAGCTCAGGTTTTCGATGTCGAGATTGATGCCATAGCCGATCACCAGCAGCAGAATGACGCTGCCGATGATCGCCATGGTGGCGCGGATCGGGTCGCGGCGCAGTTCCAGCGCCTCGCGCCAGGAATAGGCCATCATCCGGCGAAAGTCGAAACGGTGTTTCAGCGCCCTTTCGGCAGCGCGCCCGTCGGCGTCGTCTTTTTCGGCATCTTCGGCGATCGTTGGTTCTTCAGCCTCCTGCGCCTCGTCCGTGACCGCTTCCAGATGGCTGATGAAGGCCTCTTCGAGCGTTGCCTTTCCGCTTGCCTCGATGATGGCGGCCGGGCGGTCGCTCGCCAGCACCCGGCCGGCATGCATCAGCGAAATCCGGTCGCAGCGCGCCGCCTCGTTCATGAAATGGGTGGAGACGAAAATCGTGACATTGTCGTTGCGCGAAAGCGCGATCAGCATGCGCCAGAAATCATCGCGGGCCAGCGGGTCAACGCCGGAGGTCGGTTCGTCCAGGATCAGGATATCCGGACCGTGGATCATCGCGACCGCCAGCGAAAGGCGCTGGCGGATGCCGAGCGGCAGCGCCTCCGGCAGGCTGTCGGCAACGTCGGCCAGATCGAAGCGCGCGATCATTTCGGCAACGCGCGGTTCGATCGTCTCCGTCGGCAGCCGGTAAAGCCGCGCGTGCAACGACAGGTTCTGCCGCACGGTCAGCTCGGTATAGAGCGAGAAGGCCTGGGACATATAGCCGACCCGCCGGCGCACATCGAGATTGCCGGGATCGACCGGCTGGCCGAACAGCTTTGCCGTGCCGTCGCTCACATCCAGAAGCCCGGTCAGCATTTTCATGGTCGTGGTCTTGCCGCAGCCATTCGAGCCGAGAAAGCCGAAAATCTCGCCCCGGCGAATGCGGAAGCTGACATTGTCGACGGCGGTGAAATCGCCGAAACGCTTGCTCAGATGCTCGGCCTCGATGGCAAAATCGCCGGCATCACCCTCCGCGCGCGGGGTAATATCCAGCGCCTTCCGGTCGCCGCGGGTCGCTTCCGGCAGCAGCGCCACGAAAGCGTCGTCGAGATTGTCGGTGGCGGTCGCGCTCAAAAGTTCGGCGGGGCTTCCCGTGGCAAGAACATTGCCGTCATTCATCGCCGCCAGCCAGTCGAAGCGCGCGGCCTCTTCCATATAGGCGGTGGCAACGATAACGCTCATGCCGGGGCGCGCGGCGCGGATATCGTCGATCAGGCTCCAGAACTGCCGTCTGGACAGTGGATCGACGCCGGTCGTCGGTTCGTCGAGAACCAGAAGATCGGGGTCGTGGATCAGCGCGCAACAAAGCCCGAGCTTCTGTTTCATGCCGCCCGAGAGCTTGCCGGCCGGCCTGTCGGCAAAGGGCAGCAGCCCCGTACTTTTCATCAGGTTTTCGATGCGCCGCCGGCGCTCCGCACGGGCATGGCCGAAAAGACGGCCGAAGAAATCGATATTCTCGTAGCCCGACAGCGTGGCGTAGAGATTGCGGCCGAGCCCCTGCGGCATATAGGCGATGCGCGGGCAGACGGCGCGGCGGTGCCCGTCATCGGAGATATCGCCGCCAAGCACGCTGACAGCGCCGGTCTGCACCTTGCGCGCGCCGGCAATCAGCGACAGCAGGCTTGACTTGCCGACGCCGTCCGGGCCGATGAGGCCCGCCATGCAGCCGGCGGGAATATCAAGCGATATGTCATTCAGCGCCGTCGTCTTGCGATAAAGCAGGCTGACGCCCTCAAGGCGGGCGACTGCGCCGACGCCACCCTGCCCGTCCACGGCATTCATTGGGCGAGATTTCCGTCAAGCGCCTCGGGCCAGGCGGCATTGTGGTCATAGCGCACATAGGCAACGCCGGGCAGGCCGGTCTTGACGAGATCGATATGCTCGCGCAGCAAATCCGGGTCGATGCGGGCCTTGACCCGGAACATCAGCTTCTGGCGCTCCTCTTCCGTCTCGACGGTCTTCGGCGTGAACTGTGCGACGTCGGAAACATAGGAGATGCTGGCGGGGATGGTGAATTGCGGCGCGGCATCCAGCACCAGCCGGGTCTCCGCGCCGATTGCCGTCCGGCCCGCCTGCTCCGTCGGCAGGAAGAAGTTCATATAGACATCGGTCAGGTCGACAATGTTGAGAATGCGACCGCCGGCTGCGACAACCTCGCCCGGTTGGGCGACAAGATACTGCACCCGTCCGGGGCGTGGCGCGGTCAGGGTACTGTCGTCAATGATCGACTGGATATAGTCTATGCTCGCCTCGGCGGCATCGATCGCCGCTTCCGCCTTGGTAAGCTGCGCTTCGGCGGTGCTGATGGCCGCGCTTGCTGCGGCGGAAGAGGCCTCGCCGGCGGCAACGGTGGCCTTCGCCTGCAGCGCCTTCGCCTCGGCGTCCTCGAGCGCCTGCCGGGAGGTGACGTTTGTCTGCGCCAGCTTCTTGAAGCGCGCGAACGTGGCCTCGGCGGAATTGAGCACGGCCTTGCGCTGCTCGACGACGGCTTCGGCGGCGCGTTTTTCCGCCTTCGCCTGTTCTATCGTCGCATTGGCGGCGTCCACGCCGGTGCGGGCGCTGCGCAGCTTGGCCTCGGCCTCGCGTTTTTGCGCCTCCAGCTGCCTGGTGTCCATCTGCACCAGTTTCTCGCCGGCCTGGATGAAATCGCCCTCATTGACGAAAATCTCGCTGATCCGCCCGGCGGTCTTGGCGGAGATATCGATTTCCGTCGCCTCGATACGGCCGTTCCCGCTGGCAATGCCTTCAGGAAGAGCGTCGCCATTGAGATTGCGCCATGCGGCATAACCGCCGGCCGCAACGGCTGCCAGGACGACGATCGCAACCCATTTACCCAAACCTGTCCGCACTCTGCCATCCCCCATTTCGGCGTGACGCTTCACGTGGCACACGTCCTATCCTAGCCGTCGAAAAGACTATGACAATGCGATATATCATCCTCAGATGACGAACTTTACGAAGCTCGCTCCGATGGGAGCGAACAAACGGTATTCGCGCCAGCACAGCTTTTTGAGGCAGTCAGTTTATCGCAAGGAAATAGGACTTTGCGGCTCCGGCCGGAAGGAACGCAGAGTTCGATAGCCTGTGCCTGCAAGACTTCATGGAATATCCCGCATCATGAACAGACCCGCCGCGAAACAGGCCCGCCCTATCCCCAGCGGACGACCCATTTCGTCCGCCAGCGATGCAATGGCGAAAGGATGATCCCCGAGCGCCTGCCAGCCAGAATGATCCGCGCCCGGCACAGAATGAACAAAATAGGCCTTTGACATCTACGTTCCTCGCCCCCCGGACAATGCCCGCTAACGCCAATTTCCTCCAATGTTGAGCCAAAAACACCCATTCTTTAGTTTAGCTCCGACTTTAGGCTTCGAATTTAGCCTCAGACTGGGCAACCCGCGCGGTGCCAAATACCCGCAGGGCAAGGGACTGTAGGAAGGACCCGCCGTTTGCCTGCCCCCTGCCCCAACGACAAAGAGCGGGTCACCGAGGTAACCCGCTCTCGTCAGTTCCATAGGGCCGAGCCAAAGGGGCCACGCGCGGCCAGCGCCGCAAGACGTGCGGCGGAACTGGCACTCGAAGCCGCCGAAACCTTCAGTCCGCACCCGATGGTCGGCCATCTGACACGGCTCAATCAGCAGCGCATGTGGACGTGGATGAGGACTGAGCACGGACTGAGCCCGAAGGCGATCACCACATACATGATTTCGGTGCGCGCTGCCGTCAATTTCGCCGCCGTGCCACAGATCGTAGCGGTCGGTGATGAAAAGCAGGAAGTGCAGCCGCTGACATCAGCGACCCCGATCTTCTGCAATCAATCCGAAATCGCCGATCACGTCGGAGGCGAGATGTCGCGACCGCGCGACTATATCCCAACATTTGAAGAGCTCGGTCGATGGATCGACCGAATCGCGCATGAGGATGATTTCCGCTATGTGGTGATTGCGCTCAATACGGCAGCAAGAAACGAGGCGATCTTCGATCTGCGCGTGGAGGGTCAGGTAGACTTCAACAGCGGCACCATAGATCTCAACCCGCCCGGCCGTCGCCAGACAAAAAACGCCGCCCGATCATCCGGCTGACGACCGGCCTCGCGGCATGGCCGGATCACTGGGCAGACGACAGACCCATTCGCCAGTATCAGGATACGGTCGAGAAGCGACTGAACGCGATGGGCAAGGACCCCGCGCCGAAAGACCCGGACGGACGCCAGCTTGCCCCTCTCAACATGCCGGCAATGATCTGCTACACGCTGCGCCACTTCATCGCGACCAATATGCGCCGCGCTGGCATCGAGGTCTCACGCGAGCAACGGTCCAAATGGCTCGGTCACGTCGTTGCAGAAGGCTCCGGAACGACAGACTGGTATGAAAAATTCGATCCCGACTATCTCGAAGAGCCGATGCGCGCCACCGAAATGATCCTCCAGAAACTGCAGAATCACACCCACAAGAGACTGTCAGCACCCACAATGCACTCACAAGGTAAGCTCCGCGTCATCGCGGGACCAGAAAAATAACAATGATTTTAATTGGTTGAATGGTCGGAGTGGAGAGATTCGAACTCCCGACCCTCTGGTCCCAAACCAGATGCGCTACCAGGCTGCGCTACACTCCGACTGCGGCCCGGATACACCGAAGGCACCATCGCCGCAACAGGAAAATGGCTTTTGCCAACGCTCCGCCGGGATCGCCCTGCGCCTTACGTGAAGCGCAGGATCCGCTTGTCTCTTCCCTATGTCGCGTCGGGCTGTCGAAAACCGGATTCCACTTTTCGCCCGATGCTCTAATAGGAAAGCGCAGGGCCGCTGACGCGGTCGCCCGGCTTGAGGCCGTAGCTTTCCGCTTTGCCGCCGCCGATCTCCAGTACGTAGCGCACGGGCTCCGATGAGCTGATGACCGCCTTCGACCCTGGTACGGCGTTCTCGTGAAAGCCCGAGACCGTGCCGTCGGCCCGGATGAAGACCATATCGAGCGGGATCAGCGTGTTGGCCATCCACATCGAGGCCGGACGCGTCTGGCCGAAATCGAAGATCATGCCGCGATCCGCGCCAAGTTCGGTGCGATACATCAGCCCGCGCTGCCGCTGCCGCGGGTCGCTGGCGACCTCGACGACAAGCGGAAAATCCCCGGTTTCCGTGTGGAGCGTCAACTGCGAGACAGGAAACAGGACGACGTCGTCCTCTGCCGACGCCATGCCCGCCGCCAGCATTGCGACAAGCCCGATCAGGGCGGCGAGCGCCCTGTTGCCGAGACCGCGTTTCATCCCATATCCTTTCCGATAGAGCGTCGATACCGCCAGGTTCGAGGACCCGCGCTGTCCTTCCGCGAGGGCAATATCGGCACGGGCGGAAGACCGGATTGCGAGGCGTTCGTTTCAATGCCGCCGGCAGCCGGCGCCGAGAGCGGCCGGCGCGGCCTCAATGCGTGCGCCGGTTGGCCGTCGGCATGTCGGGGTGGACTTCGGCCGCCATCAGGCCCTTCGGCCCCTCGCCGAAGCGCACCAGCACGCTCTGGCCAGGCACAAGCTCGGTAATGCCGTAGCGCCTCAGCGTTTCCATATGCACGAAAATATCCTGCGTCCCCTCGCCGCGGGTCAGGAAACCAAACCCCTTCTCGCGATTGAACCACTTGACCAGGACCCGCTCGAGCCCGCTCGACGGCTCGACCTGAACATGGGTCTTGACCGGCGGCAGCTGCGAGGGGTGAACCGCGGTCGACTGGTCCATGGACAGGATGCGGAATGCCTGCAGGCCGCGTTCGCGCTTCTGCACCAGCGCCACGACGCGGGTGCCTTCAAGGATTGTCTGGTAGCCGTCCCGCCTCAGGCAGGTCACGTGCAGGAGAATATCCTCCATGCCGTTGTCGGGCACGACAAAGCCGAAGCCCTTGCCGACGTCGAACCATTTCACGAACCCGGTAACCTCCAGCAGTTCGCCCGTTTCCGTGCCCGCCTCTTCTCCGGCCGAGTATCGTTCTGCCTCAGACCTTCCGGCCATACCGCCCCGCTCCTTGAAAAAACCCGGCTGCGAATTAACTGATTCTTGTCATAAGAATAACATTCATACTGAGGGTTCCCGCAAGTTCTAAACGCAAAACCCCGCCGAGCGGGTCCCGCTCTCGTGCAAAAGCCCACCGCCCAACAAACGACAGGGAAGAGAATATGCATTACCTCCACACCATGGTCCGGATTACGGATATCGATGCCTCGCTGCGCTTCTACCGCGACCTGATGGGCCTCAAGGAAGTGCGCCGGATCGACAACGACAAGGGTCGCTTCACGCTGATCTTCCTCGCCGCCCCGAAGGACCTCGAAAACGGCGACGGCGAACACGTGCCGAAGCTGGAGCTGACCTACAACTGGGATCCGGAAGAATATGACGGCGGTCGCAATTTCGGTCACCTCGCCTATCGCGTCGAAAACATCTACGATTTCTGCCAGAAGCTGTCGGATGCGGGCGTGGTCATCAACCGGCCGCCGCGCGACGGCAACATGGCCTTCGTCCGCTCGCCCGACGGCATCTCGATCGAGATCCTGCAGGAAGGCGATCCGCTGGAGCCGAAAGAGCCCTGGGCGTCGATGCCGAACACGGGCAGTTGGTGACGGGCCTTTATGCCGCGCCGGACCGCGCGGTATCTTGCCATTAAAATCAAGCGGTTACACCCAAGCCCGAACGATCTGTTTCAACATGTCGTTTTTTTGAAGAAATCGCTGTTTTACGCTTGCAGCAATTCTGTTGCCTGATTATAAGGGCGCCCAGCGAACGCACGCGCCCTTCGTCTATCGGTTAGGACGCCAGATTTTCATTCTGGAAAGAGGGGTTCGATTCCCCTAGGGCGTGCCATTCGCGCGCGGTTGAAAGCCGCGTCGCTGTGGGTCCGGGGCGAGCCTCGGATCACGTGTTTTCGCTGACCGGCGGGAGAGCCTCGGGCAATTCCGTCAAACATGAGATGCGCGCCCTTCGTCTATCGGTTAGGACGCCAGATTTTCATTCTGGAAAGAGGGGTTCGATTCCCCTAGGGCGTGCCACTCATTGTCTGCCTGACGGCAACCACCCCTGTTATACAGAGATGGCGACCGCCAATATATGCTGCCTGCGGCCAACGCATGCGCCCTTCGTCTATCGGTTAGGACGCCAGATTCTCATTCTGGAAAGAGGGGTTCGATTCCCCTAGGGCGTACCACTTATCCACAGGTCTCCGGCCGCCGCGGTCCCGCGGCCCTGCCGCGATCGCTCGATGCGGCCTCCTTGACCGCCCGCTTCGCCCGCCCTTTATTAACACGATAAAATATGATGCCGTCTGCTTTCGCAGGCATCGAAAACCGGCGGAACCAGACCGAAGCACAGCGGCACGAGGAGCGGACATGCATCTCATCCACGAATCGATCGCGCTGATCGAACCCTATCTGCGCCACTACGGCGTCGCGGCGCTGTTCGTCATCGTCTATCTGGAATCGCTCGGCGCGCCGCTGCCGGGCGAAAGCGCGGTCATCGGCGCATCGCTGCTCGCCTCCGGCGGCCAGCTGCCGATCGAGGGCGTGTTCCTGGCGGTGTTCATCGGCGCCGTGCTCGGCGACAATACGGGCTATGCGATCGGTCGTTATGGCGGGCGGACCGTCATCGAACGCTATGGCCGCTACATCGGCCTCAACGACCAGAGGCGGGAGTGGATCGAGGGGCTCTATGCCAGGCGCGGCACGGCCGTCGTCGTCGGCGCGCGCTTCGTGGTCATCCTCAGGCAGCTGAATGGCATCGTCGCCGGCATGATGGCAATGGGCTGGCGGCCGTTCCTGCTGGCAAATATGGTCGGCGCGCTCTTGTGGACAAGCGTCTGGACCGCGGCGCCCTTCGTCTTCGGCGATTTCTTCGCCGAACACTTTCACGACGCATCGCTGCACAGGTAGGCCGCAATTCGGGCGCGGGCCCGCGCCGGTCACCGACCTTCGTCGGCAATCTCCTTTCTGAGCAGATCAACCACCCGATCATACGACATCGGCCTGCTGAACAGGTAGCCCTGCGCCTGATCGCAGCCGACGGCCTGAAGACATTCCTTCTGCCCGATGGTTTCAACGCCTTCGGCGACCACGGTCAGGCCAAGAGCGCCCGCGATCGTCACGATCCCGCTGACGATCGCGCGGCCCTTCGCGTCATCGCAGATGTCATCGACAAAGCTCTTGTCGATCTTGATGGTATCTACCTTGAAGGTCTGGAGATGCGAAAGCGACGCGTTGCCGGTTCCAAAGTCGTCCAGCGAAATCCGGATTCCGTTGCGGCGCAGATGATTAATCTTCCGGCGCGCGACGACTTCGTTGCGGTTCAGCAGGACATTTTCCGTGACTTCGATCTCGAAGCTCTCGGCGGGTATAACGAATGTCTTGAGCGCCGCAACGATGCGCCTGACAATCTTGGGATGACCGAAGGCGGCGTTGGACAGGTTGAATGAAATGGTCCCGGGATCCAGGCCGATCCGGCGGAGATTGACCAGGCCCACCAGCACCCGGCGAAAGAGGTAGGTGGTGATCCGAAGGCTGAGATGCGGATCCTCGAAGGCGGCCTGGAACGAGACCGGCGTGAGGATGCCGCGCTCGGGGTGAAACCAGCGCGCCAGCGCCTCGAAACCCGTGATCCTGCCGGTGCGCAGATCGATCTTCGGCTGGTAGAACGGCTGCACCTGGCCGTAGCGCAGCGCCCCCCGGAGTTCGGAGAGCAGGCGCTGTCGCTCCTCGACCACATGCCCCATCTCCGGCTTGAACGCGACCGTCCGGCTGCGGCCGCTGTTCTTGGCGCGGTAAAGCGCGATATCGGCGGCTTTCACCAGGCCTTCGGCCGTCTCCGCGTCGTCGGGGTAGCGCGAGAGGCCGATGCTCACGCCCGCCCACAGCGTTTGCGACCGATATTCGACCGGCTGCCCCACCCGGCGGGCGATCTTGCGGGCAAACGCCATGGCCTCCTGCCGGTCGAGCCCCGGCGCGATCACCAGGAATTCGTCGCCGCTGAGCCGGGCCGCGGTCACGCCCTCCCCGGTCAGGGCCGTGAGCCGTCCGGCGATGGTCTTCAGGAAGAAATCGCCGGCCTCATGCCCGAAACTGTCGTTGATTTCCTTGAAATAATCAAAGTCGAGCGCCATGATGGCGATGCCGTCGGGATGGGCGCCGCCAATCGCGCGTTCCAGATGCTCGGCGCAACAGGTCCGGTTCGGAAGACCTGTGAGGTCGTCGTGGAGGGCCATCTCGCGGATGCGATCCTGGGCAGTCTTCGCCTCCGTGACGTCGAAGCTGATGCCGATCAGCCGCTCGGGCGAAACCCGGCGCGCCCGTGTGGCAAGCCATATCAGCCCTCCCTCGGCTGTCATGAACCGGAAGACGACTTCTTCCTCCTGCCTTCCGGAGCGACCGAGGCCAGCGCGCAAATGCCGATCATCAGGATGGATCCGCTCGAGAATGCCGGAGAGAGGTCCAGATCCTATGCCGATGAGATCAACCGCGCTGCCCGACCGGCTGACATGATCGGTGACGAGATCCTGCTCCCAGGCCACCATGCGGCCCGCCCGCAATGCGAGTTCGAACCAGCCTTCTTGGTGCTGCGCAAAACCGTCAGCCATGCCGGAGACATTTCAACGGAAAGACACAAGCCATAAACCTCTCCCTGCGGGCATCGTCGCTCAAGATCCAACGATTACCGAAATTTCAGCATGGGCGGAATGACGTGCAGAGCTTTTCTTGAGGTTTTATCGCGTTGTTTTGCAAGCAAAGACCGAATAAACGCATGACATGCAATGCAGAGTTGCCAAAATACATGCCGATCTATTGAGTATTTACGAAGCGCGCTACTTGGCTCGTCAACCGGAAATGATCCGGTCAATCTTGACGGCATAACGATCCGTCATCCCCGATACGTAGTCCGCAAGCGTATGCAGCGCGGAATAAGGGTCGCGCGCCCGGCGCAGGTCGATGCCGAGCGCGCGCTGCAGCTGACGGGGATAGCCTTCGATCCGCTCCGCGTCGAAATCCGCCTCGGCAAGCGCCTCCAGCACCGGCAGAACGCCGTCCAGAATGCGATGGACGAGATTGCGGCCCATCACCTCAAGCTCCGTCTTGCGCGGCGAGGTGAAGATGCGTTCGCTGGCAAGCCGGCCGATCTCGGCAAATCGTTCCGCCTGGGCCGATGCCTCGACGAGGCCGGAGGCAAAAGTCCCGCTCATGATCGCGTCATAATGCGCGCTGAAAGCGGCGCTGCAATCTTCAAACGCCTTGTGAATGGCGACGGCGCGCAGAAAGGCCATCTTCTCGGACGGCGTATCGCCACGGTCGTCGCGCGGGGTCGTTCCGGCGACGGCGGACAGCATCCCGGCCGCCTCGCGATAGGACAGGTCGCCTGCGGTGAAGGCGTCCTCGAGATCGAGGATGTTGTAGCAGATATCGTCCGCCGCCTCGACCAGATAGACCAGCGGGTGCCGCCGCCACCAGCTTGCCGATATGTCGCCGGCGATGAGCCCCGTCCGGGTTGCCACGGCTTCGAGAGCCTCCCGCTCGGTTTCGAACACGCCGAACTTCTTCAGGCCGCCGTCGCGCGCGGCGACGGATTTTCGGGTCCGCGCCGTGACAGGATATTTGAGGAAGGCGCCGAGCGTGCCGTGCGTCAGGCGCATGCCGCCGCGACGGTGCATTTCCAGTCCGGCAATGATGCGGAAGCCCTGGGCATTGCCTTCGAACGCCTCGAATTCCTCGGCAAAGCAGGCCAGGCGGTCGGCAAAAAGCCCCTCGCCCCGCTCGAACTTCTCCGCAAACCAGGCGCCGATCGCCGCCTCGCCGGAATGGCCGAAGGGCGGGTTCCCGATATCATGGGCAAGGCACGCCGCATGGACGAGACCGGCGACCGTCGCCTGTCCGCCCTTTTCGATCTTGCCTTCCTGTTCAAGCCACCAGCCGACCTCGAGCCCGAGCGAACGGCCGACGCTTGCCGTCTCCACGGAATGGATCAGGCGATGGTGGATATGGTCGTTGTCGTAGAGAGGGTGAACCTGGGTCTTGTTGGCAAGCCGCCGGAAGGGCGCCGAGAAGGTGATGCGGTCGGCATCCTGATCATAGGCGGGACGGCGCGGCCTCTCCTGAGACGACGTCAGAAACAGCCGTTCGAGATCGAGCAGTTTCGACCATTCCATCGTCATCATGAGATATCCCCTGCTTCACGTTCCGGGCCACCCGGCGCTACTCGGCAGCCTTGCCGTCGGTGTCGCCGTCGTCGGCCTGTTCGTCCGCCCTGTCGTCGTGCTCGAGCTCGTAGGCATAACCCTCGAGCATGGTATAGGCCTGCTCGATCGCCTCGATCTGGTCCTCGGCATTGCGGATCGCCTCGCCGATCGACTCGCTTCTGGCCCGCAGCATGGATCCGAGCACATCGGTCGTCGAACTGTCGCGCTTGCGCCGTCCAAGCCGGTCCATATGCTTGCGCACCCGGGCGCGATGGCGCTCCAGCTCCAGGATGTGAAAGCGGCTTTTCAGAATGTCGTCGGAAAGCTTGCGCCGCATCGCCGCGACCGGATCGAAACTGCCCGGCTCGCGATCGTCCAGGATCATCTCGTTAACGAGCGGCTCCAGCAGCATCAGACCCTTGAGATCCTTCGGATCGGCGAGTTCGGGATCATAGCCGGTATCATCGAAAACCTTGCGCCGCACCGGATCCTTCAGAAGATCATAGGACGCCTGGAGGCGGGCGAAACGCTCCTCGTCGCCGCCGCTGTCGGGATGGGCTTCCTTGGCCAGCCGCCGATAGGCCGCCCGCACGGTCTTCTCGTCGCAATCATGGTCTACGCCAAGCACTTCATAGGGATCGATCAAGATTTTACCCGTCTCGCCGTGTCGATCAAATTCCCTCTGAACTACTCTGCCCGCGCCGGCGGTTCAAGCCGAAAGCCCGCCTGTTGCCCGGCCCTTCCCCTTGAAACGGTGAAAATCACCCTATTTCCATTCCATGACCAGATACGTGACACTTGGGCGCCGGAAATTTGACATTCCAGCGCCATAATTCTACACAGCGGAGGCCGCTCAATCGTTGAACTGACAATAGACAAGGCGGCCTTGTCGGGCTCTTTTGAGCTCCGGGGTATCGCGGACATTCGCCGGGCCGGTTTTTCCGATCCTGCGCTTTCGCTCGGATGCGAGAGACATGTCCGGATGGATGCGAACGTCGCATCCCCGGCCCCTTGCGTTGCCCGCGCGGGCAATGCGCAGGCTCAACCGTCGAACGGACGCCTCAGGGACCCTCATCCCCTGTTGCCGAATAAGGAAGAGGTATGACTGTCAAACTGACCGCTAAAAACGTTTCCAAGCTTTTCAACGATGACAGCGGCGAAGGGGCACGTCGCCTCGCAGCCGGCGAGAGCAAGGAAGAAATCTTCAAGGCCACCGGTGTTACCGTTGGCATCGACAATGTGAGCTTTGATGTCCAGGAAGGCGAGATCTTCGTCATCATGGGTCTGTCGGGCTCGGGCAAATCCACGATCGTGCGCACGCTGAACGGCCTGATCCCGCCGACATCCGGCTCGATCATCATCGACGATGTCGATGTTGCCAACTGTAGCAAGGAAGCCCTGAGGGACGTTCGCAGGCAGAAAATCACTATGGTTTTCCAGCACTTCGCTCTTTTTCCTCACAAAACGATTATTGATAACGTCGCCTTTGGCCTGAAGCTGAAAGGCGTCAGCAAGGAAGAGCGCCACAAACAGGCGCTGGCCTCGCTCGCCAAGGTCGGGCTCGACGCCTATGCCAACAGCTATCCCAGCCAGCTTTCAGGCGGTATGCAGCAGCGCGTCGGCCTTGCCCGCGGTCTGGCGAACGATCCGGAAATCCTGCTGATGGACGAACCGTTCGGCGCGCTCGACCCGCTCATCCGTCGCGAGATGCAGGACGAGTTGATCGTTCTTCAAAAAGAATTGAAGAAGACCATCGTCTTCATCACCCACGACCTCAACGAGGCGATGATCCTCGGCGACCGCATCGCCATTATGAAGGATGGCGCCTTCGTGCAGGTGGGCACCGCCCAGGAAATCGTTTCCGAACCGGCCGACGACTATGTCCGCGCCTTCGTTTCCGATATCGACCGAAGCCGCGTCTTCAAGGTTTCCGATATTTCCAGCGACGCCGCCTGGGTCAAGGTCGACGCCACTGCGCGCGATGCACTTCGCGTCATGGACAAGGCCAAGACTGACCTCGCCTATGTGGTTGAACGTGGTGTGCCGGTGGGCCTGCTGATGCGATCCGATGCATTACAGTGTCCGCGTGAAACCCCGGTCCGCGAAGTCATGTTCGCAGAACCGCCGACCGTTTCGGAACAAGCCTATCTCAACGAGGTCTATTCGGCAGCCCAGGGCGGTGTGCCGATGGCCGTGACAGACGATGACGGCAAGCTCGTCGGCGTTGTCTCGCAGGACCAGATCTTCGAGCAACTCGCCGCCGATCCGGAGGAGCCTGAAACGGAGACCGAAGAACCCGAGGCAGAGAAAAACAAACCGGCTGCAGGCCAGCCGGCTTCGGAATAAGCCGACAGGAGACCAGAGATTTGCTAGATCCATCGCAGTATTTCACGATCCCGTTCGACACATGGGTCAATGACTTCGTCCGGGGCTTCCTCGTTCCCAATTTCCGGCCGTTCTTCCGCGCGTTGCAGGTGCCCGTCAACCAGGTGCTGATGGCGCTCGACACATTCCTCGCATGGGTGCCGATGCTGGCGATGACCGCGATCTTCGCGCTTCTCGCCTGGCGGATCGTCGGCAGGACCATGGCGCTGGTGACGATATTCGGGTTTCTTTTCGTCGACCTGATCGGTCTGTGGCCGGAAACCATGACGACGCTCGCCATGATCCTCACCTCGGTATTCTTCTGCACCATCATCGGCGTCCCGGTCGGCATTCTGGTTGCCCGCAGCGACATGTTGTGGCGCATCGTCCGGCCGATCCTCGACGTGATGCAGACCGTGCCGAGCTTCGTCTATCTTGTGCCGATCGTGATGCTCTTCGGCGTCGGCATGGCCCCGGGCATCATCGCCACCATCATCTTCGCCCTGCCGCCGATCATCCGCATGACCAATCTCGGCATCCGCAACGTGCGCACGGATCTGATCGAGGCCTCGGAGGCCTTCGGCGCGAACTATACCCAGACGCTGATCGAGGTTCAGCTGCCGCTTGCCATGCGCACCATCATGGCGGGGTTGAATCAGACGCTGATGCTCGCCATGTCGATGGTTGTCATCGCGGCGCTCATCGGCGCCGGCGGCCTCGGACAGGTCGTCAACACCGGCCTCGGCCGGCTGGATGTCGGCGGCGCGACCGCCGGCGGGGTCGGCATCGTGGTTCTGGCCATCGTGCTCGACCGCATCACCCAGGGCCTCGTCGAGCCTTCCGATCCCAACCGGATGACCTTTCGTCAGGCGTTGGGAACTTTGTTCAGCGGCCAGAAGAAGGCCGCCGATTAAGAACGGGGGCGGCCAGCGGGCCGCCTTCAAGGGATCTCCGATCCCGTAGCCAAGGCGAAGCGCCCGCCTCCCCGCAGGCGCGACGCCGCAACACGTAGAAACGGAGAAACACTCATGAACAACAATCTCAGCAAGCTTACCGCTGCCCTGATGATCGGCGCGGCCAGCCTTGTGCCGGCCACCGCCGCATTCGCGCAGGAGCCCGGCGACGGCAAGACCATCCGCATGGCCCAGGCCGACTGGGACACCGGCTGGTTCCAGGCCGAAATCTACAAGCAGATGTTCGAGGACCTCGGCTACAGCGTGACCGGCCCGATGACGCTTGGCGCCTCGGCCTTCTATCAGGCAGTCTCGCAGGGCGACGTCGACCTCTGGGTCAACGGCTGGTTCCCGCTGCACAGGACCTATGAATCGACCTTCGAAGGCAAGGCCAGCGTCGACGGCGCGGTTGCCAAGGGCGGCGCGCTTCAGGGTTACCTCGTCGACAAGGCGGCCATCGAAGAGTTCGACATCAAGACGCTTGACGATTTCAAGCGCGATGAAGTCAAGGAAGCCTTCGACCGCAATGGCGACGGCAAGGCCGATCTCGTCGCCTGCCCGCCGGGCTGGGGCTGCGAGCTGACGATTTCCCAGCATATGGAAGACTTTGATCTCGGCGACTCGATCAACCCGATCAAGGCCGGCTACTCCGCCTCCATGGCCGATGCGATCGCCGCCTACCAGAACGGCGAGCACATCCTGTTCTACACCTGGACGCCGAACTGGACCGTTGACCAGCTCGCGCCCGGCAAGGACGTGATGTGGATAGAAGTGCCGCAGAAGGAAGGCGTCGAACTGCCGGCTCCGGCCAAGGGCCTCGACACCTGCGTCGCCGATCCCTGCTACATGGGCTTTGTCGCCAACGACATCGTTCCGGTCGTCAATGACGCGTTCCTCGCCGACAATCCGGCCGTCGATGCGCTGCTGAAGGAAGTGTCGATTCCGCTGCCGGACATCTTCGCGCAGAACTCCGCCATGAACAACGGCGATGACGATGTTCAGGCCCAGGCCGCCAAGTGGATCGAGAACAACCAGGACCAGGTCAACACCTGGCTTGAAGCCGCCCGCTCCGCTGCCAACTGATAGCGGTTCGCGGCAATGAAGAGAGCCCGGTCTCGGCAACGAGGCCGGGCTTTTCTTATGGTCTCAATGGTGGCCGTCAAGACTGATGCCGCGCGTCTCTATGCGGAAGAAGAAGGTTACCACCGCGCCCAGCAGTGAGGTCACGACCAGGCCGTAGAGCAGCGCCGTCGTGCCGATGTCGGCCAGCAGGACCGGGAACAGGAAGGCGGTCATGCAGGCGCCGATCTTGGCGAAGGAGGCGGCAAATCCCGCGCCCGTGCCGCGGATATGGGTCGGGAACACCTCGCCTGCGATCAGGTATGTCTGGGCGTTCGGGCCGAGATTGGTCATGAAGTTGAACAGCATGAAGCCGGTGAAGATCAGCGCTGTCTGGGTCGGGCCCGAGTAGTTTCCGGCCTGCGCGGCGATGAACAGGCCGACGGCGCAGCCGATGAAGCCGAAGACCTGCAGGCGGATGCGGCCGAGGCGATCGGCAAGCAGAACGGCGCCGATGATGCCGACGAGAAGCAGAACATCGAGCAAGGCGGTTCCCTTGGCTGCGATCAGGTCATTATTGACCAGATCGGCGACATTGCGGACATGCTCCGTCTTGTGACCGACGGTCGCGGCCAGGATGGTGGGCGTGAAGATGCCGATGCCATAGGTACCGAGATCCTGGAGGAACCACGGCACGGAGGACAGGATCAACGGCCGCAGATTATGCCTCTGGAACAGCGCGCGATAGCCGGTCCTCTTCTTGTGCGCGAGTTGCGGCGGCTCGGAGACGCTGACCTTGGTCGGATAGGCCGGCACCCGTTTCAGAAGCTTCTGCAGCTCCGACTCGGCCTCCTTGCCGCGGCCGTGGACGGCAAGCCAATGCGGGCTTTCGGGGATGAAGAACCGGCCGATGAACACTGCGAGCGCCGGAATGATCGCCACGCCGTACATCCAGCGCCATGCCCCGATCGAGGGGTCGAGGGTCAGGATGACATAGCCGAGCAGCGTGCCGAAGATCGCGCCGACGGCCTGAAAACCGAAGGCCGACAGCACCAGTCCGCCCCGCGTCTTCGACGGCGTGCTTTCGGAAATCACCAGATGCGCGGTCGGATAGTCGCATCCGAGCGCCAGCCCCATGCCGAACAGGCAGACGATCAGCCAGGCGAAGCTCTGGGTGAAGATGATCGCCGTAAGGAAGGCGATGAAGAGGCCAAGCTCCATGATGAAGACGCGCTTGCGGCCGAACCGGTCCGCAAGCCCGCCAAGCGCGCTTGCGCCGATGAGAATGCCGAACAGCGAAGCCGAACCGACCATGCCGTGCTGCGTCGCGTTCAGGCCGAATTCCGATGCGATCAGCGGCATGGCGACGCCCGTCATGAACACCACCAGACCTTCGAAAAACTTGCCGGCGACCGAGAGCCACCAGATGCGCCACTGGGTTCCCGTCATTTTCGGCGGCGGCGCCTCCGTGCCGTCAACCCAGTACGGACGTTCGTCGATATAGAACTGAACGCTTCTGGCCCGGTCCAGGCGACCCTGGTCAGTCGACATCTCATTCATGGCATTTCCTCTCGGTCTGCTCATATACCTTTTACGGGAATGTCTTATCCGTCGCACTTGTGAGTTTCATGACATTTGCACGGCTTCCCGGCGTCAGCAACGCACAGCGTTCACACGCGGGGAAGCGGTAACAGGGCCCATTCTTGACCTAAGTCAATGAAGGCGGAGCGCATTTGCCCGCAAATGGCGCATGAACGGTCGAGTCAGCAGGGAGGAACGCATGACGGCCGAAACTCTCGCGACTGATTGCCTGGACACGCAATTGACCCAGCAGATACCCGAAACGAACAACCCGGCAAGCGTGGCGATGGGCGAGGCCCACGCCGCGATCCAGCGTCTGTGCGAAGCACTGGAAGACGTTGCCGATTCGCTTCCCGCCAATGTCAATCGCGGCGACTGTCGGCGACTGGCCGAAGAACTGGTGCCGGCGCTGCGCACGGCCCAGGAAACGGAAGAAATGCAGGTCTTTCCGGCGATCCGCCGCGCGGCCGGCGCACGCGCCGTCGCCGAGGCCCTCGACCGCCTGACCTATGAACACTTCGAAGACCTTTGCTTTGCCGAGGAGGTCACCGACGTCCTGCGACGGCTTGCCAACGGCAGCACGGTCAATACCGAAGCGGTCGGTTACATGCTGCGCGGCCTTTTCGGCGCGTTGAGGCGCCACCTGTCTTTCGAACAGGAGCTCGTTGCCGGACGCCTGAGATAATCGGGCGTCCTCCGCTTCGCTATCGTTTGCGGCGCGCCCAGCGGTCGTGGTACCAGAGCCATTGCTCCGGGTATTCGCGCACCCAGCTTTCCACCTTGTCGTTCAGCGCCTGGGCCGTGGCGGCAACGTCCACCGCGCCCTTTTCCGTCCGGGGAAGCGGCATTTCCTCTTCGAGTTCGAGGCGGAAGCGGTTGTCCGGCAGCCTGATGCAGCGCGCGGGAAATATCTTGCAGTCGAACTGGCGCGCAAGCTTGGCGAGAAGCGGATTGGTGCGCACCTCCTGGCCGAAATAGGACGACGGCGAACCGCGCTTGAACTTCTGGTCGACAAGGACGCCAACCCCCCTGCCCGCGTCGAGCGCGCTTGCCAGCGCAAAGGCGGAGCCCGCATGGGAGGGCACGAGTTCGCCCATGCGCTTGCGGCGAAAGCGGAAGACCTTTTCGGCGATATAGGGATTGTTCGGAGGGCGGAAGAGAACCGAGACGTCGAGTCCGAAGGACGCGGCGGCGACCGGAAGCAGCTCGAAATTCGCCGTATGGGCGGTAAACACGATAAAGGGCCTGTCGAGCGCCAGAAGGGCCATGAAGCGCTCCACGCCCGCCACCTCGATGCGTCCGGCGTCCGGCTTTTGCGGGTCGAAGTCGAAAAGCTCGTCAAGGAACACATATTCCGCCGCAAGCCGGCCGATATGGCCCCAGCTGGCTAGCGCAATACGCCGGATTTCCGCCTCGTCCTTCTCGGGAAAGGCGCAGTGCAGGTTCTCCAGCACCAGGCTGTGCCGGCCGGTGAAAGGGCCGATCCTGCGCATCGCCCAGTCGGCAAAACGGATCGACCCATCCGCCGGAAACAGCTTCATCACGGAGAGAAGCCCGAATACCAGATAGGCTATCAGCCATTGCTGGAACTGTCGGGCCTTGAGCACGATGCGGGTGATGGAGGATTTCACGAATCAGGATCCCAGAATTGACTGCGGGCAGCGCGAGTAAACCGCGCTGCCCGCCTTTTAACGACGATTCTTGTTTACGCCAAGCTTAACAACACCGGACGCCTGAAGCGTCCCTTGTGCGTCCATTGGGATGCACAAAGCACGATGCGCTCAGTCACCGATCCGGAGCACGATCTTGCCGAAGACCTGGCGGCTTTCCATCCGCTCCAGCGCCTTGTCGATGCCGTCGAAATCGACAAGCGTATCGATGACCGGGTGAACGACGCCCTGCGCCATCTTCTGCATGGCGTCCGCCATGTTCTCCATCCGGCAGCCGAATGAGCCGAAGAATTTCAGCTGCTGCTGGAACAGCATCATCAGATTGACGTTGGTGGAAACGCCCGAGGTCGAACCGCAGGTCACCAACCGGCCGCCGCGTTTCATCGACAGCATGGAACCGGCCCAGGTATCCGCGCCGACATGTTCGAAGACGACGTCGACGCCCTTCTTCTTCGTCAGCTTGCGCACGACGCCCTCGAAACGGTCCTCGCGATAGTTGATCACATGATCGGCGCCAAGCGCGCGCGCCTTTTCCATCTTGTCTTCTGATCCGACCGTGGTGATCACCGTGCAGCCCGTTTTCTTTGCAAGCTGGATCGCGGCGGATCCGATACCTGAACCGCCGGCATGCACCAGAATGGTCTCGCCCGGCTGCAGCTTCGCATTGTCGAACAGCATGTGCTCCACCGTGCCGAAGGTGACCGGCGCCAGCGCCGCGGCAATCGCGTCGACGCCGGGCGGCGCGACAACGAGCTGGCGGGCGGGAATGTTGATCCTGTCCTGGGCGAAGCCATCCAGGTGGAAACCATGGACGCCGCCCACATGTTCGCACAGATTGTCCCGGCCCTCGCGGCAGGCCTTGCAACGGCCACAGACCCGCGCGCCATAGATCGAGACGAGATCGCCCGGCAGAACATTGGAAACGCCCGGGCCGATTGCCTCGACAATGCCGGAGGCTTCCGCACCGATGGTGAGCGGCAGCTTGCGCTTGGCAAAGGCCATGCCGCGCCAGCCCCAGACGTCGATATGGTTGAGCGCAACCGCCTTCGGCCGCAGCGTCACCTCGCCCGGGCCGGGCGCTTCCGGCTCCGCGACATCCATAAGCTCGATCTTGCGGTCATCTGTCAGCTGCAATGCGCGCATGGGTCATTCCTTCGCAGTCTCTAGAAAGGCGGCTCGAAGCCGCCAAAATACGTCGGCGACCGCTCGTCAGGAGGGGTCGCGCGTCATCACCAGGCAGGCATTCTGCCCGCCGAAACCGAACGAATTGGAAAGCACCGAAGATACCTTCGCCTCCCGCTTCACATTCGGCACGACATCGAGCTCGATTGTCGGATCCGGGGTATGATAGTTGATCGTCGGCGGCAGCACGCCCGTGAGCATGGTCTGCAGCGAGAAAACAGCCTCGACCGCGCCGGCCGCCGTCAGCGTGTGGCCGATCATCGACTTGTTTGACGACAGCGGGATGGAGGGCATCATCTCATCGCCGAAAACGGCCTTGAGCGATGAATATTCCATCTTGTCGTTTTCCGGCGTCGACGTGCCGTGGGCGTTGATATAGTCGAGCCTGTCAATGCCGAGGCCGGCATCCTCAAGCGCCGCGCGGATGGTCGCGATCGCCGGTCCGCCGTCGGGCGATGACCGCGTGCGGTGGAAATGGTCCGCCTTCTCGCCACAGCCGCGCATGATGCCGTAAACGGTCGCGCCGCGGGCATGGGCGGCTTCAAGCGATTCGAGAATGAGCGTTGCCGCCCCTTCCGCGATGACGAAGCCGTCGCGATCCTTGCTGAAGGGCTTGGAGGCCTTTTCCGGCGGATCGTTCTGGGTGGAAAGCGCGGACAGCAGCGAAAAGCGCACCAGCGCCTCGGCCGTCACCGAACCATCGGTAGCAACGGTCATCGCCCTGTCGGTGCGGCCCTGGCGGATCGCCTCGACGCCGAGCTGGATCGCGGTGGCGCCGGAAGCACAGGCTGTCGACAGCGTCACCGGCAGGCCTCGCGTGCCGAATCGGTCGGCGATCCGCTCCGAGATCGAACCGAACATCACGGCCTCGTGGAAGGCGGGATCTGCCTTTTCGCGCATGGCGGCGAGAAAACGGATGTAAGCGTCGTTCTCTTCGCTTGGCGGCGGCGCGCGGTCGGCAAGGTCGAAGCGCATCGACCATTCCGGCTCGACCGGCGGGGCGGCGAGAAACAGCGGCGCGTCGAAGTCACCGGAAAGCCCGGCCATCTCCAGCGCTTCCTCGATCGTCGCCTCGGCAAAGGCGTAGGAACGGGCGACAGGGTTTGCCTCCGACGGGATGAAGTCCACCGTGCCGGCAATGCGCGTGGACAGGTGGTCGGTCGGAAAGCGCGAAATCGCGTGGATCCCGGAAACGCCGCCGGTCAGCTTCTCCCAGTTGTCCGCAAGACCGCGCCCGAGCGAGGTGACGACGCCCATGCCGGTGACGGCAACCAGCGGACGGCCAAGGTGATCGGTAAATTTGCTCATCTGCCCATCCTCTCTCACTTCTCGCCGACAAGCACGGCAACGCCTTCGCCGCGCTGCAGGCCGACGGTGGTCACGGCGATCTTCTCGGCCGGCGCCGACATCGATGCCTCGCCGTCATTGAAGATGGGCACCGGCGCCTTGGCATCGAGCGAAAGCGCGGCCAGCGCGATGCCGAGGGGGAAGTTGGCTTCCATGGCGTGGCCGGTCATGCCCGTATAGCCGCGCAGCGGCGTATCCGGGAAACCGGACTTCAGAACATCGGCTTCCTGCTTCGTCAGTGCGCTGAGGCCGGTGGCGCCGGAGAAGACGGCTTCGTTCGTTCCGCCCTCAAAACCGGCATCGGCAAGAAGTCGGGCAAAGCGTTCTTCGAACTTTCCATCTTCGCGCTTGCCGCGATCGCCTTCAACGCCGGAGAGCGTGGCATAGATATGCGCGCCGCGCGCTTCGGCATAGGCGCGGGATTCGAGCACGAGGAATGCGCCTGCCGAACCCATGACCATGCCGCCGTCGTCTTCGGCCGCCCTGTCCCAGAGCGGCGCCCATTTGCCGCGCGACAGCGCGTGAACGGCCTCGAACATCAACAGGATGTCGCGCCGCTCAGCCACGAAGGACGCGCCGACCAGCGTATGCGTCGACTGGCCCGCGAGAATGCGGGCATAGGCGGTTGCGACAGCCGAAATGCCGGCGGCTTCCTCGCCCATGAAGGTGCGCGACGAACCGGTGACCTTGTGGACGATCGAAATGTTGCCGGCAACCAGATTGGCAAGCTGCGCGAGAAAAAGCGTCGGACGCAGTTCGGTCGTCAGCTTTTCATTCAGCAGGATTTCACGGTCGGAGCGTTCGCGCGCCTCGTTGACGATCATCGTGTCGACGGCGATGTCGCGCTCGCCGCCGCCGGCAGCCACGATCATGTCCATGGTCGAGCAGATGTCTTCATTGCCCTTCACGCCGGCGTCATCGAGCGCCAGACCGGCGGCATAGACGCCGAGGCGCTGCCAGTTCTCCATCTGGCGCTGGTCGCCGCGCTTCGGGATCTGGTCTTTCCAGTCGATCTCGGGCAGCGGATGCACCGGATAGGGCGCGCAGATTTCGTCATCGACGCGCATATCGGGCGCCGCGCCGCCGGTCAGCATCGCGACATGCGGCGCCTGGCCGACGCCGAAACTGGTCACAAGCCCGATACCGGTGACAACGACATCATTGTCCGATTTCGTCATTTCAGGACCTTTCCACGGTCTGGCCGTTCTCGATCGCGGCGAACAGGCCGACTTCCTCGGCTCGCCGCCGGACGATCGGCGCCAGATCATTGTCTTCAAAAGAAAGCGTGCGGAATTTCAGCTGCGCGCTGGCGATCGGCTTGCCGGCAGACGCGATCTTCGCCTTGGTCACGGCAAAGCCCGAGCCTTCGTGCTCCAGCGCCGCCTCGATATCGAGCACGGCATGCGGCTCGACGAAGCTGCGCAGCTTGGCGCTGTCGACCATCATCAGAAAGGGCATGGCCGAACAATTGTTGACGCCCAGCAGCAGCATGCCGGAGGCCTGCGCCATGGTCTCGATCAAGAGCACGCCCGGCACAAGCGGCATGCCGGGAAAATGCCCCTCGAACACCGGGCTCTCTTCCGGCACCGTCGAACGCGCGACGATCCTGCCCGCGGCTATATCCACGGACACGACCTCATCGATCATCTGGAAATATTCGAGCAGCATGAATGCCTTCAGCCTCTCCCGCCTGCAAGTTCACGGTCAGGAAACGGAAGCCACGGCAGGCCCCGAAGCTTGTCCGCCGAAGAGCGCTGCCTGGCGAAATCAGGCCTGTTTGGCCGCCCTCAGCTCGTCGATCTTGGCACAGAGATTCTTCAGGATGAAATACTCATCCGCGTCGACCTTGCCCTCATTGACTTCCTGAGTCCATTTTTCGAGCGGAATCTTGATACCGAATTCCTTGTCGATGGCAAAGACGATATCCAGGAAATCAAGACTGTCGATGCCCAGATCGTCAATCGTGTTGCTTTCCGGCGTAATCTTGTCGCGGTCGATTTCGCTCGTTTCAGCGATGATATCGGCAACCTTATCGAATGTAGCGCTCACGCCTGTACCTCTTCAAACTATCAATTCAGCCCTTCTCATAGGCAAAGATTGGCGAAAAGCCAATGGCCACGGGGCACCGGATGCTCATTTTTCGACATTTGGTCAGACCGCCGAGGAGTGACGCCCCCGGCCGCCCTCCAGATAGGTATCGAAAGTCGCGGCAACAGAGCGGGCGAAGGGAAATGCCGCATTTTCCAGACGAAAACCGAAGGCGTCGAAGCGACAGATCTCGGGATTGTGACGCGCATAGGCCCTCGCCTCGGCCATCACATGCTCGGCCGCCTCGCCGAAACGGGCACGCAGCTCGCAGGCGGAAAACCCATAGGCGCACATGACCCTCTCGATGACGAAGCGGCGCAGGCGATCCTCGTCATCAATCGCGATCCCGCGCACGACCGGCAGTTCGCCGGCCTCCGCCAGACGGCGATATTCGCCGATCGCCGGAATATTCTGCCAGTAGCCTTCCTTCACCTCGCTGATCGAAGAGGCTCCGAGCCCGATCAACGCATCCGCGCCGTCATCTGTATAACCCTGGAAATTGCGATGCAGCCTTCCTGTTCTCGCCGCAGCCGCCAGGCTGTCGTCGGGAAGCGCGAAATGGTCGATGCCGATCGGCTGATAGCCGGCCGCCGCCAGCATATCGCCGGCAAGGGTCATCTGCTCGAACCGGGCCTCGGCATCCGGCAACGCGTCCTCGGGAATCAGCGTCTGGTGCTTCTTCATCCACGGTACATGCGCATAACCGAAAAGCGCGATCCGGTCCGGGCGAAGCGAAGTGATCTGCTTGACGGTGCGCGACAGCGTCTCAAGGCTCTGGTACGGCAGGCCATAGAGCAGGTCGCAATTGACCGAGCGCACGCCGCGGGCGCGCATGGCTGCAATCACCGCAGCGGTCTGCTCGAAGCTCTGCAGGCGGTTGATCGTCTTCTGCACGGTCTCGTCGAAATCCTGAACGCCGAGGCTGGCGCGGGTCACGCCGATCCCGGCAAGCGCATCGTAGCGCGCCTCGTCAAGGTCGTTCGGATCCATCTCGACGCTGATCTCCGCGTCCTGGGCAAAGTCGAAGGACTCCCGCAACCATCCCATCAGCCGGCGCATGTCGTCCGGCGTCAGCATCGTCGGCGATCCGCCGCCCCAATGCAGGGCGGTAACCCTGACGCCGGACGGGACCATTGCGCCGACGCTCTTGATTTCGTGGCGGAGACTTTCCAGATAGGCAGTGATCGGCTCGTAGCGCAGCGTATGCTTTGTGTGACAGGCGCAGAACCAACAGAGCCGGTCGCAATAGGGAATATGGACGTAGAGCGACAGCTTGTCTTCCCGGGAAAGCGCCCTCACCCAGGAACTGACGTCCGCTCCCGAAATTCCGCCGTGAAAATGCGGCGCCGTCGGATAGCTCGTATAGCGCGGAACGGGGCGCGAGAACGTCTTCAGCAACTGCCGGCTGGATGTCATGGCGAAAAACCCTTGCTCATGCGGGACCAGATTGTCGTTATCGCCTTGCGCTCACCCCGGCTTTGACTTTAATCAAGGAATGAAGATGTCATCCGTCCGCGCCGGCCGCTAAACTGTTGCGCGCCGGGCAAAGGGCGTCTAGACGGGTCAGGATTTAACGGCAGCCCTTGTGAGAAGGCTGCAATTTGGTGAAACCATGGATGAAAAGCCGCATTTCGCAACCGACGATGACGTCATACCGCAGGTCTGCCGGGCCTGCGAGGCGCGCCACGGCGGCATTTGCTCGGTCCTCAACGGTTCACAGCTGGCTGCACTCAACAAGCAGTCCTCGAAGCGGACGATCGATCCCGGCACTGAGGTCGTCGGCCAGGGCGAGAACGTCAACAGCTACTCCAATATCCTGCGCGGCGTGGTCAAGCTCTCCAAGATGATGGCGGACGGTCGCCAGCAGATCGTCGGCCTGCAGTTCGCCCCCGATTTTCTCGGCCGGCCGTTTTCCCGCGAAAGCTCGCTGACGGCGGAAGCGGCGACGGCGACGGAAATCTGCGCCTTTCCCCGCGCCGCGATCGAGCGGATGATCGCCGACACGCCCGGCCTGGAGCACAAGCTCTACGACCAGTCGCTGAAGGAGCTCGACGAGGCGCGCGACTGGATGCTGACGCTCGGCCGCAAGACCGCGCGCGAGAAGGTCGCCTCGTTCCTGCATCTGATCGCCACCCATATCGACCCGGAAGCCGACGACGGCTGCACCTTTGACCTGCCGCTTTCGCGGGCGGATATCGCAGACTTTCTCGGCCTGACCATCGAGACGGTCAGCCGCCAGATGACCAAGCTGCGCAAGGAGAAGGTGATTCTCGTGGAAAACAACCGGCATGTCACCGTGCCGGATATCGACCGGCTGAACGCGGCCGCCGGCAACGACTGAGCGCCAAGCCGCACGCAAGACCGCGAAGACTGACCGAATCAGAGACGGCTGATGATATGGCTCTCGCCCTCGTCATCGGCATCCTGTTCGGCCCACAGCGCCTCGATCGTCGGCAGGATGTCGCCGACGTCGTCGATCATGCGCGGCCGAACCTGATGGCTGGTATGGAGGAATCCCTCGCCGCTCATATGTTCGAGCAGCTGGATCATCGGGTTCCAGAAACCGTCGACATTGCCGAAGATCATAGGCTTGGAATGCCGACCGAGCTGCGCCCAGGTCATGATCTCGACAATTTCCTCCAGCGTGCCGATACCGCCCGGCAGCGCGACGAAGGCATCGGCGCGTTCGAACATGGTGTGCTTGCGCACATGCATGTCCGGCGTGATCAGCAATTCGTCAAGCGCTTCAAGCTGATGACGGGTCGCCTCCATGTCCACAAGGAATTCGGGAATGATGCCGACCACATGGCCGCCGTTCTCAAGCATACCCTCGGCGACTGCACCCATGATTCCCTTCGTGCCGCCGCCATAGACGAGGCGGTAGCCGGCCTTGGCAATCGCCGCGCCGAGCGCCTTGCCGGCGGCCATATAGGTCGCGGATGTTCCGGGCCTCGAGCCGCAATATACGCAGACGGATCGAATCGTGTCGTGTTCGCTTGTCATGGTTTTACTGAACCCCATTTGGCTATTCCCGGTCAAGCGCATTGCAAATCGACCACAATCAGGCGTTTACCTTGTTCACGCTTTCCCGCAGGCGCGAATGAACACTTGTGTATAAACCGCACTATCGCTAGCGTTTTCAGCGAATTGACGTCGTCTGCGTGACGCCGTGTCTGGAGTGACGAATGAAGAACAACAACACACGTGTCATCATTGCCGTGCTTGTCCTGCTGCTGGTTGCGGCGGGCGCCTATTTTGCGCTGCGCGACCGGGGCGCTGAGCTTTCCGGCGGGCAGTCGATCACCCCGGCCCCGCAGACCACCGCACCGCAAAACGAGCCCTCCGGCCCGGACATGGAGGAAGAGGGCTCCGCTTCGCAAGACGAAACGCGGAACGGGACGGCAACCGCCGAATCTGAATCGGAAGTCACCGAAGACGCGGACGGCGGTTCGGTTGAACAGCAGCAGGCAATGCTGCGGATTCCCACATTTGATCTCCTGCGCGTGGAACCCGACGGCACGGCGGTGATCGCCGGCGGCGCTGAACCGCTCGGCCTTCTCGACGTGAAGGAGGAGGAAAGCGTCCTCGCCTCTTCGGACGTCACCGAATCCGGCGATTTCGTCGCCATCGTCGAGACCCCGCTTTCACCCGGCGATCATCTGATCTATCTGAGCGTCACCATGCCGGACGGACGGACGGTGCGCTCCGAGCAAACGGCCACGGTTTCCATACCCGACGGCAATAATGGCGAGCTTCTTGCGCTGATCACCGAGCCCGGCAAGGCCTCGGAAATCGTCTCCGCGCCGGAACTGCAGACGACGACGGCGCCCGGCAACACCGTCGTGGCAACGCGGCAGAGCGGCGGAAAAGAGCAAACGGCCAGCGCGCCGGACAGTGGTCAGGATCGGGACGTGCTCTCCGGCGAGACATCCGGCGACAGCGACAGGGAAACCAACCTTCCGGCCGTCAACGTCGAAACGCGCGGCGGCGACAGCGAGACGGCCGAAGCGGTCACGGCGGAGCAGAAGCCCGTCTCCGACCGGAAGCCGGTCGCCGTCACCGTTTCGATCAAGGCGGTTGAGATCGAGGGCGACACGCTCTTCGTCGCCGGCGAAGGCGAGATCGGCGCGACCATTCGCGGCTATATCGATGATGCGCTCGTTGCCGAAGGCTCGGTCAATGTCGAGGGCAATTACGTTCTCGAGGCGAAAACCGATGTCTCCGTCGGGCTCCACACCATCCGCGTCGACATGCTGGACGCCGACAGCCGGGTCGTCGCCCGCGCCGTGGTGCCCTTCGACCGCCCGCCCGGCAACCAGATCGCCGCGATTTCGACCGATGCCGACGGCACCAGCGCCGAGCAGACGGACGGCACCCGGACCTTTGTCCAGCCGCAGCTTCAGGGCAGCGATAACGCCGTGATCATCCGCCGCGGCGACAATTTGTGGCGGATCTCGCGCCGGGTCTACGGCCGCGGCGTGCGCTACACCACGATCTATCTTGCCAACGAAACCCAGATCGTCAATCCGGACCTCATTCTTCCCGGACAGGTCTTTTCCGTACCCGTCGAACCACTGCCGGACGGCGAGGCCGAAACCATCCACCGCCGCCTGCTGGAAGGCATGCCGGTTGGCCCGGAATACCAGCTTCCGCCGGCCGACCAATAAGGCGCAATTGCGGCAAACACGCCCTGCCGGCATTGCAATCGGTCGCAGGCGACCCTATCTCGCAGGACAAAACGACGCCCCGTGCGTCGTTTTCCCGTCTTTGAACCTTATTTGTTTTGGCTCGGCAAACCCGCCTTGAGCCGGGGGATTACCATGGCAGACCGCCAGAAAACCGTTTCAGCGGATTCAGCCAATCCGCTCCAGACCATCATCAATCTCTGGCCCTATATCTGGCCGTCCAGCCGCCCGGATCTCAAGCAGCGCGTCGTCTACGCGACAATCGCCCTGGTGATCGCCAAGCTCATTCTTCTCCTGGTTCCTTACTCTTTCAAATGGGCCACCAATGCGCTGACCGGCGAGCTGGAGATCAACACCATCCTGCCGGCTTTCCTGTTCGGCGCGATCACGCTGGTGCTGTTCTACAACCTCGCCCGCATCGGCCAGCTCGGCTTCAACCAGCTGCGCGACGCCTTGTTTGCCAGCGTCGGCCAATATGCCGTGCGCCAGCTCGCCCACCGCGTCTTCGTCCACATGCACCAGCTGGCGTTGCGCTTCCACCTGTCGCGCAAGACCGGCGGACTTTCGCGCATCATCGAGCGCGGCACCAAGGGCATCGAAACCATCGTCCGGTTCACCATCCTTGCCACGCTGCCGACCGTGCTGGAATTCGTCCTGGTCGCGATCATCTTCTGGTGGGGTTATGGCTTCGACTATCTGGCGATCACCGCCGTTACCGTCGTGCTCTATGTCTGGTTCACCATCAAGGCCAGCGACTGGCGCATCGCCATCCGCCGGCAGATGAACGACAGCGACACCGACGCCAACACCAAGGCAATCGACTCGCTGCTGAATTATGAAACCGTCAAATATTTCGGCAATGAGGACATGGAAGCCAGCCGCTATGACGCCTCCATGGCCCGTTACGAAACGGCGGCGACCCGCATATGGACCTCGCTCGGCTGGCTGAACTTCGGCCAGGGCGTCATCTTCGGCGCCGGCATGACCGTGATGATGGTTCTCTCGGCAATCGCGGTGAAGAACGGCACGCAGACGATCGGCGACTTCGTCTTCGTCAATGCGATGCTGATCCAGCTGGCCATACCGCTCAACTTCATCGGCTCGGTCTACCGCGAAATCCGCCAGGGCCTGACCGATATCGAGGAGATGTTCCACATCCTCGAGGTCGACCCGGAAATCACCGACAAGCCCGATGCCGAGGATTTGCAGATCCGCCAGGGCGCGATCGCCTTCAAGGATGTGCACTTCGCCTATGATCCCGCGCGGCCGATCCTCAAGGGCGTCTCCTTCGAGGTGCCGGCCGGCAAGACGGTGGCGATCGTCGGGCCGACAGGCGCGGGCAAGTCGACGATCTCGAGGCTGCTTTTCCGCTTCTACGACGTCAATGAGGGCGCGATCACCATCGATGGACAGGATCTGCGCGAGGTCCGCCAGCACTCGCTCAGGGAAGCGATCGGCATGGTGCCCCAGGACACCGTGCTGTTCAACGACACGATCGCCTACAATATCCGCTACGGCCGGACGTCGGCGACCGACGAGGAAGTCAATGCGGCGGCCGAACTTGCCCAGGTGGGCGATTTCATCCGGCAACTGCCGGAAGGTTTCGACACCCAGGTCGGCGAACGCGGACTGAAGCTCTCCGGCGGCGAGAAACAGCGCGTCGCCATCGCCCGGACGATCCTCAAGGCCCCGCCGATTCTCGTGCTCGACGAGGCGACCTCGGCGCTCGATACCCATACCGAACGCGAAATCCAGGCCGCCCTCGACGTGGTGTCGAAAAATCGCACCACGCTCGTCATCGCCCACCGGCTGTCCACCGTCATCGGCGCCGACGAGATCATCGTCCTCAAACGCGGCGAGATCGCCGAGCGCGGCACCCATGACGACCTGATCGCCATGAACGGCCTTTATGCGCAGATGTGGGAACGCCAGAGGGAAGCGACGCTTGCCGAGGAACACCTGCGCGAAGTGCGGGAAAGCGACGATATGGGCGTAATCATGCGGCTCGATCCGGCCAATTGACCGCCCGCGCCCGCCACCGCGGAGAACCATTTTCAAGACACGGGGGAACCTGTAAGCTTCCCGCGCGTCAACCACAGGAACGGCGCGAAACCGCGCCCCGGAGCCAAGGATTAAGATGACCGTTTTCGATTCGATCAGGAAGGCGATCGTACCCATCCACAAGGAGGGCTATCCCTTCATCGCGATCTTTCTGGTCGCGACGCTCATTCTCGGCTGGATCGCCGACCCGCTGTTCTGGATCGGCCTCTTCGCCACGCTCTGGTGCGCCTATTTCTTCCGCGATCCCGAGCGTGTCGTGCCGCAGGATGACGATATCGTGATCAGCCCTGCCGACGGTCTCGTCTCCTCCGTCAGCGAGGAGATCCCGCCGCAGGAAATGGGTCTCGGAAGCGAGCCGATGCTCAGGATCTGCGTGTTCATGAACGTGTTCAACTGCCATGTGAACCGCGCCCCCATGGCCGGTACGGTGCGCGGCATTCACTATCGCCCGGGCAAGTTCCTCAATGCCGAACTCGACAAGGCGAGCGAGGACAATGAGCGCAACGGCGTGGTGCTGGAAACAGCCCATGGGGCCATCGGCGTGGTCCAGATCGCCGGTCTCGTCGCCCGCCGCATCGTCTGCTTCGTCGAAAACGGCGATGTGGTCGATGCGGGCGAGCGTTTCGGCCTTATCCGTTTCGGCTCCAGGCTCGACGTTTACCTTCCCGCCGGCGCCACGCCGCGCGTCGCGGTCGGTCAGACGGCGACTGCGGGCGAAACGGTTCTCGCCGTTTTCGGTGACTTTGAACTGCCCGTGGCCGGACGGCGGATCTGATGGGTCAGAATGAGACCGACGGCCCCCTCGCGACGCGGAAGACATCCGGCTCGGATCTGTCCGGCCGGGGTCCGCGTCTGCGCGAAATTCCGCTGCGCCTGATCCTCCCCAATCTCGTCACCGTCCTTGCCATCTGTGCCGGTCTTTCCGGCATCAGGCAGGCGATCGAGGGGAAGTTCCCCGAAGCCGTGATGATGCTGCTGATCGCAGCCTTTCTCGACGGCATCGACGGCCGGCTGGCGCGGCTTCTGAAGGCATCTTCGAAATTCGGCGAGCAGATGGATTCGCTTGCCGACATCGTCAATTTCGGCATCGCTCCGGCGCTCGTCTCCTATATCTATCTGCTGGACAATGCCGGAACGCCCGGGTGGATCGCCGCGCTGCTCTATGCGATTGCCGCCGCGCTGCGCCTTGCGCGCTTCAACGTGATGGCCGACCGCAAGCGCAAGGCCAGCTGGCAGGGCGAGTATTTCGTCGGCGTGCCTGCGCCTGCGGGCGCGATCATCGTGCTTCTGCCGGTCTATCTCGGCTTTCTCGGCATGGAGCCGAGCCGCGGCATCGCGCTTGCCGCGTCGCTCTATACGGTTCTCATCGGCTTCCTCCTGATCAGCCGCCTGCCGGTCTGGTCGGGCAAGAGCCTCGGCCTCAATGTCCGTCGCGAATTCGCGCTGCCGATGATGCTGCTGGCCGTGCTCTCGGTCGCGCTTCTCGTGGCCTATACCTGGCATATGATGATTGCTGGCTCGGCGCTCTACCTTGCGGCCCTGCCGCTCGGCGCCCGCGCCTGGCACTCGAAATACGGCACGCTGGTGATGGAGGAGGACGGCGATGACGAGGACGATCCGGACCATCCGCGCAAGAACCGGCTCGATCTCGACATCTGACCCGACCTTCCGGCAGCGGGCGCCTCAGAAGAGGTCCATCTGTTCGCCGGGTCCCGGCTCCGGCGCGTCCGGCAGAAGCGCGGGTCCGATGGGCTCAATCAGGTCCGCGCCCAGATTGCGGGCATTGCTGACAGCCTTTGAAACCGGAAAGGCCTCGAAGAAGTCGTCCGGCGCCGGCTTCATCAGGTCGGCCACATGGCGCGGCTCGAGATCGCGGCAATCAAGCCAGCGGTCGAAATCCTCCGGCATGATGATCACCGGCGAGCGGTCATGCAGTTTCGCCACAACGCCGCTTGCCTCGGTCGTCAGGATTGTGCCGGTATCAAGCTCCGTGCCGTCCGCGCCCTGCCAGGGCGACATCAGGCCGGCAAAGGCGACAATCCCGCCATGGCGCGGGCGGATCCAGTAGGGCTGGGCCGTGCCCTTGCCTCCGGTCTTGCGCCACTCGAAAAAGCCGCTTGCCGGCACCAGAGCGCGGAAATGGCGCATGGCGCCGCGAAAGGCCGGCTTTTCCGCAGCGCTTTCCGCGCGCGCATTGAAAAGAAGCGGGAAGTCCCGTCCATCCTTCACCCAGGCGGGAATGAGCCCCCAGCGCACCAGAAGCGCCGTCCGTCCTTGACCGCCGCCGGTCAGTTCCGAGGCGTTGACCACCATCAGGATCGGTTGCGAGGGGGCGATATTGTAGCGCGGCGGAAACGGGTCGATCCCGGTCAGATCGAAGGCTTCCGCTGTCGCCTCTGGGCTTGTTATCAATCCGAAACGTCCGCACATTCTGAATAGATTTCATCTTGCGCGGCGGAAGACAAGGTCCGTCAACGCATGCCGGAAGGACTATCATGACCGTTTCACCCAAACCCGCCTCCTCCGTGATCGTCAGACGCGGCGAGAAATTCCTGCTCGTGCGCAGGGCCAATCCGCCGGCGCAGGCGATGTATGCCTTTCCCGGCGGCAAGGCAGAGGAAGGCGAGACGGCCGAACAGGCCGCAATCCGCGAACTGGCCGAGGAAACGGGGCTTGTTGCCGCGTCCGCCCGAAGATATGCCGTCTACGACCTGATCGACCGCGACGACGATGGGCGCATCACGAGCTTCTACCGGCTCAGCGTCTTTCTCGCGGATGTCGACGGGGCAGCCGTCGCGGCCGCTGCCGACGATGCCGATGACCTCGGCTGGTACGCGCTTGAGGAAATCCGCGCCCTGAACGTGCCGACCAGCGTGCTCGAATGCGCCGAAAGGCTCGCATCGCCGGATTGAACTGTGGCGCGGGCGTCACAGCGACGCGGCAACGATCGCGGCGATGCCGGCGCGTTAACCGGCTGTTCACTTTTTATGGCAGCGCCGCTGACAGAACGACCAAAATGTTGATACGGTAGTGACCGAACGACCAAGAACGAGAAGCCAGCAAGGAACAGAGATGAAGCCGAATGCCAACGAAATCGACGACATGATCGTGCGCGAAAAGATGCAGGCGGCTCTCGAATACCAGAACGAAGCTTGGGCCGACGGCGTTGCCGACGGCATCGAACCCGAGATCATCGCCGATGCGGCGCTGGCGCTCGCCATGCGTGAAACCGTCCGCATGATCGGCGAGGAAGGCGCGGAGGCGATGCTGGAATCGCTGCGCGAACGCATGCTGGCCGGTGAGTTCTCGCCCGATCGCATCCTCCAGTAATCCCGGCCTGGCTGCCGAACCGCCCGCCTCTACGAATTGACGAATGCCGCTTCGCGCGTGACAAATCGGATCGCGATTCGGTCCGCGCCGCGCATGAAAGGGACGACCATGGCATTGATCCACCTTCCGGACAGAGCCTTCATCACGCTTGAGGGCGAAGACGCCGAAGCGTTTCTGCAGAACCTGATCACCACCAATATCGAGGGGCTTGTCCCCGGCGAGGCCTGGCCCGGCGCGCTGTTGACGCCACAGGGCAAGATCATGTTCGATTTCCTGATTTCCCGCGGACCGGACGGCTTTCTGATCGAGACCCATGCCGAGGACCAGGCCACGCTCGCCAAGCGGCTGATGCTCTACAAGCTACGCGCCAAGGTGACGATCGGCACGCCGGCTCATGACGGCGCCACGGCGATCGTCGGCGAGGACACTATTCCGGACGGCGCTGTTGCGGACAGGCGCTTTTCGCTCTCCGATGTCGCGCTCTTCCGCCTGCCCGATCGGCTGGACGGCGCAGCGGATGATCCCGAGACTTATACCGCCCTGCGGATCGAAGCCGGCGCGGCGGAGATGCACGCGGATTTTGCCGCCGAAGACGTTTTTCCCCATGACGTTCTCTACGACAAGAACGGCGGCCTCAACTTTCGCAAGGGCTGCTATGTCGGCCAGGAAGTGGTCTCGCGCATGCAGCATCGCGGCACAGCGCGGCGAAGGCTGGTGAGGCTGGAGGCCTCGGAGCCCTTCAACACGGATCAGGGCGCGGTCGAGGCCGGCGGCAAGAGCGCCGGCAGTCTCGGCTCGGTCAGCGGACATGTCGCAATGGCCATCGTGCGCATCGACCGGATCGCGGCGGCCGCCGGCGATGTCGCCGTCGCCGGCTTGCCGGTCAGCGTCACGCCATATGCCTGGAGCGGCATATCGCTCGAGGCGAGCGGCGCGGAGAGCGAATGACCATGGCTAGAACCGATGCCCGGGCCTGGCAGCGCATGCTGTCCGGCCGCCGCCTTGACCTTCTCGATCCCTCCCCCCTCGATGTGGAGATCGCCGACATCGCCCACGGGCTGGCCCGCGTTGCCCGCTGGAACGGCCAGACGGTCGGCGCCCACGCCTATTCCGTTGCCCAGCACAGCCTTGTTGTCGAGACGATCTTCCTCCATTGCCACAAGGCCAGTCCCGAGGACTGCCAGATGGCGCTTCTGCATGATGCGCCCGAATATGTGATCGGAGACATGATCTCTCCGTTCAAGGCGGTCGTCGGCGGCGGATACAAGAGCGTCGAGAAGCGGCTGGAATCGGCCGTCCACCTGCGCTTCGGCCTGCCGCCGCATCCCTCGCGCACGCTGAAGGCGCGAATCAAGGCTGCCGACCGCATCGCCGCCTATTTCGAGGCGATCACCCTTGCCGGCTTTTCGCGCGCCGAGGCAAAGCGCTTTTTCGGCGAGCCCAACGGGGTGTCGATCGAGATGCTCGCGATCGAGCCGATGGCGACGACCGATGCCCAGACGCGCTTTCTGGCACGGTTCTCAGAGATAGAGGCCGAGCGCGCCAACCGGGAGGCGACGGCGAAGGGGAGCGCCGGATGAGCGCTGCGATCGTCGTCAGTCCGCTTGCCCGCATCGGCGAGATGGCCGCCCGCCATCAATGCCGGTCGATGCTGTCCCTGATGGCGAACGGCCATGATTTCGCCCGTCCGGGGATGATCGACCCGTCCCGGCATCTCACGCTGCGGATGAACGATATCGCCTTTGCCGGCAGCGGCAAACTCGTCGCGCCGGAGGCTTCGCATGTCGAACAGGTCATCCGCTTTGCCCGTGCCTTTGACGGGCCGATGCTCATCCATTGCTGGATGGGCGTTTCGCGCTCTCCCGCCGCGGCGCTGATCGCCATGCTGGCGCGCGCGCCCGCGCTTAATGATTTCGCGCTGGCCGGAGCGCTGCGGGCGGCATCGCCCTTTGCCACCCCGAATGCCCGTCTGATTGCTCTTGGAGACGAGGCGCTCGGCCGCAAGGGCCGTCTCGTCGAGGCGGTCGGAGCAATCGGGCGCGGGCGCGACTGTCGGCTGAACCTTCCCTTCGTGCTGGCGCCGGAGCGGCGCCTCGGCGACGAGGGCAAAGTTGCAGCATCGCTCAAGTTTTCGTAGCATGGACTTACGCTGAAAACGCCCTAGCTAGGCAGAAACCCAACGCGAACCTCCCAAGACAAGGCATTTTCAATGGATGGTATAGAGCAACAGGTCGGCGACATGTTCAAGGCGTCTGGCGATTTCGCCAACGCGATGTGGGCGCTGGTCATCACCTACACATTTTCGGTTCTGGGCGCGGTCATCCTGCTGATCGTCGGCTGGATCGTGGCTGCGCTGGTGCAGCGGTCGATCAAGAACGCATTCCTGAAATTCGAGAATGTCGACCGTACGCTTGCCGGTTTCTTCGGCAACATCGGGCGCTACGGCATACTGACCATCGTCATCATCATGGTGCTCGGCCAGTTCGGCGTGCAGACGGCCTCCATCCTTGCCGCTCTCGGCGCCGCCGGCCTGGCCATCGGTCTCGCCCTGCAGGGCACGCTGCAGAACATCGCGGCCGGCATCATGCTTCTCGTGCTGCGCCCCTTCCGCGTCGGCGAATATATCAGCACCGGCTCGATCGACGGCACGGTGCAGGAAGTCGGCCTGTTTGCCACCGAACTGAAGACGTTTGACGGCCTCTTCCGTCTGGCCCCGAACTCGACGCTCTGGAACGTCTCGATCACCAATTATTCGCGCGTCACCCAGCGCATGCACGAGCTTGCCATCGGCATAGGCTATGATGACGACCTGAAGAAGGCGATCGAGATCCTGCTCGATCTCGCCAGGAACAACGAGAACGTTCTCGCCGATCCCGAGCCCTACGCCTTCGTCAAGGAGCTCGGCGACAGCGCCGTCGTGGTGGCCATGCGCTACTGGGCCCCGGGATCCGTCTGGTGGAAGACCACCCACATCATGACCCGGGATGCGAAGCTCGCCTTCGACGAGGCCGGCATTTCCATTCCCTTCCCGCAGGTCACGCTCTCGACCCTGGACGAGGAGGAAAAGCCGCTCGAAAAGGTCGGAGACACCACAGACAAGCCCGCGGAAAAGAGCTAGGTTCTGGATCGAAGTTGCCGGCCTCGCGCCGGCTTCTTTTTTCGCCTCTCGCCCATGCCGGAGCCTCACATGAAGATTGCCGCCCTCACCGTCTATCCGCTGAAAAGCGCGCGGGGCATCGCGCTCGAAGAGGCCATGTGCGGCCCGTCGGGGCTTGTCGGCGACAGGACCGCGCTTCTGACCGATCCCGGCGGACAGTTCATCACCCAGCGCGATTTGCCGGCCCTCGCCCGCCTTTCCGTTCACCGGAACGACAATGGGCTTGTTCTGGAAATGGAGGGCAGGAAGCCGGTTTTCGCCGAGCCTTTTCCCGCCGAAAGGCTTGATGTCGCGGTCTGGAGGGACACGGTCAATGCCGCAACCGCCTCGAAAGACGTCGATGAGACGCTCTCGGAATGGCTCGATCGCCCGGTTCGCCTTGCCTTCTTTGACGATTCTGCCCGCCGCGTCGCAAGCCGCGACTGGGTTGAAACGGACACGCCGGTGTCCTTCGCCGACGGCTTCCAGCTTCTGGTGACCACAACGGGTTCGCTCGCCGCGCTCAATGCCGATCTTAGGGCCCACGGGGCCGAGACGGTCGGCATGGAGCGGTTCCGGCCGAATATTGTGCTCGATTGCGCGGAAGCCTGGGCGGAGGACGGCTGGACCGGCATAGAGATTTCCGGCATCCGTTTCGACTTCGTCAAGCCCTGCGCACGCTGCATCATGACCACGCAGGACCAGGCGACCGGATCGCGCGACGGCGCCAATCCGCTGCCGGCAATGGGTCGGATCCGCATGTCGGCGGACAGGCGTGTGCCCGGACCGCTGTTCGGCTGGAACACCGTGCCGCGCGGCGAAGGTCTGCTGCGCGTCGGCGATGCGGTGAAAGTCTCCGGAACGCGGGACGAGCGCTGGCCGCTGAAGCGACGGGGCTGAAGTTCAGGTCGTTTCCTGTCTCTCCAGCGCCTTCAGCGTTGCCGCGATGAAACTGTCGCGGGCGCCGTCCGGCTTGATCCCGCGCGGTTCGTAGACGTGACGATCGAGAAAGAAACCGGTCAAACGAAAGCCAGCGGAAAGACCATTCGGATCGGCGGCCTCGTTGAGATCGGTCCTCAGAAAATCCGGAAGCGCCAGCATCCGGTCGGCATAGGGCGCGCCGGCATCCCGCGACACCGCCCTGCCCGATTTCGGCGACACATAGACAAGATCGACCACGGAACCGTTGGCGGCGCAGCGCGCCAGATCAAGCCCGAAACCGAGTTCGTTCAGAAGCGCCAGTTCGAAGCGGACGAAAAGCTCACCCGCCGATGCCGGGTCATCGAGATGGGCGATGATCACCTCGACGGCTTCGCACAGGTGCCGGTGCGGATCGCGTTCCGGAAGCAGGCGCAGCAGCGCCGCCATGGCCCGCATGCCGTGCAGCGCGGTTGCCGACTGCATCAGGAGCCCAGCACGCTGGCTGAGCGGCTCTACCCGGAACTCGCCGAGATGCTCGGAAAGCCTGGCCCGCCAGATGAGCGAGACCCGGTTACCGGGTTGCAGAACTGGCCGCATGGCGCGCGAGCGTCCGCCGCGCACCAGCCCCAGATGCCGGCCATGGGCAAGCGTCATCACCTCGGCAATGGCGCTGGTCTCGCCGTGGCGGCGCATGCCCAGAACAATGCCTTCGTCCTGCCATTCCATTGCTCACACCGCCCGGCTTTCACTGCGAATAGTCGAGCCCCATCTCGCGGTAGCGCTCCGGATCGTCGCCCCAGTTCTCGCGCACCTTGACGAACAGGAACAGATGGACCTTCTGTTCGAGGATCTCGGACAGCTCCTTGCGGGCGGCCATGGAGATAGACTTGATCGCCTCGCCGCCCTTGCCGAGCGCGATCTTCTTCTGGCTGTCGCGTTCCAGATAGACCACCTGCTCGATGCGCACCGAGCCGTCCTTGCGCTCTTCCCATTTCTCGGTTTCCACATGGGCGGAGTAAGGCAGCTCCTGGTGAAGGCGCAGGAAGAGCTTTTCGCGGGTAATTTCCGCGGCCAGCTGGCGCATCGGCAGATCGGAAATCTGGTCCTCGGGATAGTACCATGGGCCCTCCGGCAAGGCTTTCGCCAGATAGTCCATCAGGTCGTCGCAACCCGAACCATTGGTGGCCGAGATCATGAAGGTCTGCTCGAAACCGATCGCCTCGTTGGCGGCCGCCGCAAGCTTCAGCAGGTCCTCGTGGCGGACGCGATCAATCTTGTTCAGCACCAGGATCTTCGGCTGGCGGACTTCTTTCAGGCCCTCCAGAATGGCTTCCGCATCACCCTTCAGTCCGCGCTCGGCATCGATCAGCATCATGATGAGATCGGCATCGCGCGCGCCGCTCCAGGCCGCCAGCACCATGGCGCGGTCCAGCCGGCGGCGCGGCTTGAAGATACCGGGCGTATCCATGAAAACGATCTGGGCATTGTCATGAATGGCAATCCCGCGCAACGTCGCCCGCGTGGTCTGCACCTTGTGGCTGACGATCGAGACCTTGGCGCCGACGAGCCGGTTGACCAATGTCGACTTGCCGGCATTGGTCGGGCCGATCAGCGCGACGAAGCCGGAGCGGGTCGCGGCTATCTCTGCACCAGTTTCTTCGTCTGTCATTTGTTTCTCCTGCGGCTCACGCCAGAAAGCGAAAGACGATAAAACATTTTGAATTCAGTATATTGTTACGCCAAACTAAACGCATTCATGAATGCGAGAAGCGTCAACTCCCGGCTGTCCAGACGCCTTCGCGCTCCAGGAGCTTTGTCGCGGCAACCTGCTCGGCCGCGCGCTTGGAGCGGTCAACGCCGACCTCCGGCGCGACGCCCTTCACAGTGACCTTGACAGTAAACCGCGGCTCATGATCCGGCCCCGACCTGTCCTCGACGTGATAGACCGGTGTTTCGCCGTGATTGGCATGCGCCCATTCCTGCAGTTCCGTCTTGGCATCGCGCCTGAGCGTTACGCCGTCCTCGAACAGCGGCTTCCAGTGCGTCTCGATGAAGCGGCGCGCGGGCTCCAGGCCACCCTCCATATAGATCGCCGCGATCACGCTCTCGACCACGTCGGCGCGGATCGAAAGCACGCGCTTGCCCGTCAGTTTCTTCACGTCCTGACCGGTCTTGATGAACCGGTGCAGGCCGAGATCGTCGGCGACCCGGGCGCAGGCCTCCGCGCTCACCAGCTGGTTGAGACGAACGGAAAGCTCGCCCTCGCTCGCTGTCGGGAAAAGCTTGAACAGGTTTTCCGCGATCACCAGCCCCAGCACGCGGTCGCCGAGGAACTCCATACGTTCGTAATTGCCGTCCTTGCCGCTGCGCGCGCTCGAATGGGTCAGGGCCCGCGCGATCCGTTCCCGATCCGAAAATTCGAAACCGATCAGCCTCGCCAGCGCATCGACGTCTTCCTCTCGTGCGTCCCGTGCCGCCATTCAGCCACCGATGACCTTGAACAGGCGGTCCCAACGCATGTTGAACGGCCATTTCCAGATCTCGGCGAAAGAGGTGTCGTTGCCGAGCGAGAAGAAGATCAGGCTGGCGCGGCCGACGAGGTTCTCCGCCGGCACGAAGCCGACATCGAAACGACTGTCGAGCGAATTGTCGCGGTTGTCGCCCATCATGAAGTAATGCCCCTCGGGCACGATGAATTCGCGGGTGTTGTCGCCCGGCGAATTGCGGATCTCGTCGAGCGTATCGTAGCTCACGCCATCGGGAAGGGTTTCGCGGAAGACCGGGATGTCGCGGCCCGGATCCCGGCGGTAATCGGAGGTGAAGGTGCCGTCGGCGGTGCGCGGAACCGGCTCGCCGTTCAGGTAGAGAATGCCGTTCTGCACCTGCACCCGGTCGCCCGGCAGACCGATCACGCGCTTGATGTAGTCGACGCTCGGATTCGGCGGATAGCGGAACACCACGACGTCGCCGCGATCGGGATCGGAGCCGAAAATGCGGCCCTCGAAGAGGTTGGGCGAGAACGGCAGCGAATAGCGCGAATAGCCGTAGGAGAACTTGTTGACGAACAGATAGTCGCCCACCAGCAGCGTCGGCATCATCGAACCGGAAGGAATGGTGAAGGGCTGAAACAAAAATGTCTTGATGACAAGAGCGAGAAGCAGCGCCTGAACAATGACTTTGACATTGCTCCAGAGCGAGCTCTCCTTTTTTTCTTCTTCTTCGGCCACGCTTTGTTTCCTTCTTACACCCAGGCAGTCCGTTTGCCTGAGCTTTAGCCCCTCCATGCGGCACGGGCAATGTTTTTAAACGAAATTGCCGCCTCTACACAGCCTCGATGATGACGAAGGCCTGGGCGAGCGGGTAGTCATCGGTGATCGTCAGGTGGATGCGCGCCGTCATCCCATCCGGCGTCAACCCGGCAAGGTGCTCGGCGGCCCGGCCGGTCAGTTCCATGGTCGGCTTTCCGCCGTCAAGATTGACCACGCCCATCTCCCGCCAGAACACGCCGCGGGCAATGCCCGTGCCGAGCGCCTTGGCGCAGGCCTCCTTGGCGGCGAAACGCTTGGCGTAGGATGCCGCGCGATTGCGTCGCGCGTCAGACCGTTGCTGCTCGATCTGCGTGAAGCAGCGCGCGGTGAAGCGATCGCCGTGGCGCTCGATCGATTTCTCGATCCGCCTGATATCGATGAGATCACTGCCCATTCCGAGGATCATCGTCTTGTTCTCCGCATCGGATCAGCTCTTGCTGCCCTCGGCGGCCCGGTTTTCCTGCGGCTTGTTGCCGCGCGCCTCGAGCATTGCCTGCCGCCGCTGCTGGAAGGACTGCACGGCAAAATAGGTCAGCCCGTAGAACAGGGCGCCGCTCAAAAGCGCCGGCAGCACCGCGCCGACGGCCATCGGCTCCAGCAGGGGGCGCCAGAGATCGGAGAGCTCGAAGCGATGGACCATGTCGACAAGGTCGATATGGTCGCGCCCGCCGACATCGCGCCCGAGCAGCACGCTCCCGAACCGCCAGGTGGAGAGCCAGATGAAGGGAAAGGTGAGCGGATTGCCGAAAGCCGTGCCGAGGGCCGCCGCTGCGTAATTGCCGCCGAAGAGGAAGGCCAGCAGAAAGGCCGAGAGAAAATGACCGCCGATGAAGGGCGTCCATGAGACGGCGACGCCCGCCGCAATGCCCATGGCGATCGCATGCGGCGTCGCCCTCAGCCGCACCGTGCGGTGATAAAGATAGACCGGCACGCGCCAGAAGCCCTTCTTGGGCCAGATCGCGGCGCGAAACCGTTGCCAATAGTTTGCCTGGGAACGTCTCTTAAAAAGCATCGCCTACTTTTGACATCTGGCGGGGGGATTGCAAGGGCGTAGACGGTTTCTTCGCCCGCTGCAACACCGATCGCCGGGCACGGCGACGGCGGGGCCGAAACAAGGCGCCGGGCGGATCAAGCGCATATCCGTCCGCCGGCTTCACACGCCAGATGTCGCCCGCCGAGGGCTGGCCGGTCAACTTTCCTTCTGTTCATCGGAACGGTGTTGCGGCGTCGGCCGGTTGGGGTCGAAATTGTGGTCGATATTGTCGATCACATGCTTGACGCCGTCGACCTCCTTGTCGGTGACCTTGGGACTGGTAAAGCGCTTGAAGAAGCGCGTCAGACGATCCAGCATCGCAAACCTTCCTTTCCTCGTTCGCTATGTCCGAGAGAGACAACAAGCGTTAACAGAAAGACGCGGCGAAATCGTGGAAAGTTCCATATTTTCGCGGTTGCCGCGCTATTCGAAAAGACGGTTTACCGTGGCAACGCAATCGAGCGCCTTGAGCTGGTTCAATGTCTGCGTCAACTGGCGCAGGTCCCAGACTTCCATATCCATCGTCACCTCGGCGAAATCCTCGGCGACGACCTTCATCTGGATCGCGCGGATATTGACGCCGAGCGTCGCGATCGTCTCCGTGATCCGGGCGAGCGTGCCCGGCTCGTTCAGGACGCTGATGCCGACGCGGGCGCGGAATCGCTTGTCGTTGGTGGAATCGATGTCCCAGCGGATGTCGATCCAGCGGTCGGGCTCGTCATCGAAATGCTGCAGGTCCGGAGACTGTATCGGGTAGACGGTGATGCTGCCGTCATCTCCGGCGATGCCGACGATCCGGTCCCCCGGCACAGCGCCGGACGGCGCAAAACGCACGGTCGCTCCGGCGTTGAGTCCGCGCAGCGGAAAGCCTGCCCCCGCTTCGCCGCCATCCGTCGTTTCCGGAAGCTTGAAGGCCATGCCCTCGCCTTTCGGAAGGTTGACCCAACCTTCCTCGCTGCTCGGCTTGATCGTGACGCGCTCGTCCTTGTGGTCGGGAAAGACAGCGCGCAGCACATCGCTCGACGACATTTCGTTGCGGCCAACCGCGGCGATCACATCCTCGACATCGCTCTGTCCGAGCCGGTGCAGCACCGTCGACAGCACCTCGCGCGAAAAGGTCTTTCCGGAGCGGGCGAAGGTGCGCTCCAGGATGCGGTAGCCGAGACCGCTGTACTGCTTGCGGATCGCCGCCCGCGTGGCGCGGCGAATGGCCGCGCGCGCCTTGCCCGTGACCACGATACCTTCCCAGGCGGGCGGGGGAACCTGAACGCCCGAGCGGATGATCTCGACCTCGTCGCCATTGTTGAGCCTGGTGACAAGCGGCATCATCCGTCCGTTCACCTTGGCGCCCACGCAGGTGTCGCCCACATTGGTGTGCACCGCATAGGCGAAATCGATCGGCGTCGCGTCCTTCGGCAGCGCGATCAGCTTGCCCTTGGGCGTGAAGCAGAACACCTGGTCCTGGAACAGTTCCAGCTTGGTATGCTCGAGAAACTCCTCGGGACTGTCGCCCTCCGCCAGCGCCTCGATCGTCTTGCGGAACCAGGAGAAGACGCTGGTCTCCTCGTCGCCCGCCTGCCCCTTCCGGGTCTTGCCGTCCTTGTAAAGCGAATGCGCGGCGATGCCGTATTCGGCGATCTCGTGCATGTGCTTGGTGCGGATCTGCAGTTCGATGCGCTGGCGCATCGGCCCGACGATGGTGGTGTGCAGGGACTGGTAGCCGTTCTGCTTGGGGTTGGAGATATAGTCCTTGAACCGCTCCGGCACCATCCGCCAGGTGGTGTGCACCAGTCCGAGCGCCCGGTAGCAGGTCTCCACCTCGTCGACGATGATGCGGAATCCGTAGAGGTCCGACATCTGCTCGAAGGAGAGCGATTTCGACTGCATCTTGTTGAAGATCGAAAACGGCTTCTTCTGCCGGCCCTTGACCTTGACCTCCTGAAGGCCGTTCTTCTGCAGAAGCGCCTTCAGTTCGTCCTCGATGCTCTTGACCAGGGCCTCGTTCTGGCCGGAGAGGTCCTGCAGCTTGCCCTTGATGGTCTGGTAGGCATCCGGATTGATATACTGGAAGGACAGGTCCTCCAGTTCCTCGCGCATGTCCTGCATGCCCATGCGGCCAGCGAGCGGCGCATAGATTTCCATCGTTTCCTCGGAAATACGCCGGCGCTTGTCCGGGCGCATGTAATAGAGCGTGCGCATATTGTGCAGCCGGTCGGCAAGCTTGACCAGCAACACGCGCACGTCATCGGCGACGGACAGGAGCAGCTTGCGCAGGTTCTCCGCCTGCTGGGCCTTGCGGGAGACGAGGTCGAGCCGCTTGATCTTGGTCAGCCCCTCGACCAGCGCGCCGATCTCATCGCCGAAAAACGCGTCGATCTCGGCCCTCGTCGCCGACGTGTCCTCGATCGTGTCATGCAAAAGCGCGACCGCGATCGTGGACTCGTCCATATGCAGGTCGGTCAGGATCGCCGCGACTTCCAGCGGATGCGAGATGTAGGGGTCGCCGCTCGCGCGCCTCTGTCGGCCATGCTTCTGCATGGCGTAGACATAGGCCTTGTTGAGCAGTGCTATGTCGGCGTCAGGCTTGTATTTCTGTACCCGCTCAACAAGTTCGTATTGCCGCATCATGGCTGAAAGACCAGGCCCGGTCGGGCGAAATACGGGTCAGGCGCGGCCCGTTCTGACAGGAAAGGGAAATGCGGTGCGGGGCACATGGACCCCGCATCACGGGCAATCAGTAGTCGTCGCCCTTTTCCGGCGGAACCAGACCCTCGATCCCGGCGCGCAGTTCTTCCTCCGACATCTGGTCGAAAGGGATGGCTTCGGGCTGGTCGGGGCGGTCTGCGGTCTCTGCGCCGACATCGTCCTCGGAAGCAGCGCTCTGCGTCTGTTCTGCTTCCGGCTCGTCCACCTCGACGTGACGCTGCAGGGAGTGAATCAGGTCTTCCTTGAGGTCGTCGGGCGAAAGTGTCTCGTCAGCGATTTCACGCAGCGCGACAACGGGGTTCTTGTCGTTATCGCGGTCGACAGTGATCGGAGCGCCCTGGGAGATGAGACGCGCACGATGTCCGGCGAGCAGAACCAGGTCGAACCGGTTGTCAACTTTGTCGATACAGTCTTCAACTGTGACACGTGCCATTGACTGTCCTTTTAGGTGATTTCTGTGGAAATGCCTCTCATAGAGACTCACATATCGGAATTCAAGAGCGCATTTTCAATCCCGCCAGGGGGTTTCGGAACAAACGATGCTTTTGGCCGTTCACGGGATATAACTATGGGTTGAATGTTTCCGCATACGTGATTAAATCACGTAAAAGTGCGACTGGCATTTTCGAGCTGCTGCCTTTATTTTGAAGGTTCTTTATTTATCGCAATTCGGGCCCGGCCCACGCAAAACTGGTTTTAGTGAAGGGTATTTTGCATGTTTGATCCGCGCGAAAAGATTGCGCTTTTTATCGATGGAGCGAACCTCTATGCCGCTTCGAAAAGCCTGGGATTCGACATCGATTATCGGAAGCTGCTGAAAACGTTCAACAACAAGGCTTACCTCCTGCGTGCCTACTATTATACCGCGCTGATCGAGGACCAGGAGTACTCCTCGATCAGGCCGTTGATCGACTGGCTCGACTACAATGGCTACAAGGTGGTGACCAAGCCCGCCAAGGAGTTCACCGATTCCATGGGACGCCGGAAGATCAAGGGCAACATGGATATAGAGCTGGCGATCGACGCGATGGAACAGTCCGCAACGGTGGACCATCTCGTCATCTTCTCCGGCGACGGCGACTTCACCACCCTTGTCGAGGCGCTGCAACGCAAGGGGCGCAAGGTTTCCGTCGTTTCCACCATGTCGACCCAGCCGCCGATGATCGCCGATGACCTGCGCCGCCAGGCGGACCATTTCATCGATCTGGTGTCGCTGCGCGGCGAAGTCGGACGCGAACCTTCAGAGCGTCCGCAGCGGCAGGCGGAGGTTGTCTCCTCGGATTTCGACGACTGACGACCAGACCCGCGCAACCGCGCGCGGCTCTGCTGTGTTACGACTGACAGCGTTATCAGAGACTGCCTAAAAACAACCTTAGGGCGAAGAAATTATCAGCCAAGCTGCTTCAGGAGCCTGCTCTTTTCGCGATTCCAGTCGCGCTTCTTGACCGTCTCGCGCTTGTCGTGCGCCTTCTTGCCCTTGCCCAGCGCCAACTGCAGCTTCGCCAGTCCCCGTTCATTGAAATAGAGCTTCAACGGAATAAGGGTCATGCCCTCGCGGTTGACCGCCGAGCGCAACCGGTTGATCTCCCGTCGGCCGAGAAGCAGCTTCCGGCGGCGGCGCGGCTCGTGGTTGAAGCGATTGCCCTGCAGATATTCCGGCAGATAGGAGTTGATCAGCCACATCTCGCCGTCCTCGTCGGAGGCGTAGGATTCGGCGATATTGGCCTTGCCTTCGCGCAACGACTTGACCTCGGTTCCGGTCAGAACCAGGCCTGCCTCGAGCGTGTCGAGGATTTCGTAGTTGAACCGCGCCTTGCGGTTTTCGGCGACGGTCTTGAAAGCGTCGCCCTTGCTGCCTTTCGGAGCCATGGTCTTTTCCGTATGCCTGAGCGGCGCTTGCCTGCGTCCAGATCTTGGGGCGCTCATTATGAAGCGCCCGATGATCTCGTTTCTTTCCCTTGTCGCGTCGGTCGAAAAAACGGGTTCCGCTTTTTCGCTCGACGCTCTAACTTATTGAATTCAATCCAACTTCCGGACCGATGCGCTAGTCGATCAGTCCGGCGTGGCGCAGGGCGGCATCGATGGCGCCGGCCGTGCGTTCCTCCACGCCGAGAAGCGGCAGACGCACGGCGTCGCTCATCCGTCCGATTCTCTTGAGCGCATATTTAGTGCCGCTGACGCCGGGTTCAAGAAACAGCGCCTTGTGCAGCGGCATCAGCCGGTCCTGATAGGAAAGCGCGGTCTTGAAGTCCCCGTTCAGCAAGGCCGTCTGGAACGCGCAGCAGAGCTTCGGCGCCACATTGGCGGTCACCGAGATGCAGCCGACGCCGCCGTGAGCGACAAAGCCGAGCGCGGTGGCGTCCTCGCCGGAGATCTGGATGAAATCCGCGCCGCAGGAGATGCGCTGTTCGGAAACGCGCTCGATCTTGCCGGTGGCGTCCTTCACGCCGACGATATTCGGACAGTCCCTGGCAAGCTGGCCCATCGTTTCCGGCAGCATGTCGATAACCGAGCGCGGCGGGATATTGTAGATGATGATCGGCAGCGTGATGGCCTCGGCAACCGCGGCAAAATGGGCATAAAGGCCCTTCTGGGTCGGCTTGTTGTAATAGGGCGTCACCACCAGAACGGCGTCCGCGCCGGCCTTTTCCGCATGCTGCGCGAGCTCGATCGCCTCGCGCGTATTGTTGGATCCCGCGCCGGCAATGACAGGCACGCGGCCCGCAGCTGCCTCGACGCACAGATCGACGACGCGACGGTGTTCGTCGTGGCTGAGCGTCGGCGATTCGCCGGTGGTCCCGACCGGCACGAGCCCGTGGCTGCCTTCGTCGATCATCCAGTTGACGTGATCGACAAAGCCCGCCTCGTCCAACGCTCCGTTCTCGGCAAACGGGGTGACAAGGGCGGGAATGGACCCCTTGAACATGCGGCTTCTCCTGGCGGCATTCATTTTAAAGCCGCATTCCTGTTTCAAAATCGAACGCACCATAATGCCGGACATGGGGCACTGCAAGCATTGCGTTCGGCATTGGAGGGGTCTTCCGCAGCCCTTGAAATTCGTCAGGGTTAAGCCGATTTTAACCGAGGAGACCGATAGTTTCAGGCGCTGTTGAATTCGTTCCCGGGACGCTCGAATGAAGAAAACCCTGTTGATGCTCTCGCTCGCCGCTTCCGTGGCCGTGACCGACATTGCGCTTGCCGCCGCGCAGGAGTTTCCCTCCGTCGCCCCCATTCCCTATGCCAGACCCGATGGCTTGGCCGGAACGCCCTCCATGGAGATCACCGGCGCAATCACCCAGCCCGTGGCGAACCCCGCCTCAAGCTCGATCCTGAAACACGGGCTCGACGCGCTGAAGGAATCCGACGTCTCGACCGCGCTGCGCGACCGCAACCGTCTTCCCGAAAACTCGCTCGACCACCAGATCCTCAGCTGGGCGATCGCGCTTTCCGGCGACAAGGGCGTCCCCTCCTCCGAGATCGCCGAGGCGCAACAGGAACTGAAGGGTTGGCCCGGACTTTCTGCCTTGAGGGCCCATTCCGAGCGCGCCTTCGCCGATGAGAACCCTTCCCCAAACGCCGTCATCGCCGCCTTCGGCAATTCCCTGCCGGAGACGTCGGAAGGCACGCTGCTGCTTGGAAAGGCGCTCCTGGCCACCGGCCAGCGCCAGAAGGCGCATGACATCGTCAACCGCGCCTGGAGCGGGTGGGCGCTCGACACGGCGACGGAAAACCAGTTCATCAACGCCTTCGGCTCGATCCTTTCGCAGGAGGATCATAAGAACCGCATGATCTACCTGCTCTACCGCGACCGCGCGACCCAGGCCAAGCGCTTCTCCGAATACGGCAACGCGCAGTCCTTCTACAATGCCTGGGCGGCCGTGATCCGCCGTCAGTCCAATTCCGACAGCCTGATCAACGCCGTCCATTCCTCCTGGCGCAGCGATCCGGGCTTTCTCTATATCCAGATCCGCAACGCCCGGCAGAACAACCGTTTCGACACGGCCGCCGCACTGTTGAAGAAGATGCCGCGCAACCAGGCGGCGCTCGTCAACCCGGACCAGTGGTGGGATGAAAGCCGCATTGTCGGCCGCCATTTCTATGAGGAGGGCAATCCGCGCCAGGCCTACCAGATCGTCGCCGCAGCCATGCCCGACGGGCGTCTGGACCAGCTGGACGAGGCCTTCCACGCCGGCTGGATCGCGCTGCGCGGCCTCAATGACGGTCGCACCGCCGCCGGTCATTTCGCCAAGATCGTCGAGATTTCGCCGACGCCGATCTCGGCCGCACGCTCCTATTACTGGCAGGGCCGCGCCGCCGAAGCCGGAGGGCCGGGCAATGCGCGCGATTTCTATCGCCGCGCCGGCCAGTATCCGACCACCTTCTACGGCCAGCTAGCCCTGCAGAAGCTCGGCCAGACGCAGTTTGACGTCGACTATCCGAGCCCGACGCCGGCCGACCGTGCCAGTTTCCAGAAGAACCCCGCCGTGCAGGCCATCAACCGGCTGCAATCGGTCGGCCATGGCTGGCGCGCCGACCGGCTCTACCTTGCACTTGCCGACGAGCTGACCAGCCCCGGCGAACTGGCGATCCTCGCCTATCAGGCCGAAAAGGACCGCACCCATTCGCTGTCGCTGCAGATCGGCAAGATTGCCTATGGTCGCGGGATCGATGTGGCGGCGCTTGCCTTCCCCATCGGCGTCATTCCAACGGATGCCAATATTTCCGGCTCCGGCATGGCGCTCGCCTATGCGATCGCGCGTCAGGAAAGCGCCTTCAATCCGGGCGCCGTTTCGCCTGCCGATGCACGCGGCCTGCTGCAGCTTCTGCCGACGACGGCCCAGCGCGTGGCAAGCCGCCACGGCCTCTCCTATTCCGCAAGCCGCCTGACGACCGACCCCGCCTATAACGCCACCCTCGGCGCCCATTATCTCGGCGAGCAGATCGACCGGTTTGACGGTTCCTACATCCTCACCTTCGTCGCCTACAATGCCGGCCCCGCCCGCGTGCCGCAATGGATCGAACGCTTCGGCGACCCGCGCGGCAAGAGCCTCGATTTCGTCATCGACTGGATCGAATCGATCCCCTATCCGGAAACGCGCAACTACGTTCAGCGCATCATGGAGAACTACGAAATCTACAAGGCCCGCCTCGGCCAGCCGACGGACATCGCACGGGATTTGATCTACGGGCGGACGTGAGGTCTTTGCGGATGAGGGCTTGGCTGATGGGTGACCATTCGCCAGACCAGCCGCAGAAATGACGTGCCTTGGGGCCTGGATCCTCGGGTCAAGCCCGAGGATGACGCAGAAGATGGCGATACGACACGGAAAAACCCAAGGCCGGAGGCATCGTCTCCGGCTTTTGCTTTTGACAACACCCACCGACACACACCGTGTCATCCTCGGGCTTGACCCGAGGATCCAGGCGGCATTTCAAGGCCTTTGAGGCGGTCGTCCCGCGAACGTTGCGCTCTGCCCCGCAAACACGTCACGCTCGTCAAGGCAGTGGCGATGAAAGCTCGGGCCAGCCTCACAGCGGGTGAGCGTTGTTTCAATAAACCAGCGGCGAGCCTGAGGCCCGCCACCTGTTTGTTCCGGCCTCAGTTACCTCGTCAACCGCTTGTACGTCACCCGCTTCGGGTTGACGCTGTCCGGGCCGAGCCTTCTGATCTTGTCGGCTTCATAGTCGGCGAAGTTGCCCTCGAACCATTCCACATGGCTGTCGCCCTCGAAGGCGAGGATGTGGGTGGCGAGGCGGTCGAGGAACATGCGGTCATGGGAGATGACCACGGCGCAGCCGGCGAAGTTTTCCAGCGCGTCTTCCAGCGCTGCCAACGTCTCGGTGTCGAGGTCGTTGGTGGGCTCGTCGAGGAGCAGCACGTTGGAGCCCGATTTCAGCATCTTGGCAAGGTGGACGCGGTTGCGCTGGCCGCCCGACAGCGTGCCGACCTTCTGCTGCTGGTCGCCGCCCTTGAAGTTGAACGAACCGCAATAGGCGCGGCTGTTGACCTCGTGGCTGCCGAGCTTGATCACGTCATTGCCGCCGGAAATCTCTTCCCAGACGGTCTTGTCGCCGTCAAGCGTGTCGCGGCTCTGGTCGACATAACCGAGATCGACCGTCTCGCCGACGCGGATTTCGCCGCTGTCGGGCGTTTCCTGGCCGGTGATCATGCGGAACAGCGTCGACTTGCCGGCGCCGTTCGGGCCGATGATGCCGACAATGCCGCCGGGCGGCAGCTTGAAGGAGAGATCGTCGATCAGCAGGCGGTCGCCATAGCCCTTCGACAGTCCCTCGGCCTCGATGACGACCTGGCCGAGACGCTCGCCCATCGGGATGACGATCTGCGCGTCGCCCGGACGGCGATCGGCCGCCGATTTGACGAGGTCGTCATAGGCGCGGATACGGGCTTTCGACTTCGTCTGCCGGGCCTTGGGATTGGACGAAATCCATTCCTGCTCGCGCGAAATCGCCTTCTGGCGGGCGGCATCCTCGCGGCCCTCCTGGGCCATGCGCTTGGCCTTGGCCTGCAGGTAGGCGGTGTAGTTGCCCTCATAGGGAATGCCGCGGCCGCGGTCGAGCTCGAGGATCCAGCCGGTGACATTGTCGAGGAAGTAGCGGTCATGGGTGATCATCAGGACAGCGCCCGGATATTCCCGCAGATGCTTTTCCAGCCAGGCGATGGTCTCGGCGTCGAGATGGTTGGTCGGCTCGTCGAGGAGCAGCAGGTCGGGCTGCGACAGCAGCAGCCGGCAGAGCGCCACGCGGCGCTTCTCGCCGCCGGAGAGGTTGACGACATTGGCGTCGCCCGGCGGGCAGCGCAGCGCGTCCATGGCCATTTCGACCTGGCTTTCGAGGTCCCAGAGGTTCTGGCTGTCGATGACATCCTGCAGCTTGGCGGCCTCGTCGGCCGTCTCGTCGGAATAGTTCATCATCAGTTCGTTGTAGCGGTCGAGGACGGCCTGTTTCTTCGCAACGCCTTCCATGGCGTTTTCCAGCACCGTCTTTTCCGCATCAAGCTCCGGCTCCTGCGGCAGATAGCCGACGGTCGCGCCGTCCGCCACCCAGGCCTCCCCGGTATACTCCTTGTCGAGGCCGGCCATGATTCTGAGAACCGTCGACTTACCGGCGCCGTTCGGACCCAGAATGCCGATCTTGGCGTCCGGATAGAAGGACAGGTGAATGTTCTCGAGAACCTTCTTGTTGCCATAGGCCTTGTTGAGGCCTGCCATGTGATAGATGAACTGACGTGCCATATGCCGCGTGATCCCGGTTTGAAATGCTCTTTGTGTTCTTGGGCCGCTATTTAGGCGAAACACGCCGCATTAACAATGCGCCTTGCGAGAATTGACCGATTTGTCCCTGCCCCATGTGGGCCTTGATCGGGCCACGAATTGAACAATCGCCGCCGTCATACGTTTTCTTCTTACGCAAAAACGAGAAGAGGAAGGACGCGACGATGGTGCACAAGAAAGCAGCTTTCTTCGGCAAACCGGTTGAAAACACCGGGGAGTGGAAGGACAGCGCACAACGGGAAGACGCAATCGCGACCGAGCTGGCGGCCTCCGGCCTTGTGGACGCGACCGAGGTGCAGGTTGCCGTCGAAGGCGACGAGGCACGGCTGACCGGAGACGTCTACCTGCGCGAGGAGATCGCCACCGCCGGCAATATCGCGCTTGGCGTCGAGGGCATCAGCCGCGTCAGGAACGCGCTGAAAGCCCGCGAACACTCCATCCAGAGCAAGGGCAAGGAAGCCGATGCCCGTGCCCAGACACGCACGCTCTGACGAAACTATTGCAGACCGGCGGGGTCGACGATCCCGCCGTCGCATCCGATCGCAGTCCTGCCGGCGCCCTGTATCAAATCTTCCAGAGACGTCCCCGGCGCATACTTGTCGGATAGACCTATCGTGATCTCGTCGATCAACTGGCGATCTCCATCAGCAACGCAGCTGATCTTGATGCGATCCTTGGCACCGCGCCCGAATGCGCTATCAAACGCCTTGGCAATCTCGTCGGCCGAAAGTTGCCTGCCGATATTCGACTGAAACAGCCTGGCGGCCTCCGAACCGTTCAATTGCTCAAGCAGGTCCACAGACGTCTGGAAGTAGTTTTCCGGCATGAATCTGGTGCACGTGCCGTGCTTTACCCATTCGTGGCGCTGTAGATTGGATTGTGTCCCCGGCATGACTTTCTCCAGCGTTTGACGAAGATCATCGCTCAGCGACAGCGCCGGCAAGGCGTTCCAATTCCCGTTTTCATCTTCGGCGCGGACATCCGCCGCAACGCCGCAATAGTTCTCGCCGAGCGGCCAGAGCCCATGCAGCGCGAAATGACCGGCATCAAAGCGGCTTTCTGTCTGGCTCTGGCACTCGGGCTTGTCCTGATGGCCTTCGCAGAAGGCCGGCTGCCAGCTAACGGCCAGGATCGCCGCGGTTTCCCGCGCCATCGCCGGCATCGCCGCAGTCGCCATCATCGATATTCCGATCAAAACTGCCTTGATTTTCATTTCTTCCCCCGATCACCCAAAGTTGAAACCGACGCAGGATACCTGCCGGCTGCAGAGTTTTTAATACAAGTCGCGGGAAAATGGCCTGGTTGAGCGCCAGGCCATTCCAGTCCAAACGGCGTCGCGGATCAGTCGAGCGCCGCCGTCACGGTAAACTCGACGAGAATCTCGGGCTTGGCGAGTTCGGCCTGGCTGGTGGCGCGCGCCGGCGGGTTTTCCGGATCGATCCAGTCCTTCCAGACGGCATTCATCTCGGCGAAATCGCCCATGTCCTTCAGGTAGATCAGCGTCTGCAGAAGCTTAGACTTGTCGCTGCCGGCAGCCGCCAGAAGCCTGTCCACCTTGGCAAGGCAATCCTTCGCCTGCTCGGCCACACTCTCGCCCGAGCCGGTCTGGCCGGACAGATAGACGGTGTTGCCGTGGACCACGGCGCCGGTCATCAAAGGGCCAATTTCAATACGTTTTACAGTCATTTACAACGTCTTTCCAATGTGATTGTGGAACAAAAACTCAACCCCGGAACCGCTTCGCCTCTTCATAGATGCGGGTGGAGCGCGCGCCGGAACGGCAATAGCCGAGCACCGGCTTTTCAAGATCATCAAGCGCGTCGACCATGCCCGTCACCGCGTCCGGGGTCAGCCCCATGCCGCCGACCGGCACATGGGCGACATAGAGACCTTCCTTCTCGGCAGCGGCGGCGATATCGGCGAAGGCCGGCTGGCCTGCCTCCTCGTCGTCGGGCCTGTGGCAGACGATGGACCTGAAGCCGGCCGCCTTGATCTCGGCGACGTCTTCCGGGGTGATCTGCTCGCTCACGGCGTAAAAATCATCGATCGGACGGATATCCATACCGGCACTCCTTGCGTTTTGTCAGGAAATTAAAACAAAGACGCGCCATTGCAAGGGCCAAAGGGCTCAGGCAAAGCGGATGCGCAGGCGAAACGTCCGGGATTCGTCCGGCGAAAGCGGCGCCAGGGCACCCTCCTCAGCCAGTTTTCGCCGGCTGGTCCAGCGATGCGAGGCAGGCTCGATGCCGACGATATGAGCCGGCGCTTCCTGGTTGCGCCAAACCTGCAAGAAAGGCAGCGTCGCGCTATCCACCTCGAGATGGAACGACAGCCCGCCAAGGGCGGCGATCGGGCCGAACCGCGTCGCCGACCAGCCGTCCTCGCCGGCAACCGCCGGCACGCAGAAAATGCCGTGATCGCCCTCGCCGAAGCGCCAGGGCAGCGATATCTCCGGCAGCGAGCGGCTTTCCAGCCGCACGCCGTCATCAAGGTGTCTGGCTCCGAAATTGATATGATACATCATCATCGCCGGCAGCGGGCGATCCGACTTGTTGATCACGGTGTCGGTGAGTTCCAGAACGCCGGATGTCCCGTTCAGCGTCCACTGACGCTCGATCAGCATGTCGCCGCCATTGGCGGTAGCTACCGGAATATGGCAGACGCATTCCGCGCCCATATCGCTGATCTCCAGCGATTTCACCGCCGCCGCGTTACCTGAGGCGGAGCCATGCAGCGGGAAGAAACGGCCCTCGTCCCCCTCCACCGGTTCGGGATGACGGATATGGTCCGGACCGCAGGTGAACAGAAAGCCTTCGAGCGAATGATCGATCCGGGCATCGCCGTCATCGGGGATCGCCCGCTTCGGCGCGATGTCGATGCCGGCGACGACACAGCCGGCGATATCCATGACGGAGGTGGAATCAAGAAAGACGCGGGGACCGTTACCGGCGGCAAATTCGATCATCTTTTTAACCAAGTCTCGAGATAACGGAAACAAGCGCGTTCAGCGAGCGTTCACCTGACAAGCGCCTGAATAGGCAGAGGCCACGCTAGGCGAAACACCGCGCCAATAACAGCGACAAAATGCATCGAGACCATGAAAAAAGCGACGTTTTACACCATTCCCTTGATGATCGCCGCGCTCGCCCTGCCGGCAACCGCCGCCCATGCGCATGAACCGCTCTACAAGAACGGACGGCAGATCTTCCTTGTCGCGCCGGACGGAAGCCTGCTCGACTACATCCCCGAATATGGCAGCGTGGTGATGGGCCGGGACGGCCGGGGGCGGCCGATCCTGCTTGATCGCAACGGCAATCTGGTTGCAACCGAGATGTCTGCCGGCGATTACCGAGCTATTCGCGACAGCTATGGCGGCGCGCCGGCCCCGGCGGCCAACGGCTGGGGCCGCAGGGACTGGCGGCAGAACGACGACCGCTTCGCCGCGCGCCCGAACCGTTTCGACGAAACGCCGCCGCCGCGCTGGAATGACGGCCCGCGCGCCTCTTTCCCCCAGGCGCCCGAAATCCCGGCGCCGGCCAATCCCGAAACCTCCGGGGAGCGCCCTGCCGCGAGAACGAGCAGCGCGAAGGCCGACATGAATGTTGTCGCGCTTCAGGTGTTTCTCGACCGCAACGGCATCTCTCCCGGCGTTATCGACGGGCTGATGGGCGACAATGTCCGCAAGGCGCTGGACGCCTATGCCAAGAAGAGCGGCCGCGCGGTCGACCCGGAGGCGGACAAGGAGACAATCCTGCAATCGCTGTCGCTCGAGGGCGGCCTGCCCGTGCGGACCTATACGATCACCGCCGAGGACGCGGCCGGTCCCTATGTCGCGAGCATCCCCTCGGACTATGGCGAGAAGGCGCAACTACCCGCGCTTTCCTATACTTCTGTTTCCGAGATGCTGGCCGAGAAATTCCATATGGATGAAGCTTTCCTCAAGACGCTCAACCCCGATGCCGATTTCTCCCGACCGGGCACCGTCATCAAGGTGGTTACCCCCGGCGCAAAGCAGAAGGGCGCCGTTGCCCGCATCATCGCCGACAAGGGCCGCAAGCAGCTGTTCGCCTATGACGCCGAGGGCAGGCTCGTTGCCGCCTATCCGGCGACGATCGGCTCCAACGACACGCCCTCGCCCTCCGGCACCGTCACCGTCGAGCGGATCGCGATCGACCCGAACTATACCTATGACCCGAAGAAGAACTTCAAGCAGGGCGACAATGACCGGGTTCTGACCATCAATCCGGGTCCGAACGGGCCGGTCGGCAATGTCTGGATCGCGCTGTCGAAGCCGAGCTACGGCATCCACGGCACGCCCGACCCCGACAGGATCGGCAAGACCTCCAGCCACGGCTGCGTGCGCCTGACAAACTGGGACGCGCAGGAACTGGCCGGCATGGTCAGCCCGGGCGTCACGGTCGAGTTCATCGACTGAGCCGGCCTCAGTCGAACGACCGCCGCCACTATTCAGCCGGGATGAGGTTGACCGTTTACAAAAACAGGCGCGCCCCGTCTTCGCAAATGCGAAATCTTCGTTTATGTTCGGACCTATAGTTTAGCAAATTCCGATATTTCAAAACTCATTGCGGCTTCCGCTGCAGCGGCGGTCAGATTTAGCGGCTGGTTCCGGACATGAACGATATTACCTCCTTCGAGATCATAGGCATGTTTTCCGAAATCGCGGCGGCGGTGTCGCGCAACAGCCACTGGCTGAGCCGGCTCGACGCGGTGGCCGGGGACGGCGACCATGGTGAAGTCATGGCGGCCGCCTTCACGGCGATGGAGCAGCAGCTCGCGGCGCTCGACCCCTCCTCCGTCACGCCGGCGCGCGTTTTCGACATGGCGGCGGAAACATTTCTGACCATCGATTCGGCCTCGGCCCGGCTCTACGCCTCAGCTTTCCGCCGCGCGGGCAGCACCCTGCCCAACCGGCATGTGATCACCGAGGCGGAGTTCGACCGCGCCTTCGAGGCAATGGCAAACGGGATCATCGCGCATGGTCAGGCGAATGCACCGCACAAGAACATGGTCGATGCCTGGCAGCCGGCCCTCTCGGCCTATCTTTCCGCACGAAACAATGGCGGCGACCTCGGCGCCTGTCTGACGCATGCCGCCGACGCCGCGCTTGCTGGCGCGGATCCGGATCCGCTAAGGCCGGACCCCCTGCCCTTTGCCCACCCCGACAGGGTGATGGACCCGGGCTGTGCCTCTGCCGTCCTCATCATCCGCTCGATCCGCTACGCCCTGCAGGACTGACGCCGGAAAGCAATCACAGACGTCGGGTCTTTTCTCGCGCGACGCCGGCCCTACATCATGGCCATTCATCGCCGCGACGGGACGCCATGCCGAACAAGACACCTGCCATTTACTGGATCCGCAAGGATCTCCGCCTCGCCGACAACCGGGCGCTTCTGGCCGCCAGCAAAGACGCGCGGCCGGTCATTCCGGTCTTCATCCGCGAGGACGACAGCGCCGGCGCGCTTGGCGGCGCGCAGGCCTGGTGGCTGGAACGCTCGCTCGCCCGCCTTGCCGAAGCCTATGAAAAGCGCGGCGCCAGGCTGATCCTGAGGAGCGGCGATCCGGCTGACGTCATCTTCGCGCTGATCGAGGAAACCGGCGCGAAATCCGTCTTCTGGAACCGGCGCTATACGCCGGACGGCATCGCGACCGACACGGCGCTGAAACGGAAGCTCGGGGACGCGGGTGTTCAGGCCGAAAGCTTTGCCGGCCACATTCTGCACGAGCCTTCGAAGTTCAGGACCAAGACAGGCGGCCCCTACAAGGTCTATACGCCGTTCTGGAAGGCTTTTTCCGCCGAAGCCAGGGTGCCTGACCCGCTTGACGCGCCGGAAGAGCTGACGACCGCGAACGCGAAGCCGGAAAGCGAAACACTCTCCGACTGGAGGCTCTACCCCGGAAAGCCCGACTGGGCGGCAGGCTTCGAGCCGCTCTGGACGCCGGGCGAGAGAGGCGCCCGCGAAAGGCTGGACCGGTTCATCGACGAGTTTGCCGAAAACTACGCGGCCTCGCGCGACCGGCCGGATATCGAGGCCACCTCCATGCTCTCGCCGCATCTGGCGCTCGGCGAGATCTCGCCGGCATTGATCTGGCACGGGATCAACCGCGCCAAAAATCTCTCGGCGGAGAACAGGAAAAAATTCCTCCAGGAACTGGTCTGGCGGGATTTCTGCCACCATCTGCTGTTTCACGCGCCCGATCTTGCGACGAAGAACTGGAACGACCGCTTCGACGGCTTTGAATGGGTCGAGGACGACGAGGCCCTCGCCGCATGGACGCGCGGAAAGACCGGCTATCCGATCGTCGATGCCGGCCTGCGCCAGCTCTGGCGCGAAGGCACGATGCACAATCGCGTGCGGATGATCGCCGCCTCCTTCCTGGTCAAGGACCTGATGATCGACTGGCGGAGCGGCGAAGAATGGTTCCGCGACACGCTTGTCGATGCCGATCCCGCTTCCAATCCGGCCAACTGGCAGTGGGTGGCCGGCTCCGGCGCGGATGCCTCGCCCTTCTTCCGCGTCTTCAATCCGGTGCTGCAGGGCGAGAAATTCGATCCCGACGGCGACTATGTCCGCCGGTACGTGCCGGAGCTTGCGGCATTGCCGGCAAAACACATCCACGCGCCCTTCGATGCGCCGAAAGCCGTACTGGAGGAAGCCGGGGTCACGCTCGGCGAGACCTATCCGAAGCCGATCGTCGATCACAAGGCCGCCCGCAAACGCGCGCTTGCGGCCTTCGAAAAGATCAAGGGCTGAAATCAGTTTGCGCCGACACGGACAATCGCGCAATGGTTTGCCTTGGCAGGGCCCGCCCGTCCGGTCCATAGCAGGCCAAACATCAAGGATTTTACGACCATGACGACACACAACACGGTCATCGATCTCATCGGCAACACGCCGCTGGTCAAGCTGAAGGCGGCTTCCGAGGCGACGGGCTGCGCCATCTACGGCAAGGCCGAGTTTTTGAACCCCGGCCAGTCGGTCAAGGATCGCGCCGCGCTCTATATCATCCGCGATGCCGAGCGGAGCGGCCTGATCGCGCCCGGCGGCACCATTGTCGAAGGCACGGCGGGCAATACCGGCATCGGCCTTGCCATGGTCGCCAACGCGCTCGGCTACAAGACCGTGATCGTCATTCCCGAGACCCAGGCCGAGGAAAAGAAGGACGCGCTGCGCCTGCTCGGCGCGAAGCTCGTCGAGGTGCCGGCGAAACCCTATCGCGACCCGAACAACTATGTGAAGCTCTCCGGGCGGCTGGCCGGGCAACTGGCGAAGAGCGAGCCGAACGGCGCGATCTGGGCCAACCAGTTCGACAATACCGCCAACCGCAATGCCCATATCGAGACCACGGCGGAGGAAATCTGGCGCGATACGGACGGCAAGGTCGACGGCTTCGTCTGCGCCGTCGGCTCGGGCGGCACGCTTGCCGGCACAGCCATGGGGCTGAAGGCGAAGAACAGGGACATCAAGATCGGCATTGCCGATCCGGAAGGCGCCGCTCTTTTTGAATATTACACCAATGGCGAACTGAAGAGCGAAGGCGGTTCGATCACCGAGGGCATCGGCCAGGGCCGCATCACCGCCAATCTCGAGGGTTTTGCGCCCGACTTCGCCTTCCGCATCGCCGACAGCGAGGCGCTGCCGCTGATATTCGACCTGGTTGTCCATGAGGGCTTGTGCCTCGGCGGTTCATCGGGCATCAATATAGCCGGCGCCATCCGGCTTGCGCGCGAGCTCGGCCCCGGCCACACCATCGTCACCGTGCTCTGTGACTATGGCAACCGGTACCGGTCGAAGCTCTACAACCCTCGCTTCCTCACGGAGAAGGGGCTGCCCGTGCCGGAATGGCTGACGGCGCAAACGGAGATCGCCGTACCGTTCGAATAGCGTTTCCAGGAAAAGTGGATACCGGTTTTCCGTCCGGAAACGCGTAAAGAAAAAGAGATTAAGCGTTTCCGGGAAAGCGGATACCGGTTTTTCCGTCCGGAGACGCGCAAAAACAAAGAGGTAGAGCGCTTTCGCAATCCGGGGAAAGCGGAAGCGCTCCAGAAAGTGATCCATGCCCGTTGATACCCTCTTCCGCGACGATTTCTACCTTCAACGGTGCGATGCGGTGGTCACGACGGTGCATCAGGACGGCACGTTCGAAACCGACCAGACCTGTTTCTACGCAACCTCGGGCGGCCAGCCTGGCGATACGGGCACGGCCATTCGCGCCGACGGTTCGACGCTTCGCCTCGATGTGACCCGGAACGGCGACGGCAAGGACGTCTTCCTGCATGTTCCCGCGGAAGGCGAGGTTCCGCCATCCCCCGGCGAGAAGCTGTCGCTTGCGATAGATTGGCCGCGCCGGCTGAAGCTGATGCGCATGCACACCGCCTGTCACCTTCTCTCGGTCGTCTGTCCCTTCCCAATCACCGGCGCCGCCGTCGGCGAGGACGAATCGCGCGTCGATTTCGACATGAGCGAGACCGTCGACAAGCAGGCGGTCAGCGACGCGATGATGAAACTCGTCGATGAGGATCATCCGGTCTACGTGCAGTGGATCAGCGACGACGAGCTTGCCGCCAATCCCGATATCGTCAAATCGAAGAATGTCCGCCCGCCGACGGGCATGGGACGGATCTCGCTTGTCTGCATCGGCGAGAATTCATCGGTTGACAGCCAGCCCTGCGGCGGCACCCATGTGCGTTCAACCGCAGAGATCGGAGCCGTCCATATCGGCAAGATCGAGAAGAAGGGCCGTGAGAACCGGCGCTTGCGCATCCGCTTCGGCGCGTGAACCTTTCTGTTTTTTCAAGGAGTATGATCGAGATGAGTGCTGAAAGCCGGTTTGTCGTTTCGCCGGATTGGGTGACCGAGCGCCTGAACAGGCCCGATTTTTCCGTCATCGACGCCTCCTGGTATCTGCCCGCCCATAACCGCGACGGCAAGGCCGAATATGCCGAGGGTCATATTCCCGGCGCCGTCTTCTTCGATCACGACGAAATCGCGGATACGACGACCGGCCTGCCGCACTCCCTGCCCGCGCCGGAATTTTTCGCCGCCGAAATGGGAAAGCGCGGCATCAGCGAACGCCACGCCATCGTCGTCTATGACGGGCCCGGCTTCTTCTCCGCGCCGCGCCTGTGGTGGCTGCTGCGGGTCATGGGCGCAAGCGACGTCTATGTGCTGAACGGCGGCTTCGATGGCTGGAAGGCGAACAGACATCCGGTCGAAACCGAACGCCCTGAACCGAAGCCCGCGACCTTCACGCCGCGCCTTGCCGCCGACAGGGTCACATCGTTTTCCGCAATGCGTGACATCGTCGCGTCCGGCAGCCACCAGATCGCCGATGCGCGCGGCCCCGGCCGGTTTGCCGCCGAAGAACCCGAACCCCGGCCGGGCATGCGCGCGGGGCACATGCCCGGGGCGAAAAACCTGCCTGCGACCGCTTTCTCGAAAGACGGCCGGTTTCTCTCCAATGACGAACTGAAGGCACTGTTCGATGAAGCCGGACTGGACCTTGCCCGCCCGGTGGTGACCAGTTGCGGCTCCGGCGTGACGGCGGCGATCATCACGCTCGCGCTTGAAAGCCTCGGCCACGAGGACAACAGTCTCTATGACGGCTCCTGGTCGGAATGGGGCGGCCGCGACGACACCGCCATTGTTACCGGAAAGGCGTGAGGCATGAGCAAGAGCAAGGCGCAGAAGCCGATCCGGATCCATGTCACGGAACTGGAGATGACGGCCCCGCCGAAGGCGCATATGATCGCCCCCTCCAACCTGCATATCGCGCTGATGCGGGTGCCGGAAATTCCGCTTCCCTTCTACCGCTTCCTGTATCGCCAGGTCGGGACGCGCTGGGAATGGGTGGACCGGGTGCGGATGGACGACGACGAGCTTTCGGCCAACATCCACAATCAGCGCACCACGATCACCGTCTTCTATCTCGAGGGCGCGCCTGCCGGTTTCTACGAATATCAGCAGCAGGATGACGGGGTCACCGAACTCGTTCATTTCGGCCTGTTCGAGCGGGCGCTAGGTCTCGGTGTCGGCAAGTGGTTCCTGCTTCAAGGTCTGAAGGCGATGTGGGCCGACAAGCCGGAAAAGATCATCACCGCGACCAACAGCCTCGACCACCCGCGCGCCCTGCAGCTTTACCAGCAGTTCGGCTTCTCGCCGGTCGCCACCTATGAAAGCGAGATCACCCCGCTTTCGGATGCCGAACTGCTCGCCTTCGCCAGGAAGCTCTGAACCGATGCAAGCCACCCGCCGCGCGTGAGGCCGCAGCGGGTGGATCTTGTCTTTACGCGTCGGGCGTTTCGTCCGATGGCATCGCCGTGCCGGCGGCCTCGATACGCTCGGCCATCGCCAGAAGTTCCGCGACAACCGCGCTCGCGGCGCCGGCATCGCGCTCAAGGCGTCTGTCGATGACCTCGCGCAGGTTCAGGAAGGCCGCCTCGACGCTGCGCGGCAGGTTGTCGCCGCCGCGGGCGCGTTCGCGTTTGCGCTCGCGCGCGCCGAGGCGTTCGGCGACCGCCTTCAGCGCCTTCACCGCCATTTCCGCCTCCGGCGCTTCCTCTTCGAGATAGGCCCGGCCTGTTTCCGTGATCGCATAGGACTTCTTGTTGCCGTCGGCCGAGACCGCGACATAGCCGCCGTCCTCGAGAAAGGCAAGCGTCGGATAGATGACGCCCGGGCTCGGCGAATAGAAGCCGCCGCTCAACTCCTCGATCGCCTTGATGATGTCGTAGCCGTGACGCGGCTCGTCGGCGATCAGCTGCAGCACGAGAAAGCGGATGCGACCCTGGCCGAGAAACCGCCCGATCCGGCCGCCGCCATCCTCCCCGCCGAAACCGTGACCGCCGCCGCGGCCCCCGCGTCCCGGTCCGTGGCCGGGCCCGCGCCCCATGGCAAAGCGCATGGCGTGGCCGTGCTGATGAAAATGAGAATGCATGAGGGAACCCTTTCCGATATTGTTTCGATATATCTAAACATAGATCGAAATTGGCGGGTTGCAAGTTTTTCGTTATATCGAAAACATAACTTTTTATATGCGGGGCAGGCCCGCCGACGGCGAGCCAGCGCTCCGCGGAGCCACGGCAACCCGGCGCAAAGCTGGATTTCCTTGCGGGTAGCGGCTTGTCTCGCCGCCAAATCAGACTATTATTCGAACAAGAACAACAAAATTCGCAGGGAGTTCGAAAATTGGACCTGGATGATATCGATCGTGCGATCCTGAAGGCGCTTCAAAACAATGGCCGCATCACCAATGCCGAGCTGGCCGAGACCGTGGGTCTTTCGCCCTCGGCCTGTTCGCGCCGGCTTGATCTGCTGGAAAAAAGCGGGGTGATCGAGGGCTATACCGCCAAGATCTCGCCCGATGCGCTTGGATACAAGATGACGGCGCTGGTCCATATCTCGCTTTCCGGCCAGTTCGCCCGCACGCTTGCCGAGTTCGAGGAAGCCGTCCGGCGCTGCCCGAACATCATTGTCTGCTACATGGTCTCGGGCCAGTACGACTACATCCTGCGCGTGGCGGCGAAGGACCTGAAGGACTACGAGCGCATCCACCGCGACTGGCTCTCGGCGCTGCCGCATGTGGTGCAGATCAATTCCTCATTCGCGCTCCGGCCGATCATCGAACGTCTCAACGTCGATGTCGACGAGGCGTTCACCGCGCCGTCGGCTTCTTGATCATCAGCAGCCAGTCGTCACCGTCGGCATGCCAGTCGGGCGCCGTCACCAGGGCCTGCCGCGCCCTTTCCTCAAAACCGAGGCGTTCATAGAACCGCCTGGCAGGCGCGTTGGCATCCGAGACGATCAGGCTGATATCGCTGTCTCCCGAGATGCGGTCCGCCTTGTCGAGCAGAAAGGAGCCGAGTCCGCGCCCCCGATACTCCGCATAGGCCGCCAGAACATGAATGTGGAAGGTGCCTTCGGCCTGACGTTTCAGATCGCGCAAGGGCGTCACCACGGGATGATCGATCTCGCAGCCATAGCCCGGTGCCTCGCCCTTGAGCGGATAAGCGAGCATCAGCGCCGCGACATCCGATCCGAGCGTGGCGACCGTGCCATTGGTCCAGGAAATCGCCCCTTCGTCCCGCGCGGCAAGCGTGCGGCCGACCTGCCAGGGGTCTTCCCGCCCGCCCTCCAGCTGGCCCCAGCACCACAGCGGCAGGCGATGACCGGCGATATTGATCAGCCGCACCATGTCCGGCACGTCATCGCGGGCCGCATTTCGGATCGTGAAACTGGTTACCAAACTTCCCTCCCGTATTGACGGCCGGCACACCCTCCACATAGCGTACCACGATCGTTTCAAAATCGACCCAAGGTTGGTGCTTAATCCCGCCGGATGTCAACCGCCTGTCACATGACGGTGCGAAGCGATGATGGCGTTCCATAAATTTCCGCGCAAGCGATGAACCCCGGAGCTCTCATGTCCACGAACCTTCTCTTGCCCTCGATCTCGCGCCGCGCCCTCCTGAAGGGCATGACGGCCGCCTCCGCCCTGATCGCGCTCCACCCTTTCGCCGCCAATGCGGCCGAGAACCAGGCGCATCTCAGGCTGATGGAGACCACGGACATCCACGTCAACGTGTTCCCCTATGACTATTATGCCGACAGGCCCAATGACACGATGGGCCTGGCGCGCACGGCCTCGATCATCGACGCGATCCGCGCCGAATCGGCCAATTCCATGCTGATCGACAATGGCGATTTCCTCCAGGGCAACCCGATGGGCGATTACATCGCCTATGAGCGCGGCATGAACGAGGGCGACGTCCATCCGGTGATCAAGGCGATGAACGTGCTCGGCTATGATGTCGGCACGCTTGGCAACCACGAGTTCAATTACGGCCTCGATTTCATGTTCAAGGTCGTCGGCGGCGCGAACTTCCCGTTCGTCTGCGCCAACCTCACCAAGGGCCAGCTTGCCAGCGACCCGCGCAATGACGACCTGATGTTCAGGCCCTACCTGATCAAGGAAAAGATGATCGCCGATGGCGCCGGCAACAAGAGCCCGGTCAAGGTCGGCTTTATCGGCTTCGTGCCGCCGCAGATCATGGTCTGGGACGAGAAGAACCTGTCCGGCAAGGCCAATACCCGCGACATCGTTGCCGCGGCCGAAGCCTTTGTGCCGGTGATGAAGGAAGAGGGAGCCGACATCATTGTCGCCCTTTCCCATTCCGGCATCGACGGAACCGGCCCGGCCGAACTGATGGAAAACGCCTCGCTCTATCTTGCCGGCGTTGACGGCATCGATGCGGTCTTCACCGGTCACCAGCATCTCGTCTTCCCCGGCCCGACCGATTTTCAGGGCATTGCCGGCGTTGATCCTGAAAAGGGCACGCTTCAGGGCAAACCCGCCGCCATGGCCGGCTTCTGGGGCTCGCATATGGGCCTGATCGACCTGCTCCTGGAAAAGGACGGCAACAGCTGGAAGATCGTCGACTTCACCACCGAGGCGCGGCCGATCTATCACCGCACCGAGGACCGCAAGGTCGTCGCCGACGTGGTCTCCGACACGGCGGTGATCGCCGCAGCCGAGGCCGATCACGAGGCGACGCTCGACTATGTCCGCACGCCCGTCGGCAAGACCTCGGCGCCGCTGCAGTCCTATTTCTCGCTGGTCGCCGATGATCCCTCCGTCCAGATCGTCTCCAAGGCGCAGACCTGGTATACGAAGGAGATGCTGAAGGACAGCGAATACAAGGACTTTCCCGTGCTCTCGGCTGCGGCCCCCTTCAAGGCCGGCGGGCGCGGCGGCCCGGATTATTATACGGAAGTGCCGGCGGGCGATATCGCCATCAAGAACGTCGCCGACCTCTATCTCTACCCCAACACCACCCGCGCCGTGCTGATCAACGGCGCGCAGGTGCGCGAATGGCTCGAAATGTCGGCGGGCATGTTCAACCAGGTGGAGCCCGGCGCGACCGATGCCGCCCTGCTGAACCCGGATTTCCCCTCCTACAATTTCGACATCATCGACGGCGTTTCCTACAGAATCGACCTCGCGAAGCCGGCGCGCTACGCCAAGGACGGCAGTCTCGCCAATCCGGACAGCCATCGCATCATCGACCTTTCCTTTGACGGCAAGCCGATCGATCCGGAACAGCAGTTCATCGTCGCCACCAATAATTACCGCGCCGGCGGCGGCGGCAATTTCCCGGATATCGACAATGATGTGATTGTCTTCGTCGGCCCCGACACCAACCGCGACGTCATCGTCCGCTATATCGTCGACCAGGGCACGATCAACCCGTCCGCCGACTTCAACTGGACCTTCGCCCCGATGCCCGGCACCACGGCGGTTTTCGAGACCGGACCGCGGGCAAAGGCCTATATCGATGACGTGAAGGGCGCCAAGATCGAGACCGCCGGCGACGGCGAGAACGGGTTTGCGCTTTATCGGGTGGTTCTGTGATCGGTTGATTTTTTGGCCAAGCGAAACGACAGGGGCCGGCCTGAGGGTCGGCCTTTGTTTTGTCCTCTCTGACGCCGGAGTGACTTGACTCGAGAAAGACGCAGGAAGGATCGATCATTCACGTCTGATAGGGAATTCTACGAAGGCGTTAATCTCTCCCTGCAGCTTTTATTCAAGACAAAATTGGGCGCAAATGTACCGACCCAGTGAAAATCTGCTCATGCCACAAGGGAGAATGAGTATGACGATGAACGGCCTTCGTGCCAAACACGCAACGCTCAGCGGGTAAGCAAGGAGACCGCAGCTTGAAGCTTCCGACGGATAAGCTCCGAACCCGAATATACCTGCTCGTCGATGGATAGTTCACCAAGCGAATTCGAAACGCGATTCAACTGAAAAACAAGTGCTACTTTCTCAGATTGCGTCAGCACCTTCGAACGCATCTCCACGAAGGCAGGGATTTCCCCGATCACTTCGATCGCATAATATCGATGACTCTGATCTGCAATCATGTCCGACACCGTTTCAATGGCTTTGACAATGTCGTCGAGACCTTCGACGGAGCTGTCTTGATTTTCGATTTCCTGTAAAAGGTATATGCTCAATGCTTGGGTATCGAGTTGAAAAGTCTTAAAACCTTCAATTTTCGAAGCCCTATCGTAACCAGTGTCGAGGAACATTCGTGCATTGCGTATATCACCTGAATTTTTCATAAAAATTGAATACTGAAGCCAAAACAAAGGCTCGTCGTTGACAGCCTTGTCCCTCGACAGCCGCACAAAATGCTGATCAAGCTCCGTGTCTGACGCTGGACGAAACTTGAGGAAACGCTGCAACGTAGAAAACTTCATCAGCTCTCCAGCAAGTCGGCGGTGCGCTCGATCATACCGCCTCCGCGTGGAGGTAGTAGCGATCCGGTAGCATCCGTCCAATACATCCTTGAGAGAAAAGATGCGCTGAATTAAAAACTCAGACAACAGCGCCGAGCGCATCTCGACTTTGTCATCGCGAACATCCAAAAGGTCGTTTACAACTCCTTGCGCTCCCCGCAACTCCAAGTACACGTCTCGCCCTACAACTTCTTGGATATAGTCATCATCCATCTCGACGCCCGTCCACTTAATCAGCGCTGCCAGCACCATGATCTCATTAGGCTCAGGGGCAAGACCGTCAACAACCGTGCTGATCTTCTGCCTGATTTCATAATGATTGTAGAGCTGCGTGACGATATCGCGAATCTCTTGCGCTGACCGAACGACTTCATCGAGATCCTCAACGTGGGCTCCGGCTCGACGAAGAATGCCGAGAAGCTGCTCTCGATCTCTATCATCGAAGATATTGAGATTTACGCGCTTGATCGTCGGTGGGAGGCGCTGCGCAATCTCGTGAAACCGCACCTCTTGTTGGCCTGTTCTTACGGTCACGATGAACTTCGCATTCGGAGCGCCAGCGGCAACGCGTTCGATATTCTCGATAGCGGCATCATAGTCGTCGAAAATCACGAGAGCGCGATTGTGCCCTGCGATAACTTCGAGATCCTGAGCTAGATTACGACCCGCACGCCGCCAAAGCAGGCAAGCATAGCCATACTGTTTGGTCGCTTCAGACGCCAAGATAGACGTAAAAATAGTCTTCCCGTTGCCGAGCTTAGAGTGCACTAAAACTGTTTTTGAATCCTTAAGAAACTCAAGTGCAACTTCCACCGACCTTTGTCTTGATGCGACGTAACTTGAATAATCTCTAGTATTGAAAAACCGATTTTGGCTGAAAGTTCCAAAGCTTACCAGATTTATTACCTCTACCGGTGTCGGGTCTGCGATTGCTTTTTTATCTAGACCCGGATGAAGATATTTAAACGACTGCAATACATCTAAATTCTGCGGTCGATCAGGCTTTGGCAGTGTCTTAGAAAGTTCGGAGAACTTTTCAAACCCGATCGGAATAATCTCGCCGTAATCTGAAGCACGCCTGACGAAGCTAGGCTTCGGGTCTGCACGGGTTACAAAAAAGGTCCGTTTAACAGACTCCTCTCCGGCGGACATTAAGCCAGCAATGTGGTGGTCGCTGAGGCTGAACCCCATGAAGTAACACGCCGCGAACGTTCGTCGATCGCTTTTAAACTCATCAAACCAGGCAGGGTATTGATGCGCAATGACATCATACGAGCGGCTATTGAGGATCAACTGACCGGCTGCGTTGTCTTCATTTGCTCTACGAATTGAACCATGAAGATGTACAGCAAATGCCGGCGGCAATTTACGCGGTCGCGGTTCCTCGAACGTAAATATCGGGAAATTTGGCCCTTTTACAACGTTCACTAGATCATCGTAGTTCGTTGTATAAATTCTTGCCCAAGGAAGCGACAAGATTTCACGCTGGTAGTCAAGTACCTTTGATATAGTAAAGGTTTCGTACAAGAGCTCGAATAAGCTGAGGTCCGACCTACTTAAAAACTCATCGGCTGCAGCTTTGAGATCCAATTCTTTAGGATCTTCCTCGAGCTCATCTGCCAGTCGTTCTAAGAGAGGGTCTCCCGCTGGAACCGGACTCCTAGCGATGTTCGTCGCGTTGGCCGAAAAACCAGAACCCAAGAAGAGCGTTGAGTTTTCAGGATCGAGTATCTCTAACGGCACAACGACCTCCAGCAGACATGATATGGGATAGTTTTACATATTGCAGGTAATGACAACTGCGAAACTTAATTTTTCCACCATGTTCCTATTTGTGCAAGTTGCTTTATTTACTTGTAGCGCGACTGCGGAAGACCATGATCGTAGTTTGTGGTCCAAGCGCAGCAGGCCCAACCGACCAAATGGCCGCTTTCGTTAGGACGTTTCAAAAGCTTAAGCAGCGGCATTGGCGGCGCAAAGCAGTCGTCAAAGGGTCGCCCCATACGAAAAGGCTTGAGCCGCCCTAATCCCTGAAAGCTCCCCCAAAAACCTCACCCCTCCCGCAGCATCTCCCACACGGCCGCCACAAGCTGCTTCAGATTATACGGCTTCGGGAGAAACCCGAATTTGGCGTCGTCCGGCAGGTTTTTCGCAAAGGCGTCGTCGGCATAGCCGGAGACGAAGATGAATTTCAGGTCCGGATATTGCTTGCGCGCCTCGCGCAGCAGGGTCGGCCCGTCCATTTCCGGCATGACCACGTCGGAGACGACGATGTCGACCGCGCCTTCCAGCTTTTCCAGGATCTTCAGGGCATGCACGCCGGTATCGGCCTCGTGCACGGTGAAGCCGCGCATTTCCAGCATGCGCTTGCCCGAGCGGCGCACCGCATCCTCGTCTTCCACCAAGAGCACCACGGCGGACTGGCCGGTGAGGTCCATATCCTCCTCGCGCGGCGCCTCGTTGTCGCTCTCATTGCCCTCGGAGAAGGCCGAGGCGATCGGCTGGCCCTTGTGGTCCTTCGGCGCCTCGACCGTCTCCTCGGTTCCCACACGCACATGGCGCGGCAGGAGGATGATGAAACGCGTGCCCTTGCCGACCTCGGAGACGGCATTGAGGAAACCGCCCGACTGGGTGACGATGCCATAAACCATGGCAAGGCCGAGCCCGGTGCCCTTGCCCACGTCCTTGGTGGTGAAGAAGGGTTCGAAGATCTTGTCGAGCACTTCCGGCGGAATGCCCGTGCCGGTATCGGCCACCTCGATTTCCACGTAATCGCGCTCCGGCACCTCGCGCAGGCCAAGGCCTGCGACCTCGCCGGCGGCGATATTGCGGGTGCTGATCGTCAGCGTGCCGCCATCGGGCATCGCGTCGCGGGCATTGACGCACAGATTGGTGATCACCTGGCCGAACTGGCCGGGATCGGTCCGGACCGGCCACAGATCACGGGCGAAATCGGTCGTCAGCCGGATATCCGATCCGCCGGTCAGCCGCTCGATCATCATCCGGTTGTCGCCGATGACGTCATTGAGATCGACCACTTCCGGCCGCATGGTCTGCTGGCGCGAGAAGGCGAGCAATTGCCGCACCAGGCCCGAGGCGCGGTTGGCATTGCGCTTGATCTCGACCAGATCGGCGAATTCCGGGTCGGAAGCCCGCGACTGCAGAAGCAGATGGTCGGCCGAGAGAAGAATGGCCGTCAGCACATTGTTGAAATCATGGGCAATTCCGCCGGCAAGCGTGGCGACGGCGTTGAGCTTCTGCGTGCGCGCCATCTGCGCCTCGAGCGCCTTCTGCTCGCTGATCTCGATGACATAGACAAGGGCGACGGCATCCGGCCCGCAATCACGCGCGGCATGGACGAAGACCCGGAAATGGCGGGCATCATCGCTTGCGTGGCGCATCTCGAAGGGGGCGATCTCGCCCTGCCCGTCGGCGGCTGCGGCCAGCGCGTCTCGCGCCTTCTGCCGGTCGCCCTCCTCGATCAGCCCGCCGATGCGCGCGCCCCGGCCAACATCCTCGCGCTTCAGGAGGTCGCTGAACATGGCGAGGAAACGCGCATTGGTGGTCAACAGGCGACCGTCGCGATCAAGCGTCGCGATCGCCATCGGCGTGTCGTCAAAGAAGCGGCCCTGTCCGCCAAGGCCCGTTTCGGCGTCCCTGCCTTCCTCGCGCTTCAGCACCACGGTGCGGCTTTCGGCCGGGTGGCCGTCGCGGCCTCCGGTCATGTCATGCAGCAAGGTCACCGGCATATGGCGCCCCGACGGCAGACGCAGCGAGGCCTCGACCGTCTCGCTCAACCGCTGCCCCGGCTCGGCCTCAAGCGTGTCGAGAAGGGTCATGCCCTCGCCGCCGATCACATCGGCAAGACGCACCGTCCCGGCGACGAAACCCGCCAGGTCGATGCCGAGCCAGCCGGCGAGCGTGGCGTTCAGATAGCGGATCTTGCCTTCGCCATCTGATGTCAGAAAGCCGACCGGCGCATGATCCAGATAATCAATTACCTTCTGCAACTCCTTGAAATAGCGTTCCTGTTCCTGCCTCTCCTCGGTAATGTCGGAGATCTGCCAGATGTTGAAATTGCGGGTGTGGGCGCGGCTGTCGGTCACCGGAAAGAACCGGGCGCCGAGGCGGTACCAGCGCGCCTCCCCCTTGCCCGAAAGCGGGTGCGCCAGGCGGAACTCCTCCTGGTCGTCGTCACCGCCGCGCACCGACTGCGTCAGCCTGTAGAGCACTTCGGAGCTCTCCGGCTCCTCCGACAGCAGGGCCTCGAGACTGGGCGGCAGGCCGCCATCCGTCGCGCCTGTCAGCCGGCCATAGGCCGCATTGGCGTAGACCATGCGGTCACGGTGGTCGGTAATGACAACGGCCTGGGGGAACTGATCCAGAAACGGACCGGCAAAGCTGTTCTGCCGGGCGCCGGGAAAGAGCTGGGCCAGGCCGGTCAGCACGGCAAGGCCGAAAAACACGCCGAGAACCGCGAAGAGCCCGAGGATCGCCAGCAGGATATCCTCCGGCAGATAGCCGCGATACTGATAGCCGATCGTGACGATCACCGCCAGAATGAGCAGAACCAGCGCAAGCTTGGCGACAACGCCGGAGCCGGGCCCTCGCCTGATGACGGGCTTGGCAGCCTTTTCGCTCTGTCGATCCATTGCAACCTCATCATCTGCGCTCTGCGGCGGGCACCATCAAAAGCGCATAGTCTTCGCATCTGTTGTCCCGCGGACCGGGAGCCGCCCCGTCCGCCCGTCAAACCCTGCCCGAACACGGCAAGCTTCAGCCATTCTGGCGCGTGACGATAGGCTGAAATGCTTAATTTTGGGTATTGGGCCGGCAAAACGGCGGAGCAGGTCGCACGTCGCTTCAGTTTCCGCCTTGAAGGCGCCGGCCAAAACGTTGATATTCCGGTCACACCGCGCATGAAACCATTGCGCGAAACGCCACGCCCGGCCACACTTCTGGTCGGGCCCTTTTTGAAGAAGCCCGCAGGGTGAAAGACATATGATGGGAAACATGACCTTCAGCAACGCCATTTTCGATTTCCCGCTTCTGTCGCTGGGCGTCATCGTGCTGGCCGTTCTGGCGATCTGGTTCCTGCTGCGCCACAGGCCGCCATCCCCCTTCATCAAGGGCGGCAAGAACAGAAGGCCGCGGCTCTATGTCGTGGATGCCGCAGCCGTCGATGCCCGCAGGCGCGTGGTGCTGGTGCGGCGCGACAATGTCGAACATCTGGTGATGATCGGCGGACCCAACGATATCCTGCTCGAAACCCGGATCCCGGCCCCCATCGGCACGCGCCACAAGCCCGAAACGGCTCAGCCGCCGGCAAAGAGCGAACAGCAGAAGCCGTCCGACGGCGAGCGCGACAGCGCGTGATTCGCAAACGGCAAGCCGTTGATGACACGGCGCAGCCACAAAGGTCGCGACGCAAGACACCCGCGGCGCCTCATTTCGACAGTCGCAATACCAAACCAAAAGGCCGCGTCCTCATTGGACGCGGCCTTTTGGTGTGTTCTGCTATTCGTCGCGATAGACTTTCTCGCGTCGCTCGTGGCGTTCCTGCGCCTCGATCGACAAGGTCGCGATCGGCCGCGCATCCAACCGCTTCAGGCCAATCGGCTCGCCGGTCTCCTCGCAATAGCCGTAGGTCCCGTCGTCGATCCGCCGCAATGCCGCATCGATCTTGGAAATCAGCTTGCGCTGACGGTCTCTCGCCCGCAATTCGATGGATCGGTCGGTTTCGGAAGAGGCCCGGTCTGCAAGGTCCGGATGATTGGCGCTTTCGGCGGCCAGGTTGTCGAGCGTTTCGCGGGCTTCCCGCAAAATGTCATTTCTCCAGGCGATCAGTTTCGCCCGAAAATAGGCCCGCTGGTTGGGATTCATGAACTCTTCGTTATCGGAGAGAACATAGCTACTAAGATCAATGTTCTTGTTCAAAGCCATTCTCCTGAACAACACCCCACGGGCGCTGTATATCCCAAACAAACCTGATTATTCAAGTCTCTGCTGTAAATTTGAGCAGCACAATAAATGTTGAAAAAATAGGCCTGTTTTCTGGTTTTTCTGCGCGAAAAGAAGGCAACTGCCATAAAACATTCATCGAAGGCCGGCAACGCCCGGTTTTATGCGGCACACGGCCGATTCGCGCATTCGCCGGCGCCTGCCTTGCCCGGATTGCGGCCGGACGACCTGCCGCGCCGTTGCAAAATGGGCTGCGTCCGGCAATAAAAAAAGCAGGCGGGCTTGCCGGAATTTCGTGATAAGGACATGTTCGAACCCGCTGATCCGCCGGAAACGGCGGATTCCGCACCGCCGAAACCGCTTCATGCCGCTTCGAGATGAGCAATGTCGACGATCAGCCCTCACCCTGAACGGATCTATCTTTTCCGGCACGCGCAGGCCGTCTGGCCGGAACCGACCATGCGCGACTTCGAGCGCCCCCTGTCAAAGCGCGGCGTCGATGACGCCGCCGAAATCGCCCGCCGGATGAAGGCAGCGGGTTATGTGCCGGAGGTCATCCTTTCGTCATCCGCGATGCGCTGCCGCCAGACCGCCGATGCGGCCTATCGCGCGCTTGATCGCATTCCCTCCTGCCGGTTCATCGATGATTTCTATCAGGCCGCGCCGGTCACCTATATCGAGGCGATTTCCGACCACGCCGACCGCCAGTCCGTGCTGATCTGCGGGCATAATCCCGGGATCGAGGAAACGCTTCTGATGCTCGTGGGCTACGAGGCCTTCAACGCCACCTGCCCCTATGGCTTTCCCACCGCCGGCATCGCCGTGCTCGACCATGCCGGCGCGCAGCAAGAGGCCGGCGACGGAGCGCCCGAATGGAAGGTCACGGCTTTCCTGGCGCCGTGAACGAGCCGGCGGCATCCTGCCTTTCAACCCGGCCCGGCCCTGCCTATATTGCGGTCAGAACCGGAAAAGGAAGCCGATCTTCATGCCGATCCACACGTCGCTTGGCGACAATGCCCGCATAACGCTCGACACGATTTCCGATCGCGCATCCGATCTCATCCAGCCGACGCTGCGCCTGGGCGTCACCGGACTTTCGCGCGCGGGCAAGACCGTGTTCATCGCCTCGCTCGTCCACAATCTTCTCCATCGCGGGAGATTGCCGATGTTCGAGGCCATGCGTTCGGGCCGGCTTTCGAATGTCGGTCTCGACGAACAGCCGGACGACCAAATTCCGCGCTTCGACTATGAGAGCCATATCGACCGGTTGGTGGATGACAGGATCTGGCCGGAATCAACCCGTGCGATCTCCGAATTGCGGCTGACCATCGAATTCGAAAGTGCCAGCCGCTGGAATCGCATGTTCTCGCGCGGCAGGATCGCCGTCGATATCGTCGACTACCCCGGCGAATGGCTGCTCGACCTGCCGCTTCTCGGACAGGATTTTCGCACTTTCTCGGCCGAAACCGAAGCCCGCGCGCAAAGCGGCGCACGCGCGGCGCTTGCCCGTGACTGGCTGGAGACCTGCAACGGTCTCGACTATGACGCGCCGGCAGACGAAAAAACGGTCAGGGCCCTGCATGAGACCTTCACGACCTATCTGACGGCATGCCGGGCCGACGAGCACTCTCTTTCCACGCTGCCACCCGGCCGGTTCCTGATGCCGGGCGATCTCGAAGGCTCGCCGGCGCTGACCTTCGCGCCGCTTGCCGGTCTTGGCGAGGGCACGCCGAAACGCGGTTCGCTCGCCGCCCTGATGGAGCGCCGTTACGAGGCCTACAAGTCCGTGGTCGTCAAGCCCTTCTTCCGCAATCACTTCGCCCGCCTTGACCGGCAGATCGTGCTGGTCGACACGCTTCAGGCGCTGAGCCGCGGCCCGGAAGCGGTCGCCGACCTGGAACGCGCGCTCTCCGAAGTCCTCGCCTGTTTCCGGCCGGGCCGCAATAGCTGGCTCTCCTCTCTGGTGCGGCGGCGCATCGACCGGGTTCTGATCGCCGCGACCAAGGCCGATCACCTGCATCACGAAAGCCATGACCGGCTTGAAAAGCTGACGCGTCGCCTCGTCGACGATGCGGCAAAGACGATCGGCGCGTCGGGCGCCGGCATCGAGGTGATGGCGCTCGCCTCCGTGCGAGCCACCCGCGAGGCAACGGTCGAAAGCGGCGAAAGCGTCTTGCCGGTGATCGTCGGAACGCCGATGGAAGGTGAGAAGATTGGCTCGGAAACCTTTGATGGAAAACGGAAAACGGCGATCTTTCCCGGCGACCTTCCGGCCAATCCGGATGCCTTTTTCCGGCTGTTGCGGCGCGGCGGCAAGGCGCCGGACAATCTGGCGGATATCAACGCCGTGCGCTTCCGTCCGCCCGAGATCGACATCGAGGGCCAGGAGGGGCCGCTTTCGATCCCGCATATCCGCCTCGACCGCGCCCTGCAGTTCCTTCTGGGAGACCGGCTGGCATGACACCCAATGATCCGCGCAAACCCGCAGTCTTCGACATTGAGGAAGAAGCGCGCGAGGCCGAAAACGCCCAAAGGCGAAAACCCCGCCATTTCGACGATCCCGACGTGAAGATGACGCCCGATGAGGAAGACCCCTTCCTGCGGGATGCGGAAACCATTGCCGCCGAAGAAGACGAGCCGCCGGTCGCGACCATGAAGAAGCGTGGCTTCTCCTTTTCGAAACTGGCCGCTGCCGCCTTCGGCATCGTGCTGTCGCTGGCAATCGGTCTCTGGATCGACGATCTGGTGCGCAGCCTGTTCGCTCGCGCCCCATGGCTAGGCTGGATCGCGCTTGGCGCCGTCATCGTCGGCGTTCTTGCCGCGATCGTGGTCGCGACGCGGGAGGCGATTGCGATCCTGAGGCTCGGCGCGATCCAGACCATCAAGCTGCGTCTCGCCGAGGCCCATGCCGGCCGCGACGCGGAAGCCGCCCGCAAGGCCGTGGGCGAGCTGGCATCGCTTGTCGCCGGCAAGGCCGAAACCGCCCGCGGGCGAAAGCGCCTCGGCGAACTCGACGAGACGATCATCGATGCCCCGCAATTGGTGGAATTTGCCGAGCGCGAGATGATGGCGCCGCTCGACATCAAGGCCCGCGCGCTGATCCTCAACGCTTCCAAGCGCGTCTCCGTGGTCACAGCCATCAGCCCGCGCGCGGCGGTCGATATTCTCTATGTCTTCTACGAATCGATCCGCCTGATCCGCAACATGGCCGAGCTTTACGGCAGCCGTCCGGGCTCGATCGGGCTCTTCCGGCTGATCCGCGACGTGCTCGCGCACCTCGCCGTCACCGGTTCGATCGCCGTCGGCGACAGCCTCGTGCAGCAAGTGCTCGGCCACGGGCTCGCCTCCAGGCTCTCCGCCCGGTTCGGCGAGGGCATGATCAACGGGCTGATGACGGCGCGGATCGGCATCGCCGCCATGGATCTCTGCCGCCCGATGCCGTTCACCGCCCTCAAGCGGCCGGGGATCGGCGATTTCATCAACGATCTCGGCCCCGGCGAAAAGCGCGACCTTTCCACTCCCTGACCGCCCATCCACCCGCATTGCGGGCAGAAAAACCAAAGCTTAACGTTTCCCCTTCATGCTTGCCGCTCAACCGAAACCAGACCTGCCACGCGCAGTTGCCCGGAAGCGCCAAGATGACACGACGGCCAGCACGCCTGTTCAGTTCCGCGATGATCGCCGCAGCCCTCGTTGCGGCCCTGCCCGCAAACGCCGCCGCGGAAAGCCCCGACAGCGCCTTCTTCCGCCAGGTCGCGGGCAAATGGTCGGGGCCAGGCAAGATCGTCGAGGGCAAGATGAAGGGCACCCGCTTCCGCTGCGAACTCGACGGGCTTCCGATCGAAGGCGACAGGGACGGCTTCAAGCTTGACGGCAAATGTCGCGCGGGTCTGTTCTCTCATCCGATGACCGCCGTGTTCATCCGTGAGGAAGACGGCTATCGCGGCCGCTTTCTCGATGGCGAAGACGGCGACGGCCTGGAGGTGACCGGCGGCTCGGTCGAAGGCGGCAAGGCGGTGATCGAACTCAGGCGCGAAGATGTCGAGGGCGCGCTGGTCACCAGCCTGACCGGACCCGAGGACCTGAATATCACCCTCCTGATCAAGGGCGGCACCCGCTATGTGCCGGTCATCGGCCTGTCGCTGAAACGCCAGACGGACCCGCTTTCGGTCGGATCGATTGACTGATATCGATTGACTGACAGGACCTAGCCTTTCCACCAGTTCCCGTTATCGCTGACGGGATCGATGCCGTCCGTGTCCGCCCTGTCGCGCCAGCCGGAGACCGTGCGCCCATCCACGACGAGGTCCGGCGCGATCTCTGAAAGCGGAACGAGCACGAAGCCGCGCTCTGTCATGCGCGGATGGGGAACGGTGAGAAGATCGCTTTCCCGCGCGAGATCGCCGAAGGTGAGGATGTCGATATCGATCAGGCGCGGTCCCCAGCGCCTGTCGCGCACCCGTTTCAGCCGTTTCTCGATATCGAGGCAGAAGCGCATCAGGTCTTCCGGCGCGCGTGCCGTTTCGATCAGGGCGCAGCAATTGATGAAAGGCGGCTGTTCGACAGGCCCCCAGGGCGGCGTGCGGTAGAGGCGCGAGACCGCGACGACCCGGGTTTGAGTGTCTGCGTCAAGCACAGCCAGAGCCCGGGCCATGGTTTTGGCCGGCTCGCCGAGATTGCCGCCGAGGCCGAGCGCGGCGCGAACCCTCTCATTCGACATCGTAGGCGACCTTGGCCTCGGCATGATCGAGAAGGCCGGGAACCGGCGCGGCGGGTTTGCGCACCGTCACTTCGATCCGCCTGATCGCATCATAGTGGCGCGAAACCGAAACGGCGATCGCATGCGCCAGCGCCTCGATCAGCTTGAAACGGCGGCCGGTGACGACATCCTTGGTGATGCGGTAGACCTCGCCGTAATCGACGGCCTTGGAGAAATCGTCATGCAGCACCGCCGCCTCGTCCTCGATATGCATGACGATATCGACGTAGAAACGCTGGCCGAGCCGCTCCTCCTCCTCCATCACCCCGTGGGTGGAAAAGAAGGCGCAGTTTTTCAGCGTGATGACATAGCGGCCGTTCATGATGGGTCTCCGGTGTGGCGCGCGATCATGGCATCGGCGAATGCAAGCGCTGCGCGGTTGGCGCCGACATTGTGAACACGAAAGATCGCGCCGCCGGCAAGGCGGGCGATCGCTGTGGTCGATGCGGTTGCAAAATCGCGGGCAGGATTGTCGTCGGCTCCGCCGATTGCCGCGACGAAGCGCTTGCGCGAGGTGCCGATCAGGATCGGCAGATCGAACCCGTGCAACGCATCGAGATGCGCCATGATCGCCAGATTGTCCGCGACATCCTTGCCGAAACCGAATCCCGGGTCGATGACCAGCTGGCTGTCGTCAATGCCCGCTGCGCGCGCCGCTGCGAGCGCCTTATCGAGGAAAAAGAGCTGGTCGGCGACGGGGTCGGCAAGCGTTTCGCGGTTCCGGCTCGTATGCATCAGGCAGTAGCCCGCGCCGGTCTCGGCGACGATCCTCAATATCTCCGGTTCGGCCGTGCCGCCGCTCACGTCATTAATGATGTGGGCGCCGGCGGCGACCGCCAGACGCGCGGTCCCGGAGCGATAGGTGTCTATGGAGATCAGCGCCCCGGTCTTTTCCGCCAATGCTTCGATCACCGGCAGAACCCGCGACTGCTCCTCGCCGGCTGAAACCGGGGCGGCGCCGGGCCGGGTCGATTCCCCGCCGATATCGAGAATGGCCGCGCCCTCCTCGACCGCCTGCAGTGCGTGGTCGACGGCAGAAGCCGTATCGGCAAACTGTCCGCCATCGGAGAAGGAATCAGGCGTCACATTGACGATCGCCATCAGCACGCCGATGGGTCCAAGCGCAAGCGTGCGGCCATTGGCGCAGGACAGCGTGCGCGGCCTGAAACAGGTCGTCGGGGCTTGCATCATGGCCCTACCCTCTTTGCGTGCTGACCGATGGGTCTCTTCGGCGGCGCGAGCGGCCACCCGGCCACCCGTTTCAGCCCTGTTCGTCGGGCACGCGCACCGTCAGTCCGTCGAACTCCGGACGCATGTTGATCTGACAGGACAACCGGGAATTGGCACGCAGGTCGACGGCGAAATCCAGCATGTCCTCTTCCATCGGCTCGGGCTCGCCGACCTTCTCGAACCATTCCTCATCGACATAGACGTGGCAAGTCGCGCAGGCGCAGGCCCCGCCGCATTCCGCCACGATGCCCGGCACGCCGTTGCGCACCGCGTTTTCCATCACGGTCGAGCCTTCCTCCACCTCGAGATCGTAAACGGTGTCATCATTGCCGATGATTTTCAGTTTCAGCATGTCATGGACCTTAATGTTCAAAGCGCCGGGCGGCATCGGGGATTGACCGGTTCTTCCCTCATTCCGCGCGAACAGTCAATATTTGCGACCGACGTGACGATCCGGATGGCAAAAGGCGCCCTGGAAAGAAAAGTTCATTATGTGGAAAGCCTCAGAAAAGGCGCATTATGGTTAATATTTGCTAAATGACGGAATTTGATCGCTTTTTGCAGCTCCTTCCGGCCGCATTTCAGCACCGGATCGCGTTGCGTCCGGATCCGGTCCGCCGGATGATGTTGTGCGGCTTTTGTGAATATGCGATTGAAAACGGGGGTAATCCCTTGAAATAGAAGACATTTGCCTGTCTTCCACCGCCCATCGCCTCAAGCGGGGGCCGCAGCGGCAAGGCAAATGAAGGCTGTTTCGAACCTGTGTGCCGGCCATCTGCCCAGTTCGGGCCAGACTGAACCGGTTTTGAAGTTTCAGGGCTTTTCGGACCCGTCGGCTCAAGACGGACGTCCGGAACGGCCCGCGTGTCACGAGGCGTATCCATGGCGAAACAATCAGGCGGCACTTCGCTCGACGATCAGGCACTCCACGCGCTGGAGGATGCCCTGTCATCCGATTCGTCGGAACAGAAGGCTGATGGCGAAGCGCCGCGCGAACAGGAAGCGCCGCAGCGAAAGGAAAGCGTGTTCGGACGGCAGGCCGCAAAGAGCGCGCGCGCCGAGGAAGAACGCGCCAACGCCCCCCGGCCGAAATCGCCCGCCTTCCGCCCCGCCAACGATCCCGGCATGCTGTCGACGCAGCGCGTGCTGAAGGCCTTCGAGCGCCGCTCGACCGTCAAGGCGCTGCGCACGTCCACGATCATGTCCGCCGGCTGGCTGGCGCTCGGCGTCACCGGAACGCTGGTCGCCTTCGGCAGCCGCATCTTCAACGCCACCTCCTTCGCCGACATCCTGAGCATTGACGGCATCGGTCTCGCCGCGGCGCTCACCGTCGCCCCAATCTTCGTCTTCTATGCTTTCAACATCATGCTGGCGCGCGCGCGCGACATGCAGGAGGCCGCCCGCTCGATGGCCGAGGTGGCGCTTCGCCTGTCCGATCCGGACGAGAATGCTGCCCAGCAGGTGCGCAGCGTCAGCCAGGCCGTTCGCCGCGAAGTCTACGCCATGAACGAAGGCATCGAGCGCACCATCGCCCGCGCCTCCGAGCTTGAAAACCTTGTCCATTCCGAGGTCAATGCGCTGGAGCGCAGCTATGCCGACAACGAGATGCGCATCCGCAACCTCGTGCAGGAGTTGACTGCCGAACGCGAGGCCGTGGTCAGCCACGCCGCCCGCCTCAGGACCTCGATCCTTGGCACCAACGACCAGCTCAAGGACCAGATCGGCACGGTCATGGATGACCTCACCCGCAAGGTGAGCACGGCCGGCAACGGGGTTGCCGAAATGCTCGAGACCCGGGCCGCCGTGATCAACGAGAACACCGCCCGCGCCGTCGCCTCGATCGGCGACCTGCTTGAGGACCGCTCGAGCGCGCTCAGGAGCGAGTTCGATCGAAACTATGGCGCGCTTTCCGATCTGTTTGACAAACGCTTCACCGATCTCTCACAGCGCTTCGACGAACGCGGCCGCACGCTGATCGACGATTTCACCGCCAGCGCCAGCGCGCTCAACACGGAGACCGAACAGTTGACTTCCGCGCTTTCCGAACGCGGCGGTCAGTTGGAAACGCTTCTCGGCGAACGCACGCAGACCCTGCGCGCCGTTGCCGAAGAGAGCGAGACCGCGATGAACGCCGCGCTGGAGCGGGTCGTCGGCGGTCTGTCGACGACGCTCAGCGAAAGCCAGGTCCGCTTCAACCGGCAGATCAGCGAGACTGATGCCGAGATCGCCCGTCAGGTCGATGAACGCACGCAATATGTCGACCAGCGCCTCGAGGCCACGATCTCCCGCCTCGGGACCGATCTCGACAGCCGGCTCGATGCCTTCACCAGCGCCTTCGAGGAAAGCGGCAGCGCCATGGAAGGCCGGATCGACACGACGCTCGGACGTTTCAACGAGATCGTCTCCGAAGGCCGCTCGAGCATCGATACGATGCTGTCCCATGCCTCCGACAGGCTTCAGGAACAGATGACCGATCACACGCTGTCGCTGGCGACGACGCTGTCGACCAGCACCGAAATGCTCGACCAGACGCTCAAGACCAACGTCAAGGAGATCAGCGAAACCATCGGGGCGGATCACGGCAGGCTCGAGCAGGTCTTCTCCGACGCTTCGCAACGGCTGGAAGAAAAGCTCACCCGCTTCAGCCAGCAGATCACCGGCGGCGAGGCCAATATCAGCGCAACGCTCGACGATGCCGGCGAAAGGCTCGGCGAGCGCATGAACGACCAGGCGATCATGCTCGCCACCACGCTTTCGACCAGCGAGGAAGCGTTTGCGATGTCGCTCGAAGGCCATACCGCCCGCATCGAGGAGCGGATGCGCGAGGGTAACGAGCGCCTGAGCGGCACGCTCGCGGGCGCATCGGACCGGATCGACAGCCAGCTTGCCCGGTTCAACGAGCGCATCGGCAATGGCGAAAACGGGATTGCCGCGGTTCTCGACAATGCCTCGGAGCGTCTGCAGGAGCGGATGAACGACCATGCGGCCGGCCTGGCCGCGACGCTGTCGATCAGCGAGGAAACCTTCGGCGAGAGCCTCGGCGCCCATACCGAAAAGCTGCAAACGGTCCTGCGCGACGGCCAGGAGCAGCTCGACGGCTCGCTTTCCGGCGCCTCCGAACGTCTCGAGGCCGAGCTTCAGCGGTTCAACGCCCAGGTCAACGACGGCGCGTCCGGTATCGGCGCGACGCTTTCGGCAGCCACCGCACAGCTCGGAGAGCAGATGAGCGAGCAGTCCATCATGCTCGCCACCACGCTTTCGGCGGCGGAAGAGACCTTCGCCCAGACGATCGATTCCAGGACGGCAAGGCTTGGGGAGACGCTCGAAAACGGCCAGGGCCGGCTCGACCGCGCGCTTGGCGAAGCAACCGGTCATCTCGACCGCCAGCTGGGACAGTTCACCGAGCGCCTCGGCAGCGGCGAGGCCGGCATCACTGCCGCCCTTTCGGGCGCGAGCGAACGGATCGAGACGCAGATTTCCGAGAAATCTGATCTGCTTTCCCTCAGGCTCTCTTCCGCGCAGGCAGCCCTTGAGGAAACGTTCGACGCGCATGAGCGCCGCATGAGCGACACGAGCGAGAAGAACCGGGAGCGGGTCGCGGAAACGCTGGACAAAACCGGTCAGCGCCTTGAGGCCGCCGTCAGCGGCGCGGCCGACAGGCTCGAGGCCGGCTTGAGCCGCCGCGAGGAAAGCATCACTGCCGCCCTTTCCGGCGCGAGCGAGCGACTGGACGAGCGCCTTTCCGACCATGCCATGATGCTGGCGGCGACGCTGTCGACCAGCGAGGAAAGCCTCGGCCAGACGATCGATTCCTCGACCACGCGTCTCTCCGAAACGCTCCTAGAAGGCCAGACGCGCCTGACGGGCGCCTATCGCGATGTCGCAACCAGCCTTCAGGAAACGGTCGACACCCAGGCCAGGGCGCTCGACGGCCGGATTTCCGAGATCGACGACCGCATCACCAGAACCTTTGCCGAGCGCGAGGCCGGCATCCGCGGCGCCTATGAAGCCGGCCAGACGCGACTGGAAGACAGCCTGCGCGCTGGAACGGGCGCGCTCGAGAGCGCGATCGAGCAGGCGAGCACGGGCATTTCAGAGACGCTCTCCGACGGCACGACCAGCATCTCCGCCACGATTGCCGCCTCCTCCAGCCTGCTTGAGATGTCGCTGGAAGGCCGCGAGAACGCGTTGCGCGAAACGATCGACAAGGCCGGCATGGCGCTTGAGGACCGGCTGCGCGGTTCCGCCGGCGCGATTGCCGAGAAGGTCTCCACCGCGGCAGGCCTGATCACCCGCTCGGCCGAGACCATGACAGGCCGGGTCGAATCCTCCTTCGGCGCGCTAGGCGAAAGTCTCGACAGGCACGGTCAGAGCGTGGAGGCCGGTGCCATCCGCATCGAAGGCCTCGTCGACGAGGCCGGACGCCGGCTCGACAAGGCGCTGAACGACCATGCAAGCGCCATCGAGAATACCGGCAGCGCTGTCGAAAACCGCCTCTCTTCCTCGCTGTCCGGGCATGCCGAACGTCTGGCCGAGACCGGCGAGACGACCCGCAACCGGCTGGAAACGACCTTTGCCGAGCAGAGCACCGGCTTCGAACGGGCGACGCAGGAGGCAGCCGACCGTCTGGCCTCGTCCGCGGATGCCGTTCACACCCGCATCAACGACGCGCTTGCCGAAAACACGGCGCGGCTCGAGCAGGCCGGCGAACGCGTTGCCGGCAGCCTCAACGAAACGATGCTGACCCACGAAAACGCCTTTATGCTGGCCGGCTCGCAGATCGACGAACGTCTCGCCGGCACGCTGGACGAAAAGGCGCGCGTGATCGAGACCGCGAGCGGCGCCGCCGTCGAGCGGCTGGGCGAGACCCTCGACGCCCGCCGCAGCGCCATTGCTGCGACCCTCGAGCAAGGCCAGGCAAACATCGAGAGCCGCTTCTCCGGCCTTGAAAGCGCCCTCGACCAGGGCCTCGTCAGGATCAGCGACACAATGGACCGCCGCTCCGGCGAGCTTGCCGGACGCATCCGCGACACGGTCTCCGAAACCTCCGCCGACATGGAACGCAGCGCCGAGGACGCCCGCCTCAAGCTGGAACAGGCGGGACAGGGCTTTACCGAGCAGGTTGCGGGCGCCGTCGCCTCCGCGCGGCAGAGCATGGAGGGCTCGGCCCACGAAATCTTCGACCGCGCCCGTCAAATGCAGGCGGAACTCGCCAGTCAGGCAGCCCTTGCCGGCGAGCATGCGTCGGAAAACAGCACGCGAATTTCCGAGATCCTGTCGGCCACCAGCAGCCGGATCGACAACCAGATCGAGACGATCCGCCGGACGATGGGCGACGCCGAGCAATTGCTGGCCGAACGCGGCGAACGGCTGAACAGCGGCATTGCCGGCACGGCCGACATGCTGTCCGGTCAGCTCGAGGCATCCGAGAAATCGATGACCGAGCGGGCGCAGTCGCTGCGTGACAACCTCGGCGCCCAGATGAAGGCGCTGGAGGAAACGCTCGGCACGGTCGATCGCGTGTTGGCTGCGCGCGGCGACGCCGTCGGCAATGTGCTCGACGAACGCGCCCGCGACATGAATTCGATGCTTTCCGGACACACGAGCACGCTCAGCAGCCTGATCGAGGAGAAGGCCCGTCCGTTGATCGAGAGCTATGGCGAGACCGGCCGTCTTGCCGCCGAGCGGATCCACCAGGCTTCGCAGGAAGGCAGCCGCCAGCTGCGCGCCGACGGCAACGCGCTTGCCGGCAATGTCGAAGCGCTCGTCAGCCACCTCTCCCAGAGCCACCAGATGCTCGCCGGTCTGGTCGACGAGGCCGCCGCTCGCCTCTCTTCCGCCGACGAGCAGCTGGCTTCGACCGCCAACCGCATCAACGAGACCGCGGAACGTTCGTCCGCTTCGCTCGAGCAGTCCAGCAGCCTGCTTGGCGCCAAGGTCGACGCGCTCGACGGCAGCGCCGCCGGCGCTCTTGAAACGGTGCAGAGCCTGGTCGCGCAGATCGAAAGCCATGCCGGCGTGCTCGACCGCGCCTCGAACCTGATCGAGAGCGCGCAGTCGAACCTCGCCAGCACGCTTTCCGAACGCCAGGAGGCGCTTGGCCTCCTGTCACAGGGCCTCGCCGAGCGTTCGCAGGAGATCGAGAAGGGACTGAAGGGTGTCGCCGCAGCCGTGGCCGCCACGATGGAAAAGACGGGGCAGGATGCCGAGAGCATGTCGCAGCGGGTTGCCGAAACCATGCGCGGCTCGGTGGACGACGCCGCCCGCCGGTTCTCCGGCGCCACGCAGGAAATCGAGCGGATCTCCGCCGAAATCCGCGCCGAACTTGAAAACACGCGCGAGGCGGTCAAGCGCGGCATTCACGACATGCCCGAAGAGGCGCGCGAAAGCGCCAAGGCCATGCGCAAGGCCGTGGAAGACCAGATCCGCGCCCTTGAGGATATCTCGTCAATGATCGCGACATCGCGCTCGCAGGTTTCCGCGCCCGAAGCGCCGCGCCCGCAGCAGAAGACGGAAGAGCCGGTCGCCCGGCGGCCCTTCGCCAGCCCGCCCGCCGGTTCGCTGAGCGCGCCCAGCCTTTCGGCGGCAATGCCGAAACAGCAGCCTGCGCACGCGCCGCGCCAGCAGGCGGTGACGCGTACCGCCGGCAATGCGCCGGGCGGAGAAGGCTGGATCAGTGATCTTCTGAGGGCAGCCGCCCGCGAGGAAGCCGGCCAGCGCGAAAGCCAGCAGGCGCGCCCCGCGCAGTCAACGACCGGCGAGCGCAAGCCCAACCAGGTCGTCGATTCGCTGAACTCGCTGTCCGTCGATATCGCCCGCGCCATCGACCACGATGCCTCGGTCGAACTCTGGGGCCGCTACCAGCAGGGTGAAAGGGACGTCTTCACGCGCAGGCTCTACACGCTCAAGGGCCAGCGCACCTTTGACGAGATCAAGGCGAAATATGAGGGCGACCGCGAATTCAAGACCGCCGTCGACCGCTATATCGCCGATTTCGAGAAGCTGCTCTCCGACGTGATGCGCAAGAACCGCGACCGCGGCGCCGTCCAGTCCTACCTGACGTCGGACACCGGCAAGGTCTACACCATGCTCGCCCACGCGGCGGGTCGGCTGAAATAGGACCGGCTATCGAATTAACGATCAGGCTGAGGGGCGGTTGCGAAGACCGCCCTTTTGCTTGTCGACAAAGCCATTGCCACACTCCGGGTCATCCTCGGGCTTGACCCGAGGATCCAGACTACACGAAAAGCGGCCCTTCGCTTGTCAACATGACGCACGGCACACCGGCCGTGACCGTTGGCCTTGCCAGCAGAGCCTTGCCCCTTGACTCGAAGCCCCGGCGGCATAGTCCATTGAATTTCAGGAATAATATCGGGAACGTTTTAGCGGGCGGGCCAGATGCGCCGCCCGTTGCGCTAAAGCCTGCGCGAAACCGGCAGGACCGAGAGCGTGCCGAAGGTCGACCGGAGCGCGCCCCAGACGCCGCGCCGGTTGACCACCATCACCGCGATCGCGATCGCGCCCATGGCCATCAGATACCAGGCGCCCCAGTCGGCGGCGATCCAGCGCAAGAGGAAAAACAGTACCGTGCCGATGATCGGCCCCTCGATGGAGCCAAGCCCGCCGATGACGACGATGAAGATGACGAAGGCCGTCCATTCATTGACGCTGAAGGCGGCGTCCGGCGTGATTCTCAGCTTCTGCAGGAAAACGAAGGCGCCGGTCAGGCCCGTATAGAAGGCTACGAACACATAGACCATGAATTTGACCGCCTCGACGCGCACGCCGACGCTTTCCGCCGCCGGCGCGCTGTCGCGGATGGCCGTCAGCGCCAGACCCCAGCGCGAGCGCAACAGCCCCCAGACGGCGACAATGGAGACGACGCCGAGGCCGAAGGCGATGTAATACATGATCATTTCGCGGGCAAACCGGTCGGCCGAGAGCGAACGGACGATGGCAACCGGCAGCGAAATCCCCGAACCGCCGCCAAGCGCGCCGATCTGCGCCATGGTGAGCCGGAAGACCTCGGCGATCACCCAGGTGCCGATGGCGAAATAGGCGCCCTTCAGACGGAAGGCGACCCATCCCGTGGGAACCGCGATGACGGCGGTGGCCACCGCTGCGGCCGGAATGGCCACGAGCAGCGGCACGTTCAGGAACATGGCGAGCGCGAAGAACAGATAGCCGCCGAGCCCGACAAATGCCTGCTGGCCGACCGAGATCAGCCCAGTGTAACCGGCAAGCAGGTTCCACATCTGGGCAAGCGCCAGAAGGCTGAAGGCCTCCATCAGAAGCCGCAACCCCGCAGGCCCGGCCCAAAGCGGCGCGACGGCAAAGAGGACGAGCGCTGCGGCGAGAACCGTGCGCAGGCCGGGCGAGACGAAATCGCGCGGGACGGGCGGCGCGGTCGGAAGGGAAAGGGTCATCGGCTCACCTCACATTTTCGGAAACAGGCCGCGCGGCCGCACGACGAGAAGGGCGAGGAAGACGAGATGCCCCGCCAGGATCTGGTAGCCGGCGTCGATCTGGGCCCCCACCGTCTGGGCGATGCCGAGAATGATGCCGCCGGCCAGCGTGCCCCAGAGGCTGCCGAGACCGCCGATGATCACCGCCTCGAAGGCGAAGATCAGACGGACAGGTCCGGCCGACGGATCGAAATTCGTCTTCATCGCCAGAAAGATGCCGGCAACGCCGACGACAACGCTCGCCATCATCGTTGCCAGCGCAAAGATGTGGGCGTTTTTCGCCCCCATCAGCGGCACGATCTCCGGGTCATCGGAGGTGGCGCGCAGGAGCCTCCCGAGCGATGTGCGATAAAAGATGAACTGCAGGATGGCAATCACCGCCACGGCCGTCGCGAACATCAGGAGCGGCAGGTAACCGACGGCAAGCCCGCCGCCCAGCGACAGGCTGCCGGTGTCGAGCCCACCTGCGACAAGGCGCTGGCTGTCGGCGGAAAATATCTCCAGCAGCGCGTTCTGGATGATGATCGACATCCCGAAGGTCACGAGGATCGGCGGCAGGATATCCTTGCCCAGCATGCGGTTCAGGAGAACGCGCTGGTTGAGATAGCCGGCCGCGCCCAGAATGGCGAGAACCGCGACGGCGGCGATTGCCGGATGAATGGCCCAGCCGACGACGAAGGCCACCATGAGATAGGCCGCGGTGACGATGAAGTCGCCATGGGCAATGTTGATGAAGCGCATGACGCCGAACATCAGGCTGAGGCCGGCGGCAAAGAGCGCATAGAGGCCGCCGAGCAGGATGCCCTGCAGAACCGCGTTGACGAAAACCATCATGAAGCCTCCTTCAGATCGGACGCGCCGAAATAGGCGGCGGCGATTTCCTTGCGGGTGAGCGAGGCGGGTGTGCCGGTCAGCGTCACCCTGCCCTCCATCAGGCAATAGACCCGGTCGGCGACGGCAAGCGCCTGGCCGACATCCTGCTCGACGACGAGCACCGAGGCGCCAGAGGCGCGGATTTTCGGAAGGGCCTGATAGATGTCGCGGATGATCTTCGGCGACAAACCAAGGCTGATCTCGTCGCAGAGCAGCAATACGGGGTTCGACATCAGCGCCCGGCCGATCGCCACCATTTGTTGCTGCCCGCCGGAGAGCGCCGTGCCGGGATTCCGTCGCTTTTCAACGAGATCGGGAAACAGGTCATAGACCGCGTCGAGGTTCCATGCGCCTGACCGGCCGCCGGCAGCCCCGACCAGCAGGTTCTCCTCGACGGAAAGCGAAGGGAAAAGCCGCCTGCCCTCCGGCACCAGCGCCATGCCGGCGCGGTGGATGCGATCGGCCGGCCAGCCCGACACGGGCGCGCCGTTGAAGGAGAGCGTTTTTGCGCGCGACGGCACCAGGCCGGTCAGCGCCTTGAGGAAGGTGGATTTTCCCGCGCCATTGGCGCCGATCAGCGCCACGGCCTCGCCTTCGCCGACAGAGATATCGACGCCGAACAGCGCCTGGAAATCGCCGTAGAAGGCTTCGAGGCCTTCGGTTTCAAGCAGTTTCGTCATCGACGGCGATCCCCATGTAGATTTCCTGCACCAGCGGATCGGCCATGACGGCGGCAGGCTTGCCATCGGCGACGATGCGGCCGAAGTCGATGACGATCAGCCGCTCGACCACCGCCGTCAGCGCATGCACGACATGCTCGATCCAGATGATGGACACGCCCGAATCGCGGATGCCGCGGACCGTTTCGACAAGGTCATGGCACTCCGCCTCCGTCAGCCCGCCGGCGATCTCGTCGAGCAGCAGAAGCTTCGGCCCGGAGGCGAGCGCGCGGGCAAGCTCCAGCCGCTTGCGCTCCAGAAGCGTCAGGCTGCCGGCCGGCCGGTTGGCCTTGCCCATCAGCCCGGTGCGCTGCAGAATATCGGCGCATACCGCCTTGCCGCCGCTGCCGCCCGGCGCGCCGAAGGCGGCGGCCACCAGCAGGTTCTCGTAGACGCTCATGCCGGTGAAGGGGTGCGGGATCTGGAACGAGCGGGCAATGCCCATACGGCAGCGCTCGGCAGCGCTCCTGCGGGTGACATCGCGACCCTCGAAGAAGATCGCGCCCGACGACGGCGACAACGCGCCGCCGATCAGGTTGAACAGCGTCGATTTGCCGGCGCCGTTCGGACCGATAATGCCGAGCGCCTGGCCTTCCGGCAGGTCGAAGGAAACATTGTCGGCAACGGTCAGTGCGCCGAAACGCTTGTTGACGCCCGAAAGCGAAAGGATCGTCGTCATGAAAACTCTCCCGGCGGGGTCCGGGAAGGGCGCGCCCTCCCCGGACCGCACGCTTTGGAGCGCGGCGCGTCCATTAGGACGCACAAAGGACGCTCCATCGTGTTGAAACGACGCATCGTGCTTTCCGAAAATCAGACCCGATTTTCAAGCCGATGCGCTAGCCGATCGGCTTCATTGCGCCCGTGAGCGGGATTTCCGGATGGTCCTTGTTTTCGACGATCTCGAGAACCGGCTTGTCGCCGTCCATGTGCCACTGGCCGCCGACCAGCGGCGTCTTGGCGACATTGGGGACCGGCCCCTTGGAGAAATCGATCGGGCCGACGACGGAGTTATAATTGGTCGCCGCGATCGCTCTTGCGATCGAATCCGGATCGGAAATGTCCTCGGTGCGCTTCAGCGAATCGACCACAACCTCGAACAAAGCGTGCTTGAAGCCGAGCGGCATCGTCCAGGGATTGCCGGTCGCATCCTCGTAGGCCTTGGCAAGCTCGGCCGATGACTGGCCGGTGAAGCCGGAGGAGAAGGGATGATAAGGCGACCACCAGACTTCCACCGAAAGACCGTCGGCGCGCTGGCCGAGACCGGCGACGGCCTGCGGGAACTCGGTGGCCTTGGCAACGTTGACGACCTTCGGGGCGAAGCCCTGCTGGGCGGCCTGGGTCCAGAAGGTGGTGAAATCCGGCGGCACGACAACGCCGGTGACAATTTCCACGCCGGCATTTTTGAAGGCGGAAATCTGCGCGGAGAAATCGTCGGAGCCGGACTGGAAGCGGCCGGGATCGACAAGCGAATAGCCGCGCTTTTCCATGACCGGCGGGAAGCCCACCGTCTTGTCACTCCAGCCGTTGCCGTCCGGATCGTTCGGCCACAACGCGCCGACGACCTTGTTGGTCGGCACCTCGTCCCACATGTTGATGAAGGTCGAGATCACGTCCTCAAGACCCCAGAAGAAGTGGTAGGTGTACTGGAAGCCGACCTTCGGATCGCCTTGCCGGCCGAAGAAATGCGGCTGCCAGGGCGTGTCATTGGTCACGCAGGGCACGCCGTTCAGTTCGGCCTGGTCGGCCACCGGGTTGGTGGTGTCGGGCGTCGAGGCGGCGCAAAGAATGTCCACCTGGTCGCTGAAGATGAGGTCCTGGGCAACCGACGAGGCGCGGTTCGAGCTCGACTGGCTGTCCTTGACGATGATTTCGACCGGATGCTTCGTGCCGTTGATCATCAGCCCGTCGGCAAGTCCCCTGGAGAACTGCTCGATCGTGAAACGGTCCGGCTCGGCAAAGATGGCGAGCGGACCGGTTTCCGGCGAGACGAAACCGATCTTGATCGTCTTCGGCGCCGCGATCGCCGGCATGGCGAGCCCGCCGGTTGCGGCCAGCGTTCCGGCCACGCCCGTGGTCTTGATGAACGTCCTGCGCGTGATGAATTTTCTGGACATGGGGTTTCCTCCTCCTGAACGTCCTGTCGTGCATGAGCCCGCTTTTCGGCACAGCTTCGCCCGTTCCGCGCGCGACAGGCGTGCGCGGATCAAACGAAACCGGCTCGGAAAAGGTGTTTCCTCAAATGCGGCCGGCGACCTCCCGTTCGCCGACGCGCCTCGCTCTGGGCGGACGCCTTCCGGTCGCATGAAAGCGCCGGCGCTCGTTGTCTCGTCCGCGTGTCCCGAAAAGGGTCGGAACGGTTCCCTTCAGGCTATTTTCCCGTTTCTCCCGTTCCCCTTTCGGGGAATTTCTTCATCGTATTCTCGATGCCGCGCAGCGTGTTCGTCGCGTCTGCCCAGAGATTGGGCCCGCTCTGGATCGCGACCGCGCCGATCACATTATCCTGCCTCACCCAGATCTGCGCCGGCTCGAAATTGAGCGCCGGCGCCTCGGGCTCGCTGCTTGCGCGCGTCACATAGAGCCCGAAGGCTTCGGCAATCGCCGCGACATCCAGAGAATGGGCGAGCGGCAGGCGAATGATCTGCATCTCCTCCTTCAGCCGCTCCGTCTCGGCCCGTCCGTCGGCCGATGCGGCGATCAGGCGAATGCCGCGAATGGCGAAATCGCCGATCCGGTCGTCAAGCTCCTTCAGCGCGTTGCGCGTCCACTTGCAGTGGCGGCCGCGATGGAAGGCGATGAACGTGCCACCTTCCGGCGCGTCCACCGCAAGATCAAACAGGCCGTGCGAGACGGTCTCGCACCGCAATGAGGGAGCCTCGATACCCGGAACAAGCCGCGCGACCATGGCCGGGCCTCACGCGGAAAGCTTCATCTCCGCAAGCCGCGCCTCGATCTCGGGAACGGTGCGGAAAATGTGGTCGGCGGTCAGTTTCTCGGCGCGTGCCGCGTCGCGGGCGATCACCGCCTCGAAGATCGCCTGGTGTTCGCCGCGCACGTCCCGCGGTATGCACCGTTTCTGCGCGAAAGAGATCTGCAGATAGCGGACCGAATGGCTGTAAAGCATGGACCGGCAGTTCAGGAGCCAGACATTGGTGCAGGCCGCCGTCATCGCGTCATGAAAGGCGCGGTTGCGCTTTTCCCAGTCACCGACCAGTTCATCCTCACGCCCCACGGCTTCGGTCTCGAGCTTTGCCAGGCGGTGATGGGCGGCGACGAAGGCGCTTTCCCAGTCGTCATCACCCGTCTCGATCGAATGGCGCACCGCGCGGGCCTCAAGCAGCGCGCGCATCTCGACGATCGACTTGAAATCCTCGATCGAGATCGTCGCGGCGCGAAAGCCGCGCTGACCCTCGGTGGTCACCAGGTTCTCGGCCAGCAGCCGCGACAGCGCTTCTCGAACGGTCGACGAGCCGACGCCGAAGGTCGCGCGCAGATCCTCCACCCGCATCCGGCTTTCCGGCGGGATCTCACCGCACAGGATCGCCCGGCGCAGCGCCTCATAGACGAGCTCGATCGTCGTCCGGCTGCCCGATGTGGCGCTGATTTCCTCGACCTTCTTCAGATGCGTCACGACCTCTCCAATCCATGCGGCATGCTTGTCTTCCTCAATGATTAACATATCGACGATCAAAAACAACGATAAAATTATAAAATATCGTTTTTAATCCTCATTTTTAAAAAATATCGTTTTTATGTTTGACAAACGAGATTGCCGGGCGCAGTCTCCGATCATCGGTTTCGACTGCGGGAGGAGAGATGACCGAGAGCAACGCCACGAAGGAACACGCGATCCGTATCGCCGGCCGCACGAGGGTCTTTTCCTGCCGGGACGGCGAGCCGGTTCTGTTGTCCATCGAACGGGCGACATCGTCGCATGAGCGTCCGCCCGTCAGGATCGGCTGCCGCCGCGGCGGCTGCGGCGCCTGCCGGGTTCGGGTCATCTCCGGAAGCTACGAAACCCTGAAAATGAGCCGTTATCACGTCTCCGAGCAGGAGCAGGAGGAAGGCTATGCGCTTGCCTGCCGGCTCATCGCCAGGAGCGATCTCGTGATCGAACCCGCCTATCGTCCGCCACGCGTGCCGGGCGAGACGCGAAGCGAGAGACAACGGGAAGAAGTCTGAGAACAGGTTAGGAGGAACGCCAAATGTCTCAGGAAGGTCTGCTGCGCCCGGGCATCGCCCAGTTGCGCGTTCTCGACATGGACGAGTCGATCACCCACTATGTGGACCGGCTCGGCCTCGAACTCGTCAGCAAGGAAGCCGACGGCCGCGTCTACCTGAAGGGGTACGACGAATTCCATCGCCATTCGGTGGTGCTGCGCGAGGCCGATCGCGCCGGCATCGACTATTTCGCCTTCAAGGCCGACAGCCAGGACAGCGTCGACAATTTCCGCCGCCGCATCGAGGAATGGGGCCTGGCCGTGGACGACGTGCCTGCCGGCGAGCAGCCCGGCGTCGGTCCGCGCATCGGCTTCACCATCCCTTCCGGCCACCGAATCGAGCTCTTTGCCGACATGGAGCTCTCCGACAACGGCCCGGATACCCGCAACCCCTACACCTGGAAGACCGAGCCGCGCGGCATGCGCGCCCAGCGCATGGACCATTGCCTGCTCTACGGTCCGAATATCGACCAGGTGGAGGAGTTCTTCACCAAGGTGCTCGACTTCCACCTGCCCGAGCGCGTCGACCTGCCCGACGGCACGCTGGCGATCTGGATGACGGTGTCGAACAAGGCGCATGACATTGCCTTCGTCAAACATGACGAGCCCGGCAAGCTGCATCACCTGGCCTTCTTCCTCGAAGACTGGAACGCGATCGGCAACGCCGCCGACATCATGACGCGTTATGACATGAGCCGCGACCTCGGCCCGACCCGGCACGGCATTACCCGCGGCCAGACGATCTATTTCTTCGATCCGTCCGGCAACCGCAACGAGGTCTTCTCCGGCGGCTACACCGCCTACAAGGACCATCCGACCCGCATCTGGGATCACAACAATGTCGGTCGCGGCATCTTCTACTACGAGCGCCAGCTCAATGAAGCCTTCCTGTCGGTCGTAACCTGATGGACGTCACCCGCACCTCGCTGCGGCTGACCGCCGCCGCCGCCCACAAGGCCGTGGGCGCGGCGGTGGAAAAGGCCATCGAACTCGGCGTCGCGGTCAATGCCTGCGTCGTCGATGCCGGCGGCAATCCCCTCGCCTTCCTAAGGGGTGACGGCGCCTTCCTGCCATCGGGCAATATCGCCCGCGACAAGGCCTATACGGCGGCGGGATTCAATGCGGCGACGGGCGCCTTCTACGAAGCGCTTGCGGGGGAGCCGGCGGTTCTCGCCGGCATCACCGGCCAGCCGGGCGTCGCCGCCTTTCCCGGCGGCCTGCCGATCCGGGCGGACGGCGAACTCATCGGCGGCATCGGCGTTTCCGGCGCCTCGGCCGATGAGGACGAGATTTGCGCCCGGGCCGGGCTTCAGGCAATCGGCCTCTGGGAGCAATAGAAAACACTAAAGGCTTGAAAAGCATAAAGGATCACGATCGTGCTCAAGATCAATCTGCGCGAGGCAATGCACTTCATCGACGGCGAATATACCGCGGGCAGCTCCGGCAAGACCTTCGACAACGTCTCGCCGGTGACCGGGCGCAAGATCGGAATCGTGCATGAGGGATTGAGACCGGAAGTGGATGCCGCCGTTTCCGCCGCCCGCGCCGCGCTTTCCGGCCCCTGGGGCTATCTGCCGCTCGCGGAGCGCGCCGCCCTGCTCCACGCTGTCGCCGACGGCATCGCCAAGCGTTTCGATGATTTTCTCGAGGCCGAAATCCTCGACACCGGCAAGCCGAAAAGCCTTGCCGCCCATGTCGACATTCCGCGCGGCGCGGCCAATTTCAAGGTCTTCGCCGATCTGGTGAAGAACGTTCCGACGGAAAGCTTCATGCTGGATACGCCGGACGGCGCCGGCGCGCTGAACTACGGCGTGCGCAAACCGAAGGGCGTCGTCGCCGTGATCTCGCCGTGGAACCTGCCGCTGCTGCTGATGACGTGGAAGGTCGGCCCGGCGCTGGCGAGCGGCAACACCGTCGTGGTCAAGCCGTCGGAGGAAACCCCGCTGACGGCAACCCTGCTGGGCGAGGTGATGAACGAGGCCGGCATCCCGAAGGGCGTCTTCAATGTCGTCCACGGCTTCGGACCGGATTCGGCCGGCGCCTATCTCACCGAACATCCGGGCGTCGACGCCATCACCTTTACCGGCGAGACCCGCACGGGAGAGGTCATCATGCGCTCGGCCGCCAAGGGCCTGCGCCAGGTCTCGATGGAATGCGGCGGCAAGAACGCCGGCATCGTCTTTGCCGATTGCGACATGGACAAGGCGATCGAGGGGACAATGCGCTCGGTCTTCGCCAATTGCGGCCAGGTCTGTCTCGGAACCGAGCGCCTCTATGTCGAGCGGCCGATCTTCGATGCGTTCGTCGCGCGGCTGAAACAGGAGGCCGAAGGCCTGAAGCTCGGCGCGCCGGAAGAGGCCGGCACCAGTCTCGGCCCGCTGATCTCGCAGGAACATCGCGAGAAAGTACTCTCCTATTTCGATCTCGCGAAGAAGGACGGCGCGACCGTCGTCACCGGCGGCGGCGTGCCCGACATGAACGAGGACCTTGCCGGCGGCGCATGGATCGAGCCGACCATCTTCACCGGCCTGCCGGAAAGCGCCCGCGCCGTTCGCGAGGAGATCTTCGGTCCGGTCTGCCATATCGCGCCTTTCGATACGGAGGAGGAAGCGATCCGCCTTGCCAACGATACCGAATACGGGCTCGCCAGTGCCGTATGGACGGAGAATCTGACGCGCGCCCATCGCGTCGCGCGCCGGATCGAGGCCGGCATCGTCTGGGTCAATTCCTGGTTCCTGCGCGATCTGAGGACCGCCTTCGGCGGCTCCAAACAGTCGGGCATCGGCCGCGAGGGCGGCGTTCACGGCCTCGAATTCTACTCGGAGCTGACGAATGTCTGCATCAAACTCTAGGACAACATCATGAGCAGCGAAGAAAATATTCAACAGGCCGCCGATCGTCTCTGGCAGGCCTGGGAGACGGGCCAGCCCGCCGCACCAATCCGCGACCTTCTCGATGAGGGCGACATTGCGGCGGCCTATGCCGTGCAGGAGATCAACACCAGGCGCTGGCTGGGCGGCGAGGAGCGCCAGCTCTCCGGCCGCAAGATCGGCCTGACCTCGAAGGCAGTGCAGAAGCAGCTCGGCGTCGGCCAACCCGATTACGGCATGCTGTTTGCCGACATGGAGGTGATGGACGGCGAGGAAATCGCCTTCGCGCGCGTCATGCAGCCGAAGGTCGAGGCCGAGATCGCCTATGTGATCGCGGCGCCTCTGACCGGCGGCTTCATCACCATGGTCGATCTGATGGCCTCCATCGGCTACGTCGTGCCGGCGATCGAGGTCGTCGGCTCGCGCGTTGCCAATTGGGACATCCGCATCACCGACACGATTGCCGACAACGCCTCGTCGGGCCTTTACGTGCTCGGCCAGAGCCCGAAGCGCGTCGGCGATTTCGACCAGCGCATGTGCGGCATGGTGATGTTCAGGAACAACCAGCCGGTCTCCGTCGGCGCGGGCGCCGCCTGCATGGGCTCGCCGCTCAACGCCGCACTGTGGCTGGCGCGCACCATGGCGAAGGCCGGCCGCGCGCTCGGACCCGGCGACGTCATTCTCTCCGGCGCGCTGGGCCCGATGCAGCCTGCCGCTCCCGGCGATGTGTTCGAGGCCCGCATCAACGGGCTCGGCACCGTTCGCGCCGCATTTTCGAAGGATTGAGACGATGGAAAAGATCAAATGCGCCATCATCGGCTCCGGCAATATCGGAACCGACCTGATGATCAAGGTTATGCGCAAGTCGAAGACGCTGGAAATGGCCGCCATGGTCGGTATCGACCCGAATTCCGACGGGCTGGCGCGCGCCGCGCGCCTCGGCGTCGCGACCACGCATGAGGGCATTGACGGGCTGACGAAGCTCGACTGCTACGGCGACATCCGCATCGTCTTCGACGCAACCTCCGCCGGCGCCCACAAGCGTCATAACGCGGTCCTGCAGCGCGACGGCAAGCAGGTGGTCGATCTGACCCCGGCGGCGATCGGCCCCTACACGATCCCGGTCGTCAATCTCGACGCCAATCTCGCCGAACCGAATGTCAACATGGTCACCTGCGGCGGCCAGGCGACGATCCCGATCGTTGCCGCCGTCAACCGGGTCAGCCCCGTGCGCTACGGCGAGATCGTCGCCTCGATCTCCTCGCGCTCGGCCGGTCCCGGAACGCGCGCCAATATCGACGAGTTCACAGAGACGACGGCAGCGGCGATCGAGAAGGTCGGGGGCGCTGAACGCGGCAAGGCGATCATCATCCTCAATCCGGCAGATCCGCCGATCATGATGCGCGATACCGTCTACTGCCTCTGCGACGAGGCCGACCAGGAGGCGATCCGCAAATCGATCCACGACATGGTGGAAGAGGTGCGCGCCTATGTGCCCGGCTACCGGCTGAAGCAGGCTGTCCAGTTCGAGCATATCGGCTCCAACGCACCGCTGCATATTCCGGAAATGGGCGGCGAGTTCACCGGCCTCAAGGTCACGGTGTTCCTCGAAGTGGAGGGCGCCGCCCACTACCTACCCGCCTATGCCGGCAATCTCGACATCATGACCTCGGCGGCGCTGAAGACCGCCGAACGCCTCGCCGAAAAACGCAACTGGATCGCAAAGGCCGCCTGAGATGACCAAGCTCTACATACAGGACGTCACGCTGCGCGACGGCATGCACGCCGTGCGCCACCAGTATGATCTCGGCCATGTCCGCGCCATTGCCGAGGCGCTCGACGAGGCCGGCGTCGATGCCATCGAGGTCGCCCATGGCGACGGGCTGACGGGTTCGACCTTCAATTATGGTTTCGGCAAATGCACCGATGAAGCCTGGATCTCCGAGGCCGCCAAGGTGGTGAAGAAGGCGAAGCTCACGACGCTGCTTCTGCCCGGCATCGGCACGATCCACGACCTGAAGCGCGCCCGCGACATGGGCGTCGCCTCCGTGCGCGTCGCCACCCACTGCACCGAGGCCGACGTCTCCGCCCAGCACATCGCGGCCGCGAAGGAAATGGGCATGGACGTCTCCGGCTTTTTGATGATGAGCCACATGAACACGCCGGAAAAGCTCGCCGAACAGGCGAAGCTGATGGAAAGCTATGGCGCGGACTGCGTCTATGTCACCGATTCCGGCGGCAGGCTCACCATGAAGGACGTCGCCGCCCGTTTCGAGGCCTACAACGCCGTTCTGAAGCCCGAAACCCAGCGCGGCGCGCATATGCACGAGAACCTGTCGCTGTCGGTCGCCAATTCGGTCGTAGCCGTCGAGCATGGCTCGACCCGCGTCGACGCCTCGCTTGCCGGCATGGGCGCCGGCGCCGGCAACACGCCGATCGAGGCCTTCATCGCCGTTGCCAATCTCTATGGCTTCGAGCACGGCTGCGATCTCTTCAAGCTGCAGGATGCGGCCGAGGAACTGGTGCGACCGCTGCAGGACCGGCCGGTGCGGGTCGACCGTGAAACCATGACACTTGGCTATGGCGGCGTCTATTCATCCTTCCTGCGCCACGCGGAGCGGGCGGCTGAAGCCTACGGGCTTGATACGCGCGACATTCTCGTCGAGGTCGGCCGGCGCGGCATGGTCGGCGGCCAGGAGGACATGATCGTCGATGTCGCCCTCGACATGATCAAGGAAAAGGAGCTGGCGATATGACCGATATCAGCGCAATTGCGGAGATTGTCGACCGGGCAGCGATGACGGCGACGGAAATCCCGCAGTTTTCCGATAAGGCGGCGCTTTCGATGGACGAGGCCTATGCCGCCCAGGCGCTGTCGCTGCAGCGGCGCTATGCGCGCGGCGAGAAGCGCGTCGGCATCAAGATGGGACTGACCTCACGTGCGAAGATGGTCCAGGTCGGCGTCTCCGACGTGATCTGGGGGCGCCTCACCGACGCGATGCGCGAGGAAGAAGGCGGAACCGTATCGCTTTCGCAATATGTCCATCCGCGCGTGGAGCCGGAGATCGCCTTTTTGATGAAGAAGCCGCTTTCGGGAAAGGTCTCGGCGCTTGAGGCAATGGAGGCAGTCGCCGCGGTCGCGCCGGCGCTGGAGATCATCGACAGCCGCTACAAGGCCTTCAAGTTCGATATCGGCGATGTGATCGCCGACAATTCGTCCTCCTCCGGTTTCGTCATCGGCCAGTGGTCGGACGCTTCAACCGATATCGCCAATCTCGGCATGGTTCTCTCGATCAACGGCGAACCGCGCGAGATCGGTTCGTCGGCCGCGATCCTCGGCCACCCGGTCCGCTCGCTCGTCGCCGCCGCGCGCATGGTGGCGGCTGCCGGCGAGGAGCTGAAGGCGGGCGACATCGTGCTTGCCGGCGGCGCGACGGCCGCCATTCCGATGGCTGCCGGACAGGCCGTGACGCTTGAGGTCGAGCGGCTCGGCACCGTCGCCTTCAACGTGGGAGAGTGACATGCCTTTCGTCGACGTAACCATGATCGAGGGCCGCAGCAATGCGGTCAAGGAAAAGCTGATCGAAAAGCTGACCGAAGCGGTTGTCGAGACCACCGGCGTGCCGATCGAGAGCGTGCGCGTGGTCCTGCGCGAGGTGCCGGGCCATCACTGGGGCATCGCCGGCAAGCCGAAATTCCCCGCGCCCGATGCCGGGTCATGACCGGGGGGTTCGTCGAGCCCGGTGAGGAAGGCCCGGTAACGGTTCAGGTCTCGCGCCGGGTGCGCCCCGGCCGCGAGGCCGACTACGAGGCCTGGCTGCACGGCATCGTCGAGGCGGCCAGGGGCTTCCCCGGCCATATGGGCGTCAATATCCTGAAGCCCTCCGGCAAGACCGGCGGGCGCTATGTGCTGATCTACCGCTTCGACAGCTTCGCCCATTGCGAGGCCTGGGAAAACTCCTCGGCCCGCGCGGACTACGTCGCCCTTCTGGGCGATCTCGTCGAGGGCGAGACAGAGCGCCGTCGCGTCAGCGGGCTTGAAGCCTGGTTCGAACTGCCGGAACTGCCGGTAACAAGGCCTGCGCCGCGCTGGAAGATGTCGGTCGTCCTGATCGCCGTCGTATTCGTGCTGGTCTACCCCCTGCAACTGATCGTGCCGCCGCTCGTTCCCGACTGGCCGCATTGGGCCAAGACTCTGACGATCGCCGTCATTCAGGTGCTGGCGATGACCTATGTCGTCATGCCCCGCGTGACCAAGGCGCTGAAATCCTGGCTGTTTGCCGGCTGAAAGCGGTTGCCGGCCGCCTTCAGCGCGACGCCGGGGCTGGCCTGCGGCTGCGGCGGGCGCGCAGGAGAGACGAGGTGTAAATCGCCAGCGCCGCCCAGATCAGGGCAAAGGCGAGGAGCTTGACCGGTTGCAGCGGCTCGCGGAAGACCAGAACCGCGATCAGGAAGATCATGCTCGGCGCGATATACTGCATGATGCCGATGGTCGAGAGCTTCAGAAGCTTTGCGGCATTGGCGTAGATCATCAGCGGAATGGCGGTCGCCGCGCCGCAGCCGATCAAAAGCAGCGCATCGGGGAGCGAGCCGAGGAAATGGCCGTTGCCGGTTGCTTCCAGCCAGATGATATAGCCTGCTGCCGGGAGGCTCATGATCAGCGCCTCGAGCGTGAACCCCGGATTGCCGCCGATGGGCACGATCTTGTGCAGGAAGGCATACATGCCGAAGGAGAACGGCAGAAGCAGCGCGACAACCGGTATGCTGCCGATCTCGACCGCCATGATGACCACGGCCATCACGGCGAGCGCAATCGCCATGAGCTGCGTCCTCGAAAGCTGCTCGCGCAGGATCACCGCAGCCAGGGCAATGGAGAAGAGCGGATTGATGAAATAGCCGAGCGCCGCATCCACCGTGTGCGCATTCGATACGGCCCAGATATAGGTGCCCCAGTTGATGCAGATGAAGACGCTGCAGAGCGCGACGACGGCGAGGGTCTTCGGCTGGCGGCAGGCCGCAGCGATCTCGCCGCCCTGCCCCGCATAGCCGACGACGACGCCGGCGAAGGGCACCGACCAGATGATGCGGTGCGCAAGCACCTCCAGGGGCGGCAGGTGCGCCACCAGCTTGAGATAGAGCGGCAGGAACCCCCACATCATGAAGACGACGAGCGCCAGAACGAAGCCCTTGGGCGTATCGCCGTCGGCGACCGTCTTTACCGGCGCGGTCACGATCGTATCAGTCTCATTGGCCGCCATGGCGCATTCCCATCGGTTGATCAAATGCAGATATCGACGATTGGCGCCGCGCGCCACCCGTTTCTGGTGAAGCACCCATCAACAATGATGATGGAAATCGCCGGGTCGCGCCTCACTCCGCCGCGACCCGGCCGGCAAGGGCGCGGTTCTTCATCAGCTTGAAGGTGATGGAATCCATCAGCGCCTGGAAGGACGCATCAATGATGTTTTCCGAAACGCCGACCGTCCACCAGCGCACGCCGTCATCATCGATGCTTTCGATCAGCACGCGTGTGATCGCCTCCGTGCCGCCGTTGAGGATACGCACCTTGTAGTCGGCAAGCTTGAGGTCGGCGATCTCGGACTGGAACTTGCCGAGATCCTTGCGGAAGGCCCTGTCGAGCGCGTTGACCGGGCCATCGCCTTCGGAAACCGACATCATCTGCCGCCCGTCGATCTCCAGCTTGACCACCGCCTCTGACACGGTCTTGACGCGGCCGTGGCTGTCATAGCGGCGTTCGACCATGACGCGAAAACTTTCGACGTGGAAGAAATGCGGCACGCTGCCGAGTTCGCGCAGCGCCAGAAGCTCAAAGCTCGCATCCGCGCCCTCATAGGCATAGCCCATGGATTCGCGCTCCTTGACGATCGCGATCAGCCTGTCGAGACGCGGATCGTTCCTGGCGACCGTGATGCCGCGGCGCTTCAGTTCATTGATGAAGTTCGACTTGCCGCCCTGGTCGGAGACCATCACCCTGCGGGTGTTGCCGACCCTTTCCGGATCCACATGTTCATAGGTGCGCGGGTCCTTCAAAAGCGCCGAGGCATGGATGCCGGCCTTGGTGGCAAAGGCGGAGGCGCCGACATAGGGAAGCTGCGGGTCCGGCGCGCGGTTCAACAGTTCGTCGAAACCGTGGGAAAGCGCGGTCAGCTCGGCAAGCTGCTCGTCATCGAGGCCGAGTACGTAGCGTTCGGCATAGCGCTCCTTCAGGGAAAGCGTTGCCGCCAGCGTAATGATATTGGCATTGCCGCAGCGCTCGCCGATGCCGTTCAGCGTGCCCTGGACCTGGCGCACACCCGCGCGCACGGCGACAAGCGAATTGGCGACCGCCTGACCCGTATCGTTATGGGCGTGAATACCGAGCGACGTCCCAGGAATGCCGCTCGCGATGACGTCCGCGATGATCTCCGCGATCTCGTCCGGTTGCGTGCCGCCATTGGTGTCGCACAGCACGACCCAGCGCGCGCCGGCGTCATAGGCGGCCCTGGCGCAGGCGAGCGCATAGGGCCGGTTTGCCTTGTAGCCATCGAAGAAGTGCTCGCAATCGACCATCGCCTCCTTGCCCGATGCCGCGACGGCGGCCACGCTCTCGGCAATGCAGGCAAGGTTTTCGTCATTGGTGATGCCGAGCGCCACGTCCACGTGATAGTCCCAGCTTTTCGCCACCAGACAGACCGCCTCGCTGTTGGAGGCGATCAGCGCGGCAAGCCCCGGATCGTTCGAGGCCGACACGCCGGCGCGCTTGGTCATGCCGAAGGCCGTCATCTTCGCGGATCTCGTGCGCGTCGCGGCGAAAAAGGCCGTGTCCGTCGGGTTCGCGCCCGGATAGCCGCCCTCGACATAATCGATGCCGGCCTGATCCAGCATGTCGGCAATGGCGATCTTGTCCTCCACCGAAAAGTCGATGCCCGGCGTCTGCTGGCCGTCGCGCAATGTGGTGTCGAACAGATAGATGCGCTCGCGCTTTTCCATGTCGTGGGTCTCCATCCCATTTGATCGGCCGTTTTCGGCCTTGTTATCCGGCGTCCGTGTCATCCTCGGGCGGCCATTTTTCGGTGTTGTGGTCGGGGTGCTGGTGATTGCTGGCGAAAATCGCGTCATTGCCGCCCGGCAGATCGGAACGATCGGTCGACTTCTCCCGAAGGCCGGACAGCGCATGGAAGAACGGCACCCGGCCCTCGACGCCATCCTGCGAGACCGGCGGAAAGGCCGACGGGTCATCCAGACTGCCGAGCGTGACCGCGATATGATTATCCCCCACAGTCTCGAAGAACAGCGGCGTGCCGCAGGCCGCGCAGAAGCCGCGCCGGACCTGATCGGAGGAATGAAACCAGCCCGGCACGCCGCGCGTGATACTGAAGCGCTGATGATCCGTCCCGGCAAGCGGCATGAAATAATTGCCCGATGCCTTCTGGCACATCTGGCAATGGCAGATATGCGGATAGGACAGCGCGCCTTCGACACGGTAGCGCACCGCCCCGCACTGACAGCCGCCGGAGAAGCTGGGTTCCGTCATGACTCATGCTCCCCGATGGTTCTCAGAATATGGGTGCAAACGGCGTCGATATCGCGCAGCACATCGTCGTTCCAGAAGCGGACCACGGTCCAGCCGAGCGCGGCGAGGCGCGTCGTGCGTCCTGCGTCTTCAGCGAGCCTTTCGCCATGCTGCGAGCCATCGACCTCGATGATCAGTTTGTGAGTGGGGCAGGCGAAATCGGCAATGTAGCGATCGATCGGCATCTGACGCCGAAACTGCAGCCCCTCCAACCGCCCCGCGCGCAGCTCGTTCCAGAGCTTCAGTTCTGCTTCGGTCATGCCCTTTCGCATGCGCCTTGAATTGGAGCGCAAACGTTTCGACACCTTGTGATGCGGCACGGTATACCCCCCTCTGTCGCTTCGCGACATCTCCCCCTCAAGGGGGGAGATTGATGGAGGTGCAGGCAAATGCCAAGAAGAACCTGCGCGCCCTGCAACAGGTCGCACCGCTCGCCCTGGCGAGAAAAATGCGCCAGTTGGCCTCACCGGCTCGCCACGGACAAACAATCTCTCCCCTTGAGGGAGAGATGCCCCGACAGGGGCAGAGAAGGGTGAACCCTTTCCGCGCCTCCGGCGTTTGCGGCTTCTGCCCCATACCCCCCTCTGTCGCGTTCGCGACATCTCCCCCTCAAGGGGGGAGATTGAAGGGAGCGGAACTGCATGCACCGTGCTCACCGCTTGACCTCCCAGGTCGTCTCGCGTTCGCCGGTTTCCTTGTTTTTCGAATCCTTCAACTGGATGCCCTGCGCGGCCAGTTCGTCGCGGATACGGTCAGCCTCGGCCCAGTTTTTTTCGCGGATGAAGGCGAGGCGTTCCTCGAGCTTAAGGTTAACGTCCAAATAGGCCCAAATCTTGTTGAAAGTCTCGATTTCATCGAGGCTTTCGCAACGATCTCGCGAATAATACCGAAACCGATATTCGCCGGCTTTGGCAGAAAGCTCAAAAATGTATTCGAGATCTTCTGACGTTTGCTGAAGTCGAAGAAAGTTGAGGCAAGCACCTACCCCCAACCTCTCCCCTTCAGTTTTCGCTCGGTCGTATATACTATCAATGACAGCGAGTGCTGATACGCTATCAAGATCATTCTTGAGAGCCGAGATAAATTCTTTCGGTGGTGCGGGGTAGCTTTGTTTCGGCAGAATAACGGAGATACTCCGCCATTTGCGAAGTCTAGACTCCGCCTCCTCCAGCCGCTTCACCGAAAAATCGATCGGCTCGCGATAGTGCGTCATCAGCATCGCCAGCCGCAGCACCTCGCCCGGCCATTTGCGGCCACCGAAATTCTCCGTCTCGAGCAGCTCCCGGATCGTGAAAAAATTGCCCTCGGACTTCGACATCTTCCGGCCTTCCACCTGAACGAAGCCGTTATGCATCCAGACATTGGCCATGACGTGGTTGCCGTGGGCCGAGCAGGATTGCGCGATCTCGTTTTCGTGGTGGGGGAAGATCAGGTCGAGGCCGCCGCCGTGAATGTCGAAGGTCTCGCCGAGATGTTTCTCCGACATCACCGAGCATTCGATATGCCAGCCCGGACGGCCGTTGATGGTCTCGGTTTTTCCTTCGAAGGTGAAGCGCCCGTCCCATCCGGGCTCGTCGGCGGCGCTTTCCTTCCACAGCACGAAATCCGCAGGGCTTTTCTTGTGGCTTTCCACCGCGATGCGGGCGCCGGCCTGCTGGTCCTCCAGATTACGCCGCGACAGACGGCCATAGTCCGGCATGGAGGGCACGTCGAACAGCACTTCCCTGCCCTCGGCACCCTGCGCGACATAGGCGTTACCCTTGTCGAGAAGCGTCTGGATCATCGCCACCATGCCGTCGATATGGTCGGTCGCGCGCGGTTCCACCGTCGGCTCCAGCACGCCGAGCGCCGCGATATCCTTGTGGAACTGGTCGGCGGTCTTTTCGGTTACCTTGCGGATCGCCTCGTTCAGCGGCAGGTCCGGATAGTCGCGCTTTGCCCGCGTGTTGATCTTGTCGTCGACGTCGGTGATGTTGCGGACATAGGTGACGTGGTCCTCGCCATAGAGATGGCGCAGCAGACGAAACAACACATCGAAGACGATCACGGGCCGCGCATTGCCGATATGGGCAAAGTCGTAGACCGTCGGCCCGCACACATACATGCGCACATTGTCGGCATCGATCGGCCGGAACTCGGCCTTCTCGCGCGTCAGCGTGTTGTAGAGCTTCAGGGCGTCGCCCATGTCCAGTCTCCCGAAATCAGTCTTGATGCACGCACAGGCCGGCGGCCCGGCCGGGTCGTCTGTCAGAGATTGGGTTTCAGGACAAGAACGGCCGGCCAGCGGGACGCTAGCGAATAATCGTGCAGGTAATGCAAAGGGCCGTGTTCATGGCAGACCTTATGCCCCGCGCACGCCGGGCCGTCAAGAGCCGGCGCCCGATTCGGCGGACATCCGGGGCGAAGGCGACTTATCTAATAAACAAGTAATTTATTTTATAGTAATAATAATAGAAAACTAGATACATAAAATAAAACTAATGTAAAATATGAATATAATTATTGTCAATTATGATTTAATTAACCATTATGGTATTGATTTATACTTGAATTCATCACGAGGACGAAAACAATGAACAGATCTCTCAGTCTTATTGCACTGATGATGGCCTCGGCCATGCCGGCGTTCGGGGCAGATGTCGTCGCGCCGCCACCGTTTGAGCCTCCCGCCCCTCCGCCGCCCGCGGCCTTCGACTGGACCGGCGTCTATGTCGGCGCCCTGGCCGGGTATCACTGGACGGACGCAGACCCGCACACCTTTCGCGTCGTTCAGGACCATATCAGGATCGACAACTGGCTGGGCGGCGGCTTTGTCGGCGCCAACTACCAGTTCGAGAACAATCTCGTCGTCGGCATCGAAGGCGAATTCGACTATCTCGCCGGCTCGGGCAACGAGAACCTCCAGGTGGTGATTTCCAACAAGGTCGAGACGGCCGAGGGAAAGCTGGATCTCGGCTGGTCGGGCTCGCTGCGCGGTCGTTTCGGCTATGCCTATGAAAACACGATGCTGTTCGGCACAGCAGGCGGCGAGTTGGCAAGCGGGCGCGGCACGGGCAGTTTCAACGGACAATCGATCGACACCGGCACCCGCACGGTCAAGGCGTGGACGGTCGGCGCCGGCATAGAACACGCCTTCACCGATAACTTCTTCGCCCGCGCCGAATATCGCTATTCCTATTATCCGAAAATCAGCCACGACTTCAGCTGGGACAAGGACTTCAGCATCGAGGCGAGCCGGAACAAATTTCAGGTCGGCCTTGGCTATAAGTTCTGAGCAACCGCGGCGGCCGGATTTCGCTATCGGCACTGCCCCGGAAAAAGCACGCGAACAGCTTTTCAGAGCTCGAGAAATGTTGCTCTCGGCGCGATCGCATCGTATCCAGGAAAGGATGTATCCGTTGCCATCTGCCAGGGGGAAGCCGCGTGAATTGGAAAGCCTCGACTCTGATCGGTCTTGTCGCAATCGTATCGGCGGGCTGCGTCAGTGAAAGCAGCCCCTTCTCCCGCGCAAATCCCGCCTTCGAAAAATACTACAACGGTCCGACGGCGAAGAGCAAAGCACTCGAGAAGTCTTTCTCCGGCCACACGCGGATGACCTATGAGCCGGTCCACGGGACTCAGGTGGAGTATTTTTCGCCCGACGGACGGACATACCTCTGGTACCCGGGCAACACGGTCGTGCTTCCGGGACTTTGGGAAGTGCGAAGCTATACCATGCCCAATCTGGACCTCACCAACATCAACAGGCCTGTGGTCCGCGTCGAGGAGGTCATACCGCTCTGTTTCCAGTACGGAAAGAAAACCTACAATCCCGCCACGCGCAAGCATGGGGACTACTGGAGCTGCTCAATAGCAAGCCCTCGTCCGATAACCAGGGGTGAACTCCGGCAAGGCGATATCTTCCGGCTCTCGGAGCGTGTGAAGCCGCCATTCATCCTGCCAAAAGACAAGACCACCTTCACTGCATTGTTGAAGCAGTGCGGCGACTGCTAGTCGCCGATAACCACCGTCATGTTGTCCAGTCCGACGGACTGGGCCAGGCTGAAGAGCAGCGCCGCGTTGTCCGGATGAAGCCGCACGCAGCCATGCGAGGCGCGTGAGCCGAGACGCGACAGCTGATCGGTCCCGTGAACCGCGTAACCGTGATAGAAGAAGATGGCATACGGCATCGGCGCATTGTTGTATTTGCGCGACCGGTGGTTCTTCGACAGCCATTCCGCGCCATAGACGCCCGCGGGCGTCGCATAGCTTCCCGCGCCCGTCGACACCGGCCAAACATAGCGCTCATAGCCGCCGACAATCACCTTCATCGTCTGCGTGCTGAGGCTGACGGCAGCGACAACCTTGCCAGGCTCGAAAATGTCATCGCCGGACTTGCGGGCCGCGTTGGCCGCGGACGTTGTCGCGAGCAAAACGAACAGACCGACAAGAAAAGAACGCATGACATCCCCCGGTTACACATAGCCCCTTGAATTCAAGTTATGCGCACCGGGGAATTCATTCAACGCGTTACTGCCAACAAGGTAAACAATTCAGTCTTGTTGAGCACGTTACTGGCATCAGGGCGCAAGCGTGGCCGCCACCAGATCGACGACCTTCTTCGCCTCGATCGTCATGGCGACCTGCTGTTCCGGCTTGCCGTCCCACGCGCTCGGCGGGAAGAACGGGCCGGCCGGCTTCTGCAGCGTCAGGCCGTCGGCGATGCCGCCACAGACGACGCGCACGGTTCCGGCCCTAAGGCCGAAGAGCTCCGGCGCGACGACATAGACGCAGGCACAGCTGTCATGCACGACCATGCCGTCGTCCACCTGCTGGCTGTAGAAGTCGATATAGGGATCGGAAATCTTCGCAAGCAGCTCGACCGCCGGACCGCCGCGCAGCGCCAGTTCCTTCATCACCGTGCGGGTCATCACGGTCTGGATCGTGACGTCGAGCCCGATGATCACCACCTTCCAGGGCGCGGTGAAGACCGCGTCGGCGGCTTCCGGATCGCCGTGAATATTGGCCTCGGCCGCCGGCGTCACATTGCCGTTGCGCTCAAACGCGCCGCCCATGACGACCACCTGCTTGACGAGGCCGGCGATCTCCGGATCACGGGCGAGCGCCAGCGCCAGATTGGTCATGCGCCCGACGGCGACGATTTCCACCTCGCCCGGATTTTCCCTGACGGTATCGATGATGAACTGATAGGCCGGGCGCGGATCGAGCGGCACATCTTCGACCGTCTCGGGCATTTCGATGTCGCCGAGGCCGTTCACGCCGTGCACGACCACCGGCCAGGGCGCCATCGGGCGGGCCGGATCATAGGTCTCGTCCGCGCCGCGCGCGACCGGCGCGGAAATGCCGAATTCCCGCTTCAGGAACTGCGCATTGCGGGTTGTGGTGTCGGCAGATGCATTGCCGAAAACCGACGTGATGCCGAGAAGCGCGATATCGGGGTGACGCTCGAGGAACAGCAATGCCATGGCATCGTCAATGCCCGGGTCCGTGTCGAAAATAACCTTGTGCATGAAAACGAATCCTGCTTCTTGAAAGATCATAAACCGGCTGAAGCGCCGCCCGTGAAACGACCTACACGATCCGGGCGAAAAAGGAAACGATGACCGCCCACGGCCATGCCCGCGCCCGCCCTCACGGAGCACGACCGAATTGTTCGAAGCCAGCCTCCACCTGCTGCTCATCCTGTTCGCCGCAGCCTTCATCGCCGGCTTCGTCGATTCCATCGCCGGCGGCGCGGGCCTGATCACCATTCCAGTCATGCTGATCGCCGGCATCCCGCCGCTGCAAACCCTCGGCACCAACAAGCTGCAGGGCATTTTCGGCGCTGCCTCGGCGACGATCTCCTATGCCCGCGGCGGCAGGGTGGATCCGAGAACGCAATGGCCGATGGCGCTTCTCGCCTTCGGCGGCGGCGCGCTCGGCGCGGCGCTGGCAACCGTGATCTCCGGCGATATCCTGCTGGCGGTTCTGCCCTTCCTGCTCGCCGGCATCGGGCTTTACTTCGCGCTGCGCAGCGGGCTCGACGATACCGACCGCCATCAGCGCCTCGCAGTGCCCGTCTTCGCCGGCCTCGTGGTTCCGGCGATCGGCTTTTATGACGGGCTGTTCGGGCCGGGCACCGGGTCCTTCTTCATGATCGCCTTCGTCACGCTCGGCGGGCTCGGCATGCTGAAGGCGACGGCGCGCACGAAGATGCTCAATCTCTCGTCCAATCTCGGCGCCTTCGCCGTGTTCCTCGCCGGCGGGGCGATCCTGTGGAAGATCGGGCTGGTCATGGGGGTCGGCCAGTTTCTCGGCGCCCAGACCGGCTCACGACTGGCGATGAAGCGCGGCGCGAAGATCATCCGGCCGCTTCTGGCGGTCTCGAGCCTCGCCATGGCCGCCAAGGTGTTTCTCGATGACCAGAACCCGGTCTATCAGTGGCTCATGATGTAGGCTTCATCGTCATCGGCAGGCCCGCCGCCATGAAGATCACCGTTTCGGCCGCGGCCGCGACCTTCTGGTTCAGGAGCCCGGCCTCATCGCGGAACCTCCTGGCGAGCGCATTGTCGGGCACGATGCCGAGGCCGACCTCGTTTGCGACGAGGAAGAGCGGATAGGGACATTCGGCGACGAAACCGGCCAGCGCGCTGCCGGCCGCGCCGATATCCATGTCGCGGAGAATGAGATTGGTGGCCCACAGCGTCAGGCAATCAACCAGAACCACTGGGCGTTCGGCACGAACAAGACCTTCGAGGCAGGCGACCAGATCAAGCGGCGCCTCATGGGTCTGCCACCCGTCGCCGCGCGCCGCCTTGTGGTGGGCGATGCGTGCCTGCATTTCCGCATCAAGCGCCTCGGCCGTTGCGACATAATGGAGATTGCCGTCAAAGGCCCGCGCCAGTTTTTCGCCCTGGGACGATTTGCCCGATCGCGCGCCGCCGATAATGAGGCAGGTTTTCCGACCCATCGCTTGCATCCGCAAAGCCCCGCCCTCACTGCCGATTGAAAGGAAGATGCGCCGGAAAACGGTTGGGACATGAAAGCGGACGATTCGTAGAACAAAGAGGCGTCCGCGCTGTTGATCATGTCCGGCGCACATCGCCGAAGACCATCTCCGAGCGAGCACCAACCATTAACCGACGCATTATTGATATAGCGTCGCAACGCCCGCTTCACAAGGCGGTGACCGAACGGCCTCAAAGAGCCGCGGCAACCTTGTCGGCCACATCCTCGGCGAGCCAGGCCTTCCAGACCTCGGGATAGGTTTCGAGGAAATAACGGGCGCCGGCCTCGTTTCCGGCATCGTTGGCGCTCATGAAGGCCAGCACCTCGCTGACGGTCCCGTTGCCCCAGGAACGGTTGTTGAAATAGTCCATCAGGTCTTCGTGCTCAGTCACGAAAGCGCCGGAGACCAGGGTGTAGACGGCTGATACGGGATAGGCGTTGAGCTTCGGACCGGCACAATCGGCAACGATCGTGCACCGGTCCCACTCCTGCTTGCTGAATTCGACGCCGAAGCTGAGCTTCACCATGTCGTATTCGCCAAGCAGCGCCGTCGGCGCCCAGTAGTAGCCAAGCCAGCCCTGCTGCGCCTCGAAGGCACGTGCGACGGAGGCATCGAGCGCCGCGCCAGATGGGGCGTCGACCAGATCAAATCCCTTCTCCGCCCCATCAAGCGCACGGAAAAGGTTGGCGGTCGAAACCCGGCACGCCCACCCCGCGGGGCAGTTGAACACGGCGGGCTTGTCGCCGCCCTCGGCCGCGATGAACAGCTCCGGATGGCTGAGCGCCTGCTGAACGGTCGTGATTTCCGGATGCGCGTCGACGATGAATTTCGGGACCCACCACCCCTGTACGCCGCCTTCGTTCAAGAGCGGCGCTCCAAAGGCAACGCGCTTCTCGGCGACAGCATGGTCAAGCGCCGGCGTCGCGCTCTCGAACCAGAATTCGGGAATGATCTCCGGCTCACCGGTGACGATGATGCTGGCCACGGCGCTGTCGGTATCGCCGGGCACCATGTTCACTGTGCAGTCAAATCCCTTTTCGAGGATCAGCCGGTCCACCCAGGCGGCAAGCCCCGCCGACGGCCAGTCGAGCTCGGCGATCGAAACCTCGCCGCAGCCTTGCTCAGCGCGCGCGCCGTCGGCAAAGAGCGGGAACGCGCCCAACAGAACTGTAGCGGTGGCGATATGCGCTTTCATGATCTGCCCCCCGAGATTGTTGCGCGACCCGACAGGACGGTTCGCCGGCAGAAATCAATCCGGATTCGATTTTCGTCAAGAGTAGTGTCCGAAGGCTCAAATGACAAACACGGGCTTCGGCTTTTTTTGTGGCAGAGGGCGGAAAAGAATGCGTCTGCGCTAACCAAGCAGTAAGGTTCTGGCGCTAGAAACAGACGGCGGACGGTTGCGCGGCGACAAAGCCCCGACCTTTTGAAGTTCCTGCGTGATCGGGGTGCCGTTAAAGGTACTGCGTATGCAGCCGCCGCGCGTTTTCTCCCGCCTCTCCTGCGGCATCAGGAAACGATCGTCAGCCTTTCGGCCGCGCGGGTGATGGCGGTGTAGAGCCAGCGCTCTCGCGTATCCCGGAAGGCCCAGCTTTCATCGAACAGCACGACATTGTTCCACTGCGAGCCCTGCGCCTTGTGGACCGTCAGCGCATAGCCATAGTCGAAGTCGTCATAACGTTTCTTCGTGGACCAGGGGATTTCCGTCTGGCTGTCCTCAAAGGCCGCCTTCAGGAGCTTGATCCTTGCTGCGCCGCGATCGGGATCGTCCTCTTCCGGGTTTACCAGAAGATTGATGCCCGGCTTCACCGTTTCCTTCGAAGCCGACATCACCTTCCACAGAGAGCCGTTGAGCAGCCCCTTGGCCGGGTCATTGCGCAGGCAGACCAGCTTGTCGCCGGCCTGCGGATAGACCTGCGAAAACCCCTTGAGCTCGCGCAGGCGCTGATTGTAGCGCCGACGCGTGCGGTTGGTGCCGACGAGAACCTGATCGGCATCAAGCACCAGATCCTGGGTGACGTCGCGCTTGGTGATCACCTTTGCCTGGCCGTAATCGCCGAGCGGAATTTCATCACCCTCGCGCACCCGCATCGCCAGATCGATGATCGGGTTGTCGCGCGCCTGGCGGTGGATCTCGGTCAAGAGATAATCGGGCTCGTGATTGGTGAAATAGCCGCCGCCGGAGACGGGCGGCAACTGCCCGGGATCGCCGAGCACCAGAACCGGCGTGCCGAAGCTGACGAGGTCCTGGCCGAGCTTTTCGTCGACCATCGAACATTCGTCGATGATGATCAGCGCGGCCTTGGCGAGCGGGCTCTGCCGGTTGATCGAGAACATTGGCGCGACCGACGTCTTTCCGGTCTCCTCGTCCTCGATCATCTCCTCGCCCTTGGGCCGGTAGATCAGCGAATGGATGGTGCGGGCATTGCTGGCCCCGCGCGAACGCAGTACCTGTGCGGCCTTGCCGGTGAAGGCGGCAAACAGCACCTCGCCATCGACATGTTCGGCAAAATGGCGCGCGAGCGTGGTCTTTCCGGTGCCGGCAAAGCCGAACAGCCGGAACACCGGCGACCGGCCTTCCTTCAGCCAGCGCGAGACAGCCTTGAGCGCTTCGTCCTGTTGCGGTGAAAACTCCATGGCCGTGACTTGGCAGGATTCGCCGCGGCGGGGCAACAAAAAAACTTGCGCCCGTCTGGAATAAAACAGGGTGCCCGCGTGTCTATCGGTTGAATGCGTCATCAGAACCCCGACGCAACGCAACCAAACGGATCGAAAGACATGATCAGGAAAGCATCCATCCTCGCCGCCGCCACGCTCATTGCCGTGGCCGGCGCCGCCTTTGCCGGCACCAACACCTTCCGCACCATGGACACCTATGACGGTCAGGTTCTGGCCGCGCAGAACGGCCACACGCTCTACACCTATGACGGGGACGCACGGGACGTATCCGCCTGCTACGGTAGCTGCGCGACCGAGTGGCCTCCATATATCGCCAACCCTACCGCGCAACCCTTCGCGAAGTTCTCGTTTGTGGTGCGCAAGGACGGGCAGAAACAATGGGCCCTCAATGGCGAACCTCTTTATCTCCGGGCGAATGACAAGAAGCCCGGCGACGTTACCGGCGCCAGCGTCAGCAATCTCTGGCAGGTCGCGCGCCCGGCGTGATCGCGAACCGGCGCGGCGGCGCTGGCTCGCCGCGCCCGACAACGCGTTCGAAGCGGAATTGCGGCTTTGCCTTCCCCGACTCGCACGCATGGCGCGGAGCCTGGCCGGCTCCGGCGAAGACGGCGCGGACCTGCTGCAGGACACGATCGAACGCGCACTCTCCCACAGGGCGCAATGGCGTGGCGACAATCTCGCCGGATGGCTCTATGCGATCATGGTGCATGTCAACGCCAACCACTTCCGGCACCGCAACACGCTCTGCTTTCTGGAACTTGATATCGCCGCGGAACTGCCGGACGACAAAGCCTACGAGCGCCTGGAAATCGACCGCCTGACGCTCGCGGATGCACTCGATGCCCTGCCGCCGGCCGCCCGCGACCTCGTGGTTCTCAGCGATGTGGAAGGCCTCACCTATGAGGAGATCGCAGCACGGCTCGAGATTCCGGCCGGCACGGTCATGTCGCGCCTGTCGCGCGCCCGGCGGCGCCTTGCCGAATGCCTGACAGACGGCAGATCACCGCAGCATCGGCCAAAGGCTCGCCACCAGCACGAGCGCCATGACGATGTTGAACCATTTGAGCCGGTTGCCGAAAGAAAGCCAGTGCCTGAGCCCCGAACCGAATCCGGCCCAGAGCGAAATGCTGGGGATCGTGATCAGGCCAAACACGACCGCCACAATCGCGACGGAGCGACCGTAATGAGCGGGATCGGTAAAGACGGACATGGCGGTCAGCCCCATGATCCAGGCCTTCGGATTGACCCACTGGAAACCGACGGCCTGAAAGAAGGTAAGCGGCCTGCCGCTCGACGCCTCGCCGGACGCCATCTTCCGCGTCGTGCCGATCTTCCAGGCGATCCAGAGAAGATAGAGAGCGCCGGCGATCTTCGCGAAAACAAGGATGGGCGGAAAGGCGGTGATGACCGCCCCCAGACCCGCGCCGACGCCGGCCATCAGAATGGCGAAACCACAAACGACGCCGGATATGTGCGGCAGCGTGCGCAAAAATCCGAAATTCACCGTCGAGGCGAAGACCATCATATTGTTCGGGCCGGGCGTGATCGAGGCGGCAAACGCGAAGCCGAGCAATGCCAGAAGCGTCTCATGCGTCATCGCCCTGCCCCTCTTGTCTCAAACCCGTGCCGGAACGGCAGCCCCTGATCCGGCAGGACGGGGCGAGCATTTCCTCGCCCCTTCTTTCCTCACATCCCCTGAGGGCCGCGATTCATCGAGGCGGGTCCGGTGCGGCAGATCTCGACAAGGCCGAGCGGCCGCATGATCGAGATGAACTGGTCGACCTTGGAGACCTTGCCCGTCAGTTCGAACAGGAAATGCTCGACCGAGGCATCCACCACCTTGGCATCAAACGCATCGGCCAGCCGCAGCGCCTCCTGGCGCTGGTCGCCATTGCCGACCACCTTGATCAGCGCCACCTCGCGCTCGACCGGCGGGGCAATCCCGAGTTCGCGGGCGCGCACGGAAAGATCGACCACCTTGTGCACCGGCACCTGGCGGTCGAGCTGGGCCTTGATCTGCTCCAGCACATCGGGCGTGCCCTTGGTGACGATGGTGATGCGGGACAGATGCGCCTCGTGCTCGGTCTCGGACACGGTGAGGCTCTCGATATTATAGCCGCGGCCCGAGAACAGGCCGATGACGCGAGCGAGGACGCCCGGTTCGTTGGCCACGACCACGGAGAGCGTATGGCGCTCCGGCGGCGCCGTCGGGCTCGAGATGAAATAGGCTGAACCGGTCGGCTGTAGTTTCGCGTTCATTGTTCTATTCCTTTTTCAAGCTCAGACGAGCTGACGTCCCTTGGCATCGATGGCGGTTGCGACGGCCTCGTCATTGGCCTCGTCCGGCAGCAGCATATCGTTGTGCGCCCTGCCCGACGGGATCATCGGGAAGCAATTGGCGAGATTGGCGACACGGCAATCGAAGATCACCGGTTTGGGACTGTCGATCATCCGCTGGATCGCATCATCGAGCTCATCGGGATTGTCGCAGTAAATGCCTTCCGCGCCATAGGCTTCCGCCAGCTTGACGAAATCGGGCATCGCCTCGGTATAGGAATGCGACAGGCGGTTGCCGTGCAAGAGCTGCTGCCACTGGCGGACCATGCCCATATACTGGTTGTTCATGATGAAGATCTTGATCGGCGCATTGTGCTGGATCGCCGCCGACATCTCCTGGATGCACATCTGGATCGAGGCGTCGCCCGCGACATCGATGACGAGCGCTTCCGGATGCGCGATCTGGACGCCGAGAGCGGCCGGCAGGCCGTAGCCCATCGTGCCGAGACCGCCGGAGGTCATCCAGCGCTTCGGCTCCTCGAAATCGAAGAACTGCGCCGCCCACATCTGGTGCTGGCCAACCTCGGTGGTGATGTAGAAGTCCCTGCCCTTGACCGCCGCGTTCAGGCGCTCCAGCGCATATTGCGGCATGATCACGTCCTTGTTGGGCGTGTAGGCGAAACAGTCGCGCGCGCGCCAGCGGTCGATATTGCCCCACCAGTCATCGAGCGACGGTTTCTCGGCCGGCAGCGCGCGCCAGGCGCGGACCATTTCTTCCAGAACATGGGCGACATCGCCGAGGATCGGGACGTCGACATGGATGGTCTTGTTGATCGAGGACGGATCGATGTCGATGTGGATCTTGGTCGAGTTCGGCGAGAAGGCATCGACGCGCCCGGTAATCCGGTCATCGAAACGCGCGCCGATACAGACCATGACGTCGCAGTCATGCATGGCCATATTGGCCTCGTAGGACCCGTGCATGCCGAGCATGCCGAGCCAGTTCTTGCCCGAGGCCGGATAGCAGCCGAGCCCCATCAGCGTCGAGGTGATCGGAAAATCGGTGAGGCTGACCAGTTCGCGCAGCAACCGCGTGGCGTCATCGCCGGAATTGACGACGCCGCCGCCGGTGTAGAGGATCGGACGTTTCGCCTTCGCCATCAGTTCGACCGCCGTGCGGATCGCATCGGCATTGCCGTTGACCTCCGGACGATAGCTCTCGCGGATCGGATGGCCTTCGAGCGGCGTGTAGCGCCCCTTGGCGAACTGGACGTCCTTCGGGACATCGACGACGACGGGGCCGGGACGACCGCTCTGGGCAATGCGGAAGGCCTCATGGATGACATTGGCGAGGTCGTTCACGTCCTTGACCAGCCAGTTATATTTGGTGCAGGGCCGGGTAATGCCGACGGTGTCGCACTCTTGAAACGCATCCGAGCCGATCAGCGTCGTCGGAACCTGGCCGGAAATGCAGACCAGCGGAACGGAATCCATCAGCGCATCCTGCAGCGGCGTGACCGCATTGGTCGCGCCCGGACCGGAGGTGACCAGCATGACGCCGACCTTGCCGGTGGAGCGGGCATAGCCCTCAGCCGCGTGGCCCGCGCCCTGCTCGTGACGCACAAGCACATGGGCGATCTCGTCCTGCTGAAAGATTTCGTCATAGATCGGCAGCACGGCGCCGCCCGGGTATCCGAAGATATGTTCAACCCCGTTTTCTTTCAGCGCCTGCAAAACGATCTCGGCGCCTGTCATCAAATTGTCCGTCGCGGTCATCGTCATTTTCCGTTTCGATGGTCTCAAGGTGTTTGCGTTCCTACCGGGCATAAAAAAAGGCCCCTTCAAGGAGCCTGTCGTCGCGCATGGGTGGCTTATGCCGGATGGTTACACCATCCTGCCCATGCGCGATCCCACCACAATAAGAAGTTCTTTCATAGCCATGTTGGCTGATTAGCCCGTCTTGCCGCATCAGTCAACGCGCGAGTGCAAGAAAAATAGCCAAACCGGCGGCCGGGTGAAATTAAATTAGGCAGATATGGCGGTGCCCGCCGAGGCTAAAGCGCTGCGGGATCGAGTCTTTTCCAGTCATCGCCCATCTGGTTGCGAAACCAGGTCATCTGCCGCTTGGCATACTGCCGGGTCGCGGCGCTCGCCCGCTCGATGACGGTTTCGCGATCCATCTCGCCATTGAGCATGGCTGCGATCTCGCGAACGCCGATTGCCCGCATCACCGGCATTTCGGGGGCAAGGTCAAGCGCCAGAAGGGCTTTCACCTCCTCAACCGCTCCCTGATCCAGCATGGCGGAAAAGCGTCGGTTTATACGATCATGCAGGATCGGGCGCTCCGGCAGAATGACGACTTTCTCCGCCGCATCCGGACGGATCAGCGGCCGCGGCGTCTCCGCCTGATAATCCGCGATCGACCGGCCGGAAGCCTCCTTGACTTCAAGCGCACGCACGATCCGTTGCCCATCGGCGGGTTCCAGCCGCGCCGCCATGACCGGGTCGCGGTCGGCCAGAACATGATGAAGCGCTTCGGGTCCCTCTTCGGCCAGCGCCCGCCGCCAATGCGCACGGATCTTGGCTGGAACCTCCGGCATCTCCGCCAACCCCTCCGTCAGGGCCTTGAAATAAAGCCCCGTGCCGCCAACAAAGACCGGCAACCGCCCCTCGCCTTCCAGCCGATCGATCAGCGCGGCCGCGTCTCGCAGCCATGCGCCGGTGGAATAGTCGGCGCCGGCGGCCACATGCCCGTAGAGGAAATGCGCGATCCCCTCCATATCGTCTGGCGAAGGACGCGCCGTCAGCACCCGTAGCGTGTCATAGACCTGCATGCTGTCGGCATTGATCACGACGCCGCCAGTCTCTCGCGCGCGTCGCAGAGCATAAGCGGACTTGCCGCCCGCCGTCGGCCCGGTTATCAGGATCGCACGCCGTTTGCTTTCCAAGGAATTCGTCATGGTTCTCGTTGCCACGCTTGTCGCCGATCCGTCAAACCCCGTTTTGACCGATGCGCAGCTTTCCAGGCTCTCGAACGCCGTTGCCGTGGACAAGATCGACTGGCTGCGCGCGGGCGTGGCCGTCGACCTCTATCTCGAACATCATGTGATCCGACAGACGGCCGAAAGCGCTATCCGCGAGATTATTGCCGGCGAAGCGATCGACCTCGTGATCCAGCCGCTGATCGGACGCCGCAAGAAGGCGCTTCTGGCCGACATGGATTCGACCATGATCGGTCAGGAATGCATTGACGAACTTGCCGCCGAAGTCGGGCTGAAGGAAAAGGTCGCCGCCATTACCGCGCGCGCCATGAATGGCGAGATCGAATTCGAGCCAGCCGTGCGCGAGCGCGTCTCTTTGCTTGCCGGCCTTGATATCGGCATTGTCGACGAGATCATCGAAAAGCGCATCACGCTGACGCCGGGAGGCAAGGAACTGATCGCGACGATGAAGGCCAATGGCGGCTATACCGCGCTGGTCTCCGGCGGCTTTACCGTCTTCACCAGCCGCATCGGCGCGATGATCGGCTTTGACGAGAACCGCGCCAACACGCTCGTCGAAAGAGACGGCAAGCTGACCGGCCAGGTTGCGGACCCGATCCTCGGCCGACAGGCCAAGATCGAGGCGCTGCATGACGTGGCGCGCAAGCGCGGTATTGCAGAGACCGAGATCATGGCGGTCGGCGACGGCGCCAACGACCTCGGCATGCTGGAACTGGCCGGCTCCGGCGTCGCGCTTCACGCCAAGCCCACGGTTGCCGAAAAGGCCGATATCCGCATCGACCACGCAGATCTGACCGCGCTGCTTTATATTCAGGGATACCACGAAGAGGAGTTCAGACGGTGAAGCTCACTGAAACCGAACGCCTTGTCATCCGCAACTGGGAGGATCGCGACCGCGACCTGTTCCACGAGATCAACGCCGATGAAACGGTCATGGCCTTCTTTCCCATGCGCCGCACCCGCGCCGAGAGCGATGAGATGTTCCACACGGTCCGCAAGGTGATCGCGGACAACGGCTACGGCTTTCCCGCCGTTGAGCTGAAAGGGACCGGGGACGTGATCGGCTTCACGGGGCTGAACAAGAGCTACAGCGCCGACATCTCGCCGAAGGGCACGCCCGAGATCGGATGGCGCATGGCGACCCGTTACTGGGGCAAGGGTTACGCAACCGAGGCCGCGCGCGCCATGATCGCACTGGCCTTCGAGGAGCGCGGCCACGACCAGCTTGTGTCATTCGCTGTTGCAGGGAATGACCGCTCGACGGCGGTCATGGAAAGGCTCGGCATGCGGCGGGACCCTGAGGGCGATTTTGATCATCCCTCGATTCCCGACAGCCACCCCCATCTCAAACGCCACGTGCTCTACCGCCTTCTGAAGGCTGAGTGGCAACGCGACAGCTAGCGCATCGGCCCGAAAATCGGAATCGGTTTTCGGAAAGCACGATGCTTAGATTCAAGAGGTTAGAGCGTCCTTTGTGCGTCCGAATGAACGCACGGCGCTCCAAGACGCTTCCGCTCTTGTTGCGAATCGCGAGAGCGCTCTGTCTCTTTGTTTTTTAAGCGTTTCCGGATGGAGTACCGGGATCCGCTTTTCCGGGCAACGCCCTATTCCAGCACCAGGCTCTTGATGACGAGCGTGCCGTCCGGCTCGGCGACCATGAGCGAGACGCTGCGGCGCCCCTGAGAAATCAGCTCCACAATGCGCGAGCGCACCTCCTGCGGCGTCGTCACGGCGTCCTGGCCGACTTCGGCGATCACCATGCCGGGCATCAGTCCCTCGTCGGCGGCCGCGCTACCCTCTTCCACCTCGCTAATCAGCACGCCCTCGATACCGCCGTCGATCTGGTAGAGCGCACGGCCATTGTCATCGAGTTCGGCAAGCGTCATGCCGTAAAGGCTGACCGGCAGGCCGGGCGTGTCGGCGTCGCCTTCAGCTGTCGGCCTGTCGGCCAGCGCCTCGTCCACCGCTTCCGGCTCTTCCAGCAGTTCAGGCGTAACCTGAACCGTCATGCGCTCGCCGTCGCGGACGATCTCGACGTCCACGGGGTCTCCGACCCGGCCCTCGGCGACGAATCGCGGCAGGTCACGCGGACTGTCGATCGGCTGCCCGTCGAAGGACAGGATGATATCGCCCTCCTTCAGAGATCCGCCATCAGAAGGCCCGCCTTCGATGATCGAGCCCACGGCAACGCCGGCGGGGTCCTCGGCGCCGAGCGAGGCGGCCAGCGCGTCGCTCACTTCCAGCACGCGAATGCCGATCCAGCCCCTGCGGGTGCGTCCGAACTCGACCAGTTGGTCGATGATGTTTTCCGCAAGCTCGCTCGGCACCGAAAAACCGATGCCGATCGAGCCGCCGGACGGCGACAGAATGGCCGTGTTGATGCCGATGACCTCGCCATCCATGTTGAACAGCGGTCCGCCGGAATTGCCCTTGTTGATGGCGGCATCCGTCTGGATGAAATTGTCATAGGGGCCGTCGAGCTCGCGCCCGCGCGCCGAAACGATGCCGAGCGTGACTGAGCCCCCGAGGCCGAACGGGTTGCCGATTGCCATCACCCATTCGCCGATCCGGACCTTGCGCGAATCGCCGAACTTCACCGCCGGCAAAGGCCGGTCGGGATCGACCTTGAGCACGGCAAGGTCGGTCTTGTCATCGACGCCGAGCAGTTCCGCGTCCAGCGTGGCGCCGTCGGAGAACGTCACCTCGATCGTGTCGGCATTCTCGATGACATGGTTGTTGGTGACGATGATGCCCGTGGGATCAATGATAAAGCCGGAACCGAGCGAGGAGAACTGCCGGCTGCGCGGCCCCTCCTCGCCCTCGAAGAAATCCTCGAACAGGTCCTCGAAGGGCTGGCCCTCGGGAACGTCCGGCAGGGGCCGGGTCTCGCCCGTCGGCCCGCCCTCTTCGGAGATGGAGATGTTGACGACGGACGGAAGCAATCCCTCGGCGATGTCCGCAACGGACACATCGGAAAGCGTCTGGGCGCGCGCCGGCATCATCGGCATGGAGACCGGCGAGATGACGGCCACGGCGAGAAGCCCTGCGCCGGCAATGTGCCGGGCCATGACCCGGGAAACCGGGGAATTCAGCTTGACCGTCGTCATCATGCCTCCGTCCTGTCGATTGTCATCATAGCGGAAGGCTCAGCGAAAGCCTATCCGCAGATCAGCCAGACAAGGCCGACGCCGAGCGCCACGGCAATGAGGCCGGTCACGCGCAACGCGCCTTCCGGCACTGTCGGCAACAGCCGCGCCATGGCCACAAGGAGCGAAGGGGCCAGCGCATAGACCAGCCCCTCGATGATCAGATAAAACGCAAATCCGATCAGAACATCCTGAAGCAGCATTACTCGGTTGCCTGCTGCTGGACCTCTTCGGCCGGCGCGCCGCCGGGCAGCGCCGGGCTCAGCGGCAGTGCACTCGCGCCTGACGAGCGGAAGTACTCAAAGAATTCCGAATTCGGCGAAAGAACCATGGTCGAATTCTCACCGAGTACATCCCTGTAGGCGTTCATCGACCTGTAGAAGTAGAAGAACTCCGGATCCTTGCCGTAAGCTTCGCCGAGGACCCGGTTCCGCTCGGCATCGCCCTCGCCGCGCAGAACCTGCGCATCGCGGTCAGCCGCCGACTGGATTTCAACCACCTCACGGTCCGCTGCGGCACGCCGCACTTCGGCGCGTTCGCGGCCGCGCGCGCGCGTCGCCTCGGCCTCGGCCAGACGTTCCGAACGCATCCGTGCGTATGTCTCGTCCGAAACCTCCTGCGTCAGGTCGGTTCTGCGGATACGCACGTCAACGATCGAAATGCCGAGCGCTTCCGCCGCCGGACGGAGCTGGTCGCCGACTTCCTTCATCATGGCTGTCCGCTCGGTCGAAAGCGCTGCCTCAAAGCCGCGCAGGCCGTAGACCCGGCGCAATGCCGAATCAAGACGGGTGCGCAGCCGCGAAACCGCGGCCATGCGATCGCCGGAAACGGACTCGCGGAAGCGCTGTGCGTCCGTGATCCTGTAAACGACGAAAGCATCAACCTCGTAGAACTTGCCGCCCGAAACCTGGACCCGGATATCGTCCAGGTCAAAACGGAGGTCCTGATTGGAGACGAACTGGACCTGATCGGCGCCTGCAAACGAGAACGGCAGTTTGAAGTAAATGCCGGGCTCGGTCTTGACTGCGTAGATCTTGCCGAAACGGATGACCAGCGCCTGTTCACGCGGATTGACCACGAAAATCGATGCGTAGATCAAAAGTGCCAGAGCGACGATACCGCCAAGCAGAACGAATATGCGATTTGAAGACATTATTGGTTCGCTCCCTGGCTGCTCTGCGATGTTGACGAGGATGAGCTGCCGCTCGTATTGGCGGCATTCGTCCTGGCGGCCGCGTTCCGGTCGATCGCATCAAGCGGCAGATAGGGCACAACACCCTCCCCGTCCTCATCCATGATGACGTTCTTGGACCTGGAGAAGACCTCCTGCATGGTCTCCAGATAGAGCCTCTTGCGGGTAATCTCGGGCACGGCAACATAGGTTTCGTAGATCGAATTGAACCGATCCGCCTCACCCAGCGCCTCCATGACCACGCGGTCCTTGTAGGCTGCCGCCGCTTCGCGAATCTGGGCCGCGTCACCGCGCGCCTGCCCCAGTGCCCGGTTGGCATACTGGTTTGCCTCTTCAAGGAAACGATCTTCATCCTGCTCGGCACGCTGGACTTCGTCGAAGGCATCAGCCACCTCGGCCGGCGGCGCGGCATCCTCGATCGAAACGGCGGCAATCGTCAGCCCGGCGCCGTATTCGTCCATCGTGCTTTGAATGATCTGCTTCACATCCTCCGAAATGCCTTCACGATCGTCGCGGAAGACATCCTGGGCCGGCCTGCGGCTGACGACTTCGCGCATCGCGCTTTCGGCAACCTGCTGCAGCGTCTCGATCGGGTTTTCAACGTTGAACAGATAGGCTTGCGGGTCGGTGACGCTGTAGAGCACGGCAAACTGAACATCGACGATGTTCTGGTCGCCGGTCAGCATGATGCCCGTGCGCGCGGAATTCCGCGACCCGATATTGAGCTGCTGTTCCGTGATATTCGCCTTCTCGACAGTCTCCACCGGCCAGAACATGAAATGCAGGCCAGGTCCGGAAACGTCGGCCTTGGGAACGCCGAAGCGAAGCTCGACGCCACGCTCTTCCGGCTGGATCGTATAAACGGATTGCATCACCCAGAAGCCAGCCAGCACGACGATGACGATCATCACCAGGCCGATGCTGAAACCGCCCGGAAACATGCCCTTGAACTGATCCTGGCCCTTGCGGAAGAAGTCCTCGATATCCGGCGGTCCGCCATTGCCGCCGCCGTTGCCGCCGCCACCAGGACGCTTGGGGCCTTGACCCCACGGACCCTGATTGTCGCCGCCGCCACCGCCCCCTCCCCAGGGACCGCCGCCATTCTGATTGCTCCAGGGCATTCACACCTCTTCCAAAATAAACAGTTCCTGGCTGCGGAACCATTGCCGCAGCCGCGCATTGACGCATTCAGCGTTTGTCCCGTTATAGGGACGCAGAAGGTCGCTTTCAACGCGATCGGTCAACTGTGCGGCCAAATCGCGGTAAATTCCTGTTCATCGGGGTTTTCGCGCGTAGACCACGTAGCGCGTCGGATAGTCGTCCCTCTCGCCGGCCGGCAGGTTCTCGCTGCTTTCAGGTTGCCAAAGCGCCGGATCGATCGCAGGAAAAGTGGTCTGCCCGTCCGCTTCGGTTTCCACATGGGTGATGCGCAAACGGTCGGCGAGCGTCATCGCCTGCCGGTATATCTCGCCCCCGCCTTGCACATAGATTTCGTCGAGGCCCTTTTCGGCAGCATCCTTGCGGGCCAGCGCAACAGCGTCTTCAAGACTCGTAACGACAATGCATCCGGGCGCCAGGAAATCCGGGTTGCGCGAGATGATGATATTTGTCCGCCCCGGCAGCGGCTTTCCAATCGACTGATAGGTCTTGCGTCCCATGATCTGGGGCTTGCCCATCGTCAGGGCCTTGAACCGCCGAAAATCCGACCCCAGGTGCCAGGGCATCGCCGCGCCGTTGCCGATCACACCGTTTTTCGCGACGGCGGCCATGATTACGATTTCGGCAGTCATCGACCCCGCCTCCTCACATGTCTGTCGCTCAAACCGCGATCGGCGCCTTGATCGACGGCGCGGCCTCATAGCCCTCGAGGACGAAATCCTCGAAGGTGAAGTCGAAAAGATCGGTGACATCCGGATTGAGCCGCATCACCGGCAGAGGGCCCGGGATGCGGGAAAGCTGTTCGCGCGCCTGTTCGAAATGATTGGCGTAAAGATGGGCGTCGCCGAGCGTGTGAACGAAATCGCCGGGCTTCAGGCCCGTCACCTGCGCCACCATCAGCGTCAGCAGCGCGTAGGAGGCGATGTTGAAGGGGACGCCGAGGAAGATGTCGGCGGAGCGCTGGTAGAGCTGGCAGGAGAGTTTTCCGTCGGCGACATAAAACTGGAACAGGCAGTGGCAGGGCGGCAGCGCCATATTGTCGACTTCGGCCGGGTTCCAGGCGGTGACGATATGGCGGCGGCTGTCGGGATTGGCGCGGATGCCTTCGACAAGTCTTGCGATCTGGTCGATATGGCCGCCGTCCAGCGTCGGCCAGGAGCGCCACTGCGCGCCATAGACCGGACCGAGATCGCCGTTTTCATCGGCCCATTCGTCCCAGATCGAAACGCCGTTTTCCTTCAGATAGGCGATGTTCGTGTCGCCCTTCAGAAACCAAAGGAGTTCATGGATGATCGAGCGCAGATGCAGCTTTTTCGTCGTCAGAACCGGAAAGCCGGCCGACAGGTCATAACGCATCTGGTAGCCGAAGACGGAGCGCGTGCCCGTGCCGGTCCGGTCCGCCCGGTCGGTTCCGTTTTCCAGCACGTGGCCCAGAAGGTCCAGATATTGCCGCATGATGCTCCCTCGTTCAAAATCGGTCTTATCTTCTATCGCGAGGAAAGCGGCCGCGAAAAGGGCATAGGGACGCCTTTCCCCGCCTTTTGCGCGCTACCCCCCTTTGCAGAAGCATTTGAAACACTTATATCAGGCCTGCCGGTTCTTCCGGCTATGGTGATAAACGGCGTTGTAATAAGCTCATTGGACCCGGGGGCGGTACCCGGCGCCTCCACCACAAACAGGCGGTTCAGGCCTTTTTGTGATGGGGGCGAAACAGGATCGACAAGAGTGTAAAGAACGACCTTTTACCCGGCATGATACCACCGTTATCGGGTCAAACGAGTAGTTGCAAATGACAACAAAGCTCAGGGTTACGCTGTAGCTGCCTAATGGCGGTTCCAGAAACCCACCTTAAGTCCTTGCGGGTAGCACTGTAAGGCGGGGTCCGGAGGCACCTGGCAACAGAAGCCTCCACCTGAATTTGAACAAAATCCCCTATAAAGATTGCGCATCGGCATCAGGCGACTTAATTGGCTACAGTCAGAGCGCAATCAAACGGCCAAGGGCGGGAAAGACGTGATGGGGCAAGACCATATTCGCTACGACATTCTGGCACAGGACGCACTGCGCGGCATGGTGCGCAAGGTTCTCGCAGAGGTCGCCGCAACAGGCCACCTGCCCGGTGAGCATCACTTCTTCATCACCTTCCTGACAAACGCGCCCGGCGTGCGCATCTCCCAGGCGCTGAAGGAAAAATACGCCCAGCAGATGACCATCGTCATCCAGCACCAGTACTGGGACCTGAAGGTGACCGACAGCCATTTCGAGATCGGCCTGTCCTTCTCCGATGTGCCCGAGCGCCTCGTCATCCCCTTCAACGCCATCGTCGGCTTTTACGATCCCTCGGTGAATTTCGAGCTCGAATTCGATGTCGCCACGCTGGATCTGGAAGACGAAAAGCCGCTCGAGCCGGAAAACGAGGGTGGTGACGACGACGGGCCCGGCGGCGATGACGGTGCGTCCGTCGTCTCGCTCGATGCCTTTCGCAAGAAGCACTGACAGCCGATGTGCGCCGAGGTCGTCAATCTCAGGATGAGCCGCAAACGCGCGGCACGGCAAAAGGCGGCCGACGGCGCTGCTGAGAACCGGGCGATCCACGGCCGCACCAAGGGTGAAAAGACCCGCGACAGGCTGGAGCGCGAGAAAAACGAACGACGCTTCGAACAGGGCCGCATTGTCCGCATGACCGGAACGCCGGTGGACGGGGACAAGGACGGTTGATCCGCAAACGCTCCGTCAGCCTTCGCGGCCACCGCACGAGCTTTTCCCTCGAAGATGCGTTTTTCGAGGAAATCAAGATGATCGCCAACCGGCGCGCGATCAGCCTTGCCGGCCTTCTGAGCGAGATCGATGACGCCCGGACGCCGGATCTAAACCTCTCATCGGCCGTCCGGCTCTTCGTTCTGGACGACCTCAAGGCCCGGCTCGGCGAATAGAGCATCTCCAGGAAAACCGGATGCGCGCTCCCCCTATTCCGCCGCATCCCGCCGCTCGGGTTCATCCGCCGGCGCGTCCGGGTTGCCGCCCGCCGTCTGCCGGTCGAGATCAGGAAAGGCGACGATGCGCAGGCCGGCAAGACCAGTGTGCTGCACGATCAGTCCCTGCTCCTCGAACCAGTCGAGAAAGCGCCGGGCGCGACGCGCCGAATGCGTGCCGTAGGCGCGCGCGATCATGGCGTCGGAGGGGCAGGCATCGCCGGCAATCGCCGCCTTTGCCAGCATCAGGAACACGCCCTGCAGATCCTCCGTCACATGCGCCAGCAGCGAGACCGCCATCTGCCATTGCTCGCTTTCCACCATCGCCTCGTCCGCGCCCGAACGGGCGATCGCGAGCCGGCGGCGGAAGTCATTCATGGCGAGCGGCGCACCGGATATCCGCTTCATCCGGCCGCGCATCAGGAAATCCTGGTAAAGCTCTGAATCCGAACGGAAAGCTGACTCCGGAGCGCCGGCGATTTCCGCCAGCGTCATCGCGATCCAGTCGTCCTTCTCCTCATCCGACATCATCGGCGCGCGCGGCCCGCGCGCGGGCGCTTCCGGCGTCTCGGCCTCTTCGGAGGACTTCGACAGGGCATCCATGATGTCGACGGTCGGGCGCGGGCGCGGCGCGACCCGGCGGGGGGCGCTCGCCTGACGGGTCATGTCTTCGGGGTCGGGCGTGAAGATCAGATCCTCCACATCCTCCGGCTTTTCCGGCAGCGGCATCAGCTTCGGAGAGGAGGAGCGCGCGGAGGTCTCCACCGGGCCGATCGTCACCGCCAGCGGTCGCCGCGACAGCGCTGGCCCGAGGGCGACGAAATTGCCGCGCTTCAGGTCGCGGAACTGTTCGGCCTGGCGGCGGTCCATGCCGAGAAGATCGGCCGCGCGCGCCATGTCGATGTCGAGGAACGTCCGCCCCATGAGAAAGTTCGAGGCTTCCGCCGCGACATTCTTGGCAAGCTTGGCCAGCCGCTGGGTGGCGATGACGCCGGCAAGACCGCGCTTTCGCCCGCGACACATCAGATTGGTCATGGCCCCGAGCGAAAGGCGGCGCACTTCCTCGCTGACCTCGCCGCCGCCGGACGGCGCGAACATCTGCGCCTCGTCCACGACGGTCAGCACCGGATACCAGTGGTCGCGATCGGCATCGAACAGCGCATTGAGGAAGACGGCGGCGGCGCGCATCTGATCGTCGATCTCGAGACCTTCCAGCGTCAGCACGCAGGAGACGCGATGCTGGCGGATGCGGTTGGCGATGCCGATCAACTCGCCTTCCGAGCGCTCGGCATCGACGACGATATGCCCGAACGCGTCCGACAGGGTGACGAAGTCCCCCTCCGGGTCGATCACCACCTGCTGCACCCATTTCGCCGACTGCTCCAGAAGCCGTCTGAGAAGGTGAGACTTTCCCGAACCGGAATTGCCCTGGACGAGAAGACGGGTCGCCAGCAGCTCCTCGATATCGAGTGTGGCCACGTCACCCGCCGATGTCGTTCCCATATCGATATCGACCTGCACTTCTTGCCTTTGTCCTCTTGTTTGCGTGAGGCCTGTTTGTAACAGGTCAGGAGGGGCTGCGCCGAGGCCTCGCGGCGTTACCCACAGCTTTCCGGGGTGACGATCTTCAGCATCTCGTCGGGCAGGTCGAAGAGCGCGGCAAGGCCGGCCTGGCCGGAGCGCGTCAGCATCAATGCCCGGCCCTCGGCGGCCGGCCGCAGCCAGTGGCGCTCGCAGGAGCGCCGAAGCACCGCCGCGCCGAGCCAGCCGCCGATATGGGGGCGACGCTCGCTCCAGTCGAGACAGGTCCGGCAGAGCGGCCGCCGGCTGTTGCCGGCGGAGGAAAGCGAGATGCCGAATTCCGCGAGAAGCGCCTCTCCCTTGTCGGTCACCATGCCGGCATTGCCGTCGAAGACGACCGCGCCTGATTTCACCATCGAATCGGCGATACCGACCGCGATCGTGCCGGCCATGTGATCATAGCAGGTGCGCGCCAGCCTGAGCGCCGCATCGCGCGGGCCCGTGGGGCGGTAGCGCACCGGACCGATGGCCGAGAGCAGGCTCAGTTGCTCCAGCGTCTCCGCAACCTCCGCCGAGGCCAGGCGGAAATAGCGATGCCTGCCCTGCTTTTCGACAGCAACAAGTTGGCCGTCGACAAGCTTTGCCAGATGATTGCTCGCCGTCTGCGCCGATACGCCAGCGCATTCGGCAAGCTCGCCGGCCGTCAGCGCCCTGCCGCCCATGAGGGCCGCCAGGATATTGGCGCGCGAGACATCGCCGATGAGCGCGGCGACGGCGGCGAGCGTATTTCCCGAAACCATGTTTGTCATGACGCTCAATCTACCACTGCAACGCCTCGCCGTCAGCGTCCGACGTTTCGCCCGCGATCGAAGCATCACGGTCCCCGATCGGGCTATCTCCTTCACCGCCAACCGAAGGAGAGCCCCATGAACGAGACCGTGATTTCCCGCCACGGCACCCTTTTCGTACGCGCCGCAAAACTGGTTCGACACGCGACGAAGACCATCTTCGTTCGCTGGCCGCAGCGGCGCAGGCAGCGACTGCAACTCCTCGAACTGACCGAAGAGCGGTTGCGGGATATCGGCATCGAGCCGCACCAGGCGCGACAGGAGGCAAGCCGCCCGTTCTGGGACTAGATATCATCGGGCGGTTAATCTGAACCGCCCGATGATCCATCTCTTTGTTTGGGCGCATCGGGTTATCGAAAAACTGGTAACCACTTTTTCTCCCGATGCCCTAGCCGCGTCCGCTCTTCAGAAACGCCTCGAAGGCGGCCAGCGTCTCGTCCGAGACGTGATGCTCTATGCCCTCGGCGTCGAGCTCGGCCGCCTCCCGCGGCACGCCGACGGCCAGCAGCAGATCAAGCACCAGCACATGGCGCGCGCGGGCCTTCTCGGCCATGGCCTCGCCGGCCTCCGTCAGGAAGACCCCGCGATAGGGACGCGATGTTGCAAGCCCCTCCCGCTTCAGCCGGGAAACGGCTTTCGCCGCCGTCGGATGGGCAATGCCCATGGCTCTGGCGATATCCACCAGCCGCGCCTCGCCGTGCTCCTCGGTCAGATCCGCGATCAGCTCGGTATAGTCCTCCAGAAGCGCGGAGGCGCGTTCCGAGCGGGCCTTGGAGAATCGATCCGCCTGGTTGTCTGCGCCGTCGCCGTGCATGTCCATTGCGCCTTTCTCCGGTCCATCCTGTTCGCCTTAGCAGTAAGCGCATTGATGTGGCGGAATCAAGTCCGCTTACACTTTAAAGCCAAGGCTAAACTTTTGCACGCGGAGCCCAGAACGGTTCAGTCCGACTGCGAGATGCCCGAGCCGGAACCAAAGCCGTTCGAAACAGCCTTCTGATATAACGCCAATTGACAAAAATGTAGCCTTGGCTATATCTAGAACGATTACAAATCTCCCTTGTGCCAATTCGAAAATGTCAGACCCTCAATCCAGACGTCCCTCGCTGAGTGATCGCACCAACACGGCGATCGAACAGGCCATGGCTTCCGGCCGCATCAAGCCGCGCTCGGCGCTGCTCTTCGTCGGCCCTGCCGTCATCGCATCGATCGCCTATGTCGATCCCGGCAATTACGCGACGAACATCCAGGCGGGCGCCGGCTATGGCTATACGCTGTTGTGGGTTGTGCTGTTCGCAAATCTGATCGCCATGCTGTTTCAGGGCCTGTCGGCCAAGCTCGGCATCGTCACCGGCCGCAATCTGGCGGAAGTCTGCCGCGACGAATTCTCCAAACCTGTCGTCATCCTGATGTGGATCGTCAGCGAGATCGCGGCAATGGCGACCGACCTTGCCGAGTTCCTCGGCGGGGCCATCGGCCTTGCGCTGCTGTTCAACATGCCGCTGATGGCGGGCATGGGGGTCACCGCGATCGTCACCTACGGCATCCTGCTGTTCGAGCGACGCGGCTTTCGGCCGATGGAGCTGATCATCGGCGCGCTGATCGGCGTGATCAGCCTTTGCTACATCGTCGAACTGTTCATCGCGCCCATCGCCTGGGGCGAGGCCGCCTTCCACCTGGTCAGGCCCGAAATCCCCGATGCCACGGCGCTGGCGATTGCCGTCGGCATCATCGGCGCGACCGTGATGCCGCATGCGGTCTTCCTGCATTCCGGCCTCACCCAGCACCGCGTCAAGGTTGGCAACGAGGCCGACCGCCGCCGCGTGCTGCGCTTTTCCAATACCGAGGTGGTGCTGGCGCTCGCCGTTGCCGGCGTGGTGAACATGGCGATGGTGATGATGGCGGCAAGCGCCTTCCACAAGGGTCACAGCGAAGTGGCAGAGATCGAGACCGCCTATCACATGCTGACGCCGCTTCTCGGCGGGATGGCGGCCGGCGCTTTCCTGATCTCGCTGATCGCCTCGGGCATCTCCAGTTCGGTCGTCGGCACCATGGCGGGGCAGATGATCATGCAGGGCTTTGTCGGCTTCCGCATACCGATCTGGCTGCGCCGGCTGATCACCATGGCGCCGGCTTTCATCGTCGTCGCGCTCGGCGTCAACGCCACGCAGGCGCTGGTCGTCAGCCAGATCATCCTGTCGATCGCCTTGCCCGTGCCGATGATCTCGCTGGTGATCTTCACCCGCAACCGGGCAATCATGGGCGATTATGCCAATGGCCGGCTGATCGGCGCGCTTGCGATCCTCGGCGCGCTCGCCGTGCTCTCGCTCAACATCGTGCTGCTGGCGCAAACCTTCGGCGTGCCTATTCCGGGGCTTGCGGCCGGCTAACCCACCGCTGCCTCGGCAACCATCAACCCAAATCCCTGCATCAGCCGCTTGATCTCCGGTCGAACATCGCTGCTGGTGAAGATCGCGACGTCGCGGTTTTCCCCCTCGATGGCGGCGGACGGTCGCTCGCCCAGAACGCGCCTGGCCTGCAGGGCAATCGCTTCGGCCGGGTTCAGCCAGTCGACCGGCCAGGGCGCAAGCTTGCGGAAGCGGTTGGCAAGGAAGGGATAATGCGTGCAGGCGAGCACGACGATATCGGTACGCCGGCCTTCTTCCTCCACGAAACAGGGCGCGATCTCCGTCCACAGCGCCTCATCCGTCACTTCGCCGCCGCTGATATAGGTCTCGGCCAGCGCCGCCAGATATTTCGAGCCGACCAGCCGGGCGTGGCAATGGGTGGCGAAGCTTTCGATCAGCGCGCGGGTGTAATCGCGTTTGACTGTCGCCGGCGTCGCAAGAACCGAGATCAGGCCCGAGGACGTGCGCTCGGCGGCCGGCTTGATCGCCGGAACCGTGCCGACGAAATCGGTTGCCGGAAACCGGGCCCGCAGCGCGCTTCCGGCAAGCGTGAAGGCGGTGTTGCAGGCGATGATGACGCAGGCCGGACGGATATCTTCGAGCAGGCGCTCGAACAGCGCCAGAAGATGGGCAAGCAGCGCCTCTTCGGGCCAGTCTCCATAAGGGAACGCGGCATTGTCGGCGACATAGACGAAGCGCCGGTCCGGCATCAGCATGCGCGCCTCGCGCAGCACGGTCAGCCCGCCAATGCCGGAATCGAAGACCAGGACCGGACCTTCGGCCGCCTCAGCCATCGCTGCCCTCGCCGCCGCGCGGGTTCTTGCGGCTGTATCGGTCAAGCGACGAGATCACCCCGCGCAGCAGGTGGATCTCCTGCATGCTCATGGCGCGGCGGGTAAAGACCGAACGCAGGTTGTCGACCATGCGCAGCTTCTTGTCGGCCGGACGGAAATAGCCGCGCGCATCGAGCGCTTCTTCCAGATGGCCGAAAAAGCCGAAGAGATCCTCTTTGGTCGCGGGCGTCTGCTCAACCGCCTGGAACGGCGTCTCGCTCTCGTCCGCCATGCCGGATTTCATCCACTCATAGGACATGAGCAGCACCGCCTGGGCGATGTTGAGCGAGGCAAAGGCCGGATTGACCGGAAAGGTCACGATCTCGTCTGCCATGCCGACCTCCTCATTGTTGAGGCCCCAACGCTCGCGGCCGAAGAGAATCCCGGTGCGCTCACCGCCGCGATGGCGCTGGCGAAGCGTGCTGGCGGCAACGCTCGGCCCCCTCACCGGCTTGAACCCGTCGCGGCTGCGCGCCGTCGTGGCGTAGACGAAGTTGAGGTCGGATATCGCATCGGCGAGGGTCCGGTGCACCGTCGCGCCGTCAATCACGTGGTCGGCCTTGGAAGCGGCGGCGCGGGCCGTGTCGCTCGGCCAGCCGTCGCGCGGGTCAACGAGACGCAGTTCGGCAAGGCCGAAATTCGCCATGGCGCGCGCCACCATGCCGATATTCTCGCCCAGTTGCGGATTTACCAGAATGATCACCGGCCCTTCGGCGATGAGCGGAAGCTCGCTATTCGTGCCTGCCATGGCATCCTTCTTCATATCGATCGATCGCAGCGGCTTATCGCTCGCCGGACTGATGAATGCAAGACAGAGGCAATCAATCCGGCAAGGTCATGCGGCCATTCGCATCAAGCGGCGAAAAGGGGTTATAGGCGACTTCCCAGAGATGGCCCTCCGGATCGGCAAAATAGCCGCTGTATCCGCCCCAGAAAACCGCCTCGCCCGGCTTCACCACCGTGCCGCCGCACTCCGCGGCAAAGGCGATGGTCTCGTCCACCTGCGCCGCCGATCCCACATTATAGGCAAGCGCAACCCCCGAAAAGGCCGGCTTTTCGTCGGGCAAACCCGAAAGCCCCGCATCCTCCGCCAGCGCCCTGCGGCCGAAAAGCCCGAGGACGATGCCATCGAGGCCGAAAAAGGTCACGCCCTCCTGCGAGGCTGACGACCGCTTCCAGCCGAGCCGCTCGTAAAAGGCGGTCGTGCCCGCCAGATCGTCCACGCCGAGCGTGATCATGCTGATCCTGCGCTGAAAGGTCATCCCGTACTCCCGCTTCGCATTTCGTTCATGCTATGTTCCCACATTTTGACGCGAGAGGCCAGCGGATTTGCGACCGGCCGCGCGGTCAAGGCATTTCAGGTCATGTCCCCGGAACTCCAAAAAAGTGGCAAGAACCAAGCAAATCCTACGGTAATATATTACCGCATTTTTAAAGCATTGAATTATATGATTAATTCATCCATACTGACCAATATTAGAGCTTGACCTTGCGCAAGCTGCTCTCTATACAACCGCCAACATATGCGCCTGGCGTATATGGTCCGGCTTGGAACCCCAAGCAAAGCAACAAAAAACGTCCGTCCCTCGGGCCGGAATGAACTTGAGAGTATCAGAAAATGGTTACCTTCTCCCAGAAGCCTGAAGAGGTGGTGAAGAAGTGGATCGTGATCGATGCCGAAGGCCTCGTCCTCGGCCGTCTCGCTTCGCTCGTTGCCATGCGCCTTCGCGGCAAGCACAAAGCCACCTTCACCCCGCATGTCGATGATGGCGACAACGTTATCGTCATCAATGCCGAAAAGGTCGCGATGACCGGCAAGAAGTACAATGACAAGATGTACTACTGGCACACCGGTTACCCCGGCGGCATCAAGGAGCGCAATGCGCGCCAGATCATCGAGGGCCGCTTCCCCGAGCGCGTCATCGAGAAGGCTGTCGAGCGCATGATTCCGCGCGGTCCGCTTGGCCGTCGCCAGATGAAGAACCTGCGCGTTTACGCCGGCACCAACCACCCGCATGAAGCCCAGCAGCCCGAAGTTCTCGACGTTGCCAAGCTCAACAAGAAGAATGTAAGGAGCGCTTAATGGCTGACCTGTCCGATCTGAAGACGCTTGGCGATGTCGCCACGGCCTCCGAAGCCCCCGCGGCCCCCGTTCACGAACGCAAGGTTGACGATCTCGGCCGCGCCTATGCCACCGGCAAGCGCAAAGACGCCGTCGCCCGCGTGTGGGTGAAGGCCGGTTCCGGCAAGATCACCGTCAATGGCAAGGATTTCACCGAATATTTCGGTCGTCCGGTTCTGCAGATGATCCTGCAGCAGCCGATCGTGCTGACGTCGCGTGCCGGCCAGTTCGACATCGTCGCGACCGTCACCGGCGGTGGCCTTTCCGGCCAGGCAGGCGCCGTGCGTCACGGCATCTCCAAGGCTCTGACCTATTTCGAGCCAGAACTGCGCGGCATCCTGAAGAAGAACGGCTTCCTCACCCGCGACAGCCGCGTCGTCGAGCGCAAGAAGTACGGCCGCGCGAAAGCCCGCCGTTCGTTCCAGTTCTCCAAGCGCTGATTTCAAAAGCCGCTTGCACTTATCGAAAAGGGCCGCAATCGCGGCCCTTTTTGCTGTCCGGCCTCTCGGTCGGCTACGGCCTGTTCTTGTCTTCGAGCACTTGAAGCGTCACTTCCGCCGCCCGCCGCCCGGGCGCAACCGCCGTGCGCATCATCGAAAAGACCGCGTCGAACCCATCGAGCATGGTCTTCCGCTGCGGCGTGTCCCGCGTCAGAAGCTCCATCCACCGTGCCAGCGCGCCGGCCCGCATCGTGTCATCGAAATATTCCGGCACCAGCGGCCGGTCGGCTATGAGATTGGGCAGCGAGGCCGACCAGATGGTGATCTTCTTCAGCATGAACCGGCCGATGAAATCCGCCTTGTAGGCCGAGATGACCGGGATGCCGGAAAGCGCCAGTTCCAGCACCACCGTGCCGGAAGCGGCAACGGCCGCATGCGCGGCGCCGAAGGCTTCCCATTTGGCCGCGTCGCCGACCACGACCTCGGGCTTCACCGGCCAGTCGGCAATGGCGGCGCGCACCATCTCCTCCCGGCGGGTGACCGTCGGCAGCACGAAGCGCGGCATCGCATTGCGCTCGGCATAGATCCTTGCGACATCACGGAAAACCGGCGCCAGAGCGTTGATCTCGCCCGCGCGCGAGCCCGGCAAAAGCAGGATGGTCGGCGCCTCCCCCTCCTCCGGCAAGGCTGTGTTGCCACGGGCTGCCAGCACGCCCGGCTCCTCGCTGAGACGGTGACCGACAAATGTGGTCGGCGGCCCGCCAAGGCGCTGCATCTCCTCCGGCTCGAAGGGCAGCACCGCCAGCACGTGGTCGACATAGGCGAGCATGTCGCGCGCCCGGTATTCCTTCCAGGCCCAGACGCTGGGACAGACATAATTGACGACCGGCAGGTCCGGCAGCGCCTTTTTCACCCGTTTCGCCACGCGGTGGGTGAAATCCGGACTATCGATAATGACGAGCACGTCCGGCCGCGCGGCAATCAGCGCGTCCGCCGTCTGGCGGATACGCCGGATCAAAAGCGGCAGCCGGGCAAGCACCTGGGTAAAGCCCATGATCGACAGGTCGGAATAGTCAAACAGCGAAGCGAGCCCCTGGGCCGTGAGCGCATCACCGCCGACGCCGATAAGTTCCACCGGGCCGGAATGCATCGTCCTCAGCGCGGCAATCAGGTCGCCGCCGAGCAGATCACCGGAAACCTCGCCCGCGATCACGCCAATTTTCAAGCTCTTTGACACGAGTGTCCCTTCCCCTGATGAAATGCCGATATTCAGAGAATGCGGCCCGAGACCTCGCCCGGTTCAAGGCCGAGCAGGAAAAGCCCTGCCCTGTCGGCCTCGGCAATGGCCTCGGCACGGTCCAGCACAAGCGCCCGTCCCGCCTCCACCGTGATGCCGCCCAGCCCGGCGGCAGCGGCAGCCCGCACCGTCTCCGGCCCGATCGACGGCAGGTCGGCGCGCAGATCCTGCTGCGGTTTGCACAGTTTGACAAGAACGCCGCGACGCTTCTGTGAAATCCGGCCAGCCGCGCGCATGGCGCGCACGCGTTCAAGCATCTGGTCGGTGCCTTCCGCGCCCTCAAGCGCCACCACGCGCCCGCCGAGACTGACGGCGCCCTGGCCGATATCCATGGAGCCGATGACGCGCGCCGCGTCGGCGGCGGCCGCAATATCGGCCCGGTCCTCGCGATCCGGCGCCACAGCGCCGAGCGTGCCCGCGGTCGCCAGAAGATCGCCGGCAATATCCTGCGCGGCGATGATTTCAAAACCGTGCCGCTCGAACAGGTCGATCACCATGCGCAACACCTTGTCATCGCCGCCGCTGCGCAGTTTTCTCAGGATTGCGGGCAGAGACCAGATCAGCCGCGCCGTCGGGCGCAGGCTCGTCAGTTCGGGGCGGGAACGCACCCCGCCGGACAGCACGATCCTGCGGATCCCGCGCTTGCGCAGCGCAGCGACAACCGGCTGAAACCCGCCAAGATCGGCATCCATATGTTCGAAATCCGACCAGTCATTGCCGCCCTCGCCGCGCAATTGGACGATGAAGGTCGGCGTTCCGGCGTGCCGCGCGGCTTCGGCGACATAGAGGGGCAGACGGCCGTTTCCGGCGATGATCGCGACCGGCTCCGCATCGCGGGCCGATGTGCCGCTCACGCCTGGCTGCCCCGGCGGCGCGAACCCGGTGTGGTCAGCGCCCGCTCGCTGTCACGGTCGAGAATGAAATCGATGATCTCGCGGGCAGCGCCCTCAAGCGCGTCCGGCCCGCTGCGCAGCGCCCGCGCATTATCCAGAACCGTCCCCGCCGAAAAGATCGCCTGGTAGGCCCGCCGCACGGCATGAACCTCGCCTTTGCTCATGCCGGCGCGCTGCATGCCGACAACATTCAGCCCGCCCATGAAGGCCGGATTGTCGACGACCATCGCATAGGGGATGACGTCGTTGACGACCCCCGCCAGCCCGCCGATGAAAGCCTGGCGGCCGATCTGCACGAACTGGTGGATCGCCGCGCCGCCGCTCAGGATCGCCCGGTCGTGAACCACCGCATGGCCGCCGATCATGACATTGTTTGAAAGGATCACGTGGTTGCCGATGCGGCAGTCATGGCCGACATGGGAATTGGCCAGAAACAGATTGTCGTGGCCGACAATTGTCTCGCCGCCGCCATGGGAGGAACCGGTATTGACGGTGACGCCCTCGCGGAAAATGCAATTGGCGCCGATCTCGAGGCGCGTATCGCTGCCATCGTGGCGAATGCTTTGCGGCGCGCCGCCGATGACCGCCATGGGAAAGACCGCGCAGCCATCGCCGAGCCGCGTGATGCCCTCGACCACGGCATGATGGTGAAGCTTCACATTGTCGCCGAGCACGACATTCGCCCCGACATAGCAAAACGCGCCGATCGCGGCATGTTCACCAATCACGGCTCCGTCCTCGACAATGGCAGTCCTGTCGATTTTCGCGGAGCTGGAAATCCTGGTCATTCTTCGTCCTTGCGCACCATCATGGCGCCGATATCGGCTTCGGCGACGAGCTGGCCGTCGACAAGCGCTTCGCAGTGGAACTTCCACACGCGCCGGCGCTGTTTCTGTTTGACGACCTTGAACCGCACCTGATCGCCCGGCACCACGGGCTTGCGGAAGCGGGCATTGTCGATCGTCATGAAATATACGAGGTTGTCGACCTCATCGGCCTTGCGCGCGCAGATCGCGCCGGCCGTCTGGGCCATGCCCTCCACGAGCAGAACGCCTGGCATGATCGGCATTTCCGGGAAGTGGCCCTGAAAATGCGGCTCGTTGGCCGTCACATTCTTGATGCCGACCGCACCGTCGTCGCCGTCGATCTCGATAATCCGGTCTACCAGAAGAAAAGGGTAACGGTGCGGCAGGAACTTCATGATCTCCAGAAGATCCATCTTCCCCATCGATGTCTTCGTCTCGTCACTCACCTTGCTTGTCTCCCGATTTGGCGGCGCGTCGGGCGATCTCCGCCACGTCCCGCAGATAGTCCCGGATCGGCCGGGCCGGATTCCCCCCGATGCGGGCGCCGGCCGGCACGGAGGTCAGCACCCCGCTCTTGGCGGCGATCTGCGCGCCGCTGCCGATCTCGATATGGCCGTTAAGCCCGGCCTGACCGCCGATCATCACGCCATCGCCGATCCTGGTGCTTCCGGCAATGCCGACCTGGCTGACAATACCGCAATGCCGGCCGATCTGCACGTTATGGGCGATCTGCACCAGATTATCGATCTTGGTCCCCTCGCCGATCACGGTATCGTCCATCGCGCCGCGGTCGATCGTGGTATTGGCGCCGATCTCGACATCGTCCTGAATGATGACCCGGCCGATCTGCGGCAGTTTCACCATGCCGGTCGGCCCAGGCGCATAACCGAAGCCGTCCTGACCGATGCGCGCGCCGGTGTGAATGATCACATTATTGCCGATCAGCGCATTGGAGACGGAAACATGCGCTCCCAGGGTGACATTGCGGCCAATCTTGACATCCGCTCCCACGACCGCGCCGCACAGGATGCGACTTCCCGCGCCGATCACGGCGCGCGCGCCGACCACGGCGAACGGCGCGATCTCCACGCTTTTTTCGATCACCGCCGTATCGTCAATAACGGCCTGCGCGGAGATGCCGCTTTGGCGCTGCATCACCGGCTGCGGCCGCATGGCAGCCGGATAGAGCTGTGCCGCCGCGCGGGCAAAGGCAAGTTGCGGCATATCGGAAACGAGCGACGGCAAGGACGCCGGAATATGCTTCTTCATCTCCGGGGAACAGATCACCGCCGCCGCCCTGCAGCTCTTCAACTGGTCAATGCTGTTCCGGGACAGGATGTAGCAGATATCATAGGGACCGGCGCGATAGATCGGCGCAACGGATTCCACCATCCGCTCGCCGGCATCCGCGTTCGACAAAACAGATCCGATGCGCGACGCCAACTCGTCGAGACGAATCGACTGCCGCGCACCGAAAAACTGGTTCTGATCCATTCAATCTCTCCAGAACGGAAACGATATGAGCTCTGGACAGCAATATCAGAAGGTGTTGGCAATTCCGAACCGGAACCGCTGGGTTTCGTCGAAATCTTCCTTGGCGAAGGGAATGGCGTAGTCGAAGCGCAGGTCGCCGAAGGGCGAATTCCAGATGAGGCCGACGCCGCCGGATGCACGGATCGAGAAATCCGTTCCCTCGATGGCCGTATTGGCAAGCTCAACGGCATTGCCCCAGGCCGAACCGGCATCCACATAGGCCGCCCCGCGCAGATTGATATCCTCAGGGATACCCGGCAGCGGGAAGTTCGCCTCGGCCGAAATCGTGGTGTAGTACTGCGAGCCGAGCGCATCGCCCTGCTGCACCGTGCGCGGACCAAGGCCGTTCTGCTTGAAGCCGCGGATTTCCTGACCGCCGATCGTGAACTGGTCGAACACGTTCAGATTGCTGTCGAACGGTGTCACGAGACCGCCGCGCGCCGTCAGCGAACCGATAATGTCGGCCTGATCGGAAATCATCTGATACCAGCGAACCTTACCCGTCAGCGCATAATAGTGAGAGTCGCCGCCAAGACCGGCCACGGTATTGGTGAGATTGGCGAGAATGCCCTCGCGCGGCTGCTGGTAATTGTCGACGCTCGAGAAGTTGAAGGCCTGCTCGACCGAGGACACCGTCCACGGGCTGCCGTCGATCAGGTTCTGGAAGATCGGAGACAGGTTGTTCGGGTTCTGCCAGTCGCCCGTACCTTTATATTCGAACTGCTGATAGACATATTTGATCGTCGAGCTCAGCTCGTCGGTCAGCGGCGCCGTCAGGCGGATATCGCCGGCCGTCTCCGCATAGGTATAGTAGTCCTGCGAAGCCGAATAGGCGCGATAGAGATCGAAACCTGCCGCTACGCGATAGCCGAGGAAGAAAGGCTCGGTGAAGGAGAAGTTGTAGATCTGCGAATCGTTGTCGCCGAGACCGGCCGACGCGCGGATGAACTGGCCGCGGCCAAGGAAGTTGCGTTCCTGCACCGAAAGCTCGACAACCAGCGAATCGCCTTCAGCATCGTAGCCGGCGCCGATCGAGAACGCGCCGGTCGGCTCGTCGGTCACATCGACGACGATGACGACGCGGTCCGGCGCGCTGCCGGGCTGCGTCGAGATATCGACATTGCTGAAATAACCCAGCGCCTCGAGGCGACGCTTGGCGCGGGCGATCATTTCGCGATTATAGGCATCGCCCTCGGCGAGGTCGAACTCGCGGCGGATCACATAATCGCGGGTGCGTGTGTTGCCGACGATCTCGATGCGCTCGATATAGGCGCGCACGCCCTGGTCGATCTCGTAGTTCACCGAGAAGGTGTCGTTGCTGAAGTTGCGATCGCCGCGCGGATTGACCTGCGCGAAGGGATAGCCCTGCGAGGAAACCGATGCCGCGATCGATTCCGAGGTCTTCTGAATGTCGTCGGCATCGTAGATCTTGCCGGATCTGGTCTTGATGTCGCCCTTCAGCGTGTCGATATCGACGCCTTCCACGGTCGAGGCCACGCCGATGTCGCCGAAGCGATAGCGATCGCCCTCGGACATGGTGAAGGTGATCGAATAGGAATTGTCTTCCTCGTCATAATCGACATCGGTCGAAATCAGACGGAAATCCGGGAAGCCGTGATTGTTGTAGAACTCGCGCAGCAGGGTCTCGTCGTGACGCACCTTGTCCGGATTGTAGATATCCTTGCGGGTCAGGAAGGACAGCGGCGTCGAGCGCTTGGTCGAGATCACCGAGGCAAGGCGCGCGTCGCCGAAGGTGTTGTTGCCCTCGAAGTTGATCTTCCGCGTCTTTGTGCGGCCGCCCTCGTCGATGACGAAGGCCACGTTGATTCGGTTGTCCTGCACGGTCGCGGTCTCGATGGAGACCTCGACGTCGGCGCGTCCGATCTGCGCATAGGCGTCCTTGATGCGCTGGATGTCGACCTGGGCCTGCGCCTCGTTGTAGGGGCCGAGCGAATGCAGCTGGACAACGCCTTCGAGCTTCTTGTCGTTGACCTTGCGGTTGCCGTTGAAGACCACCTGGTTGATCAGCTGGTTCTCGGTAACATTGACCACAAGCGTCGAACCGGAGACCGAAATCTTGACATCGGAGAAATAGCCGGTGCTGTAGAGATTGCGGATGGACTGGTTGATATCGGCATCGGTGAAGCTGCGCCCCGGCTGGATGGTCAGCTTCGACCTGATCGCATCAGAACCGGCCTGGCCCGTTCCGTTGACCACGACATTGCTGACAACAGCGGCATATGCGCTTGTGGGCACAGCAACGGCGGCGACGACCCCCCCGGACACGGCGACTGCCAGCGAAAGCGCCGCACCTGAAACTGTGTTCAAAAATCTTGAACCGGCCATGCTACTATCTACCCTTTATGATCGCTCAATATCAGCGTTTTATAGGCTTCGTGGTCTTTTGTTCTAAAGACTTCACACCCCCACGCAATAGAAAGCCGTGCGACTTATGCAACTTCCGCCCCAAGCGTGGCCAAATCGCCACGATCTTTTCGACTTATGGTAAACGGAAGGCTACACCAATCGACAACCTGTCTCCTACGCGTTTCCTATCATCTCCCGCGCCAAAGGCAAGGCCACAATCTCACAACCGGCGACCTTCGACAAGATCATAGGCCCGTCCTGTTAATCAAACAGTGTCAAAGGGTTAAAATGTAAACCTCAGCCCATCCGGCCCAGCGTGTCGTTCCATGTGGCGAAAACCATCAGCGCCAGAACCAGAAACAGCCCGACCCGGAAGGCGAATTCCTGGACGCGGGCCGACAGAGGCCGGCCGCGAACCGCCTCGATCGCATAGAACAGCAGATGACCGCCGTCCAGCATCGGCACGGGAAGCAGATTGAAGAGGCCGACCGAGACGGACAGAATCGCCGCGAAATTGGCGAAAGCGACGATGCCGAGCGAGGCCATCTGCCCCGCCATCGTCGCCACGCGCACCGGGCCGCCGATCTGGTCCGCCTTCATCCGTCCGGCAAAGACGTTGGTAATATAGTCATAGGTGCTGACGACGATGTGCCAGCTCTGCAGCGCGCCCTGCCCGATCGCCTCCAGCGGCTGGTAGCGCTCCACCCTGAAATTGCCCGAGTCGCGCGTTCCGACCACGCCGATCCGGCCGAGCTCCATCGCATTGCCGAACTGGTCCTCTTCCTCGATTCGCTCCGGCACCACCGTCATTTCGATCGGCGCGCCGTCGCGTTCGACGGTCAGGTCGATCGGCACGCCCGGCCTGACGCTCACATAGCGCACCACCGCATCGAAGGTCCCGACCTTCTGGCCGTCCAGCGCCATCATGATATCGCCGGGCTTCACGCCCGCCGCCGCCGCCGGGCCGTCCGGCACCACTTCGCCGACCACGGGATCGGAGACCCCGCGCCCGTAGACGGAGAAGATGACGGCGAAAATGGCGATCGCCAGAAGGAAATTCGCGATCGGACCGGCGGCGACGGTCAGCGTCCGCTTCCACAGCGCCGCGCCGTTGAACGTCCTTGCCCGCTCCTCCGGCGGCAGCGCCTCAACGCCGGCGAAATCCGGGCGGCTTGCGGCATCCTCGTCGCCGTAAAAGCGCACATAGCCGCCAAGCGGCATGGCGCAGACTTTCCAGCGCGTTCCATGCCTGTCCGTCCGCCCGACAATCTCCGGGCCGAAGCCGAGCGAAAAGGCCAGAATGCGGATGCCGCACCAGCGCGCCACGAGGTAGTGGCCGAGCTCGTGGAAAAAGACGAGAAAGGAGATCGCGACCAGAAAGGCAACGATCATTCCGGGCGCGTTTGTAAATCCGATACCCAAATCAGGCTCCGTGTAGAGGCGGCAAGGCCGCGAGGCCGCTCCACCGATAAAGCACGGCGCCGACACTGTCGCCTGCGCCGAAGACCATCGCAAAACAGGCCATGATGAACATCGCGCTCGCGGCGGCAACAAGCCCGTCAACGCGGTCCAGCACCCCGCCGTGACCGGGAATGAGATGGCTGGAATCCTTGGCTCCGCACCGGCGCTTGAGGGCCGATTCGAACAGGTCGCCGGCCTGGCCGACGGCGGAGAGAATGAGCGCCAGCAGGGCCAGAAGCAGGGATGGCGTGCCGCCATAGGCCAGGCACAGCCCAAGGGCGGCCGCGACGCCGAAGAACGCTCCGCCGATGGCGCCCGACCATGTCTTGCCCGGCGAGATCGACGGCGCAAGTTTGGGACCGCCAAGCGCCCGGCCGACAAAATAGGCCATGATGTCGGTCGCCCAGACAACGGCGAACACGAAGAGGATCGTGTAAAGCCCGGCCGCGCCACCGTTCCTGATCGCCGCAAGCGAAACCATGGCAAGGCCGCAATAGATGAGCGCGCCGGCAAACCAGAACGGTACCGGCCTGTTGCGGCCATAGGCATAGGCGGTGGCTGCGGCAATGGCGGCAAGCGACAGCGCCGGCAAGAAGAGTTCGAGAAAGGTCAGGATGGCGGTTGCGATCATCGCCGCCCAGCCGGCGAGCAGGACCGTCATCGTTCCTTCGCCGCGGCCGGCGGGCCGCGCCCGGCTCATCGCCAGCCATTCATGAAAGGCAAGAAGCCCGATCGCGACGGAAAGAAGCAGAAAGGCAGGACCGCCGAACCAGGTCGCCATAAGAACGACGACGGCAAGAACCGCGCCCGACATCACGCGCAGCTTGAGTTCGCGCTCCATCAGGACCCCGTCAGCGCTGCGGCCGGCTGAACGACGCCGCCGAACCGGCGCGAGCGCCGGGCATATTCGGCAAGCGCCTCGTCAAAGCTCTCCTGCGAGAACTCCGGCCACAGGCAGGGCAGGAACACGAGCTCGGAATAGGCCGACTGCCACATCAGGAAGTTCGAGAGCCGCTGCTCGCCGCTGGTGCGGATGATCAGGTCCGGGTCGGGAATGCCGGCCGTATCGAGCCTGCCGGTGATCATGGCTTCATCGATCTCGTCCGGCGATATCCGCCCCGCCACGGCCTCCCGCGCGAGAGCGGCAGCCGCCCGGGCGATCTCGGCGCGCGAGCCGTAATTGACGGCGACGACGACATGCAGCCCGGTGTTGTTCCGGGTCAGTTCCTCGGCCGTCTGAAGCGCGCCGAGAACCTTGGGGCCAAGCCCCGCGCGCTCGCCGATCATCTGGAAGCGCATGTTCTGGCGGTGATAGGTCTGCAGCTCGCGATGAATGAAGATCGCGATCAGTTCCATGATATCGCGGACCTCATCCTCGGGCCGCTTCCAGTTTTCCGAGGAGAAGGCAAAAAGCGTGAGATGCTTGATCCTTGCGTCCCGCGCCGCGTCGACGGCGCGACGCACCGCCTCGACGCCCTTGCGGTGCCCGAAAATACGCTTCAACCCCCGCCCGCTGGCCCATCGGCCGTTGCCATCCATGATAATCGCAACATGATCAGGTTTTGCAGGATCTGCGTAAGGGGTCATATCGTGGCTCAAATTCTTGAAAAAATGCAGGTTAAAAATCAGACCTGCATGATTTCTTTTTCTTTCTCTGCAAGCAAGTGGTCAATGCGAGAAATTGCGCCGTCGGTCAGCTTCTGCACGTCATCGGACAGAGAACGGCTGTCGTCCTGGCTGATATCCCCGTCTTTCTCGGCCTTCTTCAGGGCATCCATGCCGTCGCGGCGCACATGACGGATCGCAACCTTGGCCTTTTCGGCATATTCATGAGCAACTTTGACCAAAGAACGGCGGCGCTCCTCGTTCAGCTCCGGCAGCGGGATGCGCAGGTTCTGGCCGTCCATGATCGGATTGAGGCCGAGATGGCTCTCGCGGATCGCCCGGTCGACGGCGCTCACCATGCCCTTGTCCCAGACATTGACCGCCAGCATGCGCGACTCGGGCACGGTGATGTTGGCAACCTGGTTGATCGGCATCTTCGATCCATAGGCCTCGACCAGAACCGGATCGAGGATATTGGCCGACGCCCGCCCGGTGCGCAGCGAGGTAATGTCGCCGACAAAGGCGTTGATGGCGCCTTCCATGCGGCGCTCGAGGTCTTTCAGATCGGTTGCATCGCTCATCGTCATTCTCCCGTCTTGCGCCCGGCCTTCTCTTCAAGGCCTGGAGCGCCTCATCACTCGTCGGTTACAATCGTCTTGCGGCCGCCGCCGGCCATGATCTGGCCGAAACCGCCGCGCTCGTGGATTGAAAACACGATAATCGGAATATTGTTCTCCCGCGCCACCGCCACGGCGGCGACATCCATGACCTGAAGGCCGCGCTCCAGCACCTGCCGATGGGTCAGCGCCTCGAACCGGGTCGCCTGCGGATCCTTCTTCGGGTCGGCGGAATAGATGCCGTCGACCTGCGTTCCCTTGAAAATCGCCTCCGCGCCGATCTCGGCGGCGCGCAGCGCGGCAGCCGAATCCGTGGTGAAGAAAGGATTGCCCGTACCGCCCGCAAAGATCACCACCTTGCCCGCATCCATATGGGAACGCGTCGCCCGCTGCGAGAACGACTGGCAGATCTCCGGCATGGCGATCGCCGACAGGACGACCGTATCGACATCCATCTTGCGCAGCGAGGTGGCGAGCGCCAGCGCGTTGATCACCGTGCCGAGCATGCCCATGTGGTCGCCGGTCACGCGCTCGCCCCCCTTGGAGGCCACGGCGACGCCGCGGAAAATATTGCCGCCGCCGACCACGATGCCGACCTCGACGCCCATGGCACGAACCTCGGCGATATCGGAAGCAATGCGGTCAGCAACGGCGACATCAATGCCGAAACCCTGATTGCCCATCAGGGCCTCGCCGGAAACCTTCAGCAGAACGCGCTTGAAAATCGGATTCGTCAAAGTCACAAACTCCTAAAAAGCAATGCCATCCGGATACACGAAGGGCGCCGCGTTGTCACGCGGCGCCCCTTCAAATTCCAAGCCTTTCGGGCAATCAGCCCTTGGCGGTCGCGGCGACTTCGGCAGCGAAGTCGCTCTCTTCCTTCTCTACGCCCTCGCCGAGCGCCAGACGGGCGATGGCGGCAACCCTGATCGGCGCGCCCGCTTCCTTCTCGGCTTCCTTGACGGCCTCTTCAACCGTCACGTCGGGATTGATGACGAAGGACTGCGAGAGAAGCGCGACTTCCTCGAAGAACTTGCGCATGCGGCCTTCGACCATTTTCTCGGCGATGTTGGCCGGCTTGCCGGACTCCTTCGCCTGCTCCAGGAACACCGCGCGTTCGCGGGCGGCAATATCCTTGTCGACCTCGTCCGCGCGCACGGCGAGCGGATTGGTCGCGGCGACGTGCATGGCAACCTGGCGGCCGATCGCGGTCAGAACCGCCTTATCGCCTTCCGATTCCAGCGCGACCAGAACGCCAAGCTTGCCGAGACCGTCGGCGACGGAATTGTGGACATAGGAAGCGACAACGCCCGAGCCGACCGAAAGCTTGGCGGCGCGGCGCAGCGTCATGTTCTCGCCGATTGTGCCGATGGCATCCTTGATGCTGTCGGCAACGCTCTTGCCGGTTGCCGGATAGGTCGCGGCGCTGATCGCGTCGACGGAACCATCGGTCGACAGCGCCACTTCCGCGATGCCGGAAACCATCGACTGGAATGCCTCGTTGCGGGCAACGAAGTCGGTCTCGGAGTTGATCTCGACAACGACGGCCTCCGTGCCCTTCTCGGCAATGCCGATCAGGCCTTCGGCAGCCGTGCGGCCGGACTTCTTGTCGGCCTTGGAGATGCCCTTGGCGCGCAGCCAGTCGATCGCCGCTTCCATGTCGCCGTCATTCTCGGCGAGCGCCTTCTTACAGTCCATCATGCCTGCGCCGCTCTTTTCGCGCAGTTCCTTCACCATTGCAGCCGTAATCGTGCTCATAACTTGCCTCTTGTCCATTCGCTCGGCGGCGCTTGTCGCATCAAAGCGCGGCCTGTTGGGCAACGAAGTGTACCCATACTGTGACAGGGTGATGAAACCCTTGCTGCCGACGGCCGATGTCCGACGGCTCAAAGTCCGATAGGCAAACGCATCAGCAATTCCGATGCGCCTGTCTGGATCCGGAGAGGGCCGCAGGCGCCTTGCGCGGCCAGCCTCCGACCGGACCGGAATGTCAGCGGGCCGCGACCAAGCCGCGGCCCAAAGCCGAATGGCCTATTCGGCCGGCTTCTCGGCGGAAGCATCCTCGGCCGGCGCCTCGTCTTCCAGCGCGGTTTCTGCCGGCGCTTCGGAAGCGGCGCCAAGGTCGATGCCCTGGGCGCCCTGCTGGCGTGCGATGCCGTCGATGGCCGCGCGCGAGATCAGGTCGCAGTAAAGGGCGATGGCGCGCGAGGCGTCGTCATTGCCGGGGATCGGGTAATCGACTTCATCCGGATCGCAGTTGGAATCGACGATGGCGACAACCGGAATGCCAAGGCGCTTCGCCTCTTCGATGGCGATCTTTTCCTTGTTGGTGTCGATGATGAAGATCAGGTCCGGAACGCCGCCCATGTCGCGGATGCCGCCAAGGGCGCGGTCGAGCTTTTCACGCTCGCGGTCGAGGTTCAGGCGTTCCTTCTTGGTGAAGCCCTGTGCCTCGTTGGCGAGAATCTCGTCGAGCTTGCGCAAACGCTGGATCGAGTTCGAGATCGTGCGCCAGTTGGTCAGCATGCCGCCGAGCCAGCGGGCGTTCACGTAGTACTGCGCCGAACGCTGGGCGCTGTCGGCGATGATCTCGGACGCCTGACGCTTGGTGCCGACCATCAGCACGCGGCCGTTGCGGGCAACGGTGTCGGAAACGATCTGCAGCGCGCGCGACAGCATCGGAACCGTCTGGGCGAGGTCGATAATGTGGATGTTGTTGCGGTCGCCAAAGATGTAGGGCTTCATCTTCGGGTTCCAGCGGTGGGTCTGGTGACCAAAATGTACGCCTGCTTCCAGCAGCTGGCGCATGGTAAAGTCGGGCAATGCCATGCCTTTTCTCCTTTTCCGGTTGAACCTCCGCAGACCTGAGACCAGACGTCAATGACGCCTGACACCGGCGGAACGCACCGGATTTCTCCCGGAACATCCCATGGCCTGCGTGTGGAATGAGGGCGCGATACCCCGTTTTGCGGCAAATTGCAAGAGGCGCGGCGCGGCGAAAGCCGGGCAGCCTGCCCGTTCGGCCGGATGCGGGGCCTCAGGGTTTGGATGAGAGCGCTTCCGGCGGCGCCTCACAGCCTGCCGGTTCAAGCGGTTCGAGACGAGTGAGTTCTCCCGCCATCTTGAAGTCGCCGAAATCCATGACGATGTCGCGGCTCACGCCCTCTGCCGAAAGCAGCATGGAGACGGTGTAGTCGGGCGTTTCGTCGCCCGAGACCGCGCCCATGGGAAAATAGGCCGTGGTGATCGGCCAGCCGGCCCTGCCGCCTTCCGTCTCCTCGCGGCCGCCGATCAGGGTGATGGCGCGCATCGTCTCCTCGCCGGAGCCGTCGAAGGAAACCGCTTCATAGGCGCGCCGTCCGTTCTGGGCGGCAAGAATCACATTGGCCATGTATTCGGTCGGAAACTCGGCATCCTGAAGCTCGACCGCCCTCGCCTCGTCGCCGCCAAAGGTGACGGAGATCGCGCGCTTTTCGGTGCGCTGGGCCTCGCCGACGGTCTCCGATTGCAGGGCGTTGTCGGAAAACAGCGTGCTGGAAAAGGCGAAGGCGCCTTTCTCTTCAAAGGATGACGACACCTGGTCGGTGACGACGCCCCCGTATTCGCGGGCAATGTCGGTGACCATGCGCATCTCGGTCACGTAGCCGGCGCAATCGCTGCCGGTGAAGGAATAGACGAAGCGGCCATGAAGCCCCTCGACCCCGGACTGGGCCGAAGCCCATTCAAGCGAAAGATCGTAAACGGCGCGATGCGGCAGCAGCGACACGGCGCCGAGTGCCGGTCCCGCCGCCTGAGCGCCGGCCGCGAATATGGTCCAGAAAATCCCCGTCGCCATGACTGTCCGCATGAACATTCCCCTTGGTTTTGGGGACCAATCGTATAGAAAAGTCCCGGTTCTGCCAATGTTGTTCAGTCCCTTTCCCGAAAAGCCCGGAGCCAGATATGCCCAACGTCGTTTCAGACCGCCTGAAGGCCCTTTCCATCACCCTGCCGCAAGCCTCCGCCCCCGCCGCCAACTATCTTCCCTTCACCCGGTCGGAGAACCTGCTCTTCATCTCCGGACAGTTGCCGACGGAAAACGGCAAGATGCTCGCGACCGGACGTCTTGGCGCGGATGTCTCGCTTGAAGAGGGCCGGAAGGCCGCGCGCGCTTGCGCCATCAACATCATCGCGCAGATCAATGCCGCGCTTGACGGTGACCTCGACCGGGTCAAACGCATTCTCAAGCTTTCGGGCTTTGTTGCCTCCGCGCCGGATTTCACCGAACAGCATCTCGTCATCAACGGCGCGTCGGACCTCTTCGCAGACGTCTTCGGCGAAGCCGGCAAGCATGCCCGCGCCGCCGTCGGCATGGCCGCTCTTCCTCTCAACGCCGCCGTCGAGATCGACGCCATCGTGGAGATCGACTGATGCCGCGTCCCGACTGGCTGACGGCCCGGCCGATCGCCCATCGCGGCTATCACGACATGAACGGCGCGGTCTTCGAGAACACGATGCCGGCCTTTGAGCGCGCCATCGACAATGACTTCGCCATCGAATGCGACATCCGCCTTTCCGCCGACGGCAAGGTGATCGTGTTTCACGACGATGACCTGAGCAGGCTCTGCGGTCGCCCCGACACGATCGAGGCGCTTGACGCCGAAGCGATCGACGGAATCCGCGTCGGCACGGGCGAGGCCGGGATTCCGCGCCTTGAGGCACTGCTTGAGGTAACCGCCGGGCGCGTGCCGCTGATCATCGAACTGAAGTCCGGTCCGACCGATCCCGACGTCTTTGCCCGGGCCGTCATTGCCGAAACCGCGCACTATGACGGCCCTCTGGCGCTGATGAGTTTCGAGCCTGCGCTGCTTGCCGCGCTCAAACGCGCCGGCGCGGCCTGCCCGCTTGGCCTGACGGCCGACGGCCATGACGAAGGTTCCTTCAAAGCGCATCGCGCGACGATGCGGATCGGCCTTGATTTTGTCTCCTATTCTTATGATGATCTGCCCAACGACTTCGTCGCGGGCCTGCGCGACAGCGGCGTGCCGGTCATCACCTGGACCGTCCGCAACGAGCGCGCCCGCCAGATCACATTCCAATATGCCGACCAGATGACGTTCGAGGGTTTCGACCCCGCGTAACGGTCCGAGCCTTGAGAGTTCTGTTGAGCGAAAACCTGCAAATCCGCATCGAAAAAAGCTTTTCCGCCATTGCGAAAGCGGAATGGGACACGCTTGGCGGCACGCGCCCGGGCCTTGACGGCGTGGGCTACACCCCCTTCCTGTCCCACGCCTTCCTCTCATCACTGGAGGAATCGGGATCGGCCTCGCCCGAAACCGGCTGGCTCGGTCACCACCTTCTGCTGGAGACGGAAGACGGAAAACTGATCGGTGCGCTGCCGTGCTATCTGAAGAACCACAGCCAGGGCGAATATGTGTTCGACCATGGCTGGGCCGATGCCTTCGAGCGCGCCGGCGGGCGCTATTACCCGAAACTGCAGGCCTCCCTGCCCTTCACCCCGGCAACCGCCCCGCATCTTCTCGTGCGCGAGGGCTATGACAGGGCGACGGTGCAGAAGGTTCTGGCGGATGCGCTGGTGACGGTCAGCGACCGGCTGAATGTCTCGTCCGCCCACGTCACCTTCGTGCCGGAGGAGGAAACGCCTGTTTTCGAGGCGGCAGGCTATCTTCACCGCACCGACCAGCAGTTCCATTTCCTCAACAAGGGCTATGCCCGATACGAGGATTTTCTCGACACGCTGGCCTCGCGCAAGCGCAAGGCGCTGAAGAAGGAGCGCCGCGCGGCGCTTGAGGCCGGCATCACCGTCGACTGGCTGACGGGCGATGACCTGACCGAGGATATCTGGGACCAGTTCTTCACTTTCTACATGGACACCGGCAGCCGCAAATGGGGCCGTCCCTATCTGACCCGCGCATTCTATTCGCTGATCGGCGAACGCATGGCCCGCGACATTCTTCTGGTCATGGCCAGGCGTGACGGGCGCTATATCGCCGGCGCCATCAATTTCATCGGCTCCGATGCGCTCTTCGGCCGGCACTGGGGGTGCATCGAGGACCATCGCTACCTGCATTTCGAGGTCTGCTATCACCAGGCCATCGATTTCGCCATCGCCAACAATCTCGCACGCGTCGAGGCCGGCGCCCAGGGCGAGCACAAGCTGGCGCGCGGCTATGTGCCCGTCACCACCCATTCCGCCCACTACATCACCCATGACGGCTTGCGGAACGCGGTGGCCGCGTTTCTCGTTCATGAACGGGAGGACGTCGCGCATTTCAATGATATCCTGAGCGCGCACGCGCCCTACAAGAAGGGCGACTGAAGCGCCGGCAACAAGGGAGTGAAACACCATGGCAGACGAGACCCATATCGCGGAATATGAGGACGACAACATCTTCGCAAAAATTCTGCGCGGGGAAATTCCGGCGACGAAGCTTTACGAGGATGACGACGTCATCGCCATCATGGACGTGATGCCGCAGGCGCCGGGCCATGTCCTGGTCATTCCGCGCAAACCCTCGCGCAACCTGCTCGACGCCGATCCGGTGGTTGTCGGCAAGGCCATGGCGGTGGTGCAGAAAATGGCACAGGCCGTGAAGGCCGCGTTCAAGGCTGACGGCGTCTTCATCGCCCAGTTCAACGAGCCGGCCGCCGGCCAGACCGTCTTCCACCTTCACTTCCACGTCATTCCGCGCCACGAAGGCGTGGACCTGAAGCGCCACTCGGGCGTTATGGAGGAAAGCGCGGTCCTTTCGGCCAATGCCGAAAAGATCAGGGAGCACCTCTGACATCAATACGGGAGACCGATGGAAGCCCTGATTGACGATATCACCACGACAGGCGGTAGTGAAAATCTGGTCTTCTTCGTCCGTCTGATGGGCGCGGCCCTCTTCGGCGGGCTGATCGGCCTTGAGCGGGAGATGCAGAACCACGCCGCGGGGCTGCGCACCCACATTCTCGTCAGCCTCGCCGCCGCCCTCTTCGTCATCGTCTCCACGGAAGTGCCGGACCTGATGCCGGAAGATTCCGATGTGCTCAGGATCGATCCGACGCGCGTGATCCAGTCGATCACCGAGGGCGTTGCCTTCCTTGCCGCGGGCATCGTGTTTTTCCAGAAGGGCACGGTGAAGGGGCTGACCACCGGCGCCGGGCTCTGGCTGTCCGGCGCGATCGGCCTCACCATCGGCCTCGGCCTCTGGACACTGGGAATTTTTTCCTCCGTCCTCGGCATCATCGTGCTCCTCGTCCTGCACAGAATAGAGGTGCACACCAGGCTCAGCCGCCGAAAGACCAAGGACAATCGTTCCGACGAATCCTGATCAGCGTTCCAGCGTCACGATATCGGCCTTGTCGCCAAGCGCGCTTCGGGCAATGTTGACAAGGCTTTTCTCATGCGTGAACAGGATCGTCTGGATATCGCCGTCGAGCGCTGAAAGCGAGCGCAAGCCGGCCGCGCTGCGTGCGTCGTCGAAGGTCTGGAAAATGTCGTCGACGATCAGCGGCGCCGGTTCGTTGCGGCCGGCGTAATCCTCGATGAATGCGAGACGAAGCGCCAGCCAGAGCTGGTCGCGCGTGCCGTCGCTCAGGCCGTCGACCGGCACTTCGCCGCCATCCGCGCGGCGGGCCGAAAGCAGCAATTCGTCACCGGCTCCGTAATTCTGCAGCAGTCCGTCGAATCCGCCCATGGTCAGCGCCGAAAAGTGCCGGCCGGCCTTCTTGAGGATCGGGTCGGCACGGCCGGCACGATACCGTTCCATTGCGGCATCAAGCAGATTGCCCGCAAGCTTCAGCACCACCCATTCGCGGGCAAGATCGCGCGCCTCCTCCTCGGCCGAGATCCGGTCGAAGGCCGCCTGTTCTGCGCTTTCCCCGCGCCCAATCTCCTGCTTCCTGTGGCGTGTCGCGGCACGGCGCTGCAACAGGTCTTCGCGAACGGTCTCGTCCTCTGCCTCCTCGGCGGCAAGCGCCTCGCGCTCCTGCCGGCAGGCGATCACGTCGAGCCCTTCGGCAAGCTTTCGGGTCTCCGCCTCGTCGGCCCCGTCACTGCCTTCGGCAAAACGGCGTCGGGCCTCGGCAAGCGCCTTTCGCGTCGCCGTGCGCTCGGAAAGGCGTTCCGGCAAACCTTCCGGCGCAAGGCCAGGCGGCAGGGAAGCGGCAATTTCCGCGGCCTCATCCCGACACGCCGTAAGCTCGGCCAGCAGCGATTGAAGTTCGGCGGCAAGCGCCTGGGCGGCCTCGTCAAGCGTCCTGCGGCGGGCGGCCGCCGAGGTGTTGTGGTCGATCCGCTCGCTCAGTATCCGCACATATTCCCGGGCATTGCCGCCGACAAGATCGGGCGCAAGCGCACCGGCGAGCCGTCCGGCAGCCTCGCGAAAGCCCTCAATCCGCGCCCGGTCGGCGGCGATCTCGCGTTCCAGCCTTTCCTTCTTCTCCAGAAGCGGCGGCACCCTGGCCCAGAGCGCAAGCGCCGCCTCGGCCGCCTGAAGACCGGTCTCGCGCGCAAGGCCGACCGCGGCAAGGCAGCGCGCATAACGTTCGGCAAAGGCAGCGCGCACGGGCTCCAGCCTGGCAAGCTCCTGCTCGCGCCGGGCGATCGTCTGGCGGGCAGCCGCGATCTCGGCCTGCTGGCGGCGCGCATCCTCCCAGCGCTCGGCAAGTCGTTCAATCCGGGTCTCGACATAGCGCGCCAGCGCCGGCGCCGGCGCCGGCATATCGGCCTCCGTTTCGCCGGCAAGCGGGACAAGGCTTGCATGAAGCTCGGATCTCAGCCGGGCAACGCCCTTCTGCCGGTCGATCAGGGCGTAGAGCGCCTCGCGCCGGTCAAGCAGCAGACCGACCTGACGCAGCCAGTCGCGCATCGCCTCCGGCGTTCTCGCCTCGACGCCCGCCGACGCGAAGAGCGCCTTATGCGCCGCAGTCGCCTCGGCGCGCTGCCCGAAAAGCCGCGCGCGCTCTTCGGCGTGCCGTTCAGCCTCGACGGCGAGCGCTTCGAGACGTCGGAGGTGATCGCCGTGCCGGGCAAGCTTTTCCGCCGTGTCGAGAGCACGGTCAGCCAGGTCGTCGGCGGCTTCGACCGAAGCGATATAGGTCTCAGGTTCACCTTCATGGGCTCTGAACGCGGCAAACAGCCGGTCTCGCTCCTCCCGCGCGGCGCTGATGTCAGCGCGGGTCAATACCGGCCCCTCGCCTGCCGCCTCCGCCATCAGCGCCTCGATGCGGGCGCGTTCGGATGCCGCATCGGCAATCTTTTGTTCGACCGCCGCGATCTCCCCTTCGCAGGCGGCAATGGTTTCGCGCGCCGCGTCGAGCGCGGCGTCATCCGGCAGGTCCGCGCGCGACAGCGCATGAATGTCGCGCACGGCCGGGCGAAGGGCCGCGGCGTCGTCCAGAAGCGCGCGTTGTCGCCCTTCAATGTCGGCATCAAGCGTCTCCGCCTCCTTCAACCTAGCCAGGTCCGGCCGCAGCGCGTCGAAACGGCGCCGGAGCGGCGCCGGATCGATCAACTGTCCGCCGCCGCTTTCGCTTTCGAGCCGCTCGACGTCGCGACGACCCTCGGCGAGGCCTTTTTCGAGCGCGGCGACGTCCCGCTCGAGCCGCGCGCCTTCCCCGATCGCGTCCTCCAGATCGGACAGCAGGATGTGGTTCGGCCTGTTCTGCTCGATACCGCCGATGTCCTGAAACCCGAGATCGAGGGCAAGGCGGGTCAGCCCCGATACCGTTTCCTGATATTCGGCCTCGCGTCCCGGCAGATGCTCCACCGCCTCGGCATGCAGTCCGCTTTCGGCGTAAAGACGTCTTATCTCGTCGCGCCGCTCGAGCAGGGCATCGTCGATTTCAAGTGCCTCAAGGTCACGCCTCAGCGCGGCGAGGCGCTCCGCCTTGCCGTCATGGTCAGCCTGAAGCCGGGCGGCGCGCGCCGCAAGCGCCTCAAGGCGCGCGCCGGTCTGGTCGGAAACGGCATCGAGTTCGACAAACCCCTGCAGCACGCGTTCATGCCTGTCGACCTCGGCAATGAGGCCGCGAAGCCTTTGCAGGCGGTCGAGCGCGGCCATGCGCGTACGGCGCGCGTGCTGACGTTCGCCAAGCGCCGCAAGCTCCTCCTCGATTTCGCTTTCCTCGCGCAGCAACGCCTTCCAGTCGCTGGCGTTGAGCTCCAGCGCGCGTTCGGCCCTGCGCGCCGCCTCGTGGCGATCGAGAGCCTGGTAGAAGGACCGGTTCTGCGACCGGCGCGGGCCGTAGATGCCATCGGCATCGGCGGCAAGCGCTTCGGCAACCGAGCGGAGCCCCGTCAGCCCGGATGCGGCGGAAAACAGAATCTGCCCGATTTCGCCGCCATCGGCCAGCATTTCGTCAGCCCCTGCCCGCAGCCGCTCGCTGTCAAGCCCGAAGGCCCGTTCGAACACGGTTCGGTCGAGACTGCCGAGATAGGCGGAGAGCGCATCGTCATTGAGCGCGGCCTCGCTGTCACCGCCGGCAGCCAGCAGCGTATCCTTGCGGCCCTTGCGACGGCGGAAGGCAAGCGTCTCGCCGGAGCGCGCGCGAATTTCCGCGCCGATCCTCAGATCACGGGCCGAATGCAGGAAATCATAGCCGACATCGCGATCGGGAAAGCCGAAGAGGAGATCGGAAAAGGCCGAGAGCGCCGAGGATTTTCCCGCCTCATTCGGCCCGTAGACGATATGCACCGCGGCATCGGGCCTGAAGGTGATGGCATGGTTGGAAAAATGTCCGTAGCGCAGGAGATCGAGTGAGAGAAACCGCATCGCTCAGCCCTCGCCCGCAAGCCGCGCGCGCAGGATGTCACGCGCTTCCGCCAGAAGCTCGGACTCGCTTGCGCCAAGCGCCTGCTCGCCCGCCGCGACGCCGCCCGGCAGCCTTCGGGAGATCTCACTGACGAGTTCGCTGATGCCGGCGTCTTCGCCGGCTGCGATCGAAGCGACCAGCGCATCGATGTCGACCACAAGCTCACCCGCTGCCTTTGCCCTTTCCGTGCCCGCTGCCTCAAGCGCGATCACAAGCTTTTCAAGCCAGAGATCAGCGTGAATGCGGTGGCATGCGGCCTGAACGTGATCGCGCCACTGTGACCGTTCAGCCTTGATCCGCTCGGCTAAAGCATGACGACCGGACAGCGTGACCCTGAGCGCGTGGGGCCGCTCATCCGCCGCCTCGGCAAAGGGCGAAAGCGCAGCCTCGATTGCGCCGGGAATGGCGCCTTCGGTCAGGTCCTCTGCAAGCATCACCTCCACCGTCTCGAAGCGGGCGCAGTCCAGCATCACCCGTTCATAGCGCGGACGGCCGTCCTCGACGCTGACCAGCACCGCGCCCTTCGCCCCGGTCTCGCGGATATTGCGGCCCTGCAGATTGCCCGGATAGATCGTCAGCGGATCGGCCGAAACCTCTTCAAACGCATGGACATGACCGAGCGCCCAGTAGTCATAGCCGCGCGAGGCGAGATCGACGACCGAACACGGCGCATAGACGGCATGCGGCGGACGGCCGGACAGCGAGGTGTGCAGCACGCCGATGTTGAAATGGCCGGGCACCGCCGCCGGATAGGCAAGCGCAAGATTGTCGGCCGCCACGCGTTCGGCAAAGCCCTGGCCGTGCAGCGCCACTTTCAGGTGTTCTATGACAAAGGTCTGTGGTCTGCGGGTGGAGAATTCATGGACGCCTTCCGGCATGGCGATGGTGCGGGCGACGATACTCTCGGCATCATGATTGCCGCGCAGGAAATAGACGGGGATGCCGGCGCGCGACAATCGCGCGATCTCGCGATTGAAGAACAGGCCGATATGATTGTCCTTCCACGCGCCGTCATAGACGTCGCCGGCGATCACCAGGAAATCCACCTGCGCGGCGAGCGCATAGTCAACCAGCGCGGAAAAGGCATCGCGCCCGGCGGCGGCGAAGCGTTCCGCCATCTGCCGGTCCTTCAGCATCAGCCCGGAAAGAGGGCTGCCCAGATGCAGATCGGCGGCATGAATGAAGCGGAAGGACGTCACAAATCACCTTTCCCTGTTTTTTCTTCGGCCTTCCAGAGGTAAAAGACCTTGGATTCGCACTGCAAGCCCAAACAAGCGCCGGACCGGCGCCTTGTCCCGTCCGCCTCTTTGGGGGCGGGAATCAGACATTCACCGGAGGAACGCATGCATTATCACAATTTCGGACGCACCGGACGCCCCGTCTCCAATATCGGCTTCGGCGCCTGGCAGATCGGCGGCTCGTGGGGTTCCGTCAGCGAGGAGGACGGTCGCGCGGCGCTGAACGCCGCGCTTGATGCCGGCATCAATTTCATCGACACGGCCGATGTCTATGGCGACGGCCGCTCGGAAAAGATCATCGCCGACGTTCTGGCGAATCGCGGCGGCGAAAAGCCCTTCGTCGCCACCAAGGCCGGACGCCGCCTCAATCCGCATACGGCCGACGGCTACAATCGCGAAAACCTCGAGGGCTTCATCGATCGCAGCCTGAAGAACCTGAAGTCGGAACGGCTCGATCTGGTGCAGCTCCACTGCCCGCCGACCGAGGCCTTCTACAGGCCGGAGGTGTTCGAGGCGCTGGACGCCATCAAGGCCAAGGGCAAGATCGCCAATTACGGCGTCAGCGTCGAAAAGGTCGAGGAAGCGCTGAAGGCGATCGAGTTTCCGGGCGTCGCCAGCGTGCAGATCATCTACAATATCTTCCGCCAGCGCCCGGCCTCGCTGTTCCTGCCGGAAGCGCAACGGAAGAACATCGCCGTGATCGTGCGCGTGCCGCTCGCCTCCGGGCTTCTCTCGGGAAAGATCACGCGGGACACCGAGTTCGACAAGGAAGACCACCGCAACTTCAACCGTTCGGGCGAAGCCTTCGATGTCGGCGAGACCTTTGCCGGCGTGCCCTTCGAGATTGCGCTCGATGCGGTGGAGGAAGTGCGCAAGCATGTTCCGGGCGGGGAAAGCATGGCGGCCTTCGCGCTGCGCTGGATCCTGATGAACGAGGCGGTCACCGTCGCCATTCCCGGTGCCCGCAACGCCGAACAGGCCAGGGGCAATGCGCGGGCCTCCGACCTTCCGGTGATCGGCGCCGACGTGATGGCGGCAATGGAAGAGATCTACCGCAGCCGCATCGCCCCCCACGTTCACCAGCGCTGGTAGGGCTTGAAAGGCAGTTCGTGCTCCCACCACAAATAACCTAAACCGGGCAGACGATACATACGTAACGGCTGCCCATCCTCCATTTCCTGCAAGCGGAACCGTTCGTCTTTGGGTATCGGTCCGGTCGCACCATGAATGCCACTGGCCTGGCTTCGCCAATACGCCCGTTTATTTCCACTTCGAAGCGTTTTCGCTTTGTCGAAGTGGACATACCGGACTTCTCCAAAGAACCTTGCATAAACAACGGCGCCAAAAGTTGTTGCGGTCATGCAAGTGCAGAAGATGACGAGGCATGCAATCTGCCACCATTTACTTGTGGGACTGTCAACATATCCCGAACCACTGCCGATGGGATATTGAACAGCAAGTTTGTCCTCCACCAGGACGCGCGTCAAAAGGACTTTATCGAGATAGGCGGCATCAAATTCACTTCGGCTGACAGCGATTTTAGCGGTCCTGTTGCCCAGGTCTTTGAACGAAAGAACAAGAAAATAGCGCGGTCCAGACGAACGAAAAAAAGGAAAAGCCTTTTTATCACTTTTCGAAATAACCCGTGCGGGCAAATCTATACCGTTCCTCTCAAACTGCTGTGTTCGTTCAACCCGTCTGTCGTTGACCGCATGAGTAGCAAGCACCAATAGCGGAACAGCCAGCAGCAAGATACCAAAGCAGCGAAACAGAACAAAGACGATCAGGCGCAAGGGATGAGCCTTCAGGATGGAACGGTTTGCGCACTGTGCTCCGAAAGTGAAACCCCGAGCTTCCGGCGCTCCGCACTTATAACGACAACCACTGACAAACCCCGTCCCCCGATCATTGCCACTCTTCCAATAAGGTCAGCATAGTTCGTGTCCCGGAACATCTCGAATTGCCGTTCTGATTGTTGCAGGAAAAGAGCGGTTACAACAAAGGCGACACCCCATACATGCGGCGTCGCCTTTGTTGATCACAGATCCGTAGCCAACTAACCGGCCTCGCTTACCCGCGTCAACGCCACGGCAAGCTGTTCGCGTTGCGTCTTCAGTTCGGCAAAACGCTCGCGTTCGGTTTCGACCACTTCCGGATCGGCATTGGCGACGAATTTCTCGTTGTCGAGTTTCTTCGCCGAGCGTTCGATATCCTTGTCGACCTTGCCGATTGCCTTTTCCAGACGCGCGGTTTCGGCGGCGACGTCGATCAGGTTGCCGAGCGGAATGCAGGCCGTTGCTTCGCCGATAATCACCTGGGCCGCGCCCTTGGGCGTCGTCTTTTCGAAGTCGAGCGAATCGACCCGTGCCAGACGCTCGATTGCCGGATAGTGCCGGGCGCTGCGCTCGCGGGTCGTGGAATTGGCGCCGACGAAGATCAGCGGCGCCTTGGCCGATGGCGGCACGTTCATCTCGGCGCGCGCGGAACGGATGCCGGAAACGAGATCGACCAGCCAGTTGATCTCGTCCGCGGCCTGGTCGTCGCGGTGGAGCGGCACATGCCAGTCGGCATGGCACAGCAGCCCCTCGCCGCCGATATGGGCCCAGAGTTCCTCGGTCATGAACGGCATGAACGGATGCAGGAGCTTGTAGGTTTCGGCCAGTACATAGGCGACGCAGGCCTGCGCCTCGGTCTTGGCGGCCTCGTCCTCGCCCATGAAAACGGGCTTCAGCAGTTCCAGATACCAGTCGCAGAGTTCGTGCCAGACGAAGTGATAAAGCGCGCCCGCCGCCTCGTTGAAGCGGTAGGTTTCGATCGCCCGCGTCACATCCTCGGCCGTCTTCGAAAGCTCGGTCAGGATCCAGCGGTTGATCGTCTGCGTCGCCTTTTCAGGGCGGAAGGATGCGTCAAGCTTCATGCCGTTCATCTCGGCAAAGCGCGTGGCATTCCACAGCTTGGTGCCGAAATTGCGGTAGCCGGCGATGCGGCTCGTATCGAGCTTCACATCGCGCCCCTGGGCGGCCATGATCGCCAGCGTGAAGCGCAGCGCATCGGCGCCATATTCGTCGATCAGGTCGAGCGGGTTGATGACATTGCCCTTCGACTTCGACATCTTCTGCCCGTTCTTGTCGCGCACCAGGGCGTGCACATAGACGGTGTGGAACGGCTCGATCGGATTGCCGTGCTCATCCTTCATGAAATGCAGCGCATCCATCATCATGCGCGCGACCCAGAAGAAGATGATGTCGAAACCGGTGACGAGAACGCTGGTCGGATAGTAGCGCGCCAGTTCCTCCGTCTTTTCCGGCCAGCCGAGCGTGGAGAAGGGCCAGAGACCCGAGGAGAACCAGGTGTCGAGAACGTCCTCGTCCCGGGTCAGGATGTTGCCGGGCTCGTAATTCTCAAGCTGCTCCTCGACCCAGGCCTTCCACGGACCTTCGTGGGAAATATAGTGCTGGATGGCCGCCTCGAGCGCTTCTTCCTCGGTCCTCTCGACGAAGACGGAACCATCCGGGCCGTACCAGGCCGGGATCTGGTGTCCCCACCACAGCTGGCGCGAAATGCACCAGGGCTCGATATTCTCCATCCACTCGAAATAGGTCTTTTCCCAGTTCTTCGGCACGAACTTCGTGCGGCCCTCGCGAACGGAAGCGATGGCCGGCTCAGCCAGCGTCTTGGCATCGGCGAACCATTGGTCGGTCAGCATCGGCTCGATGACGACGCCGGAACGGTCGCCATGGGGCTGCATGATCTTCTTGCTCTCGACGAAGGGGATATCATTGCCCTCCTCGTCCTTCACGGTCACGGCAAGACCCTCGGCATTGATCGCGTCGACGATGCGCTTGCGCGCGGCGTAGCGGTCGAGGCCGCGATATTCATCGGGCACGAGATTGATGTCGTCGACGTCGGCCTCGCCCGGCAGTTCGCCGGATTTTGCGATCTTCATCGCCTGGCCGGCACAGGTCGCGTAGGGCTCGCCGTCCGCGCGCATCGCCGCCTTCTCGTCCATCAGGCGATAGAGCGGAATGTGGTTGCGGCGGGCGACCTGGTAGTCGTTGAAATCATGCGCGCCGGTGATCTTGACCGCGCCGGAGCCGAAATCCGGGTCCGGATATTCATCGGTGATGATCGGGATCAGACGGCGATGTTCCTTCGGTCCGACCGGGATTTCACAGAATTTTCCGACAATTGGCGCATAGCGCTCGTCTGACGGATGAACCGCGACCGCGCCGTCGCCGAGCATCGTTTCCGGGCGCGTGGTGGCGATCGAGATATAGTCGCGTTCCTCTTCGAGGATGACGTTCCCGTCCTCGTCCTTCTCGACATAGGTGTAGGTCTCGCCATCGGCCAGCGGATATTTGAAATGCCACATATGGCCGTCGGTCTCGCGGTTCTCGACCTCGAGATCGGAGATGGCGGTCTCGAACTGCGGATCCCAGTTGACGAGACGCTTGCCGCGGTAGATCAGGCCCTGCTTGTAGAGCGTGACGAAGACTTCGAGAACCGCCTCGGAAAGCCCCTCATCCATGGTGAAGCGTTCGCGCGACCAGTCGCAGGAGGCGCCGAGGCGCTTCAGCTGGTTGAGGATCTGCCCGCCGGATTCATCCTTCCACTCCCAGACCTTGTCGATGAAGGCCTCGCGGCCCATTTCGCGCCGGCCGGGAAGCTGTCTTTCCATCAACTGGCGTTCTACGACCATCTGCGTGGCGATGCCCGCATGGTCCATGCCGGGCTGCCAGAGTGTATCCTTGCCGCGCATGCGCTCGAAGCGCACCAGAATGTCCTGCAGCGTGTTGTTGAGCGCGTGACCCATATGCAGCGAGCCGGTGACGTTCGGCGGCGGAATCACAATGCTGAAAGACTCCGCCCCCGGCCTGGCGTTGGCGCCCGCGCGGAAGGCGTCGGCCTCCTGCCAGCGATCCGCGATCTTCGGTTCGACGCTGTTCGCGTCATAGGTCTTGTCAAGCATTTCCGTGCCAATTCCTGTTTTGAAAGGATGGCCGGCGCGCGCGGCCGACCGTCCTCTCCGGTTTTTGACGACCCCCGGTTTTGCCAGCAGAAAGCCGGTCGAGAGCCAGATGTTGTTAAGCGTTTGGCGCGAAGCCTGTCAACAACAAAGCCGCCCCGAAAAGGGACGGCCCTACGGCCCGAAGGCCTTAAAAAACAGGCGAGCGGCGCGGCGCAATCAGCGCCGACGCATGCGCTCGAGTTCGCGCGCGACCACATTCTCGACGATCGAGGGCATGTGGGTTTCGAGCCAGTTGCTCAGGAGCGGACGGAGCTCTTCGGCAACGATTTCCTCGATGCTGCGCGCGCCCTCGCGTTCGAGCGCGAAGGAAAGTTCGCGCAACGCCTCAGAGATCCGCATCTCCGATTCCGCGGACAGCAGCGGTGCGTCGTCGCCCGCGGCTTCCGATGCGTCCTGCTCGTCGCCCGGCTCGAATTGGCCGGACGCCTCGCGCACCTGGCGGGCGACCTCGCCCATCGTGCCCGGATAGACCGCCTGGAAGGACGACTGCCGGTCGTCGGAAGCCCCTTCATGGGAAGGTTCCTGCCGATAGGACGGCTCTTCCGGCGCGGGCTGAGCCTGTTCCTCCACGCGATAGACCTGCTGTTCGGCCATCGGCGGCTCCTGCCGCACCGGCTCGGGCTGAGCCGGCTCCTCGGAGGCAGCGGCCGGCCCGTCGCCGGCGTGATGACGCGAAACGATCACCGGCTCGCTCGCGCGCTCGTCTTCGCGCTGATACCAGTCATCTTCGCGATGGCCTGAAGGCTGCTGGCGCGTCTCGTCGCTGCGGTTCTGCGCGCTTTCGCGCGTCTGCGGGGATCGGTAACCGGGCGAACGGCCGGCATCCTCGCCGCTATCGATGATCCGCCGAATGGACGCCAGAATCTCTTCCATCGTCGGCTCTTGCTGCAACTTCGGCTGCGCCATGACAAACCTTTCTGCGCGCTTATGCGAGTTTTCCGTCGACCCGAATCATACCCGAGGATAATCCCGTTCCAACAGGCCCCGCCCTGAAAACTTCATGTTTTCAGGGCTGTACACAGTTTTTTTGGGAAATGAACTGTCTTGATGACGCTGGCTCAGAACTCAAAGGCCTTTTCGCGCGTGAAGCCCGGCAGCGGCTTCACCGCGGCATTGAAGGACAGGAACTCGGAAAAGACGTCGCCATCGCGGCGATAGATCTTGGCGCGCGCGGCATTTCCGGCGCCTTCGACGCAGACCAGTCGCCCGCCGTCGCGCAGCTGTTCGAGCAGCGCGTCCGGAATGTATTCAACCGCGCCGTTGACGAAGATCACGTCATAGGGCGCTTCCGAAGGGTAGCCCGCCGTCAGGTCGCCGACGACAGCGGCGGCATTGTCATAGCCGAGCTCCAGAAAATTGTCGCTCGCCGACTGAACCAGTTCCTCGTCACTGTCGATGCCGACGACCGACTGGGCAAGCAGGGAGAGCACCGCGGCGGCGTACCCCTCACCCGTGCCGACGACGAGAACCACATCCTTTTTGGACACTTCGACCAGCTGAATCAGCTTTGCGAGCGGCGACGGCTCCATCATGTAGCGGGCGGGACTTTCGGCCGTGGCCGGCTTTACCTGGATATCCTCGTCGATATAGGCAAGCGGCTTCAGCCCGGCAGGAAGGAATGCCTCGCGCGGGACCGAGAGAAACGCGGAGATCACCGGATGCGCCGTGACATCGGTGGTGCGGATCTGGCACTCCACCATCTTTTCACGCGCCGTTTCGAAATTCATCATCGCCATCAACCTCACAGTGCATTTTCGCCAGCCATCGGGAGCCACGGGAAACCGTCACGCCGCCTGAGCATTTTTCTTAAATGCGCCGCCGCCCCGTGGCAAGACGTGAGTATGCCGCATCGCCAATTTGCGGCGTTCGCCGGCAAGACCGGTTCCGCCTTGGATGGAAGCGCGGAGCCGATCCAGACATGTGTTTTGGCGCATTTTCGCGGATGGCCGGTGTTTCCACCTGACTGCGAAATGCTGACATGAAAAAGGGCGCGTCGCTCGCGCCCTTCCCGATGGTTCGCATCTCAAGATCCGATTGTCAGCGGAATTCATGCACCAGATTGCACAGACGCTGGAGACCCTGATCGTAGTTGTCAGGCGTGCGCATCACGCTGCCGCACTGGCGGCGCACCACCTGCTGTTCGTCGCCCGAGAGCTGGTCGAAAGCCGTCACCAGGCGCTGGTCGTCCCGGCCGGATGGCATTTCGCCGCCGCCGGCCGTGCCGCTGCCGCCTGTACCGCCGCCATTGCCTCCGCTGCCGCCGCCGTTGTCGCCGCCGTTGTCGCCGTCGCCGCCGCCTATCGGGCCGCCGGGCGCGCCGCCGTCATCCGAACCGCCGATGCCGACATCGACATCCGCGCCGATGCCCGAACCGCCGCCGACATTGGCGTCGGCCGAGGCGTTGACGCCGGAAGAACCGCCGACGCTGGCATCCACGTCCGCGCCGATCCCGGAGCTGCCGCCGACATCGGCATTGGCGCTCGCATTGACGCCACTGTCGCCGCCGACGCTGGCATCGACACCCGCATCGACGGCCTGACCGCCCCCGACATCGGCGCCGGCATCGGCGTTGACGCCATTGTCGCCGCCGACGCTTGCGCCGACATCGGCGCCGACGCCGCCGTCCGCGTTCTGACCGACGTCGACGCTGGTATTGATGCCGTTCTCGCCGCCGATGCTGACATCGAGCGCGCTTGCCGGTCCGGCGCCCGAAAGGGCAATTGCGCCCGCAAACACGACACCGGCCAGCAGTTTCGATTTATGACTGAATGCAAACATGTTTTCCTCCTTGCGGACCGCGCGGTATTCAGGCGCACCCTGAAACGACGGCTCCCATTCCCAAGTATCATAGGCCTTTGCTGCGGCTCCTCTCGGCCGCGTGACAGTTGAACGGCTGCCAACGGAAAAAGGTTCCTGGAAAGGCAGGTATTCGCAACAGGCATATGATTTCAGGAATATATTTCTGAAGAAAAATATCCGGGCAAAGCTGCTTCAGACCTTGCAGAATTCATGACAGCGCAATCACTTCTTAAACGATTACAGAAGAAAGGCGCTTACGGCATTGACAGGACCCCGTTGGAGAGGACGCGGACCTTGCGCCCGCCCCTTTTCACTGCCTGCGAAAACGGAACAGCCCGAAACGCCTTTCCCGTCCCTTTTCCGCGGGGCCGGAGGGGTTGTACTGCTCATCCTCGGGCGGGGCCCCTTCGGGCGGGAAGTCGAGCGTGTCCCTGAGAGCGGAAACCTCGCTCGCCGCGAGGTTCGGGAACGGAAGCTTTCCCTCGTCGCGCCAGCCTGCCACCGCCTGTTCGGCAGCCTCGCCCTTGTCGGCGTCGATGCCGCGATCACGCGCTAGATAGAGGGTGCGGGCCGGAGATGCGAATTCGCTCCCGGACTTTTCGACGATATCCATCATCCGCAGAATCACGTCTTCCTGGATGGCGAGAAAGTCAGAATAATCGACGGTGCGGATATAGGCGAAGATTTCGTATTCGATTCGGTTCTCGCTGATCCCGAGAAGGCGCACGCGCGCCGGATCCGGCAGGACCTTGGGATGCGCGATCAGCATGCGCCGGATTTCGGTCAAGAGATAGCGCAACTGGTCCCGGCCGGTCTCCGGCCTAAGGGCAAAGCGCCGGCGCATCAGCACACTGTCGCGACGCGTGAAGTTCTCGATGCTGTCGGAGATGAAATCGGAATTCGGAATGGTCAGCAGCGTGCGATCCAGCGTGCGGATGACGGTTGCCCTGAGCCCTATATGCTCGATCGTTCCGATCCGACCGTCGAAACGGCCGAGATCGTTGACGTCGACGGGCCGGTCGACGAACAGGATAAAGGCCGAGATCACGTTCTCCAGCGTCGAACGCGCGGCAAAGGCGATCACAATGCCGGAAATGCCGAGGCCCGCGACGGCCGCGCCGTAGGGAATGGACAGCGCATCGGCAAAGAGCAGGATATTGGCGCAGACCAGGAGAACCTTGACCAGGCCCACCAGAAGCGATGCAAGGATCGCCCCGCGCGAATTGATCAGGCCGGTGCGATCGACGGCATTATACAGCCGGTCGACAATCCAGAACTCGACCGGGATCGCGCCCGCGATCATCATCAGGACCGCCATCGACTTGATCGCGCTGCCGAACTCGGAGGGCAGGCCAAGAATGGCGAAGCCGAGATAGTTGATGACGCCGAAGGCGAGAAGGCGAAATCCCCAGATCGCAAAGGCGCGGCTGCTCGCCGCCTTCGCCGTCGGATGGCCAAGCCGCGCGGCAACCGAAAGGAGAAGTCCGACAACAAGGGCGGCGACAACGGCGACGATGAAAATGGCGACAAGGCCGGCCCATTGCCAGGCCTCCAGCGGGCCGACCGGCTGCAGCGCCGCGGGCGCCGCCCCGGCGACAATCGCGCGGATCCTGAAATACGGCGCCTTCGAATGGGCGTCATAGGGCAGAACCCGGACGGATGGCGGCAGGTTTTCCGTCGCCGCATAAAGCCCGCGCACGGACCGCACGGTTTCGGGCGTGAACTTCCATTCCACACCGTCATCCGTCTCGGTCGGGGCCAGCACGATATCGCCGGCCGGGTGGGTAAAATAGACAAAGGGCTCCAGCGAACCGGGATCATTGGGAATTTCCTGGAACACGACCTCGCCGATCCGGGCGATCACCTCGTTCAGATATTCAGCGACAAGCACCGACTGGCGGTCGCGCACCACCGTCGGCATCTCGGAAAGATCGAGCGCTGCAATCGCGGTGTCCTGCATGGCGGGGCCGGCGCGCATGGCGTCAACGAAGCTCTCCATGGCGGCGCGCGGCGTCGAGCCTTCGAAACGGCCGCCGCCCTTGTAGCCGCCGCTTTGCGCGTTCGCCGCGATGTCGGAGAACAGAGCTTTGACAGAGTCGGCCGGCGGCGCCACCATGAACCAGTCCGCCCCGACGCGGCGGAACTGCAATGGCAGCGTCCTGCCGTCAAAGCGCGTCAGCACGAGCTCGGCCTCATCGGCCTCCGGCGCCTTCGTCTCGAAAATGTCCGGATCGACGGTGAACTGGTCTAGGAGAAGCACGAGCGGCGCCAGTTCGCGGGCATGGTTCTCCCGCCCGCCCTCCGGAAAGATCAGCATGGAGAGGAGGTCGTCCTGGTATTCCAGCCGCCCGCTTTCCACCGCCTCGGCGGCGATCAGGAAGGTGCGCAGCGTCTCGGAGGGCGAGGACTGAAAGGCGCGAAGGGCCTGGTCATGATCAGTGCTGATCCGTGCGCCCGTCCACCATTGCTTGTTGCCGAGCCGCCCGACAAAGCTGCTGCCGTCCTCCGAAAGGATGAACTCGAAGGATCCGCTGCCCTTCGGCGTCGTCCATGTCCCGACAAGCCGCCTGCCCTCGGCCTCGCCTTCGAGCCTGCCGTTATAGGCCGGGTAGCGCCCGGTGACATGCGTGCCGTCCTGCTGCATGTAGACACGCGCGCCGCCATCGAACCAGCGCGAATCCCAGGCGCCGGTCCATGAGGCGGGCGCGGCGCTGGCCAACGCCGAAAAGCCCGCGACAAGAACGATCAGGAGCGCGAGGACGATGGGCAAACAGGCGCGCGACGAAAAGCATCCGTCAACGCTCCCGTGTGCCTTTTCCGTTGACTTCTGCGCCAAGACCTCAGCCCCCCACCGGTTTCGCGATCGCTCCGGGCGGACCGTTGCGCAGGACAAGACAGGGCACGACCGACCAGATCACGAGAAGAGCAAAATAGACGATTTCCGGAATGAGTTGGAAATAGCCGGTCGCCAGAAGACCGGCAAACATGATGATATGGGCGATCACGCCCCAGAAGATGCTGGCTGCAACCTCGCGCCGGCTGGCGATGCCGGCCTTCAGAAGCCGGTGATAGACCGCGAGCGAAAGCGGGAAGAACAGGACGATCGCCGTCAACAGGCCCGGATTGTAACCGCCCTGGATGATCGCCATGCCGACATGGCTGACGGCGTTCACCAGGACGATCGACACCATGCAAAGCGCCGGGAACAGGTGATGGCGCGCGCTCAGGATCGCAAGCGCGGCCACAAGCCAGACCAGCGATGTGTTGATGACGAAAACCCCGGCATCGGTGAGCGGCGGCGGCGTGCCGGCCGGGGCCCGCATCAGGTCGAGAAGCACCATGTTGACATAGGGTTTGAAGGCATAGACCTGGCCGAAGAGATCGACCCAGTGCTCCTCGAACTGGTGAATGATATAGGCGATCCACAGGATCAGCGCATAGAGACCGATGTCATCGTCGGAGAACCGCAAGGGCCTGTCGGAAAAGGCAAAAGCGAAGAAGAGCAGGAACGGCGCCATGAAGGTGCCGAGCTTCATCCAGCCGGTCAGCAGAAAACCGTGCTGGCCGAGCGGCAGCCACAGCATGGCGAAGGCCATGGCCAGAAAGATGAACGCCCGATTTTCCGCCATGCCCTGCCTCCGCCGCGATTCCCCCGCTTAACCCGAGGTTAGCGATGCCTGAAATTATGGCAAGCTCCGCCGCGGCGGAAGCCGGTCAGAACCGGTAGCCGAACCTGATCGAGCCGGTATGCGACTGGTAGTCATCTGCAAACGCGCCGTCATACTGGAATTTCAGCTCCATGCCCTGCCGCTTGGCAAGGTCCAGCCCGAGTGTGACATGGCCAACCGTGTCGGCGATCGGGGTGAAGGTGGAGAAACTGTCCATCGACGATAGACCGGCAAAGCGCGATGTCGTTTCCCAGCTATCGGCCGTCAGGAACGAAATGCCGAGATCGCCGTAGAGCCGCGCCGGCCAGTCCTCAAGGAACGGGATCCGCGCGCCGAACTCGATCCCCGGGGTGACGCCGAAAGCCGTATCCGAATTGCCGTCGACCATCAGGTTCATCGCCCCGGCGCCGGTCTCGGTATAGCCGAACTGATGCATGTTGATGACGTCGAGATCGACCTTGGGACGCATGTAATACTCGTCGCCGAAGGCGAATTCGTAGGAGGCGCGGGCGCGGGCGAAGACCATCGCCGAATCCGGTTCGCCGTGCGCGGTGGCCGTCAGCGTGTCGAGATTGATGTAGCGTTTGGAATCACCCCAGTTGTAACCCGCACCGCCAACGAAGCCGAAGAGCCAGGGGCCGGCCTCCTTCTTCAGCGCCACCGCGCCGGTGAAGGATTGCTGCTCCATCTTTTCAGAACCGCTCTTGTTGCGGAACCAACTGTTCTCGTAGGTGAGGCCCGAGCCGAGGAACCAGCCGTCTGCAAGCGCCGCCTGCCCGCCGAACTGCAATCCGCCGACGGACTGGGTATAGCCCGATGAATCGCCGTGCTGTCCTTGCGTGGTCTCGCCGCCAAGCGCGCGGCTCCACACGCACGTGCCCTCGTCCATCATCACGCCGGTTGTGGCAAAGGCCGGGCAGGACAGCACGCTGTTGGCAGCCGCGATCGCCGCTGACGGCGAGTTCGCCAGAGGGGCGGCCGCCGTCTGCGAGGCAAGCTCCAGCAGCATGTCGTCGAATGTGTCGGGATCGGCCTGATGGAACGCGCCGAAGGCCGCGCCGAGCGAGATTTCGTCCTCGGCGAATTTCACTTCCGTCGCGCTGCCGTCCGCGATCCTGTCCCAGGCCTGCTGCATCGCCCGCGAGACGCCGCCCGCATTCCTGCCAAGCGACACGCCGTTATCGGCAAAATGCGCATCGGCGACGGAGAACCCGTGCCAGCCCTCGGCCGATTTTGTCACATCGGTAAAATCGAAGACCAGGGAGGAAAGCGCCGTGAGTTCGGCCGTATCCATGCCCTCGGCCTTCAGGAACTCTGTGCGCGTGTTTGGCAGCAGAGCGTTGGCATTGACATCGACGCCCCAGGTGCCGGCGAAATCGCCTTCCACCAGAAGCGTATCGGCCGTGCCGTTCTCCATATCCACGTCAAGCCCGGTCAGGAGGCCGCCCTTGCTCGAATTTTCGGTGCGCCAGTCGATCCGGTTGCTCCGGTCGAAATAGCTGAAGGGCGAGAAGGTGGTCGAAAGGCCGAGCTCGGCAACGTCATAGGCGCTGCCCGCATCTTTCGTGCCGACGCCGAGCAGGTCTCCGGTCACCCGCGTCCGGATCGTGTTCCACGCCCCGCCCGGATTGATGTTGCCGGCATTCAGAATGCTGCCGGCATCGGCGATATGACCGGTCACGAACGTGCCGGTGCCCTGGTTGACGAACAGGCTGGAACCGGCGCGCGCCGCCGTCCGCACCACGCCATCAGCTGCCGATGCGGAGGTTGTGAACTTGTGATGAACGATATTGCCGGTCACCGTGCCGGAATTGGTATGCGTGATGGCGGTGCCGCGTCCGCCGGAGGAATAGATCGCGCCGCCGCTATATTCGCCATTGCTGGCCGCAGCCGTCGAGCCGGAAAGGACCCCGCCGCCGCCGATCGTCAGAGACATCGCCGGGCCGGTCGCCTGTCCCCAAACGCCCCAGGCGGTCGGGTCGGAAACCGTGACGCTTCCGTTGACCGTGACTTCCAGCTTGCCGTTCTGGTAGTTGCCGGCAACCGTCGGATCATGCCGGTTGTTGAAATTGGCAAGCGTGCCCGCATATGTCTTGCCGTTTTGGATAAAAATACCGCCGGAGCCGCCGACGGCCTGGGCAACAATGCCGTGGGCATATTTGCCGCTGGTCTTGACGCTGCCATCGACGGTCACAGTGACATAGCCCGTCTGGTCGGCATTCCCTGAGCTGCTGTCGTAGTAGTAATCGCTGCTGGCGAACAACTCACCATAGGAACGGTAGGAAGCATTCAGCTTCTGGGCAAGATCGGCCGAAACGCCGCCGCCGCCGGAGACCGTTTGGGCGAGGATGCCGAAAGCGCCATCGCCAGAGGTGACGATCGAGGCATTGTCCTTGACCGTGATATCGACGTTGTGGGCGCTGGAAGGCGCCTGCTTCTGCACGAAGCCGGACTGGTCGAAATTGTTGGCCGCAGCCGTCAGGAAACCGCCGCCGCCGCCGATGGATTGACCCGCAATACCGATGGAGCGTTTGCCGGACGTGTTGATCGAACCGTAATGGTTGACGGTGACGTCCTGCCCGTCGGCGTCGCCGTTATCGCTGCCGCCGCCAAAGGTGGAGTTGATGATGCTGGAGATGCTTTCGTCATTCACCGCATTGTAGGTGCCGAGCGCGACGCCGGCGAAACCGCCGCCGCCGCCGATCGACTGGCCGAGGATGCCGTTGGCGTTGTCGCCGGAAGTGACAATCTTTGTCCCTCCGATCGTCTCCACCAGCACATTGCCGCCATTGCGCGTGCCGTCGGATTGGCCCTGCGCCCCGAACTTGATCGAGACCTTGTCCATGGCATAGCCGGTCTGGATCGCATGTCCGCCGCCGCCGCCAAGCGACTGGGCGATCACGCCGTTGGCGGCAAAGCCCTCAGTGTAGATATTCGCGGCATAGACCGTGACATGGCCGCCGTCGCCGGCCGCGCCGCCGGTTGCGCCGAAGGAGATCGTCGAGATATCGAGGTCGGCTTCCGGTCCGGACACCGTGACGCTGTTGGCGCTGGACGACGTCGAGACCGCGCCGCCGCCGCCGCCGATCGACTGCGCCAGAACCCCATGGGAAAACGAGCCATAGGTCTTGGTCGTGCCCTTTGACTGCGACGAGCCCTTCTTGTCGACGCCCACATAGACATTGCCGCCGTAACCGCCATCGCCGCCGGAAGCCCCGGTATTGGCCGATAGCGTCACGCCGACATCGAAGGAGGGATGGGCCTTGACCCAGTCGGAGAACTTGACCTTGGTTTCCTTCTCGAATTCGAAGGCGTGGCCGATGGAGCTGGTGCCGGAGCCCCCCTGCCCGCCGCCGCCGCCGATCGACTGGGCAATCAGGCCGGCCGAGGAATCGCCCTTGGTCAGGATCGTGCCGTTGTTCCAGGCATAGACGCTGCCGCCATCGCCACCCTCGCCGCCGGTGGCGCCGATGCCGACTTCGAGCTTGTTGTCAGCATCGACATTGCCGGTTCCGCCGCCGCCCTTGCCGCCGCCGCCGCCGACGGAGTGGACGAACAAGCCGGTCGAATTCGCGCCGTAGGTCCTGACCGCGCCGCCGCCGGCGACACCGCCATAGGCCGACCCGCCGTCGCTGCCGCCGCCGGCCTCGCCGCCGATAGACAGCGACAGGTTGAAGGTGGAACTGCCGAAATAGTCGATGCCGTCGGTCTCGCCGGTTCCGCCCTGGCCGCCGCCGCCGCCGATCGATTGCACCAGCATGCCGTCGGCAAAATCGCCGCTGGTGGTGATGGTCCCGTAATTATGCGCATAGGCCTTGCCGCCGCTTCCGGCCGCACCGCCGCCGCCGCCGAGCGAGAAGGTGAGCGTCGCTGTGACGGAATCCCCTTCAAGCTTCTTCTGAAGCTCCGCTTCTCCGCCGGTCAGCTTGCCGAAGGCGCTCTGCAGCGTCGCCGTTCCCGCCGCCGCCGTCGAATCGCCGCCCTGGCCGCCGCCGCCGCCGATCGACTGCACGTGGAGGCCGAGCGAACCGTCCCCGGTCGTCGTGACGGCGCTCTTGTCCTTCAGCACCGCCGTCGCGGATCCGCCGTCGCCGCCCGCCCCGCCATTGCCGCCGTGGGAGACCGACATCGCCAGGGCGAAACTGTCGCCCTTCTCGTCAAAGGGCAGACCGAAGGCGAGCGCGTGGGCGCTGGACGCGCCACCGGAGCCGCCGCCGCCGCCGATCGACTGGATCAGGATCCCGGTCGCATCATAACCGGATGTCGAAACGGCGCCGTAGTGATTGATCTCCGCTTCCCCGCCGCTGCCGCCGCCCGCGCCATTGCCGCCGGTCGCGATCGCGATGTCGAAGGTCTTGCCGAACGAAACGGATTTCGCAGCGCCGCCAGAACCGCCGCCGCCGCCGATCGACTGGGCGAGAATGCCGAGACCGTTAACGCCGCCCGTCTTGACCGTCGTGCCCGCAAGCGTCTTCAACTTGACCAGGCCGCCGGAGCCGCCGTAGCCGCCATTGCCGCCGATCGCATCGGAAAAACCGATGCCCCAGGCCGTCGCCTTGCCGCCGGAACCGCCGCCGCCACCGATCGACTGGGCGAGAATGCCGGCGGCATAATCGCCCGACGCCGTAATGTTCGCGCCCGCGTTCACCGTCACTGCGTTGCCGTCGCCGCCATTGCCGCCATTGCCGCCGACAGCGACGAAAAGCCCGCTCTTGTTGCGGCCCGTGCCGCCGCCGCCGCCGATCGACTGGGCGACGATGCCGTGCGCATCCGCGCCATAGGTGGTGAGCGCGCCGTAGCTGTTGACCAGAACCGTGCCGCCGTTAGAGCCGTTGCCGCCGGACTTGCCGCTTCCGCCAATGCCGCCGATCGCGCCCGAGCCGGTGTTGTCGCCGCCGCCGCCGCCAATCGATTGGGCCAGAATGGCGATGCCGCCGCCCAGCGGAACATCGCCTGAACTCTGCGTGCCGGTCTTGCCCGCCGCATATCCGCCATGGGTGGTGACCGCCGCCTTGTTGGTCACCGTGACGCCTGCCGCATAGGCGCCGCTTGACGCGCCGCCGACCTGTTGCGAAGCGGAATTGGTCACCGCCGAATAATAGCTGTAAGACTGCGTGGCGATCTCGCCGCTCGATGTCAGAAGCCCGCCGCCGCCGCCGATCGACATCGCCACGATGCCGTGGGAATCGACGCCGTAAACCTCGATTGCCCCATAATTCTTGACGGTGACTTCTCCGCTTGTGTTCGACGCGATATTGGCGTCGCCCCACTGGAACCCGCCATTGCCGTCCCAGACATAGACGCCGCCGCCCGCCCCGGACGAGATTGCCGCGATGCCGTGGGAATGATCACCCCTGGTGGTGATCGCGAAGTCGCTCTTGACGTAGACGCTGCCGCCGGTGCCGCCCTTGCCGTTCTGCGTCGTCGTCGCCGTCGAGGCAACCTGGCCCAGCCCGCCCAGCGAAGTGGCCTGAATGCCGCTCGAATGCGCGCCCGCCGTGGCAATCGAACCGCCGCCGGAGAGCTTCGCATAGACAGCGCCCGCCGCGCCGCCCTTTTTCGAGGCGTCATAATAGTCGAGGCTGGAGCCGCCATAGCTGGCCGCAACGATGCCTGCCGAATCGTCTCCGGAGGTCTTGATCGTGGTGCCGGATGCGCCGTAGACCGTCACGGAGGCCTTGCCGCCATCGCCGCCGTCATAGCCGCCGCCGGAGCCGTTGGTGTTGACCGGGCCCTGCCCGCCATAGCTGATGGCGGAAACCGCGGCGCCGCTTTCGCGCTTGGTGAAGGTCCAGTCGTTCCCGATCTTGCCGGCGGCGACCGTCGACACCGTGCCGGCAAAGGCGGCATCGTCGGAGCCGAGCGTGACGGTTGCCTTGCCTGCAAGGCCGCCAGTACCGCCTTCCATGCGGTTCCAGGAAATATTGTTCGGGCTGTTGCCGCCGTAGGAGGCTGCGAGGATGCCGCCGCCCGCCTTGGTCGAGGCGATCGTATTGACGTCGCCCGACACCGTTACGGTGGCGGTATTGCCCGAACCGCCGGTCAGCGCCCAGGTCGCGCCGCCGCGACTGATGGCGACGATGCCGAAACCGTTCGCCGAGATATCGGCGGTGGTGCCCACAGTGACCGCGCCGGCATTGCCGCCATAGGTGGCGTAGGCCGTGCCGCCGCCGCTGACGGCATAGATCCCGTGGCGTGCCGCGTTCTGAATGATCGCATTGTTGTAGACGGCAACGGAGCCGCCCGCCCCGCCGGAATATTTGTCGGCGTCCTTGACCTCGCTGCGGAAGGCGTTGCTGCCCGCGGAGACGACGCTGATCGCATCGGAGTGCCTCCGGGTGTAGAAATGCGTTCCGCCCGGCGCACTGAAGGAAATCATCGAGGCGACATCCGCTTCCGCCGAAACGTCGATCGCCGCGGTGTTGGTGATCGTGATGTTCAGGCCCTGCTGCGGGTGGACCGGCGGCATGTCGTACTGGCTGTAGTAGACATTGCTCGACTGGTACCAGGTCATCGCCCCGCCATAGGCATATTGCGGCGCGGTCACGGTCCCGGAGGAGGAGATGGTGCAGGCGAAAGTGGTTGTGCCGATCGCGCCGGAATTGTTGACGTAGCCGCTTGTGGACCCCGGTTTGCAGACCGCCTGCGCATAGACCCGGCTGTAGCCGCGCGAATAAAACGGCACCGGAACGCCGGAAAGCGCGCCGGCAAGCGCTGTGGACTGAAACAGCAGCGAGGAGGCGATCCAGCGTTTTCGCATGCCCGTCCGCACCGGCTTGCCGGCCTTGCCGTTCCCGGAGCGCTTGCCGCCGACAGCTTTGGTCATGGTTCGTCCCCCCGGGCGCATTTTCTGGTTTGCGGAATCTTCTGAGAAAGCCCGGGAATCACTTTTGATGATTTCCCGTCTCTTAGACAGGCGCAAAATGTCCGGGCCCGGACCTTTTCTGGCGTTTTGCCGCCTTATGGCTGCCGTAAATTGATGAATTCCCCTAAAAGTTGCACTGTTTTTCGTCGGGCATCGTCATAGGGAATGACCGTCGGATCGCCGTGAAGCGAGTGATGGAATCAGTCTTGCCGCGCACGGCGCGCGACCACCGGAAACAGTCGAGACGGTTGGAACGCGGCCCGGGAGCCGATGCGGGTGATTGCGGAAAAGAAGCGCCGAAAACGGCAATGGAGGCCTCGGCCGGAATCGAACCGGCGTGCAAGGATTTGCAGTCCTCTGCGTAACCACTCCGCCACGAGGCCCCGCGCCGCTGAAAAGCAAGCGTTGGCGGGCGTTTAGAATGATTTGCAATTCGGCGCAAGGGGAATCTCCGAAAAATGGCGGCTAAATTGCGCCTGTATCGCTCCTGGCAGCCGCCTCACTCTTCATGTGCGTTCGGCGCACGCGACGCGGCGCTGCCCGCATTGTCCAGACGCCGCGCCTTGCCGGCCGGCTTCAGGCTTGCGACTTGCGATCTCCGGCAATACTACGTCCGTGACCCGATGCAGGAAACCACAGGCATGCCGACGGCTGAAGACAGACGAAACCGGCGCGACCGGAGCGCCAGCGGCGGCCCCGGATGAGCGCCCTGCTTGCCTATGGCGGCCTGTTTGCCAGCGCGCTGGTCGCCGCGACCATCCTGCCGATGCAATCGGAGGCGGCGCTTTCCGGACTGCTGCTGACGGGAGCCTATCCGGTTTTCGCGCTTGTGCTCGCCGCCTCGCTCGGCAATGTGCTCGGCTCTGTCGTCAACTGGCTGCTGGGACGCGGCATCGCGCGGTTTCGCGACCGGCGCTGGTTTCCGGTCGGCCCGCGGGCGCTTGAAAGGGCGGAAGCCTGGTACGGCCGCTACGGCAAATGGTCGCTTCTCCTGAGCTGGGTCCCGATCATCGGCGATCCGCTGACCGTTGTCGCCGGCGCCCTGCGCGAACCCTTTCCCGTCTTCCTCGCCCTTGTCACCCTTGCCAAGGTCGGGCGCTATCTCGCGCTGACAGCGGCGGTCCTCGGCCTGTCGTGAGAAGACCGGCGGCCGGAAAATCAACAAATTCACATTGGCTGGACACGAATCACGTAAAAAATCGGGTAGGGTTGGCTGCGGATCGGCGGAATGAGGATCCGGCAGAGATCAATCGCGCAGAGGAGGCAGCGGAGAAAGCGATGCATTCAGATAATTCTTTCCGAACCGGGCATCAACGCTCGAACGTGCCGTTCAGCCGATGCGCCATGCTCGCCCTTGCCCTGCTCTTTGCCTTCCTCGCCGTCTTCCAGGCCGATTACGCAACCAGGGCCTATGCCCAGGAAGCGCCGGCGACGCCCCACGAGCAACAGGACGCGACGGCTGCGGAACTGGTTCAGGAGATCATCAGCGACGCTGCTGACAATGAGGGCTTGCAATCGCGTTATCAGCGGCTTGTGACCAACCCGATCTCGCCGCCCGACACGCGCAGCCCGCGCGCCACGCTCGAAAGCTTTCTGGTCATCATGCAGGCGGCCAACAAGCTCTGGCTCGGCGTGCGCGACGAATTCTTCGCCAATGACAACTTCTTCATGACGGAGGAAGAGAAGGATCAACTGGTTCTCGTCCAGTCCCTGCTCGGCAAGGCGGCACAGACCTTCGACCTTTCCGACGTTCCCGCCGCCTCGCGCGAGCGTTTCAGCATCGAGACGGTGCTTCAGCTTCAGGAGATCTTCGATCGAATCTACCTGCCGCCGCTCGAGGATATTCCCGGTTTGCCGGCAGGCTCCAATGCCCGGGCGGACGCGCTCGGCGGCCCCCTTCCGGACAAATGGATCATCCCCGGCACAAGCCTCACCATCGAGCGCATGCAGGACGGGCCCTATTCCGGCCAGTATCTGTTCACCGCGGCGACAGTGGACGAGATTCCGGATGATTACGAGGCGCTTCAGTCGCTGCCGATCATCGCCGACAGGGGCGAGGATCTCTACCAGTACTACATCTATACACCCGGAAACCTCGTCGCGCCGCAATGGTATCAGTTCATATTGGACGGTCCGGGCTGGCTTCAGAACACGTTTGGCGGCCAGGCCTACTGGCAATGGCTCGCGCTCGCGCTCACCGTGGTCGTGCTGATGCTGGCGATCGCCCTCTACAGCCGCTGGAACAACCGCCGCCCGGTTCCGCTCGATCCCGCCGCCCGCCAGTCGCGCCGCCTCACGCCGCCGCTTCTCGTGATCCTCGCCGCGAACCTGTTTCACTATCTCTGCGAGGAGCAGATCAACATCACCGGCGACCTTCTTCAGATCGTGACAACGGTCGTCAGCGCCATCATCTGGACGACATCGGCCTGGCTCACCTACCAGGTGCTGCAGACGCTCTACATGTGGACGATCCGCAATCCGACCGTCAACAACGCCAGCCTTGATGCCAGTCTGGTGCGCACCGGCTTCCGGGTCGCCTCCTTCCTGGTGGCGATCGTCGTGCTCGGCTACGGCGCCACCCGGATCGGCATCCCGATCTACGGCGTCGTCGCCGGTCTCGGCGTCGGCGGCCTGGCCATCGCCCTTGCCGCGCAGCCGACGCTTGAGAACTTCATCAGCGGCCTCATTCTTTATGCCGACAGGATCGTGCGCGTCGGCGACTTCTTCCAGTTTTCCGACACCGCCGGAACGGTCGAGGAAATCGGCATCCGCTCGACCCGCATCCGCGCGCTCGACCGCACGCTGATCATCGTCGCCAATGCCGAGCTGGTTAAGCACAAGATCACCAATTACAGCCAGCGCGACGTCTTCCTGTTCCGCCACAAGGTCGGGGTCAGATACGAGACCGACAGCGCGACCCTGCAGAAGGTGCGCGACGGCATCCGTGCGGCGCTCGAGGCGCATGACAGCGTGCTGGAGAGCCCTCTCAGGGTGCGCTTCGTGGAATATGGCGACTTCGCCTTTCTGTTCGATATCTATGCCAACATCTCGGCGACCGACATCAACGCCTTCCTCGAGGTTCAGGAAGAACTCCTGATCGCGATCCGCGAAGCGGTCGAGAACAACGGCGCAGGCTTCGCTTTCCCCTCCTCCACCGTCTACCTTTCCCGTGATCAATTGCCGGAACGAAAGACGGTCGACATCGTTGAGAACGAAAGTGACGAGGAGAGGTCAAAGAGCGCCCCCGCGGAAAAGGCCTATCCCGTCGATGAAACATAAGCATTGACCTGCCGCAGGGGGCCCGGCGGGTGCTTCGGGAGTGGACATGGTCTGGGGCTGGATCAACGCGAATTCGGGCGCGCTGAGCGCGATTGCGAGCTTCTGCACGCTCGTCATCTGGGCAATCTATCTGCAGCTGATCTTCAGCGGTTTTCGCGAGGGCCGGCGCGCGAAGATCCTGATCAATCGCGGCGCCGGTCCGACACTGGAGGGACACTGCCTGGTCGCCAATATGAGCGCCAAGCCGATCTATATCGACGCCGTGCTGCTCGATTTCACCCTGAAGGATGAGGACGGCGACAGGAATCTCCGCTATTCCCTGAGCAACCTCAATTTCGATGAGGACGGCACGCCTGATCCGCGCAAGCGCTGGTTTCAGGGCCCGCTCGATTCCGGCGAGCATCTCGATCTCGGCTCGTTCAGGACGCTGATCGGCAAGATGTCGCCGAAGGGTTTCGATGATTTCGAAAACATCGCCGACGTCAAGCTGACCGTCGTTGCGACCTATACCTCCGAGGACCAGCCGGTGGCCGCCGAACGCAGCTTCGACATCATCCGCACGGAGGGTGACCTGCTGCTGTCGCCCCGCGCCTATTCGGCCACGCAGATCCGCTCCCGCAGCGCCAGACGGCGGATCGAGAGCGAAATGCGCGACATGCACAGTTCCGAGCGCGGCGACGGCCCCGAAACGGGCGACGGGGTGCAGCGGCGCGGCTGAGGCCGCGCGGGCCCCTCCCGATCGCCGCTCCGGCCGCGGGAGCCGGCCGGCCGGCCGGAGCGGAAAGGGCCTCCTTCCGGGCTTGTGCGCGAAAGCGGAAGACAATGTTATTTTTTTGCAAAAAGGGCTTGGCAAACCGCCCGTGCATTTGTATTAACCCGCTCACACCGCAGCGCCCGAGTGGCGCGCATATTCCCTGGTAGCTCAGCGGTAGAGCACTCGACTGTTAATCGATAGGTCGTCGGTTCGAATCCGACCCGGGGAGCCACTTCTTCTTGATTTGCCGAAAACTTAAAGCGTTTCGCCTGACAGGCTGTCTATGCACCTGAATGAATTGGCGTATTCTTCATTCCGAAGACCATGCGAATCATGAAGGCACGCCATGCAGATCACAGTCACAGCCGATCCCGATGCGGACGATATCGCCCGGGTCGACGAGAACCTCTCGCGCTTCAACGATGACGACGTCGGGCCGGCGGAGCGCACGCCGCTGTCCGTCTTCGTACGGGACGGCGACGGCCTTGTGATCGCCGGCATCAACGCGTTCACCGCATGGGGCTGGCTCTACGTGCAGCGGCTGTGGGTGGGCGAGGACGCGCGCGGGCAAGGCGTGGCCGGAAAAATGCTTTCGGCGGCCGAGGACGCGGCGCGCGCACGCGGTTGCCACGACGCCTTCATCGACACCTTCAATCCGGTGGCGCTCAAGGCCTATCAGCGCGCCGGCTATGTCGAATTCGGCCGAATGCAGAATTTTGTTGCCGGCCGCGACCGGGTGTTCCTGCAGAAAAAACTGTAGCGGACAGGGCAGAAAAAACCTGAACTCTTCAGATCAAATGTTTGATTTCAGGTCTCTTTTTCGGCCTCCGGTCAACCAGTAACCCGCCCTCCGCTCATCGGCTCGGGCACGCCTGTCGTCGTCGGAAAGCTGAAGGGAAGGCCGCGCACGGCCCTCACGCCAAGAAAGGCGAAGCATTCGGCCTCGATCGCGTCGCCGCGCCAGCCGACGGATTCAGCCGGCACCGCCTCGACGCCTGCGCGGGTCTGAAGCATCGCCATGATCGCCGGGTTGCGCCTGCCGCCGCCGCAGACGACGAGACGTTCCGGGCGCACCGGCAGGAGATCGAGCGCCTTGCCGACGGCAGCGGCCGTAAAGGCCGTCAGCGTCGCGGCACCCGTTGCGGTGTCCAGTCCCTCGGCCATGGCAGAGGAGAAATCAAACCGGTCAAGCGATTTCGGATAGGGCGCCGCCAGATAAGGATGTTCGAGCAGTCTCGACAGCCGCGCCTCGTCCACCGTGCCGGAAAGCGCCAGCGCCCCGTCGCGATCCATCTCGCCAAGGCCGTTTTCCTTCATGAAGTCGTTGAGCGGCGCATTCGCCGGGCCGGTATCGAAGGCAATCAGCCGATCGCCGCCGTCCCACCAGGTGACATTGGCAACGCCGCCAAGATTGAGCACCGCCGTTTTGCCGGAGGTATCGAGGCTTTTCAGCAACGCCTGGTGATAGCCGGCCGAAAGCGGCGCGCCCTGCCCGCCGGCGCGCACATCCGCGGTGCGGAAATCATAGGCCACCTTGCAGCCGAGGATGCGGCTCATCAGCGCCCCGTCGCCCAGCTGGCGGGTATCGCCCAGGCGATCCTTCGTCGGCGCGCGATGCAGCACGGACTGGCCGTGAAAGCCGACAATGCCGATATCGGCCATCGACAGGCCCTCGGCCTCGACCAACGCTTTCACCGCGTCGGATTGCGCCCGCGTCAGCACCTTTTCGGCCTCGGTGAAGATCGTCGGCTCCGCTCCTTCGAAATTCCAGGCGCGGGCTGCCGCCAGCGTTTCCTCCAGCAGGTCGCGCGTCGCCTGCGGATAGGGGGCGAGCGTGTAGGCGCCGAAGGCCTCCACGGTGACGCCGTCGGTTTTCAGAAGCGCGACATCGATATTGCCGTCAAGCACGGTTCCGGTCATCAGACCGACGGCCCAGACGGGTTTGAAATCCTGCATCATCATTCCGCTCCGTTGATAAGGTCGCTGACGCGCCGCCTCAGCGCCATGATGCCGCTGTCCGTATGGCGGCTCGGATGCACGCGGTTGGTCAGCAGCGTCCAGGCATGGCCGCGCGCGAAATCCACGCAGAGCGACGTGCCGGTAAAGCCGGTATGGCCGATTGTCCCTTCGGAGCACAGCGCGCCGCCATGCCAGTTCTCGTAAGGCCGCTCCCAGCCATGGGTCCGTTTTTCGGACAGCGGCTCGCGCATCCGTTTCACGACAGGATCGCCGGCGACATCGCGCTGCAAAAGACCGGTCGCGTGGTCAAGCACGGCATCAACCGTGCCGAACAGGCCGGCATGGCCGGAGCCCTGAAGCGCGTGGCAATTCTCGTCATGCACCGCGCCGCAGATCACCCGTCCGCGCCAGCTGCAGCGCTCGGTGGCCGCCGTCTTCTCCGGATCGGCGGAAAAGGCAAAGCCCGGCCCCGGATCGAGATCGCGGACGGTCTTGCCGGAAATCCGCTCCAGCGCGATGCCGAGGAGAATGAAATTGATGTCGGAATAGACGGGTGTTTCGACCCGTTTCCATTCGCGCTGCAGCACGAAGGCGCGCAGCCGGTCCGGATCGCCGCCATAAGTATAGATCGGTTCGACCGCCGGAAAGGGCGTCTGGTGACCGAGGCACTGGCGGAAGGTGACCTGCCGTTCCCAGCAGTTCGGATCATACTGGCGGAAATCCGGGATGACGGCGGTCAGCGGTTCATCAAGGTCGACCGCCCCCTCCCCGGCCAGCGCCAGAATACGCTCCGTCGTGAAAATCACCTTGGTGAGCGATGCGAGATCGAACCATGTTTCGGTCGTCATCGGCCGCTTTTCAGGCTCGAGCGCCGCCACGCCGCAGGCTTGCGCCAGCCGCCTGCCCTCGCCATCCACAAGCCCGAGAACGCCGCCGGGAATGCGGCCTTCGTCGACCGACGCCTTCAGCGCGGCGAAGGCCCTGTCGAAGCGGCCTGAAAAATCCGAGGTCATCACGCCTCTTCCCTCCGCGCCATGTGGTCGTCGCCAAACCGCAGCCAATCGGCCTTCGGCGGCTCATAGCCCGCCGGGCGCACCAGCGAGGGCACTTCGGTTGTATCAAGCCGATACTCCTGCCGTCGCCGGTCGATGCTCGGCACGGCGGCAATCAGCCGCTTGGTGTAAGAGTGCTTCGGCGAAGACAGCACCGAAGCGGCGTCGCCGATCTCGACGATCTGCCCCGCATAGACCACGGCGATGCGGTGGGCGATGCGCTCGACCACGGCCATGTCGTGGGTGACGAACAGGTAGGAGAGGTTCATGTCGCGCTGCAGCTCGGTCAGAAGCTCCAGCACCATCGCCTGCACCGAGACATCGAGGGCGGAGACCGCCTCGTCCAGCACCACGACGGAAGGTTTGAGCATCAGCGCGCGGGCAATGCAGAGGCGCTGGCGCTGGCCGCCGGAGAACTCATGCGGATAGCGGGTGAGCGCGTTTTCGGGCAGGCCGACGCGTTCCAGGAGTTCGGCCATGCGGGCGCGAGTCTCGGCGTTCAGCCGCCCGCCGGTGGCAATCACAGGTTCGGCCAGGATGCTGTCGACCCGCAGGCGCGGATTGAGCGAGGCATAGGGGTTCTGGAACACCATCTGGATCGGGTCGCCATGAGCGCTCACGCCTGCCCCTTCGCCCAGATGAAACGCGCCGCGCGTCGGCTCCGTCAGTCCCATGATGGCGCGCGCCGTCGTCGATTTTCCGGAACCGCTTTCACCGACAATGCCCAGCGTCTCGCCCGGCATCAGATCGAAATCGACGCCATCGACCGCATGCACCGCGCCGCCCTGGCGACGGAGGAAGCCGGAGGTGACGGGGAAACGCACGGTCAGGTCTTCAACGGTCAGCGCGGGTCTGGCCTCTCCAGCCTGCGCACGCGAGAAATCCGTCCGAACGGCGCGGCCGTCGTCGAAGTGCGGCACAGCCTTCAGGAGATGTTGCGTATAGGGGTGTTGCGGATTGTCGAGCACGTCGTCGGTCGGCCCCTGCTCCACCGCCTCGCCCTGCTGCATCACCATCACCTTGTCGGCAATGCCGGCAACGAGGCCGATATCATGGGTGATGAAGATCAGGCCCATCTCGCTTTCGCGCTTCAGTTCGGAAAGCAGCGCGAGGATCTGCGCCTGCACGGTCACATCAAGCGCGGTCGTCGGCTCGTCGGCGATCAGCAGGCGCGGATTGCAGGAGAGCGCCGTGGCGATCATCACACGCTGCAGCATGCCGCCGGAGAGCTGGTGCGGATGGTATTTCAGCCGCCGCTCGGCATCGGGAATACGCACGCGTTTCAACGCATCGACCGCCGCGTTCATCGCCTGTCTGCCGGTCAGCCCGTGATGCAGGCGGAAGCTTTCGGCAATCTGCTCGCCGATCGTGTGCACCGGATTGAGCGAGGTCATCGGCTCCTGGAAGATCATGCCGATCTCGCGGCCTCGGATCCTTGCCAAATCCTTCTCGGGCACAGCGGCAAGGTCCGCGACTTCGCCGGAACCGAGCGCGAAGTCGATCCGTCCCTTGGTGATCCTGCCTCCGCCGAAATCGACAAGCCGGTTGAGGCAAAGCGCGGTGACGGACTTGCCCGAGCCGCTTTCGCCGACGATCGCCAGCGTCTCGCCGGCATCGAGCGTGAAATCGATGCCGTGGACGACCTCGTTTCCGACCGGGTCCTCGCCGAAGCCCACATGCAGATCGGAGACGGAAAGAAGACGGCTCATGCCTCGGCCCTCCTTGAACGCGGGTCAAGAATATCGCGCAGCGCGTCGCCCAGAAGGTTGAAGCCGAGAATGCCGATCATGATGGCGAAGGCGGGAAAAACCAGCAGCCAGGGCGCCATTTCCATCAGGTTGCGCGCCTCGCTCAGCATCAGCCCGAGGGAGGCCTTGGGCGGTTGGGTGCCGAGGCCGAGAAAGGAAAGCCCGGCCTCCGTCAGAAGCGCCCAGGCGAGCGCCAGCGTCACCTGCACGGTGAGCGGCGCGACCAGATTGAGCAGCATGTGGCGCGAGAGAATATAGCGGCGCGACGAACCGAAGGTGCGCGCGGCATCGACAAATTCGCGGGTCTTCAGCGACAGCGCGGGCCCGCGCACCACGCGGGTGAAGATCGGCGTGTAGACAAAGGCGATCGCCATCACGCTCGTCCATGTGCCGGGGCCGACAATGGTGATGATCAGGAGCGCCAGCAGGATCGCCGGAAAGGCCAGCAACACATCCATCATCCGCATGATCGCGCCATCCCAGTAGGCGCCGAACCAGGCGGCGGCCAGGCCCAGAACGATGCCGGCGACGGTCGCCAGCGCCACGGAGGCGAAGGAGACGATGAAAGACTGGGCGATGCCGATCATCAGGCGGCTCGCGACATCACGGCCGAGAAGGTCGGTGCCCATCCAGTAGGTCGCGTTCGGGGCGTGCAGCCGGTCGATGCGGAACTGCATCAGCGGATCATGCGGCGTGAGCCCGACAAGGCCGAGCACCGCAATGATGACGTAAAGCGCGACGATGGTGCCGCCGATGCGGCCGCTCGGATGGGCGAAGATGGAGCGCAGGAGCTGCATTACTTGCCTCCCAGCCGGATGCGCGGATCGAGCGCCGCATAGGCGAGATCCACCAGCAGATTGACGATCATGAAATTGAAGGCGATGAAGAGGACGCTGCCCTGCACCAGCGCGTAATCACGCTGCAGGATCGCCTCCAGCACGGTGCGCCCGAGGCCCGGAAGCGCAAACACCTGTTCGACGATGACGGCGCCGCCCAGAAGATAACCGAACTCGACACCCGAGACGGTCACCACCGGGATCAGCGCGTTCGGCAGCGCGTGGTGCCAGATAACCGAACGCGCCGGCACGCCCTTGGCGCGCGCCGTGCGGATGTAATCGTCGGAGAGAATATCGAGCATCGCCGAACGGGAGATGCGGGTAACGGCGGCGGCGAAGGCAAAGCCGAGCGTCAGCGCCGGCAGGATCATCTGCGCGAGGTTCTTCAGCGGGTCTTGCCAGAGCGGCGTGAACGTGCCCATGGCGGGCAGAACGCCGAACCAGACGGATAGCGCATAGATCGCCAGCAACGCGACGACGAAACTCGGCGTCGACTGGCCGACCATGGCGACGATCCGGACGATGAGATCGGACGGCCTTTCCGCATGGGTGGCGGCATAGATGCCGGCCGGAAGCCCCACGGCCAGCGCGACGATCATGGACAGAAGCGCCAGCTCTAGCGTCAGCGGAAAGACGCGCAGGATAACCTCCATCACCGGACGGCCATAGGTGACCGAGATGCCGAGATTGCCGTGCAGCACGCCGCCGAGCCAGTGCCAGTACTGGCCGAACCAGCTCCGGTCCATGCCGAAATAGGTTTCCAGTGACGCCCGCTGCGCCGGCGTCAAAAGGCCGGCCTCGGTTCCCAGCATCGCCGTGATGGCATCGCCGGGAACCAGTCGGATCGAAACGAAGACGAGGACGGATACCCCGAGCATGACCACAGGAAAGGTCACCAGTCGCCGGGTCAGGTAGTTCATGTTGTATGCGCCTCCCGTCTTCTCTGTTTCGGCTTATTCGCTGACGGTGACAGCGGAAAGTCCGAAGAGCGAGCCCGTCGGATTGGCCTCAAAACCGCTCACCTTGTCGTTTGCCGCCGTATAGCTGTAGCCGGTGTAAAGCCAGATCCAGGGAGAGACTTCGGTAAGGTGCTTGGAGAATTCGGCAAAGATGTCCTTGCGCTTTGCCGGATCGGTCTCGACGCGGCCTTGTTGCATCAGGCTGTCGAGCGTGTCGTCGCCGTAATGGGCGACATGGGCGAGGTTGCCGTCCTTTGTCCAGTAGCGGTTATACATGGTATAGGGGTCGGTGCGTCCGCCGTTCAGCGCCACGGCCATGTCGAAATCGCCCTTCAGCCAGCGGTCGATATAGACGTTGAGTTCCATCATCTCGATTTCGAGGTCGATGCCGATTTCGCCGAGCTGCGACTGGATCACCTGCGCTTCGGCGGCTGCCGTCGGCGGCTCGCCGGTCGCCGCCATCACCTTGGCGGAGAAGCCGTCCTCATAGCCGGCCTCGGCCATCAGCGCCTTTGCCCTGTCGAGATCGGGCGTATAGCAGAAGAGCTCGGACGGATCGGTCGCATAGGCCGGCATGGTCAGCGGCCCGGTCACCTTGCCCTCGCCCAGAAGCGCCGCGTCGAGCACGTCCTGGCGGTCGATCGCGCAGGAGATCGCCTGGCGGACCTTTTGCTCGGTCATCGCCCCGCGATCGGCGTTCAGTTGCAGCACATGGTAGTTCAGCACCGGTTCGCGGGTCAGCGTCAGGCCCGGATTGTTCGGCACGAGCGTGGCGACCAGCGGATCGTTGATCAACGCGAAATCCACCTGGTTGGTGCGCAGCGCCGCGAGGATCGCGGTCTCATCGGGCAGGACCGAAATGTTGATGCCGTCGACGCCAACCTCGCCGCCCGCCCAGTTTTCGTTGGCGGCGAGCACCTCGCGGGAGTTCGGCTCCCAGCTTGTCAGAACGAAGGGGCCGGAGCCGAGCGTTTCCGTGCCGATCGTGCCCGCTTCGATGGCGCTTGCCGGAACGATCGCGGCGTTGATCGAGGACATCGCCGTCAACAGCGGCACATCCGGCTGCGACAGGTTGAAAACCACGGTCTCGTCATCCGGCGTGTCGATGCTTTCGATGGAGAGGAAGTTGGCGCGGGCGGAAGCGCCGGTTTCCTCGTTCAGGATGCGTTCGAACGAGGCCTTCACATCCGCCGGCGTCACCTTGTCGCCATTGGAGAATTTCGCATCCGGGTCGAGCTTGAAGGTCAGCGTCCGGCCGTCTTCCGAGAATTCCCAGGACGTGGCGATCGCCGGCGCGATGTTGAGTTCGCTATCGGTGCGCACCAACGGCTCGTAGACGAGCTCCAGCAGGCGCAGCGACGAAAAAGCCGTCTGCTTGTGCGGGTCGAGACCGGTCGCATCCTGCGACCAGGCCATATTCAGCGTTGCCGCGGCGGCCGGAACCGCCGCGCCCGCGACGCCGAGCGCTGCAGCAACGGCGACAGCGGAAACCAGATTCTTGAAACGGGTTTTTCCCATGATCATTTCCCTCGAGATTATTGAGCGTTGCCGATGCGGCCTCCTGCCGGCACCGGAGAGACTTCAGCTATCGCGGCTTGTCGCCGTCTTCTGATTGATCGCCTTGCGCAGGAATCCGCCGGTCCCATCAAGGAGGTCGCGGCCCTCCTGCAATTCCATATCCGTCAGCGCCAGGAGGATGGCGAGCTTGACGTCGTTTTTCGTCTTTTCGAGCAATTTTTCAGCGGTTTCGGCCGGAACGTCCGCCGCCTCCATGACGATGCGAACGGCGCGCGCGTAAAGCTTGGCGTTGGAGACCGTCACATCGACCATCAGGTTCTCGTAGACCTTGCCGATGCGAACCATGCTCGCCGTGCTCAGCATGTTGAGGACGAGTTTCTGCGCCGTGCCGGATTTCAGCCTTGTGGAACCGGCCAGCACTTCCGGGCCGACGACCGGCGCGATCGAGATATCGGCGATTTCCGCGATGGCGGAAGATGGATTGCAGGAAAGCGCGACAGTCGCCGCACCGGTTTCCTTCGCATAGGTCAGGGCCCCGATGACGTAGGGCGTGCGCCCGCTGACCGCGATGCCGACGACGACATCCCGTGCCGTCAGGCCGATGGCCTTCAGGTCGGCAGCGCCCAGCGCCGGATCATCCTCCGCCCCTTCGACGGCGGTGGTCAGCGCCTTCTCGCCGCCGGCGATAAGGCCGACGACCATGCCGGGGGGAACGGAAAAGGTGGGCGGGCATTCGGAGGCATCGAGAACGCCAAGCCGCCCGCTCGTGCCCGCGCCGATATAGACAAGCCGGCCGCCGGCATTGAAGGCCTCGACGATGCGCTCGACGGCGCTTGCAATGGCGTCGGCCTCGCGGCCGACGGCAATCGCGGCCTCGCCATCCTCGGCATTGATCTTTTCGATGATTTCACGCGCCGACAGCAGGTCGAGATCGAGCGTGCGCGGATTACGCCCCTCGGACACCAGTTTTTCAAGCTCGCCGGCCAGCAAATTCATGAATGCATTCCCCTTGTCTGCCGCGCGATGCGTTATTTTTGTTCTTTGTCATCGCAGCGTTCGGGAAAGGCTATAATCACAAATTCCATTTGTCAAATTCATTTCAGAATATTTTATTCCAATCGGCTCGGGCAGGTTTGGGCTGAAGAGGTGGGGGCTTGCGCCCGCCTGCCTGAGGCCGCGAAACCGTTACGCTTTGGCAATCATTCCGTTGTATTCCGCGAAAAGGAATTTATTATTCCAGCATTTACACCGGCTGACCGAGGAAAACCGTGTCCGTTCTCAATGTGATAGAAGCCCAGCTTGACAATCTGGCTCCGGCGGACCGGCAGATCGGCCGCTTCATCCTCGACAACCCCGACGAGGTTCTCCGGCTTTCCTCCGCGCGCCTTGCCGAACGGACCGGCCGCAGCCAGTCGAGCGTGGTGAAATTCGCCCAGAAATTCGGCTTTTCCGGCTATCAGGAGATGAAACTCGCCGTCAGCAAGGCGAGAGCGCACGCCTGGCGGCCGCCCGGCGCGCTGCACAGCACGATAGAACTCGGCGACAGTCCGGCGGCGGTGGCGCAGAAGCTGCTTTCGAGCAAGATGCACGCCATGCAGCAGACCATCGCCGCCAATGACGAGCGCGACATCGCCCGCGTCATGGACCTGATCGACGCTGCCGTCCGCATTCATGTGGCCGGCGTCGGCGCCTCCTCGCTGGTGGCGCGCGACTTCTGCCTCAAACTGCAGAAGCTCGGCCGCTATGCGCTTCACGATGCCGACAGCCATGTGCAGATGGCCAATGTCTCCGCCTCGAAGACCGGCGACGTTCTCTTTGCCCTTTCCCATTCGGGTACAAGCATCGAGACCGTGCGGATCGCCGAGCTTGCCGCAAGACGCGGCGCGACCGTCGTTTCGATCACCGGGCCGCAGCAGAACCCGGTCGCGCGCGGCGCCGACATCACGCTCTACACGATTGCCGACGAGGAACGGGTGCGCTCGTCCGCCATCACCGCCCGCGACGCGCAGCTGATGCTGACGGATTTCCTGTTCATTCTGCTGCTACAGCGGCAGAAGGATGCCGGCGATTATATCGCCGGCAGCGGCGAGGCGGTAACCGCGCTCAAGCTCGGCGCCGACAAATAGGCGCGCTCAGTCCTTCATCGGCACGCAGATCTCCGTGATCAGCTCCGCGGGCGGCGTATCGCGCGGATCGTTGCGATAGATTTCACACGGCGGAGCGTCGGCGGGCTCGTGACCGGCGGCGGGAAGCCAGTTGCCGTAGAACCAGTGATAGGCCTTGTGCAGTTCCGCATAGGGCCCCTTGTGGGTGAGCACCGCATAGCGACCGCCCGAAACCACGCGGGCCTCCAGCCCTTGCGGCACATCGGCGCCGTCGGCGAGCGTGAGGCCCGCGAAGGCATTGAGGTCTTTCTCCTCCGTCAGACCGGGGTCGTCATAGTAGATTCCGATCATCTCCGTTTGCGGACCGAGGGCCCCGGCAGCGGCCATCATGCCCGCCGCCGGACCGAAGGCCCTGTCGATTTCCATATAGGAGCCGCGGTGCGGGAGGCCCGCAAGCCGCCGCTCTTCCATATCGCGCAGGGTGACGTCATACATGTCATGCTTCCTTTCAGGGACCGGTTGATCAAACATCGTGTGCCGGCCGGCCGTCCTGTAGGCGGCCGGGGTGATGCCGTAGGTGGCCTTGAAAAGACGGGTGAACGCCGGTACGCCGGATGATCCGGCCCGTTTCGCGATCGCCTCGACCGGCGCATCCGAATTGACGAGTTCGCCGGCTGCCCGGTGCAGCCGCAACCGCCTGACGGTCGCGGCGATCGTCTCGCCGTGGATGCCGCGATAGATGCGGTGCCAGTGCCACGGCGACAGACAGGCGATTTCGGCGAGCCTGGCGAGATCGAGCTCCTCGTCGAGGTGGTCGTGAATATAGGCGCTGACCCGCATGAGGCGTTGCTGATAGGTCTGAAAATCCGGGGCGTTGTTCATCTCTTCTTTCCGTTTCCACTTGGCGGTATGGTTGAAGCACACGCCGGTTTGACAAATCTTGCGGAATTGTTCGGCGTACCGGAAATCGTTACGCTGGCCTTGCCAGCGGCAACAGGTTTGCTAAACATACACCGATCATCCCCTCCCCGCGCAAGGTTGCCAGGCCATGCCCACCCGTCTCGTTCCCAAAACCGTCAGCGTCCTGAAGGAGGGCTATGGCCTTTCCCGGCTGAAGGCCGACACCATTGCCGGCCTCACCGTTGCCATCGTCGCCCTGCCGCTCTCCATGGCCATTGCGATTGCCTGCGGCGTCTCCCCCGATCGCGGGCTTTACGCGGCGATCATCGGCGGCTTCTTCGTCTCGCTCTTCGGCGGCAGCCGGCACCAGATCGGCGGACCTGCCGGCGCTTTCATCGTACTGGTTGCAGCGTCCGTGGAACGCCACGGCGTCGACGGGCTGATGCTGGCGGTGATCCTCTCCGGCCTGATCATGATCGCAGCCGGCTATCTGAGGCTCGGCGCCTATATCCGCTTCATCCCCTACCCCGTGACGGTCGGCTTTACCGCGGGCATCGCCATCATCATCTTCGCCAGCCAGCTTTCGGCCATTCTCGGCCTTGACCTGCCGGAAAAGGAGCCGGGCCCCTTCGCCGACAAGATCGCCTATCTGGCGCGGTTCGTCGGCACGACCAATGTCGCAGCCCTTGCGATCGCCATCGGCACCATCGCCCTGATCGTCGCGCTCCGAAAGGTCAGGCCCGGCTGGCCCGGCATGCTGATCGCCGTTGCCGTCGCGACGCTGGCCGCAACCCTTCTGAACCTTCCGGTGGAAACCATCGGCAGCCAGTTCGGCGGACTGCCGCGCGGTCTGCAGGCGCCTGCGGTCCCGACGCTCTCGCTCGAAAAGGTCATCTCGGTCCTGCCGGACGCCTTCGCCTTCGCGCTTTTGGGGTCCATCGAATCGCTGCTGTCCGCCGTCGTCGCCGACGGCATGACCGGGCGACGCCACCGCTCGAACATGGAGCTGATCGGCCAGGGCATCGCCAACATCGCCTCCGGCCTGTTCGGCGGCATCTCGGTCACCGGCACGATCGCCCGCACGGCGACCAATGTGCGCGCCGGCGCCACCAGCCCGTTTTCGGGCATGCTGCACGCCCTCTTCCTGCTGGTCTTCATGCTGGTCGCGGCGCCCCTTGCCCGCTTCATTCCGCTTGCAGCCCTTTCGGGCGTCCTGGCGGTCGTCGCCTGGAGCATGGTCGAAAAACCGGCAATCCGGGCCCTCTTCAGGAGTTCGCGCGGCGATGCGGTGATCCTCACCGTGACGTTGCTGCTCGTCGTCTTCCGCGATCTGACCGAAGGCATTGTCGCGGGCTTTGCGCTGGGCGCCGTGCTCTTCATCGACCGCATGGGCCGCAATGTCGCCGTCAGTCCCTATGACGACTACAATGCCAAAAGCGAGCACCCGATCGCCAACACCGACCCCGACACGATCGTCTACCGCATTTCCGGCGCCTTCTTCTTCGGCGCGGCCTCCACCGTCGGCTCGGTGCTCGACCGCATCGCCGACCGGGCGAAGAACTTCGTACTTGACCTTTCGGACGTCTCCTACATGGATTCCTCGGCCGCGAACGTGCTCGAAAGCACGGTCCGTCGGGCGCGGGCGCGCAATGTCCGCGTCCTCCTCACGGGCGTCGCGCCGCCGGTGAAAGCCATCCTTGTCGCCCATCACATCGACGAAAACCACGTCACCTACAGCGCCGACCTCGATGCCGCCGCCGCGCTGATTGCGGCGGATGCGGACAGGCCGGGCGAAAACCGTTGATCCACACCTCTCTTGCGACCGAAACATAAACCGAACACGAGACGAAAAACCGTTATATTTCAATGTTTCGAGGGGGATTGAAAAAAGAGAACAAATGGAGTACGAATAGGTAAATCAGGGCCTCACCTAGGCGGCGGGCGAAACAAGGGATAAAGTCGATGGCACAGAATTCACTCAAACTCGTTGAGGAAAAATCCGTGAACAAGAGCAAAGCGCTGGAAGCAGCACTTTCCCAGATCGAACGCTCGTTCGGCAAGGGCTCGATCATGAAGCTTGGCGCCAATGACAGCGTCGTCGAGATCGAGACCGTCTCGACCGGCTCGCTGGGCCTCGACATCGCCCTTGGCATCGGCGGCCTGCCGCGCGGCCGCATCGTCGAAATCTACGGTCCGGAAAGCTCCGGCAAGACCACGCTGGCGCTGCAGACCATCGCCGAGGCGCAGAAGGGTGGCGGCACCTGCGGCTTCATCGATGCCGAGCACGCGCTCGACCCGATCTATGCCCGCAAGCTTGGCGTCGACCTGCACGACCTTTTGATCTCCCAGCCCGACACCGGCGAGCAGGCGCTCGAGATCGCCGACACGCTGGTTCGCTCCGGCGCGCTGGACGTGATCGTCGTCGATTCGGTCGCCGCACTCACGCCGCGCGCCGAAATCGAGGGCGAGATGGGCGACAGCCTGCCCGGCTCCCAGGCCCGGCTGATGAGCCAGGCGTTGCGCAAGCTGACCGCCTCGATCTCGCGCTCAAACTGCATGGTCATCTTCATCAACCAGATCCGCATGAAGATCGGCGTCATGTTCGGTTCACCGGAGACGACGACGGGCGGCAACGCGCTGAAATTCTATGCCTCCGTCCGCCTCGACATCCGCCGCATCGGCTCGGTCAAGGATCGCGACGAGGTGGTCGGCAACCAGACCCGCGTCAAGGTCGTCAAGAACAAGATGGCCCCGCCCTTCAAGCAGGTGGAGTTCGACATCATGTATGGCGAAGGCGTTTCCAAGATGGGCGAGTTGATCGATCTTGGCGTGAAGGCCGGCATCGTCGAGAAATCCGGTTCGTGGTTCTCCTATAACAGCCAGCGTCTTGGCCAGGGCCGCGAGAACGCCAAGACCTTCCTCAGGGAGAACGCCGCGATTGCCGAAGAGATTGAACTGGCGCTCCGGCAGAATGCCGGGCTCCTGTCCGAGGGCCTTTTGGATACCGACGAGGAAAACCAGGCGACCGGAACGGACGACGATTGATTGAGGCTTCCGTCCGGCGCGTGATCCGGGCGCCTGTGAGATGCACTGACAGCGGCTTTGCGGAGCCGCTGTTTTGTCCTGTCTGGACAGTGGCGACGCCTGCCGCTAAAAGCCCGGGAAAGTCTCGGCAGACAACACCGATATATGAAGGGGCGTGGCACTCATGAGTGGCGTGAATGAAATCCGGTCGACATTTCTCGACTTCTTCAAGCGGAACGGACACGAGGTCGTCGCTTCCAGCCCGCTTGTGCCGCATAACGACCCGACCCTGATGTTCACCAATGCCGGCATGGTGCCGTTCAAGAACGTCTTCACCGGGCTTGAGCACCGTCCCTATTCGACCGCGACGACGGCGCAGAAATGCGTGCGCGCCGGCGGCAAGCACAACGATCTCGACAATGTCGGCTACACCGCGCGCCACCACACCTTCTTCGAGATGATGGGCAATTTCTCCTTCGGCGACTATTTCAAGGAACAGGCGATCTCGCTTGCCTGGGAATTGATTACGAAGGAGTTCGGCCTGCCGAAGGACAAGCTGCTGGCAACCGTCTACCACGAGGACGACGAGGCGTTCGAGCTCTGGCGCAAGATCGCCGGTCTTCCCGAGGACCGGATCATCCGCATTCCGACCTCCGACAATTTCTGGTCGATGGGCGATACCGGGCCCTGCGGCCCCTGCTCGGAAATCTTCTACGACCACGGCGATCATATCTGGGGCGGCCCCCCCGGCTCCGCGGAAGAGGACGGCGACCGCTTCATCGAGATCTGGAATCTCGTCTTCATGCAGTACGAGCAGATCACGCCGGAACGCCGCGAAAACCTGCCGCGCCCCTCGATCGACACCGGCATGGGCCTCGAGCGCGTCGCCGCCGTGCTGCAGGGCAAGCACGACAATTACGATATCGACCTGTTCCGGAAGCTGATCGGCGCTTCGGTCGAACTGACAGGGGTGAAGGCCGAAGGCGAGCGACAGGCCAGCCACAGGGTGATCGCCGACCATCTGCGCGCCTCCGCCTTCCTGATCGCCGATGGCGTGCTTCCCTCGAACGAGGGCCGGGGTTACGTGCTGCGCCGGATCATGCGCCGCGCCATGCGCCACGCCGAGCTTCTTGGCGCCCGGGAGCCGATCATCTACCGCCTGCTGCCGACGCTCATCAGTGAGATGGGCCGCGCCTATCCGGAACTTCAGCGCGCCGAGGCGCTGATTTCCGAAACGCTGAAGCTGGAGGAAACCCGCTTCCGCAAGACGCTGGACCGCGGTCTGACGCTGCTGGAAGAGGCCACCCGCGACCTCTCCAAGGGCGACAGTCTCGACGGCGAGACCGCCTTCAAGCTCTACGACACCTATGGCTTCCCGCTTGACCTGACCCAGGACGCGCTCAGGGCGCGCGACATCCATGTCGACCTGACCGGCTTCCAGGACGCCATGCACCGCCAGCGCGCCGAGGCCCGCGCCCACTGGGCCGGCTCCGGCGACACGGCGACGGAGACCATCTGGTTCGAGCTCGGCGAGAAGCACGAAGCGACCGAGTTTCTCGGCTACGAGACGGAAAAGGCCGAGGGCGTGGTGCTGGCCATGGTCAAGGACGGCGCCGCCGTGGAGAAGGCCGAGGCCGGCGATATGGTTGCCGTCGTCGTCAACCAGACGCCGTTTTACGGCGAGTCGGGCGGCCAGATGGGCGACACCGGCACGATCGCGACCGACGCGGCCAGGCTGCGGGTGACCGATACGCAGAAGAAGGGCAACGGCCTCTTCATCCACTACTGCAACGTCGAGAAGGGCACGGTTTCGCTTGGCGAGCCGGCGAGCCTCGAGGTCGATCATGCACGGCGTGCGAGGCTGCGCGCCAACCACTCCGCGACCCATCTGATCCATGAGGCCTTGCGTCAGAAGCTCGGCTCGCATGTGGCCCAGAAGGGCTCTCTGGTCGCGCCCGAACGGCTGCGCTTCGACATTTCCCACCCCAAGCCGATGACGAGCGAGGAACTCGCCGTGGTCGAGGACATGGCCAATGAGATCGTGCTGCAGAATGCGCCGGTCTCCACCCGGCTGATGGGCGTCGACGACGCCATCGCCGAAGGAGCCATGGCGCTGTTCGGCGAGAAATACGGCGACGAGGTGCGCGTCGTTTCCATGGGCACGGCCACAACCGGCGAGAAGGCCGGCAAGACCTACTCGCTCGAACTGTGCGGCGGAACCCATGTGCGCGCCACCGGCGAGATCGGCCTGATCCGCATCGTCGGCGAAAGTGCGGTGGGCGCCGGCGTGCGCCGCATCGAGGCGCTGACCGGCGTGGATGCGCGCCGCTACCTCACCCGGCAGGATGACAAGGTGAAGGCGCTCGCCGCCGCCCTCAAGGTGCAGCCGGACGAGGTGGCAAACCGTGTCGCGACCCTTGCCGAAGAACGGCGCCGGCTGGAACGCGAGCTTGCCGAAGCGCGCAAGCAGATCGCGCTCGGCGGCTCCGGCCCGTCCGACGAAGCGGAAAGGATCGGCGACCTCTCGCTTGCCGCCAAGGTGCTTTCCGGCGTTGCCGCCAAGGAGCTGAAGGGTCTTGCCGACAGCGCCAAGAAGGACAGGAGCCGCACCGTGGTCGTCTTCATCAGCCTGGCGGAGGACAATAAGGCCAGCGTCGTGGTTTCCGTTACCGCCGACCTGACCGACAGCGTCTCCGCGGTCGACCTCGTGCGCGTGGCCTCGGAAGCGCTCGGCGGCAAGGGCGGCGGCGGCAGGCCGGACATGGCCCAGGCCGGCGGCCCGGACGGCGACAAGGCGGAAGCCGCAATTGCCGCCATCCGCAACACGCTCAAGGGCTGAGGCCTATTGCAAAAAAGAACCGCGTTTCCTGGAAACGCGGTTCTCGGTTTGCTGACAAACCCGTTCCCGGGGCACCTTCGGGCTTGCCCGGCCAGAACGACAATTTTCCTGCTAATTTTCAATCACTTAAGTCGACTTCACGCTCGGCTCAAGTCGCGCATGACAGTTGCGGGATGGCCGGATGCGGTCACGACCGGCGCGACACAAGCCTCGTCGGCAGCCTCGAAGCGTTTCCAGGAAAAGTGGATACCGGCTTTCCGTGCTGAATTGCGCAAGACAACAGATTGGGCGCTCTCGCGCTTCGCGGAGAAACGGAAGCACGCCAGGACCGCGTTTCCCGGCTCCGCGATTCTGAGCTATTCATCTGTCTGATGGCCGAACGATGCCGAAACGTCACGCCGTTTCGGCATCGAAAGCCACTGCGGCAAAAGCCTCCGCGATCACTTCGGGGCCCGCGCCGGGCCTGACAGCGTCGCTCGAAAGGATCTGGCGGTAGCGCCGCGCACCGGAATAGCCACTGAACAATCCGATCATGTGGCGGGTGATCTGCGACAGACGAACGCCCTCCCCAACCTGCCGCGCCGCATAGTCCATCATCGCGCGGCAGAGCGCGTCCGGATCGAACGGCTTCCCAGGCATGCCGAAGAGGCGGCGGTCGACCTCGGCCAGAAGACGCGGCGTCTGGTAGGCGGCACGCCCCAGCATCACGCCGTCGACATGGCCGAGATGCGCTTCCGCTTCCTCAAGCGTGGCGATGCCGCCATTGATGCCGATGAAAAGGTCCGGATTTTCCGCCTTCATGCGATAGACCAGCGGATAATCGAGCGGCGGGATCGTCCGGTTCTCCTTGGGGCTCAGCCCCTTCAGCCAGGCCTTGCGGGCGTGGATCCACACCGCGTCCGCCCCTGCCCCGGCCATGCGGGCGACAAAATCGGGCAACACCGTTTCCGGCTCCTGCTCGTCAACGCCGATACGGCACTTGACCGAAACCGGCACATCGACCGCCGCCTTCATCGCCGCCACGGCCTTCTCGACGATCCCGGGCGTCTGCATCAGGCAGGCGCCGAATGTGCCGGATTGCACGCGATCGGACGGGCAGCCGACATTCAGCCCGATCTCGTCATAGCCGTATCGGGCGCCGATCTTCGCTGCCTCGGCAAGCTTTAGCGGATCGGAGCCGCCGAGTTGCAGCACCACGGGATGCTCGACGGCATCAAACCCCAACAGCCGGTCCCGGTCGCCGCGCAGGATCGCATCCGCGACAATCATCTCGCTATAGACCTGCCCCCCGGCCATCATCTGCCGATGAAAATACCGACAATGCCGATCCGTCCAATCCATCATCGGTGCAACCGCGAAGCGCCTTCCCGATTTATTATTGATTTTACTGTTATTTTTCACTTTCCAGCTCATTTCGATATAGGATTTTTATCCTATTTTGTGCCTTTTCAGACCTTCTTTTGAATGCTAATGCTAATTTTAAGCAACACGAAAAAAGCGTTAGCAATATGGGCACGATAACAGCACGAAAAAAGAAAAAATCCGGCCTCATCGTCTATACGGCGCAGATCCGCATAACCCGCAAAGGCAAAACAGTCCACAGCGAGAGCCAGACGTTTGACCGCAAGAAGCTCGCCGTCGCGTGGATGAATAAGCGCGAAGGCGATCTGCTTGAGCCGGGCGGACTTGAGCGCGCCAAGCATGGAAACGTAACACTGGCCGACGTTATCGACCAATATATCAGGGAAAACGCAGCCCCCATGGGCAGAACCAAGGCCCAGGTCCTTCGCACGCTGAAAGGTTACGACATTGCCGACCTTCCCTGCGAGGAAATCACCAGCGCGCACATCATCGCCCTGGCGCGCGAGCTTTCGATCGACAAGAAACCGCAAACTGTCGCCAACTATCTGTCTCACCTCTCATCTGTCTTTGCGATTGCGCGGCCTGCCTGGGGCTACCCGCTTGATCGACAGGCTATGCAGGATGGCGTGATCGTCGCCAAACGGTTGGGCATGACCTCGAAAAGTAGGCAGCGCGATCGCCGGCCGACACTCGAGGAGCTCGGTCGTATCCTAACATTCTTCCGACGACGCAGCATTCAGGCACCGCAATCCATGCCCATGGACGAGATCGTCCTGTTCGCGCTCTTCTCCACGCGCAGACAAGACGAGATCTGCCGCATCACCTGGGCTGACCTCGACGCGCAAAACAGCCGCGTACTCGTGCGAGACATGAAAAACCCGGGACAGAAGATAGGAAACGACAACTGGTGCGACATGCCGGCGCCCGCCATGGCCGTCATCAGGCGCGCGGCGCAGAAAGACGAACGGATTTTCCCTTACGCGCCGGAATCCATCAGCGCCAACTTCACCAGAGCCTGCCGGCTGATCGGCATCGAAGATCTGCACTTCCACGACCTCAGGCACGAGGGCATAAGCCGGCTTTTCGAGATCGGCTACAACATTCCGCATGCCGCCGCTGTCTCCGGCCACCGCTCATGGGTCTCCCTCAAGCGCTATTCCCATATCCGTCAGCGTGGAGACAAATACGAGGACTGGGAATGGATGCCCGACACGGCCTGATCAGGCGTCACCTCGGATGAACACCCGCTCAGAAGAGCGGGTAGTTGCGATTCTCAGCATCATCAGAGCGATCAAAAATGATGATCTCGCCCACCGGCTTTTGCCCGCCGCTACCGATCGTGTAGTCGAGCTTCACGTCGGCAAACTCGAAGGCCGAGAAGATCTCCCGCACCTCCGGTCGGTCATTGAGCGACAGGATGAACCGGCCCTTGATGCCGGCTAGACGTTCAGCCATTTCGGCGAAGTCGGCGCGCTTGAAGCTGTCCTTGCTGTAATCCGTCTCGCAGCCAAAATAGGGCGGATCGAGGTAGAACAACGCCCCTTCCCTGTCATAGCGATCGATGAAGGCGCGCCAGTCGAGGTTTTCGATGACGACGCCGGAGAGGCGTTCGTGCACCTCTTCCAGGATCGGCCCCAGTCGCGTCAAATCGAAGCGGGCCGGGCCGTGGCGCTCAACGCCAAAACTGCGGCCCATGATCTTGCCGCCGAAGGCGAGGCGCTGGAGGTAGAGAAAGCGGGCGGAGCGCTCGAGATCGGTGAGCGTTGCCGGATCCGTCGCGGCGAGCCGTTCGAATTCCCGCCTTGAGGTGAGCTGGAATTTCATCACTTCCATGAACTGCGGATAGTGCCGCTGCAGGATCCGGAAGAGCGTGATCACATCGCCCGAATAGTCGTTGATAACCTCGCAGCGGGCGGCAAGCGAACGGCGGAAGAACACGCCGCCCATGCCGACAAAAGGCTCTGCATAGAGATCGTGCGGGGTCTGTTCGATGAGGGAGGATACGCGCTTGGCGAGACGTTTCTTGCCGCCAAGATAGGCGGCCGGCGGCGACACAGGCCGCACCGAGATCATTCCTTGCATTGTGGGATATGTCCGAATCTGCCACACACCGCGTCGCCTGCGCAGGCAACCGGGTGCGGTGAGGATTCTTTGTGCTTACCGGACGGGACCATGTTTGGCGACTGACCCGTCGTTTGCAGCCCTCCCGGGCTGCAGGCCGCCCGGGATCCGGGCAGAGAAAAAGGCCGGTGAAGTGTTCACTTCACCGGCCTCGGTCCTTCATATCATGATGCAATCCCAGATTGACGAGAATTTTTCATCGCCTATAAAAAGCATGCACTTTCTCGACTGGGGGCTCCAAATTGAACAAGCGTCTGTTTCGTTGCAGTTGTCACTACTCTCTGAAGCTGGGGGCAACGAAATGCCCCTACTGTTTTCGTTCAACGCCGATTTATAACCGCATCTGGTTTTGGTATGCTGGAATACTCGGCGCGGGGGGCTTCCTTTTCGCTGGCATCAGAATGGCGCTATGAGCACGAAGCGTCCTTCGAACATGTCCGATAAAGACAGGCCCAAGCACCGCCGACACAAGAGAGACAACGAGCTCGACAGGGCGATTGCCATAGTCAATCTCGGCGGCGATATTCGGGCTGCCGCGGCGGCTACAGGGGTATCCGAAGCCCGGGTTCAGCAGGCCTGTGAGCTTCATCGGTTGCGGCAACTAACGAAGCGACATCAACGTCACAAGTAGTCCTGCAGAATTCACTGGCTCCGTGTCGAACCACAGAGTGCTGGAAAGGCCTGCCCTTCCGACTGGACGCTGACTTACCCACCCTTCAACGCCTTCAGCACCTGCATCAACCCATCGGAGAGCCACACGCCGAAGCCGGTCCCGGCCATGGCGGCGCCGAGGATACAGCCCCGGCCTATCTGCTTGATCTTCAGGTATCCAGCGTAATTCCCTGGTTTCACCGAACAGCTTGTACAAGGTAATTTTCTGTCCGTTCAATGATCCATTCCCCGGAGATTTGCCTACTGGCCAACGCTTGAGGCGCGCCATATACTGATCTTTTAAGTCAAGAGTTACTATGCAGGATTCGCATTGAATGTTCACCGCGTCTACGCTTGAAGCTCTGACCAACTGTTCCGTCTCAACGCCTTTGAGACAGATCTGGCTTAACGGATAAGGGAGGGTTTTGGCTCATCATAGCGCACGCAAAGGAAGCGAAGATGAGACAGAAATCCGGGCAGCAGAAGCCGACGGCAGACAAGGCGATCAAGGATATCCGCCGGGCCACACGCAAATCCTATTCGGCCGAGGAAAAGATCCGCATTGTGCTGGAAGGCCTGCGCGGCGAAGACAGTATCGCCGCGCTCTGCCGCCGCGAGGGTATCGCCGAAAGCATGTATTACACTTGGTCGAAGGAATTTCTCGAGGCCGGCAAGCGGCGCCTGGCCGGCGATACGGCTCGGGCCGCAACGACGGATGAGGTGAAGGCATTACGTCGGGAAACACGCGATCTGAAAGAGGTCGTGGCCGAGCAGACGCTGGAGCTGCGCCTGCTCAAAAAAAGCATGATCGGGGATGGGGACGCAGAAGAATGAGATACCCCGCATCCGAGAAGTTGGAAATCATCCGGCTGGTCGAGCAATCGCACCTGCCGGTGAAGAAGACACTGGAGCAGCTCGCCATTCCCCGCCAGACCTTTTACCGCTGGTATGACCGTTTCCAGCGCTTTGGCGTTGAGGGGCTGGAGGACCGCTCATCCGCCCCGTCACGGGTATGGAACCGCATTCCCGATACTATCAGGGACGAGGTGATAGAGCTGGCGCTTGAAGAGCCGGAGCTCTCCCCGCGCGAACTGGCGGTGACCTTCACCGACACAAAAAGCTATTTCGTATCAGAGGCGTCCGTCTATCGCCTGCTCAAGGCGCACGATCTGATCACCTCGCCAGCCTTCATTGTCGTCAAGGCGGACAATGAATTCAGGGACAAGACCGTTCGCCCCAATGAGATGTGGCAAACCGATTTCACCTATCTGAAGGTGATCGGCTGGGGCTGGTTGTATCTGTCCACCATCCTCGATGACTTTTCCCGATATATCGTGGGATGGAAACTGTGCACGAACATGAAGGTGGGTGATGTAACCGACACGCTGAACATTGCGCTTTCTGCATCCGGCTGCGACAGCGTCAAGGTGGAGCACAAACCGCGGCTTCTGTCGGATAATGGCGGATGCTACATCGCCGAAGACCTGGCGGACTGGCTGAAGGACAGGAAGATGGAGCAGCTTCACGGCGCGCCCGGTCATCCGCAGACCCAAGGCAAGATCGAGCGCTGGCACCAGACGCTGAAAAACCGGATCCTGCTCGAGAATTACTTCTTCCCCGAAGACCTTGAAGCGCAGATCGGCGCATTCATCGACCATTACAACAATCGCCGATACCACGAGAGCCTCGGCAACCTCACACCGGCGGATGTCTACTTCGGCAGAGGAGACGAAATCCTGAAACAGCGAAAGAGGATCAAGCAACAGACCATTCAAAACCGACGCTTGCAACACCACGCAAACGCGGCTTAAATCAACACATCAGACGAGCCAATCTCTCCTGATAGCCAGACCCCATTCTGTCCATAATCATTCGACGACGGACACTGACCAACAGCTTGGGGCTAACCGCTGTTGTGATAGTGATCTTCAGCATCCTGTTGCGCGCTAAAAGGAGCCTTCGGTACAACTCTTTGGCATATGGCGCTCTATTCGGACTTGCCGCAACTGCCGCTATGTTCTCCCCAGCGGAGGTAGTGCCTGGCGTCAGGATCGATGGCCGCTATGTAATGCTGATAATAGCCGCCCCCTTCGGTGGAACCTATGCAGCCCTGATGTCTCTGCTATTGGCGGGAACAGCCCGGTTCTTTATCGGTGGGCAAGCCATGTTCGCCGGGATAGTTGGTATCGCACTAGCCTCGGCCCTCAGCATCATTTACCGGAAGGTTACGAACAATCGCAGAGATTTCTGGGGCTTCTGCGCGCTAGGAATCTTGGCTTTCTGTCCGGCTTTTACGCTCTTTATCTTGCCGTTTGAAGTAGCTCGACCCGTTTTCGAAACAAACGCGTTGCCCTTCTTGATAGCTAATTTTCTTGGCGTAATGATAGCGGGCAAATTCCTTTGCCTTGAAGTAAACTATCATACACACCTGAAGACAGTTACGTCAGATTTGGAGACCGATGCATTAACGAAAATTGGTAACCGCTACCTGTTCGACAAACTCGAGTACAACCGGTTTAATGGTCGCGCCAGCAGCCCGTTCGCAATCCTACTGATCGATATCGACCACTTCAAAAATCTGAATGACAGATACGGTCATGACGTTGGTGACCGCGTACTGCAACATATCGCGGCAGTAATTTCTTCGTCAGTCAGGGAAACGGATCTGGCCATTCGCTATGGCGGAGAGGAATTCGTCGTAATTATGCCAAACGCTACCATCGATCAGGCGGACCGAACAGCCGCTCGTATTCAGAATACGCTCCGTCAAAACCCTTTCCCGCTAGGGAGAGAAAATATCGGCGTGACGTTCAGTGCAGGCGTAAGTGCATCTGAAGATGGGGCCAGCCCTCTCAGCAGCATTGTAAAAAAGGCGGACCAAGCGCTTTATCAGGCGAAGGATGCCGGTAGAGATGCAATCATGAAATCAGAGGTCTGAGGTCTGAGGTCTGAGGTCAACGGACGTTTATGACAACTGCCTCAACCAAATCGACAGAAGCATCCTATTTATTCTCTGGCAAGATTGGCCGCTGGTTGAACTCTCAAGAGATCCATAGTCACCCACCCTTCAACGCCTTCAGTACCTGCATCAGCCCATCGGAAAGCCACACCCCAAACCCGGTCCCGGCCATGGCGGCGCCGAGGATGTAGCCCCGGCCGATCTGCTTGATCTTCTGGTATTCGGCGACGAACTCCTCGGTTTCACCGATGCGCTGCGACAGGGCCTTGTTCTGCTCGAGCAGACGTTCGTTCTGGTGCTCGACCGTGTTCAGACGGTCGTGGATTTCATCATTGCCGCTGCGATTTTCGTCCACCTTGCGGATCAGGGCATCGAGCTTGCCCTGAACCTCTCCCAGATGACGCGCGAGATCGACCGTCATGCCCTGCCCTCGTTATTTGATGATTGCGCGCAACCCGGCAACGCCCGAGCCGACATAGAAGACCCACTGGATCATGTTGCCCGCCCAGGCATCGAGCGGGGCGGGAAAGGCGGCGATCGTCCAGGGCTGCGCATAGATGCAGTCCGGGCACCAGAGCATGTTGTAAAGACAGATCGCCGCCCACCAGACGGCAAGCGGCACGAGGAAGAAGCCGGCAAACAGCCAGAACCACGGCACGGCGAACTTCGCCTTGTTGAGCGCCGCCATCTCGCGGGTCTCGGCAACCACCTGCCGCAGATATTCCGCCGTCAGCTCCGCCTCGATCTTTTTGCTGTCGTTTTGAAGCTCTGCCCGCTGCTCGATCAGGTCGGCGGCGCGGTCGAGAAGACCGCCTGCGCCGAGCCTGGCGAGCCATGTCACGAGTGCGGCAATCATACCCACACCTCGTGACCGGTCAGTGTGTTGATCCGGCGCGCGATGACATCGCGGTAGCGCCAGGCGAACCAGAGTGCTGCGGCAACGGCAACGCCGCCGACGATCCAGCCGACCGGCAGGCCGGACGCCCAGGCGAGCGCGCCGGTTACCGCAGCCGAGGCCCCGGACTTTTGCGCGGCATCCTTCACGGCTTTCATGTCGCGGCGCAGCTGGGCGATGGTCGCTGGACCGATGATGCCGTCATTTTTGAGATGCGGATGCGCCATCTGATAGGCGAGCACGGCGGCCTTTGTCTTCTCGCCGAACCAGCCATCGATCGCGCCGGGATCGAAGCCACGTTTCGTCAGCATGGTCTGGACATCGCGCACGACGGGATCGCCTGTTTCCGGCGCGGTGTTCGTGACCTTTCGCGGAATGGCCTCCGGCGCGGAAGCATCCACACCGGTATAGACGCCCTGTTCAAACAGCAGCGCCTCTTCCCTGCGCCGGCGCACAAGCCCGGGTAAGCGCTTTCCCTTCGAGGTGTTGTAATGCGAGGCGAGATAATCGGCCGCCGCCTTGACCTTGCCGGCGCGCCAGAGCTTGCCGAAGCGCCATTTGCTGACCACGCGGCCGCCGAGATTATAAGCAGCGCTGGTTGCGGCATCGAGCTGATATTGCGTGCGATCCGCCGGCGAGTTGGCGACGACTTCTTTCGCATAGCCCTGATTGAGCACGGCGCGGAAGATCCGGTCGCCGTCCTCAACCGAGATTGTCGTCTTGCCGGGGACGATCCGCGTGATCCCGATCTTGGCCAGTTCCAGCCGGCAATAGGGCGAGTTCATGGTGAAGCCGGCAAAGAGCGTCGGTGTGCCGGTCGGATCGAGATAGGCGACAGTGGGCGCGCCCTCGTGCCCGCGCACGAAGGCTGCCCCCGGCTCGGAGACCGTGGTGATTTCCATTTTTGGTTTTCCCTTGGGTTTTCCGGGCGACGCCCGGTTACTCAGCTTGTCGTGGCCATACGTGAGCCCATTACCAATTTGACACTTGCCAAGGCTCGCCTATGGCCTAGTGTGACAAACCTATGACAACATTATTCCTGCGCACTCTTGCCATCGGCGTGCTGGCCTTTATCGTCTTTGCAACGATCTCTCCGATCGGCTTACGGCCGAACGATATTCTGCCGGTTGATATTGACCGGGCACTGGCCTTCGTGCTTCTCGGCATGCTGTTCGTGTTGGCGTTTCCGAATCATTGGCTCTATGCGGCCATTTTCGTACTGCTGGGCTCTTTCGCCATCGAAGCGCTGCAGCATCTTGCACCGACGCGACACCCCAGGATTGCCGACGCCAATATCAAAGCCGTCGGCGCAGCTGCCGGAATTGCACTTGGGTATATGCTCAACCGCATCCGACTGAGCTATACAAACCGGGCCCTCCGATAAGCTTCACAAGTGCGTCATCCGATAGGCGCAGCAAGTCACTCAGGCAAAGCGTTCGGCCGGCGTTGCCGGTTCCGGCGCGACCACATGAGCCACCAGTGCCGCCGGCAGCGACGCGCCGTCGGCCAGACGGAGATTGACGTGGTAGCCGTCGACGGCCGCCATCTCCGGATAGGCGATGCCATCGCCGCCGGTTACGGTCTCGCCGGTCGGGGCATAGACGAGACCGTCGCAATCCGCACCCACGGGTTTGAGCGCCAGCATGCCCGCCGGCAGGCCGGTATCGCGGTAGCCAAGGCGGGCCGCCTCCCCCTCTTCGGCTGGAACCGCTAGGCTCGCTGTATTGAGAACGGCCAATGCCTCAGCATGATCTTCGAACTTCAGAAAGACATCACGCATAGGGCACCGCCAGTCTTTTGAGGTCGGTATCCGACATCCGGAATGGCCAGATCACCATTTGATCAAACCACCCAGGGGCAAAGCGAAACGGACTGCCGTCTCGGCCCAGGAATACTGTCTCAAACGCGCTATCGATTCGGTAGGAGTTGGATACGACCGGATCGCCGTTGAGGCTCCCGTGCTTGCTGTTTTTGGAAGCGCTATTTGCCACCGCGACCCCAAAAGGCGGCAGCGGGCTTGTGAGCGTCCCAAGATTTATCGCGTTGTTATTCCCGATATAAACCACGCCGGGATTTGGGCCGAACCCGATAACTCTTCTGGACAGGTTGTCGCCAACAATTCGCCCCCCGCCATTGGAGAAGCCCTGCCCTTGCACCAAAAGGCTCATTTCATCTCGCTGCAAGAGCGAAGCGATAGGCTTGGAAAGCCGCGCGTTTTCTGCGGGGCGAGTGACGGCGCTGCCGCTGGTCGGGATGTAGGACGTCGCGTGTTCGCCTTCCTCAACCTGCCAGCCCCAGTGCTCGATTGCTGCGCCCTCAGGGGGCGTATTTGAGTTGCTATCCCCTATCATGGAATTATCGAACGGGTCGAAGCGCCACCGGATAGTCGTGCTGACCATGTCTTCGGGCCATTTGACTGCGAACTTATACCGTCGCCATTCGTCCGTTAGTTCCTCACTAACTGCTGACGTCAAACTCTCCAGACCGGTCGCTCCATATGCGTAAAATCGGACAATAGGCTTTAAGCCTACGGCATCGACAACGCGGAGCCATACAGAGAACGTCTGTGTTTCTGCGGAGGGCGTTATTGATACGCCACGCTCCAGGATCGGATCTGTTTCTCCTGTACAAACGCTCCGGACGGCATTCATTGAGCCATCGGGAGCAAGATAACCGGAAGTGGAAACGCATCTTGAGCTGCCGAGACCTCCCAGGCCAGTAGAGTAGGTCAGCAGGTTCGTTGCAGGCCCCTCCAGCAACAATTGCCGCCGCCCATTCGTATAGTCAAAGCGCGGCACATCGGCCGCAGCCGTATGGATCAACCCATCCGCCCCGACATAGGTCGCCGAGCCGGGCCGGCTAAAATCAATCATCTCCGCAAAACCAGCGTTTCGCATGGTTCACCTCGCATATCTGTCAGTGGAAAAATCAAGAATGGCGGCCGGCGATCTGCCGATCCCGTCGGCATCGCCCGCCGCATAAGCCGGCAGTTCCCACCAGCCTTCGGTGATGGCGTAACGGTTGCCGCCAAAATCCAGATTGGCGGCCGGGCCGAACGTCAGACCCGTTTCGGCGTCGACGGCCGGAAAGGCGGCGGACGCCCACCAGCGCCCGCGCCCCGGCGGCCGCATGGTCGCAAGGCTCAGTCCGATTGTCAGGGATGGCATGGTCTTACTCCGGCCAGTGTCTGTCTGAGGCGAAGTCGGCCGGGATCGAAGACAGATCCTTCAGCGCCCGGGCGGCAAAGATATGCGCCTGCTTGTGGGCAAGGGCCGCCTGGCCAAGCGCATAGAGGGTCGCCGCATCCATTTTGTGCGTGCTGTTATCGGCGGCAATCCACACAAAGTCACTGGCGCCGCCATGCCAGCGATAGTCGCCGGCCTCAGCGCCGTCGATCATGGCGCCAAGGGCGGCCGTCGCCGCGCCGGCAATGTTCTCCCGGTCTGCGGCCCGGGACTGGTAGAGGACGCCGTTGAAGACAAAACCCGCCGCAATCCGACGGTCGCGTTCGGCATCGACGGCATGGCGATGCGCGCGGTTAGCGCGCTCCCGGGCGAAGGCCTCGACCGCATCGTGATGCGCATCAAGCAGGGCGTGGAGATCGTCCGGTGTCGGAAAGGCAGCATCGACCTGCCAGTCGAGGATCACGGCGGAGCCGACGCGCGCGCCGGTGTCGTCATCGACAATATGACCCGTGCGGAAGTCTTTGCCCGGCTCTGCGCCGGGATAGGCCAGCGACAGAAGATAGCCGAGCGTATCGTGATCGAGATCCGGATTGAGCGCATTGGCGCTGTCGGGCGTGAGTGTTGTCGCCATTACTGGTTCCTCGCATATTTGGCCCGGACATAGATCTCGCGCACCGCCCAGTCATAGTTCTGGCAACGCAGGCCGGTGATGAACATGCCGGCCGGGCAGTCGACCGTATTGCCGGTCGTTTGGACCGTGCCGATCTCATAAGTGCCGCTGTCGTGCTGGACGCGGGCGCCGGCGGCGGCCCGGCCCATGGCATAAGCCGATGCCCTGCTTTCGATCCGGTTGGAGATGGCGTTGAAGGCATCGTTACTGCCCCAGTTGCCCCATACCGAGCCCCCGACATTGCCGTCAGCGTAGATGTTCCAGCTCCCGTTTGAGAGCCGGCCATCGCTGCCGAAGGTATATTCCCGTCCCCGCGACCAGATGAAGCCATCGCCATTGCTGCGCTGACCGACCTCGACATAGCTGTTGCCGCCATTGTTGGAGCGGAATTCGATCCGGGCATCGCTCTCACCGCTGGCCTGGAACGAGGCCAGCGTCGCGCCATCGAACATCACCCGGACATAGCCGCTGAGTGTTCCGCCGTTTCTGGCATAAGCGCCGAGCCTGTTGCGGGCATCCGCCGCATTTTGGGACGTCATCAGGTCGTTGGTGAAGCCTGTTCCGCCGGCGCTCAGAAAGCCGTGCCCGTCCGGATCCACCTCCCCGATCGCGACATCGGCCGCCCCGTCGAAGACGTAAAGCTTCCACGGTTTGGAGGCGGTGCTGATCCACATCGTCCCCCCGGTCGCATAGGCCGGACGCTCCACGCCGCTATGCAGTGAGAGGTTTGCCGCCCGAAAGCTGTTGATATTGGCCGCAAGCTGCGAACCATTGGTGACGGTCGGATCGATCGTCACGTTGTTATACTGCGTCATGCATGCACCTTTCCGTAGCCGGCGGCGACATAGTCGAACGTGCGTTCGATAGGCGTGCCGGACTGATCCCTGAACACGATGTCAAAGCCACTCTCATCCTTGTTTGCGATCTCGTAGAAGTCGCCGAAGCGAAGCCCCTGGGCCGAGACCGAAAGCCCGGTCAGGCCGAAGTAAGGCGGGTCAAAGCCGATCCGTCTTCCCTGCGCAGGCACGGCGAGATTGTTACCGCTCAGGATCCTGTCGGGCATGTCGACGGTCAGTTCCGCCCGTGCGACGATCGGCGTGATGTTGTCATCGACCGAAGAGAGGATCAGCCGCATCTGATAGGCCCTTGCCGCCACATCGCCGGTTGCCGCTTCCCGCCAGTCGGACCAGTGCACGCCGGCATCATCCGGATCGTCATCCGTGGTGCGCATCTCCATGATCGCATTCCACTTCGACGCATCCGCGCCGACAATGCCGTCGAGCGCGCTCAGCACCGGCCATTTCGACATCGTGTCATCGACATCCTGCCCGTAGACCGACAGAACCGGCGTTACCCGGGACGTATAGACCGAGCCGAGATTGATCGTGCGGGAAGAGACATAAGTGCCGGAGGGCAACAGCCCGCCCGCTTCCGCCTCTGCAAGCCGCAATCCCGGCTCGCCCGCCCGGCAGCCGTCAAATGATCCCGACCAGGCCGGCTGTTCGACAAAGCGTTCGACCGCATTCATCGGCGTGGCGCCGACCATCGTCTGGATCATGGTCGCGACCGGGCTTTCCACCCCCTGCCGCGTCACCGCCTTGATCAGATAGGTGCCCGGCCGCGTCGGGATCTGCACGCTGGTCGCATCGACATGATCGAGCTGGGCACCGGAGGAGCGCCAGGAGACCCCCGTCAGCTCCGGCGAATAGCGGATCACGTAATGCGACAGGTTGAGCGCGGTCACCGGCGACCAGGTCAGCGTGGCAACATCGCCGATCACGGCAATATTGAAGCGCTCGACATTGGCCGGCGGCGACAGCACGCTTGCCAGATAGACCGCGTCCAGCGTTGCCCAGGGCGAGCGCTGGTTGAGCGCCGCAAAGACGGAGCGAACCCTAAAACTGTAGATCCCCGGATCGAGATCCTGCAGATCGATCGAAACGCTTTCCGTGGTCCCGACAGCAAGCCAGATCCCGCCCTGTCCCTGATACTGGACTTCATAGAGCGTGGCCCTCGTATCGTTCGGCGCGCTCCAGCCGATGGTGACGGCGCCACGGGCGGAGACACCGCCGGCGAGATAGAGATATTCCGCAACGGTCACATCGGAGGGTGCCAGAAGCGGCCCGGTCGGATAGGTCGAGAAGGATGGCGGTTCGAGCTCAAGGCCTTTCTCGACACGATCCCATTTGGTCGCATCATAGATCAGCGCCGAGACATCGAACTGGTGCTTGTCGTTTTCCGTGATCGACAACACCCGGAACGGGCGCGGCGCGGCATCCGAGCCTGTCAGGATCCACATCGCGCCGGCGACCGGGCGATCCGGCAGGGCCGAGGACAGGGCAAGCGTTTCCGTTTCCCCTGCCCCGGTTGTCACTGTTCTGTCTGCGAGACTGCCGTCCGGCATGACTACCGTGAGCGTATAGGCATCGCCGTCTGCCAGCGTCACCGGCGCATCGAGCGTGACCGCCGCCAGATCGTCGGACGCCGCCTTCACCCGGCCGCCATAGCGCACGCCGGCATAGGAGGGATCGGCGACCAGCACCACATCGCCCGGCGCGACATCGGCATGATCAAGCCCGGCCCGATAGGTCACGACCTCGGTCGAATTCTGTTCCGTATCGAGCAGCCATGCCCCGTAACGATGCGCCTGCCCGCGCGAACAGCAGCCGATCGCCTGGATCTCGGTCTGGCGCGAGCCATACCGCGCCACCGCGTCGGCATCCTCGACCACTTCGATTGCCGGCATATAATTGTTTGCAGGATCGAACCAGCGGACGAGCACCTGCGTGTGGCGGGCCGAGAGCGCCGATCCCTGATAGCTGAATGTGCCATCGACCACATTGGCGGGCGTCACCAGTTTGACGGGATCGGCAGGCTTGTCGCAGACCGCCGTGACAGCGCCCGTGCCCCAGTAGACCATGCCCCGGAACACGCCGGCAAAGGCCGTCAGCACATTGATCGCCTCATCGCGCGAGGTGATCGCGCCGTTGAAGGTGTAGCGCGGTTCCTTCCCCCCGAACCCGTCATCGACCGCTTCGTCGCAATAGCGTGCGATCTCGTAGAGCGCCCATTTGGACACCTGCCCGACATCGATATATTGGCCGAGGCCATAACGGTCGTTGACCACAAGGTCGTGGAAAATCCAGGCGGGGTTATCGGTGACCGCGCGTTTGAACGTGCCATCCCAGACACCGGCATAAGACCGCGCCTCCGGATCATAGTTCGACGGCACGGCAATCTCGATCCCGGCCCAGTCAACCGAGACCGTCGGAATGGCGCCGCCGCCGAATTCTGCAGCATCAAGCGTCACGCCCATCACGGCACTGTCGGGATAGGTCAGCCGGTAGTCTTCAATCACCGTGTAGGACGACCAGTAGGTCTGGTTGTTGGACGTCGTGCCATTGGCATCCTCGGAAAGCCGCCGCACGCGGATATACCAGGGCCCGGTCCCCTCAAGCGGGATCCGGTAGGCCCGGACATAGGGCGAGGTGCATTTCCCCGAGATCGTATCGGTGCGGACTTGGCTCCATGTGCCGTCTTCCGTGCGGCGATCAATGGCGATGTCGACCGCGTTCTCCTTGACATTGCCATTGTCAGGATCGGTGAAGATCAGCTGCGGCACCTGAATGGAAACGCGCACAGCCGTTGCCGCAAGATTGGCGATTGCCCGCGTTGCCGACAGATCCTTTTTGATCTCGACGCCGACGCCCTGTTCGTTCTCGACGGCCGGAAAGCCGGACAGGGCCGCCTGGTCGTGAAAGCCATTGCGGGTTTCGAACGAGCCGCCCTCGAAGTTGAAGGTGCCGTCGCTATTCTGGACCGGCACGTCATCGAAGAAGATCGACTTCGCCCCGTCCTTCAGCCCGCCAGTGACGCCTTCGCTGACCAGGAACAGAAGCCGTAGCGTCTGCTTGGAGCGCAGCGTGTTCGCCGCTTCGCTATAACCGCCCGAGCCGCCGCTCTTACCGCCCTTGCCGCCGCCACGGCCGGAGATGCGCAAATCATGCATGAGATTGTTTCCGGTAACTCAGATGGCCACGTCTTCGGTGGAAAGCCCGGCGGCGATCAGCACCGGTTTGACGCGGAATTTTGGGCCATAGACCAGCGGCACGGGTCCGCCTTCGGTCGTGACATTGGCGCCGCCGCTGAAGAGATAGGAGGACTGGTCCTCGCCGCTATTGCTATTGATCTTCGGCGCCGGCGACAGCATCTGACCAAGCCCGCCCATGGCCAGCGCCACGCCGAGCCCCTTCATCGCCCCGCCGATCGTCGAGCCGCCAATGCCGATGCCGGTGATCGCGCCCGGAAACATGAAGGCCGCCCCGATCAGGAAAACGCCGGCAATGATCTTGCCAAGTCCGCGATTGCCCGCGCCCGCGATGACCGGAACGATATGCAGATCGGCCTGCCCGAGTTGAAAGTCGAGATCATCCGGCCCGAGCGCCATGCCGGTTTCCGGATCTCCGCGCAGGACACGGAAGTTTCTGTCCGCCGCATATTGCCGGAAGCCTGGCACGACGGCGGCGAGCGCCTGGCCCGCCTCGCCTGCGCTCGCGACGTCGAGCTGGTAGGTCGGTTCGAACTGCCGGGCGAGTTCGCCGTGGAGGTGGATTTTACGGAGCATAGGATATCTCAAATTTGTATCGTCATATGATACATTATGATTGACTAAGAAGCGTATCGCGCTATGATACAAACCAGACAGTGGAGCCGTGCATGATCCGGACGTTCAAAGACGCCAGAACCGAGAAGGTCGCTTCAGGAAAAGCGCCGAAGGGGTTTCCGGCCAATCTGGTAAAGTCCGCCATTCGCAAGCTCACCATGATCGATAGCGCGCATGTGCTGGACGATCTGAGATCGCCGCCCGGCAACCGGCTTGAAGCCCTCAAGGGCGACAGGCAGGGGAAGCATTCCATCCGGATCAACGACCAATGGCGGATCTGTTTTGTCTGGCATGAAGGCGGCGCCGAAGATGTCGAGATCGTCGACTATCACTGACCCTGAAAGGAAAGGCCATGAACACCATTCTGCCCCCGGTTCACCCTGGCGAGATCCTGCGCGAGGAATATCTGGTCCCGCTCGGCATGAGCGCCGGCGCGCTGGCAAAGCGGCTTCATGTGCCGCGCACGCGCATCGAGCGGATCGTCACGGAACAGACGGCCATTACCACCGACACGGCTCTTCGTCTGGCGAAGTTCTTCCGCACGACCCCGGAATTCTGGCTGAACATGCAGGCAAGCTATGATCTGAAGACACAAGCCGCAGCCATGAAGGCCGAGCTCGACAGAATTCCGGAAATCGAAGCGGCCTAGATTGATCTGCGCGCTTTGGACAAACCCGAGCCGAAGGAACGAATTAAATATGGTTGGAACCGCCTCACCACCTGATGACGACGTGGTTTCGGTCGGCCGCAGGGTCCCGCGCCTTGCAGCCGTCGAGCCGCGCGAGGGCCGCAAACTGTTCGTTCGGTTTGACGACGGCCGCGAAAAGACGGTCGATCTCGCCCCTGCCCTGGAAAGCCGGCGTCTCTACAAGCCACTGCGCGAGGACGATGCGCTGTTCCGGTCCTTCCGGATCAACGAATATCGCAACGCCATCGAATGGAATGACGCGCTCGACTTTTCCGCCATGTGGCTGGAAGCACTTCCGCCGTCAGAATTTACCAATGACGATTTCCACAGCACCATGGAGCGGCAAGACAGGAGCGAACCTTGACCCATTACATTGCCGTTGTTCACCAGGAAGGCGAAAGTGCTTTCGGCCTGCACTTCCCGGATGTTCCGGGTTGCTTCTCCGCAGCCGACGATCTGGATGACATTCTGGCCAATGCAAACGAGGCATTGGCACTCCACCTGGAAGGCGAGGACCCGCCCGAGGCGCGCCCGATTGATGCCGTTCGCGCGGATGTCGACGTGATGTGCGATCTGGCCGAAGGCGCCTTTCTGGTCACCGTCCCGTTTCATCCGGAATAGCGCACCCAATGCGTTACGCGCTTCAACCAGGGCCCGACCGGCTCACGCCGTGACAGCCGCCCGTCGAGGTGATGCAGGCAAAGGCCATCCGCGAGCAGAACACCGGAATGACACGGCACCTTCGACACGAGCCGCATGAAGAACACATCGCCCGGGCGGGCTTCGCTGGCATCGACCGCCCGGAAGCCCGCCTCTTGGAAGTGGTCGGCAAGCAGGTTCTCGCCTTCATCCCACCAGCTCTTCGAGCGGGCGAAGTCCGGAAGGCGGATGCCGCGTTCCTGCCAGTACCAGCTGCGCACCAGCCCGTAGCAATCGAACACGCCCGGCACGAAGGTTCGCCCGGTCAGCGTTACATCCAGACAATGATCGCCCCACCAGAGAATGGGCGTCGTCACCTCGCCGTCGCAGCTCACAATCCCGAAGGGAATGTTCGCCGCGATCTGACTGTCCATATCGGCTTTTGACGGCCAGTGAGGATGCGCTTTGGCATTGTGGCTATGGATGACCGCTTCCGGCTGGAACCTCAGCCAGGTATCGGCCGGCATTTCGAAGCCGTTTTCGCGATCGGCCGCGATGTTTTCGACGTGGATATAGCAACCGCCGGATACCACGCCGCAGGCCTCTTCCGGCCATGCCGCAAGCGCATGCGCCCGGGCATCCCGGGCGACATCATCACCAAACATGATTGCTTATCCTTCAGGTGTTGGCCCGGCCAACGCCGGGAAAGGCCCGGGTCGGCAGATCGCCATGGCCGAAGCGCTTGACGCAGCCCGATTGCAAAAGCTTGCTGCAGCGATCCTCCGACGCCGAAACCGCATTGCCCTTCGCGTCAAAACAGGCCGAGCCCGCATAGGGGCATGTGGCCCTGGAATAGTCGAACGAACCGGTTTCCGGGTCGAAGCGCCGATAGGTATGCGTGCAGGCGCTCTGGATCACCTGCCGGCCGGGGAGCTTTCGACCCTGCTGATCGATCGCGGCGGCCAGCGTCCACTCGATATAGACGCGGTTCTGGTTGGTCTTCTGCTCGATCCGATAGACATCGACGGGGAAATGCGCGTCCGGATCCGCATCCTCCATGCCATCCAGGAACCGCCGGAAGGTGCGGATCCTTCGAAAGGTCGCGCCGACCAAATCGCCAAATTCATTGACCACGGCCGACAACACGCCCGAGACATTGGCGACCTTCAGCGTCGGGCGCGGCATGGTGCCCTGCGACGACATTTCCCAGCCATCGGTCTCGATCGGCGTCGGCGCATAGACATTGCCGCCGAAAGACACTGGCGCTTCCTCAAAAGCTGATGACGTGAAGCGATAAATGCCGCCGCCGATCACCGAGGCATCAAGTTCATAGAGGTGGATGATATCATCGCTCACCAGCCCCTGCGCTGTCTGCGACAGGCCGTTTCCCGCCTGCTCGACAACCAGCATCGTGCCATAATGCGATCCCGTCATTTGACCAGCGCCACGATCTCGGAAGCCGTCGTGCCGGTCGCCAGCACCTTGTGGGCGGCGACCGGCAGAAGCGTGCCGCTCTGGCAGTGATAGACGGCCACGCCGCCGCCCGCCTCGATCGCAACCGCGCCGCCGAAGCCGACAAAGACCGACAGCACATCTTCCAGCACCGCGTCATCGGATGGCGTCACGGCCTTATGCCGGCGCGCCGGGGTGACGATCTCCACCGCTTCGCGAACGGCCTCCACCAGCGCCGCCGCCTCGGCTGAGAAGCCATGGCGGGGACTGATCGACCCATCCGGATTGGTCTCGGCGGCAATCGGGCGCTGAACGCCCGTGGCGTCATAGACTTTCAGCTCCGTCATAGGTCGAAGACCCTTTCGATGGTCGCGTTGATCGTGTCATGGGCGCCGCCTGCCCCGGTTCTTGTCCAGGACTTGCAGCGATAAAGCCTTGCCTCCTTGTCTCGCGGCAACCTCCATTCAAACGCATGGAAGCCGCGAAGCGACAGGAAGAAGCTTTCGATCCGGTCGGCTTCGTCCAGCGTCAGGCCGGGCCACATCGCATTGAAGGTCACACCCGTTGTGTTAAGCCCATCGCCGCTGCGCTGAGAATATCCGTCACCGAAGCGGCTCTCCAGCGTGCGCAGCTCCACCGATTTGGTGCTGGTGATAGCCGGGCATGCCGGCGGCTCGAACTTTTCGGCCATCAGAACGGCCCTCCTGCAAGCATGCCCCGCACCCGGGCGTTTTCCTGAAGACGCCTGTCGACGACGGCGTCGATCTGTTTGCGGAATTCCTTGCCCATCGCCACGGCATCCTTCGGATCCGTGCCTTCCGGAACCGAGACATTGATATCGCCAATGCTGACCGAGCTGATCACCGACCCCGAAGAGGTCGAAGAACTGACCGCCCCAAGCCGGTGATTGGGGATGATCTCGCCGCCGCGCGGCAGTTTCAAAATCTCCGGCCCGCGCTCGCCGACCAGCGCCATGCCGCCCTGGGTGAAGTTTGTGCCCGTCGCATGGGCCGGCAGGAAGCCACTCAGCAGCCCGCCACCCAACAAACCGCCAAGCGGCCCGTCGCCGAAGAGCGCCGCCTGCGCCGCCGCCTCGATCAGCTTGTTGATCATGCTGTCGAGCGCGGCATTGCCGGTTTCGATGGCCGGGATCAGCGCCAGAAAGCTGTCGCGGGCCGTATCGCGGAAGAATTCGGCCGTATCGGCGGCGGCTTCCTGCTTGTGCCTCTGCGCCTCGATCGCAAATGTCAGTTCCCGGATCGAGGCTTTTTCCGTGTCGGTCGCGGCCGTGCCGGCGCGGCGGAGGTTTTCGAAGACCTTCTTCTGGTCCGCCGTCATCTCGGTCATCCGCAGTTCGTCCTGCAGCGCCTGAATAAGCTTTTCGACGGCTTCGCGTTCCCGATCGACCGCAGTGGCAGCCGAGCCACCGCCGCCCCCGGATTTCCCGCTGCTGCGGCGCGAGGTCTTGGCCGCAAGCCGGGCTTCAGCCTGGGCACGCACCATTTCCTTTGTCGGCGCGCCGCCCGCCTCCTCATAGATCTTGCGGACGGCGGCCATTTCCTTTTCCAGCGCGAGCTGGTCCGAGGTCAGGCCGTTCTGCCGTTCCAGTTCGGCCGATACCTCCCGGTTGGCGGCAAGCTTCTGCTCGAGGATTTCGCGGCCGGCATTATAGTCCGCATAATCGGCGGCTGGATCATAGGACGTCGTTACATTCACGGGAGGGAGCAATATCGACCCGTCGGCCATGGCGCCCATTTTGGCGCCGGCCTCGGCAGCACGCAGGCCCACCCGCGCATTCTGGATGGCAGAGCTCAGGTCCTGCATCTTGCCGATCAGGCCGCTGATCAACCCGCCGATATCGACCAGCGCCCCTTTGACATTGGTGCCGATGATCAGCGCCATGGTTTCCCATTCGGCGTTGATGTCTTCCGCCTGTTGCAGAAGCTCGTCATCCATCACCGCGCCCATGTCCCGGGCCTCTTCCCGGGCATCCGAGATGCTCTGGCCGGCAGCGTCCATCAGCCCGGCAAAGTCCTCCGCAGCCGTGCCGCCGAAGATCTCGTCCAGCACCCGGATCTGCGCCGCCCTGTCGAGTTCGCGGATCTTGCCGATCAGCGTTTCGAACATCACCGCCGGGTCTTCCAGCATGCGGGTGAGCTGTCGGGCGGAAAGGCCGAGACGTTGAAAGGACTCGGCCGCAGACCCGCCGCCGGTCTTGACGAATTCATCGGCGCGAAGCTGCATTTCCTTCAGGCCGTCGGTCAAGGCGTGCAATTCAATACGATTCTTGACGGCCGCATAGCGCAATTCCTGGAACGCCTCGAAGTCGACCCCGGCGGTCTTTGCCGCCTTGCCGAGATCCGCCACGGCGTCCACGGCCTTCTGCGTTTCGCTGACAATCACGCCGAGGCCTAGCGAGGCGGCAAGGCCTGCCGGACCGCCGCGCAACGCCCCGAAGATGCCGTCCAGACCGCCGATCTTCTTCCGGATCGACAGGAACGAGCTTGCCGTATCGTTGGCAGCGGTGCGCGCCTGCATCCGGACCCGCGTCATCGCGGTTCGAAACTCGCGATCATCGGCGCCGATCGTGACGGGAATATCCGGTCTGCTCATCTTCGCTTAGCTCTCTGACGAATGGATTTTTGGGGGCCGTGGTCCGCGACGATCTCGCGGATCCGCGTGCGGCTGACGGGCGATGCCTGCGAGGATCGGCCTGTTACGCCGGCAATCGCCATGGCAAGTTCTGAAGGGGTCGCCGCCCAGAAAGTCGCCGGCGTCCAGTGGATCCGCTCGGAGGACACGGCAAGCTCGAACAACGTCCTGACGTGATCGGCAATCAGGACGCCGTCTGAGGCTTTTTTCCGGTGACGGCCGCCTCCACGTCTTCCAGAGGCGAGGCGGTTTCGCGCAGCGCATTGCCGGCCTCGATATGGGCCGTCAGCGCCTGTTCGATGCCGATGCGCCAGTTCGTCTGGTCGGCAGCTGAGATGTTCTTGCCCGAGAGCACCCGGGCGGCAAGCGCGGCCCTGCCCTCGTCGCTATCGGCAACAGCAAGGCAGCGGATCGCACAGGAGACCGCGAAGGGCTCAAACCCGAGCAGGCGCTGATAAATCTCGTCCATCGTGCGCGCGCCGATGGCCTGCGACAGGCGCATCAGGCCGGCAAAGGTGACGGCAACAACAAAGCTCTCGCTGCCGATCGTCACCGCCGCCTCGCCGCGCAGTTCATTGGCAAAGGCGCTCATCATGCTGCTGCCGCAAAAGCGACGTCCTGCTGGAAGACACCAGCCAGGTCGCAGGTGAGCTCGCCGGTTTTATCCCCCTGGAAGTTCGCCGACAGCATGGTCATCAGCCCCTCAAACGTTCCCACAGAAGGCACTGTGACCTGATATTCCGCCTTCCTCTGGTTCAGCACATCGTCCAGAACCAGCGCCTGCGTCACCGAGCTCACATAGGCTCCCGATCCCGACCAGCGCACCGACTGGACGCCGCCGATCGAGGAATAGCGCAGCACGCCGCCCGGATTATCGCAGTCCGGCTTCGTCGTATCCACTTCCTCATTGTTGATGTTCAGCGAGCGCTGCTCGACAACGCAAACGATATCAAATTCCTCCGTCGCGTCGTTCTTGCGCTTGATGATCAGTTCGCGGCCAAGTGCCATGGCAAATTCCTTTCGGAAAGAAAAGCGCTCACCAGAGCGCAACGATGTTTCCGGCCGTGGTGCCGGTTTCTTTGACTCGGACGTAAACGCCCAGAACATAGCCGATGGGATGGTTCTTAAGTGTCACTTCCGTGCCACCCAGGGTCACGCCGCAAAGATCGCCCTCGGCGCCCAGATAGAGCGTCGAGGCCTGCGGCAGATCGGCATGGTCATCCGGCACGACAGGCGCGCCGAACCAGAAGGGCTGGTCAAGACCGCCCTCTTTTGAGGTAGGATTCATGATGGTCTCCAATTAATGCGCAGCTGTTTCGGGATCGGCGGCCACGGTCTTGTACTCCGCCACAAAGGTCAGCGCCCCGACCCCAAGCGCGATCCCGGTCGCGCGATCGATAAAGCTCCGGCTTTCCGACAGAGTCAGTTCGATCACCAGCCCGTCGAGCTTGATCGCCTGTCCAAGCGCAGCCTCGACAAGCACGGCGATCCGGTCAAATTCGATATCCGGCTCCTCGGCATGGAAGTGCGCGATCACGTCGATCGGCAGGCGCCGGTCATAGCCAACCTCGCCGTTGGGCCCGGCGCAGGGCCGGATTTCGGCGGTCTCCTGATGCTCGGCCCAGGTCACAGTCAGAGCCGGCAGCAGGCTTTCGCGGATGGCGCTGGTGCGCGCTCGTTTCACCTTGCCCTCGCCCGCAAACTCCGGAATGGCAGACAACCGGGCAAGGATTGCATCGAAGATATGCGTTCGAAGATGCGTCATCAGATATCGCCTCGCAACCAGACTTTCAGGATGGCGCGGCCGTCATCGGTGACATTGCGGATCCCATAGGCCGTGCCGTCGATCGTGACGCTGTCGCGCTCGCCTTCGAGCTCTTCAAGCCCGGCCGCAGGCACCGAAAGCACATGGGTGATGGCCTCGACATCCTGCCGGCCGAATTCGTCAGCAAGCTCGAGCTCCCGCTTTTGCCGCAGGATGCCGCGCACCGGATCCGCAAGAACAACGCCGGCAATGGTGAAGCGGCAATCGACATTGCCGAACGTGCCGGCGAAGGCCTCGCCCATGCCGGCAAAGATCGCCGGCCGCTCGATCCTCATGTCTTGTCCTTCGCCGAGTAGCCCTCGTCCGACGTGTCGTCAGTGGTCGACGCCTGAAGCTTCTTCAGCTCGTCGGCTAGCGTGGCATTGTCCTCGGCAAGCTGGTCACGCTCTTCGGTGATGGCCTCCAGCTCTTCGGTCAGATCGGCGACGTCCTCGCCGCCATCGGTTTTCGACGCCAGCGCATCGCGTTCCTTGGTCAGCGTCGCGACGCGATTGGCAAGTGCGTCCCGCTCTTCCGTCAGCGCGGTGATGCGTTTGTCGACTGCCGTATCGCCCTCTTTGCGCCATTTGCCGAACACACTCTCAAGATTGTCGGCATCGGCTTCGCTCAGGCCGTTTTTCGAGACCGGCACATCCTCGCCCGGCGCATAGGTCTTGCCGCCGATCTTGACTGTCGTGTTGAACTTTCTCGTTGTTGCCATTGTTTTTGCTCCGTGATTGTCTGGTTGAGGCGGGCGGCGCGAAGCCGCCCGATCCTGATCAGCGCACGAGCGCAAAGAGGCTGGCATTCGGTTCCGGCGCGATCGGCAGCGGGGCTGCCTGCGTCTGCAGAATGGTGCGCGAGGGGTTCTTCTCCCGCCACATGTCGGGGAAGCGCTCCATCGGCACCAGCGCCTGATCGTCCAGAATGGCGCCATAGCCGAAGTGGCCCATGAAGCCCTGCGGATCGAGAATGCCCACACCGTAGCTCGGCCAGAAATTGCGCTTGACGCCCCCGGCGGTATAGCCCTGCGAATACTGCAGGAAGGTGATCTCGCCGATCTGGCCGAGCACGGCCGAGTATTTGCCCTCGGCGCCGGTCGAGACCGGGCCGAACTCCATGGAGCCGGAGGCCTGCCGGCGATTGTCGAGCATCTTCTGGAAACGCTCGGACCGCTTCAAGAGCGTTGCCGCCCCCGGACCGAGCGTCACCTCGCGCGCGGTAAAGCCATCGGTGATGGCCAGAAGGTCGATCCAGTCCTCGATATCGTCATACGGATCGACGCCGCTCTCGCCCCAGCGGGCAGCGCCGGAAAGCGCAATGGTGAGTTCTGCGGCGCGCTGGTAGTTGACCGTCTGGGTCGGATAGTTCTCACCCTCGACAATCACCCTTCCCGTGCGCAGGACTTCCGAACACATCAGCTCCTCGCGCCGGGTAATGCGCATGTCCTGGTCATCGAGGATCTGCGCAATGTTGTAGGCATAGCGCTGCTCGGGCGAGACCGCGCCGGCAAGCTGTTCGCCGGGCATGCGGATCAGATTGCCGGATGGGCGCAGCGTGTTCTGCGGCTTCACATAGGCCGGCTTCAGGCTGGTCGCTGTAAAGCCGCGATTGGCCGCATCCTTGCCCGGGACGTCCGGATGAACGAAGGGCGCAAGCTCGCGATCGGGCAGGATCCGGTCGAAGACGATTTCCTCCTGTTCGGAGAGAACCGTGGTGGAGAAGTAGCGATTGCGCAGAAAGGCTTCCGGCCGGTCGCGCGGCGGCAGAACCGTCACCAGTTCCGCCGTATTGAGAAGAAGTTCACTCATCTGATTGATTTCCTGTTTGTTTCAGGGATGACGGATTGGCTTAGTCGAGCCTGCGCACGAAGAGTGCGGCACCCTTGCGGCGGAAGGACTGCTCGACGCTTGTCGCATCATGCCCGGCGCCGAGGTTTAGCTTTGCGGCATCGACGGCCGCGCCAAAATAGGCCTGCGCCTCGACATCGCCACCTGAGGCATCGACATCGAAGGCGAGAACGCATGCGGGTTCTTCCGAGCCGTCATCGGCGGCGGCGAGCGACAGCACGTGCTTGCTGTTCGCGGTGATCTCGCCCAGCACCGCGCCGCGCTTCAGATCCTGGCCGCTGGCGATGGTGACGGTGCGGGTGACGACCGGAACGTCGCCGACGATCAGGTCATTGGGGGCAAAGCTTGCCGTTTCCATGGTCTCACTCTCCGGTATTGCGGCGGCCATGCCGCGCATTGATGGCACCGCCGACAGCTGCCAGCAGCGATTTGCGTTCAGACTGCGCAGAAGGTGCGCCGCCGGCCCCGAGCTTCGGGGTCTTGCCGGCCATACGACCGGCAAGGCGATTGCCGCCCGTGGCCGCCGATGGCGTCGAGGCATTCAGGATCGCGCTCGCCTCTTTCGCCGAATAGGCGGTCGAGAACGCCAGATGCCCGGCAAGCTCGGCATTGGCCGAGGCCTTCGGATGCGTCAGGATCGCCTGGATGCGGGAGCGTTCATCGGTGCGGGCCGAGGCATTCGCCGAGACCGGCTTTTCATCATCGCGCTCGGGATCGTCGCCGGGCGCGCCCTCGCCTGCAGCCTCCTCTTCGGGATCCTCGGTCTCGGCTTCGGGATCCTTCTTCTCGTTCTCGAGCTCTTCTTCCAGGTTTTCCTTTTCCGGATCGTCCTCCATCCGGTTTCCGGCCCTGCCGCCGCGCATGGCGGCGAGCACGCTTGCGGACAGGCCGCGCGTGACATTCGACATATCGATTATCCTTGGTCGTTGAGGGTTCAGGCCGCACGGCCCAGTTCAGCCCCGAAGGCAGCAAGCACCTGCGAGGGACGCGCCACGGCATCGGCAAGTCCTGCCGATACCGCCTTTGCGCCGCGATAGACGCCCGCCTCCGTGGCAAGCGCCTGGTCTTTCGAAAGCCGCCCGGCACGATACCGGGCAACCGTCTCGGCAAATTCGACGCGCAGCTCTTCCAGCTCGGAAAGCTCGCGCGCCAGCACATCCTCGGGGATGGCCTCATAGGGGTTGAGATCGGCCTTGCGGGCGCCGGCCTTCAGGATGGTGACGTTCAGCCCTTCCTTCTTCAGCCAGCCGCTGACATCGACATGAACCGAGACGACGCCGATCGAGCCGCAAAGCCCGGTCGATGGCAGGACGATCTGACGGGCCGCCGAGGCCAGAAGATAGCCGGCCGAACAGGCGTGATCCGTCAGCACCGCAATCGTCGGCTTGACCTGCGAGAGTTCGAAGATCTTTTCCGCGCAATCGAAGGCGCCCGTCACCTCGCCGCCGAAACTGTCGACCTCGATGACGACGGCCCGGATACTGTCATCCGCCCGGCAGTCATCGGCCAGAATGCCGATCCCCTCATAGGAGGTCATGCCGCAGAATTTGCCGATCCAGCGTCCCTTGTTGACCAGCGAGCCCTCGATCTCGATCAGGCCGATGCCATCCATCGGGCGATCGACACCGCGATAGGACTTCTCGCCCCAGTCATTGACATCTGTCCTGATCTTCTCGCCGATCAGGCCCATCTGCCCCGCATCCCCGTCCGGCAGGCCGAGGACGCGCGGGGCAAAGGCCCGGGCGATCGTGTCGGCCTTGGCCGGTTGCAGCATCAGCGGCGTGTTGAACATGCGGCTGGCGATTTCTGGATAGTTCATCTTGGCTGCCTTGCGATCTGTGGAATGCCGAGCGGATGACGCCGTGCGGAACGGGTATCGCTCCGGCCATTGACGCCCTCCTCGATTTCCGTGTCCTGGTCGGCATCATCCAATGACGGACCGCCACTGTGGCCGGTCATGCCGCTTTCCATTTCCGCCGGATGCTTCAGGCCGAGGCTGCGATAATAACGGGCCTCGCGGGCCAGCTGGTCGGCATCCATCTTCCAGTCGCGACCCTGTTCGGCCGATTCCTGCTGCAGCGTCGTCAGTTTCCGATCAAGACGTTCTCCGGCGGCCTGCGCTTCCCTGAGCGGATCGATCCAGCCACGGCCCGGGCCGATCCAGTCGGCGTGACACCAGGCGGCCGGGTTGTCCTCAAAGGTAACAGCACCTGCCGGCAGTTCGATAAGCCCCTTGTCAAAGACTTCCTCCAGCCAGGCCCGATAGATCGGCGCCATGAACTGGGCGGCAAAACTGCTTTTCTTGGCGGTGAACCCGCGCCAGATTTCCAGAAGTGCGGCCCGGGCCGAGGAATAGTTCACCTGGCTCCAGTCCATGGTGAGCTGCTCGTAGGTGAGCCCCACGGCCGAGGCGATCTTTCTCAACGCCGCATTGACGAACACCTCGAAGTTCGCATTCGGATGTTCCGGTTTGGTCAGATTGGCCTTTTCGCCGGGAAGCAGCGTATTGACCCGGACACCCGGCAGGCTGATAGGGGCAGCGCCATAATAGGCCTTCTGGGCTTCCGACATCTCGCCATAAATCCTGCCCAGCGCCCCTTCGCCGCCATCGGCATCGAGCGCTGCCATCATCTCCTCGGGATCAAACGGGGTTTCGATGAAGGCGGCCATGATCGCATTCAGCATCGCCGCCTGACTTTCAAAATCCTCGTAATCCGTCGATTGCTTGATGGAGCGCATGATCGGCGCCCAGTCGGAAGCCCCCCGCGTCATGCCCGGCCGTTTCGGATCGAAGGCATGAACCACCACCGGACGGCCCCATTCGGTCGACCGGAACACATATTCCCAGGACCAGAGCTTGGTGTTGCCGGCATAGACATCGCCGGGATGACTTCGGCGGAAGTGATAGCCGACCGGCGCGCCATAACCGTCAATGGCAACGCCGTCCCGCAGATACTCGCTGTCGAGCATGCCCTTCGGGTTCGAACACCGGGCCGGATCGATCATATGCACCGCCGTGGAAAACAACGGCGCATCCTCCTGCCAGACGATGACACCGAAAGCCTCCCCCTCCGGTCCGAAGCGATTGCGCGCGGCAAGGCCGAGGATGCCGGCCATGTTCTTCGTCCGCTCGGCGTCGCACCACATGTCGACGTCCTGGGTGTAATCCCGCCAGAGCCCCTCGATCTGCGTTGCGATTGCCTCGGCCTGGTCGAAGGTGAGGCCTAGCGTCGTGTGGTTCGGCCGGGCCGCGAGCTTCCAGCCCGCGCCGATGATGTTGTCGACAAGCCGCGACGTGCCGGCCGCACCCCATCCGTCATTGCGGGCGACATCATTGAGGCGATCGACCAGCGTCGAACGCGAAACAGAAAGCGCCGACTGACCCGAATAATTGCCGGCTTTCCAGCCGGCAAAGCTCGGGTGATCATAGGATGCGCCCTGATAGGCTGCCCGCGTCACGGCCTCGCCCGACACGGTCGCGGCCATTTGCCGGTTGCGGGCAGCCTGCAAGCGGGCGGCATTGCGCACATCGGCGGCAAGCGGCCGGCTATCCGGTCCGAGAATTTCCACTGTCATCCGAAGATCACTCCCCGCCCGCGCGGCCGCGATGACCGGCGAACGCCCAGCTTCGTTTCGAGATCGCGGATATAGGCGCGCAACGAGGACCGATCGGCGCCGCCGTAAGTCACGCTCTCGCCGTCATAGGACAATGTCACCGCGCTCTGGCCGATCTCCAGCCTATGAAGCGCAAGCTTCGCCTCGCCGAGCCGGGTTTCCAGCGTCAGCCGTTCGTCTGTCGAAAGCATGATGTCCCGTCCTGTTTTAACCCGACCGGGTGCGTTGTGCGGCCCGCTCGGCCCGGCGCATGGCGGCAGCAACGCGGTCGGAAACCGGTGAAGTGGCCGGCTTTTCGTTTGGCGTCTTGCCCGCATCGCCGACCGCTTTGACGGCAACAGCGAGGTTGCCGATCAGGTCCTCGAGATCGCCCTGTTCTTCCGGCTCCTGCCGGGCAAGATCTTCCGCCCGTGCATCCCATTCCTCATCCGTCCAGTAAGGCACGTTGAGCCGGATCGCGGCAGCGCGCGACTGATTGAGCATGTCGAGCACTTCGTTGCGCTGCCCGTCTGGCAGTTTCCAAACCCAGCGCGGATAGCCGTTGCGGTCCTTTTCCTTGATCCTCGCCTCGGACGTTGCCTGCTGATAAAAGGCATCGCCGAGGCCCACGGCAAAGCTGATGAAGCCCGGCTGTTCCGGGTCATCCTTCCGGAAGTCACGATAGAGCCCCATCTTCATCACCGAGGCGTTGAAGTTGAAGAACCGCGTCGACCATTTCTGTTTCTTCGGCCGGCCGCGCTTGTCGTATTCGCGGACCTGGCTGAGCAAGGGTGCAGCATCGCGATTGTCACCGCGCACCATGATCACCTTGGAGCGCGGATGGCGCCGGGCCCAGAACCAGACATCCTCGGTATAGGCATTGCCGTCGATCGCGACCCGGTCGACATCGCGCATCCGCCCGTTCTCGTCCGGCCAGCGCTTGGCAATCAGCCGGTCAAGCGCCTCCATGACCTGATGTTCCGAGATATGGCCCGAATGCTCGCGATAGCCCGGCAGGTGGCTGCCCGCCCGGCTGTCAATCACGCCATAATCGATGACCGCGCTCATTTTGTTGCGGCCCCAGCCGCGAAGCAGCCATTCGACACGATCGCCCTGGACGTCGATGCCGATCGTCAGCGCCAGCATGTCACCGGGAACCACGCCGCGCCGGAAGCCGGTTTCCTCGGCCCGGTCGCGCAGGTCCTCCCAGGCAATCGCCTTGTTGTCGGCCTCATAGGCAAGCCCGAGCGTATCGTTGAAGAACACCTGCTCGGCGCCGGCGCCCTTTTCCTTGTCGTCGGCGCCGCCCGACTGGACCTTCAGCCAGGCCCGGGCAATCGCCTCCCAGCTTTCAAGCGGCGAATACGGCACCCAGATATGAAACGAGCGATGATAACGCGCCCGCTCCGGATATTTGGCCACCCAGTCGGCGCCATTTGCCGGGTCGACCATCCACTGGCGATGATGCTCGTGGATCTCGCAGCCGCAATGAACGCAAACGAAGTGGGCCTGTTCTGGATGCTGCGGATCGATGTGATCGCGCATGTTCTCCCATTCGAGCGGCTGCAGCTCATGGCAGTGCGGGCACGGCACATGATAGCGTTCCTGCGTGCCGGCCAGATAATTGGCCGTGATCCGGCATCCCGGCGCGATCAGCGGCGTCGAGATCTTGAAGACCTTGCGGTTGAAGAAGGCCTTCGACCGGCTGTCGGCCTGACTTTCGGGATCGCCCGCCTCGTTATAGACCCATTTGGCCAGGTCATCCTGCACCTGGGCGCGCGGCGAGATCATCGAAAGACCGGCCGCCGAATTGGCGCCGGCCGCCTGTACAGCACCCCGCCCGTCGACCCGTTCCTTGTAGAGGATCGAATTGCCGCCATCGCGACCGGCTTCTGGGAACAGCGCGCGGACCGACACGGTCTCGCGCAGGAGCGGCATCAGCTTGGTCTTCGACCAGCGCGAGGCGTTTTCCTCTGTCGGATGGACATAGAGGAAATCGCAGGGGTCGAGATCGAGCGTGCCGAGCAGAAAGATGTTTGCCAGCACCGTACCGCCGACCTGGGCGGACTTCGAAAGCGTCACGATCGAGCACGGATCATCCGGCGACAGCGCCCGCAGGATCTCGGAGAAAAACGGGAACATGTCTTCCCGATACGGTCCCGGAAAGGCCGAGATGCGCTCGGAGAACACGATATTGCTCTTCGCCCAGCCAAGATAGTCGACCGGCGGCGGCGGTTCGCAGGCACTTGCAAGCGCGTCGAACTTCAGCCGCTCCGGATTGAACAGCATGGTCATTCGGCACCCGCCTCTTCCTCGATCATCTCAGGCGTCTGGTCGCGATCGCGGCGAAAGGCTTCCGCCGCCTTCACCCGGATCTCGCGCCACTTGCGGGTCAGCGCCTTCTGGATATCGCGCTGGGGCAGGTTGAAGGCTTCGGCAACGGCCGTTGCCAGATCCGGCAGTCCCTGCTCCATCACCTTGAAGGCTTCAGACGAAGCCCGGCCGATCTCGCGGCGCACATCCTCGGTGCGGGTATAAATCCCGGCTTCCGCCTTTTCCTGCCGCTCCATCTGGGCGGTCTTGTATCGCTGTTGCTGCAGGCGCTCGCGGGCGAGCTGTTCGGCAAGGTCTTCCTCGTCCTCCTCGGTTGCAGGCGAGCGCAGCGGCAACTCCGCCGCCGCGCTCGCCCGGCGCTCGGCACGCGGGAAATCAGCCTGTTTCTTGCATGTTGCTGTAGGGGCTTTTCCGTTGGCGCCGTATCCTTGGGAGGGATCGATGGTGAGACCGAGCTGGCCGATGGCGACGTCGGGGCGAATGCGGGCAAACCGCCCCTCACCCTCGATCGCCCTGCCATGGATTTGACCGGCACTCAGATATTGCGAGACACGGCCCGCGGATACCGAGATCAGGGCCGCGAACTCGGCCTTGCTCATGCTGTCCGGCATGGTTTCCATGGTGGCTAAACTCACCTCTGATTTTAATTTAGGCTTGGACTTTAGGCTTCTGTTTCGGGCTCAGACTGACGAACCCGCGCGGTGCCAAATACCCGCGTGGCAAAGGGCCCCGGGAAGGACCCGTCGCGATTTGGAATGACGTTGAGGTCAGGTCTTCGGGAAGACCTTCTTGAAAGCCCGGCGGAATGTCCGGTCCTTCTTCTGCCGCACCAGATCGGCGACAATCTCGTTGAGCTTCAGCCGCTCCGAATAGGACGTCATCCGCACGAACAGGATGACCGGATAGAACTCCCGCTCCGTCCGCCCCGAGAACCAGACGCCCGGGAACAGGTCCGACCGCCCTTCCGGCACGAAGAACTGGTTCGGCTTTGCCCGGCGCTTGCGCCGTTTCGAACCGCTTGCAACCCGGGTCGACCCTGCCCCGCGATAGTCGATCCGAAGATCCCGCATCACGCGGTTCAAGAACCCTTGCGTCATGTTGCCGTAGCGGTCGAGCGGTGTCCGGTCCGCCGGCACGGCCACCTGATTGCGGGCCATCAGCCCCCGACCGATGAGCTGTTCCTCGAACGACTTGTGCCGCCGCATGCCGCCATGGATTTCCGGGCCAAGATAGGCCGCCGCCGGCAGCCCGCCCTTGCGCCCCGATCCGCCAACCACAACAGCCGACACCGGATTGCGCTCGCTCGCCTTGTCATAGACGATCCCGCGAATGGCCCGTGCTGTCGGCCGGTCGAACACGACCTTCATCTTCGCCCGCACATCCCGCATGCCGTCATAGGCCAGCCAGTTCAGCGCCAGCGCTTCCGCCTTCGGCAGGTCACGGCGCTGCGCAGACGTCAGCTTCGCCTCGAAGCGCGTCAGGTCGATGTCGATATGGGCGGAGAGCATCGGCGAAATTCCCTTTTGCCCTAACGCAAAAAGGCGGACCGCTTTCGCGATCCGCCTCCTGCCGACTGAAACACACCCGTCCGCTTTTCATCGATAATATCGCATCGCGTGCACATAAGTAAATATGCAACTAAAGTATACGACTATGCGTACAAAATTCTCTATTCGAATGGGGAGAAGACATAGCTTACGCACTGGCCCTCAATCGCATCTGCCGATCGGCTATCGTGAGGGCGGGGTTCGGGCGCGAGAGCGAAGGTCACTGAGAACCGAATCAACCAATGCATCTATAAAATTCATAACTTTTCAAGAATTGCAAGAGGTAAATTCACGGGCGTTTTCTGACCGAACATGTCCACCTCGACCACCACGTCGCCCTTGCCCTTGCTGTTGGGGGTGATCACTTCGGCCTCAAGCCCCGCGAACATACCCTCGCCGATGCGCACCCGCTCTCCGGCAACGACCACGATCTTCGAGACCCGCTCCCAGTCGAACCGGCCATCGCCGGCTTTCTGCATGATCCGGACAACCCGGTCGTTTTCCAGCGCAAACGGGCTGAGCCACCCGCCGAGCATCCCGCGCACATGCTCGAAGCCCAGCAGCGCATTGACCGCCGTCTCCGACAAGGAGAACCGAACCAGCACATAGCCGGCCATCAGTGGAATATCCTGCGGCGGCAGAACCTTGTGCCGGCGTCGCCGCTTCGGCCCTTTTCGCGTCGGAGACAGCGCCTCGGCGCCACACTCCGTCAGCGCATCGCAAACGGCCTGTTCCCGCCCGGTCATCACCTGCAAAACATACCACGGCGCGTCCTTCGCTGCCTCTTCGGCCAGCGCCGCTCGGCCGGAGAGGCGGATCAACCGAAGCCGATCCTCGAATTTCAGGCCATAGGCCAGATCGACCGAGGTTCCGATCTTCCGATATTCCGTCATTGCGCCGCCTCCACCTGTTTCGCCCTGTCCAGTTTGTCGAAAAATGCAGTCAGCGCTTCGCCCGGCGTTCCGGCCCCAAGAGGCGGAAAGTAAACCCATTCCACCCGCCCCATCTCCGGCAGAAACGGCCAGCCGCGCGCCACATGCTCAGCCTCCCATGCCGCCCACTGATCGCTGCCGACCCGTACCGCCTCGAAGTCAGCGCCAAGCAGCGCGATTTCGCCGGAAACCCGCATGCCCTTGCCGGGAAAGCGGACGGCCTGATCGTTCATGGCGTTGACGGACGTCCAGCCCATCTTGGCCATCCGTTCGCGCCAAAGCGCCTTGCGGTCTGCCCGGCCTTCGGCGATCTCCAGCTCCTGAAACCGCGTCAGTGCCGGCAGCCGGGCGCATGGTTCGCCAAGCCGGGCAAAGCGTTCCGCCATCCAGGCCTTGCCGAAGGTCGCGGCAATCACCGAACCGCCCGCGCCTTCCAGACTCTCCGGCACTGCCGTCCAGCGCTTTTCGCGCAGATAGGTGCTGGCCGCGAACTTCACCGTGCGGCCGTTCATCGCCTCGAATGCCAGAAACCCCGGCAGCATGGCGTCGGCAGCCTGTCGTTCTTCCGGTTGGAGCGTCTGCCATTCGGCAAATGCCCGTTCGTCGCTATCGTCGCCGAAGGTTGGCCATTGCCGGTAGAACTTCAGGAAGGCCCGGCGCACGGCCTTGCGGTTTTCAGCCTCAGTCATCCTCGTGTTCCTCCACCTTCCGCGCTTCGGTCGCAGTGCCGATCATCTCCCGCACGGCTCTTGCCCTTCGACGGCGGCGCTCGCGTTCTTCCGGGGACAGCTTCCGGCGCGCCCGTTCCGCCTCCCGCTCTTTCGCCGCTTCCGCCTGTTCGTGCTCGATCCGCAGCAAATCGCGGTCATGCTTCGCCGCCGCATCGACAAGCGCTGAAAGCTCGGCAGGCTTGGGCAGAAACGACTGGAATTTCGGATAGCGGCCGAGCCGCAGGTTCTCGAACACCCGGCGAAGCGCGCCGATTGGCTTGCCCCGCATCGCTTCGGCATAGAACTGCCCGGCTTTGTCTGCGTTGACGCTGTCGGGAATCGCAAAGCCACGGTCCATCAGCGCATCGAGCATGATATCGGACTGCCGTTCGTTTGCCGGCTCAAGAGCCTTGCGCAACCTTCCAATCTCCCCGGCTGATGTCGATAATTTTACGATCTTCGCTGCCATCGTCCTGTCCCATCCGTTTGCGCAAACTGTCCCGAGCGCGCTGATTGTGATCCCTGATTTCGTCGCCGCGTGTGGGCTTGGCCGGCGATGCCCGGGGCGCGCCCTGCTGTCGTTCCTGCATCCATGCCGGCTCAAAGCCCTGCCAGCCGCGACCGATCATGGTTTCCGCCGCAGCGTCAGGATCCGGCATCAGCGCAAACCGCCGTGCGAGCAGTTCGGCAGCCCGGACGGTCAGGTTTTTGCGCAGTGCTTTGCGATGTTCGATAACGGCATCGGCAACCTCCGGCGACAGCACGTCGCAGAGAACCGAATTGGCCGATTTCTTTTGTGTTCCTTTAGGAACACTTTCTTTCTTAACTCTGGCTTCTGGCTTACGCATTGCATCCGCATTGCGGTCGCTATGCGGTCGCATCGAACCGCCATTGTTTTTATTCGCTTTTTCCCAGCGATTTTTCGCAGCCCCTTTTGCCTGCTCCGAACTTTTTTCGCGAAATTGAAATTCTTTTTCCACGCGGCGGTTCCAGAGCCCGCCTCCGGAGCGGATGATTTTGCCGTCATCGAGGAACACATCGAGGTATTGGGAAAACACCTTTTTCGTGCAGCCACACTGCCGCGCCAGCCGCTCGTGGTTCTCGGTCAGCGGTTCGCCCCGCTCATACATCAGCGCCAGCAGCGTGAAGTAAACGCCCATCTCAGCCGCCTTCATGCCGCGCGTGGCAGAAAGCCAGTCAGACATGTAAAAGCGGACATACGGCATCTCGCTCATGGCAAGGCCTCCATCATGCGTTTGGTCATCCCGTCGCCCTCCGGTGCGCCCGCCAGGGCGGCAGTTCCTGCAACAGCTCATAGATGCCCTCGGCAATCGCCGCGCATTTCCGCTTCTGTGGCCATGACAGTTCGCCGGCGCCATTGGCGTCCGACATGCGCCGTTGCGCCATGGCATAGGCACGGGCATCATCGGCAGATATCCGCTCATTGCCGCAACACACCGGGCAGCGGCGGCGGTCACCGGCCAGATAGCCCTGCCCTGCACAATGCGGGCAGCGAATTCGGGTAATCTTCACCGCGCTCACAGCCTGCACTCCCGAACGATCCGGTTCTGCTGAACGCCGATTTCCTCGGCACGGCGCTGCAGATCGAGCGCGGTATTGTGCAGCCGCTTGCCCTCCGCCTTGTGAGCCGCCAGCTCGGAGCGAAACTTTTCGTAGTCAGCCTTCCATTCCGAGTGCAGGCGCCGATATTCGGCAAGCTTCGGGTTTTCGTTGGCAGGCCCGAACATGAAGTCGCGCACCTCCGCGACCCAAGCGCGCGGCACGCCAAGATCCTGCGCCACGCGTTCATCCGTCCACGGCGCGATATAGCCCGCGTCGTCATAGACATCGGCAATCTTGTCAGCGACGATGCGCCGGTCCTCACGCTGCATTTCCGGCGGCGGTTCCGCCCGCTTCGCCGCCGTCGTTGCCGTTTTCGTCTTTCGTGTCGCCATCGCTTCAGTGCCTTCCTTCGTTTTCGGGTGGACGCAGGCAAACGGCCTGTCATCGTAGTCGTTGCCGCCGCAGCGGCTGCAAAAGTAAAGCCCCACACGAACGAGATATCGCAGGGGCTCGTGTCTGGCGGGCTTTGCGTTTCGCTGGTCATCTCAGCCCTCCCACTCGCATCCATGCGCCTTGCTCTCCACGGCGTGGGCAACCCGCATGAAGTTCGCGTATTTTTCGAGGATTTCGGCCGCTTCGCGCGGATCGACCTTGCCGTCGGCAACGGCCTGGATCATGGATTGCGACAGCGCGTGGAAAGCGTCCTGAAATGCTCCAATATCGGCAATGTCCAGCCCGCCGCCGGTGCTATCGGCCCCGTCATCGCGCACAAGCCGATAGCCCAGGAGACGCGCCATTTCACTGACGATGACCGGCGCGCCGGCCTCCATATCGGCTTCGACTGCAACGTCGATTGCCATCACAGTCTGGCCTTTCCGGCTGGGGTCATGGCTCCAGCACTTGGAAATCAGACTCTGTTTCACCCGCGTAGAATGTTGAAATCGCTCCGGCCCGCCGCCCTGCACGACCGAACGGCGGGAAGCCTCGCGCAGACCATCAACAGCCTTCTGCGTGAGCAAACGCTCCATCACAGCACCTCATTGTGAGAATGATTTTGGGGGAAGCATTCACGGCGCTTCTGGTTAGGACCTGCTATCGAGGCACTGTCGCCGCCAAGCACGCCCATGCCTCTGAGTTCACTGAGAAGCGCAATAGCCGAACGAATGAGAGGGAAAATCGCACACCAGAGACTGGAAGATTCCGCGCCCAAGAACGTCATTTCGCTCTCCCGGAGGCAAGGCATGCTGCCCACTCTCGTTGCAAAGTCTTCCGGGTTGCGCCGCGCTTAGGTATGCCTAGGTTCTCCCAACGGCACACCGTGGACGTGTCGACACCGAAATACTCAGCCATTTCGCTCCGAGACCAGCCTCGGCGGGCACGGAGTTCCTTTATGTCGATTTCGCAAATCATGGGACGATGGTGTGCATAACGCACTCTTCAAAGTCAAGTCGAAACGCACACCGTCGCCGTGCAATATGCACATCATGGTGTTTGATGACAGACCAGAAGAATCGAAACGGCTAGAGCAAGCCAGAATTGCCCGAGGCTTCTCCGACGCAAAGTCGGCAGCCAAGTTTTTTGGCTGGAATTACTACACCTACATTCAGCATGAAAACGGGACGCGGGGCATCACTCGCGCAGCAGAGAAGTACGCAAAGGCCTTTCGCATCAGCCCTGCTTGGCTGCTGACTGGCGAAGGCAGCAGCCCCAGACGAGGCGTCCCGCTTAAAGGAAAAGTTGGAGCGGGTGCCGAGGTGGAGGCAATTGACAATGGCGATGTCGAATATGTGGAAGTACCGAGCAATGCGCCGCTGGAAACCGTAGCCGTCAGGGTTTGCGGGGATTCCATGTTTCCCGCATACGAGGACGGGACACTGCTCTATTACTCGCGACTTCTGCCTCCAGACACCATGATCAACAAGCGGTGTATAGCCGAGCTTGGCGACGGACGCATCTTCGTAAAAATCCTCCGCCAGGGCAGCGAAGCCAATACATGGACCCTGCAGAGCCTCAATCCCAACTTCTCAGACATCCCAGATCAGCACGTCCGTTGGGCAGCTCCTATTGACTGGATAAAGCCGGTCTAGCGTCACTCACCAACACTGCTCTTGCCCTCAGCGTAGTCGTCGCTCAACCTCGTTTGGCTACCGTTATGTGCATATTGCACATTATGGCTTGACTTTAAAATGTGCATTTTGCACTCTTGCTGAAAATGGCAAGGGACGCACACCTGATGAAAATGTATCAGTCTCGGCGGCAAGAAGGCTCGGCCACCCCCAAAAAAAGCGGAACAACGGCACACTATCTGAGACGCAAACGAACCGAGGAGATGCTGCTGTGTTCGCCGCACAGACATCCGCTTACAATCGATGATTGCCTGCTGCTTCACCGGGCCAGCCTGGTAGCTGTCATCATCGGCACAATCGCCTTAGCCTTCATTACGATTTGCCAACTCGCATCTATCGAAGCAGCACTTGCTGCATTGGCGGTGTAGAACGTGATGACATCACAACACCTTGGAGCCAAAGAACGCCTTTCAGCCTACCGGGAATTAGTGCTCTCAGCTGTGCCGATAGACCAGATCTCGACCGATCACGAAGCATTGCATCTGGAGATAGACGGCGTGGATACGACCGAACCGGATATCATCAGCACCATCCCTCAAGCTTGCCCAGCGTCCAACCGTGAATTGCTGCTCAAGCATATCGAGATACCGGCCGATCTGATCCGCATGATTGACGCAGCGGCCAAGCTCGACCGAAGGCGCCGGACTGAAATCGAACGCCTGCAGATGGAACTGGAAGCGAGAGGCGGCAGGCCGGCAAAGAACTATGCCGGCGAATGCGCCATGAAATGCAGCGAGCCGGCCTTCAAGGCATTCATGGAAGCCCGACACGCCCTCGCCCGCCCGCTGACAGATGATCGCGTCGCAGCGCGAGTGCGCTCTGTCCTCGCAATTTCAAGCCGAACCGATCTGAACACAAGCAACCAAGCCGCCGCGCGCTGGCGCGAGATGGTCAAAGATTTTGAAAACTGGAGGAAACAGCGATGATCCCGGACAACACCTCCCCTCGACCGAAAACAATCTTCTTTCTGATGATCCAGTATGAGGGACGCGCAACAGTCACAGTCGAGCAAGTCTGTGAGGATTATTTTGCCCACCTCACCCCGGCAAAATTCCTCCGGAAAGTGGCGCTCGGCGATATCGAGATACCGATCACCCAGGCAGAACCTTCCCAGAAATCCCAGAAGTACGTTCATATCAACGATCTGGCCGACTACATTGATCGTCAGCACGAAATGGCACTGCGAAACCACAATATGTTGCATCGGAAATAGACCTGCGCATAAAAGACGCGCATCCGACGGCGAGCATGGCTGTTGATTTGCGCTGAGAACTGACCCGGGATTTGCGCCGAGAATTGACCCGCCTTTATATAACGTTCTATTCGGTTGTCGTGGTCAAGTTCCTCCGTCTCTCCTTTGTTGTTTTGGTTTCATGAGCTGAGCTGTTCTTGAAGCGAAAGCTGTCGTTTCCGGTCTCGAGGATATGGCAGTGGTGGGTAAGGCGGTCGAGCAGCGCGGTGGTCATCTTGGCATCGCCGAACACGCTGGCCCATTCACTGAAGCTGAGGTTGGTGGTGATGATTACGCTGGTGTGCTCGTAGAGTTTGCTCAGCAAATGGAAGAGCAGTGCGCCACCTGAGGCACTAAACGGCAGATATCCCAGTTCATCCAGAATGACGAGATCGGAATGAGCCAGGCGATTGGCGATCTGACCCGGGCGGCCTTGGGCCTTCTCCTGTTCCAGCGCGTTGACCAGTTCGACTGTTGAGAAGAACCGAACCCGCTTGTGGTGATGCTCAATGGCCTGAACGCCGATCGCGGTGGCAATGTGCGTTTTACCTGTACCGGGACCGCCGACCAGAACGATATTGTTGGCGGCGTCGAGGAACTCGCAGCGATGGAGCTGGCGCACAAGCGCTTCGTTGACCTCACTGCTGGCAAAGTCGAAGCCGTTCAGATCACGGTAGGCTGGAAAGCGTGCGGTCTTGAGCTGATAGGCAGTCGAACGGACTTCCCTCTCGGCGGTTTCGGCCTTGAGGAGTTGTGACAGGACGGGGATTGCCGCTTCGAATGCCGGCGATCCTTGTTCGGTGAGCTCGCCGACGGCTTGGGCCATGCCATGCATCTTCAATTGACGCAGCATGATGACGATCGCGCCGCTTGCGGGGTTATGGCGCATGGCGAGCCTCCGTCTTTCTCAGGGTGTCGTATCGTTCAACATTGGCCTTGGGCTCATTGGTGAGCGTCAGGGCTTGTGGTGCATCAATGGTGAGGGGCGTACAGGGTTTACCGTCGACGAGGCGATGCAGCAGGTTCAGTACATGCGTCTTGGTCGGAACGCCTGACTTCAGCGCCAGGTCCACGGCCGAGAGCACCGCTTGTTCATCGTGCTGAAGGACCAGCGCCAGAATATCGACCATCTCACGATCACCACCCGGCCTCTTGAGCAGGTATTGCTGTAAGGATCGGAATGCACCGGGGAGTTCGGCGAATGGCGCGCCATTGCGCAGGGCACCTGGCTTGCGTTGCACCACCGCCAGATAATGCCGCCAGTCGTAAATCGTCTGTCCCGGCCGGTCATGGGATCGATCGATGACGCGGCGATGCTCGCAAACGATCTGACCTTCTGCAGCGATCACAACACGTTCCGGGTAAACCCGCATGCTCACCGGCCGGTTGGCGAAGGATGCCGGGACGCTGTAGCGATTGCGTTCCAGATGCACGAGGCAGGTCGGTGTGACCCGTTTCGTATATTCGACAAACCCGTCGAATGGCCGGGAGAGAGGCATCAATACCTGAGCCTCCTCAGCCCAGATGTCGGCGATGGTGCCGCGCATCTGACCATGCGGGGTCTTGGTCCAGAACTCCTTGCAGCGAAGCTCAAGCCAATCGTTCAGGGCTTCCAATGACGGGAAGCGGGGTATGGGTTGGAAGAATCGATGGCGTGCATCCTGCACATTCTTCTCGACCTGTCCCTTCTCCCAGCCGGATGCAGGATTGCAGAACTCGGGCTCAAACACATAGTGGCTGGCCATCGCCAGGAAACGGACGTTGACGTCGCGATCCTTGCCACGGCCGACCTTGTCGATCGCCGTGCGCATATTGTCGTAGATCCCACGTCCTGGAATGCCGCCGAAGACGCGGAATGCATGATTGTGGGCGTCGAACAGCATCTCGTGCGTCTGCAGGAGGTAGGCCCGGACGATAAAGGCGCGGCTATAACTCAGCTTGGTATGCGCTACCTGCAGCTTGGTGCGCTCATTGTCGATGATGGCCCAATCTTCAGACCAGTCGAACTGGAAGGCTTCGCCCGGCTCAAATGCCAGAGGCACGAACGTTCCGCGCCCTGTCGTCTGGAATTCCCTTTGCCGGTCCGCCTTCCATTCCCGGGCAAAGGCTGCAACACGGCAATAGGAACCCTCATAGCCGAGGCTCATCAGGTCGGCATGGAGTTGCTTCAAGGTGCGCTTTTGCTTGCGGCCCTTCTTTGACTCCGTCTTCAGCCAGGCCGACAGCCGATCCGCATACGGATCAAGCTTGCTCGGCCGCTCCGGGACTTTGAACTTCGGTTCAACGCCGTCAAGTCGCAGATATTTCCGGACGGTATTCCGGGATAGGCCGGTCCTGCGACAAATCTCCCGGATCGATAAATGCTCTCGAAAATGCCAGCGCCGAATTACGCTCAATAACGCCATGTCGATCACTCCAGAACCCCCGCTTGAACCTCGCGAGGGGTGATTGAAACATGGGTCAAATCTCAGTGATAATTTCCCGCAATCCCGGGTCAGTTCTCAGCGCAAATCAACAGTTGACCGGAAGACACCGTATCAGGCTTACTGCAACGCGCGGCCTGCAACATCAGCGGCAGCAAAAACGAGGCCGAAAACCACTTAAGAACAAGCACAAGACTGTTCAAATAAACTGAGCCAATTCAGAACGAGCTTTACGGCAATGATCCAATTGAAGAATTCTTCCGATAATACTCTCGGCGCATCTCATCCGTGATGGAAAATGCGTGGACACGATGCGTCGATCTTCGTGTCAATGTAGTTCTGGATTTTGGATTTCTGAACGTCTTTCGATTTACTTTTGCGCAGGCCGTACATTTGTCTCGAATAGACCTTTTAGCTCTCGTATGCCTTGTGTGACGTCAGCCTGCCAGCCCAAAGTCTCGTTTTCTACCTTCTTGATTGCGAGATTGAAATGCTCCAACATGGCTTCTGTATCTCCTCTCTCCTTATGAAAGCGCATTACTGCCACTGCCCCACTGAGACTCACTTCTAGGTAAGAAAATTCAACCCAATTACGCGTGATGTTGAATGTTCTGTCGATAAGAAATACAGCCCCCCCTAATATTCCAAGTATAACTGTCGCTACACCGGCTCCAATTAGCGCCATACATGCGAGCGATGCGGTGAACAATCCGAGATAAAGCATTCTTACGATGAACGATAATCTCTTATAGGTCTTCCCTTTTCCTCTATACCAATCAATATTCCGCTCCAGTTCCTCAATCAAAACCATAGTTGTTCATCCTTGCCAACTCTTATGGCTCGCATAGAACGAAACGGAGCGACATGCTCTTTTAGCGCCGTGAGTAGAGCTTCCGCATCACCGCGACCATACGCCGCTGCAATCTCCTCAAGCGATCTAGTGTGTTCGTATTGATCATGGGGCCACAACTGCAAGATAGCGTGTGTAAACGCCAGCTTGAATTCCGGTGGTTCGTCATTACTTTGGTCTTCGGTCAACAGTCGTTCCAAGAGTTCGATTTGCGAGTTCTTGGGGTGTACGAAACACCCGTACTCACAGACGAGAATAGTGTCCTCTGACCAATTGCAATCGTTCCCTATAGCCTCTGAGGCAACAAGAATTATAGACCTCCTTGATCCGTTAGTGGAACGCTTCATATCCGGTTTTAGTCGCCTTAGGTCACTATCCTGACCATCTTCCACTTTCCGCCAGTTGATTGTTAGCTGAAGAGAGGCCTCGTCAAAATTCAAGCGTCCTATCTTGACCCGGGCCAAGGCTCTTTCGTCAAGGTTACCGCCAGCCTCAGTCAAAATCGTATCCGACAACACATCAATCGTTGGAAGTTCCAAAGATGTAATGATGTCGTCTAGAGATTTTGTGGCTGAAAGATTTTCAATAAGATCCTCTGCGGTCCGCATGAACTTCGACTCTATGGTATCGAATTCTTCCAAATCAAGAAGTTCCGTGCGGCTAATAAGTTTTCTTTCACCCATTACTTCTACAACTATCCGTTTTTCATCATCGATTTGTTGCTGGAATATCTTTTGATCTACGGCAATTGTATTAGATGAAAGATTGAGAACGAGATTTGAAAGCTTACGACCTCTAGTTGTCAACGAGGTGTTGCCCGTCTCTAAGCTCCAAGCATCAACTTCCTTTCTGCTATGAGCCAAGTAAATTCCGTAAAGCGCTTTCAGAAATGCTTGATACTCAGGGCCCTGTTCGATGCCAGACCTCGCAACGTTTGTTTTAGGTACTCGGGGTCCGACACCGTTGATGACTGCGACGGGGCCTTCAGATTGGAAGCCTGGGCTACCTCCAAGCACGCGCACGCCTTGTAGGAATACGCCGCACTCTCTGACGGTGAGCTCGCCGTCTTCTGCTTGACGTCGCCGATTAAACTCGTCTGTCCGTGCAATGTAAGCCCGCTTGCTGTATCGAGAGCGCCGAACTAGATACGCGCCATCAAACATTCCGGGCACGTCGCATCGCAACACCTCGTAGTCCCGAAAGCTCATTGCTCCATTCTGCTGTGTATTGACAGCATTCATGACCTCGGTAAGGAAGTCGACGGGATGGTCAAAGCCAATGGTTTTTCTTTCCTGCTGCCCAACCCTTGCTGTTAACTCACAGTCGGGAAACGCGAACCAATGGGATAGTTCAGCCGATAAATCGATCTCGCGGGATTGTGGGCGCAAATTCAGCTCTATTCGCGTGCCGTGTTCCTTATCTATAAAGCTTGACGGAAGCTGACTCTTCTCTACAAGTTTAATAAGATATGTCCCGGAGGGGCCGTTGATATTTATACGGCGAGCTTTGGGCTCGTCCGGATGACTTGTTGTTATTTCGATTTCATCAGCGATCATAAACGCAGTCAGTATGCCAATTCCGAATCGGCTAATCGCTGTAAAACCAGGGAACGCCTTTCCGAAGTCTTCAGTAGAATAATATGACGAGCCCACTGTCAAAAGATGCGACTTTATGGTCGCTGCAGTCATTCCTGTTCCGTTATCGGCAATAACGAGTATTCTTTCTTCGGGTTCAAGCTCCACAGAGATTTTTGGAGAGTATGTCGCAGAATCTTTTTTATGTTTTTCTAGTCGGACTGCATCAACGGAGTTTTGAACTAGTTCACGCAAAACTACTCGCGTATCGTTGTAGAGCGTGTGGCCAACTAGGAGATTGAGGATCTTCTCACGGTCAATCTGAAACGAAAACTGTTCTCTTTCAAAGCCATAAGTCTCAATTTCAGTGCCATCAATCCGATCCCAAAGAAACTGATAATGTTGAGCTCCTGATTTAGAGTTACTAGACCACTTCACGCAACGTAGTAGCTCGCTTCCTGCAAACTTAAGGTGGTTTTGGAGCGCGAAAAAAGGTTCTGCTTCTTCGAAGCGACCATAAATTTTGATTACGTGAGCGTCACGCTCATCCGGCGCCTTAGCGGGAACGGTCTCCCCTTCAACGCGCCTGACGCCCATTTCCTTCATCCAATGCAAGTGCGAGATTGGATTGCTTGGGCTTATAATTGAGAAGTCCACCGAAGGTGTACGTCCGGTGCCTATCTGTAGGACATCTGCAATTCGAAGCAGAATGGCAACTGCTTGGACGTTGATTTGCGCTTCTGACGATGGTCCGTGCACCGACTTGATCTGATATTTCTTTAAATCATCAAGGTCATCTTTGTGGTGGCTTTCACAGATCAACGCGAGGTCTCCCAGACACTTCTGGTCGAAATCGTGAAAGACCCCTTTCAACAAATCCGCGATCTTTGACACATCACCTATGTCTGACGCGTTGTCCCTGAGCAAAGCACTCCGAATGCGTGCCGCGTGGTGATTTCGAATGAACTCCTCAAATATTAGCTCTTCCCGATACGGGTATTTAGGAGGGATGGCGGCAAGAAATTCCCGGCCGCGATCAAATGTAGAAAGGCTGCCCTCAAAATGAGCCAAGCTCTTGAGGTCTCTTTTCTGGAATTCCTCTTGTGTGGTGAGCATGCCGAGATCGTGCAATAGGCATGCCAAAAGCAAGAAAAGGTAATCAGCATCACGAAGATTGGACTTTTGATTGTCTTCGATGATCCAATCGAGGGAGTTCACCAACTCCGCTGTGTGCTCTGGTCCATGACGGGTGTATTCAATAAAAAAACCCTGGCCGTGAACATGTTTCAAAGCCTGCCCTATCGTATCAACGACGTGCTCCAATTTGAGAGCACTATAAGGCTTCACAGTAGTTGCATTTAGTGCGCGCTGGTAAACATGAGTGTTTTGGATAAGAGGCAGCAGCATATTAATCCTCGCGAATTCATTCAAAGAGTTAGCTGAAAAAGCCGGCTCGCTCAATAAGTGCAGCTTTGAATAAACAGAATTCCTCTTCGCCAGCGCTGTCAGAATTGGCAACCGGCAGGCCTCGCATCTAAGTATCTGTCCAAGAATGGGCTATCGGTGGGTGTCGCGTCTGAACCGTGCCGTTTGTGGCGCGCGGCTCCCGATGCGATTAACCGTAAGGAGACGGCCATCACTCTGATTTATTAGTCGTTATAGAGCGTAGGACGTAGACTTCGGCGATTGCACGTAGGTATTCTAATCCGCCGCCAACATCTTCAATCGCTTTTCGAAGCTTCTGGTCATGGCCTGGGCGGAATCGTCCTCCGCGTGTGGTCTCACCGCAGCCGCAAACACACACCATTTCAGACATCGCACCCTCCAGATACTCGAGCCAATCATGGAGCGCATTTGGTACGGTGCAAAGTTGGTAGACGGGAGTAAATACTGGCTCCAATGTCGGAAGCCAATGGCAGCTCCGGACTAAGAGCCGATCACCCGATGTACCTCTCGAGCCCGAATGGGCGCTTCGCTAAATGGCGATACCAAACCTGCCAGTCAGCAGTCGGCCCTTTTTCAGATATTCCGATCTCGTCTTTTCGGCAAACAGCCTGCACCTGAAATGAGAACGAAAAAAGAACAAAAGAGCTTATTCGCTACACATTTTGCTACAAAAAAACTAACTATCTAAAAAATATAGCTAATTTCGACCGAATATCCAATCGATCATAGGCGCCACGGCAAAGCGGGAAGCCGCCTGAAACTCTCTTTTCTTATTTTTTTCAGTCACTTATCAGAACCTGATAATCCGTCTTATTCCAGCTCATTATGCTCAGAATCCGCTGATTTTGACACTGGATTTGGTCCCGAGGACCAAACACAACCTCGTGGACCAAACATGGAGGCCAATCTGGGCTCAATTACCACACGCAAACGCAGGGATGGAAGTCAAAGCTACAGGGCACGTGTACGGGTTATGCGCGAGGGCTCCGTCTATCATGAAACAAAGACCTTTGACAGACGCCCAGCTGCAGCCGCATGGATAAAGAAACGCGAAAAAGAGCTGGCGAGACCTGGCGCACTGGAGGAGTTAAACGCACACGACCCACCGCTGTCCAAGGCCATCGAGCGCTATATAGATGAAGCGGTCAAAGAAATCGGACGCACGAAGGCACAAGTCCTGAAGACCATCTCGACCTATCCGATCGCCGACATGTCCTGCTCCGCCATCAGGTCGAAGAATATCATCGAATTCCTTCAGTCCCTTCCCGGGCAGCCACAAACCGTCGGGAATTACGCAAGCCACCTCGCCTCCATATTTGCCATCGCGCGGCCGATGTGGGACTTTCGGCTTGACGACAGGGAAACGAGAGACGCCATCACGGTGGCGCGCCGCATGGGGATCATATCCCGCTCAACTCAGCGGCACCGCAGACCCACCCTCGACGAACTCGACCGATTATTGACGCATTTCATCGATCGGCGACGAAGAACACCTCAGGCCATGCCAATGCACAAGGTGATCGTTTTCGCTCTTTTCTCGACCCGCCGACAGGCAGAGATCACCCGCCTCACCTGGGCAGATTTCCAGAAACAACACAAACGCATCCTGGTTCGTGACATGAAGCACCCGGGTGAGAAGCTCGGCAATGATACATGGGTCGACCTGCCCGACGAAGCCATCCGTATCATTGACAGCATGCCCAAGCGTAAATCGGAAATTTTCCCCTACTCCCCGGCTGCAATCACAGCGAACTTCACACGGGCTTGCAAGCTACTCGGAATTGAAGGCTTGCACTTCCACGATCTGCGCCATGACGGCATCTCGCGCCTGTTCGAGATGGGCTGGAACATCCCGCATGTCGCAGCGGTCAGCGGACACAGGTCCTGGGTGAGCCTTAAACGTTATACCCATATCCGTGAGACCGGCGACAAATATGCCACTTGGGCAGGCTTGCAACTCGCGAGCGGAAACGACTGAACGCCCCCGGAGGCTCACCGGTTTATCTCTTTGAGATAAGCCTGATGGGTCGAAGCGTTACGCGTCTGCGCCCTAAGCGTATGCCTGTTTGAGACGGCCCTTCGCGCGTCGCGCAGAATCTGCCGGCTTCATCTACACCCTGTGCCTTTCACAGTGCCGCAACGAACGGCAGGTCGCTCGGGCAAGCTTCTGAACGGCTGGCATAGGTGCAAGGCGGCCGCCCAAATTCGGCATTGACCTGAATCTTCATTTTGAAACACATAGTAATATATCACGCTGCAGAGTGGTTGCGGGGGCAGGATCTGGACACTGTTTTGTCAGCCCAGACGTTAGGCATCTCAAGTTTGGCGAAAATCGCCTGCGGCCTGCCTTCAGGCCACCATGTGTAGGGATTTTGGCCTGAAAGATAACAAACCGGACAACACGCCCTGCCGGGATAGTCACGCCTTCGTCTCTCTTGCGCGCACTTCCGAGAGGATCCCAACCACATCCTTTGCCAAGAGGTCGGCCACCTTTGTGGCGATCAGTGGCAGGGGGCGGCGGGCGCTGATGCCGAGCGAGATGGTTTGCTGGCCGATGGTGAGCCCCTTCACCGGAATGGCGACCAGCGTGCCGTCGAGCAGTTCCTGGGCGGTGTCGAGTTCGGAGGTCAGCGCCACATGGCTGCCGGAAAGGACGCGCTGTTTGAGAAGCTGCAGCGAATCGGTCACCACGGGCGGGCGGTTTTCGGAAAAAATCCAGCCGTGATGGGCCTCAAGTATACGCCGGATCGCCAGCGCCGGGCTTTGTACGGCAATCGCATGGTCGCGCACCGTGGCAAGCTTCACCTCCTTCCGACCGGCGATCGGATGGCGGGGCGCGGCGATGCAGTGGAGCGGCAGGTCGTCGGTCCAGAGGACATGAACGTCGCGCTGGGGCTTCATGTTGAAAGCCAGCGCGATATCGGCCTCGTCAGCCCGAAGCGCCGTCACGGCATCATCCGGCGTCGCGATCTCGACGTCGATGCGCACCTCGGATATCCGGCACCTCCACGTCAAACTGTCTGTCGAGCGTGTTGTCGACGGCAACAGAAGGTTTGCCACTGTAGCTTCCGGGACGTCGCTTATAGCCAATCTGGGCCTTGATGCCGGCAAGACGGGTCAGGCGCGAAACCCGGTTCGGGCAGCACGTCTCCCCCTGATCCAGCAGGTCATCATGCAGTTTGCGGTAGCCGTAAACCTTGCCGCTGTCTTCCCACGAAGACCTCAACAGCTCTGTCTGTCGCCTGTCCTCGATGGCCCGCTTGCTCAGCGGTGCTTTGAGCCAAGCATAAAATCCACTTGAGTGAACCCGGAGAGGCCGGCACATCGTCCGCACCGAAAACTGCAGCCGATGCAGGGCGATAAATGCGTACTTCACTTTGCATCCCTGGCGAAGTACGCGGCCGCTTTTTTTAGGATATCGCGCTCCTCTGTGACGCGAACCAACTCTTTCTTAAGCCGCTTGATCTCCTCGGACTCGGCGCTGGCTTGTGGCGTCGAGCCGGCAAACCTCTTCTTCCACGCATAGAGCGAATGCTGGCTTACGCCGAGCCGCTGAGAGACTTCGATACCGGATAGCCTCGTTCCGTGGTCTGACGCACGGCATCGCGTTTGAAATCGTCACTGAAATTCGATTTGCTCATGATCGCCTTCTTACCTCATTTTTAGGCAGGAAGGTGTCTACAATTCGCGGGGCTATTCAGCCCTTTCGCGCATTACAATCACGCAAACGCAGCTTAAATCAACAAATCAGACGAGCCAGAGCCTCCTGAAATCCAAACGCCATTCTGTCCAAAATCATTCGATGACGGACACAATATTGCCCAACGACAAGCCAGTGCTTCAGGACACGCTCAGTCAGTGCGACATTTCCAGAAGGCGCAACGCCGTCAATTCGTCGGTAATCAGGGTACTGGGCCGCAGCGCCTTCAACGTGGCGAGGATCATCTCGGTCTTTTCCATTCCCCCGGAGATCAGAACTTTCTTCTTGATCCGTATCAGCCGTTCAATCGATGGCGACATGGCACGCGCATTGACGGGGTGGTCAACCGAATGACCATCCTTATCCAGAAAATTATAGAGAATATCGCCAACCGTGCCGGCCTCGATCAGCGACTGGCGTTCCGCTTCCGAGACATGCCCGAGCCGGAACGACGTGGTCAGGGTTGATATCCCGCCACAGGAGACAAGTGCGACATCGCAGGTTTCAGCCATTTGCAGAACCTGATCGAGGCCGCAATGCTCAAGCAGCGCATGCTTTGTCTGCGCGCTATCGACAAGCGCCGGCGCAGGCACCAAAAAGCCTTCCGCGTCGAAAAGCTCGGCAAATTGCCAGGCAAATTCTGCCGGATTGAAACGCCGCGCCTGCGCAATGCCGCCAAGCAGTGAGACGATGCGCACACCATCGAGCTTCTTGCCTTCGACAAAAGGCAACATCGCATGCAATGTTCGCCCCCAGCCGACACCGACCGTCAGATTATTGGTCATCAGCTCCGAAACAAATCCTCCTGCCACAGCCGCAACAGCACGTGTAGGATCACTCTCCGTATCGGATAGCGGCGCAACAACAGCCTCTTGCAGCCCAAAACGATCCTCCAGTTTTCTCTGGATTTTCATCAACGGTGCCAGATCAGACTTTATGCGAATAATGACCTCACCCCGGCCGCGGGCCTCCGACAGCAATCGTGTGATCATGATCCGGTTGACACCGAGCTTTTTGGAAACCTCGGCTTGCGTCAGACCTTCGACATAATAAAGCCATGCGGCACGAACCCGTAACTCATCGCCCGCGGTCCCGAAACTGCGACCGCGCGACCCGGCGGATTCATTGCTCTGGCTGTCCGGCATCTGTCCTGTCCTGTTGGCAAGATTTTATGATGCGCCATCATAGACTTGACGCAATATCTTGCCAACCTCGGCGGGTGCTTCAAATTGTGGCGTGTGGCCAACCCCGTCGAAAAGATGAAGGGCAATATTTCCCGGAGCGCGCAACGCATGTCGCCATGGAATAATGGCATCATTCTTCCCCCAGATAAGACATGTGGGAACGTCAACCCGGCCAATCGCCGCTTTAAGGTCAAACGACTGAACACCGTCGGGAAACAAGGTATCGCACAGTCTGGCCTGCGCGGCTCGCAGCGCCGGATCCTTGCGCGAAGCCATGGCGGCTTTGACATACCCGTCCGTAATCATCGTCTCGTCAAACACCAACTCCTTGAGCCACGGCCCCAGGCTCTCCGCCCGCGTTGATCGCGATATCCCCTCAAGGGCAGGACCGTTCACCTCCGGTCCAAGACCGCCCGGCGCAATCAGCGTTAACGAAGCGATGGACTTGGACCGTGTATCTGCCAGTGACAATGCCAGCGCACCGCCAAGGCTATGCCCGACCAGATGCGCGCGCTCGATATCCAGCGTATCGAAAGCCCGGCGCACCACAGAGGAGAGTTCGGCAAAACTATCAATGCGCAGCTTCGGAGATTTTCCGTGCCCTGGCAATTCTATGCGAATGACCGGTCGCCCCTTAAGATAGGCTTCCAACGGCTTCCACGCGCTCGCATCGCTGCCAAAGCCGTGGATCAGAACAACAGGTATGCCCTTGTCAGCACGCGACCTTGAAATATTGAGAGGACCGCTTTCAGCCTGAAACTGAAGCGCTGGCGTCTCTGTCTGGCGTGCATCGATCTTTCCGCGCACGTCAGCGGCCTGAACGCGTCCACGCGGGCCGGTGCCCGCAATCTCGGTTAGCTCCACGGCGGCGTCCCGCGCGATCGTGCGCGCCAGTGGCGTTGCCCGGACTTTGTCGGCAGCGCCATCCTGCTGCGGTTCAACACGATCGGCCTTAACAGCCGAAACAGGATCACGCTCCGTTTCGTCCGCTGGCGGGGATGCCTTCTTGTCTTCGCTTGCCGCAAGCGGCACAGCCGTTGGCGGTTCGCCGACTTCCTCCCCCTCCTGATAAAGCCAGGCGACAGGCTGGCCAATGGGAACATCAACCCCTTCCGCAACGAGATGATGCAGTATGCCCGATGCTTCCGCCTCAACCTCCATCGCCGCCTTGTCGGTCTCGATATCAAACAGAGGCGTGCCTTTTTCAACATGCTCGCCGGACAGGACATGCCATGTCGCGACCTTGCCGCTGGCCATATCCATGTCGACTTTCGGCATAATGACTTCAACCGGCATCAGATTCGTCCTTTAGCGATATTACGCGCGGCCTCGAGGATATTCGGAACCTGCGGAACAACAGCCTTTTCTAGTTCCGGATTGTAGGGGATCGGGGACTCGCTGCCGCCAAGCCGCACGATTGGGGCATCGAGAAAATCGAACGCATCGCTTTCAGCAACCATGGCGCTGACCTCGGCCCCCACGCCGAGCGTCTTGACGCCTTCGTAAACGCAGATCAAACGCCCGGTTTTGCGCACCGAAGCCAAAACCGTCTCCCGGTCCATCGGTCGCACCGTCCGCAGGTCGATGACTTCGCAGTCGATACCTTCTGCTGCCAGTTGGTCCGCGGCAGACAAGGCCTTGTGAACCATCAAAGATGTCGCAACGATGCTCACGTCCTGACCGGTGCGCCGCACGGCAGCCTTCCCGATCGGCGTTGTGTATTGCCCTTCAGGAACATGTCCCTTCATCTTATAGAGAATTTTGTGTTCGAAAATCATCACGGGATCGGGATCTTCCAGCGCCGCCAAAAGCATGCCCTTCGCATCCTCGGGCGTTGACGGCTGCACCACCTTCAGCCCCGGCACATGGCCAAGCCAGGCCTCAACGCTCTGCGAATGCTGTGCTGCCGCACCTGTGCCGGAACCGGCCGGAAAGCGCATGACGAGCGGCACTGAAACGGCCCCGCCCAGCATGTACCGCACCTTTGCAGCCTGATTGACAATCTGCTCCATCGCCAGTGCGGCAAAATCAGAGAACTGGAACTCGAAGATCGGCCTAAGGCCGGTCAGGGCAGCGCCAACGGCAACGCCGGCACCACCAAGCTCGGAAATGGGCGTATCCATGACCCGATCAGTCCCATATTTGTGAACGAGGTCGCCGGTGACCTGAAAGGCGCCGCCATAAACACCGATGTCTTCGCCCATGAGTATAACGCGCGGATCAGCTGCAAGGGCGATATCCATCGCCTCGCGAATGGCCTCCGCATACGACAGCTCACGACGGTCAGGAGATTTTTCAGCGCTCATGCCAAAGGGCCTTCTGTATAGACGTAACGGGTTGCTTCTTCGATCTTCGGATCCTCTCCTTCACTTGCAAAGGCGATTGCATCCTTGATCGTCTGTTCTGCCTCGCTCTCAAGCGCGGCAACGTCGCTTTCGGTCAGAATCTTGTGTTCAACGAGCAAAGCGGCCATGCGCGGGATCGGATCCCGCCCCATCCATTCATTGATTTCTTCTTTTGTGCGGTAGCGGTTCCGGTCTGACTTCGAGTGTCCCCGCCAACGATAAGTCAGGTTCTCGACAAGGCTCGGGCCCTCGCCGGCGCGCGCCCGCGCGACAGCTGTATCAACGGCCTCGGCCACGGCGGAAAAGTCATTTCCGTCGACGGTTACACCGGGCATGTTGTAAGCGACGGCACGCTCGGAGATATTCTTGACAGCGGTTGATCGCTCTACCGATGTCGACATGCCATACTTGTTGTTTTCGCAGACAAAAACGACAGGCAGCTTCCAGACCGAGGCCATGTTCAGCGCCTCGTGAAACGCACCTTCATTGTTGGCGCCATCTCCAAAAAAACAGACGGTAACAGCACCGGTGCCAAGCCGTTTGGCCGATAGCGCGGCGCCAACCGATATCGGCAGGCCGCCGCCAACGATGCCATTGGCGCCCAGATTGCCTTTTGCAACATCGGCGATGTGCATGGAACCGCCGCGCCCCCGGCAATAACCCGTTTCCTTGCCGAAAAACTCGGCGAACATCCGGCCCAGATCGGCGCCTTTGGCCACGCAATGGCCATGACCACGGTGCGTGGATGTGATCTTGTCCTCGTCACTGAGAGAGATGCAGGATGCAACGGCAGATGCCTCCTGGCCGATGGAAAGGTGCATTGTTCCGTGGATCAGGCCACGCATGTAGCTTTGTTCGGCGCCTTCCTCGAACTTGCGGATCAGATACATCTTCCGAAGGGCTTCCTTCAGCACCGCAGGGGTATAGGTTCGGATAGCGTAAGGACGGTTTTCCTCATGCATGGGCAACCTCTTTTCCAAATAGGATTTGATCTTGCAGGTCGCGCAACGCGGCGATGCGTGAATCTTCCGGCAATCTTGTATTGTCGCTGGTGATCAACTCGCCCTTCCTGATCGGGGCCGTGACCAGCGAACCTGACAGAAGGCCGGCTGGCCTGCCCTTCGCCACGCGGGCTTTCGAGGCTTCCATGACCCAGGCCCGGTAGGTGTATTCACCAATCTGGTCCAGCTTTTCGCCGGGCTTCAAATCGCGTTTGGCAACAGCACAAACCTCGGCGACAGGACGATCAAGCGGAACCATGTCCGCCTTGTTGTAGAGTACGGCGCGCGCGCAGGTCAGCGGCACTTCCAGCGATGTCAGATGATAGGGGCGGATGAAGCCGAAATACGGCCCATCGCCCATTTTCAGGTCGGTCATGCGCTCCCAGATTCGCGGGTGCTCCGCCTCGGCAACAACGAAAACACCGGGCGCAAGATTCTTGCCGACCGAGTAATCGACCTTGCCGATCCCTGACAGAATACCACCGTCTTTCGTTGGAATGAGTGTCTTTGCCAGCTCTTTCGGACCGGCAGCCGGGCCGTGCATGCCATCGCAATCCGGCACAAGACCCGTGGCGTTGGCAATCGCGGCCATCTCAACCATGGTTTTCGAACCGTCGACAAACTCAACAAGCATGCGCGCGTTCATATGGCGTTCGCGCGCCTCAGCCGCGTAGTCATCGGGCGTTGCGTCAATGTTGAGCGGGTTGTTCTTGCCTTTGCCGGCACAGACGATCCTGTGCCCCATGGCCGAAACAAACTCGATCAGCTCCATGCACGCCGACGGTTCATCTCCGGCACCCAGGCTGTAAATCACGCCGAGACGCTCGGCCTCCCGCCTCAGATAGGCGCCAATCGTGACGTCTGCTTCGACATTCATCATCACCAGATGCTTGCCGTTTTCCATCGCCTTCAGGCCGATTTCCGCACCGACCGAAGGAATACCGGTTGCATCGATGACGACGTCGATCAGGCCAGAATTGAGAATGAGGTCAACGTCCTCGGCAATCGCGGTTTCACCCTTTTCGATTGTCCTATTCAACAAATCGACGGACCCGACATCGCGGCTGTGCCCCCGGCTCTGCCGGGCGATTTCAACAGCCTTGTGGGCAGCGGTCGGATTGATATCCGCGATCGCGGAAACCTCAATTCCATCCATCATTGCGGTGCGCGTAACGATGTCAGTTCCCATTTCGCCCGAACCGATCAGGCCAACCCTGACGGGCCGCCCTGTCTCCGCACGCTTTGCCAAATCCTTGGCCAATCCTGTGAGCGCAATATTTGATGCCATTCCCTGATGCCTCTTTCGATAGGATTTGACAAAACATTCAGAAAATTTGTTCTAAAGTCAATAACTTTGTTCAAATCGCATTTTTAAGAATCCTGACAGTCAAAACGAGCATTGACCATGGCCTCTACAATAAGGGAATTGTGCGCCGTCAAACGCGGCACTTGACAGAACATATTTTATGAACAAAAGTTCTATTTGCTATACCACTGTTCGGAGGAGCATCCCCTTCTGTCCGTAATCGCATCGTGATTGCCGGCGGCCGGGTTGTCGAAAATGCGGTTATAGCGCTGGACCCGAGGAGGAATTCAATGCCTGTTAAAGGAAGCTTTTCACGACGCTCATTTCTGAAAGCCAGCTCTGCTGCCGGCATCACAGTCATGGGAGCCACGATGGGTGGCAGATCGCTGTTTGCGCAATCAGGCCTGCCTGATCCGCAAACGATTCTCGATCAGATTTCGATCTCTCAATATGTAAAACCCGACTATCAAGCCCTGTATGGAATGTCTGATTCCAAGCCACTTTGGGACAAGAACACTGACTGGATCCGGACAGCGGACTGGGAGGAAATCCGCAGACAGCTGGCAGGGACAACAGTGCGTTTTGCGATCGGCGCAGCCGACCGCGATTCAGCCGCTGCAGGGCTGGCGCCGTTTGAGGCACTGTCCGGAATCAAGGTTGAGCTGGTTCCGATTCCCGATGACAGTTTTTATGACAAGGCGATTGCCGAATTCATCTCCGGAAACGCCTCTTTTGACGCGTTGCAGTTCTTCTCGCCATGGCTTGGCGACTTTGCCGCACCGGGTTTCCTGGCCCCACTTGATGACTATGCCGACAAATGGGGGCTGCCACTTGGCGATTTCTACGACACGTACCGCCTGAACTACGGTTTCTTCAACGGCACCATGTATGGCATTCCGTTCGACTGCGATTTCCAGATGGTTCATCTGCGCAAGTCGATGGTGGAAGAGGTTCTGGGCGGGCCCATCGACAGATGGTCATCGGTCCCGACCTACGACGAACTGATCCGGATTTCATCGGAACTGAACGGCAAGGTCCCCGGTGTGGCCGGCGTTGGCCTCATGGGTGCACGTGGCATGTGGTCAACCTACACATGGGAACATGTAGCGGCTCAGGCGGGCATGACGCTTTTCGATGAGAACTGGGAGCCGATCTTCAACGGCGACGCAGGCAATAAGGGGATGGACATCATCCTGGCCCTGTCGAAAAACGCGATTGAAGGCTACGCAGGCGCGGGCTGGGGTGAAAACCGGGCAGCGTGGCTCGGTGGTCAGGTCGCAACCAATCTCAGCTGGCAGGATTCCGGCACGCAAGCCATGCGGCCGGACCAGTCCCAGATCGTCGGCGATTTTGTGACCATATATGAGCCGCGGATCTCCGGCGGTCGGTTTGCGCCGCCGAATATAGCCGGCTCGACATCCTGTGTCGCAGCATCCAGCCAGAACCCCGAAGGGGCGTTTTTGATGCTGGCCTTCCTGACGACATCGTCGATCATGGCCATGAATGAAGCCAATGCGAACGGCGTCGGCCCCGGTTATCGTTCGGTGCTGACCAATCCGAACCTTCAGGCCGTGTCGCAGCCTGCAGAAGTCATGGCAAACTCCCTTGAATATGCATGGTGCGCACCGCGCCTGCCCGGCATGTTCGAGATGGAACAGGTGATCGGCAACGAGGTCAACCGGGCCCTGGTCAGCCAGATATCAGGCAAGGAAGCCCTTGATAACGCTGCAGCCGCCGTTCGGAAAATCATGAAACAGAACGGCTTCTACAGTGCGAAGCCACCGGTCGACTATGCGTCTGTTGCCCCTGGCCTATGGGTCGGCAAAGACAAGGCCCTCCCTTTCTAAGGAAGACAAATGACCGACACGTCTATGTTGGAAACCGGGGGGGCTGTGGCCTCCCCGGGCGCATCCGGCCGATATATCAAGCGTCGCAACAAGCGGCTTCGGGTCATGTTCCCATATTTGCTCGTCGCACCGGCGGTCGCCTTCCTGTTGATGATCACCCTTTATCCCGGGGTCTACGCGATCATTCAATCTCTGTTCTATGTGAAATTCGCCAACTGGCAGTTTGTCGGCACAGAAAACTACCGCGATCTTTTCGGTGATCGCGAATTCTGGGCGGCCCTTTGGAATACGTTTGTGATCGGCGGGATTGCGTTAGCGCTGGAATGCACATTTGCATTGCTGATCTCGTTTTATGCCTATCGCGACCCGTGGATCAAAGGATGGAGGATTATTTTCCTCGTCCCGATGCTTTTCATGCCCTCGGCTGTCGCCTTCATCTGGAAGCTCGCCTTTATGGACGGCAGGGTTATTTCGGACTTGCTGATCCGGCTCGGGCTCATTGACGGCAATATCGCCTGGACATCGTCTATCTGGCTTTCGCGGCTCACGCTGATCGTTGCAGATGTCTGGCAATGGACGCCGTTCCTGTTCATCATCTTTGTTGCCGCACTTCAGGGTCAGGATGAAGAGGTAGAGGAAGCCGCACGTCTGGATGGCGCCAGCTGGGCACAGATTTTCTGGAATATCAGCCTGCCGATGATGCGTCCGGTGATTGCCGTGGCGGTCGTCCTGCGGGGCATCGATATCATGACCATGTTCACCAACGTTTATATCATGACGCAGGGCACTCCGGGCGGCGCCACCGAAACGGTCAGCTATTTCATTTATCGCATCGGCTTCAAGAGTTTCAACTTCGGGTACGCCTCGGCGGCGTCCGTTGTGATGCTGATCATGACACTTATCATCGCGCAACTGGTCGTCAAACGCGCGTTCAGATCCGGGAAGGAATAGCCCATGGCCTCCCAACGTCGCAAGAACAACGAAAGCCACATTATCCGCTACATTATTCTTGGCGCATGGGCTCTGTTCTGTCTGGTTCCTGTTCTGTGGTTCCTGTCCATCGGTCTGCGCCCCAGGACGGAGATCATCACGCAACAGCCGATCTACTGGCCGCATTTCAGTCTGGATGCGTGGCACATGGTCTGGGCCGACTGGCCAATGGGGTATTATCTGCGCAACTCGGTAGTCGCAATCATCGGCTCCGTCGTGATCGATCTCGTGCTGGCGATACCGGCCGCCTATTCGTTGGCGCGCTACACCTATCGCGGCCGTGAAGATATCGGCTTCTACATTCTGTCCACGCGGATGATGGCGCCGGCCATTGTCGCAATACCGATTTTCTTCCTGTTCAAGAACATGGACCTTCTCGACACCGTCTGGGCCCTGATGATCATCTATGCCGCGATCAACCTGTCGCTCATTACCTGGATCATCCGCTCCTACATGCTTGATATTCCGAAGGAACTGGAAGATGCAGCGCGCACTGACGGCGCCTCCGATCTGAGGATCCTGTGGGAAATCATCATTCCCATCATCCTGCCCGGCATCATCACAGCGGGTGTGATCGGCGCCATTTTTGCCATCAACGAATTCCTCTTCACGTTGCTCATCGCCTCCACCAAGAGCGCCTACACAATGTCCGTGGCGTTGGCGAACTTCACCGGTGGTTCCGATGGCGTGATCTACAACGCAATAGCACTTGTTGCCTTCATCGCCTTCGTGCCGGTCTTTCTGGTGGTCGTCGCCATCCAGAAACACTTGTCACGTGGCCTGACGATGGGCGCGGTCAAAGGATAAAAGACATGGCACAGATCGAACTTGTCGGCATTCAGAAGAAATGGGGTGCTTTCTGGGGTGTCCGCGATGTGAATATCGACATATCGGATGAAGAGTTCATCGTTTTCCTCGGCCCTTCGGGCTGCGGAAAAACCACCACGATGCGCATGATCGCCGGGCTGGAAGACCCTTCCGAAGGCGAAATCCGCGTTGGCGGCGAGCGGATGAATGACATTGACGCCCGTGACCGCGATGCGGCCATGGTGTTTCAGGGATATGCGCTTTATCCCAATATGAGCATCTACGAAAACATTCGCTTTCCGCTGCGCATGCGCAAAGTGCCGAAGGCAGAGCACGACACGCTCGTCCGCCGCGCCGCGGAACTGGTTGAGATGGGAGACTATCTCGACCGCAAGCCTGCGGCCTTGTCCGGCGGTCAGCGACAAAGGGCTGCCCTGGCGCGGGCGATCGTGCGGCGCCCGCAAGTGTTTTTGATGGACGAACCGCTTTCCAACCTGGATGCAAAGTTGCGCCAGGCAATGCGTGTCCAGATCAAACACATCCAGCGCCAGCTGAAAATCACCACGGTTTACGTCACCCACGATCAGATCGAGGCCATGACGCTCGCAGACCGGATCGTGATCATGCAGTCGGGCATGATCCAGCAAACGGGAACTCCCGACGAAATCTACAATGATCCGGCCAACACCTTTGTCGCCGGCTTTATCGGCTCTCCGCCGATGAACCTGATCGAGGGTACGATTTCATCCGGCACCTTCGTTGCCGATGGCATTCGGGTGGACGGCTTGCCTCAGCAGCATGCCGGTGCCGTGACGCTCGGCATCAGGCCGGAAGACTGCACGGTCGGCGGGGCTGCTGCGCAACTGAACGGTACCGTCTATGGTGTCGAGCCGACAGGAGATCTCACTTACCTTACCATCAAGGCAGGTGAAAAGCTTATCGAGGTGAAGGCTGACCGGGATTATCGTGCAGCACTTGATGCCAGCAAGACCGTGACCTTTGATCCGAAAAGGATATACCTGTTTGAAACCCAGTCCGGCCAAAGGCTGCGGTAGGAGGACATGATGAAATTCGACTACACCTCAATGGGTTTTTACACATTTGATGCGCTGTGCCGCCCCGTTGTCGAGCTGCCTGCAAATGGCGGCACCAGTTTCGTAGACGAGTTTACGCTTGCCGTATCCGGGGCAGCTGGCAGTGCTTCGATTGTTGCAGCAAAACACGGGCTAAAAGTGCAGGCCGTTGGCGGTGTCGGGCACGACGACATGGGCGACTGGGTGCTCACAAAGCTGGCGCAATATGGCATTGACACCACCAACATGCAGCGATGTGCGGGCTTTTCAACCTCATCCTCAATCGTCCCGACCCAGCCGGACGGCACTCGCCCGGCGCTTCACAAGCGCGGGGCTACAGCCGGTTTTTACGTATCCGATGATATGGTCGATCAGGTTCTGGATACGAAAATCCTGCATATTGGCGGCGTTGGTCTGATGGATCGCATGGACCAGGGGCGCAACGCGGAGATCATGACCGAAGCGCAAAAACGCGGTTGCACCACTACCCTCGATGTGTTTGCGTCAACACGCAATGACTTTGCGGCAATCCAGCCATTGCTGGCGCAGACCGACTATTTCATGCCGTCCGAAGAAGAAGCCATGGCGCTTTCCGGCCTCTCTGATCTCGAAGACATTGCCAGCTTCTTGCTGGATCAGGGCACGGGCGCCGTCATTTTGACGCTGGGGGCCAAGGGCGCAATGTATCGCGACAACAAGGGAGAGCGCCTCGACATTCCGGCATATCAGATCGACGTGGTCTGTACCTGCGGATGCGGCGATTGCTTTAACGCCGGCTTTGCAACCGGTCTGCACCAGGGAATGTCCATTGAAGATTGCATGCGCATCGGGCAGGCAAGTTCAGCACAAAATGCGATGGGCCTGGGATCACAGGCCGTGGTGAAAGACCTGGGAGCGACACTGCAATTTATGAAAAACACGCCGACGCAACCGCCGAGTCCCGCACAGGGGCTATTGCATGAGGTATAAGGCGGCATAAGACGCCGGTCTCATCTCCTCAGCCATCATCGACTGGCATCGTGAAAATATCAGGCATGGCCCAGTTCGGTTCATGGCCCATAAGCCGCTGCAAGAAGCCAGCGGCAAAACGGCTGTCTTCTCTGCTGTTTTCGCGAAACGACCACCAGCTTCGTATATTGTCGATCGGCGGGCGTTGCGGCAAAGGCGCGCTGAACTCCTGTTTGACCACGGCATCGTGGACGGCGAGGCAGAACAATGTGCAGATATATCCTTCAGGCCAGAATGCCGCCGCAGCGTTTTCATCGACCAGTTGCGGCTTGGTTTTGGCCTTAAGCGGCATATTTTCGATCAACTCACGCAACATCAAACTTGCAGCGAAATCGAAATAGGCACTGCGGGCCTTCGCCGAACTTGGCTTTTGTGCGTTTACCGCCCGCAGCCAGGCAATAAAAATCGCTGCGAGCTTTTTCTCGTCAACTTCATATTCAACCCCGATCCTTTTTTCCATCTCCTGTGTGTAAGACATGAATGCAGTGCGGAACCAATGCAATCGCCGCACCGCGCGCCGCAAGGGTTCGTTGGTGCTGGGCCAGATCCTGTATGAATTTGACAGTTCAGACATGCGGGGCCAACTCTTCGAACAGTGCACTCAAAGCAGTTTGATCCTTCTGCTTCAGCGCCGCGACGATTTCATCTCCGACGGCCACCGCCATGTCGGCGGCAGCCAAACGGGTCTGATCATCTTCTTCCAGCGAACGATTACTCAACAACCAGAATAATAATGCGGCAATCGCCAGATCTGTCTCTCTGCTTCGCAGCGACTTCAGTCCAACTGGACCCTCTCTGATGACGCCGGCGTCGACAAGAGAAAAAGCAATCACAGCGGCGGCTTCATGTTCAGCCAGATCAAGCAGGTTTGAAGGAAGCCGCCTATGTGCCTGCCGTGCTGCCAGTTCGCTGACGATGGCGTGTCGAATGCCAAGTTGTTGCAAGAACAGCCCCAGATTGTCATAGACAACGCGGGCAAACTGCTTTTCTTCAAAACCGAGTTCGTACAAGGCCAGCATCGATCGCGAGGACGGCGTATGTTCGCACAGCAGGAAGCGCATGGTATCAGAGCCGAAGGCTTCAAGCCGTGCTGCTGTATTCTCCACGTCGCATAACAGGTGTCTTCCGGGAAGAGCGGGCGTATGACCGGCCGAAGCCGTGGAAAGATGGTTCAAAACTCTTCGTCCACCGGTGTGAACGGTATACCGCAACCCACGTAATGCTTCGCGCAGGACCAGCCTGTCAGGTCTGAAATGTTCCAGCATCAATGTTCCTCCATTCCAAACTTTTAAACGTGCCCCGTTCTCCACCATGCACGTATCCTATTCGCCTTACCGTTGGGCGAGCTGTCCGGCAAGCGCGTTGTCGATGACGATTGTCTTCGCTATTCCCGCCGCCATCACGGCTTTCAGCGGCTCGGCTTTATGGGCGCCCGATGCGACAACAATATTATCCGCCGCTTTCAACGTTTCGAAAGAGACACCGATTCTACGGTCATTCAAAGGCGTCTCGGCAAAAGAGCCATCGGCCTTCAGAAAAAAACCGGCGAGTTCACATGCAACATCCGCTTTTTCCAGTATCACGCCGTCTTCCTGGGTGAGTCCCGCCCGCATAGAGAACGAGCTGTCGCCCTTCGCTGGGCCGCAACTTAGTATATTGATATCAGTTTGTGCCGTCGCCTGTAAAAGCTCAGCGATAACCGGATCCCGCTCAAGTGCCTGCCGCGAGGCCGGTGATCCCATATAAATGGGCGTCGGCAGTGTCCGCGCCTTGCCGCCAACAACGTCCGATAAAAGAAGAGCCAGCGAATATGAGGAAATCCCCTCATCGCGATGGGTGGTCCCGATCAGCGACAACGCCGTCAAATCCGATTTAGTCAGATTCACGATTGAATCAATCACCCGCGCAACGGTTCGTCCTGCTCCAACACCGATCGTCATCGGCCTGTTGCTGAGACAACGCCGCATCAGGACATTGGCAGCTGCCATGCCCACCGATTGACGGTTGATGGCCTCGATTGCTGCCGATGGCGCGGGGTCTTCAGGCAAAGGCGGTGTTAGAATGCAATTTTCAACGCCATAGCGTGATGCTATCCAGTCTGCCAGCGCGAGCGTTTCCACGGTCTCATGCTCAACCGAAATTTTAACGATGCCACTTTCCCGGGCATGCGACAGCAGCCGCGTCACCTTGGTGCGCGACAAATGCAAAGCCTTGGCGACCTGCTCCTGTCCCTGCCCATGGACATAATACAGCCAGGCTGCCTTAACCAATAGATCCTGATCGCTGCCGCGCAGTGGTGCCATGTCCTGCCCTTGTGATTCGCGTTCAACGCAGTGCGATTTCAACTATTGCAAAGTCAAAATCGGCTTTCCAGCAAAAAATGGACAAATGTTCAAAGGATGCACGATTGACAAGCCCTGAAAAAACGAAATAATGTTCATCGTCCGCACAAATGATCAGGTTGGGTGCATCATGACTTGCAAAGCGGATGAAAGGGAGGAGCCTTTCAGCAAGTCGCATCCAGGGAGGACAAAATGGACGGTTTCCTGGTGGGGCTGAAGCAGGTTATCGACGCCTTGGGTGCGACGGTATTGCTGCCCATTATCATTATCATTATCGCGCTCGTTCTGGGAGCAAAGACCGGCAAGGCAATCCGCGCCGGCGTTACCATCGGCGTCGCCTTCATCGGTATCAACCTCGTCATCGGATTGATGTTTACCAATCTGAGCGATGTCGCCCAGGCTATTGCGATCAATACCGGTGTTACCCGTGATGTCGTTGATGTTGGTTGGCCGTCTTCGGCGGCGATCGCGTTTGGATCTTCGGTGGGGCTCTGGATCATTCCGGTTGCCATCATCGTCAACATCGTGCTGCTGTTGACGGGTATGACTCGAACCCTGAACGTTGATGTCTGGAATTTCTGGCATATGGCCTTTGTCGGCTCGCTGGTCGTTGCCGCAACGGGGTCGCTGCCGATGGGCATTGCCACCTCGGCTGTTATGGCGGCCGTAGCGCTGTTCTTTGCCGACTGGAGCGCCAAACGGATTCAGAAATTCTATGGCCTTCCGGGCGTCTCCGTACCGCACATTCTCTCGGTTCAAATTCTTCCGATCGCCATGGGCATCAACTGGGTGATCGAGCGGATCCCCGGCCTGCGCGACATCGATCTGTCCACCGACACGATCCAGAAGCGGTTTGGTGTTCTCGGAGAACCGATGATCCTGGGACTGGCAATCGGCATCATTCTGGGTCTTATCGGCTTCTGGGACCCGTCAAACCTGCCGGAAATGACCACAAAGGTTCTCAAGACCGGCATCAACCTTGCCGCTGTCATGGTTCTTCTTCCGCGCATGGTGAAAATCCTGATGGAGGGCCTGATCCCGATCTCGGAAGCCGCACGAACCTTCGTTCAAAAACGCGCTGGAGCCCGTGAAATCCATATCGGGCTCGATTCGGCGATCCTGATTGGCCATCCCGCTGCGATTTCGGCGTCGCTGCTTTTGGTTCCGATTGCCATTCTTCTTGAAATCATCCTGCCGGGCAATCGGGTGATCCTGTTTGCAGACCTTGCTGTCATTCCGTTCTTCATCGCATTGGCCGCTCCCGTCGTGAACGGCAATGTGCTGCGGATGGTGATTATCGGGACAATCACACTGACGCTTGGCTTCTATTGCGCCACGTCGCTCGCCGCATTGTTTACCCAGGCGGCTGTTTCCTCAGGGTTCGATATCCCTTCAAACGCAACACAGATCACGGCCATTGGCGACGGGTTTGTCTGGATCACCTGGGTTTCCGTTTTCTTGACAAAAGTGCTCGGATATCTTGGCGTTGTCATTCTCGCGATCCTGACAGCGATTGGTATTGTCATCCTCAAGCGATCGCAGGTGGATGAAGCGGCAACGGATGAAACGCCCAAAACGGTATCAATGTGAATGGGAATAACGTGTAATGAGTATCGATATTTCAGATTACCTTGTTCCCGATGGCGTCGTGCTTGGTTGCGATGCGGTTGATGCAAACGAAGTGATCGGCCTTCTGGCCGATCACCTGCAAAAGGCGGCTATCGTCAAATCAACCTATGGCGCGGCTGTGATCAGCAGGGAGGCCATAATGCCGACCGGACTGCCGCTGGGCGATGGCTTTGCCGTTGCCGTTCCGCATACGGACCCCGAGCATGTCATATCCTCAGGCGTCGCAATGGCGACGCTTTCCAGGCCCGTCATGTTCGGGTCTATGGATGATCCGGACAAGAAAATTCCTGTATCGGTGGTCTTCGAATTGGCACTACGCAGCAAAGATGAGCAAATCGAGATGCTGACCGCGATTGGCCAATTATTGCAGGATGAAGGAAGACTGAGACGGCTTTCCAACGCCACCAGCAAAGAAGAAGTCACATCCATCCTTAATTCAACACATTGACGATGAGGAGCAGTCATGTCGGATAAGAAAATCGTTCTGGTCGCCTGCGGCACTGCTGTCGCCACCTCAACGGTGGTTGCCAACAGCATTGAAGAGGAAATGTCAGCACGCGGCATCGAGGTCGAGACCCGCCAGTGCAAGGTGACAGAAGTTCCCAGCCTTGTAGACGGTGTCGATCTCGTCGTGTCCACAACGCCACTGCCATCCAACCTGCCAAAACCGGCAATCGTGACTCTGGCCTTCCTGACCGGGATTGGGCGGGATCAGGAAATCGAGAAAATCGCCGATATTTTGACTGGCAAGGCAGCCGGAGTACATTAATCCATGGGCAAGAGTGAAACCGCCGCTCAGGCATGGCTTGAGCGCAAGGCGTCCGTTCGTGTCAGTGGCGGACTTCATGCCCGTCCAATTTCTGAAATCATTCGAATCGCCAAAAGATACGATGCAGAGGTTGAACTGGCGACCGGGGTTCAACAGGCCAGTGCACGCTCGTCGCTGAAATTGTTGCTGCTGGGCGTCAAGGAAGGCGACACCATCACCGTCAGGGGCCGTGGCGATGACGCCGATCTGGCCGTTGATGCTGTGTCGGCATTTCTGGAGCGTGGAGACACTGAAACGCATAGCCCGTCAGCGGCGCCCGCCGCCTCGCAAGCACCTGCCCCAACACCCGAGGCTGCATCACGCAAAGCCAATACTGCACCCTCTCCCATGGACAGAGCGCCCCTGACGGGTGTTCCGGTTTGTGCCGGGGTCGCATTGGGCTCACCTTTCGTGTTTCAGCAACCGAAGATCGCTCCCGAGCCGGCGCAGATCGAGCCGGACAGCATCGCCCGTGAACAAGAGCGCGCGCGGGCTGCCCTGAATGCCGTTTCGCAGCGTTTGCGAGAGGCCGCGCAAATGAAAGCCAACCCATCTTCCGTCATGGTGATGGAGGCGCTCGCCGACCTGTCGGCGGATGAGGACTGGGCCGAGGCCATCCAGAGAATGATTGCCGAAGGCGATAGCGCCCTGGCCGCCGTTGAAGCCACGGCTGAGAGTACGGCACAGCAGATCGAGACACTCGCAAGTGATTATGCGCGGGCGCGCGCAGAAGACATGCGGGCGGCGGGCCATCTCGTTGCAATGGCATTGCAAGGCAAGAAACCGCTCTCGGTCGGCGATGTTCCCGCTGGCTCTGTGCTTGTGGCCGAAGAACTGACGGCCGCGCATATGGGTGGAGAAGATCTTTCCCATCTTGCTGCAATTGTGGCCGAGCGTGGTGCCTCCAACGGACATGCGGCGATCCTTGCGCGCAGTTTCGGAATACCAACCGTTTTCGGACTGCCCGGGGTCGTCAACGCGGTCAAAGAGGCACGAGTGATCGCTGTTGACGGTGCAACCGGCGATGTCATTGTCGATCCGGATGATGAAACAAGCGCGCATCTGCGGATCGCGATTGCAGCCGCCGCGGAAGATCGGGAGGAACTCGAACGTTTCACAACCGTGAAGCCCGTGACGCGCGATGGTGTCTCAATCATCGTTGCGGCGAATATCGGCAGCGTGAACGACCTCGATTTTGCAACTGAGGCAGGCGCCATGGGGGTCGGCCTGATGCGGACCGAATTTCTGTTCATGGATCGGGCCGAGCTTCCGGACGAAGACGAGCAGTATCAGGTTTATCGCACGGTTCTGGAGCGCTTCCCCGATGACGAGGTCATCATCCGCACACTCGACATTGGCGGCGACAAGCCCTGCCGCGCGATCGATCTGCCGAAAGAAGATAATCCGTTTCTCGGGTTGCGCGGCATTCGGCTGTGTCTGGCAAAACCGGAGATATTCCGGCCCCAGTTGCGCGCCCTGCTCCGCGCCGCCTGCCATGGCCGCCTGAAGGTCATGCTGCCGATGATCGCAACCGGCGACGAAATTTCAGAAACCAAAGCGCTGATCGAGTCCTGCGAACACGAACTTGAACGCGAAGGCAAAACCTACGGGCCGTTTGAACTTGGCATCATGGTCGAGACACCTGCTGCCGTCTTTTCTGCCGATGCGCTTGCAAAAAAAGCGGCCTTTTTCTCTCTGGGAACGAACGATCTCACGCAGTATGTCATGGCAGCAGATCGCACCAACCCGGCGGTGGCTTCATTGTCTCGGACCCAGAACCCGGCGGTTATCGAGGCCGTTCGTCTTGTTTGCGCCGCCGCTGCGCGCGCTGATATCCCGGTCGGCGTCTGCGGCGAGGCCGCCGCTGACCCGGTCCTCTCTGCGGTATTTTTGCAGGCAGGCGTTCGCGAGCTCAGCGTGTCGGCCGCAGCCATTCGTCGCGTAAAACGCCAGGTTTGCGCGCTCGAACTCAAAGAAACGACGGAACAGGGCGTTTAGTCCGATGCGCCAAACAGCTTGTTTCCATGGCGCGTTCATTGGCCGACAGATGCCAAGACGGTCTTGCTGGCCATGATCCGTCTCACGTCTCAATCCCGCGATATATCGCCACAAGGCGCCACCGATCATTTGCCTCAAAGGTATTGCAACAAAAAAGGCGTGTTGCACCTGCCTTTGCCGCGTCAATGATGGAGCGTCCATGCCGTGAGCAAGCGCACGTAGGCGGTCTTTTAGTCGTGTATCTCAACGGACTTGCTTCACTCTTGGTGCGTTATGTGAAAAATGGTCTTCATGAAAACACAACGTGATATTGCAAAAGCGGCCGGTGTGTCGCTCAAGACCGCGTCCCGGGTGCTGAACGACGACCCCCTTGTGAGGCCTGAAACGCGCGCGCGTTGAGCAGGTGTTCCGGAAAATGGGCTATCAGCCGAATTGCTCTGCGCCCTGAAAACTGGATCGTCTGATGTTGGAGTATTCCGCGGTATTTTCCTGGCTGGGAGAAGGAGTGGAAGAGATGAAGGCATCGAAGTTTTCTGACGCCCAGAAGGCGTTTATTCTGAAGCAGGGGGATGACGGTGTGCCTGTGGCGGAGATTTGCCGCAAGGCCGGGATCAGCCAGGCGACCTACTTCAACTGGAAGAAGAAATACGCAGGTCTGCTGCCCGACGAGATGCGCCGGCTGAAGGCTTTGGAAGATGAGAATGCGAAACTGAAGCGGATCGTGGCGGACCTGACGCTGGACCGCGAGATGCTTCAGGATGTCATCCGCCGAAAGCTTTAAGGCCTGCCCGAACGCGCAAGCTTGTGGATGGGATGCTGGTGGACTGGGGGTGTCGATCAGGCGAGCCTGCAAGGTTCTGACGTTCGACACCTCGACCTACCATTACAAGTCCCGCCGCATCGGTCAGGCCGCTCTTGAAAGACGGATCAAGGAGATATGCGAGACACGCGTCCAGTTTGGCTATCGGCGTGTTCACGTGCTCCTTCGACGAGAAGGCTGGACGGTGAATATCAAGAAGACCCGCAGGATTTACAAGGCGTTACCGACAACCCCTCTTCGCGATAGAGCCGATAAAGCTTCTTGTGGTTCATGATCATACCCTTGCGCTCAAGCAGGACGCCGATCCGGCGATAGCCAAAAATGCGAAACGACTTAAGCCGGCATGGTCGGTCGAAGACGCCGAAACGGCAATCGAGGTTTAAAGCGACGCGATGCAGAAAACGACAGAGCCGACCGGGCGCGGTCAAGCGCACGCCACGGCGACGTCCATGCGCCGCTCTTGCACTCAGCCGGGCGAGCTGTCGGGAGAGCGAGTGAGTTCAATGTCGCGAAGAGGAACGGGCTTCGAGTAAAGGAAGCCCTGAAGGCTGTCACAGCCAATCCTGATCAGACCGGCGTCCTGAAATGACGTTTCAACGCCTTCCGCGGTCGTCTTGAGGCCACTCGCGTGGGCCAGCTCAACAATGGCCCGGATTATAGCCTCATCGCCGGCTTTCTCGCCGAACCCCCGTACGAAGCTTCTGTCGATCTTGATGCGATCGACATTCAGGGTTCGCAGACGGCCAAGCGACGAGAAGCCAGTCCCGAAATCATCAATCGCGATCTGCACGCCTATTGCACGCAGGGCGTCGAGATTCGCGACGACGGCAGGGGCCTCGTCGGTCGCGGCTGTTTCAGTCACCTCCAGTTCGAGAGCCTGCGGCGACAGTCCGGTGGACAACAGTATATTTTTGACTTTTGCGGCGTAGCCTTCGTCACGGAGTTCGATGCCGGACACATTGACGGCAACGGACTTCCCGGACCACTCAGCTGCGGCGGTGCAGGCCTCCCGCAAGACAAACGCGCCGACAGCCTCGATCAGCCCGGTTTCTTCCGCTATGGGAATGAACAATTCGGGAGAGATCGAGCCGAATTTGGGATGTTCCCAGCGCAGAAGCGCCTCGTACCCTTTGACCCTATGGTCGCGAGCGTCAATAATGGGTTGATAGTGAACCTGAAATTCATTGCCGGCCTTCAGGGCCGCACGCATATCCCCTTCCATCTCCTGGCGCCTGCTGAGCAACTGGTCCATACTCTCGGAAAAGAAGGTATACCGGCTGCGGCCGGAGTTCTTCGAAAAGTACAGGGCAACATCGGCCCTCCGAAGCAGGCTGACACGGTCATTGCCATCGCGCGGCGCCAGCGCCACTCCAACGCTCACGCCGACAAACACTTCCTGGCCGCCGAGCACAAAGGGACGGCGGGCAGAATCGACTATGCGCTGGCAGATACCATCGACTTCCCCCACGCTGACCTTTCCCCTGAGCATCACGGTAAATTCGTCCCCGCCGACGCGCGCAACGACATCGCCCTGACGCACGATAGCCTTCAAACGTTGACCGAATTCGCGAATCAAAGCGTCACCTGAAGGGTGACCGAGCGTATCGTTCACTTGCTTGAACCGATCCAGATCGAGGAACAGAAGGGCGCTCGCCCCTCCCTTGGTCAACTCGACATCGACGTACTCGTTGAAATAGTTCCTGTTGGGAAGTTCGGTCAACGGATCGTGAAGCGCCATGTACCGGATCTGCTCCTCGCTCGCCTGCAGCTCTTTTGACCGGTTGTGATAAAGGAACAGAGAGAACGCGATTGCGCAAAGTGCCAATACAATCAAGGCGGACAAAACCGGGATAAGCTTTGACAGCATCGTTTCACCCGGGTGATGGGGATGCCACACCATGTATCCCAAAACGGATCCATCAGCCGCATAGAACGGCAGGCTGGAATAATGCGGCGCATCGCTCGCCGTCCATGAAAAATGCAGGTCTTCAAACAGATAGTCGGTCTTCAGCTCTTCGATCAGGCTTCCGTCAAGGAAGCGCACAGCCAGGTGAACGCTTTCCTCACCGGGTATCTGTTGAATGTCACCGGTATCGGAAACGATTGGCTTGACGCTGACGACAGCGGGACGCCCCTGGATGACGGCTAAATCAGACACGCCGGGCGTGAGCACGGTATCGCTAACCTGGCTGTCGTCGCCCACCCGAAGCTTGTCGCGAAGAGCAAGAACCAAAGGCAGAGCTTCGTCTTCGACTACGCCAAACGCATCCGGAGCCCTCGGTCCGCCATCCGCAAACGCGTAAACAGCTTGATTCGAGGGATCGAGAACATAGGCCTGATCGAGTCCGAAGTACTCATGCATCCAGGCTCCAAGGTTATTATCCATCCATTCGCTGTCACGCGCGCGCACCTGTTCGACGGCATCGTCCCATACAGTCACACTTTCCTGGTTGTGGGCGACCTTGGAACGCAGTTGCGAAACAACGAGTTGAGCCAGACTAGCCTGTCGATTGTACGAAACGCGATCAGCCTCCTGACCCGCCCAGATCAGGAGCCCCAAGACGCCAAGGCCGATGCAGCCGGTCAACACCAATATTGGCAGGGCGCGCTTGAGAAGGAAGCCCGAGTATTTGAGAGAAACTGTCTTGCTGCGCATTTTCGAAACCTGCCATGTAATTAAAAACTATGAAGGAACACAATCTTCCGCACAAGAGAGTGTCCCCGACCTCTTGTCCGGAACAGCGCACCAGCCTCGCCCCGCGCGGCTTGGCCGGAGCGGTATTCCTCCCCAGAACAGGGGAAGGTATCCGTCTGGACGAATATCCTTTCCGCCCGGCATGAACACCTCGCCCACCGGCTTCTGCCCGCCGCCGCCGATCATGTAGTCGAGCTTCACATCGGCGAACTGAAACGCCGAGAAGCGCTCCCGCGCCTCCGGCCGGTCATTCAGCGAAGGGATGAACCGTCCCTTGATCCCTGCGAGCCGCTTCGCCATTTCAGCGAGGCCGGCACGCAGGAAGCTGTCCCTGCTGCACCACGTCTCGCAAGCCAAATAGGGCGGGTCGAGCCGGAACAAAGCCCCCTTCCCTGTGGTAGCGGTCGATAAAGGCGCGCCAGTCGAGGTCTTCGATGACGACGCCGGAGGGGCTTTCACGCACCGCGTCGCCAGCGCAGGCAACCGGGCGCGGCGCGGATTCGTCATGCTTGCCGGACGGGACCATGAATATTAATGGCGTTGTTCGTGGCCGCGACGTATATTCGCCCTCCCTAATGAATCGGCAGGGTGCAAAGGTTCTTGGGGTTTGGAGGACGATATCATGTGTCAGGATTGTAAAGACAAGGCCGTAACCAGGCGCAATCTGCTCAGGGGCGGCGCCGCTGCTTCGCTCGCGCTTCCCTTCGTATCGAGCGCGTATGCGCAGGAGCCAGGCAGTGCGCCGATGGCTGCGCCGGCCTCGCCCGACGAGGCGCTGCAGCGCCTTGTGGATGGCAACAAGCGCTACGTGGATGGAACGCCGAATAATACCGACCACTCGGCCGGTCGCTACAGTCGCTCACAGGGTCAGCAGCCCTTTGCCGCTGTCGTTGCCTGTTCTGACTCCCGCGTCATTCCGGAATTGATTTTCGATCAGGCTCCCGGTGATCTGTTTGTCGTCAGAGTCGCCGGGAATTTCCTCAATGAAGACGGCATAGCAAGCCTGGAATTTGCCACCGCCGTGCTCGGCATTCAGGCCGTTCTGGTGCTCGGTCACACCAGTTGCGGCGCCATCAGCGCCACGATCACGTCGATTGAGGACAATGAACTGCCGCCCGGCCACCTGCCGAGCCTCGTGAACGCGATCCGCCCGGCGGTCTATGACGTGATCGGAAACAATCCGGAAAACATGCTTGAAGCCGCTACCGCGCAAAATGCGATAATCAATGCGGAGAAAGCAGTCGCAACCGGCCCGATCCTGTCCGATTTTGCGGCCAATGGAAAGATCAAATCCTCCGCCGGCGTTTACGACATCGCTACGGGCGTCGTGACCTTCCTTTAGAGCGCCGTGCATCCATTCGGATGCACAAAGGACGCTCTAACCTATTGAATCTACGCATCGTGCTTTCCGAAAATCGATTCCGATTTTCGGGCCGATGCTGTAGGCGTTCGACATGCCGGGCCGATCCCTTCGGCCGGCCCGGCATGCCCCCAACCGCGCTCCGTAACCGGCATGTTGTCGTCCAGGCGAGAACCAAAGGCCAATGGCGCTTCCCGGCGGTTCCTCTCACCCGTCCTTCACCGTCTTCAGAACCTGCATCGGCCCATCGGAGAGACACTGCGAACCCGGTCCCGGCCATGACCGCGCCCGGCATGCAGCCTCGATCGATCCGCCTGATCTTCTGGTCTTCGGCGACGAACTCCCCGGTTTCGTCGAGGCGCCGAGGCGGGTCAGTTCTTCGGTAAGCGCGGGGACCTGTTCCGCTGCGGTTCCCCGAGACCTCTGGGTTCCACGGGGCCCGGCGGTGTTGTCGCTCAAGGCTTTACACCTGTTCGGGCACTGCTATTTTGGGCGGGGGACACGCGAAACGTTGCAGACGATGATTACCGACGCCGATGATTTCTTCACCAAGGGCTGCGGTCGATGCGCGCGCTTCGACACACCGGACTGCTCGACCCGTCAATGGATCGACGGCCTCAATAACCTGCGTCGCATCTGCCGCGACATGGGGCTGGAAGAGACCGTGAAGTGGGCCCACCCCACCTACATGCATGCAGGTCGCAACATCGCGATCTTCGGCGCGTTCCGTGGCGACTTCCGGCTGAGCTTCATGAACGCAAGCCTCCTGAACGACACAGAAGGTGTGCTTGAGCCGCAAGGGCCGAACAGCCGCACGCCGGGCGTGATCCGCTTCACCGATGCGGCGCGGGTCGGCGGGGTGGAACCGGTGATCCGGGCTTATCTGCGGCAATTGATGGATCATGCCGAGGCGGGTACGAAACCGCCGAAGGCGCACGCCGAGATCGACATGCCCGATGAGCTGGCCGATGCGCTGGATGCCGATCCGGAACTGGCCGAAGCGTTTCACGCGCTGACCCCCGGGCGACAGAGAAGCTATATGTTCAACCTCAACCAAGCCAGACAATCGACGACCCGCGTCGCCCGTATCGAGAAGTTCCGCGACAGGATCATCGCCGGAAAAGGCGCGATGGAGCGCTAGAGCATTTCGCAGTCAGATGGAAACATCTGACGTTCGCGAAAATGCGTCAAAACAAATAGATAGAGCGGATTCGCGTTTCCACCAAAGGCGGAACCGCGCAAGCGCATCGGCCCGAAGATCGGAGTCGACTTTCGGAAAGCCGATTCGTCAATTCAATAGCTTACAAGCGCCGGACCGGCCCGGCATCGTCTCATCGTTTCTCGATGATCCTGACGCCGGGCGGGCTTCCGGAACCATCAATGCCCCTCAGCGCTCCTCATGGAAAGGTGAATTTGAAATTGTGGCAGGACGCGCAGTAGTTTTCCTGCGGCGCGTGCTGCAGATGGCACAAGGAACATTCGGCGAAGGGAGCGCCGTGCGGCGAGCTGTGCGGGTTGGTCGGGGACGCGTCGGCGGATCTTGCGCCAAGCGCTTCCAGCGGCCCGTGACAGTCGAGACAGACCCGTGTTTCCGGCTCCTCCGGCGCCTCGGCATTCTCATGGCATGTCGCGCATTCCAGCCCCGAAAGGTAATGGGTGTGGTCAAGGTGGAGCCTTCCCTCCAGGGCAAGCGGCGTTCCCGGAACATGGCAGTCCCGGCACCCGTTCATCGTCATCCCTTCGACAGGAGGGTGGGCATCGGGAAGAACGGCTCCGTCGACATGGCAGGCGCCGCAGGCGGAAGGCGTCACGGCATCGGCGACGGTCGCGCTCGTCTTGATGCCGGCGGCGCGCCCCACATCACGCAAATACCCTGAAGACTGAAACAGAAGGGCGTGTCGCCGGTCCTCCCCGAAGGCGGCATTCAGCGCCTGCAACTGGCAGATGCTCCGCTCGACCGAGGACATATTCTCCGACGCCGGATCCTGGGAGACCGCCGTTTCAAGGGTCGAACACGCGATATCCTGCGCGCCGGATGCCGGCGGCGCTGCTGCGGACGCCCAGATAGCCGCCGCTGCCCAAAACACAAGGGCAGCCACTTGGCCTATGCTTGCCTGTTTCATCACGCGAAGCTCCCTTTGAAATACCGATGCGGCGCGCAACCCTGCGCCGCATCGCGTTTGGGCACCGCGCCTCCATCCGAAAACCGGAGGCGCCGGAAGGAGCGGCGCCAGAGCGCCAAGCTGTTGAATCGACACATCGCGCTTTGCGAAAATCGATTCCGATCTTCGGGCCGATGCGCTAATCCCAGCGCGGTGCAGCCGCGGCATTGCGCCCGGCAATCCGGCCGAACACGAGGCAGTCCGCATAGGCGCAGGAGCCGAGGCGCGAGGCCCCGTGCACGCCGCCGGCAACCTCCCCGGCGGCATAAAGACCGGCAATCGGCGCGCCCGAACGGATGTCGAGCGCCTGCGCATCGGCATTGATCGCGCAGCCGCCCATCGTGTGGTGAATTTTCGGCGACAGCCTGACCACATAGAAGGGCGGCGTGGCCACCGTTCCGATATCGGCCGGCAGGTAGCGCCCGAACGCCCTGTCGGCGCCGGCATCGAGATCGCGGTTGAAGGCGCCGATCGTCTTCAGCAAGGGCTCCAGCGGGATCTGATGCGCGTCTGCGATCGCCTCGAGGCTGGCATATTCCCTGACGACGCCGGCGCTCATCATGCTCGCAAGATCTTCCGTGTCACCGCCGGTTGCCCTGGCATAGCCCGCAGCATCGGCGATGGCGATCGCCTTGTTGCCCGCCGCGAGAATGGCGTCGGCGCGCGTCTTGCGGTCGGCGTTCTCGTTGACGAACCGCTTGCCGGTCAGCGTGTCGATCCAAAGCCCGTAGGAGGCAGTGACCTCCTGCACGAAGTGCGGCGCTCGGCCGAAACCGCGCTCGTCGGGACTGGCCCAGGGGCCAAGCTGGATCCACGACGGCTGCACCAGGATGCAACCGATGCTGAGCGCCTCGCGCAGCGCTTCTGCGGTTGCGCCCGGCTGGTTGGTCGTATCGAGATCTCCGCCGAGACGGGGATCCTGCAGCGCCCGGAAAGCCGGATCGGCGCCGAACCCGCCCGTTGCCAGAACGACGGCGCGGCTGGCCCTGATGGTCATCGGCGTTCCGCTTTCAAGATCGGGATGCCTGAAATTGCGGTGCACCAGAACGCCTTTTACACGCCCGTCTTCATCGCGGATGATGCGCTTGAGAAGCATACGCATGCGCGGCTCGACGCCCAGTTCCTTCAGCTTTTGCAGCTGCGGCACGATGATGCCCGAGCCGCTTTCCGCCTCCAGTCCGTAGGAACGCGGCACCGAGTGGCCGCCCATGTGCACAAGCCCGGCATACCGGACGCCCAGCTCATCGATCGTCCACTGCACCGTTTCCATCGATTTTTCGGCGACGGTTCTGGCAAGTTCGGGCTGGTTGAGCCGCAAGCCGGCTCTGAGCATGTCCTCGTAAAGGCTCTGCGGCGAATCTTCGATCCCCCGCTCTGCCTGGAGCGGCGATCCCGCCGCGGCGATCACGCCGCCGCTGATGATCGAGTTGCCGCCGGGCGTGCGCATTTTCTCGAGCAGTGCGACGGATGCCCCCGCCTTGGCGGCCTCATAGGCGGCGGCCAATCCGGCAAATCCGGTCCCCACCACAACGACATCGACAGTCTCATCCCATTCGGCGGGAAGTTCGCCTGTTTGCGCAAATGCTCCGGAAGCGGAAAGCGCAAGACCGCCGAGAACGGTCGATGCACCGGCGCCGAGCATCTGCCTGCGGCTCAGCCCGCGGGGATCGTCTCTGGACTTCTCCATGGTGACCTCCTCTGTCATCCGCTGAACACGCGTCGCAGAGACCGCAGGTCGGGCAGTCGGGCGACGGCCATTCAACAGAGCCATTCTCCGCAGGCCAATCGCGGGCCGCATTGATCCCTGTCAACGGACCATGTCAAAGCCGTCTCATGGCCGCCGGCTTCAGCACGGGCGGAGGCCCGACCGGGCAGGACATTGGACAACTGGACGCATCTTGCGGCAACGGGGACGGCTTGACTTGCGGACAGTTCGGGGACACATCCTTGCTCATGATCAACACGCGTCTCCATCTCCGCTCTCATCGGGTGTGCCTCATCGCAGGCAGATAGCCCCCGGCCTGGTCGCGTCGCGCCCCGGCCGCGGGGCATAGGCAGTTTGCCACCGGGCGTTTGAGACGGCGCCTGTCAAGCGACACGAAAATCCCCATACAGAGAAAACAACGCCCGCACGGCGTTCATTGTGCTGCTCATCCCAGCAAGGAGACGGACTATGCCTTCCAACCACAAGAAACAACGCAAACCCGCGATTGTCCTGACGCAAACCGACCACAAGCGGCTTTCGCTTCTCGCCGAACAGTTTGACGACAAACATGCCGATCTGGCCGACGTCCTGTTTACCGAACTCGAGCGCGCCCGCATCGTGGCGGACGAACGCATAGCCGACGATGTCGTGCGCATGGGAACGACCGTTCGCTTCACCACCGACCTCGGAGAGGACCGACAGGTAACGCTCGTCTACCCGGGAAAGGCCGATATCGCGGAGGGCCGGGTTTCCATCCTGACGCCGATCGGCGCGGCGCTGATCGGCCTGAAGGTCGGACACGCGATCGACTGGACCACCCGGGACGGCCGGATATGCCGCCTGACGGTGGAAGCCGTGAGCCAGCCGCGCGCCCGGACAGACGGTTAGGCGCTTCGCATTCTTTCGGACGCCAAAAAACAGCCGTAACATATTGAGTATCTTTACGCCTTCAGGAAAAACCGTTGTCGTCTAAGAGCGTGACGTCGGACGGGAAGATATTCATCCTGTCCGCCAACGCCGCTCCCGACGAGACCCGCAGCGGCGTAGAAACTCTGGACGGCCCGATACCGGACGCGCTCGGCATGGCCGCGTCCATCGGCATGTCTGTCGGGTCCGGCGAACCCGTTGCCATCCACTTCACGGGGCGCACAGCAGGAGCAACACGCCGCGGGTCAAGCTCTTGTCCCGCCATTGCCGCACCAGGGCCGACGGTAGCCTGCCGCAGGGTGTGTTGTGAGACACATGCTCGTTTCTTGATGTGTTTCCTTGGTGAAGCTGATCGTCTACTGTTTGCGGCGAAACAAAGGGGGCTGGAGGAGAGCATTGCACGTCGGCCCAGGTTCCAAGTCCTCGGAAAAGAAAATGGGAGATCCGATGAAATACGCTCTTGCAGCAATCGCCATTCTGGCCGCAACGTCAGCCTCTGCCAACGACCCGCTTCTGGAAGACGCGATCGAATTCACAGGGCAGATTTTCCACCTCGACACCGGCGTCCCGGGTCTCGTCATCGCCGCCGTGCGGGGTGACGAGAGCGCCGTTTTTGGCTTCGGCGAAGTTGCCAGGGGCAGCGGCCTGGAGCCGGATGCCGACACGGTGATCGGGGTCGGGTCCGTGACCAAGACCTTCACGGGACTGTCGCTTGCATCGCTCGCAGCACAGGGCGTCGTTTCCCTCACCGATCCCGTCGGGCCGCATGCCGGGGTGGTCGACGCCCTGCCCGAAGAAGACGGACGGCAGATCCGTCTGATCGATCTTGCCACGCATTCAAGCGGCCTGCCGCGCGAACTCGAGCCTGTCGAGGGCGTCGAAAAATACAGCGATGCCTCTTTCGCGGCCAACCTTTCCGATGGCCCCTTGCTCTTCGCCCCGGCAAGCGGCGTCCTTTACTCGAATGTCGGCTTCGATGTCCTCGCCATGTCGCTTTCCGACATCGCCGGCGCGCCCTATGCGGACCTGCTGAAATCCGACGTTCTCGATCGCATCGGCCTGATATCCACCAGCTATGAACGCCCCCAGGGCGCAAACGCCATGGCCGGCTACGACTGGAACGGCAATGAAATCGATCCGGGCGACCCTATCGAAAACCGCGAGGGCGCGTCCGGCCTTTATACGACCGCAAACGACATGCTGCAGTATCTGCGCTGGAACCTTGACCGCTTCGGCGAGAAGGATGCGGAAGTGCGCGCCCTGAGCCACGCGGCGTGGTTGATCCGTGACGGTCTGGATCCGGTCTCCGGGATGGATGAGTCCGGCCACATGAACGCGATGGGGCTCGGATGGGTCATCATGATGCCCGAAGGCGACCGGCCGCTGATCATCCAGAAAGCCGGAGGCACCAACGGCGTCTTCAGCTATCTCGCCTTCGCGCCGTCGCGCGGCGTCGGGGTTTTCATGGCCATCAACCAGTTCAACTTCTCGGCCGGCACGGAAATGGCGCAGGTCGTCAATGGTCTGATCGCGTCGCTCGCGCCGCGCTGACCGGCGTCGCGCCGGCCTGCCGCCTCCGGGCCGCCAGGCGATCATGGATGGCGGCGGCCAAGGGCGCCCTCGCCTTACGGTCCCGCTATCCAGCGGCAGGCAGAGCAATTTCGCCGGCCCCCGCTGCGCCGGCCCAAGAGGGCCGGCCGTTACGAGAGCGCCGTGCGACCATTCGGACGCACGGCGCTCTATGCTGTTGAATCTACGCCTCGCTGAACGGTCGTTGCTAAAGCCAGGCCGATTGCCCGCTCGTATCCGAGGGCCCTTCGGTGATGCCCTTGATCAGCACGCGCCGCGAACTCTCCAGATGGGCATGCATGGTCTTGCGCGCAGCCTCAGCGGATCCCTCGACAATCGACCGGTAGACGTCCGCGTGGCCGATGAAATCGGGCCCGTAAAACTCCGGGTGGCTGGCTTCGATGTGATAGAAGCGCTCGAATTCGCGGAGAACGCCGACGATGCAGCGGTGGAGCCTTTCATTGCCCGAGGCGATGGCGATGACTTCGTGAAAGGCATTGTCGATGCGGATCATGCGGGCGATTTCGCAGGCGTCGGGCTTCATCTGCGGGGGCGTAAGGGCGCTGGCTTCGAGCAGTTCCTCAAGCTCGCCTGACTGCCGCGCCGAGATATGCGCGGCCGCAAGCGCCGCCGCCTCGCCGTCGACCAGCGCCCGGAAGGCGAAGAGATCCCTGATGGCGGACATGTGCAACGGCGTCACCATGTAGCCGCGCCGCGGAATTGCCTGGACGAACCCCTCCATCTGAAGACGGGCGAGAGCCTCGCGCACCGGCGTCTTGCTCATTTCGAGATGGCGCGCCAGTTCCGCTTCGGTGAAAGCGTGTCCCGGCTCCAGACTGCGCTCGACGATGCGCTCGCGTATGCGCTCATAGGCCTTGTCGGTCAGGGACGGCGTCCTGCCGCGTCCGTCGACGATATCGTCCCGCCATTTGAAAACGCGCTCTGCTGCCATTTCGGCTCCACCCTGCTCCTGATTGCATGCGTTGACTCTAAAAGGTTGATACCTTATTTGCAATGTATACCGTAATATATTATGGTGTGTATTTCCAGAAAAGCCTTTTTCAAGGCAGAAGCTCAGGCGGCACCGTCCACCACACTTCGGCGCGCCGTCACTGACCGAAACGGAGCCAATGGCTAGCTATATCGCAAGACGATTCGTGCTCGGCGTAGCAGTGCTGCTTGTCGCCATGACCATTCTCTTCCTTCTGATCTACACGGTGCCCGGCGACCCGGCGACGATCGCGCTTGGCCCGCGCGCCAGCGAATTGCAGAAGGAGGCATTCCGGCTGCGCATGGGGCTCGATCAGCCGCTTGCGGTGCAGGCGCTGAACTTTCTCTGGTCGCTGCTGCACGGTGATCTGGGCACGGACATCCTCAACCAGCGCCCGGTCACGCAAATGGTGCTCGCAGCGCTTCCCAAGACCGTCCTGCTCGCCGTCACGGGCCTTGGCTGGGCAGCGCTCATCGGCATCCCGCTCGGCATCTGGGCGGCGCTGAGGCCCGACAGCTGGACCGACCGCATCATCGGTTTGATTTCCACCAGCGTCGTCGCGCTTCCGGCCTTCCTGATGGCGATCTACGCGCTGATCCTGTTTTCCGTGCAGCTGCGCTGGTTTCCCTCCATCGGCGCGGGAGAGCCGGGCGATTTCGGCGACCAGATCCATCACCTTGTCCTTCCCGCCTTTGCCGTCGGCGTCGCCTGGGTCGGTTATATCGCGCGGCTGGTGCGCGTCGCCATGCTGGAGACGCTGGCCGAGCCGCATGTGCGCACCTATGAGGCCTTCGGCGTCGGCAAGGCGCACATCGTGCTGCGCTGCGTCCTGCCGATCGCGATCATACCGGTGATTTCCGTCCTCGGCGTCGGCATGGGCAATCTCCTATCCGGCGCGGTGCTGGTCGAGGTCGTGTTCTCGCGCCCCGGCCTCGGCTCGATGGCCTATGACGCGGTGATCAGCCGCAATTTTCCGGTCGTTCTGGGCTCGGTCGTGGTCACCACGGCGCTCTATGTGGTTGCCAATTTCCTCGCCGATATCGCCATCGCCATGCTCGATCCCCGCCTTGCGGAGAAAGGTTGACCCTTGACCGACGCCACAGCGAACATCACCCCTTCGGCCGCCGCTCCGCGGCGTTTCGCAACGCTCGGACGACTGATGCGCAACCCGACGGGCGCGATCGCGACGATCGTCATCCTTCTCTTCCTCGCCGCCGCCCTCGCCGCCCCGCTCGTCGCGCCCTATGACCCGAATGCGATCGCCCCCAGGGTCAGAATGCAGGGTCCCTCCCTTGCCCACTGGCTGGGAACCGACCAGCTGGGGCGCGATCTCCTCAGCCGCGTTATCTTCGGCACGCGCACCGCCTTCAAGGTCGCCCTGCTCGGAACCGGCGGCGCGCTGATCGCCGGCATGGCCATGGGCATGGTCGCCGGCCTCGGTTCGAAGCTCGTCGACAGCCTGCTGGTGCTCGTCAACGATTCCGTGAAATCGCTGCCCCTCGTCCTGTTCGCGCTGGTGCTCGTCTCGATCTACGGCCCGTCCATGACGACGCTGATCTTCGTGATCTCGGCGTCCATGGCGCCGGGCTATTTCCGCGTCGTGCGCAACCAGGTACTGGTGCTGCGCAATGCGGATTTCGTGGTGGCGGCCGAGTCGATCGGAAGCTCGCGAACCCGTCTCGCCCTCGCCCACCTTCTTCCAAACCTGATCGGCCCGATCTTCGTGCTGGTGGCCATGGATATTCCGGCCGTCATCGGCATCGAATCCGGTCTGAGCTTTCTCGGCCAGGGCGTCCAGCCGCCGCAATCGAGCTGGGGCAACATGCTGGCCGAGGGCTATACCTATGTCCGCCAGGCGCCGCACATCGCGGTCGCGGCCGGGCTTCCGATCATCATCGCCACCATCGCATTCACCTTCCTCGGCGAAGCGCTGCGCGATGTTCTCGACCCCCGCAAGATCGCGAGGCGCTGACCGTGACGAAACCACTCCTGTCCATGAAGAATGTCAGCATCATCTATCCCGGCGAAAGGGGGGATGTCTGCGCCGTGCGCAATGTCTCGCTCGACGTCGCGCCGGGCGAAACGCTCGGCCTCGTGGGCGAAAGCGGCTCGGGAAAGTCGAGCCTCGCATCCGCCATGCTCGGTCTTTTGCCGGCCGGCGCCAGGATCGAGGGTTCGGTTCATTTCGAGGATCGCGAGCTGACGGCTCTCGGCGAGGACGAACGCAGGCGGTTGCGCGGCTCCGCCATCGCGGCCATCGCGCAGGATCCGTTCACGGCGCTCAATCCCGTCCTGCGGATCGGCCGGCAGATGGTCGCCTTCCAGCATTGCCACAGGGAAATGAGCAAGGCCCAACGCTGGAGGCGCGCGATCGACATGCTCGAGAAGGTCGGCCTTTCCGACCCCGAAACCCGCATGCGCCAGTTCCCGCACCAGCTTTCCGGCGGCAGCCGGCAGCGCGTCGCCATCGGCGCGGCGCTGCTGGCCGAGCCGCGCCTTCTCATTGCCGATGAACCGACGACGGCTCTCGATGCGACGACCGAGGCGCAGATACTCGCCATCATGCGCGATGCCAAGGCCGGCTTCACCGGCGCGACGGTGTTCATCACGCATGATATCAGCGTCGTATCGCGCGTCTGCGACCGGGTTGCCGTGCTCTATGCCGGCGAATTGCTGGAAACAGGGCCGGTCAGCGCGGTTCTCGCCAATCCGCAACACCCCTATACGAAGGCTCTGCTGGAATGCGATCCCGCCCGCATCGACAGGCCGACCCGCACGCTGCCGATCATTCCCGGAACCGTTCCCGCGCCGACGGAACCGCGCAACGGCTGCAGCTTTGCCCCGCGCTGCCGCTCGGCCTTCGGTCCCTGCGCCACGGAGCGTCCGCCGCTTGCCGCCTGCGGCCGCGACTGGAACAGCGCCTGCCATCTGGTGACCGCATGAGCAAGAAGGACCATCTCCTCGAAATCGACGAGCTCGAGGTCCGCTATCCCGCGGCGGGCCTTTTCGCGCGGCTGCGCGGGGCGGAAGGCTTCGTGACCGTGCTGCCTGGCACGTCGCTTGCCATCGAACGCGGAACGACGGTCGGCCTGATCGGCGAAAGCGGCAGCGGCAAGACCACGCTCGGCCGCGCGGTCATGGGTCTCGCGCCGATCTCCGGCGGCCGGATCCGCCTCGACCGCGATACGGTGACCTCTCGACGTGACAGGCTCTGGCCGGGCATGCGCCGCAAGACTGCCTTCATGTTTCAGGATGCCGTCGCCTCGCTCGATCCGCGCATGCGCCTCGGCCTGTCGGTGACGGAGCCGCTTGTGGTGCATCGCATGCTGGAAGGCGACCGCCGGGAAAAGGCGATCGCGCTCCTGGGTCTCGTCGGCCTCTCGCCCGATTTCGCCGACCGCTACCCGCACGAGATTTCGGGCGGCCAGGCGCGACGGGTGACGGTTGCCCGCGCGCTGGCGCTGGAACCGGAACTGGTCGTGGCGGACGAGCCCACAGCCGGCCTCGATCTTTCCGTGCAGGGAGAGTTGCTGAACCTTCTCAATGATTTGCAGGAGCGACTTCATGTTTCCTTTCTGCTGATCACGCACAACCTCGCCGTCGCGCGCCATGTCACGGACCGCATCGCGATCATGTATCTCGGCCGCATCATCGAGGAAGGGCCGTCCGAGACGGTCTTCCGCGCACCGGCGCATCCCTATACGCGCGCGCTGCTGGCGGCCAAGGAAACGGTCGATGTCGACCGGCTGATTTCCGGCGAGGTTCCGAGCCTGAAGCAGCGCCCGGCGGGCTGCGAGTTCCGCACGCGCTGTCCCATTGCCCGCGCCCTCTGCGCGAAGAAGGCGCCGCGCCCGCAGCGCCTGGAAAACGGCCACAGCGCGGCCTGCCATTTTGCCGCGACCGCGCAAGGGTCGGCTCCCTCTCCGCGCGACACGCTCAACCCACCTGAAAGCCAAACGAAGGAAGACAATGACCATGAGTGAATTCAAGATCACCCGACGCCAGGCGATGCAGAGACTGGGCGCCGGCGGACTGGCGGTGGCCGTGGCCAATCTGGCCGGGACGCAGGCCGTTTTTGCGCAGGAGAACAAGGTTCTCAAGATCCGCAATGACGGCGACATGGAACGCCTTGATCCGGCAAGCCGTGGCGGCTGGTACGACGAAACCGTGATGTTCGCGATCTTCTCCGGGCTGGTGCGCTACGGAGACGGCGACAACTGGGACTGGGAGCTGGATGCGGCTACCCTGCTTGACGACAGCGACCCGATGAACATCAGGTTCGAGTTGCGGCCCGGCATCCAGTTCACCAACGGCTTCGGCGAGATGACGGCGGAGGACGTGAAGTTTTCCTTCGAGCGTTTCGCCGATCCGGCCGTCAACGCCGTCTACGGCTCCGACTGGGCCGCGCTCGACACCGTCGAAGTGACCGGAAAATACACCGGCGTCATCCGCCTGAAGGAGCCCTTCGCGCCGCTCTTCACGTCAACACTGCCGAATGCCTCCGGCCTGATCATCTCGAAAAAGGCTGTCGAGGCTTCCGGCAATGCCGATATTGCCACCGATCCGCTGGCCTGCTCCGGTCCCTACCAGCTTGCCGAATGGCGACCGCGCGAGATCATCCGGCTGACGCGCAATCCCGGCTGGGTCGGTCCCAGGCCCTATTACGACGAGATCGAGCTCTACCCGATCGCCGACGTGACCTCCGCCGAAACGGCCTTTGCCGCGGGCGACCTCGACTGCACGCAGATCGCCGTCAACTCGATCCCGGCCTATGAGGGCACCGACAACACGCTGACGGTCAAGCCGGCGCTCGGCTATGCCTGGATCGGCATGAATGTCGAAAATCCGAAGCTTGCCGACATCAAGGTTCGCCGCGCGATCCAGCATGCCGTCAACGTTCAGGAAATCGTCGATGCGACCTTCGGCGGCGCGGTCGACCCCGCATACGGCCTGGTTCCGCCGCCCTTGCTTGGCGCGCGCGACAGCGTTCTTTACGGGTATGACCCGCAAAAGGCCAAGGCCCTGCTGCAGGAAGCCGGCGCGGAGGGCCTGGATCTTTCTCTGACCTTCGGCACGGATCCTGACATCATGATTGTCGCACAGGTGCTGCAGGCGCAGCTCGCACAGATCGGCATCAACCTCTCGATCCGCCAGATGGACAGCGCCACGATGATTGCCGAGGCGCAGGACAACGAGGGCGGCGGCTACAAGAATATCGACCTGATCATCGAGCCGTTCACGACCACGCCGGACCCGAGCTGGGTGACGGAATGGTTCACCTGCGAGCAGGTCGGCGTGTGGAACTTCCAGCGCACCTGCTCGCCCGGGTGGGATGCGAAGAATGCCGCCGCCGTGAAGGAAACCGATCCGGAGAAGCGCGAGCGGATGTATGTCGAGCTGCAGAACGAGCTGGAGGAAACCGGCGCCTATATCTTCCTCTATCACGGCGTCAACGCCTGGGTGACGAAGCCGGGTATCGAGCCCGCCTTCAAGCCGGATGCGCAGATCGCCTTCCTGCGCGACTTCAAGGCCTCCTGATCCTGAAACGAAGGCGGCGGGCCGCCCGTGTCCGCCGCCCGAACCGCAACAGAGCGACAAGCGAGCAGTCTCTTGCAGAATTTCACCGTGCGCGCGACTGGCGACAGGCCGGCGCCCTTTCAACAGATCGTCATTCCCCTTTCCGACGGCACGCGGCTGACGGCGCGCCTGTGGCTGCCTGAGGCGCCGGCTGCTTCCCGGGTCCCGGTCGTTCTCGAATGGATCCCCTATCGTCAGTCGGACGGCACGGCGCTTGCCGATGCCATGATGCACGGCTACTTCGCCGAATGCGGCATTGCCGCCTGCCGCGTCGATATTCGCGGCTCGGGCAATTCCGAAGGCCTGCTGCACGACGAATATCTGAAACAGGAGCAGGACGATACCCTCGAGGTGATTGCCTGGCTTGCGGCGCAGGCGTGGTGCAACGGCAATGTCGGCATGATCGGCATTTCATGGGGCGGCTTCGCCGGCCTGCAGATCGCCGCGCGCCGCCCCCCAGCCCTCAAGGCGATCATCACAGCCTGTTCGACCGACGACCGCTACAGTGACGACGTTCATTTCATGGGCGGCGCGCTCTTGAACGACGGTCTGCAATGGGGCGCAGGGCTCTTCACCCAGCTTGGACGTCCGGCGGACCCGAAACATGCCGGACAGAACTGGCGCGACATCTGGATGCACCGGCTGGAAAATATCGAGCCCCCGCTTGCCGGCTGGCTGTCGCACATGGAGCGCGACGCATTCTGGAAGCACGGCTCCGTCTGCGAGAATTATGGCGATATCGACTGCGCCGTCTTCGCCGTCGGCGGCTGGGTCGATGGCTACTCCGATCCCATCCTCCGGTTGATGCGGAAGCTGAATGTTCCGCGCAAGGGGCTCATCGGGCCGTGGACGCATATGTATCCGACATGGGGCCAGCCCGGACCGCGGATCGGCTTCCTGCAGGAATGCATGCGCTGGTGGCGCCACTGGCTACTCGAAGACGACACGGGGATCATGGACGAGCCGATGCTGCGGCTCTGGGTCGGCGACGATCCGAAGCCGGATGCGGCATCGCCGGAGATCGGCGGCAGCTGGATCGGGCTTGAAAGCTGGCCGCCGGAAGCGCCCGCAAAGACGCTTTATGCCGATGACCGTTGCCTTTCCGAAACGCCCGGCGGGACCGCGGGCGCGATCATTCTCGACAGTCCGCTGACGCTGGGCGCGACCGGGGGCGAATGGTGCCCGCTCGACGCCGGCGGCAACGGGCCGGAATTCGCTTCCGATCAGCGCCCTGACGACGGGCAGTCGCTCTGCTTCGACACCGGGCCGCTCGATCACCCGCTGCATCTCGTCGGCCATGCCGCCCTGAAGCTCAGGCTCGCGTTTGCGGGCGAGCGGGCGCTGCTTGTCGTCCGCCTGAACGAGGTCAAGGCCGACGGCACATCCGCGCGGGTGACCTTCACGGCGCGGCGTCTGAGGCGACCGGAAGGCGTCGCGCCGGGCGAAGCCTTCGATATCGCAATCCCCGTCAATGCCGTCGCGCACCGGTTCTCGCCCGGCAGCAGGCTGCGGCTTGCGCTGTCGACCAGCTACTGGCCGATGATCTGGCCGGAAGCGGAAGGCAATGCCATTCGCATCCAGCCCGAGAGCCTGCAACTGAGCCTGCCCGGCATGCCGCCCGGGGCCATCCACGACCAGCCGGCGTTCGGCGCGGCGCTGCACGCGATGCCCGTTTCCTGCGAGACCGTCGTGGCCCCTGAATACAGGCGCACCACGGTTACCGACCAGGCGACCGGCAGGGTCGCCCTTTTTTCCGAGGACACGCCATCGACATGGGAAATCGACGGTCTGTCGATCACGTCCCGCTATGATCACGACTATTCCATTCTGCCCCGCGACGGCGGGTCGGCGCGCGCCGGCTTCCAGTTTGCCCAAACCTATGAGCGCGACAGCTGGAAGGTTTCGATCGAGACGGACACGCAGGTTTTCCGCGAGGACGGCAGGCTCGTGCTCACGTCGCGCTTTGCCGCGTATGAGGCGGATCGCCAGATCTTCGAACGCCTCTGGACCCACAGCTTTGATGAATGAGAGAAGAGATGAACGACGCGCTTGAAGTGATAAAGGTGCCCGCGCGCAGGGGCCGCATGGTGGCGCTGAACGCCGGAGACACCGTTGACGTCGTCAATATCCATGGCGGCCAGGTGGTCGACACATGGGCTTTCGCCCGCGACAACCCGGCGGAGTACATGTCGATGGAGCACAGCCACGTCCTGCATTACCGGCTGAATTTCAGGCCGGGCGACGCGCTTTGCACCGATCAGTGGCGCACCATCATGACCTTTGTCGAGGATACCTCGCCGGGCATCCACGATACGCTTTGCCCGGCCTGCTGCGCGCCGAGCTACACTATCTTCTATGGCCATGAAGGCTACCACGACAATTGCAGCGACAATCTGAAGGGACAGTTCGAAGCCCTCGGCGTGCCGTTTCACCGCGTGCCGACGCCGTGGAACCTTTTCATGGAAACGATTGTCGAGAACAGCAACGACATGAAGGACATGCCGAGCACGACCGGGACCGGGCACTATGTGCGGCTGCGCGCCGAAATGGATTGCTACTTCGCCGTCTCCGCCTGCCCGCAGGACCTGATCGTCATCAACGGCGAAGACGGCGTGCCGCGCGACGTCGCGCTGCATATCCGGCGGAGACCGGGAAAGCTTGTGACCTAACCAGGACGAGCGCGCCGGCGCCGTCCGGCGCGAGACAATGCATGTCGAAGCCCTCACGGAAGGGCTTAAACGGCAGATCGCGCCAGCCGCCCTGAACCCGTCAGATCAGACCATACTGACTGGCTTTCATCCTGAGGAAGCCAAGCCCGTCCGTCAGCACTTCTTCCCGGGCAGGCGCGACATCCCGCCACACCGAAAGCGCTTCGGCGACCTGCGGAGGAACCGTGATGAAGCTTTCCATCGCCATGCCGCCCTTGTAGTCGATGGCCGCCAGCGCGGTGAAGACTTCGTCCCAGGCGATGGTATCGCGCCCCGGCGTGCCCCGGTCCGATGCCGAAAGGTGAATGTATCTGAGGTGTTCGCGCGCCTTGAGGATGCCTTGGGCGATGCCTTTTTCCTCGATATTCATATGGTAGGTATCGAGATGCACGAAGACATTGTCCGCTCCGATTTTCTCGCACAGCATCACGGCCTGGTCCGAGGTGTTCAGCAGGTGGTTTTCATAGCGGTTGACCGCTTCCAGTCCGTAATCCATGCCCTTTGTCTTGGCATAGGCCGCCGCCTTCTCCACCACGCGGGCGGTGGCGTCGTATTCGGCCTCGGTCGGCCTCTTGCCGGTGCGCTGGCCAAGGCCGCCATAAATCACGCCGCTCATGGCTTTCGCGCCGATCGCGGAGGACTTGTCGATCGCCATATACAGAAACTCCAGAGCGCCCTCCGGATTGTTCGTCGGCAGCCGGTCGAGCGGAAGCCCGAGTGAGCAGACGCACTCGACTTCGTTCTTTTCCAGCAAACCGCGGGTATGGGCCGCATCGACGCTTTCCGGATCAAGCATGGTGATCTCGAGGAAGTCGATGTCGTACTTGACGGCCTCGGGAATGGCAAACTCGGCCGCCGCACGGTTCCATTCCATCGCCCACATCGCGGTGTGAACGCCGAACCCACTGATACTCATTGTTGATTTCCTTGCTGCGATGTTGAAGGGGAAGGTTTGGTCCTGACGCTGCCGACGCTGCCGCGACGGGACCAGAGGTAGCGCGCCACCATGACGGAGAGCAGGATGCCGCCCCAGAGTGCCGTTGCCAGATGCTGGTTGGTGCCGAGCAGGTTCAGCCCCGAGCCGATGATCTGCAGGATGACCAGCGCAAGCACGACGTTGGAGACGCGTCCGAACCCGCCGAATGGATCGACCCGGCCAAGAAAGCAGGCCAGAACCGTGATCAGAAGATAAGCTTCGCCGTGGCCGACGCGCACCGAGTTGAAACGGCTCGCCATGATGATGCCGGCAACCGCGCACATGAAGCCCGACAGCGCGTAGATCATGGTCAGGGTGAACCGCGTATCGATGCCGGAATAGCGCGTTGCCTCCGGATTGGAACCAAGCATGAAGATGGAGAATCCGAGCCGCGTGCGATTGAGAAGCAGCGCCCAGAGCCCGACGCAGACGGCGAAGACGATCAAGGGCGCGGGAATGCCCAGTACGGTCCCCTGCCCCAGCGCCGAAATCGCGGGCGGAAAGCCGGAGATGCTGCCGCCGCGGGTCAGAAACTCTCCCAGTCCGCGCAGGAAGATCATCATCGCAAGCGAAGCCAGAATGGGATGCGCCCCGGTATAGGCAATAATCGCCCCGAGCCCCCATCCGATGACGACGCCGCTGGCAAGAGCGGCCACGACAGCCAGCACGATCACCCCCAGACCGGCATCCGCGCCGCCGCCCCAGGTAATGACCCAGGCCAGAACGAGCCCCGAGATATTGGCTGAAAAGGTGATGGCCAGATTGAGCCCGCCCGACAGGATCGGGATGAACATCGCCAGCGTCAGAAGTCCGAGCTCGGGAAGCTGGAAGGCGATTGACGAGAAGGTCGCCCCCGTCAGAAACCGGTCCGAAAGCGAACCGAAAAGCGCCATCAGGGCAAGCAGCACGACAACGAGGCCGACGATTTCGCTGGCGGCGGCGGTTCTGGGGAAAAGGTTTGTCAAGGCTCGCGTCATTTGGCGACTCCTGTCTGGCCGGCGCTTGCCTTGAAGCGGCGCAGCTTTTCGTTCACGAGCCCCAGCGTCTCGGCTGACATCGCAATGGCGATCAGGATGATCGCGCCGACAATCATGCGGAAGGCATAGGGCGAGATGCCGAGCAGGTTGAGACCGTTCTGCGTGATGGCGATCAGGGCAAGCCCCAGGACCGCGCCGAGCAGCGTGCCGCGGCCGCCGCCAAGGCGCGCGCCGCCCAGGACGACTGCGGCCAGCACTTCCAGTTCTCGCCCGTAGAGGGCGTTCGGCACCACTTCCTGCGCGTAGTGGGCCTGCATCAGCCCGGCAATGCCGGCGCAGGCGCCGAGCCAACAATAGGCCAGATAGTGCATCGCGCCGATATTGATGCCGAGGCGTCGCGCGCCTTCGGTGTTGTCGCCCATGGCGAACAGCTGGCGGCCGAAACTCAGCCGGCGCAGAAGCAGCCAGGTCGCGAATACGACCACGGCCATGACGGCGACAGGCAGGGTGATTTCCGCCCATCCCATCGCGGTTTCATGCTCGAAGAGAACCACGCGATCCACCATCCAGTCCGGCAGCAGGTAGATCGAAACGCCACCTGTCGCGAACATCAGAAGACCAAAAAAGAGGTTGAACGTGGCAATCGTCACGACGATCGATATGATCCGGAAATGATAGATCATCGCCGCATTGACGGCGCCCAGCATGGCTCCGAACCCGATCGCCAGGGCAAAGCCGGAAGCCCAGTTGCCGCCGCCGAACTGCATCAGCGTCGTCGCCAGAAGATACTGAACGACCGATGCGGCAACGGCGAAGGATATGTCGATGCCGCCTGCGATCAGCACGACCAGAAGGCCCGCGGCGAAGATGATGTTCACCGCCGAATAGTTCAGAATATCGAACAGGTTGACGAGCGTGAAGAACGTATCCGTCGTGGCGGAAAGGCCGACCACGATCAGCGCGATGACGGCGGAAAGCCACAGCTCCGTCCCGGTCAGTCTTGGAAGGAATCTACGCATGGACCGCCTCCTCGATGCGTTCGATATCGGTTTTGGCCGGCTCAAAGGTCTCGACGATCCGTCCGTCGCGCATATGCAGGACGCGGTCGGCATTGAAATAGACCTCCGGCGTTTCATCGGAAATCAGAAGGATCGCCATCCCCTTGGCCGCCAGATCGCTGACGATGTCGAAAATGCCCGCGCGTGCGCCCACATCGACACCCACCGTCGGGCTGTCGAGGATCAGCAGTTTGGGATTGGTGGCGAGCCACTTTGCAAGCACAATACGTTGCTGATTGCCGCCGGACAGGCTGGAAACCGGGTCCGTCGTCTCGCCGATCTTCACCCGCAGGCGGCCGATCCAGTCGTCGACCAGCCTGTACTTCTTCGCCGCTGACAGCAAACCGTTGCTGAGCAGGCGATCGAGAACGGATATGACGGTGTTGTCGGCAATCGACTGCGGCTGAACCAGCCCAAGCGACAACCGGTCTTCCGAGACATAGGCGATACCGGCCCGGATCGCGTCCCGGTTCGACATCATCCGAAGCGGCTTGCCCTCCATGACGATCTCGCCGTCGTCGGGGTAGTTCATGCCGAACAATGTCAGGGCGAGCTCGGTCCGGCCAGCGCCGAGGCGCCCTGTCAGACCGACGATTTCGCCCGGGGCGATGTCCAGATCGATATCCCGGTATTCCCCGTGGCGCGTCAGACCGCGCACGGAAATCAGCGGCGCCGAGCTGCGCGGTTGGGGCGCGCGCACTTCATAATCGAAGCTGCGCCCGGTCATCAGCTCGGTCAGGCGCGCCTGGGTCATGCCCTCGGTCGGATAGGTGCCCACGTAACAGCCGTCGCGGAGGACCGTCACCCTGGAGCAGACATCGAGAACCTCCGCAAGCCGGTGGCTGACGAAGACGACGGCGACCCCCTGCTCCGAAAGTCGCCGGACGATTGCGACCAGCGCCTCCGTTTCATGCCGCGACAGGGACGCCGTCGGCTCATCCATGAAGACCAGCCTGGCGTCGGCAATCAGGGCGCGGGCGACGGCGACCAGTTGCCGGTTGGCGATCGACAGGGACGAGACCTTCGCTTCCAGATCGATCGAGACGCCAAGACGCTCCAGAATGGCCGCGGCCTCGCTGCGCATGGCCTTGTGATTGACGAGCCTGGGCTTGCCGCCGAGATTGCGCTCGAACGCGATGTTCTCCGCGACGCTCATCTCGGGAAACAGCGCGAGATCCTGCCAGATCACCTGAATGCCCATTTCGCGGGCCCTGGCCGGGTCGAGATCGCTCATGTCCCGGCCGTCCCATTCCATCACCGCGCCCGACTCCGGCTTGTGGACGCCGCTGACCGTCTTGATCAGCGTCGACTTTCCGCAACCGTTCTCGCCGGCAAGGCAAAGCACTTCGCCGGGCCAGACATTGAATGCGACATCGTCGAGCGCCTGCACGCCGCCGAAGCGTTTGGAGACATGCTCGAGGCGCAGCAGGCACGGGCCGTCGCCGGCCGACGCCTCAAGGGGCATTCGCTCGTCCGTCATGGATCCACCTGGTATGTTGAAAGGGTCGGTTATCGCCGCGCCCGGCACGACGGAAAAGCCGCCAGCGGCCGGGCGCAGACATTTTCGCTACAGGCCGAGCGCGGCCAGATCGTCCACGGTATCCTTGTTGATCTGCACAAGCTGATCAACGATGATGTCGCGGCCCTCGAAATCGGGATCGATGACGCCGAGCCCCTCGATGTCCATGCCGGCCTCGATTTTCTCGCCATTGACAAGCATCGTGCCGAGCGTCACGAACACCTCGCCGGCCTGTTTCGGGTTCCACATGAATCCGCCGGAGAGCACACCGTCATGCACGAGCTTTCTGCCCTGTCCCGGCGAGAAGGGTCCAAGCACGACGACTTCGCCCGACTTGCGGCGCTCCTCGACAGCGCGCGCCGCACCGATCGGCCCCTGGCTGCCGAAGCCCAGAAAGCCGCCGAGATCCGGGTTGGCCCGCATCAGGTCAAGGGCGGTCTTGCGCGAGGCATCAACGTCTTCCGCCACGCCATAGCGGTCGCCGACGAGTTCCATGTCCGGGTAGTTTTCCTGAATATAGGCAATGGCAGCATCAGCCCATGCATTGTGCAGGGGCACCGTGAGCCCGCCGACGAAGACGGCATATTTGCCTTGCCCGTCCATCATTTCGCCCAGTTGCTTGCCGTAGGCTTCTCCGAAACCGACGGCTGAAGCCAGCTCGAAATCCCAGTCGACATTCTGCTGGTCGGGTGATTCATGGGTCAGCACGATGATGCCCTGGTCGCGCGCGCGCTTCAGCACCGGCTCGAGCACTGCCGCGTCGTTCGGCACGACGCCGATGACATCGACGCCCTGGGCAATCAGGTCCTCGATCGCGCGGACCTGAAGCGCCGGATCGGCGCTGGTCGGCCCGATCATGAAACCGTTGACGCCGAGCTCCGCGGCCTTCTCTTCAATACCCGCTTCCATGGCGTTGAACCACGGAATGCCGCCGATCTTGGCAACAACGCCGATGGTGGTCTGATCCTGTGCATGGACTGCTGTTCCGGCAAAGGCCGTCATCACTGCCGCCGCCCCTGCTAGCAGCGTGCGACGGGTCATGGTCGTAAAGGCCATTGGGCTCTCCTCCTGTTGAAATCTCCAGATCCGGTGACGGCCTCCTACTGCCGCGCTCCACCGAATATGTTTAGCTAAAACCTTTTAGCTTGCACTGTCAACCCGGTTTTGCGATTGTAAATCTGCGTTGGGAACGCTAATCGGAATGATCGAAACCGGATGAAGACATGCCAAAACCGAGGAAAAGACCGACGATTCGCGACCTTGCGGAGGCCGCCGGCACCTCAGTTTCGACGGTCAGTTTTGTCCTCAACGGGACCTGGCAGAAACATCGAACCAACCCGGAAACGGCCGAGCGCGTTCTCGCGCTTGCCGCCAAGCTGGGCTATCAGGCCAATCAGCGCGCGCGTGCCCTGCGGCTCGGTCGCTCTTCCCTTGCCGGCATGATCATTCCGCACCATCGCAACCGCTTTTTCGCCGGGCTGGTCGAGAATTTCGAGAGCGAGGCCCGCGCCCGCGGGCTCGTGCCGATCGTCGTGAGCACGCAACGCAACCCCGAAATCGAGCGACAGGTTGCCGCCAAGCTTGTGATGCAGGAGGTTGAGCTTCTCGTCGTTGCCGGCGTCGAGAATCCGTCGGACATCAACCGTCTTTGCCACAACAAGGGCGTGCGCTGCGTCAATGTCGACCTTCCCGGGCCGGATGCGTTTTCGGTTGTCACCGACAATTTCGGCGGCGCGCGAGACCTCACACGCCGCCTGCTCGAAGCGCTCGAGCCCTCGGCCCGCGCTATTTTCCTCGGCGGACGGGAGCACGAATATGCGACCGATCGTCGTATCGAGGGCTTTCTGGCGGGCATGCGCGAAGCCGGCCGGACCGCCGGCGAGGCGGACATCGTTCGTTGCGGCTACAGCCCCGTCGCGGCGCACGACGCGCTTTCAAAGCTGTTCAACGACGCAGGCAGTCCGCCGCTCGCCATGCTGGTCAACTCGATCACGGCCTTCGAGGGTTTTGCGACATTCTGGCGCGACCGGCCGGACCTTGCCGGCAATGTGCGCGTGGCCTGCTTCGACTGGGACCCGTTTGCCGCCTGCCTGCCGGTAAAGACCATCATGCTCAGACAGGATGTCGAAAACCTGATCAAGGTCTGCTTTTCCTGCTTCGACGGCGAAGAGGACCGGGCGGGAGAAATCTCGGTCGTCCCGCCGCGCCTGATCATCGACGATCTCGGCCCCGAATATGAATAGCCGTGTTCGGCAACCAACCGCTTTTTGACTGGGAGAACGCACATGGACAAACAGGTAGGACCGGATCAGCTCGCTGAGGAGCTGGAGAAGATCGCCTCCGGCGACCGACGCCGGATTGTCGCTCTGGCAGGCCCTCCCGGCGCCGGGAAAAGCCATCTGGCAGACACTCTTTTCTCCCGTCTGAACAGCCGGTTACCGGAAAAGGTTCAGGTCCTGCCGATGGACGGCTTCCACTTTGACGACATGGTGCTGACGGCGCGCGGCCATCTGGCGCGCAAGGGCGCGCCCCACACCTTCGATGCCGGCGGCCTGCTGTCGGCCCTCAGACGCATCCGGGCAGATGACGGAGAGGAAGTGGCCGTACCGGTCTTCGACCGGTCGATCGAGATCGCCCGCGCGGGCGCGCGCATCATCGGGCCGGAAGCGCGACTGATCATTGTCGAAGGCAACTATCTGCTCCTGGACGACGAACGCTGGCATCCGGTGACGGCAATGTTCGACAGGACGGCCTTCATCGACGTGCCGGAAACGGTGCTTCGCGACCGGCTGGAAGCCCGCTGGGCGCATCTGGCCCCGGAAGAGCGCATGCGAAAGTTGGACGGCAATGACCTCCCGAACATGCGCCTTGTTCTGTCAAAAAGCCGCCCGGCCGACTATCGGGTGGTGAACGGATGACGAACCGCCCGCTATGACTTCGACGAGACGAGGGCCAGGAGCCATGGGCAACGTGTCTCGGACCGGTCTTGTTTGCGGTCCCCGGGCACTTCAAGGACGCCGGACAACAGATGGAGTGCTGCAGGCGCCGCCTTGGCTTTAGGGCATTCGCACCAAGGGCTCCGTCGTGATGTCGCTCATCAGCATGAGCATTCCACTGCCCGGACACAAGCCTGGCCCGGTGGAGCAACACGAATGCGGCCGTTTCCGGACGGTCAGCCTCTTTCCGCGAAGCCGGGATAGTGGCCGCTCGTCAAAGATGGATCCACGCGCCTCTTTGTCCGGAATAGTCCGATGCTCGGGCGCCAGGCCGGATGGCCTTTTGCGATCTGCCAAATCGGTTGGAGAGCGACACCCGTTGCGGCTATGGTGAGCGTGCGAGATGTTCCTCGTGCCGATCCGGCCGGGCATTTCTCGTGAGGGAGTGGAATGGATAGCTGGCATACCGGCAGTGCGGTTCGGTCGCGTTTCTTCAGGTTGCGCGCAGGCGCGGCCTTCGTTTTGCTCTTGCTGACATTGGCCGGGACCGCTGCCGCGTGGAAGCTGGCCACCGATCGTTCTCGCGGCTATGTCCAGCGCCAGGCCGCCGAAACGCTGGCCGTTCAGGCGGAGGTCCTCAACGGCGTGCTGGAAAAATACCGGCTCATTCCGCCCCTTCTTGCGCGGCAGGATGAAGTCGCGCTGCTGTTTTCAAGCCTCGCCTCCGAGGTCTCGATCCAGAAAAGGGCGCGTTCGCTGGCGGAAGAAATCGCCGGCCTTTCCGGCGCGCGGGACGTGGCCTTCTTTGCTGCCGACGGCAAGCTGCTGGCTGCGGCGCGGGATATTTTCGGGGACGAGCCGGCCGGCCGCGAAGAGCTTTTAAGGGCGGCGAACGAAAACCGGCTCGGCCGCACCACTGCCCTGATCAAGGGCAGAAGCCGCGTTTATGCCTTCGGGGCGGGCGTCCGCCGGAACGGTCAGTTGCGCGGCGTGGTCGCCGTCTATGTCGGGTTCGATGCAGTGGAACGCACCTGGGCCCTTTCTGCCGATCCGATTTTCGTGACGGACAGCGATGGCATCGTCTTCCTCTCCAACCGCCAGGACTGGCTGCTGAAACCTGTGTCGGAGATCGATGCCAAGTTCGGCACGGTCGGCCACACCACGCATATCGATGTCATGCGTGACCTGCCGCTGATGGGCTGGCAGCTTCATGTCCTGGGCAATCGCAGCCGTATCGTGTCCGCGCAATCGGCGGCCATCGGTTTCTCGCTGCTGATCTTTCTGCTTGTCAGCGTGATCGCCTTTTTCCAGATTGGCCGTATCGAAAGCAGCGTCATGCGCAGGCGGCGGGAGCGGGCGCAGGCGTTGCGCCTCGAACGGGCCGTGCGCGACCGGACGAAAGAACTCAGCCTGGCAAACCGCAGCCTGTCGCACGAGATCGATGAGCGGATCGAGGCCGAACGGGAACTGAAGCGAGTTCAGCGCGAACTGATTCAGACGGCGAAACTGGCCGGTGTCGGGCAAATGGCAGCAACGCTTGCCCATGAGATCAATCAGCCGCTGGCCGCGATCGAGACCTATGCCGCCAATACAACACGCGCGCTTGCCCTCGGCAGGCAGGAAATCGCGGACAGCAATCTCAACCGCATCACCGCCATGGTCACGCGCATTTCCGAGCTTTCGGGAACCCTGCTGGCATTTTCACGAAAGCCGGGAACAAAGACGGAGGCCGTGCGGGTAAAGGCGGCGCTCGACGAAGCGCTGATCCTGATCCGGGCCAGGGCGGATCGCGCGGGCGTGAAGATCGACGTCGATCCGGCGCTTGACGGCGTCATGGTGGAGGCTGGGCGGATCCGGCTGTCGCAGGTGTTCGTCAACCTCTTCGGCAATGCGATCGACGCGCTTGCGGGGCGCGCGGACGGGCGCATTGCCGTGGAGCTGAAAAGCGCCGGCGACGAGGTCTGCCTGCATGTCCGCGACAACGGGCCGGGGATCGCGCCGGAGCTGGCGGGCGAGGTGTTCGAGCCGTTCTTCACCACCCGCACCGGACAGGGAAGCGGCCTGGGACTATCTATCGTCTATAACATCATGCAGGATTTCGGTGGCAGTGTTACGCTTTTGCGGGCCGAGGGCGGCGCGGTCTTCGAATTGCGGCTGAAGGCGGCGAAAGCGGCGAAGGCGGAATAGGGAGATTTCGACAGGTCATGGCAATGCAGACGGCAACACCGCTCGTTCATCTGGTCGATGATGACGATGATCTTCGCCACGCGCTGGCGCAGGGGCTGGAGCTCGAGGGCGTCAATGTCGCCGTGCATGACAGTGCCGCACCCGCGCTGGAGCGCATTACCCATGAGGCCTATGCCGTGCTCGTTACCGATATCCGCATGCCGGGCATGGACGGCATGGCGCTCCTGAAATCGGCGCTTTCGATCGATCCGACCTTTCCGGTGATCCTGATTACCGGGCATGGCGATGTGCAGATGGCCGTCGATGCGATGCGGGCGGGCGCTTATGATTTCATCGAGAAGCCATTCCAGGCCTCCCGCCTCTACACCGTCATCGACCGCGCTCTGGAAAAACGGCGGCTTGTTCTGGAAAACCGGACACTACGCTCGGAACTCGACGGCCATGACGCGCTGTCGCTCCGGCTGGTGGGGCGGACGGAGGGAATCGTCAGGCTGCGCGAGCAGATTGCCATGCTTGCCGACACCGATGTCGATGTGCTGGTGCGCGGCGAAACCGGCGCCGGCAAGGAAGTCGTCGCCCGCGCACTGCACGAAACCGGCGCGAGAGCGAAAGGCAATTTCGTTGCGATCAACTGCGCGGCCGTGCCGGCCGATATGATCGAGGCGGAGCTCTTCGGCCATGAGGCGGGCGCTTTCACCGGCGCGAGCAAACAGCGGATCGGCAAGCTCGAACATGCCGATGGCGGCACCGTGTTTCTGGACGAGATCGAGTCCATGCCGCTCGACCTTCAGGCCAAGATCCTGCGCGCCATCGAAACCCGGACCGTCGAGCGGCTTGGCTCCAACAAGCAGATCGCGCTCGATATCCGGATCGTCGCGGCGTCGAAATCGGATCTCAAGCTCGAAAGCGATGCCGGGCGTTTCCGGGCCGATCTCTACTATCGGCTGAACGTCGTCACCCTCGATATTCCGTCTCTCAGGGAGCGCAGGGACGACATTCCGCTGCTGTTCTTCTTTCTGGCGCGGGATGCGCGGGCGCGGTTTCGCCGGGAGATACCGGAGATCTCGCCGCTGCTGCAGGCCGGGCTGATGGCGCATGACTGGCCCGGCAATGTCCGCGAACTGAGAAACTATGCCGACCGTTTCGTGCTTGGCCTCTGGCGCGGATTCGACAATAGCGAACAGAACGAAGCCGCGATGACGCCTTCGGCAGGCCTGCCGCTTGCCGACCAGATGCAGGCTTTCGAGCGACAGGTGATCGCGGCCGAGCTTGCCCGCCACGACGGCGCGCTGAAGCCCACCTATGAGGCGCTGCAGATCTCCCGGAAGGGGCTCTATGACAAGATGAAGCGGCTCAGGATCGACTATATCGATGATGATGACGCGTGATCACACGCAATGTGTCGTTACCTACCCGTTTGGCCGCAAGACGATGTGTCATTGCTGACACATTTGCGCCGCAATGCTCTTTTCCCGAATATATGAAAATCGTTAAGCCACTGTTTCAAAGTCACTATTGACGTTTGGCAAGAACTGGCACGCTGTTTGCAATGAAAATATCGGCAGCGGCGGAGAGGGACGTCGCGGGAGGATTTTCGGATCAGACCCAGCCGGCGCTTGAGATTGCCGCTGCCGTGAAACCAGTGCTGGCCGCGTTCGACCAATACGATAGCGGCCTGCCGGGGCGAAAGCCCCATCCGACTCGATTTGGGTTTAACGGGAGGACGTAAACCATGAAGACATTTCTGACTGCCGCCGTTTCCGCCGCAGCGCTTTTTGCCGCGGCTTCCGCCGTCTCCGCCGCCGATCCGGCCTGCAGCGATGACGAGATGGTGATCAAGTTCAGCCATGTGGTCGCCGATCAGGGCCACCCGAAGGGCGACGCCGCGCGCATGCTGGCCGACCGCGTCAACAAGGAACTCGACGGCGAAGCCTGCATGGAGGTTTTCCCGAACTCGACGCTGTTCGACGACGACAAGGTGCTTGAGGCGCTGCTTCTCGGCGACGTCCAGCTCGCGGCCCCCTCGCTTGCCAAGTTCGAGGCCTATACGCTGAAATACCGCCTCTATGACCTGCCTTTCCTGTTCTCCAGCCTCGATGCGGTGGAGAAATTCACCACCAGCGATGCCGGCAAGGGCATGCTCTCGGCGATGGAAGACAAGGGCTATATGGGCCTTGGCTACTGGTCCTCGGGCCTGAAGCAGTTTTCGGCCAACAAGCCGCTGATCATGCCGAGCGATGCGGCCGGGCTGAAATTCCGGGTTCAGACCTCGGATGTGGCGGTGGCGATGATCAATGCGCTCGATGCCTCCGCCCAGAAGCTCGCCTTCAAGGAGGTCTATGGCGCGCTGCAGACCGGCGTTGTCGACGGGCAGGAAAATACCTGGTCAAACATCTACACCCAGAAGTTCTTCGAGGTTCAGGACGGCATCACCGAGACCAACCATCAGCTTCTGGCCTATCTGCTGGTGACCTCCACCGACTGGCTCGATGGTCTCGATCCGGACTTCCGCGACCGCTTTCTCACGATTGTCGAGGAAGTCACGGCGGAGGCCAACGCTTCGGTCGCGGCGACGGAAGAGGAGAACCGCGCCAACATCATCGCCGCCGGCAGCGAGGTGCGGGTGCTCTCGCCCGAGCAGCGCCAGGCCTGGGTGGATGTGATGAAGCCGGTCTGGGCCGAGTTTGAAGGCGACATCGGCGCCGACCTCATCCAGGCGGCAGTCGAATCCAATAACTAGAACAATTCCGGGTGCGCCGGTTCGCCGTCGGGAATGGGCTGAAAGCCACCCGCGGCGGACAGGCGGGCAGTGCGGGCACGACCGCGCTGCCCGCAGTTCACCTGATCCATCGAGAGGGGACCTGCCATGGCCGCCTATTGGCCTTACTTTGCTCTGATTTTGATCCTTGTCCTGCTTTATCTGGCCGAACGGCGCCACCGCGCCCTCGTCACCCGGCTGGAGGAAAACGTGCTGGCGACGCTGCTTGCGGCGATCACCGTGATCTCGTTTGCGCAGGTCGTCATGCGTTACGGCTTCAACAGCGGCTGGGGCGGCGCGCTCGAGCTGACGCGCATCCTGTTTGCCTGGATGATCCTGTTCGGCATGAGCTATGGCCTGAAGACCGGCCTGCATCTCGGCGTCGATGCGCTGATCCGCACGCTGCCGCACCGGGCCTTCCGTGTTTTTGCGCTTTTCGGAGCGCTTGCCGCGCTTCTTTACGCGGTCATCCTCTTGTCCTCCGACTGGCTGCAGATATTCGGCGCCCATTCCAAGGGCGGCGCGGTCTTCTACTGGAACCGCTTTTTCAAGGCCGGAATCGGCCTCGACGATCTGCGCTATCCCGTTTTCATGCAGGACTGGTTTGGTTTGCAGGAGCGCGTTCAGCGCTGGATTGCCTACATCATCCTGCCCGTGGGACTGGCCCTTCTCGCCTATCGTTCAGTCGAGGCCTTCATCCAGATATGGACCGGAGAGCGCGAACTCGTCATCGCCGGTCACGAGGCCGAAGAGCTGGTGGCCGAAAACAAAGACGTGCTGAAGGATTAGACCCATGGAAATCGCCATTCTGTTTCTGCTGGTCTTCGGCCTACTCTTCGCCGGCGCGCCGGTTGCCATTTCGCTCGGCCTGTCATCGGTTCTGTTCATCGCGTTTTTCTCGCGCGATTCCATGTCCTCGGTGGCGCTGCAGCTTTTCACCGCCTCACAGAACTATACGCTTCTGGCCATCCCCTTCTTCGTGCTCGCCTCCGCATTCATGTCAACCGGCGGGGTGGCACAGCGGCTGGTGCGGTTTGCAATTGCCAGCGTCGGGCATTTTCGCGGCGGTCTCGCCATGGCCTCGGTCCTGTCGTGCATGCTGTTTGCGGCGCTTTCCGGGTCGTCGCCGGCCACCGTCGTCGCCATCGGCACGATCGCGATCGCCGGCATGCGGCAGGTCGGCTACTCCAAGGAGTTTGCCGCCGGCATCATCGCCAATGCCGGTACGCTCGGCATTCTCATCCCGCCATCCATCGTCATGGTCGTCTACGCGGCGGCGACCGATGTGTCCGTCGGGCGCATGTTCCTCGCGGGCATCATTCCGGGCCTGATCGCCGGCTTCATGCTGATGGCGGCCATTTATGTCATGGCGCGGATCAGGAAACTGCCCGCCGAACCCTGGAAGGGCTTTCTGGAGATCGTCGAGGCCGGAAAGGATGCCGGCTGGGGCCTGTTTCTGATCGTCATCATTCTCGGCGGCATTTATGGCGGCGTCTTCACGCCCACGGAAGCAGCCGCCGTCGCAGCCGTCTATGCCTTCCTGGTGTCGATCTACATCTATCGCGACATGGGCCCGCTCAAGGGCATGCGCTGGGTCGAGGACACCGACAGCCGGCGCGCGAAGACGGGCTTTCTCGCCTCGGTTTACGGCATTTCCTTCCTGTTTGTGTTCCTGATCCTCGCCTTCTTTGCCACCGATGGCATCGAAGCCACCTGGGCGAGCCTGACATCAAGGGTCATTGCCGGCGTCGTCCTCGCCATCGGCGTCGTCATTGCCTATACGCTCTGGCGCGGCGAAAATGCGAAGGCGAGCCAGGTGCCGGCCTATCTCGTCGCCGGCGTGCCGATCTGGTACCGAAACCTGAAGGCCAATATCCTCAAGACGCCGTTCTGCATCTCGCATGAGGATACCCGTCACACGACCGTAGGGGCAGCAAAGACCACGGTGATGCTGATGTTCATCATCGTCAACGCGCTGCTCTTCGCCCATGTGCTGACGGCGGAACGCATTCCGCAGGCGATTACATCGGTCATGGTCGATGCCGGCTTCAACTGGTTCACCTTCCTGATCGCGGTCAACATTCTGCTTCTGATCGGCGGTCAGTTCATGGAACCGTCCGGCCTTCTCCTGATCGTCGCGCCGGTGGTGTTCCCGATCGCAATGGAACTCGGCGTCGACCCGATCCATCTCGGCATCATCATGGTGGTCAACATGGAAATCGGCATGATCACCCCGCCGATCGGGCTCAATCTGTTCGTCACATCGGGGATAACGGGCATGAGTCTAATCAAGGTGGTGAAGGCCGCAGCGCCCTTCGTGGCGGTGCTGTTCGTGTTCCTCATCCTGGTCACCTACGTGCCGTCGATTTCCACGGCGCTGCCCTACTGGCTTATGGGGCCGGAAATCGTGACGCGATAACCTCTCGCGACCAGTCCCCCGGTGGTTCTCTTGCCTTTCGGGGGACTGTTGCAACGCATGGGCACGATGCGATCCGCAGCGCGAAAGAAGGTCAAGCGGAAGGCGAGGCAGCGGCGTTGCGTGATCAGATTTCGATCTGCATGCCGAGTTCGACCACCTTTTCAGGCGGCAGTTTGTAGAAAGCCGTTGCCCTGAGTGCGTTGCGGTTCAGCACGGCAAACAGCTTCTCCCGCCAGCGGCGCAGGAAGAAGGCATCCTGAGACGGAACGATCGTTTCATGGCCGACGAAATAGGTGACATGCTCGAGATCGATGCTGTCGTCGGTCTCGCCGAGAAGCCTGAGCGCGACCGGGATGTTCGGCGACTGCATGAACCCGTAATGCACATGCACCACCGAGAAATTCTGCCCGAGATCCCGGACCTCAAGCCGCTGGCGGGCGTTCACCTTCGGCATCTCCTCGCTCTCGACATGCAGGAGAATGATCCGCTCGTGCAGCACCGGCAGATGCCAGAACTGATGCTGGAGCGCCGGCGGCACGTGCGGCAGTGACGCGGTCAGGAAAACCGCTGTTCCCGGAACCCGCGGGACATCCTTGTGGCGCAATTCTTCCAGAAACGCATCCAGATATTGCCCCTTCCGGTTCAGATAGGTGATGAGCCGGCCGCGACCGGCCGCCCAGGTGCGCATGACAATGAAGACCCCTGCCCCGACCGCCAGCGGTAGCCAGCCGCCCTCCATGATCTTCAGGCTGTTGGACACCAGGAAGGTCAGGTCGATCAGGGCAAGACAGATTATGAGCGGCAGGACGAAACGGGCTTTCCACTTCCACCGGTAAACCATCACGAAATAGAGCAGGATCGTGGTAATCACCATGGTCGTGCTGACGGCGATGCCATAGGCCGCCGCCAGATTTTCCGAACTGCGGAAGGCCAGCACCAGCGCCACGGTGGAAACGGCCAGAAACAGATTGATCGAGGGGACATAGATCTGCCCGGTTTCTTCCGCGGATGTCTGGCGGATCTCGACGCGGGGAAACTGCCCGAGCTGCACGGCCTGCCGTGTCAGGGAAAAGGCCCCGGAGATGACGGCCTGGGACGCGATGATGGTGGCCGCCGTTGCCAGCAGGACCAGCGGAATGCGCAGGAAGCCGGGGGCCAGGCCATAAAAGGGCTCGCCCGCATGGGCGCTGTCGGACAGCACCAGAGCACCCTGCCCGAAATAATTGAGGACGAGGCAGGGAAAGACGCAGACAAACCAGGCAAGCCTGATCGGCGGGCGTCCGAAATGCCCCATATCGGCATAAAGCGCCTCGCAACCGGTGACGGCAAGAAACACCGCGCCCATCACGATGGCGGTCATGCCCGGTCTTGCAAGGCCGAATTCGACTGCATGGACCGGGCTGAGGGCCTTCAGCACAACCGGGTGATGAATGATTTGCGCAAGGCCGAGCAGCGCGATGGTCAGGAACCAGACGAGCATGATCGGCCCGAAAAAGACGGCGACACGCGCCGTACCGCGCCATTGGACCGAAAAAAGCCCGAGCAGAATGACGATGGTGATCGGGATGATATAGCCGGCGATCGTCGGCTCGACCGTCTCGACGCCTTCTATCGCGCTGAGCACGGAGATCGCCGGCGTGATCATGCCGTCGCCATAAAGAAGGGCCGCGCCGAACAGGCCGACCACCAGCAGGGCGCCCTTGCCCCTGCGCGAAGCGCCGCGCCAGGGCTGGAGAAGGGCAAGAAGCGCCAGAACCCCGCCCTCCCCGTTATTGTCGGCGCGCATGACCAGCAACAGGTATTTGAGCGAAACGACGATCACCAGCGACCAGACGATCATCGACAGAATGCCGAGCACGGAGGTCTCGTCCGGCGTCGCCTTCCCGAGCGCCGTGCGGAAGGCATAGAGCGGGCTGGTGCCGATATCGCCATAGACGATGCCAAGCGCCGAAACCGACAAAGCCGCCAGCCCTGCCGGCTGTTTTTCGTCCTGCCCGGTCGTCAACGTCCCGCCTCCCGAGAAATACGCGCGACCCAGCCAGCGCGATTTCGTGATGGTTTCAGATTTTCCGCGAATATCCAAGGGCACACGATGCAAACACGCCGCACGCCTAAACCGCCCGGTCTTCGCGCCGGCTGATCATTCCTCGTCTTCCCTGCCTTTGGCGCCGCGCGTTATCGCGCCGCGAAGCCCGCCGCTGACGAGCGCGTTCACATCGTTGGCAACGAGCAGCGGATCGATGCCGCCCCAGGTCATGAGATAGCGCGAGCGCCAGTCCGGCGCGAACTTGTCCTTGTAGTCGCGCAGGCCCGCGAAATTGTAGAAATGGCCGCCAAGCCGGGAGACGGACCCCGCAACATGGTCCCAGATCCTCGGGTGACGAGAGGATTCCAGTCCGGTCAACGGCGCCATTCCCAGCGAGAATTGCTGAAAGCCTTCCTGCCTGAGGGCGAGCATCAGCGCGACGAAAAGAAAATCCATGGTGCCCGAAGGCGCGCTGGAGGCGTGACGCATCAGATCGATGGTGCCGACTTTTCGTGTCGCGGTCTCGAAGATGTTGGCGAAGGCGACGATCCGGCTTTCCTTGCGCACCAGCGCCAGCCGGAAGTTCTGGAGATAGTCCTCGTCGAAACGGCCAAGGGAGAACCGCTTTTCCCGCACATGTTTCTCGCCGAGCCATTCGTCCGAAATCGCTTTCAGTTCGGCCATCAAAGCCGCCGAATGGGGCGGCGCGGCAATCTCCATCCTCAGGCCTTCGCGCGTCGCGCGGTTATAGGCCTGCCGGAGCTTGCGCCGTTCCGGCCCCTCCAGGGCAAAGGTTCCGAGATCCACCACGGCCTCCTCGCCGAGCTTGCTCGGTATGAAACCGGCATCGACAAAGGTAGCCAGATCGTCGGCCGCGATCTGGTAGAAGGCCGGCCGGCAATTGGCCCGCTTCGCTTCGGAGACGAAGGCATCGATCAGTTCCGCCGTCGCGTTTCTTTGTCCGACAGGACGCCCGAGAGCCGCGAAGCTGCGGCCATGGCGGCCATACATCACGAAGGCACTCTGATCATCCGAAAACAGAAACAGCTTGTCTCTCGACAGCGCAAAATTCGCATCGGGATCATCCTGACCGGCAATCAGCGAACGCAGGAGAGCGATATCGGCTTCGGAGCCTGATGGCGAGGCCCCTGCCCTTGGCCTCAGCGCGAGGAACAACAGCACGATGAGCGACACCGAAACGCTGATGCCGGCCGTCCGCAGCGCCCGCGGCATGTTTGCGTCGAATGCGAACTGCCACCAGCGGGAATGGGAATATTCGGCATCCTGCTGGGCGAACAGGAAAAACAGGACGACGCAAATGGCAAACCCGGCCCAAAGCGCAAGCGATGTCATGGAGTGCTGGCCGGCCGAAAGCGGCGTCCTGCGATCGAAACGATCCCGTGAGACCCAAAGCACCGCCGCCAGAAAGGCAAGCGCGAAAGCGAGACCGAAATCGAGCCGCTGAAGGAGCAGGGAAATCACGGCGAGACCCAAGATCACAATCGCCATGTAGAAGGCGCTGCGCGAGCGCGCCCGCAAACCATTGGCAAGCACGATGAGAATGCCGCCAGTCACGCCCATGATCACGTTTGAGAGCTCGAAGAGGCCGAGCGGAACCGCCGGCTGCAGCTCCTCCAGAATGGCCTTCGGGATCGGCACGATGCCATCCAGAATGAGCAAGAGTCCTGCGAGAAAGGTCAGACCGGCGGCGGCGGTCGGCATCAGAGCGGTCAGGGAAGAAAGCACAGAAAGCGCGCTGAGCGCCTTTCCCGTCGGCTTGGCAAGCGGCGCTATTCTTTCGCGGATCTCCACGCCGACAAGGATGAGGACGCCGGCCAGAAGCGGCAGAAGATAGTAGATGATCCGGTAGACGAGCAGCGCCGCGGCGATGCCGGCCGCCTGATCCGACACGGTTGCGAACGCGCCAAGGATGACGGCTTCGAAAACGCCGACGCCGCCCGGAACGTGACTGAGCACCGCCGCGACGGCAGCTGCGGCAAAAACCGCAACGAAGGTCGGGAAGGTAACAACCGCCGATGCGCCGGACGGCAACAGGATATAGAGCGTTGCCGCTGCGAAGATGATGTCGAGGAGCGAGAACAGAATCTGAAGCGCCGCATCGCGGGGCGGCGGCATGACAAATCTGAAACGGCCGAACCCGATCGGATGCCGGGCGATTGAACTCCAGGCGACGCCAATCGTCACCACGGCGAAGGCCGCAAGCGCCGCGACCCTGATCGTTTCGGTCGACAACGGAACGAAGTGCTCCATTGCCGCCGGATGCCAGGCAATCGCCGCAAACCCGATCACGGTGACGCCGATGCCGAAGGCCATTGCGCAATAGGTCGAGACCACGGTGATATCGGCAATGGAGAGACCAAGGCCGCGATAGAACCGATACCGGACGGCTCCTCCGGACAGGACGGCAAGCCCGATTGAATTGCTCAGCGCATAGGCGGTAAAGGAGCCCAGTGACAGGGTCGGAAGGGGCACCCCCTTGCCGACATAGCGCAGCGCCGACCAGTCATAACCGATCAGCGCCGCATATCCGCCGGCGGTGGCCAGCAGGGCAACAAGCAATGAATGGGTCGGCGTCAGTTTTATCCGGCTGATGACCTCGGAAATCGTGATCCCGTGCAACGCCTCGTAGACGGCGAATGCGCCGAGGCCGAACAGAATGAACGTGGCCAGCACAGGTCCGAACTTCCGGACGAATGAGACTGCTCGGCGCTTGGCCGGTATGGGTTGATCGCCTTCAGAAACCATGGATGACCCGACAAAAAGGGCGGCCCGAAGAACCGGCCGCCTAACCGTTCGGAATCGTAACGTGCAGTTGGCAAATGGTCAATTTGCCATGACCGCGTCATCGTGCCTGAACACAGGCATCATGTTACCTGACCGGTCCTACCTCGCCGACCTTCTGAGCTGCGCCAATCCCAGCAGAAATCCAAGCCACAGCGCGATGATGTGGCCGATGTCGGCAAGCGGATCAAAAGCAAACGCAATCTTCAGCCCGATCATCAGGAGCACGACCGCCAAAAGCGGAAACCGCCAGCGCATGCCGGACAGGGCAAGTCCGACAAGCCCGAACCCGCCCAGCGACATGCCGACATCATGCGCCGCCGACAGGCCCGTGGTGTCCGGCCACAGGGTGATCCCCAGCAGCAGCAGGCACGATGCCGCAAGATCGAGGGAGAAGAACAGGACAAGGGTCGAGACACTGCCCCGCTTCCATTCCGTATAACCCAGAATGGCGGCCGCGAAGAAAAACTGGCGGATCAGCATGCCCCGGTCGTGGGAGAGAAAAGTGGCCGTCACGAACCGCCAGATTTCTCCCGACCATACGGCATCCTTGCCGATGCCCCAGTCTGCCAGAGCGCTTGCCGGCAATTCGCCGGAAAAGGTGCCGGCCAAGGCATTGGCGACCAGCATGACCGCCAGAAACGCCAGCGTAAAACGAAAGCGCCGGAGTGTTGCATAGAGTATCAATATATCAATCCACTCCGGAAGGCGGCAGACAATCAGGCTATTCTTCTGCCAAAGGCGGAAGCCGCCGCGGATAACCATTTAGCGCATCGTGCTTTCCGAAAATCGGAATCGATTTTCGGAAAGCACGATGCGTAGATTCAATAGGTTAGAGCGTCCTTTGTGCGTCCGAATGGACGCACGGCGCTCTAGCCGGGCTGCCGCCGATGGCGAGAGCGCGGCGCTCGCCGCCTTTCTGATTGGTCTGGTCCATATCTTGCTCCTTCAGGATTTCGCTGGATCGAACCATCCGCCGGGCGGGGCAAAGCGTATCATCTTCTCCGTGCCCCAGGTGCCGGGCTTGTATTTTTCCGGCTGCGCCTTGTCGTCGAGGATCGGCTCGAAGATCGTCCATGCGAGTTCGGCGGCGTCCTCGCGCGTGAAGAGTTCGCGCCGGCCGGCCATGGCATCGCCGATCAGCCGGTCATAGGGCGCCAGATCACCGACGCCGTCATCGACGGCGGCAAGCTCCACCGCCTCGCCGCGCATGTCCTCGCCCGGCGACTTGCGCCGCGCGCCAAGGCCGATCGCGATTTCCGGGCCCAGCCGGAAGCGGACATAATTGGCGCTGGAATGCTCCACCGTGTCGAAAAGCGCGATCGGCGGGCGCTTGAACCGGACCACGACCTCGGTCGCGTGAACGGGCAGGTTCTTGCCGGCGCGGATGAAGAAGGGCACGCCGCTCCAGCGCCAGGTGTTGAGGTGAAACCGCACGGCGGCAAAGGTCTCCGTCGTCGAGCCGGCGGCGACGCCCGGCTCGTCAAGATAGCCGTCGAACTGGCCGCGCACCACATCCTCGTGGGTCAGCGGCGGGATTGCCTTCAGGATCTGCACCTTTTCGTCCACCAGATCGTCGGACGAACCGGTCACCGGCGGCTCCATCGCCAGAAGCAGCAGCACGTTGACCAGATGGTTCTGGATCACGTCGCGGATGCAGCCGACCTCGTCATAAAACTTGCCGCGACCCGCCACGCCGAAATCTTCGGCCATGGTGATCTGGACGCTGTCGATATGGTCGCGGTTCCACACCGGCTCCAGAAAGGCATTGGCGAAGCGGAAATAGAGCAGGTTCTGGATCGCTTCCTTGCCGAGGAAATGGTCGATGCGGAAGATCGCATCCTCCTCGAACACAGCATGCAGCACGGCGTTGAGCGCCTCGGCCGATTCCAGATCGCGCCCGAACGGCTTTTCCACCATCAGCCGGGCGCCGCTGGCGATGCCCGCCTTGTCGAGCCCGCCTGCGACCGTCTCAAACAGCGAGGGCGGGATGGCGAGATAATAGAGCGGGTTTTTGGCCTTGCCGAGCGTCTCGCGCAATGTGTCGAAGGTCGACTGGCTGCGATAATCGCCGGAAACATAGGATAGAAGCCCGGTGAATTTCGCGAACACCGCCTCGTCGATCGCCTCGACATGGGTCTCCACCGCGTCCCGGGCGCGGGCAATCAGCTGGTCGAGGGTCCAGTCGTCGAAGGCGACGCCGATCACCGGCGTCACCAGCGCTCCCCGCTTTACCATGGCGTAAAGCGAGGGGAAGATCATCTTGTGGGCCAGATCGCCGGTCACGCCGAACACGACCAGGGCGTCGGATTTTTGCTCCGTCATCGTCTCGACCTCCGCCCCGTCACGATTTTTCCAGATGGCCGCCGAAGGCGTAGCGCATCGCCGAGAGAATCTTGCCAGCAAATTCCGCCTCGCCGCGCGAGGAGAACCGCTCGAACAGCGCCGATGACAGGATCGGCGCGGGAACGCCGGTGTCGATTGCCGCCTGCAATGTCCAGCGGCCTTCGCCCGAATCCGACACCCTGCCGTCGAAGCCTTCCAGATGCGGGTTCTCCTTCAGCGCCGCCGCGGTCAGGTCCAGAAGCCAGGAGCCGATCACCGAGCCATGACGCCAGACCTCGGTCACGGCCGCGAGATCGATGTCGAACTGGTAGTATTCCGGGTTCGAGAGCGGCGTGGTTTCGGCGTCGACTTCGCGTTCTGCCTTGCCGGCATTGGCCGCCTTCAGCACGTTCAGCCCTTCCGCATAGGCCGCCATCACGCCGTATTCGATGCCGTTATGCACCATCTTGACGAAATGGCCCGCCCCGGTGGGCCCGCAATGGAGATAGCCCCGCGATGCCGTGCCCGTGGATGCGTCCGGCGCTGCCCCCGCATCGGCGCCCGGCGCGAGCGAGGCGAAGATCGGGTCGAGCCGCTCTACCGCAGCCTTCGGGCCCCCGATCATCAGCGAATAGCCGCGCTCGAGACCCCACACGCCGCCCGACGTGCCGGCGTCGATGAAGTCGATGCCGGCGGGCGAAAATTCCGCGGCGAGGTCGATTGCGTCGCGATAGTGCGAATTGCCGCCATTGATGATGGCATCACCCTTTTCGAGCTTGCCCGCAAGGTCGCGGGCAATCCGCGGCGTGATCGCCGCCGGCAGCATCATCCACACCGCGCGGGGCTTTTCCAGCCTGTCGACAAGGTCCTCGACGGAACTGGCGCCGACCGCGCCTTCCTTCACCAGTGCGGCGACATTGTCGGCGTTGACGTCGTAGACGACGCATTCATGGCCGTCCTTCATGAGACGCCGCACCATGTTGGCGCCCATCCGCCCGAGCCCCATCATTCCAATCTGCATGTCCAAACTCCGCCTCCTGTGCTGGTTCGCTCTACTCGCCGACGCGAACGGTGAAATCTACATTCTCCCACTCTCCGCTTTCCGGCCAGAAGAAAGTGAAGACCACGGCATGTCCGGGTTCCACGCCCTTCAATGGCAGATCCGCGAAATGGGTCCCGAGCCCCGATGGCCTCGTCTTGATGTCCTTGACGGTCGACCAGCCATCGGCGCTCCAGTGAATGGTGGCCGCATCCGCCAGTTCGATCCTGAGATTCTTGCCGACCGGGATCGTGGCCAGCCTGTTGTCGAACCGCCAGATCCGTATTTTTGACGTTGTCTGCCTCTCGATATACCGGCTCCGGCCCTGCGGCGGCATGTCGAACACGGCGCCATCGGCGAGCGAGCGCAACAGTTTGATATGCTCCGAATGCGCCCAGACCAGCGGCATCGCGCTGCCCGAAGGCCGCCCGAAATAGAGCTCGCGGTCCGGCATGTCGGGGCCATCCCAGCTTTGCTCCGGGAGCAGCCCGCCGGCATTGGCGGATTTTTCAAGCGTTTGAAGCAGGGCCTTGGCCGCATCGGTTCGGCCGGCGGCAAGCTCGTAGTGGGCGCGCTCGCCGGCCAGCAAGGGCCAGGGCCGCCCCTGACCGATACCGTCGAATGCCCGACCGTCTTCATGCTCGCCATAGCCGTCGCCGGTGTAGCGGTACCAGAGCGGGCCTTGCGGCAGTTCCCTCCGCAGCGTGTGGTCGATCGCCTTGACGGTATCGACGATATGCGGATCGTCCGCCGCGCGCAGCCCGAAGCGCACCAGCGCCAGCGCGTCCGGACTGATCACGGCATCGCTCGCCATGATCGAACGGTCGGGCGTCTGGTTGCGGATCGGCGTTTCGCCAGCCGGTCCGGCGGCATCCGTTGCCCCGGGCGCGGCAATGCGGACGTAATAGCCCGCGATATCCAGTGCCCGGCAGAGGTCCGGATCGCCCTCGAAGGTCCATTTCTCGATCTGCTCGTTCCAGCAATCGGCCGTCTCGCGCAGATGATGGGCCGCTTTCGTTTCGCCCTCGGCTTCCAGAATATCGGCAGCGGCCAGCAGGGCCGTGATTTCGACCGCGAGCGTGAACGGGCTGTATCCGCCGTCCTCTTCCCAGCGGTCTTCTCCGGTGGACGGACCATTGGCGAGGATATAGCCGGCGGCGCTCTTGATCATCGGCAGAAAGCGGCGGATCGTCTTGCTGTTCAGATGGCCCTGACGCCGCAACATGTCGGTAAGCAGGATCGGAAAGGCGCACTCGTCCATCTGGACGCCATGCCAGTAGGGCTTGCCGTCGAGCCAGAAGTTCTGCGCCCAGCGGCCGGAGGGCTGCTGCAACTCGCGCAGATAATCGAGGATCGCCAGCGCCTCTTTCGCGTCGCCTGCGGCCAGAAAGCCGCCGGCCGTCTCGACCAGGTCGCGCGGCCACACAAGATGGTAGCCGCCAAGATCGTCATCGCCTTTCGAATAGCCCCAGGGGATCGACAGGCTGGCAACCGCGGCGCCGGGCCGGTCCGAGGCCCGGTGGGTCGCAAGCACCGCCGTCGAGACGCGATAGGCGTTGATCCCGTCTTCCGCCTTGCGATCGAGCGGGACCAGACCGTCCTGCCATTTCCGCCAGCCGGTTATGAATTTATCCAGAGCGTGGTCGAAGCCGTCCTTCAGGCTCCGCGTGGCTGCGGCCGCCGCTTCGTGTTCGGTCTGGCCGAAACCGAGCGCCAGTACCACGGAACCATCGCCGCCGGAAAAATCGATCTCGCCGGCCAGCGCCACATTGCCGTCATCGGCGCGCTGGTACTGGTCGACGAGCCGCCCATGCCGGGACAATTGCTGCCAGCCATCCGACGTTCCGACGAAACCGGCGGACATTGCCCGCCACGGCGCGCTTGATACCAGCGCCAGATAGCGGGAGCGGCCGCTGGCAAACAGCGCCGGCGCGCCCTCGAATTCGCCGATCCAGGCGGAGTTCGACGCACCGGCATTGACCAGATGCGGCGCTAGAAGCGCGGTCACCCGGTAATCGCGGGTCCTGCCCTTGAGCGCGCTGAACGAAATGCGCTGGAGGACGACAGCCCGCGCCGGATCGCTGATGATCTGCTTTCTGATCCGGTAGGCGCCGTCAAGGGCGGTGTTGACGATCGAAAAGGCCGGAACGCCATCCTCGAGCGGCGTTGTCTCCTGCTCGCAATCGCGCTTTTCCTCGGAAAAATAGCCATCCGGGCCGGTCACGAGGAAACCGAAATCGCGGGTGCAGGCGCTGTCGACGCGCGGATAATATATCTCGTTGAGAATGCCGTGGCTCAGCGTAAACCAGACCGGCGAAGCCGTCGAAAGCGCGGTGCCAACCCCGCTCTTGGCGCTCGACGTCCACCTGGAACCGATACCCGGCGCGCCTGCGGCAAAATCGATCATGTCGCTCATCTCTGCTTCCTCCGACAAATGTGACGCCGTCCGTTTTGCGGATTCAAAACCAGATCCGCTATTGAGAACTTATAGCAGGGCAAACTGTCCTATATATTTCCCGTATATAGCAAGTATGCCAAGCCGCCGTCCCTGCACCGCGGGATATGACAAAAACGCGGTGCAATTGCGGTAGGTCTGCTGTTCCGGCGAACGCGGGAGAAGCAGACCTGCGATGGACCTGAACTGAAGCCCGAGATCGGAAAGCAGCGGCGCGCGCTCAAGGTCGCTCCTTCGACGCCTCTCAAGAACGGGGAGCATTCCGCCGTCGACGCGGATGATCTGGCTGCCATCGAACGCGTCAGGAGATTGATGCCGCCCTTGGCTGCCCGGATGGAGCGCGAACGTGGCGCGCACCGCCTGGATGCCGGCATGTTGATCAGGATATCGACCCCCTCGGCACCCATGTGTTCGAAAGCGGCAATGACGGTATCCTCGGCCGTGACGTCGAACCAGGCCTCATGCATCGTGTGCCGACAGCGCGCTTCTCGTTCGCGGCGACGGCAAGCCGGATCGCATTCCTGCCGTTGACCACCTGTGCACCGCCGGTCCCGGACTTTACTCAACCGGGCAGATTCCCCGGTCCTCCTTTCTGTTCCCGAGACCTGGCAATCTCGTCCGAAATGGCCTTGAGCCACAGTGAGACTGCGACAGCACCCCCGTCCTTCACGCCTTTGGCACGATCGCCGAGATACGCTGCACGTCCGAGCGAGGGTTGCATCTCGGCGGTTGCATCGGCGCCGGATTGTGCGGCTGTGACAGCGGCTTGGAATGCGTGAAGAGGCTCGGCGCCGTCAGCAAGGCCCTTCGCCAAGGCATCGGCAGCCGGACGCAGGGCATCGATCATTGTACGGTTTCCGACCCGAGCGCCACCGAGTTGCTCGACAGCATCGACCGCGGCAGAGAAGGCAGCGGACCAGTCCCGGGCCGAGGCTTCGGCCTTACCCTGCAGGGCGCTGGCGGCGCGAACAAGCCCTACAGCATAAAATGGGCCCGAACTCCCGGCGATGGCGCGCCGGAGCGCGTCCCCGATCTCCGCGCAGGCGGATTCGGGTGTATTGAAGGCGGTCTCGGACAGGGCGCGGATTGCTTCGGCGCCACGCACCATGCTGGCGCCCAGATCGCCATCGCCGGCCTGGCTGTCGAGATCGGCGAGATGGGTTTCGGCGGCGATCAGTTCGCGCGCGACCGCCAGCGCGCAGGCACGGATCTGTTCGGCCTGATCACCCTTCGCATACGCCCTCGTCACGGTGCTTGTTGCCGGCGCGGCAAGGATGCGACGTTCGGGCGCGATCCTGCCGTCACCGCCCCAGACGCGCACTTCGGTGGGCGCGTCAAGCGCGGCAAGCAACGCATCCGTCAGTGGCAGAATGCTGATGGAGCAGCCCGGCATGTCGAGGGCGGATAGATAGACGCCGCAATAGAGGCGCTCGACGCGCAGCCCCGCTTCGCGGGCGCGCGCCAGAGCACGCCTCGCGACGACAGTCAGCTCGATCGGCGGTGTTGCGCCAAGGCCGTTGACGAGAATGGCAACCTGCTGATCGCGGACAAGCGCCTTGTCGGCGACGATGGCGTCAACCATGCGATCAACGAGGGCATCGGCAGATTGCATGGGGACCCGCTCGACGCCCTTCTCCCCATGAATGCCGAGACCGATTTCAATCTCCTCTTCCCCGAGTGTGAAGCCCGGCTTGCCGATGGAGGGCACAGTGCAGGCGCCAAGCGCCACGCCCATGGTGCCGACGGCCTCGGCGGCTTGGCGCGCCAGCGCCGCAACCTCATCGACCGGCAGGCCGCGTTCGGCAGCGCTTCCTGCCACCTTGTGCACAAGAACTGTACCGGCAATGCCGCGGCGGCGCTCGGGCGCAACGGTGTCCCTCAGCGCCACGTCATCGGCAACAACGACGATTTCGGTGGGAATACCCTGTGCCGTGGCCATTTCCGCGGCCAGGCCGAAATTGAGGCGGTCACCAGTATAGTTCTTGACGATAAGCACCGCGCCACGCGGCCCAGCGACGGCCTTGATGCCGGCGAGAACGGCGTCGACGCTCGGAGACGTGAAGACATCGCCGGCAATCGCGCCGGCCAGCATGCCCATGCCGACATAGCCGGCATGTCCGGGTTCATGGCCGCTGCCACCGCCCGAAAGCACGGCGACCGGTCGCTCATCCACGGGACGATCATCCCAGCGGACAAGAACGTTTTCCGTGTCGAGAAGCGCTAGACCGGGCGTGGTGTCCAAAATCCCTTCGAGCACTTCGCGAACCAGATGGCGCGGATCGTTGATGAGTTTTTTCATGGGCTTTTGCCTGTGTAAAATGTCAATTGTTGAAGCCAGCCATCCGCGGCGGGGCGAGCGAGATTTCCCGCACAAGAACACGCATGAGCAGGAAAACGACCTGAATCGCATAGAACGGCAGCATGGCAGGACTTATGGTTTCGATCCAGAGCTTGCTGCCGCTGACTGCGGCAAAAAGACAGGGGCTGACCGGCGGTGTCGTCAGGCCGACCACGAGGGCGGCAAACTTGACCATACCCCTGATGGCGCGCGGCGCCGTCATCAGTTCCGCCGCCAGGCGAACTTCAAAAAGGCGATCGTCATCCCTTCCTCAAGGGCAATCAGCCGTGTTCACCACGCCGTGCGCGGGCAGGCGCTAATGCGCGCCGCCCGCATGGTTCGGTCTGTTTTTTCGGCCGACAGGTTGGCTTCGGCAGATTGGACGGCCGCCATGAAGCCGTCCATCTGGTCCTGATCAGGCATCCTGCGGCAATTGCAGGGCACGCTCCTCGAGGAATTCGGACAATCCGTAGGGGCCGTTTTCACGGCCATAGCCGGAGTGCCTGAAGCCGCCGAACGGGGCGTCCAGGTTAAAGGGGGCGCCATTGATATCGATCTGTCCGGTCTCCATACGCGCGGCGAAGCCTTGCGCTCTTGCCTCATCCTGAGACCAGACCGCGCCGGCCAGCCCATACTTCGTTCCGTTGGCAATCGCCAGGGCTTCATCCTCGTCGCGATAGCAGATGATCGACAATACGGGCCCGAAAATTTCCTCCTGGGCGATGGCGCTTGCGGGGTTGACCCTTCCGAACACTGTCGCGCGCACGAAGTGGCCGGGGCCGTCAACCGGTTCGAGTCCGCCTGCAACCAGTTCCGCGCCGCAATCGATCCCCTTGCCGATATAGTCGAGCACCCTGTTTTTCTGGCGTTCGGAAACCAGCGGGCCAAGCCGGGTCTGATCGTCAAGCGGGTCGCCGGGAACGAAGCGGCTTGCCGCCTTTGCCGCAATCGCCCTCGCCTCTTCATAGCGGCTTTCCGGCACCAGCAGGCGCGTCAGCGCCGAACAGGTCTGTCCGCCGTTCAAAAAACAAGCATTGACGGTGTTCTTGACGGCGCGCTCCAGGTCGCCATCCTCGAGAACGACGGCGGCGGACTTGCCGCCGAGTTCCAGCGACACCCGCGTCAGGTTTTCCGCCGCCAGCCGAGCGATGCGCTTGCCGACGGCAGTGGATCCGGTAAATGAAATCATGTCGACTTCCGGGTTCGTCACCAGCGCCTCGCCGACGCTTTCGCCATCCCCCACGACGAGATTGAACACGCCGGCGGGCAGGCCGGCCTGGTCAAGCGCCTCGGCGAGCAGGAAGGCGCTGAGCGGCGCCACCTCGGAGGGTTTCAGGACGACCGTGCAGCCGGCGGCGAGCGCGGCCGCGACCTTTGCCGTTACCTGATGCAGCGGATAGTTCCAGGGCGTGATACAGGCAACGACGCCGACGGGAACCTGAAGAATGCGCGAATTTGCAAGCCGGGTCTCGAAGGCATGGGTTTTGGCGCGCTCGGCATAGCGTTTCCATGCCTCGAGCGGCAATCCTGCCTGGATCGCCCGGCTCATCTTGATCGGCATGCCGACCTCACTCGTTATCAACTGCGCGATGTCCTCGCGGCGGCCCTCGAGCAGTTCGGCGACACGCGCAAGGATGGCGCCGCGCTCTTGGCCTGACGTTGCCGACCACGCGGCAAACGCGCCGCGCGCGGCGCTGACGGCCCTGGCGACGTCGGCGGAAGAACCGGCGGGTACCCTGCCCACCGGCTCCAGGTTCGAGGGACTGGCGATGACAAATTCGCCCGTTCCTTCGGGCGGAACCCAGGCGCCGCCGATGTAGAAGCTGTCATAATTCATCATCTCGTCCTCCTTCTCGACAAAGCGTCAGATCAGCCTTCGTAGACCCAGGGCTCGATCGGCGTTTTCGACATGCATTCCGCGCCGTCCTCGGTGATCACCCAGGCGCGCTCGTAGCGCAGGCCGCCGACGCCCGGCAGGTTGCAGGTGAGCGCTATGATTTCCATGAAGCCGGGCTGCATCACGTAGTCGGGCTCGCTGACATATTCCATCGCGAAGTCGGTGAAGGAGGGATACCATTCGTTGCCGAAGGCGCCGATGCCGTGGCCGAAGCCGCGGATCATGTCGCCCCAGCCCTTTTCGACCGTGAAGCGGCGGACATCGCCGGCAACATCGCCGATCGTGCGGCCGGGTTTCAGGGCCGCGGTCAGATAGTGGCAGCTTTCCACATAGGCATCGATCAGCTTCTGCTGTTCCGCCGTCGGCTTGCCCATGATCGCGTTGTGGGAGACATCGCCGAGCATCATCTCGTACATGGCGTGGAGGTCGACCAGCAGGAACTCGCCGCGCTGGACGACCTTGCGGGTGGACGGCGTGCAGGCCCCGGTCCACGTACGGTGGCCGGAAGCAATCTCCTGGCCGCCGGTGAATGTCCAGGCGAATTCGCTGCCGAGGTCGCGGGCGGCCTGCTCGGCAATGCCGGCGATCTCCGTCTCGGCCATGCCCGGGCGCGCGGAACGGCGAACCGCTTCCTGCGCGGCGTCGGTAATGGCGGTTGCCTGACGCATCAGCGCAATCTGCTCGGGCTCCTTGATCAGCATCAGGTGATCGATCGGCTTGGTCAGGTTGGTCAGTTCGGCCTCGGGCAAGGCGGCCTCGAGCGTCGCGTATTCATGTCTGGTGATCATGCCTTCGGGCAGATACCAGGAATAACCGTCCTCGACGGCAACCCGGCCCGTGTGCAGGCCGAGTTCGCGGATACGGCGCACGGCCATCTCGATCATCGAATGGCGGCCATAGCCGACGACATTCTCGAGCCAGCCCTCGGCGAGAATGCGCGGCGCATCCATATTGACCGTGATCAGCTGGATCTCGCCTTGGGCCGGAACGATCACGACGCTGCGCCACGGCACGAAGCCGCCGGAGATGTGGGTGACGGTTTTCAGACGCGTCCCGACGAGGACGTCGACGCCCTGTTCGCGCAGCATGGACTGGAAGCGCGCGAGACGCTTCTGGAAATCGATATGAACCTGCATTGATTGAACTCCTGGTATGCTAAAGGTTATTCTTCAGTTCGCGCTTCAGGATCTTGCCGGAAGCATTTTTCGGGAGAGAGGAAACGAATTCGACCCGGCGGGGGCGCTTGAAGCCGGCGAGCCGCCTGGAACAGTGGGCGATCACCTCCTCGGCGGTCGGCCCCGGCTCGCCGTCGCGCACGATGACAGCCACGACCATTTCGCCCCAGACCGGATCCGGCATGCCGACCACCGCGCATTCCAGAATGCCGGGGTGGCTTGAGAGCACGTCTTCGATTTCACGCGGATAGACATTTTCGCCGCCGCTGATGATCAGATCGGATTTGCGGTCGACGATATAGACGAAGCCCTCCTTATCCATCCGGCCGAGATCGCCGGCGGTGAACCAGCCATTGTCGAGAACAGCGGCGGTGCGGGCCTCGTCCTTGTAGTAGGCGTCGAAACGGCCTTCGCAGCGCGAGAACACCTCGCCGATTTCGCCGGCTGGAAGGGGGCGGCCCTGCTCGTCGCGGATCTGGACTTCGGCGCCGAAACAGGGTTGGCCGCAGCAGCGCTCCTTGCGCCACTGGTCTTGCGGGTGCAGAACCGTAATGAAGCCGCTTTCGCTGGCGCCGTAGAATTCATGGAGCACCGGCCCCATCGCCTCCAGCATCCGGGTCTTGGTTGCAGTCGACAGCGCCGCCCCGCCCGTGACCACCGAACGCAATGCGGAAAAATCGGTTTCGCCGAAACGCGGCTCCTGCAGCAAGAGGTTCAGCATGGTCGGCACCATGAAGGTGGCCGTGATCCCTTGCGTCTCGATGGTCTCGAGCACGCGCGCTGCGTTGAATTCCGGTTCGATATAGATGCTGCCGCCGGCCTGCAGCACCATCAGGGGCATGAAATGCACCCCGTGGAAGAACGGCGAAAGCGCCAGAAAACGGTCATGGCGTGTGTAGCCGAACTCGATAATGCCGGCCCAGATGCACATTGCCGTGCGCTGGAAGGAGCGATGGAGACCCTTCGGGTTTCCGGTCGTGCCGGAGGTGTACATCATCCAGTACGGCGCCTGCGGGGCGACCGTTATCGCCGGCTCGGCATCGGACGAGCCTTCCGCGAGACCTGCCCATGAAAGCGCATCGCCGATCACCGGGTCTCCGATCACCAGAACACGCTCGACCTTGGGAAACAGGGCCCGGTTGGCCGCGATCTCGTTCTGCGCGCTTTCTCCGATCACCAGGAAGCGGGCATCCGAGTGTTCCAGCAACACGGCCATTTCCGTGGTTCTGAGCCAGAAATTGAGCGTGACGAGGCGCATGCCGAGCAGGGCTGCGACATGGAAGAGCTCCATATATTCGATCGAATTGCGCGCATAGACGGCTATGGCGTCGCCCGGTCGGGCCCCCATGGCGAGAAGGCCGTTGGCAAGCCGGTTTGTCCGCGCATGCAATTCTGCAAATGTGAACTGCCGGTGCGCATCGGCAAGGCAGACGGCGTCCGGCCATTTGACGGCATTGGCGGCAAGCGCGTCGGAAAGTGTCAGCATGGTTTACCTCAAAGTCCCAGATAGGCCTTGCGCAGGCCGTCATCGTCGAGAAGGTGTTCGCTGGTGCCGGCCATCACGATCCGGCCGTGCTCGATGACATAGCCGCGCGATGCGAGCTTGAGCGATCGTTTCACGTCCTGTTCCACCAGCAGGATCGTCACGCCCTCGCTATTGATCGCCGGCAGTTTGGCGAAGATGTCCTTGACCATGACCGGGGCAAGGCCGATGGAGGGCTCATCGAGCAGGAGCAGTTTCGGCGAGGTCATCAGCGCGCGGCCGATTGCCAGCATCTGCTGTTCGCCGCCGCTGAAGGAACGCGCGAGCTGGCGCCGCCTTTCCTTCAGGCGCGGAAACAGCGAATAGATCCACTCGAGATTGCTGCGGGTCTTGCTCCCGTCTTTCAGGATGTCGCCGCCGACGAACAGGTTTTCCTCAACATTCATGTGCGGGAACAGCCGGCGGCCCTCCATCACCTGGGCGATCCCGAGCCGGGCGATCTGGTGGGCGGGCTTTCCGGATATGACCTCGCCCATGAACCGTATCTCGCCGGACGTTGCGGGCAAGGTGCCCATGACCGTGCGGATCAGCGTGGTCTTGCCCGCGCCGTTGGCGCCGAGAATGCTGACGATCTCGCCGGCTGCAACCGACAGCGAGATCTCTTCCAGAATGCGGATATCGCCATAACCGGAATGGAGTTGTCGAATTTCAAGGATATCAGTCATCGTCCCCTCCCAGATAGGCCGCAATCACCGCCGGGTCGGCTGCGACATCGGCAGGCAGGCCGTCGCCGATCTTGACGCCGTGATGCAGCACGACGATGCGGTCGGAAACGCTCATCACCGCATGCATGTTGTGTTCGATCAGCAGCACGGAAAGCCCGTCCGCCGCGAGATTGCGCAGCAGGTCGAGCATTGCGCCCGTCTCCACCGTGGTCAGTCCCGCCATGACCTCGTCAAGCAGCAGGATGCGCGGTTCGGTGGCCAGCGCCTTGGCCACTTCCAGCCGCTTGCGCCCGGCAAGCGTCAGCGTTCGGGCGCGCTGGGTGGCGCGGCTGGCAAGCCCGACCCGCTCCAGCACGGCCATCGCCAGCCTTTCGGCCTCAGGGCGACCGGGATGGCGCAGAAAGGCGCCGATCGCGACATTTTCCAGCACAGTCATGTCGCCGAAGGGGCGGACGATCTGGAATGTCCGGCACAGGCCCATCCGGCAGATCGCCGGCGGCGAAAGCCGGTCGATCGACTCGCCGTCGAAATGGACGCTGCCGCGGGTCGGCTTCAGAAAGCCGGATGCGATCGAGAACAGGGTGGTCTTGCCGGCGCCGTTGGGGCCGATCAGTCCGACGATTTCGCCGTTTTCGACCTCGAACGACATGTCCCTGATGGCCGTCATCCCGCCGAAGGTTTTGGCAACATTGCGAAATTCAAGCAGCGCCATCATTCTTCTCCAGAGAGGGTCTTGTTTTTGAACGGGAAAGTGACGCAGCGATGCGGCCGAAAATTGCGACGAGGCCGCGAGGTTCAAAGGCGATGACGAGCATCAGGATCAGGCCGTAGAGCAACATGTCGGCGCCGACGATGCCGCCGGTGAAACGGCGGGCCGCTTCCTCGCCGAGAAGCAGCAGGATGGCGCCGAACATCGGACCCCACAGCGTGCCCCGCCCGCCGATGATGCAGACGACGGCGATCTGAACGCTGAGCGCCACGCCAAAGACCTTTTCCGGGCTGATGAACAGCACGAACTGGGCATAGAAGGTTCCGCCGATCGCAGTCATGGCGGCGCTCAGCACATAGGCCATGAGCTTGTAGCGCCTGACATTGACGCCGAGCGCGAGGGCTGCCTCCTGGTCGTTTCTGATCGCGGTCAGATAGGCGCCGAAACGCGAGCGCAGGACAGCACGGTTGATGAAGAAGGCGAGGCCGACCATCACCACCGCCACGGCGTAGTAGAATTCCTTGCGGGTGTGCTGGAACATCGCCGGCGCGTCGCGCAGCAGCGTTACCTCCAGTCCGCGCGGTCCGCCGAGCAGACCGTGGGTGTTTTCCACGATGATGCGCAGCACCATGGTGGCGGCAATCGTCGCCAGCGCGAAATACGCGCCCCGAAGCCGGAAGCAGGGCAGCCCGATGAGGGCGGCCAGTGCGCCGGCGATCACCGCGCCGGCGAGCATGCCGATCCATGGGGTGAGCCCGAAATCGATGAACAGCACGGTGGAACTATAGGCGCCGATGCCGAACCAGGCCGCATGGCCGAGCGAGAGCTGACCGCCGATCCCGCCGATCAGGTTCCAGGCATAGGCAAGATAGGCGTAGAGCAGAACCAGAATGACGATCGAGAGCGAGTAGGGATTGGAAAAGACGAAGGGAGTGCCAAGGACAAGAACCGCGACAAGGCCTCCGATAAGCAGTTTCGATGGCATGGTCATTCGCGCTCCAATCCAAACAGACCCGCCGGCCGGACGTAGAGCACGGCGAGAAATACGATGAAGATCAGCGCTTCGGCGAAGGATACGGGCACGAACTGCGCGCCGACGGATTCGAGAATGCCGATGATGATCCCGCCCCAGAAAGCGCCGCCGATCGAACCCATGCCGCCCAGTACGACGATGATGAAGGCGCGCAGGCCGAAAATGTCGCCCACGAACGGGTTCACCGGATAAAGCGGCACCAGCAGACAGCCGGCGACGCCGACGACCGCGAGGCCGATCGCGAAGGACATCTGGTAGACGTGGGCGCTGTCGATGCCGAGCACGCTTGCGGCTTCCCGGTCCTGGCCGGTCGCGCGGATCATGCGGCCGCTGCGGGTCTTCCCCAGATAGATGATCACGCCGATCGTCACCAATGTGGCGATGACAAAGCCCGCGATCTGCGGCAGCGAGAAGATCAGGTCACCGATCAGGACGATCTCGTTCGACCAGTTGCCGGACATGACCTGGTAATCCGGCCCCGCAATCATCAGGAACAGGTGATCGAGGAAAATCCAGAGGCCGGTGGTGAAGATCAGCACCCCGATCGGCTCCCGGGTTGCTTCCTTGGCGTAGATCGGCTCGATCATGAAGCGCTGGATGTAATAGCCGGCGACAAACAGGATGGCCGCGACGGGAACGATGACTGCGAGAGGATGCAGCCCGAGGCTCCGGGTCGCCCAGACCGCGATATACATCGCGATCATCAGGAATGAGCCGTGGGCGAAATTGATGATTTTCATCACGCCAAACTGGAGGCTGAGGCCCAGGGCAATCAGCCCGTAGACCGCGCCGCTCGCGATCCCGTTCAGGAGCGCCTGAAGTAATATGGTCGACATGGATCGGCCCTTGAATGAGTGTCTGGTGCAGGAGCCGCCCTTCGCGCGAAGGGCGGCGATGCTGACGTTCGATCGGATGGGATCAGTGGGCGGCCTTGCCGGCGCGCCACTTCATTTCGTAGCCGGGGGCTGCAACCTGCTCGGGCCAGACGGTGCGGTAGACGCCATCGGAGATCTGCTGGACGACGAAGCGCTTCCTGGTGTTCTGGCCCTTCTCGTCGAACACCACGTCGTAGCCGAGCAGCTTGGCGACGTCATTGCCTTCGAACCGGGTTTCGGCGAGCGCATCGCGGATTGCGTCCGGCTCGGCGGAGCCGGCGCGTTCCAGGGCGTCCTTGAGGATCCAGACGACGGAATAGGCGACGACCGAGAACTCGGACGGCTCAGTGCCGTATGTCGCGACATAGCTGTCCCAGAAATCCCTGGCGAAGGGGGTGTTGATGGTCGACTCGTAGCCGGCCCAGCCATTGGTGCTGACGATGCCTTCCGTTCCGGCCTCGCCGACGGAGGGAATGAAGGACGGATCGACCTGGCCGGCGCCGCTGCCGATGACCGCCTTGGCGTCGATCTGCATCTGCGCGATCAGCTTGTGAAGCTGGATGGCATCGGCGGCATAGGCGGTGACCGAAATCACGTCGGGCTTGCGGCCTTTTACCTTCAGAACCAGCGGCCTCAGGTCCGGCGCATTGGCAGGATAGGATTCATCAAGCACGACCTCGATCCCGGCCTCGTCGAAGCGCTGGCGCAGGCGCTGCGCCAGATCCTGGCCCCAGTCGGTGTTCTCGTAGATGATCGCCGCGGTCTTCGCCGGGTCGCCGGTCTTCTCGTTTGCCCAGGTCACGAAATCGACAACGCTGTCAGCATTGCCCGAAGAGGGAACCTGCGTGGGGCGGAACACATATTTGTAGCCGCGCTCGGTGATGTCGGCCTTGGCTGCCAGATCGACGATCCACGGAACGCCGTATTTTTCCGCGACGGCCGTGGCCGGGAAGGTGACCGAACTCTGAAAGGCGCCGATCATGACCGAGACGTCCTCGACGGTGATCAGCCTCTCGGCCTCGGTGAGGGCAACCTTGGGATCGCCGCGCGAATCCACTTCGAGCAGATCCAGTGGAGCGCCGCCAAGCGAGGTAATTCCGCCTGCGGCGTTGATTTGCTCGACCGCCATATGGGTCGCCCTGCTCATCTCCTGGCCGATCGAGGCCGCAGCGCCGCCCGAAAGCGGAATGATATAGCCGACCTTGACGGGCTCTGCGGCGGCGGCCGGCAGAACGCCGGCGATAACGCCGAGCGCAGAAAGCGCAGCCGATGCGAGTAATTTCCGAAAACCGTTCATGTTTCAATCTCCTCCTGCTCTTCGTTAAATATGACATTAGTGTCAGCGACAAATTCGCTTATACAAACGCAAATATCGAAGAGTGAGAAATAGATAACTGACACTGATGTCAGTGTCAATTGAAAGCTGCGGAAATTGATTTCCGGGGCCCGCAGTCCGTTGGTCAATGGCAGGATTATTAAGGGAAAATTTCCCGACGTCGGCCCGGATTTGCGATTGAAACGTGGTGACATAAATGTCAGTGTTGTGACCAAGCGCGCGACCAAAACCGAACAGCGGAATCACCATTGAAACAGCCAGCACACTCCAGGCCCGAGCGCAGCTCGGGTCATGACACCGAAACCCTCATCCTTCAGGCGGCGGAGGCGGTCTTCTCGCAGAAGGGCTACTTCGGCACGACGGTCGCCGACATCGTCGAGCGGGCGGGCGTGAGCAGGGGAGCGTTCTACCTCTATTTCAAGAATCGCAACGAAGTGTTCTCGGCGATTCTTGCGACCGTTGTGGGGGAGATGTTCATGCTGTCTGCCTCGCGCCAGTCGGGTACGCCGCAGCAACGGGTCGAAAATGCCAATCGCACCTATATGGAGATGTTCTACCGCCACCGGGCCTTCATGCGCAGCGTCATTCAGGTCGCCACCTTCGATACCGAAGTGGCGGAAACGCTGAACGAACTGCGCGGGAAGTTCATCAACCGCGTTCGCGAACATATCGAACGCGGCGTCGAAAGCGGAAAATGCCATGATGTCGACCCGGACATTGCATCCTTCCTGCTGGTCATCATGGTCGAGTTCACATCCTACAGCTGGCTTTCTTTCGATTGGCAGCCGAAATCCGGCGATTTCGATTTCGACAAGGTCGTGAAGGAAGCAAGCAGCATATGGAGCCGCGCGATCTACAAGGTGCCCGAAGGGGATGCCGGATCCGGAAACGAAACGTGAAAACCCGCGCGGGCCTTTGCTGCCATCGTGTTTCGCGGGCGGCAGATCACCAGGAAGATCGGCGACCTGCCGGCGTCAGTGATCGACGGTACGCTCGACGTCTTTAGGAACCTTCCCGATCCATGGCTCGCCCGGCGAACGATCCTTTCTTGCGAATAGGAGCAACAGGCGACGTCCCGCGCGCGGGCGGACGCCGCCTGTTGCCTTGCGCGTCAGACCGTGGCCGCGAGCGGCATGGCCGACATGTCGAGACGGTCACCGCTTTTGGCGTCGAAGAAGTGGATCTTGTTGGCATCCGCGGTGAAGTGCAGGATCTGGCCCGGCTGATAGGACGGATCCGGCGCAAGGCGCGCGGTGATTTCCGTATCGCCGAGCAGGCAGATGGCGTGCGTGTCGGAGCCGAGCGGTTCCAGAACGTCGATCCGGGCCGAAAACAGTGCTTCCTCCGGTGTGCAGGGAATGAGGTGCTCCGGCCGGATGCCGATCTCGACCGCCTTGCCGTTCTCGCCGTCGCTGGCAGCGACCGGCAGGGAGAATTCGTGGAAGCGCAGTTCCGGGCGGTCATTCTCCGAGACAAGGCGGCTTTCGATGATGTTCATCTTCGGTGAGCCGATGAACTCGCCGACGAAGCGGCTGACCGGGCGCTCATAGACATGGACCGGCTTTCCCTGCTGCATAATCACCCCGTCTTTCAGGATGACGATGTGATCGGCAAGCGTCATCGCCTCCACCTGGTCGTGGGTCACGTAGATGGTGGTGGTCTTGAGCAGGGTGTGAAGGCGCTTGATCTGGGTGCGCATGTCGACACGCAGCTTGGCATCGAGGTTGGAAAGCGGCTCATCGAACAGATAGACCTGCGGGCGCCGCACGATGGCGCGGCCCATGGCAACGCGCTGTCGCTGGCCGCCTGAAAGCTGGCCGGGCTTGCGCTCGAGCAACTGGGTGATCTGCAAAATATCGGCAGCCTCCCTAACCTGCCTTTCGATCTCGGCCTTGGCGATGCCGCGCATCTTCAGCCCGAAGCCGATATTTTCCGCAATCGACATGTGCGGATAAAGCGCATAGTCCTGAAACACCATGGCGATGTCGCGCTCGCGCGGCTCGAGGTCGTTGACCACCCTGCCATCGATCCTCAGCCTGCCGGCGGAGATTTCTTCCAGACCTGCGACCATGCGCAGAAGGGTGGATTTACCGCAGCCGGATGGACCGACAAAGGTCACAAAAGATCCATCCTCAATAGATAAGTCGATACCTTTAATCGCGCGAAACGCGCCGTAATCCTTGACCAGTTTCTCGAGTTCGATGCTTGCCATCAGTACCTCCCGGATGACCGGGCTCTATACTTTCCGCCCGGATTTTACTTTAAATTCATAGTTTTGCGTGGTCGTCACCGGTCATCAGGCTTGCGGTGGCTGGTGGCGAACCTGACGAAAAAACCGTCTTGCCAAGCTCCGTTGGTATCGCTATATTATCGATAACGTTATCGATATGCAAGCAATGGATTGAATGATGGCGATCGAAAATTTCGGAAAGCAGGGGACGCCCGCGACGGGGTCAACAGGCCGGCGCCCCGGTCGGCGCAGCCTGACCGTCTATGGCGACCTGCAGCGCGACATCATGCTCGGCGACATTCCACCGCTCACCGCCATTCTGGAACTTGATATCGCCGAGCGCTTTGGCTGCAGCCAGAGCACGGCACGCGAGGCCCTGATCGCGCTTGATCATGACGGTCTGGTCGAGCGTCTGCCGCACCGCGGCACATTTGTTGCCGATTCACGGGCCGAGGATGCGCGTGAACTCATCATGATCCGGCGCGAGATCGAATGCCGCGGCGTGCCGCGCATCATGCAGCGCTACGGTTCGCTGCTGCGCAACAGCCTGGTTGAAATCATCATGTCCATGCTTCGCGCCGCGCGGGCCGAAGATGCCTACCTGCTCTCCCAGCTTGACCGTGAATTTCATCTGAAGCTCTACGAGGCGGCCAACCTGCCCTCCGTTCAGCCGATTCTCAGGCGCTGCCTCATCCACAATCACCGCTTCAAGATCCTCAACTCGAAGGATGCACGCGACCTGGTCGAGACGGCCGAGCGACACGAGGCGATCATTGAGGCGCTCGACACCGGCGATGTCGCCGCGGCAAGGGCGGCGCTCTCCCACCACATCACCACGATCGTCGAATTCGGTCCCAGCATTCTGCCGGAAGACGCGCCCGAGGGGAGATGAGGCAATGATCGGGGGAAGTGCACGGGAGGATATCGGCGGCGATCGCTTCGAGGCGCGCGCGCGGGATCGCCTCCTGTCGCCGGAGATGGAAGCCATACTGGCACGTCTTGCCGAAGAGGATGCGGCCCTCGGCGATCCGACGCTGATGAAGCCCCGGGACGGACGCGCCCAGGCCGAAGCGGTCAACGCCCGCTGGAACCGGGACATGCCTGCGCTTTTCGCCGCAAGCGATTTCGCAATCGAAGGACCGGACGGCAACGCCGTCGCCTGCCGTCTCATGACGCCATCGGGCGATGCCCATGGCCTGATCGTCTTCGTGCACGGCGGCGGCTGGGCGTTCTGCAGCATGGCAACGCATGAACATGCCGCCCGCCGCCTGGCAATCGCGGCGAACGCCCACGTCCTCACCTTCAATTACCGCCTGGCGCCCGAGCATCCCTATCCCGCCGGGCTGGACGATTGCGCAGCGGTATGGAACGCCGTGCTCGAAGGGCACGGGCCGCTTGCAGGCCTCGGCAGGCCGCGCGCGCTGTCGGGCGACAGCGCCGGCGCCAATCTCGCCCTCGCCCTGATGCTGCGCCAGATCGATGAGGGCGCCGCGCTGCCGGATGCAGGCCTTCTTTTCTACGGCGTCTATGACGACGATTTCGCCTCCCGCTCCTATATCGACAGCGCCGAGGGGCCCGGCCTGACGCGCGCGAAGATGATGCGCTACTGGGATTTCTACACGCCCGATACATCCGTTCGCAAAAGCCCGTTCGTCTCGCCGCTCAAGGCTGATGACGCCGCGCTCTTGAAGCTGCCGCCGCTCTATCTGAATGCGGCGGCGATCGATCCCTTGCATTCTGACACGGCAGACCTTGCCCGCCGGCTCGAAGCGCTCGGCCGGCGGGACACCTACAGACTCTATCCCGGTGTCGTGCATGGCTTCATGCAGATGAACCCCGTTCTCGCCGAAGCCCGGACGGCGGCAGAGGAGGCGGCAGGCGCCTTCTTGGAAGTTGCGGGCAAAATGAAAACCACTTGAACCGCTCACAAGGCGGCACATAGCGGAGGAGCAAATGAGGAAATTACTGACGATTGCGGCGCTTTCGGCGTCGGTCATCGCGTATGGGGCAGCGGCGAATGCCGATGATACCGTGCGTTTCTGGTATCATTTCGATAATGCGGACAATCCGATGTCCGATCTGATCGCCAAATTCGAGGAGCAGAACCCCGGCATCACGATCGAAGCGGAAAACGTTCCCTGGAACAGTTATTACGACAATCTCTACACCTCGATCATCGCCGGCAACGCACCGGATGCCGCCATGGTCAAGCTTTACGCCCAGCCGCGTCTGGTCGAAATGGGCGCGCTCGTGCCGATCGACGACTATATCGCCGGCTGGGACGCCAAGGCCGACCTGCAGGACGACCTGCTGGACCTCACCAAGGGCCCCGACGGAAAGCAGTATTACCTGCCGATCCAGTATGTGGTGCTCTATCTCTACTACCGCGCCGATATGCTGGACGAACTCGGCATGGAGGTGCCGAAGACCTGCGAAGAGTTCCGCGAAGCGGCAAAGGCGCTCACTCAGGATACCAATGGCGACGGCAATCCTGACATCTACGGCTTCGGCTTCCGGGGCGCCAAGGGCGGCCAGGAACACTGGGGATCCCTCGTGCTTTCGCGTGACGGCGTCAGCCTTGATCAGCCCGGCGGCCTGACCAATCCGACCGCGATCGAGGGCACGCAATGGGTGGTTGACCTGTTCGAGAAGGACCATGTCTTCCCGCCATCCGCCCCCAATGACGGGTTCAAGGAAGTCACGGGCGCGCTGAAGGCCGGCAAGACGGCCATGACCATCCACCATATCGGCTCGGCCAATGACATGGTGGCGGCCCTTGGCGACAAGATCTCCGCGACCACCGTGCCGGAATGCGGCGGCGGTCACTGGACGACCTTCGGCGATGAATCGACGGCGATCTTCTCCAGCGCGGAAAACAAGGATGCCGCCTGGAAGTGGATCTCCTTCCTGTCGACGACCGGGAACAACAAGGAATTCAACGAGGCGACCGGCCAACTGCCCGTCACCAAGTCGGATTCGGCCAACTGGACACTGCATCCCAAGCGCTTCGTCGACGCCACGGTTGCCTCGCTGCCCTTCGCGGTGACGCTGCCGAACACGCCGGAGACCTCGGACTTCGTCAACACGGTCTGGCCCGTCAACATGCAGCGGGCGCTGACCGGCGAGATCACGGCCGAGAAGATGAACCAGAACATCGAAGAGCTCTTCAATCCGTAAGAGCCGCGTAAAAAACCGTCCGGCCCGAATTCCCCGGGCCGGGCTCCTCCCATCCGTATCACCTTCGAGACTGACCCTTTTGCCGGCCCCTGAGGTGTTGGAGCGATAAGGACGCCGGATCAACCGGCGAAAACGGACCATGACCATGACTGCCCCCGATATGCCGGCGGGGCGCGTGGCGCTAGCCAAGCGCGTCTTGCCCTATGCCCTGCTCTCACCCGCCGTACTGGTGACGCTGGCGATCGTTTTCTTCCCGATGATCCAGGCGGCCTGGATGAGCCTGCACGATTATGTGCTGTGGAAACCCAATGCCATCAGCTTTGTCGGTCTGAAGAACTTCGTCGCGGCCTTCCAGGATGAAGTCTTCTGGATTTCCCTGAAACATACCGTGATCTGGATCGGCATCACCATCCCCGCCCAGATGCTGCTCGGCCTGGCGACCGCCATGCTCTTGAACCAGGAATTTTCCTGGCGGCCCCTGGCGCGCGCGCTGATCATCATTCCCTGGGCGCTGCCGAGCGTCGTCATCGGCCTGATGTGGGTGTGGATCTATGACAGCAATTACGGCGTCCTGAACGACTTCCTGCTCAGGATCGACGTCATCAAGCAGTCCATCCCATGGCTTGCCGATCCCGACACCGCGCTTTACGCCATTATCCTGACGCTGACATGGCAGGGCTTCCCCTTCTTCGCCGTGATGATCCTCGCCGCCCTCCAGTCGATCCCGAAGAGCTATTACGAGGCGGCCTCCATCGACGGCGCCAGCAAGTTCCGCCAGTTCTGGCACATCACCCTGCCCGGCATTTCCGGCGTGCTCGTCACCGCTGTGCTTCTGCGAACCATCTGGGTCGCGAACTCGATCGACGTCATTTACGTCATGACCGGCGGCGGCCCCGGATACTCCACCTACACGCTGCCGCTTTATGCCTTCATCAAGGCCCGCACCAATCTCGACTTCGGCTACGGCTCCGCACTCGCCGTGCTCTTCACGATCATGCTTCTGGGTCTTGTCATTGTTTATCTGCGCAAGGTCGGAGGTGACAACAAATGATCGCCGGAAAGAAGTCCAGAACCAGAACCCTCCTGTTCGTCGAACTGCCGATGGTGCTGATCCTGCTGTTCACGCTCGGTCCCTATCTGTGGATGTTGCTGACCTCGCTGACGGCTGAAGACAGGCTCTTCACCCAGGGCCCAAGCATTATCGGCGCCACCTTCGAGAACTATATCCGCCTGTTCAAGACGGTCGGCTTCCTCAACAATATGATCGCCTCGCTGATCGTTGCCGTCGGCACGGTCATCGTCGGTCTGTCGCTCAGCGTCACGGCGGCCTATGCCTTCTCGCGGTTTTCCTTCCGCGGCAAGAAATACCTGATGATCCAGTTCCTGATCATCAACATGTTCCCGATCGTTCTGCTGATCCTGCCGCTCTTCGTTCTGATGCGCGTGCTCGGTCTGCTGGATACGCATCTGGCGCTGATCATCGCCAACTCGACGGTCGCCATTCCCTTCTCCACCTGGATGATGACGAGCTATATCAACGGCATCCCGAAATCGCTGGACGAGGCCGCCATGACCGATGGCTGCACCCGCATGGGCGCGCTGCGCCGCGTGGTTCTGCCGCTGTGCACGCCCGGCATCGTGGCGACCGGCATCTATATCTTCATCACCTCATGGAACGAGTACCTCTACGCCCTCACCCTCGGCGGCCAGAATGTGCGCACCATCACGGTCGCCATCCAGACGCTGATCGGCGAATACGAGGTGCAGTGGGGCCTGCTGACGGCGGGCGGCATTGTCGGCGCGCTGCCGGCGACGGTGCTGTTCCTGATTGTCCAGAAACGTCTCATCAGCGGCATGACCCAGGGCGCGGTCAAGGGCTGATGGCATTTAACCGAAAATAGCAAAGAGAAAGAAAGCATAACGTGACCAACCCGATCGGTATCATATCGATGCAGTTTGCCCGGCCCTTCGGCCGGGAGCACATGCACCTCTTCAGGCACATGAGGACGCTCGGCTTCGACCTTGTCGAACTGCTTGTCCCCGAGCCCGAAGATGGTCTTGACCTCAAGGTGCTCAAGGTAGCGCTGGACGAGGCCGGACTTGGCGTGGCGCTGGCCGCCCGCGTCAATCTGCAGCGCTCGATATCCGATGCCGACCGGGGCATCCGCGAGGGGGGCATGGGCTATCTCCGCCATTGCCTCGAAGTCGCCCACGCGCTTGGCGCCTCAACGCTCGGCGGTCCTCTTTACGGGGCACCCATGGTCTTTGCGGGTCGCGCGCCAACGCCTGTCGCTGAAGAGGAAATGAAAGCCCGCGCTGCGCGGGTGATCGAAGGGCTTGGCGTTCTTGCGCCCGAAGCCCAGTCGGCCGGCTGCAAACTCGCGCTCGAACCGCTCAATCGCTACGAGACCGACGTCATCTCGCTGGTCTCGCAGGCCATCACCGTCGTCGACGCCGTCAACCACCCGGCCCTCGGCGTCCTTTTCGACACCTTCCACGCCAATATCGAGGAAAAGTCCATTCCCGATGCGATCCGGCTTGCGGGGAATCGTATTCTCTATTTCCAGGCGAACGAGAACAATCGCGGCTATCCGGGCACCGGCCATATCGACTGGACCGGAACCATGCAGGCGCTCGCCGATGTCGGTTATCTGGGCCCGCTGACGCTGGAGCCGTTCCGCCGTGACGATGACGAGCGCATCGGCCTGCCGATTGCCCAGTGGCGGCCTCCGCATGAAGACGAGAGCGAGAAGCTGAAATCGGCCATCGCCTTCATCCGCGGCCTTCTCGCGAAGACGGGAGGTCGGGCATGACGCTGAATATCGGCTGGATCGGCTGCGGCCGCCATGCAACCCATATGCTGATGCCGCAGCTTGGCCGCAACGACATGCGCATTGCCGCCGTCTGCGATCTCAACCGCGATGCGGCGGTCTCTGCCGCCTGGCAATATGGCGCCGAGGCCGTCTACGGCGATTATGCGGAGTTGATCGACCACCAGGGACTTGATGCCGTCTGCATGGCCGTCGGCCCCGACCTTCATCGTATTGCGTCAATCGCAGCACTCGAAAGAGGCCTTCCGGTGTTTCTCGAAAAACCGCCGGCGCGCGATGCCGCCGGTGCACGGGAGATCGCCGCCGCCGCGGAAAAAGCGGGCAAGCCCGTCATAGTCGGTTTCATGAAACGTTATTCGACCGGCAACCGGATCGCCGGCAACATCCTTCGTGGTGAAAGCTTCGGCAAGGTGCTCGGGGTCACCGGTTCCTATATGTCCGGTCCCGCCTATTTCGCCGGCGTGCCGGACTATTCCGGCTTCTACCTGCACCACTGCGTCCACTACATGGACCTGATCCCGTGGTTTGCCGGTTCGGCATTCGATGACATGGCGGTGCGCACGGTCGAGACCGCGCCCGGCCACCTGCTGCTGCACCTCAATTTCACCTGCGAGAACGGCGCGATCGGCACCGTTGTCATGGGCACGATCCAGTCGCGCGGGACGCCGACGGAGGACATCACGATCATGGGCGATCATCGCCGTATCGAGATCGAGAATGTCATCAATGTCCGCTATTTCCGCAATCCGCCGTTCAAGGCGGAGGACCCGGCAGCGAGCCTCGCAGGCGGCGCCGACACGCTGAGCTGGACGCCGAATTTCACCGCCGCCGCCAATGAGGACCACAAGGGCTATGCCGCCCTGATGGCCGATGCGGCGAAAGCCTTCCGGGGCGAGGCAAACACCGCCCCCGATATCACCGATGGAGTGAGCGCCATGGAGTCGCTTGAACGCATGACCGCCCTTATCGACGATGATCTCAGGAGACGCCGGAAATGACGGACTGAGGAGAAACATGCCGGCGGGATGCGCGCAATCCGCGCCTTTGCCGGAAGACGAAGACGGGGCTTGCCGCGCCCTTCCACAAGCATTGCGGCAAGCCCCTCACAAGGAAAGGAAACACCGTGACAAACAGATATCTTCCAACCCCTGTCCTCAACCGTGTCGTCGAAAAAGACGGATTGGTCTTTGTCGGCGGCACCGCATGCGACGACACAAGTCTCGATATTGCCGGACAGACCCGCCAGACCATCGCCAAGCTCGAAACCTATCTTGAGGCTGCGGGCTCCGACAAGTCCAAACTGCTGTTCGCGACGATCTATCTCTCCGATCTCAGCCTGAAACCGGCCATGAGCGATGTCTGGGCCGAATGGATCCCGGCCGAAAGCCTGCCGGCGCGCGCCACCATCTGCCCCGGTGATCTTGGCCCTGGCGTGCTGATCGAAGTCACCCTGATCGCCTACAAGTAATGATCCGGGAAGCCCTGAGCCCCGCGCCCCAATGCGCCGCCTCCTGCTTTCCCCAGCCTTTCGAGACAAGAAAATGCTGAACAAATCTCCCGCCACCGCCTCGTCCACCGAGCTTGCAAACACCATCCGCGTTCTGTCCATGGATGCCGTGCAGAAGGCCGTTTCCGGCCATCCCGGCATGCCGATGGGCATGGCCGAAATCGCCGTCGCGCTGTGGACCCGCCACCTGAAGCACAACCCGAAGAACCCCCAATGGTATGACCGCGACCGCTTCGTGCTGTCGAACGGCCACGGTTCGATGTTGCTCTACAGCCTCTTGCACCTCACCGGATACGACCTGTCGATGGACGATATCCGCAACTTCCGGCAATTGCATTCCAAGACGCCGGGCCATCCCGAACATGACGTGACGCCCGGTGTCGAAACCACGACCGGCCCGCTCGGCCAGGGCATTGCCAATGCCGTCGGCATGGCCGTTGCCGAAAAGATGCTGGCAGCAAGCTTCAACAAGCCCGGCCACAGAATTGTCGACCACAACACCTTCGTTTTCCTCGGTGACGGCTGCCTGATGGAAGGCGTTTCGCATGAAGCCTGCTCGCTCGCCGGCACGCTTGGCCTCGGCAAGCTGATCGCGCTTTACGACGACAACGGCATTTCCATCGACGGCCATGTCAGCGGCTGGTTCACCGATGACACGCCAAAGCGTTTCGAGGCCTATGGCTGGCAGGTGATCCGCGATGTCGATGGCCATGATGTCGAGGCGATCGATGCCGCGATTGCCGAAGCCAAGAAGAACACGAAACAGCCGACGCTGATCTGCTGCAAGACCACGATCGGCAAGGGCTCTCCGACCTATGCCGGGGATGCCCATTGCCACGGCAATGTGCTTGGTGACGCTGAAATCGCCCGCGTGCGCGAAGCGCTCGGCTGGACGCTGCCGCCCTTCGAAGTGCCGGAAAATGTCTACGAGACCTTCAATGCCGAAGAGGCCGGGAAAGAAGCCGAAAGCGCATGGGACAAAGCCTTCGCGGCTTATGAAAAGGCCTATCCCGCTGAGGCTTCCGAGTTCAAGCGCCGCATGAGCGGAGAGCTTCCTGCCGATTTCGATGCCGAGATGGGCGCCTTCATCGCCTCCGCCGAAGGGCTGACGGACACGATCCCGATGCGCAAGGCGAGCCAGAACGTGCTGCAGATGCTGGGCGACGAGCTGCCGGAACTGGTGGGTCTTTCCGCTGACCTTGCCGGCTCCTGCCTGTCCATCTGGGACAAGATCGAGCCGGTGACGGCAGAATCCGGCGGCAATTACATCTATTGCGGCGTGCGCGAGTTCGGCCTCGGCGCGATGATGAACGGCATTTTCCTGCATGGCGGCTTCCGGCCCTTCGGCGGCGGCTATGTGGTCTTCTCCGATTATCAGCGCAACGCCATCCGCATGGCGGCCCTGATGAAGCTCGGTGTGGTCTACGCGCTGTCGCATGACTCGATTGCCGTCGGCGAGGACGGTCCGACCCACCAGCCGATCGAGCATCTGGGCTCGCTGCGCCTGATGCCGAACCTCGATGTCTGGCGTCCGGCCGATGCGGTGGAAGCCGCGATCGCCTGGGAAACGGCGCTGAAGCACACGGGCACGCCGACGCTTATGTCGCTCAGCCGCCAGGTTCTGCCGCCGCTTGCCCGCTCTGCCTCGCAGGCCGAAGCCATCCGCAGGGGCGGCTATGTTCTGGCGGAAGCCGAGGGCGCGCCAGCCGCCGTCATCATCGCCACGGGTGCGGAAACGCGTCAGGCGCTTGATGCCAGGGCAGCGCTCGCGAAGGACGGCATTCAGGTGCGCGTCGTTTCGATGCCGTCGACCTTCGTCTTCGACAGCCAGGACGCAGCCTACAAGGCAGAGGTCCTGCCGGCCGGTATCCCGCGCGTTTCCGTCGAAGCGGCCGGAACCGAATACTGGCGCAAATATGTCGGTCTTGAGGGCGGTTGCGTCGGCATCGACACATTTGGCGAATCCGCTCCCCCGCCGGTCCTGTTCGAACTCTTCGGCATCACCGCCGAAGGGGTCGCCAAGACCGTGAAATCGGTGATCGGCTAATCGCGAGGGCCTGTCATCGTAGAGCGCCGCCCTTCCGGCATTGGCTGGGGCGGCGCTTGCGTCATGAATGAACAATGCCTGGCGCTGGCCGCCGGGCCTGCTGCATAACAAGGAAAGGAGCGTCTTCGCCTATCGAGAAGGCGAACGACGTCTCCGGCATTTTCGGGAGGAGGCTGTCTTGGCCGGTCACACAATTGCACATGCCGTCATCGGCGAAATCGACGGACAGGCGGTCGATGCCTATCGCCTGAAGGGCGGCGACACTGAAATCGAGGTGATGACCTATGGCGCGATCCTGCGTCGGGTCATGCGCCCGGATCGCAACGGCACGATCGAGGACATCGTCATCGGCTATGACGATCCGGCCGATTATGTGACGAAACCCGGCAATGCCGGCGCCATCTGCGGCAGGCTTTCCAACAGGCTCGCTTTTGGCAGGTTCACGCTCGACGGCGTCGATTATCAGCTTCCGGCGAATTCCGGCCCGCACCACCTGCATGGCGGGCTCCCCGGTTTCGGCAAGCGTTTCTGGAAGGCCGAGCCCGACCCGGAGATCAATGCCGTCACCTTCCGTATCGGGAGCCCGGACGGCGATCAGGGCTATCCCGGCGCGCTCGATGCAAGCGTGACATACCGTGTCGATGACGGCGGCGCGCTTGCCATCGAGATGGAAGCGGTCACGGATCGGGCCACCATTCTCAACATCATCCATCACGGCTACTGGAACCTTGCCGGTCATACCAGCGGCAGCGTCGAGAACCAGCATCTGCGCCTGCTCTGCGACGGCTATACGGCGGTGAGCGAGGACAAGATTCCGTCAGGCGAGATCGTCGCGGTCGCCGGCACGCCCTATGACTTTACCGAAATGCATCCGATCGGCGACCGGATTGGTGAAACCTGGCCGGGCGTGGGGTACGATCACAATCTCTGCGTCGCCCGCTACGACGGCGCGATGCGGCTGGTGGCCGAGGCCGAAGATCCGGAAAGCGGGCGCGGTTTTCAGCTCTTCGCAAACCAGCCCGGCGTCCAGTTCTATACCGCCGGTCACTATCAGGCACAGCCGACTGAAGGCAAGAGCGGCGCTCTTTACCGGGAGTTCGCCGGTTTCGCGCTCGAGACGCAGGCCTACCCCGACAGCCCCAACCACGAAAACTTCCCCTCCGTCGTGCTGCGGCCCGGCGAAACCTACCGCCACCTGATGCGGTTCGATTTCACGGTGAAACAATAAGGCCTCGCGTTCTCAAAGGGATGAGCCGACGTCCGGCAGCCAGGCATTTCAGAGAAGCTTATTCGCAGTTATCGTTCTGAAGAGACGACAATGCGAAAGCCGTTTCCGCGCCAGGAGCCGGCCGGTTCCAGAGAGCCCCGATAGACACCGTTGGCCTTCCAGTCGGGGCTTGAGAAACAGCCGCCGCGCAGAACACGGCGAATATTCCCCGGCGCCTCAAGCGCCTCCCGACCATCACCGGCCCATGGGAAAGCAAAGTCCGGCTTTGTCATATCCGGTCCCCAGAGCGTGGTGCACCATTCCCAGGCCTGACCGGCCATGTCGTCGCAGCCAAAATCCGAACGGCCTTCGGGAAAGAGACCGACCGTACAGATATCGTTGAAGCCGGTTTCCTCGCCATTGGCATGCTCCGGCTCCCAGTCATTGCCCCAGGGATAGAATTTGCCCTGTTGGCCCCGAGCGGCAGCTTCCCATTCGCGTTCCATGGGCAGGCGAACAACCTCGTCTTCGCCAATGCGGCTCTCCCGCCGCCAGCGCTCGGTCAACCATTGACAATAGGCACGCGCATCATGCCAGGTCAGATCGGTCGCCGGGTGAGACGCGCGTTCTGGCTGACGCCCGCTCATGCTCGACCAGTTGCGACCGGTTTCTTCGATGAAACGGCTATAGTCGGAATTGACCACCGGATAACGCCCTATCCGGAATGAACCGACCGGCGCGCTATGGGCAGGCTCCGAGTTCGGATGGATCTCACCGCCCATATCGTAGGTCCCGGCAGTGACCGCAACAAGCTCGCGCAAGTCACGCGGATCACCCAGGCGCGCGAGTGTTTCACCGGCACTTCGACGAAGCCGTGCCGGCGCGCCGCCCGCTGCGATCGCCTCTGCCAGCCTTTCGGTGACGATTTCAGCCTCTTCACTCAGCCGGGCACACAGCACACCCGCCGAAATCAGGACAGAAAGCCCGCAGTCAATGGCGGCCAAAGCGCGCGCCAGCGCTTGCGCCCGCTGTGTGCCCGGCACCACCGACCGGCAATAAAGGGAAAGTGGACCGGACCATACTTCAGGGCCCGTCGTCACCTTTCGCACGATCTCATCGACGGACATCGCCTTGAGTTCAGCCGCGCGCCGATAGTCGCGCACCCATGCAAAAGACGATGACGCAGCCTCGCCGAGTTCCATCACGGGAACGGCACGTCCGGCCTCCATGGAAACGTACCAGCGCCCCGGAAGAATATAGTCCTCCTCCGCGCAGGGGTCATCGATACCTTCATCTGCGAGCAGTGCGGCACGCGCGCTGCGCGGCAGGCCCAGAAGTCCATATTCAGGCAAGCTGGCCGGGCGGCGAATGCTCTCGAGTGCGTGGCTTTCGCACAGAACCAGAAGACGAAAGCGCTTGGCCTGGGCTCCGACTTCCAACAGATGCTTCAGAAGCGCTTCGGGATCGTCACGGGTTTCCAGGGCATCGACAATCAGAAGAAACGGCGCACGATCCTGCTTCAACGCATTCGCAAGCGTAGCCGCGACATCCTCGCCTGCCCGGCAGACCACGACATCCGGCAAGGTTTCCGGTATATCCTGCCCCAGGCAATCCCCTTCGCTATTGCGATAGGCGGGCGAAGCCAGAAATGTCCGGTCAAACGCAGACTGCCCATCTGCCTCGCCATGCACAGCTTTTTCAAGCATCTCGGCGAAACAGGTCTTGCCACCGCCATGGGGAGCATGCAGCAGCAGGTTCGGAAACATGAACACCATTTCCGCCGCTGTGAAATGCACCGGACGCTGCGGCCCGCCATCCTCATCACTGAAGGCGCGCAGGCCCTTGGCATCCCGATCTTCATGCGTGAAGCTGGCAAGCAAGGGCAGGAAAACGCCCCTCCAAGCACCGCCGCCATTGCCGCTCATCTTGCGTTCGAAATCATCGGTCATTTGAAAAGCTTGGCGACTTCCGGATTATGAAAACGCTGAATCTCGACGGCATAGCCGGCGGGATCCTCGAAAAAGAAGTGCTCGCAGTAATTACCGCGCAGCATTTCGGAAAGCCCGGTCACGCCAATCTTTTTCAGCTTTTCATGCCAGGCTTCGACCTCTTCGGTCACGATCGTCAGCAGGGCCGCACTTTTGGGCTGATGCTTGATATGCCCCTTGTTGCCATCAACAATGCCAAAATAGGCATTGCCGGCAATGCGGTAGATGCGCGCCAGGCCCTGATCGAGAACAAGTTCCAGTTCGAGCACCTCTTCGTAAAAAGGCGCCACGGCCAGAATGTCCTCGTAATAGAAAAACGTAATGGCGCATTCTTTCGGCAAAGTCGTCATGCATTCATTCCTTCTATGGGGTCAGGCAACGCGCAAAATGCCCTTGGGATCGAGGCTGAAGCCCTCGACGCCGGGCTTGTGCGCCATGCAATCAATCGGGTGAAAAAGGTAGAGCCAGTGCGGGTTCTCGCCGAGATGGCGAAGAAGCCGGCTATAGGCTCCGGCGCGCGCTTCCGCGTCAACGATCCGCCGCGCATCCTCAAACAGCGCATCGGCAGTTTCGTCCACAACGCCTTGCCACCAGACGGCCCGCGAGCGGCTCGATATTTTGTCATCCAGCACACGAAAGGTGCTGTGCGGCGAAGAATCGAAGATCGCGAGATCGCCGGTTTTCTTCTCGCCAAGCTGCCGCGCATAGCTTGGCCGGTCTTCAGCGACATCGATGGTGACGGCAAAGCCCACCGCTTCGAGACTATCCTTGATAAAGGCTGCGATCTCGGGCGCTCGCTCCGGCATGTAAAGCGGCGTTCGCAGCGTAACGGCAGGCGCTGTACCAGCTTTACGAACCAGACCTGCTGCACGCTCGGGATCGTGGGGAATCTCCGCAAACGCCTCGTTCATGCCATTGTGAAACGGACTGACGATGGTCTTCGCAGGCACGCCGAGGCCGCCCATCACGGTCTTGATCAACCGATCCCGGTCAATTGCCAGATTGGCAGCAAGACGCAGCGCAGGGTCAACAAACGCCCCTTCCCGCCCGTTCATGTAGGCAATCACGGACATGGTGGTGGCCTGCTCGTGCCAGACATGGCCGGCAAGCGCGCGGATCGGCGTTTCAAGCCTTTCCAGATGCGTGGCAAGGTCTACCTCATGCGTCTGAAGCGCCGCAAGCCGCGCCTGCGGGTCGGCGACGGCCACAAGCGTCAGGCTTCGTCCATCGCCATGCTTTACGACGACGGCTTCGCCGCGTTCAAACGCTTCCACGCGCCACGGCCCCGTACCCAGCGTCGGCCGCCCTTCCGCGTCCAGCTTCGGCAGATAGAATTCGGACAGGATATCGGGCAGGTCGGGAAAGGGCTTCGGTGTTGTAATCTCAAGCGTCGGTCCCTCTGCGCGGATTGTCGCGCCTTCAAGATAGCGCGCATAGGACCAGGGCATGCCAAACATGTCACGTGCATCACAGATCGCTTCAATGAAACGCCTTGCATCCTCTGCGATGACGGCCGTGCCGTCGTGATAGGTCGCGCCTTCACGCAAGGTGAGCGTCCACTTGCATCCATCTTCAGAAATCGACCATTTTTCGAAAAGGCCGGGGCGAGCCGCACCGTTTTCCCAGCGCAACATGGGCTCCATGACCAGGTTTTTCAGCGTCAGGATGCTGGCATCATCGGTTACTCTGTCTGCCGGCAGAAAATCGATCTTCTCGAGCGCGATTGTAATCATGCTGCACTCCTGCGGCGCGGATTGAACCAGTCGGCGAGCGAGTCACCGATAAGGTTGAAGGACAAAACCGTGATCAGGATTGCAAAGCCCGGAGCAAAGACCGTCCAGGGGCTGGACCGGACGAAACTGAGATTGGCCGAGACATCCGCGCCCCATTCCGGCATGGGCGGTTGCGCGCCGAGCCCGAGAAAGCCAAGCGCCGAGGTCTGCAAAATCGCGCTGCCAAAGGCGAGAGACGCCTGCACCAGAAGCGGACCGATCGAATTGACCAGAATATAACGGTTCAGGATCCTGGCGCGTGGCAGGCCGAGCGCATGAGCCGCCTCGACATAAAGCCGTGAGGAAACACCGAGTGCCTGCGCACGGGCAACGCGAGCAAACTGCGGCGCAAGCGTGATGGCAACGGCCAGCATCGCATTCTGCAGGCTGGGACCGAAAGCGGCAGCAAGCGCAATGGCCAGAACCAGCGCGGGAAACGACAGGATCGCGTCGACAACGCGCATGATGATGGTATCGACGAAGCCACCGGCAAAGCCCGCAACAAGGCCGAAGAACACACCGACGGCAAAGGCGATCGCCACTACGAATACGCCGATCGCCAGCGTGTAGCGACCACCGTTCAGAACCCGCGAGAGCATGTCTCGTCCAAAGTTGTCGGTGCCCATCGGATGCAAGAAGGATGGCGGCTGCAGCTTGACGGCCATATCGATCGTCAATGGCGACGGCAGGAAAAACGGCCCGATGGCAATCGCAATCAAAAGCACGCCGAGCACGATGGTTCCGACAAGAGCGAGGGTATTGTTCCTCAAAAATGTGGTCAGTTCTTGCATCGCTCTTTCCTCAGCTCATTTTCCGGCGAACGCGCGGGTCAAGCAGCGCATAGAGAATATCGACCAGGACCGAGGTCAGCATGAACATCAGCGCGAAGACCAGCGTCGCCCCCTGGATGACGGGATAGTCGCGGTTGCGGATGGCTTCGTACATGAAGCGACCGATGCCGGGCCAGGAGAAGATGGTTTCCGTGAGGATTGCACCGCCGAGCATTTCGGCAAACTTCAGACCGACCACCGTGATTGCTGGCAGCAGCGAATTACGCAATGCATGCGTATAGACGACGTCGCGCTGGCTCAGCCCCTTCGCGCGGGCGGTGCGGACAAAGTCCTCGTCCATCACTTCCAGCATGGTCGAACGCACGAACCGGCCAAGCGTGGCAGCAAGAAAGACGGCAAGTACGGTGGTTGGCAGGATCATATGCGCAATGGCGCTGCCGACGGCGCCCGGCTCGCCGGAAAGCGCAGCATCGATGATCGAGAAACCGGTAACGCGATCAACAAAAATATAGGAGGACATGCGGCCGGAGACCGGCAGCCAGCCGAGCCATGTGGCGAAAATCAGCTGAAGCAGCAGCGCCAGCAGAAAGGCCGGCATCGAAACGCCTGTCAGGGAAATGACGCGAACCGTGTGGTCGAAGCCGGAATTGGCGCGGGTTGCCGAAATCACGCCAATCGGAATACCGATCAGCACGGCGACCAGGACGGCGGTGACGGAGATTTCCAGCGTTGCCGGCAGGCGAAGCATGATCTCGTCGAGAACCGGCCGTCCGCTTTTCAGCGAGTTGCCCATATCGCCGTGCAACAGGCCAACCAGATAGTTCCAGAACTGCAGAAGCGCGGGTTGATCGAGATCCAGCTGCGCCCGGAGAGCCGCAATCTGGCTGTCCGTAGCGCCGGGACCGAGCAGGGTGACAGCCGGATCGCCCGGGATCATGCGCACCAGCGAAAAGACGATCACCAGTACAAGCAGCAGGACGGGGATCAATGACAGCAATCGCCGCACAAGAAATGCAAACATCTAAACACCTTGCTCGCAAGGCGGTTCAGCTCGATACTGAACCGGCGGGAGGCACATTCGCTTGAAAGCACAAACGCGGCTCCGATCTTCAAGAATTTACGGCATCGGCCCACCTGAATGAACGGAGCGGGCCGATGCCTCATCGGGGCGAGGTCCGGGGGGCAGACCTAGTTCTTGGAGACACCCCAATATTCATTGAGCGGCGGCGCCGAATTGATGACCAGACCGTCGACATTCGAACGGGCAAAGACAATCAGCTTCGGGCTGAACAGATAGGCCGCCGGGACATATTCAACGAGCTTTTCCTGGATTTCGGCATAGAGCGCCTTGCGGGCTTCCATGTCGGGCTCCTGCTGTGCTTCAAGGATCAGCGCGTCCAGTTCCGCGTTTTCCGGCATGCGGAACGTCATCGCAGAGTTCTTCAGAGCCGAAAGGTAGCCGATGGTGACGTGCGCGTCCGGGTCGTTGTACCAGGGCTGGCGACCGTCAAGGGCAATGTCCCAATCGCCGGCGACATGCAGCGCGCGGTAGGACGGAAACTCGGTCTGGGCGATCTGCGTGCTGATGCCGACATCGGCGAGATTTGCCTGAACGAAGGTTGCAACGTCGCCCCACAGCGAACCCTGGAAGGAGTAGAGCGTCAGATCCAGTTCGCCCGGACCGTAGCCAGCTTCGGCCAGAAGCTCCTTGGCAAGCTCGGGGTCGTATTTCGGCGACATTTCCTCGACCTTCGGATCGAAGGCCCAGCTGTTTGAGGTCAGCGGTCCGTAAACGCGGTCAGCCGTACCATCGAAGACGCCCGACAGCAGTCCATCATAATCGATCGCATGGGCAATGGCTTCGCGCACCTTGATGTCCGCAACCGGAGAATCGGCATTGGAATTGTTGAATTCCAGCTGACGGATGATCTGCGACGGCTTTTCGATGATCTTGATATCCGGGTCTGCGGCAAAGGCCTTCATTTCTTCGGAAGGAACGGCGGAAAGCTGGCTCTGCTGCTGAATGATATCGACACCGCCGTTTTCAAGCTCGAGCCTGCGGGTCGACGCTTCCGGGATGATGCGGTAGATGATGCGCTTCAACGCCGGGGCACCACGGTAGTAATCGGGATTGGCATCAAGGACAACGCGAGTATCGGGCTCATAGGCGCGGAAAGAAAACGGCCCCGTGCCAACCGGATGATTGGCAAAGTCATCGCCGTATTTCTCGACGGCTGCCGGTGAGACGATGGCGGCCTGCGGCTGCGCCAGAATGGACATGAACGCCGGATAGGCTTCGCTGAGCTGAATGACGACCTCGTCATCGTTGGGCGTCTCGATGCTTTCGATCATGCCAAGCGAAGCTTCAACGTAGGGGTTCATCTCTTTCGTGCGTTCGAGCGAGAACTTCACAGCCTCGGCATCGAACGGCGTGCCATCCTGGAAGGAAACGCCGTCGCGCAGATCGAAGGTAAAGGTCTTGCCGTCGTCAGAGATCGACCAGTCTTCGGCCAGACGACCTTCGAGTTCGGCGAAATCCGGTGCCTGCCAAGCGACCAAGGTGTCAAAGACATTCAAGATGATTTCGCTGCCGACCGGCTCCGCCTTGTTGGCACCCGGCTCGAGGCCCGCCGGATCAGACGGTACGGCGATGACAAGCGTCTCGCTTTCCTGAGCCGTGGCAGTGGTTGCAAATCCTGCGACAACACCAGCGGATGTGAGAGCGACAAACCCTGCGGCCAATGCAGCGCCCGACATCGCATTAAAAGTTCTGCGGGTCAGCGTCATACTGATCTCCTCTTATTGTTTATTCTCACCGGAGCTCCCGGCACACACGTATTTCAATACTCGTGATATATCTTTTGCAATATCTATGACGAAACTTTTCATCAAATATCCGTCATTTTTTTAATCTCAAATGCAAATTGAACATCATTTGTGCACTTGCACCCAACACTGCACGCCACAAAGGCATCACGGATGCGGGCCGCGCTTGACCGGCCGGGATGGATCATTGACCCATTGGGACCACGATCCCGGATAAAGGGCAGCCTCAACACCGATTGCGGCAAGCGCCAGAACTTCATGGGCCGCAGACATGCCCGCTCCACAATAAACACCGACGCGATTCGCTCCGTCGACGCCGAGGCCTGAAAACAATTCCTTCAGTGTTGCACTGTCTGTGAAAGGTCCCGGATCCATAAGCGTATCAAGTGTCGGCGCACTGATCGCACCGGGGATATGGCCGCGCTTCGGATCTCCGCCCTTTTCAGGCCCACCGATGTAATTCGGCCGTATCCGGGCATCGAGGAGAACGCCATCGCGTGCGATGGCAAGCGCCTCATCCGCACCGAATTCGGGCATATGGCCCGGCGAAAGGGAAATGGCGCTTTCTGCTTTTGTGTCAGGGGCTTCACTCAACGGAAATCCAGCTGAAACCCAGGCAGGCAGGCCGCCATCGAGCACCCTGACATCCTTCAGTCCGGCCCATTTCAACACCCACCAGGCGCGCGCGGCAGTCATCGCCCGGTCGCCATCGTAAACCACAACAGGCCGATCTTCCGTCAGCCCCCAGCGCCGCGCCGCGACCTCCAGGTCAGCGATATCCGGCAGCGGCCGGTTTCCCAGATCCGCACGGGCCGGCGCCTGAAAGTCCGCATAGGCTTCAGCCTCGACCGCACCGGGAATGAAACCATCACCATGAGAGTCCGCACCCGTATAAGGGTTGATGGATTGGACGGCGATGATGTGCGGCGCACGCTCACCCTTCATCATCACATTCAGATCTTCAGGCGTGACCAGAACCTTGCGCCGTGTTTCGTCATCGATTTTCATCAAACCAACCTCATATTTTGTACTCTAGATATATCACGAGAAACTTTATGTTTGACATAGGGAATGCAATACGGTGTAAATCGAGGCAAGAAAAAAGAATCCACCAGTCGCTCACCTGCGGGAACCAACATCCATGTCCGTACTTTCCATTCGAGATCTGACCACGGCCTTCGCCACACCCTCCGGCTGGCGGAATGTTGTCGAAGGCGTGAGTTTCGATGTCGACGCGGGTGAAACAGTGGCGATCGTCGGCGAATCCGGTTCAGGCAAGAGCGTGACGGCACTCTCGCTCATGGGGCTTCTGCCACGGAACAAGACACGCGTAACCGGCACGATCAATTTTCGCGGGCGCGATTTGCTGGCACTGACGGATGCCGAAATGCAGCAGGTGCGCGGCAACGAGGCTGCGATGATCTTTCAGGAGCCGATGACTTCGCTCAACCCGGTCATGGCCGTCGGCCGGCAGATTGCCGAACCGATCATGCGTCACCGGGGCCTGCCCCGCCACGATGCCATGAAAGAGGCCATCCGCCTTATGGATCGGGTGCGCATCCCGGCAGCGTCCAAGCGGGCGCATGAATATCCGCACGAGATGTCGGGCGGCATGCTGCAGCGCGTCATGATCGCGACCGCGCTCGCCTGCTCGCCCAAGCTTTTGATTGCCGACGAGCCGACCACCGCGCTGGATGTCACCATTCAGGCGCAGATACTGGAGCTGATCAAAGAGCTTCAGGCGGAAGACCACATGGCGGTGATGTTCATCACCCACGACATGGGCGTGGTCGCTGAAATTGCCGACCGCACGGTCGTGATGTTCCGCTCCAAAATGATGGAAGCCGGAGCAACCGAAGACATCTTCTCCAATCCCGCGACCGATTACACGCGCGAACTTCTGGCCGCTGCGCCCCGTCTCGGCGATCTCGGCGACAGTCCGCTGCCCCGCCCCTACCCCGACCGCAACGGCGTCACCGCAGAAGCCGCCGACACCGTTGACCGCGATGGCCCGGCTCTCTTGAACGTCGAGAATCTGACAACCCGATTTGAACTGAGAAAGGGCGTTCTCGGCCGCGTTCACGCACGGATTCATGCTGTCGAAAATGTTTCCTTTGCGCTGAAGAAGGGCGAGACGCTTGCGCTTGTGGGGGAATCGGGTTGCGGCAAATCAACCACCGGCCGGTCGATCCTGCGCCTCACCGAACCGGCGAAAGGCAGGGTAACACTTGAGGGTCAGGATGTCGGAAAGCTGCCGCGTCGTGACCTGATGAAGCTTCGCCAGTCGATGCAGATGATCTTTCAGGACCCCTTCTCCAGCCTCAATCCCCGCATGCGGATCGGCGAAGCCATTGCGGAGCCGATGCTTGCCCATGCTATTGCAACGCCGACGGAGGCGCGAGCGCGCGTCGCCTCGCTTCTTGAACAGGTCGGCCTCTCCGCCGATATGGCCAGCCGCTGGCCCCATGAGTTTTCCGGAGGGCAGCGTCAGCGGATTGCAATCGCCCGCGCCCTGGGCTTGAACCCCAAGGTCATCATCGCCGATGAATCAGTCTCTGCGCTGGATGTCACGATCAAGGCGCAGGTCGTCAACCTGATGATGAAGCTGCAGCAGGAGCTCGGCCTGTCCTATCTCTTCATCAGTCATGACATGGCTGTGGTCGAGCGGATCAGCCACCGGGTGGCCGTGATGTTGCTCGGCGAGATCGTGGAAATCGGTCCCCGCGCCGAAATTTTTGCCAACCCAGGGCACCCTTATACAAGGCGGCTCTTGTCCGCCGTTCCAGAGCCGGATCCCGCTCGCCGCAACATGCGCAGAAACATCCCGCTTCAGGAACTGAAAAGCCCGATTTTCCCGTCCGACTTTGTGCCACCGCACCGCACTTACGATGCCGTCGGCCCCGATCATTTCGTCATGCGCGACGCGGCCGCTTGAGGCGATCTGCGCGACCAGTAAAGACATCCCATGCCCAGCATTCTCGTATTGAACCCCAACAGCTCGAAAAAGGTCACCGCGTCCATCGAGGCCTGCCTCGATGACCTGAAATCCACGAGCGAACACGAAATCATCTGTGATCTTCTGCCCGAAGCGCCCAGCGGCATTGAGAGCGATGACGATGTGGCGCGCGTCGCCCCCATGGTGCTTGAGTACGCAAAATCGACGAAGGCCGATGCTCTCGTCGTGTCCTGCTTCTCCGATCCGGGTGTGGAAACCGTGCGCCAGCACGTCCGACACATCCCAGTGATCGGCATTGCCGAGGCCGGTTATTACGCAGCTCTCCAGCTTGGCCGTCGTTTCGGCATTGTCTCGCTAGGTCCTGCCTCGATCGCGCGCCATGCAAGACGGATCGACGAACTGGGCCTGACGGCACGCCTTGCCGGCGACCGATCCGCAGCACTCAGCGTCGAGGAATCCGGTGATGATGGACTGGCCCGCACAAAGGTCATGGAAACCGGACGAACGCTGGCGGGAGAGGACGGCGCCGATGCCATCATACTCGGCTGCGCCGGCATGGGACGGCAGAGACCGTTTCTTCAGCGCGAAATCGGGCTGCCGGTCATTGACCCTGTGCAGGCCGGCGTCGCGGCTGCGATCTCGATTCTGAACTTGAAATATATGACAAAGGCTTAAAGCATATGGACCTCGTATTGCGTGGAACCGTCGTGACGCCGCTCGCCGCCATCGAAGGCGGCTGGGTAGCGGTGAAAGATGGCAAGATTGCCGCTATCGGCGATGCACAATCAACGCCCCCCTCGGCAGCGAAGACCACCGACCATGGCGACAGGCTCATTCTGCCGGGCGTGATTGATGGCCAGACCCATGCGACCAGCGCCAAGGGCCTTTCCGGCATCGCGGACACGACACGCTCGGCCATTGCCGGCGGCATTACCACGCTTGTCGATATGCCGTTCGATAACCCGGAGCCGCTTGACCGGCCCGAACGGCTTGAAGCCAAGGTCACAGCCATCGGCGAATACAGCTATGCCGACATGGCGCTCTACGCGACAGTGACGAGAGACACCGGCACGGCGCATATGGATGCGCTTGTCGAGGGCGGCGTCGCTGCCTTCAAGATCTCGTCCTTCGAAAGCTCGCCGACCCGCTTTCCCCGTATCGGCGCAGACCTGATGCTCGACATCATGGAAAAGCTCTCCGACAGCGATCTGCCGCTCGGTCTTCACAACGAGGATCAGGAAATCGTGCTGGAGCGGATGGCACGCGCACGGGCAGCAGGTGAGAATGGCATTACTGCCCACTCCACCTCCCGGCCGCCTGCTGCGGAGCTTGCCGCCACGGCACAGTTTCTCGCCCTTGCACAGGCCACCGGTGCCCATGCGCACCCCGTACACCTGACCAGCGGCGACGGCTTTGCGATGGTTGAAGCCTTTGCCGGGATGGGTGTCAGGGCCACCGGCGAAACCTGCGTTCACTATCTGTGGTTCGATGCCGGCCGCGACGGTCTGCGGCTTGGACCGCGGATGAAGGTCAACCCGCCGATCCGTCCGGGCGAGGTCGACAACCTCTGGGACGCGATTGTAGACGGCAAGGTCGCCTTCACCTCGTCTGACCATTCCAGCTGGCCGATCGACGGCAAACTGACCAGCTCTATCTTTGATGCCGGCGCTGGCGTTCCGGGGCTCGAAACGCTGCTCCCGGCCTTTTTCACCGCAGCGGAAGCCCGCGGGCTGGACGCCGCTGCGCTTGCCGCAAGCCAGCTTTGCGAGCGGCCTGCCGTCTTCTTCGGGCTTTCGGATCGCAAGGGCGCAATCCAGGTTGGGCTTGATGCAGATTTTGCAGTCCTTGAGACCGGCTCATTCATCTTCGATGAGGAACGCGCCCATGATGGCCTGAACTGGTCTCCCTTCCATGGCGAGACGTTTACGGTCCGCATTGCCGCCACCTATCTGCGCGGCGAACTGGCTTTCAACGGAAAAGATATAACCGGCAAGGCGGGCGCGGGACGCTACGTGGCGCGCGGCGCCGATCGCTGGTTTGGCAATTGAGGAAACACTGATGAGCAAACTGACAGCCTCAAACAAGGGCGTTTTCGTGATTTCGGTCACGCCCTTCCACGAGAACGGCGCAATCGACTTCGACAGCCTCGATCGCGTTACCGATTTCTACCTCGAGAAGGGCGCCACAGGCATCACCGTGCTGGGCATGATGGGTGAAGCGCCGAAGCTGACGCAGGCCGAAGCGCGCGAAATCGTCGGGCGCGTGATCAAGCGCGCTGGCAGCACGCCGGTTGTCGCTGGCGTCTCGGCCCCCGGCCTTGCGGCCATTTCCGAGCTTTCCTCGGCAGCCATGGATATGGGAGCTGCAGGCGTGATGATCGCACCGCCCGCAAGCCTCAGAACCGACGATCAGATCACGAACTACTATGCCCAGGCCTGCCAGGCAGCCGGTGACGGCGTTCCCGTGGTGCTGCAGGATTTCCCGCTTTCGACAAGCGTCCAGATCTCAAACGGCACGCTTGGCCTTATTATCGAGGAAAATGAGCAGATCGTCATGCTCAAGCATGAGGACTGGCCGGGTCTTGCCAAGATTTCCGCCCTCCGTAAGGCAGAGGCAGAAGGCCGCCGCCGTATCTCCATCCTCTGCGGCAATGGTGCCTTGTTCCTGCCGGAGGAAATGGGACGCGGCGCCGACGGTGCAATGACCGGGTTCGGCTATCCGGAGATGATGGCTGAAGTCGTCGGCCTTTGTGAAAAGGGCGACATGGACAACGCACAGGACCTCTTCGACGCCTATCTGCCGCTGGTGCGCTACGAGCAGCAGCCGGGCCTTGGCCTCGCCGTTCGCAAATATGTGCTGGCAAAGCGCGGCGCTATCGCCTCCTCGGCGCTGCGCAAACCCGGCGCAGGGCTTGCGCCGGCTGCTATTGCAGAGGTCGAGCGCCTTATCGAACGCCAGACGAAGAAACTGAAGGAGCTGAAATAATGGATTTCAAACTGACCGGAAAACGCGCCCTTGTTCTGGGCGCGAGCCGCGGGCTTGGCGCCGCATCGGCCATTCTGCTGGCCGAAGAAGGCGCGACCGTCGTCGCCGCTTCACGCTCTGGCAGCCTGCCGCAGGGTCTGCCGGAAGCACTGAGAAGCCGGGTTGCAGCGATGAAGCTCGACCTTTCCGACCCGGAATCAGTTGAGGCAGCCAAGAACGATCTGGCCAAAAATCCCGTCGACATTCTTGTCAACAATTGCGGTGGCCCTAAGGCCGGCCCGGCGCACGGCCAGTCGGCTGCCGCATGGCAGGCCGCCTTCATGGCCATGGCGACGCCAGTGTTTGAAATCACTGACGCAGCCCTTGCCGGCATGACCGCCAATGGCTGGGGACGGGTGATCACCATCGGCTCGTCCGGCATTGAAGTCCCGATCCCCAATCTGGCGCTGTCCAACGGCGTGCGCGGCGCAATGGCCGGCTGGTCGAAGACGCTTGCCGGCGAAGTTGCGGCCAAGGGCGTCACCGTCAACATGGTTCTGCCCGGCCGTATCGCGACCGATCGCGTTGCCGAGCTGGATGCAGGCAAGGCGGAAAAGAGCGGCCAATCGGTCGAAGCCGTGCGCGAAGCCTCGCGCGCCACGATCCCTGCCGGCCGCTACGGGAAACCGGAAGAATTTGCCGCCGTCGTCGCCTTTCTCGCCTCCGAACAGGCAAGCTTCGTCAACGGTTCGATGATCCGCGCCGATGGCGGCATGATCCGGAGCATCTGATGACCAAGATCGTCCCTATCGACCGGCGCGGCAGCGACTGCAACAAGTGGCGAAGCTTTGAGGCGGATGTGATCCCCCTGCCCGTCGCCGATATGGATTTCGCCGCCGATCCGGCTATCATCGCCGCGATTGAAAAGCGGATCAGCCATCCGGTTCTCGGCTATGGCTCAGCCACGGACGAACTGCGTCAGACCATCGTCGACGCCATGCTCGCCGAGTTCGGCTGGGCCATCAAACCGGAATGGCTGGTTTTCCTGCCAGGCGTCGAACCCGGTTTCAACATGGCGCTGAGCGCCTTTAGCGAACCCGGTCAGACCGTCATGCAGGAATACCCGGTCTACAAGCCCTTGCGCACGGCACCTGCAACATGGGGCCTTAAAACAGCTGCCGTCTGGCAGACGCCGGACGACAAAGGACACTGGCACTCAGACAGCGGTGACCTTGCGGCAGCGGCCGAACGGTCTTCGCTGATGCTCCTGTGCAATCCGCAAAACCCGACAGGACGCGTCTATACCCGTGACGAACTGCTGTTCATCAGTCAGCTTTGCCTGAAGCATGACATGCTTCTTGTCTCGGACGAGATTCACAGCGGCCTGACGCTGGATGGCAGACGGCACATTCCCGTTGCATCGCTTTCCAAGGACATCGAAGCTCGCACCATCACCTTGATGGCCGCCAGCAAGACCTGGAATATCGCCGGGCTGAAGGCTGCCTTTGCGATTATCGCCGACGACGCAGTCCGGCAGAAATTCATGGGCGCAAAGAAGGGCCTTGTCGATAGCGTCAACGTTCTGGGGCTTGCGGCCATGGAAGCTGCCTATGGCCAATGCCAGGACTGGCGCGATGCTGTGCGCAAAACGCTGGCCGAAAACCGCGCCATCCTGCACCGCTTTTTGGCGGAACACCTTCCTGAAACCGGATGCGTGCCTGCGGAGGCCAGCTTTCTGGCATGGATCGACCTGTCAGCCTATCGGCTCAACAAGCCCGCCGCCGAGTGGCTGTTGCAACATGCCCGGATCGGCGTCAGCAGCGGTACCGATTTCGGTGAAAATCTGGGCGGCTGGATCAGGCTTAATTTCGCCTGCGCCCCCGAAACACTTGCAGAAGCGCTCTCGCGTATGGCAAGGGCTTTGGCAAAAGAATAATGCAAAGAGGGAAACGGATGTCTCGTGGCAATGGCGGGGCCAAAACGGCAGCGCGCAAATCCGACAGCCAGTCGGAGAAATCGAAGTCGCTGACCGATCAGGCCTATGATCAACTCCGTAAGGAAATCATTACCTGCAAACTGGCCCCAGGCACCGACCTTGGCGAGCAGGAGCTTGCCGAAAAGCTGCAAATGAGCAAGACACCGGTGCGCGAAGCGCTGGCGCGGCTGACGCTCGAAGGGCTTGTGGAAGCCTTTCCGCGCCGCGGTTACCGCATCACCGCCGTGACCGTTAAAAGTGTCAATGATGTTTTCACGGTGCGCAAGGCGATCGAGGGCGTTGCCGGCGAGCTTGCCGCCGAGCGCATGAGCGAAGACGAGCTCGACCATGTCGAAGCGCTGTCGGTCGCGACCTATGTGCCGGGCGAACAGCCGACGATCGAGGCATTCATCCAGCAGAACAATGACTTCCATGTCGCCATTGCTGAAGGCGCGCAGGTGCCGCGCCTGACCATGTTGATCTGCTCATACTTGGAGGAATCCACCCGCCTCTTCCATATGGGGGCAGCAGTGCGCGACGTGAATCCGGAGACGACAACCGATCATAACCGCATTGTGGAAGCGCTGCGTCGCCACGACGGCGACGCCACGCGCGAGGCGATTATTCTGCATACGGAAAACACGCGCCTTGGCCTACTTAAGTCTCTGATTTCAGACAGAAACTCTCTTCTTGTTTTGTAGCCGTCGCAGGTCCCTACATCTATACAATCAATATAGCCTACCAGCGATGGCACCGAGAAGGTATCAAAGGGATTACCGCTCGAGCAATCCAGAACATGCTTGACGCAGACTCGCAAATACAAACCAGACTGAAGCGAGCGCCGCTTCCTGCAGCAGAAATCAGCTGAATACTGGCCGTGAAAGGCTTTCTTTGACGCATTGCGCAACGGTCCTACTCTGCCTCGCCCGCCAGCACTTCCTCCTGCACGGCTGCCCGGCTGAGCAGCCCGGCTTCCTCCAGCACCGAGATATCCTGCAAGTCGCGGAGCGCCACCTTGCCGAAGGCGGAAAGGAGGTGTTTGGTCGTGACATAGGTGCACGGCGCGCCGGGTGTCGGGCTGCGGGGGCCGGAGGCGATGAGAGCGGCGTTTCGGAGTGAGGCGATGGTGTCGCGGCTGACACCGATCGGTCTCTTCTCCGGCGCGATACGGGGTTGATAGCTGGACTTTGGGCGAAGCAAATGGCTACGCCCAAAGTCCGACACTAGCCTGATTTTCCGTCAGGCTTCGACCAGCCGCTCCCTGAACCAGCGCGCGAGTTCGTCTTCCCCAATCACGCCGCCAGCCACGCCTTCCATCAACTGAACTGCATCGACGGGCCGGAAGCGAAGCCGGTATCCGTTATCGGCAAGGAAAAGACGCGCCGCGATCCAGGCCGTGCGCTTGTTGCCATCCATGAAACCATGGTTCCTGGCGAGACCAAACGCATAGGCTGCGGCAAGGTCTGACGCGTCCGGGGCGCCATATTCAGCCGGATTTTGCGGACGGGCCAAGGCGCTTTCTATCCCGTCAGCGTTTCGGATGCCCTCGGAGCCGCCATGTTCCGACAATTGCCTGTCGTGAACCGCATATATGACAGCCGGTTCCACCCATCGCCAGTTCTTCATTGCGACACCCGTCATTTGGCCAGCGCGCGCAATACCTCGCGGTCGTCGTGCATGATTTCATCGGCGAGTTCCATCTGGCGGACGAACTCCGGATTATAGGGCGTAAGGCGATAGCCGCCATCCGCTGTTTCCGTCAGATAAAGGGTATCGCCCTTCCTGACCTTCAGATGGGCCATTATTTCCTTGGTGAGGATGACGCCGGACGATGCGCCAACCGTTGTAATCTTCACGCTGTGCATAGCTTCTGCCTCTCTATATAATCCCTATTATATAGACAATGATGTCTGATCGATCAATGGCAGGAAGTCGGCGGCAAAGGGCGAGAGCTTTTGCAGTGCGCCACTCGGTTTTGCGCGCTACATTTTGCACCAAATCATTGTGCCACGCTATACGCAACCCTTTGAAGACGCAACGATTTTAAGGACATCAAACACTTAGGGAAATCTGGCGGAGAGGAAGTCCGTTCTTATAGAGACAATATCGAAATTGATAACATTTTAGCATCAGCAATTTCAATAAAATCAGTGAACTAGAGTTCAATGATGTCAATATTGACATTTACAGCAACAGACTGATATTAGGATCACCGTTAGGATCAGAAGCCGTTAAGGGTTTAGATATTCGTTCGCCCCGGACCTGCTTCCAAGGGGTGAAATGGCGCGCAATCTTCTCACCGTAAAAGAGATCAAAAACGCGACGAAGGCCAAGCTGCGCGATGGCGATGGTCTTTGGCTTCACCGCGCCAAGTCGGGCAATCGACACTTCGTTTTCATCTATATCAGGAACGGCCGGCGCCGCGAAATGGGGCTCGGCGTTTATGGCGCCGGGACCGGGCAGGTCTCGCTCGCCGACGCGCGCGCAAAGGCTGAGGAAATCCGAGCGATACTGGGGCGCGGCGGCAATCCTTTCACGGAAATGGAAGAGCGCAAGGCGGCCCGGCGGGTGACGACATTTGGCGAATGCGCCGACGACTATATCGCGGCCATGGAAGACAGCTGGCGCAACGAGAAGCATCGCGCGCAGTGGCGCATGACGCTCGATGTCTACGCCGAACCGCTTCACAAGATCGCGGTGCCCGACGTCGCCACCGACGACATTGTCCGTGTCCTCAAGCCGATCTGGAAAACCAAAGCAGAGACGGCAAGCCGCCTTCGTGGCCGGATCGAAAAGGTTCTGGATCACGCCAAGGCGCGCGGCCTGCGCGACGGCGAGAACCCGGCCCGCTGGCGCGGTCACCTCGACAATATCCTGCCGAAGCGAGAGAAGCTCACACGCGGACATCACGCGGCCATGCCCTACAAGGACGTGCCGGCTTTCTTTCAGCGCCTGTCGGCCTCAAACGGGGTCGGCGCACGGGCGCTGGCTTTCACCATCCTGACAGGTTCGCGGACAGGCGAGGTCATGGGCGCGCTTTGGGACGAGTTTGACCTTGATGAAGCGGTCTGGACCGTTCCGGCGATCCGCATGAAAGCCAAGCGGCTGCATCGTGTGCCGCTCTCACCGCCGTCACTGGCGGTGCTTGAGGGCATGAAGCAAATCAGGATGGATGGCTTTGTGTTTCCCGGCGCGCGGGCGGATCGACCGATCAGCAATATGACCATGACCAAGGCACTCAAGACCTATGGCGGTGGCGATTTCACCGTTCACGGTTTTCGCTCGTCGTTCCGCGATTGGGTCTCGGAGGAAACCAATTTTCAGAGCGAGGTCGCTGAAGCCGCTCTTGCCCATATTGTCGGCGATGAAACAGAGCGCGCCTACCGCCGGGGTGATGCTCTCGATAAGCGGCGCAAACTCATGGACGCTTGGGCAAAGTTCTGCGTTTGTCAGCTCTGAATCCCCTCCGTTTCAGGGGCACCCATAACGTAGATAAAATCACGCTGCGCGGTCGTCACCAAATTTTCGTTCTTCGATATCATCGCGGAAGTCAAAGAGCATTTGAATGGGACGCTGTTCGATGTGTATTGCATTATATGCCTCAACATCAGTATTGAGCTGAACGCAATCACCAACAATTTGCTCACGACGCTGAATAAAGGCCTTTTGCATATGCTCTCTAGGCGCGTCTTTCATGATCGCCCAAAAAGTATACTGCACGCCAGCCTTGTTGACACGAACTGCGTGATTGACCCTATAACGTCGCCCGTCCTGGTCAGTGGCATACTCTTCGCGCAAAGCCGTCGACATATCGGATGCGAGCTTGTCGAGGGGGTCAACCTCGGGAATCTCAAGTAAATTCCGGGAGATTCCCCAAGACACGGCCTCCCTCGCTGTCGCTGGCACAGAGCCGTTTTCTTTTTCGTACAGATGCCAGACTTTTTGAAGTTGTTCCTTGTAAGTAGCCATCTTGGTTCCTTAAAGATTTACCGGAATTGCATCGCCCCAACCATCGACATTTGCTGATCCCCTCAAAAATTGCCGAATCTTAACCTTATGCCGAGTAAGCCAATTATACTTATTGACTTTGTATTCAACGGCCATCCGAAATTGCAGTTGACCGACAACGATCCCTGGATGTCGCTGCAACCGACGAGCCAGCCCCAAGGTGTCTTTCTCTGAAAGATATGGATACTTTCGAATGAGAAACGAGTTTATTGCATCCTGGTCAGCACAAAACTTCGAGGCAGCTGTATTCGCACGAACTTCCACTAAAGGTAGATTTTCATTGCTTGGATCGATGTCAACGTCCACGATTGACGACGACAACCCGGACTCGAGGCTGTCTTTATTAAGCAAATGCTCAATCTCATGCCGCAGGACAAACCAAAAATTGTCAATCCGATCATGTCGGCAGGTCATACCAATGACAGGCTCCGATGCGCTCAACCAAAAGCAAACTCCGTCGATATTGGCCTTTGGTAATGTCTCAACGACAACAAAACGAATACCAGCATCAGCGAGAATGCGAGGCACATGCCGAATCTCTTCTGGGTCTACCATCAACCGCTCAAGCTCAACGAGAGAGGCTTTAAGCTTAGCTTCTGAGTACCTTGGGGCCACCATCTCATCCGCAATTTGCCTAACACGGAAAAGCCAAGCCATTTGAAGCGGTGTGGTCTCAGAATAGTCGCCGCTTTTCTTCGCGCTATGGGCGAAACAAGGCACATCCTCAAGCAAGTTAGTTCGGAAAAACCTCATAACCTGTGTCTCAAGCAAAGATACGTCCTGGGTGTCTTCAAACCATCCGCGCTTGATCATTTCCCGAATGGGGAAGATCGACTGAAGTTTGGCACGCCTTTCTATCGCGGGGTCGGCTTCACGCGAAGTGGATAGCTCATAAGCTTTCTGCAAGTTCAGAAAATATTCCGGTGAAATCCCAAAGGCTTTAGACAGCGCCCTTGCCATATCAGGGCTAATTCCGCGCTTGCCGGACATGATCGGGTTAATAGCTTGCTCCTTAACACCCAGAATATAGGCTAAGTCTCGCTGAGCCCACCCACGAGCTTCCAACTCGTCCCGAATAAACTCCCCAGGATGAGGGACTTCTTTCAACATAGATACAATGCTCATAACTGTCCCTCCTTAATGTGGATCACCGATAAAGGTGATTGTTGCAATTGCGCCGGTTCCTTCGCCAACAACTGTGAACTGAATACGGTACTGCTTGTTCACGCGAACTTGCCTTGTGTCATTGCCATTTCCCTTCAGGACTTTGTAATCCAAACCTCCCAGATTAAAGAGATCAGATTCGAAGGTCGCAGCTTCTAATTTGATTAGCGTTTTTCGCGCAGCCCTTATGACCGCAACCGGCAGGCCCAGTTTATGCGCCTCATCTGTGCATATTCGCGCCAGATCATCGTTAGCGAACTTCACTTCCATGATGAGGTTGATAGCCCAATGGGAGATTCGCGTCAACAAACAACTTAACGCCATCAGTTAAGTTGCTTATTCTGCCTTCGGCAGATCATGCATTATCGCGAGGTCGGGGCTGAACATTCAATCGTTCTGCAATCCTTTTTTCCATCCACGCGACAACCTCAGCCTTCACAAACGCCAGGCGCTTCATACCGAGGGGGACAGCCTGGGGAAAGCGTCCGTCGTTGCGGTAGTTGTTAATCTGGGTGCGTGACAGGCTGGTCATCTCGCAAACCTGCGCGAGCGAGAGGAAGCGGATTTCGTCGGCCTCTTTATTCGGTTCCATTTTGGGCTCCTATGGCAAAGCCTTCGGTCCCCGTGCCCGCTTTGGGCTGCGGCATAGCGAGCGAGCGAATGCCGTCCAACTGCTTCTTCAGCTGGTCGCATTCCCGGACTTTGGCAGCCAGGAGCGTGTCCGCCTCACGGGTTTCGGCCACGCTGCCAACCAGTTCGGTCGGTGAAAGATCGAGCCGTTCGCAGATCAGCAGGAACGTCGACAGTGCAACACGGTTGCTGCCCTTCTCGTATTTTTGAACCTGCTGGAATGTGACGCCAATCGCCTCGGCCAACTTCATCTGGCTCAGTCCGCGCGACTTGCGCGCCTCCCGGATCAGCGACCCGATGGCCGCATCCTTTTCCACGTTCTGGGTTTTCAGAGACATATCGTTTTCTCCTCCGGTTAAGGGGTGAAGATGAGCAGTGCCATCATGGAGCTTGAGAACAGGCCACAGACGAAGCCCATCAGGAGACCGATGTGGAGTGCTGTGCGAACATCGTCCGGCGTTCGCGTCGGCGCTTTATCGGTGTCATTGGACACTGGCTCGAACCAACCGGCCGCGTTCATGCATCACCGCCTTTCTCGATGCGCGCGGCGACGGCCAGTGTGTGCTCGATGCGGGCCATCTGCTTGTTGCCAAGCCCGACCGTGTAGCGAACCGCTTCCAGCATGCGGGCCAGGTCTCTGACGGCGGCGATCAGGTCTTTTTCGTTGCCAGTCATGCCTCACCGCCTTCGTCGGCCACGTCGACATAGTCTGATTGCGGGACATAGGGGAACGTGATCGGCACGCGGCTTTCGGCGGCGGTGAAGCACGCCCCGTTCGGTTGCCGGAACACCTTGCCCTCGATATCGTAGGCGCCGTCTTCATCCTTGAAGACCCTGCCGGCACGGCGGTTTTGATAGAGGCCTTCGTCAACGGCGATCCACTCGCCATCCTCGCCCGTCAACGGGGTCAGCGGTTCAAAACGGGCGAGTTTTGAGAAAGCGTCGATCGCCAACCCGGCGCTGATGCCGGAATGACGTTCGGACGCAAAAAGCTCGACCATTCTCAAAACGGCGACGCCAAGCCAGCCGTTATAATCACTGTCCTCGCCGAACATACCGGCGCGCTTCAGCTCGTCGGCGGCATAGCGAACGAGCGCGCCCGTTTGACCCTCTCTCGGGCCATCCTTGTTCGGGATGCTTTCGATTGCACCTGCTTCGGCGCGCTCAAGCCGCTCGAATTCCGCCAGCAGCATCGCTGCCGCCTTGACGATCCGCCTTTTGACGTCCGGCTCCGGCTTCAGCTCGAAATCCGCCGCCATGTCGAGCGCCATGTGCAGCATGAGGTAATCGTCCTGGTGCACGAGGCCGGCTTCATAGGGAAGTGCATAAAGCGCTGCGGCCAGCGCCAGTTCGCCTCTCCCCCATTTGTCGTCATCGGCAGCACCGAAGTCCTTTGCCGCAATCTGGCGGTATCGCTCCCGGATCACCGCCAGGATCGCCTTAAGCGTCGTCTGGTCGGTGTTCGCCTGCCATTCGTTGTCCATTATCGTCTCTCCATCAAAATGGGATGTCGTCGTCCAGGTCTTTGGATTGGTAGGAAAGTTGTTTGCCGGCCCGTTCGCTGGCGCCGTGTTCGCCGGCGCCCCGATCAACGGATGTGCTTTCGGTGTAGCCGTAGTCATCCGGCGTTTGCGCGGGCGGAGGCCCGCTGCTATTGCGGCCGTCGAGCATTTCAAGGCGGGCACCGAAGCCGTTCAAAACCACTTCGGTCGCATAGCGCTCGGTGCCATCTTGCGCTGTCCATTTGCGCGTTTGCTGCTTGCCTTCGATGTAGACTTTGGCGCCCTTTTTCAGGCACTGCTCGGCAAGCGTCACCAGGCCTTCGGCAAAGATGACGACGCGGTGCCACTCGGTGCGTTCCTTACGGTCGCCGGTACTCTTCTCGCGCCAGCTCTCGGATGTGGCGACCGACAGATTGGCCATGGCCTTGCCGTCCTGCGTGCGGCTGATCCTTGGGTCTTGCCCGAGATTGCCAACCAGAATGACCTTGTTCACGCTACCGGCCATCGGCTTCTCCCATATCGTTTGAACGGCCCTGGAACAGTCCGCCTTCAGGCAGTGTGGATGGCGCGTGCGCCATGGGCGGCGCGGCCTTCCAGTCGGCCGCGATCCGGTCGCAGGTGATTTCGGCATAGGCCCGACTGATCTCGACAAGCTGCGCCTTGCGCCCGTGACGAAGCGCGACCAATGCCGTTGTGCCCGCGCCGCCGAACGGATCGAGCACGGTGCCGCCTTTCGGGCAGCCCGCCAGAATGCAGCGGCTGGCAAGGACCGGCGGAAAGGTCGCAAAATGGGCCGCACGAAAGGCGAGCGTTGCCATCGGCCAGACATCGAGCGATGCGGGTGCGATTGGTGCTGGCTCGTAGTTCCTGAGCAACCGCCCGGTGCCGCGTCCCAATGCATGAAGGCCGGTATGATTGATCTGCCCTTCGTGGCGCGGCGGAACCGTGGCGCGTGCAGCGCCCCTGGCGCCGCCGTGATTTGCGGGATTGCTGCCCATGCTGACGGCCCCGGCGTCGTAATAGCTGCCAATGCGCAGCCATCGCGGCCCTTGGCGCGTGGCATCGGTGACGAGCGGGCAGGTTTCGGAAAGGTCCGGGAAGAAGCTCAATTCGCCGGTGTCGCGGGCGCGCCAGATATCGCCGTCCGCGCTCTTGGTGAGCAGGAAGATTTTTTCGTGCGCGGTCGAGGGGCGCGCCGTGCCGGAACTGTCCGGCATTGGATTGGTTTTGCCCCAGATGATTTCCGATCGCACCCACCAGCCCGCATCCTGAAGCGCAATCGCCAGCCGGTTCGGCACCATGCACAGGTCTTTGGGCTTCAGCCCGTTTCCAACCGTGGAGAACGGCTTGTCCCGAAACGTCCGATCATCCCCGCCGAAATTCTTCGTATCCTGAGCGCTTCGCCCGTTCGGTGCCGTGGCATAGCAATCCCCGTAATTGAGCCATAGCGTTCCCGTCGGCTTCAAAACGCGCCTGACCGCCTCGAAGACGTCCACCATCACGGACAGGTGTTCGGCAAGCGTCGGTTCAAGTCCGATCTGACCTTCGACGCCATAATCGCGCAGGCCCCAATAGGGCGGCGACGTCACCACGCAATCGACGCTGTCTGGCTCCATTTCGGCCAGCACGTCGCGGCAATCGCCGATGAGGATCGTGGCGCGTCCGTCACCGAGAATGTCGAGAGGCTCGGTCATCGATGCATAATCCGCTTCAGGTTCTTCAGCGCCGCCTGCTCGGCGCTCGTGCCTTCACCATGAGCTTTGTCGCGGTGATACGGGCAGTAAGGCGGCTTTCCGCCAGTCGCGTGTCCGCAAAAGCCGGTATTCTCGCCGGCTTCGGTGACGGGCCAGCGGCACACGGCGTCGTCCAGCTCAAGAAGCGAAATCATGCGGGGGGCCGGCGCGGCCTCTTTTGACGACCAATCAGACATCGCCGACACCGCGCGTCACCCGCATTGGGAACAGGAGGAAGAGATCGTCGGGCGCGCTGGGGGCGTCGCCCTTGATGACCATCGTGTCGCGATTGGTTTTGAGGAAAAGGTGCACCGTGTCGCCGGGGAGATTGGCCAGCGCCTCGGTGAGATAGCGCGCGTTGAAACCGATCTCCAGATCGAAATCGCATTCCGCCTCGACATCGTCCTGACCGGAACGGCCGTCAATGCCGCTTGCCTCGATCGCGAGCAAGCCTTGCGAAAAGGTGAGCAGAACGCCGCTCGCGCGCCCTCGGTCGGCGGCCAGCGCAACGCGCGCGACGGCGGCGGCAAACTCTACCTTGTCGATGACCGCATGATACTCGTTTTCGGGGATGACCCGCCGCCAATCGGGAAAACTCCCTTCGATCAACTTCGAGGTGACCGAAAGCCCGTCCTGGCCGACGTGGATCAGGTTTGCGCCGACCTCAAGCCTCACCGCGCCTTCGACCAGATAACGGGTGATATAGGCGACGGTCGCGGCGGGAATAATCGCTGGCGGAAAGCTGGGCGGGGCGCTGCCGGGATCGATGTTGCGAACCGCCATGCGATGCGCATCGGTCGAAACCAGATGGAGATGATCCTCGCCGCGCTGCAAAAGAACGCCATTGAGATAGAAATGGACCGCCTCGCGTGAGACGGCGTAGGCGCATTGCGACAGCGCCGCTGTCAGTTGCCCAGCGTCAATGGTGAAGGCAGCCGTGCCCTGTTCCGGGCGCATCCAGACGAAACCTTCCGCCGGGAGCACTGGCAGGACAAAGCGCGAGCGCCCCGATTTTACAACGACGCTCTTCCTGGCGTCATCGGCCCAGGCAAACTGGATTTCGCGGCCATCGGGCCATGTCTTGACGATGTCGAACAGCCGATGGGCCGGAAGCGTGAAGGCCGAGAATGCCTCGTCAACCCTCGCCTCGAACCGGCAACGGACCTCGATATTGAGATTGGTGGCGCGGGCGCTCAAGCCCTCACCGTCCTCCGCCCGCTCGATCAGGATGTTTTCGAGGATCGGGATATTGATGCTCTTTTCGACGGCATTGCGGGCGCGTTCAAGCGCTGACACGAGTTTCGGCTTTTCCACGGTGAAGAGGTTCATTCCACCGCCCCCCGCCGTAAGGCCACGAGCCGCAATGTGGTTTGAGCGTTGAGAAGATCTGCGTCGCCCGGCGCAAGCTCCGACAGCAGGTCCAGAGCATCGCGGGTTTCGCCACCGGCAATCATGTCCGCGAGAAGCTGGTAGGTGCTTGGCGGCAATCGGTTGGGGATCACACCGATATCGCGATTGCTCAGCTCCTCGATCAGCGCTTCATCGGCGACCTTTTCGTAGAAGGTCTCCTGCTCAATCGAAATCGCCACCGGCTTTTCAGTGTCGACCTTGTCGAACAGGTCACGAAGGGAACCGTCTTCGGCACCAAAGAACGCCGCCTCCAGCGCCTCCAACACGTCATCAAGGTCCAGTTCGAGGGTGACGGGATCAAACACGACCAGACCGGCCATCACGCACCTTCGCCTTCTGGCACGTCTTCGGACGCGCCAATCATGCCGAGCGCGATCATATAGGTGTCGAGGACGGCCTCCTCTTCCATGCGCTCCTGCTCATCCAGTTTTCGCAGAGCGATAATTTTCCTGAGCACTTTGGTATCGAAGCCGGTGCCCTTGGCTTCGGCATAGACATCCTTGATGTCGTCGGAGATGGTCTTTTTCTCTTCCTCAAGGCGCTCGATCCGCTCGATAAATGACCTGAGTTGGTCGCGCGCGACGCCGTGTGCATCCGACATATCCAGCCTCCAGTTACACGATGCAAACAATGCATCAATTTACAAAACAGCATCACGATAGGCGCAGTTTGGACACCGCCGCGCTGACCGCTGACTATCCGCCCCGAGCCTTGCAGACCTCGAACACGATCACCGATCGAGCCGAACTATTGATGCTATTATGTCATCATATTTAACAGTTTCAAAATAAGCACAACCTCCAATACCAAGGCAATAGCGGCGATAGAAAATTGCTCGCAATTATTGTAGTTATCTGTTTTCTATTTATTTTTTCTGTCGATGCTGGCTGAAGAAAGAGAGGCAACGCCGGATTCATCAACCTCTAAGCTCGTTTCGATTTCGACATCATTGCAATCCGTCAGCGACCTTGCGTCGCCTGATTCGGCGCGACCGTTGCCGAGAAGTCCGTGTTCGCGCGCGCGCTCGATAGCGGCTTCGCGCCCGGTTTCATCCCAGCCATAGGAGACCTCGTAGGAAAGCGTGCAGCCGTTGAGCTTGGCGTTGCCGACGAGGCGATCATAAGCGGCAATGAACGCCATCCGCGCGCCGACCTTGTCGCCGGTCAGCATGACCGGCCGGGCAACATTCCATGCCGCACGGGTTTCCTTTGACCAGACGACCGTTTCACGCTCATCAAGCGCCGGCAGGGCGGCGGCCCATGCCTCGCTGGCACTCGGCCAGCCGCGTCCGGGATCGACCATGTCGAGGATCACCTTGAGGACGAGCCGTCCCGCATGCTCCCTGCGGCACCGCTCCAGCGCGCGCATAACGGACGCGAATGGATAGACGGATAGGTCACGGGCAAAGACCCTTGCGGCGATCGGCGTCATTTCGCCACCCATCACCTCGGCCGTCACAACGAGCGCCTGGATGACCTGCTTTTGCTCTTCAAGCGTCATCCTCGACCTCACCGACAGGTTTTGCGCCGAAAGCATCGACCTCCGCCTCCAGCATCCTGATCGCCTCGTCGGCGGCATTGGCGTTGGTTTGGGTGCGGTCGATCTGACGGGCTGTGCCGGTGGTCATCGCTCGCCCTGTCGCCCACTGGGTGCGATAGGATTCGGCTTTCGCAACCAAGAGCCCCAGTTCATGGCTGTTGCGCACGACATACTGATCATTGATGCGATTGACGTAAAACGCCGCGACCGGTGCCGCCTCGCCACCAAGCCGACTGACAAGCGATTTGACCTGACCGTTGATCTTGGCGTTGCGCACCGGCGGCGTGCCGTAGCGATGCTCATAGGCCTCGCGATAACTGCGCCACGCCTCGCGGCATTTAAGCTGAAAGGCGGTTTCGCCCCTGAGGGGCTGACCATCCTCGGGCGGGGCTGCCTCTTCCCGGTGAACCGAAATCGCGCCACCGCCAATGGGGCGCCCTGAGGTAATCTCTGAGGTAGTCTCTGTCGTAATCTCTGAAGTAGTCTCTGTTACATCGGAATGCGCTTTCGTCGTTCCGGGCTGTGCTGTTTCGGCGACCGGCGGCGTGCGCTTTTGTTCACCGGCGGCGTGCGCTTTCGTCTCGCCCCGACGCGCGCTTTGCGCATTTCGGGGCGAACAGGTTTCGCGATTTTGTCCCCCGGATGCGCCCCCAGATGCACCTTGCGCATTTCGGGACGCGCGCAAGGCTTCATTCAGGATTTCATCAAGGCGCTGTATGTTGATCCGGTAATAGATGCGATGCTCAAGCCGCTTGTTGGTCTCGGTCAGGACGCCGCGTGTTTTCAACTGTTTGCGCGCGCTCATCTGCTCTCGGAACGTCAATCCGGTCTCGGATTTGATGTCCTCGCGCGTCTTGTAGACGCCAAGCTCAGAATGGGCCTTGCCGCTCCAGTAGAAGAGCTGACAAAACAGCACCACCGCATTGACGCCGCCCAGATGCTCCACAAGACCGGGATAATAGGCGACCGGATTGCCAAAATGCTTGAGGAGGTCGGAAGGTTGCATGCGGTGCTCCGTCGTCTTTTCTGCTGCATTTTGCAGACGTCGCCGCGTGACTGCAAAATGCAAGAGGAGCCGTACAAGAGAGCCCCCATAGGAAAACCGCCTTGCAGTGTCGTGGTGAGGACCCCTTATCCGATCAAGATCAGCGGCCAGGGCCAATCGGACGGGGACACGACACAGCAAGGCGGTTTTTGCCTGCCGCTGATCTGCGCATTCCTGATCCTCAAGGCCTCACACCCACAGAATCAATGCCCCAAAAATATCAAACGATGCTGTTTTGGCAACACTCTAGACATGAATAGTCTCGATCACCCAGCCGACACCCTTCTCCTTCGGGTATGCGACCTGAAAGACGAAGGGGAAAATATCGGCGGCGATTTTCATTTTCGCACGCGCATCGTCGGTGTAGATCGCTTTGGACCCTTTCACGTCGATCATCGTCAAAAGGCCGGACGCTGGCAATGTTGCGAAATCGACGGTGATCGTGGTGTTTTTGGCGAGCATTAGCTTGATGGCTTCGAAGCGCCAGCACAGGAGATCGCCCGATGTCATAAGAGCATCGAGATGGGAGGCGAAGCGCGCCTCCGTCTTGTTCATCTTGCCGGGAGCGAGCCGACCAAGTGCCTGCAACTTGCCTTTCGCGGCAGCCGACGGCTGACCGGCTGCGGGCAGCGCCTCCGTCGCCGAACCAGCCTTACGGCGCGACATGATCTGGTTGTAGTCGTCCTCGGTCCAGCGCATGGCGGCGCATCCTTTAAAAAAAGATCGCTGATGCCATGAGATAAACAAGGAAAAAAGGGAAAGCAACGCCGGCCCAGAAGACGAGGAAGGCCGGGATGTACCAGACCAGCTCGAAGGCATCGACAGAGCCGTCCGCCAGACTGCGCGCGAACCAGAGCGGGTTCATGATCGCGCAGAGGAGCCGCGCCTCGCTCAGGACTTTACGCATGACGCCTCGCCTTCATGAATGCGGGGTTTATTTTCACACCCGGCAAGACCCCAAGTCAACCATCCGGCAACAGGCTTGCCTTAACCCTGTCGGTCAAAACACCCATTATCGGTTGCTATTTTGGCAATTTTCGCCTATCGCTGGGTTCTATTAGCAGCACTTCAAAGTGAATGCAGAGCAACATGACGTCCGGTCCAGCGCACGGCGTTGAAACCAGCCAGGGAGACCGAGAGGAAAGCCTTGAACAAGTCCTATTTCGAAAGCCGTATTGCCGCAAAAGGTTTCACGATGCGCGGTCTCGCGCGCCAGATGGGGATCGCGTCGTCGCAGCTATCGCGGACGTTTTCCGGACACCGCAGGATGAAAATCGAGGAAGCCGTCGAGTTGTCCGTGCTGCTGGGCGTTACGGTGGATGAGATTATTGCTGAATCCGGCATCAATGCGCCGCCGCCCCGCCAACGCACCTGTCCGGTGATTGGCTATCTGACGCCCAAGATGACAGTTCTGCCAGCAAAACAGGGCGAGCGCGTGCAAACGCTTGACGGGCTGCCGGACGGCATCGAGGCGATCATTGCGCAGGTCGCCGGTTCAAGCGTTTCCTATATGGACGGCTGGGCCTTCTTCGTGACCGGCAAGGCGCCGCCGGAAGGCGCGCTCGACGCGCTTGCCCTGGTGCAGGCCGATGATGGATCGCAAATGCTCGGTGTCGTTCGTTACGGCAAGCAGCGCGGCGTTTTTCGGGTGACGCTGCTGGACGGACGCGAACGCGAGGGGCTGGTGTTGAGCTGGGCCCGGCGGGTGCAGGTGACGCGGCATTGCTGACATGGAATGAGTCCGCATTTATCTATGATCCTGTTTTGTGTATTTGAAACAACTGATGCGCGACAGAACGCCATTTCACTACAATTAGAGACGCTCAGCCGTTAGATATGCTTAGCCAGTAGTATCGAGTATTTTTTGGGGGGGGGATAGAATGAGCGCATTTGGTGATCCAGCAACACAGCTCGCATTTTCGGTACATGAAAATCGGGGAGTTTTTGCCCTTTTGCTGGGTTCTGGCCTATCGCGCTCAGCCGAGATACCGACGGGCTGGGAAATCACGACCGATCTCGTACGACGCATTGCCACTGCTAAAGGTGTTGACGAACAGGAGGATTGGGCGAAGTGGTACAGCGAGAACGAAGGTAAAGAGCCAAACTACTCAGAGCTGCTCGAAAAAATTGCAACTTCTCCGTCAGAACGGCGTGCAATTTTACACAGCTACATTGAACCAAACGAAGAAGACCGACAAGAAGGCCGAAAAGTGCCAACTGCGGGTCACAAGGCCATCGCCAGCTTGGTTCAAAAGGGCTACATCAAAGTCATTGTCACAACAAACTTTGACCGTTTGATGGAAAACGCATTGCGCGAAGTTGGCGTTGAGCCAACGGTCATAACGTCACCGGACGCATTGCAAGGCGCGGAACCGATCACGCACAGCTCTTGCTATATTTTGAAATTGCACGGGGACTACAAGGATGCCCGTATTCTAAATACAGACGAAGAATTGGATAACTATCCTGCAGCCTACAATAGTCTTTTGGACCGCATTTTTGATGAATACGGACTAATTGTCTGCGGCTGGTCCGGCGAATGGGACCATGCACTGAGAGCGGCAATCCAACGCGCACCGAACCGTCGCTATCCAATGTTTTGGGCATCAAGAGGTGTGCTCGCAGAGCGTGGCGCGGATTTGTGCAGCAGCCGGAAGGGTGTAGTAGTGCCAATTTCGGACGCGGACACATTTTTCGGAACGCTAGTGTCGCAAGTAGATACCTTGGCTCAGTCCCAGCGGCAAAACCCAGTTGGGGTTGACATGCTAGTCGGCCGCGCAAAGCGATATTTGTCTAAGGCTGAATACCGAATCCAATTGGCTGATTTGGTATTTGAAGAGGTTGAGAAGATTATTGCACGACACGATCAGGGTGACATGGACCTCCACGGCGCCATTGCACCTGAAGATATTCAGCGCCGGGTCGCCGTCTATGAAAGTATATCGGAGGGTCTGACAAAAGCCTGCGGACTGATTGGCAGGTGGGGAGAGCCCTCACAAATTGCAATCGTTATAGATGCGATCCGCACGATTCTCAATTTCGCGAACGACAATAATGGGGGCTTGGTTATATATATTGAATTGCGTCAATATCCCGCTGTTCTTGCGTATCACGCCTGTGCTTTGGGCCTTCAATATGCCGAAAAGTGGCCTGACCTTCACGAATTCATGGGAACAGAGGTCCAAAACAAACACGGAAATATGGAGTGTTTGCTTGACACAGTGGGACCCTCTACATGGGAAGGTTCAGTCAGCGCAGCTTGGAAGGCATTGCCTGGACTGGAAAGACGCTATACCCCTTTTCAGGACCACTTGGCCAACACAGTGTTTAAGGACTGGCGCGCGTCCTTCCTTTCCTCACGCGCGCCCATTGATGAAATGACTCTTCTGAGCGAAGCGCTAACGGCCATCCAATATCTTGAGAGATCAGACTTGGAGACGTTGCGCACGGCAATAGACCGATCCAGGCATGAGCGAAATTATGTTTGGGCGCCGGTGGGACGCGCTGGCTGGAGCCACAGTGATTATATGACCAAAACTCTGCCGCGTCTTGAGAATGCCGATCTTTGTCGCCGCTTAGCCCATGGTGGCTTCGGTGGCGGAAGCGAGGAATTCATCAAAACAGCTTTGCAGAATTATAAAAACTGCATCGCAAGCTACCATTGGCACTGAATAAGGCGGTTTCGGTCTTCCCAACTGCCTGACGTCAAAGCGCTTGACACAAGTTGTCTGCGACATGGTGCGCTTTGCAGCTACATCGTTGTGAATACAGCAACAGTCCATTAAAATAGCACCGGAACACCTTGCCGCCCCGAGGGAAGCAAATCCGGCTATGCCCAGAACCACGAAGAACCCCACCAGCAAAGCCGCGCCCAAGCGACGGTGCGCGCGGCTGACGCCGCGTCAGCAGGAATTTATCGACGCATTGCTGGCCGATGAGGATATGCGGGCGACCTATGCCTATATGCGGGCGTTTCGGCAGCCGAATGAGCGAACCGCTGCTGTTTGCGCCTCCAAGTTGCTAAAAAATGCTAAGGTCAAAGCAGCCATCGACGCCGCCATGGCGGCACGGCGCGAGGCTGTCGCCATCGAGCATAATGACGTTGTGCGCCGGCTCTATGCGATGCTGACCGCCGATACCAATGAGCTTGTGCAATACCGGCGCGGCGCGTGCCGCCATTGCTATGGGATCGACAACGGGTTTCAGTGGGTGGATGAGACCGAGTATCTCGACACCTGCGAGAAGATTGCCGAGAAAGCGCGCGCGCGCGATGTGGAACCCGACCTTCCGGGCGATGAAGGCGGCTATGGCTATGACGCCAGCAAGCTGCCACATGACGATTGCCCGCGCTGCCATGGCGAGGGGATCGGCAGCGCCCATATCAAAGACACGCGGTTTCTGACCGGCGGCGCAAGGCTGATCTATCAGGGTGTCGAGGAAACCCAGTTCGGCACCAGGGTCAAAATGATCGATCGCGCCGTGATCTACGACAAGCTGATGCGGCATCTGGGCATGTTCAACGACAAGCTGATGCTGGGCGGCGACAAGGAAAACCCGCTTGAGATGCTGTTGCAGCAACTGCCCGGCGCCCTGATCCGCCCTGTGAGCGAAACCGATTCAGACAAGGACATCCCGGATAAAGGGAATACCGCATGATCCTGGGCACGCAGCGCGGAAAGGACGTGAAAGGCGGCGTGCCGCTCGATTTCGTGCCGTCCTCGCCCGAAGACATGGCGATGTGCCTGTCCGATCCGCTGTGGCGGCTTTGTTCCGGGCAGCTCTACAAGATCATGATCAAGCCGCAAGACGAGAACGGCGAGGAAGACGCCGACGCGGAGCCGCTTGTCGTGCCGTTCAGGCCCAACCGCGCCCAACGGCGGCTTTTGAAGCGGCTGCACAAGCGCAATATCATCTTAAAGGCGCGCCAGCTCGGCTTTACCACGCTGATCTGCATTCTGTTTCTGGATTGCGCGCTGTTTTCGCACAAGGACCGGCCGATCCGGGCCGGCATCGTGGCGCATGAAGAGGACGCGGCCAAGGCGATCTTTCGCGACAAGGTGAAGTTCGCCTATGAGAACCTGCCGGCAGCGCTGCGCGCCGCCATGCCGCTGAAGCGCGACAGCGCCGACGAATTGCTGTTTGCCCACAATAATTGCTCGATCCGGGTGGCGACCTCGCTGCGCTCCGGCACGCTGCATTATCTGCATGTTTCCGAGTTCGGCAAAATCTGCGCCAAGCGGCCGGACCGCGCCGACGAGGTGATTACCGGCACCATTCCGGCGGCGGCCAGCGGCATGATCTTCATCGAAAGCACGGCGGAAGGCCGCGAGGGGCATTTCTTCAAGATGTGCCAGCGTGCCCGACGGCTTGCCTCGCTCCCCCGGCGGCTGACCAACAAGGAATATCATTTCAACTTCTTCCCGTGGTGGGACGACATGCATTACCGCATGGACCCCGACGACGTGGAGATATCGGCCATCGAGCATCAATATTTCAATGAGGTCGAGGAGAAAATGGCGACGATGCTCGACATCGAGCAGCGCGCCTGGTGGATCAGCACACGCGACAACGAATTCTCCGGCGAAGACGAAAAGATGTGGCAGGAATACCCGTCGACACCCGACGAGGCATTCCAGAAATCATCACAGGGCTGCTACTACACCGTTCAGATGACACGGATGCGCAAGGAGCGGCGAATCACCACCGTGCCGTTTACGCCCGGCTATCCGGTCAACACCTTCTGGGACATTGGCAATTCGGACGGCACCGCAATCTGGTTTCACCAGCAGGTGGGCCAGCAGCACCGTTTTATCCATTTTCTCGAAGGCTGGGGCGAGCCCTACAGCTTCTTTGTCAGCGAAATGCAGGCGCTCGGCTACACCTGGGGCCGGCACTATTTGCCGCATGACGGCAACCACGAGCGGCAGGGCGAAAACAGTAATCTGACGCCCAAGCAGATGCTGGAGCGGCTGGGACTACGCAATGTCGAGATCGTTGAGCGCGTTGCCGAACTGCAGCACGGCATTCAGGCGACCCGCGACATGCTGGCGCTGGCATGGATCGATGCCGAGAACTGCAAGGAGGGCATCGACCATATCGACAATTACCGCAAGAAATGGATTGCGAGCGTTGGCGCTTTCGGCGACGAGCCGGTGAAGAGCGACGGCAATTCGGAGGCTGCCGACGCGCTCAGGCAATGGGCACAGGTTTATGGCAGTGATGCTGGCGCGGGAAGCAAGCGGCAAAGAGTGCCGAAGCGGCGGAACAAGTCGGCGATGGCGGTTTGAGCAAAGTACGGTTGATTTTGCTTCTTCAGCAATCAGAAGAAGTGGTCTTCAGAGGCTTGCCCCTCGGTTTCTGGGGAAATTATGTTGGCCAGGTCTTCTAACAATGGTCGCAATACCTCTTGGTCGGACTGCTGCAAGCCCATTTCAATCGGTGACCCCCAATGAGCTTCTGCATTTGGCGAAGCGGCTCGCCCCCGTATTTCTATCGCCGCTCCGTCCCGTAAGTCGCGATCCGGCAGGCCACCACGCGCAACGCGTTTGGCTACATCCAACTTCAATTTCTCGACTGTTTCTTCACCACCAATTGCAGCCAAAACTGCGAGCCCGTAAATGCATCGTTCCAGAATAGGAAATCCCGTTTGATATACGCCCGCTTTGAAGGCCCATTGAATAAACAGCTGCTTCACCTTTTCAAAAAGCTCAGAGCAACCGCAATCATGTATCTGCATTGCAATTTCAAAAAAGGATTCCGTTATTCTATATTGCTCAGCATGCGTCACGGCTTCGAGGTCATTAGGCACCCATGTTAGAACCGCAATTAATCGATAAGCATGTGATTGCAGTTTTTCTTTATCTCCGGCGCTGCAGGCGGGCGCCAATGAGGCCGCTGTCAAATTTAACGCAACATCTTCAATCCATTGCGTCATGTCTAGGACGAAATTTGACTGCTTCTCTATCGAAGTTACGAATAGGTCCTTCTCACTGCTATGCAGCCCTTCCGACCATTGGACTAGATTTGAGATGATTTTCTTTGCTTGTGGATTCGCCCCATCTGCGCCGGATACGGCGCTAACAATATTGGTAAGCTGGGAAACAAATCCGCGCATACTTCTACTGGAATAGTAGGGCGACAGATTGTTGCTATGAACGCCGAAAAGCGGGATATCCGGAATGTTCAGCAACGGCTTAGCCACAAAGGAAACTGCTTTGCGGAGGTCTTCAGAAGCATACCGAACATCGCCGGCATCCGTTTTTAGCAGGCCAACGCTGATGTCTGCGAGTTGCTCCAGTCCAACAAGCGTGACCGGACGATACTCTTGCCGCTCAACCCCCATGCGCGAGATCACTCCGATCTTCTCTACCAGCGTTGAAATGGCGTTTGGGCCTTCCGCTGCCAGGTGGAGTTTCGCGCAGCGCCCCATTAACCGCGTTCCTTGCATGACGACATCTGGCATACGGTGCGGCAGTATCTTCTCGACTGCGCTTGAGAGGTATCCACCTGCCAAATGGGCATGACTCTTTGAGGCGTGTTCGCTCGCGTAATCTATCGACAGATAAAGCTCTACCAGTTGCGCGAGAGACTCCAGCACTTGTTCGGCCTGACGTTCATCCCCTCGGCTGAGCGCGATCTGTATCGTTTGCCGCATGCTCTCGAGCGTGGTGTTGATGAACTGATCGGTAGCCAACGAATCGTGCGACATCAGACTGTTGGAAAAGAAGGTCTTCCTCTTCACGTCGATGTAAGCTTTGTTGATTGCAACAATCGCATCCAGTGCCGCACGACTGACTTCGTGGTCGCCGCGCTCGGCATAACCCCGGACAAGCGCCTCGGCATACCGCAACCCCTGAACTGCCCCGGCAGTCCAATGCGGATTTGCGTTGAAGAAGACAGCTCGAGGAGCATCAACCTTATCGGTTTCGATAGCTACAGCGCGACGATATTCAGCTGACATCAAGGGGACCGCCCACTCGGCACGCTTCCCCCAAGCACGCAAATCGCGCCGAGATTGCCTCACCACCATCAAGATTTGCTGCGCCGGATTTACCAGAAATAAGGCTCGCCGGTAGCTATAGAGAAAAAGCCCTAGGATGGCGCTGCATATACAGACGGACGCTACCACAACAACTGCAGCTTGTTCGCTACTCATGAAAAGAGAAAGAGCAGCCAGTATTATTGAAAGAAGGAAGGTCAGAGCAAAGGCGCCAAGTAAACGAAAATCAGAGCTAAGTCTGCGAAAAAGCCCGTGCGGAATTCGCTCGATGTTGGCCTGCATAGAAAATAGGACGAGCGATGAAACGATGGCTGCGGCACTTGTCAAGGCGCCGCCCAACGTGACAAGAAGCGACCGCAAGGGCGCCAATTCTGTTTCTGTCGCGGCGATTGGCTCAAGCGCTTCAACTAAGACGGACCAATATCTCGCAGAAAAACAGAACACAGCAAGCGTCATTGCGGTTGCGAGCGGCGCAATCACGAAGCGTTTCATTCTGGACGTTCTGTACCGTAATTTGTGCAAGCTCAGCCACAGGAGCGCCCTGCGCCGTGACAGTTGTGTGTAAAAACTCTTGCGCTTTGAGCTCATTCGGCGACGGCACAACCTATAGCTTCGCCGCAAGCGCTGAACCCAACTGATTTTAAATGAGTTCAGCATTTTCTCAATCACGTCCTCGCCACCATTCGTGACTTACAGTCGCGAACTTTTGCCGCAGACACAAATGCAAAATTAAACTCCGGTCTGCGCTTCAATTTGCGGAAGCTGCACACCGCCCCATGGTGGCTCGCCTTGAACGTTGCTATATTGGCATCATTGCATCCTGAAATGAGGCGCGATCCAGCATGATTCAGCACGCCATTGACCTGTCCCACTACCACTTTCAAAAACGCCGGGGCGAGCTGGCCCTCTACGGCACATGGTATGCCGACAAGGCGCGGCCTTGCCTTGTGGTCGTGCCCGCCAACCGCATTGGGCATGAGCGGTGCCGGCCGCTGGTGGTCACCATTGATGATGCGTGGCAGTGGAACCCGGACGATCCTGATGCCATGCCGGAAACGAATGCGGCGATGGTGCAGCAGTTTCTTGACCTCAACGGGATGGATTTCAGCAATATGCGCGCCTCGATGCGTGTCGTCTCGCTGATCCATGACCATTTGGGCGATCTGCTTTCCATTCCTCCCAAGCAAGCGCTTGTCCGTGTCGTCGCCGATGTCCTCAAGGTCGAGCACGATACGGGCAAGGAGACGCGTGCGGAGATCATCGACCGTGTTTGAGCCGGAAACCCAAAGTGGCATGGACCTGCGCGAAGGGCGGATGGTGCGCGCGTCCGATCCGTGGGACAGGAATGAGACGGCGCAGCCTGAAGGCAAGGCGCTGCACAGGCTCGATAGCGAAAGGGCTGTTGCCCGGCTGAAACGGCTTTTAGGGCTCTACGAAAACGAGTTGGAGCGGCAGGCGGAAAACCGGGCGCAACAGGCGCTCGATGAAGATTTCTACGACTCCATCCAGTGGAGCGAGGAAAATGCCCGCGAACTGGAAGAGCGCGGGCAGAAGGCGCTGGTCTTCAACGTCATCAACACCACCGTCAACTGGATCATCGGCACCGAGAAACGCGGCCGCACGGATTATAAAATCCTGCCCCGGCGCAAGGAGGCGGGCAAGCCCGCGACCCGCAAGACCCAGTTGATGAAATATCTGAGCGATGTGAACCGCTCGCCGTTTCACCGCTCCAACGCCTTTGAGGAAAGCGTCAAGACCGGCATTGGCTGGCTTGAGGTGGGGTTGCAGGCGCAGGACGAAGGCGAGCCGGTCTATGTCCGCGCCGAGAGCTGGCGCAATATGCTTTGGGACAGCGCCTGCACCGAAAAGGACCTTTCCGATTGCCGCTATATCTTCCGCACCAAATGGGTCGATCTGGATGTGGCGAGCGCGATGTTTCCCGAACGGCGCGGATTGCTGGCCCGCGCGGCCCTTGCCGACGGCGTGCGCGTCTACGGATCGGACACGGATGGCGACGAGGCGATGGACAGCCAGGAGGCGATACTGGAAAGCGCCTTTACCCGGCTTTCCAGCTCGACCTCGCTTTACGACGTTCAGCGGCCGCGTGTGCGGCTGATCGAGTGCTGGCACCGCTATCCGCGTGATGTGCATCGCATGGCCGGCGGCGATTTTACCGGCGAAATCTACGATCCGCAAAACCCGGCGCCGGGCCATGAGGCTGACATTGCCGAAGGACGCGGCGAACCTGTCGAGCGACCGCGCTCGATGCGCATGCATGTTTCGATCTTCTGCCCGTCCGGCATGCTTTATGATGGCGAAAGCCCGTATCGGCATAATGATTTTCCGTTCACGCCGATCTGGTGTTACCGGCGCGGCCGCGACAAGCTGCCTTACGGTGTGATCCGGGGCCTGCGCGACATTCAGGAGGACATCAACAAGCGCGCCTCCAAGGCGCTGCACATCATCTCGACCAACAAGGTCATCATGGATGAAGGCGCGGTCGATGACCTTGACGAATTCCGCGAGGAGGCCGCCCGCCCGGACGCGATCCTCGTGAAGAAAAAGGGTTATGACCTGACCATCAATGCCGAGCGGGAGCTGGCCGCCGCCCATCTCGACATGATGAGCCGCGATATTTCGATGATCCAGTCGGTTTCCGGCGTGACCGATGAAAGCCTGGGGCGCACCACCAATGCGGTTTCCGGCCGGGCGATCACCGCACGGCAGGACCAGGGCTCGCTGGCGACCGCCGGCATTTTCGACAATCTGCGCCTTGCCGTGCTGATCCATGGCGGCAAGGAGCTTTCGGCGATCGAGCAATTCTTCACCCAGCCAAAGCAATTTCGCATCACCAACACGCGCGGCACGCCGGAATGGGTGGACGTGAATGACGGGTTGCCGGAAAACGACATTATCCGCTCCAAGGCGGATTTCATCATCTCCGACACCGACTGGCGCGCCAGCGTGCGCCAGACTCAGACCGAGGAACTGTTTGCGCTGCTGCAACAGATCGGCCCTGTGGCCCCGCAGGTGGTGCTGGTGATGCTCGATCTTCTGGTCGAGGGCATGGACATCGACAGCCGCGAAGAACTCGTCAAGCGCATTCGCCAGATCACCGGCCAGCGCGACCCCGACGCCGAGGAAATGACGCCGGAAGAACAGGCCGCAGAGCAGCTGAAAATGCGCCAGCAGCAAATTCAGGAACGCGCGGTGATGGCCAAGATCGCCAAGGACGAGGCCAGCGCCCAGAAATCCGCCGCCAGCGCGCAGCGCGACATCGTATCATCGGCGAAAGATCAGGCGGCAACGCGGCAGGTGCTCGCCTCTCTCGCCGGCCAGAATGTCGATACGCAGATACGGGCGCTTGAGGCCGCGATGGCCGCCCTTTCCGCGCCCGCCGCCGTGCCGGTGGCCGACGGCATTTTGCATGAAAGCGGCTTTATGGGCCGATCCGAACAAGAGGAAACCGAGCGGCAGGCGGCCATCATGCAATCCGACAATATGCGCGACGAAGCCGCGCGGCAGCAGGCGCTTGCCGCACAGCAGGGCCAGTCGCCGCCCCAGCAAGATCAACAAGGCATTCCGCAGCAAGGCAGGCCACCTTCCATGCCGCCCGGCACCGCTCCCAATCCGTAACCCGATGAAGCAGGAGACCAACATGGACAATGAACACGGGCTGAGCCCCGAAGAGCTTGCAATGCTGACGCCGGCCGAACGTGCCGGGCTGGAAGCCGATGATGGCGATGACGAGGTCGGCGACGAGGAAACCGGCAATGCGGGTGAAGGTCAGCCTGAAGACAAGGCGAAGGCCAAACCGGAGCCTGATCCCGAGGCCGATCCGGAAGCGGAGCCCAAAAAGGCCCCCGGCAAAGAGTCGGAAAAAGGTGACATCGCGGGCGAAGACAAGGAGCCGGGCCATGAAGCGACGCCGGACAAGGCCAAGGCTGCCCCGCCCCAGACAGACGTCCCGCTGTTCAAGTCCGATGTTCCGAAGGATATCAGCGATCGCCTCAAGGCGCTGGACGCAAAGGAAGACGCGCTCGTAGACAAGTTTGAGGACGGCGACCTGACGACGCGCGAATATAATGCCGAGCTTCGCAAGGTGAACAAGGAACGCTCTACGCTGGAATGGCAGGTGCACAAGGCCGAGCTTTCCAAGGAGAGCACCCAGAGCCAGCGCGAACAGGCCTGGTACAACACCGCCAATGGCTTCCTTGAGCAGCACCCAGAAATCGCCGCCAACGAGACGCGCTATGCCAGTTTCGACGTTGTCTTGCGCAAGGTGACGAGCGCGGTGATCGCCAGTGGCGGATGGCCGGGCCAGGCCGAGATTGAAGAGGCCTATCAGCAATGGGCCGCAGACCTTGGCATCAAGGCGGACCCGGCGCCCAATCCGGCACCCGCCCCGAAAAACCCCGCGCCGAAACAGCCAGAAATTCCGCCTTCGCTGGCAAAGGTACCCGCTGCCGGGCTGGAGCAGACCGATGACGGCAAATATTCCGCGCTCGACCGACTAAGCGAGAGCGATCCGCTGGCCTATGAGGAAGAGATCGCCAAGATGAACGAGGCCGAATTCGAGGCCTATGCCAACACGCAGTGAATGGCCTTTGGAGGACAAAGCCCGTGGCTTTGAAAATCGACTTACGCGTCGGTGAAACACTTCAGGTGGGGGAAGCCCGCCTGAAGCTGGTTCGCAAGGCCGGACAGGTGGCGACGCTGGTGATTGATGCGCCTCGAGAAATGAAGATCACCTCCCAAAATCCCCTAATAAAGGAACCGAATCGAGAAGTCGGCTAAACGCAAGCGCTTTGCCACTTGCACCGGGAGGCTCTTCTAAGCCAGATAAACTACAGGCAATTGATGTAGGGGAAGCGGCTTATGATTAGAAATCTTATGCATGATCGCGTGACGCACGTTAAAAAAGACGGAACAGTGATGAAGGAAAACATCCGCGCTTCCGTTCAGACAAACAGAATTTTTATGGACGACGAGACTCTTCAGCTACAACCTGAAGATAGCCTCCTAAGGATTCTACCCTCGGGATTGGTAGAGGAATATATTGTTGAAGACCCGGGATTTTTTGCAGGCGGATCAATGCTTCCTTCTCACTTTCAAACGAAAGTGAGGAGAAGCGATGCGCCGGTCGCAACTGCCACTTCTATTATCCAAAATATCACGCACAATTTCACTATCAGTGGCAACAACTCTCGAATAAACTTTAATTCTACAGACAATTCGCAGAATACGGTTTCTGGCTCCGATACCTCTGCGGTTCTCCACGAACTAAGAAGGCTGCTTGAGGCCTCCCAAATTCCCAGCGAGCAAGCTCAAGCGTGCCAAACCGCGATTGATCGAATGGCGAGCGCTGAAACGAAGGAAAGCCGGAGAGACGCCTATTTGGCCTTCATGTCTTCTGCAGCGGATCACATGACTGTTTTCGCTCCAATCTTGGCCCGCCTTACCAGCACATTTCTGGGAAGCTGAATTGAACAGAGCGACATAACGCGTGAAGCTACACCGATAGCCTGAAATGTTGAACGAGCCGCCCAACACGAAGGATTTGAAAGTGCTCGCCCGTAGTGTTTGCATTTCAGCATCGTTTCAACGATAATAGCATCGTATCCAATTGCTGCGCAGGACGTGCGGCGCTCCAAAACCGCACTTTGAGGGTGGCAATTATGGGACAAACCACGATCCCCTTCGGCGATCCGAAGGCCCAGATGAAATGGTCTGGCCGTCTGCTGGTCGAGACCCTGGCGAAAAGCTACTGGGAGCGCTTTATCAGCACTTCCGAAAACGCCGTGATCCAGCGCAAGACCGAACTGGAATCCGATGCGGGCGACCGCATTTCCTTTGACCTGTCGGTGCAGCTGCGCGGCGGGCCGACATCGGGCGACAACCGCCTGAAGGGCACGGAAGAACAGCTCAAATTCTTCACCGACGAGGTCATCATCGACCAGCTTCGCAAGTCGGTCTCGGCCGGCGGCAAGATGACCCGCAAGCGCACCGCGCACGATCTGCGCCGCGTCGCCAAGGACCGTCTTTCCGACTGGTGGTCGCAATATGTCGATCAGCTGTTCTTCATCTATATGTCGGGCGCGCGCGGCATCAACGAGGATTATGAAGCCTTCCCGCTCGACTATGACGGCCATGCCGGCAACGAGCTGCGGGCGCCGGATGGCCAGCATATCCTGTTTGGCGGCGATGCTGCCAGCAAGGCAACGATCACCGCCGATGACAAGATGTCGCGCCTGATGATCGAGCGTGCGGCCAACAAGGCGCGGATGATGCGCGCCAAGGACCCGCGCAACGCCAATCTGCTGCCGATCAAGATCAGTGGCGAGAAGCACTATGTCACCGTGATGTCGCCCTATCAGGAGCATGACCTGAGGACCGAATCCGGCCAGACCGGCTGGCTTGAAATCCAGAAGGCGGCGGCCGCGTCCGAAGGACGCAAGAGCCCGATCTTCCGGGGCTCGATGGGCATGATCAACAATGTCGTGCTGCACAGCCATGAAAGCGTGATCCGCTTTTCCGATTATGGCGCCGGGCAGGATGTCAGCGCCTCGCGCGCGCTGTTCCTGGGCACGCAGGCAGCCGTTGTTGCCCATGGCACGGCGGGTGGTCTGCGCTTTACCTGGAAGGAAGAGGTCGACGACTACGGCAATGAGCCGTCGGTCGCCGCCGGCACCATCATTGGCGTTTCGAAAACCCGCTTCAACAAGCGCGACTTCGGCGTTGTCGCCATCGATACCGCAGCGAGTGACCCGAACGAGGCTTGAAGCGCCGCCCGGCACGTTGTCCGGACGGTGAACCGGTTTCCACTTCACCTGGATACGATTTTTGGGAGACAGACATATGCTCTATCAGTCCGAATGGGTCAAAGGTGCGCGCCCCGTACCGCGCCCGCAAACCGCCGCCGCCGTTCATGCGCAGCTCTTCATGATGAAGGTGCCCGAAAGCGGCCTCGCCGATGGCGATATTCTGGAACTTGCCGTCCTGCCGCCGTTTGCGCATGTCGTCGGTGCCGAACTGGTCAAGACCGGCGATCTTGGCGCGGCAACGGTCAATATCGGCCTGATGTCTGGGGAAACCGGCGAGAAGACCAATCAGGACGGTTCGGCCCGCACGGTCGGAACGGAACTCTTCGCGGCCCAGGCGCTTGAACACGAGATGACCCCGCTTTCAAAGGCGTCCGCGCTTGAGATCAAGTCCGTCGAGCGAGACCGCTCCATCGGCGTGCAGATTACCGGCGATATCGCTGCCGGTGACGGCAAGGCCATCGGTCTGATGCTGCGTTTCGCGCAATGAATTTGTCTTCACGCGGTCGCGCTTGCAAAGCCCTTGTGGGTTTCGGGAGGCGATACGGCAAGGCCGCGCCGGGGAAAAGAATCCGAAGCCCTTTTGGCTTCGCAAGGCCGACCGGCCGTCCGAGCTGATGCGAGGCCCCGTCCGGAGCGAAGCCGCGAAGCGGCGACAGCCTGAGGACAAGACAAAGGAGCAAGCACATGAAAATCGAATGCCTCATCCGTCGCCCGCACGGCTCGCATGTAACGCTCGGTGCGATGACTTATCATTTCAAGCCGGATGCAGACGACCCGCGACACATCGCCAGCGTGGCTGAGACGGCTCATATCAACACCCTTTTGCGCATTTCCGAAGGCTATCGGCCCGTTGACGCGGAAGACGCGCGGGCAGAGCCGCCAGCGCGCAAGCTCAATGGCAGCACAATCCACAATCAGTCCTACGACATGGCCGGCGGTGACCAGATCGCGCTGAGCGACCTTGTGGATATGGCATTTGAGGAAAGCGGCCTCGACGAGGATGCCTGGAACGCGCTCGCCGATCAGGAGCGCTATGAATGGATCGATCAGGTGCTGAAGGAGCTGACGGGCGGTGATGAGGCCGAGGAACCGGCCGAGACTACGCCATCTGACACCGATGAGGAGCCCGAAGAGCAGGATGGCGGCGAAGACCCAGGCGACTCGAGTGAGAGCGAAGACGGCTCTGATGACAGTCGCGACGCCGGGAGCACAGCGGCGGCCGACACCCCTGACGACATGATCGCTGCCTACAAGAAGCTCTTCGGCCGCGCGCCCAACAAACGGATGACCGCAGCCCAGATCAAGCGCGCCGTGAAGGAAGCGTAACGACAAGAGGCGGTGAGCGCCGCAGGTGCGAACAGGGAACCGTCAAGGAGACAGCAGTCATGCGCACGGCCAGTGAAATCTTTTCGGCGGCGTCCACGCTGCTTCTGGATGACGGCTATGTGCATTGGTCGCTCCCCGAGCTTTGCCAATGGCTGAATTTTGGCCTCGACGCCATCACGCTGCAAAAGCCGAGCGCATCAGCGGTGACGGAAACGCTCCGCATGGCGCGCGGCGTGCGCCAGAATGTGTCGGACGGGTTTACAGCACTGCTCCGGCCCGTGCGCAACATCCGGACCAACGCCACCGACCGGCTGCCGCGCCGCCGCATTACCGTTGTCAGCAGCGAGGCTTTGAGCGCGGTCAAGCCGGACTGGGACGATGAAATTTCCGTTCGCTTTGAAGGCCAGGTCAAGCATGTGCTGTTCGATGAGGCCAACCCGAAAACCTTTTATGTCTATCCCGGCAATGACGGGACCGGCGCGATCGAGGCCGTGCTGGCCAAAATTCCCGACAAGATCAGGCCGGATGGCGATTTCACCAAGCTTGCAAGCTATGAAATCCCGATCCCGCTCGATGAAACCTACCATGACGCGCTGATCGACTATGTGATGTATCGCGCCTATTCCAAGGACGCCCAGTTTGCCGGCAGTGCCCAGCGCGCCGTGTTGCACTATCAGCAATTCGCCAACGCACTTGGCATCAAGGTACGGGTCGAGGCCAATACCTCACCCAATATCAAGCCCGGCGTGCCGTTTGCCGCCTCCGGCGTCGATCAGACCGGGGGCGCGTGATGATCGAAATCGAAACCCTGCTGCCGCGCGTCAACACCTATGCCCCGGCATGCCCGGAACCGCTCGCCGTCATGCACTTACGCGACGCGGCGAGCGAACTGTGCAAGCGCACACGGTGCTGGCGCTTCTTCGACGTGTTCGAGACTTTCGGCGATACGGTCGAGGTGATGTGCGTGCCGCCATTTGCCAGCCTGTTCGAGATCGACTGGGCGACGTTTGATGGCCACAGGCTTGAGGCGGCAGCGCCAACACCTGACAAAATCAGCCACCACGGCGCAGGCCAGCCCAAATTCATCACGCAATTCTCGGCCAATTCGGTATCGCTCGCGCCGCGCGGCGCGGGAAAACTGGCGCTTTCGCTTTATCTGAAACCTGCCGACGATGCCGACATGCTGCCTGCCAGCATTGTTGCCGAGTTCGGGCAGGCCATTGCCGACGGGGCCGTAGCCTCTCTCCTGATCCTGCCGAACCAATCCTATTCAAACCCGCAGATGGGCGTGTTTTTCCAAAACAAGTTCGACGCGGTTCTCGACCGTCATTTCGCCTACAATATGCGAGGGCAGCAGCGTGCCGCAAAGCGTACAAAACCCAGCTTTTTTTGATCCGGAGACCGTTGGCCGCCGGATTGAAGAGAAAGACGTCCCGATCACGCGGGCGCGGCGGCTGTTCGACTACGGCGCGCACATGGCCGAACACATCGTCAAACGCTCGGAAGACTGGCTCGACTGGCGGCTCGACCTGATGCGCTGGCTGGAACCCGACGAGGCGATTACCGGCGTCGTCGCGACGGCATTTCCCTCCGACCTCATCATTCCCGAGATCGGGTTTACCGATACCGACGTCGTGCTCTGGATGGCCGGCGGCAAGGACCATATGCGCCACAGCGTGCGCCTGACGGTCACCACGTCCCGGGACAAAATCAAGATTTTCCGCTTTGTGGTTCTCACCATCGGCCAGGAACCGCTATTCATCTTTGTGTCGGTCGAGACGGATGGCGTTCAAATCGGCCGCCTTGCCATTCCCGAGACGGAAACGGACCCCATCGGGCCGATAATCGTCGCCGATCCGGCGGTGGTCAATTTCGGCATGATAGAACTTGGTACGCAAAGCGCACCGCTCTCGCTGACCCTTGCCAATCGCGGCGACATCAATGCACCGGTGCGCGCGCTCAAGGTGACCGGCGATTTCGCGTTCACCTCCGAGCCCTTGCTTCTTCTGCGCCCCGGCACGTCTTTCCCCGTTCATCTGACCTTTTCCCCCGTGAGCGAGGGCGTGCGCACCGGCAAGCTCTTTCTCCTGACAGGCGACGACGAGACATTGCTGGTCGCCCGCCTTGTCGGCGAGGCAATCGTGACGGCGACGCCGCCCGTGCTCAGCGTGGGCGACGCCGTCATCGAGGATGTCGATTTGGTCCGGCCAGCCCTCAGTGTCGGCCCAGCCATCATTGAAACGATCGATGTTGAAGACGGCTCAAGCATCACTTTGGTTGCCTTCCGGACGGATTTCGGAAACGTGCCGGTCGGATCGCGCAGCCTGTCGTTTACCGGTCGCCTGATCAAGGGTGGCGACCGGCCGCTCCACTACGAGAACCTTCAGGTGACCCCGCCGTTTTATTTCGATGCGGCCGAAGGCCTGCCGCCGACATCGGGCACGCTTGAGCTGGCCGGCAATTCCGTTGGTTTCAGCCTCTATTTCCAACCGGAAACGGAAGGTGTCGCGACGGGCACGCTTTCGGTGACGTCGGACGCCGATATCGTCAACGCCGACCGCGTGCAACTCACCGGCACCGGCGGGGGAATATCGCGCCTCAAGATCGCCTTCAACCAGTTTGCCCGCGTCGATAACGGGTTTCGGGTGCGCCTCAAATCCGTCAACTGGTTCGGTGCCGAGGGCACCAACTACACGCCGCACGGAACATGGGCGCGCGGTTTTCGCGCGATCATCGACCAAATTCGCGCTTTCGGCTTCAATACGATCCGCCTGCCGTTTTCCGGCGATTTCACGGCCAGCGGGCGTACACCGCCGGCGACAGCAATCGACTTCGATCTCAACCCCGAATTCATTGGCAAGAATGCCCTCGAAATCCTCGATATCATTCTCGATTATTGCGCCGAAAAAGGGCTTTACGTGGTGCTCGATCACCACCGCCGGCAGGCAGGCGTTGGCGCCGACGGCGCGCCGACCGGCAGCTTCTACTCCGAGGCCGACTGGCTGGCGGCCTGGGGTGTTATGGCGACGCGCTATGCCAACCACCCGGCCATCGCCGGCGCCGATCTGCACAATGAGCCGCATGACCTGACCTGGGACGCCTGGGCGCGCCTTGCGGAGACCTGCGGCAACCACATTCTGTCGATTGCGCCGGACTGGCTGATCTTTGTCGAGGGCGTCGGCAATATCGATGACGATTATTATTGGTGGGGCGGTCAGTTGAAGGGCGTCGCGACGCGGCCGATCCAGCTCAATGTCGCAAACAAAGTGGCCTACAGCCCGCATGAATACGGCCAGAGTGTCGGTTCTCAACCATGGCTTGCCTATGACGGCCAGACCCTGCCGGCCAACTGGCCGCTGAACCTTTATTCCGTCTGGCGCGACCATTGGGGTTTCATTTTTGAAGACAATATCGCGCCGATCTGGATCGGCGAATTCGGCGGGCATTACGGCCTGGACGGTTCCGGAAACCTGACCAAGCCACACGCCCAATATGAGCGCCAGTGGACCGAGGAGCTGGTGAAATACCTCAATGCCGACTTCAACGGCGATGGCACCGATGCGCGCGGGCCGACAAATCCCGGCATGTCGTTTGCCTACTGGTCGTTCAACCCGAATTCGGGCGACACCGGCGGATTGGTCCAGGACGATTGGCAGACCCCGCAGACGCCAAAGCTCGAACTGATCGCGCCGCTCCTGACGGGCGGTGACGGCAATGGTGGCGGCGGAACGCCAGACCCGAGCCCGGCCGACATTCTGAATATCGGCGCGGCCAGTGGCCAGAACCATTTCAGGCTGCAGGTCGGCAAGACCGGCGAGACCGAGGTCACCTATATCGAGCAATCGGTGCTTTCCGGCGGTTACGAGGAGGCGCCATACTTCACCGTCATCGACAATCAGGCGGTGCAGTTTCAGGTTCGCCTCGACGCACCGCGAACCGGCGGCAGCCAGTATGCGCGCAGCGAGCTTCGCGAGACGACTGCCAGCGGCGGCGATATGGGATTCAATCCGTTTTCGGGCACGCATGTTCTCAGCGGAAAATCGAGGATCACCCATTTGCCGCCGAGCAAGCCCGAGGTCGTGGTGGCCCAACTCCACAATGGCGACCGCGACCGTGTGGCGATCCGCACGCAGCTGATCAGCGGCAAGACCATGTTGCTCTGCCGCGTCAACGGCACGTCGAGCGGACTGCCGCGCTTCGATGAAGACTATGCCATCGGCACCGAATTCGAGTGGATGATCCGGATCGAAAACGGCGCGGTTTCCGTCTTCTACGGCGATATGAACACCCCGCTTTTCGAAAGCGACGCGCTTCAATCGACAGGCTCGGACAGCTGGTACTTCAAGGCCGGCGCTTATGCGCAATCCAATGAAAGCACGGATGACGGGGATGAGTATGTCGCCGTTGAACTGAGGGACCTGGCCTCATCCCATGCGTGAGGTGGGCATGAGGCGGCGAAAGGGAAAACAGAAGATGCCTGACAATCAGACGCTCGAAGGCGCAACATACGCCCTCTTCACCGTGAGGCTTTCGGCGGCCCCGGAGGAGGCGATATCCATCGACTGGAGCACGGAGGACGCAACAGGCAAGGCCGGGCGCGATTATCAGGCTGCGGCCGGGACGCTTGTTTTTGAACAGGGCGAGACCGAAAAGTCGTTGCAGGTTCTCGTTTACGGCCGACCGGAAGACGATACCGACGATATTCCCGACCGGTATTTCAACCTGCGCATCTCTCCCGCGCCCGGCATCATTCTCGGCGCGGCACTATCGAGCGAATGCCACATCACGGTGGTGCGCGACGACGACGGCGCGACCTACTCGGCGCTCACGATCCCGCGTGGCCCGAAAGGCCGGAAGGGTGACCCCGGCCTGTCGGCCTATGAACTCGCCCAGCTCGCGGAGGGGTTTTCCGGAACGCTTGCCGAATGGCTCACCGCGATCCGGGGGCGCGCTGTGGACCTTTCCGCCGATGACACAGCAATTTACTGGCGATACACCGATGAAGCCGATGACGGCGCATGGCGCGCGCTTGTGCCGCTTGCCGAGTTGAAGGGTGCTGCCGGCCCCGGCATCGAGATGCAGCTTGGCGACGGTGCGATCCAGTTTCGCCGCGAGGGCGATGACGAATGGGCCGATCTTCTGTCACTCGCCGATCTCAAAGGAGAAAGGGGCGAAAACGCGACACTCACCAACCGGGGTAGCTTCGTCGCTGGCACCGCCTACCAGCCGGGCGATTATGTGATTGCCGCCGCATCGGACGGCAATGGGGACGCGCTTTTCTTCCTGATCGACCAGGTGGACTATGCCGCTGAAACGGCGCCCGGCGACGACCCGGCGCATTGGGCCGAACTGTTGCCGCCCGAAGGCCCGCCAGGTGTTGCCGGTGAGCCCGGAAAAGCCGGACGCGAGATCGAACTGCAAATGGGCGCTGATGCGATCCAGTGGCGCTATGCCGGCGATGCGGAATGGCAGGACCTGGTCGCACTTGCCGACCTGAAGGGCGAACAGGGCGACGAGGGCGCGCCGGGTGCCGACGGCGCGCCTGGCAATGACGGCGCAGCCGGTGCCGATGGTCTGGAAGTCGAGCTTCAAAACAGTGGAACGCATATTCAGTGGCGCTATGTCGGGGAACCGGCCTGGAGCGATCTCGCGGCCCTTGCCGACCTCTCGGGCGCGGACGGGCGCGCGGTCGAGCTGCAAATGGGCGTTGACGCGATCCAGTGGCGCCATACCGGCGATGCGGACTGGCAGGACCTGGCAGCACTGGCCGACCTCAAGGGCGAGAAGGGTGAGAACGCGACCCTTTCAAATCAGGGGGCATGGGTGAGCGGGACGGAATACCAGCCCGGCGCTTACGTTGCTGCAACCAGCAGCGCCGACCCGCAAGCAGTATCGCTGTTCTTTCTGATCGACCAGAGCGCATACACCGCCACCGAGGACCCAAAGGACGACCCCGGCCACTGGATCGAGCTTCAGCCGCCGGAGGGTGCGCCGGGCGCGGATGGCCGCAAGATCGAAATTCAGGCCGGTTCCGAGGCGATTGAGTGGCGCTATTCCGGCGACGCGGACTGGAATGCCCTGATCGCACTTGCCGACATCAAGGGCGATCAGGGCGACCCCGGAACCGAGGGGAGCCCCGGCGCAGACGGCGCGCGCTGGCTGACCGGCGACGGCGCGCCGTCCGATACCGATGGCGCGGACGGGGACATGTATCTCGACGCCTCTGCGGAAAATGGCGGCGATGTCTACCGAAAGGATGGCGGGGCATGGGCGTTTCAGGTGAACATCAAAGGTGCCGACGGCGCTGACGGCAGCGGTGGCGGGGGCGACAGCGCGGTTGTGAAGGCCGTTTTGCCCAATGATGTGGGACAGACGGCGGAGGCGCTCAGCACGCTCTTCACCTTCGATGTCGTATCGGGAAACGCCTATCGCCTTCACGTCACCCTCGCCTACAGGGCAAATGTGCCGGGCTCCGGGATTGCCTTCGGGCTAGGCGGCACGGCGGGCTATCGCACGATTTCGGCCCTGGCGCGCACCCGCATTGCCGACGGCTCTCTCGCTGTCGCCGAGGCGCATGAAAAGAACACGCGCGTGGTCTTCGAGACCGTCTTTTCCGACGTTTCAGGCAATCTCATGCTGGTTGAGGCGCTTCTCGTGCCGACGGGGTCCGGTACGTGCACATTCCAGTTCGCGCCCGGTGTTGCTTACGACTATGTGGCCGCGCTCAGGGGGAGTTTCGCGGTGATGGAGAGTGTCGGCGCGGTCGGCGCCTAACAGCGCCGGGTGACGCGTATTTTTTTCGACTGGCATCGTGCTGGACGGCCGACGTCGTCCTTCCGTCCGATGCGACAAAGCAAGGAGACAAGGCCATGCCACGACAGGCACGATTTAACGTCGTTCTCGATAAGGCAAGCGATACGACGGTTTCGGCGGATTACACCACCAGGGACGGATCGGCGACCGCGCCCGACGATTATACCGCCACCGCCGGCACGCTGGAATTCGCACCCGGAGAAACCAGCAAGGATGTTGTCGTCCCGGTTCGCGACGATATCGAAGGCGCGGCCGAGGAGCGGTTCACGCTCGAATTTTCCAACCCTGTCGGCCTGACAGTGGCCGACGGCACAGGCATCGCCATTTTGCCAGGCGTGGTCACCCCGCCGGACGCAATCAACTATGCCGAACGCTTCCGTTGGATGTACGATCAGTTGCGCGACCCGGATAACGGCTATTTCAGCCCGGCAAGCGCCGGCGCGCCGTCACTGCCCTACCACATCCCCGAAACGCTGATTGTCGAGGCGCCGGACTGGGGCCACCAGACCGTTTCCGAAACGGCATCCTTCTGGGTCGGCCTTGAGGCGATGAAAGGCATTATTGATGGCGCGTGGTCGGGCTACAACGAAGCCTGGGCAGCGATCGAAGACGTCTATATCCCGAGCGACACCAACCAGCCGGTCGGCGCCTATTCCCCCTCCAGCCCGGCAGACTACACGCCGGAAGCTGACACGCCGGATCAATATCCGCGCCTTGGCGAGCCAAATGCTGCCAAGGGTGTGGACGGGCTCTACAATGAGTTGGTGACCACCTACGGCAGCAAAAGCATGTATCTCATGCACTGGATTCTGGACGTTGACGGCGTCTATGGCTTCCACAATGGCGACGGCGCGACGAAGAACGTCTACATGAACAACTACCAGCGCGGCCTTCAGGAAAGCGCCTGGGAGACGGTGCCGCACCCGGAGTGGGAGGACTGGCAATTCGGCAGCGATTACGGCTACCTGCCGCTGTTCTCCAAGGGCAAGCCTGTTCATTCGGACGCCCCTTTCGATTTTGGCAGGCAATGGCGCTACACCTCAGCCCCCGATGCAGAGGCGCGCACCATTCAATGGGCGTTCTGGGCCAATAAATTCGCGACAGCTTCAGGCTCCGCATCGGCGATCAGCGTATCCGACACCAAAGCGAAGAAGATGGGCGACTATCTGCGCTACGCACTGATGGACAAATATTTCCGACAGATCGGGCCGAACCGGGCTGAAGGATCGACCGATCAGGACCCCTATCTTGCCTGCCACTTCCTTGTGTCGTGGTATGTATCATGGGGCGGAGAAGTGCCCGCCAACGGACAGGAGGCCTCATGGGGCTTTCGCATCGGCTCCTCGGAATCGCATCAAGGGTATCAGGCGCCCGACATCGCCTATTTCATGGCAACCGGCGGCGGCGGCTATCAACCTGCCTCGCCATCAGCCGGCGATATCTGGCTTGGCTCGCTCTACCGGCAGATGGAGATGTTGCGCTGGCTGCAAACCGAGGCCGGGCCGATTGCCGGGGGCGTCACCAATTCGTGGCTTGGGCGCTACGAGACCCCGACCGATGGACGCCAGAACGCCACCTTCTATGGCATGTACTACACCTATGCGCCGGTCTGGCACGATCCGCCCTCGAACAACTGGTTCGGCTTTCAGGCCTGGGGGCTTGGCCGCTCGGCCGACCTTCTGCTTGAGGTGGCCGACAAGAACACAGAGCTTGCCACCACTGTCCGCAACAATCTGCAAGTCATTCTCGACCGGTTCGTCAACTTTGTGCTCGATACGGTCCAGATCGATGAGAACAATGATTTCCTTCTGCCCGACACGCTAGACTGGACCACGGGCGCAAAGGTCGCAGGCGAGACGACGACGACAGCCAATCTTGAGGGGGTGTATGAGTTTATCCCGCAAACCTCGTGGGACGGCACCGGCGACTATGCCGCATTCTGGAAGGCCGATACTGTGCCCAATCCGAGCCTCAAATTCGAGATTGTCGCATGGGGCAAGGATATCGGGGTGGCCTCCTCACTGGCCGGCCTGCTCATCCACTATGCCCAGGCAAAGCGCGTCATGGGCAAGTTCACGTCAACCATCCCCAATGGCAGCCACACCGCTGAGGAGGCCTATGCGCTGGCAAAAGGCCTGCTCGATGGCATCTGGACGCTTTACCGTGACGAGAAAGGTGTCACCAAGCCGGAAAAGCGCAGCGACTACGCGCGTTACGGCGATCCCGTCTATGTGCCCCCCGGCTTTGCCGGCACGATGCCGAATGGCGATCCGATCGAAAACGGCGCGACCTTTATCAGCCTGCGCTCCTTCATGAAGAACGATCCCGGTTGGCCGAAGGTGCAGGCCTATCTCGACAATCCGATTGACTCGAATGTGCCCGAATTCACCTATCACCGCTTCTGGGCGAATGCCGAATACGCGATTTCGCTTGGCGCGATGCACCAGTATTTCGCCGATCTGGCGGAGGTGTGAGCGATGGCTGTGAAGCTTGCCAACAATGTGCGCAGCAAGCTCGCGGTCTCTGTGGGGGCGAGCGAAACGGAGTTGCGCGTGCTGACCGGCCACGGCCAGCGGTTTCCCGCCCTTTCAACATCCGACGGAAGCTGGTTTCCGGTCGCGCTCGAAAACGTCAATGGTGAGATCGAGTTTTGCCGCGCCACTTCCAGGAATGGCGATGTCATCACCGTTGCGCGCGGGCAGGAAGGCTCGATGGCCCGCGCCTATTCCGCCGGAGACGCACTCGAATTGCGCCTGACCGTGGCCGCGCTGATGGCGTTGTCGATCGGTGGCGGCGACCAAAACCTGCCGAGGCTTTCCGTCTCGTCAGTCGCGGTAGAGGACATCTGATGGCGATCCGGATAGCCTCCTTTGCAGGCGAAATTCCGCGCCTGATCCCACGGCTGCTTCAGAAGAATTTCGCGCAGATCGCGCAAAACACCAAGCTTGAGGAAGGCGACCTTTTGCCGATCCGGCGCGGCCGGTTTGTCACGCGCCTCGATGAAGCGGCCAAGACGATCTACAAGTCCGGCGACCAATGGCTTGCCTGGGCATCGCATGTTCATGTCGTTCCGGGACCGGTCGCCTCCGATCGCCTCTACATCACCGGCGACGGCGCGCCGAAAGTGATGGCCGATGGGCAGACCACACTGCTTGCGCTCGCACGCCCGACAAGCCCGGTTGTCGCATCGACCGGCTCTGCGATTGACGACGACACCTATTTTACCGTGCTCTACGCCTATACCTGGGTGACCGCGCTGGATGAGGAAAGCGAGCCTTCGGACCTTTCCAACGAGGTTTTGGTGGATACCAGCGCGACGGTGACGCTGAACGGCTTTGCCGACCCGCCGGCAGGCAGGCGCGTCAACCGAATGCGCATCTATCGTTCGCAAACCTCAGCCCTTGGCGCGACCGAACTTTATTTCATCGCCGAACGCGCCGCCCAGACCGGCAATTTCGTAGATGTGATCGCCGACAATCCCATTCAGGAGGTTATCCCGTCGACCGACTTCAACGCGCCGCCGGACGACCTCTCCGGGTTGATCGCCATGCCCAACGGGATGATGGCGGCGTTCTCCGGCAAGAAGGTCTATTTTTCTGAACCCTACAAGCCGCATGCATGGCCGGAAAAATACGTGTTGACGGTGGACTACGACATTGTCGGCCTCGGTTGCTTCGGCTCTTCCATCGCGATCCTGACGACCGGATCGCCCTATGTGGCGCAGGGCACGGCACCGGAAAACATGGTGATGGACCGCCTTCGCGTGAACCTGCCATGCCTGTCCGCTCAAGGCATTGTGGACCTGGGCTATGCTGTCGCCTACCCATCGCCGCGCGGCCTTGTCGCCGTGTCACAGAACGGTGCCGTCGTCGCGTCGGAAACCGTTTTGACCATGGATCAATGGCGCTTCATGCAGCCGGAAACCTTCATCGCCGGCCAGTTCGCCGGCCGCTATATGGCCTCCTACAACTATGCCGACGAAAAAGGCGTCGCCCGCCGGGGTATCATGATCATGGACCTGTCCGGCGGAACGCCCTTTCTGGTGCGCGCCAGCGATGATGCCGACGCCATGTTCTTCGAAGTCGGTGCCGGGCGCCTCTTCATCCTGCGCAACGGCGTCGATGTCTACGAATGGGACGCGATTTCGGAACCCTATGGCGAGCTTTTGTGGCGATCGAAGAAATTCGTTCTGAACTCGTGGAGCATGTTCACCTGCATTCTGATCGAAGGCGATCCTTCGCTGACGGCGGCGCAATTGCAGGAGATCAACGCGAAGAACGCCGCCAAACGGGAACGCAACGCGAAACTGATTGCCTCAGGCCAAACCGGCGGCACCATTGGCGAAGAGGCGATCGGCCTGACGACCATTGGCGGCAGCCTGCTCGACCCGGTTGAAGAGAGCGATGTGACCTTCTCGGCAACGCTCTACGGCGACGGCGAAGCGATTTGGACCGGCTACGACCTGAACCGGATCATGCGCCTTCCTGGGGAGAAGCAATACCGGACATGGGAGATCGAAATCCGCTCGAACCAGAGCATTACCGGCCTCGTGCTCGCCTACAGCCCGACGGAAATCGCAATGGGAGGATAAGCATGTCCAGCCAAAGTGCACAGCGCTTTTGCGTGCCGACCATGCGACAGGGAGATTGGCCGTGAACGAACAGGAATTGAGCAAGATCAAGGAGGCGGTCGAGGTTTTGATGGGCTGGCGCGGCAGCGGCGAGAAAGCCGCCCTGTTGCGCAGTCAACTCGCAGGCCTTCAATCGCTCATCGCCAACCTCAAGACCGGCGCCGCCGCTTTGGAAAAAAGCCTTGCATCCGTCAACAGCGACCTGTCCGACACGAAAAGGGACCTGAAGACCACGCAGGACGACGTCGAAGCCGCCAAGACGTCAATCGGCGACATCAACGACAACCTTGAAAGTTTCCAGCGGGATATCGCCACCACGCTCACCGGTTTGTCGGCTGTCAGTGACAGCGTGGAAGCATTGCAGGTTCGCCAGGACGTGGCCGACGGTACGTTGCAGACATTATCAGATGAACTGAGTGCAATTCGGCAGCACGCCAGCGACACGACGGTTCCCGCTATCACATCAACGCCACTGGCTGTCCCTCCAACTTCCGAAGACTTCAACGTTCTTTTGGAGAACGTCTTATCCTTACGGGAAGCCGTCGAGACAATTCGCTCCGGTGTTGCTTGAGGCCTGCGGGGCTGTCGTTTGTCAGAACGTCACAACATCGACTTTTGGTTGCCATTCAGCTATCGAAAATTAGTACTGCTATTCATAGGATGAATGCACATGGCCGAGGTTCCCTACTCTATCGAAGCCCATTGGTATAGTGATTTGCTTTCCTTCTTCTCTGACACAAGCAATTTGGCGGCCTGGGGGGCCATCACCGGCACTATAGGGGTTCTGGCCGGACTGATAAATTTAGTCCTTAGAGTAAGAGAACACATAAGGGATCAGTCAAAAATAGCCGCTGAGCCAGTTTTTGATTTCACGATTAATCCTGAGGAGGCTAATCCGAAGTTTTCAATTGTTGTGAGAGCTATCGGTAGGCGAACTGTAACGCTCGACAAAGTCGAGTATTATTATCAGCCAAGTGAGGAACGCTTTTCTTTTCTGCGCAAACATTACATGTGGAAGAGGCGGAAATGGGTTTCACACGATGAAATCCAACCCAATAATCAGCCCGTTCAACTGTCGGAGGGAACAAGCCGCACGGTTCCCATTTCTCCATCGAGAGTTAAAAATATTCGGCATATTAGGCGCGTGAGGATAGTGGACCAGGCGGGCCGAGGGTGGAGAGTGAAATGGCCAGGCAGAAAGGAAATTACTTTTCTGACCAGCCAAGACAAGATCAAACATTGCGAAAAGACAACGGACGATAAATTCTGCAAGCTTGTCGGGTATCGGGCTGGCGACAAGTGGTACGTCACAGTGCAATGGAGCAGCGGCGATCTGTTCAGGTCGATCGCCAGTCGCTATTTTTCATACCGCGACAGAGCAAGCTTCGAGCGCAAGTTCGGTGATCTCCAAGAAAATCAAATCGATCGTTTCCTTTCCGGAGAAATTACGAAATTCGAGTAGGTGGACTGGTCTGGCACCTGTCCATGCACAGTGAATGCGGCTACAATGATGCTGTTTCAGCAACGTTGCGGGCGTACTCATGGGCGAATTCATTTATGATCGACAGCCGGAGCTGATCGCCTGGGCGCGAGAGGCTATCGGTTTCGACGTCGGCGCCGATGTCAAAGCCATCGGCTGGAGCGATGCCGGGGGCCTGCGCGCTGTGACCCTCTACGAAAACTTCACCACATGCGATTGCAACATCCATATCGCCAGCGACGGCACTCGCCAATGGCTGCGCAGACCTTTCCTTGCCGCCTGCTTTATGCACCCTTTCGTGCAATGGCGGTTGCGCCGCCTGACCGGGCTTGTCCCGAGCAAAAACGCTGACGCCATCCGCTTCAACACCCATCTCGGCTTTCGCAGAGAGGGCTTTGTTCGCCATGCTTTGCCTGACGACGACATCGTCCTCATGGGAATGCTGCGCGCCGAATGTCGCTTTATCCCCGCCGAATTCAGGAGTGATCCATGACCGACGTGCTCACCCTCCTTGCTGTCATGGCCGTAGCGCTGCTTGCCATTTGGCAGCAGCGAAACCCCTGCCTTTCTGGCGACCTTCAGTTCTGGCGGCATGACACCAACTGCGACGATGAGCCGAAACCATGGGAACGGCTGATCCTGTTTAAGAAGAACCAGGCATCCGCCCCGGAGCCCGACCCGAATATCGGCAAGGCCGCCATGAAGCAGGCGGAACTCGGCGAAGACTATCTGGCGATGATGCGAGAACAATATGGCGTCGCCAATGCGCGACAGGCCGAACAGGACAAGCTCGCAAAGCAGGTGACCGAACAGCAGCTTGCCGCCGCCGCGCAGGCGCAGGGCTGGGCGACCGATGACCGCGCGCGCTATGAAGACAGGTTCCTGCCGTTGCAAGACGAATTCATCGACAAGGCGAAAAACTGGGATAGCAGGGAAAATCAGGAGAAGTCCGCCGCCGAGGCCAAGGCCGACGTTCTGAACAATGCAAATCAGCAACGCCAAGTCGCAGAACGCAACATGGCGTCGATGGGTGTCGATCCGACAAGCGGGCGTTTTGCCGGCGTCGAGCGGGCCGGCGCGCAAGGAACCGCTCTTGCCGCCGCAGGCGCCGAGAACAACGCCCGCAACACCGTGCGCAATCAGGGGCTCGCGCTGCAGGCGGATGCGATCAACCTCGGCAACGGGCTGGCCGTCAACCCGGCGGCCTCGCTGGGTCTCAGTTCGGCGAGCGGACAAGCGGCGATGCAGACGACATCCGCCAACAACGCGCAGTCGGCCGGAAACGCGTCGATCATGGGGCAAGGCTATCAGGCGGCGATGGCCGGCTACGGCAATCAGGCCAATATCCTCAACGCCCAGTACAGTAATCAGCTCAATGCATGGCAGGCGCAAAATGCCGCCGATGCGCAATCAAGCTCCAGCCTTTGGGGCGGCATCGGCTCGCTCGCCGGCCTTGGCGTGATGGCGCTTTCCTCGAAGGACTTCAAGGAAGACAAGAAGTCCGTCGACGGCGCGCTCGATCAGGTCAACGACATGCCGGTCGAAGCGTGGCGCTACAAGAAGGGCATCGCCGACAGCGGCGAGAGCGAGCACATCGGCCCTTATGCCGAGGACTTTCAGCGCATCACCGGCAAAGGCAACGGCAAGGCCATCCCCGTCATGGATGCAGTCGGCGTCACCATGAAGGCCGTGCAGGAGCTGGACAGAAAAGTCGACAAGCTCGCCAGTGTTGGCCTGCCCGCGCGCCGGTCGCCAGCAAAAACGAAGAAATCCGAAAAACAGAGCATCGCCGCCTGATTTCAAGGCGCGCGCAGGAGAGAGACTATGAGCTTTGGCATTGGTTTGGGTGCATTTGCCGAAGGGCTGACACGGGGCATCGGCACGGGCATGAGCATCAAGGATGCGCGCCTCAATCGCGCGCTGAAAAAGCGGCAGCTCGATATGCAAGAGCAGCAGATGGGGTTTCAGCGACAACAGTTCGGCGAAACCCAGCGCATGAACAATGCGCGCATCGAGGGGCTCGGCATCGCCAATGATCGCAACCGCCTTCAATTCGCCGGCGAGCGGCAGGCCTATGAAGACACACAGGCCACGCGCGGCGTGTTCAAGCAGGGGATTGAGGAAGCACAGAAGAACACGGACGGGTCACCTGCGGCGGTCAACAGCTATTTTGCCAATGAATACGGCCCGAAGGTGGCCCAGCACTTCATGGAAATTGGCCAGCCCGACACCGCAGAGAAGTGGAACAGCTGGGTTAAGGACAAGAACGTTCAGAAGGCCCAGGCCTATGGCGGGCAAATGCTGAATGCCATGGAGGCTGGCGACTGGGATGGCGTCGGCAAATATTTCGGCCTGGCCTATAATTCGCACGGCTATTATCCGAACGGCATTACCTTCACCGGCCTTGAATATGACCGCGATGATGCCGGCGACGTGACCGGCGCGACCCTGAGCTTCAGGAATGATGAGACGGGCGAAGAAAGCACCACGTGGATCAACTCCAAGCGCGATCTTATGGGGCTTATTGAGGCAGCCGCCGACCCGCTGAAGGTCTTCGAGCAGACGCAGCAGCTTGAGCGGGCCAAGGCGGCGCAGTCCGCCAAGACGCAAGCCGAGATCGACAAGGAAAACCGCGACCACGCATGGGAAGCCCAAAAGGCCGGGATCGACCAGCAGAACAAGCTCGAGGCGCAGGGCAACCAATCCATGCTGAACGATGCCGAAGCGGCAGCGAAAGCGCGGCGCGCCGCCGAGAACCCGACTTTGGACAACAAGGTTGCGCAGGATACCGCCGCCAAAGTCGCGATCTTGAAACAATACGGCTATTCGGACGACGACATCGCAAAACTGGTGCCCAATCTGCTCGATATCAGCGACGGCAAACCGATGAACCAGCGCGTGGAAGCCCTGGTCAAAACGCTCAGTGCAAATGATCTCGGTGGCTCCGACGGCTTCTCGCGGAAGTCACCGGAAGAGCAGGCAAAAATCGCCTTTGACATGATCCAGGCGATCGACAGCGTGTCCAGCCAATCGCAGTCAAGCTCTTCCCAAGCGGGGCAACCGCCGGCGCAACAGAGCGCCGGGCCGGGCCTGACGCCCCCGGCTGCCGATCAGGGCACGGCCAAGGGCGGGCGCGTGTCGGCGGGCATCCCCTTTTACGACCCCAAGACAGGCAAGGTCGTCATCATCAACCCTTAAAATCCGGTGCCCATCATGCCCAAGACCCCGAACCCGACCGCAATGCGCTGGGACGATGAAGACTGGACCATACCAGAATTCGCAATGTCGCCGGACGACAGCAAGAAAACCGCTGACCGCCTGCCCGGCGCATCACCGCGCCGGGATGCGCCACCCGCATATGAACCCGTGAAGAATGCGGGCGGCCTGGGACTGAGGCCACCCGGCCAGAAAAAGGCCGGCCCTATTCGTTTCGCAGGCGACCGTATCGATTACAATCCGCCGAAAGACGCGGTTCAATACGACCCGCCCGACGGATACGACACGCGCAACGATGGCAGCGCACATGCAGCGACGGCTGGCGGAAGGTTGCATTTCGCGCATGCCAACCAGACGGGCATCAGCCAGCAACTCTACGGCACCTTGACCAGTACCGGTGCCGATCTCGGCATCGATCTTGACCTGACATCCGGGTATCGATCTCCCGACCACCCTGTCGAGAAGGCCAAGAAGAACGGCGGAGGCGAGCACACACACGGCGATGCAGCGGACATCAATATGGCCGGCATGTCGGACAGTCAGCGCGCCCAGCTCGTGCAGACCCTTCTGAAAAACGGCGGCAAGCGCTTCATCACCTATTCCAGCAGCCCCGACATGCTGCATGTCGACCTGAAGGACCAGAACGGCGACGGATCGCCATGGTTCATGTTCGACAAGAGTAATTCGAATATGGGGCGCGCGCCACAGTGGTTTCGAGAGGTCTATCAAAGCGCCGGCAAGAGCTCTGGGGTCGACCTGCAAGTGCAAAGCGGAACGATCGACGGGCCGACGGGTGGCATTGCCAGTCTGCCGGACGTGCCCTATCTCGACGCGTTTGTCAGTGCTTCACAGAAATATGGGGTGCCGGTCAATGTTTTGATGGGGCTAGCCCAGCAGGAATCCGGCTTTGACCCGCGCGCGCTTGGGCAGCCAACAAAGTGGGGCCGTGCGCGGGGCATCATGCAATACCTGCCCTCGACGGCGGCCAGCATGGGCATCAATCCCTACGATCCCTATCAATCCATCGATGCGGCGGCAAAGCAGTTCCGGAACCGTCTGGATAAAGGCTATTCGGTTCGCGAAGCCGTCAACGCACATTTTGCAGGCGATGACCGCAATCTTTGGGGACCGAAAACGGCGCGCTATGGCGATGAGGTTCTGGGCCGCGCAGAGCGGTTTGCCGGCGGCGTGTCAAATGGCGGCTCCTATCCCGCCGACAGCCCGCGACAAGACTTGCCCGATCAGACCCGGCAAGATTTGATCGACGGGCTTAACTGGCAGCGCGAAATGGGTCTGCCCGATTCAACGGCGTTTCAGACGAGTGGACCTTATGACGGGCGCGAAGAGCAGATCAACGCCCTGCTCGACAAACTGAATGCGACCAATGGCAGTGAGCTTCGCATGCTCACGCCGGACGAGCTGGCGAGGCTCGACGCGCAAGGTGACGACGCGCCGGAGATTGTCGAACCGGAAGAGATCAACATATCGATCCCGAACCTGACACAGGCGTCAGTCAGCGCGTATGAGCCGACTTTGTGGGAGCGCTTTACCGGCCTCTTTCCGGGCAATAAGGACGCGGCAACCGTCGAGGCGTTCGCGCGCGAGGAGGCGAGGAAAACCGGGCAGTCGGTGGACGAGGTTTACCGCTCCATGGGAGGGCGCCGCCCGCTTTTGAACCCGGAAGGCCGTCCACCCATTCAGGCGCTCACCGAAGGCGCCCAGGTTGTCGCGGAGCAATTCCCCCGCGTTCCCGGCGCAATCGAGAACGCGACTTTGCGGGCCGTTCGTGGCGGCGACGTCCCGGCCGAAGACAAAACCTGGCTCGACCGCCGGATCACCGCGACCGATCCCAAGGACGCCTATATCGATCCGAATTATCAGTCGCTGGCCGGACTTGATCAGTCGCTCGGCTTTTCGGTGGCAAACCTTCTCCCCAGCCTTTTGGCCGGCGCGCTCGGAAGCGCTGCATCGCCCGCAGCCGGCACAGCCGCCGGTGCCGCGACATCGGCCGGTATCGCCTATCGCAGCAGCAAGGACCAGTTTCTATCGCAGGTTCGCGACAAGGCGGAAAGCGACAAGGGCGGAAAGCTCACGACGCGCGAATGGGAAGATATCCGCATCGCGTCGGAAGGCGCGGCCATGCGCTATGGCGCGTGGGAAGCCATCCCCGAAGCGATCGGTAATGGCATCGCCTTCAAGATGATTTCCAGCCCGCTCAAGGGCGGCACAAGGATCATGCGCGCAGCGGACGCCGCGCGGCGCATGGGGCTTGAGCAAGCCACCGAACAGGCAACGGAAACGGCGACCAATGTGGGCCAAAGCCATGCCGAGGTCGATGTTGGGTTGAGCGACCATCCGTTATCGCCGGAAGAGGCGTGGCGGCAGCAGGCTGTCCAGACCGTCGTTGTCAGCGGGATAACCGGCGGGGCCGGACAGGCGGGCCGTGCGGCCTATGACGGCATCACCGGCGCTGGCCGCGAGCAAAGCCGCACCGGCGAACAGCAGGGCGCGGCACCAGAAAGCGCTGCCAGCGTGCTGCCTTCAGACGGCGCGCCAGAAAACCCGAACGCCGGGCCGCTTGAGCGCGCCGTCACCAAGGGGGCACCGCCCGCCGCCCAAACGACCGGGGCCGCGCGGCAATCGTCCGATACCGGATTTCTTGGTCCCGTCGGCACCAAGACGCGCGTCGTGCCGGCCGAAGACCCGAATTTCGCCTTTGAGGGCACGATCGAGAAATATGTCGGCGACGAGGTCTATGTCCGCGACCATGAGGGCACGCCCTACCAGTTTGGTCGCAACGACGTCGTTCAACATGCGCCGGCGCCTGAACCTGTAGCCGCGCCGGATGCGTTTGAGCGCACGCTTGCCGGCGGCCTCGACGCGGACCTGAACGGGACCACGCCAGCGCCCGGCGGCATTGCCGAGAAGGCAAAAGCGGCGAGCCAGAAGCCGGAGGAAATCAAGCCGACAAATGTGGACGTCTACGCCGGGATGACCGAGCCGCAACTGCGTGAACGGCTGAAATACCTAGCAGGACAGGCGAAGCGTGCGGGCGGCTGGAACAAGCGCCTCGTGGAAGAACGTCGCAAGATCGAAAAAGCCATTCAAGCCATTCCAGGAAAACCGGAAGCCCTGGCGAGTGAAAGCAACATCGCTGCGCCTTCTGTTGATGAGGCTGCAGGCGAAGCCGCGACATCGCCCGAAAACGACCTGCCGGAACCGTCCGAAGCCCAGCATGAGGCTGGCAACTACAAAATGGGCCACGTCAACCTGAACGGCCTTGACGTCACGATCGAGATTCCGGCCGGCGGAAAGCGGCGCGGGCGAGACAAGGATGGCAAGACGTGGGAACGTGAGGTCAATCACCACTACGGCTACATCAAGCGCACGACCGGTGCGGACGGCGAGAATGTCGACGTCTATCTCGGGCCAAATGCCGAAGACGCGGCGAACCCGATCTATGTGGTTGACCAGAAAAGCCCTGACGGCAGGCGTTTTGACGAACACAAGGCCATGATCGGCTTCAGAAACGCGACCGCAGCCAGGACCGCCTTCAAGGCCAATTTCCCGTCAGATTTCAAAACCTTTGGCGGCATCACCAAAATGTCGCAGGAAGCCTTCCGTGACTGGCTCGCCAATGGCGATATGAAAGCGCCGCTGCGCAAGCGGGCTGCCAGACCTGATCAAGATGTTGCACGTTCTGCAACAACTGCGGCAAAGCCCACGCCGACCGGAACTGTCAAGGGTCCCTTGACGGCTGAACCGGCGGAACCCGCTCCTGAAGGCGCGGCAATTTCTTCGAGGCCCGCGAATGATCGCTGGGACAATGCGGGCCCGAACGAGCGGGCGCAACTGGCAAAAAAAGCCGGACTATCGCCTGGGCTTGCGAAAAAGGATTTTGGCGACATCGCCGAAAAAGGCCGCGCGCGCCTGATCGACGCGATGAATGCCGAGCCCCACGCGACCAATGAGGCGACACCCGGCGCCGCGTCGTCGCAGACGTCAGGACAGCAAGAGGCAGGGCAAGGCCGCTTTACCAAGGCACGCGACGCCCTGAAAGAGCACAAATTCAAAAAGGGCGACCGCGTTGAATTCGTCGTGCCCGGACCTTTTCGCCTTCCCGGCGGAAAGATCGTTCAGGCGCACATCGAGCACGGAACCGTCAACCGGATTATCAGCCGCAATCAGGGGATGGTCGAGGTCAAGCGTGACGGCGGCGGCGCCATCACGGTTCATGCGGATGAGGCTGGCCACCTTTCCCCGGAACAGGAAGACAACGCGCCCGGCGCAAACGATCAGTCGGACACGGAAGCGAGCGACCGCTGGGGCCGCGCGTCCGCGAAAGAGCGGGCCCAACTGGCAAGGAAGGCCGGACTTTCTCAGGGGCTCGCGAAGAAGGATTTTGCAGACATTGCCGACAAGGGCCGCACGCGCCTGATCGCGGTCATGGGTGAAGAACCGAAGTTAGCCCCCGTCGAGAAGCCCCGGAGGGATGCGGCCAGCGTCGGTGCGGACCGTGGAGAGGGCCTTGGCGATCCAGGGTCAGAAAACGAGACGACGGCAGAGCGGGCCGAAGGTGTCACGGCGAACACGATCTTTACCGAGGACGCCGCCGAAAAGGCCCGCGCGACCCTGCGTCGCAAGCTCAGCCAACTCAATTCCGGCATCGATCCGGAGATCATGCAGGCGGGCATCACGCTTGCAGGGTACCACATTGAAAAAGGCGCCCGAACCTTCGCTGCTTATGCCCGTGCCATGGTCGCGGACATGGGCGACAGCGTGAAGCCATACCTCAAGAGCTGGTATATGGGCGTGAAATATGACCCCCGTGCCAGCAACTTCGACGGCATGAGCAGTGCCACCGAGGTTGAAACCGCTAATGTCGACGCCCTCAGCAAGGCGCTTGATCGCGTTGACGACGAGACGCAAACGGCCAATAGTTCAACCCAGGAAGAAAAGGATGCTGACAATGGACGCGAGCCAGCGCCGACAGATCATCGAGAAGGCGATCAGGGACCGGCGGCCGGAACTCCACCGGAGCCTGACGGCGGGCGAACTGGATCAGATTCTGGACGAACTGACGGAAGCATCGAGCGAGACCTTCGAACAGCTTCAAAACGAGGCGATGAACCGGATTTTGCGCACCGACAGCCCGTCCTTTCAGCCCGATCCGAACAAGCGGATACAGGAATTGACGATCGCCGACCTGGAAGCGAACCGGACGGCGCTGGAGCAGGCAATCGAGCAAATCGACGCCCTCTAGGTGACTATCGCTATGCGCCCGGCGAGCTGAAGCGCGATCGCTCACGGAAGCGTGTCGCCGAACGCAATGTCGAAATTGTCGAACGCATCAAAACGCTGCGCGACGAAAACCGGATGGCGACGCCTGAAGAGCGGTCGCTTCTGGCACGTTATGCCGGCTGGGGTGCAGGCGAGATCGCCAATGGCATTTTCCCCAACCCGAAGACCGGCCTCTACAAAGACGGCTGGCAGGAGCTGGGCGAACGGCTGAAGGCAGCCCTGACACCGGACGAATATGCCGCCGCCCGCCGAACCACCCAATATGCGCATTACACCAGTGAATCCGTCATCCGCTCAATCTATGCCGGCTTGAACCGCATGGGATTTGCCGGCGGTAGGGTTTTGGAGCCCGGCATGGGTATCGGTCTGTTCAAAGGCCTCATGCCTGATGCGATGGCTGCGCGCACCCAATATGTCGGCATCGAATATGATCCGTTAACCGCGGCGATTGCCAAACACCTCTATCCTGAAAGCAGCATCCGCGAGGGCGACTACGCCAAGAGCGATCTTCCGCGCGATTTCTTCGATGCCGCCATCGGCAACCCGCCCTTCGGACAAACGCGGATCACCAATGATCCGGAGTACCGCAAGCAGGCTTTCCTCCTGCATGACTATTTCTTTGCCAAGACCATTGACCGCGTGCGCCCTGGTGGCCTCGTCGTGTTTGTCACCTCGAAAGGCACAATGGACAAGGGCAATAGCAGCGCCCGCCGCTATCTGGCCGATCGCGCCAATCTTGTCGGTGCCGTGCGCCTGCCGCAGACAGCGTTCAAGGACAATGCCGGCACGGAGGTCGTAACCGACGTGCTTTTCCTTCAAAAACGAGGCGAAGGCATCGAGCCGAACGGCGTTGAATGGATGAAGACCGTCGACGTCAAGACGGCGCAAGGGCCGACACCGGTCAACGAATATTTTGCCGCAAATCCGGAAATGGTGCTGGGGACGCATGCCCTGACCGGCTCGATGTACCGCAAGGACAGCTACACGGTGACGCCGCGCGACGGCGACATCGAGGCACATTTTGACGCGGCGCTCCAGAAACTGCCAACCGGCATCTTCCGGGCGACACGCGGCAGCGCCGCTGAACAAGCAACCGTGGTTGAGCATGACTTCAACCCGACAGCCAAGAAAGAAGGCAGCGTTTATCTCAACGACAAGGGCGATCTCTATCAGGTCAGCCAGGGTGTCGGCACGCCGCTGACGACACGCACGAATGCGGCCGGAAAGACGATCCCCCTCAATAAACGCGAGATGGCGTTCCTGACTGACTATGTCGGTCTGCTGGGCGCGCTGAAGCACGCGCAATATGACCAACTCCATGATGGCGATTGGGAAGCCAGCCTCGCGTCGTTGAATGATGCCTATAACGCGTTCGTTGCTGCGCACGGCAACATCCTGGCCAACACCATCACCGAGCGCGAAAAGGCGGACGGCACGGTGTCCGTCGCCATGCGCTTCAAAAACAATATTGTCCTCAACCTCGATGCCGAAAACGCGCTGATCCGCTCGCTCGAAGAGGTCAAACCGGACGGCACAATTCTGAAAGGCAAACTGCTTCAGGGGCGCACGCTCAACAAGCCGACAACGCCGAAGATCAATTCAGTTCAGGATGCGCTTCTGGTTTCCATGAACCAGATCGGCCGCATGGATATGGCCGAGGTTTCCAGGCTGTCGGGAAAGAGCGAGCAGGAGATCATTTCGACACTGGGCGACGCGGTCTACAACGACCCTTCCAGCGGATGGGTGACGGCAGACGCCTATCTTTCCGGGGATGTGGTTCGCAAATTGAAGCAGGCCCGCGCTGCTGCCCGACTTGACCCAAAACTGAAACGCAACGTCGAGGCGCTTGAAGCCGTCCAGCCCGCACCGCTGGCACCGACCGACATTACCGTTCAACTCGGCTCGCATTGGGTGCCGGCCAGCGATGTGAGCGCCTTTGCGGGCGCGGCGCTGAAACACACATTCGACGTCACCTATAACCCGATCACACGGCTTTGGGGCGTCAACGGCGAGGTTGTTTCGGGATCGGAATGGTCGATTGAGAAGATGAGCGCGCCCGACATTCTGGAAGCCGTGCTGAACAATCGCACGATCCGGATCACGTCCCGCGTCTCCGATGGCAAGGGCGGCACGACCACCGTTCCGGACGCGGAAATGACAGAAGCCGCAAACGCCATCGCCAAGAAGATGGACCGCGAGTTCCGGCGCTGGATATGGTCGGACGGTGAGCGTTCCGAGCGACTTGCAGCCTATTACAACGACCATTTCAACAACATCGTGCCGCGTTCGTTCAATGGCGACCACCTGACGCTGCCGGGTATCAGTTCGCGCTTCAATCTCTATAGCCACCAGAAGCGAACAGTCTGGCGCGGCATTCAGGACGGCAATCTTTACATCGCCCACGCCGTCGGTGCCGGCAAGACCTATGAAATGATCGCGCTCGGCATGGAAGAGCGTCGTCTGGGACTTTCCAGAAAGCCGATGTACGCTGTGCCCAACCACATGCTGGCCCAGTTCGCCCGCGAGTTTCAGGAGCTTTACCCGACCGCCCATGTCATGGTTGCCGATGAGGAAAACTTCCACACCAGCAACCGCCAGCAATTTGTGGCCCGCGCGGCGCTGAACGACCCTGACGCAATCATCATCACCCATAGCGCCTTCGGTCGCATCCGCATGTCGGATGACTTCAACGACAGCTATGTTCAAGATCAGATCGACGCCTATCAGGAAATCAAGGACGAAGTCGACACCTCCGACCGCACCACGGTCAAGCGCCTTGAGGCCATGATCGAACGACTTGAGCGGCGCCTGACCGGCAATCTCGACCTCGACCGTAAGGACAATGTGCTCACTTTCGAAGAGCTGGGCGTTGACCGGCTGTTTGTCGACGAATTTCACGAATTCAGAAAGCTCGACTTTGCCACCAATCGCGGCGCGATCAAGGGGATCGATCCGAACGGATCGCAGCGCGCAATGGACCTGCACATGAAGGTCCAGTATCTCGAAACCATCAATCCCGGTCGCGCGCTCGTGGCAGCATCCGGTACGCCCGTCACCAATACGATGGGTGAGCTTTATACCGTTCAGCGCTTCATGCAGCCCAGACAGCTTGAAGAAGACGGCCTTGATTCCTTCGACGCCTGGGCGTCCCAGTTCGGTGAAGTTGTCGAGGCACTGGAGCCGACGCCTGCTGGCAATTACGAACCGGTTTCGCGCTTTGCCAATTTCGTCAACGTACCGGACCTGATGCGCCGCGTCCGATCGTTCATGGATATCCTCACCAGTGATCAGCTCGGCGATCTGGTGCAGCGCCCCGCTGTTGCCGGCGGCGGCCGCAAGGTGACCGTCACGCCGGTGCCAGATGGCTACAAGGCCTATCAGCAGCAACTCGACAGCCGCATCAAGGCGATACGGAACCGGAAGGGGCCGCCGAAGCCCGGTGACGATATCATCCTGAGCGTCATCAGCGACGGCCGGTTTTCGGCGATCGACATGCGCTTTGTCGACCCCACGCGCCCGAGTGACCCGAACAGCAAACTCAACACCATCATTGAGAAGCTGGCGCGGAAATATCACGAAACCAAAGACTGGCAATATGGCGCTGCCGGCAAACCTGACGACCTGCCCGGCGCGTCGCTGATGCTGTTTACCGATATTGGCCTTGGTGCTCAATCCGCCGCCAATCGCGGCTTCGACATGCGCGACTGGATCGTGCGTGAATTGATCGCACGCGGCGTGAAGCCAGAACATCTCGCTTTTATGCGTGACTACAAGCAGCACGCCAAGAAGGAGCGCCTGTTTGCCGACATGCGTGCCGGCAAGAAGCGAATCCTGATCGGCGGCAAAGATATGGAAACTGGCGTCAACGCGCAAAAGCGGCTGGCCTATCTCGGCCACCTGGATGCGCCGTGGTTTCCGGCTTCCGTGGAGCAGCGTGAAGGGCGCGGCATTCGCCAGGGCAACCAGAACAAGGAAATCGAGATCGAGGCCTTTGCCACCAAGGGCAGCTATGACAGCACGATGTGGGGCATGAACGCGCGCAAGCAGCGGTTCATAACCCAGGCCCTGCAAGGCAATGACAGCGTCCGGCGGATGGAAGACGTCAGCGAGGCATCGAGCTTCGAAATGGCGGCAGCCCTCGCCTCCGGCGACCCGCGCTACCTGAAGCTTGCGGGCTTGCGGGCGGATGTGGACCGACTGAAGCGTCTCTGGTCGGCACATGAGCGCGGACAGCGCGACCTGCGCAGTGACATGCAGCATGCCACCGCCACGGCGGCCTATGCGATCAAAAACCAGAAGGAGGTCGAAGAGGCAATTGGCCGGCGCGGCGCCATTCCGGACCCCTTCATCGGCGAAGTCAATGGAACGGCCGTCGAGGGCCGCGAAGACTTCAGCAATGCGATATTTGCTGCATTCCACGATCTTGCGTCCAGCGGGCAGACCGGCTCCGTCAAGATCGGTAATGTGGCCGGGATCGACATTACGTTCACAGGTGAGAACCTGCGCGGCGGTATCGGCTTTGTCGCGGCCGCCGAAATGGAGCTTCCGGGCGACGGTGCCCCGCTGGCGGTGTGGCCGATCGATCCTGAAGCCTCGATCAAGGGGATCGCGCAGCGCGCGCTCAACCAGATCAACCGGCTCGATAAAAGCCTGGCCGATTTCAAGAGAATGGAAGAGCAAAACGCGCAGAAGGTCGAGCAACTTTCGCGTCGCCTCGGCGCAGCTTTTCCCGAACAGGCTGAGTTGGCAGAAAAGCAAGAACAGCTTCAGGCGCTTGAGGACGAACTTGCTTTAGAAAACGAAAATGACCAGATCGAACCGCAAGCGGACGCGCCAGACGACGCGCGCAATAGCGTTGGCGAAGAACGCGAGCCGGTTGCGAACCTCACCGGTGACGAGCTTGGGCCTTGGACGAACATGCGCGACCTCGGGCGCAAAGCGGAAATCTGGTATCGGAAGAACCTTGTCGAGGACGGGGGGATGGTTACCAACGGCGAGACTGGATGGGAAATCCGCTTCGACCGTCGCGGCGCGCGGAAGATCGGCGGGAGAAAGGGCGAAGACCTCTATCGGATGATCCCGGCCCTGCCGGCTATTCTCGAAAAGGGCCACCTGATTTCTTCGCAAGCCGACAAGCGCGGCCGGCCGGACCTGAAAGCCTTCCATGTATTCGCGGCGACGGTGGGACTTGAGGGCGTATACCACGACGTCGTGGTGACCGTTCGCGAGACCGCAAACGGCAACTTCCACTACGATCTCTCCAAGGATTGGAAAAGCGGGGCCTCGACTCCAGCGTCAAACGAGACACGGAACGCCGACGGTGCGGATACCAATAAGGCAAGTACGCAGTCCGGCTTGGAAGGCGACCCCGCTATCGATAATATAGGTGAAAATCCCGAAAATCGCAACCGAAACGACAGTGACCGGCAATCCGTCGGCGCTGCCGATCTGAACCTCGATTTCGCCGATCCCACAGCGACAAGCGCCGCGCCGATCCGTGACGCCCTCACGTCTGGCAGGACCGGCCCGACCGTCTCCGGTCTCATTGAAGCCGGTCGCATTGTGCTGCACGATCATGCGCCATCGGACCAGCTCGCAACAGCGGCGGGCTGGATGGACGGCAGCGGTATCGTTCACCTGAATACATCAAGGCTATCGACGCGCACCGCACTGCCCGTGCTCATGCACGAGATGTTTCATGCGGGTAGCCGGTCGCTGAAAGGCACGAAGCGCTGGAAGAACCTAATGGCGCGGCTCGACACCTATGTCCGTGCCGCCGAGCGCCGCGCACGGGAGGACAAGCCCGCACGTCATGACTGGGACCGCGCCTATCAGCGCATTCGCAGGGCGCAGGACGCCGGCGACAGCATGGGTGGCAATGATGCCGCGCGCGTGGCCGAAGAAATGGGCGCCTACGCCGTCGAGAATGTCGCTGCGATGCCGGCCGGCATCCGCCAATGGGCCGAGACCATCATTGGCATGGTCAAGGATTTCATGTTCCGCAGACTGGGCATTCAGGTGGGCGAGATCACGCCGGCGCAGCTTCACGCCTTTGCGGCCGCAGCGCTTCGCAACCAGAGCAGCCGTGCCGATAATGGGTTTGAAGCCGGGCGCGGCGCCCCCGCAAGGATGGAGCCGGAAAACCGCAGCGAGCCGGACGGCGCCGACGACTGGACCGTTCAGGCCCTGGCCGAGCTAGCCGCCGTCGATGAACTGTTCCAGAACCCGAAAGCGACCGGCAAGCGGACCCTCAAGGGCGTCTTTGAGGCCATCGATCCGACCGTGCGTTTTATCGGCGATATGGAGCGCAGCGACGAGGAAGAGGCAAGCGGCGCGGAACAGCGCTTCCTGCTCAGAACGGCCAAGGGCAGGGATTTCTACATTTTCCAGACGCCGGACGACGTTTGGACGGATATCAGCCAGTTGCACGAGGGTGGTTCGGGGGCGCGTATTTATCAGGCCATTGCGGAATATGCCTTCAACACTGATCGCACCTTCATCGGCGATCCCGCCGGGCTGACCGATATCGCGCTGCGCCGACGCAATGAGGCCATGCTGTCGTCTGCCCTCAAGCACGGCACGACCCAACATCTGGAACCGCACGAACGGCAACTCAAGGGTGAAAAAGCAATTGGCGTACCTCCGCTGCACTGGAAAAACGGCGACGATCTGGGTAACATCCGATCACTGATCGATGTGTCTCTCGGTTCGATCAAAAGCAAATTTCCGGAGATAGACGATGCCCGATACGATTTCGAAACCAGAACCTTCCGAGATTCTGAAGGCGAACCCCTTTCTGATGAGGTGCTGGCAAGGTGGGCATCTTCCCTTCGAGGAGTGCGAGAGGCGCGCGCAGGGAGCGCTACGCTTAAAAGAAGCATTCTCCTCAATACCCTTTCACGCCAAAGCGGCGGAGAACGATCCCGATCACTGGAACAGATTATACGCCAGCCACGTCAACTGGTAACAAAGGGCGGGCTTAAGGGGACCTTTTACAGCGTTCCGAATATGGAGCGCGACCCTAACCCGCCGACCGCTGAAGACGACGTCAACACCATCAAAAGCTGGTGGACGAGCACCGCGCAATGGGGCAGCGACAGGCTGACCCAGACCATGCCGAAACTGCTGGCGACGGTGCCGATGCGCCCGCTTGTGACCGAGCTTGGCACCGAAATGCCATCGGCCGGCGACTACATGACGCTGAAACAGGCCATGGACGCCATGCGCAGCGAGTGGCACGCCAAGACCGACAAGGTCGCCCAGCGCTGGCTCAAATACCGAACCCTTCACGCTAGCGAGAACCGCGACCTTATGGGCATCATGCATGATTCGACGCGCATGCAGGTCGATCCATCGGAAGCCTTCCAGCGGATATTCACCGAAAAGGATCGCGAGAAATTCCATGAAAGCCCCGTCGGCTCCAGCGAACGCGAGCGCCTTTCCAAAAAGGCGGCCCATGACCGTACCCGCCGCAACGATTATGCGGAGCTGAAGAAGCAATGGGACAAGCTCTCTCCCGAAGCAAAAGCGCTTTATGTCCTCATTCGTGACACTTACTCCGAGATCGCCGACGCCTATGAAAAGGTGCTTTTGGGCAATATGGAAAAGGCGATCAACATCCGCATCAAGAAAGCCGAACGCGCGTTCCGGCGCGATATGGAAGGCATCACCGACCAGGGGCTGACTGGCAAGGAAAAAGAGGACGCCGTCAAGGCCGCCAGGGACAAGCTTGCCGCAGCGAAAACCAGAACAGCGTGGAATCGGGCCGCGCGCATAACCCAGATGCGCGAGCAGTTCGAAACGAACCGGCTCAACGGACCCTATTTTCCGCTGGCGCGCTTCGGCAATTTCTTTGTGACCGTCCGCGACAATGACAGCGGCGAAGTGGTCTCGTTCTCGCGTTTCGAAAGCGTCGGTGCCCAGCGGCGGTTCGCCAACTCCATGCGCCGGAAGCCGGAATATTCGGTCGAGGTCGGCGCGCTGGATGACAGCGCGTCGCTGCGCAAGGCGGTTGACCCCGGCTTCGTCTCCGATATCGAGGACATTCTGGCCGACCTTCCCTTCGCCGAGCGCGCGAAGGACGAGGTCTGGCAACGCTATCTGGAAACGCTCCCCGACATGTCCATCCGAAAAAACCGCATTCACCGCAAAGGGCGGTCGGGTTATGACGCGGACGCGTTGCGCGCCTTTGCCCATCAGATGTTCCACGGATCACACCAGTTGGCGCGCCTGGCGCATTCCTTCGAGATGGAAGACGCGCTCGATAAAATGAGCGACGAGGCCCGCCGGGCAAAGGACCCGACGCGTGCCGGACTGGTGGCGAACGAGATCAACAAACGCCACGAATTTATTATGAACCCGACAGGCAGCAGTGCCGTGCAAACCATCACATCCGCCGCGTTCACCTACTATCTGGCGGTGAGCCCGGCGGCGGCAATGGTGAACCTGTCGCAGACCGTGATTATCGGGGTGCCGGTGCTGGCGGCCTATCACGGCGGCGCGAAGGGTTTTGCGCGCGCCGGCGCCCAGCTCATGGGCGCCCTGCAGGACTTCACACTTGGCGGAGGGCAAGCGGAACGCTCGAGGCGTCTCACGGAAGACGAAAAGCGTGCGATGGATGCGGGCTACAGAACAGGCATTATCGACCGCACGCAATCTCACGACCTGGCCGGCATTGGGGAGACCGGCGTCGAATATCGTCCCGGTCGTGCCAAGGTGATGGCGGCTATTTCGTGGGCATTTCATCATGCAGAACGGCTGAACCGCGAAGTCACGTTCCTCGCCGCCTACCGTATCGCGCGGCAAAAGGGGCTCGACCACGAAGGCGCAGTGCTCAAGGCCGGCGATCTGACATGGAAGACGCATTTCGATTATCAAAACACCAGCCGGCCCCGCTTGATGCACTCCGACACAGCCAAGGCCCTGCTCGTCTTCCGCAATTACAACGTCAACATGCTCTACCGCCTCTTCCGCGACACGCACCAGGCGCTTCATGGCGAAAGCAAAGAAATCCGTCGGGAAGCCTTCACCCAGCTTTCCGGCATCACGGCAATGATGATGGCCAACGCCGGCATCAAGGGGACATGGATGTTCGGTATCGCCATGGTGCTCGCCGGCTTCTTTCTCGATGACGGCGACGACCCGGAGCAGGCGTTGAAAAAGGCCATGGTCGAGGCTGTCGGTCCGATGATGGCCGGATTGGCAATGGACGGCATCCCCGGATACCTCACGGACACGTCCCTTAGCGGACGCGTCGGCATGCCGGACCTCTGGTTCCGATCTCCCGATCGCCAGCTTGAGGGCGAGGATTCGTACAATTATTGGCTGGGACAGGTTGTCGGCGCGGCGCCTGGAATAGTCGAGAACATGCTGCGCGGCATCAGAATGATCAAGGAAGGCAAGACCTATCGCGGCGTGGAAACCATCGCCCCGACGTTCATCACAAACTTGATGCGCGCCTATCGGTATCAAACTGAAGGAGCGACAACATTCAGGGGCGACTTGCTGCTGGAGCACGTCACGCCGTGGGAAATCTTCGTTCAGGCGCTCGGCTTCACGCCGGCAGCACTGGCCGAGCGATATGAGATCAATAATGCCAATATGAACCGTCAAAAAGCGATTATGGGCAAGCGAACAAAGCTGCTTGACCAGTACTTTCAGGCAATCCAGGACGGCAATGACAAACAGATCGATCGCGTGATTGAGGACATGCGCGCATTCTCCGAAAAATACCCTGAGCAGGCGATAGCTGGAAAAACGGTGCGCCGGTCGATCAGGACGAAGCAACGGAACACAAGCAGAGCAGAGGGTGGAATGCTGTACAATCGCAAGCTTCAGCAGCGCATTCTCGAAAATCAAGCGCCGACCATCTATCGTTAGCCATATGATCAAGAAGATCAAAGCGTAACCGCATCCGCACTTGCGGCTTGCACGTCACCACATGTTAAGCTGCAATCTCCGGTAGATGAATCGCTCTGACCTTGGTTTGTCAGTTATTGCTCTTCGGGCCAGAACGCCTCCGGTTTTGACAACATAGGCGACAGGACCGGGTGTTTTCGAGGTGAATGTAGCAACAAAAGCAACCTTCCGCCCGGCCCGTCCAGGAGATTGTACATGGCTAATTCATCGTTGAACGGCAACACGCTCTCAACAGCGGGACCAGATACCGACGCAAATGCGCCACCGGCGATCGATCCGACACTTTTTCATTACCGGGTCTGGCGTGCCGTTCGCGCCGAGTGGTGCCGCGCTCTCATTCAAGTGGAAAGCGGACAGACGACCGTCAAAAACCTCGATGCCATCCAGCGCAGAGAACTTGAAGCGAGGGACGCTTTGATATCGCTAACCCCCACCACCCTCAACGGTATTGCTGCCATAGCGCATCTTCTGTGGGATGAACTGGGTCCGTCAAAGGCAAATCTATCAGAAGGCGAATATGCAGCCCGTTGCGCGAGCGACCCAACTCTGAAGATGATCGCTGCTATCTGGCGCGCGGCCGACGGAAGCCATACGCCGCCCTTGACAGACTAAAGCCAGAGCAGTCCCCACCACCATCCATTCCTTCCAGCATCGTTGCTATTTTGGCATCATCCAGTGTATGATATCCAAACCACGACCGGCTGCATTTACGCTCGGCGAAAAGGATATCGAGATGTCGCGGTTCACCGAATGTCTGGCCCTGATTCTGGCTGAAGAAGGCGGCTATTCCAACCACCCCAAAGACCCTGGTGGCGCGACCATGCGTGGCGTCATCCAGCGCGTCTATGACACCTATCGCCAGTCCAAAGGGCTCGCGACACAGAACGTCCGTCAGATTTCCGAAGACGAGTTGCAGGCGATCTATCGCGAACGCTACTGGAACCTCGTTCACGGCGATCGACTGCCGCCCGGCATCGACCTCGTCGTCTTTGACGGCGCCGTCAATTCCGGCCCGGCCCAATCCGTCAAATGGCTGCAGCGATCCGTAAACGACCTGCGTTCATCATCTTCGCAAATCGGCGTTGACGGACTAATCGGGCCGGAGACCCTAAACGCGATTATGAGCTGCCCCGACCACCGGGCATTGGTCAATCATATCTGCAACCGACGCCTCGCGATGCTGAAACGCCTTTCCACATGGCCGACGTTTAAGGGCGGCTGGTCCGCGCGGGTGTCGCATATGCGCGCCAATGGACTTGCGATGGCCGAGGCGAACAGCATCCAGCTCAAGGGGCGCTCCGCAATCGACGGCGCCACTGGTGCGATGATGACGGTTCAGCCCGTCGAAGGGGCAAATGCCAAGGCGAACGCCGCAGATATCAAAAAGGCGCCACCTGTCGCGCCCGCCGACGCCGCGCTCGGGGCCGGTGCCGTCACGGCGGCCCTGTCACAGGCGCAGGACCAGCTCGCGCCGTTCGCATCAATCGATGCGATCAACAGGGTTTCCGCCGCACTGGCCGCCCTTGGCGTCGCCGTGATGCTCGGCGCGCTTGTCTATCGGCTCTGGGCGAAGCGGCGGGCGGCTGCCAACGAGGATGCGCTGGAGACCGCGTGATGTTCGACAAGATCGAAAGCATCGTCATCGCTCTTGCCGCAGCCGCCGTTGGCGCGGCGGTCATCATCATCCTGGGCGTGCTGATCTTCATACCGAAGGCGCATCGCCAGGGCATTCTCGATGAACGTGCGGCCGTCGCTCGAAAAGCCCTTGAGGCCTGGCAAGACAGGACGAAAGACGATGCCAAATTACAAGCCATGTCTCCTTATGATCTTTGCGTGTCTTACGTTGGCAGGGTGCCAGAGTGCGACGAGCTGCGCGCCCTTCCGCAAAAATAATCTCTCCCCGGGCGGGACCGCCGCGCTTATTCAGGCGGACCCTCAGGGCGCAACCAACGTCATTGGCAATGACCGCGCCGGCCAGAGAATGGGGTGCTGGGAATGACAACGCCAAAGCTCGATATGCGCATTTCGCTCGGAAATATCCTGACGGCGCTCGTCTTCATCGTCACGATTGTCGGCGGCTACTACGCCGTGAAAAACAATGCCGAGGCCAATCAGGAAGACATCCGGGAAATCAAGGTCTCGATCAGGGAGCTTCAGCAAGACAGCTCGACAAAGGCCGAGACCCAGGCCCTCCAATCCCGCGTCTCGCGGATGGAAGAGTATCGCGACGATACCGTTGACCGCCTCGCCCGCATCGAAGAGCAGATGAAGGGCTTCAAAGACCAGACGCAGGAACTGAACGCGAGCATCCGGCAGCTCATAAGCACGCTTCAACCGTCAAGATGAGTCGTTTCTGCCGTTAGGATCAGAATTAGGATCGAAAAATCGATATCCAAATAAACAAAATGAAATCAATTACATGAATTGGATATCTGGCGGAGAGGAAGGGATTCGAACCCTCGATACCATCTCTGGTATACTCCCTTAGCAGGGGAGCGCCTTCGACCACTCGGCCACCTCTCCGGTGAGGGCTCTGATAGGCGTTTTTGTTTCGCCGATCAAGCCTGTGAAAAGAAATCCGGCAAAAAAACGGTGCGGCGCCGGTCCGGCGGCGACGAGCCTTTTTTGCGCTGAGCCGCCCGGCTTTATGTGCCGTTTTCGGGGGCAGCGGTGTCGGCGGCGCCCGCGCCCGCCCCGCCGGCCACCTGCACGGCCCTGCTGCCGGCGCCGATCGCCGCGGCAAGGCAGCGCTGAAGGGCTTCGCCGTCAAGCCAGGCGTCAACGAAGCCCGCGTTGAAGGCATCGCCGGCGCCGGTCGTGTCGATCACGCTGACGACTTCGGCGGGCGCGTGAAGACGAAGGTCGGATGCCGCAAGATAGGCCCCCTCTGCCCCGGCCTTGATCGCGACGACGGGAAAATGCTTGGCCAGACGGTCGCACATCGCCGCCGGCTCGTTCTCGCCGGTAATGATGCGCGCCTCCTCCAGATTGGGCAGAAAGACGTCCACCCCCTGACAGGCGGCGATGAGGCCCGGATCACCGATCAAACTATCGTCCCAGCTCGGATCGAGCGAGACCGTAAGCCCCGCCGCGCGCGCGCGCGTCACAAGATCCGGCATTTCGGCAAGCGTTGCGTATTCGGCAATGTGAAGATGGCCGGCCTTCCGCCAGGCAAGCGCATCATCAAGCGTTGAAGGCTCCGCCCGCCCTGCCCGCTTGGTCAGAAAGGCGCGCTCGCCGTCAAGCACGGAGGCGACGGTCACCTGCGGGCCGGCATCGTCGGCGCGTTCCAGGAAGCCGAGATCGATTCCTGAAGTCTCAAGCTGGCGCTCGATGGCGCGCGACAGCGGATCATGCCCCAGCCGACCGACAAGGGCCGCATGGCGTCCGATGCCGGCGAAATGGGCGGCGGAAATGAACGCGCCGCCGCCGGCGGCGATTGTCAGGTCGTGGGCGAAAACCTCGCGCCCGAGCACCGGCAGACGGTCAAGTCCGGTGAAGATCAGGTCGCAATAGATCCGCCCCACGCTGAGGACCGCCCGTCTTTCGTCATGTCCGGCTGTCATCTGCGACCGAGGCTCTTTTCTGTCGCGGCGTCGAAGAGATAGAGCTTGCCGGGCTGGACCGTGCAGGCAACGCTGCTGCCGACGGCAGGCGAGAGCGTGCCCGGCGAGGTGGCGATCAACGGCTTGCCGGCGACATTCAGGTGCACCATGGTTTCCGGGCCCAGCGGTTCGACGGCCTCGACCACGCCTTCAAGCGTCAGGACCGCGCCTTCCGGCACGATCCCGTCAACGACGGCAAGAAGGTCATGCGGCCTTATGCCGACCAGCACGTCGCCCTCGCCCGCAAAACCGGCCGCCTGGTCGCCGAACGCCGCTGCCGGCAGCATGTTCATGGACGGCGAGCCGATGAAACGCGCGGTGAATACGTCGGCGGGGTTCTCGTAGAGGTCGACCGGCGTGCCTGTCTGCAGGATATAGCCATCCTTCATCACCACGATCCGGTCGGCCATGGTCATGGCTTCGACCTGGTCGTGGGTCACATAGACAGTCGTTGTCTTAAGTTCCTGATGCAACTTCTTGATTTCTATACGCATCTGCGCGCGAAGCTGGGCATCGAGGTTGGACAGCGGCTCGTCGAACAGGAAGGCCGAGGGGTTGCGCACCATGGCGCGGCCGATGGCGACGCGCTGGCGCTGGCCGCCGGAAAGCGCTGCCGGGCGGCGCTCCAGATAATCGGTCAGGCCCAGAATGCGCGCCGTCTCGTCGATCCGCTCATTCTTCTCCTCTTTCGAAAGCTTCGACGTGTAGAGGCCGAAACCGATATTCTGGCGCACGGTCAAATGCGGATAGATTGCGTAGTTCTGGAACACCATGGCGATGTTGCGCGCCTTTGGCGCCCGCTCGTTGACCACCGCCTCGCCGATCTTCAGCGTACCGCCGGTAATCTCCTCAAGACCGGCGATCATCCTGAGCGTCGTCGACTTGCCGCAGCCCGATGGGCCGACAAAGACAACGAACTCGCCATCGGCAATCTCGAGATCGATGCCATGCACGGCCTCGACCTTGTCATAGCGCTTCACCAGTTTTTCCAGTGCGATTGAAGCCATTATGCTTTTCCCCTCAATCGTTCGAAGCGGTTGCCGCGTTCGTCCGCCGCCGCTTCCAGGCGGGCGGCAAGCGCGTCGGCTTGGTTTTGAAATGCGGAAAGACTGTCGCGGTAGCCGGCTATGGCGGCATCGAGCGGCTCTTCCGCCGGCCCGCCATAGCGCTTGCGAACGGCAACGAAATAGTCCGGCGAGACGATCTCGCGGAAGGCCTCTTCGTCCAGCGCCGTTTCCCTGCCCGCATGGTCGGCGAAGGCGTTTCTGAAGGGGCCATAGCCATCCGTTCCAAGCGCCCCGTCCGTGGCAACCACGGCGCGGGCCACATCGGCGGCGATCTCGTGCGCCTGACGGAAGGACAAGGCCTCGCGCCGTACCAGGCTGTCGGCCAGTTCGGTGATGGTAATGCAGGAGCGGTCGAGATTGGCGGCAACGCGCTTGCCGTTGATGCGCACCTGCGCGATGAGGCTCGTCATCAGCTCCAGCACGCGCATGCCGCTGTCAAAAGCCTGATAGCCCATCGCCTGCGTTTCGCCTTCGCTGTCATTCATGTCTGTGAACGGCGTGTTGTGCATCACCGTCAGCACCGTCTGAGCGCGGCCCACCGTCTGGCTTGCCAGATGGCGCATATGTTCGACCGGTACCGGATTGCGCTTCTGCGGCATGATTGAGGAGATCTGCACCAGTGCGTTCGGCACATAGAGCTGGCCGACCTCGAAGCTCGTCCAGAACTGGAAATCCTGGATCAGCCGTCCGAGATGGAGGAACATGAGTTCAAGCGCGGAATAGGTGGCGGTGATGTAATCGACGGCGGCAATGCAGCTGTAGGAATTCTGGAGCGGCGCGGAGAAACCGAGAAGTTCCGCCATCAGGTGCCGGTCGATCGGAAAGCCGGAGGTCGTGATCGCGGCAGCACCCATCGGCGACAGGTCGACGGTTCTGCGGGCTTCGAACAGCCGCTCGATATCGCGCGAAAGCACCTCGATCGCGGCCCCGAGATAATGGCCAAAGGTGGTCGGCTGCGCCGGCTGGCCGTGGGTATAGGCGACGATCAGCGTCGCCTTCTCGCGCTCGGCCGCATCGATCATGGCAGCGAGAAGCTTGATTGCCCGGTCGGCAGCGGCATCGACATAACGGCGCAGATTGAACTTGAAGAGCGTGTGGTCAATGTCGTTGCGCGAGCGCGCGGTATGCAGGCGACCTCCGAGATCCGGACCGAGCCGGGCCTTCAGTTCCTTCTCGATCAGGAAGAAAAAATCCTCGACCTCGCCGGTATAGTCCAGCGTGGCGGGGTCAACTTCGGCGTCGATGGCGACGAGTGCGTCAGCGATCTCTCCCGCCTGTCCGGCGGTCAGGATACCGGTCTCTGCGAGCATGACCAGATGGGCGCGGTCGATTGCGCGGAAGCCTTCGACGAAATGCGTTTTTGCGCCGTCAAACAAGGGCTTGAGCACGGTTTCCTTGTAAACGGGATCAGGAAAACGGCTGGTATCGTCCTTTTGGGGATCAATGGTGTTCATGGGTCTATCCCTTGACGCCGGCCAGCATCACCCCGCGCACGATGTAGCGCTGGAAGATGAGGAAGACGAGGAGCGTGGGTATGGTCGCAAGCGCTGCCCCGGTCATGATCATCTCCCACTGGATCGCGGCTTCGACAGCGAAGCTCGAAAGGCCGACGGGCAGCGTATAAAGCTCGCTCGAGGTGGTGACGATCAGCGGCCAGAAGAAGGCGGTCCAGTTGCCGAGGAAGGTGAAGATGGCAAGCGCCGAGAGCGCCGGCGCGACGAGCGGCATGGCGATCTTCCACCAGATGACGAACTCGTTCATGCCGTCGATGCGGGCGGCTTCCATGAAATCGTCCGGCACGCCCTCGAAGAACTGGCGCATCAGAAAGGTGCCGAAGCCGGTCATCATGCCGGGGAACATGATGCCCCAATAGCTGTCGAGCCAGCCGAAATTGGCCGACATCAGATACCAGGGGATCACCAGCATTTCCGTCGGGATCATCAGCGTCGAGAGGATCGCCAGGAAGATGAAGCGGCGGCCGCGAAAGCGGAATTTCGCCAGCGTGTAGCCGACGAGACTGTCGAAGAACACGTTCGAGCAGGTGACGATCGTGGCCACCAGCAGCGAGTTGAAGAACCAGCGGCCAAAGCCTGTGGTCGTCAACACTTTCACATAGTTCGAAAACGTCGGGTCCTGCGGGATCAGCCGCAGGTCATAGACCTGGCTTGCGGGTTTGAGCGAGGTGGAGAACATGAAGAGCAGCGGCGTGATCATGATGACGCCGCCGATGAAAAGCAGCGTCCACATCAGCACCCTGCCCGGCCGCACCTTCGGTTTGTAACGCGAAACCGCATCCTGTTGGCGAAGTTCACTCATGACTTGTCCCTCAGGATCCAGAGCTGCAGCAGCGAAATGACGAGGAGAATGAGGAAGAGAACGACGGTCTGGGCCGCGGCATAACCCATCTGGTAGGATGAGAAGGCCGATTGGTAGATCATCAGCACAAGCGGCTTGGTGGTGCCAAGCGGCCCGCCCGGATCATTCGTGGTCATGTTGTAGACCTGGTCGAAGATCCTGAGGAAACCGATGGAGGACAGCACGACCAGAAACACGGTGGTGGGCTTCAGAAGCGGCAGCGTGATCCTGCGCAGGATCGCCCATTCGCCAAGCCCGTCGATCCGCGCCGCCTCGTAAAAGGTCGTCGGAATGGCGCGGAGCCCCGCCATGAAGATGATGATCTGGAAGCCGAGACCGGCCCAGATGGCCGTCACCATGATCGAGGGCAGCGCCTGTGTTGTCGAGCGCAGAAAGGGCTGCTGCGGCAGGCCGAGAGCGGAGAGCACGTCATTGATGACGCCGATCGGGGCCGGCTGATAGAACCAGCGCCAGACCCAGGCCATGGCCGCCGCCGTCGTCAGGAACGGCATGAAATAGAGCGCCCGGATAAACCCGTGGCCAAAGCGCACGCGATCGAGAAAAAAGGCGATAGTGAAGGACAGCACCAGCGAGATCGGCGTGCCGAAGATTAGATAGGCGAAGGTGTTCTTGAACACCTGCCAGAAATCCGGATCGGCGAAGAGCTTGGCGTAGTTCTCGAAGCCGATGAATTTCGGCGGGCGCATCAGGTTCCAGTCCGTCAGCGACAGCCGGAAGGCGTCGAGCGTCGGGTAGAAACGGATGACGCTGTAAAACAGCACCGGCAGCGCCAGAAAGGTCCAGACCCAGACGAGGCGCTTGGTGTGCATGGAGAAACGGTCGGCAAAACCGCCGCCCTCGGGGCGGCCGGCGGCCGCCCCCTTGGTGTTTTCAGCCTGTGAAGACATCGGCCCGACCCGGCTTACATCGCGTCGTCGATGATGGCCTGTTCTTCCTCGGCCGCCTCCTTGATGCTGTCAGCAGGAGACTGGCCGTTCAGGATCACCCGGTTGACCATGTCGATGGCAACCTGGCGCTGGGCGGCCTCGTCCACGAACAGCGTGGTGTGGGCATAGTCGAGGCCCTTGAGGAAGGGCCCGTAGATCGGGTTCGACGTGTTCTCGTCCGTCAGCGCCACGGCGCGCCGCGCCGGCAGTTCGCCGACCACATCGAGCCAGATGCCCATGGCTTCCGGCGAGGTCAGATAGGTCAGGAATTTTTCCGCGGCCTCAAGCTCCTCGCCCTTCACCTTGGCGCCGATGCCGTTTGCGAAATAGCTCGAATAGTTGGAGCGCATGCCGTCGGCATTGGCCGGCAGCTCGGTCACGGCCCAGTCGAAATCCTCGATCTGGCTGAACGAGCCGAGACGGAAGGTGCCGTCGATGGTCATGCCTGCCTTGCCGGCGCGGAAAGCGGCCTGGCCTTCATCCATGAAGCCGGACTGGCCGATTTTCTCGTCCATCTGAAGGCCGGTGTAGAATTCAAGCGCCTCGGTGCCTTCCGGGCTGTCATAGGTCACCTTGCGATAGTCGTCCTCATAGGGCACGCCGCCGAACTGGCGCACCAGCACTTCGCGCCACCACTGGTGGTCCTGGCCGGCCATGTCGAGCGTCATGCCCTCGGTCACCATATTGCCGGCATCGTCGAACTTGGCGATCGCCTTGCCGGCGGCAACCAGCTCATCCAGCGTCTGCGGCGGGTTTTCCGGATCGAGGCCGTTCTCCTCGAAAAGCTTCTTGTTGTAGAACAGCGCCAGCGAGCGCACCGCCGTCGGCAGGCCGTAATATTCGCCGTCGCGCTTCATCGCGGTTACGATCGTGAAGAACGCGCTCTCGATCTCATCATGCGGAAACGCATCCTGCGGCAGCGGCTGCAGGAGACCGCCGGCGACGAACTTGTCCAGCCAGCCATAGAAGAGTTGCATCACGTCCGGGCCCTTGCCGGCCATGTTGGCGGCGACAATGCGGGTCTGGTAGTCCGCATAGGGAAAGGTCACCTGCTTGACGGTGATATCCGGATTGGCCGCCTCGAAATTCTCGATCAGCTGGTCCATCGCGTTGACGCGGGTCTCGTAGATATACTGCCAGTATTCGATCTCGACGGCATTTGCCGGATTGACCGAGACCATGCTGATGCCGGACATCAGGCCGGCGAGCAGAAGTGCCTTGCGCATTGAAATCTCCACTTCCCCATGTGCGGCGTCCCGCCGCGTCCGGGGCTTGTTTGTTCCCGAAAGCCGCCTGCCAGGGGCGGCGGCCATTGTTCGCTTTATGCAGGCGCCTGCGGCGGCGCCGGGGCGCCGTTTCTCCGGCGCCTCGCCGATACGGTCGCGTGACGCCGCGCGTTTGTCAATAAGATAATCTAGTTGAATTATTATATTGACGGTAGAAGGGACCGGCCCCAGACTGAGACCATCGGAAAGCGAACGGACATGAACGAGAAGACACGCGCGCCTTCGGCCATCGGCAACAATCCGGAACGCAACAGGGAACACAACCGACGCGTGGTTCTCGATCTGGTGCGCCAGCACGGCATGCTGGGACGCATGGAGATCGCGCGGCACACGCATCTGACGGCGCAGGCTGTCGCCAATATCGTCGACGATCTCGTTGGTGAAAACCTGCTGATGGCGACCGGCAGGCGGCGCACGGGACGTGGCCAGCCGCCGATCCAGTTTGCGGTAAACCCCGAAGGGGCTGCCACCGTCGGCGTCGAGATCGCGACCGACCAGATGGTCGTGACCGTGCTCGATCTGACCGGCGTGCTCCGCTACAAGCGCATCGTTCCCCTTAACGGCACCACGCCGGAGCGCACCCTGCCCGTCTTCGCGCTGGAGGTGGAGCGCGCCCGCAGGTCGGTCGAGGCGCCGCTTCTCGGCGTCGGCGTGGTCATGCCCGGCCCGTTCGGCATCGAGGGCATGAGTTTTGTCGGTCCGACCACCCTTCCCGGCTGGAACGGCATCGACGTCAAGGCGGCGCTGGAGACCGCCTGCGGCATTGATGTGACGCTGGAAAACGATGCCGCCGCGGCCGCCGTTGCCGAACGGCTGTTCGGCGCCGGCCACGCGACCCAGCATTTCTGCATGCTCTATTTCGGCACCGGCATCGGTCTTGGCATGATTCAGGACGGCGCGCCCTATCGCGGCGCTTTCGGCAATGCCGGCGAAATCGGCCATGTGCCGGTCGTGCCTTCGGGCAGACCATGCCCGTGCGGCCAGCACGGCTGCCTGGAACGCTACGCCTCACTTCATGCGCTGCATGAACGTTTCGATGCCTGTGACAGAGAACGCCCCCAAATATCTGAAATTGAATCGCTTTTTAAAAACGAAGATCCAGTGGTGGAAGCCTGGATCGCGGAAGCGGCGGCGCATCTTTCCACCGTCATCGGTCTGCTTGAAAACATCTTCGATCCGGAAACCATCATCCTGAGCGGCGCGTTTTCGGACGCCGTCATGGACGCGCTGATTGTCCGCATGCCGGCGCTGCCGCCATCGGTCGCCGCCCGCTCGAACCGCGCGCAGCCGCGCGTCATGCGCGGACAGACCGGGCAGTATACGGCCGCCCTTGGCGCCGCCGCCCTGCCGCTTTTCGAGATCCTGACGCCGAAACTCGAGACATTGCCGCCCGCCCGGCAGGTGGCCTGACAAACAGAACAACGGGGAACGACATGCTTACGCCGCGCCAGCGCATTGAACAGGAAATGACCTCATCTTCGCTCGTACGCCTGCACAGGGCGCTCTCCCGGCTGAAATCGCCGGTGACGATGATGAACACGGGCGCGCATCCGGATGACGAACAGTCCGGCATGCTCGCCTTTTTCCGTTTCGGGCTCGGCATGCGGATCGTGGTTGCGTGCTCGACGCGCGGCGAAGGCGGGCAGAACGTGCTCGGGCCGGAACGGCTCGGCGCGCTCGGCGTGCTTCGAACGCGCGAGATGGAGGAAGCCGCCCGCGCGCTCGATGCCGACATCCACTGGCTCGGTCACGGGCCGGACGACCCGGTGCATGATTTCGGCTTTTCCAAGGACGGCGACGCCACCTTCGCCCGTTGGGGCGAGGAGCGTATCGTCGAGCGACTGGTGCGTGCCTACCGCAGGGAGCGGCCCGATATCGTCATCCCGACATTTCTCGACGTTCCCGGCCAGCATGGCCACCACCGCGCCATGACGCGCGCCGCCGAGACCGCGATCCGCCTCGCTGCCGACGAGACCGCCTATCCGGAGCATTTCGCCGAGGGCCTGAGGCCGTGGCGCGTGGCCAAATACTACCTTCCCGCCTGGTCCGGAGGGGGCGGAACCTATGATGACGACCTGCCCCCGCCGCCCGCGACCGTCACCGTGACCGCCGAGGGGCGCGATCCGGCAACGGGCGCCGATTATGACCGCATCGGCGAATGGTCGCGCTATTACCACGCCTCGCAGGGCATGGGCTGGTGGCCGGAACGGCCGGACCATGCATGGAAGCTCCATCTTCTGCTCGGTCCCGATGGCAGCACGCCGGAGGAGACAATCCTCGACGGACTGCCGAAGACGCTGGCCGATCTCTGCGTCGGCGAGGCCGAGACGCTCACCCATGATCTTGTGACGGCCGATGCCGCGACCGCTGCGGCAATCTCCGCCTTTCCCGATCGCGACGCCGTAACCCGCAGCCTCGTCTCCGCCGCAGGCACGATCGAGGCCGCGCTCAACGCTGCGCCCGACGGCTTCATCGAAAGCCAGGGACACAGGCTCACCCGCAAGCTTGCCGAGATCGATGCGGCGCTGCTGGAGGCTGCTGCCGTGTTTGAACGGGCCTATGGCGCGGCCGAGTGCCTGACGCCAGGCGGCGAGACAAGCCTGACCGTTGTTCTGGGCGAAGACGCCGGCGAGGCGGAAACGACTGTTACGCCGCTCCTGCCAAAGGGCGTCACGGCATCAAAGCCAGCGGAAGAGGCCGGCATCATCCGTTTCTCGCTTGCCGTCGCCGATGATGCGCCGCTGACAAACCAGTATCCGCCGCTCTGGTCGTCGCTCGGCGGCAATGGTCCGGTCTCGGTGAAGCTTGAAACTGAAATTTCAGGCCGCAAGGCCGCCGGCCACTTCGATCTCGAAACCGCGCTGCCCATCGTTCCGGCGCTCTCCCTCACCCTGAAGCCGAACGCATTTATCGTTCCAATACAGAATATTAACCATACCCTTTCATTCATCGCACAAAGCGATGCTCCAAACCTCACACTTCGCTTCAACGCGCCCGAGGGGTTTCAGGTGAGCGCAACGGGCGAGCGCTACCGTCTCGACCTGCCGCAACGGGCAACGCCCGGTCTCGCGCGCATCGTCCCGGAAATAGACGGCAAATCGGCATCCAACATAACGCCCTTCACCTACCCTCATATCGGGCGCAGCCGTTTCATCCGACCGGAAGTGCTGAGCGTCCTCACCCTCGACCTTGTCCTGCCGGATGGCGCGAAGATTGGCTATGTCGGCGGCGGCGCGGACACTGTCGGCACATGGCTGAAACGCATGGGGCTCGATGTCACCGAGCTTGATTCGACGGCCCTTTCCGGCGATCTCTCAGCCTTCACCACGATCGTCATCGGCATCTTCGCCTTCGGCACCCGCCCGGATCTTGCGGCGGTGACAAAGAAACTCCACCGCTTCGTCGAGGATGGCGGCCATCTGGTGACGCTCTATCACCGTCCCTCGGACGGCTGGTCGCCCGAGGCAACGCCGCCGCTTTATCTCAGGATCGGCTCGCCATCGCTGCGCTGGCGCGTGACCAACCCCGATGCCGACGTCGAGATTTTGGCTCCCGACCACCCGCTCCTCACCGGTCCGAACCGGATCGCGGCGGACGACTGGGCCGGCTGGCACAAGGAGCGCGGGCTCTATTTCGCGGCTGAATGGGACGGCGCCTACCAGCCGCTTCTTGCCATGCATGACGCGGACGAAAAGCCTCTCGAGGGCGCGCTCGTTACGGCCAGGATCGGCAAGGGCCGGCACACCCACACCAGCCTCGTGCTCCACCACCAGATGGACCGGCTCGTTCCCGGCGCCTTCCGTCTGATGGCGAACCTGATCCAGCCGGCATGAAGCCTTGAGCGCGGAAGAAACGCCGAAGGACGCGAAGAACACGGCCGGCCAGGGCATCGCCTGGCTGATGGCGGACATGACGCTGGTGACCTTCATGAGCGCGCTGGTGAAGGCCAACAGCGTCGCCTATCCGGCCATCCAGCTTGTGTTCATCCGTGCCCTCGTCGGCCTTCTCTTCATCCTGCCGATGGTCGTGAAGAACCGCGCGGCGCTGAAAACGATGCGCTATCCATTGCGCAATGCCTTCCGCGTGACCTGCAATGCCATCGCGCTCACATCGAACTTCCTCGCCTTTGCCATGCTGCCGCTGGTCATGGTCAACGCGCTCGGCTTCACCCGGCCGCTGGTGACCATGGGCCTTGCCGCGCTTCTGCTCGGCGAGCGCGTCGGCCGGCTGCGCTGGCTCGGCGCGGCGATCGCCTTTGGTGGCGCACTGATCATCGTCTCGCCGAATGAGGTCGAACTCAATCCCGGCCTGCTGGCGGTGCTTGCCAGCATTCTCTTCGGCGCCATGGCGACCATCCAGACGCGAAAACTGGCCGAGGAGAGCACGATCGTGATGATGGCTTTCTATACGGTCGGCCTCGTGCTGCTCACGGGCCCGCCGGCCCTCTTCGTCTGGCAGCCCGTGCCGCTTGCCCACTGGCCGGCGCTGGCGCTGATCGGGTTCCTGGCCCAGGCCGGGCAATATTGCTGGCTGAAGGCCTATCAGAAAAGCGATGCAAGCCTTCTGGCGCCCTTCGGCTACCTCTCGGTGTTCTTTTCCGCCGCCGCCGGCTTCTTCTTCTTCGGCGAAGTCCCGCCGCCCCGCATCTTCCTCGGCGTTGCGGTCATCCTGATCGCGCTTCAGGGAACGCGGTTCCTCGAAAGGCGACGCCGGACATGAAAATGCCCGCGCTTGCGCACGGGCATGTCGGTTCGTCGCGAAAAGGACCGAAGGATCAGGCGTAGGACGGTTCCCGCCCCGCCTTCACCGCCTCGCTGACAACGCGCGCGGTCTGGCGGGCAAGAACGATTTCCTCATCGGTCGGAATGACGCGGACTTCCACGCGGCTTTCCGGGCAGGAGATGATTTCCGCATTGGCGTTGTTGGCGTCGTCGTCCAGTTGAACCCCGAGCCAGCCGAGACGGTCGCAGATCATCTTGCGGATGACCGGCGAGTTCTCGCCAATGCCGGCGCTGAAGACCAGCGATTCCATGCCTTCCATGGTGGCGACCATGATCGACAGTTCGCGGCAGGCGCGGAAGACGAACAGATCGATCGCCTTCCTGGCGTTCGGGTCTTTGCTTTCCATCAGCACGCGCAGGTCGCCGGAAATGCCGGAAACGCCAAGCAGACCGGATTTGTAGTAAAGCATGTGCTTGATTTCTGCCGGCGTCAGGTTCTCCGCTTCCATCAGCGTCAGCACCAGGCCGGGATCGACCGTGCCGGAGCGCGTGCCCATCATCAGCCCGCCGAGCGGCGTCAGGCCCATGGTCGTGTCGATGGCCTTGCCGTTGCGCATGGCGCACATCGACGAACCGCTGCCGAGATGGGCAACGACGGTGCGCTTCTTGACCAGATAGTCCGAGATCTCGCGCAGACGATCGGCGATATAGGTGTAGGACAGGCCGTGGAAGCCGAAGCGGCGGTAACCCTTGGCTTCATATTCCAGCGGGATCGGATAGCGCGCCGCGCGCTCGTCGATATTGACGTGGAAGGCGGTGTCGAAGCATGCGACCTGGGGAAGGTCGGGACGGATGCGACGGAAAAGCTTGATCGAGGCGAGGTTGGCCGGCTGGTGCAGCGGCCCCATGGGAATAAGCGTCTCGAGGTAGGAAACGATCTCGTCATCGAGCAGGACCGGATCGGCGAACCGGCCGCCGCCGTGAAGCACGCGATGACCAACGGCCTGCAGCGGGCTGTTTGCGGTGTAGGGCTTGATGACGCCGAAGATGCGCTCGAGCATGTCTTCCTGCATATGTTCCCCGATTTCGAGATCCATATTGCAGATTTCCTTGCCGCCGGCTTCCTTCACAACAAGACGGGGGTTTTCGTTTACGCCGTCAAACTGACCGCGCAGGACAAGAGAAAAATGATCACCCTCGACTTCGTAAAGACGGAATTTGAGGCTGGATGATCCGGCATTCAATGCCAGTACTGTGCCATTCATAATCGCTATCCAGAAATGGTGAGCGCACCGCCCTGGGAGGAGGCGGTGCGCGAGGCTTCAGAAAATTGGATCAGCCCTTGGGATAAGGCCATTTCCAATCGAGAATCTCCGGCATGTCTTGACCATGCTCGCGGACATAATCGTGGTGTTTGGCGCGCATTTCCTTGAGATAGTTCAATGCGGCCGCGCCTCTTTCGCCAAATCCGCCTGCACGTTCGATCGCGTCCATGGCCAGATGGTAGCGGTCGAGGCGGTTCTGGACAACCATGTCGAACGGCGTCGTCGTCGTTCCCTCTTCAACATAGCCACGAACGTGGATGTTGTTGTGGTTGTGACGGCGGTAGGCCAGGCGGTGAATGAGCCAGGGATAGCCGTGATAGGCGAAGATGACCGGCTTGTTCTCGGTAAAGAGCGCATCGAAGTCCGCGTCGCGGATGCCGTGCGGGTGCTCTTCCTTCGGCTGCAGGGCCATGAGGTCGACGACGTTGACGACCTTGACCTTCATTTCCGGCAGCTTCTGGCGGAGAATGTCGACGGCGGCCATCATTTCCAGCGTCGGGACGTCGCCGGCCGCAGCCATGACGACATCGGGCTCTTCGCCTTCCGGAACGTTGCTTGCCCACTTCCATTCGCCGAGACCGGTGTCGCAATGCACGATGGCTTCCTCGATCGACAACCATTGCGGCTGCGGCTGCTTGCCGGCAACGATCACGTTGACGCGGTTATAGGTGCGCAGGATGTGGTCACCGACAACCAGAAGCGTGTTGGCATCCGGCGGGAAATAGGTGCGGACGACGTCGGCCTTCTTGTTGACGACGTGGTCGATGAAGCCCGGATCCTGGTGGCTGAAGCCGTTGTGGTCCTGACGCCATACATGCGAGGTCAGAAGGTAGTTCAGCGACGAGATCGGCTTGCGCCATGCCATATGCTGGGTGGTCTTCAGCCACTTCGCATGCTGGTTGAACATCGAGTCGATGATGTGGATGAAGGCTTCGTAGCACGAGAACAGACCGTGGCGGCCCGTCAGCAGGTAGCCTTCCAGCCAGCCCTGGCACAGATGTTCGCTCAGGACTTCCATCACGCGGCCGTCGCGGGCAACGCCTTCGTCATACTCAAGGATGTCGGCCATCCAGACGCGGTCGGTGACTTCGAAAACGTCCTGCAGGCGGTTCGAGGCGGTTTCGTCGGGGCCCATCAGGCGGAAGTTGCGTTCCTCGGCGTTGAGCTTCATGACTTCGCGCAGCAACATGCCGAGACGCTTGGTTGCCGAGGTCATCACGGCGCCCGGCTGCGTCACGTCCACCGCGAGTTCGCGGAAGTCGGGCATCTTCAGTTCCTTGCGCAGGACGCCGCCATTGGTGTGCGGGTTGGCGCTCATGCGCAGATCGCCTTCGGGCGCCAGCGCCTTCAGCTCGGGGACCAGCCTGCCGTTTTCGTCAAACAGCCTGTCCGGGCCGTAGCTCTTCAACCAGTCTTCGAGCTGGCTGCGGTGATCGGCGTTCTGGCGGGCTTCCGAGATCGGCACCTGGTGCGAGCGCCAGAAATCCTCGACCTTCTTGTTGTCGACGAATTTCGGGCCGGTCCAGCCCTTGGGGCTCCTGAGGATGATCATCGGCCAGCGCGGCATTTCGTAGACCGTGCCTTCGGCGCGGGCTTCCGACTGGATCTCGCGGATGCGGGCGTAGCACTCTTCCATGACCTCGGCCATGCGCTGATGCATGTATTCCGGGTCGTCGCCTTCCACGTAGAAGGGTTCGTAGCCATACCCCTGGAAGAGGTCGGTCAGGTCCTTCTTGCTCATCCGGGCCATCAGGGTCGGATTGGCGATCTTGTAGCCGTTGAGGTGCAGGATCGGCAGAACCGCGCCGTCATTGATCGGGTTCAGGAACTTGTTCGAATGCCACGACGCGGCAAGCGGGCCGGTTTCGGCTTCACCGTCGCCGACGACGCAGGCAACGATCAGGTCGGGATTGTCGTAGGCCGCGCCGAATGCGTGGACCAGGGCGTAACCCAGCTCGCCGCCTTCATGGATCGATCCGGGCGTTTCGGGAGCGACGTGGCTCGGAATGCCGCCGGGGAACGAGAACTGCTTGAACAGCTTGCGCATGCCTTCCGTGTCTTCCGTGATCTCCGGATAGACTTCGGTATAGGTGCCGTCGAGATAGGCATTGGCGACCAGACCGGGGCCGCCGTGACCGGGACCGCAGATATAGATCGTGCTGGCATCGTATTTCTTGATGACGCGGTTCAGGTGAACATAGATGAAGTTCAGCCCGGGCGTCGTGCCCCAGTGGCCGAGCAGGCGCGGCTTGACGTCTTCTTCGGCGAGCGGCTCCTTCAGCAGGGGGTTGCCCATCAGATAGATCTGACCAACCGACAGGTAATTGGCCGCCTGCCAGTATCTATTCATCAGATCCAGTTCTTCGGGCGCCAGAATATTCCGGGCTCCATCAGGCGTGATCTGTTCCATGTCGATTCCCCTTTTCGAAATCAAATTGGCGTTTAAATCGATTTGCTATATCCCTCAGACCGGTTTGAGATCACATGACCTAAATCAACCGAAGCGCGGCGGCAGAGATTTTCCGGCTCTCTAACCGAGGGATTTTGCATCGCTGGCGAGGCGCCGGCGGCGCTTCGCACTCAACGACATAGCAGTTGTTTCAGCGCTTTCAACGACTTGACGTTTGCAAACTTTGCTGCAGCAATCATATAACGTCAACCGTGACAGACTTTTGGCGGACGCAGAATATTTTCAGAAATTCGTTTCGCTGCACAAATCGGCCATTGCCCCTCGACGGCGCGTCGCCGATCTGGCATTGGCAGAGCCAAGTTCACCGGCCGCTCCGGTGCCCAGATTAAACTGAAACACGCCGGCGGAAAGCGCCGGCCAACCTTGCGGTTTGAACGATGCCCGACCCCAGCATATCACCGAACCCCATCCACGTCATCGGCGGCGGTCTTGCCGGCTCCGAAGCGGCATGGCAGATCGCCAGTCGCGGCATTCCGGTGATCCTGCACGAGATGCGCGGCGTGCGCGAGACGGCGGCCCACAAGACCGACGGGCTCGCCGAACTGGTCTGTTCCAATTCCTTTCGCTCCGATGATGCGACCAGCAATGCCGTCGGCGTCATCCACGCCGAAATGCGCATGGCGAACTCGCTGATCATGGCCTGCGCGGATGCGCACCAGGTGCCGGCCGGCGGCGCGCTGGCGGTCGACCGCGACGGTTTTTCAAACGCCGTCACCGAAAAGCTCGCCGCCCATCCGTTGATTACGATCGTGCGCGAGGAAATGACGGCTCTGCCGCCGGAGGAGTGGGATCAGACGATCATCGCGACCGGGCCGCTGACCGCCCCTGCCCTTGCCGAGGCGATCAGCGCGAAGACCGGAAAGGAGGCTCTCGCCTTCTTCGATGCCATCGCGCCGATCGTCTACCGCGACACGGTCGACATGGATATCTGCTGGTACCAGTCCCGCTACGACAAGGTCGGGCCCGGCGGCACGGGCAAGGACTACATCAACTGCCCGATGAACGAGGCGGAGTACAACGCCTTCATCGACGCGCTGGTTGCCGGCGACAAGACCGACTTCAAGGAATGGGAGGGCACGCCCTATTTCGACGGCTGCCTGCCGATCGAGGTCATGGCCGAGCGCGGCCGCGAGACGCTGCGCCACGGCCCGATGAAGCCCATGGGCCTCACCAATGCCCACAAGCCCGATGAAAAGCCCTATGCGGTCGTCCAGCTGCGCCAGGACAACGCGCTCGGCACGCTCTACAACATGGTCGGCTTCCAGACCAAGCTGCGCTATGGCGCGCAGAAGGACGTCCTGAAGATGATTCCGGGCCTTCAGGAGGCCGAATTCGCCCGCCTCGGCGGCCTGCACCGCAACACCTATCTGAACGCGCCGACGCTGCTCGATCGAACGCTGGCGCTGAAGGGCCGTCCGGGCCTCCGCTTTGCCGGCCAGATCACCGGCTGCGAGGGGTATGTGGAAAGCGCCGGCATCGGGCTTCTGGCCGGGCGATTCGCGGCCGCCGAACGTCTGGGTCGCGAACCCGTCGCCCCGCCGCCGGAAACGGCGCTGGGCGCGCTGCTCGGCCATGTCACCGGCGGCCATATCTCGCACGAGGAAGAAGGCGGCAAACGCTCCTTCCAGCCGATGAACATCAATTTCGGCCTGTTCCCCGAGCTTGAGCCCGGCGCGCTGATCGATCCGGAAACGGGAAAGCGCCCGCGCGGCAAGGCCAAGTCATCGGTGAAGAAACAGCTCGTCGCCAAACGGGCGCTGGAGGCGTGCAAGGCTTGGGTGGACGCCTGACGGGACTTTCCCGGGGAGGTCAGCGGGCGTTCAGCATCCAGGTCGAGACGTCCGCGGCGTCCTGTTCGCTCAGGAAATGGTAATTGCCGCTGAAGAAATCGCTCTCGGGGAAATCGACCTGAAGGCCGTTGGCTTCGGGCAAGGCGCGCAGGCGATACTCGCTCTGCCGGACGATGATCGCCTGCCCCTTGCCGCGCCGCGAGCGGTACATGCCGACCTTGCCGTCGGCAAGCCTCAGGAAAAAGGTTTCCAGCTCGGTATCGCCGATGACGGAAGCGACCCGTTCGTCGGGATAGCTGCGGTTGAATTCGCGGCGCGCCCAGCCATGGGCTTCCTCAACCGTGAACCCGCCGTCTGATTTCTGCACTTTCGCCCGGCCGAAGAAATAGTACGCAACAATGGCGGCGACCACGGCAACGAGAAGCCATACCCAAGTTTCCATTCGCCAGCATCCTCCTGTTGCGACATTTGAGGCTCGATGTCCCGCAGAAATGCGCCTGATGGGAAAATCCGCGGGATCGGTCGAAAGCGATCCGCGAGCCTGCGCCAGAGCTTCAAGATAGCCTTTAAAACTTACGAAACAGCAAAGCGCGCATCATCACAAGCTGCCTCTTCCACTGCGAAGGCCGCACCGTGTGTTCCAGCGCACTTTCTCCCAAAGCCTCGGCCTTTACAAGAATGTTCTCCGAGGCTGACATAGGAAGATAGGCCGGCGCAAGCGTTTTCGCGATCCGCCCCTCCGCCCTGAATCTGGAGAGGTGGGAAAGACCGAACGCGGCGAAGGCGCGGATCGCGTTGCCGACCCGCTCGCGATCGCTGGCGATCAGGAAGCTTTCCCGATCAAGACCCGTGGCGGACAGGATTTCGGCGGGCACGAACACCTGACCGGCGGCCCTGTGACGCGGCAGCAACAGGATCGAACCGGCAACGGCCTGCGCCACGCCCGCGTGACCGGCGGCCGTCGCTCCGGCAGCGGCCGCCGTCGGGTCGAGCACGAGGCTCGCGAGCTGAATGAGCGCCGAGGCCGTTTCGCCGGCATAGCCTTCGAAATCCGTCGTCGTGTCCATCGGGTCGTCGTAGAGGTCGAAGATCCGCGCTTCGCACATGCGCGCCAGCGGATCGCGCGGAAGGTTGTAGGTCTCTATCGCCGCAAGAAGCGCTGCAGCCGTCGGGTTTGCCGCCGTCGATCCGTGGTCGGCGCCCTCGAGCAGGTCACGCCAGTATTGCAGCCTGACCTCCCCCGGCAGGGGCTCGCTGACGCGGTCGCGCACCCGGGCCAGTTCGGCATTGAAGAGATAGAGCGCGGCAAGGGCCGGACGCTTGTCTGCGGGGGACAGCAACGCGGCCAGATAGCGGTCGCGATCGGCCTCGCGCAGTTCGGCAAGCAGAAGTCGTTCGGTTTCGGCGTGATCGGTCACGCGCCTTGCTCCAGTGCGTTTGAGACCGTTTGTCGTTTCAAACGGCGATCAGCGCGGCGGCGACCGCGCGCTCTTCTCCGAGCAGAATGTTGTAGGTCCTGACCGCCGCCCCGGTATTCATCGGATCGGCGACGATCTTCTTTTCACGCAGGGCCTCGCGCAGCGGCCTGGGCAGGATCACCATGTCGAGGCCGGTTCCGACCAGCAGGACCTCGATCTCGTCAGCCTGGTCCAGCACCCGCTCGAAGGAAGCGATGTTCATCTCCTCGGGCGCGCTCACGTCCCAGCCATGGATGCCGGACGGCACGCACAGCAGCGAGCCGCGATGCGACATGTCGGCAAAGCGGAAGCCGCCATTGCCATAGGTGTCGATCGGCGCCTTGCCCGGAAAATGCGCCTCGCGAATCTCGATACCACGCGCCATCGGCTCAGATCCCCGTCACGGTTCCCTGTTCCTCGGGCGCGCCTTTTTCCTCGTCCTTCTTCTGGAAAGTGTCCGGGCGGAGCTTGAAGGCGATCAGGATCGGCGCCGCGATATAGATCGACGAATAGGTGCCGATCGCCACCCCGAACAGCATCGCGAAGGTGAAGGAACGGATCACCTCGCCGCCGAAAAGATAGAGCGCGGCGAGCGCCAGCATCGTGGTCAGGGCCGTCAGGATGGTGCGCGACAGCGTGTGATTGATCGAGATGTCGAGCAGTTCCGGCAGCGGCATCTTCTGATATCGCCTGAGGTTCTCGCGCACGCGGTCATAGACCACCACCGTATCGTTCAGCGAATAGCCGACGATCGTCAGCACCGCGGCAATACTGGTGAGGTTGAACTCGACCCCCGTCAGCACGAAAATACCGATGGTCAGGAGCACGTCGTGGGCGGTCGCGATGATCGCGCCGACGGCGAACTGCCATTCGAATCGGAACCAGATATACATCAGGATCGCGATCAGAGAGGCGAGAACGCCGATCGTGGCCGAGCGGGACAGTTCGCCGGAGACGACCGGACCGACGACCTCGACGCGGACGAAATCGTAGCTGCTTTCGAGCGAGGAACGGATCTTGGAAATCGCGCTCTGTTCGGCATTGGCGCCGCCATCCTGCGCCGGGACGCGGATCAGCACATCCCTGTCGGAGCCGAATCCCTGGGCCTGCACGGCGCCGATATTGAGGTTGTTCAGGTCGGAGCGGATCTGGCCGATATCGGCGGGGCCGGATTTCGATTCCACCTGCACGACCGAACCGCCGGTAAAATCGATACCGAGATTCATCCCGTGCGTGGCAAAGCCGACAACGGAAGCCACCGTCAGGATCGCCGAGGCGGCGAAGGAAATCCTGCGGAAACTCATGAAAGAGAAGTTGATCCCGTCGAACATGCCGGTGCGGATGCCCTTCGGCAGTTCCTTCGGACGGCGGCGGCGAACCCATTCGGAAATCATGAAGCGCGTCAGGTAGAAGGCGCTGAAGATCGTGGTCAGGATACCGATCGCGAGCGTGACGGCGAAGCCGCGCACCGGACCGGAGCCGAGGAAGAACAGGATCACGGCCGCGATCAGCGTCGTCAGATTGGCGTCGATGATGGTTCCGAAGGCCTTGCGGAAACCCGCATCGACCGACTGGACCACGCTTCGCCCGTTGCGTCGCCGCTCCTCGCGGATGCGTTCATAGATCAGCACGTTGGAATCGACCGCCATGCCGATGGTCAGCACGATGCCGGCAATGCCCGGAAGGGTCAGCGTCGCGCCGATGACGCTCAGGAGCGCGATCAGCATCACGATGTTAAAGAACAGCGCGATATTCGCGACCAGGCCGAACATGCCGTAGAAGACGACCATGAAGATGACAACAAGGCCCGCGCCGATGACGGAGGCGAGAACGCCCGCGCGGATCGAATCGGCGCCGAGGCTCGGGCCGACCGTGCGTTCCTCGACCACTGTCAGCGTCGCCGGCAGTGCGCCGGCGCGCAGCAGCACGGCAAGATCATTCGCGCCCTGCACCGTGAAATTGCCGGAAATCTGACCGGACCCGCCGAGGATCGGCTCGTTGATCACCGGCGCGGACACGATCTGGCTATCGAGCACGATGGCGAAGGGACGGCCGACATTCTGCTGCGTCGCCTGCGCAAAGCGCTGGGCGCCGCGCGAATCGAAGCGGAAATTGACGACCGGTTCGTTGGTCCGCTGGTCGAAGGCCGCCTTGGCATCGACAAGGTCTTCACCGGAAATCAGCGCGCGCTTTTCAATCACGTAAGGCACCGGCGGATCGTCCATCGAGTAAAGCACTTCATCGCCTGCCGGCGGACGGCCCTCGATGGCGTCCTGCACATTCACCGATGTATCGACCATGTGGAAGGTCAGTTTCGCGGTCTGGTTCAACAGCGACTTGAGGCGCTGCGGGTCATCGAGACCGGGCACCTGGACGATGATGCGGTCGTCGCCCTGGCGCTGGATCAGAGGTTCGGTGGTGCCGAGCTCGTCGACGCGGCGGCGGATGACCTCGATCGACTGCTGCACGGCGGAGCGCATGCGGTAGTCGATCCCCTGTTCGGTGAGCGCAAGCCGGATCAGCCCGTTGCCGTCGTCATCGATGGTCACTTCCTGGAAAGTGCCGCCGTTCAGCGTGCCGGCGTTCACGTATTCGGCGAGCGGCTGCAGCGCCTCTTCGGCCGTCACATACTGGTCGGGATCGGTGATGCGCACCTGCGCCGTCTCGCCCGAGCCCGAGAGGCCGGTATAGCGTACCTGCGCCTCGCGCAGATCGGCGCGGACATCGTCGACCAGCGTGTTCATGCGATCGGTGACGATGTCGCTGCGGTCAACCTGCAGCATGATGTAGGAACCGCCCTGAAGGTCGAGACCCAGCGTGACCCTGCTGTCCGGCATCCATCCCGGAAGCTTCGCCAGTTGCTGGTTGCTGAGGAGGTTCGGCGTGGCAATGACCACTCCGAGCGCCACGACAAGCCAGATGAATAGGGTCTTCCAACGGGAAAAATACAGCATGGAGGTCTCGGTTCGTCGGTTTACACGAAGCAGACGACGCCTTTCGGCATCGTCCTTTCTATTCTCGGCCGGCCGGCCGGGACAGTTCGGCCCCGGTTCGAGCTGTGGCAAAGCGATACCGGCCCAATGTCGCTTTTTGTGGGCGACACCGGGCCGGGTTCATGCTCGTCAGCTTTTCGGCTTGGCATCCTCGGTTTTCACCGGCTCGCCCTTCACGCGCACGTCGGACACATAGCTGCGCATGATCCGGACCCGCACGCCTTCGGCAATCTCGACTTCGAGTTCGCTGTCGTCGACCACCTTGGTAACCTTGCCGACGATGCCGCCGCCCGTCACCACCTGATCGCCGCGCCGGATCGCGGCCAGCGTTTCCTGTCGTTTCTTTGCCTGGCGACGCTGCGGGCGAATGAGCAGGAAATACCAGATCGCCATCAACGGCACGAACAGGAAGATCATTTCGAGACCCGATCCCATCGCGCCTGCGCCGCCCGCTGCCTGGGCGTAAGCCGTGCTAAACATGTTGTCTAAAACTCCTCAGACCATGAACGGGGCTCATGCCCCTTGGATGTGTCGCCGGTATATAGTCGGAGGCCAGTTCAATGCAACAACAGCCGTAAAAACAAGCGTGGTTTTTGGGGGGAAGCGATCATTTTGCCGTCATTTCGACCTTGCAAGCCCGGCAAAAACCGAAAAGCTGTGCGCCTTATCGCCTTTCTTTTCAATGTCACGGGAGTGCAGACTTGGACAAGACATCCGAAAGCGCGCTGATCGCCGAAGTCAGACGCCTGGCCGACGCGCTGGAGCGCATGGGCCCGGTGAGGCCGCGGGAAAATGACCTCGACGCCGCCGACTGTTTCGTCTGGAAGCCGGAGGAGCGCTATCTCTCGCCCGTGGTAGCCCCCAGTCGCGTTCCCCTTGCCCTGATCCGGGGCGTCGACCATGTGCGCGACATCCTGCACGAGAACACGCTGCGGTTCGCCGAGGGTTTTCCGGCCAACAACGCGCTCCTGTGGGGCGCGCGCGGCATGGGGAAATCCTCGCTGGTGAAAGCGATCCACGCCGAGATCGCCCGCAAGCCTGCAATGAAGCTGAAACTGGTGGAGCTCTACCGGGAGGATATCGGTTCGCTCGGCGCGCTTCTCGACATTCTCAAGACGTCGCAGTACCGGTTCCTGCTGTTCACCGACGACCTGTCCTTCGATCATGATGACGCGGCCTACAAATCGCTGAAGGCGGCGCTTGACGGCGGCGTGGAGGGGCGGCCGGAAAATGTGCTGCTCTATGCCACCTCCAACCGACGCCACCTGATGCCGCGCGACATGATCGAGAACGAACGGTCGACCGCGATAAACCCGTCGGAGGCAACCGAGGAAAAGGTCTCGCTGTCCGATCGCTTCGGTCTCTGGCTCGGCTTCCACAAATGCAGCCAGGACGACTATCTCGCGATGATCGACGGCTATGCCGCCCATTTCGGGCTTGAAGGCGGGAAAGAAGCGCTGCACGCAGAAGCACTGACCTGGGCAACGACGCGCGGCGGACGTTCGGGCCGCGTCGCCTGGCAGTTCATCCAGGATATCGCCGGCCGCCAGCGCAGGCACCTTGGGGGCTGAGCCGAGGGCGGGCCTGACGGCCTGCCCCAAGACGATCAGCCGTTGAGATAGGGCATCGGGTCGACGGCCTTGGTGTTGTCGCGGACCTCGAAGTGGACCATCGGGCGCGTCGCCTTGCCGGTCATGCCGGAAGTGGCGATGGTCTGGCCGCGCTGGACGCTGTCGCCGCGCTTGACCTTCAGTTCCTCGGCATAGCCGTAGACGGTCACACGGCCGTCATCATGACGGATGAGGATGGCGTTGCCGTAATCGGACAGGCCGTCATCGGCATAGACGACGACGCCGTTCTCGGCGGCCTTGATCGGCGTGCCCTGCGGCACGGAAATGTCGATGCCTTCGGAAAGCTCGTCGCCGTCCGGCTGGCCGAAGCCGACCACGACAGCGCCCTTCACCGGCCAGCGGTATGTGGCGATGCCGGTCCCTTCGGGGACGTCCTCTCCGGCGTCGCTGCGAACGGCGACTTCCTGGACGACAACCTCTTCCTGCTCGACTGCCGGCGGCTGATAGGGTTTGGGATTGCCTGACGCGGCGCTCTTCTGCTGCGTCTGCTGCGGCGCCGGCTTCTGCGCGGTCTCCACCGGCGTCACCGGCTGGGCCGGAGCGGCGGCGCCGGTCGGGATGGCAAGTTTCTGGCCGATGCGGATATTGGACGAGGTCAGACCGTTGGCGGCCTTCAGCGAATCGACCGTGACGCCGTTGGCCTTTGCAATCGTATAGAGGCTGTCGCCGCTCTGGACGGTATAGACGTTGCCGCCTGCAGGCGTGCGCCCGTCACCGTTCTGGCCGGTCGATGCCGAGGACGTCGCGCTTGCGCCGGTTGCGCCGGCGCTCTGTTTTTCGCGGCTGCTCGGCGTGGTCGGCAGCACGGCGACGCGTTGATCGGGCACGTTGGACGGCGTCGGAACGGGGGATGCGGGCGGCAGGCCCTGGGCCTCGGCCGTTGCCTTGGCGGCAGACGACTGGGTGGAGACCAGCGGCACGAGCAGCACCTGGCCGGAACGCACCTGCGAGGCGCTCGTCAGCCCGTTGAGCCGCAGGATATCCTGTTCTGTCGCGCCGTTGCGCGCGGCAAAGGCGGCAAGCGTCTCGTCGGAACGGATCATGACGCGTTTGGTGGCGACATCCTGGGTGCGCGACGGCAGGCTGCTCGGCGCGCCGACGGTGGCCTGCTCGCGGCTGTAGGTCGCGGACGGATTGGCCGGCTGGGTCACGGCCGCGGTCTGGACCGGTTGCGGCGACGGCAGGTTGCCGCTCTGCACGGCAACCGGCGTCGTTGCCATGCGGGCGCCCGAGCCGGCGGTGGTCGCGGTATTGATCGGCTGACGGCTGACGACGGCCGATCCGGAATTCTGGGAGGGAAGCGCCTGGTAGCCGCCGCTTCCGACATTTTCCGGCGGCACCATCTGCCGGTATTGCGGAACGCCGGAGACCGAACCCGTCGTCATCGTATCGGGACTGCTGCCGAGCCGCGCGCTCTGTGAACTGCAGCTCGCGGCCATGATGGCCAGCGCCGAAACGAGCAGAATACGCTGTGTTGCCTTGCCGCCTTCCGGCACACCTGAAATACGCATGAACCGACCCTGTACGCTTGAACTCTTTACTGCACCGTTTTTAACCCTAACAGAGTTACCGTGCGGTTAAGGCGCGGACGACAATGCGAAAAATCGGTTTGAAGAGGGTTCGGGGATACGGCCGGGCGACGTCTGCGAGGGGCAGAAACACCCTTTCCGGAAGGCTTCAGAACGCTTTCGAAAGGCCGCGCTCGGCGGCAAGATAAGGAACCTCGAACAGGTCCTGGCGCTCGAACCGGCTGCCGATCCGCGTCATGCGCACCATCAGGGGCGGCGCGCCCTCACGCAGCAGCGGCGCCATGATCACCCCGTTGGAAACAAGCTGTTCAACGCGCGCGCGAGGAATTTCCGGCAACGCCACAGTGTAGAGAATGCGGTCGAAGGTCCCCTCGCCGCTCAGGCCCTCGCGCCCGTCGGCCTGCCGCACCACCACACTCTTCAGCGAGAGATCCGTCATGCGCTTGCGGGCAAGGTCGGCGAGCGTGCGGTAGCGCTCGACGCTCAGCACCCGCTCTGCGACCCGCCCCATGATGGCAGCCGTATAGCCGGAACCGGTTCCGACCTCGAGGACGCGCTGGCCGGGCTTGACCTTGAGAATGTCGATCAGGCGGATGGCAAGGTCCGCGCCTTCCATGAAGGCGCCGCATTCGATCGGGATCGAGCGGCCGGAATAGGCATAGGGCGACATGTGCGAGGGCGTGAAGGCGGAGCGCGGCGTGGCCTCGACGGCGGAGAGAAGATCGAGATTGGTGACGCCGCTGGCCCTCAGCCGCATCACCAGGGCCGCAAAACCCTCACGTTCCTGAAGCTTCGTCGCCACCGTCAAACCTCGTCATCTACGCAAGCGCTTCGGCGATCCTGTCGCGAACCGCATGATCGGTCAAGTCGAGCTTCAGCGGCGTCACAGAGACATGATTCTCGCCGACCGCGTTGAGGTCGCTGTCATGGGCAAAGGCGCTGAGCCGCTCGCGGAATGTCAGCCAATAGTAAGGAAGGCCGCGCCCGTCCGTACGTTTCTCCACCGAAAGCCCCGATTCGAGCTTGCCCTGCGCGGTCACCCGCACGCCCTGAACCTCGTCCGGCGCACAGCAGGGAAAGTTGACGTTGAAGAACGTGCCTTCCGGCAGTTCCAGCGGCAACAGCTTGCGGATGAGCGGCAGGGCGTGGCGCTCGGCCACCTCCCAGGGAAAATGGCGGCCGTTGTCGTAACGCCCGGCCTGGCTGAGCGCGATCGACCGCACGCCCTGGAGCGTGCCCTCGATTGCCGCGGCGATGGTGCCGGAATAGGTGACGTCATCGGCCATGTTGGCGCCGGAATTGATGCCGGAGAGAATGAGATCCGGGGCATCCGGCAGCACTTCGCGCACGGCCATGATCACGCAGTCGGTCGGCGTGCCGCGCAGGGCATATTGCCTTTCGCCCATCTGCCGAAGCCGAAGCGGCTCGGACAGCGTCAGCGAATGGGCAAGCCCGCTCTGGTCGGTTTCCGGCGCAACGGTCCACACGTCGTCGGAAAGTTCCGCCGCGATCTTCTGGAGCACGGCAAGGCCGGGGCCGTGAATGCCGTCGTCATTGGTCAGCAGAATGCGCATGATCGTGCCTCACCCTTCCGCTTCGATCTTCGTCCTGCCGCCCATATAGGGGACGAGGACTTCCGGGATGGTCACCGAACCGTCTTCATTGAGATAGTTCTCGACCACGGCAATCAGCGCGCGGCCGACGGCCACGCCCGAGCCGTTCAGCGTATGGACGAAGCGCGTCGCCTTCTCGTCTTTCGCCCTGTAACGCGCATTCATCCGCCGCGCCTGGAAATCGCCGCAGACCGAGCAGGAGGAGATTTCGCGATAGGTATCCTGTCCGGGCAGCCAGACCTCGATGTCATAGGTCTTGCGCGCGGAAAAGCCCATGTCGCCGGTCGAAAGCGCCACGACGCGGTAATGCAGGCCAAGCGCCTGCAACACGTCTTCGGCTGCCGACGTCATCCGCTCCAGTTCGGCAAGCGAGGTCTCGGCATCGGTGATCGACACCATCTCGCATTTCAAAAACTGGTGCTGGCGCAGCATGCCGCGCGTGTCGCGGCCGGCCGATCCCGCCTCCGAACGAAAGCAGTAGGTGAGCGCGGTATAGCGCAGCGGCAACGTTTCGGCCGGCAGAATGTCGCCGGCGACGAGATTGGTGAGCGGCACTTCCGCCGTCGGGATCATCCAGCGGTCTTCCGACGCCTTGAACAGGTCCTCGGCGAATTTCGGCAGCTGGCCGGTGCCGTAAAGGGCGGCATCGCGCACCAGAAGCGGCGGGCTGACCTCCTGGTAGCCATGCTTTTCGGTGTGCATGTCGATCATGAACTGGCCAAGCGCCCGCTCAAGCCGGGCGAAGGCGCCGGTCAGAACCGTGAAGCGCGACCCCGAAAGCTTTGCCGCGCGCTCGAAATCCATGCCGCCGAGCGCTTCGCCGATTTCGAAATGTTCCTTCGGCGGATGGTTCCATGTCGGTTTCTTGCCCCATGTGCGGATCTCGACATTGGCATCCTCATCCTCGCCGACCGGAACATCGCCAAGGGGTATGTTGGGAATGCCCGACAGGAGTTCTTCGAGTGCAGCGCTTGCCGCGCGCTCCTCTTCCTCGAGCGTCGGCATCGCCGTCTTGATCTCGGCAACCTCGGCCTTCAGTTTCTCGGCAAGCGCGCTGTCCTTCCTGCCCATGGCAGCGCCGATCTCCTTCGAGGCGGCATTGCGGCGGGACTGCATGTCCTGCAGCCGCTGCAGAACGGACCGGCGCTTCTCGTCAAGTCCGACGATTTCTGCCGCAAGCGGTGCGGCACCGCGCGTCGCGAGCGCCTTGTCCAGCGCTTCCGGGTTTTCGCGAATCCATCTGATATCGAGCATCGTTCCTGCTTTCCCATGAAGAAAAAGGGCCGCCGGCGCGTCAGCGTCAGCGGCCCTCTTGTGCCCAACTCATCCCCAAAGCGCAAGCCACGCTTTGCGGATATCGCCTAAGTTTCGTCTTCAGGTTCGGAAGCGACGTTCTCGGTCTCTTCGTCCTTCTCTCGCCTGCGCCGCCGCTCAACCAGCTTGGCGGCATAGATCGCCACCTCGTAGAGCAGCACGGTCGGCAGCGCCAGACCGAGTTGTGACAGCGGATCGGGCGGCGTCAGAACGGCGGCGATGACGAAAGCGATGACGATCGCGAACTTGCGCTGCTTGGCAAGCCATTCCGCGGTGACAAGCCCCGCCCGCGACAAAAGCGTGGTGACCACCGGCAGCTGGAACACCAGCCCGAAGGCCAGCACCAGCGACATGATCAGGCTCAGATATTCCGAAACCTTGGGCAGAAGCGAAATCGCAACCTCGCCGCCTTCCGGCGCCTGCTGCATGCCGAGGAAGAACAGCATGACGACGGGAATGAGGAAGAAATAGACGATCGCGCCGCCGATGATGAACAGGACGGGAGACGCGACAAGGAATGGCAAAAACGCCGAACGCTCGTTCCTGTACAGCCCGGGAGCGACGAAACTGTAGACCTGGAAGGCAATCACCGGAAAGGCCAGCAGAAGGCCGCCGAAGAGTGAAATCTTGATCTGCGTGAAGAAGAATTCCTGCGGCGCCGTGTAGATCAGTTGCATCTTGTCGGGATCGAGGCCGGACCAGATCACCGCCCATTTATAGGGCAGGACGAGAAGGTTGAAGAGATCCTTGGCAAAGGCGAAGCAGAGCAGAAAGCCGGCAAAGAAAGCGGCCAGCGACCATACAAGCCGCTTCCTGAGCTCGATCAGGTGCTCGACAAGCGGCTGCGGCTTGTCGTCGATATCATTTCCGGCGCTCATCGGCCGTTCCTCCGCCCGCCCGAGCGTCCCTTGCTTGATTTCGTCGGCCGCGCAGTTCCCTTGTAGCCGGCGCGGCGGCTCATCAGTCCGTCATCCTGACGCTTCGACACAAGCTCCGTCGCCTGTTCCTCGTCTTTGCGGACGGCCTTCTGGAAAACGTTCTCCGGCGTAAACGCCGGCTGGGAACCAGGCGTCGGATAGGAGGCTTTCGGCAGATCCGGCTTGTCGGCGGTCGTCTTCGGCTTGTTTTCCAGCGATGTCGAAGTCTTCAGGTCCGACTGGATATCGCGCGCCGTCTGGCGCAAGGGATTGACGGCATCACGCAACTGATTGGCGGGATTGAGCTTTCTCACATCCCTGATGGCGGAGGAAACGTCTTCCATATCCGCCTCTTTCAGCGCGTCATCCATCTGCGAACGGAAGTCGGTGGCCATGCGCCGCATCTTGGTCATGGTCTTGCCGAAGGTCCGCAGGACATGCGGAAGCTCCCTCGGGCCGACGACGACGACCAGCACGATCGCCACGACCAGAAGCTCCGTCCAGCCAATATCAAGCATTCACATTCTCCTGCGGACAGCCTTGAAGGGCTGCCCGGCGCCGTGTCAGCCCTGCTTGGTCTTTTCGTCTGCCCTGTGCTCGACGGTCTTGTCATTGTCCGACGGTTTTTCCTCGTCGTCGGAAATGCCCTTCTTGAAGCTCTTGATGCCCTTGGCGACATCGCCCATCAGTTCGGGAATCTTGCCGCGGCCGAACAGCAGGACGACAATCGCGAGAATGATCAGCAATTGCCAGATACCGAGATTACCCATGGCCAATTCTCCTGTTACCACTTTGTCTCAGGTGTAAGGGGTTTACGGTTGTTTTTCAAACATCAAAATCGCTTCATCGGCAACAAACAGAAAAACACGGCTTATACCTTCGGCGAGCATGCCGGCGCCGATGCTCGCTTCCACCACCCGGCCGCCCTCTTCAAGACCGAGAGTCAGATGTTCCGAGGTGCCGAGATAGCGGCGGCTGATCACGCCGGCCGGCACCGCGCCCGGCTGCTCCACCGTGGCCACGCGGATATCGCTGAACCTGACGGCAAGGGTCAGATCCGCATCGCTCACATTTTGCGGAGCGCGGCGCGCGCCGAAGGGGGTTTCGACGATGCCGCTGCGGGCAACGGCGTCAAACCGGTTGATTTCGGAGAAGAAGGACGCGGCGAAAACGCTGCCGGGGTGCAGGAAAAGCTCGCGCGCGCTGCCTGCCTGCACGAGCTCGCCATCCTTCAGCAGCGCGATCTGGTCGGCCATGCCCATCGCCTCCTCAGGATCATGGGTCACGATCACCACCGTCGCGCCGGTCTCGCGCAGAACCGAGAGCGTGTCGGCCCGCACCTGCTCCTTCAGGCGCGAATCAAGGCCGGAGAACGGCTCGTCCATCAACAGCACCGAGGGCTTGGGTGCGACGGCGCGGGCAAGCGCCACGCGCTGCTGCTCGCCGCCCGAAAGCATGTGCGGATACTTGCCCTCGTAGCCGGCAAGCCCGACCCGCGCCAGGGCTTCGGCCGCCGCCGACCGGCGCGCCGGCTTGGACAGATGCGTCAGGCCGAAGGCGACGTTGGCCGCCACCGTCATATGGGGAAAGAGCGCGAAATCCTGGAACATCAGACCAACGCCGCGCTGCTCCGGCGGCAAGAAGGCGGAAGGGCCGGCGACCTCGACGTCATTGATCAGCAACCGCCCGCCGCGCGGCACCTCAAGCCCGGCCGCGATCCTGAGAAGCGTGCTCTTGCCGGAACCGGACGGCCCGAGAAGGCACAGCACCTTGCCGGGAAAGGCCGTCAGCGACACATCGCGAACGACGTCGCGCCCGCCATAGCCATGGCGGATATGCTCAAAGCGCAATCGGGCGGCCGTGCCGCTTGCGCCCAGGTTCAGCGCCTGAAGGTTCATCGTCGCTCCAGAAATCCCGGTACGGCCGGTTCCGGCCGCTATTTTTCTAGAGCTTATTCATCATGTTTGCCGCCCGGTGTCAAAAGGCCGAGATCCTCCAGATCGGCGGCCTCCAGCGGATCCTCGTCATCGGCAAGGTCCTCGTCATCATTGAGGGGCAGCGGAATCTGGAAGCCGGGCGGGATGCGGCCGGAGAGGAGCCCCGCGCCCCGAAGCTCGTCGAGCCCCGGAAGATCGCGGATCTCCTCCAGGCCGAAATGATCAAGAAAGGCGCGCGTCGTGCCCATGGTGACGGGCCGGCCGGGGGTGCGGCGACGCCCGCGAAAGCGCACGAAGCCCGCCTCCATCAGCACGTCCAGCGTGCCCCTGGAGGTCTGGACGCCGCGAATTTCCTCGATCTCGGCACGCGTCACCGGCTGGTGATAGGCAATGATCGACAGGACTTCGAGCGCCGCGCGCGTGAGTTTGCGCGCCTCGCGCTCGCCGCGGTGGATGACGAAGGAAAGATCGGGCGCGGTGCGGAAGGCCCAGTGATCCTCGACGCGCACCAGGTTGACGCCGCGATTGGCATAGGCCTCCTTCAATCCCGCCATCACCGAACGGACATCGATACCGCCCGGAATGCGCTCGGCGATATAGGCCTCGCTGACCGGTTCCGCCGAGGCAAACACCAGCGCCTCTGCGATGCGCGCAGCCTCAAGCAGCAGTTCCGGGCTTGTCGCGGCGATGTCGTCGGATCCGTCGATCTCGTCGTTGTCGCTCATTCGGCGGCCTCCCCCGATGCGGCGCCGGACTGCGGCAATCGGCCGCTGCCGCGCCGCATCAGGATGGGCGAAAACGCTTCCTCCTGCCGCAGGTCGAGCCGCCCCTCGCGCACGAGCTCCAGCGATGCGGCAAAGGTGGAGGCGATCGCCGTGCGCATTTCTTCCGGACGCGTGAGATAGCGCAGCAGGTAGCGGTCAAGCGCCGTCCATTCGCCGATCTCGCCGATCATCTCCTGCAGCCGCTCGCGCGCATCGGTCAGCGACCAGACGAGACGCTTCTCGATGGTCACTTCGCTGACGGCCTGGCGCTGGCGGAGGTTGGCATAGGCGTCGAGAAGCTCGTAGAGCGTCGCCGTATAGGCAGAGCCGGTCTCGTCGGGAATATGCTCCGGCGCGCCGCGCTGAAAAACGTCACGGCCGAGCCGGTTGCGGTTGACGATCTTTTCGGCGGCATCGCGCATCGCCTCGAGCCGCTTCAGCCGGTGGGCGAGCGTTGCCGCCATGTCCTCGCCCGAGGGCTCCGCGTCGCTCGCCCGGCGCGGGATCAAAAGCCGCGACTTGAGATAGGCGAGCCAGGCCGCCATCACCAGATAATCGGCGGCCAGTTCGATGCGGATGCGCCGCGCGCTTTCGATGAACTCGAGATATTGTTCGGCAAGCGCCAGAACGGAGATACGCGCCAGGTCCACCTTCTGCGTGCGGGCGAGATGCAACAGCAGGTCGAGCGGGCCTTCGAAGCCGCCGACATCGATCACCAGCACCGCCTCGCCCGCGGCGCGAACCTCGACGGTTCCGTTGGGGTCTTCCGGGAAGAAATCGTCCTGCACGCGCCTTACCCCCTCCCCGCAAGCACATCATCGAACCGGCGCGCCAATGCCGCAAGATCGCTGTCATCGGCCTCGGGCGGTTCGCCAAGCGCGTGTCCGGCCCGCGCCAGCGCCGCGCCTGCAAGCAGCGGCGCCTCGTCGGCAACGGCACGCATCTCGGCCATATCGCCATTGCAATGCAGGACGATGTCGACGCCGGCGGCGGCAACCGCGCGCGCCCGCGTGGCGATGTCGCCGGAAAGCGCATTCATCGAGATATCGTCGGAAATGATCAGTCCGTCAAAGCCGATTTCGCCGCGCATGACCTCTTCGACCAGCTTGCGGGATGCCGAGGCCGGGTTGTCCGGATCGACCGCCGCAAACAGGACATGGCAAGTCATCGCCATGGTGATCCCCCGGATCTCTCGAAACGGCCGAAAATCCGTCTCCCGCAACGCCGCAAGCGGGGCATCGACCACCGGCAGGCGCTTGTGCGAGTCGAGCAGGCCGCGCCCGTGGCCCGGCATGTGCTTGATCACCGGCCGCACGCCGCCGGCCTTCAGTCCCTCAGCCTGGGCGGTCGCAAGCGCGATCACCTGGTCCGGATCGCAACCGAACGCCCGGTCGGCGAGGAAGCCGGCGCCCGGTTCCGGCGGAATATCGAGCACCGGGGCGCAATCGCAATCGATGCCGGCGGCAACGAGATCGGCGGCCATCAGACGGCCGCTGAGAAAGGCCGCTTCGCAAGCCGCCGCCCTTGCGGTTTCATAAAGCGCGCCGATCGCGGACGCAGCCGGATAGTCGCGCACCAGCGGCGGCCGGAGACGGCGCACCGTGCCGCCTTCCTGGTCGACAAAGACCGGCGCATGCCAGCCGACGGCATCGCGCATGGCGTCCGTCAGCGCCTTGACCTGGGAAAGGCTCTCGACGTTGCGCCTGAACAGGATGAAGCCCCAGGGCTGAGCGGCGCGGAAGAAATCTCTCTCCTCCGCGCTGAGGCGTGTTCCGCCGCACCCCAGAATCATGGCCTTGCGTGTCTCGGTCATCCGCGAATCATAGTGGTTTCCCGCCAAAGCGCGAAATTTGCCCGCCCGTCATGCACAGCTTTCTTCCGTCGAAAGACGCCTGAGCCGGGCCTACCGGGGCACAAAGCAGCTGCCGCCTGCTGCCTTGAAGCTCTCGCAGAGCGACAGGGCATCCGAAAGGCTGTCGGCAGGAATACGAACCCGGTAATAGGTCCCCCGCTCGGCGATATCGGCTCTGACGATTTCCACCGGACGACGCCCGAGCACCGCAGGATATTGTGCGGCAAGACGCCGGTAGGCCTGCTGCGCCTCCGCTTCCGTCGGCAGCGAAGCGATCTGCATCGCATAGCGCGACGACGGCGCGGCGCTCGTTGCGGGCGCGGCGCCGGTGGCAGGCGCAGCCGTTGCGACCGGCTGGCTCGGGGCGGCAGGCGCGGCTTGCGGTCGCGTGGCCGGCGGACCGCCGGTCGTCGACCGCGGCGTCGGGATCGGAACATTGGCGATGCCGAAATCCCCAACGGGCGCCGCAGGCTCATCCGCCGCTTCGCCTGCCGCGATATCCTGACCGGCGAGACCGGCGGCATCCGGCACATCCGTCGCGCCGTTCAGCACGTCGGCGACGGAAGGCGTATCCGTCTCGCCCGGCGCTGCCGCGCCGGCATCGCTTGCGGTTTTGGGCGGAACGAGGCTTCCCGCATCATCGGGGGAAGCGGTCACGAAACCGCCTGCGCCGCTCACGCTGCCGCCCGTGTCCGTCGCCTCGGGCGCCGCGCGCTCGACAAGCGTCCCGTCGGGACGCACGATGATGGTGCGCACCCGGCGCGGCTCGACAACGCCGCCGCCGGTCTGCCCGGCCGCGTTGTCGGCCACGCTGTCGGCAAGCGGATTGGGCGCAATGTCGTTCACGTCGACCGGCTCCTGGTCGGAGGCGATCAGGCTGCCCTGACGGGGCGCGGCCTCGAGCGCCTGCGAGGCGTCGTTGAAGATCACATTGTCCTGGTTCGGAACGACCTCGCCGCCCGGATCTTCCGGCGCTTCCTTCACGCTCGTATCGTCGGCGGCAATGATGACCGGGCCGCCCTCGCCGGCGCTGCCGAGATAGCGGAGCCCGGCAAAGACCGCCAGCACGGCGATGACGACAAAGGCAAGGCCGAACAGCAGAATACGGCCATAGCCCATGAAGGTCACGGCAAGCCACCCCGGCCGCCGCTCCTGCTCGTCGCTGTCATAATAGCTCTCGTCGGCGATATCCGCATAGGCAGGCTGCGCGCCGGCCGGGCGGTTTTCCGCGAGCAGAAAGCCCTCCTCGAGCGCGCGTTCAATGTCATCGTCATAGACGCGATCGTTCTGCGGGTGCTGAACCTCTTCGCCGGCCGGCTCCGGATCGCGCGCGGGCTCGCTCAGCGGATCGACGAGCGCCGGCTGGCTGGCCAGCATGTCGGCAAGCTCCTCGTCGAGATCAAACTCATAAACGGGCGGCGGCGGCTCGCGAACGGCCTCGGTTTCATCGGCCATACGCGGCAGGTCGAGATCATCAACCGGCCGCGGCATCTCGTCGGTCGGAACGATGGCCGCCGGATCGAACGCATCGTCGCGGCCCGCTTCTCCGGCGCCGGCCTCCTCCAGCGGTTCGGGACCGTCGTTTCCGGGACGGGACACGTCGGCAAGCTCGAGCTCGAGTTCATCGAGATCGAGCGCCAGGTCATTTTCATCCTGTTCGATGGCGGTATCGGTCGTTGCCTCATCGTCCAGGCGATAGGGCGCTGCCCAGTTCCCGCTTCCGGCATGCTCGTCTTCCGGCACGGCGGCGGGTTGTTCGGCGCCATGGGACGGCGCGGCAAACAGCGTATCGGGATGAATGGCCTCTTCTTCCGCAGGCGGAATTCCCTGGTCTTCCACTCCGGAAAGGTCGAGAGAAGCGATCGATTGTCTGAGTTCGTCCTCCAGGAAACCTTCGCCAAGGTTCATCCCGTCATGATCCGGGACATCGGCAATCGGCTCTTCCGTCCACTCTTGCGGTTCGCGGGCGGCTTCCCGCACGGGCGGGTCCAGCGGATGGAAGGATTCGAACACCAGCGGAGGAGCGCGCGGTTCCGGCCTGGGCTCCGGCATTGCGGGCTCTTCCGGCGTGTCGTCAGCCGCCGGGTACTGGCCGGGAAAGGCGTTGAATTCACGCAGCAATTCGTCGGCCAGGTCGTCGGCAGTCTCGGCGGCGCGGGGCCTTTCCGCCTCGCGCGGGGCGATCAGCCGCGCCAGTTCGGCGAACGGATCGTCCGCGTCCGTGTGTGCGGGACCGGCTTTCCCGTGATCCGGCTTGTTGTTATCTGCCATCTTCTTCCACCGATGCTGCCCCGCGCCGCCGAGGGCGCGAGATTAAGTGCGGATGAGACGGTCCCTAACGCATTTCCTGCGGGGCATCCGTGCCCGTCAGAGCGAGGCCGGAGCGCAGGACGGCGGCCACGGAAGAAACCAGTCCCAGTTTTGCAAGCGTCGATTGTCGGTCACCCTCATTAATAAAGCGTAATTCCGTCTTGTCCTTCCCCTTGTTCCAGTGGGAATGGAAGTTCGATGCAAGATCATAGAGGTAAAAAGCCAGTCGATGCGGCTCCCGCATCAGTGCGGCCGACTCCACAACCCGCGGATACTCGGACAATTTTGCCACAAGTTTGAGTTCTTCCGGCTCGAAATCCGCCGCGAGAACCGCCTTTTCCAGAGATTTCTGCGAAATATCCAGCCCGGCAAAGACTTCCTGTGCCTGCCGCATCACCGACATCGACCGCGCGTGGGCGTACTGCACGTAAAAAACGGGGTTGTCCTTGGACTGTTCTGTCACCTTGGCGAAATCGAAATCCAGCGGTTCGCTGCTCTTGCGATAGAGCATCATGAAGCGCACGGAATCGCGGCCGACCTCGTCCACCACCTCGCGCAGGGTGACGAAATTGCCGGAGCGCTTCGACATTTTCACTTCCTCGCCGTTGCGCAGCAGCTTCACCAGCTGGCAGAGCAGGACGGAGAGCTTTGCGTCGTTGCCGGCAACCGCCTTCGCCACCGCTTCCAGGCGCTTGACATAGCCGCCGTGATCGGCGCCGAGAATATAGACCATCTCATGGAAGCCGCGGTCATACTTGTCCTTGAAATAGGCAACGTCGGCGGCAAAATAAGTGTAGTTGCCGTCAGACTTGATCAGCGGCCGGTCGATATCGTCCCCGACCTCCGTGGAACGGAACAGCGTCTGCTCGCGGTCTTCCCAGTCTTCCGGAAGCTGGCCCTTCGGCGGCGGCAGCGTGCCCTTGTAGACATGCCCCTTGAAGGTGAGATCGTTGATCGCGGTGCGGATCATCGAGGCATCGTCGGCATGAAGCCGGCGCTCGGAAAAGAACACTTCGTGACGGACATTGAGCGCCGCAAGATCCTCCCGGATCATGGCCATCATGGCATCGATCGCCCTGTCCTTGACGATCGGCATCCACTCGTCTTCCGGCAGGTTGTGAAGCGAGGGGCCGAACTCGGCCTTCAGCGCCTCGCCAACGGGCACGAGATAGTCGCCGGGATAAAGTCCTTCGGGGATGGCGCCGATCGTCTCGCCGAGCGCCTCGCGGTAGCGCAGGAACACCGAACGCGCCAGCACGTCGATCTGCGCGCCGGCATCGTTGATGTAATACTCCTTGGTCACGTCGAAGCCGGCGTAGTCAAGAATATTGGCGAGCGTATCGCCCACGACCGCGCCCCGGCAATGGCCGACATGCATCGGCCCCGTGGGATTGGCCGAAACATACTCGACATTGATCTTGCGGTTCGCGCCGGTCGTGCTGCGGCCGAAATCCTCTGCCTCGCCGAGGGCTGCGACCAGCATGCGTTTCCAGAAGGCATCGGACAGGCGGATATTGATGAAGCCCGGACCGGCGATCGACAGTTCGGCGATATCCGCGTCGCTTTCGAGCGCCGCGACGATTTCGCCTGCAAGATCGCGCGGCTTCTTGCCCAGCGGCTTGGCCAGAACCAGCGCGGCATTGATGGCGATATCGCCGTGGCTCGGGTCGCGCGGCGGCTCCACCACCAGGCGCGAGAAATCGAGCGCGTCGCGTTTCTCCGCAATCGCCGCAATCGTCAGCAGCCGTTCGTTCAGTCTTTGCTCAAAGTCGGTGAAGAGGTTCATGTCATGTTCCATGGGCCGCCGTCCGGCGGCGAAAGGCGCTTTCAGCGGCGGCTCTAGCGCAAATCGGGGGTATGGTCAAACAGCTGCCGATGTGTCTTCTCGGCATAGGTATCGGTCATTCCGGCCAGATAGTCCGCCACATGGCGCGCCCGCTGCGCCGGCGTCAGCGCCTCGACGCCCTCGGTCCAGGGATGCGATCCCATCAGTTCCGGATCGGCGAAATAGGCATCGAACAGCGCGCTGACGATCTGTGCCGCGCCGGCGCGGATCCTCATGATATCCGGATGGCGATAGATATGGCCGAAGAGCAGCTTCTTGATCTGCCGGTCGATTTCGGCCATCTCCGGCGAGAAGGTCGCAAGCGTGCGCCCCGAAAGCCGGACATCGTCGGCGCTTCCGGGCCGCGCCTCACGCAGGTTGGCCTGGGTCACGCCGATCACATCCTCGACCATGGCCGTGATCTGGCGGCGCATGATCTCGTTGGTGAAGCGGGCATCCTCGAGCTTGGGATAGCGATCACGCACCTCGCGCATCAGGCCGGCGAGGAACGGCACCTCCTCCAGCATCTCGTAGGTCAGATAGCCCGAGCGCAAGCCGTCATCGATGTCGTGCGTGTTGTAGGCGATATCATCGGCGATCGCGGCGACCTGCGCCTCGAGGCTTGCATGCGTGGAAAGCCAGAGGTCATGACGCCGGCTGTAATCGACGATCGGCTGCGGAACGGGGCCGTCGAGCCCCTCGCCGCCCGGCGTCTGAAGCGGCCCGTTGTGCTTCACCAGGCCTTCGAGCGCTTCCCAGGTGAGGTTGATGCCGTCGAAATCGGCATAGCGGCGCTCCAGGCTTGCGACGATCCTGAGCGACTGGGCGTTGTGATCGAACCCGCCGTAATCCGCCATCTTTTCGTGCAGCGCGTCCTCGCCGGTATGGCCGAAGGGCGTATGACCGAAATCATGCACCAGCGCCACGCCCTCGGCGAGGTCCTCGTCGAGCCTCAGCGCCCGGGCAAGCGAACGGGCGACCTGGGCAACCTCGATCGTGTGCGTCAGTCGCGTGCGGTAGTGATCGCCGTCCTGGGCGATGAAGACCTGGGTCTTGTGCTTCAGCCGCCTGAACGCGGTCGTGTGGATGATCCGGTCCCTGTCGCGCTGGAAGGGCGAACGCGTCAGGCTGTCGGTCTCGGGAAAGAGACGGCCGCGGCTTGTCCAGGGGTCGCAGGCATAGACCGCGAGCGCGACGTCGCCGAAGCCGAGTGCCGATCTGTCGATTGTCATTTTCTATCCTGTTGCGCGAGACATGCTTTTGCGAAACACGGAGAACCCGGATGCAAATTGACCGTTGACGGCCTTCATCGGCGTTCTTAACTAAGATTGGACATGATTGAAAGCCATCGCCGCTTCCGGCGCGGTGGCAAAAGAAATCCTTGCGGCTCCGGGCATTGCAGTTTGGCCCGGGAAGCCGCGCGGCCGGAGAATTGAGATGGATACCCAGACAGTGACGCTTTCCGATGCAGCCGCCCGGCGGATCGCATCGATCATCAGCAGCGATAACGACAAACACGCCCTCAGGGTTTCCGTGGAGGGCGGCGGCTGTTCCGGTTTTTCCTACAAGTTCGACCTTGTGGAAGGCCCGGAAGAAGACGACGTGGTGATCACCAAGGACGACGCGACCGTGCTGATCGACAGCATCTCGCTGGTCTATATGGCCGGTGCGGAGATCGACTTCGTCGACAATCTGCTCGGCCAGTCCTTTCAGATCCAGAACCCAAATGCCGTGGCAAGCTGCGGCTGCGGCACCAGTTTCGCGATCTGATCCGGTCGCAGCCTGAACCGATGCCGGGAATTGACAGAGGCCGCGCCGGAAAGCGCGGCCTCTGTCATTTGGCGGGCTGTCAATCCTTGATGGCCTTGCCGGCATTCTCCGGAATGACCAGCGAAAGCAGGATCGCCGAGAGGCCGGAGAGCGTGATCGGCGTCGCAAACACCTTCTGGATGATGTCTGGCATCTGCTGCATCGACTGCGGCACGAGGGTGACGCCGAGGCCGAGGCCGAAGGAGACCGCCATGATATAGACCTTGCGGTGGTCGATCGGCTCGGAGGCGAGGATGCGGATGCCGGCGACAGCGATCGAACCGAACAGCACGACGGTGGCGCCGCCGAGCACCGGCTTGGGCACCAGCAGGAAGGCGCCGCCAATGACCGGGAAGAAGCCCATGACCACCAGGATGCCGGCGATATAATAGCCGACATGGCGGCTTGCCACGCCCGTCATCTGGATCACGCCGTTGTTCTGGCTGAAGGTCGTGTTCGGGAAGGTGCAGAACAGCGCCGCGATGCCGGAATTGATGCCGTCGGCGAGAACGCCGCCCTTGATCCGCCTGAGATAGACGTCGCCCTGCACCGGCTCGCCCGAAATCACCGAGTTCGCCGTCAGGTCGCCCGTCGTCTCGATTGCCGTGATCAGGTAGACGAAGGCGATCGGAATGAACAGGCCGAGATCGAAATCCAGCCCGTAGCGCAGCGGCTGCGGCACGGCAAACAGCGGCTGGGCGCCGAGCCGCGAAAAGTCGACCATGCCGAAGAAGATCGAAACCACGAAGCCGGCCAGGAGGCCGAGCATGATCGCCGCGATGCGCACCATCGGGACCTTCGAGAAGGAGAAGAAAATGATCACGGCGACGACAAGAAGGCCGAGGAAGATGTTGACCGGGGCGCCAAGCTGATCGCCGGCCCCTGCGCCGCCCGCAAAATCGGTGAAGCCCGATTTCACCAGCGACAGGCCGATGACGGTGATGACGATGCCGGTGACTGTTGGCGTGACGATGCGGCCCATCCGGGTGATGAACTGGCTCAGCACGATCTCGACCGCGCAGCCGACGAGGCAGAGCCCGAAGATCATCGCCAGGATATCCTCGGGCGTGCCGCCCCTGCCCTTGACGGCGAAGCCCGCGGCGAGGATGACCCCGAGAAAGGCGAAACTCGTTCCCTGCACGCTCAGGAGCCCGGAGCCGACCGGCCCGATGCGCCGGCACTGGATGAAGGTGGCGACGCCGGACACAAACATCGACATGGCCAGAAGGTACGGCATGTTTTCGCCGAGACCCAGCGCTCCGCCAATGATCAGCGTCGGCGTGACAATCCCGATGATGCTGGCGAGAATGTGCTGGAAGGCCGCCAGGAAGGATGCGTGCGGCGAAGGCACGTCGTTGAGCTTGAAGATAATATGGTGGTGCTCCGCACTCAGATTTTGTTCGCTCATGATTTCTCTTTCAAAGGCGGCCGAAGCCGCGCGTTGTCCCCTGCTGCTAGCAACTTTTGCGATGCAATTTCCGTGCCACGAAATTGTCACATTTCCCGGTCGCCTTGCAATTCCTTCTTCTGCACGCCGCGGCCGCACGCGGCGTTTGCAAATCGCGGGCGTCCTCTGCATAAGGGTGAGGTCGAAGCACCGAAAGGCGGCCCCATGAAGATCTCGACCTGGAACATCAACGGCATCAAGGCGCGGCTGGACAATCTGCTGGCCTGGCTTGAGACGGAGGCGCCCGACATTGTCTGTCTGCAGGAGATCAAGTCGCAGGACGAGGCCTTCCCCCGGGCGCCGATCGAGGCGCTCGGTTATCATGTCGAGACCCATGGCCAGAAGGGCTTCAATGGCGTCGCGCTGATTTCGAAGACGGCTCCGGACGAGACCAATCGCGGCCTGCCGGGAGCCGACGATGATATCCAGTCGCGCTACATCGAGGGCGTTTTCAGCATCGCCGGCGGCGTCTTGCGCGTCGCCTCGATCTATCTGCCGAACGGCAATCCGGTCGACAGCGACAAGTACCCCTACAAGCTCGCCTGGATGGAACGCTTGAAAGGCCATATTTCACAAAGGCTTAAGCTGGAGGAGCCGCTTATTCTCGCAGGCGATTACAATGTCATCCCCCGCCCCGGCGACTGCCATGACCCGGCCGTCTGGGCGAATGATGCATTGTTTCTGCCGGCCACCCGCGAGGCCTTCAACGCGCTTCTGGCCCTCGGCCTCTACGACGCGGTGACGAGCACGGACGATGCCGGCGGACAGTACAGCTTCTGGGACTATCAGGCGGGCGCCTGGCAGAAGAACAACGGTATCCGCATCGATCACATGCTGCTGTCCTGCGAGGCCGCCGACAGGCTGCGCTCGACCGTGATCGACAAGAAAGTGCGCGGCTGGGAGAAGCCGTCCGACCACGTGCCGGTGACAGCAGTTTTTGATTGCGACTGGCCGTAGACCGCGCCCGACAGAACCTTGCCCAAGAAATCTTGATCGCTGACGAGCGCATGCAAGGACGATATGCGCGAAATCGATGGTCAGCCGCTGTTGCGGCTGCTTACGGAAACAACAATCAAGGGTTGCTTGTGCTCATATTTTGCGCAAGCGCGATGGCGCCGCGGCGGTCGTTCTCATCGACAACGGAGAAACACTTTTCCTGCAGCTCGCGGATCCACGAGCAATCGCCGGGCGCGCAACGATCCGCGGCCATGGTCAGATAGGCAAGGCCGAGCACCGGCTGCCCCTCGTTGAAAACGAGATCGCCGAACACCGCCATGGCGCCGACATTGCCGTTCTTGCGGGCGAGGTTCAGCCATTTCTTGGCCAGGCGCACATTCTTGGCGCCGCCCTCGCCGTTCAGGATCATCCGGGCAAGGCGGAACTGCGCCTCGGGACTGCCGAATACCGACGCAGCCTGGAAATAGAGCTGACGCGCCTGCACCAGATCCACTTCGACCGGCGTGCCGGCAATGCCCGTCTGGTAGTAGCCTGCGAGCGCCAGCAGGGCGTTCACATAAAACCCCGTATCGGGAGAGCCCGGCTCGACATCGTGATTGACGATCTCGGCATAAGCCTTGAAAGCCTCGTAATCATTCTCTGGAACGCCGTCGCCATAGGCATACATATTGGCGAGCGCCCAGCGCGAACCGGTATGCCCTTTTTCCGCGGCATAACGATAGGCTTCGACTGCCTTTTCCTTGTCGCCGTTCTGATAAGCCTTGAAACCGAAACGAAAGAGATCGAACCGGCCGGATTCTTTCGGAACGTCCGTGGTAATATCGAAGGCCCGGGCAGGTCGCCCGACGCCGGAGCCGATCATCAGGCTTGCCATCACCACGACAATGCCGATCTGTCTGTGACCTGTCTTATCCATCATCATTGAACGTTTCTTCACCGAAACACCTGACCGGACACACCTGCCCGGCAAAAACGCCGGCGGCGCCGACCCACGGCCGGACCGAAAACCCTGGTTCGCCGACAACGGCACCAGACCCTTCTGATGCTCCTCCTTTGTGGCGGGAAATGGACGGCCTTCCGCCAAATGCTTTTATGTGAAATTCTGCTGAATTACTGTGACGCAAGCGACACACTTGCAAGTTTGAGTCTGAAAACGAGGCCAAACCAAACACTTGTCCGCAACAAGGTTAAGACAGCATCACCGGCGAACGCCCTTTGGCCGCGCCGGAAGAACCGCGATCAAGTGTTGCCTAAAGACCATCGCCATAATAAAGCTCTTGGCCGAAGCGGACGTGGCGAAACAGGTAGACGCAAGGGACTTAAAATCCCTCGACCGATTGGTCATGCGGGTTCGAGCCCCGCCGTCCGCACCAGCCCCCCCCCTCACGCGCGCGAACATAGAGAAGCGGAATAGCCCGGGCGCGCCGCCTCCGGGCAGCGATGCCGGCCACGCATTCGGCGCGTCCGGATGCGCAAGGCTGCCATTGCCGGAAAGAAGGGCCGTCGTGCAGGTTGCGCCCTGCCCATGCGCAATCCGAAAACAGAAAAACCCGGCCGCAAGGACCGGGTTTCTCAAAACTAGACCTGAGCGCTTCTTAGAAGTCGCGCTGCAGACGGAACCAACCACCCCAAGTGTCGTCCTTGAAGTAGGAGTCCGGCAGGTCGGCATAGTCGAAGTTGACCTTGGCGGACAGGCCGTCAACAATCTCGTAGTCGAACAGAGCGCCGAAGGTGTAGAAGCTCTTGTTCGAAGCCGTCGGGATGTTGACCGAGGTCCACTGGATAGCCGGCGTGATGGTGAACTTGTCGGTGACGTCAAGAGCGTAACCGGCAGCCAGCTGCCATTCGGCGTAGATCGAGTTCGGAGCCGGAGCGCCAGCAAAGGGATAGCTGTCGAACCAGTCATCGAAGGTGTTGGCATAGGCGTTCCAGCCCGAAGCCCACGAAGCACCGAGGTCAAGCTGACCCGGGCCGAGAGCAAGGCTCGTCATCGCACGAACCGAACCGTCTTCGTTGAAGGTGTCGTAGCCACCGTCAACCTTGAAGCCAATGCCGCCGGCCTGGAAGCCAACGCGACCGGAAACGCCGAGGCGAGCCAGGTCAGGGTCGCCGGTGTAGCCAACCTGCGAAGCGGTCAGAGCGTCAAGCGAGAGACCGGCTACGAAGCCGTCGCCCGTGAAGACGTAACGCATCGAGTTGAACTTGGTGTTGCCCGACAGGTCGTCGATTTCGCCGACAAGACCTTCATCCCAGTAGCTCTGGAAATAACCGGCCTGGAAGCCGCCGAGAGCGAGATAGGTCTGGTCGAGACCGAAGGTCGTGCCCGAACCGCCGGCGCTGTGCGCTTCAGCGTTCATCTTGATGACGCCGGTCAGGACACCGAGTTCGGTTTCCGTCTTGCTGGCGATGTCAATCTGAGCCTTGGTGAAAACGTCCCAGGTGCTCGGCTGACCAGCGGCCCACTGCGGGGTCGTCTTGCTCAGGGCGCTAACCTGGAAACGGACGTAACCGCCGATATCGAGGCAGGTTTCGGTGCCCGGGATGTAGAAGTAGCCGGCACCGAAGGTGTCGCAGACTTCAACATAGTTGGCAGCTACAGGCTCGATGACCACAACCGGGTCGGCAGCCTGAGCGCCGGAAGCTGCTGCAACTGCTGCAGCGGAGCCGAGGAGAAGGCTCTTCACGTTCATAATGACCTCCAAATAAGGTTTAAAGCGGGTCTGGGATTTTCGCCGAGGCGTTCCCTGCCCCATCCCCTGGTTTCAAGAAGACCGGGCCGTCTCGCCCTCACTTCCGAGGTTGAACATACAAGACCGCGTCACGATCGCAATCACCAATCATCCGGTTTGTCGTCTTCAGGCCGTCCTTACCTGCTTGCTGTTGCGGATTGGCAACAAGTACCCCCTCCGGAGCGGCAAATCTTTACAAAAGGTAAAGAAAACAAGAGCGAAACAGGCGTCGGATCGCAGTCGGGAACGAACGAATCTGCCTGAAGAAGGCCTTTCCAGGCGAAAATCCGTCCGTCGCAACACGCCATTCGCCCGCAACAGCCTGCCGTCCGCACGCGATTTCGACGGGAATCACCGTGCATGCCGTCTGCCGCACGGATGAACGAGACCCGTAAAGCCAATGCGCCGCGTCCCCCGGCGCCATCATCAAACGGTCCGCCCTTGCCAGTTTCCGGGGCCGCCGCCCCGGCTTAAGGCTTCAGACCAGTTCCACGTCCACGACGCCGGCGACGGCCCGCATGGCCGAGGCCACCTCGGGCGACAGGCGATACTTGCCCGGCAACTCGACCTCGATCTCGCGAAGACCGTGATCCTGGATGACGACAAACGACACCAGGCCCTCGCCATTCTCATTCAGGTGGCGCGCGAGCGAGGCGATCGGCGAATCGTCGCGCAGGAATATCCGCATCGCGCTTTGCTGGCGCACCGCCTCCTCCTCGAGCGACTGGACCGTCTGGATGCGCATGCCGATCCCTTCCGGCCGCATTTCGGCGGAAACGGTGATGACGACCGATGTGCCGGGTTCCAGCAGATCACGGTACTGATAGAGCATCTCCGAAAACAGCACCGCCTCGAACTGGCCGGTGGCATCTGAAAAGGTAACGATGCCCATGCGGTTGCCGGTCCGGGTCTTGCGTTCCTGCTTGGCCACCACGGTGCCCGCGAGCCGGCCGCGGTCCGAACCGTTCTTCACCGAAAGCTGGAAGGCCGAGAAAGCCTGAACGCGCATCTTCGCCAGAATATCGGCATAGGCATCGAGCGGATGGGCCGTCTGATAGAAGCCGAGCATCTGGTACTCGCGCATCAGCCGTTCGGAGTCGGAAAGCGGCGTATAGTCCGGGAGCACGATCTTGGAGACCTGGCCGGCGCTTCCGAAGATATCGGCCTGGCCGCTGGCGCGATCCTCCTGGGTTCGCTGGGCAAGGCCGATGATGCGATCGAGTCCGGCCAGAAGCGCCGCGCGGTCATGGCCGAAACAATCAAACGCGCCGGCGCAGATCAGGCTCTCCAGAACCCGGCGGTTGACGAGCTTGGGGTCAATGCGCTGGCAGAAATCCTCAAGATCGACAAAGGGCCTCTCGCCGCGCGCCGCGACGATATGATCGACGGCCGCATCGCCGACGCCCTTGATGGCGGCAAGCGCATAGTAGATCCGGTCCTCGCCCGGCTCGAAATGCCGGTGGCTCGTCTGGATCGACGGCGCCACCACCTCGATGCCGAGCCTTCGGGCGTCGTGCCGAAAATCGTTCAGCTTTTCGGTATTGGCCATGTCGAGCGTCATCGACGCGGCAAGGAACTCCACCGGATAATGCGCCTTCAGAAAGGCAGTATGATAAGAGACGATGGCGTAGGCCGCGGCATGCGACTTGTTGAAGCCGTAATTGGCGAATTTCGCCAGAAGATCGAAGATCTCGTCCGCGCGCTGCTTCTTGACGCCCTTTTCGACCGCGCCCTCGACGAAACGGACGCGCTGCTTGTCCATCTGCTCCTTGATCTTCTTGCCCATCGCGCGGCGCAGAAGGTCGGCCTCACCGAGCGAATAGCCCGAAAGCACCTGCGCCACCTGCATCACCTGTTCCTGGTAGATGATAACGCCCTGGGTCTCGGCGAGAAGATGATCGATCATCGGATGCACCGACTCGATCTCCTCCTCGCCGTGCTTGCGCGCATTATAGACGGGGATGTTTTCCATCGGCCCCGGCCGATAAAGCGCGACAAGGGCGATCAGGTCCTCGATGCGGTCCGGCCTCATCCCGATCAGCGCCTTGCGCATGCCGGCGCTTTCCACCTGGAACACGCCGACTGTCTCGCCGCGGGCCAGCATGTCATAGGTGTCGTGATCATCGAGCGGAACCAGCGACAGGTCGACCTTGATGTCGCGCCGAGCGATGAAGTCGACCGCCGTCTTCAACACCGTCAGCGTCTTCAACCCGAGAAAGTCGAACTTCACGAGACCGGCCTGCTCCACCCATTTCATGTTGAACTGCGTGACCGGCATGTCCGAGCGCGGATCGCGATACATCGGCACCAGTCGCGAAAGCGGCCGGTCGCCGATCACGATCCCGGCGGCATGGGTCGAGGCATGCCGGTAGAGCCCCTCGATCTTCTGCGCGATCGCCAGCAGACGCCCGACGATCGGCTCTTCTTCGGCGGCCTCCTGGAATTTCGGCTCGTCCTCGATCGCCTTGGCAAGCGTGACCGGATTGGCCGGATTGTTGGGCACGAGCTTGCTGATCCGGTCGACCTGCCCGTAAGGCATTTCCAGTACGCGGCCGACATCGCGCAGGGCGGCACGCGCCTGCAGCGACCCGAAAGTGATGATCTGCGCCACCTGGGCGCGTCCGTATTTCTGCTGAACGTAGCGGATCACCTCCTCGCGCCGGTCCTGACAGAAATCGATATCGAAGTCCGGCATCGACACGCGCTCGGGGTTGAGAAAGCGTTCGAACAGAAGCGAGAAGCGCAGCGGGTCGACATCGGTAATCGTCAACGCATAGGCGACAAGCGAGCCCGCGCCCGAGCCGCGGCCCGGACCGACGGGAATATCATGTTCCTTGGCCCATTTGATGAAGTCGGCAACGATCAGGAAGTAGCCGGGAAACTTCATGCTCTCGATGATGCCCAGTTCATAGTCGAGCCGCTCGACATAATCCTGGCGACTGTGCCCCTCGCTCAGCCCCACATGGGAGAGCCGCGCCTCGAGCCCCTCGACGGCCTGTCGACGCAACTCGAGCGCCTCGGCCCGCTCGGCCTCCTCCGGATCGTCGGAAGCGCCGGTGAAGCGCGGCAGGATCGGACTGCGCGTCTGCAGGATGAAGCCGCAGCGCCGTGCGATCTCGACCGTATTGTCGAGCGCCTCGGGAAGGTCGGAAAACAGTTCCGCCATTTCCGCCTGCGTTTTCATGAAGTGGTCCGGCGTCAGCCTAAAACGCCGGTCGTCGGAGACAATGGCATTATGCGCGACGGCCATCAGCGCGTCATGCGCCTCGAAATCCTCGCGCGCCGGGAAAAAAGGCTCATTGGTTGCCACCAGCGGAAGTTCAAGCTCATAGGCCAGATTGATCACATGGCGTTCGCGCTGGAGATCAAAAGCACCCTGACGCTGCAATTCGACATACAACCGGTCGCCGAAAAGCGTCTTGAGCGCTTCCAGACGCTCGCGCGCCTTGGCCTCGAAACCCGAGGCGAGCGCTTGGTCGATCGGACCGCCCGGCCCACCGGTCAGAGCGATCAGACCGTCCGCCCGGCCTTCCAGCCAGGACTTCCGGATATAGATGCTGTCATGCGCCTCGCCGCCAAGATAGGCCTCGCTGACGAGGTGCATGAGGTTCGCATAGCCCGTTTCATTGGCCACGAGAACAACGATCGCCGGCAATTTTGCCGGGAGGTGGGACCCGCCGCGCCGATCGCCCTCGCCGCCGTCTTCCATGTCGATCGACAGCTGACAGCCGATAATCGGCTGCAGCCCCTCCCCGATCGCCTTCTGCGAAAATTCGAGCGCGCCGAACAGATTGTTCGTGTCGGTGACGGCGACTGCCGGCTGCCGGTCATCAAGGGCAAGCTTCAGGATTTTCTTGAGCGGCAAGGCTCCCTCAAGAAGGGAATAGGCCGAGTGGGTTCTCAGGTGAACGAATCGAACCGCTGCCCCGCCCGACCGGTCATCGCCGCCGTGTCCGATCACATCTGCCATTGCCTGCTCCGTCGTGCCTTACCATGGATCCTGATCCTCGCAGGCCGGCCCGGCCCGCGCAACGCCAACAAAACATATGCACAGAAAGCTCGCACCGCTGTGAGGTGGCGGGCGTATCTACATTGAGCTGACGATCAGCGCCATGCTGGTCAGGAACAGCGTGATCGAGAAGAATGCCGCCACATCGCGCAAAATTTCTGTCATTTTCGCCTCCGTTTCGCTTTATGTTTTTATTATGTTCTGTTTTTGTTCCTTTTGCAAGCGTCCTCGAGATATTTTCCGCCGTGGCCGGCCAAGTCGGGCCGCGGCTACGCCGAACCCTTCGTCGGCATGGGCGGCGTATTTACGGCCTAACTCCGGACACTCAGATCAGTCCGCCGATTTTTCGAAAGCTATCGGTCTGCGTAAGCAACTGTGATGGCCGTGATCGGGCGATGCACGAACCCGCTACGCGGCAAACGCGCACCGCTGTCCGGGGGAGCAGGCGACCGTTGCACTTGTCGCCGAGGCAACACGCCTGATGACACACGAGATGTCATTCGAAGTGCCTGAACAGAACCTCAATGTGCCGCTTGACCGCATCCCAACTGGCCCGGAAAGCGGGTTCGCGCTGAAGAACATCAGGCGACTTTGACATTCACGGTCCCGCAGCCATCGGCCTGATGAGGCCTTGACGATCTTCACTTTCACGACATACGCGGAACGACCGTGACGATGCTGTTCGAAGCCGGGTGCAACTTGGGAGAAATTGCATCCGTCACGGGCCATTCCTTAAGGCGCGCTCGGGAAGATTCGAACTCCCGCCCCCCAAAATTTCGTAGTTTTGCCAATACACTTGATCGCAAGGCAATTTTCTAAAAAAGAGCGTCAAAGCCGACACAAACAAATCAATGAGTTATCGTCCATTTGCAAACTCTATTCTGAACATCATTGCAACCTTTTGCGGGCTTCCTTTGCCAGGGCAACCGCACGGTTCGGTTCGCACACGCTGTACCGTTCAGGCCAACTCACATCCGTGGTTAAGGATCGTGTCCCATGACGTGGTGTAGCTGGATTTCATAGCCATCGGTGATTTCCGGTAGGGTCGGGTTGCTTAGAACCAACCTTAAGGACACCACCGATGACCGACGACATGATGAACCTGCGCTTGGCTGTTGAGAAGAGCGCTGATGCCGATTTGCTGCGTGAGATGATCGGCTTTGCAGCCGAGAAACTGATGGCGCTGGAGGTGAGCGCGAAGACAGGCGCTGGATACGGCGAGAAGACCACGTTCCGGCTTGCCCAGCGCAACGGCTACCGCGATCGAGACTGGGAAACGCGAGCGGGCACCGTTGAGCTGCGCATCCCCAAGCTTCGCACCGGCAGCTATTTTCCGAGCTTTCTCGAACCACGCCGGATGGCGGAGAAGGCTCTGACGGCGGTCATCCAGGAAGCCTATATCCAGGGCGTTTCGACCCGGTCCGTCGATGATCTCGTCAAAGCCATGGGCATGTCGGGCATCTCCAAGAGCCAGGTCTCGCGACTTTGCGAGGAAATAGACGACAAGGTGAAGGCCTTTCTGGACAGGCCCATCGAAGGAGAATGGCCCTACCTCTGGATTGATGCCACCTATCTGAAGGTCCGACGCGGCGGGCGCATCGTCTCAGTCGCCGTCATCATCGCGGTGGGCGTGAACACCGACGGCCGGCGCGAAGTGCTCGGCATGGAGATCGGAACATCAGAAGCCGAGCCGATCTGGACCGAGTTCCTGCGAAAGCTGACCAGGCGCGGGCTGCGCGGCGTCAAGCTCGTCGTCTCCGATGCCCATGAGGGGATCAAGGCCGCCGTGACGAAGGTGCTTTGCGCCACCTGGCAGCGCTGCAGGGTCCACTTCATGAGAAACGCATTGGCTCATGCCGGAAAGAGCGGGCGGCGCGTCGTCTCCGCCTTCATCGCCACCGCGTTTGCACAGGACACGCCGGAGGCGGCGAGCACCCAGTGGCGCAATGTCGCTGACCAGATCAGGCCGAAGGTGCCGAAACTCGCCACGCTCATGGACAACGCCGAACAGGACGTGCTCGCCTACATGACCTTTCCCAGGCAGCACTGGGCAAAGCTTCATTCGACAAATCCGATCGAGCGTCTCAACGGCGAGATCAAGCGACGCACTGAAGTCGTTGGCATCTTCCCCAACGACGACGCCATCGTCAGACTGGTCGGTGCCTTGCTCCTGGAGCAAAACGACGAATGGGCCGTCCAGAGGTCCCGCTACATGACACTTGAGACAATCGCCACGATGAGCGATGATCCGCTCATCAGCCTGCCAGCAGCAAGCTGACACTCATCCGCCCCTCTGGGATGAGCCGTGGTCGTCTAAGCTACACCACGTCATGGGACACGATCTGGTTAAGGGAAGAGCTGCGGGCTACCATTCAGGCGACTGGCCAAACCCGCATATACTGGCAAGTTCCGCGTATGCGCCCGCGCACGCGCCTAGAACTGGCGCTGGCGCGGTCAGCCCGGGACCGTTCGGAAAGGCAAGCACACGCCCGCCAGCTTCCTGGATCAAGCAGTAGCCTGCGAGGCAATCCCATGCGCTCATCCGCGGTTCAACGTATCCGGTGAGGCGACCGGCGGCGACCCAGGCCAGCATCAAGGCGCCCGACCCGTATCGGACCCACCCTGCCCCGGCCTCTGACAGCTCGGCCAGCATGCGCCCGACACGCTCGCTGGAGACGCGGTCATTGGCACCGACACCCAACAGGCCGGACCTGAGATCCCCGTCCAGAGCGCGGACGGGCTTGCCGTTCAACGTAGCCCCTTGCCCTCGCGCCGCGATGAATAGCTCATTCAGGACCGGTACATAGATCACGCCGAGGATCGGGCCGTCCTCGTCACAGGCGCCGATCGACACACACCAGCCTGGCAGGCCGTTTAGGTAGGGAGCCGTGCCGTCAATCGGATCAATTACCCAGGTCACGCCGGAACTGCCTTCGCTCAAGCCGTGTTCTTCGCCGAGTTGCGCGTCAAGCGGGAATGATCTGTTAAGCCCGTCCCGGATAAGCGTTTCGACTTCGAGATCCGCCTGGGACACCAGATCGGTCACATGGCGTTTTTGCCGCACCAGTAGTTCCTCGCGGTTCTCGAAATAGGCAAGAGCCAGCTTGCCGGCGCGCCTGGCAAGCTCCGTTGCCGTATCGAGCCTGCTCTCAGTCATGATTGTTCCGGTCATGCATTCTCCTGCGGAATAAGCGCGACGCCCCTCGGGCGAACTTCAAGTCGGACGTTTGAACCGGCCGGCAACGGCACTTCGCTTTCGTCATCGACCACGAATATGCGTCCAAGCGGACCATCGATCTCGTACTCGACGTGATCACCGAGATAAGCCGAGGAGGCGATTGTGCCCGGAACCCCCTGCCCTTCGGATCTGACCTTCATGGCATTGGCATGGAGCGACAGCCGTGCCGGGCCCGGTTTAGTGCCGCGCGACGGCAGCGCGATGGTTACCCCGCCCACTTCGACCTTCGCAATATCGCCTTCGATGGACCGAATATGCCCATCCACAACATTGGCCTCTCCGATGAAGTCGGCAATGAACTCGGAAGCTGGCGCTTCATAAAGCTCGCGCGGTGACCCAATCTGAGCGACCTTCCCATCCTTCATGACAACGATGGTATCGGAGACAGCGAGCGCTTCTTCCTGATCATGCGTGACGTAAACAGCCGTGAAACGAAGGCGCTGCTGCAGCGTGCGGATATCCGTGCGCACCTGGCGACGCAGTCGGGCATCGAGATTCGAAAGCGGTTCGTCGAGCAGCAGGACCTGTGGCTCTAGAACGAGTGCGCGCGCCACGGCGACGCGCTGCTGCTGGCCGCCGGAAAGCTCTGCCGGCAGGCGCCCTGACAGACCGGAGAGCCCAACGACTTCGAGCGCCTCCTCGGCGCGCTTGCGCGCCTCACCTGATTTGATACCGCTCGCTTCAAGGCCGTAGGCTACATTCTGGCCAACGCGCATATGCGGAAAAAGCGCATAGCTCTGGAACACCATCGATACGTCGCGCCTGTCGGCAGGCAGGCGGGTGACATCCTCGCCGCCGATCATGATCTGGCCTTCGGTAGGGCTTTCCAGACCCGCCAGCATGCGGAGCGTTGTCGTCTTGCCGCATCCAGAGGGTCCGAGCAGCGTGACAAGCTGGCCTGGCTCAATGTCGAGCGAGAGGTCCGGAATGGCGGTGAAATGGCCGAAGCTCTTCCGCACATTGCGAAACGCCACGGCACCTTTTGTATGTGTCATCCGAGTGCTTCCTTCTTGATGGGGGCTGCGGCGTCCTTCTCTTCTCTTCGGCGAATGCGACGTTCGCCAACCAGAAGCTGAAAGCCGCCAATGACCGTGATCATCACCAGGATCAGAACCGAGGAATAGGCGATGGCAATGCCGTATTCCCCGTTCTCGACCAGGCCAACGATGTAGGCGGTCGCCATGTTGTATTTCGCGCTGACCAAAAAGATCACAGCTGAAATCGAGGTGATTGCGCGAACGAAGCTGTAGACCAATGCTGCCAGGATGGCCGGGCGCATGAGCGGCAGGATGACCTTGCGCATCGTGCGGCCCGAGCTTGCCCCGAGTGTCAGAGAAGCCTCGTCAAGCGATCCGTCCAGCTGTGACATGGCCGCCACCCCTCCCCGCACGCCGACCGGCATGTTACGGAAGACAAAGCAGGCAATCAGGATTACCGCCGTACCGGTCATCTGCAGAGGCGGAAGGTTGAATGCCATGATGTAGCTGATGCCGATGACTGTGCCGGGAATGGCAAAGCTCATCATCAGAGCAAATTCGAAGACAGAGCGCCCCGGAAATCTCTGCCGAACAATCAGCCAGGCCGTCAGAAGTCCGACGGCGGCGGTCAACGGCGCGGCGATCAGAGCGATTTCCATTGTGGTCCAGAAGCTGTCCCAGGCAACGCCTGTCCAGCGGATGCCGTTTTCCCAGCTGATACCGAACGCCCTCGTGTAGTGCGCAAGCGTCAGCGAGTGATCAAGCCCCCAGATGCTAACGAAGCCGCCGAAGAGGATCATCGCATAGACCGTGATGGTGAACACGGCCCAGATGACAGCTACGGTTATCACCGGGATGGCTACGCGATGCGGCAGCTGTATATGCCGTCCGCCATCCCCTTTCCCCGTCACGGTCGAGTAATTCTTGCCGGAAAGCCACAGGCGCTGAGCAAGGAAGGCCGAAAGCGTGAACACCAGCAGGACTGTGGCGAGTACTGCCGCGCGCGCAGGGTCATTCTGCGCACCGACGACAGCAAAGAATATCTCTGTCGACAGAACGCCACCCGAGCCGCCGAGGACCAAAGGGTTGCCGAAGTCAGCCATGGATTCGATGAAACCGATCAGGAACGCATTGGCCAGCCCGGGCGCCATCAGCGGCAGCGTAACCTTGCGAAAAGTGCGCCAGCGGTCCGAGCGCAGCGTCTGGCTTGCCTCTTCCATGGATGGGCTGATCCCATCGACCACGCCGATCAGAACAAGGAAGGAAATCGGCGTGAAGCTGAGCATCTGGGCAATCCAGATTCCTGTCAGCCCATAGAGCCAGCGCCCCAGCTCCAGACCCGTCGCGGCTTCGATCACATTGGTCAATGTGCCGGAGCGACCCAGCAGCATGGTCAGCGCAAGGCCGACGACGAAGGGCGGCGTGATAATCGGCAACACCGTCAGCAGCCGCAGCGATTTCTTGAAGCGAAACCCTGTTCTGGTCGCCACGAGCGCGAAGACCAGCCCCAGCAGCGTCGTCCCTGTCGCTGTACAGACGGCCAGAAAGAAGGTGCGCCAGGCAACGCCGCAATTGCCGCCTGCAAGACAGGCAAGTGACCAGATCTTTGGGTCAATGATGTTCCTGCGCACGCCCTCCGTCGTGAATGAGCCATCGAATTCCTGAAAGGCGCCGGTGAACATGGATACCAGCGGGTAAAAGACAAAGACCGCGACAAGCAGCACCAGCAGCGTAATGCAGGCGAGTACGAAGGCATCGCCCTTCAATGCGCCACGCTCGGCGGCTCCGAAAGCAATCATCAGCGCAAAGACGGTGCCAATGACCACGGCACCTGCCCCAAAGGCTGGCTGTCCGGATATTTCCCCGAAGGTGGCCTCCAGAAGGCTCCAGTTCCAGCCACGCATGCCGATCGAAAGGCCCTCGACCAACATCCAAAGAAGTCCCGCAACGCCGATATTGATCAGAGCGCGTCCCCGATCCCCCGGGTGTCGTGTGACACGCAGATAGAGCGCTGCAAGAAGCATCAAAAAAACCGGCAGGAGCTGCCAGCGGCCCGTAAGGAGCTGGGCAATGCCCGGCCACAGGCTGTCTGAAACGACGAAATCACTCAGCCATTCGAAGCTGAAAAATCCGGAGCGGACTCGATACCAAGGCAGGGCGATGAAAGCGACAATCGCCGCCGCCAGGATCATATCGAGCCTGCGGTTGTCTCTGGATGTCATGACACTGTCCGATGAGTTCAGGGGCGCGAACGCAGGCAGGCTCCAGCCTGCCTGCGTCAGGTCACGTTATTGGAGCGGCAGGGACCCGATTTCATCGTCCCACCGCGCCAGCAGGGCCTTGCGCCTTTCCGCGCTGCCATACTCGGCAAAGTCATAGTCGATCAGCTTGATCGTCGACAGGTCCGGCGCCTCTTCGGGCGGCGTCGCGCTGGCATTTGACGGAATCTGGAATGAACCTGCTTCCGGCATCATGTTCTGCACCTCTGCCGTCAGCACCCAGTCATAGAAGGTCCTGGCTGCTTCCGGATTCTGCGCACCCTCGATCATGGACATGGAGCCGATCTCATATCCCGTCCCCTCGCAGGGGGCGACGACTCCGATCGGGAAACCGGACACTGCCTGAGCAACAGCGTCATGCTGAAAGACAATACCCAGTCCTGTTTCACCGCGTGCCGCCGCTTTCACGGGAGCACTGCCGGATTTTGTGTACTGCGAGACGTTCGCGTGCATTTTTTTCAGAAAATCGAAAGCTTCGTCCTCACCCATCAGCTGGACGAGCGTTGCAAGCGTCGTATAGGCCGTGCCGGACGAGTTCGGGTCGGCGATCTGGATCTCGCCCTTCAAGGCAGGGTCCAGCAGGTCGGCCCAGCACTCCGGAGCGGCGATGCCCTTTTCCGCAAACAGCTCTTTATTGTATCCCCAGCCCAAAGCACCGGAATAGACTCCCACCGTACGGAAATCAGAGACTTCTGCCTGTCCTTGCGCCCAGTCCTGCAACTCGGCCAGCATTGGCGACTTGTATTCGGCGGTCAACCCGTCATGTCCCGCCTGAAGATGAGGGTCTCCCGTCCCTCCCCACCAGAGATCGGTTTGCGGATTACGCGCTTCGGCCCTGATTTTCGCATAGGCCTCACCGGATGACATTCTCACCATGTTCACATCGGTGTCCGGATGGCTGCTCTCGAACTCAGTGACAAGCCGTTCACAGATGACGACATCGGCCGAGCAGATCAGGTTCAACTCGTCCGCCATGGCGCTGGCGGGCAACATTATTGCTGCGCCCGCAAGGGCGCACTTCAATGTATTCATGTTCTCCTCCCATTCCCGTTTCCGGGTGCTGGCATGATGCACAGCTGTGCATTACCTTGAATTTAAAATTTCCTTATGTCAATAAACTGTAGCAATTTGGCGTTAATTCTATGAATTACGCCAATGCACAGGTTTGCAAGAAGACAGCATCATGAGAACTCAGGTAAGTGCGAAAGATGTAGCAGAGCTGGCCGGGGTCTCTCGCACGGCGGTTTCTAGAGCCTTCACGCCAGGCGCTTCCGTTTCCTCCGAAACCCGCGCAAAGGTCTATGAGGCGGCCGAGAAACTCGGGTACCAGGTGAACAATCTGGCGCGCGGTCTTCTGACATCGAAAACGGGGATCGTCGCTCTCATTGCGGCCGAGATTAATACGCCCTATCGGTCCACCCTGCTTGCCGCCCTTTCGAGCCAGTTGCAGGCTGCTGGCAAGGTCGGCATGCTGATCAATACGGACCGGTCGGACGAAAGCGTCGCCCAGGCCTTGCGGCAGGCCATTTCCTATCGCACGGAAGCGGCGATCATTCTCTCCGGCATGCCGGACACATCGCTGGCGGAGATTTGCCTTCGCAATGGCATGCGCCTGGTCCTGATCAATCGCGATGAAGAGCGCGCCGGCACGCTTCAGCTAAGGCTGGACGACGCTGCTGCCGGGCGCCAAGCGTTTGCCGCCTTGTTCGCCGCGGGTTGCAGGCGGATGGCATTTGCCTCATCTCTGGCGGGCACCCCGAGCCTCGAGGACCGACGCAAGGGCTTTGCCGCCGCTGCGGCTGATGCAGGCTTGGCACTCATCGAAGATGCAAGCGGCATGACCTCCTATCAGACGGGGCTCGATGTCGGTATGCGTCTGCTGACCCGGCCGGAACGTCCGGATGGCATTTTCTGCTCGACCGACTTGATCGCGTGCGGCGTGCTCGATGCTGCCCGTCAGCGTCTGAAATTACGTGTGCCCGAAGAGGTTTCCATCATCGGCTTCGATGATATCGAGCAGGCCACTTGGGACAGCTACAATCTGACGACCTTCAGTCAGCCGGTTGATGATTTTGCCAAGGCTGCGGTCAGCTACCTTTCCGAGCCGGAGCATGATGAGCCGCGTTCGATCATGCTGTCCTCCCGTATGGTGTGGCGGAAGACCGTCCGAGACTAGGACCTTCCGAATCCAGATCCGTGCAAGCAGGACAGCCACGGGTACCCAAGCGAACAAGAGTGGACTATCGACGCTTCTGGTATGATGCTGGTGCCTTCTCCCCGCGTCGACCGTTCGCATGGACGCACGCCCTCAAGGAATCAGCGTGTTCCCTCGGATTCTTCTGCTGTGTTCAGATGCGGAAAGCCGAAATTCATTTCCGACTTCCCGCTTGCTCAATGCTATTTAGCGATTGTTCACGATCCAGAAGTCCTGCCAGTCCTGAAGCTTGGCAAAATCATCCGCTGTGGTCGCGGAGTCGGTGACATGCAGCTGGTCGCGGACATCGAACACGCCGGAATGCTCGTCTTCGGGCATGACCGCATTTTCGTTGGTCGAGATCTTGCCGTCGGAGAGCTGCGGTGCCATGCCCTCGCCAGTCATCATATAGTGCACGAACAACTTGGCGGCGTTCGGGCTGTCCGTTCCAGCCGCAATGACAGCGACGCGCGGCGTCAACTGACCGATAAATGGCTTCAGCCCCTCGCAAATCCCCATGCTGTAGCCATCACGGTCGGCATGGCGGAAGATGGCCGCGCTCAGCAAGCCCATGAACGGCTTTTCCTGTCCCGGAGCGCCGATAATCGGACCGACATCGGAATCGCCCTTGGTGACGACCGGCTGATTGGCGGCGAGGCGTTTCACCCATTCCGCGGTGGCGCTCGCTTCATCGGTATCAAGCGGCTCACCGAAATAGGCTTCATAGGCCTCGGCCATTTTGTCGTCAGAGTTGGTGGCAAGCTGGTTGAACCAGAACATGGTTTCATTGCGCAGGAGCGGATCGGGAATGGCCACGCGCCCCTTCCAGTCCGGTTCCGTCAGCGCCCACATGTTGTCGATCGGGCAACCGTCGGTATAGACCGCGTCATTATAGGCCCAGACCCACGGATTGAGGCTGGTGATCGCCGGGTTGCGGTAATTTTCAGGAACCTCATCGGCAAGATCCGGTGGGAACCAGCTGACGCCGAAGCCCTGCGGCAGGATCTGCGAGGTGACCGACGGCAGGTTGCTCATGTTGAAGACATCCGTGCGCACATTGTTGGACTGCGCCTCGCGGGTGATGACCTGTTCCTGCTCGGAAGCGGACATTTTGACGCCCGTCGCCTGAACGCCGTATTTCTCCGTGAAGTTCTCGGCCATCGTCACAATCTTGCCGGTGGCGTCGATGACCGTGATCGGTTCTTCCTGACGCGCCGCTTCGATGAGGGCGTCAAGCGAGTAGTCCGAATCGGATATGCCGAGGTCCTGCGCGTTGACGGTGGACGACAGCAACACCCCGCCAAGCGCAAGAGCCGTGGTTGCCAGGATCATGGTTTTCATGGGTTTCTCCTCCAGATTAATCCGGTTTTTGGGTAAAGATGGAATCGCATGCGGCTTTCAGGCCGTTGCGATCCGGTTGTCCTCGCTGTCGAAAAGATGCAGGTGGCCCCGCTCGACAGCGAGATTGACGGCATCGCCGGCACGTTGCGACGGCGTGCTCTCTGTGATGGCGAAGACCTTGCGGCCTTCGACAAGCAGCTCGATGATCCAGCTTCCGCCGGTCGGCAACACGTCGTTCACGTGTGCACCTGCGGCAACGACGCAGTCCGGGCCCGCGTTTTCTCCCTCGGGAAGAACACGGATCGCCTCGGGCCGGATGCCGACGGTCGCGACTTTCGCCGGCTCTGCATGATCAGCCAGCATCGTCCGCGTCCAGGTGGCCAGAACGCCGGTGTCGCCATGGGAGATATCGATGAAGTTGATCGGCATGCTTCCCACGAAGCCCGCGACAAACCGGTTCGCCGGTCTTTCATAGATATCCGTCGGATTGCCCAGCTGCTGGAGCGTGCCATCGCTCATCACCGCGATTGTCGTGGCGAGCGTCATGGCTTCCCACTGGTCGTGGGTCACGAAAATGATCGTCGCCCCCATTTCGCGGTGGATTCGCTTCAGTTCCGCGCGCATTTCCAGCCGCAGCTTGGCGTCCAGGTTGGACAGCGGCTCATCGAGCAGGATGATGCCGGGGCGGGTCGCAAGCGTCCGGGCCAGTGCGACACGCTGCTGTTGCCCTCCGGAAAGCTGGCTCGGATAGCGATCGCGATACTGGGCGATCGAAAGCGTCTCCATCACTTCGGCAACGGTCTTGTCGCGTTCGCTCTGCGGCACTTTCCGAAGCCTCAGCCCGAATGCGACATTCTCTTCGACGGAAAGGTGCGGCCAAAGCGCGTAACTCTGGAAGACCAGGCCAAGCCCCCTCTTTTCAGGAGGCGTATAGATCCCGTCATCGACCGAAACGATCGGTTTTCCATCGATCAGGATCTTGCCATCCGTTGGGTGCTCCAAACCGGCAAGCATGCGCAATGTCGTCGTCTTGCCGCAGCCCGAAGGGCCGAGAAGGCAGAGGAACTCACCATCCGCGATTTCGATGTCCAGGTTCTCGACGGCCTTCGGCGCATTCTTCGCATAGGCTTTCGAAATGTTTACGAGATTGATATTCGACATGATTACTTCCCCAACCCGTCAGAGAGCGAACTTCTGGTGAGCTTTTGCACGCCCAGCGTTCCGAAAAAGGCGATCGCGCAGATCATCAGCACGACCGCGTTGGCCGCCTGGCTGTATCCGTAGTCGACGAGACGGATGGCATAGGTGGTGAGGACGTCGGTGCCGGGAACGGCGAGGACGACGACGAGGCTCAATCCCTTCAGACCGGATATGAACGGCAGAAGGATGCCCGAGACCAGCGAGCCGCGCTGGATCGGAATGACGACCGAGCGCAACCGCCGGAACCACCCGGCGCCGACGATGCGCGCCGCGTCCTCGGGATCCCTGCCAAGCTGCATCATGGCGGTGATGCCCGCGCGGGATGCAAAGGGCATCTGGTCGGCGACGAGCGCCAGAAACAGAATGATCGACGTCCCGTAGAGCGCCGGCAGCGGGCCGCGTGGAAAGGCGAACATGACCAGATAGGCCGCGGCAAAGGCAATGCCGGGAACCAGATAGGGCATGAACGTGATCTGGCGCAGCAGTCCGCCGACGAAGGGGACCGGCGATCGCGCGACCGCGAAACCCACCAGCAGTCCGAGAATTCCCGAGCTGATCGCCGCTCCGCCGACGATGGTCACCGTGTTCCATGTCGCGGCCCAGAATTCCGGCGTGAGAAGAATACCCTGATGCAGTGCCGTCGTCTCGAGGTTGCGGCCCAGCCAGAAATCCAGGGTGAAGTTGTCCAGCGCGAAGACGCCGGGACGCAGCATCACCGTGGTCAGCCCCAATGCCAGAAGCGGAATGGCTGCACTGACGGTGAAAACGAGAAGAGCGAAGCCGGTCGCCGGAAGCCGCCACTTTCGCAACGGCGTCACCCTGTTCATCGCGCTTTTCGAACCGATCGTCTCGAAACGGCGCGCTTCCTTCAAAAGGCGCATGTCGATGAGAATGGAGACGGCGCCGAGCAGAACGATCGTTCCGGCCAGGACGGCAGCGACGCCGGTCTGGCTGGTGCTGATCGCGCGGAACAGCGAGGTGGCAAGAACATCATAGCCGACGGGAACCCCGACGATATAGGCCACGCCGAAATCTCCGAGGCATTTGGCGAAGATCAGTGTTGAAGCGGAAACCAGCGCCGGCAGCATCAAAGGCAATATTATGCGACGCGCCACGTCCCATCGGCCGGCGCCGAGAATGCGGGCTGAATCCTCAAGCTGGGAATCGAACTTGCGCAGGGCGTTTCCGAAAAGCAGGATCACGAAGGGCGTGTAGTGCAACGCCAGGATCAGCGTAATCGGCAGGAAGCCGTAGGCGAGCCAGTCCGGCGGCTCGAAGCCAACCGCCTCCGCCCAGCTGGTGGCGCCGCCGGTCGTCCGGTTCTTGAAAAGGGTCGTCCATGCCAGGGCAAAGGTCCATGACGGCAGCATGTAGGGAACGATGAGCGCGGTCGAAAACCAGCGTTTGCCCGGAAGATCGGTGCGGCTCAGGAGCCAGCCGAGCGGTGTGCCGACGACAAGCGCGACGACGATCGCACCCGCCGCGATGGTCGCCGTATTGAAAAGCGGCGTCCAGAAAACATCCCGGGCGATGGGTGAAAGCATGACCCGCTGGACGTAATAGGTTGTCAGCGCCCCCACCTCTTTTCCGGTGCGCGCCTGCTCGGCGTACTGAACCCGGAATGCATCTGCCAGCAACAGAAGGACGGGCGCGGCAATCAGGTAGAAGAAGAGTACAAGGAGAACGATGGCGAGCAGTCCCGCCGGCTCGTTCGCCGCAATGCGGCTGTAGTAAAGCCAGCGATGGATCCGGCTTTTGCCCCTGACTGCGGGCACAGTCGTCCCTGGTGGCGATCCCGTGAAAGATCCCATTGAAGTTTACCTCGGCTGTTGCGTGTGTGAGTAAGCGGCGCCGTCGGGCGCCTTCGCTTCGGCTAAGCTCTATTCCGCCATGGCGTTTGCCCTGACCATGACGTCGCGCACCGTCGCCCAGCTGTCCTTGAAGGAAAGCGGAATGAAATTGGTGTCGCCATTGAATTCCGCCTGCATCTCCGGCGGGAACAGAAAGCCGAAAAAGCAGCGTTCCAGGGCGGATGACAGCTCCGGATCGAGATCATGCGCATAGACAAACGAGGATGTCGGAAAGAGCGGGCTTTCATAAATGATCCGCACGCTCTCGGGATCGATCATGCCCCTGTCCGCCATGCGCTCGTAGACATCCGACGCGACGGCGGCCATGTCGTAATCGCCGGCGACCAGTCCAAGCAGGGACTTATCATGTCCGCCGGACATGATCGGTATATAGTCGATGTCGGGTCGCAGCCCCTGTTCGGGGAACAGGGCCCTGGGCGCGAGGTTTCCGGAATTGGACAACGGACTGGAATGCGCCACCCGCCCGCCAACAAGATCACTGAGCTTGTGATAGGGAGACCCCTTCCGCACCACGGAGATCAGACGATAGCCCCGGACCTCGTCGCCTATTCCCTTGGTCGCGAAAGGCACGGCGCCGGCCTCGCGAACGGCCGTGACCGTCGATCCCGTCGCGAACCCGGCGAAATGCAGCCGCCCCGATTTCAGAGCCTCGATTTCGGCGGCACCGGTCAAGACGGGATAGTAGACTATCTGTCGTTCGAGGCACTGGCTCAGGTGGTTGGTGAAAGGCTTGAAGAGCTCGGCGTAAACCGCCGGATCCTCGATCGGCGCATAGGCCCAAACCAGCGTCGGCGGGTTCCTCCACAGCGCCGGGTCGGCGGGAAGGTCGGCGACGAGATCATTGTTGCAGTCGCTGTATGGCGCCGCCAGATAGGGCCTCGCGCATTGCTCGGCATCGGCGCCCGCCATGGCGGCCGACGCGCAAACGGCAATGGCGCAAGCCAGCAAGCCTGTTCTTCCTGCGTTCGTCAAAGTATAGTCTCCTCCCGGGCCCGGAGAACTCGCGTGCGATTTCGCCTTGGCCCTTGGGAGAAGAGACTAGGCGGATTTTCTGTCAGAGTCCTGTCATGGGAAGAGATGCGAATACTATTAGTTGAAGACTCGGAAGACCTTGCCGACGCCATTGCGACAAAGCTGCGCCGCGAGGGGCACGATGTCGAACATGTCGGCGATGGCGAGCGCGGCGAGGACTATGCCATGAGTGACGGCTTTGATGTCGTCATCCTCGACATCAACCTTCCGAAACGCGACGGTTTTGAAGTTCTTTCGGCAATCCGTCACGGCGGAAGCAGGACGCCGGTTCTGGTCATGACAGCCCGCAACCAGATCGCCGACAAGGTGGGACTGCTCGATCTTGGCGCCGACGATTACATCGTCAAGCCCTGCGATCTCAGCGAGGTGACGGCGCGGGTGCGCGCGCTTGCGCGCCGCAGCAGCGGCATAACGACCGGCGAAATCGTTTTTGGCGATCTCAGACTGGACATGAACAACCGGGCGGCCAGCCTTGCCGGCGCGCCGCTCGAGCTCGGCCGCCGCGAATACGATATGCTCGAGGCGCTGGCCAAAGCGCCCGGCACGCCGGTCAACAAGGAGCATGTCGTAGTCAGGCTTTTCGGCCATGATGACGCGGGCACGCCCAATGCGGTGGAACTGCTGGTCTCTCGTCTGCGAAAAAAACTGCAGGGCGCCCAGGTCGAGATCATCACGCAGCGCGGAGTCGGCTACATCTTGCGGGAAACAAGCAGCCAGCGTTAAGACTTCTGCCGAAGAGGAGAAACCGGAGCAGGAAATGACCGACCGCCTTTCAATCCGGCAGCGGCTGGCGCGCCTTTCGATCGAAAAAGCGGTGATTGCAAGCGCCGGGTTCGTGTTTCTTCTCGCCGGGGCCCTGCTCTACAACACCGCCTACAGCAATGCCTACCGCGCCGCTGATGAAGCTTTCGACCGCGTGCTGGGAGCGGCGGCCCTGGCCATTGCTGATACCGCCGCCTATGAGAACGGCAACGTCATCGTCGATATCCCCTATTCGGCCTTCGCCATCCTGGGAACGACCCAGATGAACAGAATATTCTATCGGGTCGTGGCGCCGAACGGGTCGGTCGTCACCGGCTCTCCGGTTCTGGGCCTCGATATCGAGACGCCGCAGACCCCCTCCCTCAGGCTTTCGGACGGAACGATGGACGGCGAGCCGGTGCGCATCGCGGCAGTAGCGCGTTACAGAACCGACGCGACAACCGGAGATGCGGGATGGATTGACGTGCTGGTCGCCGAAACGCGGGAATCACGCAACGCACTGACCAGCCATCTTATCGTCGACTCGCTCGTTCCAGCGGCGGCCGTCGCTGTCGCCGCCTTTCTCCTTATGTGGGGCGGCATCCGCCTTGCGTTCCGGCCTCTACGCTCGGTGGCGAGGGTCCTGCGCAACCGAGCCCGCTCCGACCTCAGCCCGATTTCACGGGACGTCCCCAGGGAAATCGAAACGCTCGTCGTCGCACTCAATGATTTCATGGCCCAGCTCGCCTCGACGCTGGAGGGGTTGAGGCGCGTCACGGCTGATGCCGCCCATCAGCTTCGCACGCCACTTGCAGCGCTGCGCGCGCAGGCGGAGGTTGCGCTCGACGAAACTGATGCTGAGATCATGCGCGACAGGGTCGCAAGGATTCATCGCAACGCCGCCACCGCCAGCACTCTGGCAAACCGATGGCTCACTGACGCAACGCTTTTGCATAAACTCAAGATGAGGGAGGCGGAGACCGGCGACCTATCCGACTATGTCGAAGAAGCACTGAACCGCATCGGGAGCAATGGCGAGTTCGCAGAAGGTCTCCGTGAGGTTGAGTTCTCGCGCCCGGACCAACAGGTACTCATCGATGCCGATCCGGTCGGAATGATCGAAATGATCCGCAACCTGATCGAAAATGCCTTTCTGCATGCACCAGGCCCGACACGGGTGACGGTCACGACACAGAGCAGCGAGGCCGTGCTCACAGTTTGCGACAAAGGGCCCGGTATCGCGCTCGACCGCAGGGAAGCCGTTTTCGAGCGCTATGTGCGGGACCGGATGGACAGGCCCGGCTCAGGACTCGGCCTCGCCATCGCCCGTGAGGTTATCAGCGCGGCGCACGGAACAATCGAACTCGACGAAGCTGACGGCGGCGGATTGCGGGTGGAGGTCCGCCTTCCAATCCCAAATGCCTCCGGCGCAGACAAGACGCCCCGCAAGCCCTGGTTTCGGGCGGGCTGGATCAAGTTGCCGGCATTCGCGTTCCTGAGCCTGGCAGCGCTCTTGCCTCCGGCAGACCTGAATGCGCAGCAGCCGGAGCCGGACCTCACGATCGTAAGCACATTGCCGCGCGACAATATGCGTCCCCTACTGGACTGGATTGCCGGGCGCTTTCCCTCACTGGCCATCAACTACTCCTCGCTCCGCCCGCCGCAGATTGCCGCTTTGGTCAGAACACCGACCTTCGGTTCCGCTGATATCGTGCTTCTTCCTGTGCCGGATATTGCCGTCTCGCTGAGCAACAATGGCTTCGTCAGGCCACTGGTCGACTTTATAGCCTCGGCGGGACCGGACGGGCGCCCACCGCACTGGCGCAACGAACTCTTTGAAATGCATTCCGATCCCGCCGTCTTCGTCATCCGCAAAGAGGATACCATGACAACAGGTGACCTGCCGACGACAAGACTGGCACTCGCACGCGCCCTGGAGCAGTCACCAAGCCCCTATTACCAACGAATTGGTATCGTCAACGTTGGGATCGACAGCATCTCCTACCTTCTCGCCACACAAGATTCGCTTCGCTCAGCTCTGTCCTGGCGGCTGGCGCGTGATTTCGGAAGCGTACAGGCACGGATATTCGAAACCGGCACCGAGCTGCTCACAGCGCTTGCCGCCGGCGAAATCGATCTCGGATACAATATTCCCCTCTCCAGTGTCATCTCTGCACAGGTAGATGGAGCGCCGATCGACTATATAGAACCTCAGGACTACCTATTATCGGTTCCCTGGACAATCTTCGTCCCAGACAAGTCCACTCATCCGCTTGCTGCCTTCGTCGCCGCAGCGATGTTATCAGCGGAGGGACGCACGGTCTTTGCCAACGACGTTCTTGGGCTTACTGTCCGTGCTGCTGCGCCTGGAAGCGAGCAAAGAATAACTCTGGGGCCAGAGTTGCTCGTCTTTCTTGACACCATCAAACGTGGGCGCTTTCTCGACAACTGGTTTCAGCTTGTTACAACGGAATAGCAATGGCTTGCGCGCCGGACGGCGGCGCCCAAAACTGGCCACGGCCTTAGTCTTCGCCATGTTCAGAGCGTCGATCGCGTCTTCGGTCGCAGCGGCTTCGAGTTCTTCGAGCTGCAGCTCCATCTGGTCGATCAGCCGGACGCGACGCTCCGAGCTGTGGCCATAGTGTTCCCGTCGGAGTTCGGTGATCTCCGGCTTCAGATGCTTGATCATGGCCTGCTCGGTCGAGACCACCGCCCGGACCTGCGTCAGCTCGCTCTCGGCGGCCTCGGCGCGGGCCTGCGAAGCCGCAAGCGCGGCCCGTAGTCGGGTTATGTCGGAGGCGGTATTTGACATGGTCAAAGCACTCCATCCAGGACCGGAAATGCATAATAGAGGTGGCTCGGTTTATCTGAACAGTTTCGGGCGTTTTGCTAAGTGGATTTCCGCCTCGCTTATGCTGTGGCACGTTCATTGGTTTCAGCGCGTTGAAGTAGCCTGATCCGGGGTCTGCCGGTCAAGGGACGAATGCGGGCGTCGGATGTTGTAGAAGGTCAGATAGCGGCCGATGCCAGCGCGGGCCTCGGACACGGTCTTGTAGGCGTGGAGGTAGACCTCCTCGTATTTGATCGACCGCCAGAGCCGCTCGACGAAGACGTTGTGTTGATTTGCGCTGAGAACTGACCCGGGATTTGCGCCGAGAATTGACCCGCCTTTATATAACGTTCTATTCGGTTGTCGTGGTCAAGTTCCTCCGTCTCTCCTTTGTTGTTTTGGTTTCATGAGCTGAGCTGTTCTTGAAGCGAAAGCTGTCGTTTCCGGTCTCGAGGATATGGCAGTGGTGGGTAAGGCGGTCGAGCAGCGCGGTGGTCATCTTGGCATCGCCGAACACGCTGGCCCATTCACTGAAGCTGAGGTTGGTGGTGATGATTACGCTGGTGTGCTCGTAGAGTTTGCTCAGCAAATGGAAGAGCAGTGCGCCACCTGAGGCACTAAACGGCAGATATCCCAGTTCATCCAGAATGACGAGATCGGAATGAGCCAGGCGATTGGCGATCTGACCCGGGCGGCCTTGGGCCTTCTCCTGTTCCAGCGCGTTGACCAGTTCGACTGTTGAGAAGAACCGAACCCGCTTGTGGTGATGCTCAATGGCCTGAACGCCGATCGCGGTGGCAATGTGCGTTTTACCTGTACCGGGACCGCCGACCAGAACGATATTGTTGGCGGCGTCGAGGAACTCGCAGCGATGGAGCTGGCGCACAAGCGCTTCGTTGACCTCACTGCTGGCAAAGTCGAAGCCGTTCAGATCACGGTAGGCTGGAAAGCGTGCGGTCTTGAGCTGATAGGCAGTCGAACGGACTTCCCTCTCGGCGGTTTCGGCCTTGAGGAGTTGTGACAGGACGGGGATTGCCGCTTCGAATGCCGGCGATCCTTGTTCGGTGAGCTCGCCGACGGCTTGGGCCATGCCATGCATCTTCAATTGACGCAGCATGATGACGATCGCGCCGCTTGCGGGGTTATGGCGCATGGCGAGCCTCCGTCTTTCTCAGGGTGTCGTATCGTTCAACATTGGCCTTGGGCTCATTGGTGAGCGTCAGGGCTTGTGGTGCATCAATGGTGAGGGGCGTACAGGGTTTACCGTCGACGAGGCGATGCAGCAGGTTCAGTACATGCGTCTTGGTCGGAACGCCTGACTTCAGCGCCAGGTCCACGGCCGAGAGCACCGCTTGTTCATCGTGCTGAAGGACCAGCGCCAGAATATCGACCATCTCACGATCACCACCCGGCCTCTTGAGCAGGTATTGCTGTAAGGATCGGAATGCACCGGGGAGTTCGGCGAATGGCGCGCCATTGCGCAGGGCACCTGGCTTGCGTTGCACCACCGCCAGATAATGCCGCCAGTCGTAAATCGTCTGTCCCGGCCGGTCATGGGATCGATCGATGACGCGGCGATGCTCGCAAACGATCTGACCTTCTGCAGCGATCACAACACGTTCCGGGTAAACCCGCATGCTCACCGGCCGGTTGGCGAAGGATGCCGGGACGCTGTAGCGATTGCGTTCCAGATGCACGAGGCAGGTCGGTGTGACCCGTTTCGTATATTCGACAAACCCGTCGAATGGCCGGGAGAGAGGCATCAATACCTGAGCCTCCTCAGCCCAGATGTCGGCGATGGTGCCGCGCATCTGACCATGCGGGGTCTTGGTCCAGAACTCCTTGCAGCGAAGCTCAAGCCAATCGTTCAGGGCTTCCAATGACGGGAAGCGGGGTATGGGTTGGAAGAATCGATGGCGTGCATCCTGCACATTCTTCTCGACCTGTCCCTTCTCCCAGCCGGATGCAGGATTGCAGAACTCGGGCTCAAACACATAGTGGCTGGCCATCGCCAGGAAACGGACGTTGACGTCGCGATCCTTGCCACGGCCGACCTTGTCGATCGCCGTGCGCATATTGTCGTAGATCCCACGTCCTGGAATGCCGCCGAAGACGCGGAATGCATGATTGTGGGCGTCGAACAGCATCTCGTGCGTCTGCAGGAGGTAGGCCCGGACGATAAAGGCGCGGCTATAACTCAGCTTGGTATGCGCTACCTGCAGCTTGGTGCGCTCATTGTCGATGATGGCCCAATCTTCAGACCAGTCGAACTGGAAGGCTTCGCCCGGCTCAAATGCCAGAGGCACGAACGTTCCGCGCCCTGTCGTCTGGAATTCCCTTTGCCGGTCCGCCTTCCATTCCCGGGCAAAGGCTGCAACACGGCAATAGGAACCCTCATAGCCGAGGCTCATCAGGTCGGCATGGAGTTGCTTCAAGGTGCGCTTTTGCTTGCGGCCCTTCTTTGACTCCGTCTTCAGCCAGGCCGACAGCCGATCCGCATACGGATCAAGCTTGCTCGGCCGCTCCGGGACTTTGAACTTCGGTTCAACGCCGTCAAGTCGCAGATATTTCCGGACGGTATTCCGGGATAGGCCGGTCCTGCGACAAATCTCCCGGATCGATAAATGCTCTCGAAAATGCCAGCGCCGAATTACGCTCAATAACGCCATGTCGATCACTCCAGAACCCCCGCTTGAACCTCGCGAGGGGTGATTGAAACATGGGTCAAATCTCAGTGATAATTTCCCGCAATCCCGGGTCAGTTCTCAGCGCAAATCAACAATCGAAGCTATGCCGCAAGATTTACGTCACCAGATTGATGTGATTGTCATTAATCTCTCGCATAAATGAAGAGCCAAAACGCGTACATGATTCCATCCTTGATAGCCGTGAAACATAATCTGTGACGTCGAGTACTAAGGCCGAGGTTCGCTTTGCTCATAGCCATTTGCAGACATTCGATTCATCCACTACGAATGACGGCAATGGGCCGCAAAGCGCCACAGCGTCCAGTGACGGCAAATGTCCGCATAGCCTGATCTTCACTCTTAACCAGACAGTCCCCTCTCGGCCCTTTTCTGCCGGTCAGGAAAGCGCCCCCGTTTCGGTCATTCTGCTGTTCGCGACCTCATCCCGAAAGCCGCCGTTCGTCTGCCTCGCAGCAAAGGTCCAAGAGGGGTGGGAAGCAGACGCTTATTGCGACTTGCACGAGTGACTGCTGTGCAAACTTTATTGCCGTTCAGATGAGCGGATCGAAAGGAGCTCCACCCAATCAGCCATCTTGAGGCAAGATCGCTCTGTCAAAGTACTCTGACCCACCATAGCCAATCAACGATCCTATTACGAATGCTCCGAAGAAGTCCTCAACAGTAATGAACCCTTGTGTGCCGGATTTTCTTGATAAAGCGATTGCCGCAATGAGGCTCATAATCACAGATGCGCCAGCTGAAACTATTGCCGACTGAACTTCAAATGCTGATCCGTTTTGTAATACGCGCGCGATTGAGCCAAGAATTCCACCAAAAATCGATCCTGTAATCATTGATGCCAAAGGTGGTTTCATATCGAAGTATGACGTTACAACTTGGGTCCTTTCTTCACCGCCAATTATGTATCGAATTTCTGTACTCAGATTTATTCGCTGTGGAGTAAAGAATAACCACCCATTTGACATAATTGAGAAATAGGCGACCTTGTCGCAGTGTGGTCGAATCAGATGCGTTTCTGGCTCATCAGGGGAATCGTCAGGTGTGGAGGAAGCGATGGTAAGCTTTGCGTTTTCTGATGCAGAGATTGACACCTCATCAAAGTCTGACAAGTCCCTTTCAATTCTTGTGTCCGAGCCGGGCTCTGCACTCAGCATAAACCTTCGAGGTTTGTCAAAGAAGCTGGCGCTTACCCCCAACCCAGCAACGCTCACAGATGAAACAAGGAGGCCAGATATCAAACTCTCGGCGATATAGCCCTCCTTCTTTGTCCTTTTAACAGGGGTATCATCTACAAAAGCTGAACTATCTGCTTCAGACTGTTTCTGAGGCGGTTTTCCGCTCCCATTCATTACCCTGCGAACAAGTGAGGATTGTGGCGCCAAGATCTCGAGAATTTCCACATCAACAGGAAAAGGATTGTGCACCACAACTCGAACCACGCTTGGCGAGCCGGCTGTATGGGTCTCCTCTGGAATTTTTACCTCGAGTTTGCCGGAATGCTCTGTCGCGGCTGTTTCAACCATTGGTACTTGGCACCTTTTAACAATACATATCTGAGTCACGAGGAATTTCTTGAAGAAGACAATCGCTGCAATTGCAGCTTCATGCAAGATGGGCTCACAGCCGACATTCGTTGCGATTTTCGTAGACGGCGGCAAAGGACAGGAAACGCCCGCGCATCCGGAGTCGACGAATGTCAGCTAAACGCGATCGGAGCACGCGAGCCGACCGTCTCCTCACGGCCCCCTTGTTGCCGGTCAAGAAAGCGCCCCCATGCCGGACGTAGAGAGCGTCCCCTGAAGTGCCCGAAAGCCGGCATGCCTTTAAGGCGACGTTATGTTGGAGGCCCGCCGTTTCACGGGACATGTCGTCGTCTGGAGACTTCCAGTTCTTCGGCGATCGCAGCCGCCGTCACCACCCGCTCCGAACGTCGCAATATCTGGATGATCTGAAACAAACGGTCGGCCCGGCGCATCACTACTGACTCCTGCTGCCATAATGATGGCAACAGGGCTGTGCGACAAGCAACTTGTCGTAAATTCAAGGATCAGCCCTCAAACGGATGTCAAAAATTAAACTCGCTTCAGTCCGCCTCATTGCAGCCGATCTCAAGACAGTGGTCGCATTTTATGAAATGATTACTGGCGTCAAGGCCGAATGGCTCGCGCCGGTCTTTGCCGAAATCGTCTGCCCCGGTGCGACGCTGGTAATCGGCGCGGCCGAAACAGTCGCACTTTGGAAAGCAGGAAGCGGCGAGGCGGGATCGAACCGCACCGCCTATCTGGAGTTTCAGGTCGGGGATATTGATGCCGAATTCGAGCGGCTGAAAGACAGGGTGCCATTGGTGCACGAAATGAAGACGATGCCCTGGGGCAACAAGACGTTCCAATTCCGCGACCCGGCAGGAAACGTAGTATCGTTTTACATGCCTGAAACGGAGGCAGCCAGGGAACGTTTCGCCTCAAGATAGATCTTGCGATCGAGCACGTCATTGCAAACGCCAAGTGTTTGTCTTCGACAGATCGAGCCCGGACTCTGAAAGGCAGACATGGTGATGGGTTTCGTACGCCTGATGGCACCCGAAACCCATCACCATGTCTGCCGTTCAAGTCACCTCTCCGATTTACTGAAAACAGACGGTCCGCACGCGCGCCGGAAACATCAGTCGGAGAAAACGCCGTCCTGATACGCCTGGATGGCCTTCTCGAAGTTAGGGCGGGGATCGTCGCCAGTGGCTGCGAAGTCTTGCAGCGCGAAGCGAACCGCGCTCGTGATGGCCGCCGCAGCCAGGCGCGCCGCCATCGAGCCTTTGTCGATCCTCATCTTTTTTGCGACTGTGGCTACGAGATGCACCTGGCTGTTGTCGATGGTGTCAAGGAACACGGCCCAGGTGACCGGGTCGCCGAATATGGCGGGATAGAGAGCCATGCTGCGTTCCCGATTGTCATTCCATATCACCTCGGCGAAGGCATCGATTGTCGCCTGCGGTAAAGGCATATCCGATTGATCGACCAGTTCTCTGAACTGTTTCGCCCCGGCCTCGAGGGCCGGACGTATAGACTGCTCCTTAGTCGAGAACCAGCGATAGAACTTGCGCTCGTTGATACCTGCCGCCTCCGCCAACTCGGCAACGCAGGTGGCAGGTGGCCCTTTCAAGGCGAATACGCGTAGGCATGCCTCCGAGGCGATCCGGACCTGCTCTTCGTCTCTTGTCCTGGGCACTATGTCCTCGCTTCGCTGTCGATCACGGCAGGTTGAATGAGAGGCCTCCGTCGACGTTGAAGGACTGCCCGGTGACCCAGTGAGCGTCTTCGCTGGTCAGGAACATCACCGTGGGGACCGTATCCTCCATGGTCGCCGGGCGCTTGATGCTCTGCATCTGGGCCACGGCTTCGCCTTCGCCTTCGTGTCCGCTCTGGGCAATCATCATTGTCGGCGTGTAGGCGGGGCTGATCGCGTTTGCGGTGATCCCCGCATTGCCCAGGCTACCGGAGAGCGCGCGCGTCAGCCCGATGACCCCCATCTTCGATACGCGGTATGCGATGTTGACGTCAATATTCATCTGCACCGTCAACGAACTCATGTTCAGGATACGACCGTACCCGTTACGCTTCATGATCGGCGTGACGGCCTTCGCCATCAGGAACTGGCTGTTCAAGTTCACATTGAGCACCTGTGAGAAGCGCGCGAAGTTGAGCTCGTCCCAGGTCTCGGGGTCAGCGATCCCGGCATTGTTGATGAGGATATCGATCTGATGGAATTCGTCGTCCACCGCTGCTGCCATTGCTAAGACAGCCTCAGGATCGGTCAGATCGATCTGAAACCCGCGGAACGTACTCCCGAGCTCGGTCACCTTCTGGTTCGTCTTCGAAAGGTCAAGCAGATCGACACCCACCACGGTCGCACCGCGTGCGGCGAGACCGAGACTGAATGCCTGGCCGAAACCACGAGCTGCGCCGGTGACGATGGCGATACGGCCCTCGTGCGTGCGGTGCACAGGCGTTGAGGACAAAGATGCTTTAGACATAAGGCTCCTCCCATGATCGATTGATTATGTCAGTTAGTGACATTATATGCGCGAGTCTAACGTGACAAGCCTGATCAAGAGATCGAGCGACCTTCGTTCCCGTGAAGGTGCGGCCGAGCGCTATCCCGAAGGCCTGCCCGACAAGGTGAGGTCCGATCTCGGCCATGAGCTGGCTCTGATCGAGAAGCTGGACTATGCGCCGTATTTCCGGACGGTGAATGCGATCGTCCGCTTTGTCCGCTCCAAGGACATTCTCTGTCGGGGTCGGGGATCGGCGGCCAGCTCTGCCGTCTGCTATGTGCCTGGCGTGACCTCGGTTGATCCCGATCGCAATGATCTCCTGTTCGAGCGCTTCGCATCGGAAGAACGGCGCGAGCCGCCGGACATCGATGTCGATTTCGAGTACGAACGTCATTGACGTCAGCAGCACCGTTAAGGTGCTCGCAAAAATGGGCGTGAGGATATAATTGCCTGGCGCCCGGCGGCGCAGGCCTTCCAGCACAATGCGGATCTTTTCTTCCGCAGAATAGAATTTACGTGTGGCCCGGCGGATATCCTTGATCGCCTTGTCTGCGCTCGGCTTCTGCTGCCCGGATTTCTGTCTCATCTTCGCTTCTTTTGCGTGCGCTATGATGAGCCAAATTCCTCCCTTATCCGTTAAGCATGATCTGTCTCAAAGGCGTTGAGACGGAAAATCTTCATCAGAAGCCGCGCCGATCTGGACGGAATTCCTCCGCAACCTGACCATACGCGGGCTACGGCTGGTTTACACCGAGCCGTTGAGAGACTTCCGACACCGGATAGCCTCGTTCCGGGATCTGACGAACGGTATCGACTTACTCATGGTCGCCTGTCTACAATTCGCGGGGCTATTCAGGGAATACCTCTAGAAAGACGGCCAAAGCCGTTAACGGCGGGAGGGCACTGACGCCGCCTGATTGCAAGATAGTCGTGAAGGCAACCTTCTACTTGAGATAAATATTAGGTAACATAATTCAGGAAAATAAAACTCGCTGCCTTTGGAGAGGAAGTTGAGAAAGCGGGCATTTCTTCTTTGCGCAGTTATTGCCGCCATTCTGCTGGCCTGCAATCCGCTGAGGGCTGATGACAGCGTCCTGATGATTTCGACTGAGGATGGCGAGAAAGGCTACAGTCGGCCGATGCTGGCGGCCTTTCCCCAGCATCGGCTTGAAACCCACACCAGCGTGACCGACGGCCCCCAGATCTTTTCCGGGCCGCTGATGCGCGAGCTCCTTGCGGATGCAGGTTTTGACGGCGACAGCGTGCGGGCGCGAGCGCTCAACGATTACGAGGTAACGATCCCGACCAGCGATTTCGAACGGTTCGACGTCATCGCCGCCATCACCATGAATGGCGAAGAGCTGACGCCGCGGGACAAGGGCCCGGTCTGGATCGTCTACCCCCGTGACGATGCTTCCGAGTTGCAGGATATTCGCTACGACTATCGCTGGGTATGGCAGCTCGATCGGCTTGAAACGCCATGAAACAGGGCTGGATGTGGCGTTCCGGTCCGCCGACCGTCGTGCTCCTTGCCTTCACCGGACTGGTCGTCTTCGGCATTATCCGGCTCGTCGCGATCGAAAAGACGATGCGGATCGACAATGCCACCAATATGCTCTGGGTGATCACTCAAAGCGAGGTCGAGGCTCTGCGGCTGAAGGTTCAACTCATGGAAACGCCGGAGGATGGCGAGGCCATAGCCCGGCGATACGATCTTCTTTCGAGCCGGATAGCCCTGCTCTTTGACGGCCCGCAACTGCGCTATCTCGACGATCGCGGCGTTCTGGAGAACTTCGAACAGGAGGCCGCAGCCGTCAACCGCTTCGATCCTGAACGGGACGCGGGTTCCGCCTTTGCACGGCGTGAACTCTCCTTCGCGCTGGAAAAGCTGGAGCGGACGCTTAACCGGGCGGCAAACCGCACCATGGTGGTGGAGTGGGACAACCTCTCCCTAAGGCTTGAGCGCTACCGAAGCGCCGTTGGCCAGGTGGTCTACTCCCTTCTCGGCGTCATGGCCGCTGCCATCTATCTCGGCTGGCGCATCGTGACCGACCAACGGCTGAAGTTCGAGGCACAGGAACTGGCGCGCCGTTCGAAACGGCTTGAGCAGGACCTCGACCGCGAAAGGGCAACCGTTGCCTACTGGCGCGATTTCGCTGCCGTCGTCTCCCATCAGTTCAGAACGCCGCTGGCCGTCATCGACAGCGCGGCGCAACGGCTGCTGCGGCGCGGACGCAGTCTCGACAACGAGGCGCTGGCCGAAAAGCAGAAGACGATCCGCGACACGGTCGCCTCGCTGGACCGGCTGGTTGATGCCGCACTGCTGGTGGGTCAGCTCGATAACGGGCTGAAGCGGGTCGACGCCCGGTATGTCGATCTGGTTCCGGTTGTCTTCGGCCTGGTCAAGGACATGCAGATCCGTCTTGGCGAACGCAAGATCAGGTTTCTGAGCAACGACACGTCGATATCCGCCTACTGCGATCCGCAACTGGTCATCCACATTCTGATGAACCTGATCGATAATGCCGCCAAATATTCAGGCGACACCGCGCCGATCAAGGTTGAGCTGGCGACGCGCGACGGACTCGTCTCCTGCTCCGTCCGGGATTACGGATGCGGCGTCGCGATCGAGATGCGCGATAAGCTGTTCGAGCGCTTCCGCCGCGGTTCGGCAGATCGCCCGCCGGAGGGATCGGGCATCGGCCTCTGGACAGCCCGCCGTCTCGCCGACCTCTTGGGCGGGCGCATTCTGCTTGAAAGCGAACCCGGCGCTGGCGCGACGTTCACTCTTTTGCTGCCGAACGAAAAAAAACCGGAGGACCGTGGCGATGCATGACCGGCCCGTTATCCTGGTCTGCGAGGACGAACCCGCCCTCCTCGACGATATCTGCGCGGAACTTGACGAGGCAGGCTATGTCCCGGCGCCGGTGCGCAACGGCAATGCCGCGCTCGAAGCGCTCACAACGCTCACGCCCGACCTCATCCTGTGCGACATCGCCATGCCCGGCCTTGATGGCCGGGCCCTGCTAAAACATATCAGGCAGAACCGAAACGACCTGTCTCACGTACCCTTCCTCTTCCTCACAGCCTTTGCCGAGCGCTCGGACATTATCACCGGGAAGCGATCCGGTGCGGATGACTATCTGGTCAAGCCGGTGGACTACGAGATGATGCTGGCAACGCTCGCCGCTCATCTCAGACAGGTAGAGCGGGTGACGGGATATCGGATCGAAGCAACGAAAAAGGCGCTTGCCGAGCGTGATTCCGGCAGGTTTTCAGCGCTTGAAACGCTCTCGCAGGCCCTTGTCCTGATCGACGCGGATATGGGCGTCATCCATGCCAATGCCGCGGCGCTTCAGCTTGCAGAAACCGAGGACCCCATCCTGCTTGCCGAGACGATGGCACTGGCGCGCAACAACGGGCGGCTCCGCCATGCGGTCGAAAGCCTGTTTGACAGCGACCGCGATACGATCGGCGCCGTCAAGGTTGCCATGCCGGACAGCATCCAGAATTTCATCCTTCTGATCGGCCGGGTGGCGGATGAATGCTGTGGACGGCCCGCCGCCATGGTGCTGATTGTCGATCCGGAAAACCGGCACATGCCCGAGCCGGGCCTCCTGCAGAAGGCGCTGGGGCTGACGCCGAAGGAGGCGGAATTTGCCGCCCTTCTCGCCAAGGGACTGAGGCGCGACGAAATAGCCGAGATCATGGGCGTCTCGCAGACCACGATCGCCTATCACCTGAAGAACCTCTTCGCCAAGACTGCCACCAACCGGCAGAGCGATCTCGTCGTCCTGCTCTGCTCGCTAGCGAGCCTTTCCCCCTGCAAATAGAGGGGGCGGCAGGTTTCAGCCCTGCGTAAACTGCGCACATGCTCAAATTAGGGGATGTGAGCGTCGCATGTGGGATTTCTCTGTCACCAAAAGCCTTGTCATCATGGGGCGAACCGCGCCTTTCATCATTTTCAGGGTCATTGTCTATTTCGTGATCGCTGTGTTCTTCGTTGCCGTCACGGGGACGGGCGCCGGCCTCGGTTATGCTGTGGCGGGCTTTGGCGATGCCGGACAGCGTGCGACCGGCGCCCTTTGGGGCGGAGGCATCGGCTTTGCGCTGACGGCGGGCGTGATTTTCTTCATGCGAGAATACCTGCTCTATGTGGTCAAGGCCGGCCATATCGCTGTCATGGTCGAGGCGCTCGACGGCAGAAGCCTTCCGCGCGGGCAGAGCCAGATCGCCTATGCGCGCACCATCGTCGCGGATCACTTCGGTCAGACCTCGGTGCTCTTCGGCATCGACCAACTGGTGAAGGGCGTTTTGCGGGTCGTTACCGGTCTCCTGGAAGGAATCCTGACCTTGGTGCCGATCCCGGGCCTGAACAATATTGCTGGATTGATCCGCGGCTACCTCAAGATTGCCGTCGGCCTGCTCGACGAGGTGATCCTCGCCCACGCCTTCCGCCATCGCAGCGACAATCCGTGGGCCTCCGCGCGCGAGGCCCTCGTTCTCTATGGCCAGAACGCAAAGCCGATGATGATCAACGCAGCCTGGGTGACACTGTTCGTCTACGGACTTTCCTTCATCGCCTTCCTGCTCATGCTCGCACCGGCAGCCGCCGTCGTCTATCTCATTCCAGGCGCCTGGTCGGCGGGCGGCTTCATCTTTGCCATCCTCTTTGCCTGGGCAATCAAGGCGGCCCTGATCGAGCCCTTTGCCATCGCCTGCCTGCTGCAGGCCTTCTTCAAGGTGACCGACGGGCAGCAGCCCAATCCGGCATGGGAAGCAAAGCTCGACGGTGCCTCGGAAAAATTCAGAAAAATGGGTCAACAGGCGACCGCCTGGATGGGCGGTCATACCGGGACGGGTGCGAAAGTTTGAAAATGTCTGCGGGCAAATCCTGAAGGGGGACAAGACAATGAAGAGGCTTTGCCAGGCTGCGCTTGGAACAGGTGCGGTTTTCCTTTCGCTTGCGGGCATGACGCAAGCCGCCGACACGGGACGCACGCTCATCGTCATGGATGGCTCAGGCTCCATGTGGGGCCAGATCGATGGCGTGCCCAAGCTGGAGATCGCACGCAATGCCGTCGCTGATCTCGTCGACGAGATCAGCCCTGGCCGCGCGCTTGGCCTCGTGGCCTACGGACACCGCAGCCGCGGCGATTGCAGCGATATCGAGGTAATGGTCGAGCCCGCCCCCGGTACGGCCGCTGCCGTGCTGGATGCGGTCAATACCATGCGCTTTCAGGGCCGGACACCGCTCTCGGATGCGGTGCGGATCGGCGCCGAGGCACTCAGGATCACCGAAAACCCTGCAACGCTCGTGCTCGTCACCGACGGGCTGGAGACGTGCGGCGCCGACCCCTGCGCGCTGGGCGCAGAGCTGGAGGCGGCGGGCATCGATTTCACTGCCCATGTCGTCGGCTTCGGGCTTTCCAAGGAGGAAGGCGCCCAGGTTGCCTGCCTCGCGGAGAATACCGGCGGACGCTACATCGAAGCCCGCAATGCAGCTAGTCTCTCAAGCGCGCTGGCAGAGGCCGTGCTGAAGACCGAGAGACCACCGGAAAAGCCTGTTTCCGATATTCCGCCGGCAAGCCTCGATGCACCTGCCACGGCGCCGATCACCAGCGCGGTCGAAATCGGCTGGACCGGTCCGGCAGATCCCGATGACTACATCGACATCGTGCCGGCGGATATGCCAACCGCACGCCCGGTGACCTGGGCCTATGTCCGCGACGGCAATCCTGCTCGGGTCAAGATGCCCGCCAATCCCGGCGAATACCTGCTGCGCTATGTCTGGACCGGTGCGAGCCGCGAGGCCGCCGCCGCCAGTCAACCGATCACGGTAACAGAGGCAGATTTTGCAATCGACGCCCCGCTGACCGTGGAACTCGGCACAATGATGAGCGTCAACTGGAACGGTCCCGGCAATGATGAAGATTATCTCGATACGGTCGAGGCCGGGTCCCCGCGGACGGAGAGCGAACTCACCTATGTCTGGGTTCGCGACGGCAACCCCGCCTTGATCCAGGCTCCCTCCCAGCCGGGGGAGTATGATCTGCGCTACATCGTTCAGGGGCCGGAGGCACGGGAGATTGGCATTTCGGTTCCCCTGCGCGTGACGGAGACGACCGCGATGCTCGAAGCACCGCCGGCCGTGCGGCCCGGCGCCGAGTTTCCGGTTCGTTTCCGCGGCCCCAAGACCCCCGGAGACTGGGTCGACATCGTCACACCGGGCTTTGCGGATTTCAGCGGAGAAATCACCTATTTCTATACGCAGGACACGCGCAACGACGAAGAGACGCTGTTCGCTCCGGAAACGCCCGGCGATTATGAACTGCGCTACGTTCTGGATGGTCAGGACGGGCGAAAGGTCCTCTACCGCCTGCCCCTGGCGGTCGCCGCCTCAGCGCCCGCCCGGACGGAGCTTGCGCCGCGCATGGATGCCGATGCGGACGTCGTGGGTGAAGGACCGGATGCCGAGGAAGGATTTGAAGAGGAAGGTCTGGGTGAGGATGTCGGTTTCGTCTGCGACGGCCCCGAACTCTGCCTGCTGACAGACGAAGGCACCGGGCTTTCCTTCGCGCTGCCCCCGGGATGGATCACCGATTTCCCCTACCCAGACGACGAGGCCGAGGGAGATCCGGTTCGGCTGAATATGATGCCGCTGTCGGGTGACGGGCGCATCGCGCTCAACCCGAACCCACTCGACAGCATCGCCGACGGCATGTGCGCGCCCGTTGCAGCCGGCAGGCTCTGCGTCACGCCGCAATCGGACATGGCGGCCTTCTCCGCCGTCTTCCAGGCCATGCTGACTGCAACTCAGCCGGTCATCAAGAAAAACGGCCAGATGCGCTCCGAAGCCGAGATCATGGACGCCATCCGCAACGGCCTGCCTGAGGGAGCAAACTGATGTCGATGATGAAAACCGGGGGAGTTGTCACGGTAACGTAGGAGGATCAGCTTCCCGGATTGTCAGCTTACTTCAAGCGATGCCGGACGCCGTCTTCCAAGCGTCGATGGCTACCATCCGATGGTAGCGGATGGTCTGGGCATATCGGCGGCGGGCGGGAACGAAGAAGTCGTTGCGGGTTGCGGAGTGAACGGAGATGAAACGCTGCAGCCCGCTAGCTGATCTGAAGCCCTGCATCGTTTTCTCCCGTTTGCGGAACGGTAGGTGGCTGTTTTCGGTCCTGTTGTTGAGGCCTTTGTGCGACCAGTGGTCCAGACCGGGCGCGACCTCGCGTTTCGCCGCGGCGTAGGACCGCAGCTGGTCCGTCACCACGACACGTGGTTCACCGAATTGCTTGACCAGCCTTGAGAAAAAACGCTTGGCAGCTTTGGTATGGCGGCGAGCTTGAACCAAAATGTCGAGCACGTCACCAGCGGTGTCAATTGCCCGCCAAAGCCAGAATTTCTTTCCGCCGATCGTGATGACAGCCTCATCCATATGCCACTTATCGTTCGGCTTGGGCCGGTCTGTGCGAATAGAGTCGGCAAAATGTCGGCCAAAGCGGTTGATCCAGAGACGAACCGTTTCCCTGCTCACGATCACACTGCGTTCAGCAAGAAGATCTACCATATCGGCCGTGCTCGACGTAAATCGATGATAGGCCCAGACCGCGCAGGCGACAACTTCACGCGGAAAACGCCCCCCTCAGACGGGGAAATGAGCTCGGCAACTTCATCTCGTCTCGATCCCCAAACGCGGAGGTCAAACAACTTGGCAAAGCCAGCGGAAACCATTGAACAAAACGGTGAGACGCACGCGCATCGCGACAGACCGCTCGTTCGAGAAATCGTCCAACGTCCGCGGAAAGCGGGAGAGGCCAACTTCGACCTTACACGCATTCCGGGCGCGGACACCTTCGGCGTTCCGATGCTTCAGTGGTCTTATAAATTATCTCGAAAATCTCTAACTGTTGGCGGAAACCTTGCTCTTGAATTTTCAGCCCGTCACAGGCTGAACCGCGCCGGGTGGGCAGTCCCTAACGAAGCGCTTCTGGAAGATGGTAGAGCAAGCGTCGGGCGGCTGGCCATCCGGAATCGACAGACAGAACCCATTCTGTCCATAATCATTCAACGACGGACATTTGAGGCGCAATGCTCTGCAGCGGCGCCTTGAGCCAGCGGTCGTCACCATTGCGGCACCAATCCGCCGAACGGAAGCGTCACACTTCCGCGCGGTCCAAAACGTTCGCGCGAAATCCTCTATTCGAGTTTTTGGCAGCAACCTTTTCAAGGCGGAAAACGTTTATCTCTCCGAAGGAGAAAAGAATGTCAAAATCCGAATTCTGGAAAGAGATGGACGATGTTCGCGCTGCAATGCTCGGCATCGGGTCAGGTATTTCGCCTCCAGCCAGACATCGAACTCATGGAGCATGATGTTGGACAGGAGCGGTGACAGGCCGCCACCTTGCGGAACACCCTGGCTGGCAGCCCTGAACAGGCCACGGTCAATGTGACCTGCCTTGAGAATGCGCCAGAGGAGTTCGACAAACCGTCCGTCCCGCCGCCGCACGCATTTAAGAAGCAGCCGGTGATGGACCGTGCCGAAGTAACTTGCCAGATCACCTTCGATGACCCAGCGCCCCCTCGTCGTATCCGCTCCATCTTGAAGCTGGATCTTCACGGTGCGGACAGCATGATGCACGCTGCGTTCCGGCCGGAAGCCGTAGGACAAGCGATGGAAGTCGCTTTCCCAGATCGGCTCCATGGCCATCAGCATGACACGTTGGACGATGCGGTCTGTCAGGGTCGGTATACCCAGCGGTCGTAGCTTGCCATTGACTTTCGGGATATAGATCCGCTTGACCGGCATCGGGCAATAGCTACCCTTCAGCAGGTCAGTCCGCAGGCCGGCCAGATGGTGGTCCAATCCGGCCTACATCCGTTGCCTGTCTATTCCGTCTATGCCCGGTGTCCGCGCGCCACTTGACGCCAGAACAACGCGGGCCGCTTCGGCAAGCCACTCCCGATCGGCAATGAGCCGCAGAAGACGATCGAACCGCCGGTTCGGATCGGCCTCGGCCCATGTTGCGAGCTTGTGCTGCATTTCGCTGATTATCAAAGGTCTTCACCTCTTTCGGTCAGGTAATTTGCACTCCAAGCAGATTGAACTGTTCCACTTCGCCATGTGACAGGCTTTCCCTGCCGCGAACTACTACGGGAACTCCGCCAGCATGATGGACATCAGGGTCAACTCCCTTGCGACGCAGAACATCGTGGGCATTCCATCATGCCTTCCCTCGTTCATATGCTGGACGTCATGCGTATTGGTGAGGCTGCCGGTCGCAGTCTTTTCCCTTGCGTTCCGCAAGTCGATGCCGATGTCATGGTCTGGCTGCATTCTCCCCATGCCCCATGTAACTGCCCCACTTGTGCAGTCACATTCGCGTGCCGCCGACATACGTCTCCGTCGGCACCATTGGCATTCCGCCTGTTAAGCCGTGTAGGCGGAGGCGACATTCCAGCCCTCAGATGCGGGTGAACCGGTTCGTGTTCCTCAACCTTCCAATACTTCAGCCTCGGGAACCATCTCGGCGTAGCGGCTTCGCCTCAATCCCCTTTACCTGCGGGCTACGTCACCCTGCCAGTTGACGACAGGTCACCGCCGCTTGGGCTCATGCCCCTCACAGCAGGGGGCAAGGCAGTCTTTAATTCCTCCTTTCTCAATGCATTCCAGACATATGCACCCCGGACCATCCGGGACGAGGCGCACCATATGTGAAATCGGAAAGCCAAAGCATGTTCGGCGCGGATGCGAAGAACTGTCGGTTGACCCGGTAGAGTGGGCACGGAGCGGACTTGTCCGGCACGGTGGTTTTGACTGGCTTGCCACGAATGATGCCTTGGAGTCCCATCATTCTCATGAGCCGTGCGACGGTGCGAGCCAAGCGACAACGAAGCCTTCTCGCTGCAACTGCCGCCAGACTTTCCGCACGCCATAGACCAGGAAGTTCTCGTTGAACACCCGGCGTATCTCGATCTTCATGGCCATGTCACGTCGAGCGCGGACCGACAGGCGATCCACGTCAGTGCGCTTGGCAACGGCATCGTAGTAGGTGAATGGGGCAATCGGCAGAAGCCCGCAGATATAGGCCCAATATCCGACATTGGCCCAAGCACAGAACGACGTTCATCGATGAAGGTAATCATCGCTTCAGTGGGCGGTCGAGCTCGGCTCAAGCAAAATACGCAGACGCTTGCGCAAGATCTCGTTCGCCCGACGAAGTTCCCGGTTCTCGCGTTCCAAAGCCTTCATCTTCTCCGCGACATCGCTCGGTAAACCGGCCCGCTTGCCGCTATCCACCTCAGCCCGTTTGACCCACTCATTGAGCGTATGTGCCGAGCAACCGATCTTTGCAGCTATCAAGGAAATGGCAGCCCACAGCGAAGGATGTTCGGCTTCGTGTTCGATCACCATCCGAACAGCCCGGGTGCGGACCTCTGGCGAATATCTATTGGTCATCTTGCTTGTCATAGCCCCTACCTCTCAAGAGCTGGGGTCTCCGGCAAACCCGGCACCGTTCACTTCCAAAGCCGTCAGTGTCCGGATTTTCGGGAGGTGGTCCGACTATCAGCAGCAAAATCCGACTTTTGATGCACCGGTGCTTGCGGTCTTTCACCGCGCCGCGTAACATGTTAATATCATTTTACCTTTTGATGACACCCGAGGATCAGAAACACAGTGACGAATGGCGAACGCTCCAATCTTCGTGACAAAGCCTATGTCCGGTTCACTCAGCAACTGCTGGCCCGCGAACTGCGGCCGGGACAGTTTGTAAGCCAGCGACAGCTCGTGGAACTTACGGGACTGCCGCTGGCGGCAATCCGCGAACTGATTCCGCGCCTCGAAACCGAAGGGTTGATCACGACCATTCCTCAACGCGGCCTGCAGATCGCAAGCATTGATGTCAATCTGATCCGCGATGCGTTTCAGTTCCGGCTTTTTCTGGAACGCGAGGCCGTGATGGAATTCGCCAGGACGGCCTCTCCCGCGGCCCTTGCCGAAGCGAGACAAAATCACACCGCGATCGTCGACAAGGTCGAGGCCCTGTCGATGAACGAACAGGTGCCTCTAGGCCTCGTGCACGCGGCGCAAGAGGTCGATCACGGGTTTCACAACACGATCATAGAAGCGCTGCACAACAAGGTCATCTCGGACGCATATCGCGTCAATGCAATGAAGATCAGCCTTGTCCGGCAGGAGCAAGGCCGGCTTTTCAACGAAATCGTCAAGCCGACCATGCGTGATCACTTGGCGGTCATCGACGCTCTCGAGGCGCGCGACCCGCAAAGGGCCGCCGAGGCGATGACGACCCATATCATGAAAGGCCGGAACCGCGCGCTCGGGATCGGCTGAGGGGTTCGGGCGGCCTTTCCGAAGATCAGCCCCGCCAGGAATGTACGCGCCGTGGCGGTTTCGCAAATTCATCCCTTGACCGCGCTGCCAACCGCCTTTGACAGCATCTGCCGCTGAACCAGCCATGTAAAGGCCAACACAGGGATCATCTGGAGCGTTGCCGCGGCGAACACTTCTCCCCATGTTGCAGTACCCTCGCCTATCCCCGCCAGCATGTCAGCAAGCACGACCGGCGCAGTCTGCGTCCTCGATGTCGTTAGAATGAGCCCGAACATGAAGTCGTTCCAGGCAAACAAGGCGACGAAGATCGCCACCGTAACAATACCGGGCACGATTAGTGGAAAGACGATCCGGAAGAACCGCGCAAGGCCGCGGCAGCCGTCGATAGCCGCAGCTTCCTCGATCTCGGCAGGAATACTGTCGATGAAGGTCTTCAGAATCAGGGTCGCGAGCGTGACCTCGAAAGTCGAATAGATCAGCATCAGGCCCAGGTTGGAATTATCCAGTCCGAGATAGGAGAAGATCGGAAAAAGGGGCACCGTCACGACCAGTGGCGGCAGCATCTCGATGACGAGGAGCACGATCGATGATTTGCCGACACCATAACGCGGCATCCGCGACATTGCGTAGGCCGCCGGCAGGCAGGCCACGAGCGTAAGAAGAATAGAGCCCGCGGTGACGACGAGGCTGTTGAGTATACCTTCACCGAAGCGCCCCCAGCGGGTGAACAGGCTGAGGTAATTGTCCAGCGTCGGTGCAAAGAAGATAACCGGCTTGTAGGTGAAGATATCTCGTCCAGCCTTGAACGAGGAAACGACAACGACAAGGATCGGAAAGACCGAAAGAAACACGAAGATGGCGAGAAAGCCTCGTTCGGCGACTGTGAGTTTGTGTCTGGCGCTCATTGTCTTTCCTCAGCGCTTTTCAGAAAACGAAACGGCGTAAAGCCGGAAGATGTAGAACGATGCGACAAGCGCCGTCAGTAGCAGGATGAGCCAGGCGATCGCTGCGGCCTTGCCGAATTCGAAATAGCTGAAGCCGATCTTGTAAAGATAGATCGAGAGGATTTCGGAGGCATTGAGGGGACCGCCGCGGGTCAGAATCCAAATCACACCGAAGGCACGCATCGTGATGATGATACGGAAAATCATGGCGATCAGGACTGCCGGCGCCATCAGGGGCATGGTGATACGTCGGAAAATCTGATGCCCATCGGCTCCGTCGAGTTCTGCCGCCTCGTAGAGTTCCTCGGGAAGCGAAGCGCGCACCGGATAGAGCATGATCAGAACGTGCGGCATGCCGGCCCAGAATTCGACAAGCGCGACAACGACGAGAACTGTCGCCGTCGAAGAAAGCCATTGATGCCGTCCGAGGCCGAGAATACCGGTCAGGTAGTTGAGCGGCCCGACGTTGAAGTCCAGGAGATAGCTCCAGATTGCAGACGTCACCGCCTGGCTCATGGCGATCGGAGCGATCAGCGCCGCAATGAAAAGGCCGCGCAGCAGCAGTTTCTTGTTCAGAATGCAGGCAAGCGACAGGCCTACGGCGACCTCCAGCGCCACGGCGACCGCTGCGAATATCAGCGTCCGGAGGGCGGAGTACCAGAACTCGGAGTCCTGCAGGACTTCGTTGTAGTTCTGGAGTCCAACCCGGCTGGCAACCTGCCCGACGGAATAATCCGTGAAGCTCAGGTAGAACGCCCAGAGTTCCGGCAGCACGATCACCAGCATCAACAAAACGTAGAGCGGTGCCATGAGCGACCAGCCGCGGAACGCGCTTTTGCGGGCAAGTTTTCGGATCTGACGTTCAACGCCAAGGTCGGTTTCAACACTTGTGGTCGACATATCGCCCCCAATTACAAAGTCGAAAAAATGACGTGGTCATTATAGGGCATGGCCTGCAGGTCCTCTTCCCGCGGCGGCCGCTCGCCGACCGCCGCGAAACGTTCCACCGCTCCCTCGTAAAACCGCACCTCCCCATCCTGGCGCTGATAGAGTAATGCGAGCCCGACGGCGGTCGGAATGATTGCGGGACGCGTTCCGGCATCGGCATTGCGATCAACAAGCAGATACCGCGAAATGGTCTTCGTTTCGCCCTCCACAATGAGAACAAGCATCAGATCACGAACCCCGTCTCTGCCAGCCACAAGATGGGCGCGTCCCGGACCAAAAGGACAGGACGCAAGAGAAAGGACGGACATTCCATCCACCGCAGCCGGACCTTCGTGATCCGAAGCGGATGCGCTGACCGGAAATCCCTCAGCGTCGCAGATCAGTGAAAAGCGGACCTGATCCAGATCGTCAGTCGACGGGACACCGCCGATACTCCCCACCGGAACGGAAAAGGCCTTGCCGTCATCGAGGTCGGCAACAGGCATTTCAGCCACAAAGGTTCGCTGTTGACTGTTCTCGAAGTTCAGGACAAGCCCGCCGTCGCCCCCAAATGCGCATGAGACAAGATGTCCAGCATCCGCTGACGCCTCCAGCTCCACTTTTGGTTGCCATCCACCACCGCGGCGCAGGGCTATCTCCATACGCCCGGCCTGCGCGTTGTGGCGGAGAGCAAGCGTCCGACCGCCTGATGCACGTGCCAGTATCAGACGGCCTTCACTATTCGTTTCCGAGCGACCCGCGAAAGGAACAGACTCATCAAATACCCTCAGGCATCGCAAATAATCACCATAGTCCGAAAGGTTGAGCGACTGCCCATTTTCCGCGAGCGTCTTCTTCAGGACCTCGAAATCAATGGTGTCAAGCGTGCCGGATCGCGAGATAGCGTGCACCGCGGCCTTCCCGGCGCCGAAACCCATCTGCGCGCAGGTTGTCATCGCGCGGTAGGAACTGAGGGCGAGTTGGTCGCCACTGAGCGAGCGGCCTGGACAAAGGACATTGTTGAGGCCGACAGGCCGCATGGCGCTCAGGGGGATCTGATAGGGTTCGACCATATCGGTTACGCCCGTTCCGGCGCGCTTTTCCGTGTCCGTCCAGTGAAAATCAAGGTGATATGCTCCGACGGCGACTGCATCGCTAAAAGTGCAGGCAGAGCGCACATCGTCATCGGTCAACTTGCTTCTGCCAATGATCCTGCGCCCTTCCCGCTGCCCGATATTCCGGGAAACCGAGGCCAAGGTGTAGGTCGCGAGGGGCCGCCCGCCGTCAAAGGAATGCCTTCCCTGATAGCCCTGTGTTTGCAGGTGATAAATCAGACCCATCATCTGTCGGCGGGCGTAGATTTCAGCCCGTGACAGGCTGAACCCGTCGGCGGCATCAAAGCCCACGACCTTCATCTTCACTTCAACACGACCATTGCTGAAGGCATGCAAGGAAGTCATCGGCAAATCGTCACTGCTTTCCCACAGCGGACAGCCCGGCGGAAGATAGGGCTCAACGGGCTTTCCGGTATTCCACAGCGTAAAATAGAGGCTCATCGGCAGTTGCTTGCGCGGCCCGAGATGGATGGTCTCACAACCGGAAATCGTCGCAATGACCGCATTGCCCGTTGCATCGATCACCATTTTAGGGCGGACAACCACAAGATTCGGGCCGCATCTAACGAGGACTTCTCTGACGTCGGCGCCCTCCTTGCGCATGTCGAGCGCCGTTGAATGCAGCCAGATCTCTATTCCCGCCTCGTCGACAAGCTCCTGAAGGATAAAGGCGCAGCTCTCCAGATCATAGGCACGGCGATCTTCATTCGGACGATAGGGATCAATCTTGCCGCATAGGGCAAGTCGCTCGATCAGCGTGCGAAAGGCATCGTTGACATTCTCCGTGTCACCCACGAAACCGGCGACGCCGCCGCTTGTTCCCTGTCCGCCGAGCACATTGGCCGGTTCCACGATCACAACGCTTGTGGTCTCGTCCTTCGCACCGATGGCGGAGAACACGCCCGACATGCCGCCGCCAAGCACAAGGACATCCACATCGCGCGTTTGCACCGCGCGATCGCTCAAGGTGTAGCCTGTCATTTGAAAGCTCCGTTTCAGAAAGTCTCGACGCTCGCCGAGTCCGGCCCGCGCTTGCCGAGCCTCCATTTCGAATTCAGGTGCCTGCCCGCAGGATCATTACGATCAGCAGGCAGGCTCCGTTGCTCATTCAGGACGCTTGCTTGCGATGATCTTCTCGATCTTCGCCGCGACTTCGCTCATCGCGACCTCCACTGTTTCCTTTCCGAGAATAGCAGCGACGGCAGCCTGTTCGAACGTATCCTGGATCTGAGCCGTCCCGTCGAAGACGGGCAGCAGCGGGCTCGCATGGTCGAGTGCAATTTCGGAGACAGCCGCATAGGGCGCCGCGTCGATGAAGGCCGGATCATGCAGGGTTGTGATGCTGACGGGGCCGTTGCCGTTCAGGGCCATCTGCAGCTGCACAGGTGGAGAAGCGAGATAATGGATGAACTTCCAGCCATTCGCATGGCTTTCAGCATCGGCATTCGCCGGCAGTGCCGCTGACCAGAAGGCGACTTTTGTGGGCGCGTAACTGCCATCCTTCTCGCCGGGAACCGCGAAGAAGCCGGCGTCTCCCGCAATGCGCGACGAGTTTGGGTCGTTGAAACGCAGATAGTAGTTGTCGCCGAACAGCGTCATCGCGGCGAGACCTTCACGCATCAGCGTCTGCACCGAAGCTGAATCCATGGAGAAGAAGTTCGGCGGAATGGCGCCGTCATCAAAAAGCGTCCTGATCCGCTTGATGGCGGCTATGGTTTCCGGTGTGTCGACTAGGACTTCATAGTTCGGCGAGACGATACCGCCGCCGAGCGCCTTGACGATTGATATAAGGTCCTCATTGGGCTTGATCGCCAGACCATAAATGGACGCCCCGTCACTACGCTTGTACGAAGCCTTTTCAGCAGCATCGAGCATCGCCTCGAAGCTGATCGGCACATCGATGCCGCGTTCGGAGAAAATCTTCTTGTTGAAATGAACGATCTGCGGATTGGAGCGGATCGGCACGCCCTTGAGTTCACCGTTTTGTGTAAAATCTCCCTTCATCGCAGGAAAGATATCTGCGAGCTCATCCGTTTGATCAGGACTGGCAACAGAGTTCACTGACACAAGCTTGTCGAGTACGGATGGAACCGCCCAGCTGTTCTCAACCATCACGACGTCATACTGGGCGCTCCTGCCGGCAAGAGCCCGTAACATGGTCTGACGCATCTCCGGATAGGGAACCGTCTCCCAAACGACCTTGATACCCGTTTCCCTTTCGAACGCATCAGCAAGGCTGGCGTCAGCCTGCCCACCTTGCCCTTCAAACGCGATCTGATGCGCAGAATTGGCGAAGACCCGGATCGTTTCGGCACTCGCCGAAGTGGCCAGAGCGGCAACTCCGGCGGCGGCGAGAATGGCCTTCATGTAAACCCTCATATTTTCCTCCCTTTGAAAAGGTCAGGCTTTGACAGAACCCGACAACATGCTAACCTTTGATTGACATGTTAGTCATATCATGTTGAGCATTGCAAGAGGGATGAGCGTGAATTCGGGAAAATTCAGGTCACCGCGGTTTATGGACCGTAGCGGCGAGCTTCGCGACAGCACGTCATTATTCACTATACCGGCGAATTTAGAACGTGCCGCAACGAATCAGGAGGTCAATCGGTAATGTCATTTCTGCAAATCGAAAACGTAAAGAAGACGTTCGGAGAACTGGAGGTCATAAAGGGAGTCGGCTTCTCCGCGGAGAAAGGTGAGTTCGTGGTCTTCGTCGGTCCATCAGGCTGCGGGAAGTCTACATTACTGAGAATGATCGCTGGACTTGAGCAAGTGAATGGCGGGCGCCTGACGATCGACGGCAGGGATGTCACCTTCGAAGAACCAGCGCGCCGAGCCATATCCATGGTGTTTCAGTCCTATGCGCTCTACCCGCACATGAACGTGTTCGAAAACATGGCATTCGGTCTCAGGATGGCCAAGTTACCGGAAAGCGAAATCAGGCGCAGCGTCGAAGAGGCCGCAGGCATATTGCAGATCGAGCAATTGTTGGATCGTAAGCCGCGAGCACTTTCTGGCGGTCAGCGACAACGCGTGGCGATCGGCCGTGCCATCGTGCGAAATCCGAAAATATTCCTGTTTGACGAACCGCTCTCAAACCTCGACGCAGAACTACGCACCCAAATGCGGGTCGAAATTGCTCGTCTGCACCGTAAACTTGGGGCGACCATGGTCTATGTCACGCACGATCAGGTGGAAGCAATGACACTTGCCGACCGGATTGTCGTGCTCCGATCCGGGCTGGTCGAGCAAGTGGGAACACCGACGGAACTTTATGATACACCCGTCAACACCTTCGTCGCCGGCTTCATCGGTTCTCCGAAAATGAACTTTATCAAGGCGACCGCGGAGCGCGTGAGCCAAGGCGTACTCTTGTTGGCGCACCCCTCATTTTCCGATGGGTGCCTATCCTTGGCAACTGATGCCACGGCAAAAATCCGCCAGGGAGACATTGTCACCATCGGGCTTCGCCCTGAACACCTTGTGCTGGACAATGAAGCCCCGCTGCTACGCCTCAAACTCGACATCACGGAGAACCTGGGTGGATCGACGCAACTTCACTCGCGTGGCGGTGAAGACGCGGTCGTGATCGTAACCCAAGGAAGCATCGATCTGCAGGCTGACGACGAGTTGAATGTCGGAATGGATTCCGGCAAAATCTACTTATTCGATGAAGAGGGAAAGGCATTCGGCCATGCGCAGCGCCATATCGCCGCAAGGGCAAACTAACCTGTTCATTGGAATGGTCTATCGCTCCGGCATACTCATCTACTCAGGAGTAGGTGGCCGCCGGCACGAATGGTCATCAACAACGTCGCAAAGTACCGTTCAAGGCCGTCGATAAGTTTCACGACAACCCTGTATCGACTTTAGTTTAGCCCTGACTTTAGGCTTTCAATTTAGTCTCAGACTGGGCAACCCGCGCGGTGCCAAATACCCGCAGGGCAAGGGGCCGTGGGAAGGACCCAATGTTCGTTTCGGGGGGCAGCCCGCCCCCGTCGTGTTATGTCGGGGATTGCCCCGCATCGACGGAGCAGAGCCCCATACACGAGGAGACGGACCATGGGAGAGGATACATTATTTGTCGGGCTTGACGTCCACAAAGAGACAATCGCTGTCGCTGTGGCGGAAGGCATACGTGGCGGTGAAGTGCGTTATCTCGGAGAGATTAGGAACTCACACGAAGCCGTTCGACGTCTGGTCGCCAAGCTCGGGAAGCATGAAGCCATACTCCGCTTCTGCTACGAGGCCGGTCCCTGCGGCTATGTCCTTCACAGGCAACTGACAGATCTCCGTCAGGATTGCATCGTCGTTGCGCCATCTCTGACACCGGCGCGCCCTGGAGACCGGGTTAAGACAGACCGCAGAGATGCCGTCCTGCTGGCACGCCTGCATCGCGCCGATGAGCTCACCGCAGTCTGGGTTCCCGATGAAGGACATGAAGCGATCCGCGACCTGGTGCGGGCCCGCACGTCGGCGATGGAGAATCGGCGTCGGGCCCGACAACAGCTTGCCGGTTTCCTTTTGCGGCACGGCCGCATCTACAGATCGGGGCTAAACTGGACGAAGAAACATCGGCGATGGTTGTCAACGCTCCGATTTGGACATCCTGCACATCAGATTGTCCTGCAGGAATACGTCGACGCTGTCGATGATGCCGACAAGAGGCTTTCCCGGCTCGAAACACAGATAAAGATGTTAATCCCAGAGTGGTCACTGGGGCCAGTCGTGCAAGCGATCCAGGCCATGCGTGGCGTGAGGCTCATCTCAGCCGTCACCATCGTCGCAGAGACCGGCGATATAAACCGCTTCGATACGCCGCGGCAGTTCATGAGCTATCTCGGTCTCGTGCCATCAGAGTATTCCAGTGGAGGCAGCACCAGAAGGGGCGGAATCACCAAGGCAGGTTCAAAAGAGGCCCGACGCGTCTTGATTGAAGGTGCATGGGCCTACCGATGCCATGCGGCTGTCGGATCAGAACACTCAGGCAGACTGGAGGCACTTCCCAAACCTGTCAGAGACATCGCTTGGAAAGCACAGATCAGACTGTGTGCCAGATACCGGCGCCTGAGTTCACGCGGAAAAGTGCAGACTGTTGTAACCACAGCAATAGCCAGAGAGATGGCTGCCTTTATCTGGGCCATCGCACGCCATGTTCATCCGGCGTCGCCCGCCGCCTGACGATGGGATTGAGAGCAGAGAAAGGGGAAAGTTCAGTTCATCATCAATGACGCGTATTACTGGGGGCAGAGCAATCCAGGGAACCCTCGAGGGTCCTTAGTGACCGGCCACTCTCGCAGAGTTGGCCGACGTCCGCAGGAAGACAGCAGGCGAGCCCAAGACGGATCATCGGTCCTGCGGTAACCAACCCGCGTATCAGAGTGTGATCTACCGTCGTCTTATCTGCTCTGCCCCCTGCAATACGCGTCGCATAAACTTCCAACACGGCGGGGCACCTGCCCCGTCAAACGGATCAGTGTGCAAGAAACTTGACAAACGAACATCAGAGGACCCGCGGACCGCTTGCCCCCTGCCCTAACGAAAAAGAGCGGGTCACCGAAGCAACCCGCTCCCGCCAGTCCACCCGTCCCGCTGATACGCTGCGATCGTGCCGAGATCCTGATGGATCATCTTCGATCGGCAGGGGTGTTGGTTCACACCTTGGCGATCACGGCAAGCGGCACGACCATCGGCGTCAGCCGGCCGAACAGATCAACCTCGACCACGACATCACCCTTGCCCTTGCTGTTGGCCGTAACCACCGTGCCGACCTGTCCCTCGAAGATCCCCTCGCCGATCATCACCCGGTCGCCGGCTACGACTTCGACATCGCTGTGACGCTCATAGTCGAAGTCGCCATTGTCAGCCTTGCGCATGATCTGAGCCACCTTGTCGTCTGCGACAGGATACGGCGTCTCCCAGCCCCCGAGTATGGCGATGACATAATCAAGCCTGAGGAGGCCTCTGAGCGCCCGGGCCGTGCTGACAAAGCGGACAAGCACATAGCCGGTCATCAGCACCTCGTCTCTCACCGGCAGCATCCGCCCTCGCCTGCGCCTCTGCTTGCCCTTGCGCATTGGCACAAGCGCCTCAGCACCAATGTCCTTCAGGACCGTCTCCACCTGCTGCTCATGGCCCGGATGAACCGCTGCCACATACCATGTCGCCTGTTCATGAGTTTCCGTCAGTGCATGCTGCTCATCAAGGCGCATGCGTCTGAGTGCTGCATCCCGGTCCAGACGCCGAAGGCTATTCTTGCCGAGTTCTGCCTCAAGGCTCGTCATATCCCGTGTCATTGTGCTGCCGCCCCGCTTGTCCGTCCGATCCGTTTCAGCCTGTCGAAGAAGGCCGCAAGCGCTGCCTTCGGTCCGTCTTCATCAGCAGGGATGGGCGGGAAGTAGACCCATTCCACACGTCCCGTATCCGGAAGCCATGGATAGCCATGGGCATGATGTTCCGCCTCCCATGCCCGCCAGAGATTGCCTTCCACCCTCACCTGTTCGAAGTCTGCGCCCAAAAGCACGGTTTGCGGGGAGACCCGGACACCGCGTCCAGGATAGCGGACGGCCTGTTCATGCATGGCATTGACGTCAGGCCAGCCCATCTTCTGCATGCGCTCGCGCCAGAGCGCCTTGCGGTCTGCCCTGCCGCCGGCAATCTGGCTTTCCTGGAAGCGGGTCAGCGGTGGAAGCCGGGCACAGGGTTCAGCCAGACGGATGAAGCGTTCCGCCATCCATGCCTTGCCGAAGGTGGCGGCAATGGAAGGGCCTACGGCCGTATCGATACCGTCCGGCACATCCTTCCAGCGCTTTTCCTTCAAATAGGTGCTGGCGGCAAACTTCACCGTCTGTCCTTTCATGGCCGAGAAGCTGAGAAAGGCCGGCAGCAGGCTTGCAGCGGCTTCACGTTCACCGTGATGCAGTGCCTGCCATTCGGCAAAGGCACGTTCATCACTGTCATCACCGAAGGTTGGCCATTGCCGATAGAATTTGAGGAAAGCCTTTCTGACGGTCTTCCGGCTTGTCGTATCGCTCTCAGCGCTCATCAGCGTCCTCCTTCACCATACGGGCTGCAGCTGCATTGGCCAGCATCGCCCTGACGGCCGCCACCTTCTCCCGGCGGCGTTCGCGTTCCTCCTCGCTCATCTGTCTGGTGAGCTGCCTGCGCTCTTCCATGGCCTTCTGCCGTTCCCGCTCCAGCACCAGCATCTCCCGGTCATGACGGGCGGCCTCATCGATCAGGGCGGAAAGCTCTGCCGGTTTGGGCAGGAAGGAGCGATAGCGCTCATAGCGTCCAAGCCTGAGGTTCTCGAATACACGGCGCATGGCGGCAATCGGCTTGCCGCAGAGCACTTCGGCATAGAGTTCCGGCGCCATATCCGGGTCGATGCTGTCAGGAACCACGAAGCCGCGTTCGATCAGCTTTGTCAGCATCAGGTCTGACTGATGGCTGGCAGCCGGTTCAAGCGCTGCCTTCAACCGTCCAATCTGATCTGTCGATGTCGATGATGTCTGCAGTTGCGTTGCCATTGTCCTGCCTCATGCGCTTATGGAGGGCTTCGCTGACCCGCCTGTTGTGGTCCCGGATCTGTTCGGAGCGTGATTGCCTGCCAGAGGATGGCGGCGGCGCTCTGGCTGGCGCTGCTGCCGGTGTGTCGTTCCAGCGGTCCTGATTGAGCCATGTCGAAAGATTGCACCACGGCCTGTCATCGCGTTTGGCGACGTAGCGCTTCAGTCCGTCCATGATCGTATCGAAGTTGGCGCGCTGGCGTGCAGAGGCCCAAGCCTTTGCTGCCGTCTTGCGGGCGACCTTCTGCGGGTAGAGCGGCCAGACATGGGTGTCGAACTCGGCTGTCAGGCCGGTGATATCACCGCCATGACGGCGAGAGCGGCGTTTGCGCTCGGGGCCTGCCGGTTCTGCTGATGATCCATCTGCTCCGGATGCTTCGAAAGCTTCTACCTGCGCTGCATCGTCCGGTCTTTCGAAACGATCAGCCTCAGGTTCTGCCTCGAACAGCCCCTTGTCCGCCGCTTCGGGGGGAATTTTCTTTTGGGCCCCTTTAGGGGCCTTTTCTTTAAGGGGGAATTTTTCTCTTGGGGGGTGTGGGGGGTGTTCTCTTTTTGCCCATCACCGTAACGCGTTACGTCACCCGTAACGCAGCGTAACGCCGCGTTACGGTCAAAGGTCTCTCCATCAGTCGCTTTTTCGGCGCTATCGCCCGCAATTCCGGGACCTGCGGCTCCATCGTCTGTTTCTGCCGCACCGTAACGCGAAGCGTAACGCGTTACGCCTGCGTTATGCCCTGCCCCGTCGGCTGCCGCACGCCGTGCCCGATAGCGCGCCTGCCGGATGGCAGCCTGCGAGCGACCGCCATGGCCTTCTGCAGACACACCGGCATCGTCGCCGGCCTGTACAAACACAGGCTCGCGCTCGGCCAGTGCCTGAGCCGTCCGTCCGATCAGATCGGCATCGACCCCGGCACGCACCATATCGGCTATGAGTGCGGCAACCTCAGACATCAGCCGAGTTCCCGTTCGACCCGCTTGCCGAGACGATTGATCTCGTCGGCCTTCTTCGAGATGTCCATCGCCATCTTCAAAAGCCGCTCATGCTCTTCGCAATGGCTCTTGCGGGCGGCCATGAAGCCGGCATGAAGACGCTCGAACGCTTCCTTCTCTTCCCCATAGCGATCAAGCAGCGGATTGCTGCCCTCAGGCCCGAAGAAGGCTTCACGCACCTCGCTCACCCATGCCCGGGGGACATTGAGGTCGCGGGCAACCGTCGTATCCGTCCATGATCCGCCATAGGCATTGTCGCCATAGACATCATCAAGCTTCTCCATGATGATCCGGCGATCATCCCGGCCCATCTGCGGTGGGAGGTCTGCCTGGATGCCGGGTGCCTCGGATACCGTTGGTGAGGCCGTGATCGCCGTCGCCTTTGCCCCGGCCACTTTTGCCTTTGCAGTTGTCTTGCGCGGTCCTGCCGCCATGGTGCCGGCTCCTTTCGTCGTCTGTTTCCTGTCTGAAGAGGATCTGCGGCTGCAGGCCGGGCAGCGGTCTTCGGCCGGTGTCGCACCGACCAGCCAGCCATGGGCGCCAAAGGCTGCAATGGCCGCCTCCGGCTCTCCCTGCCTCAGCGCTGCCGTGGCCGGCACATAGCCCGCTGCCTCGCAGCAGCCGCAGACAATGCGCAGTGCCGTGATCCTGCCGCTGCCACTGGCAATGCCGGTGCGTTCGAAGTGGCGGATATGTTGGGCGTCGGCTTGCGCTGGTGCTGTTTGTGATGGCAGGCGGGTCATGCGGAACCCCCCTGCATGGCTTTGGCGGCATGCCTGCCCCATTGCTCTGCCATGGCATCGGCAAGGCCCGGATATGTCCTCGAGCGCAGGCGCCAGCGATCTGTCCCGGGTGGCGCGCGGTGCACGATCGACCAGCGCCTGTGATCATCCGTTCCCGGCCTTGGCGGTGTCAGCCTGTTTGTCGGAGACAGCGTCGGCAGGCCACGCAGATAGAGTGAGGTCGCTTTGAAGGCCCTGTCCCCGAACCACCAGGGCTGGACCGTCTGGGCCGGTGGCGCATAGCCGGCAATACGGGCTTTGGCGTGCCGGTGCATGACCGGGTTCTCAACAGCAACCCGTTCGATCTTTGCATTCCAGCACGCTGCGAACAGATCGGCCCCTTCATCCAGCAGCCGCCACATGATGGCGCGTCGCTCTTCTGTCGAAAGAACCGGCCACGCCCGTCGTTCGTCTGCCCTTGCCTCGTTTGGCGGATTGGTCGGTGGTCCGCAAAGCCAGCGCACGCCGCTGTTGCAAAGCCGCGTACAGGGTGGATGCATGACCGCCAGAAGGTCCCAGCCGTCATCAAGGATATCCCGGATATCGCAAACGATATGCCGGTTGCTGCCGTCTTCGGCCGGAAGAAGGTCGCATGACCAGACATCATGGCCGCGGGCTGCAAAGGCACGGCGCACCACGCCGGATGTCTCGCAGCCGATCAGGATCCGCATCGGATGATATGCTTCGATCACGGCATTTGCTGCTCTGGAGCTGTCAGCCTTCGCCATCACGCTCATGCCGCCCTCCCCGGTGTCCGGTACATCAGTTTCAGGTGCTGCGGGCAGTAGGCGGAGCCCTCTGCCACCGGTCTTCCGCAACATGGTGCATCCGGACCAAGGGCGTCCTCGCTTCCGCTGATGACCAGACGGCACTGGAATTCGCCGCAGTCGATGAACGGGACAGTCTTTGATCCGGCAAGCTGCATGTGTCGGGTGTCGAAGGCGCGTTTGGCCGCACGCAGCCGTTTTTCGATCCGGGCTGCAATGGCGCGTTCCTCATCTTCTTCCGACAGGTATCCAGCTTGATGTGTTGGCGCACTGACCCCGCGTCGTTTTGATGCCTCGCTCTGTGTTGACTTTGCAGCCTTTGCCGCCGCGTCGGCAGCCTTCTGCAGCTGTCGTTGCTTCTCCCTCTCTTCTTTGGGAAAGACTTCAGGATTGCGCGAGACAAGACCGGCGATCACAGCACGCGAGACATCAAAGGCAGCAGCAATCACGGCAAGCGTGTCGCCACCGCGATACATCTTCGCCATTTGATCAAGCGCTTCAGGGTTCCAGCGTGTCATAAAGCCTCTCCGTTCCGTTCGGGATGCCCGCCCCTCTTCAAGACAAGCGGCGGGACACCCGAGCGGAACGATCAGCTGAATTGCGGTCTTTGCCGCCAGTCGACCGCCGCCTCGACAGCCTCCATGCACAGCGCATCGATCGCGTCTTCGCTCAGGTGTTCGGAATCGATGGTGGGGATGGTTTGAGAGACAGTTTTTGCCTGCCATGCATCCGGTCGTGGTCTGGTCTCGCCTGGCATCACCCGGTGCGCGGGTGCTTCGGCAAAGGGAAAGGCGCCCTTCATCGTGCCGCCCTCCCATCCAGAACAGTCAGACCACCGCCGGCAATCGCATCGATCAGGCAGCGCTTCAGCCGGTCATGGCTGGTCTCCTTGTCGGAAAGCTTCTCAAGGCAAAGCCGGGCTTCCGTCGGCGTCACATGACCATCCGACAGCGCTTCCAGAATGGTGCCGGTCAGATCGCTTTCATTGGCCTGATCACCGGCAAGGCACTGGATCAGCGAAAGCGCGCGTTCACGCCGCTCTCCCGAACCGGAAAGCCTGCGCCCCGTCACAGACGCCATTGCCGCTGTCACCAGCGGTGCATCGGTATCCTCTTCCAATATCCGCACCACGGGAATTGGCATGATGTCGGTATCGCGCTTGCCGTTCCAGCGGCCAACGGCACTGGTTGAACGGCTGGTGATCAGGGCCACGCGCTCAATCCCCCCGGCCCGGCGGATCAGGTCGCGCTGGGCACAGCGGACGGCGAGGATGAACGGATCGATTGCAGCTTCTTCGGCCATATCTCTCCCTTTCGAAGACACAAAAAGACAGGCGCGCCGGGAAAGGCCCGGCGTCGTTTCCCATGGCGGGACGGTGGATCGCGGTTTAGGGTCGGATCAGTCGAACAGACCCGCTAGGGCGGGCGCAGTCGGGAAGGACAGGATGAAAGAAGGGCCGCAGCCTGCGACCGTAAATCACCGCTGCGCCGGAGCAGGCTCCCACAAGCCCTGCCCCGGCACAAGCCAGCCACAAGGCCAGCCGTGCGTCGCGCGCGGCAACAGGCCAAGGGAGGTGTGGCTCGGCGCGCGCGATATGGGATGTGAGGGAGAAGAAAAGGCCGTGCCTGACGCAAAGACACGGGCACGGCTTCACCGGAACGAAGCCGGTAAGGTGTCCGCGCGGATCTTTGGACACACGCGGATTTGGGGGATGGGGAGAGCGGAGCCGGGGCAGCCGACAAACCGTATCCTAGACCTAAATATTTGACGTAAGGATCCAGATTCATATGCGCAATGTGCCATATGGCGCTATGTTGTCAATAGGCACATTGCCATTTGGCGGTTGAAACTTGTTCCAATTGGCAAAATACCTAACCCATGGCAAACAGAGTTCGCGAACTCCGCAAATCCAAATCTGTAACTTTAGAGGAGCTGTCCGAACGGACAGGCATCTCCCATACCCATCTTTCCCGCATGGAAAGCGGAAAGCGTGGACTTACACTAGAAAATGTAATCAAGATCGCGAGAGGTCTTGAGGTCGAACCAATCGAACTGACAGACGAGTTTGATCATGAAGCCCTATCTCTCGCTGGCGATATGCCGTCTCTTCTAAAGCCCGCCCGAAAGACGGGAGATGTTGAAAATCTCAACATCGTGTCAGGAGCCGGCGGAGGTGGTCTTTTGAGCGTCGAATACACCGATGACGGGGAATTGCTCGACCCGTCAATGTCTGATGGCTTCTGGTCATTTCCTGAAACAATTAAGGCTGGATGGCCCAATCTCAACCGTATTAAGGCGGTGCCCGTAATCGGTGACAGCATGGAGCCCACTGTTAAAAAAGGCTCCACCGTCTTTGTCGATACAGATCATGTCTTTCCTAGTCCGGAAGACATATATGCCTGCGATTACGGGGACGGTCTCGTCATCAAGCGCTTGAAGCTTGTTCCCAGAACCGACGACATACTCGTCATCTCGGATAACAAGGAGCGGTATGGCGAACCCGACCGCCTCTCTCGCCGGGATGTTCGCGTTTATGGGCGCATTGTGGCCTGGTTCCAATGGCGCGGATAACGGCGCTTGCCCAAAGCCGGGGCGTGACCTGCGGTCTCACTCCCTGAGAAATCCATCTTCAGCAAAATTCAAGAGGCCTGCTCCAGCGGGCCTTTTTTTATGTCGACAATACCATAATGCCATTTGGCACATTACCTCTTGTCAATAAATTTGCTATATGGCACATTTTCTATCTCAGGCAATTTATCAGAGGATGCAGCCACCAATCATGACGCTCTCCTCAGGCACGGTGAATGGAGAATGTAATGGGTGTCTATCTGGTCAGGGCCGTTGAAACCAAAATGCTGCATGGCATCCTCTGGGGCAATATTGACCAGATATGGGACACCCTGGACGAGATGGACCAACCGGAGTTCTTCGAATACGCAAAACTCAAGCCAGGCGGCCTGCTTTCGCCGTCAGGGATAAAGCCAGCGAAAACGAACGAAACCGACTGCACCACCCCAATACCCCTCGCGAACGGCGGTTTCCTACCTGCAGATATGGAGCCATCCGAGCGAACCTTCGACGCGCTGTTCGACCCGGATAGTCTGCGCTGGAGGCGCTTCGATGACACGCTCGGCAAGCATGGCATGGTTTCGCGGATCTTTGCGGATATGAATGCTTACATAGGCGTTGAGATATGAACACGCGCCTGAGAGCCCACCGTCACCCCCTTACGCAAGATGACTGCGACTTGCTGCACCGTATCGCACTTCCGGCGGTCGTCGTCGGTAGCGCGCTCCTTCTCATGCTCACAGTGCGGGCACTAATCGCCTTCGAAAGAGTCCTCGCTGCAGCATCCGGAGTCTGACACCATGACAGGACCGCGTGACGCCACGAGCCCAATGGAAGCTCAATTCCCCGCGGCGGCTGGATTGCTTCGGCGCGAGGTGCTCCATGTATGACAGATTGCCAGCAAGGGAGCGTTTGGAAAGTTATCGCGCGCTGATCACGAACGCCGTACCGCTTTCCGGCGTCATGGCCGACACGAAGGGCATGCATCTGGAGGTATCGGAACCGGGCGAACCGGAGATCATCTGCTCGCTCCCGGTCTCCTGCCCGGCCGACAACCGCGAACTGCTCCGGAGGCATATCGAGATTCCAGCCGACCTGATCGGCATGCTGGATGCAGCCGCGCGTCGTGATGCCGAACGACGACGCGAGATCGAGCAACTGCGGCGAGCGCTCGAAGCCAAGGGCGGCAGACCAGCGAAGGACTATTCTGCTGAATGCGCCATGAAATGCGCTGAGCCGGCATTCAAGCGGTTTCTGATCGAAAGACACAACCTGCCGAACCCCGCCACCGACACGAAGGCTGCAACGCGCGTGCGATCCATTCTTGCGATCCAAAGCCGCCGCGAACTGAACACCGAACCGGCAGCAGCGGCCCGCTGGCGGGAAATGGTGAGAGAATTTGAAGCATGGAGGCGGAGGCGATGACAAGAACGCCATCCGATATTCCACTCCATGTACCGCTTGCCGACATCGAAAAGGGACGAGACCGCCTCGCCCAGGAGATCGTCGCCCGAGGAGACGATGCCACGCCACTTCTGGAGCTTTATGCTTGGGTGGAGGGACAAATCGAGAAACGCCTCCAGAACCGGTCGATCTTCGAAGCAGCGCGCGCGCGCGTAGCGCAAATGAAGACGGCCGGAGAAGCAGCTAATATTGCCAAAATCAACGGGATCAGTGGGACCTGAATCGCCTCCTTTTGAGCCAAAATCAATTGGCTAATCAGACTGAACTATAAGCCGATGTGCAGCGGCCGTCAGTCGAACCAGGTATGTTCAGAACTGCGCGTCAGTTGACAGCATTCCTTCAAACAATCGCCTCATCAAAATCCAGCTTGATCTTCTCCAGCGCATCCCGCTTCCAGGATAGCGAGCCGCCTGCGCCATATTGCGGACGGTCGATCGTGTGCCCCATCATCATCATCCGCAACTCGGTATCAACACCAGCCTCCTTCATCCGATCCTCAAAGGAATGCCGGAGAGAATAGATCTTGTGGCGCGATGACGGGAACAACTTATGTTCACGGAAATATTTGTTGAGCGTCGCCGAGAGTCCGTTTTCCTTATTCTTGTAGCGTGGGAAGCCATTCGGATGCCCGCGCATGGCGGCAAGCGCTACTCCTACCAGCGGCACGGCGCGGATCGAAGAAGCGGTTTTGATCTCGCGCCGGTCATCGGGATCAGAACGAGGCTCGATCAAGATATGCGGCACATCCGCGTCAAGGTCGATCATGCCGCGGGTAAGGTTACAGATCTCCGACGGCCGAGCCCCCGTCTCTATCAGCGCCAGCAAGATCGCCCTCGCCTCGACATTAAGCCCAGCAAGAGTCCCGACCTTAAGTATCCGCCTGGATATCCACTCGGTAGGGAAAGGTGGACGGGTTGTCTTCACCTTCTGGGAAAAAGAAAGTCCGGCAAAGGGGTTCTTCACATCGTCGACGCCGCGGTATCGATGATAGTCAGTGAAGAGCTTCCGCATATTGCCAATATCGCGGTTGCCTGACGAAGCGGTGTGCGTCGCACGGCCTTCCTTTGGGGCAATACGCGTCAGCCAAAAATTATAGAATTTCGTGGCATCCTGCCTCGTAATCTCATCGATCGGCTTGTCGCCAACGACCTCGATAAAATTGTTCAGCGCCCGTCGCTTCACCTTCAGCCATGAAAACCTCTGGAAATCGCTCTTCCCGGTCAGCTCCGGCGCCGCAATTTCGTCAGTGTAGACAGAGAAGGCTTCGGAAACCGGCACGCGCGGATGCTTTTCAAGCCCCACAACAGCCGAGGCGTCATGACCACCGACAGGAAGCCTGGAAAGCGCCATCAGCCTGTCATGAATCATAGACCCACTTTCGCTAGCAAGAATTTCCATAGTGGTTCGATAGGAAAAGCCAAGCGCATGCGCCCTGGCGACAGCTGCCTTATAGCGAGCATTGGCCTGCGCGCGGTCGCCACCTGCCAACATGGAAGCCCAAAGTGCGTTGTCGGCCTCCTCATGAATATCTCGCTTAACCCGGGCTTCGGAAAGATCGCGTGTGCCCAGCGAAATCCTGACAGCAGGCGAACGCTCATCGACACCTGAAAGCTTAGCCGGAACCCTTCGCACGTAGCCATAAATGCCTGAACGGCGCTGAAGAAAACGATCCGGATTTTCTCGCCCGCTAGAAGCCACTTGAGCACCCTGTAGCACATTTTGATGCACAAATCGCTACACAAAAAGCGCAACAAAGACAAGACCGCAAATTGCGGTCAAAATTATATCTTTTATTTTCAAATATTTACAGAAAAAACTGCTCTTAAATCTTGGTGCGCGTGGAGGGACTCGAACCCCCACACCTTGCGGCGGCAGGACCTAAACCTGCTGCGTCTACCAATTCCGCCACACGCGCCAAGACCGGCTCCGCGCCGGTTCGCTCCTCTTAGGCGAGCACGACGGCAGACGCAAGGGGCAGGTTATCCGCAAGGCGCCCTTAACAGAGGCGATGATCGCCGGGCCCCGGCCGGCCATTGCCATATCGGGTCTGCCAGAGCACCGGAACCGCCGAGGAACATATATCAGCCGCCGCCGCCTCAATACAACCAATGATGGTGTTGCGATCGGTCGAAGACCGCCCGGCCGCGGCGCAAGCCGCGACCGGACTTCAGCCGGGCCGGAAGAACCGTCAAAGCTGCCGTCCGTCCGCCGGCTCGTTCTCAAAACGATCCTTGACGTCCTCAATGATCATCATCAACGCCTCGCGCTTTGACTGGCACGCCTTTTCCCGGCCGAAACGCTCAATGAATTCAGCATGCTCGGTCGTGATAACCGTCGACAGACTGGTCAAGCCCCGATCCTTGAAGCTGCGCCTGAAATTGCGCATATAGCGATTCCAAGCCGTGCGCTCCTCTTCGGATCGTTCCGCTTTCCGGCTGTCCTTGTCCATCCCGCCTTGCGTCATACCAAAACCTCTCCTGATTTGAAGCCTCACCAACCGGTGCGAGCACTCGATGCACTTACAATTATAGCTATAGTATCTTCGAAGTAAATACGTGTTATGAGAAATCCTTACATGTATGTCATAACTCTTTAATTGGCTATACATTCATTACTCGTAAATATAAAAGAGAAAGAATTAAATCGATCGGCAGAAACAACATCATCAATATTTCTTACATGTTTCGATTGTAACGATGGGGACCAATATACACTTTACTTCAGACCAAACGGAAGCCGTCATCTCATTGTGACCGACACGGCATCGATTACTCTGAGTTGTATTGATCACTATAGGATAATTTTCCTATTTAGCAAGCCATGAAAACGGAAAACGCTCTGTCCTGTGTGCAAGATAGCGTTTGGACCGGCCCCCATGCCTCTCGTCAGGCCGGCGGCGAGCACGAGGGCGGGCTCGCCGCATGCGGCGGGCGGCACGGCTTCGCCGCGTCAGGACAATGGCGATGGATCAGGCGGCGGCATGGTCGCGGTCGACGACGAGCCCGTCCCTGAGGGTGAGGCGACGGTCCATCCGCTCCGCAATGTCGAGATTATGCGTCGCAATCAGCGCCGAAAGTCCGGACTGACGGACGAGCGCCTCGAGCGCCTCGAACACATAGCCGGCCGTGCCGGGATCGAGATTGCCGGTCGGCTCGTCGGCAAGCAGTAGGCTCGGCGCATTGGCAACCGCCCGGCCGATGGCCACGCGCTGCTGCTCGCCGCCGGAAAGTTCCGCCGGCCGGTGCTCGGCGCGATGGCCGATCTTGAGATAGTCGAGCATCTGGTCCGCGCGCTCGGACGCCTCGCGCGTGGAGAGCCCCGCAATCAGCTGCGGCAGCATGATGTTCTCGCGCGCCGTGAATTCCGGCAGCAGGTGATGGAACTGGTAGACGAAGCCGACATCATTGCGTCTGAATGCCGTCCTGGCGTCATCGTCAAGCGCGGAGGCCTCCCTGCCGTTGACAAACACCTCGCCGGCGGTCGGCTTTTCCAGAAGGCCGGCGATCTGCAGCAGGGTCGACTTGCCGGTGCCTGACGGCGCCACCAGCGCCACCATCTCGCCCGGCATGAGCCTCAGCGACGCACCGTTCAGTATCGTCAGCACACTGTCGCCCTGCCCGTATTCATGCACGATCGACTTCAGTTCCAGAGACGGATTGGCCACATTGTTCTCCCGCTATTCGTAGCGCAGCGCCTGGACGGGATCGAGCCGCGAGGCGCGCCAGGCCGGAACGATCGTCGCGATGAAGGAAAGCGTGAGCGACATGATCACCACCGTGAGCGTTTCCCCGAGGCTCATTTCGGCCGGCAGCGTGCTCAGGAAGTAGAGCTGCGGATCGAACAGCACCGTCCCGGTGACCCAGGAGAAGAACTGGCGAATCGATTCGATGTTGAGACAGACGATGACGCCCAGAAACACGCCCGCAAACGTGCCGACGATGCCGATCGCGGCCCCGGTCATGAAGAAGATCCGCATGATCGCGCCGGATGTCGCGCCCATGGTCCTGAGGATCGCGATATCGGGGCCCTTGTCCTTCACCAGCATGATCAGTCCGGAAATGATGTTGAGCGCGGCGACGATCACGATCAGCGTCAGGATCATGAACATGACGTTGCGCTCCACCTCCAGCGCGGAAAAGAAGGTCCGGTTGTTCTGCCGCCAGTCGGAGATCGCGATATCCTCGCCGGCGGCCTCGCGGATCCGCGGGATCACCTGATCGACATCATCGGGGTGATCGACGAAGACCTCGATGCTCTGCACATGGCCGCCGGCATTGAAATAGGACTGCGCCTCGGCAAGCGGCATGAAGATGATCGAGGCGTCGTATTCCGACATGCCGATCTCGAAAATGCCGGAGATCGTATAGGCCTTTACCCGTGGATTGACGCCAAAGGGGGTCACGTCCCCTTCCGGCGAGATCAGGGTGATCTTGTCGCCGGCGAAAAGCCCGAGCGAGGCGGCCATGCGCGACCCGACCAGAACCCCCTCGCCCGCGGTATAGCCGACCATGTCGCCCTCGACGATATTGTCGGAGACGGTGTCGAGCTTCAGCATGTCGTCCGGACGGACACCGCGGACCAAAGCGCCGCTGCCCGCCCCGCGCGCGCCGGAAACCAGCGCCTGGCCTTCCACCAGCGGAAAGGCGAGACGCACGCCCTCGACGCCCTCGAGGCGCTTCGTCAACGCCGCATAATCGGAAAAAGGCTGGCCGGCGGGCAGAACGACGATATGGCCGTTGATGCCGAGAATGCGGCTGACGAGTTCGCTGCGAAACCCGTTCATCACGGCCATGACGATGATCAGCGTGGCAACGCCCAGCATGATGCCGAGGAAGGAGAAGCCGGCGATCACCGAAATGAAGGCCTCCTTGCGGCGCGACCGCAGATAGCGCCACGCGACCATGCGTTCGAAAACGGAAAAAGGCTTCGCTTTCGCGGGGATCTCCGCAGTGTCCTTCGCGGGTTCGGCCGCAGCCATCTTGACGTACTCCTCAGCGCCCGGCGGTGAGCATGGCAATGGCGGCGTCCGCCGACATCGCCTCGCGCGCGCCGGTCCGGCGGTTCTTCACTTCGACTTCGCCGGCAGCCACGCCGCGCGGCCCGACGATGATCTGGTTCGGAACCCCGATCAGGTCGGCAGTCGCGAACTTCGCCCCCGCGCGCTCGTCGGTGTCGTCATAGAGAACATCGAGACCGGCATTGGAAAGCGCCTGGTAGAGCTGCTCGCACGCCGCGCCGCAGGCATCGTCCGAAACCTTCATGTTGATGATCACCGCATCGAAGGGCGCGACCGAATCCGGCCAGATGATCCCGTTTTCATCATGAGAGGCTTCGATGATGGCGGGAACAAGGCGCGTCGGGCCGATGCCGTAGGAGCCCATGTGGACGGGGTGTTCCTTGCCGTCGGGGCCCTGGACCATGGCATTCATCGGCTCGGAATATTTGGTGCCGAAATAGAAGATGTGACCGACCTCGATGCCGCGCGCGGAAAGCCGCTCGCCCTCCGGCAGCGCGTCGAAGGTGTCCGCATCGTGCATCTCGTCGGTGGCGGCGTAAAGCGAGGTCCACTGGTCGAAAATGCCCTGAAGCTTTTCGACATTATCGAAGTCGAGGTCTTCGGCCGGAATGTCGAACTTGACGAAATCGCGATGGCAGAAGACTTCCGATTCGCCTGTCTCTGCCAGAATGATGAATTCATGGCTGAGATTGCCGCCGATCGGGCCGGTATCGGCGCGCATGGGAATGGCGCGCAGGCCGAGCCGGTCGAAGGTCCTGAGATAGGCGGCAAACATCTTGCGGTAGGAATGCTCCGCGCCCTCGCGCGTCAGGTCGAAGGAATAGGCGTCCTTCATCATGAACTCGCGTGACCGCATCGTGCCGAAACGCGGACGAATCTCGTCGCGGAACTTCCACTGGATGTGGTAGAGATTGAGCGGCAGCTGCTTGTAGGACTTGACTGAGGAGCGGAAGATTTCCGTGATCATCTCCTCGTTCGTCGGGCCGAACAGCATGGCGCGGTCCTGCCGGTCGGTGATCCGCAGCATTTCCTTGCCATAGGCCTCGTAACGTCCGCTCTCGATCCAGAGATCAGCCGACTGCATGGTCGGCATCAGGAGTTCCACGGCGCCGGACCGGTCCTGTTCCTCGCGGATGATGCGGTTGACCTTGTCGAGGACGCGCTTGCCGAGCGGCAGCCAGGAATAGATGCCCTGCCCGTGCTGGCGGATCATGCCCGCCCGCAGCATGAAGCGGTGCGAGACGATCTCCGCCTCCTTGGGATTTTCCTTCAGGATCGGCAGGAAATAACGGGAAAGACGCATCGGAGGCTGCTTTCTTGTGGCCATCCCGGCGTGCCGGGAATCGATTGCATATTGGTTTTATTCCCGGCCCTTTTAGCGACTTCTTGCGGGAAATTAAAGCCGCGAAACGGATGGAGAACAAACGGCCGGCGGAAGGCGGCCCAAGCATCCTGACGAATGTCAAGCACTTGAAACGTTGCAGAACACAATAAAGTGTTTGTCAAACTGAAAAACCTTTCGCAGTGTCGCAAAAATGCAAAATAAGGGATGACAAGGCCCAATCATTGGGCTAGGTTAAGCCCATAAAACAGGCAGGGAGCTTAAATTCTTGCCTTTTCTTCGCGGTCAAGTCTTGGGAGGATCGATCCTGGCGCGCTTGTTCGCAGCCCCGGAAACGGAACGGATCACGCGATACTTGAAAAACAAGGCCCGAGGCCTTGTTTTTTTTTGTTCTTCTCAAACTTGCTCTTGCCGCTGCCGTTAATCCTTTCTTTGCCACGAAACAAGGCCCCGGCGCCGCGGCGTTGACCCTTTGCGCCAATTGCCTGAAAACGGCCTGACGACTTCGCGCAATGAGAGTTCTCAGGCCTTGATCCGCAACCCCGTCCCTTCCCTCGCCGCCGCGGCCCTTCTGACCTGGCTTTCCCCTTTTGCCGGAACGGCCAATGCCGCCGACATCTCCGATGCCTTCTATCTCGATCTTTCCGGCGGCCCGGCTGCCTTCATGCTGCACATGAACGAAGATGCGGTCGACGATCTCATTGCCGACACCTATTGGGGCATTGATGGCCGGCTGGGCATCTGCAGCAAGGGAGCGATCAACCTTTGCGGCGGAATGACCGGGTTCATGGCGCTCGGCGACGCCACCCGGGAGATCGAGACGCGGGCCGGCGGCGGGAAGACCGATACGCAGCTGAGCTCAATCGGCGCCTATGTCGCGGCCAGGGGCAATCTCGGCCTCGTCTCGCTCTCGCCCTATGCCGGCTATCGACAGGTCTTTGGCGATGTGACGATCGAAGACAATACCCGGTTTGCGCCTTCGGACATCGACAGCGGCGCCTTCTACGGCGGGCTCGAGACCAGCATCAAGTTCTTCCCCACGGCTCTGGAGCTCGGCGCCCGCTTCGAATACGGCCGCTCGACCGGCGACAACGGCGCGAACGATTACGACTACGGCCTTGGCAGCGCATTCCTGCGCATGCGGTTCTAGAGCGCCGTGCGTCCATTCGGACGCACAAAGGACGCTCTAACCTATTGAATCTACGCATCGTGCTTTCCGAAAATCGATTCCGATTTTCGGGCCGATGCGCTAGCGCGTCGTGCTGTGGAGCAGTTCGCATTCAGATGGAGACATCTGACGTCCGCGAAAATGCGTCAAAACAAACAGATGGAGCGGTTCAGCGGTTCCATAAGCGGCGGAAGCGCTGGATCATGACGTCCAGAACAGGGCCGAGAGGTCATCGAGCCCGTAGCCCAGAACGATCACGACGCCATACCATGCAGCAAAGACGAGCGCCGCCACCAGCGATGTCCAGAGGATCACGCGCCAGGGGCGAAAGCGGTGCGGCGCGCTGGCCGTGGTGCCGGGCACCACATTGCCCTCCTCGTCCTGGGTGCGCAGTCCGAAAGGCAGGACCGCAAACAGCGTCACCCACCAGATGACGAAATAGACCGCGAATGCGGAAAACAGCGACAAGGTTTCCTCCCTCCTGACATTGCGCCTCGACGACACCTAAAGCATCGGGCGAAAAAGCGGCTACCGGTTTTTCGATAACCCGATGCGTAAAACAAAGAGCTAGATCACCGGGCGGCTCAGATTAACCGCCCGGTGATCTAGGTCCTGTTGACAAAGTATGGCAACCATATTTTTGCGGCGGCCAGGGCGAGGAAGCCATCGAAAGATTTTCGGGTCTTGTCGTATCGGGTAGCAACACGACGGAACTGCTTGATCCGATTGAATATCCGCTCGATGCGGTTTCGATCCTTGTAAGTTCTGAAGTCGCAGACGGGCGGGGCTTTCCGGTTTGTCTTCGGCGGGATGACCGGCCTGATCCCTTGGCCTGATCCCTTGAAATGGGCGGCGACAATCACGCCGACGTCTTCTTCGAAATGGGGCTCATGTATGCGACCGGTCGCGGCTGCGCCGTTGATTTCATCGCCGCCCACAAGTGGCTGAACATCGCCGCCATCAAGGGCTCCGACCGGGCTGCAGCACTGCGCGGTGACCTTGCCCAGACGATAAGCAAGGCCGAACTCGCCGCTGCACTACGCGCCGCCCGCGAATGCATGACGATGCACTGATGAGTGATACAAGCTCGGACGCAATTAGAGCTGTGGGCTGTCCTTTTTTCCCAGCCACGTTTCGATCACAGACGGATTGACGACGTATTCAGGCACCCGCCACTCTGCCACCGCGAGAAGGTTCTCGCAAAATGCCTCCCGCAGGCGCATCTGCGACTCGACCGTATGTCCCACCATGTGTGGGGTGAGGATGGCGTTCGGAAGGTCGCGCAGCGGACTATCCTCTTTCAACGGCTCCGGGTCGAACACATCGAGGGCAAGGCGCATAGCCGGTCGCTCTGCGGCGAGCGTGGCGAGTGTATCGTCGGGGATGATGCCGCCCCGCGTGATGTTGACAAACACCACGTCCGGTTTCATTCGGCGCAACGCGTCAAGATCCAGCATTCCCCGTGATTCAGGAGTGAGCGAAGCCGCCATGATAACGACATCGCTTGTCGCGAGCACTTCATCGAGGCTCTGGGAGGTGACGTAGGCGGGCATCGATCGCGGCGTGCGCACCGAAGCGACGAGCCTCACGCCCCATACAGACAGCCGTTCCGCGATAGCCTGTCCAATTTTGCCAAAGCCTATCAGGCCAACTGTCTTTCCCATGAGCATGCGCGCACGGACCTGCGAGGGACGCGGCAGGTTTTCGCGAAGGTAGCGCTCCGTGCCATGAAGGTCATAGAGCGAAGCCAGGGTGAAGAGAACTGCGGCCTCGGCCATGCTGACGGTGTTTTCCGCAATCTGGCCATTCGCCACGAGGATGCCGTTTTCCGTCGCGGCCGAAACGTCGAACCCTTCGACCCCTGTGAACGGAGAAACCAGTGCGCGCAGACGCGGCATCCTGGCAAACAGCTCCCGGTCGGCTGCAAAGCTTGAGGTCGCGCCAAGAATTTCCAAAGACTGCAGTGCATCAACGGCGGCAAGCAGTTCCTCGCGCGTGACAAACCGTGCCACACCATGGCCGCGCCGTTGCAACGCGTCGAGGGCTGGATTGAAGAACCGATCAAAAGACGACGTTCCCACCAAAGCAACAGTCAAGATTTTAGCCTCCAAATGAGTTACCCGGACAAACCTGGGTCTTGTTGACAACAGTATGGCAACCATATTTTGCGGCGGCCACGGCGAGGAAGCCCTCGAAAGATTATCGGGTCTTGTCGTATCGGGTAGCAAGACGACGGAACTGCTTGATCCGCCGATTGAACATCCGCTCGATGCGGTTTCGATCCTTGTAGGCTCTAAAGTCGCAGGCGGGCGGGGCTTTCCGGTTGGCCTTCGGCGGAATGACCGGCCTGGTCCCTTGGAGCAGCAACTCCTCGCGTAGAAAGTCAGCGTCATATCCTTTGTCGGCAAGAAACCGCCTCGGCTTGCCAACCGGCATCGCCAGCAGGTCAGAAACAGCATTGTAGTCGGAAGCCTCTCCGCCTGTCAGGATGAAGCCGAGAGGGCGTCCCTGACCGTCTGCGCGGGCGTGGATTTTCGTCGAAAAGCCGCCACGTGATCGACCAAAAGCCTCCTTATAAGTCCCCCTTTAGCACCCGCAGCCTGAGAGTGGCCGCAAACTGTGGTGCTGTCGATCATGTGCTGCCGGTCATCGGCCAGCCCCAACTCGACCAGCGTTTCAAGCAGTGCATCCCACACCCCTTGTTCCGCCCAGTGGCGGAAACGCATATAGACGGAATTCCACTTTCCGTAGCGCTCATGCATGTCGCGCCAGGGGCAGCCGACCCGCAGAGCATGTAGCATGCCGTTCGGATACCGTCGATTGTCATGCGCGGGCCGGGACTTTCTACCGCGCTCCGACGGCAAAAGCCCTTCGATGATCCGCCATTCCATATCCGTCAGGTCGCCGCGTGCCAAAACCGCCTCCTAAAAAGCAGTCTTGAATCATGCTTCCACTGATTTGGGAAACCACTTTGTCAACAGGACCTAGACCGTTTCGAAGGTCGGATGCAACTCTCCGGCCGGAACTTCCATCGCTTCCGCGTGTTGGACGGATCGTGTCCCATGACGTGGTGTAGCTGGATTTCATAGCCATCGGTGATTTCCGGTAGGGTCGGGTTGCTTAGAACCAACCTTAAGGACACCACCGATGACCGACGACATGATGAACCTGCGCTTGGCTGTTGAGAAGAGCGCTGATGCCGATTTGCTGCGTGAGATGATCGGCTTTGCAGCCGAGAAACTGATGGCGCTGGAGGTGAGCGCGAAGACAGGCGCTGGATACGGCGAGAAGACCACGTTCCGGCTTGCCCAGCGCAACGGCTACCGCGATCGAGACTGGGAAACGCGAGCGGGCACCGTTGAGCTGCGCATCCCCAAGCTTCGCACCGGCAGCTATTTTCCGAGCTTTCTCGAACCACGCCGGATGGCGGAGAAGGCTCTGACGGCGGTCATCCAGGAAGCCTATATCCAGGGCGTTTCGACCCGGTCCGTCGATGATCTCGTCAAAGCCATGGGCATGTCGGGCATCTCCAAGAGCCAGGTCTCGCGACTTTGCGAGGAAATAGACGACAAGGTGAAGGCCTTTCTGGACAGGCCCATCGAAGGAGAATGGCCCTACCTCTGGATTGATGCCACCTATCTGAAGGTCCGACGCGGCGGGCGCATCGTCTCAGTCGCCGTCATCATCGCGGTGGGCGTGAACACCGACGGCCGGCGCGAAGTGCTCGGCATGGAGATCGGAACATCAGAAGCCGAGCCGATCTGGACCGAGTTCCTGCGAAAGCTGACCAGGCGCGGGCTGCGCGGCGTCAAGCTCGTCGTCTCCGATGCCCATGAGGGGATCAAGGCCGCCGTGACGAAGGTGCTTTGCGCCACCTGGCAGCGCTGCAGGGTCCACTTCATGAGAAACGCATTGGCTCATGCCGGAAAGAGCGGGCGGCGCGTCGTCTCCGCCTTCATCGCCACCGCGTTTGCACAGGACACGCCGGAGGCGGCGAGCACCCAGTGGCGCAATGTCGCTGACCAGATCAGGCCGAAGGTGCCGAAACTCGCCACGCTCATGGACAACGCCGAACAGGACGTGCTCGCCTACATGACCTTTCCCAGGCAGCACTGGGCAAAGCTTCATTCGACAAATCCGATCGAGCGTCTCAACGGCGAGATCAAGCGACGCACTGAAGTCGTTGGCATCTTCCCCAACGACGACGCCATCGTCAGACTGGTCGGTGCCTTGCTCCTGGAGCAAAACGACGAATGGGCCGTCCAGAGGTCCCGCTACATGACACTTGAGACAATCGCCACGATGAGCGATGATCCGCTCATCAGCCTGCCAGCAGCAAGCTGACACTCATCCGCCCCTCTGGGATGAGCCGTGGTCGTCTAAGCTACACCACGTCATGGGACACGATCGTTGGACGGAAAAGCGCGGGGTATGCGCCCACGACACATTCATGGTTCAAGGAGAGCAGGCGATGGCAGCAAAGGCACACGAGACGGAAATCGTGAAGGCGGTACTGGACCGCTATCCCCGAAGCTATGCGCAGATGCTTGGCATAGATTTGGGGAAGAACACGCCTGCGCCGCTCTTCCAGTGGCTCGTCTGCGCATTGCTGATGAGCGCGCGGATCAGCGCAGACAAGGCCCAGGAGGCCGCGAAGGCGCTTTTCGACGCCGGCTGGACGACGCCGGACAAGATGGCTGCAACGTCGTGGGAAGAGCGGGTGAAAGTGCTGAACGAAAACGGTTATGCGCGCTATGACGAAAGCACGGCGCGTTACCTGGCCGACACGCTCGACCTGCTGGACAAAAACTATGGCGGCGATCTGCGCAGGCTGAGGGATGATGCCGGTCGCTCGCCCTCGGAAGAACGCAAGCGCCTGAAGGCGTTCAAGGGCATCGGCGAAACCGGGGCGGATATTTTCTTCCGCGAGGTCCAGCGCGCCTGGGAAGAACACTATCCCTTCTGCGACGCCCGCGCGGCAAAGGCCGCCGAAAGCCTCGGCCTGCCTGCGGATGGCGAAAGCCTTGCGGAACTCGCGGGCGGCAGGCAAGCCCTGCCGCGCCTTCTGACCGGTCTGGTGCGCACCGACCTCGACAAGGCGAAGGACGACATTCTCAAGGCCGCCGCATAACGAACAAGGGCGCCGCGGCCGCGACGCCCTTCGAAACGCGCCGCCAACTCTATTCAGAAACAGTCTGCCAGAAGCGCTTTCGTGTTCTCCAGCGTCATCTCGACCGGGTTGCCGCCGGTGCTCGGGTCCTCGAGCGCCATCACGGCGAGTTCGTCGATCCGGTCGGGCGCGATGCCCATTGCCGTGAGGTTTTCCGGTACGCCAAGTTCTTTACGGAATTCCAGAACGAAATTGTAAAACCCGTCGTAACCACCTGAAATACCAAGATAATCAGCGGCAAGCCTCAGCTTGTCCGCAATCTTGTCGCGGTTGAAGCGCAGCACCGGCGGCATGACCACGGCGTTGGTCATGCCGTGATGGGTGTTATAGACGGCGCCGAGCGGATGCGAGATCGCGTGGATCGCGCCAAGGCCCTTCTGGAAGGCAACCGCCCCCATGGCGGCCGCGCTCATCATCTCGGCGCGCGCCTCCAGGTCTTCCGGATCGTTGTAGACGCGCGGCAGATTGTCCTTCACCAGCCGCATGCCCTCCAGCGCAATGCCGTGCGACATCGGGTGGTAGTGGGGCGAGCAGTAGGCCTCCAGACAATGGGCAAAGGCATCAAGCCCCGTGCCGGCGGTGATGATCTTCGGCATGCCGATGGTCAGTTCCGGATCACAGATGACCACGCCCGGCAAAAGCTTCGGGTGGAAGATGATCTTCTTCACATGGGTTTCGGAATTGGTCAGCACCCCTGCCCGGCCGACTTCCGAGCCCGTTCCGGCCGTTGTCGGCACCGCGACGATCGGGGCAATCGCATAGGCATCGGCCCGCGTCCACCAGTCGCCGATATCCTCGAAGTCCCAGACCGGCAAAGTCTGGCCCGCCATCATCGCCACCAGCTTGCCGAGATCGAGCCCGGAGCCGCCGCCAAAGGCGATCACGCCGTCATGGCCGCCCTCCTTGAAGGCGGCGATGCCGGCGGCAAGGTTCTTCTCGTTCGGGTTCGGATCGACATCCGAAAACAATGCGGCATCGAGCCCTTCCTCGGAAAGGATTTTCAGCGCATTCCTCGTGATCGGCAGGCTTGCAAGCCCCTTGTCGGTCACCAGCAGCGGATTGGCCATGCCGAGGCTCTTGCAGGCAGCGGCAAGCTCGACGATGCGGCCTGCGCCGAACTTGATCGTGGTCGGATAACTCCAGTTGGCTGTGAAGCTCATTTCGTGACTTTCTTCAGGTGGTACGACTTCGGCCGGGTCAGGTTGTGATAGCCGATAACGGAGAGCGAGCCGCCGCGTCCGGTATTCTTGCAGCCGGTCCAGCAGAGGGCCGGATCGAGATAGTCGGCGCGGTTCATGAACACAGTGCCGGTTTCGATCCGGGCGCCAAGGGCGGCAGCGCGGTCGGGATCGGCTGTCCAGAGCGAGGCGGTCAGGCCGTATTCGCTGTCATTCATCAGGGAAAGCGCCTCCTCGTCGGAGGAGACCTTCATGATGCCGACAACAGGGCCGAAGCTCTCCTCGCGCATCACATCCATGGAATGGTCGACATTGACGAGAACCTGCGGCGCGAGGTAGGCGCCGCCGTCATCTTGCGGAAACAGTTTCGGGTCGACCAGCGGCGTGGCGCCGGCGGCGATCGCTTCCTCGATCTGCCTGCGCACCACGGCGGCAAAGCGCCTGTTCGCCATCGGCCCGAGCGTTGTCGCCTCGTCCAGCGGATTGCCGAGCTTGTAGGCCGCGGCAAAGGCGGCCGCCTTTTCGACAAAGGCGTCATAGAGGCTCTCGGTCACATAGATGCGCTCGATGCCGCAGCAGCACTGGCCGGCATTGAACATCGCCGCATCCATCAGCGTCGCGACCGCCGCATCGAGGTCGGCATCCTCCATCACATAACCCGGATCCTTGCCGCCGAGTTCCAGTCCGAGCGGCGTGAAGGTGCCCGCCGCCGCGCGTTCGATCTGCCGCCCGCCTTCCACCGAACCGGTGAAATTGATGAAGTCGAAGCTCTTTGCCGCGATCAGTTCGGAACTCGTCGCATGATCGAGAAAGATATTCTGGAACAGGTCTTCCGGAATGCCTGCAGAAACGAAAGCCTTGACGATGCGCTCGCCGACCAGAAGGGTCTGGCTCGCATGCTTGATGATCACGGCATTGCCGGCAATCAGCGCCGGAACGATGGTGTTGATCGCCGTCAGATAGGGATAGTTCCACGGCGCGATGACGAAGACGACGCCGTGCGGCTCGCGCGCGATATAGCGGCGGAAATTGCCGCTGTCCTCAAGCGCGACCGGGGCCAGACCTTCCGCCGCGATGCTTGCCATATAGTCGGCGCGTTCGTTGACGCCGCCGAACTCGCCGCCGTAGCGCACCGGCCGGCCCATCATCCAGGCCAGCTCCTGCACCACCTCGTCGCTCATGGCATTGAGCGCCTTGACGCCCGCCTGAACCAGCGCGACGCGTTCTTCAAGCGGCCGCTTCGCCCAATCCCTCTGGGCCGCCCGCGCCCTTTCCACGGCGGCACCTGCGGCAGCGGCGGAAACCGCCTCCCGCTCGGCATAGACCGATCCGTCGATCGGCGAAATACATTGGATCATCGTCATGATCGCCATCCTGTCATTTGCTGGTTTGTCTCAAAACAGGCGAAAGCAACCCTTGCCGTCGTCTCGCCTTCAAGCTCTCTCAAACCCACGCGCGACCTCCCAGTCGGTGACGCGGCGGTCATATTCCTCCTGCTCCCATTCGGCGGCGCGGCGATAATGGTTGATGACGCCGTCGCCGAAGGCTGAACGCAGAAACTCGGAAGCGTCCATGGCCTCTGCCGCCGCCCGCAGGGTCTTCGGGATCTCGCGGATATCGCTGCCCGCGCCATAGGCATCGCCCAAATAGGGCTCTTCCAGCGTCATCTCCTTTTCAATGCCGTCGAGACCGGCGGCAAGCTGTGCGGCGAAGGCCAGATAGGGGTTGAGATCGGCGCCGCCGATGCGGCACTCGATGCGGATGCCCTTGGTCTTTTCGCCGCAAAGGCGGAAACCGGCCGTGCGGTTGTCGCGCGACCAGATCGCCTTGGTCGGCGCGAAGGTGCCGGCCATGAAGCGCTTGTAGGAATTGATGTAGGGCGCCAGAAAATAGGTGATCTCTGCCGAATGGGCGAGCAGGCCCGCCACATAATGCTCCATCAGCTTCGACATGCCGTATGGACCGTCCGGATCAAAGAACAGCGGCGTCGCGCCGTCGGCGCTCCAGAGCGATTGGTGCACATGGGAGGAGTTGCCGGCCGCATCGTAATTCCACTTGGCCATGAAGGTCACGGCCCTGCCCTTCTGCCAGGCGATCTCCTTGCAGGCGTTCTTGATGATGGCGTGGCGGTCGGCCATGGTCAGCGCGTCGCCGTAACGCACATTGAGCTCCTCCTGCCCGGCGTCGGCCTCGCCCTTGGAATTTTCGATCGGAATGCCCGCGCCCTGCAACCCGTTGCGGATCGCCCGCATCACATCTTCTTCCTTGGTGGTCTGGAAGATATGATAGTCCTCGTTATAGGCGCTCGAGCGCTTCAGCCCGCGATAGCCGGCCTCCTCCGCGCTTTCGAAGGACTGGTTGAAGAGGAAGAATTCAAGCTCCGTCGCCATCATCGCGCGAAAGCCATGCGCCTCGAGACGGCCGATCTGCTTTTTCAAGAGCGCGCGCGGCGAATGGGCGACCTCGCTGTGGGTCGCGTGATCCTCGACATCGCAAAGCACCAGCGCCGTGCCCTCCAGCCAGGGAATGCGCCTGAGCGTGCCAAGGTCCGGCTTCATCGTATAGTCGCCGTATCCCGCCGCCCAGCTGGTCGACTCATAACCGGAGACGGTGTTCATCTCCATGTCGGTGGCCTGGACATAGTTGCAGCAATGGGTTTCCCTGAAGCCGCTCTCGACGAAATATTCGGCGTGGAAGCGCTTGCCCATCAGCCGGCCCTGCATGTCGACCTGGCAGGCCAGCACGGTGTCTATCCGCCCCTCGGAAACATCCCGCTTCAGTTCGTCGAATGTGTAGCTTGCGCTCATCAGGCTCTTCCCATCGGTTGTCGGACGCGGCTCTGCGTCCTTCATATGCGACCGCCCGGAGCAAACGCGTTCCGGACGATCCTTGTCAACAGTGTCGGCGTCGGCCTCGGCGGCAAGGTTTCCCTTGCCTTTCCGTCCCGTGTCGCCTGGACCATCGGGTCAAGCCCGAGGGTGACCCAGAAGAGAGGCAGGGTTGCCGCTTGACATACGCCCGCCTCCACCAGCGTCTTCAATCAACCCGCGCGGTAGGGCGGGCCAGCGGCCTTCATGTCGGCCTGATACTGTTTGAGGATCTTGACCACTTCGGCCGTACGCTCGGTCTCGGCGGCGATCTCGTCCCAGAAAGCGTCGGCGGCATCTTCCACCGTCTTCCATTCGGCATCCGGGATGGTCGTCAGTTTCAGCTTGTCGCCATGGGCGCGCAGCCGCGCCTCGCCGCCCCAGTACCAGTGCAGGCGATGCAGGTGCGAACTGTCCGTGCACATGCGGAACAGCACCTTCAGATGCTCCGGCACTTCCGCCCATTTGTCGGAATTGACGAAGAAAGACCCGCACCAGCCGCCGGAGATGTTGTTGGTGAGGAAGTAGTTGGTCACATCGGCCCAGCCGACGGTGTAGTCCTCGGTAATGCCCGACCATGCGAGACCATCAAGTTCGCCCGTCTGCATGGCGACCTGCACGTCTTCCCAGGGCAGCGTGACCGGCACGACGCCGAACTGCGAAAGGAACTTGCCGGCCGTCGGGAAGGTGAAGATGCGAAGCCCCTCAAGGTCGGAAAGGCTCGTCACCGGATTGACGGTGGCAAAGTTGCACGGGTCCCAGGCGCCGGCGGAGATCCATTGCACGCCGACTTCTGCATAGGCCTTTTCCCAGATCTCGGCGAGACCGTATTCGTAAAACAGCGTCGGCACGTCGAGGCTGAATTTCGAGGCGAAGGGGAAATAGCCGCCGAACACCTTGATATCGAGCGGCGAATTCATCGAATCGTCGTCCGACTGGACGGCGTCGATCGTGCCGCGCTGCATGGCGCGGAAGAGTTCGCCCGTCGGCACCAGCTGGTCGGCGGTGAAAAGCTGGATCTCCATCTCGCCGTTGGCGGCCGTGTTGAAGGCATCGATCGACGGCTTGATGACGTGCTCGGCCAGCGCCGGCCCCGCATAGGTCTGCAGGCGCCAGGTGATCTTGCTCTGGGCGCGGGTGACGGCGGGCGCGGCAAGCGCTGTTGCGCCCGCTGCGGTCGCAAGGCCCGCATTCTTCAAAAAACTGCGTCTGTTGGTCATTGCTGCTTCCCTCTGTTTTGCTTCTCAGCTTTTACGTGGCCCGGCCGCGTGCCGGGACCTGCATTCACAAACGTCCGATGGACGCAAGCCGACGCGCATCAGCCTCAGCGCGCGTAGACAAGGTTCGGCAACCACAGGGCAATCTGCGGAAATGCCGTGACGATCGCCAGACCGAGGATCATGATGATCACGAACGGCCAGACGGAGCGGTAAATATCGGTCAGCGAAATCTCCCGCGGGGCCATGGCCCGCATCAGGAACAGGTTGTAGCCGAAGGGCGGCGTCATATAGGCGATCTGGCAGGTGATCGTGTAGAGCACGCCGTACCAGACGAGATCGAAGCCGAGATGGCCGACAAGCGGCACGTAGAGCGGCGCGACGATCACCAGCATCGCCGTGTCATCGAGGAACGTGCCCATGATGATGTAGGAAATCTGCATCATGATCAGGATTTCCCAGGGGCCGAGGTCCCAGCGCTCCAGCAGCAGAGTTTCCAGCGCCCTCACCGCGCCGAGCCCGTCGAACACCGCGCCGAAGCAGAGCGCCGCCAGGATGATCCACATGAACATGCAGGAAATGCCGAGCGTCTGCTCCATGGTGCGGTTCAGGAGCTTCCACGTCAGCCGCTTCTTGACGAGCGCGGCAACGAGTGCGGAAAGCGCGCCGATGGCGGCGCTTTCCGTCAGGCTGGTGACCCCCATCAGGAACAGGCCCATCATCAGGAAGAAGATGAGGAAAGGAATGATGCCGGCGCGCAGCAGCTTCAGCTTTTCGCCAAGCGGCATGTCGCGCTCTTCTTTCGGCAGCGAAGGCCCAAGCGCCGGGTTCATGCGGCAACGGATGACGATGTAGATGATGAACATGGCCGCCAGCATCAGCCCCGGCAGCGCGCCCGCGACCCAGAGCTTGCCGACGGGTTGGCGGGCGATCATGCCGTAAAGCACGAGAACCACGCTTGGCGGCACCAGAATGCCGAGCGAGGAGCCCGCCTGGATGACGCCGGACACCATGATCTTGTCATAGCCGCGCCGCAAAAGTTCGGGCAGCGCGATCGTCGCGCCGATGGCCATGCCGGCGACCGACAAACCGTTCATGGCCGAAATCACCACCATCAGCGCAATCGTGCCGACGGCAAGTCCGCCCGGCAGCCCGCCCATCCAGACGTGGAACGCCTTGTAGAGGTCTTCGGCGATACCCGATTCCGACAGCATGTAGCCCATGAAGATGAAGAGCGGCAGCGTCAGCATCGGATACCACTTCATCAGCTTCATGCCGGCTGAAAAGCCGATCTCGTAGCCGCCGGTGCCCCAGAGGAACGCCGCCGCCACCACGCCGACAAAGCCGATCGCGGCAAAGACGCGCTGGCCCGTCAGCATGCTCAGCATCATCGAGAAGAACAGAAGCAGCGCGATCATTTCATAGGAGAGGTTCACGCGATCGGCCTCCCCAGCGCCTTGGCGAGGTCCTTGAAGAAGATCGAGGTCGTCTGCAGGAACATCAGGAAAATGCCGATGACCATGGTGATCTTGATCGGCGCCATATAGGGCGACCAGCTCGAATAGGAGGTCTCGCCATATTTCAGCGCGTAGCTGGTGGAGGACACGCCGCCGATCAGCAGGAAGATCAGATAGGTGAACAGCATGAACACGGTGACCGCATCGACGACGGCGCGCTGGCGCGGGGTCCAGCGGCCATAGATGAGGTCCATGCGCACATGGCTGTCGAGTTGCAGCGAATAGGCGCCGCCGACGAGGTAATAGGCCGTCATCACGAACTGGGCCATTTCCAGCGTCCACAGCGAGGGATTAAAGAAGGTCTTGGAGACCGACGACCAGAGCAGGATGCCCATCATCACGAAGATCAGCCACATGGCGATGCGGCCGACCACGCGGTTGAAGCCGTCGACGTAGCGGACATAGGTCTTGATCGCCTCAGGCATCAGGCCACCTCCCGCCTGCCGTCGAGGCACTGGCTCAAGAGGCCGGCAACGAAGCCAGCGACCGCGCCCTGCCCTGCCGCATCGGCGATCAGGTCATTGCGGATCTCGATCATGACGTTCGGCAGCTTGCGCGGCAGCGCATGACGGCGCAGCGTGTGGGTCACGCCGTCTACCGGCGCATAGGGTTCGTTGCGCCGCACGTCATAGCCGCCGATAGCCTTGGCCCGGTCGAGCATGCAATCGGCAAGCCTCTTGTCGGCGTCATGCAGGATGCCGATCTCGACGTCGCGCCTTTTTCCCTTAAAGACGGGCGTGAAGGAATGGATCGTCACGAGAACGGCGTCGCGCCCGGCACTGGCGCGCGCATCCAGCAATTCATCGATGCGCTCGTGAAACGGAAGATAGAGCGCTTCCGCCCGCTCGGCCTTCGCCACCGGGCCCAGCCCGCGATTGGCGGGAACGGCGTAAATTTCACTGATTTCGGGAATGGCGTCGGCCGCTTCCGGCGGCCGGTTGCAGTCATAGACGAGGCGCGAGAAACGCTGGTGGACCAATGTCGCGTCCAGCGCCGCGCTCAGAAGCCGCGAAACGGCCAGTGCGCCCGGATCCCATGCGATGTGGCTTTGCAAAAGTTCGGCGGAGAGGCCCATATCGCCAAGGCGATCAGGTATGGCGCGGCCGGCATGCTCGCAAACCAGCACCACCTCGCTTTGACCCAACGCACGCTCGACAATCACAGGCGCGCCGTCTCGGGCGCTCAACAGCCCGGGCTTTCCCAACATCTGTTCCCCTGCATTTTCTGCAATTCTTGGTTTTGTAAATAGTTCTTCAGTTTTTGCGCGGTGTCAATCACGCTTTGAAAACTTCTATTCATTTTTGCCGTTGACGGATTGGCCGCGCCGTTTCTAAATGCCCGGGAAACAGGAGACGAAGATTGACCGACGGGTCCCGAACAGTCGCCGAAATCATCGCCGGGCGCTACGGCGAACTCACGCGCTCGGAAAAGCGCCTTGCCGACACGATCAGCGAAAACTACCCGGTCTCCGGCCTCGGCAGCATCACCACGCTTGCCGAAAATGCCGACGTGTCGACGCCGACGGTCGCGCGCATGGTGCAGAAACTGGGGTTCAGGGGGTATGCCGAGTTTCAGGCGCGCCTGCATCAGGAGCTGGAGGCAACCCTTTCCAACCCGATCGCCAAACATGACCGGCTGGCCCGCAATGTGCCGGACACGCATATCCTGAACCGTTTCGGCGAGGCGGCGATGGACAATATGCGGCGCACATTGTCACAGCTTGATCAGGAGACATTCGGCGGCGCTGCCGCGTTGCTATCGGATCTCGACCGCGCCGTCTATTTCGTCGGCGGCCGCATCACCGGGGCAATCGCGGGCTATTTCTACACCCACATGCAGGTCATCCGGCCGAAGACGACGCTGATGTCCTCCAATTCCGGCTCATGGCCGCAGCATATGCTGAACATGGCGAGCGGCGATGTGCTGGTGATCTTCGATATCCGCCGCTATGAGCAGGACATGGCGACGCTGGCGCGGGTGGCAGGCGAGAACGGCGTCGAGATCATCCTCTTTACCGACCAGTGGGCCTCGCCGGTCACCAAGTTTGCCCGCCACACATTCAGGGTCAGCATCGAGGTTCCGTCCGCCTGGGACTCGTCCGTGGTCACGCTGTTCGTGGTGGAAGCGCTGATCGAGGCGGTGCAGGCCAAAAGCTGGGACAAGACCCGCCAGCGCATCAGCCAGCTGGAGGGCCTGTTCGAACAGAGCCGGCTGTTCAGGCGGCCGGGTTGAAAGGGATCTACGGATTCGCAAATCGGATCAATCCGTTGCCCCGCTGATCTGCTGCTCAAGCGTTGCAGCCATCTTCTGACCTTCGAGCCTTGCTCTGCGCTGCAGCCCAAAATCTCTCCCCTTGAGGGAGAGGTGCCCCGACAGGGGCAGAGAGGGGTGAGCCCTATCGGCATACGCGGCTTTTTTGGGGCTTGCGCCCTTTACCCCTCTCTGTCGCTTTCGCGACATCTCCCCCTCAAGGGGGGAGATCGGGGCGGATAGGCGCTCAATAAAACCGTAGCATACGGAAAGAGGGATCGGAATTGCGTAAGCCCGGAAGTTCGGGGGAACCTCGCCCGAGCTACCCCCTCACCCAAGCCGGTTCACAAACACCGTCACCACCGGCTTCTTGCCCCAGCATTCATTGGCAGCGGCGCGGACGGAGCGGCGCACCGCCTCCCTGACCATGCCGAGGTCCTTGCGTCGCGAGCGTGGAATGCTTTCGACGGCGCCGAGCACGGCATCGAACAGTACGTCCTCCATCCGCTCGTCCTCGTCATCGAAACCCGGAAGGCCGATCGGCACCACGTCCGGATCGCCGGCGAAATCGAACTTGCTGTTCAGGACCACGTTGACCGCGACATGACCGACGAAGGAGAGCTTGCGGCGATCGCCGATGCCCATTTCGTCGAAGTCGCCTATCAGCTTGCCGTCCTTGAACACGCGGCCCGCCTCGACCTTGCCGATCACCTCCGCGGGGCCCGGCGCAAGGCGCAGAACATCGCCATTCCTGACGCGCGGAACCTGGGCGATGCCGCTCTGTTCGGCGAGTTCCTTCTGGGCGATCAGATGGGCTGCCTCGCCGTGAACAGGCACGAGAATTTCGGGCCTGATCCATTCATACATCTGTTTCAGCTCGTTGCGGCGCGGATGGCCGGAAACATGCACCAGAGCCTCGTTGTCGGTCAGGATGTGAACGCCCTGCTCCACAAGTCCGTTCTTGATATCCTGGATCGCCTTTTCGTTGCCGGGGATGGCGCGCGAGGAAAACACCACGAGATCGCCGGCGGCAAGCGCCACATTGCGCATCTCGTCGCGCGAGAGCTTGGCAAGGGCCGCACGCGGCTCGCCCTGCGAACCGGTCAGGATCGCAACTACCTTGTCGCGCGGGATATAGCCGAACTCATCCTCGTCGACGAAGGGCTTCACGCCTTCCATCATCCCGAGATCGCGCGCCACCGCGACCGCGCGCTTGAGCGACGAGCCAAGCAGCAGCACCTGGCGACCCGCTTCGTCGGCGGCCTTGGCGATCGAGCGGATGCGGCCGATATTGGAAGAAAACGTGGTCAGCGCGACGCGCCCTTCCGCATTTTCAATAACCGTCCTGAGGCTTGCCGAAATCTCCTCTTCTGAGGGCGACACGCCATCGCGCATGGCATTGGTGGAATCGCACATCAGCGCCAGCACGCCATCATCGCCAATGGCGCGGAAACGGGCTTCGTCGGTCTTGGGGCCAAGCGTCGGCGCGTGGTCGATCTTCCAGTCTCCCGTATGGACGATATTGCCGAGCGGGGTGCGGATCGAAAGCGCCATCGGCTCGGGGATGGAATGGTTGACAGGCACGCCCTCGACGGTGAACGGTCCGACATTGATGGTGTCGCCGGCCTTGAAGATCGTCACCGGAATTTCGCGCATCCAGCTTTCATATTCGCGTTTGGCCTCCAGCAGGCCCGCGGTGAAGGGCGAGGCATAGATCGGCACGTTGAGGCCCGGCCACAGCGTCGCAATCGCGCCGTAATGATCCTCATGCGCATGTGTGATGATCATGGCTTTGAGGTTGCCGCGCTGTTCGCGCACGAATTCGATATCGGGCAGTACGAGGTCGACGCCGGGCAGTTCCGGGCCGGGAAAGGTGACGCCGCAATCGACCATGATCCATTCGCGTTTTTCCGCGGGGCCGTAGCCGTAAAGGGCAAGGTTCATACCGATTTCGCCGAGCCCGCCGAGGGGCAGGAAAACCAGTTCGTTTTTATTGTCCGCCATTTAAGCGTTATCCGTTCTTATTGTTGTCGAAGAAAACATCGCCAGCAGCAAAGGTGCGCGTGCCCTCTTCCGTTTCAAGTTTCAGCATGCCGGCGTCATCGATGCCGGCAAAAAGCCCGGAGACCTGCTCGCGGGCCAGATTGATGGTGATCCGTTCGTTGATGCCGCAGGCGGCAGCGCGCCAGCGGGAAACGGTCCGGCCGAGGCCACGCCCGCCATCCCAGATCGAAAGCTCATCCGCCATGATCTCGAACAGATGGGCAAACAGAACGTCAGAATCGGCGCCGGCGACATAGTCGGCCAGTCTTGCCACCGGATATGGGGTGTCCTCCGGCGAAAATCCAACATTGATCCCGATCCCGATGACGACGGCAAAGCGGCCGTTCGCCAGTCTCCGCGCCTCCAGAAGGATGCCGCAGACCTTGCGACGATCGATCAGCACGTCGTTCGGCCATTTGATGGCGACCTCCGCGCCGTGACCCGCCATCACCCGGCTGATCGCGCCATGCGCCGCAACGGCCGCCGCCAGCGGCAGGGACGACAAGGCTGCAAGGGGGGCCGGATCGACAAGCAGAAGCGAGGCATAGAGATTGCCTCGCTCAGAAATCCAGTTGCGGCCGCGCCGCGCCCGTCCGCCTGTCTGCTCATCCGCCGTGACCCAGAGCAGACCGGGATCACCGGCCTCCGCCCGCTCCATCGCAGAAAGATTGGTCGAGGCGACCGCGCCGAGCGCCTCATGCCGGAATGAGGCGGCGGGGTTTCCCGCCGCCATCTAGAACAGCGCCGCCGCGGCCGCCTGGGCTGCAGAGTTCAGCGGCCCGCCGAATAGCAGATAGCCAATGGCAAAAAGGCCGCTCAGACCGAAGACGAATCGCAGTTCCACGGCGACCCGCGAGAACTCCACGGTCGGTTCATCGAACCACATCACCTTGACGATGCGCAGATAGTAGAACGCGGCGACGACCGAGGACAGCACGCCGATGATCGCCAGCGTATAGAGTTCGGCGTTGATGGCGGCCAGGAACACGAAATACTTGCCGAAGAAGCCCGCCAGCGGCGGAACGCCCGCAAGCGAGAACATCAGCGCCGTCAGCACCACGGCCATGACCGGCTTGGTCTGCGAAAGACCGGCGAGATCGTCGATGTTCTCGACATTGCCGCCTTCCTTCAAACGCATCGCCATGATGATGGCGAAGGCGCCGAGCGTCATGAACAGGTAGATCGCCATGTAGATGGCAACGCCGCTGACGCCGACTTCCGTACCCGCGGCAAGCCCGACAAGCGCGTAGCCCATATGGGTGATCGAGGAATAGGCCATCAGCCGCTTGATGTTGCGCTGGCCGATCGCCGCGAACGCGCCGAGAACCATCGAGGCGATGGCGATGAAGACCACGACCTGGCGCCACTGGTCAATAGCCGGACCAAAGGCATCGATCAGCAGGCGGATGATGATCGCCATGGCGGCAACCTTCGGCGCGGAGGCGAAGAAGGCCGTCACCGGCGTCGGCGCGCCCTCATAGACGTCCGGCGTCCACATGTGGAAGGGAACGGCGGAGATCTTGAAGGTGATGCCGGCCAGCACGAACACCATGCCGAAGATGAAGCCGAGGCCGGTCTCGCCGAGCGAGATCTGGTTGGCAATCGCCTCAAAACCGATATTGCCGGTAAAGCCGTAGATCAGCGATATGCCGTAGAGCAGCATGCCGGACGACAGCGAACCGAGAACGAAATACTTCAGGCCCGCTTCCGTCGAGCGCAGGCTGTCCCGGTTGATCGCCGCGATCACGTAGAGCGGCAGCGACATCAGTTCGAGGCCCATGTAGAAGGCCAGCATGTCGTTGGCCGAAACCATCAGCATCATGCCCGTGGTCGACAGAAGCATCAGCACCGGAAACTCGAAACGGTCGAGATATTCCGGCTCCTCGTGGCCGACCGACAGGATCATCGACAGCGCCGCGCCGATCAGCACCAGCACCTGCATGAAGCGGGTGAAGGCGTTGAAGGTGAGCGAGCCGTTGAAGGCCGTGCCCGAGCCCGACCAGAACAGAGCGACGAAAGCCGCGATCAGAAGAAAGACCGAGAGGCCGACGATCACCTGGCCGCTCTTGCGGCCGGCAAATGCGCCGATCATCAACAGGACCATGGCGCCGATCGAAAGGATCAGCTCCGGCATGATCAGCTTCAGACTTGAAAGTAGGAGTTCCGAGGTCATGTCCAAAAGATCCTGTCTCAGTATACCGGCAGCGCGATGTTCTTGGTGGATTCCAGAACAGCGTCATAATGTTGAACGATCTGGGCTACCGGCCCGTGGATCGCCGCGAAGATCGGTTCCGGATAGACGCCGAAGAAGATCGTCAGGATGATCAGCGGGTAGAGTACGAACTTCTCGCGCGTGGAAAGATCGAGCAGCGCCTTGAGGCTGTCTTTCTCCAGTGCGCCGAAAATCACGCGGCGGTAAAGCCAGAGCGCATAGGCCGCCGAAAGGATGACGCCCGTCGCCGCGAACACGGCCACCCAGGTATTGACCTGGAAGACGCCGACAACCGTCAGGAATTCGCCGATGAAGCCCGACGTGCCCGGAAGCCCGACATTGGCCATGGTGAAGACCATGAAGGCGACCGCGAATTTCGGCATGTTGTTCACGAGCCCGCCAAAGGCCGCGATCTCGCGCGTATGCATGCGGTCATAGACGATGCCGACGCAGAAGAACAGCGCGCCGGAGACGATGCCGTGCGAGAGCATCAGGAAGATCGAGCCCTCGACGCCCTCGGTCGTGGCCGAGAACATGCCCATGGTCACGTAGCCCATATGCGCGACCGAGGAATAGGCGATCAGCTTCTTCATGTCGGTCTGCATCAGCGCCACGAGCGAGGCGTAGATGATGGCGATGATCGACAGCGCGAAGATGAACGGCGCGAAGTAATAGGAGGCGTCGGGGAACATCGGCATTGAATAGCGCAGCACGCCGAAGCCGCCGAGTTTCAACAGCACGCCCGCCAGCACGCCCGAGGCCGCCGTCGGCGCCTCCACGTGGGCGTCCGGCAGCCAGGTGTGCACCGGCCACATCGGCATCTTCACCGCAAAGGAGGCGAAGAACCCGAGGAACAGCCAGTATTGCATATTGACCGGGAAATCATACTCCAGCAGCACCGGCACGCTGGTCGTGCCCGTCACCCAGTACATCGCCATGATCGCCAGCAGCATGAAGACCGAGCCGGCGAAGGTGTAGAGGAAGAACTTCAGCGAGGCGTAGACGCGCCGCTCATGGCCCCAGATGCCGATGATCAGATACATCGGAATGAGGCCCGCCTCGAAGAAGATGTAGAACATCACGATGTCGAGCGAGACGAACACGCCGATGATCAGCGTTTCCAGAATGAGGAAGGCGATCATGTAGGCCTTCACCCGGTAGGTGATGGCTTCCCACGAGGCGAGGATACAGAGCGGCATCAGCACCGTCGTCAGCAGGATGAACAGCATCGAGATGCCGTCGACGCCGAGATGGTAGGCAATGCCGGTCCCCAGCCAGGCGTGATATTCGACCATCTGGAAGTTCGGGTCCGCCGGGTCGTAATTGACCCAGATGAACAGCGACACCACGAAGGTGAACAGCGTGGTCAGAAGCGCGACATTGCGGATGTTGCGCAGACCCGTCTCGTTGTCGTCGCGGGTGAACAGGATCAGCACCACGCCGATGAGCGGCAGGAAGGTGACTGTCGTGAGAATTGGCCAGTCGCTCATTACAGCGCCCCTCCGAGCATCATCCACGTTACAAGGGCGGCAAGGCCGATCAGCATTGCAAACGCATAGTGGTAAACATAACCGGACTGCAGCTTGACCACGCGGTTGGTGACATCGACGACCAGCGCCGCGATGCCGTTCGGTCCGAACCGGTCGATCACGCCCACATCCCCCTTCTGCCACAGGAAGTGCCCGAGCTTCTTGGCGGGACGGACAAACAGGAAGTCGTACAGTTCATCGAAATACCACTTGTTGAGCAGGAATGCGTAGATTCGCGGGAAGGCTTTTGCCGTCGCTTTCGCCGAGGAGGGCTTGATCAGATACATGTAGATCGCGGCAGCGGTTCCGATCAGCATGGCGAAGAAGGGCGAGAGCTTGACCCAGAGCGCCACGTGGTGGTGCTCTTCAAGCACTTCGTTATGCGGCCCGGTGAACAGAGCGCCCTTCCAGAACTCGGCATAATGATGGCCGTAGAAGAACTCGGCGAAGACCACGCCGGCAAACAGGGCGCCGACCGACAGGACGATGAGCGGGATCAGCATGACCCAGGGCGATTCATGCACGTGATGCATGACATCGGACGACGCGCGCGGCTTGCCGAAGAAGGTCATGAAGATCAGGCGCCAGGAGTAGAAGGCCGTCAGCACCGCGGCGATCACCAGCGACCAGAAGGAGAACATCGCCAGCGGGCTTGCGGAAACGAAGGCCGCCTCGATGATCGCATCCTTGGAGAAGTAACCGGCCGCGCCGATGACCGTGCCGGGGATGCCGACGCCGGTGATCGCGAGCGTGCCGAAGATCATGCCCCAGAAGGTGATCGGAATATGCTTCCTGAGGCCGCCCATGCGGCGCATGTCCTGATCGCCGGAAACGGCATGGATGACCGAGCCCGCGCACAGGAACAGGAGCGCCTTGAAGAAGGCGTGGGTAAAGAGGTGGAAGACCGCCGCGCCGTAGGCCCCTGCCCCGAGCGCTGCGAACATGTAGCCGAGCTGCGAACAGGTCGAATAGGCGATCACGCGCTTGATGTCATTCTGAACGAGACCGATGGTCGCGGCAAAGAGCGCGGTGATCGAACCGATCAGCGTGACGAAGGTCAGCGCCGACGGCGACAGTTCGAACAGCGGCGACATGCGCGCCACGAGGAAGACGCCGGCCGTCACCATGGTCGCGGCGTGGATAAGGGCCGAAACCGGCGTCGGGCCTTCCATCGCGTCCGGCAGCCAGGTGTGCAGCAGGAACTGCGCCGACTTGCCCATCGCGCCCATGAACAGCAGCAGGCAGATCGCGGTGATCGCGTGCATCAGCGTCAGGTCCATGCCGAGGAAGTGCAGCACCGGAACCTGTTCGCCCGCGGCGACCGCGACAGCGTGGTCATCGGCGATGTGTTCGGCAGCAGCGAAGATCGGATCGAAATTGATTGTGTGCGCGAGGAAGAAAAGGCCGGCAATGCCGAGTAGGAAGCCGAAATCCCCGACCCGGTTGACGATGAAGGCCTTCATGGCCGCGGCGCAGGCCGACGGCTTCTTGTACCAGAAGCCGATCAGCAGATAGGAGGCGAGACCGACGCCTTCCCAGCCGAAGAACATCTGCAACAGGTTGTCGGACGTCACCAGCGACAGCATGGCGAAGGTGAAGAGCGACAGATAGGCGAAGAAGCGCGGCCGGTGCGGATCGTCATGCATGTAGCCCACCGAATAGAGGTGGACGAGACAGGAGACCGTGTTGACCACGACGAGCATCACCGCCGTCAGCGTGTCGATCCTGAGCGACCAGGCAACGTCGATGTCGCCGGAAGAGATCCACTGCATCACCGGCACCTGGATCACCAGGTCCTCGGCATGGCTGAGGAAGCCGACCGAGATGAAGACGTACCAGGACAGGACCGCCGCCACCGCCATGAAGGCGATGGTCACCCATTCGGTGGCCTTGGCGCCGATCCGGTTTCCGAAGAGGCCCGCGATGAGGAAGCCGAGCAACGGCAGGAAAATGATGAGTTTGTAGATCATCTGGAGGTCAGCCCTTCATCATATTGACGTCTTCGACCGCAATCGAGCCGCGGTTGCGATAGAACACAACGAGGATCGCCAGTCCGATCGCCGCTTCCGCCGCCGCCACCGTGAGGATGAACAGCGCGAAGACCTGGCCGACCAGATCGTTCAGGAAGGCGGAGAAGGCGACCATGTTGAGATTGACCGAAAGCAGGATCAGCTCGATGGACATGAGAATGATGATGACGTTCTTGCGGTTCAGGAAGATGCCGAAGACGCCGATCGTGAAAAGTATGGCACTGACCGTCAGGTAGTGGGAAAGTCCGATTTCCATTGCTCTGTCCTTGAGTCCGTATCCCTGCTGAATTCTCTTAAATTATAGGCCCTGGCCAGGCTTGACCTTGACGACCTCGTGCGCCGTTTCCGGCGTGCGCGCCACCTGCCTGCCGATGTTCTGGCGCTTGACGTCCGTGCGGTGCTTGAGCGTGAGCACGATCGCGCCGATCATGGCCACCAGCAGGATGAGGCCCGCCACCTGGAAGAAATAGGCATAATGCGTGTAGATCACGTCGCCGATGGCCTGCACGCTGGACCGTTCCGAAAGCGGCGGCATCGGCATGGCGGTGTTGGAGGCGATCTCGGGGGAAATGAAGGTGCCGCCGACAACGATGATCAGCTCGGCAAGCAGCACGACCCCGATCAGCGCGCCCACCGGCGCATAGCGCAGAATGCCGGACCTGAGCGCGGTGAAGTCGATGTCCAGCATCATCACCACGAACAGGAACAGCACCGCGACCGCGCCGACATAGACGACGAGCAGCAACAGGCCGAGATATTCCGCGCCGGCCAGAATGAACAGCGCAGCGGCGTTCACGAACACCACGATCAGGAACAGGACCGAATGGACCGGGTTCCGCGCGGAAATGACCATGAACGCCGAGGCCACGGCGATAAACGCGAAAATATAGAAAAAAAGAGCCTGGAGACCCATCTTGGTGCCTTCTCTTCCTGTACGTCTCGGAAAACCCGGACGCGTCTCATTGAAAAACCGGCCACGCAGGCAGGCTTTCCGTTCTCAGATCGTTTCACCGGCCGGCGTCACGCCGCCCGGCCACTTGCTCTTCGCCGCTCAGCGATAGGGCGCGTCCATCGCGATATTCTGCCCGATTTCGCGCTCCCACCGGTCGCCGTTGGCGAGCAGGCGTTCCTTGTCGTAATAGAGTTCCTCACGCGTCTCGGTGGCGAACTCGAAATTCGGCCCCTCGACGATGGCATCGACCGGACATGCCTCCTGGCAGAAGCCGCAATAGATGCATTTCACCATATCGATGTCGTAGCGCACCGTGCGCCGCGTGCCGTCATTGCGGCGCGGGCCGGCCTCGATGGTGATCGCCTGGGCGGGACAGATCGCCTCGCACAGCTTGCAGGCAATGCAGCGTTCCTCGCCGTTGGGATAACGGCGCAGCGCATGCTCGCCGCGAAAGCGCGGGCTCACCGGCCCCTTCTCGAAGGGATAGTTGACCGTCGACTTCTGGGCGAAGAAGTAGCGCATCGTCAGAAAGAACGCAGCCACGAACTCCTTCAGGAAGACGGCATTGAAAGCCTGAGCAACAGAACCCATTTCAAATTCTCCAATCCGGCGCTTCGAAAAGCGCCATCAATCAGCCCACCCAGCCGGTCAGTTTAACAACGAAGGCGACGATGACGACCATGGCGAGCGACAGCGGAAGGAAGACCTTCCAGCCAAGCCGCATCAGCTGGTCGTAGCGGTAGCGCGGCACGAATGCCTTGACCATGCCGAACATGAAGAAGCAGAGGCAGACCTTGATCAGGAACCAGATGACGCCCGGGATCCAGTTCAGCACCGCGACATCGATGATCGGCAGCCAGCCGCCGAGGAACAGCGTCGTCGTCAGCGCGCACATCAAGACGATGGCCGCGTATTCGCCGAGCATGAACATCATGTACGGCGTTGAGCCATATTCCACCATGAAGCCGGCAACCAGTTCCGATTCGGCTTCGGGAAGGTCGAAGGGCGGACGGTTGGTTTCGGCGAGCGCCGAGATGAAGAACACGATGAACATCGGGAACAGCGCCAGCCAGTTCCAGTCGAGGAACGAGTTCGGCAGGCCGAGCATGGTGCCGAGACCGGTCTGCTGGGCAAAGACGATGTCCGAAAGGTTCAGCGAGCCGACCGTCAAAAGAACGGTGACGATGACGAGGCCGATCGAGACTTCGTAGGACACCATCTGCGCCGCCGAACGCAGCGAACCGAGGAAGGCGTATTTCGAGTTCGACGCCCAGCCGCCCATGATCACGCCGTAGACCTCAAGCGAGGAAATGGCAAAGATATAAAGAATGCCGATATTGATGTTGGCGATCACCCAGCCGTCCGCAACCGGCATCACCGCCCAGGTGGCGAGCGCCAGCGTTACCGAGATCAGCGGCGCCAGAAGAAACACCACCTTGTCGGCGCTCGCAGGGATGATCGGTTCCTTCAGCACGAACTTGAACAGGTCGGCGAAGGACTGCATCAGACCGAAGGGACCAACCACGTTCGGGCCGCGACGCATCTGCACGGCCGCCCAGATCTTGCGGTCGGCCAGCAGGATGAAGGCGATGCCGATAAGAAGCAGGACCAGAAGCAGCAGCGACTGACCGACCATGATCAGTCCGGGCCAGAGATAGGTTGAGACAAAAGAATCCATTGTTCGGTCCTTATTCCGCCGCTGCCTTGAAATTGTTGCGCGCCAGCGCCGAGCATTCGGCCATCACGGCGGACGCCCGGGCAATCGGGTTGGTCAGGTAGAAATCGGTGATCGGCGAGACGAAACCGGCTTCCGCGAGATCCCCACCCTTCGACGCCGCCGTTTCGACGGCCTTGATATCAGCGTCAGCGACCGCGTCAAGCGCGGCGAGATGCGGATATTCGCCGTAAAGCGCGGCCCGCAGCGCCATCAGCGAGTCGTAAGGCAGCGTCTTGCCGAGAATGCCGGAAAGCGCCCGGAGCACAGCCCAGTCCTCGCGCGCGTCGCCCGGCGCGAAGCCTGCGCGGTTGGTCATCTGCACGCGGCCCTCGGTATTGACATAGGTGCCCGATTTTTCCGTGTAGGTTGCCGCCGGCAGAACCACATCGGCGTTCATCGCGCCGGCATCGCCGTGCGAACCGATATAGACGGTGAAGCCGGCCTTCTTGGCGGAGAAATCAAGTTCGTCCGCGCCGAGCAAAAAGAGCACATCCGTATCGCCGAGCATCTCGGCGGCGGTCTTGCCGCCCTCGCCCGGCACGAAGCCGATGTCGAGACCGCCGACGCGCGATGCCGCGGTGTGCAGCACGGCAAAGCCGTTCCAGTCCTCGCTCACCGCGCCGACATCGCCGGCAAGCTGCGCGGCCCTGGCCAGCACGGCCGCGCCGTCCTCGCGCGTCAGAGCGCCCTGCCCGACCATGATGATCGGACGTTCGGCCTTCTTCAGCACATCGAGGAAACCGAGCGAACCGGAGGCGAGATCGGCAAGCGTCTGGGGGCCGGCGCCGAGATATTCGTAATCGTAGCGCAGGTCCGCCTGCTCGCCGATCACGGCGATCGGGAAATTGGCCTTGCGGAAGCGCTTGCGGATGCGCGCATTCAGCACCGAGGCCTCAAACCGCGGATTGGCGCCGATGATCAGAAGAGCGTCAGCCCTTTCAATGCCTTCGATCGTCGGGTTGAAGAGATAGCTTGCGCGGCCGTTTGCCGGATCAAGCTTCGTCCCATCCTGACGACAGTCGATATTGGCCGAGCCGAGCGCGCTCATCAGACCTTTGAGCGCGTACATTTCCTCAACCGTGGCCAGATCGCCGGCAATCGCGCCGATCCGGTCGCCGGAAACGCCGTCGACCGCGGACCTGATCGCGGCGAAGGCATCATTCCAGTTCGACGCCTGAAGGCGGCCGTTGACTCGGATATAGGGCTTGTCGATGCGCTGGGTGCGCAGACCGTCCCAGATGAAGCGGGTCTTGTCGGAGATCCACTCCTCGTTCACCTCTTCATTGACGCGCGGCATGATGCGCATCACTTCGCGACCGCGCGTATCGACGCGGATGGCCGAACCGACGGCATCCATGACGTCAATCGATTCGGTTTTGTTCAATTCCCACGGACGGGCGGTGAAGGCGAAGGGCTTGGAGGTCAGCGCGCCGACCGGGCAAAGGTCAACGACATTGCCCTGCAGTTCCGACGTCATCGCCTGTTCCAGATAGGTGGTGATCTCGGCGTCCTCGCCGCGGCCGATCAGACCGAGTTCGGAAATACCGGCCACTTCCGTGGTGAAGCGGACGCAGCGCGTGCAGTGGATGCAGCGGTTCATCACCGTCTTCACCAGCGGACCGATATACTTGTCCTCGACGGCGCGCTTGTCTTCCTGGTAGCGCGACGCGTCGATGCCGAAGGCCATGGCCTGGTCCTGCAGGTCGCATTCGCCGCCCTGGTCGCAGATCGGGCAGTCGAGCGGATGGTTGATGAGCAGGAACTCCATCACCCCTTCGCGCGCCTTCTTGACCATGGGCGTCTTGGTATAGATCTCCGGCAGCGAGCCGTCCGGGCCGCCGCGAATATCCTTGACCCCCATGGCGCAGGAGGCCGCCGGCTTCGGCGGTCCGCCCTTCACCTGAATGAGGCACATGCGGCAATTGCCGGCAATCGACAGCCGCTCGTGAAAGCAGAAGCGCGGGATTTCGGCGCCCGCCGACTCAGCCGCCTGCAACAGCGTGTAGTGGTCGGGAACCTCGATTTCCTTGCCGTCTACAATCAGATTTACCATATCCGTTTTTCCCGCTTCGCCGATGATCCGAAAGAGACCGCCGGCATTCCGTTCTCGATTGCGTACGCCCGCTCCGGGTTCCGCCTCAAGCCTTGTGTTCTTTCCACAGCGCAAGCATCGCGCCGACATCGATGCCGTCGATCGTCATGCCGTGCAACCGGCATTCGCTGATCGCGACACCCGAGAGGTTGGCATCCGTCACCGTCATGCCGGACAGGTTTGCGTCCGTCACCACCATGCCGGAAAAGTTGGCGTTGCTCACCTTCCAGCCCGACATGTTCACGTTGTGAAACTTCGAACCAGACAGATCGACATCATCAAACGCCGAGCCCGCCAGGCAGCTCTTGCTGGCATCGATGCGATCAACCTGGTCATGGAACTTCATCGGTCTACTCCGCCGCTTCCATCACCGCGCCTTCCGACGTGGCGTTGGCCGTGTACTGGTCGATCCGCTTTTCGATTTCCGGACGGAAATTGCGGATGAGGCCCTGGATCGGCCACGCGGCGGCGTCGCCGAGCGCGCAGATCGTGTGGCCTTCCACCTGTTTGGTGACTTCGAACAGCATATCGATCTCGCGCTTCTGCGCCTTGCCGACCACCATGCGTTCCATCACCCGCCACATCCAGCCGGTGCCCTCGCGGCACGGCGTGCACTGGCCGCAGCTTTCATGCTTGAAGAATTCGGCAAGCCTTGCGATCGCCTTGATGATGTCGGTGGACTTGTCCATGACAATCGCGCCGCCGGTCCCGAAGGAGGACTTCACCTCGCGCAGGCCGTCGAAGTCCATCTGCACGTCGATCATGTCCTCGCCCTTGACCACCGGGCAGGACGCGCCGCCGGGGATCACGGCAAGCAGGTTGCTCCAGCCGCCGCGAATACCGCCGCAATGCTTTTCGATCAGCTCGCGGAAGGTGATGCCGAGGCTTTCCTCGACCACGCAGGGCCGGTTCACATGGCCGGAGACCATGAACACCTTGGTGCCGACATTGTTGGGACGGCCGAAGGAGGAGAACCAGCTCGCGCCGCGCCTGAGGATCGTCGGCGCAACCGCGATCGATTCGACGTTGTTCACGGTGGTCGGAAGACCATAAAGGCCCATATTGGCCGGGAACGGCGGCTTCAGCCGGGGCTGGCCCTTCTTGCCCTCAAGGCTTTCCAGAAGCGCCGTCTCCTCGCCGCAGATGTAGGCGCCGGCGCCGTGGTGGACGATCACGTCCATGTCCCAGCCGCATTTGTTGTTCTTTCCGAGCAGGCCGGCCTCGTAGCACTCGTCGATCGCCGCCTGCAGAGCCTCACGCTCGCGCATGAACTCGCCGCGAATGTAGATATAGGCCGTATGCGCGCCCATTCCGACGCCCGCCAGCAGGCAGCCCTCGATCAGGTGATGCGGATCATGCCGCATGATCTCGCGGTCCTTGCAGGTACCGGGCTCGGATTCGTCAGCATTCACAACAAGATAATGCGTCCGGTCATCCTTGGGCATGAACGACCATTTGAGCCCGGTCGGAAAGCCCGCGCCGCCGCGGCCGCGAAGACCCGAATCCTTCATCTCCTGGACGATCCAGTCGCGGCCCTTGTCAACAATCGCCTTGGTATTGTCCCACGAGCCACGCGCCATCGCGCCCTTCAGCGACTTGTCGCGATGGCCGTAGAGGTTGGTGAAGATGCGGTCCTTGTCTTTTAACATGCTTCACTCCTAGCGCGCTGTTCTGCCGAACACTTTTTCATATTCCTCGATGCCGCCCTTGGCCAGCACGCCCGCCTGGCGCTGCCACTCGTCGCGCTCGAGGCGGCCGCCGAGCTTCAGCGAGGCATTGACCCAGGCGCATTCGCCCGGCGTCCATGCGGCGATCTGTTCGAACTTGTAGATGCCGATATCGTTCAGAAGCTTCTCGATCTTCGGGCCGACGCCCGAAATCATCTTCAGATCGTCCGGGTCTTCCGGTTTCCGATCGGCAGCCGGCGGCCGGTCGCCTTCGGCGCCGTCGAGCGCTTCCGGCGAACCGGCGCCCTCGTCGGTCTCGTCGTCAGCGCTGGCATCGTCGTCATCATCATCCGTGAGCGAGGTGAACCCGCCCTCGGGCGCGGAAAACCAGCGGTCGATCTGCGGTCCGGGCTTGATCTCGTCTCCACGGCCGGCCTCGAAGGCATCGATGATTTCTTCCAGACGCTCCGGCGTCAGGTCCTCATAGGCATCCTTGAAGATCATCACCATCGGCGCATTGGCGCAGGCGCCCTGGCACTCGACCTCTTCCCAGGACAGCGTGCCATCGGCATTCGGCTCAAGGGCTTCGGGACCGATCTTCTTCTTGCAGACATTGATCAGGTCGCCGGCGCCGCGCAGCATGCACGGCGTGGTGCCGCAGACCTGGATATGCGCCCTGGTGCCGACCGGCTTCAGCTGGAACTGGGTATAGAAGGTCGCGACCTCGAGCACCCGGATCAACGGCATGGAAAGCATGTCGGCGACCTTCTCGATCGCGGCACGCGTCACCCAGCCTTCCTGTTCCTGCGCCCGCATCAGAAGCGGGATCACGGCGGACTGCTGGCGACCTTCGGGATATTTCTTGATCGTGGCTTCGGCCCAGCGGGCATTTTCGTCTGAAAACGCGAAAGCGGCGGGCTGGACATTCTCATCGGCTAGTCGACGAACGGACATGCTCTCTTATACCTCTTCGGAGGTTCTGTTCACAACTCTTGCATATCCCATGTTCTGGCACCGGCCTTCAACCGGTCCGGGACAGCAAAAAGCGTTTCTTGACATTGCAAGGGCGTCAGCGATCACCGGTCCACCTCACCGAACACGATGTCGAGCGTCCCGATGATGGCGGTGACGTCGGCAAGCTGATGGCCCTTCGACATGAAGTCCATCGCCGAAAGATGGGCAAAGCCCGGGGCGCGGATCTTGCAGCGATAGGGCTTGTTGGTGCCGTCGGAAACGAGGTAGACGCCGAACTCGCCCTTGGGCGCCTCGACGGCGGCATAAACCTCGCCTTCCGGCACGTGATAACCCTCGGTATAGAGCTTGAAGTGGTGGATCAGCGCTTCCATCGAACGCTTCATCTGCGCCCGCTTCGGCGGCACGACCTTGCCGTCCATCGAATTGAACGGGCCGGTCTTGGCATCGCCGAGCAGCCGTTCGACGCACTGCTTCATGATCTTCACCGATTCGCGCATCTCGTTGATGCGCAGCACCCAGCGGTCATAGCAGTCGCCGTTCTTGCCGATGACCACGTCGAAATCAAGATCGGAATAGCATTCATAGGGCTGCGCCCGGCGCAGGTCCCAGGCAGCGCCCGAACCGCGCACCATCGGGCCGGAAAAGCCCCAGGCGAACGCATCCTCGAGCGTGATATTGCCGATATCGACATTGCGCTGCTTGAAGATACGGTTGCCCGCCAGCAGCGCCTCGATATCGTTGAGCTTTGCCGGGAACTGCTCGCACCACTTGCCGATATCCTCGACCAGTTCGGGCGGCAGGTCCTGATGCACGCCGCCAGGCCGGAAATAGGCCGCATGCATGCGCGCGCCGCAGGCCCGCTCATAGAACACCATGAGCTTTTCGCGCTCCTCGAAGCCCCAGAGCGGCGGGGTGAGCGCCCCGACGTCCATGGCGGCGGTGGTGCAGTTCAGAAGGTGGTTCAGCACGCGGCCGATTTCCGAAAACAGCACGCGGATGAGCTGGCCGCGAATCGGGATCTCGACCTCCAGCAGCTTTTCCACGGCCAGCGCGAAAGCGTGCTCCTGGTTCATCGGCGCCACATAATCGAGCCGGTCGAAATAGGGCACGGCCTGAAGATAGGTCTTGGTCTCGATCAGCTTCTCGGTTCCGCGGTGAAGCAGGCCGATATGCGGGTCGACGCGCTCGACGATCTCGCCGTCCAGCTCCAGCACCAGACGCAGCACGCCGTGCGCGGACGGATGCTCCGGGCCGAAGTTGATCGTGAAATTGCGGACATTATGTTCAGTCATGCCGATGGATCCTGTTGTGCAGCGTAAGCCGCGAAGAATTCTGCGGACGTCATCTTCTTCGTATCGTTGGCGAAGGCGTAATTGTCCGGCTTCTCGTCAACGAATATCTCGCTGGTGAAGCGGAAAAGACCGGGCTGATCGAAGGCCTGCGCGGAGACGACCACGTCCGAACCGTCCTGCATGCGCCAGAACAGCGTCGAGCCGCAGGTCTTGCAGAAAACGCGCTCGCCATAGTCCGAAGACTTGTAGACGCCGAACATATCCTCGTTTTCGACCTCGACGGTCGCGCCGCAATCGACGCCGAGGAAACCGGCCCCGCCGCTCCAGCGACGGCAGAGGCTGCAATGGCAGACCCCCATCTCGTCGCTTGCGGGAGTCGCGGCGAAACGAACCGCTCCGCAGATACAGCCGCCGGAAAGACGTTCAGCCATCACGCCCTCCTCAGCTCGCCTTCTCGTCACCGGGCAGGACGTATTCGGGTCCTTCCCAGGGGCTCAGGAAATCGAAGCTGCGGAACTCCTGGCGAAGCTCGACGGGCTCATAGATCACGCGCTTGGCTTCCTCGTCATAGCGCAGCTCCACAAAGCCGGTGGTCGGAAAATCCTTGCGCAGCGGATGGCCCTCGAAACCGTAGTCCGTCAGGATGCGGCGCAGGTCCGGATGGCCGGAAAAGGGAATGCCGTACATGTCCCAGGTCTCGCGCTCGAACCAGTCGGCGCCGGGGAAGATGGACGTGATCGAGGGAACGACTTCGTCTTCGTCCACCGCCACCTTGATGCGGATGCGCATGTTCTGGGTCGGCGACAGGAGATGGTAGACGACATCGAAGCGCTGCGCCCTGCCCGGCCAGTCGACGCCGCAGACATCGATGATGTTGACGAACGCGCACTGGCCGTCATCGCGCAGGAATTTCGCGACCTCGACGATCGCCTGCGGCGTGGTGAAAACGGTCAGTTCGCCGTGGGCGATGCGGATATCGCGCACGCCTTCGCAGGCTTCGCGGATATGGGCGCCGAGATCGTTCAAAGCTTCACTCATCATTCTCTCCCGCCGCTATCGCTCGATCGTCCCGGTGCGCCGGATCTTCTTCTGCAGCAGAAGAACGCCGTAAAGCAGCGCCTCGGCCGTGGGCGGACAGCCCGGCACGTAAATATCGACGGGAACGACTCGGTCGCAGCCGCGAACAACGGAATAGGAATAGTGATAATAGCCGCCGCCATTGGCGCAGGAGCCCATGGAGATGACATAGCGCGGCTCGGGCATCTGGTCGTAGACCTTGCGCAGCGCCGGCGCCATCTTGTTGGTCAGCGTGCCGGCAACGATCATCACGTCGGACTGGCGCGGCGAGGCGCGCGGCGCAAAGCCGAAACGCTCGCAGTCATAGCGCGGCATCGACATCTGCATCATTTCGACGGCGCAGCAGGCAAGGCCGAACTGCATCCACATCAGCGAGCCGGTGCGCGCCCAGGTGATCAGCTGCGCCGACGAGGTGACGAGGAATCCCTTGTCGGCAAGTTCGTTGTTGATTTCACCGAAAAAGCGGTCGTCAGCGCCGACCGGCTTGTTCGTCATCGGATCGACCACGCCCTTGGGAACCGGCGCGACCAGCGTTTCGTCCTGGCTCACTCCCATTCGAGTGCTCCTTTTTTCCATTCATAGATGAAGCCGATCGTCAGCACGCCGAGGAACACCATCATCGACCAGAAGCCGAACCAGCCGATATCGCCGAAAGATGCTGCCCAGGGAAACAGGAAGGCCACTTCGAGATCGAAGATGATGAACAGGATCGCGACAAGATAGAAGCGGATATCGAACTTCATGCGCGCGTCATCGAATGCGTTGAAGCCGCATTCGTAGGCCGAAAGCTTTTCCGCATCGGGCGCCTTGAAGGCCAGCGCGAAGGGCGCGACCATCAGGGCGAGCCCGATGATGAGACAGATTGCGATAAAGATGACGATCGGAACGTAGGAACTGAGGACTTCAGCCATAAAAACACCCTTGCCGTTTGGTGGCGCCCGGGTCAGCGCACCCGCAGGATAAACCGCGAGACCGAAAATTGATAGATGTCGGGGTTGTGGTTAGCGCAGCCGACGCGCTCGCGCAAGCCATTGCGACTTCATTTCATGGCGCTGCAACAATCTTTCGGGAACGGAATGCGGCGGTTTTGCGTCGCCTGCGGCCTTTCGAACGGGGTGCGGCAATTTGCTGCGCTCTCGGAGGGAGGGCCGGCTGCCGCCATGACGGTCCGCAAGTCCGCCGGCAAAGTCAGGCTGGGCGATTTCCGTCGGTGCCGGAATCGACGCCTGCCGGCAAATGCAATGGGCGAACCGCGCGCGACCGATCACATGGACTGAACCGCAGCGCAACAAAGGATGAAAAACGTGAAGGAGAAGAAAAAATGGCGCGAGTGACGGGGCTCGAACCCGCGACCTCCGGCGTGACAGGCCGGCACTCTAACCAGCTGAGCTACACCCGCGCATTTGGCCGTTTCAGGGGCAAGCGCTTGTTTTCGCGAGCGCTTGTCTGTCTGGCGTGAGCGGCTGTTTAAGGGGGTCGCCTGCCACTGTCAAGCGACATATCTCGCATTTCTGTTTTTTTTGCGCGCCCCTTGCGGGAAGGCCCGGAAAACCGGCAAAACCGTCATCGGAAAAATCGCCGGTCGCCATCCTGTCAAGCGGCGTTCGACGGCGCTTTCTTCTCTCCCGCGCACGAATCCGCCGGGAGCGATTCATGCGCCTGCCGCCTCGGCATGCTCCGGCCACCGGGTTTTTGAAAAAAAATGCAAATTCGGCGAAAACCCTCTTGCGATTTTCCTCCTATCCGCCTATTTCACGCACCACCAACACGGGCGGGCGATTAGCTCAGTTGGTAGAGCGCCTCGTTTACACCGAGGATGTCGGGAGTTCGAGCCTCTCATCGCCCACCATCCCCTTTTTAGGGCACTGTTTTCCCATCATAATTTCCTCAATCTGTCTCATCGGCGTTTTTCGCTTTTGAAAGTGAGACATTCCTGTTCCTGAAGCGTTCGACACGCTCGAAGGCATTTCGGGAGAGACGGCGCTTTTCAGCTTCGCGAATGTAGATCTGTGCCGTGCTGAGATTGCGCCATCCGAAGGCAGCACAAAGCTCCGGCGCTGACACTTCGCTTTCAGCCATGATCACGGCAGCAGCCTTGCGAAGCCCATGGGCGCTGCAACGCTTCAGCCCGGCTTGATTGCACCATTCGCGCATCTTGTTGCCGAGACCTTCCTTCACGAATGGCTTGCCGAAGCTGGTCACCAGATAGGCCAGATCGCCCGTCTCTGTGCGTTCGAGCGCCTTGATAAGGTCAGAGGTCATCGGCACCTCGATCAGCACCGGAAAGCGGTCACGGTTCTTTTCAGCGGTGAACTTCAGCCATCGCCGACCGTTGATCATGGTTTCGTGCTGGCGGCCGAGTCGGCATGCGTCGGAGATCCGCGCGCCGACATTGATCATGATTTCCATCGCCAGTCGCGGCTTGCTGCCGAGCGGATGAAAGGCGCGGAACCGGTCAACTTCTTCCGGCGTCCATGTGTGGAAGCCTTCCGACTTATTGTTGATCTTGCCGACACGCGCCGCCGGGTTTTCCACGGCAAGCTTTTCGTCAATCGCCCAGTTATAGAGTGCGCGCATCACCTTCACGAGCTTGTCAGCTGCACCGGGTGTTTCGCGGCGCTTGAACTGGCTGGCCTCCATGTCCTTCTTGCGGAACTTCTTGTAGGGCAGCGCACCGGCCGTTTCGCAGAACCGCAACAACACACTGCGCTTGTCGCGCCGGGTGGCCTCATTGAGCCGCTGGAAGCGCTGCGAGCGAAAATACTGATCGACCAGCCAGTCGAAGGTTTCTTCGCGCGGCGCTTCTTTTTTCGGTTCAGCCATACCATTAAGGACGGCCAGAGCCGCCCAATACTCAGCCATGAATTCCGGTGTGATGTTCCCCTGATCATCCTTATACGCCGCCTTGATCCGCACTTTTGGCTTACCAACTTGGCGCACGTAATAGCGCGGGTTTCCGCGCCGATCAGGATCAAACACACAGTAGCGCAATCGGGTTTTCATCAGGCCACCATCCCATCAAAGGGATTCTCATCATCGTCCTGGCTTTCGCCATCTTCAGAAAGACGGCTCCAAGCCGCCCTCACCTTCTCAGTGTCCCAAAGCATCACACCGCCGATCTTGCGCCCCCTCGGCATGCGTCCATCAGAAACCCATGCCTTGAAAAGCGAAGTCGAGATTGCCAGCGATGCCGCTGCCTCTTCTGCCCGTAACGCAAAACGGGGGATCGTCACTTCCCGCAAACTGCTACCTGCCATCTTATTCTTTCCTCGTTTTTCGATCTCAGCCTCCCCCCGCGATGAGCGAACACGGGGAGAGGCCTTTGCAGCGGCGGACCAAGGAGAACGCCGCTAACCAGTCACCTGCGCTTGACTGGCGTTTCGGCGAAAGCGGATTCGGAAACGCCCTCGCCGATCTCTGCCCGCATCAGTTTTTGACGCGGACGTAAACGGTCGTTGCGGCGGCTGGCGCAGCGGCCACGGCATGGCCGACAAGCGTGTTGCCCTCGCTCGTGGCCGAGATTGCCGCGCCATCCCAATAGACGGCCTCACCTTCGCCGAGACTGTCGCCTGCGGCCTTGGGCAGGTCGAAGACGCCTTCGAGCGACACGGCCAGTCTCTGGCCTTCTGCGGCGCTTGTGGTGGCAATGCCAAAGAGCGAACCGAAGAGATGGGCTTGCCCCGAGGCAAGCCCGCCAGCGGGCGCGGTGAGATCGACAATGTTGCCGGGCTGAATGAAGTTCTTCATGGCCTGTAGCCCTTTCGTCCCTGAATGTTGAAGATGCGCGGGTTCGCCTGTGTGGGAACCCCGAGTTCGGCCTGAAGCCTGCGAATGTAGGCTTGCAGGGAAGTGCGGTTTGCAGCGGTGTAGGTGATGCTCTCGCCGTCATAAGAGAGCGTGACGGCGCTCTGGCCGATTTCGAGCTTGTGCAGCGCCTGCTTTGCTTCGCTGAGTTGGGCCTGAAGCTCTGTGCGCTCGTCCACTGCCATCAGCCTGCCGCCTCAGTGTGATCGAGCCGGGTCCACGACCGCCATTCCAGCCAGCCGAGGCCGAAGTCCTGCCGGATCTTGAAGTCGATGGCGTCGGTGTCGAAGTTCTGGCGGCTATCGGTGAAGGGCGCCTCATTGCCGCGCAGCAGCACACGGGTCGCCCCGTCCATCTTGGCAGGCTCAGCGACCAGCCAGCTACGCTTTGCGTTGCTGAGACGCGGCTCCGAGACAACCACCAGCTTGCCGGCCAGTGGGTTGATCTCCGCCATATTGGTCGGCGCTGTTGCCAGCACCATACGCACGGCGTCAGCTTCATATTCCGGCGGGACAAGCCAGTGGGTCGGATAGACCCCGATGATCACATCACCCTTGCCCTTCCGGCGCGACATGGAGGAGCGGAAGGCCAGAACCTGCCGGGACTTCTCCAAAAGAAGGTTGATGTCTTGAAGGGCATCGCCAGTGTCGGCCGGATCTTCGAAGATACCAATGTTGCCACGGCTGGCATGGAACACGGCCTTGCCGTCTGCCATCTTCGGGCCTGCCCCGTCATTCTGTTCAAGGAATGCGACCTGCCGGTCGGCAAGGTCAGCGGCAAGCCTGCGGCCATACTTGGACCCCATATCGCCAAGCCTGGAACCGGCATTGATCGAAAGCTCGCGCGATACGGACGTTACCCCGCCAATGGTCGAGACAAAGATCGTCTCGCCGCTCTCATCAACATACGACGCCTTGTAGTGGCCGTTTTCCAGCTTGTCGCCAATGGCAAGCGTCGTCCAGTCAACGAGGCCGGAGGTTTCCTTGTTGAAGGTCTCCACCGTTGTCTCGCCAAAGAGCGTGGCAATCGGGGAGAGAGCGGCTTCATACTCGCGGCGCATGGAGAGATTGAACGTCCCGCCTGCGATGATCGCATAGTCGGCAGTGGCGGCCGCGTTGCGCAGAACCATCGCATCGGAAAGACCGGCGATGTTCTGACCGGCATTGCGCAGGATGCGGCGGGCAAAGGCGGCCTCGCCTTCGGCAAAGACGGCGGAAGCGGCCCCGGTCGGAGCCTGTCCCCGGTTGATGGCGTCAAAAGCATCGATGGCCGCACGGCAAAGAACCTGCGGATTGTCGAGCGTATCTTCATTGTGGTTTCCGGCGCTGCGAACAAGCGGCGCAGTGCCGAGGCTTTCGAGCAGGCCGCGCATGCGGGCTTCATTGTCGCCGCCACGGGAAAGCACGGTGTCAATCGTGGCGTCGGCGATGCCTGCCGAGCGGGCAATCGTGCGCAGCGTTGCGTCATCGAGACCGGCGTTTTCGTTGCCGGTCTGCGTTTCTGTTTCCATGGTGTCCATCCTCACAAAGGCGTTTGCGTCTGCCGGGTTGATGACAAGCGAACCCTCAACGAACCGCCCGGCTACGGCGCGTCGCATCGGCTTTCCCGTCTGGCCGTCCTTCGACTTCTGCCAGCGGGAAACGGTGTAGCCGACCGAGAAACCCGTCTGCGCACCGTCCTTCAGGTTGGCGGCAAGGGCGTCATTGTCGGCACGGCCGGAAAGCACGGCATCGGCAACAAGCGCGCGCCTGCCGTCGATGGTCTCAATCCGGAAGTTGTTCATGCGGCCGACCGTGTCGCGGACACTTTGGGAATGGTCGGTCTGAAGCGGCAGGCTTTCGGGCAGGCCTGCGGCAAAGAAGGCATCGAGGTCGAGCACCTCGATATGATCGCCGCGATCAACCGGCGCTTCGGTGGCAGCAATCACGGTGAAGCTGCGGGTTTCGGGATCGTATGAGTTCGGGCGCGCTTGCGTCCTGCGCATGAGAAGCGTCATTCTTCGATGGCCTCCTGTTCCGGCGCTTTGGCCTTGGCTGCTTTTGGGGTGAAGGTGTCGGCGGCGATCTCGGCCTCGACGGTCTCGAAGTCGCGGCCCCGGCCTTCGATGACTTCCTTGCGGCTCTTCAGACCGGCATCGACCAGATCGATATCCGCCTGCGCTTCCTTCATCGGGTCGACCTGCGGCCATGAGGGCTCGATCCATTCGGGATCCTCGATCTCGGCCGAGAGATTGCCGCGCAGCGCTTCAATGGCCCGCCAGCGGCGATAGAGCGGCACCAGAAAGCCGTCGATGATCAGAAGGGTGCGACGGGCGTCCGCCTTGCGCCGTGCCGTCAGGGCACCGCCCCGGAAGCTCGAATAGTTCACGCCCTCAAGATCGCCGATCAGATCCTCGTAGGTGCAGCCGATGGCAGCGGCCACCTGCCGGTAAAGGATCTTGAGGAAGGCAGGCAGATCGCCCGCCTCGCCGCCTTCGGCCATGTCAACGCTTTCGCCGGGATTGAGGCGAACCGTTGCCCCCGGCTCCATCGAGGGCTTCACATCGCCGCTGAAGACATCCGAGCCGTCCGGCGTGGTCAGGAAAGCGGTAAAGAGTGCTGCCACCTGAAGCTTCTTCAGACCGGCATCGACGGCAATGCTGGCCGTGTTCAGAACCGGCAGAACCGAGACCAGCGGGGAAATGCCGCGCGTCTGGCCGGGAAACTCCCGTTCGAAGATATGCAGCACGTTCGCTGCCTCGAAGCGCTGCGAGGGACGATAGACGCCAAAGGGATCGTCCGGCGACTGCGGCAGGATCCAGTAAGCGACGATGCGGTCGAATTCATCGAATTCAACGCCTGCGATGATCACCCGGCCATTGCCGAGGTCTTCGCTCTTTGCCCGTTCCAGCTGATCGGGGTGCAGCATCTGGACGGATACCTCGCCCTCAAGGGTGCGCATCAGTGCCAGCGCTTCGCCGTAGACGGCCCAGGAGCGGGCCACGGCGCGTTGCAGCGAAAGCAGGCTCTGTTCTTCGGAAGGATCGAAGCGGCGGCTGTTGAAGCCTTTGGCAATCTCTGCATCCGAATGCTTCAGGCGAACGCCGTCACCGACCAGCATGGAAACCATGATCTCGACGGCGGAGCGGACAACCGGATCGTTCAGATAGAGGCCTGCAACACGCTGGCCGACGATCTGCGTGGACGCACGAATGTCGCGGCTGGCTGACACTGTGCGGGGATCATCAGGCCAGAAGGCCGCAGCGTTCACGCTACGGCCATGCTTTGCGTCTGTTTTGTTCCTCTTATGAAAGAGTTTTCTAATATAGGATGCCATCAGCTTATCTATTCGCTCCCGTTATGACCGGTCGGCTTAGTGGTTGGCTTGAAGCGCTTCGAACAGGTCCTGGATGCTCATTCGGTCAAGCGCAGCGGGATTGACCAAATCGCCCAACTTGATGATCTGGAGCGAGAACAGAACCGATTTGTAGATCTCGAACAGGTCGAGGAAGCTTGCGGCATTCCAGCCGATCCGGTTGCGGTTGTCGGCCGTCTTGAGAACCGTCTTAAGCGGCACCATGATCGGGTAGAACTCGACCGAAACCTCAGCATCTTCGTGTTCGTCGGCGTCATCATCACTCATGATCACGGCGACGCTGTGCTTCAGAACCCGGTCAATCCAGTCATCCTCGGCCTTATGCCCCCTCGCCGCCTTGTCCATGGCCTCGAAGCGCGGCAGGAGGGCCATGGCTGCCCTGATCGCAAACTTGGCCTGAGCGCCTTGTGCGATCAGACCTTTGACGGCCGTGGCCGTGCAGATGTCAGCGACGGAATAATAGCTCCAGCCCTTTTCCTGTTTTGTGCGCGGAAACAGGCCATTGCGGATCCGCCATTTGTTGAACGTGATCTGCTTCACACCCACCACTTCGATCATGGTGGAGAGGGGATAGATATATTCGGGGGCAGTCTGCTTCGGTTCCATGGGTGCATTAAAACCACATCCGAACAAAAAATACCAGTGTATTATTTTATCTTATTTCGTACCATTAACTTCAAACTGGTTATCTCAGGTCGCTCTTCGCAGGACAAAATCTTGATAGACCAGCAACGGCGCGGCGCGATTCGCTGCCCGGCGTCCAAGTTTTGCCGTCAGCAGGTCGGTCGCTACACGGACACCGCTTTGATCGAAGCCGTAATGGTAGCTCCATTCCTGCGGTCCGGTATCTGCGGTTCTGTGAACGTTGGCCTGATCGAATTCTTCGGTCCAGCCGCAAAACGGCTCGTGTTCATCGCCGTTGATTTCGAGATCGCGGTCATACGTTGCGCCAGCAAGCCCTGACGTTGTCCAGCCAAGCCAAGGCTCGTATTCGGAATTGTCGATTTCCCGCTCGTCATCGCAGGACATGGCGTTGTTGGAGAACTGCCCCTGATTGGGCCATCCGTTCACCGGTTCGTCGCTGCCGTCGTCTTCGTCGTCCGCCTCGCCGTCATAGGCATCGAGGATCATCAGCAGGTTTTCGACCGCGTCCTCGATCTTGCGCTTCAGCTCCGGGGTGAGCTCTGTAATGCGGACGTAGTTGTCCTGTTCGCGAAAATGAGTGCTCATTCGCGTTGCTCCGTTGTCAATAATCCGAATTCAGTGCATTGTTACGATAGCTTCGCATATTCAGTTCGTCAATACGAAATCGGTACAATGATATGATATTGCCTATCCAATGCAAAATGGCTCGTGCAGCTGTTGGCTGGGGGGTTCGCGACCTCGCCAAGAACGCAGGTGTTTCAGCCGACACGGTTTCACGTTTTGAACGAGGCGAAGAGCTACTGCCTCGAACGCTTGAAGCCATTAAACAGGCTTTAGAAGGAGCTGGAATCGTTTTTCTAAATGACGATGGCAAGTCGCCAGGCGTGCGGCTACGCAAGACAGAATGAGGAGGAAAGAATGGAGTTGAGCGAATATATTAGCAAAAGCCTAAAAGAAATACTCAGAGGTATAAATGAAGCGCAAAACAGTGATGGAGGTGAGAATATAAATGCGAAGAAAAACACGATCTGGAATACGGATCAGCTTTTCGATGCCGGTGAGTACGGCATGTTCACTAGAGTTGACTTCGATATTGCGGTATCGGCAGAAACCGAAGGAGCTGGAAGTGGCGGCCTAAGAGTATTTGGTCTTGGGGTTGACGCAAGTGCAGAGCATAGACGTGGCGCGGCGAACAGGCTTACATTTAGTGTCCCCGTTCGCCTTCCATTCGGAGACGTTGAAAAGGCCCAAAAAATAGATGAGCACAGAAATGACGAGTATCTAAAAGCAAAAGAGAGGTGGCGCGGCAGACCTAGCTTCAGGTAAAAGACCTTTTTGAGCTCATGTCTATTTTCGCTCTTTGGCTCAAAGCCATTGGATGACATCGTTCATAGATGGCCTATCGCAAAGAACGAAATTCACACGATGGATATTTCTATGCTATTCTTTATAAAGAAAAAGATAGCTCTAGTGATGTTCTTCTTCAGATCCCAAAGGAGAAGGTCACTAGTCAACCCGATAGTTTTTCTTAGACCAGATCAACTTGTTGATTTGGACCTCGATCTATATGAGCCAGAGAATGGCAACATACTACTAGACAAGAAACTAGCCGACGAGATGCATACTGTGAGCATCAGAATCGCGTCATTCAACAATAAACTTTTCTTGGTATCGTCTTCTCTTTTTATTTTTTCTCTACTTAAGGTTTACGGTGTTGAGCTGGGGTTAAATGTATTTGGATTTCACGTTTCCGACTTCCCCGGGGCGCTTGAATTGATATTAGTCATCAACACTATTATAGGAATAATATGTATCAACAATGATAATAAAATGTTCATTTTGAACTCGTATATAAATCATATAATAAATAAAAAACTGGAGCCAGAGCTATACACTTATTACAAAATAAAATATGATAGAAGTTACATTCAAGGATTTTACCATCCTTTTAACTTGCCACATATAACATTCAACTCATTATCACTTTCTATAAATTCAGCTATTCTAGTTATTTTTCTGGTGTCTATATTCATATTTTATATTATATCATTTTATTTTACATTCGTCGTATTGAATTATGTCTGGATTCACGAGAGTCTGAAAATCTATTCGAAAGTAATCGTCGGTATCGTAGCTTTTTCGATGTTATCATCGACGGTGTTTTTTTTAATCACACGACTTCCAATTCCATACCGAGATTATACCAGCAATCAAGTGATCCAAGTATTTGAGCAATTGCGCCCAGACATAGCCGCCCAAATCCGGTCGGAAATATATGCCGAGTTTCTTAGGCAGGAACAACAAGATCGTGATTCCATGGTCGAGAAGGGGTATCTCAAACCAAATTAGCCAATCTATCGCAGCCAACGGCTTCGCACCACCCGCTGCTCTTCCTGCCGCGTCTGCGGCTGATCATGCCTCAGATCATCCGCCCTCTGAAGCCAGTTCACGTTAACCAACTGCCGAGCCGCGAAGCCATAGACAACGCAGTCCAGCGCCTCAGCCGCCCGACCGGGTATCCGTTCAAACCGTCGGGACGGCTGACCGCGCGAATAGCGCACCACAAGCCGCTCACTAGCAAGCTGTTCAAACCAGACAGGCGGCAGGTCATTCGCAAAGCGGATCGTGCGCCCACGGGCGAGCCTCGCCACGATATGCGCCTTCAGGCCATCGACCCCCACCAGAAACAGATTGCCGCCGCGCTTGGTCTTGGAGCGCTCGATCCATTGCCGGTTACCGGCAACACCCTTGCCCGCAACGATCTTGCGCCGATAGCGCGGAAAACAGAAGGCATAGACCCGCTCCATAGTCTCGCCGTCGCCGCTATCGACCACAGCGGCATCAAGCCCCATGCGTCCGCCAAGGGCATGCGGCCAGCGTGTCGAGAGAAGGCTTTCCAGTTCGGCCCATGTTTCCTCGTCATGCGGGCTACCCCAGATGACACGATGCCCGAGAACCAGACACTCGCCCGCTTCCGTCCATCCCAGGAAAGAAATCTCAAGCCGGTCTCTCTGGACGTCAACGCCCGCTGTGAGCGCAAGAGCCTCTTGCGGGACCGGTTCAAGCCCGAAGGCTTCGCGGCGGCTGTAGAGGTCGTTCTCGTCCAGTTCCTCGCCTGCCTCGTTCCAACCTTCGGCAAGAATGGTGTTTGTGAACACCTGCAAGAGCGCCGGGTCATCCTTGGCGGCAAGAAACTCCTTCGCCAGTTTGGCCCATGAGGCGTTCGCCAGAAGCGACACGAGCGCGTTGAGGCGGAAACCCGCGTGATCGGTTACTTCGGGCTGTGTGGCGCGCCAGCGGCCGTCTGAGACCATTTGTGGCTTCCACCGTTCCTCGATCTCGCAGCCGCATGAAGGGCAGTGATAGGCGGCGCGCTCCGGTTCGCCCTCGGGCCACTGGATATCCTTCCACTGGATCTCGTGGAACCCGCCGCATTCCGGGCACGGAACCTCAAACACCCGCTTGTCGGATTGCTCATAGGAGCGCAGCACGTGGCTTGTGTTGGCATAGACCGGCGTTGAACCGATCACGATCTTGCGGTCGGCAAAGGACAGGGTGCGCCGTTCGGCCAGGAGGATCGGCGAGCCTTCCGCGCCGTTCTCCATCCCGTCCACCTCATCGCAAAGCAGAACGCGGACATTGTGACGGCGCAGGTTACGCGGTGCCTTGGCGGCAACCACCTTCAGAGAGCCGCCCGGAAAGCGCCTTGCCATGAGCGTGTTGCGCTCGCCGTCACTGCCGCCACGAGCCAGAAGCCCGATCAGGTCCGGCGAGGCGTTGAAGATCGGCTCGATATCCGAAACCATGTAGTCGCGGCAATCCGCTTCTGTCGGCAAAAGGCAGAGGATCGGCGAAGGGTCATTCGCGATATACCCGGCAAGGGCGCCGGTCAGCAGCGTTGTGAAGCCGACGCGGACGGGCTTGACCAGCGTGACGCGCTCGATCAGCGGATCACCGATGGCGTCGGCAATATCGCGCTGGAAGGGCCAGAGGCGCACGGAACCGGGCAGCGCCGACACGTCATCGGGCAGCATGATCGTTTCCTCGATCCAGTCCGAAAGCCTGCGCTTCGGCGGCGGCATCAAGGCAGCAAGAGCGCTTTTGCGAACGTTCGCAAGGGTGTCAGTCGTCATTGGCGAGATCCTCAAGAGCGCGGCGGAGTTCGTTGTCGAAGGCTTCGACGTCATGCGGGGTCAGATGCGGCAGAAGCTGGCGGACACGGGAGGGAACGGCGAGGACGCCAGCGCGGACCTTGCGCAACACTGCCGCCCATTCCCGCTCGACGTCGGAAGCGTGAACCAGTTCCTTGCGCAGGATGGCATTCTTGATCTCGGCGGCGTCGGCCTGTTCCTTCGCCAGCCGGGCGCGCTCTGCGGTGAGCGAGGTCTTTTGCTTTTCCTCGCCGAACAGCGTCGGCCCTTTGGCGTGAGAGGCGGCGCGGGTGTGGTTGATGTTCTCGGAGATCCAGAGCTTGCCGCGCGCTACATCGATCTTGCCGTCAGCCTCGACCGGAAGGCCCTGCTTGACCATCTGCGAGATGCGCCCAGGCGAAACCTCGACAAACTTTGCAAAGGCCGATTTCGAAAGGCTTCTCGGCATCTGCGAGAGCGCCGGATCGGCGGTATTGCTATGCGTTTCCTGCATACCCATTCCAAACTAACCAATTGTTTTTAGGTATAAAATTTACTCTCAGTGACTGAAATCGCGGGGTGCCAAATACCCGCATCAGGGCCTAAAGGAAGGACCCGAGCGCGGTCTCTGGCTGGCCTGTCCGCCCTCTCTGCCCTGTCATCGCGCCGCAATCCTCAGGACGTTGCCCGCCTCGCTGATCGCTTCCTCCCTCAGCGCTGCATCAAGCCGCTCAAGGAAGCCGTCAAAGCCCTTCGGGCCGCAGTCGGGGAAATGGACCAACTGATCCTGCGCAGGCGGCAGCGGCCAGCCTCTCTTGCGATAGACCGCCGCCCATTCACGCCACAGGCGGTTCTCCTTCGAGGCTGCAACGGGTTCCATCTCATAAGCCAGATCATCGAAAGCCTCTGCCCAGCGCTCGGGGTTACCGAGGTTCTCATAGACGTTCGGCCATCCATGGTTCGCTTGGTGATCCATCAGCCACTCGGGCCTTGGGTCTCTGCGAACGATAGGCGGTGGTGGTGGCAGTGGCCCCGGTCCCTTCATCAAGGCAGACAGCACTGCAACCGCCGCTGCCGCCGGTGTGATGTGATGAGAATGCAACCTACTCCCTTCATCCCGAGCCTTCTGCTCTTCGGCTGGCTGTTGCGGGAGCGATGTGATTTCGGCTTCCGCGCGCGCGCCTAACTCAAAGGGTTCATTCAAAGATTTATTCAAAGAGTTTGTAGGAAACTGGCTTCTACCTTTTGCACCTTCAGATTTCCACGTTTCGGACGTCGGATTTCCACCTTTCGCAGCGTCAATTTCATCGTCCTGCACAAAACGTGGAAATGTGTTTCCACCTTTTTCAGGGAGGATTTCGGGCTGTTCTTGCTGCTCTGAGCGCTTCAAAACAGCGAAGTAAGTCAACGTGCAGTTGCGCCCGCCCTTGCCCTTGGTCTTCAGATGACCGCGCTTGGCAAGCAGGCGGACAGCGCTCTGGACTGTGCGCTCCGTACAGCCGACTTTCTCCGCCAGCGTGGCATAACTCGGCCATGCGCTGAAAATGCCGCTGTCGTTGAAGCGCTGGCGATTGAAGTGCTTGGAGATGAAGAAAGCGACATTGGTGGCCGCGCTCTTGCTCAGGGCCTCATCCTCGAAGACCTGATCGAGCCATGTCAGGCGCAGGCGGGTGTAGTCGTCAACGCTCATGCCTGCCTCCCCTGCTCGACCTCACGGCCCAGCTTGGCCGCTCCGCTGGCCTCAAGGGCGCTCAGCTGGAAGCGTTCAGTCAGGGCTGAAATGATCGCACTGCCGACCTCAGAGCACTTCTTATGAAGCGACTGCGTAAGTTTCGAACTTGGGTGATTCGCAGGCTGAAAACGTGAGACACTGGAAATTGAAAAACACTGTTTTCGTTGATCTTTTTCTTTTGTCTCAAATGCCCGTAAGCGCTTGGTTCCTTTTGCAGCAGGCGGTTTCTCATCGCCCACCATCCCTTCCCAGCCAAGACTTTCTTTTTTGCCTCGCCGGATTCAGTTTCGGCTTGTGGTGATTGATTTCAATCGTTTGCTCTCAGACTTCACCGTCGGAGACGGCGAACTCTTGAGGTTTTCCGAGCTTCGCGGCGGCCCTCGCCTTCGGAGGCGCTGACGACGCATAATATTAGCAAATCAAACGCTTAGCAGAGATGCTTTGGCGGCAACAAGCCAGCAAGCCAAACAGCCCTTCAGTCGTGTATTTTTCTCAGCGTTAACAATAAATTACATTGTTATAATACCTTGATTGCGCTGCCATTCGGGATTATACTTTGCCATATCGGGAGAGGAACCGAACATGGCTCGCTACAAATGTACCGATTGCATGATGGTGCAGGATACTGGGCGCGTTTGCCGCCGTTGCGGCAGCTACAGTCTCGCTGCGCTGGAAACGCATAGCGGAAGCGCGGTCGAGAAAGAGCAGCACACGCAAATGCCCGCCGCGGCGTCGTTCAACATGCCGGTGTGGATCTCCTTTTTCGGGATCGCCATACTGACGAGCTACCTGCTGATCTTCCACATGTAGCTGGCCTGCGGCAGCCAGCGCGCGACGGCAAACCGCGAATGATCATCGAGGACGGTGAGCGGATGGCACCAGTCCCCCGAGACGAGTTGAAAACGTCCTTTGAAGTCCATCTGCCACAGCAGGTTTGGCGCTTCGCGCGCGAAACGTCCAGAAGCCGGTGCCGCGCCCTCGGATGTTGCGTTCCGTTTGTGACCGACCAGGATAGCATGGACGGTGGAGGCCGCCGGCGGATCGATCCCCGAACGCTCCGGCATGCACGCAATCTTGCGGGCACCCCAGGCCGGATGCGCATAGCGCACCGCCTGCTCAACCGCCCGATCGGCGCGCCGCGGACTGCTGTGCGGATGTCGATCCTGCGCCACCTCGCAGGACCTGACTCGCTTCAATCAGATATAGCCCGTCTGGCAAGATATCCTCAAGCGCGGGCACAATTGCGAAACATTCGCGCCCTCAAGCGCACAAAGCCGGCAAAACGCCAACCGTCGATCCACCACAGACTTCGCCTCCCACCCCATCCCAACATCCCAGATTACTATCCGGAAAGTGCCAGGCGAACATCTGTCAGGTAAGTATCAAGGCCGTACAGCAAGCGCGAGCATGACGGCCGGGAATTGGAGCAGGCTTTGTCAACACACTGAGCCGCCTGAAGCGGCTGCCGGCCCTTGTCCGGCACCCCGCAAAGCACCGCATCCGCCAGACAGACCCGGAGCAGTCGGCGGGACCGGCCTCGTGCGCCCCGACATGCGCCCTGAAACCGGCTGCCGCCCCGGGGCCGCCGGATCTGGAAAAATGCTTCGCGCGCGGGAGACCCGGCGTCTGCGATGCGGCGATGCGGGCGCGCAAGGTCCGAAAGAAAACCGGCGAGACCGACAAAGCGCCAAAGGGCTTCCGCCTGTTGAGAAAGCCCGGCCTGTTCTTCGGCTGGATCGCCCTTGCCTGTTCACGTCTGTCGTGAAGGCGTCGGTCGTTCGGCGGGCGGGCCGGCCGGTTCGCACACAGTCGCCAAACGACAGGGGATGGCACAGAAGGGCGCGTTTTCCGATCGGCGCGAGCGCCGCATCGGTCGCCGCCAGGCAGGCACGCGCCTCAGCCCGCCCATGCGTCACCGCCAAGAAACGGGCGCTGTGGGAAAGGGTCTGGCATTCGGCAGCACGAAGCTTCCGACGAGTCCGGTCAGGCGACGGACCCGGTCAGGCCGTGCGGTGTTTCTCACCGTCGGAAAACAGCGACCGGCCGTTCTGGTCGACGATCTGCTTGCCCTTCTTCAGGCTCCACTCGATGGCTTCGTCCTGGGAGGCGAACAGATCGGCCCGGATGAAGGTGCGAACCAGCGTTTCCTCGCCCACTTCCTTTTCGATCCGGCCCTGGAGCCGGTACTGCGCGCCTTCCTTCACCGGCTCGGCGAAGATGATGCAGTCCTCGTGGACGATCGACTTGACGGCCTGCTCGTTCTCCTGACCGCCGCCGGCGCCGCCGGAAAACAAAGAACCGAGCTTCGAGAAAAACGATGCCATAAACAAACTCCCTTTTTTAGCGTTCTTAAACGATCGTTCCCGGGTTCGCCAGTCTTGCGCGGGTCTTTGGACCGCGACAAAGCTTCTTCCCCGCGCTCAGATGATCAGATTGGCCAGGATCTCGTTTTCGGTGATATCCTGATATCTGAGGCCGCTTTCCGTCATCTTTTCAAACAAGGCGGCGAAATTTTCCGGCTTCGCGGTTTCGATGCCGATCAGGATCGAGCCGAAATTGCGCGCCGATTTCTTCAGATATTCGAAACGGGCGATATCATCCTGCGGGCCGAGAAGGTTGAGGAAATCCTTGAGCGCCCCCGGGCGCTGCGGCAGCCGCAGGATGAAATATTTCTTGAGCCCCGCATGGCGCATCGCCCGCTCCTTGACGTCCGGAAGCCGGTCGAAGTCGAAATTGCCGCCGGAGACCAGAACGACGATCCTGCGGCCGCGCACCCTCTCCGGCGGCAGCCTGGAAAGCGCGGTCAGCGCCAGCGCCCCCGCCGGCTCCAGCACAACCCCTTCGACATTCAGCATCTCGGTCATCGTCGCGCAGATCGCGTTTTCCGGCACCAGCATCACCTGTTCGGGCGAAAACCGGCCGAGCGCCGCGAAATTGGCGTCGCCGATCCGGGCAACGGCGGCGCCATCGACGAAATTGTCGACCTCGTCCAGCGTCACGATTTCGCCTGCCTCGAGCGAGCGCCTCAGGCTCGGCGCGCCCGCGGGCTCTGCGAAGAGAAAGGCCTCGTCAGCAAGCTGCCCGTTGAAGTAACCGGTAATGCCCGCCGAAAGGCCGCCGCCGCCGACCGGCATGACGATCAGGTCCGGCAGCCTGCCTTCCTCCGGCCATTCGGCCTCGATCTCGGCGGCAACGCTCGCCTGTCCCTCGATGATGTCGGGATCGTCGAAGGGCGGCACCATCACGCCGTCATTCTCTTCGACAAAGGCCTTCGCGGCCGCGTAGCAGACATCGAAGATATCCCCGACAAGCTCGATGCGGATGTGGCCGGCACCGAAAATGCGGGTCTTATCGATCTTCTGCTGCGGCGTCGTCACCGGCATGAAAACAACGCCCTCAACCCCGAAATGGCGGCAGCAATAGGCAAAGCCCTGGGCGTGATTGCCGGCAGAGGCGCAGGCGAACACCCTGTCGCCGCCGCCTTCGGCCATGCGCTTGCGCATGAAGTTGAAGGCGCCGCGCAGCTTGTAGGAGCGCACCGGCGTCAGGTCTTCGCGCTTCAGATAGATGTCGGCCTCGAACGCAGCGCTCAGGTGGGCATTGCGCTGGAGCGGGGTCGGCCCGAACAATTGCCGCAAGGCCGTGGTCGCTTCTCTCACTTCGTCGCGCATTCTTCTGCTTCCCATTGAGTTTGTGCCGCTACACCGCTATGGCATAGATCACGGGTTTGGAAAAACCCCGCTGATGACACAGAGTATGACAGGGTACGGTCTCCTTGAACGCCACTCTATTGCGGTCTGCTTTCTATATCGCGGCCATTTGCGGGATCTACCTTGCCGCCGCCATGTTCGTGCCGGCCATGGCCGACCTCTATTATGCCAATGACGACTGGCAGGTCTTCGCCATCTGCGGCTTCATGGTGGGCGGCACCAGCGTCGTCACCGCCGTCGCCATGCGCGGCAATCCCCCGCCTTTCAGCCGCAGGCTCGGCTTTTTTCTCGTCAACCTCCTGTGGATGACCTTCGCGCTGGTCGGCTCGATCCCGATCTTCCTCGCGCGCGAAGACCTGACCTTCGCCCAGGCGCTGTTCGAGGCCGTCTCGGCCATCACCACCACGGGCTCCACGGTCCTGACAGGCCTGGACGACGCCGCGCCCGGCCTCCTGCTCTGGCGCTCGCTGCTGCAATGGATGGGCGGCATCGGCATCGTCGCCCTCGGGCTCTTCATCCTGCCCTTCCTGCGCATCGGCGGGATGGCCTTCTTCAAGATGGAATCATCGGACACGAGCGACAAGCCCTTCGCCCGCATGGCAAGTTTCACCAGGGCGTTCCTGGCCATCTATGTCGGCATCACCATTGCCTGCGCCGTCTCCTATGACCTGGCAGGCATGTCGCATTTCGATGCCGTCAATCATGCGCTGACGACGGTGGCGACAGGCGGCTTCTCGACGCATGACGCGTCGTTCGGCTATTTCGACAATCCGAGGCTGCTCCTGATCGCAAGCTTCTTCATGACACTGTGCAGCCTGCCCTTCTCTATCCTGATCCTGTTCGTGGTCCGCGGCCGCCTCGATACGCTGCGCGACCCGCAGATCATCCTGTTTCTGTCCTATCTGGCGATAGCGGCCTTCCTTCTGGCGCTCTATATCAGCCTCGACGGGCAAATGGACTTCGTCAACGCGCTGGTCCAGTCGCTGTTCAACGTGTCCTCCATCCTGTCGACCACGGGTTTCGCCAGCACCGACTACACCGCCTGGGGGGCGTTTGCCGTGGTGATGGTCTTCTTCCTCACCTTCATGGGCGGGTGCTCCGGCTCCACAGCCGGCGGCATCAAGTCCTACCGCTTCCTGATTCTCTACAACATGCTGTCCACCGGCATGAAGAAACTGATCTACCCGAATGCCGTCTACTCGATCCGCTACGGCCGTCTGAGCGTCGATTCGGAGACGCAGCGCGCCGTCTCGATGTTCTTCACGGCCTATATTCTTCTGTGGGCCTTCGGCAGCCTCGCCATGGCCGCCTTCGGCTATGACCTGATCACGGCGACATCGGCCGTTCTGACGGCGCTTTCGAATGTCGGCCCGGGTCTCGGCAATATCATCGGCCCCTCCGGCAATTTCTCGAGCTTCGCCGATCCGGAGCTCTACCTTCTGTCGGTGCTGATGCTGCTCGGTCGTCTCGAAATTCTCACCGTCGCCGTCATCCTGATGCCGATGTACTGGCGGGGCTGAAGCGCCGGAAAACCGTGCAGCAGCGGCGGAGAAGCTTCCATTTCGGCCTGAACCGCTTTATTGAGTGGCGAAAAGCGCCGAACGTCGAAAACCAATGCGGGATGCTCTTGTCTCATGACACTTTCCAACACTCAGGCGATCACGCCTGAACTCGTCGAAGCCCACGGACTGAAGCCGGACGAATATGAGCGGGTTCTGGAGCTTATCGGCCGCGAGCCGACCTTCACCGAACTCGGTATCTTCTCCGCGATGTGGAACGAGCACTGCTCCTACAAGTCCTCGAAGCGCTGGCTGAGAACCCTGCCGACCACCGGGCGGCGGGTTATCCAGGGGCCGGGCGAAAATGCCGGCATCGTCGACATCGATGACGGCGACTGCGTCGTCTTCAAGATGGAAAGCCACAATCACCCCTCCTATATCGAGCCCTATCAGGGGGCGGCAACCGGGGTCGGCGGCATATTGCGCGACATCTTTACCATGGGCGCGCGCCCGGTTGCGGCCATGAATGCGCTGCGCTTCGGCGCGCCGGACCATCCCAAGACCCGGCATCTGGTGTCCGGCGTCGTTGCCGGCGTCGGCGGCTACGGCAATTCCTTCGGCGTGCCGACCGTCGGCGGCGAAGTGGAGTTCGACGCCCGCTACAACGGCAATAATCTCGTCAACGCCTTTGCCGCCGGCATCGCCCGCACTGACGCCATCTTCTATTCCGAGGCCAAGGGCGTCGGCCTGCCGGTCGTCTATCTCGGCGCGAAGACCGGTCGCGACGGCGTCGGCGGGGCGACCATGGCATCCGCCGAATTCGACGAGGACATCGAGGAAAAGCGCCCGACCGTGCAGGTCGGCGACCCCTTTACCGAAAAATGCCTGCTGGAAGCCTGCATGGAACTGATGCAGACCGGCGCGGTGATCGCGATCCAGGACATGGGCGCGGCGGGGCTTACCTGTTCGGCCGTCGAAATGGGGGCCAAGGGCAATCTCGGCGTCGAACTCGATCTCGATCGGGTGCCGGTGCGCGAGACCGAGATGACGGCCTACGAGATGATGCTGTCGGAGAGCCAGGAGCGCATGCTGATGGTTCTCGACCCGGAAAAGGAAGAGGAAGCCGAGGCGATCTTCCGCAAATGGGGCCTCGACTTCGCCATCGTCGGCAAGACCACCGATGATTTGCGGTTCCGCGTGCTGCACCAGGGCGAGGAGGTTGCCAACCTGCCGATCAAGGAACTGGGCGACGAGGCGCCGGAATATGACCGTCCCTGGCGCGAGCCGGACAGGCGCGGCGAACTGCCCGCCCATCTCGTCGAGGCGCCGAATGACTACAACGCCGCGCTTCTGAAAATCATCGGCGGCCCGAACCAGTCGAGCCGGCGCTGGGTCTATGAGCAGTATGACACCCTGATCCAGGGCAACTCGCTGCAGATCCCCGGCGGCGATGCCGGCGTCGTGCGCGTCGACGGCCACCCGGTCAAGGCGCTCGCCTTTTCCTGCGACGTGACCCCGCATTACGTCGAGGCCGACCCCTTCGAGGGGGGCAAGCAGGCGGTTGCCGAATGCTGGCGCAACATCACCGCCACCGGCGCGGAGCCGCTGGCGGCAACCGACAATCTCAATTTCGGCAATCCGGAGAAGCCGGAGATCATGGGCCAGTTCGTCAAGGCGATCGAGGGCATCGGCGAGGCCTGCCGCGCGCTCGACTTCCCGATCGTTTCCGGCAACGTCTCGCTTTACAACGAGACCAATGGCGAGGCGATCCTGCCGACGCCCACCATCGGCGGGGTCGGGTTGATTGCAGACTGGCGCAGGATGGCGCGAATCGGCTCCTTTTCGGAAGGCGACCATGTGATTCTCATCGGCGCCGACGGCGACCACCTTGGCGCCACCGCCTATATGCGCGACGTGCTCGGCCTCATCGACGGTCCGGCGCCGGCGGTTGATCTCTATGTCGAGCGCCGCAACGGCAATTTCGTCCGCTCGGCGATCACCAATGGCCAGGTCACCGCCTGCCACGACATTTCCACCGGCGGCCTTGCCGTCACGCTTGCCGAGATGTGCATGGCCGCCGGCAAGGGCATGAAACTGAGCGTCGAACAGGCCCGCGGCCTGCCCCATGCCCTGCTCTTCGGCGAGGATCAGGCCCGCTACGTGATCACGGTGCCCGCCGAATACGGCAACTTCGTCTGCGCTTCGGCGGAAGGCAGCGGCGTGCAGTTCCGCCGTCTCGGCAAGGTCGAGGGTGACGCGCTCGTGATCGACGAGCTGGTTTCCGTCTCCGTCAAGGAGTTGCGCGAGACCCACGAAATGTGGTTCCCTCGCTTCATGTCCGCGGCAGGCGGCAACGGCCCGTCGGCGGAAGAACCGGCGGCAAGCGAGGAGCACTGAACATGGCAATGAGCGCGGGCGAAATCGAAGACATGATCAAGGCAGCCATTCCCGACGCCACGGTCACGATCAGGGATCTGGCGGGCGACGGCGATCATTTCGCCGCCGAGGTCGTGTCGGAAAGCTTCAGGGGCAAGACCAGGGTGCAGCAGCATCAGATGGTCTACGACGCCCTGAAGGGGAATATGGGCGGCGTGCTGCATGCGCTGGCCCTGCAGACATCGGCTCCGCAATAGCGGAGCCCGCCGACGGTTTTTCGACGAATGCCGGCAATGATTGATTTTCGCCGGTTTCACGTGCTTTGGACTTGGCGGTTGTCAATCGATCGATTATATGCTGAAAGCAAATAAACGCTGCGGACCTTGAACCCGTATGTGAAAGGATTGCCCATGAGTGACATCAACACCTACATCAAAAGCGAAGTCGACGGGAACGATGTCGTCGTCTTCATGAAGGGAACCCCGCAGTTTCCGCAGTGCGGTTTCTCCGGACAGGTCGTGCAGATTCTCGACTATCTCGGCGTCGACTACAAAGGCATCAACGTGCTGGCCGACGGCGATCTGCGTCAGGGAATCAAGGATTACCCCAACTGGCCGACCATTCCCCAGCTTTACGTGAAGGGCGAGTTCGTCGGCGGCTGTGATATCGTGCGCGAGATGTTCCAGGCCGGAGAGCTGCAGGAACATCTGTCCTCCAAGGGCGTGGCGGTGCGCGGCGCGGCATAGGCGCCGGTCACCGGCAGGGTTTGTCCCGGCGGGCAGGCGCCCATGCGGCTGCCCGGACAGCATTTTGCAGGCCTTCAGGAACGGGCGTCGCGCATGCGGCGCCTTATTTTGCTTTCAGGATTAATCGTTGTGACAGAGACATTACAAAGTGCGGGACCTCTGGTGCGCAAGGCGCCCGGCAAATGGGAACTGGTCGCGATGATGGCGGGGCTGATGGCGCTCAACGCGCTGGCCATCGACATCATGCTGCCGGGCCTCAAGCAGATCGGCGCCAGCCTCGGCGTCGAGGCCGAAAACCAGCATCAGTTCATCATCACGTCCTATGTGCTGGGCTTCGGCGTGGCGCAGCTTGCCTATGGCCCTCTGGCGGACCGGTTCGGGCGCAAGCTGCCGCTGCTTGTCGGCCTGGTGATCTATTTCATCGGCGCGGTTTTCTGTGCCTTCGTGCCGAGCTTCACCATGATGCTTGTCGTGCGCTTCTGTCAGGGGCTCGGCGCCGCCGCAACCCGCGTCATCTCCGTCGCGGTCGTGCGCGACCTTTACGGCGGCCGCAAGATGGCCGAGATCATGTCGCTGATCATGATGGTATTCATGATCATTCCGGTGATCGCGCCGTCGATCGGCCAGACGATCATGCTGTTCGGGGACTGGCATCTGGTCTTCGTTTTCCTCGGGCTCGCAGCGCTCGGCAATTTCTTCTGGGTCACGTTCCGCCTGCCGGAAACCCAGCACCCCGAAGACGTGATCGAACTGACGCCGAAGGCGGTGCTGCACAGTTTCGCCTATGTGCTGAGCAACCGCGTTGCGCTGTTCTACACGCTTGCGACCACCTTCATCATGGCCTGCATCTTCGGCTTCGTGACCTCGGCGCAGCAGGTCTATGTCGACATCTACGGACTTGGCACGCTGTTCCCCCTCGCCTTTGCCGGCATCGGCATCATCATGGCGGGTTCCTCGCTCGCCAATTCGCGGATTGTCGGCAGGATCGGCATGCGCAGGCTTTCGCACGGCGCGTTGATCGGCTTCGTTGTGACCAACGGCGTCTGGCTGGCGATCGACCTGATCTTTGCCGGCGCCATGCCGTTCTTCGTCTTCTACGTCATCTTCGCCGTTGCGTGGTTCCAGTTCGGCTGGATCGCGCCGAACTTCAACGCGCTGGCGATGGAGCCGCTCGGCCATGTGGCGGGCGCGGCGTCCTCGATCCTCGGCTTCGCCAGCACGGCAGGCTCAGCGCTGCTCGGGGCGGTGATCGGCCTTTCCTTCAACGGCACAACGACGCCTATGATCGCCGGTTTCTTCATCTTCGGCGTCATCGCCCTCGGCTTCACGCTGATTGCGGAAAAAGGCAAGCTGATGCAGCCGCATAACCCCGAAGTCTGAAGAGAAAAAGGCGCCTCGCGGGGCGCCTTTTTCTTCCGGTCGGCTCTTTCCTTACAGCGAAAAGACCTTCTCCCGCAGTTCCCGCCAGCTCTCCTCGTCGGGCGCGCCGAGAATGCCGCCGTCGAGGTGATCGGGCCGGTAGGGCGAGCCGTCATAGCGGGCGATGTAGCCGCCGGCCTCCTGGCCGATCAGCACGCCGGCCAGGTGGTCCCAGGGCATCAGCTTGAAATAGGTGACGAAGTGCAGGCCGCCGGCGGCGAAGGCGCGGTATTCCACGGCGGCACAGCGATAGCTTGCGGCAAAGCGCAGTTTCACGGTGTTCGCCAGCAGCTTGGCCCGCTTCTCGTTCGGCATGAAGGCGACCGAGGCCGTGCCCAGCATTTCCGGAAGCGCGACGGGCGCGGCGACCTTCATCCGGCTCGACGAACCGTCTGCCCGCTTCAGCCATGTGCCGCCGCCCTTTTCCGCGATCATGAAATCATCGCCCATCGGATCGTAGATCAGCCCTGCCACCGTCTCTCCTCTCGAAACGACCGCGACCATGACGCCAAAGGCGGAAATGCCGTGGGCAAAGTTGAACGTGCCGTCGATCGGATCGACAACCACGGCAAGCTCGGCATCCTTCAGTTTGGCAAGCAGCGACGGGTCGGCGGCAACGCCCTCCTCGCCGATGAAGACGGCTTCGGGCAGGATCTTCTCGATGCCGGCCTTGATCACCCGTTCCGCGCCGGTATCGGCGATGGTGACGAGATCGCTCGCCTCGGTCTTCTCCGCCACGTCCTCATCGCCCAGCTTGCGAAAGCGCGGCAGGATCTCTTGTTTGGCGGCGTCGCGCATCAGCCCGGCAATGGCGTCGAGCGTTTCGGGAGTCAAATTCATCTGCTGAAATCCTGTTTGAAATCACTGACGCCGGTTAAATCACGCCCGGACCCGCAAAGTCCATGGCTGCCGGGTCTATGGGGCCAGCTTTGCCGTTGACTTTTCGGCAAAACCCGACTATCTCCGCGCCAACAACGGCCTTGGGCCGATGTTTCACCGACATGTCCCGTGGTTTTCCGGGCGCTTTTTTCCGCGAAAACCTGTCAGGATCTTCCCTCGGGAGGAACCAAAGGAGGGCGTGTTTCCTTGGAGCCGGCGAAGGCCGGTTCTTTTGTTATGACTTAAAGGAAATACGATGAGCAAGCGCGAATCGTCCAAGCATAAAATCGACCGCCGTATGGGCGAAAACATCTGGGGCCGTCCGAAGTCCCCGGTCAACCGCCGCGAATACGGCCCCGGTCAGCACGGTCAGCGCCGCAAGGGCAAGCTTTCCGACTTCGGCGTGCAGCTGCGCGCCAAGCAGAAGCTGAAGGGCTATTACGGCGAACTGCGCGAAAAGCAGTTCCTGGCCATCTTCGAGGAAGCCAACCGCCGCAAGGGCGACACCGGTGAAAACCTGGTCGGCCTCTTGGAAAGCCGCCTCGACGCGATCATCTACCGCGCCAAGTTCGTTCCGACGGTCTTCGCCGCCCGTCAGTTCGTCAACCACGGCCACGTCACGGTCAACGGCACCAGGGTCAACATCGGCTCCTACCGCTGCCAGCCGGGCGATGTCATCGAGGTTCGCGAGCGCTCCAAGCAGCTTGCAAGCGTTCTCGAGGCAACCCAGCTCGCCGAGCGCGACGTTCCGGAATATATCGACGCCGATCATTCCAAGATGGTTGCGACCTACGTACGGGTTCCGGCGCTTGCCGATATCCCCTACCCGGTCATCATGGAACCGAACCTCGTCGTCGAGTTCTATTCGCGCTGATTTTTCTCACGCGGATTGCATTTCGAGAAGCCGCTCCATCGGGGCGGCTTTTCTTTTGTCCGGCGCATGTTGCGTTTAGTGTGGGTATCAAACCCCGAGAGGACGACCATGGACCTGCAGGCCATTGCCGACGACATTGTGCGCGATCTTTCTCCCCGACTCGGCGAGGGCAAGGTGGCGGACTATATTCCCGAGCTCGCCAAGGTGGACCCGAAGCAGCTCGGCATCGCGATCACCACCGTCGACGGCACGACCTACCGCGCCGGCGATGCGGAGACCGCCTTTTCGGTCCAGAGCATTTCCAAGGTCTTCATGCTGACGCTCGCGCTCGGCAAGGTGGGCGAGACGATCTGGCGCCGCGTCGGGCGCGAGCCCTCGGGCTCGGCCTTCAACTCGATCATCCAGCTGGAGCACGAGCACGGCATCCCCCGCAATCCCTTCATCAATGCCGGCGCCATCGTGGTCTCCGACATCGTGCTGGCCGGCCACCGCCCGCGCGAGGCAATCGGCGAGTTCCTGCGTTTCATGCATTATGTCGCCAATGACGAGAGCCTTTATATTGACGAGGCGGTGGCCCGATCCGAGCAGCGCACCGGCTATCGCAATTTCGCGCTCGCCAATTTCATGCGCGGCTTCGACAATCTTGAACACCCCGTCGACCATGTCCTCGGCGTCTATTTTCACCAATGCGCGCTTGCCATGAACTGCGTCCAGCTTTCCCATGCCGGCCTGTTCCTTGCCAATCGCGGCACCAATCCGCTGACGGGCTTTTCCGTCGTCTCGCCCAGGCGCGCACGGCGCATCAGCGCGATCATGCTGACCTGCGGCCATTATGACGGCTCCGGCGATTTCGCCTTCCGCGTCGGCCTTCCGGGAAAATCAGGCGTCGGCGGCGGCATTCTCGCCGTTGCCCCCGGCAGAGCCTCGATCGCCGTCTGGTCGCCGGGACTTGACGAGACCGGCAATTCCCTGCTTGGCAGCATCGCGCTGGAAATGCTTGCCGCACGCACCGGCTGGTCGGTGTTCGGCACCTGAACGGCAAGGTCCGGCAATGCAAATGTTGAATGAAAGTGACGAGACCATGAGCGACGCAGAGACCCTCGAGGAAACCACGGCGGAAGACGGCGCCTTCCGCGCGCTGTTTGCCGATGCGCCCTCCTCCGTCAGCTTTCAGCGGCTGCGCAAGCGGCTGTTGCGACAGGCGCGCCAGGCGATCTCCGATTTTTCCATGCTGGACGGGCAGAAGCGCTGGCTCGTCGCGCTTTCGGGCGGCAAGGACAGTTACGGGCTTCTCGCCGTGCTGATGGAGCTGAAATGGCGCGGTCTGCTGCCGGTCGAACTCATTGCCTGCAATCTCGATCAGGGCCAGCCGAATTTTCCGAAACATGTTCTGCCCGGCTATCTCGAGAAGCTCGGGGTCAGATACCGGATCGAATACAAGGATACCTATTCGATCGTCACCGACAAGCTTTCGCCGGGTTCCACCTATTGCTCGCTCTGCTCGAGGCTCCGGCGCGGCCATCTCTACCGGATCGCACGCGAGGAAGGCTGCGATGCGCTGGTGCTCGGCCACCACCGCGAGGACATTCTCGAAACCTTTTTCATGAACCTCTTCCACGGCGGCCGGCTTGCCACCATGCCGGCCAAGCTCTTGAACGATGACGGAGACCTGACGCTTCTGCGCCCGCTTGCCTATGCGGCGGAAGACGATCTGGCGCGCTTTGCCGAGGTGATGCGCTTTCCCATCATCCCCTGCGATCTCTGCGGTTCGCAGGACGGGCTGGAGCGCAACGCAATGAAGCAGATGCTGGCCGACATGGAAGCCCGCATGCCTGGTCGCAAGGAAGTGATGCTGCGGGCGCTCTGCAATGCGAATCCCTCGCATCTTCTCGATCCGAAGCTTTTCGATTTTGCCGGGTTGAGACCTCAAGCCGACTGAAGTCCGGGATCGGAAGACAGCTTTTCGGGTCCGCGATATTATGTCAGTTTCACTAAACTTTCGGTCATCTTCCTGAAAAGAGAAGGTTCTGCGCCTCGCGGCCTTGCCGTTTGTCTGCCACGATGCCACAAAAGGCCACCATCAAACACGAGAGGTGATGTCGTGGAAAAAGCAGAAATCGGCCTGATTGGTCTGGGTGTCATGGGCTCCAACCTCGCCCTGAACATTGCCGAAAAAGGCAACAGAATCGCCGTTTACAACCGCACGGTCGACAAGACGCGCGCCTTTTACGCAAGCGCCGGCGACCTTCAGAAAAACATTGTGCCGACCGAAACGCTTTCGGAATTCGTGGCCGCCATCCGCCCGCCGCGCCCGCTCATCATCATGATCAAGGCCGGCGATCCGGTCGATCAGGAAATCGAAAAGCTGCGCCCCTATCTCGGCAATGGCGACATCATCATCGATGCCGGCAATGCGAATTTCCATGATACCCGCCGCCGCTTCCAGGAGCTGGAAGGCACGGGCCTGACATTTATCGGCATGGGCGTTTCCGGCGGCGAGGAAGGCGCGCGTCACGGTCCCTCGATCATGGTCGGGGGCACGGAAGACAGCTATGCCCGCGTCGAGAAAGTGCTGACCTCGATCTCGGCGAAATATGCCGACGACCCGTGCTGCGCCTGGCTCGGCCCGGACGGCGCCGGCCACTTCGTCAAGACCATCCATAACGGCATCGAATATGCCGACATGCAGATGATCGCCGAAATCTACGGCATCCTGCGCGACGGCGTCGGCATGAGCGCCTCGGAAATCGCCCATGTCTTCAGCGAATGGAACAATGGTCGACTGAATTCCTTCCTGATCGAGATCACCGCCAAGGTGCTGACGGCGACCGATCCGGAAACCGGCAAGGCCATGCCCGACATCATCGTCGATGCCGCCGGCCAGAAGGGCACCGGCCGCTGGTCCGCGATCGAAGCGCAGCAGCTTGCCGTCCCGGCCACCGTCATCGAGGCCGCCGTCGCCGCCCGTTGCCTGTCGTCCATGCGCGATGAACGCAAGGCCGCCGAGCCGATGTTCAACAAGGAAGAACTGGAATTCAAGATCCCGCCGGGTCCCTGGCTCAACCGCGACCTGGAGCTGGCGCTCTTCGCCGCCAAGATCGCGGCTTACGCACAGGGCTTCGACGTGATGGCATCGGCCTCCGAGCAGTATGGCTGGAACCTGCCCATGCCGGAAATCGCCCGGATCTGGCGCGCCGGCTGCATCATCCGCTCGCAGTTCCTCGACGAGATCACCAAGGCCTTTTCCGAAACGCCGGATGTTGCCAACCTGATCGTCACGCCCGCCTTTGCCGGCATGGTCAACGAGTGCCTGCCGTCGCTGCGCCGCATCGTTGCCGCCGCCACCTCCGCCGGCCTTCCGGTGCCGGGCCTCGCCTCGGCGCTCACCTATTTCGACGCCTATCGCCAGTCGCGCGGCACCGCCAACCTGATCCAGGCGCAGCGCGACTTCTTCGGCGCTCATGGGTTCGACCGTCTCGACGGCCTCGACATCCATCACGGCCCCTGGGGCAGCGGCGCGGCCTGAAGAAGGCGCATCGCAGGATCACGAAACGGAAAAAGCCCCGCCGGCGCGGGGCTTTTTTTTTGCAAGGCGCTCGTTCTGCCGGGCTCCCGGCAACAGCAAGGAGCGGTTACTCCGCGTGGATCGCCACGCGATTGCGGCCATCGCGCTTGGCCTCGTAAAGCGCCTTGTCGGCACTCTTGATCACCGGATAGACCGAGGGCTCATCTTCGGACGACTGGGCGACGCCGGCGCTGACCGTTACGGTGACGTCGCCGCCGAAAACCTCGCCGGCAAGCTGTTGCCTGATATCTTCTGCAATGCGGGCGGCATTGCTCAGGAGCGCATCATTGAGGATGACGCAGAACTCCTCGCCGCCGTATCGCACCACAAGGTCGCTTCCGCGGATGCGCCGCGAAATGATTTCGGCAAAGCGCGCCAGCACGGCATCGCCGAAACTGTGGCCGTGCGTATCATTGACGGTCTTGAAATGGTCGAGGTCGAACATGATGACGCAGAAGAGTTCGGTCGTGTCGTGGTTCGGATTGCGCCGCTCCAGCACTTCCAGCGCCCGGCGGTTGGAGAGGCCGGTCAGCGCATCGCGTTCGGCAAGTTCCTTGAAGGTGTTGTGCTCGACTTCGCGGTTTTCTTCCATCGCCAGGAGATAACCGAGAATCATCGCGCCGAGCACATTCCTGACGACAAGCACCGGCAAGGACTTCGCCGCCGTGTTGATCACGAAATCGAGCGGCATCAGAAGAACGCTGGAAAGGCTGAGGGAAATCGCAAGCCCGAGAAGCGCAAGGTTGCCAAGATCGCGCCTCGGGCCGCGAATGCGCACGAAGACGAGCGCGATGACGGCGGCCATGATGATGCTGACCGTTCCGGGCAACATGCCGGCGCCGCCAATGGATATTCTGACGGCGACGGTGACGACGCAGGCAATCAGCGCCGCCCAGAAACCGCCGAAAAGCGCGGCCAGGCCCACCATGACAACGCGGATGTCAACGACGATGCCGGGACCGACCACCAGCGGATCGATCATCGTGATGGCCGCGCCGAGGCTGAAGAGGACGCCGATCGCGGGCCCCGACCAGAGCGACGGCAAGCGAGAGCGCAGGATGGCGCGGTAGGTCAGAATGACCAATGCGGCCAAACCCACTTTCTCCAGCATGCTCGCGAGAATACCGAAACTCTCTATCATCAGTCGCTGTCCCGCTTTCCGGTTTTTTCGCCCGTTCCCATTCTCCGGCAAGAACGACGGGTGATGCCTCCCACCGAAGGCGCCTCGCAGCGCCACGGCTTTCGGTCACAGACATTTCAGGGGAAACGCATCACGCAATTGGGGCCGTTGTTACGGTTAATGCCCCGTTCACCACAAGTAAAAAATGTCCACAAAGGCTAACCATCCCCTGCTCAATCTTCATTTGCATAAAGGGTTGGCTTGATCGGGCGAGCCGATTGGCCCAAAACTTAAGGCTCCGCAGCAGACAGCAGAAAGACACACCGGCAATGTCAGCAACCGTATTTCCTCCGCCACCCGCGAAACTGATCCCCGTGACCGGTATCGAGGAGCGCTTTCCGGTTCGCCGCGTCTATTGCGTGGGACGGAACTACGGCGCCCATGCGGTGGAGATGGGCCACGACCCCGATCGCGAGGCGCCGTTTTTCTTTCAGAAGAACCCCGACAATCTGCTTCTGCCGGGCCTTTCCTTTCCCTATCCGAGCCGCTCGGCGAATGTGCACCACGAGGTCGAGTGTTATGTGGCGCTTCAGGCCGGCGGCAGCGATATCAACCTTGAGAAGGCTCTCGACTGCGTCTACGGCTATGGCGTCTCGGTGGATTTCACGCGGCGCGATATACAGGACGAGGCGAAAACGAAGAGCCGGCCCTGGGAGATGGCGAAGGCCTTCGAGCATTCGGCGCCGGTATCCGAAATCGCGCGCGCCGCGGATATCGGCCATCCCGACGCAGGCGCGATCACGCTTTATCGCAACGGCGCGGAAACCCAGCGCGGCGACCTCAGCCAGATGATCTGGAAAGTGCCGGAAATCATCGCGGAACTGTCTCGCTACGTCATGCTTGCGCCCGGCGACATCATCCTGACCGGAACGCCCTCCGGGGTGGGGCCGGTTTCACGCGGCGACAGGATCGCCTGCGAGATCGACACTGTCGCAAAACTTGCATTCGACGTGATCTGATATACTCTGACGTTTCTCAGGAGGACGGAAATTGACGATTTACGCGCTCGGCGACCGCCGACCGACACTTCCCGCGCAAGGCGCCTTCTGGATCGCACCCGATGCTGCGGTGATCGGCAACATCATCATCGGCGACGATGTTGGTATCTGGTTCAGGGCCGTGTTGCGCGGCGACAACGAACCGATCACCATCGGCGCCGGCAGCAACATACAGGACGGCGTGATGATCCACACCGACATGGGCGCGCCCGCGACCATCGGCAGGGGCTGCACGATCGGCCATCACGCCATCATTCACGGCTGCACGATCGGCGACAACAGCCTCGTGGGCATGGGCGCCACCATTCTCAACGGCGCGGTTATCGGCAGCAACTCCCTTGTCGGCGCCAATGCCCTGGTGACGGAAGGCAAGACCTTTCCCGACAACAGCCTTATCGTCGGCGCTCCGGCGAAGGCGGTGCGCACGCTCGATGCGGCTTCAATCGAGGGTCTGCGCCGCTCGGCGACAAGCTATCAGGAAAACTGGAAGCGGTTCGAACGCGAACTCACGGTTATCGGAAGCGGTTCAACCGGATGAATCCGTCGCCGTTCATCACCTTGCCGAAACGCGACCAGGCGCTTGACGAATTGATCGGCAGGCAGCTTTCGCGCAAGGGCTGGGTGCTGACATTTCCGCCGGAACTCGAAGAACGGTTCAATGCCCATATCCACGCCAGCCGCCATCGCCAGATCGTCCGCACCGCGCTGGTCGGCATCGCTTTTCTGTTTGCCTTCGTTATCGTCGACCTGGTCTACCGCCCGAACCTGATTGTGGAGCTCTCGATCATCCGGGCAGGCGTTATCGGCGTTCTGGTGGCAGCGCTGTCACTGGTGATCGCGCAGCGCCACGACACGCGACTGCCGGGACTGATGTCGATCCTCGGTATCTCCGTCGCCTCGCTCGGAGCCGGGTTGATGCTGGTTACGGTCGGCAATCCGATCGTGCGCTATGAGCCCTATACCTTCATTCTTGTCGCCGTCATCGCCAATATCGCCCTGCCCCTGCGCCCGCCCCAGGCGCTTCTGGCCTCGGGGATCAACTTCGCCATCGCCGTCTACTTCATCTTGCCTCTGCCGACGCTCACTTCCGACGAGAAGACCTCGCCGCTGATCTTTCTTCTGGCGACGACGACGCTGACGCTGCTCGCCAACCTGCGGATCGAAACAATCGAGCGAAAGATCTTCCTGCTTTACCTGCGCGAGAAGCTGCGCGGCGAGGCGCTTTTGAGCGAGTATCGCTCGCTCGATCATATCTCCAACACCGATGCGCTGACCGACCTTGCCAACCGGCGCCTGTTTGACGAATGCCTGCGGCAAAGCTGGGAGACGGCGCGGTTCAGCGGCGAGCCTCTGACCCTGCTGATGATCGATATCGATCACTTCAAGGGCTATAACGACACCTACGGCCATCCGGCCGGCGATGAGTGCCTCAAGCAGGTTGCCGCCGCGCTCAAGGCGAGCACGCGCGCCGAAAGCGACCTGCCGGCGCGTTTCGGCGGCGAGGAATTCGCGCTGGTGCTGCCGAACTGCGAGGAAAATGGCGGACTGAGAATGGCCGGCCGGATCCACGAGGCCATCGCCCGGATCGACATCCCGCATGCGACAAGCCCGCTGAAGCGGCTCTCCGTCTCGATCGGCGTTGCGACCGAACGCCCCTCCAGGACGCATCACGAACCGCGCAGCCTGCTGATACGGGCGGACCGGGCGCTCTATGCGGCCAAACAGGCAGGGCGCAACCTGACATCTCTCGACAATCCGGGCGAGGAAGACCGGCAGCCGCCCTCGGCGAAAAGCGGTGGCGACACGGCCGCGCAAAAAGCTTCCTGACCGGCGCCTATGCCATTCAGCTTCGGCAGGCCTCGCACAGGCCGCGCATTTCCACCGTCATCCGCTCGGGCCTGAATTTCCTGCTCTGCGCCAGCGCCGCCAGCGCATGTTCTATTTCATGGGCATGGAACTCGATCACCGCGCCGCACCCCTCGCAGATGGCAAAGGCGGTCATGCCGTGATGGGTGCAGTCCTCGTCCGGATGGGCGCAGGCGACATAGGCATTCATGCTTTCCAGCCGGTGCACCATGCCGGCATCGGTGAGTTTGTCGAGCGCGCGATAGACCTGAAGCGGTGCCTTGAAACCGTGATCCCTCAGCCTGTCGAGGATGGTGTAGGCGCTGAGCGGCCCGTCGCTGCCGGAAAGGCAATCGAAGACGAGAGATTGGTTGCGCGTCAGTTTACGGGTGGCTATGGGCATGACAAAACCTCCTTCATGCGCGTCGGACTGCAAGAGGCGCCAGGCCGGCAACGAAAAGCAGCATGGCGGCAACGACGATCGAGGGTCCAGAGGGCGTATCGTAATACAGCGAAGCGTAGAGGCCCATCACCACGGAGACCGCGCCGATCAGCGAGGCGATCATCGCCATGGCCTCCGGCGTCCGGGCAAAGCGGCGCGCGGTCGCCGCCGGCACGATCAGCAGCGACGTGATCAGCATGATGCCGACGATCTTCATGGCGATCGCGATCACCAGCGCCATCAGCAGCATAAAGACGAAGCGCGCTGTTTCAGGCCGCAGGCCTTCCGCCTGCGCGATTTCCGGCGAGACGGTCGCGGCAAGCAGCGGCCGCCACAGCGCGACAATCGCGCCGACGACGACCAGCCCGCCCAGCCAGACGATGGCAATATCGGCACGCGTGACCGACAGGATGTCGCCGAAGAGAAAGCTGATGAGATCGACCCGGACCCAGGTGAGGAAGGAAACGATCACCAACCCGACGGCGAGCGTCGAATGGGCGAGAATGCCAAGCAGGCTGTCGGTGGAGAGGGCCCGTCGGCGCTCCAGCAGAATGAGCAGGACCGAAATCGCCGTCGCGACCACGAAGACGCTGAGGGTGAGATTGACGGCAAAGAGCAGCGAGAGCGCGACGCCGAGCAATGCCGAGTGCGCCATGGTATCGCCAAAATAGGCCATCTTCCGCCAGATGATGAAGCAGCCGAGCGGCCCCGCCATCAGGGCAACGCCGATGCCGGCAATCAGCGCGCGGGTGAAGAAATCGTCAAGCATGGGATTTCTCGCTGTCATGATGCGCGTGGTGGCCGTCCTGCGGATGACAATGGTCGGTCACCGAGCCATCGGCATGGCGCACCCGGCCGTCCGGCATATGAGTGTGGTCGTGATGATGGCGGTAAAGCGCCAGCGCGCCCGATGCCCGCCCGCCGAACAGCGCCTGATAGGCCTCGCTGCCGCTGACGGCCTCTGGCGTTCCCGTGCAGCAGACATGGCCGTTCAGGCACACCACAATATCGGTCTGAGCCATCACCACATGCAGATCGTGCGAAATCATCAGCACGCCGCAGCCCTGGCGGTCGCGGATCTTCGAGATCAGCTCGTAAAGCGCAATCTCGCCGGAATAGTCGACGCCCTGCACCGGTTCGTCGAGCACCAGCAGGTCCGGCTTGCGGGCGATTGCCCGGGCCAGAAGCGCCCGCTGGAATTCGCCGCCCGACAGGGTCTGAACGCTTGCCTCTTCCATATGAGACAGGCCGACCGCCTCCAACGCCTCGGAGATCTCCGCGCGCGACAGCGGCCCCGTCACCGTCATCAGACGGCGCACGGTCAGCGGCAGCGAATGATCGATATTGAGCTTCTGCGGCACATAGCCGATCTTCAGGCGGGACGCGCGCCACACCCTGCCCTCGTCCGGCTCGAACACGCCGATCGCCATCCTCGCGCTCGTCGATTTGCCGGCGCCGTTCGGCCCGATCAGGGTGACGATTTCGCCGCGGCGCACATCGAAGCTGACGCCGCGCACCAGGAAGCGCCCCTCGCGCCTGATCCCGGCATCCTGCATCGAAACCAGCAGTCCGGCCTCGTCATTGGTCTTGGTCAATTTCTGAAAACTCCGTCTTGCGGCGTTCCATGACATACGTTATAGCATTACGCAATTGATGTAATAACATTACATTCCCATGCAAGTGAGGTCCTGATGAAATCCCTTCATACGCTTCTTCTCGCAACGGTTGCCGTTTCGGCCGCAGGCGCCGCCATCGCGGACGATAACCTGAAGGTGGTCACATCGATCAAGCCGCTCTATTCGCTGGCAACCGCAATCACGGCCGGAACGGAGACCGAGACGACGCTTCTGGTCAAGGGCGCGGCCTCGCCGCACACCTACAGCATGGCTCCCTCCGAGGCCCGCGCACTGCAGGAGGCCGACGTCGTGTTCTGGATCGGCCCGGCGCTCGAGCACTTCCTCGACAAGCCGCTCGAGGCGCTCGGCGGCAACGCCGAGATCGTGGAGCTGGAGGAAGCCCCCGGCGTGGAAACGCTGGAACCGCGCGAGGGCGGCGCCTTCGACGTTCATGACCACGATCATGACGAGGATGCGCATGCCGAGCACGACCACGACGACCATGGCGAAGCCGGAGACGACCACGAGCACGAGCACGAGCACGAGCACGAGCACGAAGAAGCCGGACACCATCATGACGGAGAAGTCGACCCGCATATGTGGCTCGATCCGTTGAATGCGCGGGCCTTCGCCGCCGCCATGGCCGAAACCCTGTCTCAACGCGACCCTGCCAACGCCGAAATCTATGCGGACAATGCCGCGAAACTGGAGACCAGGCTCGACGAACTGACCACCGGCATCCAGGCCCAGATCGACAGCGTTCCGGCAAAACCCTATGTGGTCTTCCACGACGCCTATCACTATTTCGGTCATCGCTTCGGCGTCGAGGCGGCAGGTTCGATCACCGTCAATCCGGAAGCGCCGCCGAGCGCCCAGCGTATTCGCGAAATCCACGACAAGCTGACGGAACTGGGAGCGGCCTGCGTCTTCTCCGAACCGCAATTCCCGCCGAAAATCATCGACGCGGTCATCGAGGGAACCGACGCCCGCACCGGCGTTCTCGATCCGCTGGGCGCCGGCCTTGAAGACGGACCCGACCTCTACTTCATTCTGCTGGAAAACTTGGCCGGCAATCTGACCGACTGCTTTGTGGCCGAATAAACGCCATGAAGACTTCCCCCGGGCACGCGCATGGCCGGGGGAAGTGGCCTGCGGGTGTCGTAGCTGCCACCCGCAGGCTTTTTTTATTTCTTGCGTTCGGGGCCTTTCCGCTCGGCCGATCTCGCCCAGATGTTGATATTGGCGTCGAGCGCGTAGGTATCGATTTCCGCCAGTTCGGCATCGGTGAAATCGGGATTGTCGAGGGCTGCCACGCAGTCGGTCACCTGTTCGGGACGGCTCGCGCCGATCAGCGCCGTCGTTACCCGGCCCTTGCGCAGCACCCAGGCGAGCGCCATCTGCGCCAGCGTCTGGCCGCGCCGCTCGGCGATCGCGTTCAGCGCGCGGATATGGGCGATCGTCTCGTCCTTCAGGAAGGCCTGCTGCAGCGACTTGCCCTGGGCGGCGCGGCTGTCTTGCGGGATGCCGTTCAGATATTTGGACGTCAGCATGCCCTGGGCGAGCGGCGAGAACACGATCGAGCCGAGGCCGAGTTCCTCCAGCGTATCAAGAAGCCCGTCATCCTCGACCCAGCGGTTGATCATCGAATAGCTCGGCTGGTGGATGACGAAGGGCGTCTTCAGTTCCTTCAGGATCGCATAGGCCTCGCGGGTGCGCTGCGAATTATAGGACGAGATACCCACGTAAAGCGCCCTGCCCGAACGGACGATATGGTCGAGCGCCAGCATGGTTTCCTCAAGCGGCGTGTCGGGATCGAAGCGGTGCGAGTAGAAGATGTCGACATAGTCGAGACCGAGCCGTTTCAGGCTCTGGTCGCAGGAGGCGATCATGTATTTGCGGCTGCCCCATTCGCCATAGGGACCCGGCCACATGCCGTAACCCGCCTTTGACGAGATGATCATTTCATCGCGCAGGCCGGCGAACTCCTTCTTCATGATCGAACCGAAGGCCGTCTCGGCGGTGCCCGCCGGCGGGCCGTAATTGTTGGCGAGATCGAAATGGGTAATGCCCGCGTCAAAGGCGGTCTGGCAGATCGCGACCTTGCGCTCGCGCGGCGTGTCGTCGCCGAAATTGTGCCAGAGCCCCAGCGAGATTGCCGGCAGCTTCAGGCCCGAAGTGCCGCAGCGGTTATATTTCATCGTGTCATAGCGCGTTTCGGACGGTGTCCAGCTCATTATTGTCATCCTGATTTCGACGTGGCGCCCCGGTTCAGGGACGGAACCTTCGCGTGAAGAGGCGCTCGTGGGAGAAAGCGCGCGGCAAAAGGCCGCCCGCCATTGGGAAAATCCAGGCCGGACTATAGTCCATTCGCCCGCAATGATCCATGTTCTTGGCTGCCGGGCCGAAGGGATCGGTTGGCGCGATCGGATTGAAGAACGGCATCATCCGCCAATGCGGCCGCTTTCCCTGGCGGCTATCCTGCCATCTCCCGTCGAGATCAGGAAAGGCAAACATCATGACAAGGACCGTTCTTATCACCGGCACGTCGAGCGGCCTCGGCCGCGCTGCGGCGCGGCTGTTCCAGGCCAAGGGCTGGAACGTGGTCGCGACCATGCGCGCGCCCGAGAAGGAAACCGAACTGACGCGTCTCGACCGCACGCTCGTCGCCCGCCTCGACGTGGAGGACCAGAGGTCGATCGAGAGCGCCGTCCAGGCCGGCATTTCGGCCTTCGGAGCAATCGACGTGCTGGTCAACAATGCCGGCTACGGCGCCTTCGGGCCGCTGGAGGCGACGCCGCTCGAGAAGGCCCGCCGGCAATTCGATGTCAATGTTATGGGCCTCATCGCCGTCACGAAGGCGCTGCTGCCGCATTTTCGCGCCCAAAAGAGCGGCGTGATCGTCAATATCTCATCGATCGGCGGACGAATGACCTTTCCGCTCGGGGCACTTTATCACGGCACGAAATTCGCCGTGGAAGGCCTGTCGGAATCGCTGCATTTCGAGTTGGAGCCCCTCGGCATCGCCGTGAAGATCGTGGAGCCGGGCGGCATACGGACCGATTTTTCCGGCCGCTCCCTCGACTTCAGCAATGATCCAGCGCTTGAGGAATACCAGCCGGTTGTGAACACGCTGCTTGAGGCCATCGGGCCGATGATGGAAAACGGCTCGTCGCCGGAAACCATCGCCGAAGTGGTCTATCGCGCGGCCACCGACGAAACGCCGCAACTGCGCTATGCCGCGGGCGAAGATGCGGTGGACATTCTCGAGAGGCGCGCCGCAAGCGATGACGCGACCTTCATCGGCGGTCTCAAGGCGCAATTCGGCATGGGCAACTGACGCCGGATCATGCAGAATGCGTTGATGGGTCGAAGCGTTTCCAGGAAAAGCGGAAGCGCGCTATGAGGGATGAAGCCACATATGATGACGACCGGCTATGCGCTTGACGCCACGTGGCGTCCGTTGCTCAAGGATCTCGGCCTCGTGCCGGCCGACATCCTCAGGCGCGCCGGGCTCGCCGATGATCTTCTGCAGCGTCCCGGCCTCCGGCTCGCCTCGGAGGACTATTACCGTCTCTGGGAGGCGGTGGCGCAGGATGACCGGCTCTTTCCCCTGAAACTCTGCCGGGCCGTCCGCGCCGAATCCTTCTCGCCGCCCCTGTTCGCCGCCCTGTGCAGCCCCAACCTCGGCGTGGCGCTCAGCCGCATCAGGGCCTACAAGAAACTGATAGCGCCCATGCGCCTCGACCTCATCGAAACAGAGGATATTGTGACGGTCGAGATGACATGGCTTGATGCGCCATTCCACCCGCCGCAAAGCATGATCCAGTTCGAACTGCTTTTTGCCGTAACGCTCGCGCGCATGGGCACGCGTGAACTGATCAAACCGGTCGAGGTCGAAACGACCGCACCGCCGGCCCAGGCCAGGCCCTTCGAGGACTTTCTCGGCGCACGCATGAAACCGGCCGCGCGCAACGCCGTGACCTTCTCCGCAAGCGATGCCGCCCGCCCCTTCCTGACCTCGAATGAAAGCCTGTGGGACGCATTCGAACCGGGCCTGCGTGAACGGCTCGCCGATCTGGAGGAAGGCGCAACGACCGTCAGACGGGTGAAGGCCGCCTTGCTGGAAGGCCTGCCGAGCGGGCTCGCATCGATCGAGGCGGTGGCAACCAAGCTCTCTCTGAGCAAGCGTACGCTGCAGAGACGCATCGAATCGGAAGGTTGTTCCTACCAGCAGATACTGCAGGAGACGCGCGAGGCCCTGGCCTGGCACTATCTGACGACAACGGCATTGCCGTCGGCGGAGATCTCGTTTCTCCTCGGCTTCAGCGAGCCGAATTCCTTCAACCGGGCGTTCCGGATATGGACCGGCCTTACGCCGGAAGGCGCGAGACATGCCGGAAGGGTCGGAACGCCGCCGCAGCGACGCTCCGCCTGAGGGCAAGGCATCGGGCCTTGTTACCGCAGAAGCGCCGCGGCCGCCTCGGCGTCGAGGGCCGCCGGCTGGGTGCAGGTCGTCGACAGCGGCACGAAAGCGCCGGTTTCGCCCGATCTCAGGATTGCCGCCATCACGTCGACCCCATGCAGCGCGCGTTCGAGCGAACAGCGGGCGTCACGCCCCTCGATCAGCGCCATCGCCATATCCGCCAGGCCCGCCGTGCGGTAGTTTGCCCGCCCGCCCTTGTCGAGGTTCTGGTTCGCCTTGCCGAAGGGATGATCGCCGAGGTCCAGCACCTCAACGGCGCCGTCGCGTCCGGCCGCCTCCACCGTTCCACCGAAGAAGTTCGGATCGGGCACGAACAGCGAGCCTTCGGTGCCGTAAAGCTCCATGGGGGAATGGCGGTGCGCCCACACATCCCAGCTTGCCGCAAGCGAGACCGTTGCGCCGCTTTCAAACTCGAGAAGCGCGTGGATATTGGTCGGCGTCTTGACCGGGATGATCTCGCCGCGCCGCGGTTCGGAGGTGATGGTGCGGGTCTCGTTCGCCATCGAGGTCAGCGCCGCCACCTGTTTCACCGGTCCGATCAGGTTGATCAGATTGGCGATATAATAGGGTCCGAGATCGAGAACCGGGCCGCCGCCCGGCAGGAAGAAGAAGTCCGGGTTCGGATGCCACATCTCCATGCCCGGGCTCATCACATGGCAGGTGCCGGAGGTGACCCGCCCGATCCCGCCCTCATCGATATATTTACGGGCGCGCTGATGGGCGCCGCCCAGGAACGTATCCGGCGCGCAGCCGACGGCAAGGCCCTTTTCCGCCGCGAGGCGTCCGAGTTCCTTGCCCTCGTCGACGGAAAGCACGAGCGGCTTTTCCGAATAGACATGCTTGCCGGCTTCGAGCGCGCGCCGCGACATGTCGTAATGCGCCGCCGGAATGGTGAGGTTGACGATGACGTCGATCTCGTCATTGGCGAAGAGATCGTCCACGCCCTGCGCCGTGACGCCGTACTCCTCCGCCCGCGCCGCGGCCGCGGCCGCGTTGATGTCGGCGCAGGCCAGCACCTTCAGCCCCTTGAACATCGGCGCGAGCGAAAAATAGGTCGCGGAAATATTGCCGCATCCGAGGATGCCGACACCCAGTTCCTTGGTCATGTTTGCCTCGTTCAGAAGGTCTGGAAGGACGCGATCGAACGTTCGATCAGACGATCGACGTCGTTCGGATTGTCATGCTCGACGATGTAATGCCTGATCGGCATGGACTTCAGCACCTTCATCAGCCCCTTCCAGTCGACCGTGCCATAACCGACATCGGCCCAGCCATCCTCGTCCTCGTTCTCGCCGGCTTCCGCAATATCCTTCACATGGACGGCGGTGATGCGCTCCTTGAACAGCTCGATCCAGAAATAGGGATCGGCATCGCCGCGGATCACCCAGGCGATATCGGCCTCCCAGGCAAGCGACGGGCCGCCTGCCATGAGGTGCCGCATCGGCGCCGTGCCGTCCGGCAGAAGCGCGAACTCGAAATCGTGGTTGTGCCAGCCGAAGACGAGGCCGGCGTCACGGAAGGGTTTTCCGGCCGCCTCCAGCCGCGCGCCGAACTCCTTCCATCCCTTCGCCGTGTCGGGCCGCTGGTCGGGCAGGAGAAAGGGGCAGAACACGCTGTCCATCTTCAGCCTGGAGGCGATCTCCAGAACGCGGTCCGGGTCCTCCTCCAGCATGGCCAGACCGAAATGGCCGGTCGGCATCGACAGGCCGATTGCCTCGAGGTCGGCGGCCAACCGGTCGAGGCCGGCCTCGTCGAGATCGTCATAAAGCGCGCCGTAGCCCTCGACCTCGCCATAACCCGCGGCCGCGAGCTTGCGGAACACGCCGGAAAAGGGCTGATAATTGCGCGCGCTGTACAGTTGAAATCCGAGTTTCGTCATCTCATCCTCCCGGCAGTTGCGTGCTGCCGAACTCCGCATTGAGACCGGCGCGGGCATGCGCCGGCAAAGGTGTTTCCGTCCCGCAATTCTATCGCGTTTGCCAGAAAGGGAAAGCCGGGACTTTCCAATTGCATCACAGCCTAAGCTCCGTTTCCGCGTCGAACAGGGATGCCAGTTCCATGGCGAAGGCGAGCCTGATTTGCTGCCCCGGCTTGTAGCGCTTGTTGCCGCCGACGCGCACGGTGAACAGATGGCCGGCATGTTTCAGCCACAGGAGATTGTCCGCGCCCATGGGCTCCTCGAGATCGACCACGGCCTCATGCACCTCCTGGCCGGCCTGGATCTCGTCATCGACCATCACATGCTCGGGCCTGACGCCGAGCGTGACCTTGCCCGACGACGGCAGAGGGCCGTTGCCGTCATAACCCTCGAGGGCAAAGTCGACGCCGTTGGACCGGAAGATCGTCTTCCCGTCCTTTTCCGCCAGTTCCCCGCCAAGGAAGTTCATCGAGGGCGAGCCGATGAAGCCTGCGACGTAACGGTTGACCGGGCGGTTGTAGATCGTCGTCGGCTCGTCGAGCTGCTGGATGACGCCGCCGCGCATGATCGCGATCCGGTCGGCAAGCGTCATCGCCTCGATCTGGTCGTGGGTCACGTAAACCATCGTATTTTCCAGCGACTGATGCAGGCGCTTGATCTCGACGCGCAACTCCGACCTCAGCTTTGCGTCGAGATTGGACAGAGGCTCGTCGAACAGGAAGACATCGACATCGCGCACAAGCGCGCGGCCGATGGCGACGCGCTGGCGCTGGCCGCCCGAAAGCTCGGCGGGCTTGCGCTTCAGAAGCGGTTCGATCTGCAGAATTTCGGAGGCCCGCTTGACGCGTTTTTCGATCTCAGCCTTGGAGACCTTGGCAACCTGCAGTCCGAAGGACAGGTTCTTCTCCACCGTCATCTGCGGATAGAGCGCATAGGACTGGAACACCATGCCGATGCCGCGATCCTTCGGTTCGAGCCAGGTCACGTTCCTGTCCTTGATGAAAATCTGCCCGGCGGTAACGTCCAGAAGCCCGGCGATGCAGTTCAGAAGCGTCGACTTGCCGCACCCCGACGAACCGAGAAGCACCAGGAACTCGCCGTCCTTGATGTCGAGATCGAGATTTTTCAGCACGTCGACGGCGCCGAAGGAGAGCGAGAGATCCTTGATTGAAACACTCGTAGTCATCATTCACCCTTTCACCGCGCCGGCGGCGATGCCGCGCACGAAAAGCGGTCCGGAAACGAAATAGACGGCCAGCGGGACGAGGCCGGTCAGAAGCGTTGCCGCCATGTTGACGTTGTATTCCTTGACCCCCTGCACCGCATTGACGATGTTGTTGAGCTGCACCGTCATCGGATAGTTCTGCTGGCCGGCGAAGATCACGCCGAAGAGGAAGTCGTTCCAGATGCCGGTCGTCTGGATGATCATGCCGACGACGAAGATCGGCAGCGACATCGGCAGCATGATGCGGAAGAAGATCTGCCAGAAGCCGGCGCCGTCGACGCGCGCCGCCTTGAACAGCTCCTCCGGCAACGAGGCGAAATAGTTGCGGAACAGGAGCGTCAGGATCGGCATGCCGAAAATGGTATGGACCAGCACGATGCCCGGAAGCGTCGAGAACATGTGCAGTTCCCGAAGGATGATCACCAGCGGATAAAGCATCACCTGGTAGGGAATGAAAGCGCCGAAGAGCAGCACCGTGAAGAAGAATTCCGAGCCCTTGAAGCGCCAGTTCGCCAGCGCATAGCCGTTGACCGAGGCGACCGCGATCGAGACGATGATACCCGGAACGGTGATCTTGACCGAATTCCAGAAGCCGACGCGGATGCCTTCGCAGTAGAGCCCGGTGCAGGCCTGGCTCCACGCCTTGACCCAGGGTTCGAAGGTGATTTCGACGGGCGGCGCGAAGATATTGCCCATGCGGATTTCCGGCATGCCCTTCAGCGAGGTCACCACCATCACATAGAGCGGAATGAGATAATAGACCGCGGCGACGAACAGGATGGAATAGAGAATGATCCGCGACGGCGCGAAGCGGCGCCTGGGGCGCGGCCCCGACGGTTCATTGGAAGCAACTGCACTCATCATCCCCTCCTCATTTCTTCTTGTCTCTGAATTCCATCAGCGCCCAGGGCACGAGGATGATAAAGACGGTGACCAGCATCACGGTCGAGGCGGCGAGCCCCTGGCCGATATTGCCGCGCTGGAACATCAGGTCGTAGACATATTTGGCCGGCACTTCGGAGGCAAAGCCAGGTCCCCCCTGCGTCATCGCCACGACGAGGTCGTAGACGCGGACAATGCCCGAGGCGACGATGACGAGCGTCGTCACGAACACGCCGCGCATCATCGGAATGACGATGAAGAGATAGGTCCGCCAGGCGGGGATGCCGTCGACCTTGGCCGCCTTCCAGATTTCGCCATCGATGCCGCGCAGGCCCGCCAGCATCAGCACCATGACAAGCCCCGTTCCCTGCCAGAGCCCCGCGATCACCAGCGCATAGATGACCGTGCTCTTGTTGCCGAGCATGGCGAAATCGCCCCCGGGCAGGCCGAGGTCGTCCAGAAATTTCGGCACGCCGAGGCCTGGATCGAGGATCCATTGCCAGACGAGGCCGGTGACGATGAAGGAGAGCGCGAAGGGATAGAGAAAGATCGTGCGGAAGGTGTTCTCGAAGCGGATTTTCTGGTCGAGCAGCGTCGCCAGAAGAAAGCCGACGACAAAGGAAAAGACGAGGCTCAAGCCTCCGTAGATCAGGAGGTTGACGATCGCCACATTCCAGCGGGTCGTGTCGAACAGGCGGTCATACTGGGAAAAGCCGACGAAATTCTCGCTCGGCAGAAGCCGCGAGTCGGTGAATGAATAGATAACCGTCCAGGCGGTGCAGCCGATGAAGATGACCACGGCGGTCAGCATCATCGGGATTGCCGCGATCTTGGCGTTCAGATTCTTGAACAGACCGAACGGACGGCGAGCAACAGCAGCCATTGCAGCTCCCCTCTCAGATTGGCATGGATCCGGAAGGAAAAGGGGCAAGCCGCGTCAGAGCCGGGCCAGCCCCTTGTCCCTTTCGGCCGAGGCTTACATGGCCTGTTCGATGATCGACTGCTGCTGTTCGAGCGCCTCGTCGACCGTCATGTCGGAGGAGAAGAACTCCAGCGCAAGGTCCGTGATCTGGCCCTGCGTATCGGAATCGAGCAATTGCTCGGTCGACGGCAGGACGTTGTCCGGATTGGCGAGGATTTCGAGACCCTTCTTCATGCAGGCATTGGCGGCTTCGAGATCGACATCGCCGCGCACCGGAAGCGAGCCCTTGACGAGGTTGAACTCGACCTGGGTTTCCGGCGAAACCAGCATGGAGGCCAGCTCGAGCTGGGCCGCCGTGATCTCTTCGTCGTTCGTCTTGGGGAAATAGAAGGCATCGCCGCCCGTATCGAGCACCGGATTGTTGCCGAGTCCGGGAAGGCAATCATAATCGACGCCGGCCTCCTGGCCCGCCTGGGCGAATTCGCCCTGCGCCCAGTCGCCCATGATCTGCGCGGCCGCGTCGCCCTGGATCACCATATTGGTGGCGACGTTCCAGTCGCGACCGGAATAGGCGTCATCAACCATGTCGCGCGCCTGTGCAAAGGCTTCCCAGATGGCGCGGTTCTCGTCGCTCATCACGGCATCCGGATCCTTGTCGCCGTTGACGGCGAGATAATTGTCGACGCCGCCGATGGCGACCTGCATCACGTTGCGGATGCCGTCGACCTGCCAGGGCTGGCCCGTGGCGAGCGGAATGACGCCGGCTTCCTGCAGCGCCGGCGCCGCATCGACCAGTTCCTGCCAGTTGGTCGGCACCGGAATGCCGTTGTCCTCGAACACGTGGCGGTTCAGCCACATCCACTGCCAAGAATGGATGTTGATCGGCACGCAATAGATGCGGCCGTCATATTCGCACGCCTCAAGCAGCTTGGCGGGGCGGATCTTCTCGCGCCAGTTTTCCTTCTCGGCGAGATCCGTCAGGTCCAGCATCAGGCCGGCCTTGATCAGTTCCTCGGCGTCGCGGCCGGTGTTCATCTGGGTCGCGCCCATGGGATTGCCGCCGAGAATGCGGCTGATGATGATCGGGTTGGCGGTCGAACCGGAACCGGCGATGGCGCTGTCCACCCAGTTATTTCCGGTTTCGTTGAAATTGTCAGCCAGCACCTTCACGGCCGCAGCCTCGCCGCCCGATGTCCACCAGTGGGTCACCTCAAGGTCGGTCGCGCTGGCTGCGACAGGCATGGCTACGCCGGCCGCCAGAGCGGCGGTGAGAATTGCATGTTTCATACTGTCCTCCCAACTGAAACGTTGCCGGAAAAAGGTATGCGAAAGCCAAATAGGGCGCAACCTTTTTGTTCCGATTTTTGTCAAACTACTACTTTCGACCTAAGGCGCAGACCGAATATACTTCGATTTTTTGCATTGCAATTTCTAAATAAAATCTTGTATTAATTGTATTAATATGGATTTCTTCGCAACGTCCGTCAAGCTTGTTCGCATCCGCAACATCCTGGCAACCGACAGTTCCACGCACATGCGCCACGGCCTTAAATAGTCTGCCTAACACGCGACAGCTATTTTTCTGTATCGTTACAGCAATTCTCGCGCTAGACTGCGGGCAGCCGGCAGGCGCCAAGCAGGGCCGGCTTGACCGGCGCTACGGAGGGGCCGTCGGGAGGGAGGCTCCGCCAGATCCGGATGTGCGGCGGGCGAGGACGCTCAAAAACGACAAGAATGCACGCAGGATTGGCGTTGCCAGCGAGAATCAGCGTATCGTTGCATTTCAGGCCGGATCCGGCCTGTTGTCCGATACGCTCCATCAGCAGGGAGGAGACGGGCCGCAGGGCCCGTGCGAACGCGCGGCACGCGCGACGCGGGAGATGAAAGACGTCGATGAAGCCCACGACCGGAAGATCGCGCGAGACAAGCAATACGCGCCCGACACTGAAGACCATTGCCTATATGACCGGACTCGGCGTGACGACCGTCTCCCGCGCGCTGAAGGACGCGCCGGATATCGCCGAGCACACCAAGGAGCGCGTTCGCCTCGTCGCCAAGCAGCTCGGCTACATGCCGAACCGCGCCGGCGTCAGGCTTCGCACCGGCAAGACCAATGTAATCGCGCTCGTCCTCAGCATGGAGGAAGAGATCATGGGCATGTCCGGCCAGATGATATTCGGCATATCGGACGTCCTTTCGGACACGCCCTATCATCTGGTGCTGATGCCGCAGCCGATCCATCACGATCCGATGGCGCCGATCCGCTACATTCTCGACACCGGTTCCGCCGATGGCGTGATCATCTCGCGCATCGCCCCGGAGGACCCGCGCATCGCCCTGATGCGCGAGCGCGGCATGCCCTTTGCCGCGCACGGCCGCACGGAGAGCGACCATGACTACCCCTTCCACGACTTCGACAACGACGCCTATGCGATGGACGCTGTGGAAAGGCTTGCGGAGCGCGGACGCCGCCGTATCGTCTGCCTGCAGCCGCCGAGCCACCTCACCTATTATCGCTATTTCCGCGCCGGCTTCGAGCGCGGCCTCAGCCGCTTCGGCCTGCAGGAGACGCCGCTGACCTCCGTCAGCACCGATTCGTCGCTGTCGGAAATCCGCAATGGTGTGCTGGCGGCGCTGTCGTCATCAACGCCGCCGGACGGCGTCATTGCCTGTTCCGGCAGCAGCGCCGTCCCGATCATGGCCGCACTCAGGGCGCGCGGCCTGAGGCTTGGGGAGGATGTCGATCTCGTCGCCAAGCAGCCGGCGGACTTTCTCAACTGGATCAGCCCGGAGATCATCGCCATGAGCGAGGACTTCAGCCAGGCCGGCCGGGAGCTCGCCCGCGCCGTGCTTGCCCGGATCGAGAACCGGTCATCGCCGCCGCGACAGAGCATCAGCAAGCCGGACTGGTCCAACGCGCCGCTGTTGAAGACGGCGCAATCGCGCTGAAAAAGCCGCGGGAAGCGGAGAGGAGCCTGCGGACCTCAGCGGTCCGCGCGCACGGCGACAGGCGCAGGACGGGTGACGACGAAAGCGGCGCAACTCAACAGCACCAGGCCGACGGCAAGCTGGAGCCAGAGGAAAGCCGAGGCGAAATAGAGCACGGACAGAAAGCTCACCCCCATCGCCGTTACCGCCAGGATCTTGGCGGGGGTGGCGATAGCGCCTTCGTGGCGCCACTGGCGAAGATGGGCGCCGTAGCGGGGATGGTTCATCAACCGGGCTTCAAGCTCCGGCGAGGATCGCGCAAAGGCCGCGGCGGCAACGATCAGGAACGGCACCGTCGGCATGATCGGCAAAAACACGCCGATGACGCCCAGCGCAACCATGATCCAGCCGATGACGAGTAGAACCCTGCGTTTCAATGTCCTGTCTCCTGCAAAGCCGGTTCTTCCATAAATGCAAATCGCGCTTCAGTCCAGCAACAGCACATATGGGTTCGAAAACGGGCTATTTTTAGAACATTTTCAGGAAAAGTGGATACCGGTTCGCCGTCCGCAAACGCGCACGAACAGAGAGAAAGCGCTTTGGCGATCCGGAGAAAAGCGGAGGCGCTCGAGGCTTCTCAGGGAAGCGGCGCTTCGACGCCGCGCTGCTCCTCGGCGCCGCGGATCACCGATTCGATCAGCCTGTCCCAGTCGCTCGGCTCTTGGGGCTGTGGGTCGGCCTGCATCGATCCGCCGCCTGCGTCGGGTACGGGAATTGCGGCCTGATCGCCGGCGGCAGCCTCGTCGCTCTCTTCCCGGCGGCGCTCTTCTTCCTCTCGGCGCAGGCGTTCGGCCTCCTCGCGCTGGCGGCGCTCCAGCGCCCGCTGTTCCGCGCGAAATTCGTAAAGCGTCGCCTCGCGCCTGAGGCGCTGCTTTTCCAGGATATCGGCCTGCAGCCGCTCCACGCGCGCGCGTTCGCGCTCGACCGCTCTGAGAGCGAGGAAGTTGTTCACCTCCGTCAGATCGAGGCTGCGAACCGGATCGGAAAGCGCCCCGTTGAACCCGATTGTGAAGCCGGCGCTTGCCCCCTCCTCGCTCGCTTCGCCGAGTTTCAGCGCCACATCGACCGAGGCTTCCAGATCGCGTTCGGCAAGGTCGGTGCGCAGCGCGCCGTAGACCCGCGCCTCCGGCAGGTCGACGAAGACATTGCGGGCCTGAAGCACGCCGTCGGTGATGCTGAAGGGAATCGCAATGTCGCCCGCGGCAAAGCTGCCGTCGCCGAAGATCAGCGCGCGCATTTCATCCTCGATCGCTGCATTGGTAACCTCGGTGCCCTGCGAATCGGCCCAGGCGAGCAGCGGATCGGTGACGGCGAGATCCAGCCCCGCAATGACGGGGGATTTCAGCGTCAGCATGCCGGAACCGCTTGCATCAGCCATCAACCCGGCCGCCGTGTCGGCCGTCGTTTCGACCACGAGGCCGAGATCAAACCGACCGCTGGCAACCGGCCTATCGCCAGCCTTCCACAACGTGTCCGGCAAGGCGGCATCGGCAAGGTTGATCTGCGCCTGGAAATAACCGTCGCCGCCCGAATTGCCGAGTTGCAGATCGCCCGAAAGCGTTCCGTCGAAGAGCCGTCCGGCAAAGCCCGTCACCGTCAGACCGCCGCCGCGAAAGCCCACCGTGCCGCTCATGCCGGTCACCGGTTCCGGCAGGCCGGCGTCAAAGGCCGCGGCCTGAACGTCGATATCGGCCTCGGCCGTGCCGAAATAGGCGGTCCCGAAGGGCGTATCCGGCAGCCCCTCCGGCCCCAGGACGAAATTCGGGCCGAACACCGTTTCCATCAGCCAGGCAAGGTCGAGACGATCGAGGGAAAGCGCCCCGTCAAGCCGGACGACGGGTTCGCCGCGCCTGAGCACCAGACGGCCCGTCACGCCATTGCCATCGAGATCGCCCTCAATGGCGGAGAGCGCGAACTGCTCCGGGGTGACATCGAGGCTCGCCTTGACCGACAGAGGCACGCCGAAGGCGGTCCCCGGCACGGCAAAGGCATTCATGGCAAGATAGGGCTCCAGATCGGGGCTTGCGAGCGAGAGGGAATAGCGGCCGGCCAGGAAATCACCGGCTTCAAGGCTCGCCTCGCCCGAGGTGGTAAACCGGGTCTCGCCGCTTGCTGCCCTGAGGCCGACGGCGACCGGCCCCTCCCCCTCAGATCGTTCGATCGAAAGCGAAAGCTGCGCGCCGGCAGGCGCCGGAATGGGCAGTGGCGCAAGACCGGCCTGGCCGAAGACGATCGCCGCATCCGGGTTGGAAAGCTGCACCTGACCGCTCACCCCGCCCGGTCCCAGAACGGAGTCGCGCCGCCATGAACCGGAGATGCGGCTGCCATTGGCGCTGCCCGAAAAGACCGCGGAAACGGCCGTGCCATCCTGTCCGAAGGCGAGATCGGCCTCGGCTTCTGCGTTCCGGTACCAGGCGGCGTTTTCCGCCAGCATGGACAGGAACGGATGCGCGCCGAACCGCTTCTGGAGCGTGGCGACGAAGCCGGAGATATCCTCTGCGGAAAATGTCAAACGCCCGGAGCCTGACGGCAGGTCGCGATCCGTCCGGGCCTGCCCGGAAAGCGTGATCGCCGCGCCCGCAAGGTCGCCGATCTCCAGATGATCAACGGAAAGCGCGCCGGACTGGTAAACGAACGCCGTGTCGACAAGCGCTGCGCTCAGATCGAAGGCATTGACCGCGCCTGCCCTCAGCGATGCGCGAATGCGGTGGCGGCTCAGGCCGCTGTCGATATTCTCGCCGACCATCAGTCCCGCCAGCGCCCGCAAAGCATTGAAATCGATGACATTGCCGGAGAGATCAAGATCGAGTTCAGGCGTCGCCGCACCACTCGACCGGCGCGACATCGCGCCATCGAGCACGGCGTCGCCGGCAACGATCTGCAGGTTCTCGAAGATCTGGCTTCCGTCCGCCAGATCGACATCGGCCGAGAAGCCGGCGCGATCGAGCGCCCGGATTTCCGGGCTGACGCTGCCGGTCAGCCATTGCGAAAGGCCCGAGGGCTGACGCGAGGCGACGAGCAGCGAACCGGTGAACGACGCCGCCTCCCCGAGCGAAAGCCGGCCCGCGGCCTCCACCTGGGTGCGGCCCGGCAGTTCGGCCGAACCGTCCTCGATCCGCCAGCCGTCGCCGTCCGGCGCCGCGTCGAGAACGATCGAGCGGATCGTGGTGTCGCCGGAAACCAGCGCCGGCAAACGGAAGGTCACGGTGCCCGGCAATTGCGGGATCGGCACCTGCTGCAGGAAACCGACCAGCATGTCGAGCCGCTCGCGCGCGTTCGGCGTCGCCACCCTGCCCTTTTTCAGATTGGTGTCGTAGTCGGAAAGCCGCTCGACATTGAACTGCTGGCCGTCCGCCGTCAGAAGGAAGCTGCCGCCCGGGCGCGTATCGAAATTGGCCTCGCCCGAAATCACATAGGGATCGACGCGCGTGCCGATCTCAAGCCGGTATTCGGAAATGGAGATCGATTCATTGGTGAGTTCGAACTGGCCGCTGGCGCGCGGCGGCGGCACATCCTCCGCGTCCTCCTGGGTGACGGCGAGGCGGAAACCGCCGGCATAGACCGGCTTTCCGTCCTCAAGCGCGACATCGCCCTCAAGCGCTGCCGAAACCGGCCATTCGGCAGGATCGGCCGAAAGCCTCAAACGCATCGTTGCCGTTTCCGGATCGGGCCGTCCGGTGAGGATGGTGAAGGCGCCTGCATGCCCGTCAAGCACGGCATTGCCCTCCATCCGCCACGGGCCCTCGATCGCGTTGGCCGAGAGCATGGCGTCAATATCGGACACCGTGCGCAGCCGGTCGCCGGCATGATCGGCCAGGCGGATTTCGCCGTCTCTGATTTCCACGTCCTCGAACACCACCCGCCGGGCAGAGAGCGGAGCGCTGCCGGTCGCCGTCCATGACAGCGCTCCGCTTTCGTCAAGCGTCAGATTGAGGACCGGATGCTCCAGCAGCATCTTGAAGATGCGGATTTCGCCGCTGAGGAAAGGCGCGAGCTCCGCATCCATGGAAAAGGCATCGGCCGTTGCCAGCGGCGCGCCCGAAGCATCGCGCCCGACCCTGACGTCATGCATGGTGATTGCGGGAAACGGCAGAACCCGGACATCGACATCGCCGACCACCTCGACCTTCTTGCCGAGCGCCCGGCTGGCCTGAACCTCGAATTCCTGGCGGAAGCTGCTCCAGTCGACGAAATAGGGAACGACCAGCGCCGCAGACAGCAGAAGAACCAGCAGAGCCCCGATGAAAACAAGTATTCGTCCCAGCAATCTCGCGGTTCCCTTACGTCATTCGCCCGGCCAGCCCCGGCGCGGTCGGGCGGAGGCCCGCGGCGCCGATACCGCTCTCAATCTCAGACGGCCCGTCTCACCCGGCACCTCGTTGCTGCGAACCTATCACGGTGCGCAAATGCAGGCCAGTTCGGCTTCCCGCACAAAGACAGTTTTGGCGTGTTTCTCCCTTCAGAAAATCTTGCCCGGGTTGAAGATATTGTCCGGATCGAGCGCCTCCTTGATCGCGCGCATGGCGGCAACCGCCGTGCCGATCTCGTCAGCGACGACCCTCTTCTTGCCCTGGCCAACGCCGTGCTCGCCGGTCGCCGTCCCGCCCATGGCGATGGCCCGTTCGGCAAGCCGCGTGGTGAAGGCCTCGACGCGGGCGATCTCTTCCGGATTGTTCTTGTCGAACAGGACGAGGAGATGAAAATTGCCGTCGCCCGCATGGCCGACGACCGGCGCCAGAATGCCTTCGCGCTTCACGTCTTCCTGGGTCTCGCGCACGCAATCGGCAAGCCGCGAGATCGGCACGCAGACATCCGTCGACAAACCGTCGAGCTCGGGGGCAAGCGCCCGGCCGGCCCAATAGGCGCTGTGACGGGCCTTCCACAGTTTCGTGCGCTCCTCGGCATTGGCGGTCCAGACGAATTCGGAGCCGCTGCATTCGGACGCAATCTCGGCGAACTGCGCCGACTGCATGGCGACCGCCTCCTCGCTGCCGTGGAATTCCAGAAGAAGCAGCGGGGTTTCGGGAAAGTCGAGCCCGGAATAGGCGTTGCAGGCCTTGACCTGAAGCGCGTCGAGAAGCTCGATGCGGGCAACCGGAATGCCCATCTGGATCGTCATGATCACCGCATTGCAGGCCTCTTCCAGCGTCTCGAAGGAGGAAACCCCGCCGGCGATCTTCTCCGGGATGCCGGCAAGCTTCAGCGTGATCGAGGTGATGATGCCGAGCGTGCCTTCCGCGCCGACGAAAAGCCGCGTGAGGTCATAGCCGGCGGACGATTTGCGCGCGCGCCGCCCGGTGGTGATTTCCTCGCCGTCGGCGGTCACCACGGTCAGCGCCAGCACCACGTCCTTCATCGTGCCGTAGCGCACCGCATTGGTGCCGGAAGCGCGCGTTGACGCCATGCCGCCGAGCGAGGCGTTGGCGCCCGGATCGATCGGGAAGAACAGGCCGGTATCACGCAGATAGTCGTTCAACTCCTCGCGGGTGACGCCCGGCTCGACGCGACAGTCAAGATCTTCCGCATTGACCTCGAGCACACGGTTCATACGCGACAGATCGATGGAGATGCCGCCTTCGGGCGCATTCACCTGGCCCTCGAGCGAAGAGCCCGTGCCGAAGGGAATGACAGGCACCTTGTATTCCGCGCAAAGCTTCACCGCCGCCTTCACATCCTCGGAACTCTCGGCAAAGAACACCGCGTCCGGCAGCTGCGGCGGCAGGTAGGTCGTGGTATGGGCATGCTGGGCGCGGAAGGCCTCGCCCGTCTGCACCTTGTCGCCGAAACGCTCCCTGAGCAGCGCGATCGCCTCCTGCGCCGCTTGCGGGTCGCGCGGGCGCGTCTGAACGTCTTCAATTGCCAAAACTTGCACTCCGAACCTGTTTTACCGTAGCCTCCGAAGGCCCGGCCGTCTCAGCGTTTTATGCGAGGATCGCCGCCTGCGTCCAGTGCCGGCCGGCATTGCAGATCTCAACTTACGGCTTTCGCGATGAATGATCTTCAGGATGTGATAGCGAAACTCACCGGCGCCCGCCACGTCACGCTCTCCCGCTTCGCCTCGGGCGACCTTTCGGCGTTGATGCTCGCGGAGACGGAGGACGGCAGGCAATTCGTCGTCAAGGGCGGCCCGGCGCCCGCCGTCGAAGGCGAGATGCTGCGCCTGATCGCCGCGACAGGCGCGCCGGCGCCGGAGGTGGTCGCCGCCAACGAGCGCGTCCTGATCATCACCAGGGTCGAGGGACGAAGCGGCTTTGCCGGCGCCCAGGCCGACCTCGGCCGATCGCTTTCAAAGCTTCACGCGGCAACGGGCGAGCAATACGGCTTTGATCACGACTATGCCTTCGGCACGGTCGCAATCGAAAACGACCGGACCTCCTCCTGGGTCGCTTTCTGGCGCGACCGCAGGCTGTTGAACAATATCGGCCACATTCCCGCCGACCTCGCCCGGCGGGTCGAGCGACTTGCCGGCAATCTCGCCGCCCATCTGCCGGACGCGCCGCCCGCCGCCCTTCTTCACGGCGACTTGTGGTCGGGCAATGTCATGGCCTCATCCGGGCACGTCACGGCCTTCATCGACCCGGCCTGCTATTACGGCCATGCCGAAGTCGACCTCGCCATGCTCAACCTGTTCGGCAGTCTCGATCAGGGCTTCTACGCTTCTTATCCGCGACTTGAGCCGGGCTACCTCGAGCGGCAGGCGATCTACAGTCTCTGGCCGGCGCTCGTGCATCTTCGCCTTTTTGGCGGCGGCTACCGTTCGATGGTAGAAGGCTTTCTGTCCCGCGCCGGCCATTGAGGCGGTTGTTGCCGCAACGGTAGCCACGCGGAGATTTCGGTTTATGCTAGTGACAGTTTTTTGAAATCGTCTGATTCCATTGCAGAGTTCATCTTGACCCGTCTTACCAGGACCGCCATCAATCCCGACAGGCACTGTGTTTTCGCGCCGACCGCGTTTCAGGCTTTGCCCTTCCGGGGCCCGTCGAAGGCGGCGAAGACGCCAATCAATGCCGGATGCGGCACGACGCATATCAGGACATGTGAATGACAAGAACGCTGAAAGTCGCGGTTGTCGGGCTCGGCATCGGCCGCAACCACATTCAAAACGGCTACCGTACCAATACCGACCGTTTCGAGGTCGCGGCACTCTGTGATCTCGACGAGGCGCTGCTGAAGGCAAACGGCGCGGAATTCGGCATCGAGCGGCTTGTGACGGACTATCTCGAGATCGTCGGCATGGACGACATCGACGTGATCGACATCTGCACCCCGCCGGCAACCCACAAGGCGATGATCGTCGCTGCGCTGCAGGCCGGCAAGCACGTCATCTGCGAGAAGCCGCTTGTCGGATCGCTTGCCGACATCGACGAACTGCTCGACGCCGAATCGCGTTCCTCCGGCCATGTAATGCCGATCATGCAGTATCGCTACAATGATGGCGCCCAGAAGGCGCGTCACATCATCGCCTCGGGGCTTGCCGGCAAGCCGCTGGTTGCGACCTGCGAGGTGCACTGGCTGCGCGGCCCAGACTATTATGAAAAGGACTGGCGCAGGAGCTGGAGCGGCGCGCTCGGCGGCATTTTGATGAACCATGCCATCCATGCCAATGACCTGATGTTCTATCTGCTCGGCCCGGTGCGATCGCTGTTTGCGCGCACGGCGACGCGGGTGAACCGGGTCGAGGTCGAGGACTGCGCCAGCATCAGCGTCGAGCTCGAATGCGGCGCGCTGGCCACGACATCGGCCACGCTCGGCTCGGTGGAGCCCCTGAGCCGCATGCGGCTCTGCTTCGAGAATGTGACCATCGAGACCGACAGCCGCCCGGATTTCACGGCCGACAAGGCGCCCTGGCGTTTCGTGCCCGCCAACGCGGCGATCGGCAGCAAGATCGACGAGGCGCTCGCCGGTTTCACGCCGCCGCCCTCCGGCTTTGCCGGTCAGATGCAGGATTTCCACAAGGCGATCTGCGAGAAGACGCCATTGCCGCTGACCCTCGGCGATGCGCGTCAAAGCCTCGACTTCGCGACAGCCGCCTACTGGTCGGCCAAGACCTATAGCGCGGTGGCCCTGCCCATCCTTTCGGACCATCCCTTTTACAACGGCTGGCAGAACGCCTTCTGACGCAAAGCGCCCGGGCGTTTGATGCCCGGGCGACTTGAAAGAACGGATTCCGGAAAGCTCAGTAGGAGGCGGCGTTGTCGATCGACTGGCCGGCATCCTGGGTGGCATCAATCGCGTTGGCGGTATCCTGACCCATGCCCTCGATCGTGTTCCCGCAGGAAGCGACGAGAGCGCTCATGGCGAACAGGGTGAAGGCAGCGATGATTTTTCCCTTGAACATTTGCATCTCCTGAATTTGCGTCGGGTTGCCTGTTCAACGTTCCTGAAGTCCCCGGGTTCCATGGCTGATGCGTCATTTTCGGCGGAGCGAACATATCCACAGGCCGCCTGCCGGTTTTCCACAGTCGCTCCCCGGCTTTTGCACAAGCCGGGCGTGGCTTTGTCGCGCGCTGTGACGCGCCCCTCCCGCTCCCCGAAAATTGATGGAAAACAACTGGTTTTCTCCGTTCGCGCCCCCATCTACCCTGAAGCCGACCAGAGGAGGAACAGACTTGCACGACGACGAAGCCGGAGTTGAACCGCGATCCCACGAAGGCGACAGGCTTTCAGAGATTCTCGCCTGCCTGCGTCCCGGGCCGGACGGACGTCTCAGCCTCGAACAGCTCGACGATGCGCTGGCGGAGCGCTCTTTCGGCGCCTTCATCGTGCTGTTTTCGATCCCGAACCTGATCCCGCTGCCGCCCGGCGCCACCTTGCTTCTCGGTCTGCCGCTGATCCTCGTTTCATGGCAGATGATGGTCTCGCGCCACACGCGGGTCTGGCTTCCCGAGCGAATCGCGCGGTTCTCCGTCGACGGCGCGCGCGGCATGGCCATTCTTGACCGCGTCCTTCCGTGGTTGCGGTGGATCGAAAGCGCCGTCCGGCCGCGCTTCTGGTTTCTGGAGACGCGCCGGGCCGAACGCGCCCTTGGGGCATTCGCGCTTCTGCTGTCGATCGTGGTGTTCTTCCCGATCCCCTTCGGCAACTGGCTTCCGGCGCTTGCCCTTGCGATCATTGGCCTGTCGGCTACCGAGCGCGACGGTTACGGACTGATTATCGGCCTTGCGGTCGGCGTCTTCTCGATCCTGCTGGCGGGGCTCGTGGTCGTTGCCGCCGGCGCGCTGATCGCGCTGCTTTTCTGAGGCCGCTCTCAGGCCACCCGGCTTTGCCGCTCGGTCGGACGGAAGGCGTGACGGATGGCGTCGGCGACCGCCTCGACCAGTTCGCCGCGCTGTTCGGAGAATTTCAGGCGGATTTCATAAAAGCCGAGCTCCGGAAGCCCCTCCGCCTTGCCCAGCACCTCCATCCCGTCCGACAGGTAATAGGAGGCGATCGGGGCAACGGCGAGATCGGAGAGGACGGCGGCGCGCTGCACCATGGTGGTCGCGCTCATATAGGCGACGCGATAGGCCCGGCCGATCTCCGTAAGCTTCTCCACGGCCTCGTTGCGCCACGAACAGCCCTGCTCCCACATCGACACCGGCAACGGATCCTTCGTATGCGCCGTGCCGCCGCAGGCGCCCACCCAGACAAGCCGCTCGCGCAGAATGAGTTCGCTGTCCTCATCCGAGGCTCCCTTGCCGGAATTGAGCAGTGTGAGATCGAGCCGCTGTTCGCCGAGACGCCGGCGTAGACCGACGCTGTTGTCGATGGTGACGTCAACCATGACGCCGGGGAAAGCCTCGGCGAAGCGCTTCAGGATCGTCGGCAGGATACGCTCGCCGATATCATCCGTCGCGCCGAGCCGGACCACGCCGTGCATGTCCGGATGTCGGAAACGCGACATCGCCTCATTGGAGAGCGCGAGCATGCGCCGCGCATAGGTCAAAAGCGTCTCGCCGCTGTGGGTCAGGCGCACCGAGCGGGCGTCGCGCACGAAGAGCGACACGCCGAGCTGCTCCTCCAGCCGCTTGATCTGCATGGAGACGGCCGATGGCGTCCGGAACACGGTTTCCGCAGCGCCGGAAAAACTGCCGGTCTCGGCGATCGCGACAAAGGTGCGGAGAATGTCGTTGTCGAGGACCGGTAGCGGCGTCTGCAGGAAATTGGCCATGGAGCGCTCCATCAATTCAATTTTGTTGATGGATATCATGATTACATTTCGTTTGATTGAATGTCAAATACACCTACCTTGGCATCAGGTCATCAAGAGACGCATTGAAGGAGACACGAAATGGGACTGTTCATCATCCTCAGACATCTGGTCGCCCCGCTTGCCAAGCTCGCAGAACAGCGCGATGAAGCTGCCCGCAAGGCGCTGAGAGAGCGCAATGTCAATCGCATCCCGCCGCATCTGCGCGACGACATCATCGCCCGCGAAGAGCACTGGCGCTATGACTGAGACGCGCGGTCGCCGCTGATCCCTGGCGACCGCCTTTCACCGCGTTGCAGCAACGGCGGCCGGCAAGGTCGCCCGGCCTCGGAGCGGTTGCAATGAAGCGAATGCGCAACGCTTCATAAAAAAATCACAAACCGGATCGGGATCGGCTTTGCTGGCGCATTTGTCTGTGTCAGTGTCGCAATCAGACTATTGGCGGCCATATTTCTTGCAGAAGTTAATTCCACAAGATCAGATTCCGGCTTTGACTGCGGCGGTGTGTGCACAATGGTGAGATCGTTCGTTTTTTATCTGGTTCCGCAATTCTCGCTCCTGCCCTTCTCGGGCGCGATCGAGACATTGCGCATTGCCAACAGGATGCTCGGCTTCGAGGCCTATCGCTGGCGGATCACCTCCGGCAATGGCCAGAAGGTCTGTTCCTCGAGCGGCATCGCCGTCGATCCGGACACCTCGCTTGCCGATGAGCGCCGTTCGCTGATGGGCGAGAAGAGGCCCGATCTCGTGCTGGTCTGTTCCGGCGTCAACGTCGAGGATTACGACAACAAATCCTTCGAGGCCTGGCTGCGCGAGCTCAACAACCGCGGCTGCGGCATCGGCGCGCTGTGTACGGCCGCTCATCTTCTGGCCCGCGCCGGCCTGCTCAAGGGCAGGCGCTGCGCGATCCACTGGGAAAACATGCCGGGCTTTTGCGAGACCTATCCGGAAATCGACGCCCATGCGGACCTGTTCGAGATCGACCGCAATATCTACAGCTGCGCCGGCGGCTCGGCCTCGATCGACATGATTCTGCATATCATCAGCCGCGAGTTCGGCGACGGTCTCGTCAACGCCGTCTGCGAACAGGCGCTGACAGACCGCGTGCGCCCTTCCTCCGAGCGCCAGCGCCTGCCGCTTCGCGCCCGTCTCGGCGTCCAGAACGGCAAGGTGCTTCAGATCATCGAACTGATGGAGGCCAATCTCGCCGAGCCCCTGTCGCTGGTCGAGATCGCCGAAGCGGTCGGCCTGTCGCGCCGCCAGGTGGAACGGCTGTTTCGCCAGGAAATGGGCCGCTCGCCGGCGCGTTATTATCTGGAGATCCGGCTGGACCGCGCCCGCCGCCTTCTGGCGCAGTCGACCATGCCGGTCGTCGATGTGGCGGTCGCCTGCGGCTTCGTCTCGGCCTCGCATTTTTCCAAATGCTACCGCGAGATCTACCAGTGTTCCCCGCAGCAGGAGCGCGCGTTGCGCCGGCAGGCGCGCATGAGCATCGGCGACAACACGTTTAGCCTCGCCGTATGAACTACCCCTTGAGCAGAAGCGTTACCCAGCCTTCGCGCCAATAGGTGCGCACGTGGCGCATGCCCTGGGCGCGGTAGGCGGCCAGCACCTTCCAGCGCTGTGTTTCCAGGATGCCGGAAAGGATGACCGCGCCGCCTTGCGCAAGGTTGGCGCGAAGGCCGGGCGCGAGTTTCATCAGCGGGCGGGCGAGGATATTGGCGATCACCAGGTCGAAGGGGCCGTGCTCGGCGAAGGCGGCATGGTGAAATCCCGGCGCGGTGACGAAATCGACGCCGGTGACGATGCCGTTCCGGCGCGCATTGTAGCGGGCCACCCTGACGGCGACGTCATCGATATCGGTCGCCAGAACCGGGATCGGCCGGAGCTTGCGCACGGCCATGGCCAGAACGCCGGTTCCGGTTCCAAGATCAAGCGCGTTGCGCGGCGCCTCGGCCTTCAACAGCGTGTCGATCATCTCCAGGCAGCCGGCGGTCGTGCCGTGGTGGCCGGTCCCGAAGGCCTGCCCCGCCTCGATCTCAAGCGCTATGTCGCCCGCACGGCAGTCCTCGCGATCATGGGCGCCATGCACCAGAAAGCGCCCCGCACGCACCGGCTTCAGCCCCTCAAGCGACCTGGCGATCCAGTCGACGTCGGGGATGACTTCCTTTTCGACCTCCGGCCTTCTGGCCTCCGGGAAAAATCCGAGTGCAGCCTCGAAAACCGCGCGCAGCGCCTCTTCCTCTTCCGCCTCCAGATAGACCGAGGCTTCCCAGATGCACGCCTTCTCGTCGATCTCCATGGTCGCCAGCGCGTAGGGCGCCTCGCCGAGCTGCTCGGAAAGGGCGTCCAGAACGCGGCCCGCCCCGGCCTCATCGGTGGTGACATAGAGTCGGATCTGGGTCACTGCGGTCTGCCTCTTCGATCGCTGAGAGCGCCGTGCGTCCATTCGCACGCACAAAGGACGCTCCAGCCTATTGAATCGACGCATCGTGCTTTCCGAAAGTCGATTCCGATTTTCGGGCCGATGCGCTAGAAAGATATGAAACGTGGCGATACCGCCCCGTTTGACGCAAGGCAAGCCTCAGTTGATCAGGTTCTCGAGCTTCTTCACCGCCACCTCGGGATTTTCGCCATAGGCGATCGTGCCCTTCAGCACCCCGCCGTCATCAAGCAGGAAGACCGAAGCGTTGTGGTCCATGGTATAGTCGCCGTCAGGATCGTTCGGATCGAGCGGCACTTTCTTGTAGTAGATGCCGAACTCGTCGACCATTTCACGCACCTTGTCCGGATCTCCGGAAATCGCTTCGATCCGGTCCGTCACGTTGGAGAGATAGCGGTGCATGATCTCCGGCGTGTCGCGCTCCGGATCGACCGTGATCCAGTAGGCATTGATCTCGTCGCCGTCGGGATCGACCTCGTTGAGCCAGCCGTTCATCTCATAAAGCGTGGTCGGGCAGACCTCCGGGCAATGGGTGAAGCCGAAGAAGATCGCCGTCGGCTTTTCCCTCAAGGCCTCCTGGGTGATTGCCGAGCCATCTCCCGCCGTCAGCTGGAATTCCGGGCCGAAGGGGATGTTCATCATCTCCTCGTTGGTCTTGCCGATCTCGTAGACCAGCCAGACGATGAGCCCGCAGACGACAATCACCGAGCCCCAGAGAACGCGCCGGAAAATCTTCATTGTCTCTTCCCTTCAGGCCCTCCGGCCTCAGTCTTGCAGCAATCCGTGCCTGCGGTGCCAGTCCTCGAGCGAAAGATCCGGGTAGCCCTCGAAATGCACATGACCCTCGCCCTCCGGCACATCGACCCATGCGGCCTTCGAGCCGAGCATGATATGCACGATCTCCGGCGGACGCGGCAAGGGCGTGTCGACAACGGAGGCGACGGGATGAACGAGCGCGGGCCAGCGCGGATCGAAAAGATAGAGCGCAGAACCGCAGGCCCCGCAGAAATGCCGCTCGGCCTCGCTCTCGCCGTCATGCATGCGGGCGTGATAGAAGCGCTTGTGCTGCGCGCCGGAAACGTTGAGCGTCGCGGCATCCGCACCGATATTGATGGCATAGCCCCCGCCCCCGCCGGACTTGCGGCAGCTGCTGCAATAGCAGCGCTGATAGGGCACCGGCGTTTTGCTTTCCACGGAAAAGCGCACCTTTCCGCACTGGCAGCTGCAATCGAGTCTGATGGTCTCTCTCCCTCTTTCCGCCTGTTCGCCTCGCCTATTCCGGCGCGCCATTTTCCCAGACGACGTCCTGCCCGTAAAGCGGCACCGTGGACATCGACATCTTCGCCGATCCTTCGGTGATCTCGCGCGTGTGCGCCAGATAGATCAGCGTGTCATTGGCGCGATCATAGATGCGGTTGATCACCAGGTTCTTGAAGATCAGCGACCGGCCCTGCTTGAAGACCTCCTCGCCGTCCATCCCGAGATCGATATCGCCGATGCGGATCGGTCCCGTCTGGCGGCAGGCGATGGAGGAATTGGAGGGGTCCTCGAACCAATTGCCGTTCGACAACCGGTCGATCACCGAACGGTCGAAATAGGCAATATGGCAGGTCACGCCCTCGATTTCCGGATCGTGCAAGGCTTCGATCTCGATGTCGTTGCCGACCCAGTCGACGCCGACTTCGCCGACCTGTTCGGCCCGCGCGGCACCCGCAAGCAACAGGCCCGCGCAAAGAGCAAAACCAAACCGCCTCATATCGAAACTCCCTGAAAAGCATTTCCTTCAAGATAGGTTTGCGGCGGCACGATGCAAGCGATCCGCCTGCGAGAAAGCAGTCGGATGGCATGTGGCCACTGCCGCATCCCCCCAAATCTTCTCGCCCCGGAGGGGAGAGAATATTGGGAGCAAGCGGCAGGCCACGCGTATGCCCAACCGAGTTGGATCACCCGCCGATCAGCGCCAGCCACTCGTCCTCATCCATGGTCTGAACCCCGAGTTCCTCCGCCTTTTTCAGCTTCGAGCCAGCGCCGGGACCGGCGACGACGATGTCCGTCTTCTTGGAAACCGACCCGGAAACCTTGGCCCCGAGGCTTTCGGCTTTCGCCTTGGCCTCGTCACGGGTCATCTTCTCGAGGCTGCCGGTAAACACCACCGTCTTGCCGGCGACGGGACTGGTCGTGTCAATCCTCTGCGCATCGTCAAGCGGCGTCACTTCCTTCAGCAGCCGGGCAATGACGGCGACATTCTGCTCTTCGGCGAAGAAATCGACAAGCGCGCGGGCGACGACCGTTCCGATGCCGTCGATATTGTTGAGATCGTCCCAGGCGTCGCCCTCGCCTGCCGCCGCATCCCGCATCGCCCGTTCGAAAGCGGCATAGGAGCCATAGGAGCGGGCCAGAAGCTTCGCGGTCGTCTCGCCGACATGGCGGATGCCGAGCGCGAAGATGAAGCGCGGCAGCGCGATTTCGCGGCGTTCATTGATCGACTGGTACAGGTTGGCGACCGAGGTCTTGCCCCATCCGTTGAAATTCTCGAGTTTCGTCAGCGCCTCGGCCTGACGTCTTTCGAGCGTGAAGATGTCGGGCGCGGTGCGGATCGCAAGCCCCGGATCGTCATGCTCGAAGAAGAAATCGACCTGCTTGCTGCCGAGCCCCTCGATATCGAAGGCGTTGCGCGAAACGAAATGCTTCAGATGCTCGACGGCCTGCGCCCGGCAGGAAAAACCGGCCGTGCAGCGGCGCACGGCGTCCACCTTGCCGCTCTTCTCGTTGATGTCGCGCACCGCATGGGCGCCGCAAACCGGGCAGTGATCCGGGAATTCGTAAGGCGTCGCATCCTCCGGCCGCTTTTCCGGCAGGATGTCAACGATCTGCGGGATGACGTCGCCGGCGCGCTGGACGATCACGTAATCGCCGACGCGGATATCGCGCCCCTCGCGGATCGGCTCGCCGTTCGAGCCCTTGCCGGCGATATAGTCCTCGTTGTGGAGCGTCGCATTGGTGACGACGACGCCGCCGACGGTGATCGGCTCAAGCCTGGCCACCGGCGTCAGCGCGCCGGTGCGGCCGACCTGGATGTCGATGGCGATGAGTCGCGTGATCGCCTGCTCGGCGGGGAATTTATGCGCCGTCGCCCAGCGCGGCGAACGCGAGCGGAAACCGAGCCGCGCCTGCAGGTCGAGCCGGTCGACCTTGTAGACCACGCCGTCGATATCATAATCGAGGTCCCCGCGCTTGACGCCGATCTCGTGATAGTGCGCCAGCAGGTCATCGACGGAGGTGAGCCGCTTCATCAGCGGGTTGACCGGGAAACCCCATTTCTCGAAGGTCCCGACCATGCCCATCTGGGTGTCGGCCGGCATCTCCGACATCTCGCCCCAGGCATAGGCGAAGAATTTGAGCTTGCGCTTTTCCGTCACCTTCGGGTCAAGCTGGCGCAGCGAACCGGACGCCGTGTTGCGCGGGTTCACATAGGTCTTCTCGCCCGCCTCGGAGAGCGCCGCGTTCAACGCGGCAAAATCGCTTTTCGCCATGTATATCTCGCCGCGCACCTCGACAATCTCCGGCGCGCCGTCCGGCAGGCGGTTTGGAATTTCGCCGATGGTACGGACATTGGCCGTCACATTCTCGCCCGTGGTGCCGTCGCCGCGCGTCGCGCCGGAGACGAGCCTGCCGTTCTCATAGCGCAGCGACATCGACAGACCGTCGATCTTCGGCTCGGCGGTAAAGGCGATCGAGCCGTCCGGCAACTGGCCGAGAAAGCGATAGACCGAGGCGATGAAGTCCTGCACGTCCTCGTCGGAAAACACGTTGCCGAGCGACAGCATCGGCACGGAATGGGTGACAGGCGCGAAGACCTCCGAGGGCGCGGAGCCGACGCGGGCCGAGGGGCTGTCTTCACGCACGAGATCGGGAAAGCGCGCCTCGATTTCATCATTGCGATGTTTCAGCGCGTCATATTCGGCGTCCGTGATCTCGGGCGCGTCCTTGCCGTGATAGGCAGCGTCATGGCGGGCAATTTCCTCCGCCAGAAAAGCGAGTTCGGCCGCGGCCTCTTCCCGGGTCAGCTTCTCGGTCGGAACCTTGTCATTCGCCATCGCCGCGCGCTCCTTCGTATCATCCGGACGCATTAGAGCATTTGGCGCGCGCTCGGCAAGTTCAAAGACCGGCGGCGGCCGAAAGCCCGTCTCCCGGCGCGCTATCGCCCTTCAGGACCGAGGTGTCGAGCAGCGCCGTCAGCGGCAGATGGTCGGAGGCCGCGCGGGCCAGAAGCGAATCATGCACGGCGAGATCGGCCACCAGCCCGTCGCGGTTGGCGATGATCCGGTCAAGCGCCAGAACCGGCCATCGCGCCGGAAAGCTCGCCCGCGCCGGCGGCAAAGCGCCGAAGGCCGCCTCGAATTTCTTCAGCGCCGAACCGTCGCCGAGCCGCCATTCATTCATGTCGCCCATGATCACCGAGGGCGCCTCGACGCGCCGGCCGAGAAGCCCGATGATGTGATCGGCCTGCTGGCGGCGCGCCCAGCGCAGAAGGCCGAGATGAACGGCGGCGACGCGCAGGGAAATGCCGTTGTTGAGCGCTATGTCGGTCACCAGCGCGCCGCGCGGCTCCAGCCCCGGCAGTTTCTCGCGGTGGATGTCGCGCACTGCGCCATCGCGGAACAGAAGCACATTGCCGTGCCAGCCATGGGCGCGCGCGCTTGCCTCCACGGGCACGGCCACCAGCCCGGTTTCCGCCTCGATCCGTTTCAGGTCAAGCAGGCCGGTGCGCTCGCCGAAGCGCGTATCGGCCTCCTGCAGGGCGATCAGGTCAGGACTGATCTCGCGGATGACCTCGAATATCCGGTCGGGGTCGAAGCGTCCGTCGACGCCGACGCATTTATGGACATTATAGGTCGCGACCTTGAGGCCGTCCCCTTTTACGGGCACGGCGGCATCGGGCCGCTTTCCGTTTTCGCGGAAGGAACGCAGCACGGCATTGGCAAGGGGAGATTTGATCGGGCTCATCGCTTCACTTTGAGGAACTTTCGTCTGACCCTTCTATATTGGGTCTCAATCACAGATACGGCAAGCCCAGCCACAATATCCGGTCGCGCAGGCGGTAGACGAAGGGACGGCTCCTCAGGGCCTTGCGCGTCACTTCCGTCGAACGGTCCCGCGCGGCAACGATCCGCGCCTCGATCTCGCCGGCAAAGCCCATGTCGAAGACCTCCATGTCCGTCTCGAAATTCAGCCTGAGCGAGCGCGAGTCCATGTTGGACGAGCCGAGATAGGACCATTTTCCGTCAACCGTCATCAGCTTGGAATGGTTGAAGGGGCCGTTGTCGCGCCAGATCCGGCAGCCGTTCTCGATGATCTCGTCGAACTGCGCCGTCATCGCCCGGTCGACGAGGCCGAGATTGTTCTGGCCCGGCACGATGATGTCGACCGTCACGCCGCGCCGCGCCGCCGTGGCAAGGGCCGAAACCAGGTCGCGATCCGGCAGGAAATAGGGCGACATGATCAGAACCCGGTCCTCGGCGACCGAGAGTGCGCCCATGATCATGTTGTTGTTGTTGGAGAGGTTCCGGTCCGGACCGGAGGGCACGACGCGGGCGATCAGCGGGCCTTCGTCGGACGACGTCTCGGCAATGTTCCAGGCCTCGCCATCGAGCGCCTCGTGCGTTTCGAAATACCAGTCGGCGGCGGCAACCGTGAAATAGTCGGCAACGGCCGCGCCCTTCAGCATGAAATGCGTATCCTGGGCGGCGTTCGGACCGGTAAAGGCCGCGCGGATATTCATGCCTCCGGCAAAGACGGTCTCGCCGTCGATGACGAGAATTTTCCGGTGGGTCCGGAGATTGGCATAGGGCAGCCGCAGCCTGAGCAGCACCGCGCCGTTGAAGGTGGCAACGCGGATGCCATGCGCGCGCAGAAGCTTGGTGATGCGCGGGCGCGAATAGCGCGCGCCGATGGAATCCACCAGGATACGCACCTCGACGCCGCGCTTGACCGCATTTGCGAGGCTCTTCACGAAGCGCCGGCCGATCGCGTCGCTGTCGAAGATGTAGGTTTCCAGCAGGATCGAACGCTCGGCCTTGTCGATCGCCTCGAGCATGGCCGCATAGGCCTCGTCGCCGGTTTCCAGCAGGCGCACCTTGTTGCCGGCGGTGGCGGGCAGGCCGGTCACGGTGTTGCCCAGCATCCACTGTCCGCCCATGCGCGGGCCGAGATCGGCCACCACGCGCTCGCGGTCGATCCTGTGCTTCTGCTCCTCGTGCGCCACGGCATCGGGAACGCTCTGCCGCTTGTCGCGCACCGACTGACGGCGCATGCGGTTGATGCCGGCAATGGCGTAGATCGCGGCCCCCAGGATCGGCGACAGCATGATCACGCCGACCCAGCCGATCGCGGCGCGCACCTCATCCTTGGTCATCGTGGCGTGGATCGCCGCCGTCGCGCCGAGGACAAAGGAGATCACCGCCAGAATATGCGGCCAGTAGTGTTCCAGAAAAACGTTCATCAAGGGCAATCCCGTTGGTTTGGCGCGTTCTGCCCGCCTTCTCGGCAGGGCCGGGGCTGACCTTATATCAGCAAGCTCTGAATTTCCTAACTGTCACCGGAAAGAAGCTTCGCTGCCGCGGCGCGCGCTTCCGCCGTCACCTTGGCGCCGGCGAGCATCCGGGCAATCTCCTCCTGCCGCTCTTCCGGCCCGATCACCGCGACACGGGTTGCCACCGTGTCATCCTTGCCCTTGCCGTTCCCGGACTTGGAAATCAGATAGTGCCCCTTGGCGCGCGCGGCCACCTGCGGCGCGTGCGTGACCGAGAGAACCTGAACATTTTCGGCCAACCGACGCAAGCGCTGGCCGATCGCATCGGCAACGGCGCCGCCCACGCCGGTGTCGATTTCGTCGAACACAAGCGTCGGCGCGGAGCCCTTGTCGGCAAGCGCCACCTTGAGCGCAAGCAGGAAACGGGAGAGTTCGCCGCCGGAGGCCACTTTCATGATCGGCCCCGGCCGCGTTCCGGGATTGGTCTGCACCTCGAAGGACACCGTGTCGATGCCTTCGGGCCCGGCGCCGCCATCATCGCTTGTGACCACCGCGGCAAAGCGCGCGCGCTCCAGCTTCAGCGCCGGCAATTCGGCCATGACGGCGGCGGAAAGCTGCTCGGCGGCCATATTGCGGCTCGCGGAAAGCGCCTTCGCCTTCTCGAAAAAGGCCCTTTCCGCAGCCTCGGCCTCGGCGGTGAGCGCCTGAAGCCGCGCCTCCCCCGCATCCAGTTCCTCAAGATCACCGACCATGCGTTCGGCAAGGGCGGGCAGTTCGGTCACCGGCACATTGTATTTGCGCGCGGCGCCTCTGAGCGCAAACAGCCGCTCCTCGACGCGCTCAAGCTCCTGCGGATCGAAGGCGGCGCGCTCCAGCGCGGCCTCCACCTCCATTTGCGCATTGGAAAGCTGTTCAAGCGCCGAATCGAGCAGGTTGACCGTGCTCTCGAGCAGGCCCGGCGCCTCGTGCGACTTGCGCTCCAGCCGGCGCACCAGCGAGGCGATCATCGGCACGGGCGAGGCATTGCCGTTCAGGAACTCGAGCGCCTCGGAAATATCGCCGGCGATCCGCTCCGACTTCATCATCGTCGCGCGCCGTTCGGCCAGTTCGTCCTCCTCGCCGTCCACCGGGGAGAGCGCCTGCAACTCCTCAACCGATGCGCGCAGGAAATCGGCCTCGCGCTCGGCCTCCTCGATCTGGGCGCGGTGTTTCTTCAATCGCCGCTCGGCATCGCGCCAGACGCGGTGGAGCCCGGCCACGGCCTCGACGTCGCCGGAAAGGCCGCCGAAAGCGTCGAGAAGGCGACGATGCCCGTCCGTGTCGATCAGCGCGCGCTCGTCATGCTGCCCATGGATTTCGACGAGGAGCCGCCCGGCCTGCCGCATCAGCTGAACGCTCACCGACTGGTCGTTGATGAAGGCGCGGGTGCGCCCGTCGGCGGACTGCATCCGCCGGAAGATCAGATCGCCTTCGTCATCGAGATCATTGTCGCGCAGGAGCAGGCGCACGGGGTGGTCCATGCCCACATCGAACACGGCGATCACCTGGCCGCTCTCCTGGCCGTGACGCACGAGCGCACCGTCGCCGCGCGCGCCGAGCGCGAGCGAGAGGCTGTCGAGCAGGATGGATTTGCCGGCGCCGGTCTCCCCTGTCAGAACCGAAAGACCGCCGCCGAGATCAAGTTCCAGCCGCTCGATCAAAACGATGTCTCGAATGGAAAGCTGGACTAGCATTGTTGTGTTCGCGCCCTGGCGAAAAGCGGGTTAGCTGGGTGTCGCGCTGGAAACAGACGAGCCGCGCCCGGCCGATTTCGGCTCAAGCCCCTGCTTGTTCAGCAGGTTATAGGCACGCTGGTACCAGACGCTGTCGGGATAGTTGTGGCCGAGAACCCAGGCGGCATTCTGGGCTTCCGGGATCACGCCCATGGCGTAATAGGCCTCGACCAGCCGCTCCAGCGCTTCCTCGATCTGGTTGGTATCGGAATAATTGTTCACGACCGCATTGAACCGGGAAATCGCGGCGACATAGTCCTTGCGCTCCAGATAATAACGGCCGACCTGCATGTCCTTGCCGGCGAGCTGGTCGCGGGCATAACGGATCTTGGCGCGGGCGTCGGTCACATATTCGGAGTCCGGATAGTTGTCGATCACCTTCTGCATCGCCTCGATCGTCCGTTCCGAAATCGCCTGGTCCTGCGTCACGTCGACGATTTCCTTGGAATAGGAAAGGCCGACCAGATACTGGGCATAGGCCGCGTCCTTGGAGTTCGGATAGAGCGACAGGTAACGCTTGCCCGAGGTAACGGCCGCCTCGTATTTGCGCGATCGATACTGCAGGTAGGTCTGCATGATCAGCGCCTGACGGGCGTAGTCGGAAAGCGGGTTCTGGTCCTGGATGGACTTGAGTTTCCTCAGCGCCTCGCTGACCTTGCCGGCGTTGATATTGGCGAGCGCCTCGTCATAAAGCTGCTGCGGCGGATCGGCCTCATACTGCAGCGTGGTGATGTCGACGTCCTTGTCGCGGGAGCATCCGGCCAACAACACGCTTGCACTGAGAACGATGGCAACCGGAAGCGCGGCCGCGCGAAACGCTCCGACATTGGTTTTCTTCTTTATACCAGCCATTCTTCGAGCCTCATTTGCAGCGTCTGTGGATCGCATTTCAAAGTCGAAGGACGTTTTACGCATATCCCGCAGGCAAGAGCAATCTCACCTCGCCGAAAATCCGATAAATTTCTGCGGAGGAGCCGCAGCCCTGACGTGTGTCGCGCGTCAACCAAAACCCGTTCTGGATGCACCCCCGTCAGCATCGGCCATGAAAAAGCCGGCGCTCCGAAGAGCCGCCGGCATTGATGTGCAACGACCCGCTCCGGTTCAGGAAACCGGGCCGGCGGCAACCACGTCTTCCTGGCGCAGCCGGAACGGCAGGGCGCCGCGCGGAGAAACGATGACGCAGGCGCCGGGCGTTTCGAAAAGCTTGCGCACGGCCGCCGCGTTCAGCGCATGTCCGCCGCGATAGGACCGGAAACTGCCGGCAAAGCGCATGCCCATCATCGCAAGGTCGCCGACGGCGTCCAGCGTCTTGTGGCGCACGAATTCCTGCTCGTAGCGCAGGCCCTCGGGATTGATCACGCGGTTATCGTCGGAGATCACCACCGAGTTTTCCAGCGAGGAACCGAGCGCGAAGCCGCGGGCCCACATCGGCTCGACATCGCGCATGAAACCGAAGGTCCGCGCGCCCGACAGTTCCTTGCGGAAGGTCGCCGCGCTCATGTCGCCGGCCCATTTCTGGCGGCCGATCACCGGCGTGTCGAAATCGATCTCGACCTCGAATCGCGTGCCGTCATAGGGCGTGAACTCGGCCCAGCCGGCGCCGTTTTCCACGCGCACGGTCTTGGTCACCTTGAGGTAGCTGCGCTTTTCGGGAAGCGTGACGATGCCGACCTCGTCCAGAGCCTTGACGAAAACCCGCGAACTGCCGTCCATGATCGGCATTTCTCCGCCTTCGACGGCAACCACAAGATTGTCCACGCCGAAGGCATAGAGCGCGGCCATCACATGCTCGATCGTCGCGATCCATTCGCCGGGATGCTCGCCGAGCACGGTGCAGAGCGCCGTCGGCCCGACATTGTCGGAAACGGCCTGGAACGCGGATATGCGCCTGCCGCCGGCATAGCGCTCAAAAACGATGCCGTGATCGGCTTCCGCCGGCTGCAGCGTGATCGTCGCCGGCTTGCCCGAGTGCACACCGATCCCCGAAATCCGGACGGATTTGGCTACCGTTGTCTGCAAACCGAAAAATCCTGACGACATAGTCACGCCCTTATTTCAAAATCTACTCAAAAATACCTGGCTGCGATGCCCTGACGGGGGACCGGCAAAGATGCGCGCTGCGCCCGATTCAGGCGCTTGGCATGTAATTACGCACTGGCCTCGCCGAATCCAAATCACTGTTTCTTTCCGTATGTTACGAAAGGCGAAAAAACCCGGCCGCCAGAGGCGACCGGGCTCACTTCGCGAGAAGGTTTTCGAAAAAACGGTTAGCGCTTCCCTAATGCGGGAAGCGGCAGGACCGTGGCGGATCAGTTCGCCTGGCGACGCAGGAAGGCGGGAATATCGAACTGATCGTCATCCTGGCGGGCGGCGGGCTGCTCCTGAGCACGACGCGGCGCGTAAGGATTGTTTTGCTGAGGCTGCTGCGGCGCCTGCTGGCGGGGCGCCGGCTGCTGCTCGTGGTGCCCCTCGAAGCTTTCATCGCCGCGGCCGAGCGTGTTCGACAGGCGCTTGAACAGGCCCTTCGGGCCGCGCTCTTCATGCTCCTGGCGACGGCTGGCGCTCATTTCCGGCTGAACCACCGGCGGAAAGTCGGCGACTTCCGGCATGCGGCGCGGCTCGGCGGCCTGCTGGCGCGGAGCCTGTTGCGGGGCCGGAGCCGGCTGGCTCGGGGCCTGCTGGCGCGGCGCCTGGTGCTGCGGCTCGGCAGCGAAGATCTGGCTCTTCGGCTGCATGTTCACGCTCGGCTGCTGCGGCTTCTGCTGTGGCGCGCGGGAGACGGCCATCTGCAGCTCGCGTTCCATTTCGGCTTCGGCCGAACGGATGGTCTCCGCGATCGGGTCAACCGCGCGCGGCTGCGGGGCCGGCTGCGGAGCAGCCTGCTGCGGCGCCTGGCTGAAGGTCTGGCCGCCATTGTTCTGGCCGCCATTGGTGCTGCGGATTTCCGGACGGGCCTCGCGGCGCGGCTCCGGGACATCCTCATAGCCTTCGGCCATGGACCGGTCGATGCCGGTGGCAACGACGGAGACGCGGATGATGCCTTCCAGTTCCTCGTCGAAGGTGGCGCCGAGGATGATGTTGGCGTCCGGATCGACTTCTTCGCGGATACGCGTCGCGGCTTCGTCGACCTCGAACAGCGTCAGGTCGCGACCGCCGGTGATCGAGATCAGGAGACCCTGCGCCCCGCGCATCGAGGTTTCGTCGAGCAGCGGGTTGGCGATCGCGGCTTCGGCGGCCTGCATGGCGCGGCCTTCGCCGGATGCCTCGCCCGTGCCCATCATGGCGCGGCCCATCTCGCGCATCACCGAACGGACGTCGGCGAAGTCGAGGTTGATCAGGCCTTCCTTGACCATCAGGTCGGTGATGCAGGCAACGCCGGAATAGAGCACCTGGTCGGCCATGGCGAAGGCGTCCGCGAAGGTCGTCTTGTCATTGGCGATCCGGAACAGGTTCTGGTTCGGAATGACGATCAGCGTGTCGACCGATTTCTGCAGTTCCTCGATGCCCGCATCGGCAAGACGCATGCGGCGCTGGCCTTCGAACTGGAACGGCTTGGTGACGACGCCGACGGTGAGGATGCCCTTGTTGCGGGCGGCCTGGGCCACGATCGGCGCGGCGCCCGTGCCGGTTCCGCCGCCCATGCCGGCGGTGACGAAGCACATATGGGTGTTGTTGAGGTGATCGATGATCTCATCGATGCACTCTTCGGCAGCGGCCCGGCCGACTTCCGGCTGGGAGCCCGCGCCGAGACCTTCGGTGACGCCGACGCCGAGCTGGATGACCCGTTCGGCCTTGGTCATGGTCAGCGCCTGGGCATCAGTGTTGGCGACAACGAAGTCGACTCCCTGGAGGCCGGCCGTGATCATGTTGTTGACGGCGTTGCCGCCGCCGCCGCCGACACCGAAAACGGTGATGCGCGGCTTCAGTTCGGTAATATCTGGCTTTTGAAGCGTAATCGTCATTTGGTTTCGTTCCTTCTCGCTATGGCCGCACCGCCAAGCCGGCCAATCTCTTGGTGTTCTTTAAAAACTTTCCCTGAACCACTGGCCGACGCGTGATAGGCGTCCGCCTCCCGATGGCAGAAAACCCCGCTGTTCGCCGCCATAGGTCTCGCTTTCCGCAAGCTGCGGATAGATCAACAGTCCCGCTGCCGTGGCAAAGGACGGACCCTTGGCCGGAAGCGGCAGACCGGAAACGCCCATCGGACGGCCGATCCTGACATTGCGGCTCAAGATGCGCCGCGCGAGTTCGCACAGGCCGATCAGCTGGCTTGCGCCGCCGGTCAGCACCACCCGCTTTCCGACGACCGCCGAATAGCCTGAAAGCTGGATGCGGTCGCGGATCAGTTCGAGCGTTTCCTCCACCCGAGCCCGGACGATCTTCGACAGCAGCGCCTTGGAAATCTGGCGTGGTTGGTCATGGTCGTCATGGCCGATCGAAGGCACCGCGATCATCTCGCGTTCGTCCGCGCTCGAGGCGAGCGTCGAGCCGTGAACGCATTTCAGCCGCTCGGCATCTTCCAGGCGGGTGGACAGGCCGCGCGCCAGATCGGTGGTTACATGATGCCCCCCGAGACTGATCGCGTCGGTATGCACCAGCCGGCCTTCGGAAAAGACCGAAATCGTCGTCGTGCCGGCGCCCATGTCGATCGCCGCGCAGCCGAGTTCGACCTCGTCGTCGACAAGGGCTGCAAGTCCGCTGGCATAGGGTGTGGCCACCATGCGCTCCACCGAAAGATGGGCGCGGTTGACGCAGAGTTCGAGATTGCGCAGCGCCAGCCGCTCGGCCGTGACCACATGCAGGTCGACGCCGAGCGTCTCGCCATACATGCCAAGCGGATCGCGGATGCCGCGCTCGCCGTCGAGCGTGAAGCCGGCCGGCAGCGAATGCAGCACCTGGCGCTCGTCGTTGATCGAGCGGCGCGAGACGGCCGACAGCACCCGGCGCAGGTCCGAGGCATCGACATCCTGGCCGCCGAGATCGATCGCCGCCGTATAGGTATCGCTCTTGATGCGACCGGCCGAGACGTTGACGATCAGGCTGTCTATCGTGATGCCGGCCATGCTTTCGGCCGCATCCACTGCCTGGCGGATCACATGCTCGGCCGCATCGAGATTGACGATGACGCCGCTCTTGATGCCCTGCGAACGCTGATGGCCGATGCCGATGATCTCGATATTGTGGGTGCGCCCCGGGAGGATCTGGCTTTCGGCGCGCGGGGTCAGCCGCGCGATCATGCAGACGATCTTCGACGAGCCGATATCGAGCACGCTGACGATATGCGTCTTCTTCGCGGAAAGGGGTTTTGCCCGGCCGAAGCCGGCGCCGCCGAACAGGCTCACAGGCGCCTCCCCTTGTTCTTGATTGTCTTTTCGAGCGCCTCCGTTGCCGCCTGCCGCCGCTCCATGGCTTCGGGCGTCAGCTGTATGGCGATCCGGTCCTCAAGCCTGAGATCGACGGCGGCGATCTCGCGCTCCAGGATCGACCGGCTCTCTTCAAGGCTCTTGAGACGCCCGAGCGCGGTTTCCGTTTCCTGCTGCGGCAGTTTCACGATCATGCCGTTGTCGAGATAGAGGTCCCAGCGGCGGCCGTCGACGCGCTTGTAGGCGCGCACGCGCTCGGAAAGCGCCGGCCAGCCTTCGAGCAGGCCGTCGATGTCGGCGGCGGCGAAATTGCCGCCCTGGCCGAGAACCAGGGGAAGCCGGCGAAACTTCGGCGCGCTGAGCGGGCCGATGACATTGCCGTTCTGCTCGATCATCAGCGTCCGGCCGTCTTCCTGCTGCCAGAGCGCGTAAGGTTCGCGTTCGGTCAGCGTGATCTTCAGCGTCGAGGGATAGATCTTGCGCACATCGGCTTCCGCCACCCAGGGCAGGTTCAGAAGCTGCCCGCGCGCCAACTGGACGTCGATGCCCCGCAGCGAATAGGCGCCTTCGAGACCGAGGCTTTGCAGGATGGCGATTTCGGAGGTCTGCTCATTGCCGGAGATCTCGATATCCTCGACCGCAAAGCCGGCAATCTGGAAGGCCGCGCGGCGCACGAGATCGCCCTTGTCGGCAACGGCTATCGCATTCGCGCCGACGGCAACGAAGAAGACGAGCGCAGCGAGGCTTCCCGCATGGCGCGGCACGGGCGTGCGGCCGGTGAGAAGGCCGGCGGAAACGCGCACCACGCGCCTGACGGGACGCGGCAGGACGCCGCTCCGTCCGACGGGTTCGCTGCGGCCGTTCTCGGCCGTATCGCCCTTTTTCGCCTTCATCGCAAACACGAAGCGTCCTCCACCATCCACCGGAGAAATGCACCAAAATCATAGCCGGCATCGGCAGCCATCTCGGGTACCAGCGAAGTTTCGGTCATCCCGGGCTGGGTGTTCACCTCCAGCCAGATGATGCCATCCTCACCCAGCGTCTCGTCGAAACGGAAGTCCGAACGGGAAACGCCGCGGCACCCGATTGCCTGATGCGCCTGAACGGCCAATGATTGAATCTTTTGGTAAATATTCGGTTTAATTTCCGCGGGCAGAATGTGTTTCGATCCGCCGGGCCGATATTTCGCGTCGAAATCGTAGAATTTCTGGCCGACGGGAACGATTTCGGTCACGCACAGCGCCGTGCCGTCCATCACGCCGCAGGTGAATTCGCGGCCCTTGATGAAGCGCTCGACCATGATCTTCTCGCCGAAGGTCCACTCGTTGGACGAGATCGACTGCGGCGGGTTTGCCTGGTCCTCGTCGACGATCAGGACGCCGAAGGACGAGCCCTCGTTGATCGGCTTCAGCACATAGGGCGGCGCCATCGGATGGGTATTGCCGATCTCGCCGCGCTGAAGAAGGAGGCTTTCGGCGACCGGAACGCCGCAGGCGGACGCCACGCGCTTGGCCTGGGCCTTGTCCATGGCGAGCGCCGATGCCAGCACGCCGGAATGGGTATAGGGGATCTCAAGATATTCGAGGATGCCCTGGACCTTTCCGTCCTCGCCGAAGGGTCCGTGCAGCGCATTGAAGGCGACATCGGGCTTCATCTCGGAAAGCACGGTGGCAACGTCGCGGGTCACATCGATCCGGCTGACGCGGAAGCCTTCGGCTTCCAGCGCATCGGCGCAGGACTTTCCCGACGCCAGGCTGACCTGACGCTCGGAGGAAAACCCGCCCATTAATACAGCCACATGTCCGGAACTCATACCCGTCCCCGCCTTTGCCGGCAAACGCCGGACCAACACCTGGAATACCGCTTTTTTGAGGAAAGCGTTTCTTGTCCCCATTAGTGAAGGAGGATGGTTAATGAAGCGTTTACTTTGGTTAACCGGACGAGAAAAAGCTGTTCCGGCTGAGGCTTTTAGCCCCGCCTGACAGCGCTAACGCCCCGCGGAAAGGCCAGTGCGGCGCAGAGCTTCAGTCCAGTTCCTGGGGGACGAATTCATAGACATCGCGGCCGGCAAGGAAGCGTCCGATGCGCCGGATTTCCCATTCCAGCAGAATGCCGGAGTGGTTGTAGACGCGTTCGCGCACGGTCTCGCCGAGATATTCCAGATCGTGGGCAGACGCATTACCGCGATTGATCATGAAATTGCAGTGCATCGGCGACATCTGCGCGCCGCCGATCATCAGCCCGCGGCAGCCGGCCTCGTCGATCAGGCGCCAGGCGGACTGACCGTCGGGATTCTTGAAGGTCGAGCCGCCGGTCTTCTCCTGCACCGGCTGAGCGGTCTCGCGGTGGGCACGCACCGTCTCCATCTCGTCGCGAATCGCCGACCGCTCCCGGGCAAAGCCCTCGAGCAGCGCGCCGGTGAAGATCACGCCCTTCGGCACGGCGGCGGAGCGATAGTCATAGCGCATGGCCTCGCGCGGGATCGTCACTTTCTTGCCGCTGCGGTCCAGACCATAGATCTCCACCACGCGATCGGAAATCTCCGAGCCATGGGCGCCGGCATTCATCGCCAGCGCGCCGCCGAGCGAGCCGGGAATGCCGTACATGAAGGAAAAGCCGCCGATCCCCTGGTCCATGGCGAAACCGGCGATATGCTTGTCCGGCGAGATAGCGCCGGCGATGATCCGGTTTTCACCCGCCATTTCCTGTCCGCCAAAGCCCTTCGCCGAAAGGCGGACAACGGCGCCGGAAATGCCGCCGTCGCGCACCAGAAGGTTCGAGCCGACGCCGATGACACAAAGCGGCACATCCTCGGGCAGCGCCTGAAGAAACAGCCTCAGATCATCCTCGTCGAGCGGCTGGAACAGAAGTTCGGCCGGGCCGCCGGCACGCAACCAGGTCACCCGCTCCATCGCCGTATTGGGCACGAGCCGGCCCCGCAGCTCGGTCGCGGCCTTGCCGAGCCGCTCTATCAGTCCTTTGCCGTCAAGCATGGATCCGCTCCATCACGCCGTTTCTTCGAGCGCGAGCGGCAGGCGCGCGGCCCACTGGGTGATGCTGCCGGCGCCGAGCATGACGACGAAATCGCCCGGTTCGGCGACGCCGGCGATGCGTGCCGCCAATTCTTCCTCGGCGGCGAGATAGCGCGCGTCGCGGTGACCGGCGGCCCTGATGCCGGCAGCGAGCGTTTCGCCGTCATAGCCTTCGCGCGGGTCTTCGCCCGCCGCATAGACGGGGGCGATGAACACCGTGTCGGCATCGTTGAAGCAATTGGTGAAATCCTCGAACAGGCTTTCCAGCCGCGAATAGCGGTGCGGCTGGTGGATGGCGATGATCCGGCCGTTGCAGGCCTCGCGCGCGGCGCGCAGGACGGAGCGGATTTCGACGGGGTGATGGCCGTAATCATCGAAAATCTGCACATCGTTCCAGGTGCCGACAAGCGTGAACCGCCGCTTGACGCCGCCAAAGGCCGCAAGCCCCTTGCGGATGTCCGCCTCGGAGATATGCAACCTGTCGGCAACGGCGATCGCGGCCGTCGCATTGGAGACATTGTGGCGGCCCGGCATCGGCAGGGCCAGGTTCTCGAGCTTCACCGAAGGCCGGCGGCGGCGGCGGATATCGACGTCGAAGATCGTGTGGATGCCTTCATTGCGGATATTGGAGAAGCGCACATCGGCCTGGCGGTTCTCGCCATAGGTAACGATGCGCCGGTCTTCGATCTGGCCGACAAGCGACTGTACCTCCGGATGGTCGAGGCACAGCACGCCGCAGCCGTAGAACGGCACGTTCTCCACGAACTGGCGGAAAGCGGCGCGCACGCCGTCAAACGTGCCGTAATGGTCGAGATGTTCCGGATCGATATTGGTGACGACGGCGATTTCGGCCGGCAGTTTCAGGAAGGTGCCGTCGGATTCATCCGCCTCGACCACCATCCATTCCCCCTCGCCCATGCGTGCATTGGTGCCATAGGCATTGATGATGCCGCCGTTGATGACCGTCGGATCGAGATTGCCGGCGTCAAGCAGGGCGGCAACCATCGAGGTCGTCGTGGTCTTGCCGTGGGTGCCGCCAATGGCGATCGCGTCACGAAAGCGCATCAGTTCCGCCAGCATCTCGGCGCGGCGAACCACCGGCAGGTGTTTTTCGCGCGCGGCGACGAGTTCCGGATTGGCGCGCTTGATCGCCGAGGAAACGACAACCACTTCCGCGTCGCCCAGATTCTCGGGCCGGTGGCCGATGGAAACGGCAATGCCCTTCCCGCGCAGCCGCGTCACATTGGCGCTTTCGGCCTGGTCGGACCCCTGAACCCGATAGCCGAGGTTCTTGAGAACCTCGGCGATGCCGCTCATGCCGATACCACCGATGCCGACAAAATGAACGACACCGATCGCCTGTGGCATTTTCATCTTTCCGTTCCTTCAATCTTTCTGCCCGACGCCAGAGCCTCAGCCATATCGGCGAGCCGTTCCGTCGCGTCGGGTTTGCCTGCATCCTTTGCCGCGAGCGCCGCGGCAGTCAGTTTCTCCGGATCATTCACCGCTTCGGTTAACAATTCCGAAAAACGCTCGCCCGTCAACGCGGACTGGCGCACGACCTCAGCGCCTCCGTTCGCCGCAACCAGCGCCGCATTGGCCGCCTGGTCATGATCGAGCGCATGGGGATAGGGCACATAGATCGCCGGACGCCCGATAACGGAGAGTTCCGACACCGTCGAGGCGCCGGAGCGGCAGACGACGAGATGGGCCTCTGCGATCCGCCGTGCCATGTCGGAGAAGAAGGGCGAGATGTCCGCCGGAATGCCGAGTTCGGCAAAGCGCGCGGTCACGGCATCGACGTCTTCCGGCCGCGCCTGCTGCGTGACGCGGAACAGGGCTCGCATCTCGGGCGAAAGGCGGGCAAGCGCATCGGGAACGGCATCGGCAAAGAAATGGGCCCCCTGGCTGCCGCCGAAGACAAGGAGGTTGAAGGGCGCGTCCGCCGTCCGCTCGCCATAGGTGGTCTTCGCCGCCTCCAGAACGGCAGGCCGTACCGGATTGCCCGTCTGAAATATCTTTGCGCCGAGCGGCTCGCCCTCGCCCGTCAGGAAACCGCCGGCAATGGCGTTGACGCGCGGGGCCAGCATCTTGTTGGCGCGCCCCATCACCGCATTCTGCTCATGCAGCATGGACGGAATGCCGCTGGCCGCTGCCGCATAGAGCGGAGGCACCGTCGGATAGCCGCCGAAGCCGATCACCGCGGCAGGCCTGAACGCCGCAAACAGCGACCGCGCCACGCGCGAGCCCTTGAACAGTGTGAAGCCGGCCCGGATGATCGAGATCGGGTTCTTCGAGCCGATCGTGGCCGAAGGCACGATGTGGATCCTTTCCGCCGGAAAGCTTCCCGAATAGCGCTCGGCGCGGCTATCCGTCACCAGATGGACGGTGTGGCCCCGGCGGATCAGTTCATGCGCCAGGGCTTCCGCCGGAAAAACATGTCCGCCGGTCCCGCCGGCGGCGAGGAAGAAGAGCTTGCTTTCCATGGTAAAACCTATTCCGCCGGTACGCCGCGCGATCGGCCCGGCTGAAAGAAGTGGTCCTGTCGGGCGCGCTTTTCCGGCCGGTGGCGCGTCAACGCCAAAATAAAGCCCGCGCCGACGCAGGTTGCGATCATCGACGAGCCCCCGGCCGAGATCAGCGGCAGGGTCATGCCCTTGGCCGGCATCAGCTGCAGCGCAACGCCGATATTGATGATCGACTGCATGCCGATCTGCAGAACGAGGCCGGCAACGGCGAAACGGGCAAAATCATCGCGCTCGCGATAGGCGTGTGTGAGCCCGCGCAGCACGATGAAGGCGAAGATCGCGACGATGAACATGCAGAAGAGAATGCCGAATTCCTCCGCCGCGACGGAGAAGACGAAGTCCGTATGGCTGTCGGGCAGGCGGCGCTTGACGATGCCCTCGCCCGGCCCGAGACCGAAAAGCCCGCCCTGCTGGATAGCCTTGGCGGCAAGCTCGACCTGGAGATTGTCGCCCTCGCCTGTCAGGAACCGGTCGATACGCGAGGTCACGTGCGGCAGCCAGGCATAGGCCGCGAGAAAACCGGCAACGCCCGCGCCCGCGAGCCCGGCAATCCAGAGCCACGACATGCCGGCCATGAAGAAAATGCCGCCCCAGACGATGCCCAGAAGCACGGTCTGGCCGAAGTCCGGCTGGGCGATCAGGAGCACGGCGGAAATGATGAACAGCAGTCCGGCAAAGAGATTGCCCGGTATCTCCGGATAGCGGTGGTGCTCGGCAAACAGCCAGGCGCAGACCACGGCGAAGGCAGGCTTGAGGAATTCCGACGGCTGCAGCGAAAAGCCGGCCAGCACGATCCACCGTCTTGACCCGTTATTGGCCGTGCCGATGAAGAGCGTCGCGACCATCATCATCAGCGAACCGACCAGGATGATCACGGCGAGCCTTCGGATCATCCGCGGCGAACAGAAGGAAAGCCCGATCATCACGGCAAGCGAGGGCGCGAGGAAGATCGCGTGACGACGGACGAAGTGGAAACTGTCATAGCCGAGACGATCGGCAACGGCCGGCGATGCGGCGAAGGACAGCATGAAACCGATGCCCATCAGCGCGATGAAGGCCGCCAGCAGCCATCGGTCGATGGTCCAGAACCAGTCCGCGATCGGTCCGCGTTGGACGCGAGAGACCATGGCTTATTTCCCCCTGCCGCTGTCATCGGGCGGGCTCACGCCATCAAGCGCCATCACGGCGCTGACGAAGGCATCGCCCCGCTTTTCGAAACTTCCGAACTGGTCGAAACTGGCGCAGGCCGGCGACAGGAGAACGACCGGCGCCTCCCTGTCATCCGCCGCCGCGTCGCCCGCCGCATCGCGCACCGCCTGTTCCAGCGTGCCGGAAAGAACGATCTCGGTTCTGCCGGCAAGCGTTTCGGCGAAGGCTTCCGCCGCTTCTCCGATCAGATAGGACCTGGCAATCTTCGGAAAGAACATCTCGAGCGCGGCAATGCCGCCCTGTTTTGCCCGTCCGCCGGCGATCCAGTAGATCGTGTCGAAGGTTTTCAGCGCGGGCGCCGCCGCTTCCGCATTGGTCGCCTTGGAGTCATTGACGAACAGCACCTTGCCGCGCCGCGCGATCGGCTGCATGCGATGGGCAAGCCCCTTGAACGTGGCGATGCCTGCGCGGATTTCCGCATCCGAAAGCCCGACCGCACGGCAGGCGGCAATCGCCGCGGCGACGTTCTGGCCGTTATGGGCCCCGCGCAAAACCGTATGACCGGAAAGATCGACAACCACGCGGCCATCCTCGGCCGCGACAATGGCCCGCCCGTCAAAGGCAAGACCCGCCTCGACATGGGTGATATCCGCCGAAACGGGGACCACGGCGTGGCCTTCATCGCGCAGGCGGCGGGCTATCGCGCGGCAAAAGTCGTCGTCGGCGCCGATGACGGCGGTTTTCGCGCCTGCCACCAGCCGCGCCTTGATGGCCGCATAGCGGTTCATGTCGCCATGACGGTCGAGATGATCCGGCGTCAGGTTCAGGAGGAGGCCGACATCTGCATCGAGCGTCGGCGAAAGATCGATCTGGTAGGAGGAGCATTCCACCACGTAGAACCGCTCGGGAGAAAGCGGCGCGAGGTCGAGCACGGCACGGCCGATATTGCCGCCAACCTCAGCATCGCGCCCGGCTTCCTTGAGGATGTGGCCGATCAGCGCCGTCGTCGTCGATTTGCCGTTGGTGCCGGTGATCGCGATCAGCCTGGCCTCGGGGCAAGTCGCGCGGCGCTCGCGGGCAAAAAGCTCCACATCGCCGATGATTTCGACGCCGGCGGCTCTCGCCAGTTCCACCGTCCAGTGCGGTTTGGGATGGGTAAGTGGCACGCCGGGCGCCAGAACCAGCGCGTCGAAGCTACCCCAGTCCGCCTCCCTCAGGTCAACCACGGCAATACCCGCTTCGGCCGCCGCCGCCCGGCTTTCCGCGCGGTCGTCATAGGCGACCACATCCGCGCCGCCCGTCACAAGCGCCTTCGCGCTCGCAAGGCCCGAGCCGCCGAGCCCGAAAAGGGCGACCTTCTTGCCGGAAAAGACGGAGACCGGGATCACGGATTATCTTCCTATCGAAGCTTCAGGGTCGAAAGGCCGATCAGGGCGAGGCCGAAGGAGATGATCCAGAAACGGATCACGACCTGGCTCTCGGTCCAGCCGAGCTTTTCGAAATGGTGGTGGATCGGCGCCATCAGGAAGACACGCTTGGCGGTCTTCTTGTAGACGGCGACCTGGATTATGACGGAGAGCGCCTCGAGCACGAAAAGGCCGCAGATGATCGCCATCACGATTTCATGCTTGGTGGCGACCGCGACGGAGCCGATCAGCCCGCCGAGCGCCAGCGAACCGGTATCGCCCATGAAGATCGCCGCAGGCGGGGCGTTGAACCATAAAAAACCCATGCAGGCGCCGATGACGGCGGAAAGCAGCACCACGAGTTCGCCCGTGCCCGGCACGTAATTGATCTGCAGATAGGTGGCGAAGACCGAATTGCCGACGACATAGGCGATCAGCGCGAAGGAGCCGGAGGCGATGATCACCGGCACGGTGGCAAGCCCGTCAAGGCCGTCGGTCAGGTTCACCGAATTTCCGGCGGCGACGATCACGAAGGCGCCGAAGGGGATGAAGAACCAGCCGAGATCGATGATCACGTCCTTGAAGAAGGGAAAGGTCAGCGCCGAGCCGAGCGTCGCGCCGTCGATCGTCGCCAGATTGGCGGCATACATCATGAAGGCGACGGCAACGCCGGCGATGATGAATTCGAAGAACAACCGCCGCCTGCCGGAAAAGCCCTTGTCGGACTGTTTGGTGACCTTGAGATAGTCGTCGTAAAAGCCGATCGCCCCGAAACCGAGCGTAACCAGCAGCGTGGCGACCACATAGGCGTTTGAAAGATCGGCCCACAACAACGCGGAACCGACAATGCCGGCGAGGATCATCAGTCCGCCCATGGTCGGCGTGCCGGCCTTCTTGAAATGCGTCTGCGGACCGTCTGCGCGGATCGGCTGGCCCTTTCCCTGCCTGATTCTGAGCGCGGCGATGATGCGCGGACCGAAGAGGAAGACGATCAGGGCCGAGGTAAAGACAGCAGCGCCGGAGCGGAAGGTGATATAGCGGAACAGATTGAAAAACTGGAACTTGTCGGACAGCTCCACAAGCCAAATCAGCATGAACGCCCCTTTCCAGCGACGGCGGAACGCGCCGAACCGGCCCCCGAACGGGCCGCAACCGGCGCTTCATAATTGCGTATCTCGCGGCATGTCAAACGTCTGTTTACCACGAAAATCGTTTATCAGCGGTTTATCACCGCGCGGGATAGGCCCCGGTCAGTCTCGCGACGATCCTGCCGAATCCCAGCCCGTTGGATGACTTTACCATCACCGTGTCACCGGCCGCGACCGCGCCGATGGCGAATTCCGCCAGTTCGTCGGCATTCGCCCGGTATTCCACAGCAATACTTTCCGGAAGAGCGTCTCTGAGAACCTGCATATGCTCTCCCGCAAGCCAGACATCGGTGACGCCGGCCGAGACCAGCGGTCCGGCAAGCGCCTCATGCGCTTCGGCGGCATAGTCGCCGAGTTCCAGCATATCGCCGAGTACGGCGATCCTGCGTCCGTCGCCCGTGCCCGCGCCCAGCAATTCCAGTGCGGCCCGCATCGAGGCCGGATTGGCGTTATAGCTTTCATCGATCAGGGTGAAGCTGCCATTGCCGATCGAAAGCAGCCGGCGCTGCCCCCTGCCCTTCAGCTGTTCGGCATTCTCGAGCGCTTCCAGGGCTGCATGGGCATCGCCGCCGGCCATGGAGATCGCCGCAAGCGCCGCAAGCGCGTTTTCCGCCATATGCTGGCCGGGCAGACCGAGATTGAAGGAAACCGGCTCTTCCGTGCCGAGCAGCGCCTGGACGTGCCCCTTTTCGCCGACGGTGCGGTAGTCGAGCAGCCGGAACAGCGCCTTGGCATGTTCGCCGAAGGAAACGATCTGCGCGCCGCAATTCTTCGCGACCCGCGCCAGGGGCTCGAATTCCTCGATGTCGCGGTTGATGATCGCCGCTCCCTCCGGCTCAAGCCCCTCGAAGATCTCCGCCTTGGCGGCGGTGATTTCCCTGAGCCCGGAGAAATTGCCGATATGAACCGGCGCGATCGTCGTCACCAATGCGACATGCGGGCGCACCAGTTTTGTCAGCGGGCGGATTTCGCCGGAATGGTTCATGCCGATCTCGAACACGCCGAATTCGGTGTCGGCCGGCATGCGCGCAAGCGTCAGCGGCACGCCCCAGTGATTGTTGAAGGAAGAGACCGCCGCGTGCACCTTGCCGGACGCCTTCAGCCCGCGCGCGATCATCTCCTTGGTCGAAGTCTTGCCGACCGAACCGGTGACGGCGATGATCCGGCCCGCAACGCGCGCGCGCGAAGCCTCGGCGAGACGCACCATCGCCTCCAGCACGTCATCGACCACGATCATCGGACAGGTGAGACGCCCGAGCGCCGGCAGTTTCGCCTCGGAGATGACCAGAAGCCCCGCGCCGTTGGCGGCGGCAAGCCCTGCGAAGGAATGGCCGTCCACCCGGTCGCCCTTGATGGCGAAGAAGGCTTCGCCGGGGGCAATCGAGCGGCTGTCGATGGAAATGCCGTTGATGCCTTCCGGCAGTTCGCCCAGCGGACGGCCATCCATGGCCGCGACCATTTCGGCTGATGTCCATAGCAAACTCACGGTCAGATACCCTCCAGCGCTTTTTTCACTTCAGCAATATCGGAGAAGGGGCGGGTGACGCCATTGGCCGTCTGCCCTTCCTCATGTCCCTTGCCGGCGACGATCAGCGTGTCGCCCGTTTTCAGAAGAGCGGCCGCATGGATGATGGCCTCGCGGCGATCGCCGATCTCGATCGCGCCGGGCGCGGCCGCCATGATCTCGGACCGGATCACGTCCGGCTCTTCGGAGCGCGGGTTGTCGTCGGTGACGATCACGACATCGGCGAGCCGCGCGGCAATCTCGCCCATGATCGGCCGCTTGCCCTTGTCGCGGTCGCCGCCGCAGCCGAAGACGACGATGACGCGGCCGGTGGTAAAGGGCCGGACGGCGGCCAGAACCTTTTCCAGCGCGTCCGGTTTGTGGGCATAGTCCACATAGGCCAGCGCGCCGTTTGCCGCCTTGCCGGCAAGCTGCAGCCGGCCGTCTGCGCCTTCCAGTTTCTCGAGGGCGGCAAGCGCGTCCTTTGCCGGAACGCCGGTGGCGATCGCAAGACCGGCGGCGACAAGGGCATTCGATATCTGGAATTCACCGGCAAGCGGCAGGCGCACCTCGTGGATCGAACCCGCGTGCAGAACTTCTGCAAACTGGCTGTCGCGCTTCTGCTCGGCGCGTTTCAGCGTCAGGAAATCGCCCTTGCGGCCGACCGTCAGCACTTCGTGCCCGGCCGCTTTCGCGGCCTCGGCTGCGCGGCCCGACCATGCGTCGTCGGCGTTGATGATCGCCGGCAGCCCGCGCGGCAGAACGCGGTCGAAGAGATGCATCTTGGCGGCGAAATAATGTTCCACCGTCGGGTGGTAATCCATGTGGTCACGCCCAAGATTGGTAAAGCCGGCCGCCGCAAGGCGAACGCCGTCAAGCCGGTACTGGTCGAGCCCGTGGCTGGAGGCCTCCATCGCCGCATGGGTCACGCCGTCGGCAGCCAGTTCGGCCAGCAAAGCATGCAGGACGGCGGGATCGGGCGTCGTCAGCGCGCCATAGTCCTTGCGGCCCGGCGCTGTCACGCCGGTGGTGCCGATCATGGCGGCAGGATGCCCGGCATGGGCCCAGATCTGGCGCGTGAAGGCGGCCACCGAAGTCTTGCCGGCCGTCCCGGTCACGGCGATCATGGTCTGCGGCTGGGCGCCGAAGAAACGGGCGGCGGCAAGCGCGAGGAACAGGCGCGGATTGTCAACCTGCAACACCGGTATCCTGGCGCTGTCGAGAGCGGTCGCGCTGACGGCGATCGCAGCTCCCCTTTCGGCCGCATCCTCTATATAGGCCGCGCCATCGGCCCTGGTGCCGGCAATGGCGACGAACAGGGCGCCGGGCTTCGCCGTCCGGCTGTCGGCGGTCACCCCGGTGATCTCGATCGCGCCGGCGCGCCCGGCAAGCGCCGCATTCAGTTCAGGAAAGGCCGTTCCGGCAAGCATCCGCATCAACATTGTCGATATCTTCTCTTAATCTCCGGCATTGTCCAACGCTGCCCAAGGCCGGTCTCGGGCCGGGCCGGCCCGAATCATATCTCAATATCCCGCAAGAAGCGCATTGCCTTCTTGTCCGAAATCAGGGTCGACCCCAAGGATGGGCGCGATGCGACGAATGACCTCGCCGGTCATAGGGCCGGCGTTCCAGGCAGCCGTGCGGCCGGGGACCCCCTCGACCTTCTTGGCATCGTCAATCGTCACCAGGACGACATATTGCGGGTTGTCCATGGGAAATGCGGCAAGAAATGCGTTGAAATTGCGATCTTTCGAATATTTGCCGTCGATGATCTTTTCCGACGTGCCGGTCTTGGCGCCGACGCGATAGCCGGGCACCTGCCCGTTCCGGCCGGAGCCGTTCGTGCCGTTCAGCCTCAGGAGATAGCGCATCTTGTCGCTGGTTTCCTTCGAAACCACGTGCCTGGCGACCCGATCAGCCTCCTCGCGGCTGCGCGGCAGGAAGGTCGGCGTCAGAAGCTTGCCGCCGTTGACCAGCGCGGCGGCCGCGGCGGCGGTCTGCAGCGATGTCGTGGTCACGCCCTGGCCGAAGGAAACGGTCGCGGAGAAAACGCCGCCCCATTTCTGCGGCCGCTGGGGCGTTCCCGCGCCGCCGATCTCGGTGTCGATCTTGTCTAGCAGGCCGAGATCCTCCAGGAATGTGCGCTGATAGTCCGGGCCGACGGCGGCGGCGATGCGCGACGCGCCGATATTGGAGGAATATGTGAAGACTTCCGGATAGGTCAGGATCCGGTTCTGGGCGTGGTCGTCGCGGATGCGCGAGCGACCGAAGATCAGAGGCGTTTTCGCGTCAACCAGGCTGTCCATCGTGAACTTGCCGGACTCCAGCCCCATCGCCAGCGTGAAAATCTTGAACGTCGAGCCCATTTCGTAAACGCCGGTGATCGCGTCGTTCAGCATACGCGGATCGGTCGCGGGCGGTGGATTGTTCGGATCGAAGTCGGGCACCGAGGCGAGCGCGACGATCTCGCCGGTATTGACGTCGAGAACGGTGCCGGTGGCGCCGATGGCATGGAATTTATTGACGCCTTCCACCAGCACATCGCGCAGGATGCTCTGGGCGCGCAGATCGATCGATGTCTCGAACGGCTTCAGGTCCATCGCGCCGGACAGGCCAAGGCCCATCAGGCCGGAAATGCCGTCGGTCCTGTCCATGTAGCGCTCGATGCCGGACAGGCCGTGATTGTCGATATCGACGAGGCCGAGAATATGGGCCGCCTGCGGGCCGCCGGGATAGAAACGGTGCACTTCCGGACGGAAGCCGACGCCGGGCACGCCGGCGGCGAGCACCTGGCTCTGCTGCTTGGGCGTGATCTGGCGCTTGAGCCAAACAAACTCGCCCTTGGAATTCAGCAGCCGGTAGGCGCGCTTGGCATCGAGATCGGGGAAGATCGGCAGAAGCGAATCGAGAACGTCGTCAGCGCTGGTGATCATCGACGGGTCGGCGTAAAGCGACATCATCCGGACATCGGTGGCAAGGACGGCGCCGTTTCGGTCGACGATATCCGGGCGTCGCGCCAGCGTCAGCGGCATGGCCGCTCGGGCAACGGTGCCATCCTCCTTGGCCAGCGAATAGTGAACCAGCCTGCCGCCGATGATCGCGTAGACGGCGACGAAGGCGACGGTGACAAAGGCGACGCGACTGCGCGCCAGATTAACGCGCTTCTTCGCCGTTCCCTGAAAAACATCCGGCCGCGCCGTTTCTTCGGCGCCGCGTTCGGCGGCTTTCGGCTTTCTCTTGAAGATGCGGGGAAGGTTCATCATGGTGTCACCGATCCGGTTATGACGATATCCGTGCCGTCGGGCGCGTCCCCGGCCATCAGCGGCGGAAGGTCTTCCGGCTGCGGCTCCGGCGCAATCGGCGGAAGCTGGTCGAGCGTCGCGATCTGTTCGGGTTCGGCCGGCTGAAGGCCAAGCTCTGCGGCGAAGAACTCGGAAAGCCGCGCCATGCGGGCGGGCTGGGTCAGAAGCGCCTCGTCGGCCTTCAGCAGGTCGATATTGTTTTCCTCGAGCGCGATCTGGTCCTCGAGGCTGCGCACCTCGTCGAGCGTCGCCTCGGCGCTGTATTTGATCGTGTAGGTGACGGTCGCGGTCGCCACCATCACCAGAATGAGAATGAGATCGAGCGGACGCAGCATCAGTTCTCGAAGCCTCCAAGGCGGTGAAGATCGGCAAGGGCCGGCAGGCCGAAGGCGTCGAGCCCGGTTTGCGGCGCGGAAGCATCCGTGCGGATCGCGGCCCTGAGCTTGGCCGATCGCGCACGGGGATTGTCGGCGGCCTCGGCGTCGCTGGCCGAAACCATGGCCTTGCCATGTTGCGAAAACAGCGCCGGCTCCGGTTCGACCGCCGGCAGATGGCGCGAGCCGCCGGCCTTGCCGAGACGGGCACTGACAAACTGCTTGACGATCCGGTCTTCCAGCGAGTGGAAGGTGACGACGGCAAGCACACCGCCGGGCTTCAGCGCGCGCTCGGCCGCCAGAAGCGCGCCGGCCAGCTCGCCGAGTTCGTCATTGACATAGACGCGCAGCGCCTGGAACACGCGGGTCGCCGGATGGATCTTGTCCTTGGCGCGGCGGGGCGTCACGATCTCGATCAGCCCGGCAAGGTCGCGCGTGGTGACGAACGGCTCGTCCTGTCGGCGCTTGTCGATGGCGCGGGCAATGCGGCCCGCATTCTTCTCCTCGCCGAGAATGCCGAAGATGCGGGTGAGGTCGGAGACCTTGGCGCGGTTGACGACATCGGCGGCCGATACCCCCTCGCCCGACATGCGCATGTCGAGCGGCCCGTTCTTCTGGAAGGAGAAGCCGCGCTCGGCCTCGTCGATCTGCATGGAGGAAACGCCGATGTCGAGTACGACGCCGTCGAGCCCGCCTTCGGGCGCGAACCGATCGAGAGCCGAGAACTGGGTGTGATGGAGGGTCAGGCGGTCGCCATAGGCCGCCAGCATGTCTTTCGCCGCGGCAATGGCTGTCGGGTCGCGATCGAGACCGATAACCGTTGCGCCGGCATCAAGCAGCGCCCTGGAATAGCCGCCGGCGCCGAACGTGCCGTCGAGAATGACCTTGCCGGGTGCCGGTGCAAGCGCACCCAGCACCTCGGCAAGCATGACCGGAATGTGGCGAACCGGTCCGCCATTGGCATCCGCGCTGCCAAGTGTCCCCGACATTCCGCATCCTCGTCCGTTTACCCGCCGGCACGCGGCCTCGAACGCGCCCTGCGCGCCTCGGCCTGCGCCTCCTGAAAGGCCTGCGGCTCCCAAAGCTGGAAGTGGTCCGCACGACCCACGAAAGTGACCTCCCTGTCGATGCCGGTGAAGTCGCGAATGAAATCCGTGATCATCAGCCGCCCCTCGGCATCGAGTTTGGCAAAGACGCCGCCGCCATGGATCAGCAGCGACATGCTGTTTGCTTCTGCCGAGAACGGGTCCTCCTGATCGATCTGCCGTTCGAAACGGTCGAGAAGATCGGGACCGCCGATGGAGATGGCGGGGAAGATGAAATCCTGGAAGCAGTAGAGCTCCGCAATCTTTCGTTCCGCGAGCACCGTGCGGAAGACCGCAGGCACCGAGACCCTCCCCTTCGCATCGATCTTCTTGGTCGCATTGGAAAGAAACCGGTTCATGACGCAAAACCACCGAAGACCCTGGCGGCCTCCGTTCGACAGCCCACTCCAAAAAAGACACAAGAAACCCGTTTCGCCCAAAGGGCGAATTCAGCATGAAATACAAAGACTTAGAACTGATTTGCCGCCCAAATGCCGCAGACGGCGAACTCTTGGTTAATGGGATAACATGGGCAGAATTGGGCGTCAATGGGACAACCTGCTATTAGCCGTGCCGGAAAACCGCTTCAAACCGCCAATCTATCAGCCGCCTGTTAATGAAAGCTTTCCGTCGCAACCGACTGAAAATATTAGAGTTATTTGATAAGACGCGGAGCTTGCGACAGACGCGTGGCGCGCCTGCCCAAAACGGACCAAAGAGGAGAAGAAAGACCAGTTGGCCTGTAAGCCGGGTTCTGTATGGCTCTTGCGGTTTCCCGCAGAACGTGGCGGCCATTCATCTGGGACAGCGCTTGCGCGCTGCCTCTCGCAACCCACCCGGATGACCGGCCTGGAAACAGGCTGGCGTCAAGCGCCGCGTCATCCCTATTCGGTTTTGCTCCCGGTGAGGTTTACCGTGCCGCCATGCGTTGCCGCCGGCGCGGTGGGCTCTTACCCCACCCTTTCACCCTTACCCTGCGACAAGGCAGGGCGGTTTGCTTTCTGTGGCACTGTCTCTGGGGTCGCCCCCGCCGGACTTTCTCCGGCACCGTGTTTCCGTGGAGCCCGGACTTTCCTCACCGTGCCGCCTTTCGGCATTGGCACAGCGCGGCCGCCCGGCCAACTGGTGCGGACGTCCTAATGGGTTTTGCGCACAAAGGAAAGCCGTTTTGCCGCCGTGGCGGTCAGTCAGGAAAAGGAGGGCGCGAAGTCGACGCCGTAGCCTTCATCGGCAAGCGCGCCGCCAGCCATCAGCACAGCGCCGAGCCGACCGATCTCGTCGGAACTCTTCGCGCCCGCGCCGCAACCCGCCGTCAGCACCGCGATCCTGTCCGACGGCGAAAACCCGATCATCGGATAGCCCGAGGGCGAATAGGAGGTAACGCAGGTGCCGGTCGTCGACTGCAGCACGCGGATGCCCGGCATCAGGTCGCAGAGAATGCGCGTCAGATGCTCGCGCGTGGCATTGGTACCCCGGGATTTGAACCAGGCCCGCACATCCGCCTCTGTCTCAAGCGGCACATCGTCCGGGTCGCCGCCGATCTTGATGTAGAAGCGGCCGTCCGGATAGCGGATCGGCGGCAGAAGATAGATCCCGTCTACATCGAACTCCGGCTTGTAGATAAGGCTCGGCATGGCCTTCAACGCCTCTGCCTCCTCTTCGCTCACCTCGAAATAGGCAACGGTGCGGGCAAAGACCGTGAGGTCGAGACGGCCCGGCAGCAGGTCCGGATTGATGGTAAAGCCGCCGGCGGCGACCAGCACCCTGTCGGCGGTATAAAAGGCGCCGCCGTCGGTTTCGACGCGCACGCCTGCGCCGTTTTCCCGCACCGTCGCGACGGTGTCCTTGATCACCGTGGCGCCGGCTTTCCTGGCCAGGATCGTCTGGGCGGCCACCAGCCTGCGCGGCGAGATGAACCCGGCCCCCGAGGCCTCGAGGACACCCTCGGTCTTCTTCGCGAACTCGAAATAGGGGAATCTCTCGACAAGGCCCTTGGCATCGACGATTTCAGCGTCGGCGCCGCAGGCTTCCGCCGCCTCCATGATTGTTTCGACATATCTCCCGCGCGAACGGGAGGGGCCGACGATCAGCGCGCCGACTTCACTGAAGACCTCGATGCCGCTGTCGCGCTCGATCTCGCGGTAGCGCGCGATCGAGCGGTTGGCCAGCCGCGCCCAGACCGGATCGCGGTCGATGGTGCGGGTGATGCGGCCTTCATCGTAGTGGCTCGCAAACACGCCGTCATGGCTCGCCTTGTCGGCGGGCTCGTCCGGGCCGATCACGGCAACGCCCTCTTCCATTCCGGCCAGATGCCGCGCCGCGGCCGACCCCATAAGACCGCGGCCGACGATAATCGTTCTGAAATGTGCCGTCATGCTCATCCTCTTTGGCGCTCCGCCCCGGCCCGTCAGCACCGGGCGGTGTTCGTTCAAGGTCCCGGAAGCTTGAGCACTGGCCGGCAAAGATGCAAGAGAAACCTCGCCTGCCGGAGGTCCGCCGCCAGGCCCGACATGGGTAGCACACGGCCACCTTCGGCCTGTTGCGCGCGATCAAGTTGAAAGGTCAGTGCCCTTGCGCATCATAGAGAACGAAATTCGTTTCGATCAGTTCCTCGGACGGGTCTTCGAGGTTCGCCTCGTAGATCGGATCGATGACAAAATGCTTCAGCACGAAGCGACCGCTTTCAAGCGTCCACTCACCTGATGAATAGGCATCGCCCAGCCCCCGCCACTTGGCAAAGGAGGTGATCGTGTTGGTCTCGGGATCGAAGGTCGGATTGACCAGCAGCGTTTCGGCGGAAAAGCCGGTCACCGTCGGCGGCGCGGCGAGCTTCGTCTGGTCGGTGTCGTCATCGGCATAGTCGAGCGTGAATTCGGGCACGGCGAAGGAGACGGGCAGCATCGCCTCCATCACATCCTCGTTGGGCGCGAAGACATAGGCGACGACGATATTGTAGGCGGCGAGATAGCAATTGATCTCGAACAGCGTCCCTTCCCGCTCGATCGGCGCCCCGTCCCAGTCCTCTTCCTGCCAGGAGACGTCATGGGCGACGTTCTCCAGCCCCTCGAAATCGGCAGCCAGATCGGCATCGCAGCTTTCGGGATAAAGCGACAGGATCATGTCCCGCGCCTTCGCCAGCCGGCCATCCTCGGCGGATGCTCCGCCGGCCGTCGCCAGGGCCAGAAAGCAAAGCAGCGCGCGAAGCGGCATCTCAGGCCGCCTTGCGCTCACGCTCGATCTCCTCGTAGGCGGCATTGATGCGCGCCATGCGGTCATTGGCGGCGGCGTGGAATTCCTTCGGCACGCCGCGCGCGATCAGCCGGTCGGGATGGTTCTCGGCAACCAGCGCCCGGTAGCGCGTGCGGATGGTCTTGAAATCGTCGCTGCGCGAAACGCCGAGAATGCCATAGGGATCGCGATCGCCCATATCCATGTGGCGGGCGCAGATGGCGGTGAAGCGCCCGTCGCTGATACCGAAGATTTCGGCAACGCGGGCGAGGAAGGCGAGCTCCTTTTCATGCACTGCGCCGTCGGCCTTGGCGATGTGAAACAGCCCGTCGATGATCTCCTCCAGCAGCGGGCAGCCCTCGTCGCCTTCCGCGCACAGGTTCTTCAGCTTGCGCGCATAGGCCTCGTAGCCGGCAATATCCTGACGGGCGAGATTGTAAAGCCGCGCGACATTCTGCCGCTCGCCCTCCGGGATTTCGAAAATCTCGTGGAAGGCGTTGACCTCCTCGATGGAGACGAAACCGTCGGCCTTGGCCATCTTGGCGGAAAGCGCGATCAGGGAGACGGAGAACGCGACCTGACGGCGCGTTTCGGGATCGCCCTCGAAAAGCGTGCGCACGGCCTCGACCACGCTGGTCAGCACAGTGCCGGCGGACTGGCTGACGAAATTGACCAGCTTTTCCCAGAATGACATTTACGGTCTCCCGGCGGTGGCGAACCGCCCTTTCAAGTCCTGACAGATTGGACAAAAAACGCGTGTCGCGCAAGTCGAACCGAGCGGTTCAATTTCACTTTTTTGCGACACCCGCAGATGGTCCCGTCCGCCGCGAAGCCGCCCTGAACGCAAAACGGGAAAGTTTTGCGATTGCCCGCAAGACACAGCCAGGGCTATAGACTACGCCTGGAGCGCGAATAGCAGGGGACGGCGAGCGATGGAACGCAAGAATACATTCAATTTCGGCTATTTTCTGGTGGCCTTCCTGGTCATCGTCGGTTTCCAGATGTGGTTTACGTCGCGCGACGTTGCCCAGATCAGCTACTCCGACATGATCAACTATATCGAGAAGGGGCAGGTCCAGTCCGTTTCCATCTCCGACAACACCATCCAGGGCCAGTTCAAGGACGCCGTCAACGGCAAGGACTATTTCGTCACCTACCGCGTTCCCCAGGAGCTCGCGGTCGATTTCGACAAGTACAAGGTCGATGTCACCGGCGTTCCCGACCACACGCTTTTGACCAAGATCCTCTCCTGGGTGCTGCCGATCGTCCTGTTCTTCGCCATCTGGGCATGGTTCTTCCGCAAATTCGCCGAAAAGCAGGGCATGGGCCTCGGCGGCATGATGAATGTCGGCAAGTCCAAGGCGAAGATCTATGTCGAGCGCAAGACCGGCGTCACCTTTGACGATGTGGCCGGCGCCAATGAGGCGAAGACCGAACTGAAGGAGGTCGTCTCCTTCCTGACCGAGCGCGACAGGTTCGGTCGTCTCGGCGCGCGCATTCCCAAGGGCCTTCTGCTGGTCGGCCCGCCCGGCACCGGCAAGACGCTGATCGCCAAGGCGGTCGCCGGCGAGGCCGATGTCACCTTCTTCTCCATTTCCGGTTCCGAATTCGTCGAAATGTTCGTCGGCGTAGGCGCGGCGCGCGTGCGCGATCTCTTCAAGCAGGCGCGCGAAATGGCCCCCTGCATCATCTTCATCGACGAGCTCGACGCGCTCGGACGGGCCCGCAACTCCTTCGGCGGCGGCGGCAATGACGAGAAGGAGCAGACGCTGAACCAGCTTCTGGTCGAGCTTGACGGCTTCGACCCCTCCGCCGGCATCGTCATCCTCGCCGCCACCAACCGGCCGGAAGTGCTCGATCCGGCGCTGACCCGCGCCGGCCGCTTCGACCGCCAGGTGGTAATGGATCGCCCGGACCGCGAAGGCCGGGCGGCTATCCTTTCCGTCCACATGAAAAAGGTGAAGCTGGCGGACGAGGTGAATGCCGACGAGGTCGCCGCCCTCACTCCCGGTTTTTCCGGCGCCGATCTCGCCAATCTGGTCAACGAGGCAGCGATCTTCGCGACAAGGCGCGACGGCGAGTTCGTGACCATGGACGATTTCACGCTGGCCGTGGAGCGCATCGTTGCTGGCTCCGAACGACGCGGACGCCTGCTGAACCCCGACGAGCGCGAGCGCGTCGCCTTCCACGAGATGGGCCATGCGCTGGCCGCCGCGGCGCTTCCCAAGACCGATCCGGTCCACAAGATCTCGATCATCCCCCGCTCGATCGGCGCGCTCGGCTACACCATGCAGCGCCCGACAGAGGACCGCTTCCTGATCACCGCCGGCGAGCTGCGCGATCGCATGGTCGTGCTTCTGGCGGGCCGCGCGGCGGAGGATATCGTCTATGGCGAGATTTCCACCGGGGCATCGGATGACCTGGCGCGCGTCACCGACATTGCCCGTCAATATGTGATGAGCTTCGGCATGGACCCCGAGATCGGCCAGGCGGCGCTGGAACAGCAGCGCATGCAGTATCTGGACGGCGCGCCGGGGATGGGCAAGCCGAAGGACTATTCCGACGTCACCGCCCGCGAGGTGGACCTTGCCGTGCGCAAGCTGATCGACGCCGCCTATGAGCGCGCCAGGAAGCTTCTCTCAGAACGCCGCAAGGACCTCGACGAAGGCGCGAAGATCCTCCTGGAAAAGGAGACCATCACCCCGGACGACTTCCCGCCGCTGGTCCAGCAGCCGCTGGCGCAGACTCGGGTTTTGTCGTAGCCGCCGGGACGTTTCCCTCAAGCTTCCTAGACTGGTTCATACTGGGCGCAGACGCTTGTTGATGACGAAAACGCTTCCCCTCATGGCGCCCCCGTTGCCGAAATGCATCACGGCTCCGCAGAAACAGAGATTGTATCTCTGATTATCAATACACGTAAGATTGCGGCCCGCATTCTTTCAAGCATCCTCTTTTCATTCTTCAGGATGAGAGGGGAAAGACCATGCGGTATTCGGCCATCGCAACTAATGAACGGCATCAAACCGGACATTTCTTCAGGCAGAGTTTGATCGCGACTGCCTCGACCATATCGATCGCGGCGTTTTCGGCATGCCTTGCAGGCGGAAGCGCCAAGGCGGACGGCGGAGCATGCGGCACCCCTTCCAACAATCTGGTCATCTGCCAGAACGCCTCTTATGGAGACATTACCTACACTGCCGGAACGCGTCTGACGCTGATCCTGAACAACGACAATATGGTGGTCAACGGGACGGTCGCGGTTTCCACGACCCAGACATCCGGCAACGCTGACTCGGAAATCGATCTCAATTCATTCCAGCGCATCAACGGAACAGTTTCTTCAATCAGCGCTGGAGGTCAGAGCCTCGTCTATGCTTATGACGGACTTGTTAACGGGAAACTTGTCAGCACCTCGGCGGGCCAGGGCAATGTGTCCGTCACACTTTCGGGCACTGAAGTTGTTGGCGCGGCCAATTCAACGCTCGTCGAGGCACTTCACAACGGCAACGGCGACTCATTCATCGTTTTGCAGCAGTCACCCGACCAATCGACCTCCTCCATCAGTGTCCAGTCCACTGGAGGCCAAGAGGCTGTCGCCGCCCATTCGAAGGTGACAGGCTTCCTTTCGGAAGCGAAGATCACGATGAACGGCGGCATGGTTACCGCCCAAGGTGCGAACAGTGTCGGTCTATTTTCGGAAGCGGGAGAGGGCGAAGCCTATGTTAAGGTTTCGGCGGGCAGCATCTCGTCGAATGGGACTGCCATACGGGCCATAACTGACAAGAGCGGTTTGAACGGTCATGCCACGATTGAAATCGGCGAAACCAACGTTTTCGTCGGAAGACCCGATATCACCGGTCTCATCGAGGCACAGTCCAGAAACGTCGATTTCTTTTTCAACGCGGGAATGCTGGCGCATGATGGCGCGGCCGTTGTTCGGCTCGAAGCTTACGGCATCAACGTCCAAACGGGGCCGAAAACCTTAATCGAGTCTTCCGGCGTCGGTACAGCCGGCCTGGAAGTGATTGCCCAAAGCGCGACCGTCAGTATGGATACACCCGATTTCAGAGCCAATACCCTTAACGCGAAAAGCATCCTCCTGAAAGCAGCCGGCGATGGGGCGCGTTTTAGCCTCGACAGCAACGCAGCCGATATCGATGCTTTGGGTGTGGGTGCCAGTGCAATCGTCCTCGACGCCAACCAGAAAAAAAACGTCACCTTTGAAGCATCTTTCGAACGCGGTGAATACTCTGTGGACGCTTCATCAAAAGCGGTCATTGAAGTGATTGCTGCGGACGGCACCAATGCCACGCTGAATTTCGAAGGTGCGTCAATCGAGCCTGTAGACTCGGCGAGGACGACGACAGGCAATGTTGTCCTGATCAGCGCGCCCCAAAGCGCTCAAGGTGCATCGGTCACGCTCAACATCGCAACTCACACCGAATTTGGCTGGTTTGACAATACCGCCATACGCAATACGGTCGACAGCAGCGGCTTCCAATTGAATATCAATGTCGAGGATACGGGTTTCGTGAGAGGCAATGCCGTACTCGGCGGCGGAGCATCCACATTCACCATGAATGGCGGCTCTTTCGACGGAACCATCTATGGTGATTATGATCCAGCCGTGCATTTGTCATCGCCGATCGTCAACACCTCGAACGACCACTTTGTCTGGAGCGGTGGCGACATCACCGGGAGTTTCCGTGGGCAAGACGGCAGCGATCAGGTCACGCTCAGCCTGAAATCAGTTCCCTTCAACTTCGAAACTTTCACCTTTGATGGCGGTAACCAGAATAGCTCCGTCCAGAAGGACGTGGATGTCTTCACCTTTCAGTCTACCCGCGTCCTAAACAACTTCAATGCGGGAAAAATCTTAAACTTCGAAAAACTCATCCTCGATGACTCTACCGTTTCGATAACACAGGGTAACTTGTTCCTGTACGGTTATGGCCAGCCGTTCAACACCTCGATCTACGGTGACCTGATCCTGAGAAACAACAGTCAGTTGACTTTTACGCGAGGCAACAGCACAGATATCGGGGCAAATATTCTTATCCAGGACAAGGATAGCGTCCTGATCGCCTTGGGCAGCGGCCAGATTTCCGCCGGAAACGACGTCTCCAACAGCGGCACGATTTCCCTGAAGAATGGGATCGCTGACACGCTGTTCTTTGTTGCCGGAAACTACACTGGCAATGGCGGCTTCGTCTCGCTCGACGTGGATTTTTCCAGAACGGCGGCTGATACTATTGTCCTCTCTCATGGCATTTCAGGCAATACGACTGTTCAGGTCGCCCCTCTCGGAGCCGCAGCATCACCTCAAGCCATTCCAATTATCGTCACCTATTCAAACCCGCCGTCCTCGGCCTTTTCGCTTCAGAACAGCCAGGTAACCGTAGGCGCATACACCTATAAGCTGACAGTAGAGAACCAGAACTTCTACCTGTCTCCGGCCTCCGGCGTTTCACGCCTCTCTTCCGGAGAGTTGGAAGCCCTCGAGGGAACCGCAGCGTCCGTTCTTGCAGATGCCGGCGTCAATTTTCAACCCTACATCCCCCTCTACGAGGCCTATCAGTCGGCGCTTCTGGAGATGACGCGGTTGCCTTCGCTGAAGACGCGTTCGGGCGGGCGCTATGAAGGCGGCGCGGCGCTTTCCTCCGGGCCGGCGCCGGATGCCGTCTGGGGCCGCACCGGCGGCGGCTTTGCCCATTTCGATCCGCAGTCGTCCACCACCGGCTATGACTACGACATGTCGAGCTTCGACATGCAGGCGGGTCTCGACGGCCTCTTCCTCGACAGCGCCGGAGGCGCGCTCGTCGGCGGCCTCACCGCCCACTACCGCACCGGCGAGGCCAAGGTGCATTCGCGCTACGGCGACAGCAAGATCCACCCCGACGGTTACGGCATCGGCGGCACGCTGACCTGGTTCGGCGCTGACGGCTTCTATGCCGATGCCCAGGGCGAACTCACCTGGTATTCGAGCGAGCTGAAGGCCGAGAACCTTCCGTTTGCGCCCGAGGACAGCGACGCCTTCAGCTATGCGCTCTCGCTGGAAGCCGGGCAGGCCTTCGCCATCGGCGACGGCATTGCCCTCACCCCGCAGGCGCAATTGTCCTTCGCTGCAGTCGATATCGACAGCTTCACCGGCGCCTATTCCGATCATGTGAGCTTCTCTGACGGCCAGAGCCTGCTTGCCCGCGCCGGTCTTGCCGTCTCCAAGGAAAGCGCCTGGCAGGATGTCAATGGCGAGGCGCGTTCGGCCAATATCTACGGCCTGGCGAACCTCTATTACGAGTTCCTCGGCAAGACGACGGCGACCGTCACCCAGGCGCTCGAATTTTCCTCCGAGCCGGATGATTTCACCGGCGAGATCGGCTTCGGCGGATCGATCGACTGGCAGGCGGGCAAGCTGCGTTATTCCGCCTTCGCCGAAGTGACAGCCTCCACCGGCTTCGACACCGGTTCCTACGGCTATGGCGGCAATATCGGGCTGAAGGTCAGGTTCTGACAGCCAGGCCTGCAGAAAGCCCCGCGCCGCGGCAATTCGCACGGCGCGGGATTTTTTAGCTGCAGAAATGCGGGCCTGGCTTCACCATCGGTAAACCGATTTTATTCGCGCCCGGTCTTTACACCGGCGAGCGCCTGTCGCATCCATGTCGCACGGCCGGTGGATAGTGCCGGAAGCATTGATGAAAGGGGTCCGATGTCTCGTCACAAAGTCGCCATGCTCACCGCCGGGGGGCTTGCTCCCTGTCTGTCATCCGCCGTCGGCGGGCTGATCGAGCGCTACTCCGATATCGCACCCGAAGCCGAGATCATCGCCTATCGCTCCGGCTATACCGGGCTTCTGACCGGCGACAGTTTCTCCATCACCCCCGCCATCCGCGAAAAGGCCTATCTGCTGCATCGCTTCGGCGGCTCGCCCATCGGCAACAGCCGGGTGAAGCTGACCAACCAGAAAGATTGCGAAAAGCGCGGCCTTGTCGGCGCCGGCGAGGACCCGCTGAAGGTCGCGGCCGAACGGCTTGCCGATGACGGCATCACCATTCTGCACACGATCGGCGGCGACGACACCAACACCACGGCGGCCGATCTTGCCGCCTATCTGAAGAACAACGGCTATGACCTGACGGTGGTCGGCCTGCCGAAGACGGTCGACAACGACGTCAAGCCGATCCGCCAGACGCTCGGCGCGCTGACGGCGGCCGAATATGGCGCGGCCTTCTTCGACAATATCTCCAACGAGCAGAGCGCCGCGCCGCGCACGCTGATCGTCCACGAGGTGATGGGGCGCAATTGCGGCTGGCTGACGGCGGCCACCGCGCGCGCCTATCTCGAACGGCTGAAGACCGTGGACTATGTCGACGGCATGCTGATGAACCCGGCGATGAAGATGATCGACGGCGTTTACCTTCCGGAGATGGCCTTCGACCTTGAGGCCGAGGCCGCACGGCTGAAAGAGGTGATGGCGAAAAACGGCACGGTTTCGCTGTTCGTCTCCGAAGGCGCCTGCCTTGACGCCATCATCGCCGAGCGCGAGGCGGCCGGCGCTGCCGTTACCCGCGACGCCTTCGGCCATGTGAAGCTCGACACTATCAATGTCGGCAACTGGTTCTCCAAGCAGTTTGCCGATCTTCTCGGCGCAGACCGGGCCATGGTGCAGAAATCCGGCTATTACGCACGCTCCGCGCCCGCCAATGCGGATGATCTGCGTCTCATCCACTCCATGGTCGACCTCGCCGTGGAAAGCGCGCTGGACGGCGTCTCCGGCGTGACCGGTCATGATGTGGAGCGCAGCGGACAGCTGCGCACGATCGAGTTCGAGCGCATCAAGGGCGGCGGCCATTTCGACCTCGCGACGCCCTGGTTTGCGGGCGTCATGGAAGAAATCGGCCAGGATTTCGCCCCCGCCGATTGACCTTTTCATCCCCCGGGGCTTTTATGGACCCGCGGATGGAGGAACCCGAGTGAGTGTAGAAACTGCGGCCCTTTACGCCGCGCTGGCCTTCGTGACCTTCCTCATGCCGTCCGGCAGGATGCTTGAATTCGCGAAATGGCACTGCCAGCGCCGGCTGAAGGCGAGCCTGTCCATTGCCATGGGGATCATCGTCGTCCGGGCCGTCTTCTTTGCGGCGGGCCTCGGCGCTTCGGTGGCGCTTGTCTACGCGATGCCCGACGGAAGGGCGCTCGCAGTCGTCGCGGCGTCTGTCTTTCTGGCTGTTTTCGCTGTGAGAAGACTTGTCGCGCTAAAACGGCCCTCCCCGATCGCCGGAAACGACAACCTGCCGGCAAGGACTTTTCATGCCCGTCTCTGGTACGGCATCCGTTTCGATACGCGCCCGGCGGGCGAAGTCCTTCTGGCCGCCGCAACCGCGATCTTCTTCGTGCCTTCAGGCCTGCCCGGACGTGCGACGCTTGAGCTTTTCGCAGCCGCCCACCTTGCGGCAAGCCTTCTTGCGCTTCTCGTCTACGGGGTCTTCGCCCGCGCGCTTCTTGCCCGCGTCAACCGGCGGCTTGACCGCTCGCGCCAGGAACGGATAGCCAGGCTGCTGCGTTCGGGACTTCCAAGCGTATCCGCCCGCTTTCGCAGGGATGCGGCCTGAGCCGACGCTCGCCTGTGGATTGTGACCGCCCGTCATCAAAGCTTAGCAGTAACCGTCTAGTTCGGAGGCAAGGCGCGCGTCCGCGCGCCGTCAGCGACGGAGCCGCCGATGAGCACTGCCGAACAGGATTTCCGCCAGTCCGAGAAGACCAGCCGGCTGAACGCGGCCCTTCTGCAGCACAAGGCCTTTTCGAAGGAAGGGTTTTCGGAACGCTTCTTCGGCCTTTTGTTCTCGGGCCTCGTCTACCCGCAGATCTGGGAGGATCCGGATGTCGATATCGCGGCGATGGAGCTCGGACCGGAACATCGCGTCGTCACCATCGGCTCCGGCGGCTGCAATGTGCTGGCCTACCTGACGCGTGCGCCGGACCATATCGATGTCGTCGATCTCAACACCCACCACATCGCCCTCAACCGGCTGAAGCTCACCGCCTTTGCGCGGCTGCCGGACCATGAGGCCGTGCTCCGGCTCTTCGGAAACGGCGCGAAGGGCAGCGTGCGGGTCTACGACACCCATATTGCGCCTCATCTCGACGCCGAGACCCGCAAATACTGGGAAAGCCGAGACAGCCTCGGCCGACGGCGCATCACCGTTTTCGAGCGCAATATCTACCGCACGGGCCTGCTCGGCAACTTTATCGGCGCGGGCCATGTCGTGGCCCGGCTGCACGGCGTGAAGATTTCCGAACTGACGGAGGCGAAGTCGCTGCGCGAGCAACGCCGTTTCTTCCAGGAAAAGATCGCGCCGCTGTTCGACAAGCCGCTCATTCGCTGGACCACGTCGCGCAAGTCCTCGCTGTTCGGTCTCGGCATTCCGCCGCGCCAGTACGAGGAGCTTGCCCGCGCCAGCACCGACGGAACGCTGGCCTCGGTGCTTTGCCAAAGGCTGGAAAAGCTCGCCTGCCATTTCTCGCTGAAGGATAATTACTTCGCCTGGCAGGCCTTTGCCCGCGCCTATCCGAACGATGGCGAAGGCCCGATGCCCACCTATTTGCAGAAGGAAGCCTTCCCGCTGATCCGCGACAATGCGGACCGGGCGAGCGTGCATCACGCAAGCTTCACCGAACTGCTGCGCGAAAAACAGGCGGCGAGCGTCGACCGCTATGTTCTGCTCGATGCCCAGGACTGGATGAATGACGGCCAGCTCAACGATCTCTGGCGCGAGATCACACGCACCGCGCGCGACGGCGCCCGCGTCATCTTCCGCACGGCCGCCGAACCTTCGGTGATCGAGGGTCGCCTGGCGGACGAGACCGCTGCAGGCTGGCGCTATCTCGAGGCGACCTCGCGCGAGCTCGGGATGATGGACCGTTCGGCCATCTATGGCGGCTTCCACATCTATGAAAAGGTCTGACATGGCCGACGCTCACGAGACCGCCGGCAACCAGGCGGAAGCCATGGATGCGATGTATCGCTATCAGCGGCACATCTACGATCTCACCCGCAAATACTACCTCTTCGGCCGCGACCGGATGATCGACAGGCTTGCGGTGCCCGAAGGCGGAACGGTGCTCGAAGTGGCCTGCGGCACGGGGCGCAATCTCAAGAAGATCGCCGCCCGCTATCCCGATGCGCGCCTTTGCGGTCTTGATATTTCCGAGGAGATGCTGATCTCCGCGCGCGCGAATTTTGCCGGCGGGAAGGCGCAACCGCTGTTCCTGGCCGCCGACGCCTGCCGGTTTTCGCCGGCTCGCTTCGGCGTCGCGGGTTTCGACCGCATCGTCATCTCCTATGCGCTGTCGATGATCCCGCAATGGCCGCTTGCCGTCTCCGCCGCGCTCGATGCCCTCAACAGCGGCGGTTCGCTGCATGTCGTCGATTTCGGCCAGCAGGAGGGCCTGCCGCGTCTTTTCCGCGCCGGTCTTCACCGCTGGCTCGGGCACTTCCATGTGACCCCGCGCGCAAGGCTCCACGGCGTGCTTCAGGCAGAAGCCGCCGCGCGCGGCGCCGCTTTCCGCTTCGAGACCATCGGCCGCGGCTATGCCTGGCACGGCGTGATCACGCGCGCGTGATCATCGGCCAGGTTGCTTCAGCGCCTTCTTAATGAAAGCTTAGGTGGTCTGATATAGCTTGCGGGGCATATTTGCGCGCCCGCCGGCCACGGCTGGCCGAGATTCACTTGAGGAGACGCCCATGATTTCCAGAACCATCCGAGCGGTTGTGGTGGCCGCCGGTCTCACTTCGCTCTTTGCCGGTTCCGCCGCCGCCCAGCAATGCGGCGGCGATTTCTCGCGCTTTCTGTCCGGCGTGAAATCCGAAGCCGTGCAGCGCGGGCTTTCGCCGAACGCGGCCGACGCCGTGCTTTCCGGCGCCTCGGTGAGCCAGAGCGTTCTGAAGATGGACCGCGCCCAGGGCGTCTTCAAACAGACCTTCCTCGAATTCTCGCAGCGCACCGGCAGTTCGGCCCGCCTGAATATCGGCAAGCAGAAGATCCAGCAATATGCCGGGACTTTCGATCGCGCCCGGCGCGAATTCGGCGTTCCGGCCGGCGTACTGACGGCCTTCTGGGCGATGGAAACCGACTTCGGCGCCGTCCAGGGCAATTTCAACACACGCGATGCGCTGGTGACCCTTTCCTACGACTGCCGCCGTCCGGAAATTTTCCGTCCGCAGCTCCTGGCGTTGATCGAAATGACCCAGCACGGAGACTTCGATCCGGCGACGGAGACCGGCGCGTGGGCCGGCGAACTCGGCCAGGTGCAGATGCTGCCGGAAGACATCATCCGCTACGGCGTCGACGGCGACGGCGACGGGCATGTCCGCGTCAAGAAGAGCGCCCCCGACGCGCTGCTGACGGCCGCCAACTTCATCCGCAGCCTCGGCTGGCGCGCGGGCGAGCCATGGATCCAGGAAGTGACGCTGCCGGCCAACCTGCCCTGGGACAAGACCGGCTTCGGCGGCGGCCTGACCGCCGGCCAGTGGTTCAAGCTCGGCGTCCAGCCGCGCGACGGCAACACGCGCTTCGCCAACCTGCCGACGGCGCTCCTGATGCCGCAGGGCCGCAAGGGACCGGCCTTCCTCGCCTATCCGAACTTCAACGTCTATCTGGAATGGAACCAATCCTTCATCTACACGACCTCGGTCGCCTATTTCGCGACCCGCTTCGAAGGCGCCCCGGCCTATGACAAGGGCAATCCGGACCCCGGCCTTTCCGACAGCCAGATGAAACAGCTGCAGACCATCCTGTCGCGCAAGGGTTTTGACGTCGGCAAGATCGACGGCATTCTCGGCGCAGGAACCCGCGATGCAGTCCGCTCGGTCCAGATGCAGCTCGGCATGCCCGCCGACGGCTGGCCCACGCCGCAATTGCTGCGCGCGCTTCAGTAGTTTCGCCCGGGATCAGAAAAGGCCGCTGCGGGTTTTCCCGCCGCGGCCTTTTTGATTCGGTCATCGTTGACGCGCGTGGATCACGCATCCCCTCCCCGGCTGGCGCGTCATGCCGCCGAGCCGCCGGATTTCAATCCGCCACGCCCCGAGAACGCGCGTGCGCGCCAGCAAAAAAGCCGGAGGCTCGCGCCCCCGGCTTTTCAATTCATCGCTCACAAAAGGACGCGCCTTACGCGGCTTCCATTTCCGCTTCGGCTTCGGCGCGGGCCTTGTCGGCAGCGCCCTTGGCGTCGGCATCACGGTCAACGAATTCGATGACGGCAAGAGCGGCGTTGTCGCCGTAGCGGAAGCCGGCCTTCATGATGCGGGTGTAGCCGCCGTTGCGCTCGCTGTAACGCGGAGCGAGAACGTCGAACAGCTTCTTGACGGCCTCGACATCCTTGACCTGCGAGATCGCCTGACGGCGGGCATGCAGATCGCCGCGCTTGCCGAGCGTGATCAGCTTCTCGACGATCGGGCGAATTTCCTTCGCCTTCGGCAGAGTGGTGACGATCTGCTCATGAGTGATGAGCGAGACGGCCATGTTTGAAAACATCGCCTTGCGATGGCTTGCCGTTCTGTTCAGCTTGCGGCCTGCATTCTTATGGCGCATTGCTATTCTCCTTCACTTGCAGGCAGTTGCCCGCAGTATGACTGGTTAGTACTGATCCTCGTACCGCTTGGCGAGGTCCTCGATATTTTCCGGCGGCCAGGCCGGCACTTCCATGCCCAGATGCAGGCCCATGGAGGCCAGCACTTCCTTGATCTCGTTCAGGGACTTCCGACCGAAATTCGGCGTGCGCAGCATTTCGGCTTCGGTCTTCTGGATGAGATCGCCGATATAGACGATATTGTCGTTCTTCAGGCAGTTGGCCGAACGGACCGAAAGCTCCAGTTCGTCGACCTTCTTGAGAAGGGCCGGGTTGAAGGCGAGTTCGGTGACATCGTCCTCTTCCTGATCCTTCTGCGGCTCCTCGAAGTTGACGAAGACCGAAAGCTGGTCCTGAAGAATGCGGGCCGCGAAGGCAACCGCGTCTTCACCGGAGACCGAACCATCCGTCTCGATCGTCATCAGAAGCTTGTCATAGTCGAGAACCTGGCCCTCACGGGTGTTTTCGACCTTGTAGGAGACCTTGCGGATCGGCGAATAGAGGCTGTCAACCGGGATCAGGCCAATCGGCGCGTCTTCCGAGCGGTTGCGCTCGGCCGGCACATAGCCCTTGCCGTTGTTGACCGTGAACTCCATGCGGATTTCAGCCGCTTCATCCAGGGTGCAGATGACGAGGCCCGGATTGAGGATCTCGATATCGCCGACGGTCTGGATGTCGCCCGCAGTCACCACGCCCGGCCCCTGCTTGCGCACGACCATGCGCTTGGCTTCATCGCCTTCCATGCGGATGGCGATTTCCTTGATGTTCAGCACGATATCCGTCACGTCCTCGCGGACGCCGGGGATCGAGGAGAATTCGTGCAGCACGCCGTCGATCTGGACGGCGGTGACGGCGGCGCCGCGCAGCGACGACAACAGAACGCGACGCAGCGCGTTGCCGAGCGTCAGGCCGAATCCGCGTTCCAGCGGCTCGGCGACGAGCGTCACCTTCTTGGGCCCGCTGGAGGTGAACTCCACCTTCGAGGGCTTGATCAGTTCCTGCCAGTTTTTCTGGATCATGTTTCTACCTTTCGTTCGCCGCACTATCCAATCGTGACGGCCGAGCTTCGTAGAACCAGCGCTTCACCACGGAAACGCCGGAGCAAAATGACAGACGATTAAACGCGACGCTTCTTGCGCGGGCGGCAACCATTGTGCGGGATCGGCGTCACATCGCGGATCGAGGTGATGACGAAACCGGCAGCCTGGAGCGCGCGCAGAGCCGATTCGCGACCGGAACCCGGACCGCAGACTTCGACTTCCAGCGACTTCATGCCGTGCTCCTGAGCCTTCTTGGCGCAGTCCTCGGCAGCGATCTGAGCGGCAAAGGGGGTCGACTTGCGCGAACCCTTGAAGCCCTTGGCACCGGCGGACGACCAGGCAATGGCATTGCCCTGTGCATCCGTGATGGTGATCATCGTGTTGTTGAACGACGAATTGACGTGGGCAACGCCCGACGAGATATTCTTGCGCTCGCGGCGGCGAACGCGGGTGGCTTCCTTGGCCATGACTTCCCTTTCGTTGATCTCTTCACCGCCGTAGTCCCAGCGGCTCCACCGACGGGACCCATTTCAAGGCCCCAGTCAATTACGCAGAAAGCCGGCGTGAAACCGCCGGCTTGTTCCGGAATAAACCTATTCCGTGAATTACTTCTTCTTGCCTGCAATCGCCTTTGCCGGGCCCTTGCGGGTGCGGGCATTGGTATGCGTGCGCTGGCCGTGAACCGGAAGGCCGCGACGGTGACGCAGGCCGCGGTAGCAGCCAAGGTCCATCAGGCGCTTGATGTTCATCGAATTCTCGCGACGCAGGTCGCCTTCGACCATGTAGTCGCGGTCGATCTGTTCACGGATCTGCAGAACTTCCGCATCCGTCAGCTCATGCACCCGGCGTTCTGCCGGAATGTTGGCTGCCGTGCAGATGTCCTGCGCGAATTTCGGTCCGATCCCGTGGATATACTGCAGCGCGATTACAACGCGCTTGGCAGTCGGGATGTTGACGCCAGCAATACGAGCCACGCCGATTCTCCTTAAGCATTGTCTATTGGGCAGCTAGCGGAAACTGCCGGTTTCTTATCGACGGGAAGCCCGCCTCAAACAGCTCTTGCGCAACATCTTTGCGTGGCAAAACCCGTCCTGTTCGAAATCAAAAAGGACCTTGACGGTTCTGCCCCATGTCGCGAGTTGGAGCGCTCATAGCGGAAACAGCGCTTCAATGCAACCGTTTCCTTCACTTTTGTGCCGCCCGAAGACCGTGAGAGCCTCCGGGCGCACAGAATTCATGTTTGCCGGCCGGCGCGGATCGTCAGCCGGAAGCCGTGGCGGGAATCACGCGCTTGCCAGAACCTTCTCGATGCTGGCGGTTACGGTGTCCATGTCGGCCATGCCATCGACGGAGCTTAGCTTGCCCTTGGCGTAATAATAGCCGATCAGCGGCGCCGTCTCCTTGTAATAGGCCTTCAGGCGCTTCTCCACCGTCTCCCGGTTGTCGTCCGGTCGACGCTTGAATTCGGTCGAGCCGCACTTGTCGCAAACGCCCTCCACCTTCGGCTTGTGGAACTCGTCATGGTAGCCGGCGCCGCAATTGGCGCAGCTGTAGCGCCCGGCGATTCGTTCCGTCAGCGTCTCGTCATCAACCTGGATCTCGATGACTGCGTCGAGTTCGATGCCCTTGGCGGACAGCATCTTCTCTGTGGCATCCGCCTGCACCAGCGTGCGCGGGAAACCGTCCAGAATGAAGCCGTCCTTGCAGTCGTCCTGGTCGATTCGCTCCGAGACAATGGCGATCACGATATCATCCGAGACAAGACCGCCGGCATCCATGACCGCCTTGGCCTTCTTGCCGACTTCGGTCTCCGCGGCCACGGCGGCGCGCAGCATGTCCCCCGTCGAGAGCTGCGGAATGCCGTGATTGGCCACGATACGCTGCGCCTGCGTTCCCTTGCCGGCGCCGGGCGGTCCCAGAAGTATAAGTCTCATCGTCCCCTCTTTCCTCCCCGCAATTTCGATTTCTTGATCAGCCCCTCATACTGCTGGGCGATCAGATGTCCCTGTATCTGCGATACGGTGTCCAGCGTGACGCTGACGATGATGAGCAGCGACGTGCCGCCCAGCGCCAGCGAGACGCCCGTGCGCGCCACCAGGATCTCCGGCAGGATGCACACGAACACCAGATAGATCGCACCGACCACCGTAATGCGAGTCAGAACATAGTCTATGTACTCGGCCGTACGCTCGCCCGGACGGATGCCCGGAATGAAGCCGCCATGGCGCTTCAGATTGTCCGCCGTCTCCTTCGGGTTGAAGACGATGGCGGTGTAGAAGAAAGCAAAGAACGCAATCAGCGCGCCGTAGGCGACCATGTAGAGCGCCTGGCCGTGGCCGAGCGCCGCGATCGTCGCCGTCGCCCAGCCTGGCAGCTCGCTGGAGGAAAAGCCTGCAAGCGTTGCCGGGAGAAGCAGCAGCGAAGACGCAAAGATCGCCGGGATCACGCCCGACGTGTTGAGCTTCAGCGGCAGGTGCGACGTGTCGCCCTGGAACATGCGGTTGCCGACCTGGCGCTTCGGATACTGGATCAGCAGACGACGCTGCGCCCGCTCGACGAAGACGATCAGCGCGAAAATGGCGACCACGACGACCAGAATGCCGACGGCGACGAAGGCCGAGATCGAACCGACACGCGACAGTTCAAGAAGGTTGCCGACGGCAGCCGGCAATCCGGCGACGATGCCGGCGAAGATGATCAGCGAAATGCCGTTGCCGATGCCGCGCGAGGTGATCTGCTCGCCGAGCCACATCAGGAACATGGTGCCGCCGACCAGCGTGACGACGCTCGAGAGGATGAAGAACCAGCCCGGATCGGTGACCAGATTATTGCCCGACTGCAGGCCGATGGCGATGCCGTAGGCCTGGGCGGTGGCGAGCACCACCGTGCCGTAGCGGGTGTACTGGTTGATGATCTTGCGGCCCTGTTCACCCTCCTTCTTCAGCGCTTCAAGCGACGGCACCACGGCCGTCAGAAGCTGCACGATGATGGAGGCCGAAATATAGGGCATGATGCCGAGCGCGAAGATCGCCATGCGTTGGACCGCGCCGCCCGAGAACATGTTGAACATGCCCAGAATACCTTCGGACTGGCCCTGAAAGGCCTGCGCATAGGCATCGAGATTGATGCCGGGAAGCGGAATATGCGTGCCGAGCCGGTAGACGAGGAGCGCGAGAAGCGTAAACCAGATGCGCTTCTTCAGGTCCGTCGCCTTCGCGAAGGTCGAGAAATTGAGATTGGATGCAAGTTGTTCCGCTGCAGAAGCCATGCGTATCTCCGCGTCGCCGCACGGCCGCGACAGGCGCCCGGTGCGATTAAGTGCCAGATCGCCTCAGCCGAGATGCAGCCCTTCACGGGCGCTCACCGGCATTCGCGATAAACCACCCGCAGGACACGAACGATCGGGGCCGGCCGGTGGTCGAGGCACATATGGAAGAAAAAACGCCCGGTGTGAAGCACTCCGGGCGATCATTTTTCAATTCAGCGCTTTTACTCGGCGTTCTTCGCGCCGGCCAGCACGGTTATCGAACCGCCGGCCTTCTCGATCTTCTCGATCGCCGGTTTCGAGGCACCGGCGACCTCAAGCGTGAGCTTCGCCTTCAGTTCGCCGTCGGACAGGATGCGAACACCGTCCTTCACGCGGCGAATCACACCGGCTTCCTTCAGCACTTCGGCGGTCACCGTGGTCTTCGCGTCCAGCTTCTTGGCATCGACGGCGGCCTGCAGGCGGCCGAGCGAGACCTCGACGAAGTCCTTGGCGAAGATGTTGGTGAAGCCGCGCTTCGGCAGACGGCGATAGATGGGCATCTGGCCGCCTTCGAAACCGTTGATGGCAACGCCCGAACGCGACTTCTGGCCCTTGACGCCGCGGCCGCCGGTCTTGCCGGTGCCCGAGCCGATGCCGCGGCCGACGCGCTTCTTGGCGTGTGTTGCGCCTTCGCGGTCCTTGATTTCGTTGAGTTTCATAATCTTCTCCCGTCTCACTTCTCGTCGACGACGCGCACGAGATGGGACACCTTGTTGATCATGCCGCGCACAGCAGGCGTATCTTCCAGGGTGCGGACGCGATGCATCTTGTTGAGGCCGAGGCCGATCAGCGTCTGGCGCTGGACGGCGGGACGGCGGATCGGGCTGCCGATCTGCTCAACGGTGACAGTCTTCTTGGTGCTAGCCTTGGCCATGTTCGCCTCTCTTACTCGTCGACAACAGCGCCGGCGGCCTGGCGGCGAGCCTGGAGCGTGGCGTATTTGAGGCCGCGCTGCGCTGCGATGTCCTTCGGATGCACCTGGCTCTTCAGGGCATCAAAGGTGGCGCGGACCATGTTGTAGGGGTTGGACGAACCGGTCGACTTGGCAACCACATCGGCAACGCCCAGCGTTTCGAAAACGGCGCGCATCGGACCGCCGGCGATGATGCCGGTACCGGCCTTGGCGGTGCGCAGCAGAACCTTGCCGGCGCCGTGGCGGCCCTTGACGTCGTGATGCAGCGTACGACCGTCGCGCAGCGGCACGAAGATCATCTCGCGCTTGGCGGCCTCGGTCGCCTTGCGGATGGCTTCCGGCACTTCGCGCGCCTTGCCGTGGCCGAAGCCGACGCGGCCCTTGCCGTCACCAACGACGACGAGTGCAGCAAAACCCATGCGGCGGCCGCCCTTGACGGTCTTGGCCACGCGGTTGATGGCAACGAGCTTGTCAACGAATTCGCTGTCGCGCTCATCCCTGTTATGGCGATCGTCGCGCGATCCCCGTCTGTCCTGTGCCATTGTCCTGTTCCTTTTTCTTTTCCGGGTGCAATCGGCAAATGTGAAAGCCGCTTCTGCCATTTCTGGCGAGGGGCGGCCGGTGTGTGACCGAAGGCGACTTGAGTTCCGAAGAAACAGTATCGCCTTGGCCGGATGTCAGGAGCGCCCTTTCGATGAAGGGCGCTCGAAGCTTCATCAGAAGCTCAGGCCACCTTCGCGGGCGCCGTCGGCCAGAGCCTTGATGCGACCGTGAAAGATGAAGGCGCCGCGATCGAACACGACTTCCTTGACGCCCGCCTTGGTGGCGCGCTCGGCGACGAGCTTGCCGACGGCTTCGGCGGCCTCGCGGTCCGCGCCGGTCTTCAGCGAAGACTTGAGCGAAGCGTCGAGCGTCGAGGCGGCAGCCAGCGTGCGGCCGGCCGTATCGTCGATGATCTGGGCGTAGATGTTCTTGGACGAACGGTAAACCGACAGACGCGGACGGCCGTTTGCCACTTTCTTGACCTGGCGGCGCACGCGGCTGGCGCGGCGTGCAATGGTTTCTTTCCTGCTAGCCATAACGCGTGTTCCTTACTTCTTCTTGCCTTCCTTGCGGACGATGCGCTCTTCCGCGTATTTCACGCCCTTGCCCTTGTAGGGCTCGGGACCGCGATATTCGCGAATGTTCGCAGCGACCTGGCCGACGACCTGCTTGTCGATGCCGGTGACGGTGATTTCCGTCGGCTTCGGGCAGGCAATCGTGATGCCTTCCGGCGGCTGATAGACAACCTCGTGGGAGAAGCCGAGCGACAGCTGCAGGTTCTTGCCCTGCATGGCCGCGCGGTAGCCAACGCCGTTGATCTCGAGCTTGCGCTCGTAGCCTTTGGTGACACCATTGATGATGTTCTCAACCATGGTCCGCGACATGCCCCACTTGGAGCGGGCGTCCTTGGACTGGTTGATCGGGGAAACAACGATCGCGTTGTCCTCGAGCTTGACGCTCACTTCGTCATTGGCGACGAAGGAGAGCTCGCCCTTGGGGCCCTTGGCTGTGACTTTCTGGCCATCTACGGTCGCAGTCACACCAGCCGGAACCTGAACGGGCTTTTTACCGATACGAGACATTTTCTCTACCTGTCTGTTTCGTTAGGAGGAACGACCCGGATCTTAGAAGACCGAGCAGAGAACCTCGCCACCAACATTCTGTTCGCGCGCCTGGTGATCAGCCATCACACCCTTGGGGGTGGAAAGGATCGTGATACCCAGACCATTTGCGACCTGCGGAATGGACTTGACCGAGACATAGACCCGGCGGCCCGGCTTGGAAACGCGGGCGATCTCACGGATCACGGACGCGTTCTCGTAATATTTCAGCTCGATTTCGATCTCGGACTTGCCGTTCTCGAATTCGGTCTGGGTGTAGCCGCGGATGTAGCCTTCGGCCTGCAGCACGTCCAGAACGTGGGCGCGCAGCTTGGAAGCCGGCGTCGTCACGGAGGACTTGCGGCGCGAGGCGCCGTTGCGGATACGGGTGAGCATATCGCCCAGGGGATCAGACATTGCCATTGGACGCCTCCTTACCAGCTCGACTTGACGACGCCCGGCACCTTGCCGGTGTTGCCGAGATCACGCAGCGCGATACGGGACATGCCCAGCTTGCGGTAATACGCACGCGGACGGCCGGATACTTCGCAGCGGTTGCGGATACGCGTCTTGGAGCCGTCGCGGGGCATTTCCGCCAGCTTCAGGGAAGCGCGGAACCGCTCTTCGATCGGCAGTTCCTGGTTCTTGATGATCGCCTTCAGCGCGGCACGCTTCTCTGCGTCCCGGGCGACCGTCTTGCGGCGGCGCTTGTTCTTTTCGACTGCGCTTACTTTCGCCATGTCGTTTTCCTTTTCTACGCTCGTCGTTACGGTTATTTGCGGAACGGGAAGTTGAACGCTGTCAGGAGCGCCCGCGCTTCGTCGTCCGTGTTCGCCGTCGTGCAAACGATGATGTCCATGCCCCACATCTGATCGACCTTGTCATATTCGATCTCGGGGAACACGATGTGCTCCTTGATGCCCATGGCGAAGTTGCCACGGCCGTCAAAGCTCTTCGGATTGAGGCCGCGGAAGTCGCGAACGCGCGGCAGCGCGATGTTCACCAGGCGGTCAACGAATTCATACATGCGGTCGCCGCGCAGCGTCACCTTGGCGCCGATCGGCATGCCTTCGCGGACCTTGAAGCCGGCGATGGAGTTGCGCGCATGGGTGATCACGGCCTTCTGGCCGGCGATCGCCGAGAGGTCGGCTGCGGCATTGGTCGGCTTCTTCGAATCACCAACAGCCTCGCCGACGCCCATGTTGATCACGACCTTGTCGAGGCGCGGGATCATCATCGGGTTGGCGTAGGAAAAGCTCTCCTGCAGCTCAGCACGGATCTTTTCGTTGAAAACCGTCTTCAGGCGCGGCTCATACTTTGCTTCAGCCATCGATCACTTCTCCCGAACGCTTTGCATAGCGGACCTTCTTCTCACCCTCGACCTTGAAGCCGACCCGCGTCGGCTTGCCGTCCTTCGGATCGGCGATCGCGAGGTTCGAAAGGTGAACCGGCGCTTCCTTGGTGATGATGCCGGCTTCGGTGGTCTGCGTCTGCCGCTGGTGGCGACGCACGACATTGATGCCCGAAACGACGGCGCGGTCTTCCTTCGGGAAAACCTGTACAACTTCACCGGTGCGGCCCTTGTCCTTGCCGGCGATCACGACGACCTTGTCGCCCTTTTTGATTCTCTGCATGTTCCGCGCTCCCTTACAGAACTTCCGGAGCCAGGGAGATGATCTTCATATGGCTCTTGCCACGCAGCTCGCGCGGAACCGGCCCGAAGATACGCGTACCAATCGGCTCTTTGTTGTTGTTGATCAGAACGGCAGCATTGCTGTCGAAGCGGATGACGGAGCCGTCAGCGCGGCGGATGTCCTTTGCCGTGCGAACGACAACGGCCTTCATCACATCGCCCTTCTTGACGCGTCCGCGCGGAACAGCCTCTTTCACCGATACGACGATGATGTCGCCGATCGAGGCATATTTACGCTTGGAGCCGCCCAGAACCTTGATGCACATGACACGACGCGCGCCGGAATTATCCGCCACGTCGAGGTTTGTTTGCATCTGAATCATATCAGGTCGCCTTCTTGTTGTTACCGGACCGGTTGGGCACCTCTGCCCCCTAGACCAGCTTAATCGACACGTATCAAAGCGCCCGCCCTGCCAAAACCTGACCCGGCGGTCGCTCGAATTTCCTGTCCAGCACTTTCAAAACCATGCGGCCCGAAAAGGATTTCTTTCGGGGCCTGCACCGCGTGCAAGAGCCAGAGCGTCTTCTTGTAGCGTCTTTCGGGGCTCGACGCCCCTTTTCGAAGGGGAAAGCCCTTACGGAAAAGGCCGCCCGTCGCCGGACGCCCCCGCATCTCGATGCCGTGCTACATACAGATATTTCGCCAAAGCGCAAGGGGCCCGGCGAAATAGCTGTTCAATTTTAAAAGTCAGGCCTGGGCGGAAACCACCGTCCAGCGCTTGTCCTTGGAGATCGGCGCGCATTCCTCGATGAATACGGTATCCCCGATCTTGTACTGGTTTTCGGCGTCATGCGCCTTGTACTTCTTCGAGCGGCGTACAGTCTTCTGCATCAGCGGGTGGGCGAAACGACGCTCAACCCGGACTACGACCGTTTTATCGTTCTTGTCGCTGACGACAACGCCTTGCAGGATGCGTTTAGGCATTTTCTTGTCGGTCCTTTATAGTTCTCAGGCCTTGGCGGCCGCCGCCTTCTGGGCAGCAATGGTTTTCACACGCGCGATGTCGCGGCGCACTTCCTTGATGCGCGCCGTTTTTTCCAGCTGTCCGGTCGCCTTCTGGAAGCGCAGGTTGAACTGCTCCTTCTTCAGCTTGGCGAGCTCGTCCTTGAGCTGGTCTTCGGTCATGGCGTGTACGTCAGAAGTTTTCATCGGTACCACTCCTTACTCTGCGATACGCTGGATGAAGCGCGTCTTGACCGAAAGCTTGGCCGCGCCGAGGCGCAGGGCTTCACGAGCAATGTCTTCGCTCACACCATCGATTTCGAACATGATCCGGCCGGGCTTGACGCGGGCCGCCCAGTAATCGACGCCGCCCTTGCCCTTACCCATACGCACTTCGGTCGGCTTGGAGGTGACCGGCGTGTCGGGAAAGATACGGATCCACACGCGGCCGGCACGCTTCATGTGACGGGTGATCGCGCGGCGGGCCGCCTCGATCTCGCGCGCGTTGACGCGGTTGGGTTCCTGCGCCTTAAGCCCATATTCACCGAAAGCCAGATCGCTGCCGCCCTTGGCTGCGCCATGGATGCGGCCCTTGAACTGCTTGCGGTACTTTGTACGCTTTGGCTGCAACATTTTCTTCTATCTCCGAACTTCGCGGAAATCGCCCTTATCAGGCGTTTTCGCGGCGGCGATTGTTGCCGCTGTTACCCTTGTTGTCGCCCTCGGTCGCGCGACGCTCGGAGGCCATCGGATCGTGCTCAAGGATTTCGCCCTTGAAGACCCAGACCTTGATGCCGCAAATGCCGTATGCGGTTTCGGCTTCGGCCGTGCCGTAGTCGATGTCGGCGCGCAGCGTGTGAAGCGGAACGCGGCCTTCGCGATACCATTCGGTCCGCGCGATCTCGGCGCCGCCGAGGCGGCCCGAGCAGACTATGCGGATGCCTTCGGCGCCGAGACGCATGGCCGACTGAACCGAGCGCTTCATGGCGCGGCGGAAGGCGATACGCCGTTCCAGCTGCTGCGCGATCGACTGGGCGACCAGCGTGGCATCGGTCTCCGGCTTGCGCACTTCAACGATGTTGAGGTGCATTTCCGACTCGGTCATCGTCGCAAGCTTGCTGCGCAGCTTTTCGATGTCCGCGCCCTTCTTGCCGATGATGAGGCCCGGACGGGCCGAATGGATGGTGACGCGGCACTTCTTGTGCGGACGCTCGATAACGACCTTGGAGACGCCGGCCTGCTTCAGTTCCTTCTGGATGAAGCTGCGGATCTTCAGGTCTTCGTGGAGCAGCTTGCCGTATTCGTGATTGTCGGCGAACCAGCGGCTGTCCCAGGTACGGTTGATGCCGAGGCGGAAACCGATCGGATTGATTTTCTGACCCATTATGCGGCCTCCTCTTCGACTTCACGGACGACGATCGTCAGATGCGAAAACGGCTTGAGGATGCGCGAAGCGCGGCCCCGGCCACGGACCATGAAGCGCTTGGCGACAATCGACTTGCCGACATAGGCTTCCGCGACGATGAGCTGGTCAACGTCGAGGTCGTGGTTGTTTTCGGCATTGGCGATGGCCGATTCGAGCGTCTTGCGGACGGTCTCGGAAACCCGCTTCTGCGAGAATTCGAGATCGGCCAGGGCCCGGTCAACCTTCTTGCCGCGAATCATGGCGGCGACGAGGTTGAGCTTCTGCGGGCTGACGCGGATCGTGCGCGTAACGGCCTGCGCCTCGTTTTCCTTAAGCCGGCGTGCGGCTTTTGCCTTGCCCATTGTTACTTCCTCTTCGCCTTCTTGTCGGCGCCGTGACCGTAATAGGTCCGCGTCGGTGCAAACTCACCGAACTTGTGGCCGACCATCTCTTCCGACACGGAGACCGGAATGTGCTTGGAACCATTGTAGACGCCGAAGGTCAGGCCGACGAACTGCGGCATGATCGTGGAACGGCGGCTCCAGATCTTGATCACTTCGTGGCGACCGCCTTCACGCACCTTCTCAGCTTTCTTGAGAAGATAGCCGTCAACAAACGGTCCCTTCCATACTGAACGAGCCATTTCAGACTACCTCTCTTACTTCTTCTTCTGGTGGCGCGAGCGCATGATGAACTTGTCGGTCGACTTGTTCGAACGGGTGCGCTTGCCCTTGGTGGGCTTGCCCCAGGGCGAAACAGGGTGACGACCGCCGGAAGTGCGGCCTTCACCACCACCGTGCGGGTGGTCGATCGGGTTCATGACAACGCCGCGAACATGCGGACGCTTGCCCCGCCAGCGCGTACGACCGGCCTTGCCGTCGTTCGTGTTGGAATGATCGGGGTTCGATACAGCGCCGATCGAAGCAAGGCAAGAGCCAGGCACGAGACGCTGCTCACCGGAGTTCAGGCGCAGGATCGCCATGCCCTGGTCGCGGCCGACGAGCTGCACATAGGTGCCTGCCGAACGCGCGATCTGGCCGCCCTTGCCGGGCTTCATCTCGACGTTATGGACGATCGAGCCGACCGGAATGTTCTGCAGCGGCATCGCATTGCCGGGCTTCACGTCGATCGCGCTGTCGGCGGCGAGCACCTTGTCGCCAACGGCCAGACGCTGCGGTGCCAGGATATAGGCAAGCTCGCCGTCCGCATAGTTGATGAGCGCGATGAAAGCCGACCTGTTGGGGTCGTATTCCAGACGCTCGACCGTGCCTTCAACGCCGAACTTGCGGCGCTTGAAGTCGATCATGCGGTAGGTGCGCTTGTGACCGCCGCCCTGGAAGCGGGCCGTCACGCGGCCGTAGTTGTTACGACCGCCCTTCGAAGACAGGCCTTGCGTCAAAGCCTTGACGGGCTTGCCCTTGTAAAGCTCCGAACGCTCGACGATTACCAGTTGGCGCTGGCTCGGCGTTGTCGGATTGAATGTTTTCAATGCCATTTTCTCATTCCCTATTGGGTCTTTACCCTACCGGGTCTGTTTCAAACGCCGGTCGTCACGTCAACGGACTGACCTTCGGCCAGCGTGACGATCGCCTTCTTGACGTCCTTCTGCTTGCCGGAGAAGTTCCGGAAGCGCTTGATCTTGCCCTTGCGCACGAGCGTGTTCACGGACTTGACCTTGACGCCGAAGAGCTCTTCGACAGCGGCCTTGATCTCGGGCTTGCTCGCATTCTTGGCAACGTTGAAGACAACCTGGTTATTGTCCGAAACCAGCGTCGACTTCTCGGTGATGACCGGCGAAACGATCACGTCGTAATGGCGGATATCGCTCATTTGAACCGCTCCTCCAGAGCTTCGACTGCGGACCTGGAAAGCACGAGCTTTCCGCGGCGCAGAATGTCGTAAACATTGATGCCCTGAACCGGCAGAACATCGATATTCGGAATGTTGCGTGCGGCAAGCTTGAAATTGCCGTCGACTTCCGACCCGCCGATGATCAGAGCGTTTTCCAGGCCGAGGCCGGCGAACTGGGCGAGAAGCGCCTTGGTCTTGGCTTCCTTGGCGACGAGGTCATCGACAATGATGATGTTCTCGCCCTTGGCCTTGGCCGAAAGCGCATGCTTCAGGGCCAGCGCGCGAAGCTTCTTCGGCAGGTCATGCGCATGGTCGCGAACAACCGGGCCGTGGGCGCGACCACCGCCGCGGAACTGCGGCGCACGCTTGGCGTGGTGGCGGGCATTGCCCGTGCCCTTCTGCTTGTACATCTTGGCGCCGGTCAGAGCGACTTCCGAACGACCCTTGACCTTGTGGCTGCCCTGGCGCTTCTTGGCCAGCTGATAGCGAACCATGCGGGCGAGGATGTCTTCGCGCGGTTCCAGGCCGAAGATCTCGTCCTTCAGGCTGACCTTGCCGGCGTCCTTGCCCTCAAGTGTTTTGACGGTGAGATCCATTACTCGGCTCCATTGGTTTCAGCCGCGCGCAGGCCGGCAGGCCGCGGCGCATTTTCAGGCACACCGGACTTCACAGCGTCGCGAACCGTGATCCAGGCGCCCTTGGAACCGGGGACGGCTCCCTTGACGAGGATCAGACCGCGCTCTTCATCGGTGCGGACGACTTCGAGGTTCTGGGTGGTGACGCGGGTCTGGCCCATGTGACCAGCCATCTTCTTGCCCTTCCAGACCTTGCCCGGATCCTGGTTGGAACCGGTCGAACCATGCGAACGGTGCGAGATCGAGACACCGTGGGTGGCGCGCAGGCCGCCGAAGTTGTGGCGCTTCATCGCACCGGCAAAACCCTTACCGATCGTGGTGCCGGTCACGTCGACGAGCTGACCCGACACGAAATGGCCGGCCGTCAGTTCGGCGCCGATCTCGAGCAGGTTGTCTTCCGAAACGCGGAACTCGACCAGCTTGGCCTTGGGTTCGACAGAGCCCTTGGCGAAATGGCCACGCAGCGCCTTCGACGTGTTCTTGACCTTCGAACGGCCCGCACCGAGCTGAACAGCCGTATAGCCGTTTTTGTCTTTCGTGCGCGTTGCAACGACCTGGCAGCCGTCCATTCGCAAAACTGTTACCGGGATATGCTCTCCTGCGTCATTGAAGACGCGGGTCATTCCCACCTTCTGTGCTATTACACCTGAACGCATCGGTTCGTTCCTTTTAGAGTTCCGGCCAGGCCCTTGCGGTCCCGGCGTGTCTCCGTTTGGGACGTCATGCGCATCGCATCAAAGCGCGCGCAGCGATTGGTCCCGTTTAATTATCCCTACCCTGAAAAATCAGAGCTTGATTTCAACGTCGACGCCGGCAGCCAGATCGAGCTTCATCAGAGCATCGACCGTCTGGGGGGTCGGATCGACAATGTCGAGCAGGCGCTTGTGGGTGCGCATTTCAAACTGCTCGCGGCTCTTCTTGTCGATGTGCGGACCACGGTTGACCGTGAACTTCTCGATCCGGGTCGGCAGCGGAACCGGACCGCGCACATTCGCGCCGGTACGCTTGGCCGTGGAAACGATCTCACGCGTGGAGGCATCAAGGATCCGGTGATCAAACGCCTTCAGGCGGATGCGGATATTCTGGCCGTTCATGCGACTCGTCCTTGTCTTCTTCTTCTTCCCGCCTTCTCGTCATCGATCAGGCGCATTCGTTGAACTTCGACCGCTCTCTTCAATCTTCAAAAGTAGGGACAGGTTGCCCCGTCCCTACCTCGCAATCAAAGTGCCTGTCGCGCGTCGATTACTCGACGATCGATGCCACGATGCCGGCGCCGACGGTGCGGCCGCCTTCGCGGATGGCGAAGCGCAGCTTTTCTTCCATCGCGATCGGCACGATCAGTTCGACGTCAACCGTGACGTTGTCGCCCGGCATCACCATTTCCGTGCCTTCCGGAAGCGTGACGACGCCCGTCACGTCCGTCGTGCGGAAGTAGAACTGCGGACGGTAGTTGGTGAAGAACGGCGTGTGGCGGCCGCCCTCATCCTTCGTCAGGATGTAGGCTTCTGCCTTGAACTTCGTGTGCGGCGTCACCGAACCCGGCTTGCAGAGAATCTGGCCACGCTCGACCTGGTCGCGGTTGATGCCGCGGATCAGAGCGCCGATGTTGTCGCCGGCCTGGCCCTGGTCGAGCAGCTTGCGGAACATTTCAACGCCGGTCACCGTCGTCTTCTGCGTCGGCTTGATGCCGACGATCTCGACTTCCTCGCCAACCTTGACAATGCCGCGCTCGACGCGACCGGTCACGACCGTGCCGCGGCCGGAAATCGAGAACACGTCCTCGATCGGCATCAGGAAGGGCTGGTCAACCGGACGCTCGGGCGTCGGGATGTAGTCGTCGACAGCGGCCATCAGCGCGCGGATCGCGTCTTCGCCGATTTCCTTGTTGCTGTCTTCCAGAGCGGCAAGAGCCGAGCCCTTGATGATCGGGATTTCGTCGCCGGGGAACTCGTAGGAGTCCAGCAGCTCACGCACTTCCATCTCGACGAGCTCGAGAAGCTCCTCGTCGTCAACCTGGTCAACCTTGTTGAGGAAAACCACGATCCCCGGAACGCCAACCTGACGGGCAAGCAGGATGTGCTCGCGGGTCTGCGGCATCGGGCCGTCGGCGGCCGAGCACACCAGGATCGCGCCGTCCATCTGCGCCGCGCCGGTGATCATGTTCTTCACATAGTCGGCGTGGCCGGGGCAGTCGACGTGGGCGTAGTGGCGCTTCTCGGTCTCGTATTCGACGTGCGCCGTCGAAATCGTGATGCCGCGTGCCTTTTCTTCCGGCGCCGCGTCGATCTGGTCATACGCACGGAAGTCACCGAAGAACTTCGTGATCGCAGCCGTCAGTGTCGTCTTGCCGTGGTCAACGTGACCGATCGTGCCGATGTTGACGTGCGGTTTGCTCCGCTCAAACTTTGCCTTTGCCATTTTAGGCTCCTATTCCTTTCAGACCCCAGAGGGGTGAATTCGATTATGCGTTTCGGCCGGTTACTTCGAACCGGAATACTTCGCCTGAATTTCCTGCGCGACGTTCGACGGGACCGGCGCGTTGTGATCGAAGGTCATCGTATACTGCGCGCGGCCCTGAGACATGGAACGCAGCGTATCGACATACTTGAACATGTTCGCGAGCGGCACTTCCGCCTCGATCACCGTCGCGTTGCCGCGCGGCTCCTGGCCCTGGATCTGGCCGCGACGGGAGTTCAGGTCGCCGATGACGTCGCCAACGTAATCTTCCGGGGTCACCACCTCGACGCTCATGATCGGCTCGAGGAGCTGGGCGCCGGCCTTGCGGGCAGCTTCACGGAAACATGCGCGGGCAGCGATTTCGAAGGCGAGAACCGAGGAGTCGACATCGTGATAGGCGCCGTCAACGAGGGTGGCCTTGATGCCGAGCATCGGGAAGCCGGCGAGCGGACCCGACGACAGAACGCTTTCGATACCCTTCTGGACACCGGGGATGTATTCCTTCGGAACCGAGCCGCCGACGATCTTGGATTCGAAAACGAAATCCTCGCCATCGGGATTGGGTTCGAAGATGATCTTGACGCGGGCGAACTGACCCGAACCACCCGACTGCTTCTTGTGGGTGTAGTCTTCTTCGTGGGCCTGCGTGATGGTTTCGCGGTAGGCAACCTGCGGCGCGCCGACATTGGCCTCGACCTTGAACTCGCGCTTCATGCGGTCGACGAGAATGTCGAGGTGAAGCTCGCCCATGCCGGCGATGATCGTCTGACCGCTCTCCTCGTCGGAGAAAACGCGGAAGGACGGGTCTTCGGCAGCGAGACGGTTGAGCGCGATGCCCATCTTCTCCTGGTCGGCCTTGGTCTTCGGCTCGATCGCGATCCGGATAACCGGCTCGGGGAATTCCATCCGTTCCAGGATGACCGGGTGCAGCGGGTCGCAGAGCGTGTCACCGGTGGTGGTTTCCTTCAGCCCGGCAAGCGCTACGATGTCACCGGCATAGGCTTCCTCGATGTCCGAACGCGAGTTCGAATGCATCTGCAGCATGCGGCCGACGCGCTCGCGCTTTTCCTTGACCGTGTTCAGAACGCCCGAACCCTTTTCGAGCTTGCCCGAATAGACGCGGCAGAAGGTCAGCGAACCGACGAAGGGGTCGTTCATGATCTTGAACGCCAGCATCGAAAGCGGTTCGTTGTCATCAGCGTGGCGCTCGATATCGGCTTCGGTCTTGACGTCGATACCCTTGATCGACTCGATGTCGATCGGCGACGGCAGGAAGTCGACGACGGCGTCGAGAAGCGGCTGGACGCCCTTGTTCTTGAAAGCCGAGCCGCACAGCATCGGGAAGAACTGAACGCCGATCGTGCCCTTGCGGAGGAGCTTGCGGATCGTGTCATTGTCCGGCATTTCGCCTTCGAGATAGGCTTCCATGGCGGCTTCGTCGATCTCGACGACCGCCTCGATCATCGCTTCGCGCCATTCTTCGGCCTTGTCCTTCATGTCAGCCGGAATATCCGTGATATCCCACTGCGCGCCGAGGTGTTCGCCGTCCCAGACAAGCGCCTTCATCTCGATCAGGTCGATCACGCCGGCAAAGTCGTTTTCGGCGCCGATCGGGAGCTGAATGACAACCGGGGTCGCGCCGAGACGGGACTTGACCATCTCGACCGAGCGATAGAAGTCGGCGCCGATCTTGTCCATCTTGTTGCAGAAGATCATGCGCGGAACGTTGTACTTGTCGGCCTGGCGCCAGACGGTTTCCGTCTGCGGCTCGACGCCGGCATTGGCGTCGAGAAGGGCGACCGCACCGTCGAGCACGCGCAGCGAACGCTCGACTTCAATGGTGAAGTCGACGTGTCCGGGGGTGTCGATGATGTTGAAGCGGCGCTTCTTGCCGTCGCGGCCCTGCCAGAAGGTGGTGGTGGCAGCGGAGGTGATCGTGATGCCACGCTCCTGCTCCTGCTCCATCCAGTCCATCGTGGCCGCGCCGTCGTGAACTTCACCGATCTTGTGGGACTTGCCGGTGTAGAAGAGGATGCGCTCGGTCGTCGTGGTCTTGCCAGCGTCGATGTGCGCCATGATACCGAAATTACGGTAATCTTCGATTTTATATTCGCGAGCCATGATGTTAGGCCTTCCCTCGTATCTGAATTACCAGCGGTAATGGGAGAATGCGCGGTTGGCGTCGGCCATCTTGTGCGTGTCTTCACGCTTCTTGACGGCAGAACCCCGGTTGTTCGCAGCATCCATGAGCTCGCCGGACAGGCGCTCGATCATGGTGGTCTCGTTGCGCTTGCGCGCGGCTGCGATCAGCCAGCGGATGGCGAGAGCCTGACGGCGCTCGGGACGGACGTCGACCGGAACCTGGTAGGTCGCACCGCCAACGCGGCGCGAGCGGACTTCAACGTGCGGCGCGACGTTTTCGAGCGCCTGATGAAAGACCTCGATCGGGTCCTGCTTCATCTTAGCTTCAACGGCGTCGAGCGCGCCGTAGACGATCGTCTCGGCAACCGACTTCTTGCCATGCAGCATGATGGCATTCATGAACTTGCTGATCACCAGATCGCCAAATTTGGGATCCGGGTTGATCTCACGCTTTTCTGCACTGTGGCGTCGTGACATGCTTTTTGTCTCTCAACAGTTGCGGCGCTTAAGACGCGGAGAACCTCGCGCAGCGCCAGAAAAATGAAAACCGAATTACTTCGGACGCTTCGCACCGTATTTCGAACGGCGCTGCTTACGGTTCTTGACGCCCTGCGTATCGAGAACGCCGCGGATGATGTGGTAACGCACACCCGGCAAGTCCTTCACGCGGCCGCCGCGGATCATGACGACGGAGTGTTCCTGCAGATTGTGGCCTTCGCCCGGAATGTAGCCGATGACTTCGAAGCCATTGGTCAGGCGGATCTTGGCAACCTTACGAAGAGCCGAGTTCGGCTTCTTCGGCGTCGTGGTGTAGACGCGGGTGCAGACGCCGCGCTTCTGCGGGTTCTGTTCCAGCGCCGGAACCTTGTTCCGCTTGACCTGGGGCTGACGCGGCTTGCGGATCAGTTGGTTTACGGTAGGCATATACCCATCCCTTTAGAATTTCGTGTCTCGTCGCCCTTATGGGGCATTTCAATGCCGTCACCGGCGAACAGAAGCACTTTCAGCGTCTATATGCGCACAAGCACGGCCCGACCCGCCTTCCCGGCAGATGGACCTTAAAGCAGAGGACACAGGCGCCTTGCCGCGTCATGCGTGCAGCATTTGATCTTCAACGTGCTGTATGAGAACCTAGTCTGAGGTGAACTCCGGGACATTTGGCTTCCCGAACGGCCATGCCTCACATGGGTTCTGTTGGCGCCGACATACTCACTTCGGTTCATGTCGTCAAGTCCAACGCCCCGAAATTCTGGAATCTTGGGGCCTCAATCGCCTCCTTTGCGGGCAGTCATGCCGCATCGGGCAATATTGACGGCTCTCAAGGCACGTCCGACGCAATATTCTGTCGCCGGGCCGCGCCGTCGCCGGAAAGTACGATCCGCGTCGCAACGCCGATTCTCTCCAGAAACACGCGGTCGTGGCTGATGACGAGGAGCGCGCCGTCATAGGCGTTGAGGCCCGCCTCCAGCGTCGCCAGGCTTTCAAGGTCGAGATGGTTGGTCGGCTCGTCGAGGATCAGGAGTTGCGCCGGCCGGCTTCCGCCAATCGCGACGGCGAGCCCCGCCCTCAGCAATTCGCCGCCGCTCAGATCGGCAACCCGTTTCAGCGCCTCGCCAGCGCGGAACCGGAACCGCGCAAGCGCCGCCCGGCAGGCATTCTCGCCGTCATGCGGGTTGAGGCGCCTGAAATTGTCGCGCACGCTCGCCCCGCGATCGAGCAGGGACACCGCCTGGTCGAAGAGCGCAAAGGGCACGCAGATCTCCGCCGTTCCGCCTAGCGGTCGTAGCCCGCCCGAAAGCGTCTTTACCAGAGTCGATTTCCCGGCGCCGTTCCGCCCTTCGATCGCCACGCGCTCGGGCCCGGTCATCTCGAAGGAGAGGTCTCGGAAGAGCGGCGCTTGGGCGTCATAGCCTCCGGCAAGGCGATCCGCCTTCAGCACCCGCCGCCCGGCGGCAAGCCCCGAGGGCGGAAGGGTGATCGCGAACGGCGAAACCACCTCGAGGCGCGCCTTCGCCTCGTCGAGCGCCTCCGCCGCCTTTTCGGCCTGCCGGTCGTGGAGCGCGTTTTGCCGGGCCGCCGTCGCCTCGGCCTGCGCCTTCATGCCGTCGAGCAGCATTTTCGGCATGTCCTTGCGCTTGCGCGCCTTAAGCCCCTTCGCGTCCGTGCGCGCCTTGCGCTCCGCCCGCCGGCGCGCGGCGGCGGAAACCTGCCGCACCTCACGGGTCGCCTCGCCCAGTCGCCTTTCGCGGTTCTCGATCTCGGCCGCTTTCACCTCTTCATAAAAGCCGTAGTTGCCGCCATACCGCGTGATGCCGCGGCCGGTCAGTTCCACGATCTCCGGCATGGCCTCCAGCAAGGCCCGGTCATGGCTGACGACGAGCGCGCCGCAGCGCCAGCCCGAAAGAAACGCCAGCAACTGCTCGCGGCCGGCGGAGTCGAGATTGTTGGTCGGCTCGTCAAGCAGGATGAAGTCCGGATCGTCATAGGTGAGCGCGGCCAGTCGCGCCCGCGTCAGCTCGCCGCCGGAAAGACAGGAAAGCGGGGTCGTCAGCGGATAATCGAGCGCGAACCGGGAGAGCGCCGCCTCAGCCCTCTCCTCCGCCAACCAGTCGACCGTCGCGAGCTGCTCGGCGGTTGCCCTTCCCGCCGCCGCCGCCTCAACCATGCGCAGCATCCCGCCGATCCCGAAACAATCGGCAAGCGTCGCGCCCTCCGAGGCGCGGACCGTCTGATCGAGCATGGCGAGACTGCCGGCAAGACAAACAGTTCCGGAAGTGGGCGTCACCCGACCCGCCATGATTTTCAGCAGCGTCGTCTTGCCCGCGCCGTTACGTCCGACAAGACCGGCAATGCCCGGACCGAAAACGGCATCGATATCGTTGAAAAGAGAATGGCCGTCAGCAGTGGTGAAGGACAGGCCGGAAAGCGTGATGGTGGCGTGCATGCAAAAAGTTCTCCCGTAAAGCCAGTGCGTTTGCTGTCTTCAGGTGAGAAATCATCGGCGGCACGTCCCTTCTTGATCGCGGTTACCCTCAATTACGCCTGAAGGACGGCGATTTCAAGACGGGGCCCGCCAAATGCCCCGCGGCGAACTTTCAATTGACGCCGTCTTGTGAAAAGAAAGACCGATCGGAAACCGGAGGTAAAAACATGATCGCCATTCCCGGCTACACCAGCGACGGCGAGCGCATGGTCTTCATCATCACCGGCAAGGTCTATCACGAATGGAACGGCGAGGCGGAAGTGCATGTGATCATCGCCGCCCCGGACGAGGATACCGCCGTGCGCAACACGCTGAACGCGCTGGCAAACGAGGGCTATGCCGAAGCCGATCTCGATCAGATCGGCATGATTACCGAAATCCCCGACGAAGAACCCCACGCCTCCGCCTACCAGACGGCGCTCGAGGGCGAGGTGGCGATCGTGAAACTGTCGGCCTGAGGGGAAAGCGCGCCCTCGGCGGCCGGAGCAAGCTCGGCCTCCGGCAAATTCGCGCCCAGCGGGCAATCCCGCTTGCTTTATCGCGGCGCTTTGCCCACACTCCCCGGAATAAGAACAGGGGAACATCAAAGGGTTCTTCCGGCGCTTTCCGGAGATCCCTTTACCGCCGGCAAGGACGCAGATGTCAATCAAAGCAGCGATCTACCACCTTACCCACTACAAATACGACAATCCCGTCAATCTCGGACCGCAGATCATCAGGCTGAAGCCTGCGGCCCACTCGAAGACCAAGGTCATCTCGCACTCCCTGAAGGTCACGCCGGAGAACCACTTCGTCAATCTGCAGCAGGACCCCTACGGCAACTACCAGGCGCGCTTCGTCTTTCCCGAGCCGGTGACCGAGTTCAAGATCGAGGTCGACCTCGTCGCCGACATGACCGTGTATAATCCCTTCGACTTCTTCGTCGAGGAACAGGCGACCAAATATCCTTTCGACTACGACGAGGCGATCCGCGAGGATCTGTCGATCTACATCAGGCCGGAGCCGGTGGGACCGCGGTTGAAGGCTTATATGGAAAAGCTCGACCTCTCGCCCGGCCAGGGCACGGTCGACATGATCGTCGGCATCAATGCCCGCCTGCAGCACGACGTCAACTACATCATCCGCATGGAGCCCGGCGTGCAGACGCCGGAGGAAACGCTGGAGCGGGCTTCGGGTTCGTGTCGCGACTCGGCCTGGCTTCTGGTGCAGATCCTGCGCAATATGGGCCTTGCCGCCCGCTTCGTCTCCGGTTACCTGATCCAGCTCGAGCCGGACCTGAAAGCGCTCGACGGTCCGTCCGGAACGGATCACGATTTCACCGATCTTCACGCATGGGCGGAAGTCTACCTGCCCGGCGCGGGCTGGATCGGCCTTGATGCAACCTCGGGCCTTCTGACCGGCGAGAGCCATATTCCGCTGGCGGCGACGCCGCACTACCGCAATGCCGCGCCGATCACCGGCGGCTATTCCGGCAAGGCGGAGACCAGCTTCGATTTCGATATGACGATCAGGCGCGTCGCCGAGCATCCGCGCATCACCAGGCCGTTTTCCGACGAAAGCTGGGAGGCGCTCAACGCGCTCGGCAACAAGGTCGACCGGCTGCTCGAGGAAACCGACATGCGCCTGACCATGGGCGGCGAGCCGACCTTCGTCTCGATTGACGATTTCGAGGCCGACGAATGGAACACCGGCGCCGTCGGTCCGACCAAGCGCGGCCTTGCGGACGAACTGATCCGACGCCTGCGGCAGCGCTTCGCGCCCGGCGGCTTCCTGCATTACGGCCAGGGCAAATGGTATCCGGGCGAGAGCCTGCCGCGCTGGACCTTCTCGCTCTACTGGCGCAAGGACGGCGTGCCGATCTGGAACAACCAGGACCTGATCGCCGAGGAGAAGCGGGACATCGAGGTCGGCGCAGACGATGCCGGCCGGCTCTTGCAGGCGATTGCCAACGAGCTGGACATCGACCCCGAGATCGTCGAGCCGGCCTTCGAGGATCCGGCCGAATGGCTGATCCGGGAGGGCAACCTGCCGGAAAATGTTGACCCCTCGAATTCGAAGCTGAAAAACGCCGAGGACCGCGCCCGCATCACCAAGGTGTTCGAGCGCGGACTGACCCAGCCGGTCGGATATGTCCTGCCCGTTCAGGCCTGGCAGGGGCGCGCCTCGGGCGTCAAATGGGTTTCGGAAAAATGGACGACCCGGCGCGGGCGCCTCTACCTCATTCCAGGCGACAGCCCGGTCGGATTTCGCCTGCCGCTCGATTCGCTCGCGTGGATCCCCCAGGCCCAGTACCCCTTCATCAACCCGCTCGATCCTTCGGTCAAGCGAGAGCCCCTGCCCGATTTCCGGGAAGACGAGGGACGCGCGCTGCCAACCGTTCGTTTCAGGTCGTTTCAGGACAGTCCGCCTGCACCGAGACCCGCTGCGTTCGGTCCGCTGATCGGCGGCCATGTGCGCACCGCAATGTCGGTTGAGCCGCGCGATGGCCGGCTGTGCATCTTCATGCCGCCGACTGAAACGCTGGAACAGTATCTCGATCTGGTCGCCTCGGCCGAGCGAGCCGCCGAAAAGCTCAACCTTCCCGTCCACATCGAGGGTTATTCGCCGCCGCAGGATGAGCGCATCAATGTCATCCGTGTCGCCCCGGACCCGGGCGTCATCGAGGTCAACATCCATCCGGCGGCAAACTGGTCCGAATGCGTGGAGACGACCACAGCCATCTACGAGGAAGCCCGCGCGACCCGGCTTGGCGCCGACAAGTTCATGATCGACGGGCGCCACACCGGCACCGGCGGCGGCAACCACGTCGTGGTCGGCGGCGCCAATCCGGGCGACAGCCCGTTCCTGCGCCGCCCGGACCTTCTGAAGAGCGTGGTGCTGCACTGGCAGCGTCACCCCTCGCTCTCCTACCTGTTCTCGAGCCTGTTCATCGGACCGACGAGCCAGGCCCCGCGCATCGACGAAGCCCGGCACGACGCGCTCTATGAGCTTGAAACGGCGATGGCGCAGATCCCGCATCCGAAGTCCGGCTTCATGCCGCCGCTGCCCTGGCTCGTCGACCGGCTGTTCCGCAACCTGCTGATCGACGTCACCGGCAATACTCACCGCGCCGAGATCTGCATCGACAAGCTGTTCTCGCCGGACGGGCCGACCGGCCGTCTCGGCCTCGTCGAGTTCCGCGGCTTCGAAATGCCGCCGAATGCGCGCATGAACCTTGCGCAGCAACTGCTCGTGCGCGCGCTTCTCGCCCGGTTCTGGAAGAACCCGCTGGAGGGCAAATTCGTGCGCTGGGGCACCGCGCTGGCCGATCGCTTCATGCTGCCGCATTTCATCTGGCAGGATTTTCTCGATGTCCTGCAGGACCTGAAGGAAAACGGCCTGGAGTTTCGTCCCGAATGGTTCGATGCCCAGCTGCAGTTCCGCTTTCCCTTCTTCGGCGAGGTCGAGTATGAGGGCAACAGGCTGGAGCTCCGGCAGGCGCTCGAGCCATGGAACGTGATGGGCGAACAAGGGGCGCCAGGCGGCACGGTGCGCTATGTCGATTCCTCCGTGGAACGCCTGCAGGTCCGCCTCGAGACGCGGGCGCCGGAGCGCTACATCGTCACCTGCAACGGCCGCAAGGTGCCGCTGAAGCCGACCGGGACCAACGGCGTTTCGGTGGCGGGCGTGCGCTTCAAGGCCTGGCAACCGGCCTCCGGCCTGCATCCGGTGCTGCCGGTCAACTCGCCGCTTACCTTCGACATTTACGACACATGGTCGGCGCGATCGGTCGGCGGTTGCATTTATCATGTTGCGCATCCCGGAGGGCGGAACTATGAGACCTTCCCGGTCAACGGCAACGAGGCGGAAGCAAGGCGGCTTTCGCGTTTCGAGGCCGCCGGGCACACTGCCGGCGGATATACGGTGTTCAGCGAAGCGCCGTCGCCGGAGTTTCCGCTGACGCTGGACCTCAGGCGCCCGGCAGGGCTTTGAGGCGATTCGCGATCGGGCCCGGCGCCTGATTTCGCGTCGGATACGACACATGGCGCACCGGGGTTCATTCACCCGATGCTCCCGCGCCGGCAAACGGGCGGACCGGCCCGACCGAACCGATTTGTGGCAAACAAGGTATCCCGCCCCGCATGCGCGGCCGGGGTCCTGATCAATGGGCGGCAGGAAGCGCTCCAGATGGCAGAACCGAAGGCGGAGTTTACCGCCGACAAGCATATGGCTGACGAGGATCACGAGGCGGAACCCGCCATCGCCTGGAACGCCCGGGACTATGTACCCCTTCCCGGCGTGCCCGACGAGATGGTCGACGCCGCGGGCAAGGTGCGCGCCGTCTGGCAGCCTTTCGTCAACGCGCTTTCCGGCATGACGGCATCAGAACTATCCGAGCGCTTCGCCCGCGCCGACCGCTACCTGCGCGACGCGGGCGTGTTCTACCGCGCCTATGACGGACAGGACGACACGAGGGCCTGGCCGTTTTCCCATATTCCGGTGATCATCGACGACGACGAGTGGCAGGAACTCGCCGACGGACTGAAGCAGCGCGCGGATCTTCTCGAAGCGATGATGGCCGATTTCTACGGCGAGAACCGGCTTGTCGCCGAGGGCTTCATTCCGCCGGCGCTGGTGGCCTCCAACACCGAGTTCCTGCGACCGCTCGTCGGCATCGACCCGCCCGGCGGCCATTATCTTCACTTCATATCCTTCGAAGTCGGGCGCGGGCCGGACGGCAAATGGTGGGTGCTCGCCGATCGCGCCCAGGCGCCCTCCGGCGCGGGCTTCGCGCTGGAGAACCGGGTCGCCGCCTCGCGCGCCTTTTCCGGCATCTACGGCGACATGCATGTGCGGCGCGTGGCGGGGTTCTTCGGCGCCTTCCGCGATGCGCTGCAGGGCGACCCCGCCGGCAATGAGGGCCGCATCGGCGTGCTGACGCCGGGTCCGGCCAACGAGACCTATTACGAACACGCCTATATCGCCCGCTATCTCGGCATCTCGCTTCTGGAGGGCGAGGACCTGATCGTCGTCAACGACCGGGTGATGGTGCGTACCGTGGCGGGCCCCATGCCGGTCAGCGTGCTCTGGCGCCGGCTTGATGCCGGCTTCACCGATCCGCTCGAACTCAACCCGAATTCGCGCATCGGCACGCCCGGCCTCGTCGGCGCCATTCGCGCCGGCAATCTCACCATGGTCAACGCGCTCGGCTCCGGCATGGTGGAGACGCGCGCTCTGCTCGCCTTCCTGCCGGCGCTGTCGCGTCGCCTTCTGAACGAGGAACTGAAGATCCCGTCCGTCGCCACCTGGTGGTGCGGGCAGGAGAACGAGCGCCGCCATGTGGCCGAGAACCTCGACCAGATGCTCATCGGACCGGCCTATTCGCGCATGCCGTTCTTCGACGATTCCGGGCAGTCTTTTACCGGCGAGCGGTTGCGCGCGCGCAAACCCGGCGCGGTTGCCCGCTGGCTTGACAGGCGCGGCCCCTGGCTTGTCGGCCAGGAAGCGGTCAAACTGTCGACCGCGCCCGCCTTCGTCGACGGCAAGCTTGCGCCGCACCCCTTCTCGCTGCGCGTCTTCGCCGCCCGCACAAATGATGGCTGGAGGCTGATGCCGGGCGGTTTCGCCCGCATCGGCTCGTCCGATGACGTCGCCGCGATCGCCATGCAATCCGGCGGCAGGGCTGCCGATGTCTGGGTCGTGAGCCAGACGCCGGTCGGGCGGCCAACGCTTCTGACGCGCGAGAGCCGCATTCCGCGCAACAAGCCGGCAAACCTGCCGAGCCGGGCCGCCGACAACCTTTTCTGGCTCGGCCGCTACATCGAACGCGCAGAGGGCAATCTGCGTATCCTGCGCGCCTGGCACGGCCGCTTTGCCGAGGTGGACGATCGCGGACAGGCGCTTCTGACGCGGGTGGAAGCCTATCTCGACCAGATCGGCCTCGACCTTTCCGAGGCCGCCCTGCCGCCGAGCCTCCTGCGCGACATCGACAGCGCCGTCTATTCGGCCGGCAATATCCGCGACCGTTTCTCTCCCGATGGCTGGCTGGCGCTGAACGACCTTTCGAAGACCACGCGCCGCTTCGTCGACCGGGTCAAGCCCGGCGATGACGCCGCCCATGCCGTGACGGTGCTGTTGCGCAAGCTGGCGGGCTTTGCCGGTCTTGTGCACGAAAACATGTACCGATCGACCGGCTGGCGTTTTCTCTCGATCGGCCGCTATCTGGAGCGCGGCCTGCACATGACCCGGCTTCTGGGCGAGCTTTCCGGCGCGGACGCGCCGGACGGCGCGCTCGACATGCTGCTCGAGATCGGCGACAACGTGATGACCCACCGGCGCCACTACAATGTCTATACGGATCACCTGACGATCACCGACCTTCTGGCGCTCGACCCGCTCAACCCGCGCTCGGTCCTGTTCCAGCTGAACCAGATCCTCGCCGAAGTCGAGAAACTGCCCGATCACGGCTACCCGACGCAGATGTCGCCGCTGCATCGCGAGACGATGCGGGTGCAGGCGGGCCTCGCGGTAATGACCGCCGACACGGTTTCGACGGATTACTACCTGACGCTGGAGCGCGATTTCGAGGCGCTGTCCGACTGTCTTGCCCGAAACTATCTGTGAGGGACGATGCTTTACGACCTCTCCCTCAAGATGGAATACCGCTACGACACGCCGGCCTCGCTCGCCCGCCACATCACCCGCGTGATGCCGCTCTCGATCGCCGGGCGTCAGCGGCTGATCGCCGGCCATGTGAAGTTCGACCCGGAGCCCGACGAGGAACGCGGCTTCATCGATTTCTTCGGCCATCCGGCGATCGCGACGCTGGTCAACCAGCCGCATCAGCGTTTCGCCATCATGATGAAGGCCCGGGTCAGCATCGACGCCCCGCGCACCATGCTGGAATTCGCCACAACGCTTGCCGAACTAAAGGGCGAATATGACCGCGTGCTCGATCTCGGCCGGGATTCGCCGCACCATTTCATCGGCCCGAGCCCCCGCATTCCGCTCGACCGGAAGATCGGCGCCTATGGGCGGAGCCATGCGGCCGCCGACAGCAGCGTCTATGCCATCGCCAGGACGATCTGCGCGCGGGTGTTCGAGGATTTTGCCTATGACGGCGAGGCAACGACCGTTGACAGCACGCCGGCGGAGGCCTTCGCGCTGCGCCGCGGCGTCTGCCAGGATTTTTCCCATGTGATGATCTCCGCGCTTCGGATGATCGGCATCCCCGCGGGCTATGTCAGCGGCTACCTGCGGACGACCCCCCCGCCCGGCAGGCCGCGCCTTGAGGGCGCGGACGCCATGCATGCCTGGGTGCGGGTCTGGTGCGGCAATGCCACTGGATGGGTCGAGTTCGACCCGACCAACAACATGGAAGCCGGCGCCGACCATATCGTCGTCGGCTATGGCCGCGACTATGGCGACGTGGCGCCGGTGCTCGGGATGATGAAGACCTATGGCGAACACCAGGCGACCCAGGCCGTGGACGTGATCCCCGTCCAGCAGCCCCAGGCCGCCTCCTGACGCATCGCGCTGTTGCAGCGCAATATCAGTCGCCCCCGCGCTCGCGGCATACGCTCCGCGGCGCTTTCCTCTTAGGAGGGCGCGACGGATTGCCATCTTGCTGCCGCACAACCGCGGTTAGAACAGCGGCATTTGACGGTATGACGAGAATTTCCGATGCGAACTCATCGGTTTGTTGCAAGCGCGTCATATCAGTGCATAAATTGGACGCAAGGATAACAGCATACCGGTCCTCCTCAGCGGGGAGACTGTTTTACGGCGCCGCGTATTTCGAAAATTCCAGCCATTTTTGACTGAAAAGAGTTTGACGGAAAAAGCCAATGAGCAAACTGACCAATCCCGACCTGCCCCTGCCGACGCCCCGCCCCCACGATGTTGACGGACTGGCTGCCGACATTCTGGAAAAGCTTACCTACCAGGTTGGGAAGGACACGATCGTCGCCCAGCCGCATGACTGGCTGCGCGCCGTCATCCTGGCGGTGCGCGACCGGATCACCGACAAATGGATGGAATCGACCCGCAAAACCTACGAGGCCGGCTCCAAGCGCGTCTATTATCTCTCGCTCGAGTTCCTGATCGGCCGGCTTCTGCGCGACGCCATTTCGAACCTCGAGATGATCGAGGCGATCAACCAGGCGCTGGCGAAGTTCGACGTCAGCCTCGCCGCGCTTGCTGGACTGGAACCGGATGCGGCGCTCGGCAATGGCGGTCTCGGCCGGCTTGCCGCCTGTTTCATGGATTCCATGGCCACGGTCGACGTGCCCGCCTATGGCTACGGCATCCGCTATGTGAACGGGCTGTTCCGGCAGGAAATCGCCGACGGCTGGCAGGTGGAACTGCCGGAGAACTGGCTTTCCCACGGCAATCCCTGGGAGTTCCATCGCCGCGAAAGCACGCATGAGATCAATTTCGGCGGCAAGGTCGACATCATCGAGGAGGCCGGCAAGGAGCCGCGCTATGTGTGGAAGCCGGCCGAGCGCATGATCGCCGAGGCCTATGACACGCCGGTGGTCGGCTGGCGCGCCAAGCGCGTCAACACGCTGAGGCTGTGGTCGGCCGAGCCGATCGACCCGATCCTGCTCGACAAGTTCAATGCCGGAGACCATATCGGCGCGCTGCAGGAAAGCACAAAGGCCGAGACGCTGACTCGCGTTCTCTACCCGGCCGATGCCAATCCGGCGGGACAGGAACTGCGCCTGAGGCAGGAATATTTCTTCTCTTCCGCCTCGCTGCAGGACATCTTGAACCGGCACATGCAGCAGTTCGGCGACATCACGCTTCTGCCGGAAAAGGCCGCCATCCATCTCAACGACACGCATCCCGCGATCGCCATCGTCGAGATGATGCGTCTCCTGGTCGATATCTACGGCGTCGAGTTCGACGATGCCTGGGAGCTGACCGTCGGCACTTTCGCCTACACCAACCACACGCTTCTGCCGGAGGCGCTGGAAACCTGGCCCGTGCCGCTGTTCGAACGCCTGTTCCCGCGCCATATGCAGCTGATCTACGCGATCAACGCCAAGATCCTGCTGAAGGCCCGCAAGGAGGCGAACGCCACCGACGACGCGATCCGCCAGATCTCGCTGATCGACGAGGGCGGCGAACGGCGCGTGCGGATGGGCAATATCGCCTTTCTCGGCTCGCATTCGATCAACGGCGTCTCGGCGCTCCATACGGAACTGATGAAGGAGACGGTGTTCTACAATCTGCATCGCCTTCATCCCGACCGCATCAACAACAAGACCAACGGCATCACCCCGCGACGGTGGCTCAAGGAGTGCAATCCGGGCCTGACCGGCCTGATCCGCGAGGCGATCGGCGACGATTTCCTCGATGACGCCGAGGAATTGCAGGCGCTCAACAGCCTCGCCGAGGACAAGGCCTTCCAGGAGAAATTCCACGCCGTCAAACGCGAGAACAAGGCGCGCCTTGCCAATCTCATCGGCGAGCGCATGGGCACCCGCATCGATCCGTCGGCGATGTTCGACATCCAGATCAAGCGCATCCATGAATACAAGCGCCAGCTTCTGAATATCATCGAGGCGGTTGCCCTTTACGACCAGATCCGCTCGCATCCGGAGATGGACTGGGTGCCGCGGGTCAAGCTCTTCGCCGGCAAGGCGGCGCCGAGCTATCACAACGCCAAATTGATCATCAAGCTCGCCAATGACGTTGCCCGCGTCATCAACAACGACCCGTCGGTGCGCGGACTTCTGAAGATCGTCTTCATTCCGAACTACAATGTTTCCACCGCCGAGGTGATGATCCCGGCCGCCGACCTTTCCGAGCAGATCTCGACGGCCGGCATGGAGGCCTCCGGCACCGGCAACATGAAATTCGCCATCAACGGCGCGCTGACCATCGGCACGCTTGACGGCGCCAATGTCGAGATGCGCGACTGGGTCGGCGCTGAAAACATGGTCATTTTCGGACTGACGGCAGAAGAGGTTGAACAGGCGCGCGCGAAAGGTCACAATCCGCGCGAGATCATCGAGGGTTCCAAGGAGCTTTCGCAGGCATTGTCGGCCATTTCCTCGGGCGTGTTCTCGCATGACGATCCGGGCCGCTATGTCGACCTCATCGGCGGACTGTACGACCACGACTGGTTCATGGTCGCCGCCGATTTCGATGCCTATGCCGCCGCCCAGCGCGAAGTCGATGCGATCTGGAACGATCGCACCGCCTGGAACGTTAAGACAATCAGGAATACTGCCCGCATGGGATGGTTCTCGTCCGACAGGACGATCAGGGAGTATGCACACGACATCTGGAGTGCTTTATGAAAAAGCCGGAATCAGACGGTCCGGAACAGGCGCGGGACGGTTTCCCCGCGCGGGAGGAAATCAACGCTATCCTGAATGCCACCCACGGGGATGCCTTCTCCGTGCTCGGCATCCACGATATCAACGGCAGTCACGTCGCCCGGTGTTTCCTGCCCGGGGCGGAAACCGTCGAGGCATTCGACCTCGACGGCAAGCCTCTCGGCAAGCTGACATGCCTCGATGAAGCCGGGTTCTTCGCCGGGCCCGTCGACATCCCCGGCTTCGTGCCGATCCGCTACCATGCCAAACGCGGCGAAGCGGAATGGACGGTGACCGATCCCTACAGTTTCTGGCCCGTGCTCGGCCCGATGGACGACTATTACGTCCGCGAGGGCTCGCATCTGAGACTGTTCGACAAGCTCGGCGCACACCAGATGACCCATCAGCGGGTGAAGGGCTTTCACTTCGCCGTCTGGGCGCCGAACGCCCGCCGCGTGTCGGTCGTCGGGTCCTTCAACGGCTGGGACGGACGGCGCCACATGATGCGGTTCCGCCGCGATTCCGGCGTCTGGGAAATCTTCGCGCCCGAGGTCGAGCCCGGCCAGCCCTACAAGTTCGAGATCATCGGCGCCGACGGCAATCTCCTGCCGCTGAAGGCGGACCCCTTTGCCCGCCGCAGCGAGCTGCGTCCGCAGACCGCCTCGCTGACGGCCGCCGACCTGGAGCAGGAATGGGACGACGAGGCCCACCGCGAACACTGGGCGAGCGTTGACCGGCGACGCGAACCGATCTCGATCTACGAGGTCCATGCCGGTTCCTGGCAGCGCCATGATGACGGCACGTTCCTCTCCTGGGACGAACTCGCCGACAGGCTGATCCCCTATTGCGCCGACATGGGCTTCACCCATATCGAATTCCTGCCGGTCTCCGAATATCCCTATGATCCGTCCTGGGGCTACCAGACGACCGGGCTTTATGCGCCGACGGCCCGTTTCGGCGAGCCGGAAGGCTTCGCCCGTTTCGTCAATGGCTGCCACAAGGTCGGCCTCGGCGTCATCCTCGACTGGGTGCCCGCCCATTTCCCGACCGACGAGCATGGCCTCAGGCAATTCGACGGCACGTCGCTTTACGAGCATGCCGATCCGCGCCAGGGCTTTCATCCGGACTGGAACACGGCGATCTACAATTTCGGCCGCACCGAAGTCGCCTCGTTTCTCCTGAACAACGCGCTCTACTGGGGCGAACGGTTTCATGTCGACGGGCTCAGGGTCGACGCCGTCGCCTCGATGCTTTACCTCGACTATTCGCGCAAGCACGGCGAATGGGTGCCGAACGAATATGGCGGCAATGAAAATCTCGGCGCCGTCCGCTTCATCCAGGAGACCAACAAGGCCGTCTACGGCAATCATCCGGAGATGATGACGATCGCCGAGGAATCGACCGCCTGGCCCAAGGTCTCGCAGCCCGTGCACGAAGGCGGTCTCGGCTTCGGCTTCAAGTGGAACATGGGCTTCATGCACGACACGCTGAGCTATCTCGCGCGCGAGCCGATCTACCGCAAGCATCATCACCAGGAAATCACCTTCGGCCTGCTCTATGCCTTCGCCGAGAACTATGTTCTGCCGCTCTCCCACGACGAGGTGGTGCACGGCAAGGGCTCGCTGATTGCCAAGATGGCGGGCGACGACTGGCAGAAATTCGCCAATCTGAGGGCCTACTACGCCTTCATGTGGGGGTATCCCGGCAAGAAGCTCTTGTTCATGGGGCAGGAATTCGCCCAGTGGAGCGAATGGAGCGAGGCCCGCGGGCTGGACTGGAACCTGCTCGACTATCCGACCCACGAGGGCATGCGCCGCCTGGTGCGCGATCTCAACTTCACCTACCGTTCCAAGAAGGCGCTGCATGCGCGCGACTGCGAGCCGGAGGGCTTCGAGTGGACGATCGTCGATGATCACGACAATTCCGTCTTTGCCTGGCAGCGCAAGGCGCCGGGCGAAAAGCCAATTATCGTCATCTGCAATTTCACGCCGGTTCCGCGCGAGGACTATCACGTCCCTGTGCCCAAGGCCGGGATCTGGCGCGAAATCCTGAATACCGACGCCGAAATCTACGGCGGCAGCGGCAAGGGCAATGGCGGGCGCGTGCGCGCCGACGTCCATGGCCATGGCGGCATTTCCGCCACCCTGCTTCTGCCGCCGCTTGCAACCATCATGCTGGAACCGGAAGAGTGAGTGAGAGGGAGGGAAGGATGAATACGCGCACTGGATACCCCCTGGCCCGTGACGCCATGGCCTATGTTCTGGCCGGCGGTCGCGGCAGCCGATTGAAGGAACTGACCGACACGCGTGCAAAGCCCGCGGTCTATTTCGGCGGCAAGACCCGCATCATCGACTTCGCTCTGTCGAACGCGCTCAATTCCGGCATCCGGCGCATCGGCGTCGCCACGCAGTACAAGGCGCACTCGCTGATCCGACACCTGCATCAGGGGTGGAACTTCTTCCGGCCTGAACGAAACGAGAGTTTCGACGTGCTTCCCGCCTCCCAGCGCGTCTCGGAAACGCAGTGGTACGAGGGCACGGCCGACGCGGTCTACCAGAATATCGACATCATCGATTCCTATGGCCCGGAATACATGATCATCCTGGCCGGCGACCACATCTACAAGATGGACTATGAGGCGATGCTTCAGCAGCACGTCAACGAAGGCGCCGATATCACCATCGGCTGCCTGGAAGTCCCGGTGGAAGAGGCCAAGGGCTTCGGCGTGATGCATGTGGACGCCACCGACCGGATTGTCGATTTCGTCGAAAAGCCGGCCAATCCGCCGGGCATTCCCGGCAACGAGAAGATGGCGCTTGCCTCCATGGGCATCTATGTCTTCAACACCAAGTTCCTGTTCGAATGCCTCTACCGCGATGCAGCCGATCCGACCTCCAGCCGCGACTTCGGCAAGGATATCGTCCCCTACATCGTGAAAAACGGCAAGGCGATGGCGCACCGCTTCTCCAAGAGTTGCGTGCGCTCGAGCTATGAAAAGGAAGCCTATTGGCGCGATGTCGGCACGATCGATGCCTATTGGCAGGCCAATATCGACCTGACGGCCGTGGTTCCGGAACTCGACATATACGACAAGTCCTGGCCTGTCTGGTCCTATTCGGAGGTCACGCCGCCGGCGAAATTCGTTCATGACGACGAGAACCGCCGCGGTTCGGCCATTTCCTCGGTGGTATCGGGCGACTGCATCATCTCCGGTTCGCAGCTTTACAAGAGCCTGCTTTTCACCGGCGTGCGCGCCAATTCCTATTCGCGCCTCGAAGGCGCCGTCATTCTCCCCCATGTCCATATCGGACGGCACGCGCGGCTGAAGAACGTGGTGATCGACCACGGCGTCCACATTCCCGAAGGCCTCGTCGTCGGCGAGGACCCGGACGTGGATGCCCGCCGTTTCCGTCGCTCCGAAAGCGGCATTTGCCTGATTACACAGTCGATGATCGACAGATTGGATAACTAAGACATGAAGGTCCTTTCCGTTGCGTCGGAAATCTACCCGTTGATCAAGACGGGTGGCCTTGCCGATGTGGCAGGCGCCTTGCCGCTTGCCCTTGCCGGCCTCGGCGTCGAAACCCGCACCATCGTTCCGGGTTACCCGGCAATCATGAAGGCGGTCGAGGGGCATGCCGAAAAGGTTCACACCTTCGGCGACCTTTTCGGGGAATGGGCAACGCTCCACGCAGCCAGATACGAGGGCCTCGACCTTCTGATCCTGGACATTCCGGCGCTTTTCGGCCGTTTCGGCAATCCCTACAATTCCGCGAGCGGGGAAGGTTATTCCGACAACTGGCGCCGTTTCGGGGCGCTGTCCAAAGCGGCGGCGGAAGTTGCCGCCGGCGTGCTGCCGGGATGGGAGCCGGACCTCGTCCACTGCCATGACTGGCAGGCGGCGTTGACGCCGGTCTACATGCGTTTTGCCGACGTTCCGGAGAAACCGTCGATCCTCACCATCCACAACATCGCGTTTCAGGGCACGTTCGGACCCGAGATCTTCCCCTGGCTCGGCCTTCCGGCCCATGCGATGGCCGTGGACGGCGTCGAGTATTACGGCAATGTCGGCTTCCTGAAGGGCGGCTTGCAGACCGCCTGGGCGGTGACCACCGTCAGCCCCACCTATGCGCGCGAGATCCAGACGCCGCAATACGGCATGGGGCTCGAAGGCCTGATCGCCGCGCGCGCGCATACCGTCCACGGTATCGTCAATGGCATCGACACCGATGTCTGGAACCCGACGACGGACAAGACGCTCGCCAGCCGCTACACGCCGAGCCGTCTGCGCCTGCGCGAACCCAACCGGCAGGTCCTGAGCGAACGCTTCGGCCTTGATGACGACAATTCGCCGATCTTCTGCGTCGTCTCGCGCCTGACCTGGCAGAAGGGCATGGACCTTCTCGCCGAAGCCATCGGACCGCTGGTGGCGATGGGCGGCAAGCTCGCCGTTCTCGGCACCGGCGAGCATCACCTGGAGGAAGCCTTCCGCAACGCGGTGCGGCTCTATCCCGGGCGCGTCGGCACGATCATCGGCTATGACGAGACGCTGTCGCATATCCAGCAGGCCGGCGCCGATGCCATCCTCATTCCCTCGCGTTTCGAACCCTGCGGCCTGACCCAGCTTTACGGCCTGCGCTATGGCTGCGTGCCGGTTGTCGCGCGCACCGGCGGTCTGGCCGACACCATCATCGACGCCAATCCGGCCGCGCTCGATATGAAGGCGGCAACGGGCATCCAGTTCTCGCCGGTGGAAACCTGGTCGCTGGTCCACGCCCTGCGCCGCGCCGTCAACCTTTTCGACGACAAGAAAAACTGGATGCATATGCAGAAACAGGGCATGAAGAGCGACGTGTCCTGGAAATCCAGCGCCAAACTTTACGCCGACCTTTATTCAAGCCTATTCGTGTGACGGTTCGAACATCATGACCAAGACCATTGCCACCAAGCCCTTTGACGGCCAGAAGCCCGGAACCTCGGGCCTGCGCAAGAAAGTGCCGGTTTTCGCCCAGCCGCATTATGCGGAAAACTTCATCCAGTCGGTATTCGACAGCCTCGAGGACTATCAGGGCAAGACGCTGGTGATCGGCGGCGACGGGCGCTATCTCAACCGCGAGGTGATCCAGACCGCGATCAAGATGGCCGCGGCCAACGGTTTCGGCAAGGTCATGGTCGGCCAGGGCGGCATTCTGTCGACGCCGGCGGCCTCCAACATGATCCGAAAATACCAGGCCTTCGGCGGCATCATCCTCTCGGCCAGCCACAATCCCGGCGGCCCGAACGAGGATTTCGGCATCAAATACAACACCGCCAATGGCGGCCCCGCGCCCGAGCGCATCACCGATGCGATCTATGAGCGCACCAAGCTGATCGACCGCTACCGCATCTCCGAGGCCGACGACGTGCCGCTCGACAAGCTTGGCACCTACAAGGTCGATGACATGGACGTGGAAGTCTTCGATCCGGTCGCAGACTATGCGGCCCTGATGGAGGAACTGTTCGATTTCGAAGAGATCCGTTCCTATATCGCCGGCGGTTTCCGCATCGCCTTCGACGCAATGAGTGCGGTAACCGGCCCCTATGCCAGGGAAATCATCGAGAACCGTCTTGGCGCGCCGGAGGGCTCGGTGCGCAATTTCGTGCCGCTCGAAGATTTCGGCGGCCACCACCCCGACCCGAACCTCGTCCATGCCAAGGGACTTTATGACGAGGTGATGAGCGCCGACGGCCCCGATTTCGGCGCGGCCTCCGATGGCGACGGCGACCGCAACATGGTGGTCGGAAAGGGCATCTTCATCACGCCGTCCGACAGTCTCGCCATCCTTGCGGCAAACGCGCACCTGGCGCCTGCCTACAAGGGCGGCCTTGCCGGGATCGCCCGTTCGATGCCGACCAGCCAGGCCGCCGACCGGGTGGCCGAGAAACTCGGCATCGAGGCCTATGAGACGCCGACGGGCTGGAAATTCTTCGGCAATCTGCTCGATGCCGGCAAGGCGACGCTGTGCGGCGAGGAGAGCTTCGGCACCGGCTCCAGCCATGTGCGGGAGAAGGACGGGCTGTGGGCCGTTCTGCTCTGGCTCAACATCCTGGCCGTGCGCGGCGAGACCGCGTTCGACATCGTCAAGAAGCACTGGGCGGATTATGGCCGCAACTATTATTCCCGCCACGACTATGAGGGCATCGAAACCGAGGCGGCCAACGGCCTGATGGACGCGCTGCGCGAGAAGCTTGCCACCCTGCCCGGCACCACCTTCGGCGACCTGACCGTGAAGGAAGCCGACGACTTCGCCTATCACGACCCGGTCGACGGCTCGATCAGTCGGAACCAGGGCGTGCGCATCATGTTCGAAAGCGGTTCCCGCGTCGTCTTCCGTCTTTCCGGCACCGGCACGTCCGGAGCGACGCTGCGCGTCTATCTGGAGCATTTCGAGCCGGACCCGGCCCGCCATGAAGAAGACACGCAGAAGACGCTTGCCGGGCTGATCGCCTATGCCGAGCACGTCGCCGGCATCAAGGAACGCACCGGCCGCGATGCTCCGACCGTGATTACCTGAGATACCGATGCGTGACCATGAAGCAAGACCCGGCGTGAGGGTTCTCGACCGGGGCGTCGAATTTTCCGTCTATTCGGAGAATGCGGCAGGTATGGAACTCTGCCTGTTTACCCCGGACGGCACGGAGACCGCGCATCTTCCGATGTCGCACGAGCGTGGCAATATGTTCCGCCTGCTCGTCGACGGGCTGAAACCCGGCCAGCGCTACGGCTATCGCGCCTTCGGACGGTACGATCCGATGGCCGGACACTGGTTCGATTCCTCGAAGCTTCTGGTGGACCCGTACGCGCGCGAAATCGACGCGCCCTACCGCTATGATCCCAGGCTCGGACAATATGGCGTCGAGACGGCCGACATCGTGCCGAAAAGCGTGGTGGTTCCCGATCTGGGCGACGAACCCGGCCATATCGACCTGCCGGATGGGGCCTTCATCTACGAGGCCGGGGTAAAATCGCTGACGAAGCTCAATCCGCACGTGCCCGAAAGCATTCGCGGCACAGTCGCGGCCCTCGGACATCCCGCCGTGGTGGAGCATCTGCAGAAGATCGGGGCTGACGCGATCGAACTCATGCCGGTGACGGCGTGGATCGACGAGCGCCATCTCAGGGATCTCGGACTTACCAATGCCTGGGGCTACAATCCGGTGACCTTCATGGCGCCTGACCCGCGGCTCTGCCCGGGCGGAATCGCCGAATTGCGCGAGGCGGTTGCAGCCCTGCACAAGGCCGGCATCGCCGTGATCCTCGATCTCGTCTTCAACCACAGCGGCGAAAGCGACCAGTTCGGCGGCACGCTGAGCTTCCGCGGTCTGGACAACGCGACCTATTACCGGCTGGCCGAAGACGACCCTTCGGTGTTCATCAACGACACCGGCTGCGGCAACACGATCGCCTGCGACCACCCGATGGTGCGCCGCTATATCATCGACAGCCTGCGCTTTTTCGTCACCCAGGCGGGCATTGACGGCTTCCGCTTCGATCTCGCGCCCATCCTCGGGCGCACCCGGCAAGGCTTCGATACCCATGCCGAAACGCTGGATGCCATTCTCTCGGACCCGGCGCTGAAGGGCAGAACCATGATCGCCGAACCCTGGGATATCGGTCCCGGCGGCTACCAGCTTGGCCATTTCCCCGCCCCCTTCCTGGAATGGAACGACCGGGCGCGCGACGACATGCGCCGGTTCTGGCGCGGCGATCCGAACATGACCGGCCTGCTCGCGGACGCCCTGTCGGGTTCCTCGCACATCTTCTCCGTGCGCGACCAGCATGTGACCCGCTCGGTCAATTTCATCGCCGCCCATGACGGGTTTTCGCTGCACGACGTGACCGCCTATGTGCACAAGCACAACGGGCCCAACGGCGAGAGCAACCGCGATGGCCACGACGAAAACTTCTCGTGGAACAACGGCATCGAGGGCGAAACCGACAATGGCGTGGTGCTGTCGCGCCGCCGGCAGGACATCAAGGCGCTGCTTGCCACCCTGTTTGCCAGCCGCGGCGCGATCATGCTCAAAGCCGGAGACGAGGGCGGCATGACCCAGTACGGCAACAACAATGCCTATTGCCAGGACAACGAGACCACCTGGATCGACTGGCACGCCATGGATGACGAGCTGATCGCCTATACCGGGGAGCTGGCCGCCCTGCGCAGGCAGTTCTCGGTCTTCTCCGAAACCGGGTTCTTCACCGAGGACGAGGTGACCTGGCTGCGTCCGGACGGCGATAGCATGTCCGTCGAGGACTGGGAGGCGGCGGAATGCGACAGCCTGAGCGTCGTGCTCTCGACCACGGAGCGCGCCAGCGGAAGTCCGACGCGTCTTGCCATCCTGATCAATCGCAGCCACGGGGAAATGGCCTTCCGCCTGCCGGAGCGCGACGCCCACGGGTGGCACAGCCTCGCCGACCGGAAACGCGGCATCGTCGAGATCGCGCTTGCGCCCCGTTCGGTATCGTTTTATGCGGAAATGCTCTCCGAGGCCGGATAGGCCAACCAACAAGAACCGTGCGCAGCCGAAAGAAGACCATGGCCAATGACATTTCGCTCTCTGAAGTGAAGGACTATATCGGCCATGAGGTCGGTCTGTCGCGCTGGTTCACCGTCGACCAGACGATGATCGACACCTTCGCCGACGCCACGCTCGACCATCAGTTCATCCATACCGATCCGGAACGCGCCCGAGCCGAAACGGCTTTCGGCGGTACGATCGCCCATGGTTTCCTGACGCTCTCGCTGCTTTCGGCGATGAATTATGATTGCGTGCCGAAGGTGCGCGAACAGACCATGGGCATCAATTTCGGCTTCGACAAGGTGCGGTTCATGACCCCTGTCAAAAGCGGCGCGCGCGTGCGCGGCCGCTTCACGCTCAGGGACGCACGCTTTCGCGGGGCCGAACTGCTGGCGATCAATTACACCGTGAGCGTCGAAATCGAAGGCGAACGGAAGCCGGCGCTGACCGCCGACTGGATCACGCTTGTCCAGTTTGCCGCCGAAGATCGCCCGGAAACGGCCTGACCGGCCTCACCGGGCCGCGTCCTTCGCGCCCTGATCGAGCAGGCCGAAGACGTAAGGCGCGAAGGAGCGCCAGCATTCCACGCGGAAGGTGTTCTCCTCCTTGCGGAACAGAACGATCTCCGCCTTGCCGAGAACGGTGCGCACCACCTTGCCGACCGGAAAGCTGGCAAGCCTCAGGTCCTGCGGGCAGGCGGCGTTGATCGCTGCCGCAGCCCCCGGCCCGTCGACCATCACCGCGACGTTGCGGTGGGAGACGTCAACGGCGGAGAACGGCGTCTCGATCCCCTGCAGCCGCGACATCAGGTCGTCGCCATATTCGTTGATCACCAGCCATTCATCCGGCCCCAGCCAGAAGGCATAGCGGCCGTCCTTCATGGCCGATGACAGCGGCGCGCGCGGCAGGTCGATCTCGAGGGCGCCGGAAAGCGCGCCGAGCGCAGTCTCCCCGGCCCTGAGCGAAAGCCGCGTGGCATCGGCGGCGACCACGAGGCGGGCAAGGTCCGAGCCGCCATAGGCGCCGGCAAGCGGAAATGCGCGTGTCGCAACACGTTCCTCAGCCATGGATGCGCGCTCCTTCCTTGTCATAAAATACGGTGTCGACCACCTCGACGGCGATATTGCGGTTCGGCATCGGCACGTAGAGCGTCTGGCCCTTGAGCGCGTGACCGTTCTTGACCACCGCCATGGCAATGCCGCTCTGCAATGCCTCCGACCAGTAGGCCGACGTCACATGACCGAGCATGGGCACCGGTTTGGCCGCATTCGGATCGGCAACGATCTGCGCGCCCTCCTCCAGCACCAGCCGCGGATTGTTCTTGACCATCAGGCCGACAAGCTGCTTGCGATCCTCGGCGACGAGATCCGGGCGCTTGAGCCCGCGTATGCCGACGAAATCGCTCTTCTTCTTCGACACCGCCCAGCCCATGCCGGCATCGAACGGCGTTACCGTGCCATCGGTATCCTGACCGACGACGATATAGCCCTTTTCCGCGCGCAACACATGCATGGTCTCGGTACCATAGGCGCAGGCCCCGAAGCGCTCGGCACGCTCGAAAACGGTCTTCCAGACGGAAAGACCGTAGTCGGCCGGCACGTTGATCTCGAAGCCAAGCTCGCCGGTGAAAGACACCCGGAAAAGCCGCGCCGGCACGCCGCAGACCGTGCATTCGGCAAGGCTCATATGCGGGAAGGCGTCCGCCGAGATATCGACGCCCTCGACAAAGGGTTCGATGATCTCGCGCGCTTTCGGCCCCTGCACCGCGATCACGGCCCATTGCTCGGTGGTCGAGGTCAACCAGACGTTCAGATGCGGAAACTCGGTCTGCAGATAATCTTCCATCAGGTTGAGAACGCGCGGCGCGCCGCCGGTCGTGGTCGTCACATGGAAGCGGTCCACTGAAAGCCTGCCGACCACGCCGTCGTCATAGATGTAACCGTCCTCGCGCAGCATCAGTCCATAGCGGCATTTGCCGGGCTTCAGCGTCGACCAGGCGTTGGAATACATCAGGTTCATGAAGGCCTCGGCATCCGGGCCGACCACCTCGATCTTACCGAGCGTCGAGGCATCGAAGACGCCGGCCGCCTCGCGCACCGTCCGGCATTCGCGGTTGACCGCATCATGCTTGGTTTCGCCGGGGCGCGGAAAATACCAGGCGCGCTTCCAGTTGCCGACATCCTCGAAGGCCGCGCCCTCGCCTTCCGCCCATTCATGGATCGGCGTCTTGCGGGCCGGATCGAAAAGAGCCCCCCGCGAATGACCGATCAGCGTGCCGAAGGTGACGGGCGTGAAGGGCTGCCGGAAGGTGGTGAGCCCCACCTGCGGGATCGGCCGGTCCAGCATTTCGGCGGCGATGGCGAGACCGTGCATGTTGGAAAGCTTGCCCTGGTCGGAGGCCATACCGTTGGTGGTAAACCGCTTGATGTGCTCGATCGAGGCCATGCCCTCGTGCACGGCCTGGCGGATATCCTTGGCGCAGACATCGTGCTGATAGTCGATGAAGGCGCGGGCATGGCTGTCGGCGCTCTCGTCTTCGCCCAGCATGCCGCCGGTCCACGGACGGGCGTTTTCGGCCGCTATATCGGCGATGCCGCCGCCGGCCGCGGCCGCCTCGCCGATGACGGCGTGGATCGCGTCCGTGCCGTTGCAGGCGCCGACGCAAACCGAATTCTGCGCGTGCGTGCCGGGCACGAAACGCTGCTCGTCCGCATCGAAGACCAGTTTGCCGCGCGATTGCGAGAAAAGATGGACGGAGGGCGTCCAGCCGGCGGAGGTGATCAGCGCATCGATATCGAAGCTGCGCGACTTGCCGCTGTCCTTGTCCTTCACCTTCATGGAGGAGACACGGAGCCGCCCCTTCGTTCCAACAACGGTGTTGTTGGCAAGAATCTTGATGCCAAGCGCCCTTGCCTCTTCCTCAAGTCCTGCGCCTGCCTCCATCCGGCTGTCGACGATGACAGAGACATCGACACCGGCCCTCTTCAGGTCGAAGGCCGCCTCATAGGCCGAATCATGGGCGCAGAAGACGCCGATGCGCCTGCCCACGGCAACGCCATAATGATTGAGATAGGACCGTGCGGCGGAGGCCAGCATGATGCCGGGCCGGTCGTTCTGCGGGAAGACCATCGGACGTTCGATCGCGCCGGTGGCGAGGATAACCTCGCCCGCGCGCACCTGCCACAGCCGCTCGCGCGGGCCGTTGGCCCTGGCATTCGGCAGGTGATCGGTGAGCCGTTCGCCGAGCGCGACGAAATTGTGGTTGTAGTAGCCGAAGGCAGTCGTGCGCGGCAGGACGCGGACATTGTCCATCCCCTTCAGTTCCTCCACGGCAGCCAGCGCCCATTCGTACCCCTGCTTGCCGTCGACGGTCGTGCCGCTTTCATATTGGAGCGCACCGCCCGGCTCCGGCTTTTCGTCGCAAAGGATCACGTCCTTGCCGGCCCTGGCTGCGGAAAGGGCTGCCGTCAGCCCGGCAAGTCCCGCGCCGACCACCAGCACATCGCAGTGGATATAGCGGCAGGCATAGGTGTCCGGATCGTCCTCGGTTGGCGCTTCGCCGAGTCCCGCGGCCCTGCGGATCAAAGGCTCATAAAGCCTGTGCCAGGCAATGCGCGGCCACATGAAGGTCTTGTAGTAGAAGCCGGCGATGAAGAAGGGCGAGAGGAAATCATTCACCGCGCCGGCATCGAAGGAGAGCGACGGCCAGCGGTTTTGCGAGGACGCCTTCATGCCATCGAAAACCTCCTGCACCGTGCCGCGCACATTCGGCTGACGTCTGGCGCTGTCGCGGGCAATGTCGAAAAGCGCGTTCGGCTCCTCCGAACCGGCCGTCAGGAAGCCGCGCGGGCGGTGATATTTGTAGGAGCGGCCGACCAGATGCACGCCGTTGGCCAGCAGCGCGGAGGCGAGCGTGTCTCCCTCAAGGGCCGTATATGACTTGCCGTCGAAGGAAAAGCGGATGGTCCTGGCTGGCGTGAGCCGTCCCTTGCCGGCAATGCGCAATGCGCCGCTCATCGGCCTTCTCCCTCAAAATCCGCGCGCTCGGGTTTCGGTTCGCCGGTCCTGTAGGTCTTCAGGAACCGGTCGGACACGGTGTCGCGCACGGCGTTGAAGAAGCGGCCGCAGCCATGGACATGGCGCCAGCGCTCGTAGTGAATGCCCTTGGGATTGGCGCGCATGAAAAAATAGTCCGCAAACGCCTCGTCGGAAATCTCCGCGATATTCTCCGGCCGGGCGATATGGGCTTCGCCGGCGGCGGCAAATTCCAGCTCGCTTCGCGCTTCGCCGCAATAGGGACAGTGGATCAGCAGCATGTTCTAGTTCCCTTCCAGTTCGGGCAGGGCTTCAGGCAAGGAGAGGATCATGTCGAGCAGCGGACGCGGCGCCTCCAGCTGCGGCATATGGCCGACGCCTTCAAGCGCATGAAGCTGGACGCCGATGGCGCCGGCAAGCTGGTGGCCGCGCGAGATCGGGATCCACGGGTCCTTCTCGCCCCAGATCACGGTGACCGGACAGTCGATCGTCTTCAGCCTGTCGGCAAATTCGTCGGTGAAACGCTCGTCTGCCTGGGCGAACTGCCTGTAGAAGCTCGCCTGCCCCTCGGGCGTCAGCCAGGGCGAGGCGAGTTCATGCAGCTCGTGCTCGTCCAGCTCGCTCACCAGCGCGCTGCGGATATAGGCGGCGACAATGGCCGAATGGATATGCGGCGGCAGCGGCGTGAAGGCATCGATATGACGGCTGACATGTTCAAAAAATTCAGATCCCCAGGGGCTGACAGCCACGACGTTCATCAACAGAAGATCGGCAAAGGCGACATCATGCAGGAGATTGGCCCTAAGCGTCACCGCGCCGCCGAAATCATGGGCAAAGACGCTCGGCCGGTCGAGCTCCCAGAATTCCACCATCTCCCTGAAGACAAGCCCCTGCACATCGAGACCGGTCGCCTGTCCGGGATCCTTGGCCGAGCGGCCAAACCCCGGCATGTCGTACCAATAGCAGGTATAGGCTTTTGAGAGCGGCAGGATCATCCGGTGCCAGGAAAAGGACGACCACGGCCAGCCATGGGCCAGCACCAGCGGCGGCCCCTCGCCGGACGAACCCCAGGCAACCGTGCCTGCACTCGTTTCTGTCTTGTTGCTGACGGTCCAGAGCATGGCGGGCCTCAATGCGCGACGGCGGCGGCCGCCGCCTCGTCGATCAGGCGGCCGGTGCGGTAGCGGTCAAGCGTCAGCCCGGCGGCAAGCCTGTGCGGCTCGCCCCTGGCGATCAGATGGGCGAAGAGGTGGGCAGACCCCGGCGTCGCCTTGAAACCGCCCGTGCCCCAGCCGCAATTGACGAAGAGCCCCGGAACCGGCGTCACGCTCTGGATCGGCGAGCGGTCCGGCGTGTTGTCGGTGATCCCGCCCCATTGCCGCATCATCTTCACCCGGCGGAAGATCGGGAAAAGCTCGCAGATGGCATCGAGCGTGTGAGTGATGATCTGCAGGCCGCCGGTCTGGGAATAGGAATTATACTGGTCTGTGCCCGCGCCGATGACGAGTTCACCCTTGTCGGACTGCGAGATATAGGCATGCACCGAATTCGACATGACGACGCAGGGAAAGATCGGCTTCAGCGGCTCGGAGACGAGCGCCTGCAGCGGCTGGCTTTCGAGCGGCAGGCGGACATCGGCCATCGCCATCACCACGGAATTGTGGCCCGAAGCCGAAACGCCGATCTTCTTCGCGCCGATAAAGCCCTTCGAGGTTTCGACCCCGGCAACGGCCCCGTCCGGCCCGCGACGAATGCCCTTCACCTCGCAGTTCTGGATGATATGCACGCCCCGGTCGGAGGCCGCGCGGCCATACCCCCAGACAACCGCATCGTGGCGCGCCGTGCCGCCGCGCCGCTGCAGGGCCGCGCCATTGACCGGATAGCGCGCGGTCGCCGCGATATCGAGCGGCGGGCAGTATTCCTTCGCCTGGACCGGCGTCAGCCATTCATTGTCGATGCCGTAGAGCCGGTTGGCGTGGACGTGACGCTTGAAGGACTGGCGGTCATGCTCGTTGTGCGACAGCATCATCACGCCGCGCGGCGAATACATGACATTGTAGTTGAGATCGAGCGCGAGGCCTTCCCAGAGCTTCAGGGAATGCTCGTAGATATCCATGCTCTCGTCATAGAGATAATTGGAGCGCACGATGGTGGTATTTCGCCCTGTATTGCCGCCGCCGACCCAGCCTTTTTCGATCACGGCAATATTGGTGATGCCGTGTTCCTTGGCGAGATAGTAGGCCGCGCCCATGCCGTGGCCGCCGCCGCCGATGATGATGACGTCGTATTCCGGCTTCGGCTCGGGCGAGGTCCAGTGCTTTTCCCAGCCCGTATGGTGCCGCATGGCCTCGCGCGCCAGGGCGAAAACGGAATATTTGCGCATCTAAATGCTCCCTCGGGCCGGCTTACCTGTTTGTCCTTACCCTATACCAATCGCAAATCGGAAAGTGACGCAACGTCCTTTTTGCGACGCTTTTGCCGCCTGCGCTCGACATCGGAATTTTCGGGGTTGCGCGCGGACGGCAAGCGCGCTAACGACGCGCCGCGTTTCGAACCTGCGGCTTCTGCGGCAAAACGGGCGCAATCGCCTGCTATCCAGCGCGCGGGGGCTGGACTTCACCGCCGAAATCTGATATCCGCGACGCCAAATGTCGGGCAGAACCCGACGATGACAAGCAACACTGCCTGACGCGCAAGTATTTGCCAGGCTGAACGACACCAACGAAATTTAAGGAACGGGATACACGTGCAAGTACTTGTCCGCGACAACAATGTTGACCAGGCTCTCCGCGCTCTGAAGAAGAAAATGCAGCGCGAAGGCATCTTCCGCGAAATGAAGATGCGTGATTTCTACGAGAAGCCCTCGCAGAAGCGCGCCCGCGAAAAGGCCGAGGCGATCCGCCGCGTGCGCAAGCTGGCCCGCAAGCGCGCCATCCGCGAAGGTCTGGTTTCGCGCTGATTGTCGTTATTTCGGCACATTGAACATGTTGTGATGGCGGGAGCGTAGGCCCCCGCCTTTTTATTTGCTAGATATTTACCTTGCGACGGTAACGATGCCCGCGCGTCTGCAATTTGCGCGCGACGAGACACGAAACGAGGGACGGATATGACTGAGATGACTGCTGGCACATTCATGACAGGCGCCGGCCGGAAGCTGAGGCTCGCCCTCCTCTTCGGGGCCGTCGGCATGCTCGCTGCCTGCCAGAGCTCCCAGATGATGAACCAGAACGTCGTCTCGATCGACGCGACTCAGGGTTCGGAGCAGAACATCGCATCCCTGACCAATGTGATCGCCGCCAACCCCAACGATCCGGAAGCCTATAATGTGCGCGGCGCCGCCTATGGCCGGGCCGGCGAGGACCGGCGCGCGATGGAAGACTTCAACAAGGCGATCGCGCTCAACCCGAATTACTACCAGGCCTATGCCAACCGCGCGCTGATCGAGCGCAGTCTCGGCCAGCGGATGGATGCGCTGAACGACTATAACCGGGCCCTGCAGATCAATTCGAACTATGACGTCGCCTATATCGGGCGCGGCAATCTCTACCGCGAGGCCGGCCAGCAGAACGATGCGTTCAACGATTTCACGCGAGCGATCCAGCTCAACACGACCGATGCGCGCGCCTATCACAATCGCGGCCTGATCTACCAGCAGCGCGGCCAGCAGGAGCTGGCGATCGCCGATTTCTCCAAGGCGATCTCGCTCTCGCCGAAGGCCCCGCAGCCCTATAATGGTCGCGGCGTCTCCTATCTGGCGCTGAATGACGACCAGAACGCCCGCGCCGATTTCGACAAGGCGCTGGCGCTCGACCAGCAGAACGCCGAAAGCTGGGCCAATCTCGGCCTGATCTTCGAGCGCCAGGGCGATTTCACCAAGGCGGCCTCCTATTATCAGCAAGCCAAGAGGCTGAACCCGAACTATCAGCCGGCGCTGCAGGGTCTGCAGCGCACAATCGGCAGTGCGTGAGCGGTCCCTTTACCGGCGCAGCGTGAGATTGACTGGCAGGGTGAAGCTTTTCTGCGCGCCCGCGTAGCTTTCCGGAAACGGTCCGAAAGAGCCTGCTGCCCGCGCGCGCTGCAGGACAACCGCATCCACCTGGCTGTTTCCCGAGGAACGCGCCAGCGACAGGGCGGTGATATTGCCTGAACGGTTGAGCGTCAGCCGGATGATCACCGTGGTCGTGAGTGGACCGAGATCACGATAATAGCGTTCCGCCGCAACCGACCGGGCAAGCCGTGCCTGTACCCTGCCCGCATAATTCGCCATTGCCGCCGCGCCGTTTCCTGATGAACCGCTGCGCGATTCGGCTGCCTGCATCGCGCCTTGCTCAGATGTGCCGCTGGCCGAGCCCCGGCGCGCATCGCGCGCCGATTGCCCGCCGGACCCGGCGCTCTGGCGCTGAACGGTCCTTCTCTGCTCGGCCTGCCGACGTTCGGCCTCCGCCTGCCTTGTGGCAACCTGGTCTTCCGGCAAGGGTTCGGTTTCCCAGGGCGAAGGCTCGGGGATCGGCGGCGCTATGTCATAGGCCAGTTCAGGATCGTCTTCCTGAGCCGTGATTGTCTCGACTTCGGGCATCTCAGTTGAAAGTGATTCGACCGGCGGCGGGGCTTCGGCCGCAACGGCCTCGGATCGCGCCGCATAGGCCATTTCCGGCGGCGCAACCATCTCGGTATCCGGCGGCGGCGCGGCCCCGGATACGACAGGGGCGGCCGGAGCGACGGCGTCAGGGGTTGCGGCCTCGCTCGGGGCAACGGCAAGCACCTGCGGCGCAGGGCTCGAAAGCGCCGCCGCCTGTGCTGTCTCGATGGCGTCCGTCGAAAGGGCCCCGGCGGTTTCGACCGGCGCGGCGGCAACCACCTCAGGCGCCGGCGTCGACGCAGCCGGCGTTTCGGCCGGCGGCGCCTGTTCGGCCGGCGTGACCTGCGGCGGGGGTTCGGACGCCGCGGGGCTCAACGCCTCCGGCGCGGCGGTCACGGCCTGTTCCACCGGCACCGGCTGCGTCTCGACTTCGGTCGGCCGGGCCTCTTCCGCGCCGCTTGCCGCCGCGTCCACATCGCCATTGCCGAGCATGACGACGCTGACGACAACGCCGCCCTCCTCTGCCGGGGCCTCGGGAATGATCTCGGCGACATGGAGCGCCATGGCGAAGGCCGCGCCATGGATGAGGATCGAGGCGAACGCGGCCATCGGCAGCCGCCTGGACTTTTCGGGGCTGGCATTGCCGCCTGCAATGCGCGGCAGGCTGACGCTGCCGAGGTCAGCCTCTTCGGCGGCAAGCACCGGCTCGTCCTCGCCAGCCTCGCTCTTTGTCTCCTGCGGCTTTTCGGCGGCAACACCGGCTGCCGCCTTCAGTTCCAGGACGACGGCGTCGAGATCGACGGGCTTGCGGCTCGCAGGTGCCACGACCGGCGCATCCGCCTTTGCCGCGATTTGCGGAGGCGAAACGGGCTCCACCGGCTCCGCGTCGCGGACGCCGCCCGGCAAACCCATCGCAAACATTGCCCTGTCATCCGTCATCGGCAGCTTCGTTTTGGCATGTCTTATTGGTCTTGGCGCAGAGCGCGCAGCGTTTTTTTCTTCCGGCGGATCAACCGTCGAAGGGAATGCCGGCCTTCGAGCCGGTTTCAAGCTCGGCCATGCAATCGGCTCCGGCCACCTCGCAGACCTTGAGGTCGTTGAGCAGCAGGCCGCCAAGCGCGTCGCAGCCCGCACCCGGCAGTTCGAACTGGCGCACCCGCATCTTGCCGGCCGGCAGCGACAGGAAGTCGAGCATGGTCAGCCGATCAACGACGCCCTCCGTGTCGAACAGCGCCACTTCGGCCTGCAGGCTGTCGATCGGCGCCGACAGGTTGTTTTCCACCAGGAAGGTCAGCTTGCAGCCATTGTCGGTCGTATCCAGCGCATTGAGCGAGATCGAAAGCCCCGCCTTTTCGTCCGCCGGCATGGCGGCATCGCCCGTGGCGGTCTCCTGGGCCAGGATCGGCTGCGACAGGGCGAAAAGCGCGGCGGCGGCGCATGGGAAAATTTTCATTTCTCAAATCTCCGGCGGTTTTGGATCGGAAGTGTCGGGCGGCGGACGGGCTGCCCGGTGACGCCCCATCCTACCGCTCACTTCGGAAAACGTCTATTGCGTGGATAGACAAAGGTGACTAATAGAGTCAACTTATAAAACCGGATTCGAAGATTCAAGTTTTAACCCGAACAGACAATATCGACCAGGATGAACGACGACAAGACGGCCGGACGGGCCGAAGCAAGCGAAAACGGCGCACCCGTGCTTCAAAGCGAGACGCTCTTCAAAGGCGGCAATGAGGTCATCATTCGCCACCAGGGCGCCGACTACCGCATGAAGATTACCCGCCAGGGCAAGTTAATTCTGAACAAGTAAGACCAGACGAGACGAGACCGATGACGACCAAGACACCCGAGGATATCCGCGCCTTCCGCCGTGACAACCCGAAGATGCGCGAGCGCGACATCGCTTCGCAGCTCGGCATTTCCGAAGCAGAACTCGTTGCCGCGGAAGTCGGCCTCACGGCAACCCGCATCTCTCCGGAGCCTTCCCGCCTTCTGGCGCATGCCGAAAGCTTCGGCGAGATCATGGCGCTGTCGCGCAACGAAAGCGCTGTCCATGAAAAGATCGGCATCTTCGAAAACATCAAGAACGGCAAGAAGGCCGCGATGGTGCTGGGCGAGAATATCGACCTCAGGATATTCCCCAGCCGCTGGGCCCACGCCTTTGCCGTCACCAAGACGGATGACGAAGGCCGTGAAAAGCTGAGCCTGCAATATTTTGACGTCACCGGCGCCGCCGTCTTCAAGGTGCATTGGCGTCCGAAATCCAATATCGACGCTTATCGCGCCTTCGTCGAGGCTCACAAGCTGGATGACGATAGCCAGACGATCGAGACGGGCGAGATCAAGGCCCACGACGCCGATCACGCCCGCGACCCGCAGGCCGTCGATGTCGAAGTTTTGCGCGACCGCTGGACGGCGCTGACCGACACGCATCAGTTTTTCGGCATGCTGAATGACCTCAAGGTCCACCGCCAGACGGCGATTTCGACGGTCGGCGATGATTACGCCTTCCGCCTTGCCGATGATGCGGTCGCCACCCTCCTGCACAAGGCCGCGGAAGATGAGGACCTGCCGATCATGGTGTTCGTCAACAATAACGGCATCGTGCAGATCCATTCCGGCCCGGTCAAGAAGATCGTCGAGATGGGGCCCTGGATCAATGTCATGGACCCGACCTTCCACCTGCATCTGCGCCGCGACCACATTGCCGAGGCCTGGCTGGTGCGCAAGCCGACGAGCGACGGCCACGTCACCTCTGTCGAGGCCTTCAACGCGGCAGGCGAGATGATCATCCAGTTCTTCGGCAAGCGCATGGAAGGCTATGCAGAGCGTCCGGCCTGGCGGGCGCTCGTCGAAAGCCTGCCGCGCCGCAACGAAACCGCAGCCGCCTGAGGAGAGACATGTCTGCCATCTTATCCGCGCTGAAGACCGCGCCCCTCATCGCCGGCCTGCTTCTGGCCGGCGCCACAACGGCATCGGCCGCCGAGCCGCTTGAGGACACGTCGGCCCTCGTCACCATCGGCGGCTCCGTCACCGAGATCGTCTACGCGCTCGGCGCGGGCGATGCCGTGATCGGCCGCGACACGACCAGCACCTATCCGCCGGAAGCGCTCGCCCTGCCCGATATCGGCTATATGCGCCAGCTTTCCCCGGAGGGTATCCTCTCCGTCAATCCCTCCGCCATCATCAGCATCGAAGGCGCCGGGCCGCCGGAGACGATGGAGGTGATGGAGAAGGCCGACGTCGACCTCGCCTTCGTTCCCGAAGACTACAGCCGCGACGGCATCATCGAAAAGGTCATGACCATCGGCACGCTGCTTGGCCGTGAGGCCGAGGCCCGGGCCATCGCTGACGAGATCGCGGCCGAGCTCGATCCGATACTCGCCGAAAACGCCGCCCGTACGCCGGACGAGAGAAAGAGCGCGATCTTCATCCTCAGCCTGCGCGGCGGCAAGGTGATGGGCTCCGGCACGGGCACGGCCGCCAATGGCGTGATCGAGGCCGCGGGCCTCGAAAATGCTTTCGGCGATTTCGAGGGCTACAAGACGCTGTCCGACGAGGCGGTCATCGAGGCGGCCCCCGATGTCATCCTGCTGATGGATGGCGCGGCCGGGAACCATGTGCCGAAAAACGAGGATATCGCTGCCCAGCCCGCCCTGGCCCTGACGCCTGCGGGCGAGGCCATGGCGATCTACCGGATCGATCCGGTCGGCATGATGAATTTTGGCCCGCGCTTCGGCGAGAATCTGTCGAAGCTGACGGCTGAAATCTACGGAGAATAAAGCGCGCATGGTGGTGATCGACACGCTGACATCGGCCGGCAGGCGGCTCAACTGGCGCGAGAGCGGCGACCGCTCCGGCGTTGCTGTTTTCACGATCCTGGTGCTTGCCGCAGCCTCGGTCCTCGCCGTTCTGGTCTCCGTGGCGAACGGCGCCTCGGATGCCTCCGTCTTCGACGTCGGCCGGGCGATCCTCACCGGCAATGCGGATGATGCACTCGCCGCCCGCGACCGCATCATCGTCTTCGATATCCGTTTGCCCCGCGCCATCATGGGATTTCTGGTGGGCGCATCGCTTGCGGTCTGCGGCACGGCCATGCAGGGCCTCTTTCGCAATCCGCTGGCCGATCCCGGCCTCGTCGGCGTTTCCGCCGGCGCGGGCCTCGGCGCGGTGGTGATGATCGTGCTGGGCGGCACTATAGCCGCGCCGCTGACCAATCTGCTCGGTTTCTATGCCCTTCCCGCCGCCGCATTCCTGGGCGGACTGGCAACCACGCTGACGCTTTACCGGATCGCGACGCGACACGGCCAGACATCCGTTGCCACCATGCTGCTTGCGGGCATTGCGCTGTCCGCTCTGGCCGGGGCCGCCACGGGCTTTCTCGTCTACCTCGCCAATGACCAGCAATTGCGCGACCTCACCTTCTGGTCGATGGGATCGCTCGCCGGCGCCACCTGGACCAAGATCTGGGCGATCGCGCCGATCATGTTCGCGGCCTTCGCCGTCCTGCCATTCATGGCGCGCGGGCTCAATGCCATCACGCTTGGCGAGGCGACCGCCTATCACATCGGCATCCCCGTGCAGCGGCTGAAGAACATCACCATTGTCGCGGTGGCGGCTGCCACGGGCGCGGGCGTTGCCGTTTCCGGCGGAATCGGCTTTGTCGGCATTGTCGTGCCGCATCTCCTGCGGCTCGTCATCGGCCCGGATCACCGCTACCTGCTGCCGGCCTCCGCCCTTCTCGGCGGCGCGCTTCTGGTGCTCGCCGATCTTTTCGCCCGCACCATCGTCGCGCCCGCCGAACTGCCGATCGGAATCATCACCGCGACAGCCGGCGGCCCCTTCTTCCTGTGGATCCTCTTGAAGAACCGCTCGAGCCTCAATCTGTGACCTTACGACCATGATCACCACCTCCCGGATCTCCGTGGCGCTTTCCGGCCGCCCGGTTCTCAACCATGTTTCGCTCGAAGCCCGCGCCGGCGAACTGACCGCCATTTGCGGCCCGAACGGCTCCGGCAAAACGACGACGCTGAAGGCGATTGCCGGCGACCTGAAGCCCGAGGGCGGCAAGGTCACCATCAATGGCGCGGATATCGCAGCGCTTGCGCCGTGGCAGCTTGCCGAACTGCGCGGCGTGCTGCCTCAGGCCTCAAACCTCGCCTTCCCCTTCACCGTCACCGAAGTGCTGCGCATGGGTCTTTCGGGCCGCAGCCACCGTGCCGCCGATGCCGACCGGCAGATCATCGCCAGGGCGCTGAAGGCGGTTGACCTCAACGGCTTCGAGGGGCGCTTCTATCAGGAGCTTTCCGGCGGCGAGCAGCAGCGCGTCCAGCTTGCCCGCGTGCTCTGCCAGATCGAGGCGCCGGTTGCCGACGACGCGCCGCGCTGGCTGCTCCTCGACGAGCCGGTGGCAAGCCTCGACATTCTCCACCAGCTGGCGATCATGCGCCTCGCACAGGGCTTTTGCCGCGCCGGCGGCGGCGTCATCGCGGTGATGCACGACCTCAACCTGACGGCGCTTTTCGCCGACCATATCGTGCTGATGCGCGAGGGGCGGGTGGTGGCTTCAGGCAGCCCGAAGGACACCATCACCGATGCCAATCTCCACGCCGTGTTTGCGACCCGGCTTTCCGTAAGCCAGCCGCCAGAAGATGATACGCCATTCGTGCTGCCGCATTCGGCCACCATTTAGGAATATAATCCTTTCCGACACGCTCCCAATACTCTCTCCCGCTGGCGGGAGAGATGCCCCGAAAGGGGCAGTGAGGGTGGAGCAGAATTTCGAAATGTGAGGGCGTTCATGGTGATGGACTCCCCCCTCACTGTCGCTTTCGCGACATCTCTCCCCTCCGGGGCGAGAAGAATTGGGGGCTTTGCGGAGAGGCTAGCCGATCACGGAAATAATTCAGGCGCGATACCGATAGAAATGCATGCGCGTATCGCCGAATGCGCGCTCTTCCAGTACCGCAAAACCTGCGGGAAGCGCCGGCGCGCTATCCGCAGCCTCTTCCAGAATGACGAGCGCGCCCGACTTCAGCCACCCGCCCTCGCCTGCCGCCGCAATCGCCTTTTCGCCAAGACCCTTGCCATAGGGCGGGTCGGCAAACAGAAAATCATAGGGTTCCAGCTTGCCGACGCTGCCGAGCTTCGTTGCATCCCGACGCATGATGCGGGTGCGCCCGGCAAGGCCGAGCGCTTCGATATTGGCCCAGATCAGACCGCGCCCCTCAACGCTGTTTTCGACAAAGGTCGCGGCCCTTGCGCCACGCGAGACGGCTTCAAGGCCGACAGCGCCGGTGCCCGCAAAAAGCTCCAGCACGCGCGCGCCCTCCACCGCATCCGGGTAGCCATGGGCCAGAATGTTGAACAGGCTTTCGCGGGCGCGATCCGTCGTCGGCCGTATCTCCGAGGTCTTCGGAGCCGCGAGCGCGCGCCCGCGAAACTCACCGCCGACGATCCGCATTGCCCCTCGGCCCCTTGCCGCCTGCACCGCCGCGCGGCCTGTCATTGCCATTGGGCTTGCCGCGCTTGCCGTTGTCGGGACGTGCGCCGCGCTTTTCGCCTGACGGACGGCCACCTGCCGGTCGGCCTTCACCGCGCGGCGGACGGCCTTCGCCGGCCGGGCGCTTCGGCCCGGAGAAACGCTTTTCGCCACTACCGGTCGCATCACCTTCGCCGCGCGGCTTGCGCGGCCCCTTGGCAAAGCCAGCGCCGGGCTTGCTGCCGGAAGGCTTGCCGCCCCTCGGTCCCTTGCCGCCTGCCGGGCGTGCAGCGCGCGGGCTGTCGCCCTCTTGCCCGCGGCGTGAATCCTTGCGGGCGTCGCGCCGTGCATCCTCGCGCGCCTTGTCCTCGGCCTTCTTCTTCGCCTTGGGCCCCAGCGGCCGGGCGCCCGCCGCCATCCACACATTGGCGGAGCGGGTATTGCGCTCGACATCGCGAACCGGCTTTTCCTCGTCCCTGCGCTTGGTATCAAGCCGGTCGCGGCCGCGCTCGGCGCGCTCCTGCCGGTCGAGTTTTTCCCGGCGCGGCGCCCGCTTCGGCGCTTCGGCCTCGGCGGGTTTCGGCACGGCGGCCTCGCCGTCATGATAGATCGGCGCATCGAAATTGGCGCCGGCTTCCTCGATCAGGCGCGGGCCCAGCTGGTCGCGCAGCGTGCGTCCGCGCACTTCCAGCACATTGCCCTCGGCCAGTTCGCCCAACTGGAAAGGCCCGTAGGAGATGCGGATCAGGCGCGAGACCTCGAGACCGAGCGCGCCGAGCACATTCTTGATCTCGCGGTTCTTGCCCTCGCGCAGCCCCATGGTGATCCAGACATTCGATCCCTGCTCGCGATCCAGCGTCGCGTCGATCGTGCCATAGAGCACGCCGTCAACGGCAATGCCGTCCTTCAGCTTGTCGAGGTCGTCCTGCGTGATCCGGCCATGGGCGCGCACGCGGTAGCGGCGCAGCCAGCCGGTGGCCGGCAGCTCCAGCACGCGCGCAAGCCCGCCGTCATTCGTCAGCAGAAGAAGGCCCTCGGTGTTGATGTCGAGACGGCCGATCGAGATGACGCGCGGCAGGTCCTTCGGCAGCTTCTCGAACACCGTCGTCCGGCCTTCCGGATCGGAATTGGTCGTCACCAGGCCGGCGGGCTTGTGATAGATCCACAGCCGCGTACGCTCAATGCCGCGGATTTCCTCGCCATCGACCTCAATCTTGTCGGCAAGCGTCACGTTCACGGCCGGGCTTTCCAGCACCTTGCCGTTGACCTTGACGCGGCCGTCGAGGATCATCCGCTCGGCATCGCGCCTGGAGGCGACGCCCGCGCGCGCCAGGATCTTGGCGATACGCTCCGGCGCGCGTTCATCGGCCTCCGCCTTCGGCGCGTCCTTGGCCGGGGCGGGCTTGCCGGCAGGCTTGCCCGAAGGCTTTCCGCCGCGTTTGGGGAATTTGTCTTTCTGGTTCATTTCGCTTTGCCTGTTGATCCCGATCCTCTAACAGGACAGGAAGAATTGGTTAAGAGGAAACTTGTCAAAATGGCTGCGGGCCGCGATTTCATGGCGTTGGCGCTCGAAGAAGCGGAAGCGGCCGGCGCGCGCGGCGAAGTGCCGATCGGCGCCGTCATCGCGCTGGACGGAACGGTCATCGCAGCGGCCGGCAACCGCACGCGCGAACTGAACGATCCGACGGCCCATGCCGAAGTGCTTGCCATCCGCGCCGCCTGCGAAGCCCTCGGCTCGGAACGGCTTCCCGGCGCGCATCTCTATGTCACGCTTGAGCCCTGCGCCATGTGCGCGGCGGCGATCTCCTTCGCCCGCATTGAGCGGCTCTACTATGGCGCGGCAGACCCCAAGGGCGGCGGCGTGGATCACGGGGGCTGTTTCTTCGACCAGCCCACCTGCCACCATCGGCCGGAGGTCTATTCCGGCTTTTCGGAAACCCGCGCTGCGGCGCTTCTGAAGGACTTCTTCAGCGAGCGCCGGTAAAGATCAGCGACCGGCAAAGGCCGAGAGCGTCTCGTCTTCCAGGCGGTAGCGGATCCATTCGCTCTGCGGCTTGCCGCCGACGCCGTCATAAACGCGGATCGCATCGACATTCCAGTCGAGCACGCTCCATTCCATGCGGCCGCAATTCTTTGTCACGGCAACCTCGGCAACGGCGCGCATCAGCGCCTTTCCCAGCCCCGCGCCGCGAAACTCCGGCGACACATAGAGGTCTTCCAGATAGATGCCGTTGCGCCCCTGCCAGGTGGAGAAGGTGAAATAGTAGATGGCAAAGCCCGCGGGCTTGCCGTCAATCTCGGCAATCAGGCCGCCCGTCACCGAGCCCTCGCCGAAGATCGCCTCGGCGAGCCCCTCTTCGGTGGTCTCGACCTTGTCCAGCGCCTTTTCGAATTCGGCGAGCTCGCAGACAAAGCGATAAATGGTAGCCGCGTCGGCGCGCTCTGCCGGCCGGATCAAATGGTTCATCATATTCCCCGGAAAAGACCCGCCTACTCCTGGCCGGCGTTCTTGGACGAATCGAGGAAGTCCTCGGTCTTGCCGCTCTTGCAGTTCAGGAACAGGAAGCAGCGGTCCGGATCCTTGCCCTCGGCCAGTTTCTGCCGGCGGCGTTCCTTGGCGCGCTCGGGATCGCCCAGGTCATTGAGCGCCTCGGGGCTGGAGGGCGTGCGATATTCCTCGGGCGGATCGATCAGGTAGCGCCGCTGAGTGATGTCGATCGAATTGGCCTCTGTGCGGGCCTTGCGGAAGGCCTCGAGCTGTTCCTTCTCGGTCAATTGGCCCGTGCTCTTCGCGCCGACGAGCGGCGACTTGTAGAACGGATTGTCCTCGTTGTCCTCGATTTCCTGATAGACGCGTTCTCGCTGCTCTTCCGGCGATTCGATCCAGTTCGGATTGTCGACCGAGGCCACCGATTTCTGCGGCGGAACGAGCGGCTGGCCGGCGACGTTCTTCGACGGCTTCACCAGTTCCGGCCGCGGCGCGTAGTCGATATCGGGCTTATCCGGATTGATCACCAGAACAGCCTCGCCGAGATCCTCGACCAGCTGCGTGGTGGCGGACGTGCCGGTGCCATAGGTCGGCGCGCTGACGCAGGAAGCAAGCGAAGCGGCGCACGCAAGGGCGAGTGCAAGTTTCATCGAACGGAAAACAAAGGTCATGCGCTCTACTACCACTCCTTCGATCAGCAAGCCACCGAATCCCGGGCCGGCCGCCGATCTCGTTCTTTCCCTGGCGCGCCGGTCTCCCGATAATCCGGCTTGACCCGACGCACTCCGGCACCGCTGGCGCCACTTACTCTTCCGGCGATCTGCCATCATTCGGCGACAAATCCGGCGAAAACGCGACATTCCTACCGCAGAACGGTCTTTTTCGCAATTCGTCCAAGGAATTGCAGCCGGACGAAATTTCGCCCGGCTGTCCTGTACGCTCAGGCCTTGCCGGCCAGTTCCCGCAATGCCACCGCATCGCGCGCCGAAACATCCGGATAATCGGGATCCGAGCCGACATCATCGGTGATGCGCCAGGAACGGGCGCATTTGCGGCCTTCTGCCAGCGCCGGCACGACGGCGACATTGGCGACCTCGGGCAGGCGGAAGGCATCGTCCGGCCCCTCGCCGTCCTTCACCGTGATCGCCGAGGTGATGCAGATCTCCTCGAAATCGCGGTCGTCCAGCGCGGCCAGCAGGTCCTTGTCGTTGACATAGACGACCGGAGCCGCCTCCAGCGATGAACCGATCCGCTTGTCCCGACGCTCGATCTCCAGCGCGCCGGTGACGACCTTGCGGACCTCGCGGACCTTCAGCCACTTGGCAGCAAGGGCATCGTCCTTCCAGTCAGCCGGCACCGTCGGGAACTGTTCCAGATGAACCGACACGGCGTCCGGATTGCGCGAAAGCCAGGCCTCTTCCATGGTGAAGGGCAGCATCGGCGCAAGCCAGGTCGCCAGGCAGTCGAACAGCCTGCGGATGACGACGAGGGCCGAACGACGACGCAGTGAGGACGGCGCATCGCAGTAGAGCGCATCCTTGCGGACGTCGAAATAAAAGGCCGAAAGCTCGATATTGGCGAAATCCGTCAGCGCGCGGGCGATCTTCTTGAACTCGAAATCGTCATAGCTCTTGCGCACCAGCTGGTCGAGTTCGGCCAGCCGGTGCAGCATCAGCCGCTCCAGCTCCGGCATGTCGGCGACCGCGATCTCCTCGCCCTCGTCATGGGCAAGCGTGCCGAGCATCCAGCGCAGTGTATTGCGCAGCTTGCGATAGGTGTCGACATTGGTCTTGATAACCGTCTCGCCCAGACGCTGATCTTCCCAGTAATCCGTGGTCATCACCCAAAGGCGCAGGATATCGGCGCCGGACTTGGCCATCACATCCTGCGGGAACACCTGATTGCCCAGCGATTTCGACTGTTTGCGACCCTGTTCGTCCATGGTGAATCCATGGGTCACGACGGCCTTGTAGGGCGCGCGGCCACGGGTAACGCAGCCTTCCAGCAGCGAGGAATGGAACCAGCCGCGATGCTGGTCGGAACCTTCGAGATAGACATCGGCCGGCCATTTCAGGTCAGGACGGTCTTCCAGCACAAAGGCATGCGTGGAGCCTGAATCGAACCAGACATCGAGAATGTCGGTAACCATTTCCCAATCCTCGGAAGCCCTGTCACCGAGGAAACGCTCCCGCCCGCCCTCGGCGAACCAGGCGTCGGCGCCCTCGTTTTCGAAGGCCTCGAGGATGCGGGCATTGACGTCCTCATCCACCAGCACTTCGCCGGCCTTGTCGGCAAAGACGCAGATCGGCACGCCCCAGGCCCTTTGGCGGGAAAGCACCCAGTCCGGCCGGTTCTCGATCATGCCGCGCAGGCGATGCTTTCCGGCGGCCGGCACGAAGCGCGTATCGTCGATGGCGGCAAGGGCGCGGGTGCGCAGCGTCGTCTCATCGCCGAGGTCCTTGTCCATATAGACGAACCATTGCGGCGTGTTGCGGAAGATGACCGGCTTTTTCGAGCGCCAGGAATGCGGATAGTCGTGCTTGATCCGGCCACGGGCAAACAGGCGGTCGGCGGCGATCAGCGCCTTGATGACGCGGTCGTTGGCATCGCCCTTCTTGCCGTTGTCATCCATGACGCGGGCAGCCCCGCCCTCGGCATCCGGACCAAAGCCATAGGCCTCCTCGGTATAGAAACCGTCATCACCGACCGTGAACGGGATTTTCGGCGAGATGCCGCGCGCCTCGAGGTCGCGCGCCTGTTCCATCCAGGCGTCGAAGTCCTCGCGGCCGTGGCCGGGCGCGGTGTGGACAAAGCCCGTACCGGCATCATCGGTCACATGGTCGCCGTCGAGCAGCGGCACTTCAAAGTCGTAGCCGAGATTGGTGAGAGGATGAGCACAACTAAGCAAAGCCAATTCGTCAGCGGCGACGTCTTGCAATAGCTTCAGTTTAACCTTCGCCTTGGAAGCACATTCCTCAGCCAAGTTTTTCGCAAATAGCAATCTCTCACCGGGTTGCGGTCCAAACTCGTTTTCAGCTTCCGAAACTTCGTAGACTGCATAGGCCAACCTTGAGGAGTACGAGATTGCACGGTTACCCGGAATTGTCCAAGGCGTAGTCGTCCAGATTACGACATAGCACCCGGCGTATTTATCCTGAACCTCTGCCCAATGAGGGGTCGGTGTACCCGGCGCGTCTTGATGCACAAAGGGCGCCATTAAACGCGATCCCATCACCGGAAACTTCACCCAGATCGTGTCCGACTGTACCTCGTGATATTCGACTTCCGCCTCGGCCAGCGCCGTGCGCTCGACCACCGACCACATCACCGGCTTGGAGCCGCGATAGAGCTGGCCGGATTTCGCGATCTTCAGGAGTTCGCCGGCGATCCGCGCTTCGGCGTGAAACGCCATGGTCGTATAGGGTTTTTCGAAATCGCCCTCGATGCCGAGCCGCTTGAATTCCGCCGTCTGAACGTCGATCCAGTGCTGGGCGAAGTCGCGGCATTCCTGCCGGAACTCGTTGATCGGCACCTCATCCTTGTTCTTGCCCTTGGCGCGATAGGCTTCCTCGATCTTCCATTCGATCGGCAGGCCGTGGCAATCCCAGCCCGGCACGTAGTTGGAATCATAACCGCGCATCTGGAAGGAGCGCGTGATCACGTCCTTCAGGATCTTGTTCAGCGCATGGCCGATATGGATGTTGCCGTTGGCATAGGGCGGGCCGTCGTGCAGCACGAATTTCTCGCGCCCGGCGGCGTCCTCGCGCATCTTCCTGTAAAGATTGATCTCCTCCCAGCGGGCGACGAGCTCGGGTTCCTTCCTGGGAAGGCCCGCGCGCATGGGGAAGTCCGTCTTCGGCAGGTAGAGTGTTTGGGAATAGTCGATCGTGTCTTTTGTGTCGCTCATGGTTTCGCGGCTTTTTCTCTGGTGCGGCGCCTGAAACGGCGCGCTCTCGCAAGTCTTTAGGAAAACTGTCGGTGGCAGGGGCGTGACAAACGCCGAAATCCCGGACCTTCCGGCGCCCTGTCAGGCTGCGCGGAAAGCCGGGCCGATAATTCGAATGATGCGAAACCGTATCCCAGTCATCATGGGGCCGTCTTTACGGCTTTTTGTTCGGGATGAAAAGAGGAAAGACGGAAAAGCCGATACCCCCGGCCCGAAGAGGCAGACGCTCCGGCGCGTCCTGTCTTCGCGCATCGGCCCGAAAATCGGAATCGATTTTCGGGCCGATGCGTAGATTGAATAGGTTAGAGCGCCGGGCATTGACGATCAGTCGATATCCTCGACGGCGGCACCCGCCCCGCCCTCGATGCGGTGGGCAAGAGCCGCCTCCATGAACGGGCTCAGCGCCCCGTCGAGAACATCGGACGGCGACGTGCTTTCCACGCCGGTCCTCAGATCCTTCACCAGCTGATAGGGCTGGAGAACGTAGGAACGGATCTGGTGACCCCAGCCGATATCCGTCTTGGAGGCCGCTTCCTGGTTGGCTGCTTCCTCGCGCTTCTGCAGTTCCGCCTCGTAGAGGCGGGCGCGCAGCATGTCCCAGGCCTTGGCCCGGTTCTTGTGCTGGGAACGCTCCTGCTGGCACTGGACCACGATCCCGGTCGGGATGTGGGTGATGCGCACCGCCGAGTCCGTGGTATTGACGTGCTGGCCGCCCGCGCCGGATGAACGATAGGTATCGATCCGGCAGTCGCTCTCATTGACCTCGATATCGATCGAATCATCGATCACGGGATAGACCCAGACCGAGGAGAACGAGGTATGGCGGCGGGCATTGCTGTCATAGGGCGAGATGCGGACCAGGCGGTGAACGCCCGATTCGGTCTTCAGCCAGCCATAGGCGTTGTGCCCCTTGACGTGGATGGTCGCCGACTTGATGCCGGCCTCCTCCCCGTCATGAACTTCCATCACCTCGACCTTGAAGCCCTGGCGTTCGGCCCAGCGGATATACATGCGCAAAAGCATGTTGGCCCAGTCCTGGCTTTCCGTGCCGCCGGCGCCGGAATGGACTTCGAGATAAGTGTCGTTGGAATCCGCCTCGCCGGAAAGCATGGCCTCGACCTGCTGGCGCTCGGCTTCAGCCAGAAGCTTCTTCAGGCTTTCCTCGGCGTCTTTCACCACCTCGTCGTCGCCTTCCTCCTCGCCGAGCTCGATCAGCTCGATGCCGTCGGAAAGCTCCGTCTCGATGCGGCGCACGGAGGAAATGCCGTCATCCAGAAGCTGGCGCTCGCGCATCAGCTTCTGCGCCTCGCTCGCGTCGTTCCAGATATCGGGATCTTCGGCCTTGTTGTTCAGCCAGTCCAGCCGTTTGATTGCCTGATCCCAGTCAAAGATGCCTCCTCAGCAGGGTTACGGCCTGCTTGATTTCGTCGACAACGCCTTCGATTTCCGCTCGCATGATACCTTCTGCTTCTTTGATGATGTGTCGTGCTGCCGGTGCATAAGGGGGCGAGCCGCGGATGTAAACCCCGCCCCGCCCTTCGGCCCGCGCTCAGTAGAGACCGCTGGAACCGGTCGAGATTGCCTTGTTGGCCTGCGAGGAGTCGCGCAGGATCTGCTCCGGCGGCACATAACCGCTCATGTCGATGATATCGAGCGCCTGGGCAGGGCCCGTGCCGGGCTTGAAGGCCTCGGCAATGACGCCGGGCCCGGAACCGCCGGCGCGCATGCCGGTCGAGCGGTTGACCAGGATGTTGGTCATGCCCTCGGGTTCGATGAAGTTTTCGACCGGCAGTTCCTTCAGCGCGTCGGTCATGAACGCGTTGAAGATCGGCGCGGCAAGGCCGCCGCCCGTCCCGTGGCGGCCGAGCGTTGCCGGCTGGTCGAAGCCAATGTAAAGCCCGGCGACGAGATTGGGCGTGAAGCCGACGAACCAGGCATCCTTCTCGTCATTGGTGGTGCCGGTCTTGCCGGCGACCGGACGGTCCAGATTGACGGCGCTGGCCGCCGTGCCGCGCTGGACGACGCCCTCCATCATCGAGGTGATCTGGTAGGACGTCATCGGATCGAGCACCTGCTGGCGGTCATCGATGAGAATGGGCTCGGCCTGCCCGGTCCATTCCTCCGCATTGCAGTTCTCGCAGATGCGCTCCTCATGCTTGAAGATTGTCTCGCCGTAGCGGTCCTGGATGCGGTCGATCAGCGTCGGATTGACCTGCTTGCCGCCATTGGCGATCACCGCATAGGCGGAAACCATGCGCATGACGGTGGTCTCGCCGGAGCCGAGCGACATGGCGAGCACCGGATCCATGTGATCGTAGATCCCGAAACGTTCGGCATAATCGGCAACCGTTTCCATGCCGAGGTCGTTGGCGAGGCGCACAGTCATCAGGTTCTTCGACTTCTCGATGCCGGTTCGCAGCGTCTGCGGACCGGAGAAACCGCCGGCATAGTTCTGCGGCTTCCACAGTTCGCCGCCGGACTCGATCTCGATCGGCGCATCCATGACCACGGAGGCCGGCGTGTAGCCATTGTCGAGCGCCGCTGCGTAGACGAAGGGCTTGAAGGAGGAGCCCGGCTGGCGATAGGCCTGCGTGGCGCGGTTGAACTGGCTTTCGGAGAAGGCGAAGCCGCCGACCATGGCCAGAACGCGGCCCGTCTGCGGGTCCATGGCGACAAGACCGCCCTGAACCTTCGGCACCTGCCGCAGCCTGTAGGTGTCGCCCTCGCCGGTCGTCTCGACATAGACGACATCGCCGGGCTTCAGCACGCCTTCGGGGCTCGTTGCATTCGGCTTGCCCTTTTCGAGGAAACGATAGGCCCACTTCATGTCATCGGCCGGAATGAAACCGGTCTCGCGCGCCGTATCCACCTTGCCGGCGGCATCGATCTGCGGACGGATGCCGATCTCGGCTCCCTCGCCGCTCACGCCGAGCACGACGGCGATCTTCCAGTCCGGCACGTCCCAGAGCGGCCGCAACTTGGCCAGTTCCGGACCCCAGTCGCCGGAAACCGATACTTCGGCGATCGGCCCGCGGAAACCGGCCGCCTCGTCATAGTTGATAAGGCCGTCGCGCAGCGCCTTCTGGGCATCGAGCTGCATCTTGGGGTCAAGCGAGGTGCGCACCGAAAGCCCGCCTTCATAGAGCATCTCCTCGCCATACTTGTCCTTCAGCTCGCGGCGGACGGCCTCGGCATAATATTCATCGCCCGCAATCGGCCGGTTGCGGTGCGTCGAGACCACGCCAAGCGGTTCGGCGCGCGCCACCTCCGCCTCCTCGGCGGTGATGTAGCCGTTTTCCTCCATCCGGCTGATCACCCAGTTGCGGCGCTCGATCGCGGCTTCGGGATGGCGGTAGGGATCGTAATTGGCCGGCCCCTTGAGAACGGCGGCGAGATAGGCGCTCTCGGCGATCGTCAGGTCGGAGACCGGCTTGTCGAAATAGGAAAGCGCCGCATCGGCGATGCCGTATGCGTTCAGGCCGAAATAGACCTCGTTGAGGTAAAGTTCGAGGATCGTATCCTTGGAATAGGCCTGCTCGATGCGGAAGGACAGGATCGCCTCCTTGACCTTGCGTTCATAGGTCTGGTCCGACGACAGAAGGAAGTTCTTGGCGACCTGCTGGGTGATGGTCGAAGCGCCGACGGGGCGGCGACCGGTGCCCATATTGCGCACATTGGTAATGATCGCGCGCGTCAGGCCGACGACGTCGACGCCGGGGTGGGAGTAGAAATTCTTGTCTTCCGCCGACAGGAAGGCGCCGCGCACGCGCATGGGAATGGCATCGATCGGCAGGAACAGGCGGCGCTCATGGGCGTATTCGGCCATCAGTTCGCCGTTGCCGGCATAAATGCGCGTCGTGACCGGCGGCGTATACTGCGCAAGCACCTCGTAGTCCGGCAGATCCTTGGCGACATTGTTCAGATAAATCCCGACGCCGATCGCCACCACGACAAAAAGCGCGCAGGCGAGGCCGAAAAGATATCCGATAAGCTTGATCACGTTCACGTCTGTTGAATCCTGTCTCTGGCGAGGCTGGCCGAACTTCCCTCGTGCCGAAATGGTCTCATGCCGGCGCATTTTCCAAATGACCGCAGATACCGCCCCGAGCCCGTGTTGAAAACACCCCGAGCACCTTTTTACAACGAATGTGCGCTTTTTGCGACGCCGCTAAAATGTTGTTTCGGCGCATGGATCGATCCGGCGCGGCTGTTGCTCATCCGCCACCGGAGACGAGCGGGTGTCGATACCGCTTGACCGCCTCCACCAACCGGTCCACCAGCCGGTCGCGCCATTCCGGATCGAGCATGCGCCTCTCGTCCTCGGCATTGGAGAGAAAGCCGATCTCGAGCAGGATCGAGGGAATGTCCGGCGCCCTCAGCACCATGAAGCCTGCAAAGCGATGGGGATTGTTGATCAGCCCGATCTGCCCGCTGAACGAGGCAACGACCCTGTCGGCAAGCGAAATCGAAAAGCTCTGGGTCTCGCGTCGCGTGAGGTCGAGCAGGATATCGGTCACCTCCTCCGGCTCGCTGTCGGCTTCGATGCCCATGATCTCGTTGGATAGGTTTTCGCGCCGGGCAAGGGCAGCGGCAAGCCGGTCCGACGCGCGGTCGGAAAGCGTATAGACGGTCGCGCCCGAAATGTCGGGCTGATCAAGCGAATCCGCGTGAAACGAGATGAAAAGGTCGGCGCCGTGCTGTCGCGCCAGTTCCACCCGTCTGGAGAGTGAAAGATAGACATCCGAATCGCGGGTCAGAAAAGGCTCGTATCCCGGCTCCTGCGCCAATCGCCTGGCAAAGGCGCGGGCGAAATCGAGCGTGATCGTCTTTTCCAGCGTCTTCGTGTCCTCGCCGATCGCGCCGGTATCGACGCCGCCATGACCGGCATCGACGGCAACGACATAGGTGTCGTCGTCGACCGGCGTCGCAAGGCTGTCGGTGAAGGCGTCGCCCGCCTCGGACTGCCGGCGCTCCACGAGGGCGGCGAAGCGCGCGGCATCGGCAATCGCAAGATCGATCACCAGACGGGCGCTGCCCCCCTCCTCCTGCCGGACCTCGCCGAGCGTCATCTGGATCGGCTCGCGCGCCGAAAGCACGATGCGGGACTGGCCCGGTCCGGTCGCGCCGTAGCGCACATCGCTGACGAGCCCGCGCGGCTCGACCGCGTCGGCGGCAAACCCGAAGGCCGTGCTCGGAAGGGTGATCACCAGCCGGGCGGGATCCTTGAGGTAATGATAGCTGAACTCCGGCGAACGGTCGAAATCAACCACGAGGCGGGCCCGCGCATCATCGCCGACAAGAAGCGCGTTATAGGCGATCAGCGGCGCCTCGGCATCCGCGTCTTCCGCGCTCGCGCGCGCAGCCGGCGCAACAGCTGTCAAAAAGAGGAGCAGAAGCGCCCCGGCTATCGCCAGGCGCGCCGCGAAAACACTGTCAAAAAGAACCCTGCCGCCGGCCACATTGCGTCCCGTCATGCCACCTCTCGCTTGTCGCAGGCCAGGCCCGCGAAAATGCAATCCAACCGTGTATTACCGTAACTGCCGGCCCGCCGGCAAGGCAGCGACCATGAACGCCACGGTGATGGCGAAAGAATGGCCCGAGCGCCGCACCCGATACGTCCACCAGACGGAACAGGGAACGCCCGCCCGGCTGGCGCGGCCTTCAGTGGCATGATTCGCTTGGCGCTCAAATATAACCGGGGATTGGATTTTTCTTGCTATTGCAGCATGGAATACATACTAATGTGGTTCAGGTGGAGATTTATGACGGGACGATTGCGCGCAAGGGCAGCCGGTCTCTTGTTGATTGGCGCCATATGGAGTGACGGATCACCCGCGTCCTTCCACCACCGAACAGAATATCTTCGCCGTTATACGTGTTTCTCAAAAATCGTTTCGGCGTAAGGGTCAATGCTCTTCGGGCGACCCCCTGAGGGCATATTCATCGCCTCTCTACTCGAGAGGCCCGTTAGTATTGGTTTCGACTGGTTTCATATGAGAACGAAGCGTCAATTTCTTCCATCGGCCTTTCCGCCCGCAAGCGGCGACGGACTGATTCGAGAAGCAGCCGCCCGCGTTTCGTTGCACCGGTCGAACGCACATTCATCCGGCGCAACCGCAGGCAACCGTTTCCGGGATAGGACGAGCGTCCTTTCGGAGACCGGCGAGCGACTGCGCCGAGGAGCTCACTATAAATGGCAGACAAAATGCTCATCGACGCCTCTCATGAAGAAGAGACGCGCGTCGTCGTTGTTCGTGGAAATCGCATAGAGGAGTTCGATTTCGAATCGCAGCACAAGAAACAGCTGCGCGGCAACATCTATCTTGCAAAGGTCACGCGGGTCGAGCCCTCTCTCCAGGCCGCGTTTGTCGACTATGGCGGCAACCGCCATGGCTTCCTGGCCTTTTCGGAAATCCATCCCGACTATTACCAGATCCCGCTGGCCGATCGCGAAGCCCTTCTGAAGGAAGCAAGCGAAGAGGATGACGGCGACGACGCCGAGGCCTCCATGACCGAGCCGGCCGAGGCCTCCGAGAAGGCCGCCGAGGCCGACGGCAAGCCGAAGCCCCGCACCCGCAGGGGCCGGGCGAAATCGCGCTCGAACAAGGCCGACAGCAAGGCCGACGAGGCGACGCAGGAACCGGAAAAGGCTGCAGGCGCCGAAGCATCGGCAGAGGCTGCGGACGCTTCCGAGACGAAGACCAAGGCCGAAGCAAAATCCGACGACGCGTCCGAGGCAGCGGCAACCGCTGAAACGACTGAAGCCGCTGAGGAAACGGCAAAGCCCAAGCCCCGCAGGCGCCGCAAGCCGGCCGCCAAGAAGGCAGCGAAGGGCGAAGCGGACGCGTCGGTCGAGGGCGACGGCGAGACAGCTTCCAAAGATGAGTCTTCGGGCGAAAAAGGCTCTGACGACGAAGACAAGGGCGGCCCGACCCATATGGCGGCCGAGGTCGACGCCGACACGATTTCCGAGGACCTCGACGATGACGACGACAGCGTCGAATCCGTCGGCGCCGAAGACGCAATGGAAGAGGTGCCGGACAACGGCCACCGCCGGATGCGCAAGCAGTACCGCATCCAGGAAGTGATCAAGCGCCGGCAGATCCTGCTGGTGCAGGTCGCCAAGGAGGAGCGCGGCAACAAGGGCGCGGCGCTGACGACCTATCTTTCGCTCGCCGGCCGCTATTCGGTGCTGATGCCGAACACCGCGCGCGGCGGCGGCATTTCCCGCAAGATCACCAATCCGGCCGACCGCAAGCGGCTCAAGGAAGTCGCCAAGGGTCTGGAAGTGCCGCAGGGCATGGGCGTGATCCTGCGCACCGCCGGCGCCAACCGCACCAAGGCCGAGGTCAAGCGCGACTTCGAGTATCTGATGCGGCTTTGGGAAAATGTCCGCTCCAAGACGCTGACATCGACGGCGCCCTGCCTGGTCTACGAGGAAGGCAGCCTGATCAAGCGCTCAATCCGAGACCTTTACAACAAGGACATCAGCGAGGTCATCGTCTCCGGCGACGAGGGGTACCGCGAGGCGAAGGACTTCATGAAGATGCTGATGCCGAGCCACGCCAAGGTGGTTCAGCGGTATCGCGACATTCACCCGATCTATTCGCGCTCCGGCATCGAGGCGCAGCTGGACCGCATGCTGCAGCCGCAGGTGACGCTGAAATCGGGCGGCTACCTGATCATCAACCAGACCGAAGCGCTGGTCGCCATCGACGTCAACTCCGGCCGGTCGACGCGCGAGCACTCGATCGAGGACACCGCGCTCCAGACCAATCTGGAGGCGGCGGAGGAAGTGGCGCGTCAGTTGAGGCTGCGCGACCTTGCCGGCCTCGTCGTCATCGACTTCATCGACATGGAGGAAAAGCGCAACAACCGCGCTGTCGAAAAGAAGCTCAAGGAATGTCTGAAGAACGACCGCGCCCGCATCCAGGTCGGACGGATTTCCCATTTCGGCCTGCTGGAGATGTCGCGCCAGCGCATCCGCGCATCCGTTCTGGAATCGACCACCCAGGTCTGCAGCCATTGCGGCGGCACCGGCCACGTGCTCTCGCAGTCCTCCGTTGCGCTCCACGTGCTGCGCGGCGTCGAGGAATACCTGTTGAAGAACACCACGCATAACATCACCGTGCGCACGACGCCGGAGATCGCGCCCTATCTGCTCAACCAGAAGCGCAACACGATTGTCGATTACGAGAACCGCTTCGGCGTCGAGATCATCGTCGAGGCCGATGGCGATCTCGAGAACAGCCATTTCGAGATCGATCGCCGCGATCCGGTCGAAAATCCGGTGAAGATCGAAGCGCTGTTCAACTTCATCGACGAGCCGGAAGAAGACGTCGCCGAAATACCGGATGCCGACGACGCGGATGAAACCGACAACGCGCCGGCGAACGGCAATGCCAATGGCGACAATGCCAGCGACAGCAATGGCGACGACGAGGGCGGCCGCTCGCGCCGCAAGCGCCGTCGTCGTCGCGGCGGCCGGAATGGCGGCCAGCAGAACGGCAGCAGCGCCGAGAGCGACCAGTCGCAGGACGATGACGACAGCGGATCGGCCGACGACAACGCCCAGGACGCCTCGAACAGCAGCGATGACGACGACAAGCCGCGCCGCAAGCGCCGTCGCGGCAAGCGCGGCGGTCGCCGCAACCGCAGCGAAGACGATGCGCAGCAGGAAACCTCCGGCGATACGGACGAAGCGAAGGACGAGGATAACGCCTCCGAGACCGTCGCCGAGAAACAACCGGTGGAGACCGGAGCGGCTGACGCGGCTGAGGCCCCGCAGGAGCGCGCGGCGGAAGCAGCCGAGAACGCGGCAGGCGAGACCGTGACGGAAGAGCCGGCCGAGGAAGCAGCCGAGACCAGCGTCGAGCAACAGAGCGAGACCACGGAAGACGAGGCGATGGCCGAGATCGAAGGCCGCAAGCCGCGCCGCCGCCGCAAGCCGAAGGCCGAGAAGACCGAGGCCGTCGCCGAGGAAACGCTCGCCGAAGCCGCCGAGGCTATGCCGGAGACGGACGAAGCACCCGCGGCGAAGGAAGAGCAGCCCTCGGCCGAGCACGCCTCAACAGCCGACGCGGAAGGCGAGCCGGAAGCGACGGAGACGCCTGTCGATGATGAAAAGGCGGAAACCAAGCGCGCCAATCGCGGCTCCAATATCGCCTCTTCGGAACCGGTCGTGACCTCCAACGGTGCGGAAAACGACGACGAGCCCGCCAAGCCGAAGCGCGGCTGGTGGCAGCGTCGCGGGTTCTTCTGAGCCTGAAGCTCCGCAGAGACCGAAGCGCCGCCGTTTTCGCAGAACGGCGGCGTCAGTGTGTTGACAAAGGTTGGCTTACCCTCGTCCGTCATGCCGGCCTTGAGCCGGCACCGAGGGCCGAATAGCGAGGACTATCGCGGTCAAGGCATTGTTGAAAATGTGTTTTTGTCGCGCTGCCCCCCCGGCTCAAGGCCACTGGTGTCCGGTCTAAAATCACGAGACCGTTGAAAAGCGTTGAAATCGCTGAATATTGTATCTTACCCGGATTTCAGGACACCGCTTTTCTCACCGAGGCGTCGGTTGAACAAGCCCCTCCCTACCCGTACCGGGTCATCCTCGGGCTTCACCCGAGCATCCAGGCCGCACGACGAACAGCTGCACAAACTATCCTGAATTCAATGAATTGAAGCGCCTGGATGCTCGGGTGAAGCCCGAGCATGACGCAGGTGGAGGGATAGAAACCGAAAAGAAAACCCGACTGATGGCTAAACCGGACAGGAGTGGCTCAAGGCCGGGGTGACGGAGAACGGGAGCAGGCGCATTACTTCCGCAACAGGCTTTGTCGGTAGTCTGACGCCGGCGTTTTTGCATTCAGGCTGTTTCAGCGGTTGAGCGGCGGACCGTCGGCGACGTGACCTGCATATTGCGGAAGATCGTCCGCGATCCGGTGCCAGGGCGCCTTCGAACGCACGAAGATGTGCTCGCCCGGGCGAATGGTCGGCGCCGTCTCGAGCGTTCCCATCGCCACGTGGACATAGGCGCCGTCACGCACCCGCGAATAGAGCAGCGCGCCGCAGGCGGCGCAACGCGCATCATGATTGATGGCATCGCCGTATAGAAGCAGCTCTGCGGGCTCGCAGGCGAGCTCGAACTTGTCTGTCTCAATCCCGGCGAAGGGCTTGAAGGCAGACCCTGTCGATTTCTGGCAGTCCTTGCAGTGGCAAAACGCGGCATAGGCGAAAGCATCGGCCACGCGATAACGCGCCTTGCCGCACAGGCAGCCTCCCGTCAGCATCGTCATCCCTGCCCCGCTCTTCAACCCTTCTGCGGCAACCAGTTGCCCATGCGCTCCACCGCCTGGCGGATCTCGGCCTCGGTTCCCGCATAGGAAAGCCTCAGATAGCGATCGCCGGTCAGCGGATCGAAATCCGCCCCGGGCGTTGCCGCGACGTCGATTTCGGCCAGCATCTTGCGCGAGAATGCCACGCTGTCATTGGAATAACCACTGACATCGACATAGGCATAGAAAGCGCCGTCCATGGGCGAGACCACGGGAAGTCCGATCTCCGGCAGCGCCCTGATCAGGAAATCACGGTTGGCGCGGTAGATTTCGCGGTAGCCGTCGAGCTGAGGGCGGGCATCGAGGGCGGCTTCGGCTGCGATCTGCGAGAGCTCGGGCGCGCTGATATAGATGTTCTGCGCCAGTTGCTCGAACACGCGGACAAGCTTCTCCGGCAGCACCATCCAGCCGACGCGCCAGCCGGTCATGCAATAATATTTTGAAAACGAATTGATCACCACCGCCGCGTCGGTGAAGGACAGCGCCGTGGCCTCCTCTCCGGAAAACACCAGCCCGTGATAGATCTCGTCGGAGATGAAGGCCGTGCCGCGCGCTTCGCACCAGTCGGCAAGGCGCTTCAGCGCCGCCCGGCCGGTGACGGTGCCCGTCGGGTTTGCCGGGCTTGCCAGAAGCACGCCCTTGATGGCGACGCCCTCAATGCGCTCCGCCTCCTCCAGCGCCTCGGGCGTCAGCGTGAATGCGTGCCGCTCATTCGCCTCCACCTCGACAACCTTGAGGTCCAGCGCCTTCAGAATGTTGCGATAGGCGGGATAGCCGGGCCGCGCGATCGCGACGGCATCGCCGGCATCAAACAGCGCCAGAAAGGCGAGATTAAAACCCGCCGACGAACCGGTCGTCACCGCGATGCGCGCGGGATCGACATCGACGCCCATGCGGACCCGGTAATCGCGCGCGATCGCCTCGCGCAGGCTTTGAAGGCCGAAAGCATCGGTATAGCCCAGACGGCCGTGGTCGAGGGCGGCACGCGCCGCCTCAAGCGCGCGGTCGGGGGCGGGATGGGAAGGCTGGCCGACGGCGAGCGAGAGCACCGGACGTCCGGCCTTCCTGCGGCGGTTCGCCTCCGCCAGAACGTCCATGGCCAGAAATGAATCGATTTCGCTGCGTTTCGACGGCATTGCGCTTCTTCCCTTTCACAACGTCCGCTTGGCGGACGGTCCCCATCGGGATTGAACCATTCCCGGGGCCTCTGCAATCCTTCCGAACAAAAAAACGGGATTTCCAGGCCTGGCCGCCGGAATTGAAGGCTTTGCTATGGACATCGCCGCCTTTTGCGCACAATTGGTTTCTAGCTGAAATGATCGTGTCATGCAGGAAGGGGAAATCATGTCATCAAAGGGACTGACGCTTGCCGTCGTCGCGATTTTCGCGACCGCCGTCGCGTCTGCCGCGGCAACGACCGCCGCGATCTACGGTTTTGCTTCCCCGCAGCCGCGGGAGCAGGTTGCAGCGCCCGCAACCGGCGATTTCGGCACGCGGGTGCATGACTATCTGGTGGCCAATCCGGAAGTGCTGCTTGACGTTCAGGCTGCCTTGCAGCGCAAGCAGGCCGAGGAACAGCAGCAGGCCGCGCAGGCCGCGATTGCGGAAAACCAGGACAGGATTTTCCAGCCTGAATTCGATGCGGTGCTCGGCAATCCCGACGGCGCCATCACCGTCGTCGAGTTCTTCGACTACAATTGCGGCTATTGCCGTCGCGCCCTTGCCGACATGGACGAGATCATCGCCGATAATGACGATGTGCGTTTCATCCTGAAGGAGATTCCGGTTCTGGGGCCGGAATCGCAGGCCGCGCAGCGCGTCTCCTATGCTTTCTTCAAGGTTGCGCCGGAGAAATATCCGGATTTCCATCGCGCCCTGATGGAAGCGGGCAACCGCGCCACCGATGAAAGCGCCCGCGCCGTCGCCTCGGCCTTCGGCGTGACCAGCGACCAGATCGACGCGGCGATGGCGGAGTTCCCGCCCGAGGCCGCCCTTCAGGAGCACTTTGCGCTGGCAAGCGCCGTCGGCGTTACCGGAACGCCTGCCTATATCGTCGGCGACACGATGCTGCACGGCGCCATCGGCGCGGATCGCATCCAGCAGGTGATCGACAACATCCGCGACTGCGGACAGGGAACCTGCTCTTGAGCTTCTCGCCCGTGCGAAGCTTAACCAAGGCGTTTCGTCGTCCGGTCTTTGGGCTTTTCCTGAATGACCTGAACGTCTATAGGTGAAGGCGAAACTGGAATTGACGGATGACACGCGTAATCTTTGTTCTGAACGGACCCAACCTCAATCTTCTGGGCAAGCGCGAGCCGGGCATCTACGGCGCGTTGACCCTGGAAGCCATTGAGGAGGCCTGTCGCCGAGAGGCTGAAGCGCTCGGCTTTCAGGCCGACTGCCGCCAGAGCAATCATGAAGGCGTTCTTGTCGACTGGCTTCACGAAGCCAGCGAAAAAGCGGCCGGTGTCGCCATCAATCCGGGTGCCTACGGGCACACATCCATTGCGCTTCACGACGCCATACGGGCCATCAGCGTGCCTGTCGTGGAGCTTCACATTTCCAACATTCATGCCCGTGAGCCCTTTCGCCACAAGACCATGACATCGGCAGCGGCGAAGGGGGTAATCTGCGGCTTCGGCCAGGACAGTTACCTGCTTGCGCTTCGTGCGCTGAAGACGCTCTCGGAATAAAAAGAAAAAAGGAACACCACCCATGGCAGATCAGAAGAAGGCAGTCGACGCGAAGCTGGTGCGCGAACTCGCCGTTATCCTCAAAGACACCGACCTCACCGAAATCGAGGTCGAGCAGGACGGCCTTCACATTCGCGTCGCCCGTGAAATAACCGTCGCGCCGCAACAGGCCATGGCCTATGCGCCGGCTCCGGCGGCAGCGCCGGCAGCAGCAGCTCCCCAGCCGGCAGCGGCCGAAGCGCCGGCAGCGCCCGCCGCGAGCAATCTCGACCAGGCCATCAAGGCGCCCATGGTCGGCACCGTCTACCTTGCTCCCGCCCCCGGCGCCCGTCCCTTCATCGAGGTTGGCGCGAACGTCAAGGAAGGCCAGACCCTGCTCATCATCGAGGCGATGAAGACGATGAACCAGATCCCTGCGCCCAAGAGCGGCAAGGTCACCCAGATTCTCGTCGACGACGCCCAGCCGGTTGAGTTCGACGAACCGCTTGTCGTGATCGAATAACGGGTCAGAGAGAATGTTTTCCAAAATCCTCATCGCCAATCGCGGCGAAATCGCGCTCCGCGTCCAGCGCGCCTGCAAGGAGCTCGGCATCGCCACCGTCGCCGTTCACTCCACGGCCGACGCGAACGCGATGCATGTGCGCCTTGCCGACGAGAGCGTGTGCATCGGCCCGCCGTCTTCGCGCGAGAGCTACCTCAACATCCACCAGATCGTTGCCGCCTGTGAGATCACCGGCGCCGACGCCGTGCATCCCGGTTACGGCTTCCTCTCCGAAAACGCCAAGTTCGCCGAGATCCTGGAAGCCCACGGCATCACCTTCATCGGCCCCACCAGCGAACATATCCGCATGATGGGCGACAAGATCACCGCCAAGACGACCGCCGAAAATCTCGGCATCCCGGTCGTCCCCGGTTCCGGCGGTTCGGTCGACACGGAAGAGGACGCCATCAGGACCGCCGACGAGATCGGTTATCCGGTGCTGATCAAGGCAACGGCCGGCGGCGGCGGACGCGGCATGAAGCTTGCCCGCACCCGCGATGATCTGCTGGAGGCCTGGAGCACGGCCCGCGGCGAGGCGGCAGCGGCCTTCGGCAATGACTCCGTCTATATGGAGAAATATCTCGACAAACCGCGTCATATCGAGGTGCAGGTCTTCGGCGATGGCGAAGGCGACGCCATTCACCTTGGCGAGCGTGACTGCTCGCTGCAGCGCCGCCACCAGAAGGTCTGGGAAGAAGCCAACTCGCCGGCGCTCAATGTCGAGCAGCGCATGCAGATCGGCGAGATCTGCGCCGATGCGATGCGCAAGATGAAATATCGCGGCGCCGGCACGATCGAGTTCCTCTATGAGAACGGCGCGTTCTATTTCATCGAAATGAACACCCGGCTTCAGGTGGAGCACCCCATTACCGAAGCCATTACCGGCATCGACCTGGTGCATGAACAGATCCGAGTTGCCGCCGGCGCCGGGCTCTCGGTCAGCCAGAAGGATGTCACCTTCTCCGGCCACGCGATCGAATGCCGCATCAATGCCGAAAACGCCCGGACCTTCCGCCCGTCGCCCGGCACGATCACCCATTTTCACGCCCCGGGCGGTCTTGGCGTACGCATCGATTCCGGCGTCTATCAGGGTTACAAGATTCCGCCCTATTACGACAGCCTGATCGGCAAGCTCATCGTCCACGGCCGCACGCGCGTGGAATGCATGATGCGGCTCAAGCGCGCGCTGGACGAGTTCGTCGTTGACGGGATTGACACGACGCTGCCGCTTTTTCAGGATCTGATCGCCAACCAGGACATCGCCAATGGCGACTATGATATTCACTGGCTGGAACATTATCTGGAAGACAAGGCTGACGCCTAATCCCACCGGAGCAAAGCGCGGATCGACGGGATCAGGCGACCAAACGATTGGATAATGCGCGTTTCGAACCGCTTCGGGCGGATCGAAACGCGCTCTGAGCAGCTGAGAGGCCATGGAAAAGAACGCCGGAAAGAGCAGCAGGATTACGCCGGAGCTGCTTTTGAATGCCTACAGCATCGGCCTCTTTCCCATGTCCGAATCGGCCGATGACACCGAGCTTTTCTGGGTCGAACCGGAAATTCGCGGCATTATTCCGCTCGACAAGCTTCACGTCTCCCACAGCCTGCGCAAGTTCATGCGCAGGTCCCCTTACGAAATCCGCTTCAACCATGATTTCGATGGCGTGATCGCCGCCTGCGCGGCGCCGGCGCCCGACCGGCCGCAGACCTGGATCAACCACGAGATCCGCACGCTCTACAAGTCGCTGCATGCCATGGGCCGCGCCCATTCGGTCGAGGCCTGGCAGGACGGCGCGCTTGTCGGCGGGCTTTACGGCGTCTCGCTGAAGGCGGCCTTCTTCGGCGAAAGCATGTTCTCTCGCCGCCCGAACGCCTCCAAGATCTGCCTCGTGCATCTGGTGGAACGCCTGCGCGCCAACAACTTCCTGCTGCTCGACACGCAGTTCACCACCGACCATCTGAAGACGATGGGCGCGATCGATATCCCGAAGGAAGAATACATGACGCTGCTGAATGCGGCGCTCGTCTGGCCCGATCAGCCGTTTCCGTGAACGACGCCTATGCCCGCCGGTTGTTGAACTCCGCGAGCCAGGGTTCGGCCGGATCGGGCTTGTGGAAGACGAGCCCCTCGCCCTTCAGCCAGTCTCCGAGATAGCAGAAGAAATCGTCCGAGCTATACTGCACGGGCCTGTAGCGCGTGTTCCATTCGCCGGGCACGAACTCGCCATCCGCATTGCGCCTGCCGCCGCTCCAGTCATCCCATGGGGCTTGCGGGTTGATATGTGCGCCGATGCGCGAGTTGAGGATCACGCATTTGCCGACGGCCTCCAGCACATCGAGCGAGATCGTGCCTTCCGGCGGATGATCGAATTCGGAGGTCTCGGCAAGCCGCGTGCGGTAGCCCTTGACATTCGGAATTCCGTAGGGCGATGCCCTGACCGTCTGGAACCACTGCCGGCCAAGCGAGAATGTGCCGGCAAGCGCGGCCTCGCTGCCGTCATGGGTAAAGTCGCATTCGTTGAAGACGATGCCGTAGCGCGTGTGCATGTTGGTCGAGGGGGCGACCACATAGGCATGGTCGACGCGGCTGCCGAGCGAACGGATTTCGCAACGATCGAAATAGGCGGTCGCGCGGCCGAAGATAAAGTCGATATCGCCCTCGACATCGCAGTTGGAATAGTAGGAGCGCACCGTCATGCCCGGCACGCGGCCCTTGAAGTAGAGCGTGTCCTGGAAGCTTGAAAAACGCACATGGTCGAAATGGACGCGGTCGGCATTGTGGACCAGCGTCGCCACGGCCTGGTGCCAGCCTTTGGCGAACTGGCCGGCCGCATTCTTCGGCCCGCCCTTGCCGTCCTCGCATTTGGAATTTCTGTCGGCCCTGTCGCAATTATAGGCGTTTTTGACGCTCAGGTTCTTTGCCTGAAATCCGTCATTTTCGACCCTGAGCACGCAGGCGTTTTCGGTGGACAGACGCTCGAGCGCGGCGTTGGCACGGTAGATTTCGGCAATTTCCGGCGCGTAGCCATCAACCGCGTCCCCGAAGGTCGCCAGAAAATCAGCCCCGCACATGCCCTGATCGATATTGGCGCGGATCACCGTCTCTTGCGGCGCGTTGCCCGTACCAAACAGCGTGATCGCTACGGACCGATCACCGACGATGAGACGCGGCACGATGACCGTCTCGTCATAAACGCCGGGGTGGATGGCGATGTAGATGCGATCGCCCGTCTTGCCCGTGCCGGCATCGCGGACGGCCTGGCTGACGGCCATCTGCACGGAGGAAAAATCTCCCCCTTCTTTGGCGACGGTATAATCCGCCCGGACCTTGGCGTTGCCGGACATGAAGCTGTCGGCCTTCGGGTCCCACGGGTCGATGGCTTCGGCCCCGGCGCGCCCGGTATATTTAAGGGCCTCGAGATAGTGGAAGCTCTCGGCCTCGGCTGCGTTCAGTTGGGGACGCGCATCGGACATTTCGGGCCTTCGCGAATGCTGGGGAGATCAGGGGGCGGGAATGCTCGCCTCGCCGACGCAATCGGTCAGCCAGACGTCATAGATCGGGTCTTCCACGGCATTGAGCGCCGGCGAATCGGCAAACATCCAGCCGGAGAAGATGCGGGAGACCTCGTTCTGCAGCGACACCTTGTCGACCTGGACGAAAGCATCGACCTGCTGTTCCTCCGTTTCGTCGCGCGAATAGCAGACGCGCGGCGTCACCTGCAGGCGGCCGAACTGGACGGTTTCGCCGACATAGGCATCGAATGTGTAGGTGCGCCCGGTGATCTTGTCGATGCCGCCGAACACGGCAACCGGGTTTTCCACCCGCGCCGCAAGGGCGGGACCTGTGACAAGGCCCGCGGCGGCGAGGCCGAAGGAAACGGTGAGAAGACGGCGCAGCACGCGGAACTCCATGGAACATCCCTTGATATTGAAAAAGCGCGACAGATGCCGCGCTTCATTCGAACCGGCATTTCGCCAGCCTACCGTCAGATTGCGGCAAAAAACTTACGCGCCCGGCGTCCAGGCGTCGTAATCGCCCGTGACCTTGTTGCGTTCGCCCTGGACAGCGAGCGAGCCCTTGGGGCGATAGGCAAGCGCGGTGCCCGTCTGGTTCGGGTTGTGCGGCTTTTCCCATTCGCGCGCCGTGTAGGCGGCCTTGGTCGGCGGCGTATCGGTGCGATGATGCATCCAGCCGTGCCAGCCGGGCGGAATGGTGGAAGCATCGGCATAACCGTTGTAGATCACCCAGCGACGCTTCAGGCCGTAGGTCGACATGCCGCCTTCGTAATAGACGTTCCCAAACTGATCCTCACCGACCTTCTTGCCGAAGCGGCGCGTAAAAAGATCCGTGCCGATGGTCGAGCCGTTCCACCAGGTAAACATCTTCGCCAGAAAGCTTGTCATTCTCTTTCCTTACGTCCTGAACCGCGAAGGCGGCCGATTTCCTAAACCCGTGTATGGCGCGTCATGGCGCGCTTGTCCAGAGCGGGAGGCCGCCTCAAAAGCCTTTCAGCTTCATTTTGAAGCCGCGATGGGACGGCGTGAAACCAAGCCGCTCGTAGAAGCGATGGGCATCCGTGCGGCTCCGGTTCGACATCAGTTGCACGAGCCGGCAGTCCTCCGCCCTCGCCTTTTCGATCGCCGCCGCGATCATCTTCGCCCCGATGCCGCGGCTACGCCAATCGGGATGGGTCTGAACCGCCTCGATCGTCAGCACCGCTCCGCCGCGACCGGTCAACGTCCGGGTATAGGAGGTCTGGAACGTGCCGACGACCATGCCGTCAAGCTCCGCCACATAGAGCGTATCATTGGCCGAGGCGGCGATCGCATCGAAGGCGGCGCGATAATCGCCATAGGCTTCAGGATCGGTGGTATCGCCGTGGCCGCCAAGGTCGTCGGCGGCAAAAATTGCGATCAGCGCCTCAAGATCGTCACGCCGCGCCTCGCGGATCATCAGACCTTCGATGTCAGACACCGGGCAGGTCCTTTTCCATGCGAATGGCCGGAATGCCGGAGCCGGGCGCGCCGCATTCATCATGCCGACCGACTTCCCGCAGGCCATGGGCCTCGTAGAACCGGATGGCCGGCGCATTTTGCGGCACGACTTCCAGAGCCAGTCGCTTCGCGTTGGGAAAGCAGGTTTCGATCTCGGCAAACAGTTGCTCGCCAATGCCCTGGCGCTGGCAGCCCGGAAGCACATAGAGCTGGCTGAGATTGACGATCTCGGCGTTATCCTTGTCGGGCGCCGCAAAGGCCATGCCGCCGATCATCGTGCCGCTGTCGGCCACCAGGAACTCGCCGTGAGGCCGGCGCAGCCGCCTCAGCATGGCCTCGTGCGAAAGCCAGCTATTGATGATCGTCTCGACCTTCTCGGGCCCGAGAATCTCGTCATAGGTCGCGTGCCAGGTCTCGGAGAGCAGCGCGCAGACGGCCGGAATATCCGTCTCCATGGCCGTGCGGACGAAGAACAAGGGTTTACTCCGCAACGCCCAGCTTTTCCTTGACCAGCGCCTGCACCGCCTGCGGATTGGCCTTACCCTTAGAAGCCTTCATCACCTGGCCGACGAACCAGCCGGCAAGCGAGGGCTTGTCCTTGACCTTTGCGGCCTGTTCCGGATTGGCGGCGATGATCTCGTCAACGATCTTTTCGATCGCACCGGTATCGGTCACCTGCTTCATGCCGCGCTCTTCGACGATCTGTTTCGGGTCGCCGCCCTCGTTCCAGACGATCTCGAACAGGTCCTTGGCGATCTTGCCCGAGATCACCCCTTCCTTGATCAGCGACAGGATGGCGCCGAGCTGTTCAGGCGAAACCGGGGTTTCGTCAATGCCCTTGCCGGCCTTGTTCAGCGCGCCGAGCAGATCATTGATGACCCAGTTTGCCGCGACCTTTGCATCGGAGAGGCCGACCAGCTTTTCGTAATAGTCGGACACCGCCTTGTCGGAGACGAGTACCGAGGCGTCATAGACGGAAAGGCCGAGATCGCCCACAAAACGCGCCTTCTTGTCGTCCGGCAGTTCCGGCAGGTCCTTCGCCAGCTCTTCGATGAAGGCATCGTCGAATTCGAGCGGCAGCAGGTCCGGGTCGGGGAAATAGCGGTAGTCATGCGCGTCTTCCTTGGAGCGCATCGACCGCGTCTCGCCCTTGACCGGATCGAACAGGCGGGTCTCCTGGTCGATCACGCCGCCCTCTTCCAGTATGTCGATCTGGCGGCGGGCCTCGCTTTCGATCGCCATGCCCACAAAGCGGATCGAGTTGACGTTCTTGATCTCGCAGCGCGTGCCAAACTCACCGCCCGGCTTGCGCACGGAGACATTCACATCGGCGCGGAGCGACCCCTCGTCCATATTGCCGTCACAGGTGCCGAGATAGCGCACGATGGTGCGAAGCTTTGTGATATAGGCCTTGGCCTCGTCGGCGGAACGCATATCCGGCTTGGAGACGATCTCCATCAGCGCCACGCCCGAACGGTTGAGGTCGACGAAGGAGAACGAGGGATGCTGGTCATGCATCAGCTTGCCGGCATCCTGCTCCAGATGCAGGCGCTCGATGCCGATCTCGATATCCTCGAAATTGCCCTCTCTGTCCGGCCCGAGCGAGATGGTGATCGTACCTTCGCCGACGATCGGGTCCTTGTACTGGGAGATCTGGTAGCCCTGCGGCAGGTCGGGATAGAAATAGTTCTTGCGGTCGAAGATCGAGCGCTTGTTGATTTTGGCCTTGAGGCCAAGGCCGGTGCGCACGGCCTGCTTCACGCATTCCTCGTTGATGACGGGCAGCATGCCGGGCATGGCCGCATCCACCAGCGAGACGTTGGCGTTGGGCGCCTTGCCGAAGGTGGTGGAGGAGCCGGAGAACAGCTTCGCATTGCTCGTGACCTGCGCATGCACCTCGAGACCGATGATGACTTCCCAGTCGCCGGTGGCGCCGGGGATCAGGCGTTTGGGATCGGGCGTGCGGGTATCGACAATGGTCATGGTCAGCTCATCGTTCATCTGCGGAAACTTGTTCGTGAGGTAGAGCAAATGGGGGCAAGACGCAAGCGATAGGGTGCGACGCCGCACGCCAAAAACCTTGACCTTGCGCGCCTGCGGGCGTATTTCCTTCGCGTCAACCTGGAGTTTGGATGTCAAACCGATCGGAATCCCGGTAAGGGCCCTGCCCGCCTTGCTTTGCTGAAGCAAGATGCGCGCAGCGGCCGGAAACCATGAGCCCCGCCGACGAACGCGTCAGCGGGAACATGTTTTTGTGCGCCTTCCCGGCGCCAACCCGGATTTGACGACAATGGACATCTCGCGCAATGAACAGCGCATCCTGCACTTGCTCGCACAGGGCGGCAGGATCGAACTGACACGCACCGAAACCCGAAAGATCGAGAAGGTCGACTGCTTCACCCGCGACGGCTGGCTCTATCCCGGCCTCGACATCACTCTGTTTCGCAAGCTGAAGGCCAAACGCGCCATCCGCTCGAAAGGCGGCAGGCCGTACCAGATCACCGAACGCGGTCTGCGGCTGGTCAGAAGCCAACCCGACAACACGTAGCAGTGGAAAACGGGAGAGGCCGCGCGCCTCTCCCGAACGGTCGCGGCCGCGTTTTCGCCCGACGCGTCTACCGCAGGGCCGCGATCTCCGCTTTCAGTCCGGCATATTCCTCCGCGAAACCGCCGCTTTGAACCGGATTTTTCGCGCGGCGATACCAGTAGCCGGCGTTCCACGTATCGCCTTCGATGCGATGGCAGAGCGCATGCGCCGCATCATAGGGCATCTCGCCCTCATGCGCCTGGCAGATTTCGTGCACCGCCTCCCATTCCGGACCGACGACGAAGCCCGCCTCGGCGAGGCTTTCGAGCGCCGCGTCAAGGGCTGCCAGTTGGTTGCTGCTCATGAGAAATCTCCTCCTGTTTCTGGCCCGGTCATGCCCGCCAAACGGACTCAGGGCCGCCATCTCACCTCGCCGGCCTGCGGCAGATGCTCGAAGGCGGGGCGGCAGAGAAAATAGCCCTGCGCCAGCTCCACGCCCAGTTCCCGCAGCATGGCAAGCTCACCGGCGGTCTCGACGCCTTCGCAGACGAGATCGATCCCCATGTCCCGCGCCATGGCGACAAGATGCTTGACCATGATGCCGCGCGCGGCGCTTTTGTCGATGCCGCGCACCAGTTCCATATCCAGCTTCAGGATATCGGGCGGCATGTTGGCCAGGAGCGACAGACCGGAATGACCGGCGCCGAAATCATCCACCGCCGTCTGAAAGCCGAGCGCCCGGTAGAGCGTCACGATCGCGTTGAGCTTGTCGGTGTCGGCGACCTCCGACTCGCTGAATTCGAAGATCAGCCGGTCGCTGGACACGTCGCACCGCCTGCCGGTTTCGAGGGTGAGCTGGATGCAGGCGCGCGGCTCGTAGATCGCCCGCGGCATGAAATTGATCGAAAGCTTCGCCCCGGTTTCCATCAGGCCGAGATGCGCCGAAAGCTCGATCGCCTTCACCCGGCATTGCTGGTCGAAGGCATAGAGATTGTCATCGCTCAGCTGCGCGAACAGCGTTCCCGCGCCCTCGCCCTTCGTTCCGCGCGCCAGCGCCTCGAAAGCGAAAACCGAGCCGTCCCTGAGATCGACGATCGGCTGAAAGGCCATCGAAAAATCAAACGGCAAGGTCTCGGCGTTCAGGCATCCGATACATGATCCGGACATTGAAAAAACTCTCGTCTTAAACGATGCGCTAAGGGTTACCTAATGCATCCTGACAACAAGAAAAGCCCGGTTGCCTGTTTCGGACAACCGGGCTTCCTGCATTTTCTTTCAGAAAAGCCTTATTCGACGGAGAATTCCAGCGGCTTTGCCTGCTTGATGGCTTCATGGCCGAGCAGCCTGTCGAGAACCTCCGGCGTCGGCTGCTCGTCGACATAGAGAAGCGCGATCGCGTCGCCGCCCTGGTTGTCGCGGCCGAGCTGGAAGTTGGCGATGTTGACGCCGGCCTGCCCAAGCGTGGTCCCCATGAAGCCGATCATGCCGGGCACGTCGGTGTTGGAGATGTAGACCATGTGACGGCCGACATCGGCATCCATGTTGATGCCCTTGATCTGGATGAAGCGCGGCTTGCCATCGGAGAACACCGTGCCGGCGACCGAGCGGGTCTGCTTTTCCGTCGTGATCGTCAGCTTGATATAGCCGTCATAGACGCCCGACTTGTCGCGACGGGTCTCCTGCAGGATGATGCCCTTGTCCTTCAGCATGATCGGCGCGGACACCATGTTGACGTCGGCCACCAGCGGACGCAGCAGGCCGGCGAGCAGCGCGCTCGTAAGCGCCGTGGTGTTCATCTGCGCGAAATTGCCGTCGTAGAGAACCTCGACTTCCTTGATCGGGTTTTCCGTCACCTGGCCGGCAAATTCGCCGAGCACTTCCGCCAGCTTGATCACCGGCTTCAGGCGGGGCGCCTCGTCGGCCGAGATCGACGGCATGTTGATGGCGTTGGTGACGGCGCCCTTCAGAAGGTAATCCGACATCTGGTCGGCAACCTGCAGCGCGACGTTTTCCTGGGCTTCCGTGGTCGAGGCGCCGAGATGCGGCGTGCAGACGACGTTTTCCAGGCCGAAGAGCGGGCTTTCCGTTGCAGGCTCGGTTTCGAACACGTCAAAGCCGGCGCCGGCGACATGACCGGACTTGATGGCTTCGGCAAGCGCTGCCTCATCGACGAGACCGCCGCGGGCGCAGTTGATGATGCGGACGCCCTTCTTGGTCTTCGCCAGCGCCTCGGCATTGAGAATACCGCGCGTCTTGTCGGTCATCGGAACGTGCAGCGTGATGAAGTCGGCCTTGGCGAGAAGCTCGTCGAGGTCGACCTTGGTGACGCCCATCTTCTCGGCCTTTTCCTGCGACAGGAAGGGGTCATAGGCGATCACATTCATCTTCAGCCCGATGGCGCGGTCGCAGACGATCGAGCCGATATTGCCGGCGCCGATGACGCCGAGCGTCTTGCCGGTGATCTCGACGCCCATGAATTTCGACTTCTCCCACTTGCCGGCCTGGGTCGAGGTGTCGGCAGCCGGGATCTGGCGGGCAACGGCCAGCATCAGGGAAATCGCATGTTCGGCGGTCGTGATCGAATTGCCGAACGGCGTGTTCATGACGATGATGCCGCGGCGCGAGGCAGCCGGGATATCGACATTGTCGACGCCGATGCCGGCGCGGCCGATGACCTTGAGGTTGGTCGCGGCCTCGATCAGCTTCTCGGTCGCCTTGGTGGCCGAGCGGATGGCGAGACCATCATACTGGCCGATGATCTCGAGCAGTTTTTCCTTGTCCTTGCCGAGCTTCGGCTGGAAATCGACATCAATGCCCCGGTCCTTGAAGATCTGGACGGCGGCTTCCGACAGGGCGTCGGATACGAGTACGCGAGGTGCCATGATAGGCCTCCTTCAAAAAAGATCGATTTTCGGGAATGACTGGCCCGCGCCTCCCACCGGAGGCGGCGCGAGCTCTCGCCTCGCCTAAGCCGCGAGCTTTGCTTTTTCAGCCTGGAAGGCCCAGTCGAGCCAGCCCATCAGGGCTTTCATATCGGCTGTTTCCACCGTGGAGCCGGCCCAGATGCGAAGACCGGACGGCGCATCGCGATAGGCGCCGATATCGTAGGCAACGCCTTCCTTGTCGAGCGCGGAGACGATCGCCTTGGCAAAGGCGGCCTGCGCCGCATCGTCCAGCTTGACGATGTCGGGATCGACGATCTTCAGGCAGACCGACGTATTGGAACGGGTCGCCGGGTCTTCGGCCAGGTTCTCGATCCAGTCGTTCTTCTCGACGAAATCGAAGATCACCTTGGCATTGGCATCGGCGCGGGCAACCAGCCCGTCCAGACCGCCGACGGTCTTCGCCCATTTCAGCGCATCGAGATAATCCTCGACGCAGAGCATGGAGGGCGTGTTGATCGTTTCGCCGACGAAGATGCCTTCGATCAGCTTGCCGCCCTTGGTCATGCGGAAGATCTTCGGCAGCGGCCAGGCGGGCGTGTAGTTTTCCAGACGCTCAACAGCGCGCGGCGAGAGGATGAGGATGCCGTGACCGCCCTCGCCGCCCAGAACCTTCTGCCAGGAGAAGGTGACGACGTCGAGCTTGTTGAAGTCGACCTTCTGCGCGAACACCGCCGAGGTGGCGTCGCAAATGGTCAGGCCCTTGCGGTCCGCCGGAATGAAATCGGCATTGGGCACGCGCACGCCGGAGGTCGTGCCGTTCCAGGTGAAGACCACGTCATTGTCGAAATTGACAGTGGAAAGGTCGGGGAGCTGGCCATAGGGCGCTTCGATCTTGCGCGCGTCCTTCAGCTTCAGCTGCTTGATCACATCGGTCACCCAGCCAGCGCCGAAGGATTCCCACGCGAGCATATCGACGCCGCGCTCGCCGAGCAGCGACCAGAGCGCCATCTCGACGGCGCCGGTATCGGAAGCGGGAACGATGCCGATGCGATAGTCGCCCGGAACGTCGAGCACTTCGCGGGTCAGGTCGATCGCCTCTTTCAGCTTCGCCTTGCCGATTTTCGCGCGGTGGGAACGGCCAAGGGCAGCGTCATTCAACGCTTCGGGCGTCCAACCGGGACGCTTCGCACAGGGGCCGGAAGAAAAGCGGGGATTGGCCGGACGCACGTCCGGCTTGGTCGTCTCTGTCATATCTCTACCCTTTCAGATAGTAGCCTCTCGTTGGGGAGAGGTGTCCCGCCGCCGGATATACGGGAGGCGTTGAAAATAGGCAAGGGAAAAGATGACTTGGTGATGACTGCGGGATCAGATGTGCCTTTTGAGCCGCAACAAGGCAATTTGTACCGGTTTCGCCCGACGTTCGGAGATGGAAACGGGCAACGCCTGACCGCCCGTTTCCGTTTTTTTCGATGCGCCTATTCCGGAGCGCCGAGTTCGTGGGCGGTCTCGTAGCCGTCCATGGTCCAGGTCTTGATGCCCGAAGCGTCCAGATCCTGCTTCATCAGATCGACAAAACGGATATCGCTGTTTTCGTAGGTGCGGAAGAAGAAGCGCTTGTTGGCGGTATCGACGGCCGACGTCCACTGCGTGTAGTCGGAAACCGCGTTGCCGTGCGCGTCTGTCTCCTCTTCGCGCGCGACCCCGCGCGGAATGTCGAAATTGTTGAGGATGTGGAAGGCCTGGAAGATGGCGTCATTGCCGGTCGCGCTCGCCTCCACGCCGTGCGAATAGATCGCGGCGCGCACGAAGCGCGACGGCGAGGTGAAATCGCCGGGCATGCCGAGCAGGCCCGTGCCCTGGCCAAGCCCCTCAATCGTCACATCGCCGAGCTTTTGCGGCGGCACATTGTCAACGCCGAGATTGACGTAGTTCTGCAGGTTGGTCATGTGCCAGTCGAAGGGCGGATTGTTGGTGAAGGTGCCGAGCGGATTGTCGCTCACCTGCAGCGTGCCGCCGACATATTCGATCACGATCGTCTCGCCGGAAGCATCGGTGACGACGAAGTGCACCGGCAGAACCATGTTGAACTGTTTGAAGATGACAGGCGCAACGATGATATCGGAAAGCGCCGCCTTCACCTCGTCGACCGTGGCGAAATTGTCGAGAATGTAGGAGCCAAGCTGCCAGGACGCCATTGTCTTGCCGGCGTCTTCCGGCTTATAGGGCTGGTATTCCGCCGCCTGGGCAAAATAGAAAAGGCCCATGGAAAGCCCTTTCTCGTTCACGCCGTCGACAAGATAGGGCAAGCCCATCGGATTGGCGCCGATGCTGGCATATTTCGCATCCCAGCCGAGGCCGTTCTCGCCGTCCGGCGTTTCCCCGGTGCGTTGCGTGCCGCGCGGCACCAGAATGACGGAGGCGTCGAGATCGACATTGAACTCCATCGTGCGTGCGCGCACGACATCGCCGTCTTCGGCCGTCAGCGTGATGCCCGTGCAGGCCTCGGCCACGGAGGCGGAGAACATAACGGAAGCCAATGCCGCCGCCATGAACTTCCTGCCCTTTGAAGAAAAGATTTTCATGAAACTTCATCCTTGCAATTGAGGCGATCCAATGGGTCTCGATTACCGAGGCGAAGCTCTTGAAGACGCTGTGCCTGCAACCTCCCGGACCAGTAGAATCAATAGTTTGACAATCTTTTCCGCGTCAACGAACCAGAAGAGGTAGTCCCAATTTTGGTCTGGGCGGCGAATGCAGCACGGCGCGTCGCAGTCGATTGAAGACAAGGAGGCGACAGCGATCCTCTGGAGTATCGGGCGAAAAAGTGGTTACCGGTTTTTCGATAACCCGATTCGCCTAAACAAAGAGATGGATCATCGGGCGGCTCAGATTAACCGCCCGATGATCCAGCGTTACAGGCCGAGCCGGCCCACAGTCCAGGCATAGCCATTCTTCACGGCGTCGACGGGCGCAAGGAGCACAGCCCGGACCTGCGCCTTGTCGGGCAGAACGGAAACGGCCTTGTCCAGAGCTCCGTCTGCGAGGATCAGCAACCTGTTTCCATGCTCCGGCACGTGGCCGTCATTCCCGGGCTGCGGTCCGGCAGCAAGCCTTGCCTGCTCTTCGGGTATCCCTGTCACGGCAACGCCGCCGAGCGCCGCTTCAATCGGCTCATCCTCGGACCGGCAAACCCCGATGACGCTCGCATATTCGGAGTATTTAAAGTGGCTGAGATCGCGCTCCAGCGCGGTGTCGCACAGAGCGACGCTTTCATAGCTATCCGGCGAGGTATCGATATACTGGCACCGGGTCAGGCTGTCATCGCAGCCGAGAATGGTCACCACAATCAAAGCTGCTGCAGACATCTGCCAGTCCTCCTGCCTCAAAAACCCAAAAGCGCCGCAACGCCGGGTTATGCTGCAACAGGAATATGGCCAGATTCGTCCGGACAAAGCCGGACCGGCGCAGGAGATCAAAGAAAACATGCCGAAGGGCATCGCGGCTTTGGAAAATGCCCGAAACGGCAAACGCAGCGGGCAAAGAGCCCTGCCCGCAATGAGGTCATGAGACGCCGGATGTTCGGAAAAACTCAGGCGGCATCGCGCACGTTGGAGATCACGTCGATGAGGCCAGAAACGACGCGCTCGACCTGGGCGGGATCATCGCCCTCCGCCATCACGCGGATCAGCGGCTCGGTGCCTGACGGACGGATGACGAGGCGTCCGCGGCCCTTCAGCTCCGCCTCGGCATCGGCAATCGCCTGTTTGACGTTGCCGTCTTCCAACGGCACGGCGCCCGCCGCAATGCGAACGTTGCGCAGAAGCTGGGGCACCGGCTCGAACTTGCGGCAGACCTCGCTCACCGGCTTGTCCGCCCGCTTGACGGCGGCAAGGATCTGCAGCGCGGCCACCAGGCCGTCGCCGGTGGTGCCGAAATCGGAGAGCACGATATGACCGGACTGTTCGCCGCCGACATTGTGGCCATGTTTGCGCATGTATTCGACCACATAGCGGTCGCCCACCTTGGTGCGTGCGAGTTCCAGCCCCCTGGCGTTCAGGTGGCGCTCAAGGCCGAGATTGGACATGACGGTCGCCACGAGGCCATTGCCCTTGAGCTCGCCGTCGTCGGCAAGATTGCCGACAATCACGGCCATCAGCTGGTCGCCGTCGATGATGTTGCCCTTCTCGTCGACGATGATCACCCGGTCGGCATCGCCATCGAGCGCGATGCCGATATCGGCGCGCACTTCATGCACCTTGGCCTGCAGCGTCTTCGGATAGGTCGAGCCGCATTCCTTGTTGATGTTGAGGCCGTTCGGCTCCGCCCCGATCGTCACCACGTCGGCGCCGAGTTCCCAGAGCGCCGTCGGCGCCGCCTTGTAAGCCGCACCGTTGGCGCAGTCGACGACGACGCGCAGACCGTGCAGCGTCACATCCCGGGGAAGCGTGCGCTTGACGAATTCGATATAGCGGTAGATGTCGCCCTCGACGCGGCTGGCGCGGCCGATCTCGTTGGAACGGGCAAGCTGGGAATAGAAATCGTCACGATCGACCAGCGCCTCGATCCGGGCCTCGATCTCGTCCGACATCTTGTAGCCGTCGGGACCGAAAAGCTTGATGCCGTTGTCGGCGTAAGGATTGTGCGAGGCGGAAATCATGACGCCGACATCGGCCCTCAGCGAACGCGTCAGCATGGCGACGGCCGGCGTCGGGATCGGGCCCAGCAGGTAGACATTGAGGCCGGCGGCGGTAAAGCCGGCGACCAGCGCGTTTTCCAGCATATAGCCGGACAGACGCGTGTCCTTGCCGATCACAACGCGGCGGGCATGATCGTTGCGGCGGAAGATCGTGCCGACCGCAATCCCGACCCGCATGGCGAGATCGGGCGTCATCGGGAAGGTGTTGGACTGTCCCCGAATACCGTCGGTTCCGAAATATTTGCGTGCCATGTCGTTCCTCGTCAAAGCCGCCCTGGGGGGCAACCGTCATGTCTCTGCCGGGCGTGTTCCAGCGTCCTATTGGCAGAAAATCCGCCGCAAGGCACATAAAATAACGTCAACAACGCTAACACGACGTTACCGGAACGTGCAGCGCGGAACGTCCGCCTTCTGTGAGATTGCGTGGATGCAGGCATTCCTGCGTCAGAGTTCAATGCGCAATAAGAAAAACCGCCGGGGCTGCCGGCGGTTCAGCTTCTCAGTTCGGCTGCGGCTCGAAGCCGTCGCCTTCCTTGCCGTCCGAAGGCTTGCCGGAAGGAGCGTCCTTCTTCGGCCCCATGGAAGGCACCGCAGAGCCGCGCGAGGGCGGCGTGTCGTCGCCGAGATCGCGGGCGGGCTTCTCGCCCTGCAGGATCGCCTTGATCTCGTCGCCGGAGAGCGTCTCGTATTCGAGCAGACCCTCGGCAACCGCGACGAAGCCGTCATGGTTCTCCTTGAGGATCTTCGTCGCTTCGACATAGGCCTCGTCGATCAGGCGTCGCACCTCGGAATCGATCTTCTGCGCGGTCGATTCCGAAACATTCTTCGACTGCGACACCGAATGCCCGAGGAAGACCTCCTGCTGGTTCTCGCCGTAGGAAACCTGGCCGAGCTCGTCAGAAAAGCCCCATTGCGTCACCATCGCCCGGGCAAGCTTGGTCGCCTGCTCGATATCGGAGGATGCGCCGGAGGTGATGTTGTCCTTGCCGAAGGTGAGTTCCTCGGCAACACGACCGCCCATCATGATCGCAAGCCGCGAGATCATCCACTTGTAGCTCATGGAATAGCGGTCGCCCTCGGGCAATTGCATCACCATGCCAAGCGCGCGTCCGCGCGGAATGATCGTCGCCTTGTGGACGGGATCGGCCACCGGCACCTTGAGCGCCACCATCGCATGTCCCGCCTCGTGATAGGCCGTGAGCTTTTTCTCCGCCTCGGTCATCGCGGTGGAACGCCGTTCGGCGCCCATCATGATCTTGTCCTTGGCGTCCTCGAACTCGGCCATCGTGACCAGACGCTTGTTGCGCCTCGCCGCCATCAGCGCGGCTTCGTTGACGAGGTTCATCAGGTCTGCGCCGGAAAAGCCCGGGGTACCGCGGGCAACCACCTTGAGATCGACATTCGGCGCCAGCGGCGTGTTGCGGGCATGGACCTTGAGGATGCGCTCGCGACCGACGATATCCGGGTTCGGCACGACGACCTGACGGTCGAAACGGCCGGGACGCAGAAGCGCGGGATCGAGAACGTCGGGACGGTTGGTCGCGGCGATCAGGATCACGCCTTCATTCGCCTCGAAGCCGTCCATCTCCACGAGAAGCTGGTTCAGCGTCTGCTCGCGCTCGTCATTGCCGCCGCCGAGACCGGCGCCGCGATGACGGCCGACAGCATCAATCTCGTCGATGAAGATGATGCAGGGAGCATTCTTCTTGGCCTGCTCGAACATGTCGCGCACGCGGCTTGCGCCGACGCCGACGAACATTTCAACGAAGTCGGAACCGGAAATGGTGAAGAACGGCACATTGGCCTCGCCTGCCACCGAACGCGCCAGCAGCGTCTTGCCCGTTCCGGGCGGGCCGACGAGCAGCACGCCGCGCGGAATGCGGCCGCCGAGACGCTGGAACTTCTGCGGGTCGCGCAGGAATTCGACGATCTCCTCGAGGTCCTGCTTGGCTTCGTCAACGCCGGCGACATCGTCAAAGGTCACCCGGCCGTGGGCTTCCGTCAGAAGCTTGGCCTTGGACTTGCCGAAGCCCATCGCGCCGCGCGATCCGCCCTGCATCTGGCGCATGAAGAACAGCCAGACGCCGAGGATCAGCAGCATCGGCAGAAGCGTGCCGACATAGCTCAGTATGCCGCCCGAACCGTCGCTGACCGGCTTGGCCGTGACGTCGACATTGTTGTTCTCGAGCTTGGTGAGCAGGTTGTCGTCGATGACCGGGGCATAGGTGTGGAAGGGCGAGCCGCCACTGGTGTAGGTGCCGGTGATGTTGTTGCCGGTAATGGTCACTTCCTTGACCCTGCCGGCTTCAACGCTGGATACGAATTGCGAATAGGCCACCTGGTTGCCGGTGTTCTGCGACGGCGTCGACTGGAACATGCTGAACAGCGCGACCAGCAGCAACGCGATTATCGCCCATAGCGCAATATTGCGTAGGTTTGGGTTCATTAAACTCCCCGAAATCATATTTCCGGCACGTCACAATGCCGCTGAATTACGCCTAACATAGGGTCCGTGCCATGTCTTGCCAAGACAAGCCGGTCCCAAGATTCATTTTCTCACCGCAAATAGGCCGGGGCCGGATCGGGATAGGCCGGACGGGCGAAAGCCGCCGCTATCGCATTGGCGAGCGCAAGTTCGAAACCCGGCAGGAAGCGGTCGAACGGCGCCAGGAACGGCGTACAGGAAACGTCTTCGAACGGCGGCAGGGCGGGACGAACCTTCCCGGCAAGCCGCGCGAGCCGGCGCGGCAGGAAAGCCTCCTCGCCAGGGCTTGCCGCATCAACGCCGGCAGGGGCGATGTGCAGCGTTTCGCACGAGCGGTTTTCAATGCGAAAACGCCCGTCCCAGATTCCGGCCCGGCCCGGCGGGATCTCGTTTTGCCCAAGGTCCCGCCCCTCGCGCACGACGAACAGCGCGTCACGGTGCCTTTCGAGCAGGCAGCGTCCGGCCGTCATGCGTGCGCCGTGCGGGCCCGCACACAACGCCATGGCCCGCTCGAGCGCCGCGCCGCCCGGACCATAGGCCAGGCCGCCGAGAACGGGAATGAGCAGGTTGAGAAGGTAGCGCGCCGGCGCCGGCGCGTCTGTCAGAAGGCGCGCATCGAGTTCGGCAAGGATGCCTTCGTGGAGCGTGGCGGCCGAAGCGAAGAGGCTCGCAGCCTCCTGCGAAAGAGCCCGGCGCGCCCGCGCGGCGCTTTCCGCCTCGCCCGCCAGGGCCTCGACCCGGTCGCGCACCATGCGGCGAACGCGCACGCGTTCGAAGCGCGCGTCTTCATTGCTCGGGTCCTCGATCCAGGAAAGGCCGCGCGCATCGAGAAACGCGCGGATCGTCCCGCGCCGGACCCGGAGAAACGGGCGCACGACCCAGATCGCGGCCTCGACCAGCGTCCTATCGGCCATGCCGCTCGCAAGAGCGGACCGGTTGCGCGCGCGGCGCATGGCAAGGGTCTCGGCCTGATCCTCCATCGTATGGGCAAGCGCGATCGCGTGCGCGCCGAGACGCTTCGCCTCTCCGGCGAGCAGCCGGTAGCGGGCGTCGCGGGCGGCTGCCATCAGGCCGGACACGGGCTTCTCGCCCGTCCAGCGCAATGTCGCGTGGGCAATGCCGCGGGCGGCGCAGAAGGTTTCGACCCAGGCAGCCTCTTCGGCTGCCGCTGCGCGCAGGGCATGGTCGACGGTCGCGGCCGAAAGCCTGACATCCTCCCTTCCGGAAGCGCGCCGGGCCTCGTCAAGCGCGGTCAGCAGGCCGATCGAATCGCCGCCGCCGGAAACAGCGACGAGGAGATGACAGTCTTTCTTGAGCGAAAGCAGGAAGTCCCGCGCCGCGGCCGTTGCCGCGCAGGCCTGCGGAAGGACGACGGCGGGCGCCGGCGTCAGCATCCGTTGGCCGCAAGCTCCGCGCGCGCCTTGTCGAGGACGGCCTGCGCGGCATCGGGATAGCGCGTCGGCACTTCGGCGAAGGTGGCGCAGGCGGCGTCCTTGTTGTCCATGCCGGCCAGCGACTGGCCGAGCTTCAGCAGCATTTCCGGCGCCTTGTCGGATGTGCCATAGGCCTTGTAGGCGTTCAGGAAGGTCTTGGCGGCCTCGTTGAATTTCTGCTGCGCCAGCATCGATTCGCCGAGCCAGAAACTCGCATCGGGAATGAGCGGACTATTCGGATAGCTCAGCACGAATTCGCCGAAGGCATCCTCGGCTTGCTGATAGTCACCCGAAAGGATGAGGTTGTAGGCGACGTTATAGAAGGCGGCATCATCGCCGCCGCCTTCCGCTCCCTCCGGCAGGTCAGGCGAGACCTCGCCGGGCATGGTGGCGTCATTCACGGCGCTGTCGGGCATCGGCGGGAGGTTGTCGATCGACGCCGTTTCATTGTCCGGCCCGCTGCCGGATGAAGGCGGCGCGGCCATGCCGCTTTCCAGATCCTGCAGGCGGAATTCCATGTCCTCCTGCAATTTGCGGATCCGCTCTTCCATCTGCAGCAGCTGGAAGCTCAGGTCCTCGACCTGGCCGTTGAGGTTCCTGACCTGCTCCTCAAGCTGCATGATCCGCATGGCCGGGTCGGTTGCCTGAACCTGAACCACCTGCCCTTGTCCGCCGCCGGTTGCCGGAAAAAGCGACAGGCCGGTGGCCGAGGCGCTTGCCTGCATGCCGAGGACGGCGGAGCCTGCCAGCAGACACAAAATTGCTTTTCTCATGATCCTTTTCCCAAAAACTGTCCCTGAAACCAGTAAAACAGACCTGCATGTTCTCCGACATGCCGTTTCTGGCCATATTTAGATCAAAACGCGTTTTCATGCACTGCGGACACAAAAAAACCGGCGCGCGGCCGGTTTTTTTTCTTCATCGGGACATCGGGATCAACTTCCGGCGCCGCGCAATACGGTCACCGTGCGGCGGTTCTGCGACCAGCAGGAGATGTTGTCGCAGACGGCGACGGGGCGCTCCTTGCCGTAGGAAATCGTCGAAATCCGGTTGGCCGGAATGCCGCGCGAGACGAGGTAGTTCTTGGTGGCCGTGGCGCGGCGGGCGCCGAGCGCCAGATTGTATTCGCGCGTGCCGCGCTCGTCGGCATGGCCTTCGACGCGGATAGCATAGCTGGTGTAGCGCTGCAGCCACTGGGCCTGCTTGTCGAGCGTCTGCGCGGCGATCGGGGTGATCGCGGCCGAATCGGTCTCGAAATAGACCGTGTCGCCGACATTGAGGTCGAAATCCTGGACGCTGCCCGGAGAGGCGACGCCCGCATTGGCGCCCGCCATGCCCTGGCCGCTGCCCGGCAGGTTGTCCTGCTTGGATGCGCAGCCGGCAAGGCCAAGCGCCATGACCGCGCACAGCGCGACGATAGCAGGCCTCATCGCCCTTTTCCTGGAAAGGCCTTCAACTCCAAGCGTGGCTCGGCTCATTACCGCTCTCCTTCAAGCGTTCCAATCAAAAGTCCAGCACCCTTCGGTCGGACCAGATACGCGTTTTTTTCTACCGTGACGGCCGCGCGCTGATCGCGTCTTGCGCACCTGCCGACATTGACGAAATGACCTATCAAATCGCCGTTAATCCCCCCTCAACAAACACCGTTAACAAAGGGTGAATGCGAGGTCGAAAAACTCGGGCGCCGCTATTCGAGAAGCGGCGACCAGGCCGGATCGGAGGCAAAATCAGGCGTCGAAATCCGCTGTTCGTTATAGCCCGTCAGGTCGATGGAATAAAGGTGCGGGCCACCCTCGCCGGCATTCTGGCGGAAGAACATCAGCACGCGGCCGTTCGGCGCCCAGGTCGGGCCCTCATTGTGGAAGCCGGTGGTCAGGATGCGTTCGCCGCTGCCGTCCGGCTTCATCACGCCGATGGAGAACTTGCCGCCGGACTGCTTGGTAAAGGCGATGAGATCGCCGCGCGGCGACCAGACCGGCGTCGAATAGCTGCCGTCGCCGAAGGAGATTCGGCGCTGGTTCGAGCCGTCGGCATTCATCACGTAAAGCTGCTGACGACCGCCGCGGTCGCTTTCGAACACGATCTGGTTACCGTCGGGCGCATAGGAGGGCGAGGTATCGATGGCGGCCGTGCTGGTCAGCCGGGTCGTGGCGCGGGTCCTCAGGTCCATCGTGTAGATGTTGGCGTTGCCGTCCTGTTGCAGGCTCATGATGATGCGCTGGCCATCCGGGGAAAAGCGCGGCGCAAACGTCATGCCGGGGAAGTTGCCGACCACCTCCCGCTGTCCCGTCTCCAGTTGCAGAAGATAGACGCGCGGCTGGTCGTTCTCGTAAGACATGTAGGTCACTTCCTGCCGGTTCGGCGAGAAGCGCGGCGTCAGCACCATATACTGGCCGTCGGTCAGCATGCGGACATTGTAGCCGTCCTGGTCCATGATCGCGAGCTGGCGCTTGCGGGCGGTTTTCGGTCCGCTTTCGGAAACGTAGACGATCCGGCTGTCGAAATAGCCCTGTTCCCCCGTCAGCGCCTGGTAGATCGAGTCGGCGATGATATGGGCAACGCGGCGCCAGTTGTCCGGCTGGGTATAGAACTGCTGGCCGATGATCTGCTGGCCGGCATAGGTGTCCCACAGCCGGAACTCGGAGCGCAGGCGGCCATCCGCCTCGCGGGTGACGCGGCCGACGACCAGCGCCTCGGCGCTGATCAGTTGCCAGTCCTGAAACCGCGGCGTCTGGTCCGGATCGTTGATCTGCTGGATGAAGGCGGAGCGGTCGACCGGCTTGAACAGGCCGGAACGCTGAAGATCCGCGGCGATCACGCCGGAAATGTCCGCGCCAAGTCCGTCATCCGAAATGAAATCGGTGATCGCAATCGGCAGCGGCTGGACATTGCCGCGCGAGATGTCGATCTCGACCAGCGCATAGGCCGGCGCGACGAAGATAAGGCCGAGCCCGGCCCAGGCGACAGACAGAAATACGAGACAGCGTTTGAGCATGACAGGTCAGGCCTTTCAGCGTTGAGTGCGACGGTCTGCTGCGGCGGGTTTAGTCCCTCCGCGTTCCTCCGGTTAACCGTTAAAGCATCTGGCTTGGGTCGAAGTTCACGATAACTTCGCTCCAGGCGTCATATTTTTCCGGCGGAAGTTGGACAAAGGGCGAGGATTTCAGCACCGCGCGGCGGGCCCCGCCGGCAAGAATGCGCCGCGCGCTCTCGCTGCCGCCGGTCGCCGTCACCTCTGGCGTTCCGACAATCGCACCGGATGGATCAAGCTTCATGTGTATGCGTATGCGCACGCCTTCCGCGCCGTCAAGCCCGGCAAGGATCGACCAGTTGCGCTGGATCTGGCCGCGCAGCGCGTCCAATTCGCTTTGCGAAAGCTGCGCGGAATTGCTGGGCCGCTGCGTGCCGAGGGCGGCAGGCGTTTCTGCGCGTTGCGCTCCGCCGCCGGTCGCCTCGGTGCGATTCAGCAGCGCGGCGATGTCGTCGACGTTGAAGTCGTCCGTTTCCGTGGAAGCCGTGGTCTGGCTGTCGGTCGGCGGGGCTTCAGCCGTGCGGGTCTCGCGCAGCGCCGGTTGCTCAGGCCTGCGCGTCGGAAGGGGCGCCTGATCGGGGAAGGCGAGTTGCGGCTCGGCCGGCTCGGCCGGGGTCGCGGGTTCGGGTTCGGGTTCGGGCGCGCTGGCCTCGGCCGGTTCAGGCGTTGGCGCGGGTTCGGGCTCGGGTGTCTCGACGGCCTCCGGCTCGGGCGCGGGCGCGGGTTCCGGCGCAGGAGCCGGCTCCTGCGACGGCGCAGGTTCGGGCGCGGGCGCCGGTTCGGGCTCGGGGCGCGGTGCAGGCTCAGGCACGGGCGGCGGCGGAGCCTCGGCCACGTCCTCCTGCGGCGCAGGCTCCAGCGTTTCCGCAGCCGAAGGCGTCGGCAAGGCCGCCTGCTCCTGTTCCACATTGTCGGGCGTCGCCTCTTCCGCCCTGTTCAGGTCGATCTCGTTTTCGCCGACATTCTGCGCATCGGCCACCTGGTCCTGACGCCGGGTCGGAACGGGCGCGGCGATCTCGGCAAGCTCCGCGTCCTGATCGCCCTGCTGCACCTGCGTGATGTCCTGGACCGGGATCAGCGTCACCGGCAGGGCATCGACGTCGGCCACCTCCATGGAGGGCGGCGTGCCGAGCAGAAACACTGCCCAGCCGATGACCAGACAGTGCAGAACGAAGGAAATGGCGAAGCTGCGCGTCATGGCGGGAAATCAGCTATCCTGTTCCTGCAGGGTCACCAGGCCGATATTCTTGAAACCCGCCGCCGAAATCCGCGCCATTACCCGCATCACCGTGCCGTAATCGGCATTGGCGTCGCCGCGCACATAGATGCGCTCGGAATAGCCGGTGGTGGCGATCGCCTCGAGCTTCGGCACGACCTCGTCGATGCCGATCTCGGTTTCCTGCAGATAGATCTGGCCTTCCGGATTGACGGAAATCGTGATCGGCTGGGTATCGGAATTGAGCGCCTGCGCCTGCGTCTCAGGCAAGTCGATCGGCACGCCGACGGTCATCATCGGCGCGGCGACCATGAAGATGATCAGAAGCACGAGCATGACGTCGACGAGCGGCGTCACGTTGATTTCGCTGACGGGGCCGCGCCGCGCGCGTCTTCGTCCCCGGCGGCTGCCGCCCGTGGCGCTTGTTCCTGCGGTCATTCCCATATCGCAATCTCCCTCGGATTATTCCGCGGCCGGGCGCGACTGGAGTTTCTCGTCGATCTGGCGCGACAGGATCGCGGCGAATTCGTCGGCAAAGCCCTCCATGCGACCCACCAGCTTACCGCTGTCAGCGGAAAACTTGTTGTAGGCGACAACGGCGGGAATGGCGGCGACGAGACCGATGGCGGTGGCCAGAAGCGCTTCGGCAATGCCGGGAGCGACAACAGCGAGATTGGTCGATTTCGAACCGGCGATCGCCTGGAACGAGGTCATGATGCCGACAACCGTGCCGAAGAGACCGATAAAGGGCGCAGCCGAGCCGGTGCTGGCGAGGAAGCCGAGGCGAGCTTCCAGCTTTTCCGATTCGCGCTGGATGGCGACATCCATCGATTTTTCCACGCGCATCTGCAGGCCGACGGGGGCACGCGCGCCGCGCTCGAAGGATTTCTTCCACTCGCGCATGGCGGCGACGAACACCGCGGCCATGCCGGAGGTCTTGCGCTCCGACAGGTTCGAATAGAGCTTCTCCAGCGAGGTGCCGGACCAGAAGGCATCCTCGAACTGGTTATAGGCGCGGCGTTCCTTGTTGTAGGCGATGATCTTCTCGATCACGATCGCCCACGTCCAGACCGAGGCGGCGATCAGGCCGATCATCACCAGTTTGACGATCAGGCCGGCCTGCATGAAGAGCGCCAGCAAGCCGACATCGGCATGTGCTGCTTCCAACCCAAGCTGTTCCATGTGACGTAAGTCCTTGAATATATGGGCCCGGTTGACCGGGCGGGTACGGTTAGAGCCGCCTGCGAGACAGTGTTCGGTTTGCAATGGGATTGCGAAGCTTCCGCATATTAGCTCCATCTCGTATAAAAACGTGGTGAAACCTAGGCAAAAAATCCCGAAATCCCGCTGCTCGCATGAAACATGATCATGGTTAACGCCCGGTTACCAGAAGGGCCAAAGCCCCTGAAAACCATGGAGACAGCCAAAGATCACGCCGTCGCAGGGCGATGGCTGAATTCCTTCACATAATACTCATGTTTTATCAAGCCCGATGCGGCAAGCTCAGGCCTGACCGCCGCTGGCCTCGAGCAGCAGTGTCGCCGCAAGGTCGTCCGGCAACCGGCGCGCGCGGCCGTACTTGTTGATGACAACCACGGTGACGGTCGCCGTCGTCAACACTATGCCGTTCGCCGAAATGGTCTGAGCAAGCACCATGCGCGCGCCGGTCGCCTTCGTCGTTCTGGTCGTGATCTCCAGAATGTCGTCCATGCGCGCCGGCCGGATGAATTTCAGGTCCATGTGGTACACGGCAAAGGCGAGGCCCTCCTCGTCGATCGTATGCAGCGTGCTCTGTTCGACGCCGAGGCAGCGCAGGTAATCGGTCCGGCCGCGTTCGAGGAAATGGAGATAGCGGGCGTGATAGACGATGCCCGAAAAATCAGTGTCCTCATAATAGACCCGCTGATGCAGACGATGTTCACCGCCTTCGAGCCTGCCGCTCAAATCCGGTACATTTCCACCGCTTTTGTCGGTCATCTCAAACCTCGTCTCGTCGTTCTGCGTCGTGTCCTAGTCCAGTGCAAGGCGGCTTCGCAATGACGAAAGCAAGATCGGAAAGGTCTCTGCGGCGGTATTTGAAGAGATTGCGTAAAAAAAACATTGCATTTATGTCATACTGGTTTCGGTTAACACCGAGTTTCACTGCATGACAAAACGGATCGGAGTGGTTCCATGAAAATTGCGGTTATGGGCGGAGACGGGTTCATCGGATGGCCCACATCGCTGCATCTGTCTGATGCCGGACACGAAATCCACATCATCGACAACCTGTCGCGGCGCTGGATCGACACCGAACTCGGCGTCCAGTCGCTGACGCCGATGGACTCCATCCAGGAGCGCACCCGCATCTGGCACGCCGAGACCGGTCGCAGGATTCATTTCCACCTGATCGATCTGGCCAAGGACTACGAGATCCTGAAGAAATGGCTCGCCGCAGAAAAGCCGGACGCGATCATCCATTTCGCCGAACAGCGCGCCGCTCCCTATTCGATGAAATCCGACCGGCACAAGAACTACACGGTCGACAACAATGTGAGCGCGACGCACAATCTCCTGAACGCCCTCGTCGAGATCGACCTCGACGCCCATATCATCCACCTCGGCACGATGGGCGTCTACGGCTACTCGACTGTGGGCGCGGCGATCCCGGAAGGCTATCTGCCGGTCGATATCGAGGCGACGACGGGCGAGAAGGTCAGCCAGGAAATCCTCTATCCCTCAAACCCCGGCTCGATCTACCACATGACCAAGTGCCTGGATCAGCTGCTGTTCGCCTTCTATGCCAAGAATGACGGCCTCCGGATCACCGACCTGCATCAGGGCATCGTCTGGGGCACGCACACAGAGCAGACCAAGCGCCATCCACAGTTGATCAACCGCTTCGACTATGACGGCGACTACGGCACGGTGCTGAACCGCTTCCTCATTCAGGCGGCGATCGGCTACCCGCTGACCGTCCACGGCGTCGGCGGCCAGACACGCGCCTTCATCCACATTCAGGATTCGGTGCGCTGCATCGAGCTTGCGCTCAACAACCCGCCGGAAAAGAATGCCCGCGTCGAGATCTTCAACCAGATGACGGAAACCCACCGGGTCCGCGATCTGGCCAAGATGATTTCCGAAATGTCCGGCACCGAGATTGCCTGGCTGCCCAATCCGCGCAAGGAAGCGCCGGAAAACGACCTGATCGTCAGGAACGACAAGTTCCTCTCGCTTGGCCTCAACCCGACGACGCTGAAGGAAGGGCTTCTGGAGGAAATCGTCGACATTGCGAAGAAATACGCCTACCGCGTCGACCGCAAGCGCGTTCCGGCCGTTTCCGCCTGGACCAAGGACATTGCCACCAAGATCAACCGCGATCCCGAAGGCAAGTCGCTGAAATCGGTTTCGTGAATTGATGCCCGATCCCTCAAATGAAGGCGTCCGCCGCAGCGCGGACGCCAAGGCCCCGTTCGCCTACGTCACGCTCGTCACCAATGCCGATTATGCCATGGGCGCGCTTGCGCTGGCGCGCTCGGTCTTCCTGACCGGCTCGCCGGCGGATGTCGTGGTTCTTTATACAGGCGGAACGCCCGAGGAGAGCCTGAAGCAGCTCGAGGATATCGGCTGCCGGATGATCGGCGTCGATCACCTGCCCCTTTCGGACGCCTTCAACGCCCGCCATGCGCGGCGCGAAGTGCATGGCAATGCCCCCTTCACCAAGGGCCGCAAGCCGGACTTCCACACGCCGCTCGACAATTTCTGCAAGCTGAGGCTCTGGCAACTGGTCGAGTATCACGCCGTCGTGTTCATCGATGCCGATGCCATCGTCCTGAAAAACATCGACAAGCTGTTCTTCTATCCGGAATTTTCAGCAGCGCCGAATGTCTACGAGAGCCTCGCCGACTTCCACCGGCTGAATTCCGGTGTCTTCGTCGCCCGGCCCGACCTTGCGACCTTCGACGCGATGATTGAAGCGCTCGATGCGCCGGACGCCTTCTGGCGGCGCACCGACCAGACCTTCCTGCAGACCTTTTTCCCCGACTGGCACGGCCTGCCCGTTTTCATGAACATGCTGCAATATGTCTGGTTCAACATGCCGGAACTCTGGAACTGGTCCGATATCGGCGTGCTGCACTTCCAGTATGAGAAGCCCTGGGAGGAAGATCATCCCCGCGCCGAGCAACTGAAACCATTGATCGAACTGTGGTGGGCCTATTTCGACGGCGACCGGATCCCCGACATCGCATCGCTCGAGAACCCGAAAAAAACGGCATGAAACATCTTCTCGTCAGCGGCGGCACCGGCTTGGCCGGCCGCTACATCGTGGAGGAATGCCTTGCGGCCGGCCACAAGGTGACCGTCGCGGGACGCAGGCCCCCGGCCGACCGGCTGTTTTCCCCGGCCGTCGGCTTCAGGCCGCTCGACCTTGCGGAAAAGAACGTCCCCGAAGCCTTCTTCAACGGGATCGACGGCTTCGTCCATGCCGCGTTTTCCCATCTGCCGGGGCGCTATCGCGGCGGCGAGGGCGACGATCCGGCGGGCTTTCTCGGGCTGAATGTCGATGGGTCCATCGCCTTGTTCGAGGCCGCGCGGAAGGCGGGCGTAAAGCACTGCGTGTTCCTCTCGAGCCGCGCCGTTTTCGACGGCTATCCCGCCGGCACGCCGCTTGCAGAAACGCTCGCGCCCAATCCGGAAAGCCTATACGGCAAGGCCAAGCTGGAAGCGGAGAAAGCGCTTTTTGCGCTTGCCGCACCCGGTTTCGTGCCCGTCAGCCTCAGGGCGACCGGAATTTACGGAAACCTCTATCCGAACAAATGGGAGAGCCTGTTCGCGGATTATCTGGCTGGCAGGACGATTACGCCGCGTGCGGGAAGCGAGATCAATGGCCGCGATCTCGCCGGCGCCGTGCTCGCCGTGCTCGGCGCCCACATTCCCAAGGTCTCTGGCAAGGCGCTCCACGTTTCCGACATCGTGATCGACAACCACACCATTCTGGCGCCGCTGAAGGCCGCGCTCGCCGCCCCCCATCCCCTGCCCGCGCGCGCCGACCATGATCAGGTCAGCGTCATGGCCACCGGCCGGCTCAATGCGCTCGGCTGGCGCACGGGCGGCATGCCGCTCTTCTCCGCCACGCTGCAGACCCTGATCGAGGGGTTTTTGGCCCGCCATCCCGGTTTGCGGCCATCGTGAATTTGATCTCACCGCTCCCAGACCCTATCTCCGGCGTGCTATTGTGACGCGCCCAAGACCGAAATGACCACAGGATTTCTCAATGAGCCGATTTGACCTCATCATATTCGATTGCGACGGCGTTCTCGTCGATTCGGAATTTCTCGCCGCCCAGGTGGAATCAAGACTGTTGAGCGAGGCCGGATACCCGATCACCGCCGGCGAGATCGGCGAACGTTTTTCCGGCCTGACCTGGCGCGACATCCTGCTGACCGTGGAGAAGGAAGCCGAAATCCCGCTGCAGGCCAACCTGATAGAGCAGCACAAGACCATCCTTGACGAGCGGCTGAAGCGCGAGCTGCAGGCCATCGAGGGCGTGCGCGAGGCTGTGGCCCAGCTTTCCGAGCCGCGCTGCGTCTGTTCCAATTCGACGGAAGACCGCATCAAGGCGATGCTGACCAAGGTCGGCTATATCGACCTGTTCGAGCCGAACATCTTTTCCGCCGAAAGCCTCGGGCCCGACCGGGTCAAGCCCAAGCCGGACGTCTTCCTTCATGGGGCGGAAAAGTTGGGCGCGCGGCCCGGGAACACGCTGGTGATCGAGGATTCCGTTCACGGCGTCACCGGCGCGAAGGCCGCCGGCATGCGCGTCGTCGGCTTTACCGGCGCCTCGCACACCGGACCGACTCACGCCGACAAGCTGTCAGAGGCCGGGGCCGAGACCGTCATTCACCGCATGGAAGACCTGCCGGCGGTCGCAACCGCGCTGCTGGAATGGTCGGACGCCGTCTGACGGCGTCCCCACCCCTCAAGGCAATCAGTCGATGCCGAGCCTGACTCGGGTATTTTCCCCGGCGGTCACCGGCACCGGCAGATCGTTCGCCCTGAACAGGAACTGCGTCGAGAGCCCCTCGGCCGGCAGTTCAACCTCCTGGACGGTGACCTTGTCGTAGAGCGCCACGTCGCCGTCGACCACCTCGACGCGCACGGGCACCTTGTATGTGCCCGGCCTTGCCTTCGGTCCGCCGATCAGGCGGCCGGCGACGGCGACCTGCAGCAGGAGCTGGTCTCCCGTCGGCGCGACGGTGCAGGTGCGCGTGTATTCGGCAAGCGAGACCTGATAGACGAGATTTTCAGCCGACGTTGAACCGGCCGGCGAATAGACGCGATCAAAGGCCTGGTCATCATCCAGCATCGCCTTGGGGCAGATGCGCGAAAGCGCCGTCAGATTGACGCCCGGCGTGATTGGCTGGGCGGGCTGAGGCTCCGGTTCGGGCGTGGCCGTGGAGCAGGCCGCAAGGCCGGAAAGGGCCACGACGGCGGCCAGGCGGCGGGTGGTGCGAAATGACACGGCGAGTATTCCTTTCCTCTCTCAAGGGCTTTTCAAGCCCTCCGGCTTTGTTCTATATCAGCGCGAACGCAAGAATTCGACTGTCTGGCATGACCCGCAGGCACGAGGCATGAAAGACGCCTTGCCGAGATAACCGGTAAGGCCAAAGCGTGCCACAAGCTAGACATTTTCAGGAACCTGGCAAGCATAAAGGGGCTTTGCGTGGACTATATTTCGACGCGGGGCGACGCCCCCACCCTCGGCTTCTCGGACGCGCTTCTCGCAGGACTTGCAACCGACGGCGGCCTCTACCTGTCGCGCGAATGGCCGAAAATGACGGCCGACGAGATCCGCGCGCTTCGGGGGAAATCCTATCAGGACATCGCCTTTGCCATCATCAAGCCCTTCATCGGCGGCGAAATTCCCGATGACCGCCTCGAGGCGATGATCGAGGGGGCCTATGCCACCTTCCGCCACCCGGCCGTGACGCCGCTCGTCCAGAGCGACGCCAACCGCTTCACGCTCGAACTGTTCCACGGCTCGACGCTCGCCTTCAAGGACGTCGCCATGCAGCTTCTGGCGCGGCTGATGGATTACGCGCTCGAACAACGTGGGCAGCGCGCCACGATCGTCGGCGCAACCTCGGGCGATACCGGCGGCGCAGCGATCGATGCCTTTGCGGCCAGCACGCGCACCGACATCTTCATCCTCTTCCCGCACGGCAAGGTTTCGCCGGTGCAGCAGCGGCAGATGACCACGCTCGGCGCCGCCAATGTTCACGCGATCGCCGTCGAGGGGCATTTCGACGACTGCCAGAACCTGGTCAAGGCGATGTTCGCCGACCCCGGCTTCCGCAAAGAGGTCAGGCTCTCCGGCGTCAACTCGATCAACTGGGCGCGGATCATGGCGCAGGTGGTCTATTATTTCACTGCCGGCATTTCGCTCGGCGCGCCGGATCGTGCGATCGACTTCACGGTTCCCACCGGCAATTTCGGCGACATTTTCGCCGGCTATGTCGCCCGGCAGATGGGCCTTCCCGTCGGCCGGCTGGTAATCGCCACCAACGAGAACGACATCCTCGCCCGTACGCTCGAGACCGGGCGCTACGAGATGCGCGGAGTCGAGGCAACAACCTCGCCCTCCATGGACATCCAGATCTCCTCCAATTTCGAACGCCTCCTGTTCGAGGCAAGCGGACGCGACGCCGGCTATGTCCGCCGCGCCATGGCGAGCCTCAAGCAGTCCGGCGCCTTCGATATCGAGGAGGAAGCGCTTGAACGCATCCGCGCCGTCTTTGCCGCCGGGCGCACGGACCAGCAGGAGGCCGCCGCCGAAATTGCCCGCACGCTTTCGGATACCGGCGTCCTGATCGATCCGCACACGGCGGTCGCCATGTCGGTCGCCCGTTCCCACCAGGCTTCAAACCCCATGGTTGTCCTCGCCACGGCCCATCCGGCCAAATTCCCTGCGGCCGTAAAATCGGCCAGCGGTATTGACCCCGCGCTTCCGGCGTGGCTTGCTGGAATGATGGACAAGGAGGAGCGTTTCAGTGTCCTTCCCCCCGATCTCGATACGGTGGAAGCGTTCGTTCGCAACGGACTGAGCACTGGAAGCCAACGATAGGAAGCAGGATCGCATGACAGTAGAGTACACCCGGCTGCCGTCCGGGCTGACCGTCGTCACCCAGAACATGCCCCATATCGAGAGCGTGGCCATCGGGACATGGATCAAGTCCGGCTCGCGCAACGAATTCGCGAACGAACACGGCATCGCCCACCTTCTCGAGCACATGGCCTTCAAGGGCACAAAGCGCAGGACCGCGCGCCAGATCGCCGAGGAGATCGAAAATGTCGGCGGCGAAGTCAATGCCGCAACTTCGACGGAGACGACCTCCTACTATGCGCGCGTCCTGAAGGACCATCTGCCGCTCGCCGTCGATATCCTCGCGGACATCCTCACCAATTCCGCCTTCGACGAAGAGGAGCTTGCGCGCGAGAAGAACGTCATCATGCAGGAGATCGGCGCGGCAAGCGACATTCCGGACGACGTGGTGTTCGACAATTTTGCGGGCGCGGCCTATCGCGACCAGATGATCGGTCGACCGATCCTGGGAACCGCCGAAACGGTGATGGGTTTCACGCCGGACGATATCCGTCGCTACCTTGCCCGCAACTACACCACCGACCGGATCTATATCGTGGCGACCGGCGCGGTCGACCACGACGCCTTTGCGCGCCTCGTCGCCGACCGCTTCGCGGCCCTGCCGCAAAAGCCCGCCACGCCGCCGCTCGTCGAGCCCGCCAGCTACACGGGCGGCGAGGCGCGCGAGATGCGCACGCTCTCCGACGCGCAGGTCATTCTCGGCTTTGAAGGCCCGGCCTACCATGCCCAGGATTTCTACTGCTCGCAGATTCTCGCGAATGTGCTCGGCGGCGGCATGTCGTCGCGGCTCTTCCAGGAAGTGCGCGAGATCCGCGGGCTCTGCTATTCGGTCTACGCCTTCCACTGGGGCTTTTCGGATTCCGGCGTCTTTGCCGTGCATGCGGCAACCGGCGGCGACCAGTTGCCCGAACTCGTCCCCGTCATCATCAACGAACTGCGCGAGGCCGCCGAAAGGGTCGACCCCACGGAGATCGAGCGTGCCCGGGCGCAGATCCGCGCCCAGCTTCTGATGGGCCAGGAAAGCGCTGCCGCCCGCGCCGGCCAGATCGCGCGTCAGGTCATGCTCTGGGGCCGTCCGATCCCGAACGAGGAGATGATGATGCGAATCGAGAACATCACGCCGAAGAGGCTGACCGACCTGGCCGGTCGCGCCTTCTACAATGCCCGCCCGACGCTTTCCGCCGTCGGCCCGATCGAGCAGCTGGCGCCGCTTCAGGACATCGTCGACGGCCTTTCGTTCGAGGAGAAGAAGGCCGCCGGTGCGGGCGTCTGAACGCGCGATGACAGGGATGGAACCGAAGATCGTCCTGATAGGCGGCGCCGGGCCGCTTGAGCGGAGACAGTCAGTTGTTCGCCTTCTTCGCCGCGCCTGACGCCCTGAGGCGGCGCCGGTTTGCCATCCGCTCGGACACGCATGTTCTGCGCCTGCCGCGTGTTTCCGACTATCAGGCCTGGCGGCAGCTGCGCATCCGCAGCCGTTCTTTCCTTCAGCCATGGGAACCCCTCTGGAACGTCGATGAAATGACCGAGCGGGCCTTCCGCAGGCGCATAACGAGGCTGAACCGGGAATTCGACGAGGGCAGCAGCATTCAGCTGTTCATCTTCCTCAGGGAGACCGACACGCTTGTCGGCGGCATCACCATCGGCCTCATCCGCCGCGGCGTCGCGCAAATGTGCATGCTGGGCTACTGGATGGGCGAGCCCTATGCCGGCAAGGGCCATATGTTTGCCGCACTTCAGGCCGTAATTCCCTATATCTTTCATGAGTTGAGGTTGCACCGCATCGAGGCCGCCTGTATCCCCTCAAACAATCGCAGCGCTTCGCTCCTGCAAAAGGCAGGCTTCACCAAGGAGGGGCATTTGCAAAAATACCTTCGCATCAACGGCCAATGGCAGGATCATCATCTCTATGCCCTGCTCAAAGATGATCACGACGCCAAAGGGAATTGAAGACCGAAGATGCGAATGCCCGCACATCTCCGCCGGCTCGGCCGTCAGGCCCTCGCCATCATCGCACTGGCCATGGCGGTCTTCTCCGCCGCCATCCCGGCGCTGGCGCTCGAGCCCGTCGAGGTTTCACGCGGCGATGTCGCGATCGACCTGACCAACCATGTCGACCTCTACCCCAATGAAGGCAGCGTGCTGCAGATCTCCACGGTGCCCGATGCCAACGGCATCCGCCGCCGTATCGAGGTGCGTTCCGGCAACGCCGAGCATCCCGGCGACTGGGCCGTCTTCTCGCTCGCAAATATTTCCGACGAGCAGCTTGATCGCCTGATCGTCGCCCCGCATTTCCGCCTGCCCGGCTCGGGCATGTTCTGGCCGGACCTCGGCTCCTCGCGGATCGCGGCGATCACGCCGTCGGAGGGTTTCGCGCTCAACCGGGTGACAAGCGACGATGCCGACGTGTTCTCGATCACGCTCAATCCCGGCGCTGTGATCACCTTCGTCGCCGAACTCGACACGGCGGACCTGCCGCAGCTCTATCTCTGGCAACCGGATGCCTACAAGGATACGGAAAACGCCTTCACGCTCTACCACGGCGTCGTGCTGGGCATTGCCGGCCTGCTGGCGGTGTTCCTCAGCATCCTGTTCGTGGTCAAGGGAACCTCCGTGCTGCCGGCGACGGCAATGCTGGCCTGGTCGGTCCTGCTCTATGTGGCGATCGATTTCAGCTTCCTCAACCAGCTGATCCCGCTCTCGCCCGGCGACCTGCGCATCTGGCGCGCCAGCGCCGACGTGGCGATCGCCTTCAGCCTGGTGGTGTTCCTGTTCACCTATCTGAACCTTGCGCGCTGGCATGCCCAGCTCGGCTATGCGGCCGCGGCCTGGGGCGTGCTGCTGATGGCGCTTTTCGGCCTGGCGCTGTTCGACCCCCCGGCCGCCGCCGGCATCGCCCGCATCTCCTTTGCCTCCACGGTGCTCGCCGGGGTCGTGCTGATGGTCTATCTCAGCCTCCGCCGGTATGACCGGGCGATCCTGCTGATGCCGGCCTGGGCGCTGATCGTCGCCTGGCTGTTTGCCGCCTGGATGACGGCCACCGGCCGTATCGACAACGACATCGTCCAGCCGGCGCTCGACGGCGGCCTCGTGCTGATCGTGTTGCTGCTCGGCTTCACCGTCATCCAGCATTCCTTTGCCGGCGGCGCCTATCAGCCCGGCCTGTTTTCGGATCTGGAGCGCCAGGCGCTCGCCCTGCTCGGCACGGAAGCGACGGTATGGGACTGGGACGTGGGACGCGACCGGATCGTCACGGAACCGGACTTCGCGCCCAAGCTCGGTTTTCCCGCCGGCACGCTCAACGGTCCGGCCCGCTCCTGGCTGCAATATCTGCACCCCGGAGACCGCGACCGTTTCCGCTCGACCCTCGACCTCTTCCTCGAATGGCGGCGCGGCCGGCTGAAACTCGAATTCCGCATCCGCGCCAATGACGGTCACTACCACTGGATGCTGATCCGCGCGCGGCCGGTGCTTTCGACGGACGGCGAAGTGATCCGCTGCGTCGGCACGATCACCGACCAGACCGACCAGAAGGTCAGCACCCAGCGCCTGCTGCAGGATGCCGTCGTCGACAACCTCACCGGTCTTCCCAACCACACGATCCTCATCGACCGGCTGAGTTATCTGGTCGCGCTGTCAAAGACGTCGCCGCATATGCGGCCGACGCTGATTGTCGCCGACATCGACCGATTCAGCGACATCAACGAGACGCTGGGCTTTGCCGCCGGTGACAATATCCTTATCGCCCTGACGCGCCGCATCCAGCGGCTGCTGAAGCCGGAAGACACGCTGACGCGGCTTTCGGGCAATGCCTTCGCCATCGTGCTGCAGTCGCAGACGGAGCCCGACGCGGTTGCCGAATTCGCCGATGCCCTGGTCGCCGCCATCGATGTGCCGATCACCTTCGAAAACCGCGAGATCGCCCTGACCGCCTCGATCGGCATCGCCTCCTGGCACGATACGCCCGGTTCCGCCGAAACCTTCCTGGAGGATGCGCGACTAGCCATGCTGCGCGCCAAGCGCATGGGCGGCAATTCGGTGGAGACATACCGCCCGGCGCTGCGCATGCTCGACGACGAGCGCAAGCGCGTCGAGGCCGATCTCGGACGCGCCATCGACCGCAAGGAAATGTCGGTCTTCTACCGTCCGGTCATGCGGCTCGACAGCCACAAGGTGGCCGGTTTCGCCTGCGTGTTGAGCTGGAAGCATCCCCAGCGGGGAGAGATCTCCACAGGCGAGATCTTCGAGATCAGCCGCGAGGCGGAACGCTCGGCTGAACTGGTGCTTTATACCGTGCGCCAGGCGCTTGAAGACCTCGCCGGCTGGCAGCAGACGCTGCCCAAGGTTCGCCCCTTCGTCTCGATCGAGCTCAACTGCACGGAGATGCTGAGAACCAGCACGTTGATCGAACTGGAAAGCCTCGTGCGCCAGTCCGAAAACGCGCCGCGACAAGTGGTCTTCTCCATTCCCGAAGACGTTGTCCAGAAAGCGCCGGAACAGGCGAAGCTCGCGCTGCAATATCTGCGCACGATCGGCGCCGGCGTGACGCTTTCCGGCTTCGGCAACGGGCACGGCTCGCTCACCCTGCTCAAAGGCTTCCGCTTCGACGCAACCTATGTGGACAATGCCGTCTTCAAGCAGAACAATGAGACCCAGACGGATGTCGTCAAGGCCTTTGTCGAACTGGCCTCACGGCTCGGCACCGCCGTCGGCGTGACGGATGTCGGCAGCGAGGTCGACGCGCAGGCGCTTGCCGATGCGGGCTGCGCCTATGCCAGCGGCCCGCTCTACGGCGCATCGGTCGCAGCGCCGACAGCATTGCGCCTGCTCAAGGAAGTCGCCGCCGCCGCCAAGGAAGCGTGAGCGCCGCCGGCGCTCAGACGCGCTCCTCATTCTTCTGTCGAACCAGAAGGGCGAGGACGAAATCGAGCTTGCGGATGATTTCGGGGGTCAGGACGAAGGGATAGAAATCCCGCTGACCCATGGATTTGTGGATGGCGTTCATCGCCAGCGTCAGCGGCACCCAGGCATCCGCAAGCCGCTTTCCGCTTGCGCAACGATAGGGATCGCCAAGCGGCGCTAGCCAGGTATCGTTCGCCAGAAGGCCGAATTCGCGCGCCGTTTCCAGCGTATCGACGATATGCAGCGCATGGGCAAAGCTCTCGGCAAAATCTTCCCAGGGATGGGTGGCGGCATAGGCGCTGACGTAATTCTCCGGCCAGCCGGCAGGCGGCCCGTTCTCGTAGTGGCGCTGCAGCGCGGCCTGGTAGTCGTCCCGCTCGTCTCCGAAGGCCGAGCGGAATTCCTCAAGCCTACCGCCGTCGCGCACCAGCCTGTCCCAGACGTAATGCCCGACCTCATGACGGAAGTGACCGAGCAGCGTCCGGTAGGGTTCGTTCATCTGCTGGCGCGCGATCTCGCGGGTGACGTCGTCGGCCTCGGCGACCCTCAGTGAGATGAGGCCGTTCTCGTGGCCGGTCATGGCCGGCTGGAGATTGCCGTTCTGGTCGACCGTATCCTCGAGAAAGTCGAAGACGAGGCCGCCTTCCGGATCCTCGGCCTTGGTCGGCGTCTCGACGTTCCAGCGCAAGAGCGAATAGAAAAGATGGCGCTCGGCCGCCACGATCCTGCCGAACCGCGCAAGACCGGTGTCCGTGCCGGTGTCCGGGACCAGGTTGTTGTGCCGGCAGGACGGACAGAACGGCTCGTCGCTGCCTTCGGGCAGAAGCCAGTTGCAGACATTGAACCCGGCGTTCTGACAAAAGCGGAACTGGCGCCGCGTCTCGTCGGCCTTGTGCCAGTTGACGGAATCGACCGGCTTGAGAGCATACATGGCAACGCTCTGCGGGTCGAAGCCCAGCCGGTGGCCGCAGGCGACGCAAACCTCGTTGTCGAAATAGACGGTCTGACCGCAATGGTCGCATTCGAAAATCTTCATCATGGCCTCGCAATTGCGGCCGCCACGATCGACGGCCGTCAGCGTCCTGTAAACGGAAATGCCGTCATTTTGTTTCAGGCATGCCCGATCGTGGAAGAGAGCGAGGATGGGCGAACCCCCATCGAAAAGAGCGCGCGCTCATATTTGCCATCCAGATCGCGATCGAACAGCAATTCCTCGATTGCGGGACAGGTCAGCCAGTCATTATTGGCAATCTCGCTCTCAAGCTGGCCAGGCGCCCAGCCGGCATAGCCGAGAACCAGAACCGCCCTTTCCGGCCCCTTTCCCGCGGCAACCGAGCGCAGGACGTCGAGCGTGCCGGTCATGAACAGCTCATCGGTGATGGGAATGCTGCCGTCGCCGGCGTAGTCGTCGGAATGCAGGACGAAGCCGCGGCCGGGTTCCACCGGTCCGCCGCAGAGAACGGGAAAATCGCCGATGCCGGGGGCGGAGACATCCGGGGCATTCTCATCCATCAGCTTGAGCTGTTCCAGCACTTCGGGAAAGGTGACGGATTGGGCGCGATTGATGACGAACCCCATCGCGCCATCCTCGGAATGGGCGCAGATATAGATCACGCTGCGTTCGAAATCGCTTTCCGCAAGCTGCGGCATGGCGATCAGGAACTGGCCGTCGAATGGGCCGCGTTCACGCTCCGTCATCAGGTTGTCAAACACATCGGCCTCCAGCAAAGTGTCCGCGCCGCTTTCGAAATTCATCCTAGGCATAGGTTCAACATGGGGCAAGGTCACGCGATGTTCAAATCAAATTGTCCGAAAAGGCGATGAGAAGCGTGGCGGGAGGCCCGCGCCTGCGCTAAGTGTCTCGCCATGAGACCTTTGACCCGCCACTTCGTCGTTGCCGCCATCGCGGCGTTTGCTCTTGCCGGCACGGCGCGGATGTCTTTCGCTGCCGCAACGCCCTGGGCTGAGGATACCGGCGGACGCATGCGCGTCATCCTCACGCCGCCAACGGATGACGGCACGATCGAGGCCGCGCTGCAGATCGAGCCGGATCCCGGCTTCATCACCTATTGGCGTGAACCGGGCGAGAGCGGCATCCCGCCGCAGATCACCGTGACCGGTACGGGGCCCGCGCGGCTCGAGGCGATCGAATACCCCGTGCCCAAGCGCCTGAAGATCGCGGACGTGACCGACATGGGCTATGACGGCCCGGTGACCTTTCCGCTCACGCTGAAGGTCGCGCCCGGCCCGCTCCCGTCCCTCACCGTTACCGCCTTTGTGGGGCTCTGCAAGGATATCTGTATTCCCTTCCAGGCCAGTTTCGACATTCCGGCCCGGGCCGCGGCATTTGAGGAAACGCCGGTCGACAAGGCCATTCTGGCCGTTGCCCGTACGACGCTGCCCGAGAGGCCGTCGGCGGATTTCCGGGTCGACGAGGCCTCTCTCAGCGCTGACGGCCTCAGGCTTGCCCTCACGCTTCCCGACCCCGGCACCGGTGACGAGATCACCCTTGCCAACAGACTTGGCTATATAGTCGAGGCGCCTGCCGGGCGGATGGAAAACGGGCAATATCTCGTCGACATCCCCCTGTCCGCCCTGCCCGAGGATGCCGATCCGGAGAAGGGCGACTGGCTTCTTCTAGCGAAAACCGGCGACCGGGCCATGGAAACGCCGCTTGTCATCGCGCCCGCGCCACCCTAAGTCCTTATTGCGCTTTTTCAACACACGCAAAGAGGATTTCAAAAATGTCGATTGCCAAGGGAGACAGTCTGCCGTCAGCCACCTTCATGGAACTGACGGAGAACGGGCCGGAGAAGGTCGCAAGCGACGAATTCTTCAAATCGAAGCGGATCGTGCTGTTTGCCGTGCCGGGCGCCTTCACGCCCACCTGTTCCATCAACCACCTGCCGACCTATCTGGAGAACCGGGACGCGATCCTCTCGCGCGGCGTTGACGAGATCGCCGTCATTGCCGTCAACGATCCCTTCGTCATGGGCGGCTGGGCCAAGGCGACGGGCGGCGAAGGCAAGATCCGCTATCTGGCCGACCCCGATGGCGCCTTTGCCAAGGCGCTCGGCATGGAGCTCGATCTTTCCGGAGCCGGACTCGGCACGCGCTCCAAGCGCTATTCCATGCTGGTGAAGGACGGCGTCGTCGAAGAACTCAATGTCGAGGACGACTCCGGCGAGGCCACGGTTTCCGCGGCGGCCACCATTCTGAGCCAGCTTTGAAGCTTGTCCGCCGGGCCGCTCGTTCGACGGCCCGGCCCTCATGGCCTTAAACGCGCCACGCGCTCCGCTGAGCGCCCGACCGCTTGCTTTCCGCCGCACAAGGCTGCAATGATCGGGATGTCTCTCTTTTTAGGGGCGTCGGTCGGAAATGCGACAGCCGGATCCGAGTGTGATGAAGCGTGAAGTCCTGAAACCCCTCCGCTCGATCGGCACGATCCTCATTGCTGCCGCCCTTGTGGCCGCGACACCCTTCGTCGTTCCGAACGGCATGGACGCCGTGCGGCTGCTTGCGGCGCATGACGATCCGGTTGCGATCACCGATTACCGTCTGGACCGGCTTGCCCCCTCGGAATACGAGGTGGCGATCCTCGAAGCGCTTGCGGATGACGACCCGGACCTTGCGGGAAGCGTGCTGGCGCTCGCCGACAGCCGCGGCGTTCCGATCGACGGCGCATTGCGCGATCGCACCGAGGTCGCCGTCTTCAACGAAAACAGCCTCGGCAACCGGCTCTCGGATATGTTCGAGGGGGCGCTGACCGGCCGCCCCGACAGCGCGGCGGGCCTGATCGGCGCGGTCGCAACCGATCTCACAACGGTCGGCGACGTTCGCGACATCATCATAGAAGGCGGCGCCTACCTCTCCGGCGAGGACTACGATCCCTTCATTCTCGGCATTTCCGTCGCGGGCATCGCGATCACCGGCGCGGTGATCCTCTCGGCGGGTTCGGCGACCACGGCGAAGGTCGGCACAAGCGCCTTGAAGGCCGCCGGCAAGGCCGGGGCGCTGACGGCGCCGCTGCGCCGTTCCTTCACCCGCCTCTCGCGCCAGGCCGTGAACGCGCCCGCCTTGCGCACGGCCGTTCCCCTGCTCAAGCGCGGCAATGTGCCGGCGGCAAGCCGGGCGCTTTCCGCCTCGCTCAACGCCAAGCCGCTGCTGCGCATGCAGGATGCCGCCGCCAATGTCGGCACGGTGATGACCAAGCAGGGGTTGCGGGCGGGAACCGACATGCTCAAGGTCGCGGACACGCCGGCCGACCTCACCAAGTTCGGCAAGCTTTCGGCGCGTGTTGGCAAGCGTTTCCGCGCCGTCGTGTTTCTGCTGGGCTCCGGCGCTGTCACCCTCTCCGGGCTTTTGCTGACCGCGGCAGGCTGGACCACGTCCTTTGCCGTCTGGCTGGCGGGGGCGGCCTATTTCGGCTTTCGCCTGTTCAGGCTTTCATGGCGCATCGCGCTCTTGCCCTTCGGCCGTCTGCTTGTCCGCCTGATGGCCTGAGCTCTTTCAGATCTTCATGTCGAAGACGAGAATGCCCGACTGGCCGCCGGCGGCGGCGGCGAGGATCTTTTCGCCCACCGCCCTGTGGTCGGGATGGTCGAGATAGGCGTCGCGCGCGGAGGCGTCCTCAAAGGTGACGGCGAAACCGTCGGCATAGCCGCTGTCGAGGCCTTCGGGCGAAACGTTCGGCCCGCCCTTCACATCGACGATCCCACCTATGACGTCCTTCAGCGCGGCGATGCCGGCATAGATGGCCTCCTTTTCGGAAGCCGTGACCTCCTGCCGAAATCGAATGAATACGCAATGCAAGATCATGAATTTCCTCCAGAATGGCGGCCTGGCCTACGCCTTCACCGACCCTTTTTATATGGTTCCATCCCCAGGCGCGCCAGTTCATCGGCGCGCTCGTTTTCCGCGTGGCCGGCATGGCCCTTCACCCAGAAGAGGGTCACGTCATGGCGGTTGCGCTGCTCTTCCAGCGCCTGCCAGAGTTCGACATTCTTCACCGGCTTTTTCGCCGCCGTCTTCCAGCCGTTCTTCTTCCAGCCGTGAATCCATTTGCCGATGCCGTCCTTCAGATAGACGCTATCGGTATAAAGCGACACCGCGCAAGGCTCCTTCAGCGCTTTCAGCGCCTCGATCGCCGCCATCAGCTCCATGCGGTTGTTGGTCGTGAGCCGCTCTCCGCCCGAAAGCTCGCGTTCCTTCTCGCCGTAACGCAGCACCGCGCCCCAGCCGCCCGGTCCGGGATTGCCCGAACAGGCCCCGTCGGTGAAGATCTCGATCGTTTTCATGTTCACGACAGCCCGTATTCGCGTGCGCTCCTGACCGAGCGGTGGAAGCGCAGATAGCGCAGATATTCCAGCGGATCCTTCTTGACCACCAGAGCGCCCTCCGGCGTCGTAAGCCAGTCATAGAGCCGGGTCAGGAAGAAGCGCAGCGCCGAGCCGCGCGCCAGCAGCGGCAAGGCCTCGATCTCGGCGGCACTCAGCGGCCGCACGCTCTGATAGCCCTCGATCAGCGCCCGCGCCTTGGTGACATTGAAGGCGCCGTCCTTTTCGAAACACCAGGCATTGAGGCAGATTGCCAGGTCATAGGCAAGGAAATCATTGCAGGCGAAATAGAAGTCGATCAGGCCCGAGAGCGTATCGCCAATGAAGAACACGTTGTCGGGAAAAAGATCGGCGTGAATGACGCCGTCGGGCAGGTCCACCGGCCAGCGATCCTCGAGCAGCGCCAGCTCGTCGGTGATTTCGCTTTCAAGCCCCCGCTGGACCTCGTCGGCGCGGACGGCGGACTTGTCCCACAGATCGACCCAGCCTTTCAGCGACAGCGCGTTCTCGCGGCGGATCGCAAAATCCTTGCCGGCGATGTGCATGCGGGCAAGCGCCGCGCCCAGCTCGCGGCAGTGGCGCGCCTCGGATTTCCTGAGCCACATGCCCTCCAGGAACGAGATCAGCGCCGCCGGCCGGCCGCAGAGCCGCCCATAAAGCGCGCCGTCCGAGCGTTCAAGCGGCAACGGGCAGGACAGGCCCCGCTCGGCCAGATGCTGCATCAGCCCGAGATAGAACGGCAGGTCGTTTTCATCGACCCGTTTTTCGTAAAGCGTCAGGATCAGCGAAAACCGGTCCGTGTGCAGCAGGAAGTTCGAGTTCTCGACGCCCTCGGCAATGCCCTTGAAGGACAGGAGCGTGCCGCAGTCGTAGGCCTGAAGGAAATCCTTCAGTTCGACCTCGTTGATGTCGGTGTAGACGGCCAATGCAAATCCCCGATGGAAAACCTGCTGCTGGTTTTCACGATGGCCGCGTCGCTGTCAAGCAAACACGATAAGAACTGCGAGGCCGATCCGCCTACCGCCCGTTGACGAAGGCCATATCCTCGACCGTCAGCTCGACATCGCGCAGTTCCCGGTTCACCAGAAAATGCTCGTTCTCGATCGCCGTTTCGGCAAGCTCGACCGTCGCGTCGAAACGGTCGCGGAAGGCTTCGATGATCTCGTTGACGATCACTTCCGGCGCTGAAGCGCCGGCCGAGATGCCGAGCGTTCCGATCTCGCCGATCGCATCGAAATCGAGTTCCGAGGCGCGCTGCACCAGCATGGCGCGTTTCGCGCCGGCGCGGCTTGCGACCTCGACAAGGCGCTTGGAATTCGACGAATTCGGCGCGCCGACGATGATGAAGAGGTCGCAGCCCGGAGCGGCTGCGGAGACGGCCTCTTGCCGGTTGGTCGTCGCATAGCAGATCGAATCGGCCGATGGCGCGGTGAGGTTCGGGAAGCGCTCCCGCAATTTGGCGATGACCTCCGCCGTGTCCTGAACCGACAGCGTCGTCTGGGTGACATAGCCGAGATTGTCCGGGTCGGCGGGTTCGTATTTTTCCGCGTCCTCCACCGTCTCGACGAGCGACACGGCCCCTTGCGGCAATTGCCCCATCGTGCCGATGACCTCCGGGTGCCCGGCATGGCCGATCAGCACCACATGGCGGCCGAGCCGTTCATGGCGCATGGCCTGCTTGTGCACCTTGGAAACCAGGGGGCAGGTGGCGTCGAGATAGAAGAGATTGCGGCTTTCGGCGTCTGCCGGCACGGATTTCGGCACGCCATGGGCGGAAAACACCACGGGCTGTTTTCGGTGTTCGGCCGGGATTTCGTCAAGTTCCTCGACAAAAATCGCGCCCATGGCCTCCAGCCCCTCGACCACGTAACGATTGTGGACGATCTCGTGGCGGACATAGACCGGCGCGCCATAGCGTTTCAGCGCCAGAACCACGATCTGGATCGCGCGGTCGACGCCCGCGCAGAAGCCGCGCGGACCGCACAGACGGATGGTGAGTGGGCTCCTGGTCATGTCGGGCTCTTTCGTATCTGTCATTCCGTCGCCTTCTGCTCTTCGCCCCAAGATGGGTTTTCGGCGCGGCAAATCAACGTCTGCACCTGATACCAATGATGACGGTCCCTTGTCCAATGCGCGTTGGCGCCGGACGTGGACGGCAGCGCGACAACGGGGATATCGCCGATGCCGGTTTCCAGCGGACCGCAGCCGATCGTCCTGTCCGCAAAGAATATCCGCGCTGCCGTCAGGCTGGTGAAGGCCACGAGTTTCGGCCGGCAGCGCAGCATCTTTTCGCGAAAGCCCTGAAGGTCGAAATGCTTCGCAGACAACACCCGATCCATGCCGCTCTCGACCTGGTTGAGGTCCGTCAGCCCGATGCCGTAGTCGAGCAGCCGGCGAAAGTCCGCCGGATCGATCCGCTCGGGCGTCAGGCCCGTCTCGTGCAGGGTGCGATAGAAGCGGTTTGACGGGTTGGCGTAAAAAGAACCGGTGCGGGCCGAGATCGTGCCCTTGGCGGTTCCGCAGAACACGATCCTGAGGCCGGGTGCCAGGAGGTCAATCACGGTGGCGGCGCCTCCTGATCACCAGTATGCCGACGCCGACGGCAAGCACCGCCGCCAGACCGTACCAGGTGACGGCGTATTGCAGATGATTGTTGGGAAAGGAAATGCGGGTGACGCCGCCGACCGGCAGACCGCCGGGATTTCCCGCATCACCGGCGTCGATGAAGAAGGGCAACACCGTTTCTCCGTCAAGCCCGGCGGAAGCCGCCATGGCATCAAGGTCCTTCCAGTAGAAGATGTTTTTCGACAGATCGTTCTCGGGAACAAGAAAGGACGGCTTTCCCGAAAGGCGCTCGCGCGCAAGGCCGGTTATGGTGACGGGGCCCTCCACCTGGCCTTCGGCCCGCGTAGCAGCCTCCTTCCGGTCGAAGGGCACAAAGCCCCGGTTGACGAAGACCATGCGCCCGTCCTCGAGCCTGAGCGGCGTGTAGACGTAATAGCCGGACAGCCCCTCAAAGGTCGCAAAATAGTGTCGCTCGCGGTCATGCTCGAATGCGCCGCGCACGGTAACGGGGCGGTAGCGGATATCCGCGCCCTCCGCCGCCATCGTCTCGATCTCGGCAAGCGGAACCGGAGACGCCGCAAGACGCGCCTCGACGGTCGCCAGAAGCGCCTCCTTCCAGTGGAGCCGGCGGACCTGCCAGTTGCCAAGCAGGATCAGCGCAGTGAAGGCAAAAAGCGCCAGCGCTAGCCCAAAAATGCCGAAGGGCGAAAGACGACGCTCAGGCATCATCGGTACGATCGATCACGCCTTCCGCGGCGCTGTGACGGTATTGCAGGCCGATCAGCACGCCCTTGAAGGCTCTGAGCGCGCCGAGCGACAGCGCGATCGTCACCGGCACCCAGATGACGGCATGCACCCAGAGCGGCGGCGAATAGGTGATCTCCGTCCAGAGCACCAGCGCGATCACCAGAAAGCCGACGGCGAACATCACGAAGACGGCCGGCCCGTCGCCGGAATCGGCAAAGTCATAGTCGAGCCCGCAGTTCTCGCATTCCGGCTTCAGCGTCAGGAAACCGTCGAACAGCTTTCCCTTGCCGCAGCGCGGGCAACGGCCGGCAAGGCCCGGCAGGATCATGCCTGCGGGTTTCCGAGTGTGGTCGTGATTTGACATGGAACGGTTCGCCCCGCAACGAGACCGGCGCGGCGCCTCTTACTGAATGACATCCCGCCACTCTCCATGGCGGATACTGAGCGCCTTGAAGAAGGGGCAGAGGGGTACAATTTTCCAGCCGCCCTGGCGCGCCGCATTGACGGCATGTTCGGCGAGTGCCTGACCGACGCCCTTGCCGCGCAGCGCATCGGGCACGCCGGTGTGGTCGATGATAACGAGCTTCGCAGATGCGCGCGAATAGGTCATCTCGGCTTCGTGGCCGTCGACATTGGCGAAATAGCGCCCGCCCGAAGCGGTCTTTTCCTCATGGATATCGATGACGGTGCCTCACAAAAAACCGGCCGCCGCATCAAGAGAGGCGGCGGCCGCAAATCTAGGCTCAATGCCCGGTTTCGGCAAGGGGCGCGCCCCAGCCGCCCCAGATATAGATCGTGAAGAACAGAAACAGCCAGACGACGTCGACGAAGTGCCAGTACCACGCCGCCGCTTCGAGCCCGAAATGCCGCTCCGGCGTGAAGGCGCCGCGCGCGGCGCGCACCAGACAGACGATCAGGAAGATCGTGCCGACGATGACGTGAAAGCCGTGAAACCCGGTCGCCATGAAGAAAGTCGCGCCGTAGATCGAATTCTTGAAGGCGAACGGCGCCTCGTAATATTCGTAGGCCTGAACGCCGGTGAACAGCAGGCCGAGCACCACCGTCAGCGTCAGCCCCTGAATCAGCCCCTTGCGGTCACCATGCAACAGCGCGTGATGCGCCCAGGTCAGCGTCGTGCCGGACAGGAGCAGGATGACCGTGTTGTAGAGCGGGAAGTGCCAGGGATCGACAACGGCGATGCCTTCAGGCGGCCACGTACCCCCTGTTGCCTCGACGCGGGAGGCCTGGATCGCCTCTCCGGTAAACAGGCTCGCATCGAAGAACGCCCAGAACCACGCCACGAAGAACATCACCTCGGACGCGATGAACATGATCATGCCGTAACGCAGATGCAGCGAGACGACCGGCGTATGATGCCCCTCCTGCCCCTCCTTGATCGTATCCGACCACCAGCCGTGCAGAACGTAGAGAACGACGACCAGACCGATCAGGAACAGCCATGGCTGCGCCAGATTGAGCCCGAACATGGTGAACGACCCGCCGCTCAGATAGCGCATGTAGCCGACGCCGCCAAAGGCCATCAGGAAAACGCCGATCGAGGCGACCAGCGGCCAGGGGCTCGGGTCGATGATGTGGTAGTCGTGGTTTTTGTGTTGCGTTTCCGCCATTGATGGTCCCCGTTTCCTCTCCCACGCAGCATAAGGGCCGAATTCGCTGCGTTAATCAATCCCCGCAGATGACAATCCGCAATTCACGCCGGCCGGTCAACTCTTTGAACCGGCAGCCTTTACCTCCAGTGCCGCAGCTTCGGAAGCGGCAGGCAGATCATGCTCGAAAAATGTATAGGACAGGGTCAGCACCTTGATGTCCCTGGTCTCCTCGGCCTCCGTGATCGCCGGATCGATGAAGAACACCACCGGCATTTCCAGCGTCTCTCCGGGCGGCAGCGTCGTATCGGTGAAACAGAAGCACTCGACCTTGTTGAAATAGGCGCCGGCCTGCAGCGGCGTCACGTTGAAGATCGCCTGACCGTTGATCGGTTCGCTCGACTTGTTGCGCGCCGTAAACATGACCTGCACCGTCTCGCCGATCTTCGGCGACACGGAGGACTGCATCGGCTTGAACTCCCAGGCGAGGCCCGGCGCGACATTGGCGTCGAAGGTGACCTTGATGGTCTTGTCGAGAATGGTGTTCGAATATTGCTCGACGCGCTGGGCCGTGCCGTTATAGCCGGTCACCTGGCAGAAAATCCGGTAGAGCGGCACGGCGGCAAAGCTCATGCCTGTCATGCCGACGACGAAGACGAGGCACATCGCAACGATGGCGCCGTTGTTGCGCGGTTTCTGTCTTGTCTCCTCCGTCATGCCTTCCCTCTCCTCAGGCCGAACCGAACTTGACCATGGTGATGACGTAGAACAGCACCACCAGGCCGAACAGAAGCAGGCCGAGCGCGATGTTGCGCCCCCGCCGGGCCTTCTTCTGCTTCTCTGTAAGCTTGACTGTCTCGATCATGGCGCCCTCAGCCGACAAGCATGAAGACGGCGCGATCGACAATCAGCGCGGCGAAGATCGAAAACAGATAGAGGATCGAGAAGCCGAACATCTTCTTCGCCGGCAGCATGCGCTCGTCGCCCTCGGGCATCGCCCGCACCTTCAGCGCGGCGTAGATGAAATAAGCGCCCATCCCCCCGGCAAAGACAGCATAGAACGGGCTCGCGAGGCCCGTCAGAGCGGGCGCGACGCCGGCAATCGCCGTCAGCGCGGCATAGGCCAGCATCTGGTTCTTGGTCGATTGCTCGCCGGCGACATTCGGCATCATCGGAATGCCGACATCGTCATAATCGCGCATCTTGAACAGCGCCAGCGCCCAGAAATGCGGCGGCGTCCACAGGAAGGTGATGGAGAACAGGATGATGCTGTCGAGCGAGATGCCGCCTGTGACGGCCGCCCAGCCAACCATGGGCGGGAAAGCGCCCGCTGCCCCGCCGATGACGATGTTCTGCGGCGTCGAACGCTTCAGCCACATCGTGTAGAAGACGGCGTAGTACAGAATCGTGAACGCCAGCAGTCCGGCGGCAAACCAGTTGACCGCAAGGCCGAGCGTGGCGACGGAAAAGCACGACAGCGCGATGCCGAAGGCAAGCGCCTCCTGACGGGCCACGCGGCCGGCAGGGATGGGACGCCTGGCCGTGCGCGACATGACGGCATCGATATCGGAATCATACCACATGTTGAGCGCGCCGGCGGCCCCTGCTCCGGTGGCGATGCAGAGAATCGCGATCGCGCCCATGACCGGGTTGATCGGGCCGGGCGCCAGGAACAGTCCGGCAAAGGCCGTAAACACCACCAGCGACATCACCCGCGGCTTCAAAAGCGCGAAGTAATCGCGCGCCGTCGCCTCCGATAGGCCGATATCGGCATGTCCCAGGCCGGTCTCGCTGTCCAGTACTGTCATTCTGTGCTCAGTCTCGTTGTTTGTGAAAGCCCGCGCGCCCCAGGTCGGCGCGCGGCCTTCAATGCGTTTCAGTGGCGCAACTCAGCGCACGCGCGGCAGTTCCGACCACTGGTGGTAGGGCGGCGGCGAGGAAAGCTGCCATTCGAGCGTGGTTGCGCCCGGACCCCAGGGATTGTCGCCAGCCACCCGCTTTTTCGCAAAGGCCTCATAGATGCCGTAGAGGAAAATGAGAACCCCGATGGCCGAGATATAGGAGCCGTAGGACGAAACCGCATTCCAGCCGGCAAAGGCGTCCGGATAGTCGATATAGCGGCGCGGCATGCCCGAAAGACCGAGGAAGTGCTGCGGGAAGAACACGAGGTTCACACCGACAAACATGACCCAGAAATGGATATGTGCGACGCGCTCATTATACATGTAGCCGGTAATCTTCGGGAACCAGTAGTACCAGCCGGCGAAGATCGCGAACACCGCGCCGAGCGACAGCACGTAATGGAAATGCGCGACCACGTAATAGGTGTCGTGCAGCGAGCGGTCGAGCCCGGCATTGGCGAGCTGCACCCCGGTCACGCCGCCGACGGTGAACAGGAAGATGAAGCCGATTGCCCAGACCATCGGCGGCCTGAAGCTGATCGACCCGCCCCACATGGTGGCGATCCACGAGAAGATCTTCACGCCCGTCGGCACCGCGATCACCATGGTGGCGAAGACGAAGTAGCGCTGCGTGTCGAGCGACAGGCCCACCGTGTACATGTGGTGCGCCCAGACGATGAAGCCGACGGCGCCGATCGCGACCATGGCATAGGCCATGCCGAGATAGCCGAAGACCGGCTTCTTCGAGAAGGTCGAGATGATGTGGCTGATGATGCCGAAGCCCGGCAGGATCAGGATGTAGACTTCCGGATGACCGAAGAACCAGAACAGATGCTGGTAGAGGATCGGGTCGCCGCCGCCGTCGGGCGAGAAGAACGTCGTGCCGAAGTTCCGGTCCGTCAGCAGCATGGTGATGCCGCCCGCCAGAACCGGCAGCGACAGAAGCAGCAGGAAGGCGGTAACCAGAACCGACCAGGCGAAAAGCGGCATCTTGTGCAGCGTCATGCCCGGCGCGCGCATGTTAAGGATCGTGGTGATGAAGTTGATCGCGCCGAGGATGGAGGAAATGCCCGCCACGTGCAGCGCGAAGATCGCCAGATCCACTGCCGGCCCCGGCATGCCCGTGGTCGAGAAGGGCGGGTAGAGCGTCCAGCCGCCGCCGACGCCGTTGGACCCCGCCGGCCCTTCCACGAACATGGACAGCAGCAGCAGCAGGAAGGCCGGAACAAGCAACCAGAACGAAATATTGTTGAGGCGGGGAAACGCCATATCCGGCGCGCCGATCATGATCGGGATCATCCAGTTGGCGAAACCGCCGATCATCGCCGGCATCACCATGAAGAAGATCATGATCAGGCCGTGCGCCGTGGTGAAGACGTTGTAGAGGTGCTTGCCCTGATCGACGGCCGCAGCGCCTGCGTCTCCGTAGACCATGGAGGCCAGGCCGTTGAATATCTGGATGCCGGGCTCCTGCAGCTCCATGCGCATGGCGATAGAGAGCGCGCCCCCGATGATGCCCGCGCAGATGGCGAAGATCAGGTAGAGCGTGCCGATATCCTTGTGATTGGTCGACAGGAACCAGCGGGCGAAAAAGCCGGGCTTATGGTCGTCGTCGTGAGCGGTGTGCGTGCCTGCTTCGGCCATGTTCGTCTCCCTCCCCCTCAGTCTTTGTCCGCAAGCAGAACGGCGTCCTGCTGCGCATTGTCGATACTGGCCATCAGCGCCCTGTTGGCGGCTTCCACATCCGTTGCGGCGGAAGCCTGCCAGGTCTCGAACTGCTCGGCCGAGACCGCGCGGATCGCGATCGGCATGAAGGCGTGGTCCTTGCCGCAGAGCTCGGAACACTGGCCATAATAGATGCCCTCCTCATCGGCCTTGAACCAGGTCTCGTTGAGGCGACCGGGCACGGCGTCGATCTTGATGCCGAAGGCCGGCATGGCGAAGGAATGGATGACATCCGTGGGCGCGGCCGTCACCAGGAGGCGCACCGTCTCGCCCACCGGCACCACCATTTCGTTGTCGACGGCAAGAAGCCGTGGATAGACGGCCTTGTCTTCCTTGCCGTATTCGGCACGCTGGTCTTCCGTCAGCATGTAGGAGGAATAGGAAATCTCGCCGTCCTCGATTTCCGGATAGTCATAGCTCCACAGCCACTGGGTCGCCGTCGCCTTGACCGTCAGCTTGGGATCTTCCGGCATGGTCAGCTGCGCCGTCAGCAGGTTGAAGGACGGCACGGCGAGGAACAGGAGGATGAGAACGGGCGCGACCGTCCAGACCACCTCGATCATGGTGTTGTGGCTGGTGCGCGATGCTTCCGGGTTCTTCGACGCCCTGAAGCGTACCATCACGGTGATCAGCAATGCCAGAACGAAGAGCACGATCGGCACGATAAACCAGAGCGTATACTGCTCGAACCAGCGAATTTGATGCATGATCGGCGAAGCCGCAGGCTGCATGCCCATTTCCCACGGCTTGGGCTGCGCCGCATAGGCGCTGCCCGTGCCCGCAAGACAGAGAAGAGCTGCCACGCATGCTCTGGTCTTGTTCATCACGTTGAATTCTCCCTCCATCGTTTGACCGTGGTCAAACCGGACCCTTTCCAAGGACGCTATATGGCACAAAAGGCCTGAATCGCGTTTAAGGCCATGATAACATCTATTTACGCTCGCGCACGCCCCTGCCGCGCGCAGCGGCGCAGAAGGTGTACCCGTTTTTCTCCCTCAGTCACAATTATGCCATAGCATTTGCCGATTTGAAGCGTCAAATTGTCTCACGCGGAGGGAACAAGAATCAGAAATTTCGTTTCGGCTTTGCTCTCCTCCGTCGCGCGGCGCCGTTGAAAATTTCCTCTGAAACCTGCAAAACCCTTTCAGACGAAAACGCCTTATCCATTTGATGCAGGACACCGCGCCATGCCCACATTTCCAGCAAACCGTCTGTCGCGCGCAATGAGCGCCATAACCACGCTCGCGAGCGTGCTGTTTGCGCTCTCAGCCATGCCGGTGAGCGCCCAGGAGAATGCCGCGCCGGAAAATGCCGCGCCGACGACCGGCCGGAGCATCGATCTCGGCGGCGAGCAGGACCCGACCATGGTGCGCGCGAATCACGGCGCATGGTCCATGATCTGCGACCAGCCGCCCGGCTCCACGCTCGAACAATGCGCGCTGATGCAGAACGTGATCGCCGACGATCGTCCCGAAATCGGCCTTTCCATCGCGGTGCTGAAGACGGCCGACCGGCAGGCGACCCTGCTCAGGGTGCTCTCCCCCCTCGGCGTGTTCCTGCCAGAAGGTATGGGGCTTTTCGTCGACGGCGTGAACATCGGCAAGGCCGCCTTCTCGCGCTGCTATCTCGACGGTTGCTATGTGGAGGTGGATATCGACGAGGACCTGATGAAGATCCTGCGCGCCGGCACCGAGGCCGTATTCACCCTGAACTTCTCCATTGACCAGGACACGATCGGCATTCCGGTGGACCTTTCCGGCTTCGGCGAAGGCTTCGACGCCCTGCCCTGATATTGCGCCCGCCACATCCTATATGGAGGCGTGACACGGAAAAAGGACGAAAGCCAAATGACGGACCGCGACCTGATCAGCCATTTCGACGCCGACGAAACCACGATCCGCGACATCGTTTCGGATACGCTGCATGGCGCCGATGACGGCGAACTCTATGTGGAATACAGCCAGAACGAATCGCTGACCTTCGATGACGGCCGGCTGAAGAGCGGCTCCTTCAACACCGGCCACGGCTTCGGCCTGCGCGCGGTTGCCGGCGAGGCGAGCGGCTTTGCCCATGCCGGAGAACTCTCGCTCGGGGCTTTGAAGCGCGCCGCCTCGACGGCCAAGGCGGTTACGGCCGGCTATACAGGCGCCTATGCGGAGCCGCCGCGCGGCACCAATACCAGGCTTTATTCTGACGAAAACCCGATCGGCGCTCCGAGCTTCGAGGAGAAGGTCAGGCTTCTCGGCGAAATCGATGCCTATCTTCGCGAACGCGACCCGCGCGTGCGCCAGGTCTCCGCCTCGCTCGCCGCAAGCCACCAGGTTGTCGATATCCTCCGGGCCGACGGCTACCGCGTCGGTGATGTCCGGCCAATGACGCGGCTCAACATCTCCGTCGTCGTCGGCGAAGGCGACCGGCAGGAGACCGGCTCCTTCGGCATCGGCGGACGGGAAGGCTTCGCCGATCTCTTCGCCCGCCAGGACTGGCAGTCGGGCGCGGAAGAGGCACTGCGCAAGGCCTTCGTCAATCTCGAGGCGATCGAGGCGCCGGCCGGCACCATGGATGTCGTGCTCGGCAATGGCTGGCCGGGCGTGATGATCCACGAGGCCGTCGGCCACGGACTGGAAGGCGATTTCAACCGCAAGGGCCTTTCCGCCTTTTCCGGCCTTGTCGGCGAGATGGTCGCGGCCCCCGGCGTCACCATTGTCGATGACGGCACGATCGCAAGCCGCCGCGGCTCGATCTCCATCGACGACGAGGGAACGCCGTCCGGCTACAATGTGCTGATCGAGAACGGGCGGCTGACGGGCTACATGCAGGACCGCATGAACGCGCGGCTGATGGGCGTCGCCCCCACCGGCAACGGCCGCCGCCAGTCCTATTCGGACCTGCCGATGCCGCGCATGACCAATACCTATATGCTCGCCGGCGACAAGACCAAGGACGAGATCATATCCTCTGTGAAGAAGGGCATCTATGCCGTCACCTTCGGCGGCGGGCAGGTGGACATCACCTCCGGCCAGTTCGTCTTCTCCTGCACCGAGGCCTATCTGATCGAAAACGGCAGGATCGGCGCGCCGATCAAGGGCGCGATGCTGATCGGCAACGGCCCCGACGCGATGAAGCGCGTTTCCATGGTCGGCAACGACCTTGCGCTCGACAACGGCATCGGCAATTGCGGCAAGGCCGGGCAATGGGTGCCGGTCGGGGTCGGCCAGCCGCATCTCAGGCTCGACCAGGTGACCGTCGGCGGCACGCAGGCTTAGCGTTTTTTTTACCGCTCATGATGTTTGATGGGCGCCATGTATTGCGTACCCGAATCTTCAGGCATCGCCGCGGGCGAAACCGGACTTGTCATCCGTCCATTCACGGCGGATGACAATGCCCGGCTGACCGCAATCTGGTATGCCGCCTCGCGCCTCTCGCACCCCTTCCTGCCGGACGACCTCCTTTTGCGCCAGCGCCGCGAGATTTCCGAAAAATACTTGCCGGACACGGAGACCTGGGTCGCGGTCAGGAACGGCGACCCGGTCGGCTTCATCGGCCTGATCGATCAGTTCATCGGCGGGCTGTTCGTTTCGCCGGATGTCCAGAGCCTCGGCATCGGCGGACGGCTGCTCGACCATGCGTTTGCCCTCAAGAGCAAGCTGGCGCTTGAAGTCTATGCCGCGAACACGCGCGCGGTCGCCTTTTATCGCCGCCACGGCTTTTGCGGCGTGCGCCGCCGCGAAACGGACGACAACGGCCTGCCGCATCCTCTGATCCTGATGCAGAAACCCTGCCCGGCCGGCCAAAGACGCTTCGGCGAACTGCAGAACCCGACGCGGTAGGAAGGTCTCACTGCGCGAGATAGGCCTCGAGCACCGCCGCGATCAGCCCGTGGTCGTCGGCGCTGGCAAGGCCCGACACGGTGATTGCTGCGAAAACCCCTGACTTTCTAAGGCGCACCGGAAAACTGCCGCCGTGATCTGCAAAATCCTTGAGATCGAGGCCGATTTCCGGGCCGATCGTGCGCCCCTTGCGCCTGTGCTCCAGTTCGATCGCATAGGACGAGCGGTGGAAATGAAAAACCACATTGGACTTGCGCCGCGCCCACATGTCGTTGTCCGGCGCGGAACCCGGCAGGGCGGCATGAAACAGGGTGCGGTTCGGCGTGCGGATATTGATCACCACCTTCGCCTCATGCGCCAGCGCGCGGCCGACCAGCCGCTGACCGAGATCCCACGCGTCATCCTCGCTGAACGTCCGAAACACCAGCCGCTCTTCCTGAGCGGCGACTTGCTTTTCCATGTCTGCGATATCGTTCATTCTTTCCTCCCGTGCCGGAAATGCGACGTCTGTCAGGGATACATCCTGACCTTCTGCCAGCCGCCCTCGGGGCTTGCGCGGCGGAACTCGATCCGGTCGTGCAGGCGGAACTTGCCGTCGCGCCAGAATTCGATCGAGACCGGCTTCAGCCGGAACCCGGACCAGTAGGACGGGCGCGGCACCTCGCCGACGCCGTATTTGGCGGTATGCTGCGCCACGGCCTTTTCCAGCGCGAACCGGCTTTCCAGCGGCCGCGACTGCTTAGAGGCCCAGGCGCCGATGCGGCTGGCGCGCGGGCGGGACTGGAAATAGGCATCCGCCTCCTCTTCCGACACCACCTCGACCGGACCGCGCAGGCGCACCTGGCGGCGCAGCGACTTCCAGTGGAAGCACATGGCGGCCTTCGGCTGGCCAAGCAGTTCCCGCCCCTTCTGGCTTTCGAAATTGGTGTAGAAAACGAAGCCGCGGAGATCGTACTCCTTCATCAGCACCATGCGCACATTGGGAAGCCCGTCTTCATCGACGGTGGCGACCGCCACCCCGTTCGGGTCGTTCGGCTCGCTCGCCTGCGCATCCTTCAGCCACTTGCCGAAGAGCGCAAAGGGATCGTTTTCGGCTGTAAAATCCTTGGGGGTCTCGTCCGACTGGGACATGGCATCGTCTCCCGCATCGCGCCAGGCGGCGCGTTCCAATTCGAATCCCGCCCGAGAGCGAACCGTCTTCACTGCCACATCGCCGCCTGCAGAGAGGTTTCAGGCACCCGGCCAGGCGCCGGTCGGGGCATTTTTGCAAGGGCTTGGCAATAACCTTTTCGGAAGCTAAAGCGGGTTCAGCACGGTTCTGATTGCTTGAACCGCATTGCTGCCTATGCCATAGGCAGAAACGAAGAGAGTTGCAAGGAGCATCGACACATGGCTGAAGCAAACGGCCTCATGAAAGGCAAACGCGGCATTATTCTCGGTGTTGCCAACAACCGATCGATCGCATGGGGCATTGCCAAAGCGTGTCATGAAGCCGGCGCCGAAATCGCGCTGACCTGGCAGGGCGACAACCTCAAGAAGCGCGTGGAGCCTCTGGCAACGGAGCTGAACGCCCTCATGGCCGGCCATTGCGACGTCACCGACCCCGCGAGCGTCGAAGCCGTTTTCAAGACGCTCGAGCAGGAGTGGGGCAAGATCGACTTCGTCGTCCACGCCATCGCCTTCTCCGACAAGGATGAACTGACCGGCCGCTATATCGATACCTCGCGTGAAAATTTCGCGAAATCCATGGACATTTCGGTCTATTCCTTCACCGCGATCGCCCGACGCGCCGAGCAGATCATGAATGAAGGCGGATCGATGATCACCCTGACCTATTACGGCGCGGAAAAGGTGATGCCGCACTACAACGTCATGGGCGTCGCCAAGGCGGCGCTGGAGGCGAGCGTGCGCTACATGGCAGTCGATCTCGGCGGTCGCGGCATTCGCGTCAACGCCATTTCGGCCGGGCCGATCAAGACGCTCGCCGGCTCCGCCATCGGCGATTTCCGCTATATTCTGAAGTGGAACGAGTATAATTCGCCGCTGAAGCGCAATGTCACGATCGACGAGGTCGGCAATACGGCGCTGTTTCTGCTCTCCGACCTTTCGACCTCGGTCACCGGCGAGGTTCTCCATGCCGACAGCGGCTATCACGTTGTCGGCATGAAGGCGGTCGACGCACCCGACATTTCGGTGGTCAAGGACTGAATTTTGATGACGGCGCGGACCGGATCCGCGCCGTTTTGCTTTGCATCCTTTCCTCTCCGGCGACAGTTTATCAGAGCCGGAAATGCATCTTTCGGGGCCCGCCCCTTCCAAAACATGTGCAAAACCCTCCTAACACTTTGAATTTTCGCTTCATCCTTTAATGAAAATTGAACGGTAAGAAATCGTGCTCATCTACGCCATACGTCACGGCCAGACCGACTGGAACGCCGAATTCCGTCTGCAGGGGCAGAAGGACATTCCGCTGAACGACACCGGACGCGGTCAGGCCCGCGACAATGGCGCGCGTCTTGCGGAAATTCTGGGCGATGACTCCCGGCTTTACGATTTTGTCTCAAGCCCGCTTTCGCGCACGCGCGAAACGATGGAGCGGGCGCGCGCGGCCATGGGCCTGACGCCCGAACTCTACCGCACCGACGACCGGCTGAAGGAACTCTCCTTCGGCGACTGGGAGGGACGCACGCTGGAAGAGGTCGCCGGCTTCAGCCCGGCGCTTCTGCATGAGCGCGAGAAGGACAAATGGGCTTTCGTTCCGCCGGGCGCCGATGCCGAAAGCTACGAAATCCTGTCCTGGCGGATCGGCGCCTGGTTGAAGGATGTCGTCGGCCCGACGGTCTGCGTCTGCCATGGCGGCGTGATCCGCAGCTTCTTCCGCATCGTCGGCGGCGTCTCGGCGGCAGAGGCGGCCGATCTGCCCATCCCGCAGGATGCCGTCTTGCGCATAGATCCGGCCGCCGGAACGATCGGCTGGATCGAGTAGGCTTCCCCTCACCCGGCAATTGCGATAGAGCGAAGCCGCGCAACGACGGCAGAGGTAAACCATGTCGCACAACACATACGGACATCTTTTTCGCGTCACCACCTGGGGCGAAAGCCATGGCCCGGCGCTCGGCTGCGTCATCGACGGTTGCCCGCCCGGCATCGCCTTCGAGCTTGCGGAAATCCAGGCCTGTCTCGACCGGCGCAAGCCCGGCCAGTCGCGCTTCGTCACCCAGCGGCGCGAGGCCGACGCGGTGAAAGTGCTGTCCGGCGTCCTGCCGCAGGAAGACGGCCGAACCTATGTGACCACCGGCACGCCGATTTCGCTGATGATCGAGAACACCGACCAGCGCTCGAAGGACTACGGCGAGATCGCGCGGCAGTACCGCCCCGGCCATGCCGATTATACCTATGACGTCAAATACGGATTGCGCGACTATCGCGGCGGCGGCCGTTCCTCCGCGCGCGAGACGGCGGCCCGCGTCGCCGCCGGCGCCATTGCCCGTAAGGTGTTGCCGAATGTGACCTATCGCGGCGCGCTGACCCAGATCGGGAAGCACAGGATCAACCGCGAAAATTGGGACTGGGCCGAGATCGACAACAACCCCTTCTTCTGCCCGGATGCCGAGATGGTGCCGGTCTGGGAACGCTATCTGGACGATATCCGCAAGGCCGGATCCTCCGTCGGCGCGGTGGTCGAAGTGGTTGCCGAACATGTTCCGGCAGGCCTCGGCGCGCCGATCTATGCCAAGCTCGATCAGGATATCGCTTCGAACCTGATGTCGATCAACGCCGTCAAGGGCGTAGAGATCGGCGAGGGCTTCAATGCGGCCGAACTGACCGGCGAGGAAAACGCCGACGAGATGCGCGTTGGCAATGACGGTCGACCGCGCTTCCTGTCAAACCATGCCGGCGGCATTCTCGGCGGGATTTCCACCGGCGAGCCGATCGTCGCCCGTTTCGCCATCAAGCCGACATCCTCGATCCTGACGCCGCGCCAGTCGATCGATCAGGATGGCCGGGAGGTCGAGCTGCGCACCAAGGGACGCCATGACCCCTGCGTCGGCATCCGCGCCGTGCCGATCGGCGAGGCGATGCTTGCCTGCACCATCGCCGACCATTATCTGCGCGACCGCGGACAGACGGGCCGGCTGGCCTGAGACTGTGCAGCAACGGCAGGGGGCCGGTTGTTTCAGGACAGGTTTTCACGCCACCCCGTCAGGTATTCCACCCGCTCGACGCCGGTAAACCGGGCGAGCCGCTGCAGTTCGGCATCAAGCCTTTCCAGCCGCCCGGCGGCTGCCCGAACGCCGGGTTCAAGCCAGAGCTTTCGGACATCGAGCGTGCCGCGCTTGCGGTCCGCCTTCATGTCGATCCGCCCGATCAGCCGCGCGCCTTCCAGAAGCGGGAAGACGTAATAGCCGTATTGCCGCTTCGGTTCCGGCACGAAGACCTCGATCCGGTAGGAAAAGCCGAACAGGCGCTCGGCGCGCGCCCGGTCGCGCAGGAGCGGGTCGAAGGGGCTGAGGACGCGCAGGCGCGCAGGCGGGTCCGGCACGTCGGCAAGGCTATCGACCTCTCCGGCCAGCGCAAAGGCCAGGCGCGGCTTGCCGGCCTCCACGGTCTCAAGCGCAACCTCCGCCAGTTGGTCGCGGTTCTCCTCCACCCATGCCTTCGCCTCCTGCGGCGTGATGATATCGAAAAAGGCGGCGATCTCGCCCGAGGTCGCAAAACCGAGCCTTTGAAGAGCCGCCCGGCAGGCCCAGTCGACGAAGGCGTCATGATCGACGTCGACGAGACGGTGTGCGTCCGGGATCACCCGTTCGGCAAGATCATAGGCCTTCTGGAAATTGACGCGGTGACAGATGGCGACCCGTCCCGTGCGCCAGTGGTATTCGAGCGCGGTCTTGGCCGGGTGCCAGTTCCACCAGCCGCCGGAGACGTGATCGTCCTCCTTCAATTCGCGGGAAAACAGCGGACCATTGTCCCTGACGGCCGCATAGGTCTCCTCGAAAACCGCCTCGAAGCCCTCGCCCTGCCATTTGCGCCAGCGCGCGACGAGGCGTTCCTGCTCGCGGGCGAAGCGGTGCTTCCAGTAGGGGTAGAAGCGGGTGGGAATGAGCGAGGCGTCATGGGTCCAGTGCTCGAAAAGGCCCCGGTCCTTTTCCAGGAGCGCGGCGAGATGCTGCCGCCGAAAGGTCTGGTTGCGGGAGAAGAGAATGAGATCATGCGCGCGCTCGACGGTGCGGATCGAATCGACCTGAACGAAGCCGATCTTTTCGATCAACGCCAGAAGGCCCGCCTTGTCCATCGCCTGCCCCGGAGGGCCGGAAAGTCCCTGACGCGCGAGGAAGATGCGACGCGCATCCATGTTCGAAATCACCTTGGCCATGGACCAACGTTAGTGCGATTCGGACAAAATAAGAACATCCGGTCTTTCGAAACCGCGCTTTGATGCCTATAAGGAAGCGCCCGACAGTCTTTAGAGAAAACCGGGGACGCATGTGAAAATCGAATTTCTGGAAGCCGGCGTGACCTATGAGGGCCGCACGGCCCTTCACCCGCTGACATTGACGCTCACCGGGCGCCGCATCGGCGTTATCGGCCTGAACGGTTCCGGAAAGACCACTTTCGCCCGGCTGATCAACGGGTTGACGAAACCGACGACCGGAAAAGTGCGCGTCAACGGCCGCGACACGGCGGAGGAACAGGCAGCGGTCGCAGCCGATGCCGGCTATGTGTTCCAGTCGCCGCAAAACCAGATCATCCTGCCGATCCTGAAGGACGATATCGAGCTTGGCCTCAGGGCGCGCGGCGTGGCGAAGACGGATCTTGGCCTGCGCGCGGAGGAAAGCCTTGCGCGGCTTGGCATCGCCCACCTCGCTACACGCCGCGCCCACGAACTCTCCGGCGGGGAACTGCAGCTCGCAGCGCTTGCCGCCGTGCTCGCCACCCGCCCTTCCCTGGTCATCCTCGACGAGCCGACCAACCAGCTCGACCTGAGAAATCGCCGTCGCGTGGCAGAAACGATCGACGCGCTCAATGAGGACGTGATCGCGATTTCGCACGATCTTTCAACGCTTTCCTCTTTCGAGCGCGTGCTGCTGTTCCATGAGGGCCGGCTGGTGGGCGACGGTCCGGCAGAAGCGATTATCGCGGACTATAAGGCGATGAACCGCTGATGCAGTCGCTTTATGTCGAGGGCAACACGCTTCTGCACCGCCTGCCGCCGGGCTTGAAACTTGGCGGGCTGGTCGTCTTTTCCATTGCCGTCTTCTTTTCCGGCGATCTCGTCTTTCTCGGCGCGCTGCTCGCCCTTGCCGCGGGGCTGTACGTCTCCCTGCCGATGCGCCCGCGCCAGGCACTCGCCCGGCTGGCGCCGATCGGCGCGGCGATCCTTCTGGTCGGCGGCTTCAACCTGATCTTCAGCCCCTGGCAGGTGGCGGCGGTCTCCGTTCTCCGGCTTTCGGCGCTGATGTTCCTGGCAGCCGCGATCACGGCAGCGACGCCGGTTCCGGCCTTCATCGACACCGTTACCCGGTTTGCCATGCCGCTTGAGCGCGCCGGCCTTCTCAAGGCGGCCGATATCGGCCTTGCGGTCGGGCTTGTCATCCGCTTCGTGCCGGATATCCTGCAACGCTATCAGGCCATTCGCGATGCCCACCGCGCGCGCGGCATCCGCTTCAGGCCGTCCGGCGCGATCGTCCCGCTGATCATCTTGACCTTGCGGGACGCCGACAGTATCGCCGATGCGATTGACGCCCGCGGCATTCGCGGCGGGCAGGAAAAAAGGAAGACGAAATGACCTCACGCGATCTGGTTCTGGTTGCGCTTTTCACGGCCATCATCGTGGCGCTCGGCATTCTTCCGCCGATCCCGCTCGCCTTCATCCCCGTGCCGATCACCGCGCAGACGCTCGGCGTCATGCTCGCCGGTCTGATCCTCGGGCGCAGGCGCGGCGCGGCTGCCGTGCTTCTCATGTTCGTTCTGGTCGCCATCGGCCTGCCTGTGCTTTCCGGCGGACGCGGCGGACTGGGCGCCTTCGTCGGCCCCACGGCCGGCTTCCTCATTGGCTGGCTGCCGGGCGCGTATATCGCCGGCGGCCTTGCGGAAATGCATGCCGATGCAAAGAGCGCGCTGCGCCAGACCTTCGGCTTCTTCATCGCCGCAGCCATGGGCGGCATCGTGGTGGTCTATTTCTTCGGCATCGCCTGGCTTGCCTTCGGCGTCGGGCTCGGCATCTCCAAGGCCGTGGCGGGAACGGTCGCCTTCGTGCCCGGAGACCTGGTCAAGGCCGCCCTTGCCGCCCTTGCCGCCCGCGCCGTGATGGTGGGCTATCCGCTGCTGCCGAAACGCTCGGCCTGAGCCTCTCAGTCGAGGAAGGAATAGAGCCAGTCCCGCGTTTCCTCAGGCAGGGGCGCGGGCTCGCCGCTGTCGCGATGGACGGCGCTCCACAGGAGCTCGACCTCGGCGGCGATCTCGTTGCCGGCCTGCACGGCGACATTGAAGCCGATCGACTTGCCGCCGATCTTTGCCGCCCTGACGGTCAGTTCCGCGAGTTCGCCGTTGCGAAGGCCCCGGTAATAGGTGCAGCCGACCTTGCGCACCACATAGGCCGGCTCGTTTGCGACTTCGGGCCGAAACCGCCAGAAATGCGCAAGCGCCTCTTCCGCATGCTCGATATAGGCGGCCGTGTGCATGCGCCCGTGCATATCGATATCCCGGTAGGGAACGCGCAGTTCAATTCGCTCCGGATGCCTGTCGTCCATCGGACACACCTTCCCGGCCGCCTGCCTTTCTTGAGCGCGCGGCCCGTTACGCAACACGTCTTTATTCTCATGCCTCCCGCGGCGCGGGCCGGCCCATCCGTTCTATAGAACCTTTCCACGTCAAATGAAACGACGCGGTCTCCGAATGGTTAGCGGCCAGAAGGCAGGATCATCAAAACGTGCTCCGGCTTGCAATCACACCGCCGTGCATTACCTTGCCTGAACGGCCCCGCCGGGTTAAGTGCGGGATGTGATCGCAAAATCAAGAGGCAGGACTATGACCGATCCGGAAAAGCCGACCGCCGTTTCCGAACTCACCTTCGAGCGCGCCGTGGACGAGCTTGAGCGGATTGTCGCGCGGCTTGAACGCGGCGACGTGGCGCTGGATGAATCGATCGCCATCTATGCCCGCGGCGAGGAACTGAAGAAACACTGTGACAAGCTGCTGAACGCGGCCGAAGCGCGGGTGGAGAAGATCCGGCTCGACCGCGAGGGCAAGCCCGCCGGAACCGAGCCTCTCGATGAGGCCTGAGGCCGACTGACAGCGCCCGGCGCTGAGAAAGGTGCCGCAATGTCGTTTTTCCCCGGTAAGGACCCCGAATTCGGCGACGCACAGTCGTGCAATGCCGTGTCGCAGCTCATCATTCCGCGCACCAGCGATATCGGCGGGTTCGAGGTGCGCCGCGCGCTGCCGACGATCAAGCGCAGGCTTGTCGGCCCGTTCATCTTCTTTGATCGCATGGGTCCGGCGCGCTTCGGCGGCAATGGCGAGGCGCTCGACGTCAAGCCGCATCCCCATATCGGGCTTTCGACCGTGACCTATCTCACCACGGGGGAAATCGGCCATCGCGACACGCTCGGCAATCATACCGTCATCCGGCCCGGCGACGTCAACCTGATGACGGCCGGGCGCGGCATCGTCCATTCGGAGCGCACGCCGGAGGATCTCCGGCTGCGCCCGCATGCGCTCTCCGGCGTCCAGACCTGGCTCGCCCTGCCGGAAAGCGACGAGGAGACCGACCCGACCTTCGGCCATACGGAGAAGAACGCGCTGCCGACGATCTCCGAGGCCGGCGTCAGCGGGCGCGTGGTGCTCGGTGATTTCTGCGGGTTGAAGGCGGACGTGCGGACCTTTACCGATACGCTGTTCGTCGACATTGCGCTCAGGCCGGGCGCGCGCTTCTCCTTCCCCGCCGAGCATGAGGAGCGAGCAATCTACGTGCTGGAGGGCGCGGTGGAGATCGCCGGCGACGTCTTCGGTCCGGAGCAACTGCTTGTGCTCGCGCCCCTCGACACGATCACGATTGCGGGTTCTGGGGAACACGGATGCCGTCTCATGCTTTTCGGAGGAGCGGCTTTGGAAAAACCGCGGCATATCTGGTGGAACTTCGTCTCCTCCTCGAAGGAACGCATCGAGCAGGCAAAGGAAGACTGGCGGCAGGGCCGATTCGGCCTCGTCCCCGGCGATGAAACGGAATTTGTTCCTTTGCCCGGACGCTGAAATTCGCTAGAACCGATTTAGAAACAGAAAACGCGCGACCGTTTCGCGCACGAGGCTTCAAGACGTGACGCTACCGGCCAAAACCTCCATCCTCGACCGGATCAACCTGCCAGCAGACCTTCGCGACGTGGAAGACCGCGACCTGCCGCAGCTTGCGGGCGAAGTGCGCGCGGAGATGATCGACGCGGTTTCGCGCACCGGCGGGCATCTGGGCGCGGGCCTGGGCGTGGTCGAACTGACGATCGCCATCCACAAGGTTTTCAACACGCCGCATGACCGGGTAATCTTCGATGTCGGCCACCAGTGCTATCCGCACAAGATCCTGACCGGTCGGCGCGACCGGATGCGGACGCTGCGGCAGGAGAACGGACTTTCCGGTTTCACCCGCCGCGCGGAGAGCGAATACGACCCCTTCGGCGCCGGTCATTCCTCGACCTCCATTTCCGCCGGCCTCGGCATGGCGGTCGCCTCGAAGCTTCAGGATAACCCGCGCAACGTCATTTCCGTCATCGGCGACGGCGCGATGTCGGCGGGCATGGCCTATGAGGCGCTGAACAATGCCGGCGCGCTCGGCGCGCGCCAGATCGTGATCCTCAACGATAACGACATGTCGATCGCCCGCCCGACAGGGGCAATGAGCGCCTATCTGGCGCGGCTCGCTTCCGGCAGGACCTATCTCGAGGTCCGCGACTTTTCCAAGCGGCTGACCTCCTATCTCGGCAAATCGATCGACCGGGCGATTTCCCGCGCCGTCGGCCACGCCCGCGGCTTCGTCACCGGCGGCACCATGTTCGAGGAGCTCGGCTTCTATCATATCGGCCCGATCGACGGCCATTCCTTCGAGCACCTGTTGCCGGTGCTGCGTAATGCGCGCGACAATGCGCGCGGGCCGGTGCTGATCCATGTGGTGACGCAGAAGGGCAAGGGCTATGCCCCGGCCGAGGCCGCCGCCGACAAGTGCCACGCCGTCAGCCGTTTCGACGTTGTCACCGGGACCCAGGCAAAGGCCAAGCCAAATGCGCCGAGCTACACCTCCGTCTTCTCCAGGGCGCTGATCGAGGAAGCCCGCCATGACGAGAATGTGGTGGCGATCACCGCCGCCATGCCGTCCGGCACCGGGCTCGACAAGTTCCAGGAGCTCTACCCGAGCCGGCTCTTCGATGTCGGCATTGCCGAACAGCACGCCGTCACCTTCGCGGCCGGCCTTGCAAGCGAGGGGATGAAACCCTTCTGCGCGCTTTACTCGACCTTCCTGCAGCGCGGTTATGACCAGGTCGTCCATGACGTCGCGATCCAGGGCCTGCCGGTGCGCTTTCCGATCGACCGGGCGGGCTTTGTCGGGGCGGATGGACCGACCCATGCAGGCTCGTTCGACACCACCTATCTCGCCACCCTGCCCGGCTTCGTGGTGATGGCGGCCGCCGACGAGGCGGAACTGATGCACATGGTTCGCACCGCCGCCGACTACAGCGACGGCCCGATCTCGTTCCGCTATCCGCGCGGCGAAGGCACGGGGATCGAACTGCCCGAACGCGGCGAAATCCTTCAGATCGGCAAGGGCCGGATCATTTCCGAGGGCTCGAAGGTGGCGCTGCTTTCCTTCGGCACGCGCCTTGGCGAATGTCGCGAGGCGGCCACCGTGCTGAACGCGGCAGGGCTTTCGACGACCGTTGCCGATGCGCGCTTTGCCAAGCCGCTCGACCGTGACCTTATCCGCCAGCTCGCCGCCCATCACGAGGTGCTGGTGACGATCGAGGAAGGGGCGGCCGGCGGCTTCGGCGCTCATGTCATCCAGTTTCTCGCCAATGAGGGCCTGATGGACGGCGGCCTGCGTGTGCGCCAGATGGTGCTGCCCGACATCTGGATGGAACAGGCCAAGCCCGAAGTGATGTATGAGAAGGCGGGCCTCGACCGCGACGGGATCGTCGATACGGTCTTCCGCGCGCTTGGCCGCTCCGGCATCTCGACCGGCACGACCGGGTAAACGGCAAGGCTTGCGCTTGCCGGCAAATGCGTCCATGGAGCGGGTATGACCGACACCGCCCAGCGCCTCGACCAGCTTCTGGTCAGCCTCAACCATTTCGAAACCCGTTCGCGGGCGCGCGACGCCGTTCTGCGCGGCGCCGTCACGGTCAATGGCCGTATCGCGAAGAAGCCGGGCGAGACCGTGCCCGCGGGAAGCGCCATCGCTGTCGATGATCCGGCGGGCGCCTATGTTTCTCGCGCGGCGCTGAAGCTGATTGCCGCGCTCGACCATTTCAATATTTCGCCCGAGGGCGCCGACGCGGTCGATATCGGCGCATCGACCGGCGGCTTTACCCAGGTGCTTCTGGAACGCGGCGCGGCCCATGTGACGGCCGTCGATGTCGGCCATGGCCAGATGGCGGGGCGGCTTGTCGGCAACCCGCGCGTGACCAATCTGGAGGGCGTGAATGCCCGCAACCTTGCGCGCGCTGACATCGGTGACCGGCCATTGGGATTCGTCGTCTCGGACGTCTCCTTCATCTCGCTGAAGCTGGCTTTGCCGCCGGCGCTCGCCCTTGCCGAACCCGGCGCCTTCTGCGTGCTTCTGGTCAAGCCGCAATTTGAGGCAGGCAGGGAGAATATCGGCAAGAAGGGCCTGTTGAAGGATCCCACGCTCGGGCCGAAGATCGCCCAAGAACTGGAAGCCTGGCTGGTTCGCGATCAGGGCTGGCAAAGCCTTGGCATCACTCCCTCCCCGATCGAGGGCGGCGACGGAAACCAGGAATATCTGCTTGCCGGTCAAAAGTCCGGCGCAACCGAAAGGCTGGACCGTCATGGCCGCTGAAACCTTTGAGATCGAACGGCTCGGAAGCCAGGGCGACGGGATCGCCGCCCATGCGCAAGGCCCGGTTTTCATTCCCTTCACGCTGCCCGGCGAGACGGTGATGGTTGCGCGCGAGAAATCGAAAGCCATGATGCTGTCGCTGCTTGACGCCTCTCCCGACCGGATCGCCCCGGTCTGCCGCCATTTCGGGCCGGACGGCGAGAACGGCACCTGCGGCGGCTGCGCGCTGCAGCACCTCGAACGCTCCGCCTATGACGCCTTCAAGCGGCAGGTCGTGGTCGATGCACTCGCGGCCCACGGCATCGACTGCCCCGTCGCGCCGCTGGTGACGTCCGGGCCCGGAGAGCGGCGGCGCGCGAGCTTTGCCGGACGCCGCACGGAAAACGGCATTCTGCTCGGCTTTTCCAGCCCGGAAAGCCATCATATCGTCGCCATCGAGGAGTGTCCCGTGCTCTCGCCGACGCTTTTTGCGCGGCTCCCGGCGCTGAAGCTTCTGGCCGGCATTCTGGTCTCCACCAGCGACCCCTTCCGCATCGCCGTCATGGAGACCGAGACCGGTCTCGACATCAGCTTTGCCGGCATCAAGGCGCCGTCGGAGAAACGCCGGCAGGCAGCCACCCGCGCGGTCATGAGCGTCAGGGGCATCGCCCGGCTTGCCATCGGCGACGAAATTATCGTCGAACCGGTGAAGCCGGAACTCACCCTTTCGGGCACGCGGGTGTTTCCGCCGCCGGCAAGCTTCGCCCAGGCGACGCGCGGCGCGGAAGAAGCGATGACGGACATAGTCGTCAGGCATCTGAAGGGCAGCAAGCGGGTTGCCGACCTCTTTTCGGGCTTCGGCACCTTCGCTCTCAGGCTGGCGGCGAAATCCCGCGTCCACGCCGTCGAGTTCGACGGGCCGGCGCTTGCGGCCCTCGACCAGGCCGTGCGCAACCGGCAAGGCCTGAAACAGGTGACGACGGAGCGGCGCGACCTCTTCCGCCGCCCGCTTCTGCCGCGCGAACTGGCACCCTTCGACGGCGTCGTGTTCGACCCGCCGCGCGCCGGCGCGAAAGAACAGGCCGAGGAACTGGCGCGCTCGGATGTCGCCCGGATCGTTGCCGTATCCTGCAATCCGCAGACCCTTGGCCGCGATCTCGCCATCCTGAGGGATGGCGGCTATAGCATCGACACTGTCGTCCCGGTCGACCAGTTCTTCTGGAGCGCCCATGTCGAGGCGGTGGCCTGCCTCAGGCGGGACTGAGAGACAAAACAAGACCCCGCAGCTTGCACTGCGGGGCCCCCGATCTTACACGCCTATCCGCAATCAGTAATACGGCGACAGGCACTGTTTGCGCGGGCCGTTATAGGGCTGGAAGGTGTTGTCCGACGGGCGGTAGGAGCGGTAGCGCGACTCGCACCAGTCGTAGTGCTTCGGGTTTACCCCGTAGGTCTGCTGCGGCTGGCGGCTCTGGTTTGCCGCGACCGCGCCGCCGATGATCAGCGCGCCCGCGCCGAGAATGGCGAGCGGCACCCAGGCGTCGTCATTGTCGTCGTAGTAATATCCGGGCGGCGGCGGACGATAGCCCCGACCGCCGTTGTAGCCCCAGCCGCCTCCGTTGTAATAGCGCCTGTCATAACCGCGATTGCGGCCCCAGCCGCCGCGATTGTCATTGTAGCGATCGCCGCCGCGATACTGCACCGGCTGCACGGCATTATCCGCCGTCGGGACCGGCTTCATCGCCGGCATCGCCTCGGCAGGCAGAACGCTCACCGCCATGAATGCGGAGGCAATGGCGGCCGCCGCCGTTTTCCTTGCCAATCTGATCATCTCATTCTCCTGTTTGCCGCGCCGAAGGGTCGGTCGACGATATCCTTGGTTACAGGCAGAGACTAATCAAGCCCGCCTGAACCCGGGATTAACGTTTCAGAAAGGAGAAAGGGCGCGCGCCGCCGGTCAAAAGACGCCGCGCGCGTTCACAAATCGTGTTCTCGCGCCGTCTCAGTAATAGGGCGAGGTGCACTCTTTGCGTGGCCCGCTATTGGGCTGGTAGGTATTGTCCGAGGCGCGGTAGGACTTGTAGTGGTCCTCGCACCATTGATAATGCTTCGGATTGATGCCGGCCTGAACGGGGGCGACATCGCCGGACGATGCGGCTGCCGCAACGCCGCCGCCAATCAGCGCGCCGGCGCCGAAGGTGATCGCCGGGCCCCAGTTGTTCCAGTAGGGGCCGCCATACCAGCCCGGACCATAAGGCCCGTAGGGACCGCCATAGACGGGGCCGAAATAGGGACCCGGATAGGGACCGACCGGCCTGTAGGGCGGCGGCGGATTGCCGTGCCAATGCGGCCCGTAGCGGCCGCCGCCATGCCAGCCGGGACCGCCCGGATTTCCGTGCCAGTGCGGAGCGACAGGCCCGTGGAGCCCGCCATGCAGCGCCGGACCGGGACCCATGGGCACGCCGTGATAGTGACCGAAACCGCCCCCATGGAAGCCGCCGCCATGAAAACCACCTGCGGGATGCGCCGCGGCCGGCGTGATCGCGGCTGCCGCCAGCATGCCCGCCGCCACGGCCGTGACGAATGCCTTCCTTACTGCCTTCAACATCGGCTTCCTCCTGAAGCAAACACCTGAAGCAAAGGCGGCGGACCGGGTAAGGGTCAAGCCGCAACCTTCGGTGGTGTCGGTAATCCTCTCAACCTGAATGCAGCATTAACGGAGGGGTTGTCCGGTGGAGGGTTCAGGCTCCGTCCTCTTCCAGTCCGATCAGGACATTGGCGACATTGTCGCCGATCTCGTGCACGCCGTAGCCGCCTTCCATGACGGTGAGGACCGGGATGCCGAGCCCGGCGACCCTGGCGCCCATGGTGCGAAAATCAGGCGTCTTCAGGCGGAAGAAGGAGATCGGATCCTTTTCGAAGGTGTCGACGCCGAGCGACAGGACCAGGGCCTCCGCGCCGAAGGCCGAAATCCGTCTAAGCGCGGCCTCCAGCGCCTCGCCATAGGCCGGCCAGGCGGTGTTGCGCGGCATGGGAAAGTTGGCGTTGTAGCCCTCGCCCCTGCCCTTGCCGGTCTCTTCCCTGTGGCCCCAGAAATAGGGGAAGGCATCATCCGGCTCGCCGTGCAGCGACGCGAAGAAGATGTCGTCGCGCTCATAGGTGACGTCCTGCGTGCCGTTGCCGTGGTGGAAATCGACATCGAGGATGGCAACCTTCTTTGCCCCATTGTCGAGCATTCGCTGGGCGGCGATGGCGGCATTGTTGAGGAAGCAATAGCCGCCGTAGAGGTCGATGCCCGCATGATGGCCGGGCGGGCGGCAGAGCGCGAAGGCAAAGCGATGTCCCTCGCCGAGATAATCGGCCCCGGTCATGGCGCAGTCCTTCGCCGCGATCGCGGCCTCATAGGTGCCTTCGGTGATCGAGGTCTCAACCGAATTGGCGTAATAACCCAGGAGCCCGTCGATATTGTGCGGCGGCCGGGCGTGGTAGGAACGGCGCACGGGAAGCGAGATCGGGATCGCCTCGGTGGTGAAGCCGGCCGACAGCCAGCGCTCCCAGACGGTTTCAAGGAACTCCAGATAGCCGGCATCGTGCAGTTTGAGGGGCACGGAAAGATCGTGGCGCGCCGGCGCGACCTCGTCGTCAAACCCCTTTTCCTTCAGCGCGGCCCGGATCCACTCCACCCGGAACGGCCCCTCAAACGGCTTCACCAGTTCTCCGCCATGCAGCTCGGTCTTGGCGTCACGCAGCTTGTGATCCTCGGAATAGATGACACGCATTTTCGGACCCCTTACCAATGAGATTTCCTCACTTTCGGTAGCCCCATTCCGGCGCAAAATCCACAGCAGACGCCAAGTTCTGCCGCACAATTGCGGATTACGCCTCAGGCCGCATGGTTGGCTCACCGGATAAGCAAGTTGTAAAGCAGACTTTACAATCCGGCCGAGGCGATGTATGTAAAGGTAACTTTACAAATCAGGAACCAGGCCGATGACCAACAATCAGGCGACACGGCGCTATTTTTCCGCAATGATTCCAGCACTGGTGATTTTCCTCGCCGCGTCATTCGCAATCGACCGGATGAGCGACCACAGGCCGGATGTGTCCGTCATGGTCATCGGGCTGATGGCGGTGGCCATTGCCGCCCTCCTCGCTTTTTTCTGGGCGCATCTGCGCTATGTCCGCGAGATCGACGAATTTCTTCGCGTCATACAAATCCGCGCGATCATCGCGGGTCTGGCAGTGGTCTTCTGCCTGGCGACCGCCTTGGGCTATCTGGAGCTTTTTGGCGATATCGACACATTCTCGCTGTTCTGGCTCAATCCGATCTACTGGCTATCCTATGCCGTTGCGGCCCTTTATCTCACCTGGCGCGAGACCGGCTCGCTCGGATGAAGAACATCGTGAAGCGCCTTAGGGCCGAGCGCGGCTGGTCACAGGCAAGGCTCGGCGAAGAACTGAACATTTCCCGCCAGAGCGTGATTGCGATCGAGGCGGGGCGCTATGACCCGTCACTGCCGCTGGCCTTCAGGATCGCGGGCGTCTTCGGATTGCCGATCGAAGCCGTATTCTTTCCCGAAGAGGACGATGCTCAGCCCTGAAGGCGTTTGTAGAAGAAGGTCGTGTCGCAATAGCCGCCTTCGGGATAAAGCGCATAGTCCGGCACCACGCCGACGCGGTTCCAGCCGAGGCGCGGATAGATCGCCTCCGCCGCGCTGCCGGTGGCGGTGTCGAGCACCAGAAGCCAGCGGTCCCGCTTGCGGCATTCGGCCTCCAGCGCCTCCATAAGGCGGCGCGCAATGCCCCGTCCACGGCATGCCCGCAGCACGATGAGCTTCATCACATCGCCGCGATGAAGCTGGTTCGGCTTTTGCGCCAGCCCCGCCTGCACCGTGCCGACGAGCACACCGTCTTCCTCGGCAATGGCGAGAATGACCGATCCGGCCGCAACGCCGGCGGCAACTTGCCGCCAGAACGCGTCGACCGCGCCCGCATCATAGGGCGCCATGAAGCCCATGGAGGCATTGTCCTCGATACTGTCGGCCAGCAACGCGCAAAGTCCGGGAATGGCGGCTTCCGCCTCCGCACCGTCCAAAAGTCTGATGTCCATGACTGCTCCTGACTATGGCGCGCGCTCGATGATCACCGAATAGGTGACATCGGTCGCGCCGGGATTTGAGAAAACATGCGGGTCCGCCACCGGCATGAACAGGCAGTCGCCCTTGGAAAGCTGATGGTTCTCCTCGCCGAACTCGACATCGAGCACGCCATCCAGCACCCAGACGTGCTGGCGCAGCTCCGCCGCGCCGTGCTTGGGCGGATAGGCGATGCGGCCGCCGGCGGGAAAGCGGATGAGCACGATATCGACCGCCGAACCGGTGCCCGACGGCGATATCGAACGACGGGTATAGCCCGTCTCCGGATCGCGCCAGACCGGCTGGTCGACCCGGCGCGACAGCGGATCGACAGGCCTGTCCGCATCGGAAAAGAAGGCCGAGAGCGACGTGCCGAGCGCGGCGCAGATCTTCGCCAGCACCAGCGCGGACGGCGAGGCCTCCGCCCGCTCGATGCGCGAGATCATCGCCCGGCTGACCTCGGACAGTTCGGCAAGCCGGTCGAGCGTCAGCCCCTTTTCGGCCCGCAGCCTCTTGAGGTTGAGCGCAATGGTTCGGTCGAAAGTTGAGTCGATAATATCCATGATGCGATCATGGATTTCCACTATAAGAGAGTCAAGCGGATATTTTCTGGAACCGCCCGGCTGTCAGGCTGCAGGCCTAGTCAGCCTCTCGCCAGGCCGTATCCCCGCAAGGACCGGTGGTTTCCAGCACGGCAGAAAGATCGTTTCGCAACACAGCGCCATCGACGAAGGCCTTGCGCTCGGAGCTGAGCTGTTCCTCCAGCCCAGGGCTGTTGACGGCGAAGATGCTGTCCTGGGTATCGAACAATCCAAGATCGTTTGCAAAGGAGGAACCGTCCAGCGCACGTCTGAGGAAGTAGAGGATATCGGGGTTCAGCCGGACCACACTGTTGCCGTCCATCAGCAGATAATAGCCTTGCGCCACCGCAAAGCCCTTGTCGGCCAGCCCCTCAAGGTAGCGGATTTTATCGACAACGAACAGGTCTTCCTCCGTCGTCGGTTCTCCGGAAAAACGGCCGCAATAGGAGACCGTGATGCGTGACGGATCGCGCTTGTAGAGCGTTTCGATGGCAGAGGCGTAAGCGCCGGTCATGCAGCCACCGAGAGAATTCTCTTCGTCCGCCAGTATATAGTCCCGCCAGGTCTGATAGGCCTGCTCCGGCTCAGCAGTCTCCGCATATTCGGGAAAGTATTTCAGGTAGATTTCGTAGCTGCGATGCACCTTGCCGCCGCACTCCGGCAGCATTCCGTCCCGTTTCCAGTCGCCATCGATATAGAGCAATTCCTCGAACGAGATTTCTGTGCTTGGCTGAGGATGTTCCTGAAACGACCAATCCCCTGCAAAGCTCGTTTGTGGACCGGACAAAGACATCAGCATGAACGCGGCCGAAGCGAAGACCAGCCTGGCAAAAGATATCGCCGCTTTTCCTCGCATTGCCGTCTCGCCTTAAAATTGCAGGTGCGAGCAAGATAGCGAGAAAGGCCACCGGATGGCAAACGACAATTACTCTGAATGCAGCCGCTTGCGCCGTATTGAAAAAGCTCTGCTGGCCCGGAGCGACGAACTGGCGGCAGAGAGCCGCAAACATGATGCACAGATTTCGGACCTTGAAAACAAGATCAAGCAATACCGCCCCAAACTGCTTGATATCATCAGCGATCTCGGCATTTCCGCCCATGATATCATCGGCATTGCCGCCGAGACCATCGTCAAGCGCCTCGGTGGAGTCGTCACGGTTGTCTATGTCGCAATGAAGCTTAGGGATGCACGAGACCTTCAGAAACAAATCGAAAGTGCGGAGGGGATGATCGAAGAGATCAAGCGATGGAAGATCGACATTGCCTATCGCATCAAGGATCTGCATTCGGAGCGCGAAAGCTATATCAAAGATCAAGAAGCGCTCGGCTGCTGACCACGCTGCTCTCCCCGCAATTTCGCTTCCAAGAAACCGCGCGCGCTGCTATATGCGCGCGCATGAGCACAAATGAAGACCGCATTCCACTGGACCATATCCGCAACTTTTCCATCGTGGCCCATATCGACCACGGGAAATCGACGCTGGCCGACCGCCTGATACAGACATGCGGCGGGCTGGCGGAGCGTGAGATGTCCGCCCAGGTTCTCGACAACATGGACATCGAGCGCGAGCGCGGCATCACCATCAAGGCCCAGACCGTGCGCTTGCACTACAAGGCGAAGAACGGCGAGACCTACGTGCTGAACCTGATCGACACGCCCGGCCATGTCGACTTCGCCTATGAGGTTTCGCGCTCGCTTTCGGCCTGCGAGGGGTCGCTGCTGGTGGTCGACGCATCCCAGGGCGTGGAGGCGCAGACGCTCGCCAACGTCTATCAGGCGATCGACAATGATCATGAGCTGGTGACCGTGTTGAACAAGGCGGACCTGCCGGCCGCCGACCCCGAGCGGGTCAAGGAGCAGATCGAGGATGTGATCGGCATCGATGCCTCCGACGCGCTGCTGATCTCCGCCAAGACAGGGATGGGCGTGCCGGACGTGCTCGAAGCCATCGTCCACAAGCTGCCCCCGCCTGCGACCGAAAAGGGCGCCGATGCGCCGCTGAAGGCGCTTCTGGTCGACAGCTGGTACGACACCTATTTGGGCGTCATGGTTCTGGTGCGCGTCATCGACGGCATTCTGAAAAAGGGCCAGACCATCCGCATGATGGGCACGGACGCCAAATATCCGGTGGACCGCGTCGGCGTGCTGACGCCGAAAATGCTGGTTGTCGACGAGCTCGGCCCCGGCGAGATCGGCGTCATTACCGCCTCCATCAAGGAAGTGGCCGATACCCGCGTCGGTGACACGATCACGGAGGACAAGCGCCCGACGGAAAAGATGCTGCCGGGCTTCAAGCCGGCCCAGCCGGTGGTGTTCTGCGGTCTGTTCCCGGTCGATGCAAACGACTTCGAAGACCTGCGCGCCGCCGTCGGCAAGCTCAGGCTCAACGATGCGTCCTTCTCCTACGAAATGGAGAGTTCGGCAGCGCTTGGCTTCGGCTTCCGCTGCGGCTTCCTCGGCCTCTTGCATCTGGAAATCATCCAGGAGCGGCTGGAGCGCGAATTCGACCTCGACCTGATCGCAACCGCCCCCTCCGTTGTCTACGAACTGACGATGACGGACGGGCGCGAGATCGAGTTGCACAATCCGGCCGACATGCCGGAAGTGGTGAAGATCGCCGAGATCCGCGAGCCGTGGATCAAGGCGTCGATCCTGACGCCGGACGATCATCTGGGCGCGATCCTGAAACTTTGCCAGGACCGCCGCGGCATCCAGACCAATCTGACCTATGTCGGCAACCGGGCGATGCTCTCCTACGACCTGCCGCTCAACGAGGTCGTGTTCGATTTCTACGACCGGCTGAAGTCGATTTCCAAGGGCTACGCCTCGTTCGACTATCACCTCGACGACTATCGCGCCGGCAATCTGGTGAAGATGTCGATCCTCGTCAACGGCGAGCCGGTCGACGCTCTGTCCATGCTGGTGCACAGGACGGCGGCCGAAAAGCGCGGGCGCGACATGTGCGAGAAGCTGAAGGAGCTGATCCCGAAGCACATGTTCAAGATCCCGATCCAGGCCGCCATCGGCGGCAATGTGATCGCGCGCGAGACGATCTCGGCGCTCCGGAAGGACGTGACGGCAAAATGCTATGGCGGCGACGCCACCCGCAAGCGCAAGCTTCTGGAAAAGCAGAAGGCCGGCAAGAAGCGCATGCGCCAGTTCGGCAAGGTGGAAATCCCGCAGGAAGCCTTCATCGCCGCGCTGAAGATGAGCGACGAGTAACAAGCCAAAGCTTGCCGTCAATAAAAAGCCGCCGCATCTGATCGATGCAACGGCTTTTTTTCGTATGAATCGCGGACTGTTTTACCGCATCGCCGTCAAATCCAGAAGCACCGTCACCGTCTCGCCGACCGTATCGGCGTTCACGGCGGGACCGAGATCGTATTCCTTGCGGTCAAGCGTCGCCGTGCCGACGACATGGGCCGTATCGCCGTCGATATCGAGCGTGAAGTTGAGCTCGATAGGCAGGGTGACCGCCTTGATCGTCAGAAGGCCGTCTGCCTTGTAGCTGCCGTCATCGAGAGCCAGGACATTGTCCGTGGTGAAATCGGCTGATCCGAATTCATCGACGGCGAACCAGTCGGACGTCTCCAGCATGCCGTCATACTGGCCGTTGCCGGTTACAGCACTTCCGGTGTCGATCTCGACGGTGATGAGCGCGTCTTCCGGTGCTTGCATGTCGAAGTCGATCGATGCCGCCCAGCTTTCGAATGTGCCGGAAAGCGTCTTGCCCCCTTGGGGCACCTCGAAACCGAGCGAGCTGTTGTCCTGATCGACGGTCCAGGTTTCGGCAAGCGCCGGCGAGGCGAAAGCTGTTGCGAGCGCCAGAGCGGCGGTGAAAGCTTTGAATCTCATATCGTTCTCCTGTGTCCGGGTCACGCCGCGCGCGAGGGGCGCACCATGCGCCTCAGCGTCTCGTCGCGGGCAATGAAATGGTGCTTGAAGGCTGCGGCCACATGGCCGGCGACAAGCAGGATGAGGAAATAGGCGCCGTATTCATGCACGGCGGCGGCAAGCGCCTCCGTGGCAGCCTTGTCCCCCGGCACCGGCAGATGCGGCACCTCGAAAAGATTGAAGACGATCGTCGGGATGCCCCAGGGAGACGCCGAGACCACCAGCCAGCCGGAAAGCGGCAGCAGGAACATCATCGCGTAAAGCCCGGCATGCCCCAGATGCGCGACACCCTTCTCCCAGACAGGCATGTCCGCCGGCAGTTTCGGCGAAGGGTTGACGGCCCGCCACAGCAGCCGAAGCATGGCGAACGTCAGCACGACGAAGCCGATCGACTTGTGCAACTGGAACAGCGCGAAGGCATTCGGGTCCGACTGCGGCAGCCGCACCATATAGAGGCCAAGGCCGAGCATGCCGAGAATGAGCAGCGCCATGACCCAGTGAAACAGGATGGCGACGGCGCCGTAACCATGTCTGGTGTTCTTGATCATTGAAACATCTCCGGGCGCGTGCGGAACCGGCCTGCCGGCCCCGCCCCGCGCGGCTTGCCGTCAGCCGTTACTCGGCAATCAGCGCTTCGCCGGAAAAGACGACGGACACTTCATCGCCGATGTAGGGCGTGTACATGTCCATGCCGTAATCGGAGCGCAGCACGGTCGTCTCCACCAGGAAGCCGGCAGCCTGCTTCTCGGCCATCGGGTGCTCGCCGAAGGACAGGATTTCGACAGCCAGAACAGCAGGAACAGTGGTGTCCTTGATCGTCAGGTCGCCGGTGACTTCAAGCTCGGTATCGGAGATTTTCTTCACCTCGGTGCTGACGAAGGTGATGTCCGGATAATTGGCGACGTCGAAGAAATCGGCGCTCTTGAAGTGTTCGTCGCGCGCATCCCAGAACGTGTCGAGGCTGTCGGCGGCGATCACGAACTCAACCGAAGAGTTTTCCGGCGCCTCGGCGTCAATCGTCAACGTGGCATCCCACTCGCCGAAACGGCCGTCGGTGATCGAGTAGCCGAGGTGGTTGTAGCTGAATGACAGGTTGCTGTGCGACTTGTCGAACTCATAGGAGACCGGGGCGGCAAGAACCGGAGCGGACATCAAGGACAGAACGACAGCCGTGGTAGCAAAACGGAACATGAATAACCTTTCGCTGATGCGGTTTGGACAGGACCGGAATGGTCGCGTGCACCACCACAGCTAGCGGAATTTGCGTGCTCGACAATTTCGCAAATGCTGAACGAACTGTTCAATGAACCAAATGACTGATTTTACAGAGTTTCCACGCGATGAAGAAAATGTGAGCCGCACGTTATCGTTTGCGGCGCAGCATAGGCCGGCGAAAGCCGTTCCAGACAGAAAGCTCCGGCCTCAGCCCTTTTCGGATTTCAGTTCCCGGAAACGGGCCTCGTATTCCTTGCGCAACTGATGGCGCATCTGGGCCTCCTCGAAGCGGCGTTCCTTGTCGGGCGTATCGAGATCGAGCTTCGGCACCGGCGTCGGCTTGCCGCGCTCATCCACGGCGACCATGGTGAAATAACAGGAATTGGTGTGGCGGCGATGGCCGGTGCGCACATCCTCCGCCTCCACCCGGATGCCGATCTCCATCGATGTCCGTCCGGTATAGTTGACGGAGGCGCGAAGCGTGACGAGTTCGCCGACATTGATCGGCTCGCGAAAGGTCACCTGGTCGACAGACAGCGTGACGGCGTAATCCTGGGAAAAGCGCGCGGCGCAGGAATAGGCCACGCGGTCGAGCAGACTCAACAGAGCCCCGCCGTGCACCTTGCCGGAGAAATTCGCCATGTCCGGCGTCATCAATACAACCATTTCAAGCTGGCTCGGGTCGTGTGCGCGATCCATGCGTTATTCATCCCTCTCGTTTCGCGGCAGGCAGCCATCCCGCCCCGTCTCCTGCAGACTGCGCCAAGTCTTGCCCGAATGACGCCTGCGATCAACAGCAAAGAGCGCCCGCTTGGCGATCTCCGGCCATTCCCCGTGGTTGACCTTCGCCACACGAGCGGCCAAAGTCGCCGGCAAGCGTCATCAAAGAGTTACCGGCAGACAGAAGAAGGCATGATGTCAAAGGACACCCACGCGGAAGAGCACCTTCAGGCGGGCGCCTGGCCTTTCGTCACGCTGCGTCACGAAACGCGCGACGGTCGCCGGTTGCTCTGGCGTGCCCGCGATCACCGCAAGGGACTGTTCCGCCACAGGCGCGCGCTGGAACACGTTCGCGCGCCAGCCTGGCAGACCGCCCGCTATAACTGGATCATGGGGCTGGTCTTCGTCATCGGCGCCTCGCTGTTCATGGCGGGAAGCGCGATGGCGCTCTATCCGAAGCTCGTCTCCGGTCTGCCGGGGTGGACGACCAACGTCACCTTCTTCCTCGGCTCGATTCCGTTCACGACGGCGGCCTATCTGCAGCTGTTCCAGGCGGCCAATGCCGACCAGACGGCGGCAGGCTCCGGCGTCAGGCCGAAGCTCTTCGGCTGGAGCCCGGACAGCCCCGGCTGGCTCAGCGCCGCGACGCAGTTCGTCGGCACGGTTGCGTTCAACTTCAACACCTTCGATGCCATCAACGCGCCGAAGGGTTGGGTCGCGCAGGATCTCGCGATCTGGACGCCGGGCATGATCGGCTCCGTGCTGTTCCTGGTCTCGGCCTATCTCGCCTATATCGAGGTCGGACACGCCCATTTCTCAAAGCCCCGCCGCGAACTCGGCTGGTGGATCGCCGCGATCAACCTTGTCGGCTGCATCGCCTTCATGATCGCCTCGACGCTCGCCTATGTGCCCCGCCATGGCGTTTCGGCCGGGTTGATGGATGTCTCCAACGCCAATCTCTGGTTCGGCGCCTTCTGCTTCGCGCTTGCCGCAGCGCTCAGCATGCGCGAGGCCCGGCACGCGGGAGACGGGGTCTGAGCCTGTGCCTCTATTGATGCACGACGACGATGCCAAGCATCATGGTGGTGATGGTGAAATAGAGAAGTAGCCCCGTCAGGTCGACGATGGTGGTCAGCGCCGGGCCCGAGACGACGGCCGGATCCTGCTTCACGGCAACGGCGCCGAGCGGCAGCAGCGCGCCGATCAGCGTGGCGGAGACCACCTGGGCGGCAAGGGCGACGGCAATGGCGAGACCGATCGCTTCAAGCGTCATCCCTTCCGGAACATCGGCGGCGTTGGAGATCAGCACCACCTTGAGGAAGGCGAAGGCAAACAGCATCGCGGCCATCAGCAACGAAACGCGCATTTCCCGCCACATGATCGTCGCTGCCTCTGCCCAGCGGATGCCGCCGGTTGTCAGAACGCGGGTGACGAGGCTGGCCGACTGGGTGCCGACATTGCCGCCGGTATCGGCCACCATGGGCATGTAGAGCGCGAGGATCACCAGCGCATCGAGAGCGCTCTCGTAGATATGGACGACATAGCCGGCGGCGAGACCCGCAATCGCCAGACCCAGCACCCAGGGAAAGCGGCGACGGAAGTCCGACCAGACCGAACGCTCGAAATAGTCGTCGTTGACCGTGCCCGAAAGGCCGACGAAGACCTCGGCGTCCTCCTGCAGCGTATCGACCATGAAGCGGCTCGCCCGCGCGCCGTCTATGATGCCGACAAGCCGGTTCCTCCGATCGACGACAGGCATGAAGTCGATATCGCCCTCGACCATCTCATGCGCAACGGATTCGGCCGAACGATCGGCACGGGCCACAGCCATGTCCGTGCGGGCAAACATGCCGACCGGATCGTCAAGCTTGTGGCGGAGGCAGTCATGCAGGGAGACGACGCCGGCGAGAAGCCCCTCCGCATCGCGGATACAGGCCATGGTGACGGACCTGCCGCCGCTTTTGGTGAAAAGCTTCACCGCCTCGCCCGCACTCGTCTCGGGCTTCAGCGTCAACGGCGATTGGTCGATTATCCGTGCAAGCGGCGTCAGGGGCGCGCTCAGCGCGAAATCACCGGCAGTGGCATCCGTCACGATAAAGTTCCTTTCGTTTTCCCCTTACTATACAAGGCATTATAAAGGCTTGATGACGTTGCGGAAGCAATGTGTGAATGGACCTTGATCGAGGGTAGACTCCAATTCGCTTGTCTGCATACTGGCCTTGCGTGAAGGGGGATGCAACACGACGGGCCTTGCAAGCCCAAGGCTCCGATGCACCTGCTTTTCCGTTGATGTTGACCCCTTGCGATCCGGTTGGTTACCCATGGATGACATGTCCCAGCTTCCCGATCAACCCGGCGACCGGCGGGCCGAGGCCCGCTTCATCGTCCTGGCTGCGGCTGCGGGCATCCTGACCGGCACGGCCGGTTCGTTCTTCCACCTGATCATCGACAGGCTGCTCATCTGGCCGACCGTGCTGTCGCGCCATCTCGACGGCGCGTTCCTGGTCGGCGCTGCCGCGCTCGTCACCATGTGCCTCACGGTCGCTTCGGTCTATGTCGTTCGCCGCTATGCGCCGGAGGCCGGCGGCAGCGGCGTCCAGGAAATCGAGGGCGCGATGAGCAATCTGCGCACCGTGCACTGGCGCAAGGTCCTGCCCGTCAAATATCTCACCGGCATCGCGGCCCTTTCCTCGGGGCTGGTGCTCGGCCGCGAAGGTCCGACCATTCACATCGGCGCATCGATTTCGGCGGCGATCACCGACTTCTTCAAGGTCTCCGATGTGGAGCGGCGCGGGCTCCTCGGCGCGGGTGCTGCTGCCGGCCTTGCCTGCGCCTTCAATGCCCCGCTTGCCGCCGTGCTGTTCATCGTCGAGGAAACGCACAGCCAGTTTCCCTATACCTTCCGCACCTATATGGGCGTGATCGCCGCCGCCTTCTTCGCCACCGTCATGACGGAAGTCATCGGCGGCACGGCGCCCGATTTTTCCATGTCCGTGCCCGCTCCGGCACTGGCGCTGCTGCCAGCCTTTGTCATCCTCGGCTGCGTGCTCGGCGCCGTCGGCGTCAGCCTCAACGCCGCAATCATGGGCGTGAGCAACTTCGTCATGGCCATGCACAGGCGCGTGCCATACCTGATGCCGGGGCTGATCGGCCTTGCCGTCGGCGCGCTGTTCATCCTGTTTCCGCGCGCCGTCACCGGCGGCGAGAACGTGATCGTGATGATGGCGCGCGACAACCTGGCGCTCGGCGCGCTGCTGGGGCTTGCGGTGCTGCGTTATGTCAGCATGGTTGCCAGCTATTCCGCCGGCACGCCGGGCGGCATCTTCGCGCCGATGCTGGCGCTTGCCATCTGCATCGGGCTTGCCTTCGGCACAGCGCTTGCGGGGCTCCTGCCCGAAGGCGCCGCCGTGCCGCTTACCTTCGGCATTGCCGCCATGGGCGGGCTGTTCTCGGCATCGGTGCGCGCGCCGATCGTCGGCGTGGCGCTGACGCTGGAGCTCACCGGCGCCTACACGATGACGCTGCCGCTGATCGCCACCTGCCTGACGGCGAATCTCGTGGCGCAGTGGATCGGCGGTCATCCGATCTATGAACAGCTTCTGGAACGAACCCTGGCCCAGGCAGGCGTCCACCCCGAGCGCATGCCGAAGAAACGCTCCGGCTCCGGCATAGCCTGAGGTTCAGGCATCATAAGCCACGCGAAAACCGACATTGCTGGCCGCGCTGTCGGGCGTGAGCGCCATGCGGGCTGCGATCCGGTAGCGATAGCAATAGGAGATGTGGCAAAGGAAGGAACCGCCCTTCAGGAGCCTCTCGCCGGCGGCCGCCGCATCGGCATTTCGTTTCTTGGCGTGGCGCGAGAGCGAGCGGATGCGGAAGGGATCCGCCGTCCATTCCCACACATTGCCGGCCATGTTGTAGAACCCGCCCTCGTTCGGCGCAAAGGACCGCGCAGGCGCTGTGGCCATATAGCCGTCAGCCATGGTGTTGGTATGGGGAAAGGTTCCCTGCCATATGTTGCAGAAAACGGTCTCGTCGTCCGGCTCCTCGTCGCCCCAGGTGAACTTGCGGCCGCGCACGCCGCCATGGGCGGCGCGTTCCCACTCGGCCTCGCTCGGCAGCCTGCCGCCGACCCATTCGGCAAAGGCCAGAGCATCGGCATGCGAGACCTGGGTTACGGGATGATCGAGCCTGTCTTCGACCGAGCTTCCCGGCCCTTCCGGCTGACGCCAGCTGGCCCCGTCGACGCGCACCCACCACGGCGTTGACGGCGCATTGCCCGTAACTTCGGTCTCGGCGGGCAGGAGCCCGGCGAAAACGGCCGACCAGCCGAAACGCTCCGCCTCGCTGACATAGCCTGTCGCGGCGACGAAATCGGCAAAGCGGCCGATCGTCACCGTCTGGGCTTCCAGCAGAAAGTCGTTGAGCTTCACGCTGCGCGCCGGTCCCTCTCCATCAAGCGGGATGACCGGATTGTCCATGCCCACATGGCTGCGTCCGCCGGGAATGAAGATCGCATTGGAGCGCTCGCCGGCAACGGAAGGCGCGGCGGCGGGCGCGGCGGCGGGCACCGGCTCTCCTGCATTGCGCGAGACGGCACAGCAGCCCTTGACGGCATCATCCATCGTTCTTCTCCCTCACTGAAGCGGGTCATGCCCGTTCCGGTTGCTCTCAAGCGACTTCTAGAGCTTTTTCGGTTGATTGGAAACCGTTTCCGCAACGGGAGGACGGGCGAAGAAGCCTGCATGGCCCGAAGGGCGATCACCCCGGTCCATTTTCTCAATCGCTTGTATCCGTCTGATTTTCAGGACGTTTTTGGGGGAAGTTTAAATGGTCGGGGTGGCGGGATTCGAACCCACGACCCCTTGACCCCCAGTCAAGTGCGCTACCGGGCTGCGCTACACCCCGACCAGCCATAACGGCCCGTCCCCATTAGACTTTCGGGTTTCTGTGCGCAAGAGGGAATTTCGCTTTCCTGAACAAAAACGGAAAAAACGTCCCGAACACTCGGTCGAGAGGCTAGCGCATCGGGCCGAAAATCGAAATCGATTCTCGAAAGGCACGATGCGTAGATTCAATAGGTTAGAGCGTCCTTTGTGCGTGCGAATGGACGCAGGACGCTCCAAAAGCCCCGAGAAAGCCCCCGGCTGCAGGGCCGCCAGAGCAGGTTCGGTCGGTGCAAGGATGACGCGCCTCGAAGAAACGCGCAACCGCTCATCAGAACCGCAACTGACAAGTCTGCCTGTATCCACCCGGCCTCACATCATGGTAACGCCCGCGAACAACCGCTCAGCCGCCCTTGAACGGGCAAGCGTCTCAATCCCTTCGCGCGATTGGCGGTGCGCTGACAGTTGTCAAATCCGAGCAAAGAACGTCAGTGCAACCTTCACTTGTCGTTCCGGAATACGAAATGCCAGGGAGTCTAGTTTCATGACCATCAGATTGTCGAAGTCCTTGACGGTTCTCGCGATAGCCTTTTTTGCTTCGCTTGTGGCGTTCGGGAATGTCACGGATTACGGGTCGAACTTTGCGTTTGTTCATCATGTTTTCCTGATGGACACCATTTTTCCCGACTCATCCATCAAGTACCGGGCTATCGAGTCCGAAGCGCTCCATCACGCGGGCTACATCTTCATCATCGCCCTGGAGACCCTCACTGCGCTGTTTTGCTGGATCGGAGGGTTGCGTTTGCTTGCTGCCGTTCGGCGCCCCGCGCAGGTGTTCAACGCCGCCAAGAAATGGGCGGTCGTGGGGCTGACGCTCGGTTTTCTGACCTGGCAGGTCGGCTTTATGTCGATTGGCGGCGAGTGGTTCGGAATGTGGATGTCCGACCAGTGGAACGGCGTATCCAGCGCATTCCGCTTCTTCATCACGATCATCGCCGTGTTGATCTATCTTGTACTGCCTGACACGGATGACGCCGTTTAGCGCCGTGCGTCCATTCGGACGCACAAAGGACGCTCTAACCTATTGAATCTACGCATCGTGCTTTCCGAAAATCAGACCCGATTTTCGGGCCGATGCGCTAGCGCCTCCGCTTTTCCTGGACCGCTTTGGAGCGCGTGCGGCCTTTGAACCGTCGCGGCCGCTCGGCTCAAGGCTCGCTCTGGTAGAACTGTCTTCGCGCCCTCGGCCTGAGCGAGCCGGCTTTCACGAGGATCGACCGAATATGCGCGGTCTGCTCATCGGCAGGGCGATCGAAGGTTTCGGGCGGAATGATGACGCCGCGCTCGGCAGCGCTTTGAATGACGGCGGTGCGGAAAGCGCCTTCGCGCGCCATGAAGGTGCGGAAAGTGTGCTCGTCCAGCGTCAGCAGCGTGCAGTCCGTCACCGCCGTCACCTGGATCGGCCGGCGGCGCTTGGCCAGAACGGCAAACTGGCCGAAGAGGTCACCCTCCGTCAGCCTGAGCTTCACCCCGTCGGTAACGACCGTGACCGTGCCGGCGGCGATGAACCAGACCTCGCGGGCCGAGCTCTCCTTCCTGAGGATATGCTGGCCCGGCGCGGCGTAGACGATGCGTATTTTCTTGCGCAGCAGCTTGCGTTCGCGCTCGGTGAAGTCGGCGAAGGCGGCGAAGCCCTCCACCGTGACGCGCTTCTGCCGCTTCAGGTCGAGAACCGGACGGCCCTTCAGTTGCGCCCGTCTTTTGTCGATATCCGCGCCAAGAGTCGCGCGCAGTTCCGGGCCTATCAGCCCGTCCTCCACCAGCGCCTCATATTCGCCCTCCTCCAGCTGCAGCGTGGTACGGCGGATCAGCCGCCGCTCGAGTTCTTCCGCATAGCCGGGAAATTGCAGCCTGAGGGTTTCGAGTTCATGGCGCGCTTCCTCAAGGCGGCGGTTGAGCAATTCGTGCAAAAGTTCGCCGACGCGCCGGCCATGGATGCGGCGAATGCGTTCGTCAATGAACAGTTCCAGGCGCGGCAGCACCATGCTGTAGGATACGAGCACATCGAACCGGTCTTCCAAAAGGCTGGCGAGCGGGCGGGCGATGCCGAAATAATTGTGGAGGAGCGTCGCCACGCGAAAGCGCAGATTCGTGCCATAAACCCGTCGCGAGGCCGCCCGGTAGCCCGCCCGCCCGCCGGTGCGCGTTGCCTCGATAATCATGTCGGCGCCGATCACCAGACGCTCGGCAAGGTCTGCGGAGATGATCTGGTCGCGGTAGCCTTCAAGGATCGAATCGCGCTCGTGCGCAGCCAGCGCGACAAGGCCGAGCGTGATCCGGTCCCGGTCCTGCAGCCGCTCCGTCGCGTCGGTCTCCTCCACGGCCGCATCGACGCGCTCGGCGAAGCGCTTGGCCTCGTCGCGAACGATCTCGCGGGTCAGTCCGAGGTCGCGCGCGGTCTCGGAGACCCGCTCGCGCACGCTCTGCAAGGCGACGGCGATCACCTGGTTGCTGAGCGCGACATCGAGCGGGCTGAGCCTGTCGAGCTTGAGCCTGCGGATGATCCAGCGCAGCGTCGTGCCCTGAACGATCAGGGTGAACAGGGTGAAGCCGGTTGCAATCAGGCCGACCTGGTGCTTGATGTCCTGCGGCACGTAGCGGTTCTCGGTGACCGCCAGCGCCAGCGCCAGCGTGACCGCGCCCCTGAGCCCGCCCCAGAGGATCGCCACGCTGTAGGGCCGTTCCATCTTCGGAGACAGCCTGAAATAGGCGAGGACCGGCAGCACGCCGAACAGGATGAGCGCCCGGGCGACAAGGGCCGCGACCACCACGACGGCGATCAGAAACAGGTCGTAGAGCACAAACTCCGAAAGGAGTTTGGGGATGAGGATGGCGGCGAGAATGAAGATCAGCGAACCAGCCCAATGGGCGATCAGGTCCCAGGTATCGCGCATCTGCAGGTTCAGGGCAGGCGTGAAGCGCGCCGTCATGTGGAGATTGATGGTCAATCCGGCGGCAACCACCGCGATCACGCCGGATGCCGAAAACTGTTCGGCCAGCAGGTATGTCAGCAGCGGCACGGCGACCGATACCGAGATCTGGCCGCGCGGAAAATCCGGCATGCGGGCGATAACCTCGACGGCGAAGCGCCCGGCGGCGATGCCGATCAGGCCGCCAACGCCGGCGATCCAGGGAAAGGTGACAAGCGCGGGACCGAGCCTGGGATTGGCGACATTGACGGTGACGAAGCCCAGGAACAGCGAGAACAACGCGATCGCCGCCGCATCGTTCAGCAGGCTTTCGCCCTCCACGATGCGCGCCAGCCGCTGGGGAGACGGCGTTGCCTTGAAGATCGAGACGACGGCGGAGGGATCGGTGGTGGAGACGATCGCGCCGACCAGAAGGCAGGCGGCGAGCGGCAGACCGGCGACCGGATAAAGCGCGAAGCCGACGGCAAGCATGGCGACGAAAACCGCAAGAACCGCCAACACAAGGATCGGCACCCAGTCATCCAGCATGCGCCGGATATCGATATTGAGCGCCACCTGAAACACGAGCAGCGGCAGGAATACGTTGAGAAAGAAACTCGCCCGTATCGGCAGGTTCAGGATGCCCAGCGCCAGGGGATTGAGTGCATTGGTAAGGCTCGTCTGCCAGAAAAAGGTGGCGGCAATGCCGATGCCGATACCCATGGCGGCAAGGATCACGGAAAAAGGCAGGCGGAGGCGCGCCGCGAGCGGCTCGCTCAGCCCGATGACCGCAAATATGCCCGCGGCAATTGCGACGAGGATCGCAAGCTCCACTCCACACATCCTTTCCCAAACGCTTGGCGCGACGAAGCCGTGGCTCTTCGTCGGCCGGGTTCCATTACCCAAACCCTTGAAGATGTTCAACTTAGCCGAAATCACGCGCGCAAGTCAGCAAGCGTGAACGTTTTTATTCGCGATTGAAGGAATTGTTCTCAGAACACCGCCAGAAAGAAGGCCGCGATCGCGGCAAGGATGACGGCCGCCATGAGCTTGACCCAGAAGCGGGTTCGATTGGCAACCGGCGTCGGCATGCTGCAGGCGGAGCAAACGGCAGGCCCGAAGCGCAGATGATGGTCGCAATATTGGCAGTAGAAAACCCGCATGTCTTTCGCGCCCTCCTGAAAGGCGTCGATGTCGAGTCGATCGCGGCCCGCGCGCGGACCATTGTCAGGCAGTCTACACTTCGCACAACCAAGAGAGGCATAATGATGCAGTGCAATATAAGACTGCAGCACCATCACCCATTGTCTCTTGGGGCATTATGACAGATAATAACTTACTTGCAAGGAGCGTTATCGCACCGCAGCACAACCTTTCAGCGTAATCATCAGGATACCGGCTTTAGCCGCTGCGCACCGCATGGTGATATTTGCGATAGATCTCATCGAGGTCGACCGTCGGCTGCGGCGTTTCGATCCTCATGTCGACAAGGGTCTTGTGGATGATCTCAGCTGCCGCCAGGTTGCGGAACCATTTCCGGTTGGCCGGCAGCACATACCAGGGCGCATGTTCGGTCGAGCACTTCGACAGCATGTCCTCATAGGCCGCGATGTAGTCATCCCAGCGTTCCCGCTCGGAATAGTCCGAGCCGGAAATCTTCCACTGACGCTCCTTGTCCTCCAGGCGCTTCTCGAACCGGTCGAGCTGTTCATCCTTGGATATATAGAGGAAGAACTTGACGATGCTGACGCCGTTTTCGGAGAGAAACTCCTCGAAATGGTTGATTTGCCGGTAGCGCTTGGACCAGACGCTTTCGGGCACGAGATTGTGGACGCGGGCGACCAAAACGTCCTCGTAATGGGAACGGTTGAAGACGGCGACCTGGCCGAGCGCCGGCGTGCGCTGGTGCACGCGCCAGAGAAAGTCGTGGGCCTTTTCCGTTTCGGTCGGCTGCTTGAAGCTCGCGACATAGGTGCCCTGCGGGTTCATTGCCCGGATCACATGCCAGCACACGCCGTCCTTGCCGGCGGCGTCGATGCCCTGCAGCACGACGAGAAGCGCGTGCTTCTTCTCCGCATAGAGCTTTTCCTGCAGCGGCGTGATCTCGTCGAGCACCGCGTCAAGCGCGGCCTTGCCCTCTTCCTTGTCCTTGATATTGCCGTGAAAGGACGGGTCGATATCGGCAAGCCGGACCGTGCTTCCGGGCTCGATCCTCAGTTTCTCGCGAAAATCCATCGGCAAGCCTCCTGTTGTTGACAAAGACTAACGCATCGATCCGAAAACCGAAATCGATTTTCGGATCGATCCGCTAGCGGAACAGCCGTTCGTTGACCACGTCGATGGACATGGCCCGCCGGGCGCTGCGGTTTTCAAGAACGTGGTCGATGCCGATCCTGACCAGCCCGATGATGAACAGCCAGACAATCAGGTAGACCCAGACGAGACCGATCAGTTTCCACGGAATCTCGGGCACGATAATGCCGAAACCGCACATCAGGACGGCCACCAGTTGGGTGGCGAAAATGGCGATAAGCAGCGGCCGGGCCGGATAGGGCTTTTTCAGGAACCAGTTCTCCTTGCGGCTGACCAGCATCAGAAGATGGCCGCCGGCAACCAGTTGCAGGAACATCATCGACTGCAGATGGGACTGGTCGGTCAGCCCCAGCCCCGCCCAGCGTCCCGGCTCGGAGAGAACCTCCATGCCCATCAGCAACAGGCCGAAGGACTGGACGATCGAGGCAAAGCCGAGAACCGCCGAGACCGACAGAAGATGCGGCATGCGCCACCGGATCGGCTGTTCGGAAACGCTGGTATTGTCATAGGCCACCGTCATGATCGGGATATCGTCGAGAAGCGACATGAGCACGATCATGATCGGCGTCAGCGGCTGGAAACCGAGAAAGATGGTCGAGAGCACCACCAGGAACATGATGTCCATGGTCAGCGCCACGCGATAGATCGTGTAGCTGGTGATCCGTCCGAAGATGCGCCGCGCCTCGTCGATGGCATTCTGGATCACGGAAAGGCCGGGCGCCGTCAGGATCAGCGCCGCAGCGCCGCGCGCCGCATCCGTCGCGCCGGAAACGGCGATGCCGCAATCGGCCTGTTTCAGCGCCGGCGCGTCATTGACGCCGTCGCCGGTCATGGCCACCAGATGGCCGTTCTTCTGGAAGGTCTTGACGATCGCGTATTTGTGCTCGGGAAACACCCGGGCAAAGCCGTCCGCCGTCAGGATCCGGTCGGCTATCGGGCCGGGCACGTTGTCGGGGTCCATATCCTTCGGAAACACCTCCGCCGCCGGCAGGATATTTGTGCCGAGACCGAGCTGGCGCGCCGTCTCCTTGGCGATCGCGGTGTCATCGCCGGTGATCATCTTCACGGAGACGCCCTTGGCGCGGACATTCTCGATCGTCTGCTTCGAATCATCGCGCGGCGGATCGAACATCGGCAGTATGCCGAGCAGCGTCCAGGTCTCGCCGCCGTCATCGGATCGGGCCACGGCGAGCGCGCGGTACCCCTTGGCGCCAAGTTCGGCGACATGGGCGTCGACTTCATCCGCCACCGCCTTGTCCGCATTGGCCAGGAGAACGATCGCATGCGGCGCGCCCTTCGATGTCAGGAACGCCTTGCCGTCCGCACCGCTGACCGCCGCTTCCGTGCGTTTCGACACCGGGTCGAACGGCGTGAACTTGCTGATGGTGTATCGCTCGAGCACGGCCTTGTCGGCAAGCGCGCCGATCACCGCGCCGTCGATCGCGTCGCCGTCTTCGGCGCGCGAGGCAAGCGCGCCGGCCAGCACGATGTCCTCAGGCGTGGCTCCGCCGACGGGGATCGGATCGCCGAGCGTCAGGATATTCTTCGTCAGCGTGCCGGTCTTGTCGGAGCACAGGATGTCGGCGCCGGCCATCTCGTCGATGGAGGACAGGCGCGAGACGATGGCCTTCTCCTTCGACAGCGCCAGCGCGCCGAGCGCCATGGTGATGGAGAACACAGCCGGCATCGCCACCGGAATCGAGGCCACCAGCAGCACCAGCACGAATTGCAGGATGCCGAGCGCATCGGCGAGACCCCAGTTGTCGGTCTTGACGATGTCGACATAGACCTGGACGGCGACCATGATCATCGCCAGCACGACCGCCACGACGATGAGAAAGTTGCCGATCTGGAACATCGCCTTCTGCGCCTGGCTGACGGCGCCGGCCCCGGCCACAAGCTTTGCCGTGCGGCCGAAGAAGGTTTCCGACCCCGTTCCGGTGACGACGGCCGCCATCTCCCCCTGCTTCACCACACTGCCCGAATAGGCCGTGTCGCCGACCGTCTTGTTGACCGGAAGCGACTCGCCCGTCAGCGCCGCCTGGTCGATCGAGGCATAGTCGCCGGAGACCAGACGGACATCGGCGGGCACGATGCCGCCGAGCCTGATCTTGATGATGTCGCCCGGCACGAGCGTCGCAGCGTCGATGACGGCGAACTTGCCGTCGCGCAGCGCCGTTGCCTGCGGGGCGAGCGAATTCTTCAGCGCCGCCAAAGCGCTCGTCGCCTTGCTGTCCTGGTAGAATTCGAGCCCGGCATTGAAGACCAGAAGGCCGAAGATGATGAAGAAATCGCCCCAGTCGCCGAGGATCAGGGAAACCAGCGCCGCGGCCTCGATCATGAAGGCGATCGGACCGACGAAGTGGCCGGCAATCTTCTTGAAAAGATTTGTCTTTTCCTCCGGCAGCGCGTTGGGGCCGTATTGCGCCAGCCGCTTTTGCGCCTCCGCCGCGCTCAGCCCCTTTCCTGGGTCGACGCCGAGCTTCTCAAGAACCGCCTCGACCGGCATGCTCTCCAGGTCGTTGGCCACCGCATTCTCCGCCATCATCATTCTCCATGTCATGGCGCACCGCGCCGGGGACTGCCGTCGCGCTCCGCAAACCCACCCCGAAAACCGGCCCATATTGAGACGATACGAAATTGCCACCATAAGTGGAAGCAGAACGGAACGGTTTTGGCAATACGGGAGTCGCACTTCCCCGCCCTGCGGACACTATAACGCAGACGTGAAGACAGGAATTTGAAGACGGTCAAAGTCGGGGCAGAGGTTTGCCGCGGGCGCCGAAGCCCCTGCCGCGGCGGCCGCTTCCTCCAGAGGAGGAAGGCGGTCAGCGCACCTGATCGAGCAGACGCTTGCATTCCAGCAGGTCGTAGAGCACTTCCTGCAGCAGCGCGTCATCCGAACGCGCGAGGCCGGAAGCGGGGTCGATGGCCCCCTCCTCGTCCTTCTTGCGGCGGAAGAAACCGGTCCCGCCCGCCTTCTTTGGACGGCCCACCACCTGGTCATCATCGAAAATCGAAGGCTGGTCCTCGTGCTGCCGGGCCTCGGGAGGGACGGCCAGCGCCTCGACAAGCTCGGCATCGCCGCTGCCGATCGCGGTGACGAAACGGTTGCCGTTGCTCTTCAGCAGCTTCTGGACGCCCTTGATGGTGTAGCCGTGATCATAAAGGAGATGGCGGATCCCCTTCAGAAGCTCGATGTCCTCGGGGCGATAGTAGCGCCTGCCGCCGCCCCGCTTCATCGGCTTGACCTGGGTGAAACGCGTCTCCCAGAAGCGCAGCACGTGCTGCGGCAGCTCCAGTTCTTCCGCCACTTCGGAAATGGTGCGAAATGCCTCGGGAGACTTGTCCATGGGTTCAGCCGTCCTCGCCTGCCACAATGATCGAATCAGACCTGCATTTCAGCGCGATAAGGCCGGCAAGGCAAGCCGGGCGAAAACCGTTCCGGCAGGCGCCTCAGGAGGCCGACTTCTGCGCAGCCTTTTCCGCCTTGTGCTTGCGGTTGAGATGGGCTTTGAGAATCTTCTGCTTCAGCACGTTGGAGGCCTTGAAGGTCATGACCCGGCGCGGCGAGATCGGCACTTCCTCGCCGGTCTTCGGGTTCCGGCCGATGCGCTCGTTCTTGTCGCGCACCTGAAAGGTGGCGAAGGAGGAGAGCTTCACCGTCTCCCCCTTGACGATCGCATCGCAGATCTCATCGATAACGGTCTCGACCAGCTCGGCCGATTCCGTGCGGGAAAGTCCCACCTTGCGGAACACCGACTCGGCCAGATCCGCACGCGTCACAGTTTTGCCAGGCATCGCCGCATCCCAAATTCTGTCAAAATCCCCTTGAACATGACACTATTGCCGCGGGGCAAAGCGGTCAAGCGTGTGAAAGGACTGATTTCGTTGCCGGAAGCGCATTACCAGCGCAAAAGCACCGCACCCCAGGTAAATCCGCCGCCCATCGCCTCCAGCATCACCATGTCGCCGCGCCGGATCCGGCCGTCGCCCGCCGCCGTTGCGAGCGCCAGCGGGATGGAGGCCGCCGAGGTGTTGGCATGCCGGTCCACGGTCACCACCACCTTGTCCATCGGGATGCCGAGCTTCTTGGCTGAACCCTCGATGATCCTGCGGTTCGCCTGGTGCGGCACCAGCCAGTCGAGCTCGTCGATGTCGATCTCGGCTTCCGCGAAAGCCGCCTCGATCACATCGGTGATCATGCCGACGGCATGCTTGAAGACCTCGCGGCCCTCCATGCGCAGGTGGCCGATATCGCCGGTGGTGGACACCCCGCCGTCGACATAGAGCTTTTTGCAATGGGAACCGTCCGAGCGCAGGCTGGCGGCAATGATACCGCGGTTCCCGGCGTCGCCCTCCTCCTGTGCCTCCAGCACAAGCGCGCCGGCGCCATCGCCGAACAGCACGCAGGTCGTCCGGTCGGTCCAGTCGAGAAGCCGCGAAAACGTCTCCGCGCCGATCACCAGAACCCGGCGCGCCCTTCCGGCGCGGATGAAATTGTCGGCCGTCGTCAGCGCATAGACGAAGCCGGAACAGACCGCCTGCATGTCGAAGGCAAAGCCGTGCTCCATCCCGAGCCGGTTCTGGATGTTCACCGCCGTTGCCGGAAAGGTGTTGTCCGGCGTCGAGGTCGCCACCACGATCAGGTCGATATCGGCCGGCGTGAGCCCCGCATTGTCCAGCGCCGCGCGCGCGGCCTTTTCGCCGAGCGATGCCGTGGTCTCGTCGGGACCGGCGATATAGCGCTGGCGAATGCCGGTGCGCTGCTGGATCCAGCTGTCGGAGGTGTCCACAAGCTGCCGCAGTTCGTCATTGGTCACCACGCGCTCCGGCAGCGCCGAACCGAAACCACAAACGACAGAACGGATCATACTGTTATTCCTTGTTGGCAGGCTCCATGGCCGGAGGGCCGATGACGCACTGCCGCTTCAGGCCGCTTCCGGCCCCATGGGTGATTCATTACGCGCATGGTACTCGCTCAGATCATGCTGGATCTTGGCCTGCAGACCGTTATGCACCATGTCATAGGCAACCTCGATTGCCGAGGCATAGCCCTCGGCATCGGTGCTGCCGTGACTTTTGATGACGATGCCATTCAGGCCGAGAAAGACCCCGCCATTGACCTTGCGCGGATCAAGCTTCTCGCGCAGCATGCGGAACGCGCCGCGGGCAAGCAGATAGCCGATGCGCGACATCAGGGTCCGCGACATTGCCGAACGCAGGTATTCAGCGATCTGGCGGGCCGTGCCCTCGGCCGTCTTCAGCGCGATATTGCCGGTAAAGCCCTCGACGACGAAGACGTCCACCGTGCCCCGGCCGAGATCGTCGCCCTCGACAAATCCGGCATAGTCGAGATTGTCGATGTCGGCCTCGCGGAGAAGCTTCCCGGCTTCCTTGACCTGCTCGACGCCCTTCACCTCCTCGACGCCGACATTGAGGAGGCCGACGGTCGGTTTCTTGAGCTCGAACAGCGCGCGCGCCATCGCCCCGCCCATCAGGGCGAAATCGAGGAGTTGCTTGGCGTCCGCGCCGATCGTCGCGCCAATGTCGAGAACGATGCTTTCGCCTTTCAGCGTCGGCCATATGCCGGCGATCGCGGGGCGGTCGATATCGGGCATGGTCTTCAGACAGAACATCGCCATGGCCATCAGCGCGCCGGTATTGCCCGCCGAGACGGCCGCGTCGGATTCGTTCTCCTTCACCGCCTCGATCGCTCGCCACATGCTGGAGACGTTGCGGCCGCGCCGCAAGGCCTGGCTTGGCTTCTCGTCCATGCCGACCGCAACCTCGCAATCGACAATGCGCGCCTGTTCCTTGAGTTTGGGATAGGACGCAAGCAGCGGTTCGATGGCGGATTGCTGGCCGTAGAGAATGTAGCTGATGTCGGGATGGCGCGTCAGGGCCTCGGCCGCGCCGGCAACGGCGACCTCCGGTCCGACATCTCCCCCCATGGCATCAATGGAAATTCTAATCAAACGTTCGGGATCCCTGTTTGCACGCATCCGGAGAAGCCGGGCCAAAATACCGTTTTTGCTGCGGGAGACAACTGCCGCGAGGCAAAAACAGCAATTAACATGCGAATTGCCGGAAAGTCCGGCCCGGCAGCGCCGCAGCCAGAGCCGGACCGGCTCGTCCGCCCTTTTCTATCGCGCTCCTCCGCCCTTCCAGTCCTTCAGCGCGGCGAAGGGCGAGCCCTTCTGGTCCGCAGCCGTCGTCTCATCCGCTTCATCGCTGATTTCGGGCGGCAGTTCCGCATCGGGCTTGCGCGGATAGGGATCGATGGCAAGGCCGATCGCTTCGATGACGACAGCGGCGATATCGATCTCGCTGCCGGAAAAAGGCTCCGGATCATCAGGCCCTTCGGGATCGACCAGAAGTTCGCCTTCCTCATTGACCTTGCGCCTGAACTGGCGGGACTGCTCGGGGAGATAGGTCGCATCCACCGGCTCGGCAAGATCCGACTCGATCGGCTCCAGCGTCACCACGCAGGACTGCACGATATGCGCCTTGACCTCACCCCTCACCCGCACGCCCTCGCGCCGGAAAGGCGTGATCCTGAGATCGGCCGCAAGCGCGGTCACGGCATCGACTTCGAGAAAGCCGGCCAGCCGCTCAAGCTCGTCTTCCTTCGCTTCAAGGCGCATTTCGAACGGCACCGCAGCCGCGCGCGCAACCGTAAAGGGGCGCGAGAACGGCAGCGGCTTCTCGTTCGCATTCCTGTCAGGCACGTCCAGTCTCCATGCTTTCGGGCACGAGGAAGCTCACCATCCCCGTTTCCACCACAATTTCATCGATCCTGCCGAGGTGATCGGCATTTTCCAGCATCCAGCGGGCAAGCTCCGCCATCTCGGCGTGATCGGCATCTGCCGCGTGAATATTCTGTGCAAGCGCGATTGCAAGCTGTTCCAGATCGCGGTGCTGCAGACAGCGCACATAGCGTTCCAGGCGACCATAGAACATGCCGGCCAGCTTTTTCATCCGCTTGGGAACCGAATTGTCGCCGACGCCAAGCTCGCGAATCGAATAGTCGATATCCATGAAGAAGGCGTCGACGACCTCCTGGGCCATCTGCTTGCCGCTGTCCGAGGATTTCGAGGTGCGCTGCAGGAAAAGGATCATCACCACGGACAGCATCTCGAAACGGCCCATCACCGTATCCGGAACACCGTAATCCGTATAGAAACAGGGTTGCCGCGCCGTTGCCGTGATCACGCCATATTGGCGCTGCACGATCATGCGGTTGGCGCGGTTCTTGCCGAAAATCCTCAGGACCATTCCACTCTCTTTGACTTGGCTTTAGCCACTGGCCGCAAACCGCCCGAACAATTGCATCCCGGCACAAGCTGGTTTATCCAGTTGAGTTGGAAAACGCGAGGCTTCGGGTTCATCCGGCAGCAGGCGGTCTGTGCGCTCAAACAGAACCATGGTCAATGGTAGTTTGCGCGTCCCGCGCCCGCAACCGGGAATCGCGGCCAAAGCCGACCTTCGTCGAAGGCGACGCCTGAATGATATGAAACACGGCGGCCGGCCGGAAGGCTTCGCCGGCCTGATATGAAGTTTGCCAGGGAGTGGACGCTTGAAGATGCGCCGAGACTATTTTGATTTCAGACCGGTTCGTCCGGCTGCCGCGGGCGCGCTCGTCGCCGTCGCGCTCTTTACCGCAGGGTGCTCGACCTCCGACGTGATCGGCACCAAGGATGTCTTCTATCAGGGTTATGTGGTCGACGAGGAGCGGCTGCAGCTTGTGAAGGAAGGGTCGAGCCGCGAGCAGGTCGTGCTGACGCTCGGCCAGCCGTCAACGACGGCGACCTTCGACAACGAGGTCCTGTTCTACATCTCGCAGCGCAAGGAGCGCCGTTTCGAGTTCCAGAAGCCGCGCCTCGTCAATCAGGAAATCCTGGCAGTCTACTTCAACAGCAATGGCCGCGTCGACAAGATCGCCCGCTATACGCTCGAAGACGGCAAGGTTGTCGACATGGTCTCCGATACGACGCCGACCGGGGGCAAGGACATCACCTTCATCCAGCAGATCCTGCAGGGCACCGGCGCCAGCGCCGCCCGCGACTTCTTCGCCACCAATGGCGGGGCGATCCAGTAGGGCGCACGGCGAAGCCCCAAGCGACGAAGACCCCGCCTGCAACACAAGGCGGGGTCTCTTTTGTTTTCCCGGCGGAGCGGTTCCGCCGGGTGATGTTCTTTGCTCAGGCGAGCACAGCCAGGAGCAGAAGCGCCACGATATTGGTGATCTTGATCGCCGGGTTGACGGCAGGACCGGCCGTATCCTTGTAGGGATCGCCGACCGTATCGCCGGTGACGGAGGCCTTGTGGGCATCCGAACCCTTTTCGTGGGTTACCCCGTCGGCATCGACGAAGCCGTCCTCGAAGCTCTTCTTGGCATTGTCCCAGGCGCCGCCGCCGGACGTCATCGAGATGGCGACGAACAGGCCGTTGACGATCACGCCGAGAAGCGAGGCGCCGAGCGCCGCGAACGCCGAGGCTTTCGAGCCCGACATCAGCCAGACGCCGAAGAAGACGACGAGCGGGGCAAGGACCGGCAGCAGCGAGGGGATGATCATCTCGCGGATCGCGGCCTTGGTCAGCATGTCGACGGCGCGGCCGTAATCCGGCTTTTCCGTTCCGCTCATGATGCCGGGCTTTTCCCTGAACTGACGACGCACTTCGGCAACGACGGCGCTCGCCGCGCGACCGACCGCCGTCATCGCGATGCCGCCGAAGAGATAGGGGATCAGTCCGCCGAAGATCAGGCCCGCCACCACATAAGGGTTCGACAGCGAGAACGAGATGTCGCCCATATTGGCGTAGAAGGGATAGGTGTCCCCGTTTGCCGCGAAATAGGCGAGGTCGTTCGAATAGGCGGCGAACAGCACCAGCGCCCCGAGACCGGCCGAACCGATGGCATAGCCCTTGGTGACGGCCTTGGTGGTGTTGCCGACGGCATCGAGCGCATCGGTCGATTTGCGCACCTCCGGATCGAGGCCGGCCATTTCGGCGATCCCGCCCGCATTGTCGGTCACCGGCCCGAAGGCGTCGAGCGCCACGATCATGCCGGCAATGCCAAGCATGGCGGTGACCGCGATCCCCGTGCCGAACAGGCCGGCAAGCTGGTAGGTCGAGATGATGCCGCCGCAGATGACGATCGCGGGAAGCGCGGTAGCCTCAAGCGAGACGGCAAGCCCCTGGATGACGTTGGTTCCGTGGCCGGAGACCGAGGCCTGGGCGATCGAAACCACCGGGCGCTTGCCGGTTCCGGTATAATATTCGGTGATGACGACAATCAGCGCCGTGACGATCAGGCCGACAATGCCGCAGATGAACAGGGCCCAGCCGGTGATGTTGCGCCCGGCGACCTCGCCGATGGAGCCGAAGCCGACGGTGAGCCAGGTGGCGATGCCGAGTCCGACGATCGACAGCAGGCCGGTGACGATCAGGCCGCGATAGAGCGCGCCCATGATCGAGCCGTTGGCGCCGAGCTTGACGAAGAAGGTGCCGACGATCGAGGTCAGGATGCAGACCCCGCAGATGGCGAGCGGCAGCAGCATGACGTCGCCGAGAATAGCCGTTCCGCCGAAGAAAATGGCGCCAAGCACCATGGTTGCGACCACCGAGACCGCATAGGTCTCAAAGAGGTCCGCTGCCATGCCGGCGCAGTCGCCGACATTGTCTCCGACATTGTCCGCGATCGTCGCCGGGTTGCGCGGGTCGTCTTCGGGAATGCCCGCTTCAACCTTGCCGACGAGATCGCCGCCGACATCGGCGCCCTTGGTGAAGATGCCGCCGCCGAGGCGGGCGAAGACCGAAATCAGCGACGCGCCGAAGCCGAGTGCGACAAGCGCGTCGATAACCTCGCGCTCATCCGGCGCATGGCCGAGCCCCACGGTGAGGATGTAATAATAAACGGATACGCCGAGAAGGGCGAGACCGGCAACGAGCATGCCCGTGATCGCGCCGGATTTGAAGGCGATGTCGAGCCCGGCCGGCAGGCTGTAGGAGGCCGCCTGTGCGGTGCGCACATTGGCGCGCACCGAAACATGCATGCCGATGAAGCCCGCGGCTCCCGACAAGACCGCCCCGATGACGAAGCCGATGGCGGCGGTCAAGGACAGCAGCAGCCAGGCCAGAACGAAGACGACGACGCCAACGATCGCGATCGTCGTGTACTGGCGCGTCAGATAGGCCTGCGCCCCCTCCCGGATAAAGCCCGCGATTTCCTTCATGCGCGGGGTTCCCTGATCGGCGACCATGACCGAACGCGTCGCCCAAAGGGCGTACACGATCGACAACAGGCCGCAGACAATCACGGCAAGCAATATCATCATTTCTCGCTTTCCTTCCCTCACCGGCATGCACCGGAAAACGGCCCTGGCCGCCCGGCTCCGCCGAACTTGTTCACCGGCCGCTCCCGACCGTCCGCGCGAACAAAAGTCGCGAGAGCGCCAGAAGCCGCACCGTTCAATCCGCAGAACGCCTCATTCCCCTCCACGCCCTGCGGGCAGGCACGAGAGTGCTGCGGAGCGGGCGAAGCGTCAAGTGCTTCGTTCCGACAATAGGAGAGCGGAATGCGGCAAAGCTTTGCGCTATCGCAAAGGCGGAAGCGAAAATGAAACGATTTAACCCGCCCTTCGGTCAGGAAATTCGCTTGAGGTCAGCCCTTTCGCCGAGTTCGGACGCGCCGTAAGGCAAAATTCAGGTGGAACGCCGTTGCATAATTAATTTAATAGTATTAATTTAACCTCATTAAATTAACTGCAGGAGAAGATGGCCATGGCGCGGCCCCGCAAGGAACAGCAGATCGAAATCGAGAAGGCGGCGATCACCGCGACCATCGATCTTTTGACGACATCGGCGGCCGAAGACATCTCGCTCGCCCGGATCGCGAAGGAAATCGGCTGCAGCGCGCCGGCGCTCTACACGCATTTTGCCAGCAAGAACGCGCTCCTGAAGGCCGTGCACGACGCGGGATTCGTGATGATGCTCGACCAGAAGCTCGCGACGGCGGCGCGCCACCGCAGCGACCCGATCGCCCGGTTATGGGAGGGTGGCCTGGCCTATCTGCAGTTCGCCTTTGAAAACCCGAACCTTTACCGTCTGATGTTCGATCCGCCGAAGGAAGCCGGTCTTTCCGGCAGTCCTTTTGAGAGCGATGTCGGCGCGCGCTGCCTCGGCGTTCTGGTCCAGGCTGTAAGGGCCTGCCAGGTGGCCGGCTATCTGCCGGAGGCCGAGGCCGGAAAGACAGCCTTCCTGCTTTGGTCGACCGTCCACGGCGCGGCAATGCTCACCCTTCTGGATCGCGCACCGGTTCTTGCCGACGAAGATTCCCGCGACGCCGCAATCTCGGCTGTCGATTCACTCATGCGTTTCCTGATTTCCACCGGCCCTCAAACACCCCCGGCCGCCAACGCCTAGGAGAAAGAAAGTGTTCACGCGTATCCTGAAATATTCCGCAGCTGGACTCGCCGTCCTCGTCGCCGCGCTGATCGCCTGGATCGGGATTTCACATGTCGTCACCGCGCGCGAGGTCGCCGGCCATGCGCAGAGCGTTCGGGCAATCGCCGCCAAAGCCCGTTTTCCCCAGCCATCCGATGCGCAGATGCAAGCCCTCCCCGCGCCGGTGAAACGTTATTTCGACTTTGCCATAAAGGATGTCGATCCGACCCTGACAGTCGTTTCCGTGGCCGAGGAAGGGATGTTTCGCAGGCCACTGACGGAGGGGTTTGGGCCGACAGAGGCAGAGCAGACGATTTCGCTGTCTAGCCCGGCCCTGCTTTTCACGGCGACCACCCCTATCGCTCCGGGGATAGACGCGCGCGTCTACGACTTCTTTGCCGACGGCGAGATGGAAATGCGCGCGAAACTCGCCTCGACACTGACCGTCGTCGACGAAAAGGCCTCTCCGGAACTCAACCGGATCTCGCTGAGGCGCTGGCTCCTGGAAAGCCCGCTCTTTCCCGTGGCCTTGCTGCCCGGAGGGCCGGTGCGCTGGGAGCCCATCGATGAAAACAGCGCGCTCGCAACGGTTTCCGGCTTCGGACTTGAGGCAAGCATGATTGCCAAATTCCGCGAGGATGGCAGCCTCGCAAGCTTCGATGCCACCGAGGACGGCGATCTGACCACGCCCTATCACGGTTCCGGCGAACATTCGGAACGCGGCGACTACCGCCTTGTCGCTGGCATGATGATCCCCCACACCTTCCTCGTCGCCCGTGCCGGCGATGAGCGGGTCGAGCCATTCTGGAAAGGCCGCGTAACCGCAATCAGCTTCGAATGACCGAGGCAACATAGCCTGTGAAAGGGCCTGGGTGTCGGTAACGCGCTCAGGCCTTTTTTTCAGCCCGCTCCCGCCGGGCGATCCTGTCGAGCACGGCGTTGACGAGCTTGCCCTCGTCGCCCTCGAAAAAGGCAGTGGCGATCTCGACATATTCGGTGACGATGACGGCGGTCGGGACATCCGGCTTTTTCACGATCTCGAAGACGCCGGCGCGCAGTATGGCGCGCAGCGTCGAATCAAGTCGCGACAGCGTCCAGCCTTCCGAAATCGCATCCGCGATCTTCGGATCGAGCGACTTCTGGTCCTTCACGACGCCGCTGACGATCGCGCGGAACCAGGCGGGATCAGCCTTCAGGTAAACGTCGCCGTCGATTTCCTTGCCCAGACGATAGACCTCGTACTCGGCGAGCACATCGGCAAGCGCCGTGCCGGCGAGATCCATCTGGTAAAGCGCCTGAACGGCGGCAAGGCGGGCGGCGCCCCGCTGGTTTGCAGTCTTCTCGGTCGTCATGGGTCTCCTCGCATTCCGAAGGGATGCGGTCAGTGCTTGCGGCAGCGGCCTCGCGCCGGGTCATCATTACGAGCGGCTAAACCATGCCTGCCGAAGACTTGCAAGTGTTTTGCCGGTTGAATGCGCCGGCGAGAGCAGAATTGCGCCTGCTCAGATCTCGCTGGTCTCGGTATCGCGCGCGAGCTTGGCCGAGAACTCGGCGATGATCTCCTCGAAATCTTCCGTTGTCGAGAAGTCGCGATAGACCGAGGCGAAGCGCACGAAGGCAACGTCATCGAGGTTCTTCAGCGCCTCGAGCACCAGAAGCCCGATTTCCTCGGACTGGATTTCGGGTTCGCCGGCACTTTCCAGCCGACGGACGATGCCGGACACGGCGCGTTCGATGCGCTCGCGCTCGACCGGCCGCTTCCTCAGCGCGATCTCGAAGGAACGCACCAGCTTGTCGCGGTCGAAGGGCACCTTGCGGCCGTTCTTCTTGATGACGACGAGTTCGCGCAGTTGCACGCGTTCGAAGGTTGTGAAGCGCCCGCCGCAATCGGGACAGACGCGCCTGCGGCGGATGGACGTATTGTCCTCCGCCGGGCGCGAATCCTTGACCTGGGTATCAGGCGAATTGCAGAACGGGCAGCGCATCAGCCCATATAGCCATACATCGGGAAGCGTTCGGTCAGCGCGACGACCTTTCCGCGCACGGCCTTTTCGACCGCTGCATTGCCCTCATCCGAATTGGCTTCCTTCAGACCGTCCAGAACCTCGACGATCAGCTTGCCGATTTCGGCGAATTCGGCCTCGGTGAAGCCGCGCGTGGTGCCGGCAGGCGTGCCGAGACGGACGCCCGAGGTGACGAAGGGCTTTTCCGGATCGAAGGGAATGCCGTTCTTGTTGCAGGTGATGTAGGCGCGGCCAAGGGCGGCTTCCGCGCGCTTGCCGGTGGCGTTCTTCGGCCGAAGGTCGACCAGCATGGAGTGATTGTCGGTTCCGCCGGAAACCACATCAAGCCCGCCTTCCATCAGCGAGGCGGCGAGCGCGCGGGAATTCTTGACCACCTGCTCGGCATAGGCCTTGAACTCCGGCTGCAGCGCCTCGCCGAAGGCCACCGCTTTGGCGGCGATCACATGCATCAGCGGGCCGCCCTGAAGGCCGGGGAAGACGGCGGAATTGATCTTCTTGGCGATGTCGGGATCATTGGTCAGCACCATGCCGCCGCGCGGGCCGCGGAGCGACTTGTGCGTCGTCGTCGTGACAACATGCGCATGCGGGCACGGCGAGGGATGCACCCCACCGGCAACAAGCCCTGCGATATGGGCCATGTCGACCATCAGATAGGCGCCGACGGAATCGGCGATCTCGCGGAAGCGCTTCCAATCCCATATGCGCGAATAGGCCGTGCCGCCGGCGATGATCAGCTTCGGCTTGTGCTCCTCGGCCTTCCTGGCGACCTCGTCCATATCGATCAGATTATCGTCGCGCGACACGCCGTAGGAAACGACATCGAACCACTTGCCCGACATGTTGACGGGCGACCCGTGGGTCAGGTGACCGCCGGAATTGAGGTCGAGGCCCATGAAGGTATCGCCGGGCTGCAGCAATGCGAGAAAGACGGCCTGGTTCATCTGGGAGCCGGAATTCGGCTGCACATTGGCGAATTCGACGCCGAACAGCTTCTTGGCGCGCTCAATCGCCAGTTCCTCGGCAATGTCGACGAACTGGCAGCCGCCATAGTAGCGCTTGCCCGGATAGCCCTCGGCATATTTGTTGGTCATGATCGAACCCTGCGCCTCGAGCACGGCGCGCGAGACGATGTTTTCCGAGGCGATCAGCTCGATTTCATGACGCTGGCGACCGAGCTCCTTGCCGATCGCGTCGAAGATTTCCGGATCGGTGTCGGCGAGCGTGCGGTTGAAGAAGGTCTCGGTAAACACTGTCTGGCTAGTCATCGCGGGTTCCTCACTTGTGGCAGGCGGGCGGAAGCGTTCTATCCTCCGATCGATCATCGTGCAATAGACGAAAACCGCCGGCGAACATGGCCCGCCGGCGGCATTTTCGATCATGAATACGAAGGCCGCTGCCTCAATCATCGGGTTACCGAAAAACCGGCGCCCCGTTTTTCGCCCGACGCTCTATTCGATGCCGCTGGTCGTCTGCAGCGCCAGTTCCGGCGCGCCGTCGAGATTGTAGATATCATCGCGGAACTGAACGACCCCGTCCTTGGCCGACCACGCCGTGATGTAGACGAAATGGTTCGGCACCGGATCGGCAAGGTTCACCGGCGTGGAAATGCCGGCATGGATGGTCTGCTCGATATGCTGACGATCCCAGCCGGGCGTGTTCTTCAACAGCCAGACATCAAGGTCGCGGACGTTCTCGATACGGACGCAGCCCGACGATTCGAAGCGTACGATGTCGTTGAACAGCGACTGGCTCGGCGTGTCGTGCATGTAGACGGCATGCTTGTTGTGGAAGTTGATCTTGGTCGAGGCCATGGCGCTGTTGGGGCCCGGATCCTGTCGGAAGGTCAGGTTCGGCGCCTTCTCCGCGTTCCAGTCGATCGTCATCGGATCGACTTCGTTGCCCTTGTTGTCGTAGAGCCGGATCTTGTTGTCGACCAGGTAGTTCGGATCCTCGCGCATCAGCGGCATGATATCCTTCTGGATGATCGAGCGCGGGACGGTCCAGGGCGGATTGAAGATGATCTCGAAAATCTTGGAATTGAGAATCGGCGTCGGGCGCGAAGGCCGGCCGACAATGGCGACATTGCGCAGCGCCACGCTGTCCTGTTCCACGGCCTCGCAATAGGCGGCCGGGATATTGACCAGAACATAGCGCTCGCCGAGGTCGGAGCCGAGATCCTCCACGCGCGTCAGGTTCGTCTCCAGCTGCGCAAGGCGGACGCGGGCGCTGACATTGAGCGCCTTCAGCGTGTATTCGTCGATATAGCCGGTCTCGGACAGGCCGTGACGCGCCTGAAAGCGGCGCACGGCGCCCTGGACGTAGGAATCATAGGAGTCCGAAATGCCCGCCGAGCGCGGCAGGTCGCCGGAAACGATCAACCGCTGGCGCAGTTGCTGGACGGAAGGGTCGTAGACGCCGAACTGAAGCGGCACGTTGGGATGCACCTGCGGCCAGCCGCCGCTGGTGACGATCTGCTGATACTGGGCAATCGCCTGCATCAGGTTTGCCGGCGCGTTCGGTCCGAGGATCGGCTGGTTGGAACTGACGCTGGCCGGCGCGCGCGATGTGAAGGCATCGAACTGGTCATCCCAGTTGCCGCGTCCAGGCGTATTGATCAGCGCGTCGACAGCCGATTGCGCCGAGGCCAGATGCGGCATCGCCAGCACACCGGCGGCGCCGGCGATGAAGCGACGGCGCGACACAGTTTTATTGGTAGGCGTTTTCCGGTCCAGGTCTTTTGTCATCAAATCCAAATCTCGTTCGGTCCCTCGGGCGGCAAGGCCGCGCCCGTCTCAAAGTCGATGCCCTCGCACAGCAATATGGCCAATTATTGTCGGTTTTCAAAGCCGGTCGGAAGGCTGCCGTCGTCGATTCTAGCGCCGTCGAATGAAGGCAAGGTAAACCCAGAAGGAGACGTAGAAACCGATCAACAGAATGTGAAGCGCGGACAGCCCCGGCGCATTGCCGAAAATGTGCGGATAGGCGCTGTGGGCGAATATCTGGACGGCGGCGCCGAGCATCCAGAGCACGAAGCCCCAGCCAACCCCGAACCACAGTCCGGCGGCGGCCACGGGATAGAGCACGGCAAGCACCGCCTCGACGAGACGCACATCGGCATGCACGAGGTCGAATCGACCGGCCCCGCCTTCGGTCAATCCAATCAGCGCCGCCCAGCTGGAAAGCGCCATAACGAAAAGAAACACGGCGACGCACCGCTTGAACACCAGGAAAGCGGTCTGCGAAAAACTGGGTCTGGGCGCTGCGCTCGACTCTGAAGACATGTCCGCCTTATACGCGGCAAACGGCCGCTGACAAACCCGCAAAAGCCGGCGGCGATGTGACAAATTGGGTTGTTTTTTCGTCGGGACCTGCGTGCTACAAGCCTGATGAACATCAAGGGCACTGAAATCGCCGGAGGATCAGGATGAACGACGCCAACGACAAGACCCATCTCGTCGACCGGATCACCGGCCATCGCCGCATGCGCCGCAACCGCAAGGCCGACTGGACGCGCCGGCTGGTGCGCGAGAACTGGTTGACGGTGGACGACCTGATCTGGCCGGTCTTCGTCATTCCGGGTGACAATGTCGAGGAACCGATCCCGGCGATGCCCGGCGTGTCGCGCATGAGCGTCGACCGGCTGGCGGAAGCGGCCCGCAAGGCCGAGGCGCTCGGCATTCCCGCGATCGCGACCTTTCCCAACATCGCGCTGGAAAAGCGCGACATGAACGGATCGGAGATCCTCAACCCAGACAACCTGATCAACCGCGCGACGCGCGCGATCAAGAAAGCCGCGCCCGGCGTCGGCGTGATCACCGACGTTGCCCTCGATCCCTTCACCAGCCATGGCCATGACGGCATTCTCGTCGGCGACGAAATCGTCAATGACCTGACAGTCGACCATATCTGCGCGGCGGCCGTGCTGCAGGCCGAGGCCGGCGCCGACATCATCGCGCCCTCCGAAATGATGGACGGGCGCATCGGCGCGATCCGCGAGCGGCTGGATGCAGCCGGTTTCCAGAACGTCGGCATCATGTCCTATGCGACCAAGTTCTCCTCCGGCTTCTACGGCCCCTACCGCGAGGCGATCGCCACCAAGGGCCTGCTTAAGGGCGACAAGGCGAGCTATTATGTTGACACGGCCAACGGAACCGAGGCGCTGCGCGATGCCGCTCTGGACGTCGAGGAAGGCGCGGACATGCTGATGGTGAAGCCCGGCCTGCCCTATCTCGACATCTGCTGGCGGATGAAGGAGGCCTTTGGCCTGCCTGTCTTTGCCTATCAGGTCTCCGGCGAATATGCGATGATCCGCATGGCTGCCGAACGCGGCGCCATCGACGGCGAGCGGGTGATGATGGAGACGCTTCTGTCGTTCAAGCGCGCCGGCTGCGACGGCATCCTCACCTATTTCGCCATGGAAGCGGCGGAAAAGCTGGCGAAATCGTGACGGCGGCAATGTTTTGGCCGTTGCAATCGCTCCGCGGCAACCCACATTGTTGTTCCGACGGGCCCGAACGCCCGCGCCGGCGGCGCGGAGCCGCAACCCGACTGCAAGGAGCGAGCCAGAACCATGAGCCTTGAACGCGACATGTCATACGCGCCGAATGCCGGCAGCCCAGCCTATTCCGGCGTTCTGTCGCGCCGGGTTCTGGCGTTTCTGGTTGATTACCTGATCATCGCGATCCTGTGGGTGCCGGCGGCGGTGCTGCTGTTCTTCGTCGGCATCGCAACCCTCGGCCTCGCCTTCTTCCTCTATCCGGTGCTCTATTTCATCGTCGCCGTGTTCTATTTTGGCTTCACCATGGGCGGCATCTCCCAGGCTTCCCTCGGCATGCGCTCGATGGGCCTCAGGATCGTACGGACCGACGGGCTGAGGATGGATTTCCTGACGGCCGCCGTGCATCTGGCGCTGTTCTGGCTGTTCAACTCGGTGCTGACGCCGCTCGTCCTGCTGGTCGGCCTTTTTACCGACCGCAAGCGCCTGCTGCATGATTTCCTCGTCGGCGCCGTGGTGGTGCGCGAGGAAGCGATGTGAAGCATACCGGGCACGGTTGACCTTTTTTCCGATTGCGCCATGCTAGGGCCAATTGTCCAACGCATGTTGTGCCGGTCATGAACACGCAAGCCACGCTTTCACCGCAGTTTTACCTGACCGCGCCGGCGCAGTGCCCCTATCTGGAGGCCGAGCGCGAGCGCAAGGTCTTTACCCATCTCGTCGGGCCGCGCGCCAACGAGATGAACGACCTTCTCACCCAGGGCGGCTTCCGGCGCTCGCAGAACATCGCCTACCGGCCGGCCTGCGAGAACTGCCGCGCCTGCGTTTCCGTCAGGATCGTGGCCGGGGAGTTCGAGACGCCGCGCTCCCTGCGCAAGATATGTTCCCGCAACAGCGACCTCGTGACGACGGAACGCCCGGCCATCGCCACGGCCGAACAGTATGACCTGTTCCGCACCTATCTCGACAGCCGCCACCAGCGCGGCGGCATGGCCGACATGACGATCGACGATTACGCGGTGATGGTCGAGGAAACCCATGTGGAGACGCGGCTGTTCGAATACCGCGTTTCAACCGGCCGTCTCGGCGAAGAGGGCGAGCTCGTTGCCGTGGCGCTGTCCGATATCCTCGTTGACGGGCTGTCGATGGTCTATTCCTTCTTCAACCCGGCCTATGTGAAACGCTCCCTCGGCAGCTACATGATCGTCGATCATGTCTCGCGCGCCAGAAGGCTCAGCCTTCCCTACGTCTATCTCGGTTACTGGGTCAAAGGCTCGCGGAAAATGGACTACAAGAAGCGCTTCCGGCCGCAGGAGCACCTGACGGGCAAGGGCTGGGAACGGGCAGACGTCGAGGAGCCTGTGGAATAGGCGGCTCGAATTCCCCTTTCAACCCGGAGCGTATGGAACCTTCCCGCGCAATCGCCTAACCTTGTCCTCCCGCAGCGGACGAGATCGGCAAGGATGGAGGTTTCATGCTCAAGGAATTCAGGGATTTCATTGCGAGAGGCAATGTCGTGGACATGGCCGTCGGCATTATCGTCGGCGCGGCGTTCACCGCGATCGTCCGCTCGCTGGTGGCCGACATCATTGACCCGATCATCGGGCTGATCATCGGCGGCATCGATTTTTCAGACATGTATTTCGTGATGAACGGCACGGTTCCCGATGGCGCGAGCCTGGCCGACGCGCGCGATTCGAGCGCGGCGATCTTCGCCTATGGCGCCTTCGTCACCTCCGTCATCAACTTCCTCATCATTGCCTTCGTCGTCTTCCTGCTGGTCAAGACCATCAACCGCGTGCGCGCCGCAGCCGAACGCAAGGCGAAGAAGCAGGCGGAAGCCGAAGCCGCAGCGGCCCCGCCGCCCGGCCCGAGCGAACTGGACGTGCTGCTCGAAATCCGCGATGCGCTGAGGAACAGGCAGTAGCCCGGCATCCCGGCGGAAAGGAGGCGTGCCGATGGCAAGGACAATGAGGGTGCAATGCCGCTGTGGCGGCGTGGTCATGGAGGCGGAGGACGCGCCGATCATGAGCGCCGAATGCCTGTGCAGCTCATGCCGGACAGCCGCCGAAATCATGGAAGGCCTTCCCGGGGCTCCGCGCCTGCGGGAAGCGTCGGGCGGCACGCGCATGGAAGTCTACCGCAAGGACCGGGTGCGCTGCATAAAGGGCGCAGAGAATCTGCGTGCGTTCCGGCTGAACGACAGGACAAGGACCCGGCGCGCCGTCGCGGTCTGCTGCAACACGCCGGTCCTGCTCGACGTCACGGTCGGCCACTGGGTCGACCTCTACGGCGTCCTCTGGCCGGAGGGCGCCCTGCCCCCGCTGCAGTTGAGAACAATGGCCGGCACGCTCGACGATCCGTCATCGCTGCCGGACGACGTGCCGAACCTGAAGACCTATTCGGCGTCTTTCTTCTTTCGCCTCATGGCCGCCTGGGCGGCGATGGGTTTCCGCAGGCCGGCGCTCGACTATGTCGAAGGCGAGCTCGAAGTGAACCGCTGACGCGACGGCTGCCGAGCGAAAGAGCCGCGATCGCGGAAGCGGGCAAAGGAAACCGGCATCCGGCCACGATGGCCTATCCTTCCGACAGCTTCATCACCACGATTCCGGAAATGATCAACGCCGCCGCAATGAGCCTGCCCGGCGTCGCCGCTTCGCCGAGAACCGCAACTCCGACGGCGAACGCGCCGACGGCGCCGATGCCGGTCCAGATCGTATAAGCCGTGCCGAGCGGCAGCGCGCGCATGGAAACCGACAGCAGCGCGAAGCTTGCAGCGGCCGCGACGACGGTGACGAGCGTGGGACCGGGAAGGGTGAAGCCTGCGGACTTTTTCATCGAGAAAGCCCAGACGATTTCAAGAACGCCGGCGATTGCAAGCATGAACCAGGCCATGACACGGCCCTCCTTTTGATCAAGAGTGGCCGGGCCGTCCCGGATTGTGACAGAAGACGCAGGTCGTCCCGCGCGGGCTTTATGTAACCGCGACGCGCACGAAGGTCAATTTCCTTCGCCGCGGATGGACAGGCGAAGCCACTTCATAACGCCCTCAATCGGAAAGGCAGACCCTGTTCTTCCCGGCGCGCTTCGCCTTGTAGAGCGCCGCGTCGGCGCGGGCATAGAGATCGGCCTGATCCTCGCGGCAGGTTGCGGGCGCAATGCCGGCGGAAAAGGAATAGCTGAAATCCGGGTGTTCGGAAAACGGCCTGAGCGCGCTCACCGCCTCCAGCATCGTCTCGACCGCGCCTGCGGCCTCCGGCGGCGTCATGCGCGGCAGGACGAGACCGAACTCCTCGCCGCCGAGCCGGCCGAAACAGTCGATGCGCCGGACCAGCGTCGAGATTTTCTGGGCGAAGCCGACCAGCAGGCGGTCGCCGTAAGCGTGGCCAAAGCGGTCATTGACCTGCTTGAAGTTGTCGACATCCAGGATGGCGAAACAACCTGGCGGGCTCCCTGTCGTCTCCGCCTCGCGCTCGATCATGTCGACAAGCCGCTCCATCAGGAAACGGCGATTGGCGATGCCCGTCAGATCGTCCGTCAGAGAGGACCTGAGCGCGATGTCGCGTTCCTGCCGCAGCGTCCGCCCCTGCGCGCGAAGAGGCGTGATGTCGCTTGCAAGGCATAGCATCCACCCGTCCTCGTCCACCGTTTCCGTCATCCACAGCCAGGTGCCGTCATGCACGTCGGTCTCGAAGGCGCGGAACGGCACCTTGCCGCGCCTCGACAGCGTGCCCTTCAGCCAGAGCTCGAAATCGGGGCTGGAGATCACCGTGCCGCGGCGTGCATGGAAATTGCGGCGCATCAGATCGGGCCAGTACGGATGTTCCTCCTCTTCGAGAAAGAAGGTTTCCCGGTACTTACGGTTGGCGAAGAGCAGCCTGTCTTCTTCATCGAATACCGCGAAAAACACGTCGGTCAGTTCCATGAAGCGGAGAATGCGTCTCAGTTTGCCTTCCATGAAAGAGCAACGTCCCGTTTGGTCTCAGCGCACGCTGCGGACAATGGCATGCCTTCTACACTGTATGGTTAAGATCGGCGAACGGGTCAACAGCCCGGCAGCGCTTTCTGCCCGCCACGCGCCTTGCGAATTAGCGCGCGAGGCCAAGCCAGATCACATGCTTCAGTCCGCGTTTCTTGCGGTGGGCGCGCACCGTCTTCGCCTCGGTTTCGAAACCGCTCTTCCTCATGCGGGCGGTGAAGCGCTCATCGGGATGAGCGGACCAGACGGCGAGCACGCCGCCCTTTTTCAGCGCCCTTCTCGAGGCGGCAAGGCCCGCGAGACTGTAGAGCCGGTCGTTGTCGTCGCGGGTCAGCCCGTCCGGTCCGTTGTCGACATCAAGAAGGATCGCATCGAGGCGGCCCTTCGAAGCGGCGATCAGCGCCGCCACGTCGCCTTCGACAATCTCCACGCGGGGATCGTCGAGCGATCCCGAGAACACGTCGGCCATCGGCCCGCGTGCCCAGGCGATGACCGCCGGCACCAGTTCGGCGACGATGATGCGGGCATCTTTCGGCAAAACCGCGAGCGCCGCGCGCAGCGTGAACCCCATGCCGAGGCCGCCGATCAGCACCATCGGCCGTGCGCGGCCGGCAAGCTTCTCGGCCGACAGTTCCGCCAGCGCCTCCTCCGAGCCGGAAAGCCGGCTGTTCATCAGTTCGTTCGCGCCGAGCATGATCGAATATTCCGCGCCGCGCCGCTTCAGCCGGAGCGTGCCCGCCTCGCCCGGGATTGCGGTCTCGTCCAGTTCTTCCCACGGTATCATGATCAGTTCCCCGTCTCGTTCACGCCTGTTGCGCCGTCGGCGTTTAAGAACACTATCGGCCTTGCGGCAACAAAAGTCTCGGTTGAAGGCCAATGCTTTCGGTTTTGCGACAGCCCAGCCTTGACTTTTGCGTGGAGATTCGTAGTGTCCCGCCAGATTTTGCCGTGGCGAAGGCCCGGCGAGCCCAGCGAAGCGTCCGATGCGGGCGCTTCTTGATTTTTAGGTAACAGTCCGGGCGTACCGGTTCCGCTTTCTCCAGAATGGAGGGCGGATTGCTCTTGAAGGCAGAAGAACATGGCAAAAGCAACAACGATCAAGATCAAGCTGCTGTCGACGGCAGACACCGGCTTTTTCTACGTCACCAAGAAGAACAGCCGCACGATGACGGAAAAGATGGTCAAGACCAAATATGATCCGATCGCGCGCAAGCACGTCGAGTTCAAGGAAGCCAAGATCAAGTAAGATCTTGTTCTGACTGATTTTTTAGTAAAGCCCGGTTCGTTTGAGCCGGGCTTTTCATTATGCGCCGGCCCGTTTCAGAAGGCGGCGGCGCAGGCCTGCCATCAGCATGGCGAGAGCGATGCTGACGATGCCCATCACGGCAATCTGCGCCGGATAGAAAACGCCGGCATCGATCAGATAGCCGGTCAGCCCCGGGCCGACGGCGGTGGAAAACACGATCGCCGCAATGACGACGGCGCGAATGCTGCCGAGATGGCGCGCGCCGTAAAGCTCCGGCCAGAGCGAGCCGTTGAGCGTGCCCGAGGCCCCCATGGAAAAGCCGATCAGCGGCATGAAGACGAATGGCGTCCATGAAGCGCCCGTAAAGCCGATGACCAGGCAGGCGGCGGCGATCGGCAGCAGCATGAAGGGCATGACCGCGACCGATGAGAACCGGTCGACCATAACGCCGGTTGCCAGCATCGCCGCCAGGCTTGAGACCGACATCAGGAAGAACGAGCCGGCAAACATTTCCAGCGTCCAGCCGCGCAGCTCCACCATATAGACCTGGTGGAAGAAGATCGTGGTGCCGATGAAGGGCGGCGCCAGGAAGACGGCGAGGATTGCCCAGAACAAGGGGTCGCGCAGCACGTCGCCGCGCGTCCAGTCGCGCGGGGCCGTCTGCACCCTTTGGCCGGGGGCCGCCGATTGCGGCGCGCGCTCCACCCGCATCAACGCGATGATCAGCGGCAGTCCGACGGCGAGCGTCAGGGCGGCTGCGGCAACCCAGCTGCCGCGCCAGCCGACAAGGCCGGACACGAAAACGAAAATCAGGGGAAAACTGGCCTCCGCCGTCTGCAGGCCGAGCGAGGAGAAGGAAACGGCCCGCCCGCGCATGGCGTTGAACCAGCGGCCCATGGCGGTCACCGCGATATGGCTCATCATGCCCTGTCCGAAAAGCCGCAGCATGTAGAGCGCGATGAACAGCAGGAAGACCCACCGCGAAAAGGCCATCAGCAGGCAGGCGAGCGCCAGAAGCGGCATGACGAGAAGGACAACCTGCACCACGCTGCGCTCGTCGACAATCCGGCCGAGGCGGGTGAGCGTTGCCGCGCTCAAGAGCGTCGCGCCCATATAGACGAGGCCGAAATCACCGTGGCTGAGGCCATATTCGGCGCGGATGTCGCCCGCCGAGAGCGAGATGAAATAGGTTTGCCCGAAGGCTGTGAAATAGTTCATCAAAAACGCGCCGCCCACCCAGCGGGCGTTTTCGCGCAGGAATGCAAGGACAGTCATCGGAAGATCCCGGTATGAAAGGGTCGGGCCGAACCGGAGGCTTGGCCTCCCTCCCGGCCTGGCATGCCGGGGCCCGCCGCCGGAAGGGCGGTAAGCTGAACGGGAGTCAGGTTAGCCGGGCTTGACGCCGAGGTAAAGCGGTCCTTACTCCGCGCCGCCGCCCTCGCCATTGGCAGCGCCCTTTGGCTGCTGCCCTGCCTTTGCATCGACCGCCCGCTCCTCCCGCGCCTTTTCCGCCTTGCGCTCGACCTTCCTGCGGCGGCGCTCGCGTCTTGCATGGCTGAGCGCGACGAGGCGCGCGCGGGCGCCCGCCGCCATCCGCCCGACGAAGATGCGGCCGCGATCAACCTCGCGCAGTTCCTGGGCATAGGCGACCGCCAGCGCGTTGCGATAGCTTTGCAGGCCGGCGCTGAAGCTCGCCTCGAGCCGGCGCATCACCGAGACCCACACGGGCGAAACCAGGAGCGAGATCGCCGTCATGGCGATGACCAGGCGATAGAGATCCTCTCCGAGCGCGCCGGCGGCAAGCCCGGCGGCGGCCAGCACGAAGGAGAACTCGCCGACCTGGGCCATGGAAAGCCCGGCGACGAGCGCCGTCTGGGCGGAGGAGCCGGTCCAGCGCAGGAGCATCACGTTCAGCACGGATTTGGCGGCGATGACGCCGACGGCGGCGAGCAGCACGGTCCACAGATTCTGCCAGATGAAGCCGAGATCGATCAGCAGGCCGATGGAGAGGAAGAAGATCACCAGAAGCACGCTCTGGATCGGCTCGACGACCGGAATGACGCGGCTTCGAAGCGTCGAATTACCGACGCAGATGCCGGCAAGAAACGCGCCGTAGGCCGGCGACAGCCCGGCAACGCCCGAGAGGGCCGCCGCCGAAAAGCAGAGCGCCAGCGCGCCGAGCGCCAGAAGTTCGACCTTGTCCTCCACCTTCTCCGCGTACGGGATCTTCAGCTTGCCGTAGCGGCCGAAATACCAGAGCAGGCCGGCCATGATGCCGACGGCGACAATCACGCGGATCGCCGTCGAGGTCACGTCGAACCCCGCGCCGCCGAAGCTCGACACGAAGATCAGCATCGGCACGACGGCGATATCCTGGGCGATCAGCACGCCGACGGCGATCCGCCCGGCATCGCCGCGCAAGACCCCCATCTCGTCCAGCATCTTCATCGCCACCACGGTCGACGACATGGCGATGACGAAGCTCAGGATCACGATTTCCCGCGTCGTCGCATCGAGCAGAAGACCGATGACAAGCGCCAGAACGGCGGCGCTCGCAAGCTGGCCCGCGACCACCAGAAGCGCTTGCCGGAGAGAAACGACGAAGGCCCGGATCGACAATTCCATGCCGATGAAGAACAGGAGAACGACCACACCCATTTCGCCGAGGAAGGCAACGCTATCGCTGTTGGCGATCAGCCCCATGCCCGTGGGACCGAGCAGGATGCCGGCGAGAATGAAGCCGACGAGCGGCGGCTGGCGCAGCCACAAGAAGCCGAGGCCGGCAAGTGCGGCAACCGCGATGACAAGCGCGACGGCGGCGAAACCGCCGCCATGGGATGCGCCGTGCGTGACCGCCTCATGTACCACCTGCTCCATCTTCGGCCTCTGTTTCATGGCCCGCGGGCCGTTATCTTCTCCTCAAGGATAGAAGGCATTGCACAGAATGCTCAAGCAATCCCTACCGCGGCGCTCGAAGGGACGGTCCGGAGAGACCCGCATGAAGAAAATCTGAAGGCTTGACGTAGCGCATTTTAACCGCCGGAAATCGCTGCCAGACTGGGTTTTCCGGAACAGGCGGCCCCGCAGGCGGGGACAGACCTTCGCAGCGCAGCAACGAATTCGCTTTGCCAAGCATGAAAACCGTAATATATTCGTAACCATAAATGGAGGAGACAAAATGAGTTTATCACGGTCCCTGCATACGATCCTGATCGGAGCCGCATTCGTTTTCGTAACGGCGATGCTGTTCATCTAGAACGGATCAGGCGCTTATGCGCCTTCCCTGCCACGGTTGAGCCGGTCGGAACCGGTCGCCATAGTTTCGCGTTGATCTGGTCCTACATTCGGCGCGCGCTGTCGGTTGCCTTCGACGGGAACCGGCTCGCGCGGCCCGAAAATTGTTCCGTTGCCTTCCGGCGGCGGAAAGAACCAGTTGGCACGGAGAAAAACATGTTTGAACAGAAGACGTCCTCGAGCGAACTGCTTGATCGGCTGCGCTTTTCGCAGAAGACGCCGGTGGAACGGGCCGGCTCGATGGTGCGCGGCGAGGTGGACGCGCTGGGCCGTACGGCCCGGCAACATCCCGCCGCCAGCGGTTCCGCGCTCGCGCTTGTCGGGCTCGTGGCCTTCGGTCTCGGCTTTCTTGCCGGCAGCGCCGGCAGCGAGGCCTCGGTTCCGCGCAAGCGCCTTTTCCGGACAAAGCGCCGTGCCGGAAAGCCGCTCTATAACGGTCGCGGTTCGTTTTTCTCCGGTCGCGGTCGCTGAGCCGCGGCCAGCGCTTCGGCACGGCCCCTGCCGGAACAGTTCGGCAACAGGCCAGGCGTATCAGCGCCAGTGCTCGTCGATCCACGGCGTGGGACGGGCATATTTATAGATGCGCTTCCACGGTTCCGAGAGCGGCCATTTGCCGATCGCCGCTTCATCGGGATCCGGCTTGCCCGTGAAGGCGACGATCTTCGTCCCTTCCGGGAGCGGCGGTGTGCGCAGAAAATTCAGCGGCCAGGTCGGCAGGAGCGTGTGCTTGAAGCTCACGCACCACGCGCGCGGCCAGAACACCATCCTGTCGACGGCATCGGAAATGTAGACCTGCTCGATCCCGTATTTTTTCCGGATAGACTCGCCGTTTTCTTCGAAATCATTGAAAATGTGGGTATTTCTGCCGACATGCCAGCGAAACACGGAGGTATTGCCAATGCCCTGCCCCATCTGGGTCCAGTTTTCGCAGGCGCAGAATGCCCCGGGTTCGTAATCGAACATCGCGTCCAGCCCGCCCGTGATGACGATATCGAGATCGAGAAACAGCACGTCGCCAGAAAGATCCGCAAGCGGCGCCTGCCAGAGGGAAAGCTTGCGCCAGGGCGTGTAGGCGATGTCATCGGCGATGCGGATGTCGGGCAGCGGGAAGGTCGTCACGTCGGCGTCAATGCCCTCGGCATCATCGGTGAAGCAGACGAGCCGCGTCGGCCGTTTCGTATGCCGCTTGATCATCGACCAGAGACGGTTGACGTAAAGCGCGGGGTATCGCGTTCCCCATTTCATGCATACGACAGTCTGCAACGGGCATCATCCTATGAATGTCGGCGACGCGCGATCCGCTCATCAGGCAAGCCTGTCCGGGTCTTTCGGCCGAAATCGGTTACGTCAGTTCAGGTTTCTGTATTTGAACAAAGCCGGAGCAAAGGCAACCGCTCCGATTCGCTCACCATGTGGAAAAGGCCGGCAATCGATCGGCCGCACAAACATCCCGTTATGAAAAAAAGCCCAGTTCGGTTAAGAAAGTATCCTTGCGGACGAGCCGATGCCCGCCGCAGTCCATGCGGCGATCGTCTGTCTCCGCACGTGCCAAGGCTACACCGACGACCCGCTCGACGTCCAGAGGACGCCGGGCCATTCTTTCCCGACGCGCATGACCGAAAGACACCCGATGATGGACCGCCCGCCCCGCATCCTGCAGCTTCTTCCAGCCCTCGGCGACGGCGGCGTCGAACGCGGCACTGTCGAAATGGCGGCATATCTTGCCGAAAAGGGCATCGAAAACTGGACGGCAAGCGCGGGCGGAGCACTGCTGGCGCCGCTTGAGGCCACCGGCACGCATCATGTCGATCTCAAGGTGGGGCGGAAATCCCCCTTCGCGATCCATGCCAATGCTGGCCGGCTGGCGCGGCTGATCGACGAGAACGAAATCGATATCGTTCACGCCCGTAGCCGCGCGCCTGCCTGGGCCGGCTGGCTCGCCGCGGCAAGGGCAAGGCGCAGGCCCCGCTTCATGACCACCTTTCACGGCGTCTACAGCCACGGCAACCGTTTCAAGCGCGCCTATGCCGGCGTCATGCTGAAGGGGCCTCTGGTGGTCGCCAATTCAGCCTTCATCCGCGACCACATCATCTCTGTCTACGGCTATCCCGCAGAGCGAATCATCCTCGCCCCGCGGGGGGTGGACGCCGCCGTCTTCAACTCCGGCAGGCTGAGCAGTGAGGACATCGCCCTTGCGCGGGCGGAACTTGGCGCGGATGACAGGACGCCCCTGATCGTGATTGTCGGCCGCATCACAGACTGGAAGGGCCACCGCTACCTGATCGAGTCGCTCGCCTTTGCCGAAAACAAGCGTTTCCGCCTCGCCATCGTCGGTTCGGGCAGCGCCGGCGTGATCGGCGAACTGGAAACGCTTGTTGCCGAACTCGACCTTGGCGACCGCGTGACGATTGCCGGCAGCCGGCGGGACATTCCAGCCGTCATGGCGGCCGCCGACATCGCGGTCTCCGCCTCCATCCGCCCCGAAGCCTTCGGCCGGGTGGCGATCGAGGCCGAGGTCATGGGGACGCCGGTGATCGCCACCAATCACGGCGGAAGCCTCGAAACGGTGATCGACGGCAAGACCGGCTATCTGGTGCCGCCGGCCAATCCGAAAGCCCTTGCCGACGCCATCGATGCGGCGCTTTCCGATCCGGAAGGGCTGAAGGAAATGGGCCGCGCCGCCCGTGCTCACGTGCTCGCAAACTTCACCGTCGAAACCATGCTGGAGAAGGAATTCTCCGCCTATGAGCGGCTGATGGCGGCGGGCTGAGACAGGTTCAAAGCGCCACCAGGCCTTCCTTCTTCACCTGGCGGATGGTCAGCATGGTGCGCACCGTGTCGACATGCATGCTGGTGGTCAGCACCTCGATCACGAAATCCTGAAACTGCATCAGGTTCTCCGCGACACAGTGAAGCAGAAAGTCGGTCTCGCCCGAGGTCATCCATGCCTGCCGCACGATCGGCCAGTCGTCGGTCGCCCTCGAAAAGGCCTTCAACTCCGCCTCCGACTGATGCTTCAGCCCCACCATGCAGAAGGCGACGAGATCGTAGCCGAGCCGCGGGGCATTGAGCATGGCATTGTAGCCCTCGATAATGCCTGCCTCCTCGAGCCTGCGCACCCTTCTCAGACAGGGCGGCGCCGAAATGCCCACCCGTTCGGCAAGCTCCACATTGGTCATCCGGCCGTCGCGCTGCAGCTCGCGCAGGATCTTCAGATCGACGGAATCGAGGTCGGCACGCATTGAATTCTCCTGAGGCGGATCCGGGGACGCATTTTGCGCGGAGCACGCAATAATATTACAATATCTCGCATGATTCTTTCAACCGGGCGAAATGGTCTGTTGGTAGGACTTCCATGGCCTTGAAACTGACGCCCGTCCAGCCATAAATGAGCCGAGACGCTGAATTGATCCGGCGCGCCGCTTTACGATCGCGCTGAAAGGATGTGACATGCCCGACCATCATACCAAGGTTCTGATCATCGGTTCCGGCCCCGCCGGCTATACAGCCGCGATCTACGCCGCGCGCGCAATGATGAAACCGATCCTGATCGCCGGCCTCGAGCAAGGCGGCCAGTTGACGATCACCACCGATGTCGAGAACTACCCGGGTTTCGCCGACCCAATCCAGGGCCCCTGGCTGATGGAGCAGATGCTGGCCCAGGCGGAGAATGTCGGCACCGAAATCGTCAACGACGTGGTCTCGAAACTGGACGTCTCCAAACGCCCCTTCATCGCGACGACCGACAGCGGTGAGGTCTTCACCGCCGATACCGTCATCCTTGCCACCGGCGCCAAGGCCAAGTGGCTCGGCCTCGAAAGCGAACAGACATTCAACGGCGGCGGCGTTTCCGCCTGCGCCACCTGCGACGGCTTCTTCTACCGGGGCAAGGATGTGGTGGTCGTCGGCGGCGGCAATTCCGCCGTCGAGGAGGCGCTCTATCTGGCCAACATCGCCAGGACCGTGACGGTGGTGCACAGGCGCGACGAGTTCCGCGCCGAAAAGATTCTGCAGCAGCGCCTCTTCGCGCTCGAAAACGTCAAGGTGATCTGGAACCACGCGGTCGAGGAGATCGTCGGCACCACCGCCGTTCCGCCCCTGCCGCCGTCCGTCACCGGCGTCAGGCTGAAGGACGTGAAGAGCGGCGCGAAGACCACCATCGATGCCGACGGCGTGTTCATCGCCATCGGCCATGCGCCGCAGGTCGACCTGATCCGCGACCAACTGAAGCTGAAGCCGAACGGCTACCTCTGGACCGAACCGGGCACGACGAAGACCAGCGTCGAGGGCGTCTATGGCGCCGGCGACGTTGCCGACGACAATTACCGTCAGGCCGTGACGGCAGCCGGCATGGGATGCATGGCAGCACTTGAAGCGGAGCGCTTCCTGACCGAGCAGAAAACCGGTACATTGGCGGCCGCGGAGTAGAATTCATGAAAAGCACGAGCATGCCTCTGGATTGGGACAAGCTGCGCATCTTCCATGCGGCAGCGGAGGCGGGCTCGTTCACCCACGCGGCCGACAAGCTGCATCTTTCCCAGTCGGCCATCAGCCGCCAGGTCAGCGCGCTTGAGCAGGATGTCGGCGTCAAGCTGTTCCACCGCCATGCCCGCGGCCTGATCCTCACGGAACAGGGCGAGCTTCTCTACCGCACCGCCCATGACGTGCTCCTGAAGCTCGAGGGCGTGCGCTCGCGGCTGACGGAAACCAAGGAGAAGCCGTCCGGCAAGCTGAGGGTGACGACCACGGTCGGACTCGGACAGGGATGGCTTACGGACAAGGTGCAGGAATTCCTGCAGCTCTATCCCGACATGCAGATCCAGCTCATCCTCGACAACGAGGAACTGGACGTGAACATGCGCCACGCCGATTGCGCGATCCGCCTGCGCCAGCCGCAGCAGCCGGATCTGATCCAGCGCAAGCTGTTTACCGTGCACATGCATGTCTACGCCTCGCCCTCCTATATCAACCGCCATGGCGAGCCGCAGTCGATCGAGGATCTCGACAACCACCGCATCATCACCTTCGGCGAGCCGGCGCCGGCCTATCTGCTTGACGTGAACTGGCTGGAAATCGCCGGGCGCTCGCCCGACAATCCGCGCCCGGCGCACCTGCAGATCAATTCGCTCACCTCGATCAAGCGCGCGGCGCTGCTCGGCATCGGCATCGTCATGCTGCCGGATTACATCGTCGGGCGCGACCCGGGCCTCCTGCAGCTCGTCACCCATGCGGATGTGCCGAGCTTCGACACCTATTTCTGCTATCCCGACGAGATGAAGAATTCGGCCAAGCTGAAGGTCTTCCGCGACTTCATCGTCGCCAAGTCGCGCAACTGGAGCTTCTGAAGAAGCGCCGCCTCCGGGTCATTTCTTTTTCACGCCGTCTCTCGGATCGCCCGCTTGTGCGAACTGATCAACGAGTCAAGCGGGCGCCAGCGCCGATTCCCGGCCAAAACTAGCCTATTTTTTAGGCGTTTGCCAAGACTGCTTCTGATTGGTCAATTTCAGCTGCAAATTTCATTTCCTGCATGGCAGCCATGCAGAAAATCGCATTGCAGAATGCCTAATTCGGGGGCATACCGCACATAGCTGATGCAGTTGGTGCCCAACTTCTCCCTGGTGCACCGCAGCAGCTGTTCCCCTCTGGAGGTTTTGAGAGACCTTCTAACTCAAAGGGCCCCGTTTTTCGGTGGCCCTCTTTTTTTGCCCGCGATTCCCTGTTCTTTTTTTTCGCATTTCGAGATGAAAACTGTTGCAACGCGCACAAAAAAGAACCATATCCTGAGTTAGCTGATGCATACGGCGACGGCTTTTTGAGTCTCGCTGCAGCAGCTGTTCCCCTCTGGAGGTTTTACCTTCACACCTAACAAGGGCCCCGTTTGGAGGCCCTTTTTTTTGCCTTGCGTCAGGGTGTGAGCCGCAAGGTTTCCCCGGTGATTCCGCGCGTATACGCTTTCTTGTCTTTTATGGTCTAGAAGAACGGGACCTTTGGGGGCGAACCGGCATTCGGGAGCCATTTCGGGGCGACAGCAAAATTGCGCATATGTCCGGCGTAGGCTACACATGACAGAGCTTCGGGGGCCCGAGACGGAAAGGAATTGAATGGCCAATCTTTTTGATCCCATCACGATCGGCGATGTCACTCTCGAAAACCGCATCATCATGGGCCCGCTGATGCGCAACCGCTCCCCTGATGCCGTCCCGAACGCGCTCAATGTCGAATACTACCGTCAACGCGCGACGGCCGGCCTTATCGTCTCCGAAGCAACCGCCATCACCGAACAGGGCCAGGGCTATTCCCATGCGCCGGGCATCTACAGCGACGCCTCTGTCGAGGGTTGGCAGAACGTGACGAAGGCCGTCCACGAGCAGGGCGGCAAGATCTTCTGCCAGCTGATGCATGTCGGCCGGATTTCGCACAAGTCGCTGCAGCCCTTCGGCGATCCGCCTGTCGCCCCCTCCGCCATCCAGGCCCGCGCCAAGACCTTCGTCGTCTATTCCGACGGCACCAGCGACTTCATCGAAACCTCGATGCCGCGCCAGCTCAAGCCCTACGAAATCTCCGGCATCATCGAGGATTACCGCCGCGCCGCCGCCCGCGCCATGGAGGCCGGTTTCGACGGCGTCGAAATCCACGGCGCCAATGGTTATCTCGTCGACCAGTTCCTGCGTTCCGGCACGAACCAGCGCACCGACCTTTACGGCGGGCCGCTGGAGAACCGCGCGCGCTTCATGTTCGACATCGTCGGCGCCATCTCGCGCGAGATCGGCCCCGGACGCACGGCCATCCGTCTTTCACCCGTTGCGCCGTCAAACGACATTTTCGACGAAAAGCCGCAGGCGCTGTTCAATTATCTGGCAAGCCAGCTGAGCGCCTACGATCTCGCCTATATCCATATCATCGAGGGTGCTACCGGCGGCGATCGCGGCTACCAGCAGGGCCCGGAACCGTTCAATTACGAGGAGATGCGGGAAACCTACTACCGCACCGACGGATCCGGCGCATGGATGGTCAATAACGGCTATGACCGGCAGCTCGCCATCGACGCGCTGGAAAAGGAACGCGCAGATCTGATCTGCTTCGGCCGCCCGTTCGTCGCAAATCCCGATCTTGTGCGCCGGCTGCGGATCAATGCGCCGCTCAATGCGTTGGATCAGAGGACGCTGTTCGGCGGCGATGAGAAGGGCTATACCGACTATCCCGTGCTCGGCGGCTGAACATCTTGGGCCCGCCCGGGCGCGAAGACGGGGTCGTTTCGACAATGCTGAAATTCCTGCGCGGTGAAATCCTGCTTCTGCAGGCGGTTCCGGTCGCCCTTATCGCCTATCTGTTCGAACATGCCGTCATGGAGGCCGGACAGGCGTTCGCTTTGGTCGCCGCCGCGGCCTTGATCGTCTCGATCGCCACGGCCTCCATGCGCGTTGCCCACCACGCCGAAATCCTCGCCGCCAAGGCGGGCGAGCCTTATGGCACGATGATCCTGACGCTGTCTGCGGTTCTGGTCGAGGTGCTGATCCTGGTGATCATGATGCAGCAGACGCAGCAGCCGACGCTGGTGCGCGACACGATCTATTCCGCCGTCATGCTCGACATCAACGGCATTCTCGGGCTGGCCGCACTCCTCGGCGGACTGAAGCACGGCGAACAGTCCTATAACGACGATTCCGGCCGCACCTATTCAGTGATGATCCTGACGGCCATGGGCATCTCCATGATCGTGCCCGACTTCGTGCCGAAGGAAAGCTGGCACTATTATTCAGCCTTCACCATCGTCGCCATGCTGGCGCTTTATGCCGTCTTCCTGAAGATGCAGGTTGGGCAGCACAGCTATTTCTTCTCCTACCGCTACCCGAAAATGCGCCAGGGCGCGGAGCAGAGCGCGGCGGACGAGGAGGAACACGGGCCCACGGCGCTTTCGGTCGGCGTGATTCTCGTCGGCGTGGCGCTGATCGGCCTCCTGGCGGAATTCATGTCCGCCTTCCTGACGGACGGGCTTGAGGGCACAGGCGCGCCGCTGGCGCTGACGGCCATTCTGGTGGCTGCGATCGCCGCCGGACCGGAGATCCTTACCGCGCTCCGTGCGGCGCTCAAGAACCGGATGCAGGCCGTGGTCAACATCGCGCTCGGCGCCTCCCTGTCAACGGTGATCCTGACCGTCCCCGTGGTCGAAGCGATCGCGCTTTTCACCGGCCAGCCCTTCACCATGGCCATGACCCCGGTTCAGATCACCATGGTCGCCATCACCCTGGTCGCCGCCGCCATCAATGTCAGTGACGGCGAGACCAACGCGATCGAGGGCATGACCCATTTCGTTCTGTTTGCCACCTTCATCATGCTCTCCTTTCTCGGGCTTTGACGGCTCAGGCAGCGCTTGGCTGCCCTGCGCCGTCTTCCGCCGGCAGCGTCACCCCGAGATCTTCCAGGGCAATTGCGATCGCATCATCGAGCGGGGTGTGCGGTTCGTGGCCCAGAAAGGCCGCCAGCTTGTCGTTCTTCATATGCAACGGCGCACGCCACAGATAACGGATTTCCAGGATTTCCCGCATCAGCGCAACGAAGGGCGCAAGCAGGGGCACCAGAAACCACGGAAACGGTCGCACGGGCAGATCCGCCCTTCCCGACACGCGCCGGATGGCCTCGGCCATGCGATTGCCGTCCTCGTCCCAATGCCCCTCAAAGTGAAAATTGGCGTAGGACGGCAATTCTTTCGCGCGCGCATCGAGTGCTGCGAAGGTCTCGCCGAGATCCGGCAGATAGGCCCATTGGTGGCCGACGCCGGGCGCGCTCAGCCGGGTCACCGAGCGGAGCGGCCTGCCGGGCTTCACCATCTGACCGAACCAGCTGTTGGCCCCGCTGGCTCCGCCGAAAAAATCCCCTGCCCTGACGAGAATGACCTGCGTGCCGTTCCAGGCCGCTTCCCTGAGGCGCGCCTCCGCCTCGATCCGGATGCGGCCCTTGCGGGTCGTCGCGTTCTGCGGACTGTCTTCCGCCGGCTCCGGCAGGGCGTCCGGCCCGAAATTGTAGACCGTACCCGGGAACAGGATGCGGGCGCGATTGGCCTTCGCCGCCGTGATCGTGTTGTCGAGCATGGGCAGGACAAGCTTTTTCCAGTTGCGATAACCCGGCGGATTGACGCCGTGGAAAATGAGCGTTGCGCCCTCGGCCGCCGCCATCACATCTGAAAGCGCCATGGCATCACCGGCCACCCATTCATAGGCCGGGAATTTGCGCGCCTGTTTTTCGGGATCGCGGTTCATGGCGCGGATGCGATAGCCGCGCCGGCTGAGCGCTCCGGCGACCGCGCCGCCCACGCCGCCGCTGGCGCCGAGGATCAGGGCGAGCGGACGCGTCACAAGCGCATTGCGGGAGTTGGTCTCTGTCATCGGTTCATTCCTTTGCCGTTCTGTTCAGTGAAGCCATGATCGGCGAAATCACCCTGCAACGGAATTGTATAAAAATGTGTCCATGCTATACGTATTTGTATGGAGAAAACGAGTTGGGATCATTACCGCACTTTGCTGGCGGTGCTCGATACGGGCACGCTTTCGGGCGCCGCGCGCCGGCTTGGACTGACCCAGCCGACTGTCGGCCGCCATATCGAGGCGCTGGAGGCGGAAGCCGGGCAGCAATTGTTCACCCGCTCGCAGCGCGGGCTGGAACCGACGGATACGGCGCGCGCCATGCGCCACCTCGCCGAGGCCATGGCAGCCTCTGCCGACGCAATCCGCCGCACGGCATCGGAAAGCCGAAGCGCGGTTGCCGGCGCCGTCAGGATCAGCGCTTCCGATGTCATCGCGATCGAGGTTCTGCCCGAGATCCTGGCGCCCCTGATGGAGGCCCACCCCGCGCTCGACATCGAGGTTTCGGTCTCCGACGCGGTGGAGGACCTGCTGGCGCGCAAGGCCGATATCGCGCTGCGCATGGTGGAGCCGAAGCAGGAGGCGTTGCTGGTGCGCCATATCGGCACGATCCCGATCGGCTGTTTTGCCCGCAAGGAGGTGATTGAGCGCCATGGCGCTCCCGGCACGCTCGAAGAGGTCGAAAAGCTCCCGACCATCGGCTTCGATCACGAGCTGGTCTATATCCGCGAGGCGTTGGACGCCTTCGGCGACCTGAAAATGCCGGCATTCGACTTCCGCTCGGACAGCAATCTCGCCCAGCTTGCGGCGATCCGCGCAGGCTGCGGCTTCGGTTTCTGCCAGGCCCCGATAGGCCGGCGCGATCCCCGCCTTGAGGAGGTGCTGGCGGGACAGGTGCCGCTCAGCCTGCCCCTTTGGGTGGTGATGCACGAGGACCTGCGCCGCTCTCCGCGCTGCCGGGTGACCTTCGATGCGCTGGTGACGGGTCTCAAGGCCTATATCGGGTGACGGTCAGCGCCCGTCCGCCGGCAGGTAGCGATCGACGATCAGGTGCCATTGCTCGCTCTCCAGCGTCGACAGGATGGCGATATTGACCGCCTTGCGCGCCGGATCGTCCTGCGGGAGGATCAGCCCGTAGTTCTGCTGTGAGAAGGAAAGCCCGGCCAGATAGAGCCCGGACTCGTTGCGAAGCCCCCATTGCAGAGCCGCCCGGTCATAGACGAAGGCGTCGATTTCGCCATGGTTCAGCGCGGCAAGCCCGGTATCCAGATCCGGATAGTCATGCGGAGCGACATGGAGGATGTCGAGTTCGGAGGCCGCCGAAGACCCCGTGACCGTTCCGACCTTCAGGCCGCCGAGATCGCCGACGCTCTCGATCGCGCTGGTGCTGATCGAGGAGGTCAGCCCCGCGGCAAGCTGCGCCGTCGTGATCGCCGCCAGGATCAGAGCCGCGAACATCCAGAACATGGCCAGAAGCCGGCCGAGAAAGGTTACCGGCGCCTTGTCGCCGTAACCGACCGTGGTCATCGTCACCGTCGCCCACCAGAAACCGGAAAAGACGCCGCGCGCGGGGCGCGGCTCGAACTGTTCGGGATTGGCCCGCCGCTCCAGAAGCCAGATCAACGCGCCGATGATGAAGACGGGGCCGGTCAGAAGGCCGAGCATGTAGAGAAAGGCCGGCGAGGTCAGGAGTTCCAGCATGAAGCGCGGCCCGAGCCGGTCGACGAGCCGGAGCGCAACGCCGATGCTGCCGCTGTAATAGGGCTGGGAGAAATCGATCACCGCCTCGTCGCGCGCATTGATCGGCACGGGGCCGATCGCCGCGCCAAGCGTCCCGTCCGCAACCCGCGCAACCATGTCGGCGGGATCGGTCTCGACGAAGCGATAGTCGGTGTTCAGATTGCGGCTGAGCGCATTCATCAGGTCGACGCCGAGCCCGTACCATGACCCATCCCGATCCTGCATCACGAAAGGCGGAACGGCGTGGACGCCGATCGCCACCGGCGCCTTTGCGGCGGCTGCGCCCGTCTCGTCCGCCGCTTGCTGCGCCCGGACGCCGCCGGCCAAGAAGACAAGGAACAGCAGGGCGACAAGGCGGAAAAGACCTTGGGCAAGGGAAAGGCTCGATACGGAGAAGACGCTCAGTTTCATGACATCCGGGCTCTGTGGTGGACAACCACGGCTATAGCGCCAATGACATTGCCTGTTAAGCGCGACCGCCACGAAAAAGGGGCGCGCCGATGGCACGCCCCCATGACGCTCGTAAAGATCGCTTGCCTACCGGCAGGCGGCGCAGAAGCGCTGGATGCGGTTGCAGGCCTCTTCCAGCTCGGCTTCCGAGGTTGCGTAGGAGATGCGGAAGTTCGGGCCGAGGCCGAAGGCCGAGCCGTGAACGACGGCGACGCCTTCAGATTCCAGGAGCTCGGTAACGAAATCCTCGTCCGTCTCCATCACCTTGCCGGTCGGCGCGGTCTTGCCCATCAGGCCCGCGCAGGAGGGGTAGACGTAGAACGCGCCTTCGGGAACCGGGCACTCGATGCCGGTCGCCTGGTTAAGCATGGAAACCACCAGGTCGCGGCGCTTCTCGAAGGCGGCCTTGCGCTCGGGGATGAACTCCTGCGTGCCGTTCAGCGCCTCGACGGAGGCCCATTGCGCGATCGAGCAGGCGCCGGATGTCTGCTGGCTCTGGATCGTCGTCATCGCCTTGATCAGCACTTCCGGGCCCGCGGCATAGCCGATGCGCCAGCCGGTCATGGCATAGGCCTTGGACACGCCGTTCATGGTGAGCGTGCGGTCGTAAAGGCCGGGCTCAACCTCTGCCGGCGTGACGAATTTGAAATCGCCGTAAGTCAGATGCTCGTACATGTCGTCGGTCAGCACCCAGACGTTCTCGTGGCGCATCAGCACGTCCGTCAGCCCCTTCAGCTCGTCATGGGTATAGGCGGCGCCCGAGGGGTTCGACGGCGAGTTGAAGATGAACCATTTGGTGTTCGGCGTGATCGCCTTTTCCAGATCTTCGGCCTGAAGCTTGTAGTTGTCTTCCTTTTTTGCGGAAACGAAGACCGGCGTGCCGCCGCAAAGCGCCACCATTTCCGGATAGGAGACCCAGTAAGGGGCCGGAATGACGACTTCATCGCCCGGGTTCAGCGTTGCCATGAAGGCGTTGAACAGGATCTGCTTGCCGCCCGTGCCGACGATCGTCTGCGAGGGCTTGTAGTCGAGATTGTTCTCGCGCTTGAACTTGGCGACGATCGCCTCGCGCAGCGGCTGGATGCCGGGAACGGGCGTGTACTTTGTCTCGCCGCGATTGATCGCCTCGATGGCCGCCTGCTTGATGTTGTCCGGCGTGTCGAAATCGGGTTCGCCGGCGCCGAGGCTGATGACATCGCGCCCTTTCGCTTTGAGGTCGCGTGCTTTCTGCGCCACGGCGATGGTGGCAGAGGGCTTCACACGAGAAAGGGCGTCAGCAAGAAGGGCCATTTTCAATGTCCTGATGTCTAGATTGAACCTTGGAAAGCCGCCGGATCGCGGCATTTTTTCCAAGTGCATGGTCTAAGCCCAATTTACCCGCCGTTTCAAGCGCTATCCTCGGTTCCTGCCCGATTCCGGGCCGGTTGTGCCCTTCGAGAAACGCCGGCTGGCAGCGCAAGGCCAGGTTCCGCACGCCGCGCCTCAAAGCCCGCAGCGGTTAACCACGCCATGATTCCGCCCCAAAATGGGTCCGCTTCAACCAGCTTTGATCCAGAAGCCGTCGCAATTCCATGGCCTTGTGGCAGGCGTCAAACGACCGGATGAAGGAGAAGGCCAATGTGGACGACAACGCAAATGTTGAAGGCGGTTCGGCAAGCAAGGTGGAAAGGCGGGCTTCTGGCTTTGGCGATGCTGGGCACGCCTGCGCTGATGGCCATGGCGCCGTTTCCGGCCGCCGCCCGCGCCGGCATCGACGCCGCGCCGCTTGCCGCCGCCGACCCGGCATCGTCGTTCTTTTCCGAATACCTGCCCTTCGCAGGCTCTTCCGGCAGCGCCTACCACGACATTATCGGCCATGCGCTTGCCCGCGATCTCCTGATCGGCGCAATGCTGGCGATCGCAATCGCCATGGTCGCCGGCGCATCCTTTCTGTGGCGGGAAAACGTCAATCACCTGCGCGAGGATGCGGACCGCAAGAAACGCGGCGCCCTCGATATCTTCTGACCGGCGCTTCGAGCAACCAAGCAGAACGCATTGGCCGAGCTCCTCTCCGGCGGCCATATGCGGCAAACTTTTACCGTTTGATAAAATTTTTATTTCGCGCTAGCATTCCCTCAATAACCTTAAAAACGGGGAACATTGCGATGCGAAATCCGGAACCTGCCTTGAAGGGCGGGCGCTTGGCGCCCGATATCTATCACAGGAATTTTGCCGACCTGCACCCGCCGCTCGACCGGCATGAGGCGGCGGTCGAGGCCGACCGCTGCTATTTCTGTTACGACGCGCCGTGCATGACGGCCTGTCCCACCGCCATCGATATCCCGCTGTTCATCCGCCAGATATCGACCGACAATCCGCTGGGTGCGGCCAAGACCATCTTCGACCAGAACATTTTCGGCGGCATGTGCGCCCGGGTCTGTCCCACCGAGACGCTGTGCGAGGAAGCCTGCGTGCGCAACACGGCGGAGGAGAAGCCGGTGGAGATCGGCCTTCTCCAGCGCTACGCCACCGATACGGCGATGGCCGAAAACAGGCAGTTCTACACCCGCGCCCACGAGACCGGAAAGCGCGTCGCCGTGGTCGGCGCGGGCCCGGCGGGCCTTGCCTGCGCCCATCGCCTCGCCATGGTCGGCCATGACGTGATCGTGCTTGAAGCCAAGGAGAAACCCGGCGGCCTCAACGAATACGGCCTTGCCGCCTACAAGACGGTCGATGATTTCGCCCGGAAGGAGATCGCCTATCTGCTTGAAATCGGCGGGATCGAGATCCGGGGCGGGCAGATGCTCGGGCGCGATTTTACCCTCGAAGAGCTGCGTCGCGACTATGATGCGGTCTTCCTCGGCATGGGCCTCGGCGGCGTCAACGAACTTGGCATCCCCGGCGAAGATCTGGCGGCTTGCGAGAACGCCGTCGATTTCATCGCGGCGATCCGCCAGGCCGATGATCTGTCCAATATCGCCGTCGGCAGCCATGTCGTGGTGCTCGGCGGCGGCATGACGGCGATTGATGCGGCCGTCCAGGCCAAGCTTCTCGGCGCGGACGAGGTGACGCTCTGCTACCGGCGCGGCGCGGATGCCATGGGCGCCTCGCAATTCGAGCAGGACCTTGCCGCCTCGCGCGGCGTCTTCATCCGCCACTACCTCGCGCCGAAGGAAATCATCGGCGAGGACGGACGCGTTTCCGGCGTGCTGTTCGAGCATACGGAAATCCGCAACGGCAAGCTCGTCGGCACCGACGAGACCGGCGTGATTGCCGCCGACCACGTGCTGAAGGCAATCGGCCAGACCTTCGTCACCGAGCATCTTGAAGGCCTGAAGCTGGAGCACGGCCGCATCGCCGTCGACGCAGAAGGCCGGACGTCGCTGGCCGATGTCTGGGCCGGCGGCGACTGCGTCAGGCGCGGCGAGGACCTGACCGTCACCTCGGTCGCCCAAGGGCGAGACGCCGCGATTTCCATCAATCACGTTCTGGCGGGCGAAGCGCCGCTGGCAAGCGCCGTGGCCTGAGGAGAACGACAATGGCTGATCTCAGAAACAATTTCGTCGGCATCAAATCGCCCAACCCCTTCTGGCTCGCCTCCGCGCCGCCGACGGACAAGGCCTATAATGTCGAGCGCGCCTTTCGCGAGGGCTGGGGTGGCGTGGTGTGGAAGACGCTCGGCGAGGAAGGCCCGCCGGTCGTCAATGTCAACGGCCCGCGCTACGGCGCGATCTGGGGCGCCGACCGCCGGCTGCTCGGCCTCAACAATATCGAACTGATCACCGACCGCGATCTCTATCTGAACCTGCGCGAGATCAAGGAAGTCAAGAGCCGCTGGCCGGATCGCGCCATCGTGGTCTCGATCATGGTCCCTTGCGAGGAGGAAAGCTGGAAGGCGATCCTGCCGCTGGTGGAAGAGACCGGCGCGGACGGGATCGAGCTCAATTTCGGCTGTCCCCACGGCATGTCCGAGCGCGGCATGGGGGCTGCCGTCGGCCAGGTGCCGGAATATGTCGAGATGGTGGTGCGCTGGTGCAAGCAATATACGCGCATGCCGGTGATCACCAAGCTGACGCCGAACATCACCGATATCCGCCATTCCGCCCGCGCGGCGCATCGCGGCGGCACGGACGCCGTGTCGCTGATCAATACGATCAACTCCATCGTCTCGGTCGACCTCGACACTTTCGCGCCGAACCCGACGGTCGGCGGCAAGGGCACCCATGGCGGCTATTGCGGCCCGGCGGTGAAGCCGATCGCGCTCAACATGGTGGCCGAGATCGCCCGCGACCCGGAAACGGCGGGCCTGCCGATCTCCGGTATTGGCGGCATCACCACCTGGCGGGACGCGGCCGAATTCATGGTGCTTGGCGCCGGCAATGTGCAGGTCTGCACCGCGGCGATGACCTATGGCTTCAAGATCGTCAAGGAGATGATCTCCGGCCTTGAGGCCTGGATGGACACGAAGGGTTTTGCCACGCTCGACGAGATCTCGGGCCGCGCCGTGCCGAATGTCACCGACTGGCAGTACCTGAACCTCAATTCCATCACCAAGGCCCGCATCGACCAGGACGCCTGCATCAAATGCGGCCGCTGTCACATTGCCTGCGAGGACACCTCGCACCAGGCGATCACCGCGATGGTCGACGGCGAGCGCCACTTCATGGTGAAGGAAGAGGATTGCGTCGGCTGCAATCTCTGCGTCAACGTCTGTCCCGTCGAGAACTGCATCGACATGGTGACGCTTGCGCCGGGCGAAACGGACCGGCGCACCGGCGAGACGGTTTCCGCCGACTATGCCAACTGGACGTCGCACCCGAACAACCCGATGGCAACGAAGGCGGCGGAATAAGCAAACCAGGAAAACAATAACATGCGAGAAAGCCATGAGGTCGCGCCGGCCTCGTGGCTTTTATAGTCTCTACTAAACAGTTATATTTAGAGATAGATCAAAAATAAAACTCTAAAATACTTATATTTATTCAGAATATTAAGTATATATATGGGATAAAAATCTTTTTACATTGATTTCGCCTTACAATTTCCTGCAGCATGCGAAGCACGACAGGAGACGGGAGCAGGCGAGAGAATGCTGAAGCCGGCAGCACGGCGACGAAAAAGGCCTTACCGGTTGGCGCCGAGCGACATTCTCGCTCTGGCCGTCGTCGCGCTCGTGCTCGGCTCGATGATCGTCGCCAATCGCCAGGCCGAACGCAATTTCACCGAGAACCTGCGGCTGAAAACATCGGAGCGCATGGCGGTTTCCACGGCGCGCCTTGAGGCGGATCTGAAAGAGAACCTCCGGCTGGTCGAGGGGATGGGCGTTGCGCTGTCGTTCGAGCCCGAAATCGATGCCGACCGTTTCGCGCAGCTGGCCGACAAGCTGGTCGAGGGCCACAACGCGATCGCAAGCATTGCGCTCGCCCGCGACCTCAAGATCACCATGGTCTATCCGCTCGAGGAAAACCGGGAGGCGATCGGGCTGGACTACCGCGACCGTCCGGAACAGCTTGCCGCCATCGACAAGGCATTGCTCGCGCGCGGCCCGGTCGTTGACGGTCCGATCGTGCTGGTTCAGGGCGGCTCGGCGCTTCTCGCCTACTATCCGCTCTATGACGGCGAGGACAGCGAGACCTGGGGCCTTCTCTCGGCAATCGTCGCGCTCGAAGCGCTTTTCGCCGACCGGTCGATCACCGCGCGCCATCCCGATCTTGACCTCGCGCTCGCCAAGAACGGTCCCGACGGCGCGCCGGCCGATATCCTTTTCGGACGGCAGGCGGTGTTCGACGCCAAACCGGTGACGCAAGAAATCAGGCTTGCGAATACGCAATGGACGCTCGCCGCCGTGCCGAAGACCGGCTGGGACGAACCGGTTTCCGCGGCGCTGCCGCGACAGATCATGATCGGCGCGATCGGCCTTGTCATCACAGCAGCCGTTATCGGCATCGCCTGGCTGATGCGCCTGCGCCAGCGGAATCTCGCAAAGCTCGGCCGGCTTTCGCGACGCATGCAGCTCGCCCTCGACGCCTCTAAAATCGGCGTCTGGGAGATGGAACTGGAAAGCGGCGAGGCCATCTGGGACAAGCGGATGTACGCGCTTTACGGCAAGTCGCCCGATTGCGGGGAAAAGCCCATGCAGATCTGGTCCGGACGGCTCCATCCCGACGACATCACCAAGGAAAAGGCGCGCATGGAGATCACCATCGCCGAGGGAGAGGATTTCCGCGATACCTTCCGGATCGTACTGGATGATGGAGAGACGCACCATATGCAGGTCTTCGGCACATTCTACCGCGACCCGGCCGGCGCCGACAGGATGATCGGCGTCAACTGGGATATCACCGAGGATGTCAGGCTTCACGAAGAGCTGAAACGGGCAAATGTCGAAGCGCGCCAGAAGAACGCGGCTCTTGAGGAGGCGCAGAAGGTTCTGCGCCACAATGCGCTGCACGACGCGCTGACGGGTCTTGCCAACCGGCGCCATCTCGGCGAGGCCTTTGCCGGAGAGACCGGCGCGGCAACCGGCCACGGCGGCCCGCGCTACGCCGTGCTGCACGTCGATCTCGACCGCTTCAAGGAGATCAATGATACGCTCGGCCATGCCGCCGGCGACGCCATGCTGCGCCACAGCGCCAACATGCTGCGCAGTATCGCCGGCCCCCATGATTTCCTCGCCCGTGTCGGCGGCGACGAGTTCACGCTTGTTACCGGGTGGGACGGCAATGTCGAGTGGCTGACGCGGCTGGCGCAGGAGATCATCCGCGCCCTTGGCAGGCCGCTTCAGTACGGCGAACACCATGTGCGCGTCAGCGCCAGCGTCGGCATTGCCTGGATCGACGGCGAGACAGTCACGATGCGCGATGCGCTCGTCAATGCCGGCATCGCCCTTTATGAAGCCAAGCGCATGGGCCGCAACCAGTTCGTGGTCTTCGACGCGACGCTGCGCAATATCGCGATCACCAACAAGAAGGTGGCAGACGAATTGCTGGCGGCCCTTGAGGACGACCAGTTCGAGGTATTCTACCAGCCGCAGATTTCCGCGCGCTCCATGGAGATCACGGGGGTCGAGGCGCTGGTGCGCTGGCGCCACCCGACCCGGGGCCAGCTCGCGCCGAGCCATTTCATCGGCACCGCCGAAACGACCGGATCGATCGCCCGCATCGACGCGGTGGTGCTGAACAAGGCGAGCCGCCAGTTCCAGGCCTGGATGCAGACCGGTCTCGGCATTCCGCATATCTCCGTCAACATCTCGGCCCAAAGGCTGATCGATCCCGCGCTCTTGCAGGGGATCGCCGAAAGCCGGCTTTCGCCCGGCCAACTCTGCATCGAGCTTCTCGAATCAATTTCCTTTGATGATCAGGACACCAGTCTGGAGAACGCCGTGGCGGCGATCAAGGCGCTCGGGGTCGATGTCGAGATTGATGATTTCGGCACCGGCTACGCCTCGATCCTCAGCCTGCTTTCCCTGTCGCCGAAACGGCTCAAGATCGACCGGCAACTGGTGCTGCCGATCACAACCGGCCAGAGCCAGCGCCGCCTGGTCGCCTCGATCATCGAGATCGGCAAGGCGCTGGGCATCGAGGTGATCGCGGAAGGCGTGGAAACGGCAGAGCATGCGCGCATCCTGCGCGACCTCGGCGTCGACGCCTTTCAGGGCTATTTCTTCGCCCCGCCGCTCTCGGCCGAGGCTCTGATGCGCTTTGCGCGAGAGAGGACATGGCTGGCGCAAACCTCGTAAGGGCCTCAGGCGCCACCCTTGCCGGGAATAAGTCCGTTGATGAACAACGCCTCCAGGTAGCGCGCGGCATCCTCGAATCGTCCCTCGCCGGAAAGCCCCTCTCCCAGCACAGCGCGCACCTGAACGTCGAAGTCGGCATAATGCTGGGTCGTTGCCCAGATCGAGAAGATCAGGTGGTAGGGGTCAACCTTGCGCAGCTTTCCGGCTGCCTGCCAGGCACGAATCACCTTGGCCTTCTCGTCGACAAGGTCCTTCAGCTCGCCCTTGAGGAAGGATTCGGTATTGGGCGCGCCCTGCAGCACCTCATTGGCGAACAGCCGGCTTTCGCGCGGATAGTCCCGCGCCATTTCAAGCTTGCGACGGATATAGGAGCGGATCTCGGCGGCCGGGTCCTTCTCGACGTCGAAGACCCTGAGCGGATCGAGCCAGATATCCATCACCCGGGCGACAAGGGCCGCGAACACGGCCTCTTTCGAGCGGAAATAATAGAGCACATTGGGTTTTGACATGCCGGCGGCCTCGGCGATCTGGTCGACGGTCGCCCCTCTGAAACCGTTCGCCGAGAATACGTCCAGCGCGGCCTCAAGGATCACCTCCTCCTTGGCCTCCTGTATGCGCGTCCGCCGCTGTGTCCGCCCCGCCCGTGGTGTCATTTCCACTTCCATCGCCCTCATTCCATGCCGCAATTCGCAGCCACTTTTGCACAATTTCGGATCCCGCCTAAACTTTAGGCTATTTTTTGAAAAAATGACGAGTGATTTTGATGTTGGTCACTTGAGCCTTGGCGCGGAAGTTGTAAAGTTTACCAAGCGGTCAAAAACGTGACCGATTGAGACAAGAAAGGCAATGCCCTCCTTATCCGGCAACAAGCCGGCGACGGCAAGGCCTCAGGCAGAACGGGGAAGAGTGATGGCAGCCCATGCAGGCGAAAACATGCGCGTCAACGGCGACCGCCTTTGGAGCGCGCTCATGGACATGGCCCGAATCGGTCCGGGAGTGGCCGGCGGCAACAACCGCCAGACCCTGACGGATGCGGATGCGGACGGTCGCGCGCTGTTTCAGAAATGGTGCGAGGACGCAGGCCTGACGATGGGCGTCGACAAAATGGGCACGATGTTCATGACCCGTGCGGGAACCGATCCTGACGCCCTGCCCGTCTATGTCGGCAGCCATCTCGACACCCAGCCGACCGGCGGCAAATATGACGGCGTGCTCGGCGTGCTCGCCGCACTGGAACTGGTGCGCACGCTGAACGACCTCAACATCAAGACGAGGCATCCGATCGTCGTCACCAACTGGGCGAATGAGGAAGGCGCGCGGTTTGCGCCCGCCATGCTCGCCTCCGGCGTCTTCGCCGGCATGCACACGCTGGACTACGCCTATGGTCGCACGGATCCCGAGGGCAAGGCCTATGGCGACGAGTTGAAGCGCATCGGCTGGCTGGGCGATGAGGAGGTGGGCGCGCGCAAGATGCACGCCTACTACGAATACCACATCGAGCAGGGCCCGATCCTGGAAGCGGAAAAGAAGGAAATCGGCGTCGTCACGCACTGTCAGGGCCTCTGGTGGCTGGAATTTACGCTGACCGGCAAGGAAGCCCATACCGGCTCCACGCCCATGGCGATGCGCATCAATGCAGGCCTTGCCATGGCCAGCATTCTGGAAATGGTGCAGAAGGTGACGATGGACGCCCAGCCGAACGCCGTCGGCGGCGTCGGCCAGGTGTTCTTCAAGCCCAACTCCCGCAACGTGCTTCCGGGCACCGTCACCTTCACCGTCGATATCCGCACGGTCGATCAGCAGAAGCTCGACGGCATGCGCGCGGCGATCGAGAAACAGGCAGCCGAAATCTGCGAGGAGTTGGGCGTCGGCTGTTCGGTCGAGCCGGTCGGTCATTTTGATCCGGTCACCTTCGACCCGGAACTGGTGGCAAATGTCCGCGATGCCGCCGTCGAACTCGGCTACAGCCACATGGATATCGTCTCCGGCGCCGGCCATGACGCCTGCTGGGCCGCTAAGGTCGCCCCCGCCACCATGGTGATGTGCCCCTGCGTCAACGGGCTATCGCACAACGAGGCGGAGGACATTTCCAAGGAATGGGCCACCGCCGGGGCGGACGTGCTGCTCAGGGCAGTGTTGAAGACGGCGGAGATTGTGGAATGACGGCGGGCGCTGCGCCCTCACCCGGCGCATGCGCGCCACCCTCTCCCCACGGGGAGAGGGGGAGCGTGGGGCATGCCCTGGGTTTTCGACAAGCACCATCGTCAAACGCGAAGCGTCACCCCTTCTCCCCTGAGGGGAGAAGGTGGCCGAAGGCCGGATGAGGGGGGCTCATGCAAAGCACACGCACCCAGTTCGCACGCTCCCTGCGTCGCAATGAAACGGATGCCGAGAAGGTGCTTTGGCGCGAGATCAGGAACCGCAACCTCAACGGCTTTAAGTTCGTGCGGCAATATCCGATCGGCCGATACATCACTGATTTCGCCTGCCGGGAAAAAGGGCTTGTGATTGAGTTGGACGGCGCGCAGCATGCAGAAAATGAATATGACATAGAGCGAACGCGATATCTGAACGCACAAGGATTTTCCGTCATCCGCTTCTGGAATGATGAAATACTCAAGGAGCGACAAGACGTGCTTGAAACAATCGTCGCCATTCTCGAAAATCGCCTGACTGAGGCCTGCAACACCACGCGCTACTCGCCCGCCACGGAGCAAGTCCAATGAAGTCCAGCCAAAAGCCCACGCTTCGCTCGCGCGGCTTCATCGGCGCGAAACCTGCCTCGACCGTCAGCGGCGGGACGGCGGTCGGGCAGGCGACCGGCACGGCGACAAAAAGCCGGGGCAGCGTCAGCCCCAACATCGGCGCAGCGCCTTCGGACATGAACGAGAACACCTATCCGCGGGGAAAATACCGGCTGAAATAGACACCATGAAAACGAGAAGCGGAAAACCGCCCGTTTGAAAATCAAGGGAACAGCAGAATGAGCACAGTTATCAAGGGCGGCACCATTGTGACCGCCGACCTCACCTACAAGTCCGATGTGAAGATCGAGGACGGTCGGATCATCGAGATCGGCCCCGGTCTTTCCGGCGACGAGACGCTGGATGCCACCGGCTGTTTCGTCATGCCCGGCGGCATCGATCCGCACGTGCATCTGCAGATGCCGTTCATGGGCACCTATTCCTCGGATGATTTTGCCAGCGGCACGCGCGCGGCCGTTGCCGGCGGCACGACCATGGTTGTCGATTTCTGCCTGCCCGATCCCGGCCAGTCGCTGTTCGATGCGATCAAGCGCTGGGATAACAAGTCGACGAGTGCGGCCTGCGACTATTCCTTCCACATGGCCATCACCTGGTGGGACAAACAGGTGTTTGACGAGATGGAAGCGGTCGTCAAGGAGCACGGCATCAACACCTTCAAGCATTTCATGGCCTATAAGGGCGCGCTGATGGTGAATGACGACGAGATGTTCGCCTCCTTCCAGCGCTGTGCGGAACTTGGCGCCATGCCGCTGGTCCATGCCGAAAACGGCGATGTCGTTGCCAGCATGCAGGCAAAACTGATGGCGGAAGGCAATAATGGCCCGGAAGGCCATGCCTATTCGCGCCCGCCGGAAGTGGAAGGCGAGGCCACCAACCGCGCCATCATGATTGCCGATATGGCGGGCGTGCCGCTTTACGTCGTTCACACCTCCTGCGAGCAGAGCCACGAGGCGATCCGCCGCGCCAAGCAGAAGGGCATGCGGGTTTATGGCGAGCCGCTGATCCAGCACCTGATGCTCGACGAAAGCGAATATTTCGACAAGGACTGGGACCATTCCGCCCGCCGGGTGATGTCGCCGCCCTTCCGCAACAAGAGCCACCAGGATTCGCTCTGGGCCGGCCTGCAGTCGGGCACGCTCTCCTGCGTTGCGACCGACCATTGCGCCTTCACCACCGAACAGAAACGCTACGGCGTCAACGACTTCACCAAGATCCCGAATGGCACGGGCGGTCTGGAAGACCGGCTTCCGCTCCTGTGGACCTATGGCGTGACCACCGGCCGGCTGACCATGAACGAGTTCGTCGCCGTCACCTCCACAAACATCGCCAAAATCCTCAACATGTATCCGAAGAAGGGCGCGGTTCTGGTCGGCGCCGATGCCGATCTCATCGTCTGGGATCCGTCGCTGGAAAAGACGATCACCGCCGAAACCCAGGTTTCCGCCATCGACTACAACGTGTTCGAGGGCAAGCATGTGAAGGGCCTGCCGCGCTTCACGCTGTCGCGCGGCAAGGTCGTGGTCGAGGAATCGACGCTGAAGACCGAGGAAGGCCACGGCAAATACGTCAAGCGCGAGCCCTACCCGGCCGTCAACAAGGCGCTGTCCACCTGGAAGGACCTCGTTGCCCCGCGTAAGATAGAGCGCGCCGGCATTCCGCCGTCAGGAGTCTGACGCATGGACTGGTCAAGCGTGGCGGCCTTTGCCGCGACCGAGTTTCTTCTGTGCCTGTCGCCGGGGCCCGCCGTGCTGCTGGTCGTGGGGCTATCCATGCGGCAGGGCTTCTGGCGCTCGCAGGCGGCAGCGGCCGGCATTCTGGCGACCAACGCGCTTTATTTCGCGCTGTCGGCCGCCGGCGTCGCCTCGCTGATCCTGATGAGCGCAACGCTCTTCAACGTGGTGAAAATCGTCGGTGCGGTCTATCTCGGCTATCTCGGCATCAAGATGATCGCGCCGCTGTTCTCACGCCGGAAAGGTGAAGGCGGTTCGGCCCTGGCTGGTGCGGCAAAACTCAAACGCGCAGCACCCGAAGCCCCTTTCAAGCTGTTCTTCCGCGGCTTCAGCGTGCAGGCGGCGAACCCGAAAAACCTCGCCTTCTTCGTTGCCATCCTGCCGCAATTCGTCAATCCGACGGGCGATGTCGCCATGCAGATGCTCGTGTTCGGCGGCATTTCCGTCCTGCTCGAACTGCCGATCCTGATCATCTATGCGCTCGCCTTTTCCGCCCTTGCCCGCGTGGTGACGGAACGCGTCGTTGCCTGGCTTGAAGCTTCGGCAGGCGGCATTCTGGTGATGCTGGGCGCGGCCCTTGCCCTGCAGAAGAGGGTCTGAGCCGATGAGCGACGACAACACCATCCGCATCGCCGTCGCCCTGATCATCAACGAGAAGGGCGAGATGCTGACCGTGCGCAAGCGCGGCACGGAGGCCTTCATGCAGCCCGGCGGCAAGATCGATGCCGGCGAAACCCCGATCGCGGCGCTGCTGCGCGAACTGGACGAGGAACTGGCGCTGAAACTTGCGCCCGAAGACCTCCGCCCCGAAGGCCGACACAGCGAACGCGCGGCCAACGAACCCGGCATGATCGTTACGGCCGAAGCCTTCTCGACCTTTGGCGCGCCGGACGTCGCCCCCCGGGCCGAGATCGCCGAATATCGCTGGTTGCCGCTCTTTGGCGACATCGATGTCAAGCGCGCGGCGCTCAGCGAACATCATCTCTTCCCCATAGCGCGCAAGCGATTTGCCGAACTGGAGAGCGCGGAATGAACGACAAGGCGCCCCTTTCCGTCGTCTCGGCGAAGGATCTCTGTCTCACCTTTCAGACCAATGACGGCCCGGTCCACGCCCTGAAGGATGTCAATCTGGACGTGAAGAAGGGCGATTTCGTCTCCTTCATCGGCCCGTCCGGCTGCGGCAAGACAACGTTCCTGCGGGTTATCGCCGATCTGGAGAAGAAGACCGCCGGCGAGATCACCGTCAACGGCACGACGCCGGAAAATGCCCGGCTCGACCGCGCCTACGGCTACGTGTTTCAGGCAGCCGCCCTTTACCCCTGGCGCACGATCGAGAAGAACATTGCCCTGCCGCTGGAGATCATGGGCTACACCAGGGCCGACCAGCAGCGCCGCATCGAACGGGTACTGGAGCTGGTGGACCTGGCAGGCTTCGGGAAGAAATTCCCGTGGCAGCTTTCCGGCGGCATGCAGCAGCGCGCCTCGATTGCCCGCGCGCTCGCCTTCGATGCCGACCTTCTGCTGATGGACGAACCCTTCGGCGCGCTCGACGAAATCGTCCGCGACCATCTGAACGAGCAATTGCTGAAGCTCTGGGCGCGAACCGACAAGACCATCTGCTTCGTCACCCACTCCATCCCGGAAGCCGTCTACCTCTCCACCAGGATCGTGGTGATGAGCCCGCGTCCCGGACGGGTGACGGACGTGATCGATTCCACGCTGCCGAAGGAACGCCCGCTCGACATCCGCGAAAGCCCGGAATTTTTAAAGATCGCCCACCGCGTGCGCGAGGGGCTGAGAGCGGGGCATAGTTATGAGTGAGTTGCTTTGCCCTCAATATGGCGGCGGGTGGGGAATGCCCGAACGCGGCCGCAACCTCCAGCCGATCTCCCCCCTTGAGGGGGAGATGCCCCGACAGGGGCAGAGGGGGGTGAACCGCAAACCCGAAACACCGCGCCGATTGGGGAGGCTTTACCCCCCTCTGTCGCTTTCGCGACATCTCCCCCTCAAGGGGGGAGATTGGTGGGTGGGTTCGGCCAGCGCTGCGGCATACCGATCGGCGTCACACCACCCCAAAGGACACCGCCATGCTGCGTGAGCGCGTCCTTCCCGTCGCCACCGTGGTCTTCGCCATTCTGGCGATCTGGTGCGTGTTCGTGGTGGTCATGAACCGGCAGTTTGTCGAGGATCAGGCGCGGCGCGCGGGGCAGGAAATCTCCTTCGCGGAAGTCGTGAAACAGAGCTACACGCTGGAACGGCCCGTCCTGCCCTCCCCGCACCAGGTGGCCGCTGAACTCTGGAGCACGACGGTCGAGAAGAAGATCACCTCCAAGCGCAGCCTCGTTTATCACGCCTGGATCACGCTCTCCTCCACCCTGCTCGGCTTTGCCATCGGCTCGGGTTTCGGCATCATCCTCGCCATCGCCATCGTTCACAACCGCACGATGGAACGGTCGATGATGCCGTGGATCATCGCCAGCCAGACCATCCCGATCATCGCGATCGCGCCGATGCTGATCGTGGTGCTGAATGCGATCGGCATTACCGGGCTTCTGCCCAAGGCGCTGATCTCGACCTATCTGTCGTTCTTTCCCGTCGCCGTTGGCATGGTCTCGGGGCTGAGATCGCCCGATCAGCTCCAGCTTGATCTGATGCGCACCTATAATGCCAATGACCGGCAGGTGCTGTGGAAGCTGCGCCTGCCTTCGGCCATGCCCTATCTCTTCACCTCGCTGAAAATCGCGATCGCCATCTCGCTGGTCGGCGCCATCATCGCCGAACTGCCCACGGGGGCTGTTGCAGGACTTGGAGCGCGGCTTCTGTCGGGCTCTTATTACGGGCAGACGGTGCAGATCTGGTCGGCGCTGTTCATGGCCGCCATCCTCGCCTCCGTCCTGGTGGCCATTGTCGGACTTGCGCAGACGGCCGTCCTCAAGCGCATGGGGGCCAGGCCATGAGTGACGGTTTCGTCTGGTTCGCAATCGCCTTCTGGCTCGGCGGCTGGGCCTTCAACGAGTGGCTGGTGCGGCAGAAATTCTCCAGCCCCGCGCTCAATCGCCTCGCCTGGTTTGCCGTGCCCGTCATTTTCGGCGCTGCGATCATCATCATCTGGGAAGGCGTGGTCATTGCCTTCGACATTCCGCCGATCCTTCTGCCGGCGCCGAGCGATGTCTGGGTGCGGCTGATAAACTCGCTGCCGATACTCTGGGCCGATTTCCGCCAGACCTTCCTGAAGGCGGTGCTGATCGGCTACGCGATCGGCTGCGGTTCCGGCTTCCTCGTCGCCATCCTGATCGACCGCTCGCCCTTCCTGAAAAACGGCCTTCTGCCCTTCGGCAATTTCGTCTCGGCGCTGCCGATCGTCGGCATCGCGCCGATCATGGTGATGTGGTTCGGCTTCGACTGGCCGTCGAAGGCTGCCGTTGTCGTGGTCGCGACCTTCTTTCCCATGCTGGTCAACACCATTCAGGGCCTGTCCGCCTCATCCAGCATGGAGCGCGACCTGATGCGCACCTATGCGGCAAGCTGGGGGCAGACCATGGTGAAGCTTCGGCTTCCGGCCGCATGGCCCTTCATTTTCAACGCGTTGAAGATCAATTCCACGCTGGCGCTGATCGGCGCCATCGTGGCAGAATTTTTCGGCACACCCACGGTCGGCATGGGTTTCCGGATCTCCACGGAAGTGGGCCGGGCCAATATCGACATGGTCTGGGCCGAAATTGCGGTGGCGGCTGTTGCCGGCTCCGCCTTCTACGGGGTGGTGGCGCTCATCCAGCGCGTCGTCACTTTCTGGCATCCCTCCGTCCGGTCCGGGCGGTCGTGATGAACCAAATACCGAAACCAAGGGGAACGAAAACATGAAATCGACACTTCTCGCGGCGCTCGCCGCCGGTGGACTGACGCTTGGCGCGGGTCAGGCCTTTTCCGCCGATGAAATCACGCTGCAGCTCAAATGGGTCACGCAGGCCCAGTTCGCCGGCTATTACGTGGCTCTTGAAAAGGGCTTCTACGAGGAAGAAGGCCTCGACGTGACGATCAAGCCCGGCGGCCCGGATATCGCGCCCGCTCAGGTTCTGGCCGGCGGCGGCGCCGATGTGATCGTCGACTGGATGCCGTCGGCGCTCGCCACCCGTGAAAAGGGCGTGCCGCTCGTCAACATCGCCCAGCCCTACAAGTCTTCGGGCATGATGCTGACCTGCCTGAAGGAAAACAATGTCATGAGCCCCGAGGATTTCCCCGGCAAGACGCTCGGCGTCTGGTTCTACGGCAATGAATATCCCTTCCTGTCGTGGATGGCCCATCTCGGCATCCCGACCGATGGCGGCGAGGACGGCGTGACGGTGCTGAAGCAGGGCTTCAATGTCGACCCGCTGTTGCAGAAGCAGGCGGCCTGCATCTCCACCATGACCTATAACGAATACTGGCAGGTGATCGACGCCGGCATTTCCGAGGACCAGCTCAACACCTTCAAATATGAGGATGAGGGCGTCGCAACCCTCGAAGACGGCCTCTACGTGCTTGAGGACGACCTGAAGGATCCGAAGTTCAAGGAAGACATGGTCAAATTCGTCCGCGCCTCGATGAAGGGCTGGAAATGGGCGGAGGAAAACCCGGACGAGGCGGCGGAAATCGTGCTCGAATATGACGACACCGGCGCCCAGACCGAAAAACACCAGAAGCGGATGATGTCGGAAGTCGCCAAGCTGACGGCCGGCTCCAACGGCGCGCTCGACCCGGCCGACTATCAGCGCACCGTCGAGGTTCTGCTCGGCGGCGGGTCCGACCCGGTCATCACCAAGGAGCCGGAAGGCGCCTATACGCTGGAAATCACCGACGCGGCGCTCTCCAACTAGAGCGCGTCCAGGAAAAGTGGAGCCCGGCTTTCCGTCCGGACATGCTTTAGAATCCAGACGCCAGATTGACGTTCGATGCGCGCGGCTCCGTTCGGGGCCGCGCGTATTGCATTTTTGCACCAGTTTGGCTAATAATCGAACCACCCGGTTCAATTTTGTGCCTTTTCTGCCCATGACCGACTTGAAATCGGGCCAAGTTGTGACGAACTGCCTCACGACGAAAAACCGGTGGTTGCCCGATCGCGTAAAGATGACCGGACACTGACCGGCGCGCCGAGACCCATGGCGCGTGGCGATCCTGCAGATTGTTGTGGCCTCCTCCCGGCCGATAGAGGAAAACTGACATGCCGAAAATGTACCGTGTCGCCGTCCTGTCCTCCGCCTTGCTCGCGCTGTCGCTTTCGCCCGCGCTCGCCGCAGAGGCCAGCGCCCCCGCCGAAACGGCATCGAGCCTTCCGTCCATCATCGTCACCGATGTAAGGGTAATGCCGCTGACAGCGATCGTGCGGGCGACGGGCACGATCGAGCCTGTCGAGGAGATCTATGTCCAGCCCCTCGTCGAGGGGCTTTCGATCGAGACCATCAATGCGGAGATCGGCGATCGCGTCGAGGCCGGCGACGTGCTTGCGACCCTCAGAACCGATACGCTTCTCCTGCAGAAGAGCAGCCTTCAGGCGAACAAGGCCAAGGCCGAAGCAAACCTCGCCCAGCTCAACGCGCAGCTGACCGCGAGCCAGGCCGCGCAGACAGACGCCCGCCGGCAGTTCGAACGCACCAAGCGCCTTGCCGACAACGGCTCTGTCTCCACCTCGGCGCTGGAACAGGCCGAAACGACCGCGCTCAGGGCCGACGCATCGACAGCCGCCGCGCGCGAGGCCATCAGCGTGGCCGAAGCCGACATCAACGTGACGCAGGCCGAGATCGACGACATCGACCTTCGGCTGGAGCGCACCAACATCAAGGCGCCGGTCTCCGGCATCATTTCCGGCAAGAATGCCCGCATCGGCGCTATCGCCACGGGCGCCTCGACGCCGATGTTCACCATGATCCGCGACGGCGCGATCGAGCTCGTCGCCGAAGTGCCGGAAGACAACATGATGAAGATCACAGAAGGCCAGAAGGCCGAGATCTCGCTCGTCGGCGATGCGCCTGCCCTCAGCGGCGCCGTGCGCCTGGTCTCGCCCGTGGTCGACCCCGTCACCCGGCTCGGCGACGTTTTCATCTCCATCGACGCCCCCGGCCGCGCGCGTCCCGGGATGTATGCAAGCGCCGAAATCATTGTCGAGGAGGCCGAAAACCTCGCCCTGCCGATGACCGCCGTCAATATCGACCGCCAGGGCTCCACCGTGCGCCGGGTGAAGGACGGCACGGTCGAGATCGTGACGGTCAGGACCGGCATCCAGGACGGCGATACGATCGAGATCGTCGACGGTCTTGCCGAGGGCGACCAGGTGGTGGCCAAGGCCGGCGCCTATGTGCGCGCCGGCGACCGGATCAACCCCGTGCCGGCCGCCGAAGCGCCGCTCAACTGAGGTCTGAACCATGAATTTTTCAGCCTGGGCCATCCGCAATCCGGTCGCGCCGCTCCTGCTTCTCGGCCTGCTACTGTTCATGGGCCTGCAGTCGTTCCGCGACATGCCGATCACCCGTTTCCCGAATATCGACGTGCCCGTCGTCGCCGTCACCGTGACCCAGAGCGGCGCGGCGCCGGCGGAACTGGAAATGCAGGTGACGAAGAAGATCGAGGACGCGATCGCCAGCGTCTCCGGCGTTGACGAACTGAACTCCACGGTCACCGACGGCGTTTCCACCACCTCGGTCCTTTTCCGCATGGAAGTGAAGCCCGACGATGCGCTGCGCGACGTCAAGGACGCGATCGACAATATCCGCTCCGATCTGCCCGCCAATGCCGACGAGCCCGTTGTGCGCAAGATCGATGTCGAGGGCCAGGCGATCCAGACCTTTGCCGTCTCCTCGCCCAATATGTCGCTGGAAGAGCTCTCCTGGTTCGTCGATGACACGATCGAGCGGGCGCTGCAGGGCATTCGCGGCGTCGGCCGGGTTGACCGCTACGGCGGGGCCGACCGGGAAATCCAGGTCTCGCTCGATGAGAACAAACTGGCGAGCTACGGCATAACCGCCTCCGCCGTCAACGCGCAGCTGCGACAGACCAATGCCGATACCGGCTCGGGCCGCGGCCAGGTGGCCGGCGCCGAACAGGCCATCCGCACGCTCGGCGACGCCCGAAGCGTCTCCGATCTCGCCAACACGATGATCGCGCTCGGCAATGGCCGCTTTGCCCGGCTTTCCGACCTCGGCACGGTGACCGACACCTATGAGGAGCCGCGCACCTTCGCCCGCCATGACGGCAACCCGGTCGTCTCCTTCGGCGTGTTCCGCTCCAAGGGCGCCAGCGAGGTGACCGTGGCCGATGCGGTGGCCGAGGCGCTGGACGAGGTCCGGGCCGAAAACCCGGATGTCTCCATCGATCTGATCGATGACGCTGTCTACTTCACCAAGGGCAATTACACCGCAGCCCTCGATACGCTCTATGAAGGCGCGATCCTCGCCATCATCGTCGTGTTCCTGTTCCTGCACAACTGGCGGGCGACGCTGATTGCCGCCGTGGCCTTGCCCTTCTCGGTGATCCCGACCTTCTGGATCATGGACCTGCTCGGCTTCTCGCTCAATCTCGTGAGCCTGATCTCGCTGACGCTGGCGACCGGTATTCTTGTCGACGACGCGATCGTGGAAGTGGAGAACATCGAGCGGCATATCGGCATGGGCAAGACGCCCTACCGCGCGGCGCTTGATGCCGCCGACGAGATCGGCCTTGCGGTGATCGCGACGAGCTTCACCATCATCGCCGTGTTCGCGCCAGTCTCCTTCATGCCGGGCATTCCGGGGCAGTACTTCATCCAGTTCGGTCTGACAGTGGCCTTTGCCGTGTTCTTCTCGCTGGTGGTTGCCCGCCTGATCACCCCGGTCATGGCCGCCTATATGCTCAAACCGGCAAAGCACAAGGCCAAGGAAGACAGCGAGAGCAATGACGGAAGGGCGATGCGCGGCTATACGGCGGCCGTGCGCTGGACCACGCGGTTCCGCTATGTGACGCTTCTGGCCGCGCTCGGTGTTCTTGCCGTCTCACTGTTTTTCATGTCGAAGATCCCCGGCAGCTTCATGCCGCCGGAGGATGCCTCGCGCATCGTGCTTTCCGTCGAACTGCCGCCAAACGCCCAGCTTTCCGATACCGAGGCGATGACCCGGCTGGTGGCCAAGCGGATCGAAGGCTTCGAGGGCGTGGAAAGCGTCACCGTGCTGGGCGGTTCCTCGCCGCTCGGCGATCTCGAATATCGCCGCGCGACAGTGACCGTGACGCTGGAAAATCTCGCCCATTCCCTGTCCGAGGCGATCGTCAACGATCTGATCGGCGGCATCCCGCTGATCGGGCAATATCTGCCGAAGCTCGAGCCGCAGGGACGCACCATACCGCAATGGCAGATCGAGCAGGAGGTGCTTGCTGCCCTGTCTGACATTCCCGACCTCCGCATTACCAAGCTGAACGACCGCGGGCAGCGCGACATCCAGTTCAACTTCCTCTCCGACAACGAGGAAGACCTGCAGCAGGCTGTCGCCATTCTGGAATCGAAGCTGCGCGCCGATCCGATGCTGGACAAGGTATCCTCGGAAGGGGCGCTTCCGCGGCCCGAACTGCAGATCCACCCGAAAAAGGAGATTGCCGCACGGCTTGGCGTGACGCCGGCCGCGATCGCGGAGACCGTGCGGGTCTCGACCGTCGGCGACGTCGACGCCAACCTGCCGAAAATCTCGCTCGACAACCGGCTGATCCCGATCCGGGTGCGCACGGATCTCGAACTGCGTCGCGATCTTTCGGCGATCCGCAACCTTAAGGTTCAGACCGCCAGCGGCGGAATGGTGCCGCTGTCGGTGGTCGCGGACGTCAACTACACGGAGGGCGTCGCCACGGTCGACCGATATGACCGCCATCGCGTTGTCACCATCGGCGCCAACCTGCCGCAGGGCGTGGCGCTCGATCCGGCAACCGCGCGCTTCCGCGAAATCGTCGAGAATACCGAAATCCCGGAAACGGTGACGCTTGCCGAGAGTGGCGACGCCAAAATCCTTGCCGAGATGCAACAGAGCTTCATCAACGCGATGCTGCTTGGGCTTTTCCTAGTGCTGGCGGTGCTGATCCTGCTGTTCAAGGACGTGATCCAGCCCTTCACCATCCTGTTCTCGCTGCCGCTGGCGCTCGGGGGCGTGGCGATCGCGCTGATCCTGACGGACGAGCCGGTGTCGATGCCGGTGATGATCGGCTTGCTGATGCTGATGGGCATCGTCACCAAGAACGCCATCCTGCTCGTGGACTTTGCCAAGGAGGCGATCTGGCACGGCATGGAGCGGCGCGCCGCTCTGGTCGAGGCCGGGCGCAAGCGCGCGCGGCCGATCATCATGACCTCGATCGCCATGTCGGCGGGCATGCTGCCGGCCGCCCTTGGCGTCGGCGAAGGCTCCGCCTTCCGGGCGCCGATGGCAACGGCGGTGATCGGCGGCATCATCGTCTCGACCGTGTTGAGCCTGCTGGTGGTGCCGGCCTTCTTCATGATCATGGACGATATCGCCGGATTGCTCAGATGGGCGTTCAGCCGCTTCATCGGCCGGCGCGATCCCGACGATCATGTCTACACCACCGAGGAAGCGGGGCGCCTCAGCGAAGCCAACCGCGCCAAAATTGCCAAACTCGAAGAGCGGCTCGACGAGATCGAGAACAACCGCGACGGCTACGGAAGACACGGCATGGCCTGACCATTCCGGATTGGCAAGCGGAAACATTCCGCTAGCGGAAAACGCGATTCTCTTTAAATCGTTTCGCTCAGGGGCCGGGTTCAAACCGGCCCTTTTGCCATTTGCCACGCCTGGCTTCGGGCCGCGCCGCAAACGTCAAAATTTCCGGCTTTCAGTTGATTGAAATCAATACCCCGCGCCGCTTCTGCTTCTAGGTTTCCTTCCGGCAGAAGGCCTCCTCATCCCTCCCAAACCGATGAGACGGCCTGGCCGCAGGACAGGCGATGCGGATGGTCTGTATTGCCTGCGACAGTCAGAGACTTGACGCGAAGAACCGGTTTTGTCTGGGAAAAGGAAACGGGTTCTGGCGCGGGCAACCGGCGACATTGCGGCGTGCACCGGTCGTGTTGCAGATCTGGACAGGCAAAAAGCCCGGTCGCCGCGGGGCCGGGACAGGAGACGGACAGTGAACAGGACCCTCTTGCTGAACGAGCGCAAAAAAACGCTTTTTGTCGAAACCAAGCTGACGGCAAGCATGGATATGGCGACCATGAACAAGCTGATGGAATGCGCGACCTTCGCCAATTGCTACCCGCGCGACGTGGTATTCCGTCAGGGCGATCCGGCAACTCATTTCTACAGCGTGCTTTCCGGCTATGTGCGCCTCTTCCGGCAGAACAGCGAAGGCCGCGAGGCCGATATCCGCGTCTGCGGCCCGGGCGACAGCTTTGCCGACGAGCTGATCTTCGGCGGCGACACCTACGAATATCACGCCCAGGCCGCCGACAAGGCGATGCTGGCGCGCTACGACATCAACCGCGTGCGCAATGCGAGCCTTGCCGATGACGGCATGCTGGCGCGCGCCATCGCCGGCTCGCTTGCGGGCCAGCTTCAGGAAACCATGGACTGCATCGCCAATGACCGGCTCAATACCGCCGTCCAGCGCGTTGCCCTTTACCTTCTGGAACAGGCCGAAGGCCAGGAATCGCCCGCATCCTTCCGCCTCGCCTTCCAGAAGAGCCTTCTTGCCGGAAAGCTGGGGCTTGCCCCAGAAGCGCTTTCCCGCGCCTTCGCGACGCTGAAAGGTCTCGGCGTCCACGTACACGGCCGCATCATCGAAATTGAGGATATGGACGCGCTGCGGGCTCTTTGATCTGCGCACCGGTCATGCGGCCGACCTGGCAGCCGGCGGGCCGATGCCCGCCGGTTTCTTTCGTTTCAGAGCCCCTTACAGCCCGCCGTTTTCCTTCAGAAAGGCAACGATCGCGTCCACCCCGTCGCCCCGCTTGAGATCGGTAAAGACGGTCGGCGCGCCGGAGCGCATGCGTTCGGCGTCAGTGGCCATCACCTCGAGATTGACCTCGACGTAGGGGGCGAGATCCTTCTTGTTGATGATCAGAATGTCGGAGCGGGTGATGCCAGGCCCGCCCTTGCGCGGGATTTCCTCGCCCTGGGCGACCGAGATCACATAGATGGTGATGTCGGCAAGGTCCGGCGAGAAGGTCGCCGCCAGATTGTCGCCGCCCGACTCGATGAAGATGATGTCGAGGTCGGGGATGCGGGCGTTCAGTTTGGCAATCGCCTGCAGGTTGATCGTCGCATCCTCGCGGATGGCCGTATGCGGGCAGCCGCCGGTTTCCACGCCGACGATGCGGTCCGACGAAAGCGCCTGCATGCGCACCAGCGCCTCGGCATCCTCGCGCGTATAGATGTCGTTGGTCACAACGGCGACGGAATAATCGCGGCCCATCGCCTTGCAGAGCTTTTCCGTCAGCGCCGTCTTGCCGGAGCCGACCGGACCGCCGATGCCCACGCGCAGGGGCCCGTTTTCAGACTTCATGTCGAACCTCGTCAAATCCATAAGTTAGCTGCGAAAGAGTCGCGAATGCTGGGTTTCATGGCGAAGCGCCGAGACATCCGCCCGGAACGTGCAGCCGCCGAGATCGTCTAGGCCGGCAGCGGCAGCGCGCGCCGCGGTTTCAAGAATTGTTTCCTCCAGGCCAGCCAGCACTTCAAGCCCTGAGACCTGGCCGCAAAGCGACAGCCTGATGGCAGCCGAGATCGACTGGGTAATCTGGGCATGAAGATAGCCCTGGCACGCTGCTTCCAGGCCGATGCCGTGCGCTGCTGCCACGGCGCCGAAGGCAACCGGCAGCGCGGTCTCGCCCGGCAGATTGGCGAGCACGGGCGCGGGCCAGGCGGCGGCGGCGGTGAGGAAGGCCGATCCGAGCGCCAGCGTTTCGGCATGGCGTTCGCGCGCGCCGGCGAGGGCTGCGGCAAGCGCTGCCGCCTCGCCGATGCGGGCGCTGTCACCCTTGGCGCGGTGGCTTTCGCACAGAAGGACGGCGTCGTTCCAGAGGAAACCCTGCGCAAGCCCTGAGGATAGCCAGGCCTTCAGGCCCTCGGCATCCGTCAACAGGCCGTCATGGGCGGCCCGCTCCAGCCCGCCTGAATAGGCAAAACCGCCGAGCGGAAAGGCCGGCGACAGCCAGGACATCAACCGGAGCAGCGACGCTCCCGAAACGGCGGAAGCGTCAATCGTGGTGGTGGTGATGGCCGTGATGGTCGTGATCTCCGTGACCGTGATCGTGGTGGTGATCGCCGTGATAGGCGCCGCGCACCGGCTGGAACGGCGCGACGATCTCGCTCACCGTGGCGCCAAGGCCATTAAGCATCTGGCGAATGACATGATCGCGCAGGATCAGAATGCGATCGGTCTCGATCTGCGCCGGCAGGTGGCGGTTGCCGAGATGCCAGGCGAGTTCGATGATGTGGAGGCCGTCACGGGCGCGAATCTCATAGAGCTCTTCCGGCGCGGCGACGATCTCGATCAGCGCGCCGTCTTCCAGCACCAGCCGGTCGCCGCTTGCAAACAGGACGGCTTCCTTCAGGTCGAGCATCACCGCGCCGCCATCGGCGAGTTTCAGCGCCTTGCGCCGAAGATGGCGCGCGTCATGTGTCAGTTCGACATGCCCGGAGACCGGGCCACTCTCCGCGCCTGCCGGAATAAAAGTGGTTACGCGTTGCATTCGGTCCCCTCGAGGCTCACCTGAAACGATCCAGGGCGATCAGTATTCATAGCAAGATTGCGCCGCTTGGCAAGCGCGTGCACTGCAGCAATGCCTAGGCGTGTCCGGCGTGGTGGGGATGGTCCGGATCGTCGATCTTCTCCGTCTTGACATCGGCGGAGAGTTCCTGGCGGGCCTTGCCTGTCGGCTGACGGGTGAAGCCTGTCATCGGACCGGTCTGCTGGAAGTCGCGCTTGATCTCGACATCGGAGGTCAGATAGGCGGTGATCAGTTCCGCGATCGACCGCAGCGCATGCATGTGGATGCGCTCATAGCCATGCGAGGCATCGACGCCGAAGGCGACGAGCGCCGTGCGCACATCCGCGCCGGCTTCAACCGCGCTTGCCGAATCCGAGCGATAGTAGCGGAAGACGTCCTTCTGATAGCGGATATCGTTGAACTTGCAGACATCGACCAGCTTCTTCGTCAGATGCCAGTCGAAAGGCCCGGTCTGGTCGGCCATGGCGATGGTGACGCCGAACTCCGAGGAATTCTGGCCGGGCGCCGAGGTGCCGTTATCGACGGAGACAAGCGAGGCAACCTCGGGGGAAACGATCGACGACGCGCCGACGCCGACTTCCTCGGCGATGGTAAACAGCCAGTGGCTGGCGACCGGCGTCTCGACATTTTCATCCTGCATCGCCTTCAGCGCGGCGAGCATCAGCGCCACGCCCGCCTTGTTGTCGAGATGGCGGGAGATGATGAAGCCGTTGTCGAGAAATTCCGGCTGCGGATCGATGGCGACGATATCGCCGATCTCGATGCCCAGCCTGTCGAGATCTTCCTCGTCACGACTCAAGGCATCGACGCGCAGCTCGACATAGTCCCAGCCGACCGGCATTTCGTCGATCTCGTTGTTATAGGTGTGTCCGGAGGCCTTGAGCGGCAGGATGGTGCCGCGATAGGCCCCCTTCTCGGTGAAAAGCGTCGCCCGCGCGCCCTCGGCAAAGCGCGCCGACCATGTGCCGATCGGCACCAGTTCGAGCCGGCCATTGTCCTTCAGGTATTTCACCTGCGCGCCAAGCGTGTCGACATGGGACACGACTGCGCGCGCGCCGCGGCTGTCGACGCCCCTGCGCACGGCACGGATCGCCCCGCGCCGCGTCAGTTCCACCGAAAGGCCGAGCTTCTCCAGTTCTCCGGTGACGAAACGGACGATCGGATCGGTGTAACCTGTCGGCGAGGGGATCGCGAGCAGCGATTTCAGCATGTCGGACAGGTACTCGGAATCAATCGTCAGTCGTTGCATCACTCACTCGTTTTTCTGCGCCTCGCGGGTAAAGGCCCTGGCCCCGGCCGGCATGGACAGGGGGAACAGCAGGTCGACGAACCGTTCGGCCGTCGGCTGCGGCTCATGGTTGGCAAGCCCCGGGCGCTCGTTGGCCTCGATAAATGCGTAATCAGGGTTTTGGGGCGACTTGATCATCAAATCAATCCCCACGACCGGAATATTGATCGCGCGGGCTGCGGAAATCGCGGCATCCACCAGCTTCGGATGGACGATATCGGTCACGTCATGGATCGTGCCGCCGGTATGCAGATTGGCGGTTCGGCGGACGCGGATTTCCTCGCCCTCCTTCGGCACGTCGGCAAAGGTGTAGCCGGCGCTTCGGACCGTCCGCTCGGTTTCGGCATCAAGCGGGATTGAGGATTCGCCGCCTGTCGCGGCGCTGCGCCGCGCGCTCTGGGCCGAGATCAACTGCTCGATCGACGAGCGCCCGTCACCGATGATATGGGCGGGACGGCGCACGGCGGCGGCCACGAGGCGGTAATTGATGACGATCAGCCGAAGATCCTCGCCCTCGACCATTTCCTCGATCAGAACCGTATCGCAATAGGCCCTGGCGGCCTCGATTGCCTCGCGCACCTCCTCGATGGTGGAGACGCCGACGGAGATGCCCCGGCCCTGCTCGCCGCGCGCCGGCTTGACGACGAGCGGGCCGGCTTCCTCAAGAAAACCGGCGATCGCCTCCTCGCCGGCATCGGCGGTCATCTGGCGCGGCACGCGCACGCCGGCCTCTTCGGCGAAGCGGCGCGTCACTGACTTGTCGTCGCAGATCGACATCGCCACCGAAGTCGTCAGTTCAGTCAGGCTTTCGCGACAGTGGATCGAGCGGCCGCCATAGGACAGGCGGAAGAAGCCGCCCTTGGCATCGGTCACCTCCGCCGAAATGCCGCGCCGCCGCGCCTCGGCGACGATCAGCCGGGCGTAGGGGTTCAGCGCCTCGTAGTCTTCCTGCTCCGGTCCGGTGAACAGCTTCTCATTGATCTGGTTCTTGCGCTTGACGGTGAAGAACGGCACCCGCTTGAAGCCGAGCTTTTCATAGAGCTTGATCGCCGGCACATTGTCATGCAGCACAGAGAGGTCGAGATGGGAAGCGCCGCGGGCGAGGAAATGCTCGGCCAGCCTGCGCACCAGTGCCTCGCCGATGCCACGCTGGCGCGCCTGCGGATCGCTTGCAAGGCACCAGAGCGAAGCGCCCTTTTCCGGATCGTTGAACACCCGGCCGTGATCGATGCCGGTCACGGTGCCCAGAATATTGCCGGTATGCTCGTCCTCGGCGACGAAATAGACGATCGAACGGGCGTCGCGCTGGCGCCAGAAGAAATCCGGACGGACCACGACCATGCCGCGCGCGGCATAGATGCGGTTGATCGCCTGCGCATCGATCTCGGAGGTCAGCCGGCGGATGAAAAAGCCCTGTGGCGGTTTTGATGACGCGGCATGATAGGTCGAAAGGTCGAGCCGGTAGGTATGGGAAGGATCGAGGAAGACCTCCTGCGGGGCGTTGGCCAGCACCACATGCGGATCGCGTACATAGATGGCGATGTCGCGATGGTCCGGCACCTCGGCGCGCAAGGTCTCGATCAGCAGCCTGGCATCGGAAAAGGTCTGGCCGAAGACGATCCGGCCCCAGCCGCAGTCGATGGAGACGTCCTGTTTCATCGCGCCGCTGTTATCACCGCCTTTGATCGGCGGCTTCATGCCCTGGGTCCGCATCTTCTTCAAGCGATGGGAATAGGCATCGCGGCCGCGGTGTTCCGGTTGATCCTTCGGCCCCTTTTCCGAACTCATCGGCTCTTCCTCAAATCTCGTGAGACTGCAACCACATTTCCAGAAGCGCCACCTGCCACAGTTCCGATCCGCGCAGCGGCGTGATGTGGCCGATCGGATCGATGAACAGGTCATCGAGATAGGACTTGTTGAACAGGCCGCGCTCGCTGGAGACCTGGCTCGTCAGCGTATCACGAACCATGTCGAGATACTCGCCCGAGATGTATTTGAGCTGCGGCACCGGGAAATAGCCCTTCTTGCGGTCGATCACCTCGTGCGGCACGACGAGCCGCGCTGCGTCCTTGAGGACGCCCTTGCCGCCGTCATTCAGCTTGAATTCCGGCGGGATGGTGGCCGCAAGTTCGGCAAGCTCGTGATCAAGGAAGGGCACGCGCGCCTCAAGCCCCCAGGCCATGGTCATATTGTCGACGCGCTTGACCGGATCATCGACCAGCATGACCTGGCTGTCGAGCCTGAGCGCCCGGTCGACAGGACCCTCCGCGCCCGGCGCCATCAGGTGGCTCTCGACAAAGGCGCGGCTGACGTCTTCCTCCGCCAGCCATTCCGGCGAAAGATGACGCGACAGCCTGGCATGGTCACGGTCGAAGAAGCCCTTGGCATAATCGCCGACGACATCGTTGGATTTCTCAAGCGGCGGGTACCAGTGATAGCCGGCGAAGATTTCATCCGCCCCCTGGCCCGACTGCACCACCTTGATGTGCTTGGAGACCTCGCGCGAGAGCAGGAAGAAGCCGATATTATCGTAGGAGACCATCGGTTCCGACATGGCGTTGATCGTGTCCGGCAGCGCGCTCATCAGTTCCGAGGAGGGCACGAAGATCTTGTGGTGATCCGTGCCGAAGCGTTCGGCGATCAGGTCGGAATAACCGAACTCATCACCCTTCTCGCCATTGGCCTCCTCGAAGCCGATGGAAAAGGTCATCAGGTCTTTCTGGCCTTCCTCGGCCAGAAGCCCGGTGATGATCGAGGAATCGACGCCGCCCGACAGCAGCACGCCGACCGGAACGTCGGCAACCATGCGGCGCTTAACGGCGGTGCGCAGCGCTTCCAGCACCCGGTCGCGCCATTCCTCGCGCGACAGGCCGGCAGTTGCCGGGTCGCGCTCATGCGGCGGAGCCCAGTAACGGACATCCTCGAACGAGCCATCCGGCTCACAGCAGCGCGTCGTCGCCGGGGGCAGCTTGCGCACGCCCTTCAGGATCGTGTGCGGCGGCGGCACAACGGCGTGGAAACTCATGTAATGGTGCAACGCAACCGGATCGACGGACTTGTCGACGCCGCCGCCGCGCAGAAGTGCGGGAAGCGTGGAGGCGAAGCGGATGTTCTTGCCGCTCGTGGTGTAGTAGAGCGGCTTGATGCCGAAACGGTCGCGCGCGAGCATGGCCCTGCCGCTGTCACGCTCGATGACGGCAAAGGCGAACATGCCGTGGAAATGCTTCACACAGTCCCTGCCCCAGGCGTGATAGGCCTTGAGGATGACCTCGGTATCGCCGGTGGAAAAGAAGCGGTATCCCTTCTCCTCCAGCGTCTTGCGCAGCTCCGGATAGTTGTAGATGCAGCCGTTGAAGACGATCGTCAGACCGAGTTCGGGATCGGTCATCGGCTGGGCGGCCTTTTCGGAGAGATCGATGATCTTCAGGCGGCGATGGCCGAAGGCATAATTGCCGCGGCCGAGAATGCCGCTGCCATCCGGCCCCCGCGGGGCAAGCGCCTCGGTGATGCGGGCAACAGCCTCGGCATCCGCAAGCGTTCCGTCAAATCTGATTTCTCCGGCAATACCACACATGTTCTGATCGACTGCTCCTGTCCTTGGCGCCGGGCCCGAGAAGCAAGGGAGGTCTCCACAGAACAAGGCGCATATTCAATTGTCTTGTCGCCGTCTGCGTTCAGCCAACGCGGCGAAATTGCGTTGCGGGCAGAAACCCGCGTTTCTGGGTTGCCAATTGGTTACAACAGAAATCATTTGAGTTCAAATTATTTCTGTTGTAATTGACTGATCGCATGAAGGACGAGGATCTGACATCGAAAAACGCCGAGGCCGTGATGAAGGCGATACGCCGCATCGCGCACGCCATCGACATCCGTTCGAAACGCATCGGGCGCAAGACGGGCCTCACGATCCCGCAGATCGTCGTGTTGCAGGCGGTTGCCGACCAGGGCGCGCTGACGACGGCGGCGATTTCCAGACAGGCCGACCTCAGCCCGGCGACGACTGTCACCATTCTCGACAAGCTCGAAGCAAAGGGACTGATCGAGCGCAAACGGTCTTCATCCGACCGGCGCAAGGTGCAGGCCGTACTGACGGCCACGGGGTCAACCACACTTGCGGGCGCGCCCTCGCTCTTTGCCGACGGCTTCGCCGCGGAGTTCTCCGCCTTTGACCGGAACGAGCAGTTTTCCATTGTCACCTCGTTCCGGCGGGTCGCCGATCTCCTGGATGAGGAAGAGACGCCCAGGCCCGAAAGCGGGTTTTCGGAGCGCTGACGGGGTTTCCGTCAGTGGTTGCGCAGGGCCTCGATCAGTTCGCCCTTGTCCATCTTCGAGCGCCCCTCAATGCCGATCTTCTGCGCCTGATCGTAAAGATCATCGCGCGTCCATTCCTCGTAAGGGTCTGCCTCTCCGCCCTTTTTCGACGGCTTCATGCTGCTGTTGGCCTGGGCGTTGGCAATGCGCGCGGCCTTTTCCTTCGAGGCTCCGTCATCGCGCAGGGCCTGATAGGTTTCCTCTTCCTTGACGGACGGGCGCTGATCTCGCGTCGCTTTCGGCATTGGCCTGATCCTCCGTTTTAACCTTTTTTCCAACGCCGCAAACCGGCGAAAGGTTCCCGAAAATCAGGCGCATCCCCGCTTTCTCGCTCAGCGCTTCGAGCGCGCCTCGGCGCCCTCGACGATAGCGCGGATCGTATCGGCCACGCGGTACTGGAAGGCAAAGGAAGAATCGGGATCAAAGCCGGGATCCTCCTCCTGCCCCTTGACGGTCAGAAGCCCGTCGAGCGCGGCGCGGAACACCGCCCGGTTCTCGCCTTCGGGAAGGGCGGCGGCAAGCGCGATCAACACTTCCTGATGCGCGGCAATCTGCGCTTCGAGCCTTTCAAGACGTTCTTCCGACATAGGATCCTCTCAACATGGTTGTTTTCATCAACAGGGCACAGCCGGCATGATAAATCAATGGCGTCCACGCGGACGCGCGGAGCGGGAACCGGATGGCCTCCCCCGGCGTTTGAACCGAAATCCATCTTCGATTACGGCAGGAGTCTTTCTTGGAACAAGCCGATACGGCCGATCATGAATTCCATTCCCTGACGGAAATTGTCGAGCGCACCGTCGAAGAGACCGGAGGCGGCACCGTCTCCGTCGAACAGCTGATGCGCTCCTTCGGCCACGCCTCCTTCATTCCGCTCCTCATCCTGCCGGCGCTGATCCTGATCACGCCCTTGAGCGGCGTGCCGGGGCTTTCCACCGTCTGCGGCCTGATCATCATGATGATCGCCGCGCAAAGACTTGTCGGCCACAAGCAGATCTGGCTTCCCGGATGGATCCGCCGCCGCACCGTCAAGACCCCGAGGCTCCATGCCGGACTCGAGAAAATCCTGCCGTTCACCCGCTTCGTCGACCGCGTCAGCCGCAAGCGGTTGACCTTTCTGTTCAAGCCGCCGCTGTTGCTGCTGCAGCCGCTTGCCTGCACGCTGTTCGGCGCGGTGATGCCGCTGATGGAGTTCGTGCCGTTCTCGTCGTCGCTGATCGGCGTGGCGGTGACGCTGATCGCCTTTTCGCTGCTGACCCGCGACGGCCTTTTCGCGCTGCTGGCGCTCGCCCCGGTGGGTCTTGTGGTCTGGGCCGTCACCAGCGTGCTGACATCGCTCTGACGGGCCGCAGGAAGAAGGGTCAGACCGCCACCCAGCTCTGGTCGACAACCGCTTCCATCGCCACATAGCTCGTCGTCCAACTGACATAGGGCAGTTCGGAAATCTCTTCCGCCATGATCCGGCGGAAATGCTCCATGTCGCGCGAGCGTACCTTGATCTGGTAATCGAAGCCTCCGGCGATCAGGTAACATTCCTCGATTTCCGGGATCTGCCGCACCGCCTCGTTGAACTGCTGCAGCGCCTTCTGCCGGGTGTCGCTGACCTTCACCGTGACATAGGTGACATGGGTCAGACCGAGCTTGATCGGCGATAGCATGGCGCGGTACCCCCTGATCAGACCCATATCTTCCATCTGGCGGACCCTGAGCGCTACGGGGGTCTTCGACAGGCCGACCTTGCGCGCCAGATCTGTCATGGAGATGCGCGCGTCGACGACCAGTTCCTCGAGGATTTTCCGGTTGATGGGATCGATTTCCATCGGCTGACCTTGGTTTTCATTGTTTTTTGTTACGAATGGCTAAATAAATATCGAAAACTGGTCGCATCGTCCACGCAATTGACGTTAGTCTGGTAAAAAACGAGGAGCAGAACTTGGCCGACAATCCCTTCCCAGCGCTCGGTTTTGAGCAGAAATTTGCCCCCGATACCCCGCTTCTCAAAGCCCTGGGCGAACGCGCGGACATCACGCCGGACGAACGCAAGGCGATCAGCAAGCGGGCCGCCGATCTGGTTCGGCGCATCCGTTCGGAGAGCAAGCCGACGCTGATGGAGCATTTCCTGGCCGAATACGGGCTTTCGACGCGCGAAGGCGTGGCGCTGATGTGCCTGGCGGAAGCCATGCTGCGCGTGCCCGACAAGTTTACGATCGACGCCCTGATCGAGGACAAGATCGCGCCGTCGGAGTGGAACAATCACCTCGGCACGGCCGCCTCCTCGCTCGTCAACGCGTCCACCTGGGCGCTGATGCTGACCGGCAAGGTGCTTGATGACCGCAACGACCCCGGCATCGCCAACACGCTGCACGGCCTTGTGCGGCGCATGGGTGAACCCGTGATCCGCACCGCCGTCCTGCGCGCGATGAAGGAAATGGGCCGGCAGTTCGTTCTGGGCGAAACCATCGAAGAGGCGCTGAAGCGCGGCGGCAGCCGGATGCAGCAGGGCTTCACCTATTCCTTCGACATGCTCGGCGAGGCGGCGATGACGGCCGATGACGCCGCGCGCTATGACCGGCACTACGCCGACGCCATCACGGCGATCGGCAAGGCGGCCGTTCACCACAGGATCGTCGATAATCCCGGCATCTCGATCAAGCTCTCCGCCCTCCACCCGCGCTACGAGGTCGCCAAGGAAGAGCGCGTGATGGACGAGCTGGTGCCGGTCGTCAAGCGCCTTGCCTTTCAGGCCAAACACGCCGGCATCGCGCTGCATATCGACGCGGAGGAACAGGCCCGCCTCGCGCTGTCCTTCAAGGTGATCGAAGCGGTGATGGCGGATGCCGCAATGGACGGATGGGAGGGCTTCGGCGTCGTCGTCCAGGCTTACGGCAAGCGCGCCGATGCCGCCCTTGATGCGCTCTATGACATGGCGACGCGCTATGACCGCAAGATCAATGTGCGGCTGGTCAAGGGCGCCTACTGGGATACGGAGATGAAGCTTGCCCAGGTCAACGGCATGCCGGACTTTCCGCTCTATGCCACCAAGGCGGCGACCGATGTTGCCTATCTCTGCCTGGTCAGGAAGCTTTTTTCACTCGGCGACCGCATTTTCCCGCAGTTTGCCTCGCACAATGCCCACACGATCGCCGCCGTGCTGGAACTCGCCGATGGCCGGCCCTTCGAGCTGCAGCGGCTTCACGGCATGGGCGAGCGGCTGCATGACATCGTGAAGAAGGAGACAGGCGGTCACTGCCGCATCTACGCCCCGGTCGGCGCCCATCGCGATCTGCTCGCCTATCTGGTGCGCCGCCTGCTGGAAAACGGCGCGAATTCCTCTTTCGTGCACCAGATCGTCGACACCAATATTTCACCAGAGACCGTTGCCAGCGATCCGTTCGAGGCCGTCGAGACCGCGAAGCCGCCGGCGGCGCTGAAGAAGCCCGCCGATATCTTCGGCGAGGGCCGGGTGGCGGCGAAAGGCTGGGACACGACGGCAGACGACGTGCTGGCCGCAATCGAGAAAGCGCGCGACGTCCCGCTTCCCGACGGCAAGCCGCTGACGGTTTCCGAGCCGACCGGCACATCCAGAACCGTCACCAACCCGGCAACTGGCGAGACAATCGGCACGGTGCTGGAGGCCGACGAGGGAACCGTTGCGCGCGCCTTCGATGACGCCGCCGCCTGGGATGCGCCGGCATCCGAGCGCGCCGCCGTGCTGCGCAGGGCCGCCGATCTCTATGAGGCAAATTACGGCGTGCTGTTCGCACTTCTGGCGCGCGAAGCCGGCAAGACCATTGCCGATGCCATCGGCGAGGTGCGCGAGGCGGTCGACTTCCTGCGCTATTATGCCCGCGAGGGCGAGAACACGGTGCGGGCGCCGCGCGGCATCATCGCCGCCATCAGCCCGTGGAATTTCCCGCTGGCGATCTTCACCGGCCAGATTTCCGCCGCCCTGATGGCCGGCAATGGCGTGCTCTGCAAACCGGCCGAACAGACGCAGATGATCGCCCACAAGGCGGTCGAACTCCTGCACGAGGCGGGCGTGCCGAAATCGGCCCTCCAGCTTCTGACGGGCGACGGCCCAACGGTGGGCGCAGCGCTGACGGCCGACAGCCGCGTTGCCGGCGCCGTCTTCACCGGCTCGATCGACACGGCCAAGCTGATCGAGAAATCGATTGCGGAGAACCTGAAGCCCGGCACACCCCTGATCGCCGAAACCGGCGGGCTCAACGCCATGATCGTCGACAGCACGGCCCTTCCCGAACAGGCCGTGCGCGATATCGTCGCCTCTGCCTTCCAGTCTGCCGGCCAGCGCTGCTCGGCGCTGCGCTGCCTCTACATTCAGGAAGACACGGCCGAGCATCTGATCGAGATGATCAAGGGCGCGATGGACCAGCTTGCCATTGGCGACCCCTGGCTGTTTTCAACCGATGTCGGTCCCGTGATCGACGCCGAGGCGCGCGATGGCATCGCAGCCTATCTCAAGGAAAAATCCGGCAGTATCATCCATCAGGTGAAGGCGCCCGAAACCGGCACGTTCATTCCGCCAACCATGCTCAGGGTCAAGGGCATCGAGGATCTGGAGCGCGAGATCTTCGGCCCGGTGCTGCATGTCGCGACCTACAAGGCGCGCGATCTCGAGAAGGTCGTCGAAAAGGTGAATGCGCGCGGCTACGGCCTGACCTTCGGCCTCCACACCCGCATCGACGACCGGGTGCAGGCGGTCTCGGAAAGCATTCACGTCGGCAATATCTATGTGAACCGCAACCAGATCGGCGCGGTCGTGGGCTCGCAGCCGTTTGGCGGCGAAGGGCTCTCGGGCACGGGGCCGAAGGCCGGCGGCCCGCATTACCTGCCGCGATTCCTCGCGCCTGCTTCCGGTCAGACGGGCGGCGAAGACTGGGCGGCCAATGCCGACATGAAATCGGTCGCGGCCATGCTGTCGGCGCTTGCCGAAGTCAAACTGGACGAGGAACTGATGCCCGGCGTCACCGGCGAACTCAACCGGCTCGCCTTCTACACCCGCCCGCCGCTTCTCTGCCTCGGTCCCGGCAAGGAGATCGCCGCAGCCCAGAAGGCCGCCGTCGAGGCGCTGGGCGGCCGCGCCGTTGCTGTCGATGGCCATGTCGAACCGGAAACGCTGACCACGCCCGAAGGCTTTTCCGGCGCTCTGTGGTGGGGAGATGAAGACGTTGCACGGGCCTTTGCCGCGGCGCTCGCCAAACGTTCAGGCCCCGTCCTGCCGCTGATCACCGCGATGCCGGACAAGGCCCACGTGGTGCATGAGCGCCATCTCTGCGTCGACACCACCGCCTCCGGCGGCAATGCCAGCCTCTTGGCGGGGTGAGGATAGCCAACAACATCAATCTCCCCCCTTGAGGGGGAGATCGGGTTCCGCAAGCATGCGTTCGATGCCCTCGAGGCCCTCACCTCAAGCCCGATACTTCTCCGGCGGCCAGTTGTCCGACGGCATCGGCGCGTTCGCCAGATCGGCAATCAGCCTCGCGAGGCTCGCCGCCGTGTGCTCCAGCAACGCCCTACCCTTTTTCGCCGTTGCACGGCGCGCATCGCCGGTCACCCCGTCTGCATTGAGGTCCTGCGCCTTCCAGCCGAGGCCACCTAGGCGACCGCCGCCGGGATTGGCGGAAAGCTGAGAGGTAGCTGCCTCTATTTCGTCAACCGACGACGGAAAATCGCCGAGGTTTTCCATGACGACCAGGTCCGGGTGCAGCGCCAGCATCAGCGAGGTTTCGATATCGCCGCCGTGAAAGCCGGTGCGGATCTCCTCATCGGTGAAAAGCCCTTCGGGATATCCCGCATCGAACCAGGTGGCATAGGCGCCGAGAATGTTGTGACGCACGCGCTGGTCGAGCGCCACAGTGGCAAGCAGCCCCGCCTGGCCGCCATGGCTGTTAAAGATCAGAATGCGCTTCAGACCGGTGGAGCGTACCGCGCAGTCGAGCACCCGCGTCCAGGATTGCATAAGATCGGGCGCGGGATGGGCGAGCGATCCGGCATAATCGAGATGTTCCTGCGAGGCGCCGACCGGCTGTAGCGGCAGGATGACGGCAGGAACATCGTCTCCAAGGACCTTCAGCGCCTCGGCCACGATGCCGTTGTTGATCAGGCAGTCGGTTCCGACCGGCAGATGCGGCCCATGCTGCTCGGTCGCCCCGACGGGCAGAACCGCGACGGTGTTCTCCGGCAGCGCCGCATGGTCCGGCGATGTCATTTCCATCCAGTAGCGCTTCATGCGCGCTCTCCCGCAATAACCTGTTCGTTGAACGTGGCAAGCCCCTCGGCAACGCCCCCAAGATCCAGCCCATTCACGCGCGAGACCTCCTCGATCAGTTGAGCCGGAATGCCCGCCGCACCATTCCAGGCGGCGGCAACCGCGCCCGCGATCATCGCGATCGTGTCGCTGTCATTGCCGCCATTGACGGCAGCGACGATCGCCGCCCACGGGTCGCCGTCTGCGGCGGCAACAAGGCCGAAAGCATGCGGCACGGCTTCCGACATGGCAACGCCATTGCCGATCACCTCGATCAGTTCGGCCCGCGCCGCCGCGATATCCGCCTTGTAGCGGATGCCGATTTCGACGGCGATCTCGATGCGGCGCGCAACACCCGCACCGCCGACGATACGGCCGCTGCGATATGCTTCGGCCTCGCCCAGCCGCGCGCCTTCAAGAGCCGCCTCCGAAACGGTCATCGACCGTTCAGCGGACAGGCCGGCAGCAATTGCGCCGGCAACGGCGGAAGCGCCGGCATAGGCGATCTGGGTGTTGTGCGTCGGGGCCGACATCAGGCAGGCGAGCCTGACAGCCTCGGGGAGATTACCGGCCGCGGCACAGCCGGCCGTCGGCGCGCGCATCGCCCCGCCGTTCGAGGTGCCAAACATGCAGGAATAGGTCTCGGGCGTGGCAACGGCTTCCGCGGGCGCGCCGGCGCGCATCGCCTCCACGGCAATCCGCGTCGTCGGTCCGGCAAAGCGCTGGAACATTTCCTCGTCGTGCGACCAGTCGATGAAGCCGGCAATCGCGTCGGCGGAGACCGGCGGGCGATCAAGCCCGATAATCCGCTTCGCCATCGCCAGCATCTGCGTCGCGTCATCGGTCAGCCGGCCCGGCGCGAGGCCCTTGGCGAAGGGCGCTTTTTCCGGCGGCGTGCGAAAGGTCTTCACCGGTCCGCCGAAAATACGGAAAATCTCGTCCGGGTGCATGCATTCGGTGGCAGCGCCCAGCGCGTCGGCGACGCAGGCGGCCGCAAGAACGGCCTCGATTGCTTTCGATCTGGTGGCCATTGTCTACAGTCTTTCCTTCATCTTGTCTTTCATCAGCGCTTCGGCGGCGGCGCCGTCGCACCGCCCCGTTTGCAGGAAATGCGCGGCGGCGGCCGTGCCGAAGGCGAGCGCCTTTTTGAATTTCCGGCCGCGCCGCATGGCTGCGGCAAGGCCTGCCAGAAATACATCGCCCGCTCCCGTGGTGTTGCGCGGCGTGACCTTGAAGGCATCAAGGCGGAACACCGCATCGCCGTCAATTGCGACCAGCCCCTCGGAGCCGAGCGTGACGACGGCGCTACGGCTGCCGGCACCCGAGAGAAAACGCACCAGTCCCTCGGCGGCTTCGGCAATCGGCCGTTCGTTGCCGATGCGCGCCATCCATGCCTCGAGTACCTGCCGGTTGGTGACCACCAGCGAAGCGAAGGGCAGGATGTTTTCCATCGCCTGCCAGCCCCATCGCTCGATCTCCGGCAGTTCCAGATCGATCATCCGGTCGATGCCGGTTTTCGCTGCGCGATCGAACATGCGCGCCACGGCTTCGGGATGGAAGAAATTGGAGACGACCGTATCGTCTGCCTGAAGCGAAACGCTGTCGCCAATCACCGCCAGCGTCTCGACGGGAACGGGATCGATCAGGATCGCCTTTTCCCCGGTGCGGTCGACGATGATGGTGGCGGACGCGGTGATGCTGTCGGCCTTCACGTCGACGGCTTCGGTGCTCATGTCGCGCTCGGCCAACCACTGCATCAGGATCGCGCCCTCGCCGTCATCGCCGATTGTGGAGACCAGCCGGGCATCCTCACCAAGCCGGCTCAGCGCCCAGGCGCAGTTGAGCGGCGGACCGCCGGCGCGCTCTTCCTTTTCCTTGATGAAGGCCTTCTCGTCGTGGCCGGGCAGGTCATCAACGGTCAATATCCGGTCAAGCACCAGCGGCCCGAGGCAATAGATCGCGCCGCTCATGAGAGCGCGACCTTGGCGCCGGTTTCGGGATCGAACAGCAGCGGCTCGGCCTCGTCGATGCGGATATGGGCGACTTCGCCGAATTGCGGCGGGCGTTCGCGCGTCGGCACGGCAATGCGGTGCTCGCCGAGCGCCACATGCACCAGCCAGGAGCCGCCGATATATTCGCAGGAATGCACCTCGCCGGTGATTGTCAGCGAACCGGGTTCATCGGAGAAGGACAGCCGGTCGGAGCGGAGGCCCAGCAGAACCGGCTTTCCGTTCTGCCGGTCGATGGCCGCAGCGAGCGTCGTGGTGGGGGTAAAAGCCGTGCCGCCGATGCCGTAGCCGTCGTCCGTCTTTTCCACCGGCAGCAGGATCGCCGGCGGGCTGCCGACGAAGGTCGCCACGAAGGCGGAGGCCGGATGCTCGTAGATCGTCTCCGGCGTATCATGCTGCAACACATAGCCATTGGCCATCACCGCCACGCGATCGGCCATGCTCATTGCCTCCTCCTGGTCATGGGTCACCATCACCGTCGTCAGACCGATGCGCTCGTGCAGTTCGCGGATATCGACGCGCACGCTTTTTCTGAGCACTGCATCGAGATTGGAGAGCGGCTCATCGAGAAGCAGAAGCTTGGGGCGGATGACGAGCGCACGGGCAAGCGCCACGCGCTGCTGCTGGCCGCCGGAAAGCGCGTTGGGCATGCGCGCGGAAAGCCCTTCGAGCTTGACCAGGTCGAGCGCTTCCGCCACCCGCCGGTCAGCCTCTTTCCCCTTGATGCCGCGCATGTCGAGGCCAAAGCGGATATTGGCATCGACCGTCATATGCGGAAACAGCGCATAGGACTGGAAGACGATGCCGATATCGCGCCGGTAGGTCGGGATGGCATCCAGCCCCTCGCCCGCCAGCGCCATCTGGCCTTCGGTTGCCTTCTCAAGGCCGGCGATGATCTTCAAAAGCGTGGTCTTGCCGCAACCTGAAGGGCCGAGCAGCGCCAGGAACTCGCCCTTGCGCACATTAAGGGACACGCTTTTCAGCGCCGGCTCGCCGCCGCCGCCGTAATGCTTCATCACCTTCTGGATCACCAGATGGTCGGGCGCGTGCTTGTCAGCCATTGGCATCCTCCCGGAAAAGGCTTGCAAGCGCGGAAAGGCCGACCGTGATCGCCGCCGTCTGGCCTGAGCCGGATTTGTGCAATTCGCCGGTCACCACATTGTCGCCGACCGAGCAGACGGCCCCGCCGCGACGGCTGTAAAGGCTGCAAAGCGTCAGGATCGCGGCGCTTTCCCGGTCCGTGTTGAGCACGCCGGCGCGGCTCCAGTAATCGATGACCTGCTTGTGGTCTTCCTGAAGATAGCCGCCCGGACCCGGCTTGCCCCAGCCGCAATATTCGCTGTCGCCGGAACGGGTGATGCCGATGTGATAGGGATGGCCGACCTGATCGGCCGCCGCCTTCATCGCGCCGACCACCTGCCAGTCGGCAACGGCCGGATATTCGGCGCGAACATGCGCCTTGGTCATGCCCTCGTCGCGCACCGCGCCGGAGGAGATGACGATATCGCCGACGCCGACCTTCGGGCTCCACGCGCCGCAGCCGCCAATGCGGATGACGGTGGTGCAATCGGTGAAGTTGAAAAGGTCCATCAGCGCCAGTTCCGCCTCGGGCGAGCCGGAGCCGCCGGAGACGATCGAGACCGGCGCGCCCTCATAGGTGCCGGTCACCGTGGTGAAGAGGCCGGTCTTTGCGGAGATTTCGGCATTGTCGAGGGCTGCGGCAAGGGAATCCTCCTCCGCGCCGTCACCGACGACCAGCGGATCCTTGACGGCAAGCACCACGTAAGGAGCGATGCGGTCGCGCGTAAAGCCGGTGAGCAGCGGCACGCCGTCGCGCACGAAATGCGGCATGGTTTTGAGATAGCGGTATTCTTCGGACATTATTCAATCTTTCTCAAAGACGGCGTGACCATTTGAACATGAATTCGCCGATCAGCGCGGCGACAAGGATGAAGGCGACAATCGCCGAACCGATGGCGAGCGTGATCGGATCAATGCCCTGGCTTCGAAGCTGCGCATAAAGCCTGACCGGAAAGGTGATCCAGCGCGCGCCCGCAATCAGCGAGGAGACGATCACGTCATTGAAGGAAATCAGCACCGAGAAGGCGGCGGATGACACGAGCCCCGGCATGGCAAGCGGAAGCGTGATGCGCCGGACCACACGGCCGGGAGAGGCGCCGAGCGTGGCGGCAGCCTGTTCCAGCAGCGGATCGAGATCGGCAAAGGTCGAGACCATGATGCGCACGGAAAAGGGCATGGTGATCACCGCATGGGCAAGCACCAGCGCCGGCAGCGTGCCGGACATGCCGAGGCGCGAATAGATCTGCAGCAGCGCAATCGCCCAGACGATCAGCGGCAGCACCAGCGGCGTCATCAGGATCGCCTCGACGGTCCGGCCGCCGGCCGGCCTGTAGCGTACCAGCGCGAAGGCCGCCATGGCGCCGAAGAGAACGGCGATGAAGCCCGCAAGCAGCGCAACCAGAAGCGAGACCGACAGTGCGCTTTTATATTCCCGGCTTTCAAGGGCGGCGTCATACCAGCGCAAAGAATAGGCCTTTGGCGGAAAGCGGAAGAAGCTCGCATCGTCGAAAGAGGCGAAGATCAGAACCGCGATCGGCGCCAGCAGGAAGATGAAGGCGAGCACGGTCCAGACAAAGCGGGCGGAAACGGCGAACCCATAGGTTTTCATGCGGGCCTCCGTGCGAGCAGTTTCGAGGCAAACGAGCCGATGGCAAGACCGAGCGCCAGGATCGCCAGCATGACCACGGCGATGGCCGAGGCAAACGGCCAGTCCAGCACCAGCGAGGCCTGCTGATAGGCCATGGTGCCGAAGGTCGCGATCTTGCCCTGGCCGAGGATCTGCGGCGTGACGAAGGAGGTCAGCGAGGCGCAGAACACCAGCACCGAGCCGGCAATGATGCCCGGCGCGATCAGCGGCAGGATGACCCGCCGCCAGACGATGAATGTCGGTGCGCCCAGTGTTTCGGCCGCCGCTTCCACGTCCTTCGGCAGACGCGAAAGCGCGTTGACCAGCGGCAGCAGCATCAGCGGCAGGAAGGCCTGCACAAGGCCGATAACGACCCCCGGCACCGTGCCGAGAAACTTGACGCTGCGGGTAATCAGCCCGAGGTCCTTCAGGATGGAGTTGATCACCCCGAGCGGCCCCAGAAGATGCAGCATGCCGAGCGTGGGAAGCAGCGCGCCGGAAACGAGCGGCACCAGAATAAGAGCCAGCAGCAGGCCCTTGGCCCGGCCGGCGCTGACGGCGATCTGGCGCGCCATCGGCAGCGCGATGACAAGGGCAATCACGGTTGCCGCTGCGCTCATCCAGATGGTGCGGAAGAAGACCTCGGCAAAATAGGTGTCGGATACCAGCCTGGCGTAATTGGCCGCCGAAAAGCCTTCCGCCATCAAAAGCGAGCCTTCCCCCTGCACCCTGAAACTGGTGACAAACAGCCACAGAAAGGGAAGCAGAAAGACGATGCCCGACAGGATGAGTGCCGGCATCAGCAGCATCAGCGCGCGTTTGTTCATGAGATCACTTCTACCCGATTGCAGCATCACCAGAATGGTGAAAGCCGCCGCGCCGGTTGCGGCGCGGCGGCAAGGGTCGTGGACTTACTGTTCGAGCAGTTCCTTGTTCCAGCGCTGGGTCCAGTCGCTGCGCTGCTCGATGACGTAGGGCCAGTCCAGCTGTACCAGGCTTTCGACCTCTTCCGGCGTGTCGATCACGTCGGCGGAGGCTTCTTCCGATAGCTCGACCATGGAGTTGGTCGGGCCGAAGAAGATCTGCTCGGCGTAATCGGTCTGGTTTGCGACGCCGAGGGCCTTTTCGGCAAACATCTTGGCAAGTTCCGGCTCGGGGCTGTCCTTCACCAGGCAGAGCATGTCGCGCACCAAAACCGGGCCGGGATCGGTCGGGAAGGAGAAGCCGATATCGGGATGTTCCTTCAGCGCCGACAGAACGTAACCGGAGATCATCGGCGCCATGGCCACTTCGCCGGCATCCATCATGGCGAAGATCTCGTCGAGATTGGTGTAGGTCATGGCGATCGGCTTCAGGCCCTGCAGCTTTTCGAAGGCGGCATCGGGATCATGCTCGTCAGCGCCGGCAAGGCGTGCGGCAACGCCGATCAGGCCGTCGCCTTCCGAACCCGGATACTGGGCAACGGCGATCATGCCGCTATATTCCGGGTCCCACATGTCTTCCCATTCCGGCGCTTCGGAAACGATGTTCTTGTTGTAGGCGATGCCGAGACCGACCAGAGACATGGCGTAGCAGCCATTGTTCATGCCATCCCAGATGGCCTTGTACATGTCGGTTTCCGGATCGGGCGGCAGAACGATGCCATCGGAAAGCGCCTGCGGAGCCTCGTACATGTTGAGGAAGGCGACATCCATGGTCGGATTGTCCTTTTCCGCATAGATGCGGGCCATGCGGTCGCCCGTGCCGCCGAGAACGAATTCGACGGACGCGCCGGTTTCCTCTTCGATCGGACCGGCAACGTTTTCGCGCAACAGGCGTTCGATATCGCCGCCCCAGACGCCGACGACGAGCGTGTGGCCGGCATAATCGTCGGCAGCAAAGGCGCCGGCGGCGGGCACGCCGATGGCGCCGGCGAGAAGGGCTGTGGTCAGTTTCTTCAGCATGATGTTGCAATTCCCCTTGTTTGTCTGATTGGTCGAAACGCGGGTCGCGGTCATGAGCGCCGCTTGCCGTGTATCAAGAAGAGGTCCGCGGAAGACCGGCTCTCTCGAAACCAATTAAACGGCAGGAATTGACGTTTCATAAGACCCCTTGCCCCAATAGACTCTATTGGTTCCCGCGAATGGCTTCGGGCGAAGTTTCACTTGATGGACGGGGTGTGAATTCGCTTATCTCTCTGGCAACCCGGCGCAACAATTTCCTGAACCACTGATTGCCGGGGGAGAGATGCGACCGTTCATGCCACAGCGTGTAGAAGCTCATCCGGGCCAGTTCCTCCGGCGCGCCGACAATCGAAAAGGCGCCCGACTGCGCCATCTGCTCGGCAAAGGGGCGGCTGCTGGTGAACACCAGATCGGTGCGCGCCAGCATGTGCGGGACCAGCGTGAACTCGGCCACCGACATGGCGATCTCGCGTTTGGCATCAAGCTGGGCGAGCTGGCCATCGATGGGGCTGATGGCTGGGCTCGTATGAGGCGTCGGCGAAAGATGATCGAGGTTCAGATAGTCCTGAAGGTCGATGCGGGAACGGCCTGCGAGCGGGTGTTCGTTGCGCATGACGAGAACGATGTCGGTCTCGAGCAGCGGCGCAAAACGCAGGTAATCGCGCGGCATAGGCCAGTTGCCGATCACCAGATCGAGCTTTCCTTGCTCAAGCTCGGTAAATATCCGGGATTCCTCGGGGATTGTGCAGAAATCGAGCGGCATGTTCGGCGCTTCGCGGCGCACCAGCTCGCCGATGCGCGGCATGAAGAAGGTGCCGAGACAATTGGCGGCGTAGACGCGGAAGCGGCGGTTGTAGCTTGCGGGATCGAACGTATCCTCGGAGACGGCGAGCGCGTCGATCTCGCGCAGGATGTTCGACACCTGGGCGCGCAGCGCGATGCCCTTTTCCGTCGGGATCAGCTTCACGCCGGAGCGCACCAGCAGCGGATCGCCGAGAATTTCGCGAAGCCGCTTGAGAGCCAGCGAAACGGATGGCTGGCTCTGGCCAAGAATGGTGGCGGTTTTCGAGACGCTGCACTCGTCGAGCAGCACGTCGAGGATGCGCATCAGGCGCAGGTCAAGTCCGTGGTCTCCGGCTGGTGTGGCCAAAACGCTGTTCCTTTCACAAGGTTTCTGTCGGGCCGGATCGCTCCCACCACAAGCGGCCCGGCCGGCGTTACGTCATCCCCGGAAAATAACTAAGCAATTTTCATGCCGCCTGACCAAAAGCGGCAGCCAAACGGAGTAAAGCATGGCAATCCTGATCAAGAACGGCCTCGTCATCAACCAGAAAACCGGCGCGCACAGCTTTGCGAGCGGCGATGTGCTGATCAACGGTGACCGGATAATAGGCAAAGGCGGTGATCTTTCGGCACGCGCCGCCGCCTTTCAGGACCTTAAGGTGATCGATGCCTCTGACAAGCTGGTCATGCCCGGCTTCATCGATGCCCATATGCATTCCAATGAAGGCTTCGAGATGGGCCGGTATGACAACCTGCCGCTGGAAATCTGGCTGTCGGAAGTCTACCCGCCCTTCGGCTCGCCGGCGATGACCTGGCGCGAGCATTATCTGCGCGCCATGCTGGTCGCGATCATCTCGCTGCGCTCCGGCGTCACCACGCTGCAGGACGATGTGATCAACATCACCGGCACGCCGGAAGCCGTCGACGCCACAGCCTCAGCCTTCCGCGACGCAGGCCTGCGCGGCTGGATCACCGCCTCCATGTGGGACGAGAGCTATTGCAACAGCCTGCCCTTTGTCGGCGATCTCGTGCCCGCCGAAATGAAGGCGCGTCTCGATGCCATGCCCGCGCCCGACTGGAAAGCACAGATCGAGCTGTTCGAGGAATTGTCCGGGAAATGGCACGGCAAGGACAATATGCGCATCATTCTCGGCCCCTGCGGCCCGCAGCGCTGCTCGGAGAAGCTGTTGCAGGAAGTGGCGAGCCTTTCCGAAGCGCGCGACCTGCCGGTTCACTGCCATGTGCTGGAAACCAAGACCCAGGCCGTGACCGGCGAGGAGAAATACGGCCGCACGCTGGTTCAGTTCCTGAAGGACATGGGCCTGATGACCCATCGCCTGACCATGAACCACGCCATCTGGCTGACAGACGACGACATCGCGATGATGGGCGAGGCCCGCTGCTCGACGACGCATAATCCGCTGGCAAACCTCAAGCTCGGCTCCGGCGTCTCGCCGGTGCGGCGGATGATGAATGCTGGCGTCAATGTCGCGCTCGGCTGCGACGGCGTGGCCTCTGCCGATACCGCCGATATCTTCGTCGCCTTCAAGGCGGCCGCGGGCCTGCACAAGATCGGCACGTTCGACTATAATGACTGGATTTCGGCGCATGAGGTCTATGACATGGCAACCACGTCTGCCGCGCGCTCCAGCCTGATGGAGAAGGAAGTCGGCACGCTGGCAGAAGGCATGCTCGCCGACGTGATCCTGATGGACAGGACCGACTGGGGCTTCATGCCGCTGCATGATCCGATCAAGAAGATCGCCTTCTCGGTCAATTCCGATGTCGTCACCCATTCGATCGTCGGCGGCAAGCTGGTGATGGAGGATCGCAGGCTCGCAACCGTCAACGAGAACGAACTGCGCGGCGAAATCGCCGAGGCGGCTGCAAAATTCGAGCGTGACCACTGCCCGGAAATGAGCAAGGGCGCGGCAGAAGTGCGCCCCTATCTCGACCGGATGTATGACAAGGCGACCACGCGCGAGATCGGCCTTTATCCGCGCGTGACGGTGTAGGAAGGGAATAGTCCATGGCCTCCGTTGCCATTATCGGCGCTTCCGGCATGATCGGCCGCGCGCTCGCCGAAACGCTGATTGCACGCCGCGCGCTCGGCACTGAAAGCCTTGACGCGCTCATTCTCTCCGATATCCGCAAGAGCGAGATCGAAGGGGATGCCACGCAATGGGTGACGGGGGATGCGGCGGAGTTCGAGACGATCGGAGAGGTGATAGCCGCGCGTCCGGACGTGATCTTTCACGTGGCCGCCACCGCCATGGGCCAGGCCGACAGCAATTTCGCCATCGGCTACCACATCAATTTCGATACGGTGCGGGCAACCCTCGAGGCGATCCGTCTTGCGGGCGATGATTATTGTCCGCGCCTTGTCCATGCCTCGTCGATCGGCGTCTATGGCGCGCCCTTTCCCGCCCTGATCGACGATGCGACAACGCCCCGTCCGGACAGTTCCTACGGCACGCAGAAGCTGATGAGCGAGGCGATCATCGCCGATTATACGCGCATGGGCTTTGTCGACGGCATCTGCCTGCGCCTGGCCACAATCGCGGTCCGGCCCGGCAAGGCCACCCACGGCAATTCCGGCTTCTTTTCCAACATCATCCGCGAACCGCTGGAAGGCCGGCGCGCGCTTCTGCCCGCCTCAGACGATGTGCGCCACTGGCTGGCCTCGCCGGAAACGGCGGTGGCGCAGCTCATCCACGCGGCAAACCTTGAAGGGTCGATCCCGGCAGATGCGCGGGCGCTCGTCATGCCCGGCATCTCGCTGACGGTCGAGATGCTGCTTGCAGCCCTTGCCGAACGGGCAGGCGAAGAGATGCTGTCGCTGATCGACCGCACCGACACGCCGAACTACGGGCCGCAGGATTTCCCGGCCTGTTTTGCCGCCGAAACCGCCCGAAAGCTCGGCTTTCCGCTGCTGGAGGAAAAGGCGATGGATCTTATCGACGGTTTTCTCAGAAAGCGCTTTCCGGCCTGAGCCACATCAGTCCACAAGCGCCAGACCGTCCGCGCGCGGATCGGTCGCCGCTTCCATCAACCCGTTTTCGTGCAGCACCACAGCGCCGGCGTGCCCGACGGCATCGGAAAAGGCCGGCAGCATCTCGACATCGTGTCCGGCCGTTTTCAGGGCAGCAACGAGGGCGGGGTCAAACCGGTCCTCGAGCTTCAGCGTCGTGGTCTCCTCACCCCAGGTGCGACCAAGCAGCCAGCGCGGCGCGGTGACGGCGGCCTGCAGATCCTGGCCGAACTGCACGTGACGCGAGAACACGGCGGCCTGCGTCTGCGGCTGCCCCTCGCCGCCCATCGTGCCATAAGCCATCACGCGCCCGTCCTTCAGATGCGCAAGTGCGGGGTTCAGCGTGTGGAACGGGCGCTTTCCCGGCGCAAGCTGGTTGGGACCCGGCGCAAGCGAGAAGCCGGCGCCGCGGTTCTGGAAGAAAACGCCGGTCTCAGGGCAGGTCAGACCCGAGCCGAATTCCCAGTAAACGCTCTGGATGAAGGAGACGACATTGCCGTAGCGGTCCGCCGCGCCCATCCAGATCGTGTCGCCCTCAGCCGGCTCATGGGGCCAGGGCAGCGCCTGCTCCATGTCGATCCTGGCGGCTAGCGCATCAAGCCGGTCACCGGCAAGCCATGCCTCGGCGGGTTCCGCCATGAAATCCGGATCGCCCAGCCCGGCATTGCGCTGGATGAAGGCCTGTTTTGTCGCTTCGACCAGGCCGTGGAGATGGTCGACCCCCTCGCCTTCGGAGACGCCCAGCCGGTCGAACAGCGCGAGGATCATCAAAGAGGCGATGCCCTGCGTCGGCGGGATCATGTTCATCAGCCTTCCGTGTGATATTTCGATCTGAAGCGGATGGACGATGCGGGCCTGATAGGCGGCGAAATCCTCAAAGCGCAACGGCGAGCCGGTCTCCTCAAGGAAGGCCGCATGGGTGCGGGCAATGTCGCCGGTATAATAGGACGATAGTCCTTCCACCGCGAGTGTCTTGAGGGTCTCGGCCAGCTTCTTCTGGCAAAGCCTTGCACCGGCGGCAGGGGCCGCACCGTCCAGCAGGAAAGTACCGGCAAAGCCGGGAACGTCTTTCAGGCCGTCAAGCTTGTCGGCCGTGCACTGCGACTGATTTCCGGTGACCGCGATGCCGTTTTCGGCGTAATGGATCGCGGAAGAAAGCAGATCGTCAAGCGTCAGCCGCTTGCCGTCCGCCACCAGCGACAGCGCCTTTTCCCAACCGCCGATCGTGCCGGGCACGGTGAGCGCTGCAAGGGCTCCGCGCGTCGGCATCGCCTTCTCGAAGCCGTGGCGCGCATACCATTCAGGCGTCGCAAGGCCTGCCGCCTGCCCGCAGGCTGAAATCCCGGTCACCTTCTGGCCGGGCCGATGGACCAGCCAGAAACCGTCACCGCCAATGCCGTTCATATGCGGATAGGTGACGGCGATTGTCGCGGCGGCGGCAACCATCGCCTCCATTGCCGTTCCGCCGGCACGCAGGATGTCGCGGCCGGCAAGCGCTGCAGCGCGGTGCGGCGCGGTAAAGGCTCCGTCAAAGCCTGTCGCGGGGTGAAGCATGGTGCCCTCAGATAAAGCGTTTTGCCGTTTCGATCAGCAACCGGTCGCCGCCCGGTGCTGCGACCAGCGACAGCCCGAGCGGCGAGCCCTGGCTTGCGGCGATCGGGATCGACAATTGCGGCAGGCCGCCGTGACCGGCGATCGCCAGCATGGAAAGCGCCCGGTTGCGGAAGGTTTCGACAATGTCATTGCCGGCGGTCAGAAGCGGCGCAGGCCCCGGCGAGGTCGGATAGACCAGAACGGTTCCCGGCCGCAGCACGCGCGCCAGATGCGCCCGGAAGGCCTCGCGTTTTGCCTTGGCGTCGGCAAATTCCTCTGGCGTGATCTTCGCCGCCATGGCGAAACGCTCGCGGATGCCGGGACCGAAGTCCGGCTCCCGTTTTTCGATCCAGCCCCCGAAATGCTGCCAGATCTCAAAACCCTGGTGGGTGCGGAACACCGGCAGCAGGGCCTTCAGGTCCCCGCCCGGCAGAAGCGAGCTGTCGTTGCGGTCACCCCTCGGCAGCGCCGCCTTCAGCGCCGCCGCCGCCTCGTCCTCGCACAGGCGCCAGACATCGGCGGGATACACCAGCCGGACATCGGCGTCGGTCTCCTGCTCTCCGGCAAAGATCTCGCCAAGCGTTTCGAGCGTCTCCAGATCGCGGGTCAGGAAGCCCGGCACGTCGTAGCTTGCGGCCAGCGGCAACAGGCCGTCGCTCGGAACGAGGCCATGGGTCGGACGCCAGCCGAAAAGCCCGCAGAAGGCGGCCGGCAGCCTGACCGATCCGCCCGTATCCGAGCCGAGCCCGATATCGGCAAGACCCGAGGCCACGGCAGAAGCCGAGCCGGACGAGGAACCGCCCGGAACCCGCGACGGCGCCGCCGGATTTTCCGGTGTGCCGAAACGGGCGTTCATCCCCATCAGGCTGTAGGCAAGCTCATCCATATGCACCTTGCCGGCAAGGGCGGCGGCGTTGTCGAGCAGGGTCTGGACGGCCGCCGCATTGCGGGAAGCCGGGGCCTGATCCTCGGCCCATTCGGGGTTGCCGCCGCCGGTGACGGCGCCTTCGATGTCGAAATTGTCCTTCACCGCAACGGTATGGCCTGACAGCAGGTCCGAGGCCGGCGCCTCCGAGGTGATCGGAGGTTCGAAACGTTCGACGAAGGGACCGATGGATTGCGTCATGGATCAGGCCTGAAAACTTGAGGGTCGATTGCCGGAGCATGCACGCAGGTCGTTGAAAACGCAACGCGAAGCTGAACGACGACAGGGCGCGAAGCAGGCCGGCTAATCGATTTTAATGTGAATTGCCCATGAGCGACACATGGGCGGCGGCGACCTTCCAGCCGTTGGCGGTGCGGATCCATGTCTGGCTCTGGCGTCCGCGAACGGCCGCACCCGGCCGCTGGAACTCGAGGTCGCAGACCGCGCAATCCCTGCCGAAAGTGGTGATCTGGCGGCGGATGACGTTGCGCTGCGGCGAGCCGCCGGAACGGCCCTTGCGGAAATCGCGGATTTCGGAAATGCCGTAAAGGTTCTCGCCGACGCCGTAGCGCAGCGTGTTCTCGCTGTTCCAGAACAGCGCATCCAGCGTATCGAGATCATTCTCCATCAGCGCCTCTTCATAGAGGTCACAGAGTTTGGTGACCTCTTCCAGAACGTCCGGAAGATTGACGGGTTGAACGGCGGCGTCTTTTTCCTGCGTCATGCGTCTGCTCGCGAAAGGCCGGCGACGATATCATCCGATGAACAGACGAAGCCGAAGCACTGGCGGATGTTGTAGAGGGTGGCGTCCATGCAGAATTGCGGCGAGGTGGTTGCCGAACAGTCCTCGACCAGAATGCAGTCATAGCCAAGGAAACCGGCGTCCTGCAGGGTGCAGAGCACGCACTGGTCGACGTTGACGCCGGCAAAGAGCAGGGTGGCGATGCCGAGATTGCGCAACACGCTGTCGAGTTCGGTGTCCTGAAAGCCCGACATGCGGAACTTGTCGACAGAAATGTCAGTCTCCGCGATCTCGAGTTCGTCCACCACGGCCGCCGCCCAACTGCCCTTTTCCAGAACATTCGCGCCGTTGGGCAGCGGATCGCCGATGCCGGTTTCCCGCCCCGTGGGCTTGTAAACGTGGAGCGTGGAGGGCGGCAGGTTGGCCTTGTCCGCGCGGTTGCCCCAGTTGAGCCAGATGACCGGCACTTGGGCAGACCGCAGGCCCGGAAGCAGTCGCTGCAACGGATTGATCGGCGCGCGGGCCGGAGAAACATCGACGCCGATTCCGGCAAGCCAGCCATCGGGATGGCAGAAATCATTCTGCATGTCGACGACGATGATGGCGGTGCGGTTCAGGTCGAAGACGATCTCCCGGCCCCGGTCCTTCACGGCAAGCGGGCGCGGCGCGGGCTGCGCCCGGACCATATCGACCCGCCCTTTTGAAACCTGCCACCGGTTCAGCCGCGAAGGGCCGAGCGGCAGGGCATCGGCGTCTTTCCGCATCAGGCCGCCTTCCCGGTCAGCACCTTCAGGTCTTCCGCATCCAGCGAAACGCGCTCGCCGGAACGGATGAGCTCGGCGAAATCCTGGTTCGGCGTCATCACCGTCAGCGTGTAGAGCTTGGAGGAGCCAGTATTCTTGACCACATGTTCCGAGCCCGGACGCAGCATCAGCGCGTCGCCCTTTTTGATCGGCATTTCCTCGCCGTCGCTGGAAGCGATGCCCTCACCCTCGAGGACGTAGAAAAATTCATGCGCGTGGCTGTGCTCGTTCGGCGGCGTGGCGCCGCCGACAGTAAAGATCTCGATGACGAATATATTGTCGATCTCGTCCTTCTTCGGATCAAACAGGATCGCGAAATAATTGGTATCGGTCGGAGCAATCTTGAAGACCTCGGCCTTTTCGACCTGTTCGAATGCATAGGTGAGCATGGGACCCTCTGGAAATCCTGTCTGACAATAAGAGCCGACATGAGCGGCGCGGAGCATTTCAAGGTGGTGGGAGACCTCTGGAGAACCGCTCATGCCGGAACCGAAGGCCGAAACCGCCGCGACAGCTGGGGAAAAACGCTTTGCGGTGGCCGTGAACGCCTTCAGCACTGCAAGCATCGTGATGCAGTTTTTGTCGCTTTAAAAGCATTTATTTTCGCATAGAATGTTGCCTGAAAGGCAACAAAGGAAATGCCATGCTCCATGGACGCCTGCTCAATTATCTCGACGAGGTCGCGCGCACCGGCTCGGTGCGCAAGACGGCCGAACGGTTGAATGTCTCGGCCTCCGCAATCTCCCGCCAGATCGCGGCGCTGGAGGAAGCGCTTGATACGCAATTGTTCGACCGCAGCAGGCGACGCCTGACGCTTACGGCGGCGGGTGAAATCCTCATCGGCCATGTGCGCGAAACGCTGAAGGGCATGAACCGCGCCGAGGCGATGATGGAGGACCTGAAGGGGCTGAGACGCGGTGTCGTGGCGATCGCGCTGATGAGCGGGCTTGCCGCCAATCTTCTGCCGCGCGCGGTCGGCCGCTTTCAGCGCGCCAATCCGGGCGTCAGCGTGCGGATGATGCTGATGACCACCGGCGACGACATCCGCAATGCGGTGCGCGCCGGCGATGCCGATATGGGCCTTGGCTTCGATTTTCCGGGCGACGCCGATATCAGCGTGCTCGAGATCGCAATCGGCCGCCTTGGCATTGCGGTCGCGCCGGATCATCCGCTGGCGCGCTCCACCAGTGTGCGGCTTTCCGAATGCGTCGGCTATCCGGTCGCCGGCGCCGACCCGTCCACGGCGATCCGCCCGCATATCGAACAGGTCTTTTCCCGCGCCAACCTGCAGATGTCGTTCGCTGTGGAAGCCAATTCGATCGAAATGATGCGGCACCTTGCCATGAGCGAGGGCTACCTCACCTTCCTGACCCCTTTCGATATCGCCTTCGAAAGCCGCATGGGCCGGCTCGTCTATGTGCCGGTCCGGGAATTCCAGTCCGATACGCAGCAATTGATGCTGATCGGCGGGCGGCGCAACATCTCCGCCATCGCCAGCGTGTTCGTGGAGAATATCCGGACCGTGATGCGGGAAATGGCGGATTGAGGTGCGGGCAGACTGTTCATGGCTCGTAGCCTACCCGTGAGGAAGGGCTATCGCATACGGCGTAGCAGCTTGCCCCCAATACTCTCTCCCGCTGGCGGGAGAGATGCCCCGAAAGGGGCAGTGAGGGTGGCGCGGCATTTCAGATCGTGAGGGCGTTCGCGGTGACACACTCCCCCCTCACTGTCGCTGTCGCGACATCTCTCCCCTCCGGGGAGAGAAGATCGGGGGGCTATGCGACGAAGTCATATGCGATCCCCCCGCCCTTGAAAGGGGATCATTCCTGGCCCGCCCCGCTACCTTGCATAAAGCCGGTCCAGCCGGACAAAACGGCCGACGATGGCGAGCAGCACGATGGTCAGCAGGATCAGCACGGAGGAGAGCGCATGCGCGGTCGGCCTCAGTTCGAACGAGGCCTCGGCGTAGAGGCGCACCGGCAGCGTCGTCAGCCGGGCTGTGGTGAGGAAGCTCGTGACCGTCACCTCGTCGAAGCTTAGGAGGAAGCCGACGATCGAGGTGGCGAAGAGGCCGGGCATCAGCCCCGGCACGATCACCAGCAGCAAGCGCTTCCAGGCGTTCGCCCCGAGACTTGCCGCCGCCTCTTCCTGCGCCTCGTCGAGGCCGATCACCGATGCCGTCAGAAGCGTGATGGCAAAGGGCAGGATGACCACGACATGGATCGCCACAAGACCAATGAAGGCGGGCACGGCCACGTAGATCTGCAGGAGTTTCAGCATGCCGACGCCGAGGGCCACATGCGGAAGCGTCAGCGGCAGCAGCCAGAAGGCAAGCAGCGCCGAGCGGCCGCGGAAGGGAAAGCGGGCCAGCGCGAAGGCGGCCGGCACCGCAATGATCAGCGACACGGCAAGCGCCGCAAGCGCCACCTTGACGGAAACGATGAAGGAATCCGTGTAGTAGCCGGAAACGAAGACCTCGTGATACCAGCGCAGCGTGAAGCCGCGGAAGCCGGCGGCTGTCGCCAGTTCCACATCGTTGAAGCTTTGGACGAAGACGAGGCCGAGCGGCAGCAGCAGCAGCACGACGGAGGCGGCAAACAGCAGCCAGGAGATGATCGGACCGGCGACATTGACGACCGGCTCGACAAAGCGCGGCAGCGCGAACGGCCGGCTTCTGCCGCCATAGCGCCAGGTCATCAGCCGGTTGAGCGCAAGCGTCGCCAGCACGGCGAAAAGCAGGCCCGTGACCGTCATCACCAGCGCCAGCGCTGCGGCAAGCGAGGTGTTGAGATTGTGCATGGCCTCCTGCAGCACCAGCATGCCGGTGGTCCAGACCTTCTTGCCGCCGAGCATGGTGGCGGAGACGTAAGAGGTCGACGACATCAGGAAGACAACGATCATGCCGGACTTGAGCCCCGGCAGGGACAGCGGCAGATCAACCGTCAGAAAGCGGATCGCGGGCGAGGCGCCGAGGCTTCGGGCCGCCTCGTGCACGCGCGGCGAGGTGTTCTGAAGATTGTCGTAGAGCGCCAGCACCATGAAGGGCATGAACACCTGGGTCAGCGCCACGATCACCGCGCCGTGGTTGAACAGCATGGTCTTGACGGGCGGAATGCCGAACCAGCCGGTGACGATATTGATCAGCCCTTCCGGCGACAGCAACAGGATAATGCCGAGCGAGCGCACGACCACATTGGTCAAAAGCGGAATGAGAACGATGGCAAAGGCAAAGGCGCGGTATTTGCCCGGCATGCGCGCCAGCCAGTAGGCCACCGGATAGCCGAGCAGCGCCGAGGCGATGGTGACCGCGACCGACAGCCAGATCGTCTCGAACACCACCCGATAGTAGAAACTGTCGGAGGCGATATCGATGAACTGCTGCAGCGAGGGCGACTGGATCAGCGGTCCGAACGGGTCGGAATATTCATGCAGGGACAGGAATACCACCGCGACAAGCGGCGCGGCAAAAGCGATCAGGAGCCAGATGGTGACCGGCGCTGAAAGCGCCGGCCCAAGCCATTTCCTCATCCGGCAATCTCCCGGTCGTAGATGGACTGCCATTTATTGCGGTTGGCATTGATGTAATCCCAGTCGAAGTCGACAAGGGTGTCGATCTGGTCGGGCATGATCAGCTTGCTCTGCAGGTCAGCCGGGATATCGACATTGTCGACGGTCGGCGAGTAGTAGATCTCCTTGGCATAGGCAAGCATGACCTCCGGCGACAGGTGCAGGTTGACCCACTCTTCCGCCAGCTTCTGGTTCCGCGTGCCCTCGGTGATGCAGGCGACGTTCATGGCGAGCGCCTTGCCTTCTTCCGGATCGGCGAGTGCGAAATCGGGGTTCCGCTCCTCGATGTATTTTTCGCAGAAGCTGCCGAACTCGACCGACAGATCGGCGATATCCTGATCGAACATGTCGAAGAGCTGCGCCTGGCTGCCCTGGATAGCGGCAAAGGGCTTCAGTTCCTTGACCTTGTCGAAGCCTTCCGGCGCCATTTTGGTCTGGTCGCCGAACCAGGAAAGCGTCGACATCATCAGCGCGGAAATGCCCTCGGCGCCGAGGCCGTTCGGCCATGCGATGCGGCCCTGCCATTCCGGCTTCCACATGTCCTTCCAGGACGTGATCGGCGCGGACGCCTTGGTCTTGTTGTAGACGATGGTGCAGGGGTTGATGGCAACGCCGTAACCGCCCTTCCTGGCGATCGGGTAGAGATATTGCGCGTTTTCGACGGCATCGGTCGCCGGCTGGGTGACGCCATCCTTCACGGCCTGACGGCTTTCGAAGATGTTGAGGTAGAGCACGTCGAAGCTCGGGCGGCCGCGCTCGGCATAGGCGCGGGCGCGGCGCTCGACGGTACCGCCCAGAACATAGGAGATCTTGCAGCCGTATTTGTCGACCAGAACCGGCTCGATATACTGTTTGACGATCTTTTCCTGGGTGCCGCCCCAGATGCCGACGACAAGCTCGTCGCCGGGCTTCGGGTCCGGCGTCTGGGCCCGGACGAAGGAATAGGGAGCGGCAAGCGTGGCGGCCCCGCCCAGAATAAGTTTGTTGAAGGAACGTCTCTTGATGTTCATGACAGCTGTTCTCCTGGTTTTATGTTTTTGTCAGATAAAGGTGGTCCCGCCCGGTTCGGCGGTGACCCGGCATGCGGTGCCGACCGGCGGCGGCGGCGTATCGGAGGGAACGACAAGCCGGATCATGCCGCAGGCGGCCTGGATATCGGCCTCATAGGTCTCGCCGAGATAGGCTGCGTTGACGAGCGTTCCTGAGACCGAAAGCGGGGAGTTCTCTTCGCCGAAGCGCAGGCGCGAGGCGCGCAGCACCAGTTTGGTGGCCTTTGCCGGCGCACCGGCGCAGGTGATGCCGGGGGCGGAAAACACGCCGTTCTCCACCTTGCCGTCGATCACCGTGCGGTGGCCGAGGAAGGTCGCGGTAAACGGGCTCTTGGGGTGATCGCAAAGGGCAAGCGGCGTGCCGATCTCGCTCATCACGCCCTTGCTCATCACCGCCACCCGGTCCGACATCGAAAGCGCTTCGGATTGGTCGTGGGTGACGAAGATGGTGGTGATGCCGAGGCGCTGCTGCAGCGAGCGGATCTCGTTGCGCATGTCGGCCCTGAGATTGGCGTCGAGGTTCGACAGCGGCTCATCCAGAAGCAGAACATCCGGCTCGATCACCAGCGCGCGGGCAAGGGCGACGCGCTGCTGCTGGCCGCCGGAGAGCTGGCCGGGATAGCGGTCGGCATAGGGGCTAAGGCCGACAGTTTCCAGCGTCTTTCCCGCCCGCTCCCGCCACTCGGCCCGCGAGGCGTTGCGCATGCGAAGACCGAAGCCGACATTGTCGATCACGGTCAGATGCGGAAACAGCGCGTAGGACTGGAACACCACGCCGATATTGCGCTTGTGCACCGGCTTGCGGCTGATGTCCTTGTCGTTGAGGATGATGCGACCGCCCGACGGCTCGACGAAACCGGCGATCATCCTGAGCGTCGTCGTCTTGCCGCAGCCAGACGGGCCGAGCAGCGACAGAAGCTCGCCCTTGGGCACTTCGATCGTCAGGCCCGAGACGGCTGTGGTATCGCCATAGGTCGCCGAAACATTGTCGAGGGTGAGATAGGGCTTAGGCGCCATTTGCGGTGTCCTCATTCAGAACGGAAAGCACGAGACGGCTGGCCGCGTGGCAGATCGCCAGCGTCAGCGGCTGAGCGTTCATCCCATCGGCAGATGCCGGGTCTTGTGCATGGAGAGAAAAGGCGGGCCAGGCGGCGGCCTGCAGCGACAGGCGGAGGCTGAAACCCGCCGGCACCGTGACAAAGGCCGCTCTGAGACCGACGCTCACCGGCGCACCCGTCACTTTTGTCCGGGTTATTCCGGTCTGGATCACGTTTGCGCTTCCTGTGGGGGTGACCAGAGAGAGCGTGGCAACGAGATCGAAAACCTGTGCTTCCGTCGATATGGTGATGTCAGCCCTGACGGGCCCGCAAAGGATGAAGTCCTGCGCAAAGGGCGCTGTGGTATAGACGGCGACGTCTGAACGGTCGTCGCTCGCCGCCCGATCGACGAAGCCCGCCGGTTCGCCGACATGTCCGCCGACAAGCGGCGCCGGACGGAAGGGATCGCTGACGAGCACATCCTCACCATCGCCGGCCACATCCGCAAGCCTGCCGTCATTGGCAAGCGTCGCGGCAAGCCCGCCGGAAGCGAGCGCCAGCGGTTTCTTCAGGGGCTCCGGCCAGTGGTCGAACGCCCTCCAGCGACGCTCCCCCATATCGAACAGCGTGAGAGCCGGCGGCGGATTGCCCCGGTTCTTCAGATAGAAATCGAAGAAGGCGATATTGGCGCGGTCGACGGAATAGGTCTCCGCTTCCGGCATGCGCGATTGGCCGCTTGCGCCGTTCCACGGCATATGCGCCCACGGGCCGATGGCAAGATGCGCGGTCTCCGGCGAGGCGTTGCGAAACGCCCGATCGGCGGCAAGCGTGCCTTCCAGCATGAAGTCGTACCAGCCGCCGGTGTGCAGCACCGGGATATCCAGCGCGTGATCCTTGAGCAAGCGCTTAGGCGAGACCTGATCCCAGTCGCTTTCGGCATTGTCGATCCAGCGCTTCAGGTGCGAAAGCGCCGGGCGTTCGGCGAGGTAGCGGGCTGTCTCCGGAAGGCCCTTGAGGGCGGAAAGTTCGGCATGGGTCTCGCGATCGCCATCATGGGCAGCCTTCAGCAAAGCCATCTGCAGCGCCCAGCCGACCATGCCGGCATAACGCGGCGCCCCGCCCTCATAGGCCCAGTCCTTCTCCGGTGCGAAGGACCCCATGGCCGGTGCCATGGCATCCACTCGTCCGCCGCCGGCAAGCGCCAGATATTGCGTGATCGCCTGATAGGAAAAGCCGTAGAGCCCGATCTTGCCGTTGGCCCCCTCAAGCCCCCGCGCCCAGTCGACCGTTTCCGCGCCATCGCTCAATTCCTGGCGCAGGCAATCGAAATCGCCTTCCGAGGCGCCCATGCCGCGCACGTCCTGCACCACCACGAGATAGCCGTGGCGGGCATACCAGGAGGGGTGGGCGAGGACGACGGTGGAGGCGATTGCCTTGCCATAGGGCTGGCGCATCAGAAGAACCGGCCAGTCCCCCTCGCCCGGCGGGCGATAGACATCCGCCGCCAGCGCCACACCGTCTTTCAGGGTGAGGTGTTCGACGCGCTTTGAAACGGCAGATGTCGGGTTTCGTGCCAGCAAGCGATCAGTCCTTGAACATGGTCTTCTGGGTGAGCCGTTCCATCGGGAAGGCGAGAACCTCTTCTGCAAGCGCTACGAGGCTCTGAGCAGAGCGCTCGACATGGATCTTGCCACGCTCGGCGTCGGCGGCAGCCGCATTGCCGCAGGCGCCGGAGGGGTGCAAGTCCTGGGTCTGCCAGCCGAAGCCGATCCGCCCTTCCGCCGTCAGCACCTGATTGCCGCGCTCCATCTCGACGGACATTGGCTGGAAATCCTCGGCATATTGCATGTCGACCAGGTCTGGATGCAGATGCAGCATGGTCGAGGTTTCGGATTCACCGCCGTGAATGCCGTGTTTCAGCTCGTGCTCGCTGTAGAGATCGGCCTGGCTGGCGCCGGCGGAGACCCAGGAGGAGACGGCGAACATGCCGCATTTGATCCTCAGCTCGCGGCACACGATCTCCATCACCTGCGGCTGGCCGCCATGGGAATTGGCGAAGATGATCTTCCTGCAGCCGGCCCGCGCCACGCTCTCGCCGATCTCGAACCAGAGGCGGGCCAGCGTTTCATAGGACAGCGTCAGCGTGCCGGGATATTCGAGATGCTCGACCGATTTGCCGACCGCCTGCATCGGCAGGACCAGCACCTTCATGTCGTCCGGCATGATTTCCACGGCGCGGCTGATGATGCCGGCATTGATGGCGCTGTCGACGCGAACGGGAAGATGCGGACCGTGCTGCTCGACGGCGGCCACCGGCAGGATCGCGACGAATTCCGACATGTCCATGTCGGTAAAGTCCTTGGTCGTGTGATCCCACCACCAGTGCGATTTGAGCGGCATTTGGTCTTCCTTCCATCCAGCGTCCGGACAAGGCTTCGCCGGCGGCGCGAGCGACACGGCTCGGCACGGCAACCAACCGGACTAAGTTTTATGCAGTTTAGATTTGTGCCTACATTATGATCATGCCATTTGACGTTCGGCAATTCCGCCTGGGCTTATATGCGGTATAGGCTGCGGCTTATACCGCTGCGAGCGCGGCAAGCCCGGCCATGGAGGCCGGCGTCGGCCGCGCCTCCAGATCGGCCCCGTAACGCCTTGAAACATCACGGATAAGATTGCGCACCCAGCGATTGGCCGGACTTTTATGCGCGCGCTCATGCCAGAGGAGATAAAGCCGCATATTGCCGAAATCGCGCGGCGCGGGAACGACGCAGAGGCCATAATCCGGGTATCGGTCCACAACGAACTCGGCATAGGGCCGCGCCGTGGTGAAGATCAGGTCGGTGCGCGCGATCACCGGCGGCACCAACGCATATTCCGGCACGGAAAGCGCCACCCGACGATTGACGCCAAGCTGTTTCAGCCGTCCCCCGATGGGGCTGAAGGCGGGCCGGACGACCGAGCCGAGCGAGAGATGCGGTAAGTCGAGATAATCATCCATCGACATCGCGCCCGCCCTGGCAGCGGGATGGTCGGCCCGCAGGATGCAGGCGGTCTCGCAATCGAAGATCGTGCTGGAGCGCAGGCTTTCATGCGGCGCCGGCCAGTTGGCGACGAGAAGATCGGAAGCGCCGGAACTCAGTTGCTCGGTCAGGTCGTCGCTTTCGGCAGGAGCGAAGAAACCGATCGAGGCTACCGGCGCTTCGTTGCGGAGCCTCGCGGCAATCGGCGGAATGAGAAAGCCGTTGAAACAGCTCATCGCCGAAATCCGCATGGCGAAGGCGGTGGTGGCCGGATCGAAGGCCTCTTCCGGGCTGATGGTCTCGCTGAGTTCCGCCAGGATGCGGCCAAGCGAGGCGCACACCGTCTCTCCCCGCTCCGTCACGGCCATGCCCTGCCCGCTCCTGACCAGAAGCGGATCGTCGAAAACCTGCCGCGCGCGCTTCAGCACGGCGCTGACGGAAGGCTGGCTTTGGCCGAGCCTGGCGGCAACGCGCGAAACATTCTGTTCGCTCAACAGAAGGAAGGTCGTGCGCAAAAACCGGACATCAATCGTGCCGTTCTGATCCATGATCATGCAAATCGCCTTTCACATGCACAAAACGGTCTCCCGAAATAATGATAAGCAATTTCCGTGCCGCACCACCGGCTTTCCGGCCATTCACGTCCGGGGAGAGCCGAAAAGCCGGGGCCGCGGACGCTCGAAGGTCATCGTCCCATTTCGCCAGCCTGCCAGCGCCGGCGCCGCCGTCGCCACGGCTTCCGCCGGGGTCTCGGCATCGAACAACACCACATTGGCAGGCGCGCCTGCTGCAATGGTCGCGGGTTGACGTCCAAGCAAGCGCTCGGCCTGGGCGCAAACCATGTCAAACACGGTCTGAAGGTCGTCCGGCGTGCCGAGCTGGGCGATATTCGCATAGAGATTGGCCATGCGCATCAGCGAGGCATCGCCGAAGGGCGTGAACGGGTTCAGCACGTTGTTGGTGGAAAGCGCGGCGATGCCGCCGGCCGCGATCAGCCGGTGTCCGGGCGTCATCCCGCGCGGCACCAGATGGGTGAATTCGCGGCCGTTGAGATAGAGATCGGTTGCCGGCAGAACCGTCAGCGCGATACCCGCTTCTGCAAGTTCCGCAAGGGCCGCCGCGAATGCCTGAGGGCCGAGCGCGGAAAGCTTGGTGGCATGGCCGATGGAGACGCGCCCCTGATAGCCGCGCCTCTTCGTCTCGGCGATGATCGCGCCAAGATCGGAGCCCTCCGGCTTCAGGTCAAAATCGACGTGGAAATCGACATTGACGCCAAAACGCTCGGCAAGATCGAAAATCTTTGTCACATGGGTGGCCGGATCGGCATCGGTATAGGGACAGCCGCCGACCTGATCGGCGCCATTTGCCAGCGCCTCGGCCAGCATCTCCTCCGTGCCCGGATCGTTCGTCAGCCCCTCCTGCGCGAAGGCTGAGATGATGATTTCGATCGCATCGGCATAGTCGCGGCGGATCGCCCTGATCGCCTCGAAGGAACGGAAGCCGGCGCGCGGATCGACCTCGACGAAGGTGCGCATCAGCATCGTGCCTTGCGATATCGCCTGCTCGACCACTTTTGCCGCGCGGGCATAGACATCCGCCTCGGTGAAGGCGGCCTTGGCCTTCGCGGTTTCCCGCACGGCCTCGGCAAGCGTACCCTCGCACAGCGCGCAACGAGCGATGATCCCGGCCTTGTCGAGGTGGATATGGGTTTCGGTCAGCCCCGGCGTGGCCAGCCTGCCACCGGCATCAAAAGACGGCGCATCGCAGATGATGCCGCTTGCAACAGAGGCGATGCGATCACCGGCAAAGGCGATATCGACCGGCATGTCCTGCCCAGAAAGTTGGGCGTTGCGGATAAGAAAGTCGATCTCAGCCATCAGATCACACCAGCCGCCCGGCTTCGGCAACCTTGCACCCGGCCTTGAACACGGCGCGGCTCACGGGGCGCTCGGCCAGCGTTTCGGCAATGCTGCCGCAATCGACCAGCATGAAATCGGCGGGCGCGCCTTTGGCAAGCGGCTCCGCTCGACCGAGCACCGCGCCGGAGGCTTGGGTCACAAGCGCAAAGGCCCGCTCCAGGTCATCGTCAGCGCGGAAATCCTGCCGGTCGCAGATGATGCCGGCGCGTTCGATCAGATCGCCATTGCCGAAAGGCGACCAGGCATCGCGGATATTGTCGGAGCCGGCGAAGACCCGGACGCCTGCTTCAGCCAGTCGCCTGACCGGCGGCATCGGCACCGGACCGGGGCCGTTGGTCATGATCGAGACTTCGGCACGCGCCAGAAGCGACGCCGTCCGGCTGAATTCCGCGTCGTCCAGCTCGCCAAGGCAGAAGGCATGGCTGACCGCCACCCTGCCCTGAAGCGACAGCGCGATCGTACGCTCGGCGATCTGGCGCAGTTCGAAAGCGCCCAGCGCGCCGCCATCATGCAGATGCAGGTCGACGCCGACATTGTGCCTCTCGGCAACGGCAAAGACCGCATCGAGATGACCCTCGATATCATCATCAATGCCGGCCGGATCCAGCCCGCCGACGAGATCCGCGCCCGCCGCGACCGCCTCGTGCAGGAGGTCGGCCGTGCCAGGATCACGGATAATGCCGGACTGCGGAAAGGCGACAATCTCAATGTCGACCAGATGACCGTGGCTTTGTCTCAGCGACAGCACCTGCTCGAGGCCCTTGAGGCCGATCTCGGCGTCAATATCCACATGGCTTCTGACGGCGACCGTGCCGAGCGCTGCGATCTTCTCGATCAGCGCGCCGCCGCGCGCCGTCACGGGAAGCGCCACCGTGCGGCGCAGCTCGCGCTCGGCGGCGATCCGTTTGGCGACGGTATCACCCCGAATATGCGGAATGAAGGGAAGGCCGATCAGCGTCTTGTCGAGATGGATATGCCCGTCGACCAGCCCAGGCAGGATCATCCGGTCGGCTCCGTCGATCCGCTCTGCCGCGTCCGGCACCTCTGCCGCTCCTTCCGGCCCGAAACCGGCGACGCACCCTCCTTCGACCAGAAGCGTAACGCGCTCGCCCCGATGATTGCGGATGTTTTCAACGGCAATAGATGTGGGCAATGGCTTTCCTCAGTCGATCAGGCGAAGGCGGCGGGCGGCGGCGACGCGGTAGAGCCGGTCGCCGCCCCAGGCTTTCTGCTCCTCGGAGGCGGAAAAGATCAGGCTGACGTCATGTTCGTCATAGGAGGCAATGGCCGCGGCCTTGATCTCCGGCCAGTCGGGAGCGGCACGTTCGCGCATGTCCTGCACCTCATCGGCCGTGGGGAAGACCGGAAAGCCGATCTTCGGCACAAGCGCCGCGATCACCTGCCAGAAAGCACGGTAGAGCGGCTCCACCTTATCCTCGTCCACATGCGGGGTGACGAGGCGCATCCAGTGCATGCCGGTGACGGCGTGAAGCGCGGAAAAATCGAGCGTGAAGGCAAAGGCGACGAGCGAGACCTCGGTCATCCGCCGCACCGTGTTGTCGTGAAAGCGCAGCCGGTCGATCACCGGCGCAAAGCCCGGAAGCGCGCCGACGGCACGGATATTGTGCCAGAGCAGGTCGGTTTCGGTCTCGTAATCGCGGATGCCCTCGATCTCGGCGATGCCGGCCAGCACCTCCGCCGGATCATCCGTATCGGCGTCGAAACGACCAGGCCCCGGAAGCGGCAGATAGGTCGCCGCCCAGTAGCCAAGCGCGTGACCGACCTCGCGGGCGTCGTTCTTCAACACGCCATAGGCAAGCCGCATCAGCGGATGGGTTGCGCTTCCCGCGATGCCCTGCGTCATCGCCGGCAGATAGGTGCGGATCGCCCGGTCAATGCCGAGCCGCTGCGCCTCGCCGACAAAAAAGCCGCGATAATCCGCCTCGCGCGCACGCTCGCCCAGCGCTTCCTGCCAGTCGGCGGGATTGACCGGCGCCACTGGTTCCGCGACAGGCGGCAGGGCATGGGCATCGCGATAGGCCTCGTACCATTCATCGAGCCGCTCGGGCGATGCTCCGAGCCGGTCGAGCGCAATCAACACCATCGGCACGTGATTGGCGAGCAAATAGGGAAATTCGACGCTGCGTGTCTGGGCCTTCGCCAGAACGGCATCGAGTGTCAGCGGTGTTGTCATATTGTCCTCCCCGGCTGTCAGGCCGAAACCTTTCCGCGCGGATTGAAATGCTGTTCGCGGTAGCCGGCAAGCTCTCCCCGGAAGCGCGCGGCGTCTTCCAGAAAGAAGGCCCGCGTCATGCCGTCGGCGATGCGGGCAATGCCGTATTTGATCCCGGTGATACCATTGGACACCGGTCCAAGGCTTGGCACCGCGCCGCCATTGAACATATGGATGCGCGAGACCCAGCGATCGCTCACCGCATCCATCGGCGTCAGCTCGAATGTGCGCCCGAGATACGGCGCGTGCAAGACCGGCGGGCAATCTTCGCCGTTCGGCGGCGTGAAACGGTCGCGCCAATAGGCAAAGCGCCCGTTGAGGGGGACAAGCTCCGGCCGCATGGAAAAATCGATGCTGTAGCCGGTGCCCAGCAGAATGTGATCGGCCATCAGTGTGCCGTTCCTTGTCTCGGCGCGGATGCGGCCATTCTCGATGGCAAGCGATGTGATGCCGCTACCGAGTTCCATAATGAAATTCGGACAGGCGGTGGCGCGGTCATACTGGTCCTGCGTCGGCGGCACCTTCAGATCATAATAATGCCGCGAGAAGCGCCATTTCTCCACATCCGGCAGTTCGGCAAAGGCGCCGAGATAGCCCGGAAAATTGGTCCACGCCAGCACCTCGGTGCAGGCAAGCTCCTTAGCGCGCGCCACCATGGTGACACGCCGCGCGCCGTTCTCCAGCGCGGTCACCGCCCAGTCGAAACTGGAGGTCGCGGAACCCAGAACGATAACGTCCTTGCCCTTCAGATGGCCGTCTTCACCCTGCTCGGCGCTGTGTGTCCAGAACGCTTTGGGAAGCGCGGCGACATTTTCAGGCACATAAGGCCCGCCGCAGCCATCCATGCCGTTTGCCATGACCAGCCTCCGGCAGGTGATCTCGCCGGGCAGAGAGCCATTGCCGGAGATCGTCAGGCGCACGCCGTCGTCGGCCTCGGCCACCGCCTCAAGCCGGGTTTCATTGCAGACCGTCACGCCGCTCGCCCTGCGGAACCAGAGCATGTAGCGCATCCAGTCCTCGCGGCCGATCTTCTCGAGACCGGCAAAGGTTTCGGCGCCGTAAACCGCTTCATACCATGCGCGCGGGCTCAGGCTCGGAATGCCGAAATCGGGTCCGGCCAGCGTCTTCGGGGAGCGCAGCGTCTTCATGCGCGCGGACGTGACCCACGGCCCCTCGCGCCCGGCCTCGGCCTGATCGATCACGAGAACGCCCTCGATGCCGCGACGCCTCAGCGCGAAGGCGGCCGAGAGCCCGTTCAGCCCGGCCCCGACAATCACGACATTGTAACGCGCCTCTTTCTCCGGCTTCTTCAGCCAAATCGGCGCCGCTGCCTCGATACAGTCCATCTCCCAGGCCGCGCGTGCGGCGAGCCGTTCAAGGCGTTGCTCAAGGTCGCCGGACAAGGGCGTCGAAAAGTCGGTCAGGCACTGCATTCTGGTTCCCGATCAGGCGTTTGCTCAATTTTCAGGCAAAACAGGCCGGATTTGTCTGATTTTTGGGCGATAATGTTCTTTTTTGTGATTTTTTACTTGAATTCTTTTTTTGTCAAGTGCGCTTGAGTGCGTTTTTGTTTGATGTATAGTGTTTATCGATCATGACATTCATTCCAACAACAGATGCATGACACAAAGGGGAACAGTATGAAAAACGCAGACGCCGCAAAGCTTGCGACAGCGGGGCTTCTCGCCTGCCTGATGGGCTCCACCGCCCTTGCGCAGGACAAGCCCTTTTCGGGCATCACGCTCACTATCGCCTCTCAGAACGACCAGTTCGCGCCGGTGATCGCCGAACTGGCGCCGAAATTCGAGGAAGAGACAGGCGCGACCGTGAAGGTCGACATTCTCGACTACGGCTCGCTCCTGACCAAGACCACCGCCGACTATATCGGCGACACCGAAGGCTACGACCTTGTCACCATGGATATCGTCTGGGCGGGAGAATACGCCGAAAACGGCTATTCGGTCGAGCTTTCAGAGCTGATCGAGCGCGATGCCGACGAGATCGACGTCGACGACATCTACCCCAAGCTGATGATGGGCCTCGGCAATTTCGAGGGCCGGCAGGTTGCTTTCCCCTTTGCCGGCTATGCCAATGTGCTGGCCTATAACAAGACCCGGCTGGATGCAGCCGGCCTTGAAGCGCCGACGACCATGGAAGAATTCGTCGCCGCCGCCGAAAAGCTGACCGATCCGGACGCCGGCCTCTACGGCTTTGTCGCCAACGGCCAGAAGGGCCCGGCCAGCGCCCAGGACTGGATGCAGTACAACAGCGAGATGGGCGGCGCGATCATGGGCGAGGACGGCATGCCGACGCTCAATTCCGATGCCAATGTGGAAAGCCTGAAGGTCTATCGCGACCTGTTCCGCAAGGCGGCGCCGCCCGGCGCTGCCGGCTATGACTGGGGCGGGCGCGAGGAAAGCTTCCGCCAGGGCGTTGCGGCGCTGATGCAAACATGGTCTGTCGGCGCGCCCGGCTATTACAATCCGGAGATTTCCAAGGTCGTCGATGACGTCGCCATCACCACCGCCCCGCATTCGGGCAGCGCGGCCCCGAGCTACGGCATCGGCGGCTGGGGCATGGCCATCAACGCCGACGTTTCCCCGGAAGAACAGGAGGCCGCCTGGGCCTTCATCAAATGGCTGACCAGCCCGGAGATCCACAAGGAATTCAATCTCATGGGCGCCGGCAGCTTCCTGCGCAAGAGCGAGATGACCGATCCCGACCTGCTGGAAAAATTCCCGTTCCTGCCGGTGCTTGCCGAAACTTTCGAGAACGGCAATTATGACTACCGTCCGCGCATCCCGGAATATCCGCAAATCCAGGATTTCCTCGGCACCGCGGTCAATTCCGTGCTGGTCGGCGATGCCGATCCGAAGGAAGCGCTCGACGCCGCGCAGGCGCAGGCCGAAGAGCTGTTCTGAGAACAGCGTTTGCATCAGCGGACCGCCCGTCAGCGTCCGGGCGGTCCGGCTCTCGCATGGATAGTAAAACCGAGGTTACGCGCGTGAGTGCGATCGCAGATCATCCGGGCATCGAACTGGTCGAACCCAAGGGCATGCCCTTTGCCGCGCGGCGAAAGCTGTTTCTCGTCATCATGGCCGTTCCCGTGGTCGCCTATGTGCTGGTGGTCGGCATCTGGCCGCTGGCGCAAGGCATCTGGTACAGCCTTTACGACTACAATCTGATCCGCCCGCAGCGGACGAAATTCGCCGGTCTCGACAATTATGTCGAGATCATCACCGATCCGGTAAGCCGGCAGGCGCTGATCAACACCGCGATCTTCACCCTCGGCGCGGTGTTCTTCGAACTGCTGCTCGGCTTCATGCTGGCGCTGGCGCTCTGGCGCGACGACCGGTTCAACCGGCTCGCGCTGGCGCTGATCCTGATCCCCGTCACCATCACGCCGCTGGTTGTCGGCCTCATCTTCAAGGGGCTGCTCGCCGCCGATTACGGCATGATCGGCTATTTTCTCGCCGAATGGGGCCTGACGGACCCGCGCGGCCTCCTCGCCGACCAGCACGCAGCGCTCGCCACCCTGATCTTCATCGATGTGTGGGAATGGACGCCGCTTGTGGCGCTGATCCTGCTCGCGGGCCTCAAGGCCCTGCCCTCCGACATTCTCGAGGCCGCCTCGGTTGACGGCGCGACGGGCCCGCAGAAGCTCAGGATCATCGTCATCCCGCTGATGCTTCCGGCCGTGCTGCTGGCGCTCATCCTGCGCACCGTCGATGCCTTCCGGGTGTTCGACACGGTCTATGTGGCAACCGGCGGCGGGCCGGGCAATGCCACCAACACGCTGATGCTGCATGCGGTCAAGCAGGGACTCGAGTTCTTCAATATCGGCCGCGCCTCGGCGATCGCCAACCTCACCCTCTTGATCATCGCGGTCATCGCAGCTGCTTTCGTGATGATGATCCGCCACGCAGACAAGAAGGCGAACGGAAAATGACGGCAAAATACTGGTTTCAGGCGGGCCGCCGCGCCTTTCTCGTCGTCATGCTGGTTTTCTTTCTGGCGCCCTTCCTGTGGCTTGCAACCACGGCTTACAAGCCTTCCGGCGCGATCTTTTCGATCCCGCCGACCTTTGGTTTTTCGCCCACGCTCGATCAGTTCCGGACAATCTTCCGGCTGTTCGATGTCTGGAGCCTCTTGCGCTCCAGCGTCCTGATCGCCGCCGGTTCGGTGATCCTGTCGCTGGCGCTCGGCGTGCCGGCGGGCTATGCGCTGGCGCGCTCGAAAAGCCGCTATGCCATGGGCATTGCCTATTTCCTGATGGCGATCCGGATGATCCCCTCGGTCGCGGCCCTCATTCCGTTTTACCTGATGATGCGCGATATCGGCCTGCTCGGAAGCTGGATGTCGGTGGTGCTGATCAACTCCATGCTCAACTCCGCCTTCGTCACCTGGCTGATGTTTTCCTATTTTCGAGGCCTGCCGCCGGAGCTGGAGGAAGCCGCGCTGACGGATGGCTGCAGCCAGTTCGGCGCCTTCTTCAAGGTGGCGCTGCCGGCCGTAAGAGCGGGCATCATCGCCTGCGTGCTCTTCTGCCTGATGTTTTCCTGGAACGACTTCCTCTACCCGATGTTCCTGACGCGGCTTGAATCAAAACCGCTCTCGGTCGCACTTCTGTCCGCCTACGGCACCAAGGACATCACCTGGGGCACGCTCGGCGCGCTGGCGCACTTCTCCACCATCCCGATCGTGGTCGTGATTCTGTTTCTGAACCGCTATTTTGTGCAGGGGCTGACCAAGGGGATCCACTGAGGGCGGGTCTGCCGATGGCGAGACCTGGAAGCGGCAAAGCCGCCGCGAAGGCGGCGGCGTCAGACTGGCGACAAAGCAAACTCCACGCATTGCCGTCATGCTCGGGCTTGTCCCGAGCATCAGAGCAAGTTTCAGCGCGACAGGCGCATGCGACCAAAATCCATTTTGAAAACAGAATATCACCAACCACCCGCTCCGCTCGCAAGGAGGGGTGGCTAGATCCTCGGGACAAGCCCGAGGATGACGTGCATATGGGTGGCGAGGTTCGTTAACAAACTGAAGCCGCTGCGAAAGAAGCGGCCTTTTGGCAGCGCCTGCACCCGCTCAACCGATCTTCGGCGAAAGCGAGCCGTCGGCGTAGCGCCTGGCCATGTCCGACAGCGGGATCGGCTTGATCTTTTCGGCGTGGCCGGCCGTGCCGAAAGCCTCGAAGCGCTCGATGCAGAGCTTGGTCATCGCCTCCATGGCGGGCTTGAGATATTTGCGCGGGTCGAACTCCGACGGGTTTTCGGCAAACACCTTGCGGATCGCGCCGGTCATGGCCATGCGGTTGTCGGTGTCGATATTGACCTTGCGCACGCCGTGCTTGATGCCGCGCTGGATTTCCTCAACCGGCACGCCCCAGGTCGGCTTCATCTCGCCGCCATATTTGTTGATGATTTCCTGCAGCTCTTCCGGCACGGAGGACGAGCCATGCATGACGAGGTGCGTATCCGGCAGGCGGCGGTGGATCTCCTCGATCACGTTCATCGCCAGCACTTCGCCATCGGGCTTGCGGGTGAACTTGTAGGCGCCGTGGCTGGTGCCCATGGCAACGGCAAGCGCATCGACCTGCGTATCCTTGACGAACTGGACGGCCTGGTCAGGATCAGTCAGAAGCTGGTCGTGGTCGAGCTTGCCCTCGAAGCCGTGGCCGTCTTCCTTCTCGCCCTCGCCCGTTTCCAGCGAACCGAGAACGCCGATCTCGCCTTCCACCGACACGCCGGCCCAGTGCGAGAAGTCACAGACGCGTTTCGTCACGCCGGCATTGTACTCATAGTCGGCCGGCGTCTTGCCGTCGGCCTTCAGCGAACCATCCATCATCACCGAGGTGAAACCGTACTGGATCGCCGTCATGCAGGTTGGCTCGGAATTGCCGTGGTCGAGATGCATGACGAGCGGAATGTCGGGATAGAGCTCGGCCAGCCCGTCGATCAGCTTCGCCAGGATCAGGTCGTTGGCGTAGGCGCGCGCGCCGCGGCTTGCCTGGATGATCACCGGCGAGGACGTCTTCTGGGCGGCCGCCATGATCGCCAGCCCCTGCTCCATATTGTTGATATTGTAGGCGGGCACGCCATAGCCGTGTTCGGCGGCGTGATCGAGCAATTGTCTCAAGGTAACCCGGGCCATAACAAATTCTCCTGTTGCCTGACCAACGCCATAGCCGACGCAGGCTTGAATGTGATTGCCAAGCGTCAAGCCGCGCCATCGGCGCATGGCCTTATTGTGAGTCAATGATAATGCGGGAATGCGAAATCACAAGATTATTTTATAAATATCATTATATTTGTTATTTTAATCGTTTCTATATGTGATATATACCGCTAATCTTGATGTTATATCAATTATTCGGACACATACGGCGAAGGAGAATGCCTTGAAGGCGGATGAAAGACGCGCGGCGATGATGGCGCTGCTGATGGAGCGCGGTACGGCCAGCGTGGAGGAATTGAGCCAGCGTTTCCGGGTTTCCAAGATGACGGTGCATCGCGACCTCGATGAGCTGGAAGCGTCCGGTCAGCTACGCAAGATGCGCGGCGGCGCTTCCGTCCAATCCTCGGCCATGTTCCAGGCCGATTTCCGCTATCGCCAGAAAATCGCCGCGGGCGAGAAAGCCCGGATCGCGGCGGCCGCCGCCGCATTCATCGAGCCCGGCATGACGCTGATGATCGACGATTCATCGACCGCGGCCAATCTCGCAGCCCACCTGTCCCAGCGCCTGCCGTTGACTGTGATATCTAACAATCTGAGTGTGATATCCGAACTGGCCGGCGTCGCGGGCATCGAGCTGATGGCGCTCGGCGGCCAGTACAGCCGCAAGTTCAACGGCTTTTTCGGCCTCCTGACCGAGGACGCGCTGCGCGGGCTTCGCGCCGATATCGGCTTCATCTCGGCCTCGGCCATCTATGAGGGCGAGGCCTTTCACCAGGATCCGGAAGTGGTCCAGACCAAACGGCTGATCGTCAAGGGCGCGGAACGGCGCGTGCTTCTGGCCGACCATACCAAATTCGGCCGCCCGGGCCTGCATTTCCTGACCGGTCTCGAGACTTTCTCCGCCGTGCTGACGGGCGACGAACTGGACGAGGCGCAGCGCGCGGTGCTGACGGAAAAAGGCGTTTCGCTGCATTGCATCCCTGCCTGAAATGGTTACATCGGAGAGACGAAGCAACGATCCGGGCATGAAGCGATGGACGCAAAGGAAACGATCAGCCTCTACGAGGCCATTGGCGGGGCCGATACGGTCGAACGCCTGACGCGCCGTTTCTATGAACTGATGGACAGCCTGCCGGAAGCGGCCCATTGCCGGGCGATCCACCCGGACGATCTTAAGGGGTCGGAGGCGAAGTTCCGCGACTATCTGACGGGCTATCTCGGCGGACCGCCGGTCTATGTGGAAAAACACGGCCACCCCCGGCTGAGGATGCGCCACATGCCGGCGCCGATCGGGCCGGAAGAGCGTGACGAGTGGCTCTTGTGCTTCCGCCGTGCGCTGGAAGAGACCGTGCCCGACATGAAGCTGAGGGCGATCATCCTGCCGCCGGTGGAAAAGCTCGCCTACCACATGCAGAACAAGGCCTGACCCAATGACCGCCCTGACGCTCCCCGCCCGGATATTGCTGTTCTTCGCCGGCCTCACGGGCGCTGCCGGCATCATGCTGGCGGCAGCCTCCTATCACGGCGACAGCGCGGTGCTGCTTTCCGCAGCCCTCGTCTGCCTCGCCAACGGCCCGGCGCTGATCGGCCTTGCCCTGCTTTCCGTGCGCACGGCAGCCGCTCTTGCCGCTGGCATTCTGATGGTTTTCGGGACGGTGATGTTTGCCGGAGACCTTGTGGCGCGCGCCTATCTGGGCTTCGGCTTCTTCCCCATGGCCGCCCCCATCGGCGGCACATCGGTGATTGCAAGCTGGCTGCTGGTCGCCCTTGCCGCCCTGATGCCCGCGCGCAAGGGCTGAAGGCTATTCCGCTTCTTCGCCTGGAATGCGCCCGAAGCGCAGCAGATTGCCGTGCGGATCGTAGACGTAGAATTCCTTCATGTTCCATTCGCGCAGCTTGAAGCCGCGCTCATCCACGATGCCGCGCATCGAGAACTCGGCGTGAAGCGCATCAATGCCGCCGCCGCGGATATAGATCGAGGTGTTTTCACAAAGTCCGCGGTCGTCCGTCAGCCAGAAATGCAACTCCATCCCCGGACGCCTCAGGATGAGGTAGGTCCCATCCTCGTGCACGACTTCAGAGAGGCCGAGCTTTTCCGTGTAGAACGCCTTGGTCTCGGCAAGATCAAGTGACGGCAGGACGGGCAGGACGGCAATGTCGACCGGATCAGCCATTCATGCGCCCTCCACGCTGTTGAAACCCTCGAATTCCGGGTGGCCGAGATAGTTCACCTTGCGCTCGCCGGCATTCCTGTGGGCGTCGCGGAACTGCTCGGAACGGGTCCAGGCGGAAAACGCATCCTCGTTCTCCCACAGCGTATGCGATGCATAGAGCGTGTAGCCCTCGTCCTCGAAGGTCTTGCCCCTGAGAAGATGAAAGGAGATGAAGCCGTGCAACTCGGAAAGCCGCGAATCGCGCCCTTTCCATACAGCTTCGAATTCCTCCTCGGAGCCAATGGCAATCCTGAACCGGTTCATCGCGACATACATGGAACACCTCACGCGGTTTGTCATACTGATAAGAAATGGTTGCGCCGGCAGGCGAGGTCAATCACCTCGGCCCGGCTATTCCCGCCGGAAGGCGGTCTTGTGGAGTCTCGAGGGGTGAATGGGAGAATGGCGGCTTCGCCAGGCGCCGCAAGGCCTACGCCGCCGATCGTCGCACACCTGCAGCCAGGCCACGCATGCAGCCCGATCAGGCCGACCGCCCTGCCCTCATACATCCCGCCTATCACGAATTGCGCTCGCTCATGGTCTGCAGCGCGCGTTCCAGCGAGGACTTGGAGCCGTTGCGCAGCGGAATGAAGGCCTTCTTGAATTTCTTGCAGCCGCTCTTGACGCGCACGCAGGCATCATGGCTGATACAGTCGATCGGACAGAAAACGCAGTCGACCGAGGGCAGCACCCTGTCGATACGCGAGACCGCCTCGCGCAGGCCGCCGTCGTGATGGATCAGTTCGGCGCCGAAATCATCAGCCACTGCGCGCAAATGGGCGACCTGACAGTCGCGCCCGCCGACATAGAGAAAACTGCGGCCATTGAGCCCCTCAGGCGCCTCGGCGACGCGGGTCACGTCCTGGACACCGCTGTTCGGCGGGTTCTTCGCCTGTTTACGCTTGTGCTTCTTCGCCAATTTCGCCCTCCCGGCCTTGCCGTTCCGTTGATGACGGGGAAACCCTATAAAACATGATTAAAAAGGTAAAGTATAAATATGACTAATCCACTCATGTTTTATATCGCAATGGCCGAACGGTTCTTCGCCGGCGGTCACAGCTTCTTTCACTGGCCTTGCCGCGCCGACCGCGCTAAAAAGGCGCAAAATGGAGGCCTTATATGCTCGAGAAGATCGAAGACCTGCCGGAAAACATCATCGGCTTCACGATACACAATGCGCTGAGCGCGAGCGATTATCAAAATGTGCTGCTGCCGGCGCTTGAAGAACACAGTTCCAGCCATGACGGGCTGCGGCTGCTTCTGGTCACCGCCAGCGATTTCGCGGGCTCCGATATCGGGTCGGCGATGGGCGGCCAGCCCTTCCGCCGTTCGGAACCGCTGGCCTTCAAGAGCATCGCCATCGTCAGCAGCAATCGCGGCTTCACGCAGGCCGTGCAGATGTTCGGCATGCTTTTCCACGCGGACGTGAAGGTATTCGAGCCCGAACAGCAAGACGCCGCCGTCACCTGGCTGGAACAGTAAGCGTCAGCGGCAATAGCGATATCCCCGGCTGCGCTCGATCACGTCGAGATGCATGTGATCCTGATGAGTCGCGTCGCTGCCGGGAGACAGGACGGTCGAAAAGAACAGGCAGGCCGAGGCGCTTGCGGTGCGCTGGAACGCGCCGGTGAGGCTGCCATCCTTCCTGCGCGGCACCATGTCGATGGTCCTGCCGTTCGAAAAGGAGAGCGAGCGGATATCGACGGCATTGCCCCTGGCGTGTTCGGAAATCTTGCCGTCCGACCGGCTGTTGCGGTTGCGGCAGACATAGGTTGAAGCCTGGCGGACTTCCGTCAGTTTCGTGCCCGCGCCGAAGGCGATCTCGGCCGAGGGCGCGACATAGGCGGTAAGCCAGTTTGCCAGCGCCAGCGCGGTCTTGCAGCGCATTGTGCCGGCCGGCTGCAGCGGCACGCCGTCGGCCGCCATGGTAACGCTGAGCGGTCGCCCTATCCCGCACTGACCGGGATCATCAATCGTCTCCAGAACCTCGTATTCGACGCCCAGCGCCGTCAGCGCCGCGGTGCAGCGGGCAAATTCGCCATCATCTTCCATCGGGGGCGCAGGGTCTTCGGGCGCGACCGTTTCCGAGACCTCGGCGTCCTCTCCGGTATTTTCCGATGCCGGTTTCGCGGGTTGCGCGCTCTCCTCCTGCCCCGCGGCCGGTTCGAGATCGTCCGGACGCTGCTCCGGCACCGGCGGGTTTTCAGGCATGTCCATGCTCATCGTCGAAAGGCCGGCGGCAACAATGAGCGGAAACACAAAGAGCGGGCGGACAAGCTTCACGGCAGTTTCCTCATGATCAATCGTTAGGGTTGAACGCCGGACAGCATGCGGAGGTTCCGCCAACAAAGCCGCCCACGAAAACGAAACGCCCCGGTCTTCTGCAAGATCGGGGCGTCAGGATGGATGCGCGGGAGCGATCAGTCCATCGCCTTGACGATGTCCTCGGTCATCTTCTTGGCGTCGCCGAGCAGCATCATCGTTCCGTCCTTGTAGAACAGCTCATTGTCGATGCCGGCATAGCCGGAGCCGAGCGAGCGCTTGACGAAGAGGCAGGTCTTGGCCTTGTCGACGTCGAGGATCGGCATGCCGTAGATCGGCGAGGTCTTGTCGTCGCGGGCTGCCGGATTGGTGACGTCGTTGGCGCCGATCACATAGGCCACGTCGGCCTGGGCGAATTCCGAGTTGATGTCCTCCAGCTCGAACACCTCGTCATAGGGCACATTGGCTTCGGCGAGCAGCACGTTCATATGGCCCGGCATGCGGCCGGCAACCGGATGAATGGCGTATTTGACCTCGACGCCCTTCTCCTTCAACAGATCGGCCAGTTCCCTGAGCGCGTGCTGGGCCTGGGCGACCGCCATGCCGTATCCGGGCACGATGATCACCTTGGAGGCGTTCTCCATCAGGAAGGCGGCATCGTCCGCCGAACCGGTCTTCACGTTGCGCTCAACCTGGTCGCCGCCGCCCGAGGACGCCGTCTCGCCGCCGAAGCCGCCGAGAATGACCGAGATGAACGAGCGGTTCATGCCCTTGCACATGATGTAGGAGAGGATCGCACCCGAGGACCCCACAAGCGCGCCGGTGACGATCAGCGCCATGTTGCCGAGCGTGAAGCCGATGCCGGCAGCCGCCCAGCCCGAATAGGAGTTCAGCATCGAGACCACGACCGGCATGTCGGCGCCGCCGATGGGGACGATGATGAGAACGCCAAGCACCAGGGCAATGATGACGATCAGCCAGAAATGGATCGGGCTCGCCGTTGCCGAAAGCGAGACGACGAAGACGACGAGCGCCACCAGAAGCGCGATGTTGATCGCATGACGGCCGGGCAGCATGATCGGCTTGCCGGACATGCGGCCGTCGAGCTTGAGGAAGGCGATGATCGACCCGGTAAAGGTGATCGCGCCGATCGCGGCGCCGATCGCCAACTCGATCAGGGCCCGAAGGTGGATATCATCGGGAACGCCGATATTGAAGCTTTCCGGCGAATAGAGCGCGGCGGCGGCCACCAGAACGGCGGCAAGGCCGACGAGCGAGTGGAACCCGGCCACGAGCTGCGGCATTGCCGTCATCGGAATGGTGCGGGCGATATAGGCGCCGATGCCGCCGCCGATTGCCAGCGCCAGCACGATGAAGACCAGCGCCGAAAAGCCGGGCTTGGCCAGAAGCAGGGTCGTGCCGATGGCGATCGCCATACCGACCATGCCGTAGATATTGCCCTTGCGGCTGGTCGAGGGATGCGAAAGCCCTCGAAGCGCTAGAATGAAGAGAACCGCTGATACGAGGAACAGCAAGGCTGCAAAATTGACTGACATGTTCCGACCGCCTTACTTGTCCTTTTTCTTGTACATCGCCAGCATGCGCTGGGTGACAAGAAATCCGCCGAAAATATTGATGGCGACGAGAATGAGCGCCACGAAGCCGAAGCCGGTCGCAAGGCCGCTCGCCGAAAGGCCGACCGCCAGAAGCGCGCCGACGACGATGACCGAGGAAATGGCGTTGGTGACGGCCATCAACGGCGTGTGCAGCGCCGGCGTGACCGACCACACGACATAATAGCCGACAAAGACGGCGAGCACGAAGATCGCCAGCTGGAACACGAAGGGATCGATCGCCCCGCCCGTCGCGCCATGGGCAAGGGCTGCCAGCGAGCCGTCCTCGAAATTGCCGAGCGCGGTCTTGGCCTGCTCCAGCGAGGTGATCGCCTCGTTGATGGAGGTGGTGACATCTTCAAAAGCCATCAGGCCTCTCCCCCGGCGACCGTGCCGCCGAATTTCGGATGAACGACCGCGCCTTCATGCGTCAGAAGCGTCGCGGCGACGAGCTCGTCCTCCCGGTTGATGTTGATTGCGCCGCTCTCCTTGTCGACCAGGGTCTGGAAGAAGGTGAGCAGGTTCTTGGCGTAAAGCAGCGAAGCGGATGCCGCGATCCGGCCGGGCAGATTGAGGAGGCCGATGACGGAAACGCCTTCGACCGTGGCGACCTTGCCGGCTTCCGCGCCCTCGATATTGCCGCCGCGCTCGACGGCGAGGTCGACGGCGACCGAACCGAGCTTCATCGCCGACAGCATCTTACGGGTGACGAGCCGCGGCGCGGGACGGCCGGGAATCAGCGCGGTGGTGATGACCACGTCCTGCTTGGCGATATGGGCGGCAACGAGTTCGGCCTGCTTGGCCTTGTATGCGTCCGACATTTCCTTGGCATAGCCGCCGGCGGTCTCCGCCGCCTTGAACTCGTCATCCTCGACGGCGATGAATTTCGCGCCGAGCGAGGCGACCTGTTCCTTCGCTGCGGGACGGACATCGGTCGCCGACACCACAGCCCCGAGCCTGCGCGCGGTCGCGATGGCCTGAAGACCGGCGACGCCTGCGCCCATGACGAAGACGCGGGCGGCCGGCACCGTCCCCGCCGCGGTCATCATCATCGGCATGGCGCGGTCGAACACGGCCGCCGCCTCGATGACGGCCTGGTATCCGGCAAGGTTTGCCTGCGAGGACAGCACGTCCATCGACTGCGCGCGGGTGATGCGCGGCATCAGCTCCATGGCGATGGCGGAAATCCCCTTTCCGGCCATGGCGGCAAGCGCCTCTTCATTGCCGTAAGGATCCATCATGGCGACGACGATCGCGCCGCTTTTATAGGCTTCGTATTCGTGAGGCTCCGGCCGGCGGACCCTGAAGATCACATCGGCGCTGGCAGCTGCATCGGAACCGGCGATTTCGGCGCCGGCTTCCCGGAAGGCATCGTCGTCGATGCCGGAAGCAAACCCAGCGCCGGATTCTATGACGATATCGAGGCCGAGCGCCTTCAGCTTCTTGACCGTGTCGGGCGAGGCCGCCACACGCGTCTCCGCGAAGGCCGTCTCTTTCGGCACAAATAGTGTCTTGCTCAAACTTGTCTCCCAAAGACAGATCGAAACGCGCAACAAGGGAGCGCAGCACTGCGTCTGTCATGCCGCGTTTCTAGGAACGGATACGCCCGGACGGACGCTCAGCGGAGAATATAGATGCCGATGGCGCTGATGAGAATGAAAATGATCAAGCTGCCGATGAAACCGAACGGGCCAAGCAGGCCGGCCGCCATCGCCACCAGAAGCGCCACGAGGTGAACCGTGCCGTATTTGGTTCCGTTGAGGAACAGCTTGTAGGTGTTGGCATGCTCCGCATAATCCACTTCGTCAGCGGGTTGCGTCGCGCCCGTTTCAACATTCTGCATCAATCCCTCCTGTCAGCCCGGCGCTGCCGGCCTTTCGGCGACAGTCCTGTTCCGGACAATGTCCCATAATCCGCTTCCCGATTACCACATCCGACGCGCCCGGGGCAACAATCGCGCGACGCCAGCGACGGCACGGGGAACCGCCAGGCAAATATCATGTCCGCATCTCCGGCCGGGACGGACAAAAAATACAAAATGGCGGCGTTTTTCATCCCATATTGTACCAAAGGCATGTTGCGTGGCCTTGACAACTTCCATTAAGGAAGTCGGACGGTTTGGAGGCCCCAATGAAACCACTGATAACAATAAGCCGAACCATCGACAGGCTGAATGAATTCATCGGACATTCGGTGTCCTGGCTGCTCCTCGTGGCAGTCCTCGTCAGCGCCGGCAATGCGGTGAGCCGAAAGCTCTTCTCGCTTTCGTCCAACGCCATGCTGGAACTGCAATGGTATCTTTACGGCGCCGTCTTCATGCTGGCGGCCGCCTATGCGCTGTTGAAGAACGAGCACATCCGGATCGACATCCTGTCGTCTTCCTGGAGCAAGCGCACCCGCGACTGGATCGACCTCATCCTGCACACAATCTTCCTCGTGCCCTTTGCCGGGATGATGATCTATCTCGCCTGGCCGTGGTTCTGGCGCTCCTTCGAGAGCGGCGAGCATTCGACCAATGCCGGCGGGCTGATCCTCTGGCCCGCGAAGTCCTTTATCCTGATCGGCTTCATCCTGCTCCTGCTGCAGACCTTTTCGGAGATCATCAAGCGCGCCGCGGTCATTTCCGGACATCTGAAGGAGAACGATCATCTCTATTCGGACGCCGGCAACGCCGCCCATATGATGACAGAGGACAGGCCGAATGACTGACCTGATCGCGCACAACCTCGCGCCCATCATGTTCATCTCCGTGATGGCGATGCTGCTTCTGGGCTATCCCGTCGCCTTCACGCTTGCCGCGGGCGGCCTAGCCTTTTTCGTGCTCGGGGTCGAATTCTCGTCGATCTCGCCCGAAATCACCCTGTTCTGGCCGCTGCTGCAATCCCATCCGGACCGTTTCTTCGGCGGCATCATGTCGAACGAGACGCTGCTGGCAGTGCCCTTCTTCACCTTCATGGGCATCATCCTCGAACGTTCGCGCATGGCCGAGGACCTGCTGGACACGATCGGCCAATTGTTCGGTCCCGTGCGCGGCGGCGTTGCCTATGCCGTCGTGCTCGTCGGCGCGCTGCTCGGGGCCACCACGGGCGTTGTCGCCGCATCGGTCATGGCCATGGGCCTGATCTCGCTGCCTGTCATGCTGCGCTACAGCTATGACCGCTCGTTCGCCACCGGCACGATCGCCGCGTCGGGCACGCTGGCGCAGATCGTGCCTCCCTCGCTCGTCCTCATCGTCATGGCCGATCAGCTTGGCCGCTCGGTCGGCGACATGTATGTCGGCGCGCTCTATCCGTCGCTGCTGGTGATCGCCGCCTACTGTCTCTACGTGTTCGTGGTAACGATGATCCGCCCCAAGGCGGCCCCGGCGATGCCGGCCGCAGCCCGCACGCTGGGCAGCGGTGTGATTTCCCTGTTCGTCATGATCGCCGTCGCCGTCGCGCTCTATTTCCTTGGCTACCACATCCTGTTCACGGGCCTCGGCGATGCCTGGCGGCTGGTGGCGGCCATGGTCTTCGGCGTCGTCGTCGTCTATCTGGTGGCGCTTGCAAACGACCGGATGAAGCTCAACCTCCTGTCGCGGCTCAGCCAGCAGGTGATCATCGTGCTGGTACCGCCGCTGGCGCTGATCTTTCTCGTGCTCGGCACGATCTTCCTCGGCATCGCAACGCCGACGGAAGGGGGCGCCATGGGCGCCACCGGCGCGCTCATCCTGGCGCTCGCCAAGGGGCGGCTTGATCTGAATTCGCTCAAGAAGGCGCTCGACAGCACCACCAAGCTCTCCGCCTTCGTGATGATGATCCTGATGGGCGCGCGCGTCTTCAGCCTCACCTTCTACGGCATCAACGGCAATGTCTGGATCGAGGAACTGCTGACCGGGCTTCCCGGCGGCGAATACGGCTTCCTGATCGTCGTCACCATCATCGTCTTTATTCTCGGCTGCTTCCTCGATTTCTTCGAAATCGCCTTCATCATGGTGCCGCTCCTGGTGGCGCCGGCCGAGGCGCTGGGCATCGACCTGATCTGGTTCGGCATCATTCTGGGTCTCAACCTGCAGACCTCGTTCCTGACCCCGCCCTTCGGCTTTTCGCTGTTCTACCTGCGCTCGGTGACGCCGGCCGGGGAATGGACCGACAAGGGCACGGGCAGGATCATGCAGGGCGTGCGCACGCTGCAGATCTACAAGGGCATCATCCCCTATATCGTCATCCAGTTCCTCGCCATCCTGGCGGTGATCTTCTTCCCGAAGCTCGTCACCCACTACAAGGACGAGGTTGTGACCGTCGATCCCGATTCGGTGACGATCGAGATGCCCTCCTTCGGCGGCAGCGTCGACGATCCGTTCAACCTCGACTTCGGCGGCGGTGACGGCGGCGCAAGCGATCCCTTCGCGCTTCCCGACTTCGGCGACAACCCGGATAACGGCGGCTCGGGCGGAGATAGCCTCAATCTCGACGACCCGCCGAGCCTGAACTTCAACTGAGGTATCGGCGCAGGCAAAGCAGCGAAAACCCCGGAAGCAGCCGCTTTCGGGGTTTTTCTTCCTGGCAAAGAATGTCTTCTCTGCGCGTCATCATCGTGCTCGACACGAGCATGACGCCTGCGGGGAAGGCCGATGGAGGCAACAACCTGCGTCCCTTTGGCTTTGTCAGCAAAAAACCCGGAAGCGGTCGCTTCCGGGTTGTCCTTTATGCGCCAGAACCTGCCCGGATCAGGCGAGCGGCTTGATCTGGCCGGCGTTCTGCAGGGCCATCATGAACTGGTCATAACGGAACTCGCAGGTCTTCAGCCAGCCATAGGCGGCGTTCTTGTACTCGGTCTGGTCGTTGTAGATCTTCTTGAAGGTCGGGTTCTCCGCGCCGAGCTCGGCATAGACTTCCATGGCCGCGTTGTAGCAGGCCTGCATGATCTCCGTGCTGTAGCCCTTCATGACCGCGCCGTCACCGATCAGTTCGCGGATCGCGACCGGGTTCTTGACGTCGTATTTCGCCATCATGTTGGTGTTGGCGAAGGCGCAGGCGTCATCGAGCGCCGCCTGGTAGTGCTTCGGCAGCTCCTGGTATTTCGCCTTGTTGAAGAAGCCGTGGATGACCGGGCCGCCTTCCCACCAGCCGGGATAGTAGTAGTATTTGGCGACCTTGTAGAAGCCGAGCTTCTGGTCGTCATAGGGGCCGACGAACTCGGCGGCATCGATCGTGCCCTTTTCGAGAGCCGGATAGATATCGCCGCCGGCGATCTGCTGCGGCACGACGCCGACCTTCTCCATGACCCGGCCGGCAAGACCGGCGATGCGCATCTTCAGGCCCTTCAGGTCGTCGACGGTGTTCACTTCCTTGCGGAACCAGCCGCCCATCTGGGCCCCGGTATTGCCCGCCGGCAGGCCGTATACGCCGTAACCGTCATAGAACTCGTTCATCAGCGTGTTGCCATTGCCCTCGTAGAACCAGGCATTGGAGAGCCGTTGGTTCAGGCCGAAGGGAATGGCCGTGCCGATGGCAAAGGTCGGGTCCTTGCCCCAGAAATAATAGGAGCAGGTATGGGCCGCCTCGACCGTGCCGCTCTGCACCGCATCAAGCGCCTGCAGGCCGGGAACGATTTCACCGGCAGCATAGCACTGGATCTCGAAATTGCCGCCGGTGGCGGCCGAAACATGATTGGCGATGTCTTCTGCGCCGCCATAGATCGTGTCGAGCGACTTCGGAAAGGACGAGGTCAGACGCCAGGTCACTTTCGGGTTTTCCTGCGCGATCGCAGGCGCGGCAAGCGCGGTTGCCGCAGCGGCGCCAACGCCACCGGCGCCGACCTTTTTGATAAACGAACGACGGTCCATAGATACCTCCCAAAATGTGATGCGTCCGCACCCGTTCTCCTCCGGCGGACGTCTTCGAAAGCAAAGCACTTTGGTTGATTTGTTTCAACTCTCGCCTGCAGGCGAAGGAGACTTTTCTGCCCCGAATTCCGGCCCGATACGACCAATGTCTAATGGTCCGCGATCACGGGCTATTATCGTCCGATCAGAATTTGCCATGGACGTGCGGCGCGGATTCGTTTGACAGACCTCCGACAAGGCGACATCACTTCGAAAAAACCGCCAGCGGAGCCACCATGCCGAAACCGATCGTCGCCGTTCCTGCCGATACCTGTTTTTTCCGGGAGACCACCTGGCATGCAGCGCAGCAGCAATATGTCGGCGCGGCGCTGGACGTCGCCGGCGCGATGAGCTTCATCATTCCCGCGCTTGGCGAAGCGCAGGAGATCGACGCCATGCTCGACCGGGTCGACGGGGTGATGATCACCGGTTCGCGCTCCAATGTCGCGCCGGCGCTCTATGGCAGGACCGAGGAGGAGCGCGACGGCCCCTTCGACCCCGGCCGGGATGCCACGACGCTCCCGATGATCCGACGCGCGATCGAACGCGGCATGCCGCTTCTGTGCATCTGCCGCGGCATCCAGGAGCTCAATGTCGCCCTTGGCGGCACGCTGGTGAGCGAGGTGCACGAGCTTGAAGGGCGCATCGACCACCGTCAGCCGCCCGAAGGCGACCGCGACGCCCTCTTCATCATCCGCCAGCCGGTGCATGTGAAGGAAGGCACCTGCCTTGCCGATATTCTCGGCCCCGGCGAGATCAAGGTCAATTCTCTGCACCGGCAGGCAATCGGCGACGTCGCGCCCGGGCTTGCGGTCGAGGCCATTGCGCCCGACGGCACGGTGGAGGCCGTCTCGGTCATCGGCGCGAGGAATTTCGCCGTCGGCGTCCAGTGGCATCCGGAATACTGGGCGAAGACAGACGAAACGTCGCGCAGGCTGTTTGCGGCTTTCGGCGATGCCGTTCGGGCCTATGCCACCGCCGCCGGCCGGACCTGACGCCCGGCCCGGACGGCGGCGATCGATGATGCGGAGCGCGGTCAGCGGCGCTTTGCCGTCATCCGCCGCCCGTCGCGCATGTTCATGCCCATCAGCGAGATGTTGATAGCGCCGAAGACGAGCTCGAGCGCCTGCACGACGTAGAAGGACGCGTCAAACGCGCCTGCCTGCGCCTTTGAGGCGAGGAACAGGGCGCACGGGATCAGCACCACAATGCCGTTGATGGCGATGATCGGCATGCGCCGGCGCTTTGCCGCCACAAGCGGCCCGCGCATTGGCCGCGCCAGGCGGAAGCCGGAAAACCCCGCGAGCGCCAGGAGCGGCACAAGCAACAAGAAGCCCCAGGGGATCGATGTCTTGACCAGCGTGACGAGCGCCGGCCCGGCAAGCGTTTCCGCAAGAACGGTCGAAAGCCAGAATGCGATGATGAGAGCCAGGGCCAGGCCTCCGGCGACGGGATGCAGGGTCTTCAGCATGTCAGTGCTCCATTCATTATTATATAGCTTGCTATATATAATTGCATAGCTTGCTATGCAAGTGTTATCGAACATCATGACCTTTTCAAAAGACGATTCCGCCGGCTATCTCGCCAACCATATGGCGCGCCTTTTCGAGCGCGGGCTTGCGGCCCGCATCCGGCCGCTCGGACTGACCACGGGCACCTTTCCCGCTCTTCTGGAACTTTGGGACCATGACGGGCTGACGCAGAAAGAACTGGTGGAGCGGCTGGATATCGAACAGGCGACGATGGCCAACACGCTTTCGCGCATGGAGCGTGACGGATTGATCAGGCGGGAAAGGGACCTTGAGGACGGCCGCGTTCAGCGCATAAGGCTGACGGAACGCGCCCGCGCCCTGCGCGCGCCAGCCGTCGCCGCAGCCACGGCCGAGAACGAAGACGCCCTCTCCGGCCTTTCGGCGGAAGAGGGCGCGCAATTTGTCGGCCTTATGCGGAAGGTCATCGAAACCAGAAGGCAGCGGTCCTGACGTCAGGCTTTCGGCGGAACCGGCGTCTCGGGCACGGGCGTGACCGGCCGCCCTTCGGCAAACCAGCCCTTCAGATTGTCGGCGACAAGTTGGCCCATTCCCTTTCTGGTCGGCACAGAAGCGGAAGCCACATGCGGCAGCAGGCTGACATTGTCGAACCCCCGAAGCGCCTCGGGCACATGCGGCTCATCATAAAAGACATCGAGGCCCGCGCCGCCGAGCGTGCCGGCCTCAAGGGCGGCGATCAGCGCGTCCTCGTCGACGCTCCAGCCGCGCCCGACATTGACCAGAATGCCATCGGGGCCGAGCGCCGACAGGATTTCGGCATTGACCGCTTTGTGCGTCTCCGGCGTCTTCGGAACGATGCAGATCAGCGTATCGACGGCTTCCGCAAGCGAGGCCAGCGTCGGATGATAGGCATAGTCGACGCCCTTTTTCGGGCTGCGGGTGTGATAGGAAATCTCGACCTTGAACGGCTCCAGCCGGCTTGCGATCTCGAGCCCGATCCGGCCGAGACCATAGAGCCCGACCTTGCGCCCCTTCACCGAAAAGGGCGAGAGCGGGAAATTGCCCTCGCTCTCCCAGCGGCCCTCGCGCAAGAACCGTTCTGCCGCATAGAGACGCCGGACGGCATTCAGAAGAAGCGCCACAGCGGTGTCGGCAACCTCGTCATTCAGGACATTCGGCGTATGGGTGACGACGATTCCGCGTTCTGCGGCATGGGTCGTGTCGATGCCGTCATAGCCCACGCCCGGGCAGGCGATGATCTCGAGATTGGGCAGCGCATCCATCTGCTCGGCGGAAAAGCCGCCAAAGGCCACCACGGCCCTGATGTCGTCAACCTTCGCGCCAAGCGCGCCGGGACCGGCCTCGGGCATGCTCACCAGTTCATAATCGTCCTTCAAAACGCTCTGGACAAAGGGGTTGAGGCTTTGTGAAAGCATGACGGTTGGTTTGGGCATGGATCCTCCCGGGAACGTTCTGGTTATGAAAGGGTTATCAGAAGATGTAGCAGGGCCTCAAAGCGCAAGATAGCTCTCGGCGGTTTCGCGGTAGGGGCCCGTCGACTGGCGGATGCGCATTTCCGGCTTGATGAGATGCATGCCGTTCGGCGCGTTCGAGCCGGCAAGCCTGTCGAGCAGCGCCCGCGCCGCCAGCCTGCCTACCTCGGCCTGGCCGTTCCAGACGGTGGTAAGCGACGGCGTCGAGATCGAGGCCTCTTCGAGATCGTCATAGCCGGTGACGGAAATATCGGCGCCCGGCGTCAGCCCCGCGCGCGAAATGCCGTTCATCAGGCCGATCGCCACCAGATCGTTCCAGCAGACCGCCGCCGTCGGCTTTTGCGGCAACGACAGAAAATGCACCGCGGCCTCGAAACCGCCCTGCTTGGTGCGCGGGCCCGGAATGCGCAGGCCCGGATCGACCGGGATATTGGCTTTCTTCAGCGCATTGACATAGCCTGCATAGCGGTCGCGCCCGGTCGAGGTCTGGTCCGTGCCGCCGATCATGGCGATGCAGCGGTGGCCGAGCCCGATCAGGTGATTGGTGGCAAGCGCGATGCCGTAGCTGTCATCGCCGCGATAGGTCGGCAGGTCCAGCTCCTCCATGGTGCGAGCGACGAAAATGGCCGGCATGCCGTTGTCCTCGGCCAGTTGCACATCGGCCGGCGGCGTGCCGATGGCCGGCGACATGATCACGCCGTCGCCGCCGAGCTGCAGCAGCGTCTCGATGAAATTGCGCTGCTTTTCGACCGAGTCGTAATGGTTGGAGAGAATGAAGGTGTGCTGGTTGCGGTCCAGCTCGCTCTCGATGGCCTTGAGGATTTCGCCGTAGAACGGGTTCATGATGTCATGAACGACGACGCCGATAATGCCGGAGCGCGATGTCCTGAGGCTGGCGGCCCGGCGATTGTAGATATAGCCGAGTGCACGCGCCTGTTCCTTGATCCGCTCGCGCGTGGCGGTGGCGACAAGCGGGCTGTCGCGGAGCGCCAGCGATACGGTGGCCGTCGATATCCCCAGAGATTCGGCGATTGTGGAAAGTTTGACTTTCTGGGCCACGGCTTTTCTCCCGGTGAATGAAGGCCTCGCGCTGCGTGTCTTGATTTAAAAATTTAATTCAAAAACCGCGAAGAATTCAACATAAAAGCAAAAATCGGTTTAATTTTCCCGGGAAACCACCGTGGAACCTGACTTTTCACAAGCAAGCCAGGCATTGCTCCGCCTTGCTGCCAGGCGCCATCACCCTTATATAGTCGGAAAATCCTTCAAAGGAACGATCATGACTGACACGCAAGCAGCTCCGCCCATTCCGGTGACCGTGCTGACGGGCTACCTGGGCTCGGGCAAGACCACCCTGCTCAACCGGATTCTCTCGGAAAATCATGGCAAGCAATACGCGGTCATCGTCAACGAATTCGGCGAGATCGGCATTGACAATGACCTGATCGTGGAATCCGACGAGGAGATCTATGAAATGAACAATGGCTGCGTGTGCTGCACGGTGCGCGGCGACCTGATCCGGGTCGTCGAGGGCCTGATGCGGCGCCCGCGTTTCGACGGCATCATCGTCGAGACCACAGGCCTTGCCGATCCGGTTCCCGTCGCCCAGACCTTCTTCATGGACGACGACGTCCGGGCCAAGACGGCGCTCGATGCCGTCATCACCCTGGTCGACGCCAAGCACCTGCCGCTGCGCCTGAAGGACAGCCGCGAGGCCGAGGACCAGATCGCATTCGCCGATATCGTGCTCCTGAACAAGACCGACCTGGTCAGCGCGGAGGAACTGGCCGATGTCGAAGGCCTGGTGCGCGCCATCAATCCGGCCGCCAGGATCTTCAGGACGGAGCGATCGGGGATCGAACTCGAACGCATCCTCAACCAGAACGCGTTCGATCTGAAACATGTTCTGGAGGACGACCCGCACTTCCTCGACCACGATCATGACGACCATGTCTGCGGTCCCGATTGCGACCACGACCATCATCACCACGATCATGATCATGATCACGAGCACCACCACCACGGGCTGTCCGACCATCACGACGTGACGGTGCAGTCGGTGTCATTGCGCGGTGGCGAACTCGACCCGAACCGGTTCTTCCCATGGATCCAGTCCGTCACCCAGAACCAGGGGCCGAACATCCTCCGCCTGAAGGGCATCCTAGCCTTCAACAAGGACGACGATCGCTATGTGGTCCAGGGCGTGCACATGATCATCGAAGGCGATCACCAGCGCCCCTGGAAGGATGGCGAAGCGCGCGAAAGCCGGCTCGTCTTCATCGGACGCGACCTTGACCGCGAAAAGCTCGAGAAGAGCTTCCGGGCATGCGAGGTCCGCAGCTGATGCCGAGCGTTGCGCCCGTCGACATCGACGACCACGTCATCGCCGCCGCCTTTCTCGGCGGAATTCCGTTCTTTGCCACGGCCGGAGGCCGGATCCACCGGCTCGACGACGGCGAGAAGGTGACGGAGGCCCATGACGGCCTCCTCACCTGCGTGCGCGATCCCTTCAGCCAGACGCTGATCACCGGCGGCGAGGATGGCCGCGTGCTCCGCCTTGCAAAAGACGGCTCCTTCGAGGAACTGGCAAGCGTGCCGCGCAAGTGGATTTCCGTCGTCGCCGGCGGCCCGCACGGGGCCGTCGCCTATGCCGTGGGCAAGGAGACGCGGGTGATTGCCAGCGGCGCGTCGCATCTCTTTCCCGAGGAGCGCAGCGTCGAGGCGGTCACGTTCGCTCCCAAGGGCCTCAGGATCGCGGCCGCACGTTATAACGGCGCCTCGCTGCACTGGGTTGCAGGCTCCGCCCCGCCGGTCGATCTGGAATGGAAGGGCGCCCATGTCGGCATCACCTTCTCGCCCGACGGGCGCTTTCTGGTCACCGCCATGCAGGAAAATGCGCTGCATGGATGGAAGCTGGACGGGAAGCTGTCGGCGGAAGCGCGCCACATGCGCATGAGCGGCTATCCGGCCAAGGTGAAATCCTGGTCCTGGTCGCCGAAAGGCAAGTGGCTGGCAACCTCCGGCGCGCCGGCCGCCATTGTCTGGCCGTTTTCCGGAAAGGACGGGCCGATGGGCAAGGCGCCGCTCGAACTTGGCACCCGCGCCAATATCCTGGTCACCCAGGTTGCCTTTCATCCTTCGGAAGAAATGCTCGCCATCGGCTTCATCGACGGCATGATCATGGCCGTGCGCCTTTCCGACCAGAAGGAAGCGCTCCTGCGCCGCCAGGGCAAGGGGGCGATCACGGCGCTCTCCTGGGACGAAGCGGGCGAGCGCCTGGCCTTTGCCTCAGAAGCCGGGGATTGCGGTATCGTCACGATTTCGGCATAGCCGCGCGTCCATGCGGACGTTTAATGATCGCTGCGGAGGACGAGGCCATTCACGTCCGGCGGACACCCTGAGGCCGCGGCCGGCCGTCCGGATGGGCCTTCAGCACGCCTGGCAGTCCGGAACCGGCCAGCACGGGCGCCCCGATCCCATGAATAACAACGATATTGCTGCGCAGCTTTTCCCTTAACTTTGTCATCCTCAGTCCGGCACCCTGACACCGCGTTACGCGCTGTTCATTTCCGCTCTGTGCCGCCGCTGCCCTGCCAAACAGCTCCTCGGCGCGTGGGCAAGTCCGAAAGGATAGCCAGAAAACGCGAAAAGCCGCAGCGAAAATGCTGCGGCTCGCGCGAACTCATGAACAATTCAGGGCGGGATCAGCCCGGGAAGACCGTCTCGTTCAGATGCGTCAACTCGTTCATCATCTGCTCGATGGCGCTCTTGTGCTCGCGATGGCTTGCATCGTCGAGTTCCTTGCGGAGCGCCTTGATGCGATGCTCGATGGCATCCGACGCCTCGCCGATCGGCACGGCTGTTTCGGCCAGAAGCGTGCAGGCATTGCCCTGGATATCGGCGAAGCCGTGGAAGACCAGGAACTGGAATTCCTTGCCGTCGTGATTCTTGAACTTCACCATGCCGGGACGAACCGTCGTCATGGTCGGCGCGTGATCCGGCATCACCGTCATCTCGCCTTCCGCGGCGGGAATGACGACGGCATCCGTTTCGGCGGAGGCCAGCAGCTTTTCAGGGGTCACCAGCTCGAAAATCATCGTGTCAGCCATGACGTTCCAATCTCTTGTCTTGCAAAATCACCGATAACCGATGGGCGGCGCTTACGCCGCCCGCCTGAAAGATCAGGCCGCCTCGGCGAGTTTCTTGGCCTTGGCGACAGCGTCGTCGATGGTGCCGACCATGTAGAAGGCGGCTTCCGGCAGGTGGTCGTACTCGCCCTCGACCAGACCCTTGAACGAACGGATCGTGTCTTCCAGCGACACCAGGATGCCCGGCGCGCCGGTGAAGACCTCGGCGACGTGGAAGGGCTGCGACAGGAAGCGCTCGATCTTGCGGGCGCGGGCAACCGTGAGCTTGTCCTCTTCGGAAAGCTCGTCCATGCCGAGGATGGCGATGATGTCCTGAAGCGACTTGTAGCGCTGCAGCGTCGACTGGACCGCGCGGGCCACCTGGTAGTGCTCCTCGCCGACGATCATCGGGTCGAGCATGCGCGAGGTCGAATCGAGCGGGTCGACGGCCGGGTAGATACCCTTTTCCGCAATCGAGCGCGACAGCGTGGTCGTCGCGTCCAGATGCGCGAAGGAGGTGGCCGGCGCCGGGTCGGTCAGGTCATCGGCCGGAACGTAGATGGCCTGAACAGAGGTGATCGAACCCTTGGTCGTGGTGGTAATCCGCTCCTGCAGGGCGCCCATGTCGGTCGCCAGCGTCGGCTGATAGCCCACGGCCGAAGGAATACGACCGAGAAGCGCCGAGATTTCCGAACCGGCCTGGGTGAAGCGGAAGATGTTGTCCACGAAGAACAGAACGTCCTGACCTTCGTCACGGAAGGATTCGGCAATCGTCAGACCGGAAAGCGCAACGCGGGCACGCGCGCCGGGCGGCTCGTTCATCTGGCCGTAGACCAGGGCGCATTTCGAACCCTCGGCCGAACCGTTGTTCTCTGCCGGATCGACGTTCACGTTGGATTCGATCATTTCGTGGTAAAGGTCGTTGCCTTCACGCGTGCGCTCGCCAACGCCGGCGAAGACGGAATAGCCGCCATGCGCCTTGGCGATGTTGTTGATCAGTTCCTGAATGAGAACCGTCTTGCCAACGCCGGCGCCGCCGAACAGGCCGATCTTGCCGCCCTTGGCGTAAGGCGCCAGAAGATCGACGACCTTGATGCCGGTCACGAGGATTTCCGCTTCGGTCGACTGGTCGACATAGGGCGGAGCTTCCTGGTGGATGGCGCGCTTTTCCTTGGTCTTGATCGGGCCGACTTCATCCACCGGCTCGCCGATAACGTTCATGATGCGACCGAGCGTTTCGACGCCGACCGGCACCTGGATCGGGGATCCGGTATTCTTGACTTCCTGGCCGCGAACGAGACCCTCGGTCGCGTCCATGGCGATGGTGCGGACTTCATTTTCGCCGAGGTGCTGGGCCACCTCGAGAACGAGCCGGTTGCCGTGGTTGTCGGTTTCAAGCGCATTCATGATGGGGGGCAGTTCGCCGTCAAAGGCGACGTCCACAACGGCGCCGATAATCTGCGTCACTCTACCGGTAGAGGCCTCAGCCATGATAAAACCCTCTTCTCAAGCTCTTACAGCGCTTCCGCGCCGGAAATAATTTCAATCAGTTCCGTGGTGATCTTTTCCTGACGCTGACGGTTGTAGGAAAGCGTCAGCTTGTCGATCATCTCACCGGCATTGCGCGTCGCATTGTCCATCGCGGTCATCTTCGCGCCCATCTCGCCGGCGGCATTTTCCAGCAGGGCGCGGAAAACCTGGACGCGGATGTTGAGCGGCACGATCTCGGACAGGATGGTTTCCGCATTCGGCTCGTAATCGTAAAGCGCGGACTCAGAGCGTTCTTCCGCGCCTTCCGGCGCCGAAGCCGGAATAAGCTGAAGGCCGGTCGGCACCTGCGAGATCACCGATTTGAATTCGGAATAAAACAGGGTGCAAACGTCGAAAGCGCCCTCGTCGAACATCTCCATAACGCGGTTGGCAACGTCCTCGGCATTGTCGAAGCCGATCTTGCGGACATCGCGCAACTCTTTCCGCTCAACGATCAGGTCGGCGAATTCGCGGCGCAGCGCATCATAGCCCTTGCGGCCGACGCAGAAGATCTTGACGGTCTTGCCCTTGGAAATCAGGTCACGCGCAGCAAGGCGCGCATGGCGCGCGATCTGCGCGTTGAAGCCGCCGCAAAGGCCGCGCTCGGCCGTGCAGACCACCAGAAGATGAACATCATCCTTGCCGGTGCCGCTCATCAGCTTCGGCACTTCCTCGCCCTCGCCGACGGCCGCCGTCAGGTCGGCCATGACGGTTGCCATGCGTTCGGAGTAGGGCCGCGCATTCTCGGCGGCCTCCTGCGCGCGACGCAGCTTCGCCGCGGCGACCATCTGCATCGCCTTGGTGATCTTCTGCGTCGCCTTCACCGAGGCAATGCGAAGCTTCAGATCCTTCAATGAAGCCATGGGTTATAAATCCCCGCTAAGATTACCTGGTTACTTGGAGAAGTTCTTCGCGAAGGCGTCGATCGCCGACTTCAGCTTGCCCTTCAGATCGTCACTCAGCGCCTTTTCCGTGCGGATGCCGTCGAGAACGTCGCTCGCCTCGCCGCGCATGTAGGACAGAAGACCCTGCTCGAACTTGCTGACGTCGCTGACCGGCAGCTTGTCGAGATAGCCGTTCACGCCGGCGAAGATCACGACGACCTGCTCTTCGGTCTTCAGCGGCGAGAACTGCTGCTGCTTCAAAAGCTCGGTCAGGCGCGCACCGCGGTTCAGCAGGCGCTGGGTCGCGGCATCAAGGTCGGAGCCGAACTGGGCGAAGGCCGCCATTTCGCGATACTGGGCAAGCTCGCCCTTGATCGAGCCGGCAACCTGCTTCATCGCCTTGATCTGCGCCGACGAACCGACGCGCGACACCGACAGGCCGACGTTCACGGCCGGGCGGATGCCCTGGTAGAACAGGTCGGTTTCAAGGAAGATCTGGCCGTCGGTGATCGAGATCACATTGGTCGGGATGAACGCCGAAACGTCGTTGCCCTGGGTCTCGATGACCGGCAGGGCCGTCAGCGAACCGGCGCCGCGTTCTTCCGAAAGCTTGGCCGCGCGCTCGAGAAGGCGCGAATGCAGGTAGAAAACGTCGCCCGGATAGGCTTCGCGGCCCGGCGGGCGGCGCAGCAGCAGCGACATCTGGCGATAGGCGACGGCCTGCTTGGAAAGGTCGTCATAGGCGATGAGCGCATGCATGCCGTTGTCGCGGAAATACTCGCCGATGGCGCAGCCGGCGAACGGCGCGATGTACTGCATCGGGGCCGGATCGGAGGCGGTGGCGGCGACGACGACGGAATATTCGAGCGCGCCGCGCTCTTCCAGCGTCTTCACGAACTGGGCGACAGTCGAACGCTTCTGGCCGACGGCGACATAGACACAGTAAAGCTTGTCGTTATCCGGGCCGTTGTCGTGGATCGGCTTCTGGTTCAGGAAGGTATCGAGAATGATCGCGGTCTTGCCGGTCTGGCGGTCGCCGATGACAAGCTCGCGCTGGCCGCGGCCGATCGGGATCAGCGCGTCGATGGCCTTCAGGCCGGTCGACATCGGCTCGTGAACCGACTTGCGCGGAATGATGCCGGGGGCCTTGACGTCAACAACAGCGCGGTGGTCCGAAGCAATCGGGCCCTTGCCGTCGATCGGGTTGCCGAGCGCGTCGACGACGCGGCCGAGAAGGCCGGGACCGACCGGCACATCAACGATGGCGCCGGTGCGCTTGACGACGTCGCCTTCCTTGATCTCGCGGTCCGAACCGAAGATAACGACACCGACATTGTCGCTTTCGAGGTTGAGCGCCATGCCGCGCACGCCGCCGTTGAACTCGACCATCTCGCCGGCCTGGACATTGTCGAGACCATAGACGCGGGCAATGCCGTCGCCGACCGAAAGCACCTGACCGACTTCCGAGACCTCAGCCTCGTCGCCGAAATTTTTGATCTGTTCTTTCAGAATTGCGGAAATTTCCGCGGCCCGGATATCCATCAGCCAACCTCTTTCAGTGAAAGCTTAAGTTTGGAGAGTTTCGTGCGCAGCGACGTATCGATCTGACGCGAACCGACCTTGACGATCATCCCGCCGAGAAGCGACGCGTCTTCGGTGATCTGAAGGGACACATCCTTGCCCGTCACATCCTTCAGCGCAGTCTTCAATTCCTGTTGTTGTTCATCAGACAGGGCATGGGCCACTGTCACTTCAGCCGTCGCCTGCCCGCGATAGGCGGCAACCTCGCCGCGATAGGCCGAGATCATGCCGGGCAGGACGAAAAGACGGCGGTTTTTCGCAACCAGCTTGACGAAATTGGCGACATAGCCGCCGATTTCCGCCTTGGCGAGAATGGCGGTCACCGCCTTCAGCTGCTCGTCGGCGCTGAAGACCGGGCTCATCACCAGACGCCGGAAATCGTCGCTTTCATTCAACAGCGCCTCGACACGGTCGATATCGGCGCCCACGGCGTCGATGCTGTCGTCTTCCTTGGCAAGTTCGAACAGAGAAACAGCATAGCGCTGCGCCACGTTCGACACAGATTGGGATAGGTCTGCCACAGGCACAAATTCCCCTTAAAAATCGGCGCGGGCCGTGTCGTCGCCGGCACTGCCCGAAGCCCTCAAAACCTCACAATATCCCCGGGAAACAGCAGGAAAAAACATGCTGGCCCTCCCAATAGTCGGGGTTCGTCTAGCACAGGTAAAAGCGACTCGCAACACGCGCAAAGCCCGTTTGGAGCATTGGCATGCGTTTCTCGTCACAAAGTCGCAAAACCCTGAAACGCAGTGCTTTTGAATGCCTTTGTCGTTTACGCCCAGCCAAGGCCGTAAAGCAGCATGAACACGCCGGCCACCGCCTGGCAGACGAGGAATATCCCTCCCTTGATCGACCGGCTCCCGGTCGTGCCCATCCACAGCAACCTGGTCAGAAAGCCGAAGATCAGCGCCAGGCCGAAGGTGCGATAGATCATCGGCTGGTCGAACAGGAGCGCCATCAGCGACATGGCGGCATAGGTGCCGCCGATCATCGAACGGATGTGGATCGACTGCCCGCTCTCCTCCTTCAGTCCGGAAAATCCTGCAAGCCCCATCAGCTTCAGCGGCGCCAGCGCCACGACGAGCCCCCAGATCAGGATGACAACGGCCATGAACAGGGCGATCTGCCCGATGAAACTCTCCGGCCAGTAAAAACTCATCTGAACGCTCCCTTGCCTTGCGCGGCGCGGGTCCTCCGCGCTTCTTGAAATTCAATCTATCTAGAGAAAGCTCTGCGGGTCAATGTCAAGCTGCACGCGGACGCTGCCGCGTTGTCGCGGCCCGTTTTCGAGCATTTCCCGCAAAAAAGTCTGGATGTCGTCCGCCCGGCTGCCGTGCACGAGCAGGCGAAAACGGTAGCGGCCCCGCACCAGCGCCAGCGGCGCCTCGGCCGGGCCAAGCACCGAGATCGAGCGCCCGGCCGGCGCCGCCGCCCTCAACCCCCGCGCATGCGCCTCGGCATCGGAACGGTTGTCTGCGGAGATGATAACCGCGGCTAGCCGGCCGAAAGGCGGCAGGCCGCTCTTTTCCCGCTCCGTGATCTCCCGGTCGTAAAACGCCTCGGCATCGCCGGAAACGATCGCCTGCATCACGGGGTGGGCCGGCTGATAGGTCTGGATCAGACCCTTGCTCGCAAGCCCCGTGCGCCCTGCCCGCCCCGTCACCTGCGCAAGAAGCTGGAAGGTGCGCTCGGCCGCGCGCGGATCGCCATTGGCAAGGCCGATATCGGCATCGACCACGCCGACAAGCGTCATCAGCGGAAAATTATGCCCCTTGGCCACCAGTTGCGTGCCGATGATGATATCGGCCTCGCCATTGGCGACGGCCTCGAGTTCCAGCCGCAGGCGCTTGACCCCGCCGGCCATGTCCGAAGACAGGATGATCGTGCGCTTCTCCGGAAAATGCTGCTCGACTTCCTCGGCGATGCGCTCGACCCCCGGCCCGCAGGCAACGAGATGATCGAGCGTGCCGCATTCCGGGCAAGCCTCGGGCACCGGCTCTCCGTGGCCGCAATGGTGACACATCAGCCGCCCGCGAAACCGGTGTTCGACCAGCCAGCTCGAGCAGTTCGGGCACTGGAAGCGATGGCCGCAGACCCGGCAGAGCGTGAGCGGCGCATAGCCGCGCCGGTTCAGAAACAGCAACGCCTGTTCGCCGCGCCCGACCGTTCTGTCGATCTCCGAAAGCAGCGAGGGCGACAGGAAGCCGCCGCGTTTCGGCGGATCGCGCCTCAGGTCGACCGTCTTCAGGCTCGGCAGCGCCGCCTCGGCAAAGCGGCCGGGCAGATGGATGCGGCGGTAGCGCCCGGCAAGCGCGTTGACCTGGCTTTCGACAGAAGGCGTCGCGGAAGCCAGCACCGCTGGAAAACCACCGATGCGCGCCCGCACCACCGCCATGTCGCGGGCGTTGTAGAAGACGCGGTCTTCCTGCTTGTAGGCCGTATCATGTTCCTCATCGACGACGATCAGGCCGAGTTCCTCAAAGGGCAGGAACAGCGCCGAGCGGGCCCCGGCAACCACGCGGATCGAACCCTCCGCCGTCTGCCGCCAGACCTTTTCGCGCATGCGCGGCGCGAGGTCCGAATGCCATTCGCCGGGCCGCGTGCCGAAGCGGGCTTCGAACCGGTCGAGGAAGCTCGCCGTCAAGGCGATTTCCGGCAGCAGGATCAGCACCTGTTTGCCCCTGCTGAGCGTTTCGGCCACGGCCTCGAAATAGACCTCCGTCTTGCCGGAACCGGTAACGCCGTCGATCAGCGTTACATTGAAACCGTCCGCCGCCACGGCAGCGCGCAGATCTTCGGCCGCCGCGTCCTGGTCGGGAGAAAGCGCGGAGCGTGCATAATCGGGATCGGGCGTGGCAAAGGCCGGCGGCGGCGGCAGGAAGACGGTGTCGAACACGCCGTGCTTCATCATCGTCTCGACGACGCTGGCGCTGACGCCGGCAGCGCGCGCAAGCCCGAGCCGCGTCCAGCCGGCGCCGTCTTGCGCCAGTTCGAGAACGCGCTTTCGCGCCGGCGTCATCCGCTCGGGAACCGTACCCGTCAGCGTCAGCCCCTCGACCATCGGTTCAGGCTCAAGGGCCGCAGGCGCGCGAACGGCCATGCGCGCGACAAGCCCCGGCGGGGTCAGCGTGTAGGCGGCAACCCAGGAAATGAAACGACGCATCTCCTCCGCCACGGGCGGGCAATCGAACACATGCTCGATCGGCCGCAGCTTCTTCGGGTCAACAGCATCGCCCGCCTCGTCCCAGACGATGCCGATCACCTTGCGCGGGCCGACCGGCACCTGGACGACGGAACCGGGCATCACCGCCATGCCCTCGGGCACGGCATAGGAATAGGGACCGGCGACCGGCAGCGGCACCATCACGGGCACGCTGCGCACGACGGCGGGGTCCATGCGTTTTCCAAAGAGGTCGAGCGAATCTGAGGTCATGGCTGGCAAGCTTGCCCGCCGCACCTTTCAAAGTGAAGCGGAGAATTCAAGATGCGTCCGAGACGACCGGAGCGGGCTTGGACTTTTCCAGGACGAAGGCCGCATCCGGATCGGTGGCAAGCGCATGCACCGTATGATGCTCCAGCGCCGCGGTCACATCGGCAGGCTCGCCCTGCAGCTCATGCGGCATGATCATGTTGCCGACGGTGAAGTCAAACCGGTCGCCCTTCTTGTTCAGAAGTTCGTGGAAAACCGTCATGTCGCGCAGCTCCGTCGACCATTTGGCGAACCAGTAGAACAGGCCGGAATTGCGCGCCTTCAGATGCACGGGCAGGATCGGCAGGTCATATTTGCGGGCAAAGCCGATCGCCGAGGTCTTCCACGGGCGCTCGTTGAGCTTGCCATCGGCCCAATAGGCAATGCGGCCGGAGGGAAACAGCACCATCGCCTTTTCTTCTCTGATGGCGTTGTTGGTCACCTGCAGCGTCTCGCGCGCCTTGAGCTTGCTCTTGAACTCCTCGCGCCATTCGACCGGGATGATCATCTCGACCAGGCGCGGATTGACGCGCACGGCGTCCCGGTTGGCGAAGAACGTCATATCCGGGCGGCGCTCTTTCAGAAGGTCGAAGACGGCCACCCCGTCGGCGATGCCGGTCGGATGGTTGGAAACCATCACGAAACCGCCCTTTTCGGGGATGCGCTCACGACCGGTGCAGTTGATGTCGAGGGTCAGACGGTTGGAGATGTAGTCAAAGACCTGGTAGCCATCCATGGACTCGATGTCATTGGCGAAATCGATCGCCTTGCCGTAGCCCAGAAGCAGGTGGAGAAACGGACGCATCACCGGCCAGAACGGATTGTGGACGATCTTCTGTCCGCGTTCGGCGATCAACGTGTCGACGATGTGTCCCGGTTGCCCTTGTGAAACAAGCGCGACCGCCTCAGCGAACTGCGCAAGTGCGGATGATGAATCACGACGCGCCATAAGACATCCTGCTTTTGCTGAGAAGCGTATATCGCAATTCCGTGTGAAAAGACAATGACACCTCCCCGAACCCTTAGCGTTTTTGTAACCCAATTTACTGTAAAATCGCGCCGCGGCAAGAAGTTCCTGAGACGGTGACCCCATGGGCGAAATACTGGTGCCTGCTGATGATGCATTGCTTGGCTTGCGTCAAGAGTGGCTGCGAGCGCTTGCCGGCGAGCGCCGGCTTTCGGCCAAGACGACCGAGGCCTACGAGCGCGACACGCGGCAGTTTCTCGCCTTCCTGTGCGGCCATATCGCCCGGCCCGTGCGGCTCTCGGACATTGATTCGCTGAGGCCTGCGGACGTGCGCGCCTACCTCGCCTTCCGCCGTCGCGAGGGCGCCGGCGCGCGCACGCTTGGCCGCGATCTGGCGGGCATCCGTTCATTTCTACGCTGGCTGGAAAAACGCGGACTTGCCAATGCCGCCGGCGTGCGCGCCATGCGGGCGCCGAAACAGCCGAGATCGCTGCCCAAGCCCCTGAGCGCCGAGGAGGCGCTCGCGGTTTCAACGGAGCAGGGCCAGTTGGCGGAAGAGCCCTGGATTGCCGCGCGCAACGCCGCCGTCTTCTGCCTTCTCTATGGTTGCGGACTGCGCATCTCAGAAGCGCTGGGGCTGACGCCGCATGACTTTGCCGACAATCCGACAAGCCTAAGGATCACCGGCAAGGGCGAAAAGACCCGTATCGTGCCGCTCCTGCCGGCAGCGCTTGCGGCCGTGCGGCATTATGGCGCACTCTGCCCGCATCATCTGGAAGCAGACAAGCCGCTCTTCCGCGGACTGCGCGGAAAACCGCTACAGCCGGCGATCATCCAGCGGGAAATGCAGGCGCTGCGCGGAGCGCTTGGCCTCTCGGACAAGGCCACGCCGCATGCGCTGCGGCACTCCTTCGCGACCCATCTCCTGGCCGCCGGCGGCGACCTCAGGACCATTCAGGAACTGCTCGGCCACGCGTCCCTCTCGACGACGCAGATCTACACCGGCGTCGACACCGGTCGACTTCTGGAGATCTACGACAAGGCGCATCCGCGCGCCTGAGGAGTGAAGAAGGCCCCGCCTTCAAAGCGGGGCCGCGTCGCTGTGCTCAATCGTTCAGATCGTTGTAGCTGAAATCGATCAGCTTCGGCGTGCCGTCAGGCTGGACCTTGTAGGTCTTGACGGCATGCCAGTTTCCTTCATCCATCACCGAGGTCGAAAAGACATCGCCGGGCGCGGCGATGCGGGCGATGTCCCTGTCGGCGGCCGTCACCTTGGGGCCGTAGAAGGAAGGGTTGAGCGGCTGGGCGGCGAAGGCCGCGCCTGCGCCGACGATCAGGGTTGCAAGCGAAAGAGCGATAATCTTCTGCATCAGGTCTGTCCTTGGGAGGTTTCAGCGTTCTCGTTCACCGGAAAGGACCATCCCTTTCCTCGCTCCCATTCCAGTCCTTGATTGTGTTCAGGATAGGATTTTCGCCGCCACAAATTCATTAAATTACTGTAAATATTGTATTTTTCTAATTCTACAGTCAATCCGTTGTAGTTTGGCGCACACGTGGCGGACGGGCGGCGATCGCCGCGCCGAGGCCGATCATCGCAAGTCCGGCAATTTCCAGGCCTGACGGCCGTTCGGCGAAAATAAGAATGCTCCACAGTGCCGCAAACACGAGATAGGCGTTGTCGAAAAGGCCGACGACCGGCGCCGGGGCTGTGCGGTAAGCGCCGGCGACACCCGTGGTTATGGCCACAAGGAAGAGTGCGAGAAGCCCGATCAGCGCCCAGTCCGACACACCGAGCGGTCGCCAGGCGGTTAGCGCGAAACCATCGCCCGCCGGAAACAGGAGAACGCACGCCATGCCCGCCGCGCCCGATACGGCAAGCGCGACATTGAGATTGAGCGCCATGGCGAAAGGCGCTTCGCCACGACACTTGTCCCAGGTAATGATCGCCGCAAGAGCATAGAAAAAAGCAGCAAGAAGCGGAAGCAGCAGGAAAGGCGAGACGGCTCCGGCCGACGGATTGACGCTGACGACCACGCCGGAAAACGCAAGCAGAATGGCGCACCACCGCACAAGACCCACCGGCTCTCCAAGATGAAAGCGGGCAAGGAGCGCCATCCACAACGGCGATGTATAGTAGCAGGCCGCCGCCAGCGACAGCGGCAGGTGCGGAAGAGATGCGTAATAGCAGAACCACATGGAAACGAGGCAGAGGCTGCGGGCCGTCACCCACCCAAGGTGTTCGGGAATGAGTCGCGTGCCGCGCGCGAACAATTTCAGCCCGAGCGCGAGAAGCATCGCTGCAAATGCGGATCGCAGGAAGATCAGTTGCGCAAGACCGAAACGCACGCCGGACAGCTTGACCAGCGCATCGGAGAGCGAGAGCAGGAAGACCGAAGCGGTGATCAGCGCGATTCCCGCTGCCGGACCGGCGGCAAAGATGGATCCGGTTGATTTGTGAGCCATGGCCCATGAAAACAGGATTTTGCGCGCCATGAACAACGAATTTTACTGAAGTCTTGGATCAACGACGCGAATGACGGCGCCGGACACATGAAAAACGACCCCGCAGAACGGGGCCGTATCAAACCTTCAGTCAGGAACGCCCTTCGGCGCCGGCCCTACATATGGATCGGCTTGAAGAAGGCGGCGAGCGCTGCTTCCTTCACCGCTTCCGACATTGTCGGATGCGCGTGGCAGGTGCGGCCGAGGTCTTCGGCAGAACCGCCGAACTCCATCAGCACCGCCGCCTCGTGGATCATCTCGCCGGCGCCGAAGCCGACGATATGGACGCCGAGCACGCGGTCGGTCTCCTTGTCGGCGAGCACCTTGACGAAACCGTCGGTCGCTTCCATGGCGCGGGCGCGGCCATTGGCCATGAACGGGAACTTGCCGACAGTATAGGCCACGCCGGCTTTCTTCAGCTCTTCCTCGGTCTTGCCGAGCGAGGCGACTTCCGGCTGCGTATAGACGACGCTCGGGATCACGTCATAGTTCACGTGACCTGCCTGGCCGGCGAGGATTTCGGCAAGCGCCACGCCCTCGTCCTCGGCCTTGTGCGCGAGCATCGGGCCCTTGACCACATCGCCGATGGCGTAGATTCCGTCGACATTGGTCTTGAAATGACCGTCGATCTCGACACGGCCGCGATCGTCGAGCTTGACGCCGGCCTCCTCCAGACCGAGGCCTTCGGTGAAGGGCTTGCGGCCGGTGGAAATCAGCACGATGTCGGCCTCAAGCGTCTCGGCGTCGCCACCCTTGACCGGCTCGAACGTCACCTTCGCGCCGTTCTCGCCCTTTTCGACGGCCGTGACCTTGGCCGAAAGCTTGAAATCAATGCCCTGCTTGGCGAGGATCTTCTGGAACTGCTTGGAGGCTTCGCCGTCCATCGTTCCGAGAATCTTGTCGAGGAATTCGATGACGGTGACCTTGGCGCCGAGGCGCGACCAGACCGATCCGAGTTCGAGCCCGATGACGCCGCCGCCAACGACGACCATATGTTCGGGAACCTTTTTCAGCGCGATCGCGCCGGTGGAGGAAACGATGGTTTCCTCATCGATCGCGACATCGACGCCCGGAATGCCGGCGACATCGGAGCCTGTGGCAATCACGATGTTCTTGGCTTCAAGTTCCTCGGTCGAACCGTCTTCCTTCGTCACCTGCACCTTGCCGGCGGCAACGATCTTGCCGGTGCCCTGATAACCGTCGATCTTGTTCTTCTTGAACAGGAAGGCGACGCCCTCGACATTCGACTTCACCACCGCGTCCTTGTGGCCCATGAGCTTCTCATGGTCGAGTTCCACGCCCGCAAGCTTGATGCCGAGGCTCTCCATGCCGTGGGCGGCGTGCGCATACTGTTCCGAGGCATGCAGCAGCGCCTTTGAGGGAATGCAGCCGATATTGAGGCAGGTGCCGCCATAGGTGGCGCGCTTCTCGACAACGGCGACCTTCATGCCGAGCTGCGAGGCCTTGACCGCGCAGACATAGCCGCCGGGACCGGAACCGATTACGATGAGATCATAGGACATCAGATTTCCTTCTCTTTATTGAGGTCATCGCCGATGCGAAGGATGGGCGCTGCATGACCATATTTTCTGGCGGCCGATGGCCGGATTTGTTGTCGTTGGCTCAGCCTGCCTTTTCCGTTGCCAGCTTCAGGCCGAATGCGATGAAGACCGCACCGCTCGCGCGGTTGATCCAGACGCTCGCCTTTTCGAATGCCGAGCGCATGCGCGGCGTGGTCAAAAACAGCGACACGCCGACGAACCATGCGATCAGGCACGTCGCCATGACGAGACCATAGCCGAACTTCACCGCCGCGGGCGTTTCGTGGCTGACCACGGTCGAGAATATCGACAGGAAGAACAAGACCGGCTTCGGATTGAGCGCATTGGCGAGAAAGCCGAGCGAAAAGGCCTTTCCCGCTCCCTGCCTTGCCGTTGCGCCGGCTTGGGCTACGGGCGAAACATCGGCCTTGCCGGAACGCAGCGACTGGATGCCGAGATAGATAAGATAGGCCGCGCCCGCCCATTTGATCACGTTGAAGACCATGATCGACTGCGAGATGATCAGCCCCAGCCCCATGATCGTGTAGCTGACATGGAACATCAGCGAGGTGCCGACGCCGAAACTGCTGAGCACCGCCGAGCGCCGGCCATGGACCAGCGCCTGCCGGATGATCATCGCGGTATCCGCGCCGGGAGCGACGATGGCGAAGGAGAAGATCGCCATCAGCGACGCGAGCTCGATCAGATATTGATGATCCATGAAAGGCGTCCCGGTTTCTATTGCCTGGTGAGCGCGAGTTTAACGCCGAAACCGGCAAAGGCCAGCGCCACGCTGCGCCGCATCCATGCCATGGCCCGTTCGCTCGAAAGCACCCGGTCGCGCATCAGCCCGGAGAACTGGCCGTAGACCACGAAGACGGCAAAGGTCATCGCCATGAACACGGCCGACATCGCCAACATTTCCAGTATCGGCGAGGCAGCGGCGGGCGAGACGAATTGCGGCAGGAAGGCGAGGAAGAACACGGAGAGCTTGGGATTCAGGATGTTGATCAGAAAACCGTTGCGCGCGATCGCAAACAGGCTGCGCCGCGGCGCCCCCTCGCCCGAGACCCTGAGCGTGCCGCGATCCTTGAGCGTCTGCCAGGCAAGATAGAGAAGATAGGCAACGCCGGCAAACTTCACCGTCTGGAACAGCAGTGCGCTGGTGTGAAACAGCGCGGCAAGCCCGAACACGGAGGCGAGGATTGCCGGAATGATGCCAAGCGTGCAGCCGAAGGCGGCGGCGACGCTTGCCATCCTGCCCTGCGCCAGACCGGTGGCGAGCGTGTAGACCACGCCCGTGCCGGGAGCCAGAACAACAATCAGCGCCGTAATCAGGAATTCGATGCTCATGTTCCGGCCCCCCCGGGATTGAGATCAGAGATCGAGAACGAGGCGTTCGGGATCTTCCAGCGTTTCCTTCACGCGGACGAGGAAGGTCACCGCTTCCTGACCGTCGACCATGCGGTGGTCATAGGAGAGCGCCAGATACATCATCGGGCGGATGACGACCTGGCCGCCGATCGCCATCGGCCGTTCCTGGATCTTGTGCATGCCGAGAATACCCGACTGCGGCGCATTCAGGATCGGCGAAGACATCAGCGAACCGTAGACGCCGCCATTGGTGATCGTGAAGGTGCCGCCCTGCATGTCCGCCATGGAGAGCTGGCCGCTGCGGGCCGCCTTGGCAAGACGCGCGATCTCGGCCTCGATCTCGGCGATCGACATCCGGTCGGCATCGCGTACGACCGGAACCACCAGACCCTTGTCCGTGCCGACGGCCATGCCGATGTGGCAGAAGTTCTTGTAGATGATGTCGGTGCCGTCGATCTCGGCGTTGACCGCCGGGATTTCCTTCAGGGCGTGACAGACAGCCTTGGTGAAGAAGCCCATGAAGCCGAGCTTGACGTCGTGCTTCTTCAGGAACAGGTCCTTGTATTTGGAGCGCATTTCCATCACGGCCGTCATGTCCACCTCGTTATAGGTGGTCAGCATGGCCGCGGTGTTCTGCGCATCCTTCAGGCGCTTGGCGATGGTCTGGCGCAGGCGCGTCATCTTGACGCGTTCCTCGCGGTCGGCATCCTCGACCTTGGAGGGCGCGCGCTGCGGGGCCTTGGCCGGTTCCGAGGAGGGCGAAGACGTTCCCTTGGCGGCTGCGGCGATGACGTCGCCCTTCAGCACCTGGCCGCGCTTGCCGGAACCTTCCACCTGATCGGCGGAGATGTTCTTTTCTTCCATCATCTTGGCCGCGGACGGTGCTGCCGGCATGTCGGAACCGCCGGACTTCGGCTTGTCTTCAGCCTTGGCTTCTTCCTTCTTGGGCTCTTCCTTCGGCGTTTCGGCCTTCGGTTCTTCCTTTTCGCCGCCGCCCGCAGCCGGCGCATCGCCTTCGGCGATCTGGCCGAGCAGCGCGTCGAGCTCGACGGTTTCACCCTCGCCGGCGACGATCTCGGAAAGCGTGCCGGAAGCTGGCGCCGGAACCTCGATGGTCACCTTGTCGGTTTCCAGTTCGACAATCGGCTCATCGGCGGCGATGGCGTCGCCGACCTTCTTGTACCAGGTGCCGACCGTTGCTTCGGTAACGGATTCACCCAAAGTGGGAACGCGGATTTCAGTGGCCATGTCAAAAGTCCCGATATTGATAAGTGTGGTGTCCGGATCGCCTTGAAGCGGTCGTTCGCGTGCCGGGCTTTGAAGGCCCGGCGCGCGCTCATTCGTGTTACTCGCCGAGCGCGTCGTCGAGGAAGGCCGCAAGCTGCGCCTGGTGGCGCGACATCAGGCCCGTCGCCGTCGAGGCGGCGGCCGCGCGTCCGGCATAGCGAACACGGCTGTGCTTGGCGTCGATATGGGTCAGCACCCATTCCAGATAGGGCTCGATGAACGACCATGCGCCCATGTTCTTCGGCTCTTCCTGGCACCAGACCATCTCCGCGTTCTTGAAACGCGAAAGCATGTTGATCAGCGCCTTGGCCGGGAATGGATAGAGCTGCTCGACGCGCAGCAGGTAGATATCGTCGATCCCGCGCTTCTCGCGTTCCTCGAACAGGTCGTAATAGACCTTGCCCGAGCACAGCACCACTCGGCGGATCTTGGAATCCTTGACCAGTTTGATCGGCGTGTCCTGCTCGACCGCGTCGTCCCACAGGAGACGATGGAAAGCGGTCTCGCCGGCCATTTCCGAAAGCGTCGACTGGGCGCGCTTGTGGCGCAGCAGCGACTTCGGCGTCATCAGGATCAGCGGCTTGCGGAAGTCGCGTTTCAGCTGACGACGCAGGATATGGAAATAGTTCGCCGGCGTGGTGCAGTTGGCGACCTGCATGTTGTCTTCCGCGCACATCTGCAGCCAGCGCTCGAGACGGGCAGATGAGTGTTCCGGCCCCTGCCCCTCGTAACCGTGCGGCAGAAGGCAGACGAGACCGGACATCCTGAGCCATTTGCGCTCGCCCGAGGAGATGAACTGGTCGAAGATCACCTGCGCGCCGTTGGCAAAGTCGCCGAACTGGGCTTCCCACAGCGTCAGCGCGTTGGGCCGGGCCAGCGAATAGCCGTACTCGAAGCCGAGCACAGCCTCTTCGGAGAGCATCGAGTTGACCACCTCGTAGCGCCCCTGGCCGGAGCGGATGTTCTGCAACGGCAGATAGCGCTCCTCGGTCTCCTGATCATAGAGCACCGAATGGCGCTGCGAGAAGGTGCCCCGCTCGCAATCCTGGCCGGACAGACGAACCTTGAAACCCTCGTAGCAGAGCGAACCGAAAGCCAGAGCCTCGGCCATGGCCCAGTCTATCCCCTCGCCGGTCTCGATCATCTTGGCGCGGTTGTCGAGGAAACGCTGCACTGTGCGGTGGACGTTGAAGCCCTCCGGAACCTCTGTCAGCTTCTTGCCGATCTCCTTCAGCGTCTTCATCGGCATGGACGTCTTGCCGCGGCGCAGCTCGTCGGCATTGTCGGCGGCGCGCAGGCCCGACCATTCGCCGTCCAGCCAGTCGGCCTTGTTCGGCTTGTAGGAGGAGCCGGCCTCGAATTCCTGCTCGAGGAAGCTCTTCCAGTCGGCGAGCATGCCTTCGAACTCGTCCTTTGTAATCAGCCCTTCCTTGATCAGCCGGTCGGCATAGAGCTTGGTGACCGTCTCATGCCCGCGGATGACCTTGTACATCTTCGGCTGCGTGAATGCGGGCTCATCGCCCTCATTGTGGCCGAAGCGGCGGTAGCAGAACATGTCGATGACGACGGGCTTGTGGAACTTCATGCGGAATTCGGTCGCAACCTTGGCCGCATAGACCACGGCTTCCGGATCGTCGCCGTTCACGTGGAAGATCGGCGCCTCGATCATCTTCGCCACATCCGACGGATAGGGCGAGGAGCGCGAGAAGGCCGGATTGGTGGTGAAGCCGATCTGGTTGTTGACGATGAAATGCACCGTGCCGGCAACGCGATGGCCGCGCAGGCCGGAAAGGCCGAGAATTTCGGCAACAACGCCCTGGCCGGCAAAGGCGGCATCGCCGTGCAGCAGAAGCGGCATGACCTTGGCGCGCTCCGACAGCGGCACGATCTCGCCCTCGCGGCGGGTGGCGATGATATCCTGCTTGGCGCGGGCCTTGCCCATGACGACCGGGTCGACGATCTCAAGATGGGAGGGGTTCGCCGTCAGCGACAGGTGAACATTGTTGCCGTCGAACTCGCGGTCGGAAGAGGCGCCGAGGTGATATTTCACATCGCCGGACCCTTCCACATCATCGGGCTTGAAGGAGCCGCCCTTGAATTCGTGGAAGATGGCGCGATGGGTCTTGGCCATCACCTGGGAGAGCACGTTGAGGCGGCCGCGATGCGGCATGCCGAGAACGATCTCCTTCAGGCCCAGCGAGCCGCCGCGCTTGATGATCTGCTCCAGCGCCGGGATCAGCGATTCCGCGCCATCGAGGCCGAAACGCTTCGTGCCCTTGTATTTGGTATCGAGAAATTTCTCGAAGCCTTCCGCCTCGATCAGCTTCTGCAGGATCGCCTTCTTGCCGTTCTCGGTGAAGGTGATGCTCTTTTCCGGTCCCTCGATGCGCTCCTGGATCCAGGATTTTTCCTCCGGATTGGAAATATGCATGAACTCGACGCCGAGCGTGGTGCAATAGGTGCGCGTCAGGATGTCGACCATTTCCGGGATGGTGGCGTATTCCAGGCCCAGAACATTGTCGAGGAAAATGCGGCGGTCGTAATCGGCCTCGGTGAAGCCATAGGCCTTCGGCGACAGCTCGTTGTAATCGTCATCCGCCATGCCGGCGAGGCCGAGCGGGTCGAGCTTGGCATGCAGATGGCCGCGCATGCGGAAAGCGCGGATCATCATCAGCGCGCGCACGGAATCGCGTGTGGAGCGCAGCACGTCCTCGTTGGAAACGGCAGCACCTTCTGCGGCAGCCTTGCCGCGCAGCTTCTTCTCGACCACCTGCTCGACATCGGCCCAGTTGCCGTCAAGCGCCGCCGTCAGGTCGTCATTGGGCTTGACCGGCCAGTTGTCCTTTTTCCAGGACGCGCCTTCGGCCGCCTTGCGAACGGCATCCGGATCGTCGCCAAGCGCCTTGAAGAAGTCGCGCCACTCTTCCGAAACCGAATTCGGATCGTCTTCATAGGCCGCGTACAGATGCTCGATATAGGTGGCGTTGGCGCCATCGAGGAACGAGGTCAGAAGAAATTGTTCGTTGGCTTCTTGCCTTGACATATGCACCGCGCGGATCGCAATCCGCCTCCCGCTTGAAACGACGAAACCGGCACTTGGCCGGACCATCCGATGAAACACCGATTGTGACGACCGTCAAATGGCCACAAAAACGGTAAATTCGTGACGGCCGTTTCAAAAAAGGCCGTCACGCATCTGTTCTAAGGTGGATCAGCCCTTCAGGACTTCAACCAGCGTCTTGCCGAGACGCGCCGGGGACGGCGACACCTTGATGCCGGCCGATTCCATCGCCTCGATCTTGTCTTCGGCGCCGCCCTTGCCGCCGGAGATAACAGCGCCGGCGTGGCCCATGGTGCGGCCGGGAGGAGCGGTACGACCGGCAATGAAGCCGACCATCGGCTTGCTTCGCCCCTTCTTGGCCTCGTCCTTCAGGAACTGAGCGGCTTCTTCCTCGGCCGAACCGCCGATTTCGCCGATCATGATGATGGATTCGGTCGCATCGTCCGCCAGGAACATTTCCAGCATGTCGATGAACTCGGTGCCCTTGACCGGGTCGCCGCCGATACCGACGGCCGTGGTCTGGCCGAGGCCTTCATTGGTGGTCTGGAACACGGCCTCATAGGTGAGCGTGCCGGAGCGCGACAGCACGCCGACCGAACCCTTCTTGAAGATCGAGCCCGGCATGATGCCGATCTTGCATTCTTCCGGCGTCAGAACGCCGGGGCAGTTCGGGCCGATCAGGCGCGACTTCGACTTGTCGAGCTTCGCCTTGACCTTGACCATGTCGGCGACCGGAATGCCTTCCGTAATGCAGACGATCAGCGGAATTTCGGCTTCGATCGCTTCCAGGATCGCAGCGCCCGCGCCTGCCGGCGGCACGTAGATCACGGACGCATCGGCGCCGGTCTTTTCCTTGCCCTCGGCAACCGAGGCAAAGATCGGCAGATTTGTGCCATCAACGCCCGACGACCATTCGGTTCCGCCCTTCTTGGGGTGAATACCGCCGACCATCCGGGTGCCGTAATAGGCAAGCGCCTGCTCGGTGTGGAAGGTGCCGGTCTTGCCGGTGAGGCCCTGAACCAGAACCTTGGTGTCTTTATTGACCAGAATGGACATGGGTACTCAGGCCTCCTTAACGGCCGAAACGATTTTCTGGGCCGCGTCGTCTAGATCATCTGCGGAGATGACGTTGAGGCCACTCTCGTCGATGATCTTCTTGCCGAGTTCGACATTGGTGCCTTCCAGGCGGACGACCAGCGGCACCTTGAGGCCGACTTCCTTGACGGCCGCGATCACGCCTTCGGCGATGACGTCGCAGCGCATGATGCCGCCGAAGATGTTGACCAGAATGCCCTTCACGGCCGGATCGGCGGTGATGATCTTGAAGGCCGCCGTGACCTTTTCCTTGGACGCGCCGCCGCCGACATCGAGGAAGTTGGCGGGCTCTGCGCCGTAGAGCTTGATGATGTCCATCGTCGCCATGGCAAGGCCAGCGCCATTGACCATGCAGCCGATATTGCCGTCGAGCGCGACATAGGCGAGGTCATATTTGGAGGCCTCGATTTCCTTGGCGTCCTCTTCCGTGGTGTCGCGCAGCGCGCGGACATCGTCGTGGCGGAAGAGCGCATTGCCGTCGAAGGAGACCTTGGCGTCGAGAACGCGCAGATGGCCGTTTTCCATGACGATCAGCGGGTTGATCTCCAGAAGGCTCATGTCCTTTTCGACAAAGGCCTTGTAGAGGATCGGGAACAGACGTTCGGCGTCCTTGGCGGCGTCGCCCTCAAGCTGCAACGCTTCGCAAAGCGTCTTGACATTGGAGGCGGTCACGCCGGTGTCGGGATCGATCGCGACGGTGACGATCTTGTCCGGGGTTTCCTCGGCCACCGTCTCGATGTCCATGCCGCCCTCGGTGGAAACCACAAAGGCCACCTGGCCGACCGTGCGGTCGACGAGCAGCGAGCAGTAAAGCTCGCGGTCAATATCGGCGCCGTCCTCGATATAGAGGCGGTTGACCTGCTTTCCGGCAGGACCGGTCTGCTTGGTCACCAGCGTGTTGCCGAGCATCTCGTTGACAAAGGCCTTGACCTCGTCGGCGGACTTGGCGAGGCGAACGCCGCCCTTGGCATCGGCCGGCAGTTCCTTGAACTTGCCCTTGCCGCGGCCGCCGGCGTGGATCTGGCTCTTGACCACGTAAAGCGGACCGGGAAGCTTGCCGATAGCGGCCTCGACCTCATCGGCGCTCAGGATGGCAACGCCATCGGCGACCGGCGCGCCATAGCCCTTCAAGAGAGCCTTGGCCTGGTATTCATGAATATTCATGCGGATATCCGTCCTTTTTGAAGAAAGCGGCTTATTTCAGAGCGGGTGCGATTTCCTTGCAGGCGTCGCAGAGCCCCTTGACGGCGTCCACCGACTTGTCGAAGCCGGTCTTGTCTTCGCCCGTAAGCTCGATTTCGACGATGCGCTCGACGCCGCCTTCGCCGATGACGATCGGAACGCCGACATACATGCCGTCAACGCCGTACTGACCGGTCAGGTGGGCAGCAGCCGGCATGACGCGCTTCTTGTCCTTGAGGTAGCTTTCGGCCATGGCGATGGCGGAAGCGGCAGGTGCGTAATAGGCCGAGCCGTTCTTCAGAAGGGCAACGATCTCGCCGCCGCCGCCGCGCGTGCGGGTGATGATCGCGTCGAGCTTTTCCTGGGTGGTCCAGCCCATCTTGACCAGATCGGGCAGCGGGATGCCGGCAACGGTCGAATACTGCGCGACCGGCACCATGGTGTCGCCGTGACCGCCGAGAACGAAGGCGGTGACGTCTTCAACGGAGACGTTGAACTCTTCGGCGAGGAAGTAGCGGAAACGGGCCGAGTCCAGCACGCCGGCCATGCCGACGACCTTTTCGGCCGGAAGGCCGGAGAACTTCTGCAGCGCCCAGACCATGGCGTCCAGTGGGTTGGTGATGCAGATGACGAAGGCGTTGGGCGCATACTGCTTGATGCCCGCACCGACGGCTTCCATGACCTTCAGATTGATGCCGAGGAGATCATCGCGGCTCATGCCCGGCTTGCGCGGCACGCCGGCCGTGACGATGCAGACATCGGCGCCTTCGATTGCCGAATAGTCGGAAGCGCCGGAAAGCTTCGCGTCAAAACCGTCAACCGGCGAGGATTCCGCGATATCGAGCGCCTTGCCCTGCGGCAGCCCGTCGGCGATATCGAACAGAACGACGTCGCCCAGTTCCTTCAGCCCCGCCAGATGCGCGAGCGTTCCCCCGATCATGCCCGAACCGATCAATGCGATTTTATTGCGCGCCATGAATGTATCCTCTGAAAACTCATTTCTGGACGATGGTCAAAACCGTGCCCATGACGGGGTTGGGATATCGGCAAACGGGGCATTTTTCAACCGGTTTTTACGAGGCCAATATTTTCAATCGGTTATATATGTTTTATTTGACGTTAACGTAAAATAAATGAAAAACGTCGCCCCTATTTCGCCCATTTTTCCTTGTGCGCTGCGAGATAATCCGTGCTGCGCATTTCGAAAAGTCGCGAGGCCGTGCGCTCGAATTCGAACCCTTCCCGTCCCTTGCGATCAACCAGAAGTTCCTCCGGCATGGCTTCCGCGGAGATCACCGTGCGGATCGTCCGGTCGTAAAGCGTATCGACCAGAATGATGAAGCGTTTGATTTCATTGCGCTGATCGGCGGAAAGCTTCGGCACGTCATCAATGAAGACGGTCGAGAAGCGGTCGGTGATCGCCATATAGTCGGCGGCGCCCAGCGGCTTCCGGCACAGGTCGTCGAAGGTAAAGCGCGCAAAGGCGCCGCCTGCGTTTGGCACATGCAGCACGCGCCCGCGCAGCGCGATCTCTTCCGGCCCGGTCTCTGCCCCGCGCGTCGCCACTTTCCAGGTCTCGTCCATCTTCCGCCGGGCCTCATCATCAAGCGGGGTGAGATAGACCGGACGCCCCTCGAATTTCTCCATGCGGTAATCGGTATCCGAATCGAGTGTCGTTACCGTGACATTTTCCTTCAGCACCTTGATGAATGGCAGGAAAAGCCCCCGATTGAGGCCGTCCTTGTAGAGATCATCGGGCGCGACATTCGAGGTCGCCACGAGAATGCAGCCGCGCTCGAACAGGGCGGAGAAGAGCCGCGAAAGGATCATCGCATCGGCAATATCGGTGACGGTGAATTCATCGAAGCAGAGAAGCCGGTTTTCGCCGATGATCTGTTCGGCGACGGGTCCAATCGGATCGGCCTGCTTCACCTCGCCCGCCTTCAACCTGCGCCGGTGCGCGTTGATGCGCTCCTGCACATCGGCCATGAAGGCGTGGAAATGAGCGCGCCGCTTGTCGGCAATCGGGGCCGCCTTAAAGAACATGTCCATCAGCATCGTCTTGCCGCGCCCGACGCTGCCGTAAATGTAGAGCCCCTCCACAAGCGGGCCGCCCTTCTGGCGCGACAGGCCGAAAAGGCGCGAGATCAGCCGCCCGCCTTTTTCCGCCGGCCTGACGGCCGAAAGCCCTTTCAGAACACGGTCAAGCTCACCGGCGACGGCCAGCTGCGCGGGGTCGGCCTTGAGCTGGCCCTTTTCGGTCATTGTCTCAAGGCGTTTGGTGACGGTCGTGGTTACGGCCATGAAAAATTCCGGAACAAGGATGAACATGCCGCGGGCAGCGCGGCGAAGAAGCCTGATACGGCTCTATCTGACAAATGCCCAACAAAAAAGGGCCCGCCTGAGCGAGCCCTTGTCATATTGCCGGACCTAGCGGCTCAGGACGACCTGCTGGCCGGAGCTGCTCGTGCCTTCGAGGCGACTCTCACCGGTCTTGTAGAGCCGGGCGATTGCGTAGCCATTGGCATCATTCAGCACCAGCTGATCGCCGTTGATGCCCCAGGATTTCATCGTCGAAAGCCCGCCCGTGCAGCCGCGCGTGCCGCCGCGCAGGCCCTCGCCGAGATTGGTCAGAGTCAGGAACATGTCGCACTGGACGCCGCCCTCATTGGCCTTCCAGCTGCCGACGAGTCCGGCGTTGGAGAGGGCCATTGCGCCTGCGGGCGCTGCGACATTGCCCATGCCGCCCGAACCCGTGGGCGCGCCGGGCGCTGCGGGAAACTGGCCGCTATTGCCAGCGGTTGCTGTATCGACCGGCATCGTCCCCGAATTATAGGTGCCCTGTTGCGCGCCGCCGGGCGGCGGCAGATTGCTGCTCTGCACCTGGCCCGCCGGCGCCGGCGTGAGAGGCTGCGGCTGGGGCGCCACCGGCTGGGAATAATTATAGCTGGTCCGCTGACAGGCGCTCAGCGCCAGGACCGAGGCAATCGCCGTTGCGATCAGAACCTTTTGAACCATTTATCCGAAACTCCCGCTCATGCTCGGCCACTCGTCAATGCCAGCAATCATATCGTGCGTTTTCATGGCCCTGCAAGAGGCCGACCCGAAAAGACCGGCCGCTTGTCCCGTTCCAACAGGCTCAAACCGCCCGCTCGACCAGCATTTTCTTGATGCCGGCGATGGCTTTCGCGGGGTTCAGGCCCTTCGGACAGGCCTGGGTGCAGTTCATGATCGTGTGGCAGCGATAGAGCCGGAAGGGGTCCTCCAGATTGTCGAGCCGCTCGCCAGTTGCCTCGTCACGGCTGTCGATCAGCCAGCGATAGGCCTGCAGCAGCACGGCCGGGCCGAGATAGCGATCGCCGTTCCACCAGTAGGACGGGCAGGAGGTCGAGCAGCAGGCGCAGAGAATGCACTCGTAAAGACCGTCGAGCTTGACGCGGTCCTCATGGCTCTGTTTCCATTCCTTCGCCGGCGGCGGGGAGACGGTCTGCAGCCAGGGCTCGATAGAGCGGTGCTGGGCGTAGAAATTGTTGAGATCCGGCACGAGGTCCTTCACCACCGGCATGTGCGGCAGCGGATAGATCTTCACCGCGCCCTTGATCTCGTCCATGCCCTTGGTGCAGGCGAGCGTATTGGTGCCGTCGATATTCATCGCGCAGGAGCCGCAGATGCCCTCGCGACAGGAGCGGCGCAGCGTCAGCGTCGGGTCGATATTGTTCTTGATGTAGAGCAGCGCATCAAGGACCATCGGCCCGCAATCGTCGAGATCGATGAAATAGGTATCGACCGACGGGTTCTCGCCGGTATCCGGATTCCAGCGATAGATCTTGAACTCGCGCAGATTGGCAGCGCCCTCCGGCTTCGGCCAGGTCTTGCCCGTCTTGATCTTCGAGTTCTTGGGAAGCGTGAATTCAACCATTTCCTATTTCCTCTCGATCAGTAGACACGGGCCTTGGGCGCGATCTTCTTGATGTCGATGCCGTCTGCGATCAGGTCCTGGTGAACCGGGCGATAATCGAGCTTCACTTCGCCGGTCTCGCTGACCCAGGAGAGCGTGTGCTTGCGCCAGTTCTCGTCGTCACGACCGGCGAAGGGGCCGTCGGCATAGTCCTCGCGGGCATGGGCGCCGCGGCTTTCCTTGCGCGCTTCCGCGCCGTAGACCGTGGTGATGGCGCAGGCCATGAGGTTATGGAGCTCAAGCGTTTCGACAAGGTCCGAGTTCCAGATCATCGAACGATCGGTGACCTTGACGTCCGGCAGTTCGCCCCAGATTGCCGAAATCCGCTGGCAACCCTGTTCGAGCGTTTCCTGGGTGCGGAAAACGGCAGCATCTTCCTGCATGGCGCGCTGCATCTTGTCGCGCAGCACCGCCGTCGGCTTGGAGCCGTCGGCATGGCGGATGCGGTCGAAGCGTTCCATGATCTTATCGCAGGCAGCGGTGTTCAGAGCAGGGATCGGGCTTTCGCGGTCGATCACCTGGCCGGCGCGGATCGCGGCGGCGCGGCCGAAGACCACGAGGTCGATCAGCGAGTTGGAGCCGAGACGGTTGGCGCCGTGCACCGAGGCGCAGCCCGCTTCGCCGACGGCCATCAGGCCGGGCGCGACGCGTTCCGGGTTCTCGCTGTCGGCATTCAGCACCTCGCCCCAGTAATTGGTCGGGATACCGCCCATATTGTAGTGCACCGTCGGCAGAACCGGGATCGGTTCGCGAGTGACGTCGACGCCCGCAAAGATGCGCGCGCTTTCCGAAATACCCGGAAGACGTTCCGCCAGGATCGCCGGGTCGAGATGGTCAAGGTGCAGGAAGATATGGTCCTTGTTCTTGCCGACACCGCGGCCTTCACGGATTTCCATGGTCATGCAGCGGGACACCACGTCGCGCGAGGCAAGGTCCTTGGCCGACGGCGCATAGCGCTCCATGAAGCGCTCGCCCTCGGAGTTGGTGAGGTACCCGCCCTCGCCGCGCGCGCCTTCGGTAATCAGGCAGCCTGCGCCGTAAATGCCGGTCGGGTGGAACTGCACGAATTCCATGTCCTGCAGCGGCAGGCCCGCGCGCGCAATCATGCCCGCGCCGTCGCCTGTGCAGGTGTGGGCAGACGTTGCTGAGAAATAGGTGCGGCCGTAACCGCCGGTCGCCAGCACCACCATCTTGGCGGAGAAGCGATGGATCGTGCCGTCATCGAGGTTCCAGGCAACAACGCCGGTGCAGACGCCATCATCGCTCATGATCAGGTCAAGCGCGAAAAACTCAATGAAGAACTCGGCATTGTTCCTGAGCGACTGTCCGTAAAGCGTGTGCAGGATGGCGTGACCGGTACGGTCGGCCGCAGCACAGGTGCGCTGCACAGGCGGGCCGTCGCCGAAATTCTGCATGTGGCCGCCGAAGGGGCGCTGGTAGATCTTGCCCTCTTCGTTACGGGAAAACGGCACGCCGTAATGCTCAAGCTCATAGACCGCCTTCGGCGCCTCCATGACCATGTACTGCATGGCGTCGACATCGCCGAGCCAGTCGGAGCCCTTGACCGTGTCGTAGAGGTGCCACTGCCAGCTGTCGGGCGTCATGTTCTGCAGCGAGGCGGCAATGCCGCCCTGGGCGGCAACCGTGTGCGAACGGGTGGGAAAGACCTTGGTGATGCAGGCGGTCTTGAAGCCCTGTTCGGCCATGCCGAGCGTGGCGCGCAGACCCGCGCCGCCGGCGCCGACGACGACCACGTCATAGGCATGGTCGACATACTCGTAGGCTTTGCCGTTCTTTTCGGGAGAGGAAGTTGCCATCTGCTCGTTACCCCACAAATGCGATCTTCAGGAGGGCGAAGAGACAGAAGCCGCCCACCAGGACTGTGAAAAACGTGTTCGCCAACAAGGCGGAGAGCTTCAAGAGCTCATTGTGAACATAGTCGTCGATGACCTCCTGCATGCCGATGCGCATGTGGATCAGTCCGGCGATCACCATCATCCCCATCAGCACGGCGACGAAGGGATTGGCGAGCGCGCCGATGACGGTCTCGTAGGACGCGCCCAGATGGGCGATGACGAACAGGATGAAGAAGATGAAGAGCGGCACGAGGGCAACAGCCGTCATGCGCTGCATCCAGAAATGGTGGGTCCCCTCCTTGGAGGAGCCGAGGCCGCGAACCTTTTTCAGCGGTGTGCGCATATCCATTCTATGTTTCCTCCTACCAGGCAATCAGGCCGATGATCCAGAGCACCACGGTGATGCCGACGGAGACGAAGGGGAGCGCGATCGCCATCTTGGTGGTGAATTCCTTGCCGAGCCCGTGGCCGAAATCCCAGACGAAATGGCGAAGCCCGCCGAGCAGGTGATGCACCAGCGCCCAGGTGTAGCCAAACATGATGAGAAGCCCGAGCCAGGAGCCGAGGAACCAGCTCACGCAATCGAAAGCCTCTTTGCCCATGGCAGCGGACACCAGCCAGGCGGCCAGAAGAACGGTGCCGAAATACAAGGCCACGCCGGTGATGCGATGGATGATCGACATCGCCATGGTCGGGATGAACTTGTAGACTTGAAGATGCGGCGACAGGGGCCGGTTGCTGGTCGGTGTGGCCATCAAAACCTCGCGGGTGTTCAAAAGGCGCATAGCATGATGCGGGCAGCCGTCGCCGGAGCGGCGGACAATGCCGTTGTTCCACGGTGGTTTACCCATGACAAGGCATCGCGACAAGCCGATTCACGTTCGCCTGCCCGATTTAATCGGTTTGACGAAACAGGGAATCGACAAAGCGCCCGCCCTCCATCGACCGTGCGGGCGGAAAGTCGCACGCCTCATCGGACGAGTCCACTTGATTCGTTACATTTCAATGGCTTAACATGAGTAAAAAAGTCATCTTTTAAGCCGAAACAGGTCGCGCATTGCGATCAGCGGAACCGCCAGACCGTCGTCTTCTTCACTTCGCTGTCCTCCAGAACCCGCGTGACCGGCACCTGATATTGCGCCAGCCTCTCCAAACGCGAAACCGGGCAATAGGCGCGCCCGGGGTCGCCGACCAGCACGGTGACGCCTTCTTTGGCAAGCGCCTCGAACCACGGTATCAGCTCCGCCGCCCAGTCGGCGTCGTAAAAGACATCGCCGGCCAGAAGTACGTCGCAATCAAGCGCTTCGCCCATAAGATTGTCGCCGTGATAGGGAACCTCTACGTCGTTCAGCCCTGCATTGAGGCAAACGGCGGCGCCCGACCAGTGGTCGATGTCGGCCGCCAGCACCGAGGTGGCGCCCGCCTTCGCCGCCGCGATCGCGACAAGTCCCGAGCCTGACGCAAAATCCACGATCCGCTTTCCGGCGACGCAGTCGGGATGATCCAGCACATAGCGCGCCAACCCCTGCCCGCCCGCCCAGGCAAAGGCCCAGAAGGGCGGCGGCAGGCCGATTTCCTCAAGCTCCGCCTCTGTCTTCATCCAGAGGTCGTGCACCTCGCTTGCGAGTCGAAGCCGGATTTCCGGCACGTGCGGCGGCGTCAGGATATCGGTGTTTTCGAGGATGAATTCTTCACGTTCTTTCATCGCAGGAAGCCGGAACCATATTCGTTCCTCGGGCCACCTTGTTCCGACGGCGGCATCGCTTCATCCTTTTTCGGAGCCGGGCCAGCGCGTCGTCGCCAGAACCCACAACCCGACGATATTTCCGAGCGGCACAAAGCAGAGCAGCACCCAAAAACCGGAAAACCCCATCCGGCGCAGAATGCGCGCCACCGGCCAGCCGAAAATGAGCCACCAAATGAGCGCGGCAATGGCAAGCTGCCAGAGCCCCCAGTGGGCGCCCATCCAGAAGGAATACTCATGCCCGTTCATGGCAATCACTCCCGAGAAAATATGAAGGCGGCAACGACGCTAGGCTCACCGCGGCGGCTCCTCAAGCCCGCCCATGCGGCAGACCTCCAACCATTCGTCTTCCTTCACCGGCTGCACCGAAAGGCGCATCGAGGTCACCAGCGCCATCTCGGCAAGCTTCGGATTGGCCTTCACATCCTTCAGCGTCACCGGCTTCGGCATGTCGGCCACCGCGCGGATATCGACGCATTCCCAGCGCGGGTCGTCGGTGGTGCTATCGTGATGGGCAAGCGCGCAGACTTCACAGATGCCGACGACTTCCAGCCCCTCGTTTGAGTGGTAGAAGAAGCCCTTGTCGCCGATTTCCATGGCCCGCATATTGTTGCGGGCCTGATAATTGCGCACCCCGTCCCATTCTTCCCCGGCCTCGCCCTTCGCCTTGAGCATTTCCCAGGAGAACTTGAACGGTTCGGATTTGAAAAGCCAGTAGGCCATGAAGCTCAGACCCCCGGATTGTTGTAGAGCCACTTATATGGCTTGACCTCGACCTTTTCGAACAGTCCGGCCTTGCCATAGGGGTCCTGCGCGACGATCGCCTCCGCCGACGCCTGATCCTTCGCCTCGATCAGCAGCATCGAACCGCAGGGCTTCTCCTGCTCGTCGAGAAACGGGCCGGCGATCTTCAGCGTGCCCTTTTCGTTCAGCCCGTCGAGCCATTCGAGATGGCGGGGCCGGTTTTCCATACGGATATGAATGTGGTCAGGCTTGTCCTTGCACAAAACGGCGAAAAGCATCTTCCTGTCTCCTCTCGTTTCTCATTCGGTCGTGATCGGCCGGGTCATCAGGTCTTCCAGCGCCTGCGGAATGCCGAGCTTGCCATCCAGCACGCGGGCAACGGCATTCGAGATCGGCATCTGCACGCCATAGCTTTCGGCAAGCTCGCTGGCGACGGAGGCAGAATAGACCCCTTCGACGAGCGCCGCATTGATGTTGTCGAAATTGCCTTCGGCCAACGCCACACCATAGCGGAAATTGCGCGACTGGCGCGAGGAGCCGGTCAGCACCAGATCGCCGAGGCCTGAAAGGCCGCGCACCGTCTCCGCCTCGCCGCCCATGGCGACGGCAAGCCGCGACATTTCCGCAAGGCCGCGCGCAATCAGCGCCGCGCGGGCCGATTCGCCGAGGTCCGCGCCCTCGACAATGCCGCAGGCGATCGCCAGAACGTTTTTCAGCGCGCCGCCGATCTGCACGCCGACGGGATCGCCGGAGGCATAGATGCGGAAGGTCCGGCCGGAAAGGATCGTCGCCGTTTCGCGCGCAAGCGTGCGGTCGCGGAAGGCCAGCGCCATGGCAATCGGCTTGCCGCCCGCCAGATCAACGGCAAAACCGGGACCGGACAGCGCCCCGGCATGGTGATGCGGCAACGCCTCGTTCAGCACATCGGTGATCAGCCGCCCGCTCGCCCGCTCGATCCCCTTGGCGGCGGACACGATGACGGCATCCTTGTTCAGATAAGGCGCATAATAAAGGGCAGCAGCCCGCTGCGCCTGCGCGGGAACGGCGAGCACCACCGTATCGGCCACGCCGAGGATCGACGGGTCGATCGTGTAGTTCAGCGCCTCAGGCAGGGTAATCCCCGGCAGTACGGCCTCATGCCGGCGGCTCTCGCGCATCGCCTCGATCAGCCCGGCATTGCGGCCGAGCAGCGTTACCTCGTCCTCGCCCTCATGGGCAAAGACGGCGGCGAGCGCCGTGCCGAAGGCGCCCGAGCCGATGACGACGGTCTTTTTTTTCTCATTCATGCTTTCGCACCCTTCCTTCCGCTGCCGATCAGGGCTTTGGCCTTGACATCGAGCGGCCAGCGCGAGCGCACGGGAACGTCAACCCCGTCAGCGGGAAAACCGGCGGCCGCCCGCTCGAGCCCGGCCCAGGCGATCATCACCGCATTATCCGTGCAGAGCCTGAAAGGCGGCGCCACGAAGACAAAGCCTTCCCGCTCGCTCAAGGATGTGAGCACCGCCCTGATGGCGCTGTTGGCGGCAACGCCGCCGGCGACAACCAGCGCCGGACGGTCTTCTGCCGCAAGTCCTTCCGCCTTGAAGCGGGCAAGCGACCGGCCGACGCGATCGCGCAGCGTTTCGGCAACAGCCAACTGGAAGGCGGCGCAGAGATCGGCAACATCCTGCTCGCCGAGCGGCGCAAGGTTCTGCGCCGCCTGCCGTACGGCCGTCTTCAGGCCGGAAAAGGAGAAATCGAGCCGCGCCTCGCCCTTCATCGGGCGCGGCAGGGCAATGCGTTTCGGATCGCCGGTTTTCGCCGCCGCCTCCACCTGCGGGCCGCCGGGGTAGCCGAGACCCAGGAGCTTCGCCGTCTTGTCGAAGGCCTCGCCCAGCGCGTCGTCAATGGTCGTGCCCCAGCGCTCATACTGTCCGACGCCCTTCACGAGAACGATCTGCGTATGACCGCCGGAAACCAGCAACATGAGGAAGGGAAATTTGACGCCGTCCGTCAGCCGCGCCGTCAGCGCATGGCCTTCGAGGTGATTGACGCCGTAAAAAGGCTTGCCGGCCGCATAGGCCATCGCCTTGCCGCTCATGGCGCCGACGATGAGACCGCCGATCAGCCCCGGCCCGATGGTCGCCGCAATGCCGTCGAGATCGCCGAGCGAAACGCCGGCACGCTCCAGCGCCTCGGCAATCAGCCGGTCCATCGCCTCCACATGGGCGCGGGCGGCAATTTCCGGCACCACACCGCCGAAAGCCGCATGTTCTTCGAGCTGGCTCAGCACGACATCGGCGAGGATTTCCCCGCCCCCGTCCTCAGCGCGCGCGACGACGGCGGCGGCGGTTTCATCACAGCTCGATTCGATACCGAGAAAGACAGACTTCTTGTTCATGGGCTCAGACGAACATTTGCGGCGGCGCGCAATCCGGTTTACGACACACCCGGTAACAACGGTGGACGCAGGATGCAAACGAAACCTTTGAGGATCGGCACGCGCGGCAGCCCGCTGGCGCTCGCCCAGGCCCATGAAGCACGCGACCGGCTGATGGCGGCCCATGGCCTTTCCGAAGACATATTCGAGATCGTGGTGCTGTCGACCAAGGGCGACCGGATCACCGACCGGCCGCTCTCGGCGATCGGCGGCAAGGGGCTTTTCACCGAAGAACTCGAGGCGCAGCTTCTTTCCGGCGAACTCGATTTCGCCGTCCATTCGTCGAAGGATATGCCCACCACCCTGCCCGACGGCCTCGAACTCTCCACCTTCCTGCCGCGCGCCGATCCGCGCGACGCCTTCATCGGCAGGGATGTGAAAAAACTGGCCGACCTGCCGGAGGGCGCGGTCGTCGGCTCGTCCTCGCTGCGCCGCCAGGCGCTGATTCGCCGCCTGAGACCGGATATCGAGGTGGTGCTGTTTCGCGGCTCCGTGCAGACGCGGCTGCGGAAGCTGGCCGACGGCGTGGTCGACGGCACGTTTCTCGCCAATGCCGGGCTGAAACGTCTCGGCATGGACGACGTGGCGACGGAAGTGCTGAGCGTGCGCGATTTCCTGCCCGCCCCGGCTCAAGGCGCGATCTGCATCGAACAGCGCAGCGGTGATCAACGCATCGGCGACCTGCTCGCGCCGGTCAATGATGAGGATACAGCGATCGCGGTCTCCTGCGAACGCGCCTTTCTCGCGGCTCTCGACGGCTCCTGCCGCACGCCGATCGCGGCCTATGCCCGCTGTTTCAACGAACGGATCTCCTTTTCCGGCATGATCCTGACGCCGGACGGCGCAACGGCGCATGATATCGTCACCGACGGTATGCGCGCGGAAGCACGGAAAATCGGGCATTGGGCCGGCGAACAGTTGAAGAAACGCGCGGGCCCCGGCTTCTTCGAAGACTGGACCTGACCCCATGCGCCTTCTCGTGACCCGACCGAAAGAGAAGGCCGAACGCACTTGTGCACGCCTCGCCGCCATGGGACACGAAGCCTTTTCATTACCGCTCTTTTGCGCGGTGCATTTCGATGACGCAGCGAAAGCGGCCCTTGGAGCGAGAAGCTGGCGGGCGCTCGCGGTCACCAGCGCCGAGGCGCTTCAAAAAATCGACGCGGGTCGCGATGCGGCCGACATGCGGGATCGGCCGCTTTTCGCCGTCGGCGACAAGACGGCAAGGGCCGCGCGCGCCGCAGGCTTCACCCGCGTCATCGATGGCGGCGGCGACGGGGAACGTCTGGCCGAGGCCATCGCCGCCTTCCCGCCCTCAGGCGATGGCCCGCTGCTTTATCTCGCCGGCGATCCGCGCGCGCCCTTTTTCGAGGCAGCGCTTCGACGGTTCGGCGTGGCTTTCGAAACCGTGACGGCCTATGCGATGCGGCCGGTCGCCGATCTGCCGGTCGTAGCCATCCTGGAGGCTGCAAGGCCTCAAGCCGTGCTGTTTTACTCGGCGGCCGCGGCCGCGCGCTTCTTTGCGCTGGCCCCGCCGCAATTGCTTGCGGAGTACGGGCTCAAGCCGCTTTTCCTCTGTCTCAGCGCCAAGGTGGCGGCATCGGTTCCCGCTTGCCTCTCCGCCTCGGTCAGGATTGGCGGGGCGCCAGACGAGGAAGGCCTGCTCGCGCTTCTGAATTGACGGCGTTTTGCCGCGTTCGACCTTTTGCCGGGAACAACAAGCCCACAAAGACCTTTTCTAAACAGCGCGCGCCCTCTAACTTAGCGGCATGAAGCGCAAAAGAGGTAACCATGGTTTCGGACACGCCGTCACAGCCCCCGAAGAACGATAAACGCGAGGAGAATACCATGACGCCGGCGGACGATACCGGCCGCGAGCCCGCGACCCCGCCCGCTGCGCCCGAGGAAAATGACGCTGCCGTCAAGACCGCAATGGCCGATGTGGCGGCCGCGATCAAGCGCCATGAGGAACACGGCGCCGACGAGACGCCGGCCGAAACGGAAAGCGAGACGGACGAGGCGCCAGCCGGCGACAAGAACGCCAAAACAGCGCCGGGTGACGGCAGCGCGCCGCCGCCGCCGAAAAACGATGAACCGCCGGAAGACAAGAGGCGCGGGCCCGGCGCAGGGCCTCTGCTTGCGGCAGGGCTTGCCGGGGGCATGATCGCACTGGCGGGGGCCGCCGCGCTTTTCTATTCCGGCGTTTTCGGCCAGACCAGCGCTTCGGCAAGGCTGCAGGAGGAACTTTCCGCGCTCCGGCAAGAGGTTGCCGCGCTCAAACCCGGCGACCAGTCGGGCGCCGTCAGCACGCTCCAATCCGATCTTTCTGCCTTGAAAACACGTGTTGAAAGCCTCTCCGGCAATGGCGGCGACGGCCTTTCCGCCCTTCAAAGCCAGGTGGCCGAGCTGCAGAAGACGGTTCAGTCGGATGCCAGCCAACTGCAGTCGCTTGCCCAGGAAAATGACAGTCTGAAAAGCGCGATCAGTTCCGACCAGCAGACCATGCAGCAGAAACTTTCGGCGCTTGAGCAGAAGGTGAACACGCCCGGAAAGGATCTTGCCGTTGCCCGCGCGATCGCGGCCGCCGGTCTGAAATCGGCCATTGACCGGGGCGATGATTTCGCCGCCGAACTCTCCACCTATGCCCAGGTCGCGCCTCAGAATGCCGACCTGTCCGCGCTGCAATCGCTTGCGCAAGACGGCGTGCCGACGCGCGAGGCCCTGACCGAACAGTTTTCGTCGCTTGCCAACGACATCATCGAGGCCGCCGACCAGCCACCGCCCGATACCGGTATCTTCAACCGTCTCGTCGACAGCGCCAAGGGCCTCGTCAATGTACGACCCGTCGGTGATGTCCAGGGCGACGGCGTGCCGGCGATCGTCGCGCGCATCGAGAACGACCTCAAAGCAGGCAAGCTGAAACAGGCCGAGCAGGAATGGCAATCGCTTCCCGAAGACGCCAGGGCCGTTTCCGCGGATTTCGAACAATCGCTATCCGCCCGCATCAAGGCCGATGACCTGGTCTCGGAAGCGCTGTCCGGCGCACTTTCCAGCACCGCCGGCGCGCCGGTTGCGGGCGCCGCGACGGCCCCGGCCAACTAAGGAAGGAACGACATGATCAGGCTGCTCATCTTCGCGCTCGTCGTTCTCGCCTTCGCGCTCGGCTTTTCCTGGTTCGCGGACCGTCCCGGCGAACTGACGCTGACCTGGCAGGGACAATTGTTCCAGACGCCGCTGACCACGGCGCTGGCGCTGCTGATCGCGCTGATTTTCGTCGTCATGGTGGTCTGGTGGCTGGTGAGCGCGCTCTGGACGTCACCCAACAGCGTTCGCCGCTATTTCCGCGCCCGCAAGCGCGACCGCGGCTATCAGGCAATCTCCACCGGGCTGATCGCCGCGGGATCCGGCAATCTGGTGATGGCGCGCAAGATGAGCACGCGCGCCCACGCGCTGCTCAGCGTCGACCAGGAACCGCTCATTCATGTGCTGGATGCGCAGGTGGCGCTGATCGAGGGCAATCACGACAAGGCCCGCCGGTTGTTCGAGACCATGGCCGAAGACCCGGAAACGCAGGAACTTGGCCTGCGCGGGCTTTACCTTGAGGCCAAGCGCGTCGGCGCGGAAGAAGCCGCCCAGCAATATGCCGAGCGCGCCGCCGACAAGGCGCCCTATCTCGCCTGGGCCGCCAAGGCGACGCTCGAGGCCCGCACCCGCCAGGGCCGCTGGGACGATGCCATCCGCCTGCTCGACCAGCAGCGTTCCGCCAGGGTGACCGACAAGCAGGATTCCGCCCGCCTGAAAGCGGTGCTGCTCACGGCGCGGGCGGAAAGCAAACTGGACACCGACACCAAGGGCGCAGCCGCCGACGCGCTTCAGGCGCTGAAGCTGCGCGATGATTTTCATCCGGCCGCGATCATTGCCGCCAAGGCCTATCTGGCGCAGGGCAATCTGAGAAAATCCGCCGGCGTGCTGGAAATGGTCTGGAAGAAGGAGCCGCACCCGCAGACCGGCGCGCTCTATGTGCGGGCGCGCGGCGGCGACACCGCGGTAGACCGACTGCGGCGGGCCGAGAAGCTGGAGGGTCTGAAGCCCAACAATCCGGTTTCGCTTATGGTGGTCGCCCGGGCGGCGCTCGATGCGCGCGAATTCGACAAGGCGCGCACCAAGGCAGAGGCCGCCGCCCGCATGCAGTCGCGCGAAAGCGCCTTCCTCCTGCTCGCCGATATCGAGGAAGCGGAGACCGGAGACCAGGGCCGCGTGCGCCACTGGATGGCGCAGGCGCTGCGCGCCGAGCGCGACCCGACCTGGGTCGCCGACGGACTGGTGTCCGAATACTGGCGCCCCTTCTCGCCGGCGACCGGCAAGATCGACGCCTTCGAGTGGAAAGTGCCCTATGGCGCGATCGAGGGGCCGGTCGAGGAAGGCTCGGCGACCCGTCTGGACGAGGCGCTCAGGAGCCTGCCGCCCGTCGGCGGCGCGAAGGCGGATGACGAAAAGCCCGCCGAAGATGCCCCGATCTTCGATGACGCCGCGGAAGCGGAAGCCGAGGCCATGGCAAGCGATGCCCCGAAGGGCCCGACCGGTGACAAGCCGGAAGCCCCGACGGTGATCGATGCGGCTGCCGCCGCGCCGGCCGCCGTCACCGAGGCCGCGCATATCGCCGAGACAGAAGAAAAAGTTGCCCGCACCCCTGCCCGAAGCGCAGAGGAGGAGGCACGCGAACAGCGCGAAGCCTCCGAGACGGCGCGCGAAGCGCCTGCCGATGGCATAAAGGCGAATGGCGAGCCGGAGGGCGACCGGAAGGCCGCGCATGCGGATCCTGTGTCCACCGACAAGCCGGCCGAGGACGCGTACGCGCCGCCCCGCCCCGCCGAAAGCGGTCCGGAGGAGGAAGACGAGGCCGACAGGAAAGCGGGTCTCTCGCCCTTCGGTGGACGCACGCCGGATGATCCGGGCATTGACGACGGTGAAGACGACGATCCGCCGCCGGCGAAAAAACGCAGATTTTTCTGACCGACCGTCCTGGCAATTGTCATAACCGTAATTTGACTGCGCGGGTGCTATTGGCCTATTGGCGGAAGAGCGCCAGCGCGCCATGATGTTTTCAGACTCACCAGCAAGGCACTTCCCGCATGTTCGAAAAAATCAGCCGGTTTCTCCAGGACATCACCAATGACGGCGCGGATGAAAGCACCCGGCCGAATGATGCCCGCGTCGCCGTCGTTGCGCTCTGCTATCAGGTGATGGAAGCCGACGGCGTGGTGAGCGAGAGCGAGCAGAAGCGCCTGCGCGAACTGATGGAAAGCCAGTACGGCCTGCATGGCGCGGGGCTGGAGGACCTGATTACGGCCGGCGAAGAGGCCGGCAGCGAGGCCGTCGACTTCTACCGCTTCACCTCCGATGTGAAACGGCATCTCGATGAAGACCAGCGCATCCGGCTGATCGGGCTGCTCTGGGACATCGCCTATGCCGATGGCAACCGCACCGAGATGGAAGACAATGTGGTCTGGCGGATTGCCGAACTGGTCGGCGTTTCCGGACGCGACCGTGTGCTGGAACGGCAAGCGGCGCTGAAAAGGGCGAAGATTGCGGACGAGAAAGATAGCGAAAGCGATGAATGACAGAAAGAAACCGGTCCTGATCATCCTGCATCAGGAACGTTCGACGCCCGGGCGGGTCGGCCAGTTGCTCATGCAGAAGCGCTTCCCCCTTGACATTCGACGCCCTGCCCTCGGCGACACCCTGCCTTCAACGCTCGAAAACCATTCCGGCGCCGTCGTTTTCGGCGGCCCGATGAGCGCCAACGACAATGAGGACTATGTCCGCCGCGAGATCGACTGGCTTGATGTTCCGCTCAAGGAAGATCGCCCCTTCCTCGGCATCTGCCTCGGCGCGCAGATGCTGGCCCGCCAGCTCGGCGCGAAGGTCTACGGCAATCATGACGGCTCGGTGGAGATCGGCTGGTATCCGATCGAGGCCACGAATAATGGCCGCATGCTGATGAAATGGCCCTCCATGGTCTACCAGTTCCACCGGGAGGGTTTCGATCTGCCGCATGGGGCCGAGCTTCTGGCGCGCGGCGACCTTTACCCCAACCAGGCCTATCGTTACGGCAAGAAGGCTTACGGCGTGCAGTTTCACGCCGAGCTGACGCGGATGATGATGCAGAGCTGGGTGGTGCGCGGCGCAAGCCGTTTCACCCTGCCGAAAGCGCAGCCGGGCAGCGCGCATCTGGAAGGCCGCATGCTGCATGACCGCGCCCTGAAAGCCTGGCTCGACAATTTCCTCGACATCGTCTTCGAGGAGGCCGGCTGAGCGGGCCCTATCGCCCGACGAGATGGTCGGGCGTTTCCAGACTGTCGACATTGCGCAGCTTGGTGAATTTCATCGCCCAGATGCCGGCGACGGCCAGCGACCCGACGCCGCCGAAGATGACGGCGGGGACCGCGCCGATGACATGGGCCATGGTGCCGGCGCGGAACTCGCCGAGTTCGTTGGAGGCGCCGACGAACACCATGTTCACGGCATTGACCCGACCGCGCAATTCGTCCGGCGTCCACAAAGCGATCAGGGTTTCGCGCACATAGACCGAAATCATGTCCGCGCCGCCCATCACCGCAAGCGCCGCAATCGAAATCCACGGGCTGGCGGAAACACCGAAGACGATCGTTGACAGGCCGAACAGGGCGACGCCCGCGAACATGTAGTAGCCGGCATGGTGGCGGATCGGCACGCTTGCCAGAACCAGCGCGACGAGCACGCCGCCAACGCCGGGCGCGGCGCGCAGAAGGCCGAGCCCCCAGGGACCGAGATCGAGAACATCGCGCGCAAAGACCGGCATCAGCGCCACGGCGCCGCCGAGAAGCACCACGAACAGGTCGAGCGAGATCGCGCCGAGCACGACCTTCTCGGTGGTGATGAAGCGGAAGCCGGCGAGGATGCTTTCAAACGAGACGGCGCTTTGCGGACGCCGGTTCGCAGGTTTCGGCACCATCAGCATCAGCACGGTCGCGCCGGCGAAAAGCGCAAGGGCGGTGGAATAGGCCAGCACCGCGCCGCCGCCGTAAAGCAGGCCGCCGGCAACCGGCCCGACGATGGAGGCAATCTGCCAGGACGAGGAATTCCACGCAATCGCGTTGGCAAGGTCCTTTTCCGGCACCAGGTTCGGCGCCAGGGATTGCAGCGCCGGCCCGGAAAACGCCCGCTCCGTGCCGAAGACGGCGAGAAGCGCGAAGACCGGCCAGGGCGAGAAAAGTCCGAGCACCGTGATCGTCAGCAGGGCGGCGGCGCAGGCGGTCGCGACGGCAAAGCAGATCGCCGCGATCATCCGGCGATTGTAACGGTCGGCGACCGTGCCGGTCACCAGCGTCAGAAGCAGCGAGGGCAGGAACTGGAAAAGCCCGATCAGGCCGAGATAGAAAGCGTTTCCGGTCTCGTCATACATCTGCCAGCCAACGGCGACGGAGACGATCTGGACGGCGAAGGTGCCGAGGAAGCGCGAGAAGAAGTAAAGGGCGTAGCTTCGGTGTCGAAAGGCGTCGAAGCGGGCGCCGGTCTCCGAGTTTATCATCTGGACAAGGCTTTCCGGAAAACGAATAGCGAGACTGTTCCGGATTTTCGAACGATCTCAACCGCCGAAGACCAGAGGCCCCTTGCCCGTTTAGATTTGAATGTCTAAATGTTTGCAAGGAAAAAACGGGAGTTTTCAATGATCGCGCTACTCGAGACGGTTTATTACGCACTTGAAATCTATAAGTGGGTGATCATCGCCAGCGCCATATTCTCCTGGCTTTATGCATTCAACATCATCAATGCGCGCAGCGAATTCATCAATTCGATCGGCCGCGCGCTCTATGCCATCACCGAGCCGGTCTATCGACCGATCCGAAATTTCCTGCCCAATCTCGGCGGAATCGACATTTCCCCGGTGATCGTCCTGTTGATCGTGTTCTTCCTGCAGCGCCTGATCGTGACCGGCCTGATCCCGCAGTTCTACTGAGCGCTCGGGAGCTTTGCAGCGGTTGCCGGTCGCCCGGTTTGCCCGCGCGAGCCGGTCGTCTGTCTTGATAAAACTGAAAACGCCGGGCTCTCGAGACCCGGCGTCGTCGTTGCGCGCATCAAACCGAAGACGCGGAACGTGAAAAGCCTCAGCCCTTCTGTTTGGCGCGTTCGATCGCCTCGACGATCAGCTTCTTGGCTTCGTTGACATCGTGCCAGCCGAAGATCTTGACCCATTTGCCGGGCTCCAGATCCTTGTAGTGCTCGAAGAAGTGCTCGACCTGTTTCAGCTGGATTTCCGGAATGTCGGTGAAATTCTGGACCTTGTCGAAGCGGGCGCTGACATCCTGCGAGGGGACGGCGATGATCTTTTCGTCCTTGCCGGAATTGTCTTCCATCATCATCACGCCGATCGGGCGGACATTGATCACGCAACCGGGCATCAGCGGCCGGAAATTGCAGATCAGCACGTCGATCGGATCGCCGTCATCGGAAAGCGTGTGGGGGACAAAGCCGTAATTGCCGGGATACATCATCGGCGTGTAGAGGAAGCGGTCGACGACCAGAACGCCGGCATCCTTGTCCATCTCGTATTTGATCGGCTGGCCGCCCATCGGCACTTCGACAATAACGTTGATATCGTCCGGCGGGTTCTTGCCGATGGAAATCGCTTCAATACGCATAGGTGCCTCCAAACAGGGAAAATATCGCGACTTGGATAATCAAATTGGACGGACAAAGCAATAACGCGAAATGACTTCCGTTAATTTCCCGGTCGGCGTGTGCCGCAGGCCACGACAGTCAGTCCCAGGCGTAGGAAATCCTGCCGATCAGCCGGTCGCCATAGTGCTCCTCGGCGAAGGCGAGAGGCTTGCCGCCGAGCCCGCTGAAGAAGAGGGCGGCCTGGTCGAGCGTGTCGATCGCCCAGCAGATCGTGCCCTTGCAGCCGAGCGAGTTCAGCAGCCGGCGCGCCGCCTCGAACAGTTCGCGGCCAAAGCCGAGCCCCTGATATTCGGGCAGAAGATAGATCTCGTAGATCTCGCCTTCCTGCGGCAAGGTCTTCACCCGGTTGAGGCCGACGCTGGCATAGCCCACCGGCTCGCCCTCGACAGCGAGCACCAGAAGCGTTTCCTCGCTGGCGATCGCACGCCTCCACCAGGAAAGATTGCGCTCGGTGATCATCCTCTGAAGAACGGCATGGGGAATAATGCCCGCATAGGTATGCTGCCAGGCGCGCCAGTGCACGTTTGCGATCTTTTCCGCATCGTCCGCTTTCGCGGGGCGCACATCGCCAGACAATATCCTCATGGCACCCTACCGATATTCTTTCTCTCTCGGCACAGGCCGAGAATACGACAATCGACGTCATTTGCCCACACCAAATCGAACCGGAGGCCCGGCGGCATCCGCTCAGCTCGATCAGGCTGACCTGCCGTCCCGCCGCTTGAAAGCATCGGCAGCGGCCGATACGAGGCAATCGGGCATCATCGGATCGTCAAAAACAGCCATGATTTCCAAAACCGCGCTCGACGCGCCAAGGGCGACAAGGTCTCGATCCTTCGTCCCGGCCAGCCGGGCCATATCCTTTGCGGTCGTAACCGGCAGAAGCCCCCCCGTGCCCGCCTGCGCGACAAGGTTGCGGGCGAGCGCGGGCGTGATCGCTTCGTGGTCGCCAAGCCGAACGCGTTCCGCGACCACGGCGCCAAGCCCTTCAAGCGTATCGAAGAACTTGTCGGGGTCGCCGATCCCGGCATAGGCGAGCACATGGCGGCCAGCGAGCCGGTCAGCCTCATCGCCCGCCGGCTTCTGGCTGAAACGCTCGACCGGCACATGCGCCTGCCGCGCAACGGCGGCGACATCCGCCGCGCCTGGTCCCTCGCCGTTGAGTAGAACGACATCGGCTTTCGGAAACTGGGCGGCAAGCGGCGCTCTCAAAGGCCCCGCCGGCAGGCACAGGCCGTTGCCAAAGCCGCGCCTGGCATCCACCACGGCGACCGTGAAGTCGGGCCTCAGCCTGCCGCTCTGCAGCCCGTCATCCATGATGATGAAATCGACGCCCGCGCTGACCAGAAGTTCCGCCGCATCGACGCGTCCGGGCGAAACGGCCGCGGGCGCGGTGCGCGACAGCATCAGCGCCTCGTCGCCCACATCGGCATGGGTATGCCGTTCGGGATCCACCAGACGCGCCGAGGTTACCTTCGCGCCGTAGCCCCGCAACACGAAACCGGGCTTTCGACCCGCGGCAATAGCCGCCTTCGCCAGCGCTTCCGCGACCGGCGTCTTCCCTGTTCCGCCAACAGTGAAATTGCCCACGCACAGGACCGGAACGGAAACGCTTGCCCCTTTCGCCCGCCGCATGCGACGGCCGGCGAGGGCCCCGTAAAGGCGCGAGAACGGCCAGAGAACGAAGCTCAGCACGTGGCCCTTCCGCCACCAGAATGCATGGATTGTCGTCTTCATGCGAAAAGGCCGCCCCCGTTTGACGACAAGAGGAAAGGGCGCGCCTTCAGCGAAGAGCCTTGCGCAGATCCTGGCTCGCAATCTTGTCCTTGATATTGACGGTGCGCTTCTTTTCAGGAACGGGCCGCGGCCGGGCGAAGAACCGGGCCTCCAGCCGCAGGGGCGCGAGAAAGCGCTCCATCCCCTTCATCGTCTTGATCAGCGCGCCGCGCATGTCCCGGACGCCGGCATAGCCGGCCGAAATCATCAAGCCGCGCGCATCCCGGTCGCTTAAGAGAAAATCGACCGACTGCATCAGCGCTTCCGGCCCTTCGACGGTGCGCACCGCGCCGCGCTGGCGAAGCTGCCTGTAGGTGTCGCGGAAATTGTCGATATAGGGGCCGGTGATCACCGCCGCGCCGAGCATGGCCGGCTCCAGCGGGTTCTGCCCGCCCTTGGCAACCAGCGAACGGCCGACGAAAGCGATTTCGGTGAGGCGCAGGTAGAGGCCCATATCCCCCATCGTGTCGCCCAGAAGAATATCCGTCTCTTCCACCGGTATTTCGCCGAGCGAACGACGGCAGACATTCAGCCCCTTCGCGGCAAAGAGCCCCGCCAGCACATCGCCGCGATCGGGATGGCGCGGCACGATCACGGTCAGGAGGCCGCGATGCTTGCCGCGCAGCGCCACATGCACGTCGGCGGCGATCTTCTCCTCGCCGTCAAAGGTCGAAATCGCGGCCCAGACGGGCCGCTCGCCGATCGCCTCGCGCAAGGTCCTGACAAGATGGTCATCAGCCGGCGGCGCATCGCGATCGACCTTCAGGTTTCCGGTCACCGTGACGTGCAGGGCGCCAAGATCGGAAAACCGTTCGGCGTCGAGGTCGGTCTGGGCCATGACCAGGGAAAAGCGCGAGAACAGGCTGCGCGCCAGTTCCCGGCGATGCATCCAGCGTTCGAAGGAGCGATCGGAAATCCGGCCGTTGACGATGATCTGCGCAATCTTGCGGCGGGCAAGCTCGCCGATCGTGACCGGCCAGACCTCCGTTTCCACGTTTACGGCCAGATCCGGCCGCCAGTAATCGAGAAACCGGGAGACGGCCGGGATTGCGTCGATCGGCACATATTGGTGGATCACGTCATCGCCGAAACGCTCCGCGGCGAGCCTGGCCGAAGTGACGGTTCCCGTCGTCAGGAGAATGGAGAGGCCGCAGCCCCTGATCTCTTCGATCAGCTGCGTCACGGCAAGCGTTTCGCCGACGCTTGCGGCATGGACCCAGACCAGCGGTCCGTCCGGACGGATGCGCCCGGACCGCCCGAAACGTTCGCCGATGCGACCGCGTTCTTCCTTGCCCTTGTGCTTGCGATACTGAAGTATCGCCCACAATAGAGGATAGCCGAGAACACCACCGAGCCGGTACCCGTTATTGGCGAGCCAAACTGATGAACCAGTTTTCATACCTTCGTCCGCATCCCCGTTCATAACCTAAGGACAGGCAGCCGCACCGCTACCAAAACGCGAATCACCTGTTCCTAGAAATACCACCAAGCGGGAATCCGGACCAAGCCAACATTTTCGAAAAATGTCGTTTTGCCGCTGCGTTCAACAAAAAACGCAAAGTAACGCAGAAATCTACTTACATAGAATGCGCTAATCTGCAGAACTTCTAAAACATGTCCGTGCGGCGAAAAAAAGGAAACCGCTCGCGAGGATCAGCTTTCGGGATCGAGAAGGCGGTGCAGATGAACAATGAAATAACGCATATGGGCGTTGTCGACCGTCTGCTGGGCCTTTGATTTCCAGGCCGCATGGGCGCTCGCGTAATTCGGATAGATGCCCACGATGTCGAGCGCGTCGAGATCGGTGAATTTCATGCTTTTCAGGTTTTCCAGTTCGCCGCCGAAGACGAGATGCAGCAACTGCTTGTTTTCAACCGTATCAGCCATGTTGAGCCTCACTTGTTCGTTTGCCTCAATTCCTCCGGCCAGTGTGTCGAAGGTTTGATTGCTCTTGTCAAGATTGTCCGGGCGGGCCGAATTGCCGCAACAGCGTGTCGACTAGCGCCCGGTTGCCGGCAAAGAGCGTACCGTGACGCACGCCCGGACGGTTATAGAAAAGCGCTTTGCCCCTGTCATCGAGAAGCGTCGCTCCGGCGCGCGAAAGGATGATGTCGGCCGCGGCCAGGTCCCAGTCGTGGGAGTTCGGCTTGACCAGCGTGCCGTCAAGCCGGCCCTCGGCCACGAGCGCAAGCCGGTAGGCGAGAGAAGGGATATAGGCCGCCCGCCGCAACCTTTCCCGAAAGCGCGGCTGGAAGCGGTCTGCGAGGCTCGCGGGCAGGCAAAGCGCGAGTTCGTCGTCGTCCGGCCCGCCCCGGCTTTCGGAAGCCCGGATCGCCGCGCCGTTCAGCAGCGCCGGTCCGCCTTCCATCGCTGTGTAGACATCGCCGAGCGCAGGCGCCACGAGAACGCCGGCCACCGGCCGCTTGCGGCTGACCACGGCGACGCTGACCACCCAGTTCGTCTGCCCGCCCAGAAACCCGCGCGTGCCGTCGATCGGATCGACGACGAAGGCACGCTCGGTCTCAAGCCGGCGGAGGTCGTCCCGGCTTTCCTCCGAAAGCCAGCCATAGTCCGGCCGCGCCCGGGTCAGGATCGTCTCGAGGCATGCGTTGGCGGCATAGTCGGCGGCGCTGACCGGCGACTGGCCGCCATTCTTCCACCACACTTCCGGGTCCTGGCCGAAATGCGACAGCGCGACGGCACCCGCCTCCCGTGCCGCTTCTTCAATCAGCGCGAGATCGGACGACCAGTCCTCGGCGGCGGTATCATGATCAGTCAAACGCATCTGCCTTTCCGGGGGCGACCCGGTCGCTCGGCCTCAACGGCCGATTGGGAACGAGAGCAAGATATAGAGCCTTCCGGCGCTTTTGCGAGAGCGCATCTAGCGCCCGGCAAGCGTAAGCCCCTCGACAAGAATGCTGGGCGCGGCAATCGAGTAGAGGCGGTCAAGGTCATTTGCCGGCGTCATGGACAGGAACATGTCCTTCAGATTGCCGGCAATGGTGACCTGCGAGACCGGGTAGGCGATCTCGCCGTTCTCGATCCAGAAGCCGCTGGCGCCGCGCGAATATTCGCCGGTCACCATGTTGACGCCCTGGCCGATGAGTTCGGTCACGTAAAGCCCGGTCCCGATCTCCCGCATCAGCTCTTCCGGGCTCTTGTCGCCGGGCTCGAGGGAAAGGTTTGTCGGCGACGCGGAAAGCGAATTGCCCGCGCGCGTGCCGCGTCCGTTGGTCTCAAACCCGAGTTCGCGACCGAGCGCGGTGGAGAGGAACCACTGCTGCAGCACGCCGTCCTCGACCATCGCCAGCCTGCGGCTTTCCACGCCCTCGCCATCGAAGGGCTGCGAGCCCGCGCCGCGCCGGATCGACGGATCATCGATCACATTCACGCCGGCCTTCAGGACCTGCTTGCCAAGACGATCGCGCAGGAAACTGGTCTTGCGGGCAACGGCAGAGCCTGAGATCGCGCCGGCCAGGTGGCCGAGAAGGCTGCGCGCCTGCCTCGCCTCGAACAGCACGGCCGCACCCTTCCGCGTTTCAAGCTGGCGCGGGGAAAGGCGTGCGACCGCGCGCTCCCCGGCTTGCCGGCCGATCTCCTCTGCCGGGCGCAGATCGCCGTCGTGGGAGCGAGCGTCGCTGTCATGGTCGCGCTGCATGCTCGCGCCCTCGCCGGCGGCGACCGAGACCGACGTGGATGAATAGGAGCGGCGATAGCCGCCGGCAAAGCCGTGCGAGGTCACCAGCGCGAATGAAACCGCGCCGCGCGCCGCGCCGGCGCCCGAGCTTCTTGTGACGCCGTCGACCGAAAGCGCTGCCTCTTCTGCAGCAAGCGCGCGCGCCGCAAGCGTTTCGGTCAAAACGTCCGCCGGATCGTAAAGATCGAGATCCGGCACATCACGCGCCAGCAGGTCGGGATCGGCGAGGCTTGCGAAAGGGTCTTCCGGCGAAACCCGGGCCATGGCCAGCGCCCTGTCCACAAGGGTCTCGACATCGTCATCGGTATTGGTCGAGACGCTTGCGACCTTCGCGCCGGAAAAAACGCGCAGCGAAAAGCCTCGGTTTTCGGAGGCCTGCGCGTTCTCGCGCTTGCCCTCGCGCACCGATATGCTGTTGGAAGCCCCTTCGGAGACGACCACGTCGGCGGCGTCGGCGCCTTTCTGTTTCGCAAGCGCGAGAATCCGCGCCGCGCGGTCGATCAGTTGACCGGACTCTTTGTGGGATAGTTTCGATGACATGGGCATTGGCCTTTCCTTGGGCTTCCATTTATTGTTCACTTCCCATCGCATCAAGTATCGTGCGCCCCGACCGTTCTTTTTCTTTGCACTCAGGGACCAGCATATGGCGACGTCGCAGAGCCTCTTCACCGAAACCGTCTGGATGCTGGGGGCGGCCGCGATTGCGGCGCCGATCTTCAAGCGGCTGGGGCTCGGCACGGTTCTCGGCTACCTTGCCGGCGGCGTCATCATCGGCCCGGTTCTGCAGCGCATCTCGAATGGCGAGGAGGTTCTCCACGTCGCCGAACTCGGCATCGTCTTCCTGCTGTTCATGATCGGGCTGGAGCTGAAGCCGGCGCGGCTGTGGACCATGCGCAAGGACATTTTCGGCCTCGGTCTTGCCCAGGTCGCGGTCACCGGCGCCATTTTGGTCCCGCTCGCCTATCTCGGCGGCGTCGGCAACTGGAGCGCCGCCGTGATCGCCGGCTCCGGCCTTGCCCTGTCATCCACGGCCTTTGCCATGCAGATCCTCGACGACAATGGCGACGTCAACACCCGCTACGGCCAGCGCTCCTTCTCCATGCTGCTGTTCCAGGATATCGCCATCGTGCCGCTTCTGGCGCTTGTCAGCATCCTCGGCGGCGGCGTGGAGGAGGCGACAACCGCCGACATGCTGACGAGTGCCGCCCTTGCGCTTCTCGTGGTCGCGCTGATGGTGGCCGCCGGCCGCTATGTGCTGACGCCCGTGTTCCAGATCATCGCCGCCACCGGCGCGCGCGAGGTGATGATCGTAGCGGCGTTGTTCCTCGTCATCGGCTCGGCCATGGCCATGCAGATGGTGGGGCTCTCCATGGCGATGGGCGCCTTCCTCGCCGGGGTGATGCTCGCCGAATCATCCTATCGCCATGAGCTGGAGGCCGATATCGAGCCATTCCGGGGCGTGTTTCTGTCGATCTTCTTCATCGCCGTCGGGCTCTCTCTCGAGCTCCAGGTGGTCTATGACAACCTCCTGCTCATCGTCATCGCCGTGCCGGTGCTCCTTGCCGTCAAGGCCGCGGTGATCTACGGGCTCTGTCGCGTTTCGGGCTCGGGCCACGACGAGGCGATCCGCATTGCCGCGCTTCTGCCCCAGGGCGGCGAATTCGGCTTCGTCATGTTCTCGACGGCGGCGGCGGCGGGCGTCCTGTCCAACGCCACCGCCTCGGTGCTGATTGCGGTGGTGACGCTTTCCATGGTCGCGACGCCGCTTTGCGTGCGCCTGGCCGAACGGATCACGACCCGGCAGGAGGGCCACGAGGAGCTGGAGGAGGATTTCGACGGCGCCGACGCCGATGTGCTGATGGTCGGTTTCTCCCGCTTCGGCCAGATCGCGGCGCAGATCCTGCTGGCAAGCGGACGCGACGTCACCATCATCGACTATTCGGCCGAACGTATCCGTCAGGCATCGGCCTTCGGCTTCCACATCTATTTCGGCGACGGCACCCGCAAGGAGGTGCTGGTCGCCGCCGGCATCGAAAAGGCCAAGATTGTTGCCGTCTGCACCCAGAAGCGCGAAATCACCGACCGGGTGATCGACGTGGTGCAGGAGAATTTCCCGCGCGCCCACATCTATGCCCGCTCCTACGACCGGGGCCATACGCTGGCGCTGCGCCAGCGCGGCGTTGAGTATGAACTGCGCGAGACGCTCGAATCCGGCCTCGTCTTCGGCAAGGAAACGCTGATCGCGCTCGGCACCAGCGAGGACGAGGCGACCGCGATCACCGACGACATCCGCCGCCGCGACGCCAAGCGGCTGGAAATCCAGGCCGTCGAGGGCATCATGGCCGGCTCCGACATGCTCCACACCCAACCCGTCAGCCCCGAACCGCTGATGCGGCCGAAGCGCAACCGGATCGACCCGACCGTCAAGGTCACCGGCAAGGACATGGCCTGACGGCCTCAGGCCGCCTTGCGCAGTTCGCTCACCAGCGGCACGCCGGAACGTTCGGCCATACGGGTACGGTAGGCTTCGACCGGCTCCGGCAGGGTAAGATCCGGCACGATCGACAGCGAACGCAGCGTCGGAAACAGCATGATGTCATCGATCGTCGCGGCTTCCGCGTCCGGCAGGAAGGAGGCAAGAGCCCCAAGCCCCTTCTGGATTTCGGCCTTGTGGGTTTCAGTTTCGGCCAGAAGTCCGTCGAATGCGCCGAACGTGGCTTCTTTCTTTTCTGTGAAATAGGCCCGGGCCGAAGCGGTCCGGAACTCGGGAAAGACAGGATCCGGCGTGCGCGGGATCACCAGCGCGTTGACGGTGCCGCCCCAGGTCTTCAGCCAGTCGCTGATCTCCCGGCGCGGCGTGCCGCCAAACAGGCGCTCGCCCGAAAGACCGTCGACCTTGTGAACGATATCAAGGCTTTCGCCCATATGGCCGTCCTTGTCCTCGAGGATCGGCGCCATTTTCTTGCCGATCATCCGGATCGGCGTCTCCTCGTCGTCATTCGCCATGAAGGCAAGCTCGAACGGGATATTCTTCAACCCGAAGGGCATCCGGGCTCTCACGCAAAACGGGCAATGGTCATAAACATAAAGCTTCATCAGTATTTCCTTCCTGTTTGAGAGGCCTCCCTTGACGAAGGCGCTGCAAGTCAGAGCGCCCGGGCGGCCCACAGCAGTCCACGGGTCAATATGGCGCGCACATTTGGGATTTCGAGCTCGTCGGCCGTGTGGCCGAGCGAGGAATAAAACACCCTGCCCTTGCCATGCGTCGTGGTGAAGACCACCGGCATAACCACATTCTTGCGCCACGGATGATACGCTCCGGAAAAGGTGGTGGTCGCCAGCACCTCCACAGCCGGATCGTAATTCAGGTAATACTGCTCGGATGTATGCTCGAAGCTCTCGATGCCATCCATGATCGGATGGTCGGGACGGGCCACTTCGACCCGATAGGTGATGATGTCGCCGGGATGGGCGACCCAGTAGCAGCTTGCGGCATAGCGGAACGGCACGCTGGCGCGAAAGCTCGTGGCAAGGCCCATGTGATAGCCGGCAAGCCCGGTCCCCGCCCGAACGGCTGCGATCAGCTTCGCCATCTTGTCCGGTGCGAGTGCGCCGTCGGTGATGACCGGCACGACAAGGGCGTTGGCCCCGACATCCTCGGCGCCGAGCGCGTCATAGTCATCGGTGACATCGACCGTAAAGTCATGGGCCTCAAGAACATCGCGGACCGTCTCCGCGCCCTCTTTCGGCGTATGCATCGCCATGCCGCCATAAACCACAAGCGCCTTTCGCCGTGTCATGGCCGTCTCCTTCCGTTCGATAGGCGCGCTAAAGCCCGAGGCCGACGGCCGCCGTGCGATGGACGCCCTTCGGCACATAGGACAGCGCATGCTCGCTCTTCAGCAGCTTCGCCGCCAGATGAATGACCGAGAGCCACATCTCCGTGCCCTGAAGGCCCGCCTCCTGCCCGTCTGCAAAGGCAAAACCCGCGCCCGCCTGCCAGCGCTCCGGCGCGCGGGCGATGATCGCGCGGGCGACTGCCTCGGCCTCGGCGCGGCGATGATCCGTCTGGGCAAGGCACAACAGAAGCGGGTGGATCGTGTCGAGCAGATTGCAAGCGGTATAGGACGAACCCGAAAAACCGTCATGATTGCGGTAATTGGCGAGCACGGAGTTGATCGCGGCTTCGGGGTGCGGAACCGGCAGGCCGAATTGCGCGTAGGTTCCCCGCGTCAGCCTGTAGAAGCCGTTCACCGGCTGCAGCAGGCCTACCGCCGCCGTCGGCGCGCCCCAGAGCCCGGTCGCCCGGTCGACATGGAGCGCGAGCCAGCCGAACAGCGTTTCGCGGGCCCGACCGGTCGAAAAATAGCGCGCGTTGAAATAAAGCGCCGTGCCGATCGCATCCACGGCAGCGCCCGCACCCCAGGCATTTCCCCGCCAGGGCAGGTTTTCCAGCCAGGCGCAGAGGTCCGGCGCATCAAGCTCGACGGCGGAAATCCTGTGGTCCGGCCGGCTGCCGAGCACTTCCAGCGCATAACCGACCGAGAGCACGTTATAGAGCGCAATCCCGTCCTCGCGTAAGGGAAGATCCGGTTTCGGCGGCTGGCCGGGATCGGGAAAAAGGCCGGTAACGGGATCCTGCACCGCTTTCAGACTGGAAATCGCGGCATCGATATCCAGACCCTCCGGCCTTTCATCAAGCCCGGCGGCGATCTCGATCGCATCACACAGGTGGCGCATGCTCGGGCGCGCCGCGCCGTCGGCCCCGCGCGAGACGTAGACGCCGTCCTGCAGGTTTGCGGACAGGATTGCGCGCCATTCCGTTCCGATCCTGTCGCTTATGCGCCGGAGCGCGCCATCGACATCGCCGCCCGCTTTCGGGCGCTTCTCGCCGCGCCGGCGAATCGGCTTTGCCGGCACGCCGCCGGCGATCATATAGGGCGGGATATCCCGGGTGACCGTGGCGCCGGCGGCGATCACCGCGCCGCGCCCGATGCGCACCCCGTCAAGCACCACCACATTCGCGCCGATCCAGACATCGTCCTCGATGATGATGCCCCGGCTTTCATGCGGCTGGCGCGAGATCGGAATATCGGGATCCTCATAGCCGTGGTTGAAGCCCATGATCTGCGCATGCGAGGCGATACGCACATGATCGCCACAGCTTACCTTTCCGGCAAGGCAGGCATAGGCATTGACCGTGCAATCGGCGCCGATCGCGATATCGCCGCGCACTACGGCATAACCGGCAATGTAGGATTCCGCGCCGAGATAAAGCCTATCGGTAAAAACCGCGGCCTTTTCGGCAACATAGGCCGTTTCGTCGATCACCGCCCCCGCACGCCGTGCCAGCGCCGCGCAACGCGCCCGGTGGGCGGGGGCATCGATATCCTCCGGCCGGCGTTCCCAGGTCAGGAACTGCAGCCGCGCCTCATGCAGGCGGGCATCGTTTTCGTTCTCAGGATCAGTGTTCATCCCGCCGCTCCGATCATCTTCAGGGCTTTCGACCGGGCCTGTCATGCGAGGCCGGCGCAGTGTCTTGAATCCATAACGCGCGACAGGCCGTTGCGATACCCCGCGCTGACATTGGAAAGGCGGACCGCCCCGCAAGAGGGGGCGGTTGACGATCATCGCGCCGCAATAAAGCCGGCCCGCAGGACGAGACGGTCAGCGTTTCCTCTTGCCGTCGAGGCTGAAGGCCCCGGGACCGGCAAAAACCATATACAGGAAGACAAAGCAGAACAGGATCGCCGCATCGCCGCCGTTGAGCGCCGGGAAGAAACTGTTGGGCGCATGGAACATGAAATAGGCAACCGCCATCATGCCCGAAAGCACGAAGGCCGAAATGCGCGTGTAGAGCCCGACAATGATCAGGGCGCCGCCGACGATCTCCAGGATGCCGCCGAACCAGAGCAGCGAGAACATCGGCGGATGCATGTCGGACACGGGAAAATGCAGTATTTTCTGGGTGCCGTGTTCAAGAAAGAGCAGGCCCGCAACGACCCTGAGCAGGGCCAGGAAGTAAGGCGCCATCGGCTGCAGCATTTTATTCATCTGTGACTCCATACGGTCTTTGGAAACAATCGGCGTCTTCGTGAGGCCGCCCTGTCCTTGGCCAGAATACCTGAAAAGGCGCTGAGTGAAACATCTGTCCTGGTAAACAGACAGTCGCCGGAAGGCGCTGGCCCGCAGTGCTTGAGGCCGGAGTCGAAACCGTGGGCCGTGCGACGGCGGTGGATTGAGTTTCGCCATTTCCGCCCATATAGTCGCCCGGCATTGAGGAGACCGGGCACCGGCGCCGGACAAGGAGACCAGGACGATGAGCGAACCCAAAGAAACCAAGGGCGCCGGAGAAGACCTGCAGCAGCAGGCGCTTTTCTACCACCGCTATCCGCGGGCCGGCAAACTCGAGATTCAGGCGATCAAGCCGCTCGGCAACCAGCGCGACCTGGCGCTTGCCTATTCTCCCGGCGTCGGCGCGCCCTGCATCGCCATCCACGACAATCCGTCGGATGCGGCGAAATATACCTCGCGCAGCAACCTCGTCGCCGTCATCTCCAACGGCACGGCCGTCCTCGGACTTGGCAATATCGGCCCGCTCGCCTCCAAGCCGGTGATGGAAGGCAAGGCTGTGCTGTTCAAGAAATTCGCCGGCGTCGACGTTTTCGACATCGAGATCGACGCGCCGACCATCGATGAGATGGTCTCGACGATCTCAGCGCTCGAGCCGACCTTCGGCGGCGTCAACCTCGAGGACATCAAGGCGCCGGAATGTTTCGAGGTCGAGCGCATCCTGCGCGAGAAGATGCAGATCCCGGTCTTTCACGACGACCAGCACGGCACCGCCATCATCGTCGCCGCCGCGATCCTGAACGGGCTTGAGCTTGCCGGCAAGTCGATCGAGAACGTCAAGATCGTGGCCTCGGGCGCGGGCGCTGCGGCCCTCGCCTGCCTCAACCTTCTCGTCTCGCTCGGGGCAAAACGGGAGAACATCTGGGTCTTCGATATCGACGGCCTCGTCTATCCGGGCCGCACCACCAATATGGACCGGTGGAAGGCGGTTTATGCCCAGGAAAGCGACGCCCACGCACTGGCCGACCACATCGAGGGCGCCGACGTCTTCCTCGGCCTGTCGGTCGCAGGCGCGCTGAAGCCGGCGCTTCTGAAGCAGATGGCCGACAAGCCGATGATCATGGCACTGGCCAATCCCGTGCCGGAGATCATGCCGGATCTCGCGCGCGCCGAACGCGAGGACGCGATGATCTGCACCGGCCGGTCGGATTTTCCCAACCAGGTCAACAACGTCCTCTGCTTCCCCTACATCTTCCGCGGCGCGCTCGATTGCGGCGCGCGCACCATCAACGAGGAAATGAAGATGGCCGCCGTCCGGGCGATTGCCGGGCTCGCCAAGGAAGAGGTGTGGGAAGTGCCGCACTCTTCCACCGGCGAACCGCTGATCTTCGGGCCCGACTATCTGATCCCCTCCCCCTTCGATCCGCGCCTCATCCTGCGCATCGCGCCGGCCGTGGCGAAGGCTGCGGCCGAAAGCGGCGTCGCCGAACGGCCGATCGAGGACTACGAGGCCTATTACGATCACCTGAACCGCTTCGCCTTCCGCTCCGGCCTCGTCATGAAGCCGGTCTTCGCCGCCGCCAAGGCGGCCCAGCCGAAGCGGGTGATCTTCTCCGACGGCGAGGACGAGCGGGTGATGCGGGCAGCGCAGGTGCTGATCGAGGAAGGCATTTCCAGGCCGATTCTGATCGGACGACCGAACGTGCTCGAGACCCGCATGAAACGCTACGGCCTCAGGATGCGACCGCAGGAGGATTACGACATCATCAACCCGGAAAGCGATTCGCGGTTTCGGGAATATGTCGAGGAATATCTCGGCTTCGTTGCTCGCAAGGGCGTGACGCCGGATCGCGCGCGCACCATCGTGCGCACCAATACCACGGTGATCGGCGCGCTCGCCGTCAAGCGCGGCGATGCGGATGCGCTTCTGTGCGGCGTGGAAGGCCGTTTCGACCGGCATCTGCGCGATATCGGCAATATCATCGGCAAGCACGAGAATGTGCGCGATTTCTCCAGCCTGGGCCTGCTGATCTCCAACCGCGGCGCGACCTTCTTCGCCGACACCCACGTGACCTACTGCCCGACGCCCGAGGAGATCGCCGAAACCACGATCCAGTCGGCGCGCGCCGTCTCGCGTTTCGGCATGGTTGCCAAGGCAGCGCTCGTTTCCCATTCGAACTTCGGGTCACGCGATTCGGAAAGCGCCGCGCGAATGCGCGAGGCGCTCGCAATCATCCGCGAACGGATGCCGGACCTGGAAGTCGACGGCGAGATGCACGGCGACACCGCCATTTCCGATGCGCTGCGCAAGCGCGTCATGCCCAACAGCACGCTCGCCGGCGAGGCCAACCTCCTGGTCTTCCCCTCGCTCGATGCCGCGCATATCACCATGACTGTGGTTCAGGGCATGCTCGACGCCCTGCATGTGGGGCCGATCCTGCTCGGCAGCGCGCTTCCCGCTCACATCCTGTCGCCATCGGTCACCTCGCGCGGCATCGTCAACATGGCGACGCTTGCCGTGGTCGAAGCGGACCTGGCGCAGGAAGAGCATCGCCACGCGGGCTAGAGCGCCGTGCGTCCATTCGGACGCACAAAGAACGCTCTAACCTATTTTATCTACGCATCGTGCTTTCCGAAAATCGATTCCGATTTTCGGGCCGATGCGCTAGAACCGCGCTTTCAGGACGCCGTCCGTTCTGAGGCATGCTCCCGCTTGTTGAGCACTCCCAATCTGCTTTCCGAAGACCGGTTCCGGTCTTCGGGCCGATGCGCCGGTTGAATGGCGCATTCGTTTTTCCCCGACCTGGACGCGCCGGCAGGAGGTGCCGGCGCCACTGAAACGCGCGCGCGCCTGAAATCGCGGTCTCGCGACGGGCTGCCCCTCCGTTCATGATTTGCACGGCTTTGCGCCGTCCACGCCCCTCCCGGACAGAGCGGCGAATGCAGCACTCGATCTGGCGCGGAACTTACCCGTAAAAAGAGCATCTTTTATTTTAGCGCAACTCGACATTACCGACGGTACATGTATATTGCCAGAAAAGGTTGCATGTCCGGTTGAGCGATCCGGCCACAACCGGGCTTGCCGGCAGATGCGCGGCAAGCGGCGATCCTCATTGTTGCACTATGGAAAACAATAACAAAACCAAGCGAGGCGAGGGCATGCGGCCTCCGGAAGAAGTCAAGATAGTTCAATTTATGCGCGATATCGACCTTGCCGCAGAGATCGAGATTCTTGCAAGACTGCTCGCGTCGATTGCATCGCATTTCGGCCTGATCCATTTCACGCTGATGGATGTGCCGAAACCGCGGGCGGCAATCGCGCCTGCTCTCGTGCACTGCACCACGCTGCCTCGTCCTTTCATCGAATCCCACGATCATGTCGGCCTCCTGCGCTCCGTGACCTTCGTGCCCGCCCACAGGCGCGCGGGCACGCCGCTGCAATGGTCTCTTGACGATATCCTCAAATGCGATGACCTGAGCCGGACCGATTTTGCCCAGCGGATGCGAGCCCTGGGGATCAATATGGGGGTCGTGTTCACGTTCGCTGCCGACATGGGCCGGCAGACGGCGCTCTTGTTTTTCGGCAATCGCGAGCCGCTCGGCAGCAAGGAGGAACTCGCCCTCACCCGCATCGCCCGGCGCGCCCTCAGGCGCCACGGCGAACTGCGCGATCCCCCCGGCCACCCCATGGGCAGCCTGTCGGCGCGCGAAACGGAGGTGATCCGCTGGACGGCAGAGGGCAAGACATCGCACGAGATCGGCGGCATCCTCGGGCTATCGGACCATACGGTCAATGCCTATCTGGCCAACGCCATTCGCAAGATGGATTGCGTCAACCGGGCGCAGCTCGTGGCCAAGGCGATCCGCCTCAATATCATCGACTGAGGCATTGCGCGCCCGGCGATTATCTCAACCCCGTCTTCTCCTTCCAGTGCTTGCGGCAATAGGAAACGTAGCGCTCATTGCCCCCCACTTCGATCTGCGGGCCGGCAAGCGCCACATTGCCCTCTCCGTCAAGCCGGACCACCATGGTGGCCTTGCGGCCGCAATGGCAGATCGTCCGCACTTCGCGGATCTCGTCTGCCAAAACGAACAACTCCCGCGAGGCCGGGAACAGCTCGCCGCGAAAATCGGACCTGAGGCCGTAGGCCATCACCGGAAGGCCGAGTTCGTCCACAATCCGCGCAAGCTGCCACACGTGACCGGCGGTGGCGAAATGCGACTCATCGACAAACAGGCAATCGATGGCCTTCTCGCCGTTCAGCCGCCCGGCCAGTTCGAAGAGATCGGTCTCGGGCCCGAATGTCACGGCATCGGCCTTGAGCCCGATGCGGGACGAGACGACGCCCTTGCCGGCCCGATCATCGAATTCCGCCAGCAGGATCACGGCATGCATGCCCCGCTCGCGGTAATTATAGGCCGCCTGCAGAAGCAGCGTCGATTTTCCCGCGTTCATCGTCGCGTAGTAATAGTGAAGCTTGGCCATTCCACCGATCCTTCCGGCTTTCTTTTGCCGAAAACGACGGGCGCCGATAAAGCGCAAAATGCCGCAAGTCACAGAAAAGACGCCGGGTCGGCCTTCGGCGACGGCAGTCAGCGCCCTTGTCGCGGCGGCCGGTTTGTGGAAAAGATCGCGCGGGCGCCCCGCCGCCCGGCTCTCCGTCATCCGTCTCGAAAGCCCTTTCGATGAACAAGGCCCTCGAACTGAGAAATATCGATATCGTGTTCGGCAAGCGCCCCAGGCGCGCCCTGCCGTTGATCGACGCCGGCCTTTCTCGCGATGACATTCTGAAGAAGACGGGAAACCTCGTTGGCGTCAGCGATGCCTCGCTTGCGGTCGGCGAGGGCGAGATCGTCGTGCTGATGGGGCTTTCTGGTTCCGGAAAATCGACGCTGCTGCGCGCCGTCAATGGCCTGGCGCCGGTAACCCGCGGCACCGTGGAGGTTCAGACCGAGAACGGGCCGATCAACCCCTACGCCGATGGCGGCCGCGCGCTGCGGGCGCTCAGGAACCGTTCGGTTGCCATGGTTTTCCAGCAGTTCGCCCTGTTGCCATGGCGCAGCGTTGCCGAAAACGTCGCGTTCGGAATTGAACTTGCAGGCACCCCCAAGAAGGAGAGACGCGATCGGGTCGAGGAACAGCTGGCGCTTGTCGGGCTCACGGATTGGGCCGATCAGCCGGTTCATGCCCTGTCCGGCGGGATGCAGCAAAGGGTGGGGCTCGCGCGCGCGCTTGCCACCGGCGCTCCGGTGTTGTTGATGGACGAGCCGTTCTCCGCGCTTGATCCGCTGATCCGCGCCCATCTTCAGGATGAGTTGCTGTCGCTTCAGGATCGATTGAGGAAGACCATCCTGTTCGTCAGCCATGACCTCGACGAAGCCATCAAGCTCGGCAACCGGATCGCGATTATGCAGGCCGGCAGGATCGTCCAGACCGGCACGCCGCGCGAGATCGTCAGCAGGCCGGCGAGCGGCTATGTCGCCGATTTCGTCGCTCACGCCAACCGCTTTGCCTTTCTGACGGCAGAAGACATCATGCAGCCCGTGACCGACCGGGCACGGCTCGATGTCCGTATATCGGCGACGGTGAAGCCCGGCACGTCGGCGGCAGCGCTCCTGCGCGCGCTTTCCGAGCGTCCGGGCACGATCGGCGTCGTCGATCGCGGACGGATTGCCGGAACGATTACCGAGCAGGACATGATGATGCACCTTGCCGCCGCCCGCCCGACCGAGACCGGACAGGAGGAAACCCGATGAACAGAAATATCCTGCGCGAAACCGACGGGGCCGCAAGGGCGCTGGCCCGCAGGCTTGTCCGGGAAGCCCCTTACGCCGCGCTTGCCGTCAACGAACAGGAAACCGGCTTCCCGCTCGCAAGCCGCGTTCTGCTGGCAACCGATATTGACGGCGCGCCGGCGATCCTGGTCTCCGGGCTTTCCGTCCACACCCGCGCGATCGAGGCGGACGATCGCGTTTCAATCCTGACCGGAGAGCCGGCCAAGGGCGATCCGCTGGCCCATCCGCGCCTGACCACGCGCTGCCATGCATGCCTTGTTGACCGCGAAAGCGTGCACCACGCCTGGTTGCGCCGGCGCTTTCTCAGCCGACACCCGAAAGCAAAAACTTACATTGACTTCCCCGATTTCAACCTGTTCCGCCTGGAGCCGGTTTCGGCCAATCTCAACGGCGGTTTCGGCAAGGCATTCGCGCTGGAAGGGGCGGACCTTGTGCGGCCCGGCGCATTGATGACCTATCGGTGGTTCGATTTCTCCTACGCTGCAAAGCATGCGGAAAGCATGTTCCTCCAAGTCGAAAACAAAGAATATGCCTTTATAGACATCGACCCGGAAGGTATATATTTTAGAGAAAGACGAATTATAGCACGGCATGATTTTGAAAAAGTCTCGACTAATCATGATGAATTGCTTGAGTCTGTCCACGAATTCGCCTGTAAAATACCCAAAATTTAAGATTACTTTTTTATAAAAGCTTGTGTAAGTTTCTCTTGTTATACATGACTTGTGTAGCGCCGATGTCCAGCAAAGGAATCATCACCGTGAGAACAAACACACAAACGGACAAAACCGCTGTTGCAGCCTGTCTTCTTGCAGCCATGGCCAACCCGAAACGCCTCCAGATTCTCTGCGTTCTGATCGAGAATGAAATGCCCGTCGGCGCGCTTGCCAACAGGGTAGGGTTGAGTCAGTCGGCGCTCTCGCAACACCTCTCGAAGTTGCGGGCGCAGAACCTGGTTGAAACCCGTCGCGAGGCGCAGACGATCTATTACAGCACCCACGCGGAGCCGGTGAAGAAACTGCTCGAAACGCTCGATGACATTTATGACCGCTCGGGCTGGCGCGACACGCTTGCGAGTTGACCTCGCAGGCTGAGCCCGTGCGGACCGCCGCTTCCGGTGCTGACAATCGGGGCGGTCTGGCAATCGGCGAACCCCCGCCGGGGTACAGAAAGGACCAAGGCGCGAGCCGCCGCCATTTGCGCTCCTCGCGCATGCCTTCCAGCTTGACGGCGCTCCATCCGCTGATAACGTGCTCCACCGTATAATTCAAAAAAAGCACTGCCCGGCAAACGGGTCGCTTTCTTCTGTGGAGCAGCTTATGTCCGACCGCGTCGCCCCCAACAACCTCGAAGCCTTCTGGATGCCGTTCACCGCAAACCGGCAGTTCAAGAAGGCGCCGCGCATGTTCGCCTCGGCCAAGAACATGTATTACAAGACGGTCGACGGCCGCACCGTGCTCGACGGCACCGCGGGGCTGTGGTGCGTCAATGCCGGTCATTGCCGACCGAAGATCACCGAGGCGATCCGCGCCCAGGCCGGCGAGCTCGACTATGCGCCCGCTTTTCAGCTTGGCCACCCGAAGGCCTTCGAACTCGCCAACCGTCTGGTGGACCTCGCGCCTCAGGGCATGGGCCACGTCTTCTACACCAATTCCGGCTCCGAATCCGTCGATACCGCGCTGAAGATCGCTCTGGCCTACCACCGGGTGAAGGGCCAGGGCGAGCGTTTCCGTCTGATCGGCCGCGAACGCGCCTATCACGGCATCAATTTCGGCGGCACATCCGTCGGCGGCATCGTCTCGAACCGCAAGATGTTCGGCACGCTTTTGACAGGCGTCGACCACATTCCCCATACGCACCTTCCGGAGAAGAACGCCTTCACCAGGGGCCAGCCCGAACACGGCGCCGACCTTGCCGACACTCTGGAGCGGATTGTCGCGCTGCATGACCCCTCGACGGTCGCCGCCGTCATCGTCGAGCCCGTGGCCGGCTCCACCGGCGTGCTCATTCCGCCGAAGGGCTATCTCCAGCGGCTGCGCGAAATCTGCGACAGGCACGGCATCCTGCTGATCTTCGACGAGGTTATCACCGGTTTCGGGCGCATCGGCGCCCCTTTCGCGGCCGAATATTTCGGCGTGACGCCGGATATCATGACCACCGCCAAGGGACTGACCAACGGCGTCATCCCCATGGGCGCGGTATTCGTCAAGGACGAGATCCACGATGCCTTCATGAACGGCCCGGAGCACATGATCGAGTTCATGCACGGCTACACCTATTCCGGCAACCCGATCGCGTCCGCGGCCGGCCTTGCCACGCTCGAGACCTACCAGGAAGAGGGATTGCTGACCCGGGCCAAGGAGCTTTCGCCCTATTGGGAAGAGCAGCTTCACAGCCTGAGAGACAGCCCGCATGTCATCGACATCCGCAACCTTGGCCTGATCGGCGCAATCGAGCTGGAGCCGATCGCCGGCGAGCCGACCAAGCGCGCCTTCTCGGCCTTCCTCAAGGCCTATGAGGACGGGCTTCTGATCCGCACCACCGGAGACATCATCGCGCTGTCGCCGCCGCTGATCATATCGAAGTCCGAAATCGACGAGTTGTTCGACAAGCTGCGCACGGTTCTGATGAACAATATCTGAGACCCCGGCGCCCGGCGGCGGCAAAACCTCCGCCGGGCATTCCTTTCTTCTCGCAACGAGAGCGCCACGAGGCCCGACCATGACAGACGCCATCCGCATCGCCAACGAAGCTCTTGCCGTCATCGTCTCGCCGCTCGGCGCCGAGACGCAGTCGATCAGGACCGCCGACGGACGCGACTGGCTGTGGAACGGAGACCCTGAATTCTGGACGGGACGCGCGCCGATTCTGTTTCCGATCGTCGGCAAAGCGCCTGACGACCGGGTGGAAATCGGCGGCGAGCCCTTTGCCATGAAGCAGCACGGTTTTGCGCGCAAGAGCCTGTTCACGCTCGAAGAACAGACGGACACGCTCTGCCGCTTCGTCCTGACGGACACGGACGAAACACGGAAATCCTACCCTTTCGCCTTCCGCCTCGCGATCGAACATGCACTCGAAGGAAAAACGCTCGGCGTTTCGGCGATGGTCGAGAACAATGACGACAGGCCGATGCCCTTCGGCTTCGGCTTCCACCCGGCCTTCCGCTGGCCGATGCCCGGCATGAACAAGGGCCATGTCCACCACATCACCCTCGCAAACCGCGCGGAGCCGGAAATGATCCGCCTGCGCGACGGGCTTCTGGATCTCTCTCGCCTGCCCTCTCCCTTTTCCGAGGGCATCCTCGCGCTGGACCATGACTATTTCGAGGACGACGCGATGATCTTCCCGGAAGGCGCCGGCGACCGCCTCACCTTTAGCGCCGAAGACGGCCCCGCCCTTCATTTCGTTTTCGAGGGCCTTCCCAATCTGGCACTCTGGACCAAGCCCGGCGCGCCCTATATCTGCGTCGAACCCTGGCACGGCATGGCCGCTGCCCATGAAAAGGGGGCCGCGCTCGAGGCGCGGCCGTTTACCAAGATCCTCCAGCCGGGCGAAAGCGCCCGTTTTGCCTTCAGCGTCACCATCGACGCCTGAAGCCCTCACAGTTTCGCGCAAAAGCCGTCAAAGGCGCCCAGATCGACATGGGCGCCGTTCAGAACCCCGGTCATGCCCGGCAGGTCGAGACTGTCGACATGCTCGAGCGCGATCTGCAGCGGCACGGATTGCGGCGTGTCGGCGAAATTATAGACGAAGAGCAGCGTCTTTCCGTCCTTTTCCCGCGTGAACATCAGCACGTCCTCATTGTCGGTCTCCATGAAGGCGATATCCCCATCGAAAAGCGCGTCGTGCTCGGCGCGGAAGGACAGCACGGCGCGGTAGTGGTTATAGACCGTGTCGGGCTCAGGCGCCTGCTCGAACACCGAAAGCGGCAGATGCTCCGCCGGCACCGGAAGCCAGGGCCTGTCAGCCGTGGTGAAGCCGGCATGGGGCGCGACATTGCTCCACGGCATCGGCGTGCGGCAGCCATCGCGCCCCTTGAAAGAGGGCCAGAAGCGGATGCCGTAGGGGTCCTGCAGATCCTCGAAGGCAATCTCCGCCTGCGGCAGGCCGAGCTCCTCGCCCTGATAGAGGCAGATGGAGCCGCGCAGGGTCGCCAGCAGCGAGATAGCGAGCTTTGCCACCGGCTCACGCTCGGCTTCGGTTCTGGCGAAGCGTGAAGCGTGGCGATCGACGTCATGGTTGGAAAACGCCCAGCACACCCAGCCGTCCTTGACCGTGGCGAAGAAATTCTCCACGCAATCGCGAATATGGGCGGGCGAGAAATTCGGCCCGAGAAAATCGAACGTATAGCACATGTGCAGCTTGTCATTGCCGGAGGTATAGGCGGCAACCGTTTTCAGCGAGCGCGCGCCGTCACCGACCTCGCCCACCGATGTGCGCTCGTCATATTCATCGAGAAGCGCCCTGAAGCGCCGGAGAAAACCGATATTTTCCGGTCGTGTCTTGTCGTAGATGTGTTGCTGGAAGCCATAGGGGTTCACGTCCGGCGCATCGAGGCCCATCGGGCCAAGCTCGCCGTCGACCGCCGGATTGTCGCGCAGTTTCTCGTCGCAGAAATAATAGTTCACCGTGTCCAGGCGGAAGCCGTCGACGCCGAGCTCCAGCCAGAAGCGGACCGTTTCGAGCAGGGCGTCCTGAACCGCCGCACAATGGAAATTGAGGTCCGGCTGGCTCGCCAGGAAATTATGCATGTAATACTGCTTGCGCGTGCCGTCCCACTCCCAGGCCGGACCGCCGAAGATCGACAGCCAGTTGTTGGGCGCGGTCCCGTCCGGCTTGGCATCGGCCCAGACGAACCAGTGCGCCTTGTCATTCACCTTGCTCTTGCGGCTTTCCTTGAACCAGGCATGCTGGTCGGAGGTGTGGGAAAGCACCTGGTCGATAATAACCTTGAGCCCCAGCCGGTGGGCCTCTGCCACGAGCGCCCTGAAATCATCGAGCGTGCCGAACATCGGGTCGACATCGAGATAGTCGGCGACATCATAGCCCATGTCCGCCATCGGCGAGGTGAAGAAGGGCGAAAGCCAGACCGCATCGACGCCGAGCTCGGCAACATAGGCAAGCCTGCGGGTAATCCCCGGCAGATCGCCGATCCCGTCGCCGGTCGTATCCTGAAACGAGCGCGGATAAATCTGGTAGATGACGCCGCCGCGCCACCATGCGCCGTTTTCGCTTTTCTCGTCGGTCATCGAAAATTCCTTGCTGAAATGGTCTGAGATCTCCGGCCGCCAGCCTATCGTCGCGCCGGCGTCAGGTAAATGGAGAAGGCGCGCGATCGGCCGCTGGCGTTTGCGGCGAAATCGCGGTGTAATAAGGCTGTAACATCACTTGGATAACAGGGCCGGACCGGCCGGACTGCGCCGGCGGAAGAATCGGTAGACCGACGTGAACGAAAGCGCGCCCAAGAGACTGACGCTTGTGTCCGATGCCTGGCATCCGCAGGTCAACGGCGTCGTCCGCTCGATCGAAAACACCAATCACGAACTGGAGAAGATGGGCGTCGCGGTGACGATGATTACGCCCGATCTGTTCCGCAGCATGCCGATGCCGACCTATCCCGAAATCCGCCTGGCGCTCGCCACCTATGGACAGGTCGCCCGCAAGATCGCCGACAGCGCGCCGGATTTCCTCCATATCGCCACGGAGGGCCCGCTCGGCTTCAAGGCGCGCCGCTACTGCCTCAAGAACGGAATGCGGTTTACCACCAGCTATCACACCCGCTTTCCCGAATATGTCGCGGCCCGCCTGCCGATCCCCAAGGACATGCTTTACGGCGTCGTCCGGCGATTCCACAATTCCGGCCATGGCTGCATGGTGGCAACGGAAAGCCTGGCGCGCGAACTGGAAGAGCGCGGCATTCACAACCTGATGCGCTGGAGCCGGGGCATCGACAACACGCTGTTTCATCCGCGGGAAAAATCGGCCGCGCCGTTCGGCGGCCTCAGGCGGCCGGTTTTCCTCACGGTTGCGCGCGTCGCGGTGGAAAAGAATCTTCCCGCGCTGCTCGCGCTCGACCTGCCCGGCAGCATCGTCGTCGTCGGCGACGGACCGGCGCGCAAGGCGCTTGAGGAAAAATACCCCGACGTTCATTTTGCCGGCATGCTGCAGGACGAAGCGCTGGCGGAGGCCTATGCAGAAGCGGACGTCTTCGTCTTCACCTCGAAGACGGACACGTTCGGCAACACGATCATCGAGGCGCTTTCAAGCGGCGTGCCCGTCGCGGCCTTTCCGGTGACCGGTCCGCGCGACATTCTCGACGGCGATCAGCAGGCCGGCGCGCTTGACGACGACCTGAAGGCCGCCTGCCTCAAGGCGCTGGAATGTTCGCCGGAAGCGGCGCGCGACCTGGCTCTGACCTATACGTGGGAGGCGGCGGCGCGGCAGTTCTACGACAACATGCTTGTCGCCCACGGGCCCTGATCAACGCTTCTTCTTGCGCTTGTGCTCGAAAGGATTGTCGCCGGCGCGGAAATGAATGCGGATCGGCACGCCCGGCATGTCGAAATCGGCACGCAGACCATTGGTCAGATAGCGGATATAGCTTTCCGGAACCGCGTCCGGCCTGGTGCAGGAGATCATGAAGCCGGGCGGACGGGTTTTCACCTGCGTCATGTATTTCATCCGAAGACGCCGGCCGGAAACGGCGGGCGGCGGGTGGCTGACCGTCTGGCCGTCGAGCCAGCGATTGAGCCTGGCCGTCGAGATGCGGCGGTTCCACACCTTGTCAGTATCGGCGACCGCCTGCATCAGCTTGTCGAGGCCGGTGCCCCGCTCGCCGGAAATCGGCACGGCGCGAATGCCGCGCGCCTGCGGCAAAAGCCGCTCTGTCTTCTCGCGCAAATCCGCCAGCACCTGCTGGCGGTCCTCGATCATGTCCCATTTGTTGAACGCGATCACGGCCGCCCTGCCCTCGCGCAGCACGAGATCGACAATCTGCAGGTCCTGCTTTTCAAACGGGATCGTGGCATCGAAGACGATCACCACGCATTCGGCAAAACGGATGGCCCGCAGCGCGTCGGAGACGGAAAGTTTTTCAAGTTTTTCGACCACCCGCGCCTTGCGGCGCATGCCGGCGGTGTCGAACAGCTTGATCGGCCGGCCGCGCCACTCCCACTCCACCGAAATGGAATCGCGGGTGATGCCGGCTTCCGGGCCGGTGAGCAGCCGTTCCTCGCCGAGATAGCGGTTGATCAGCGTCGATTTTCCGGCGTTCGGACGGCCCACGATCGCGACCCGCAAGGGCTTGCTGTCGTCATAGGGGGCGGCCTCTTCCGGGTTTTCCGCCTCTTCCCGCGTCAGCATCACATCGGTGAGCGCTTCCTCGGCAGGCTCTTCCTTTGGGAAGGCGCGGTCCTCGCCGATCGCCTCGATGATCGCCTCGCGCAGATCGTTCATGCCCTGGCCATGTTCGGCGGAAATCGGACAGGGCTCGCCTAGGCCCAGCGTGAAGGCATCATAAAAGCCGGCATCCGAGCCACGCGCTTCCGCCTTGTTGGCAACCAGCACCACCGGTTTGCCGCGGCGACGCAGCAGTTCGGCAAGCGTTGCGTCGGCGGGCGTCAGGCCGGCCTTGGCGTCGATGAGAAAGAGCGACAGGTCGGCCTCGTCGATCGCCGCTTCCGTCTGCGCGCGCATGCGCCCCGGCAACGTGTCGGCGGCAGCCTCTTCAAGACCGGCCGTATCGATGATGGTGAAGCGCAAATCAAACAGCCGCGCCTCGCCCGGCCGGCGGTCGCGCGTCACGCCCGGCGTGTCGTCAACAAGCGCCAGCTTCTGTCCGACCAGACGGTTGAACAGCGTGGACTTGCCGACATTCGGCCTTCCGACGATCGCGACCTTGAAATTCATCTGTTCCTCGCGGGCCGGCTCAGCCGGCATCCTTGATTTCGCCATTGGCAGTCATGACCTCGAGCAGGATCTGCACGCGGTTCAAGACATTGCGCGGGGCTTCGGGGTCGTTGGCGACGTCCTCGAACCATTGCTGGGCGCGGGCGTAATCCTGGTGGCCATAGGCGGAAAGACCGAGAATCTCCCGGGCGGAGAAGCGGAACGGATTGCCGTCATTGGCAAGCGCTTCCACTTCCGCCGAAACCTGTTCATAGGTCCCGGTATCGACCAGCAGCCAGCCGGCGCGCAGCTTGGCGGCGTCGCGGATCGCTTCCGGCACGCTGCGATCCTTGCCAATCGAAGAGAAGGCGGAGACCGCTGCGGCCGTATCGCCCGCTTCGGAAAGAAGCGTCGCTGCGCGCAATTCGGCAAGAACCGGATAGGCCCCATGGCCTTCGGACTCGAGCTTCGACAGCGTCTCTTCGGCGGCGGCAAGATTGCCGGCTTCGATCTGGTTCAGCGCGGTCAGGAAAACATCGCCGGACTGGGCCGCTTCACGCGCCTGCCAGTATTCATAGCCGCGCCAGCCCGCGGTTCCGACGACGAGCAGGACGGCAAGGGCGATCAGATAACGCCCGAAGCGCCGCCACGCATCCTTCATCCTGTCGGAACGCAGCTCCTCGTTGACCTCGCGGATAAAACTGTCGTCCTGATTTGCCATTCCGTCACTCCGGCACGAATTTCATTCTCCAGTGCCGGGCCTTCTAGCCGTTTTTTCATCCCGTTGTAAGGGAAAAAGCCGCGCGGCAACGGTGATATTGCACCGGACGGCCTGTTTTCACATGGCGAGCGGCACCGGAACGCCGATCAGCCAGATGTGAAGCTTCCAGATGAACAGTCCCCAGAGCACGACCCCGAGGACGAAAGCATAGGCGTCGTAGCGCGCGGAGACGAAGGGTTTGCGACTGTAATTGCCGGAGCGCTCGCGCCGTGCCAGCGAAATCCTGAGGATCACCGCCCAGACGAGAAGGCCCGCAAAGAGGATGACGGATGCCGCCTCGCCATTGGCCAGAAGATGGGCGAAAGCCCAGATCTTCACGGACAGCACCATCGGATGCTTGGCCATCGTCGTGATCCGACCCGGCGGAAAGAAGCTTGCGGCAAGACAGATCATCGCGAGAAGCATCAGAAGAAGGGTGACGTGCGCCATCCAGAAGGGCGGCGTGTAGAGCACGATGCCTTCCTGACGGGCCCGGCCGAAGGCCCAGATCATGAAGACGAGCGCTGCCAGCGCCGCGAGCGAAAAGCCCCCCTTCCAACCGTTCTCGCCCAGACGATCGATCATCGAGCGGCGAAACCCCGGCGCGAAAGTGTTGATGAGATGAATGCCCGTGAAAACCAGCACGGCAACGATGAGCATGACCATGGCGCTATCCCCCTGAAGGCGCGAAATACCGCCAGCACAATAGGCGCGAAACACCGCCGTTTGAAGTCGCTTCAGACGGCGGCGGTTTCAATTTGCTCAATCGGGATGCGTATCGGCCACTGCGCCGCCCGGCTCCTGATAGTCCTCGCGGTCGATCTCCGGCAGTTGCTGACCGAAGATCGCAGCCTCGAAGGCCTTCAGGCGCTTGTAGATCGAAATCAGCTCGATGATGGTCGACCAGGACATCACGAGATACTGGAACGAGGAGGCAACCTGGCCGAAGGCTGTCACGATCTGCTGCACGAGACCGTAGGTGACCGCGCCGGCGACGATCGCCGGCACCAGAATGAAATAGCCGAAGATATTGTCGGCCTGAAGGTAGAGACTGCGGGCGAGATTGAAGTAGGTGTAGTGCAGATAGAGCCGGAAGTAATTGCGGCGCACATTGGTGAAGAGCTCCTGCAGCGTGACCGGATCGGCGCGGTCCTCATGGTCCTCGCCATAGACCAGTTCCTTACGATAGGCGGCCTCGACGCGCTGATTGCGAAACTCCAGTCCCGGTAGCTTGATGCCGACCACGACGAGCAAAATCGTGCCGAACAGCGACCAGAAGATCGCCGCGGTGAAAAGCGGAGCGGGAATCGCGCCGACGATCGGCAGTTCGGTGACATATTGCGACAGCGAGAACAGCACCGGCAGAAAGGCGATCAGCGTCATCACCGAATCGATCATCGAAACACCGAGCCCTTCCATGATCGAGGCGAAACGCATCGTGTCTTCCTGAACGCGCTGGGATGCGCCCTCGATATGACGGACGCGCTCCCACATGCCGGTATAGTAATCATTCATCGCCGTGCGCCAGCGGAAGATGTAGTGGCTGATGAAGAAGCGCGAAACGATGAAAAGAGTGACGCTCAGAAAGGCGATCTGCAGGAAGATCAGCATCAGCGTATAGAAATCGCCGACCGTGATGCCGCCTTCGCCCTGCAGCGCGGCCTGCAACGTATCCCCGAAAGGACGGCGCCAGTTGTTGATGGCAACCGAAATCTGCACCGAGAAATAGGTGACGAAGATGATCAGTTGCGACCCCCAAACCGACCAGGGCTGCCATTTGCGATTGTCACCGACGATCCACCAGAACACGCCGAAGATCACCGAGAACACGGCATAATAAAGGTAGAACCACAGGAAGTCGGGCGTGACGAAATGCGCAAGCCCGATCGGCTGCTCGCCTTCCGGATAGGGCGCGAAGCCTACGGCAACACCCAGTTCGCGCACCACGCCGTACCAGCCGGCGATTGCGACCAGTGCCCAGACCAGGGCGGAGGCGAAAAACAGTTTCGGCTTCGGAAAAAACGACTGAAACAAGGGGTTGGCCTTCCGGAAAATCGCGAATGACGGAGTTGTCCGCCCATCTATGGCAAAAAACGGCCGAAAGAGAAATTAAACATTGTTCAGGTCTTGCAGACGCCTTCGCGCCGCAAGCAGAGAGCATACTACTCGCCGTCGGGCAGCGTCAGGATCACCGGGCCGTTTCGGGTTGCCACCAGCGTGTGCTCGAACTGGACCGTCAGCGCCTTCGGGATCGAATAGAGCACCCAGTCCCGGTCCTCTTCCTCCTCGGCGAATTCGCCGCCGAGCGAAAGAAACGGCTCGACAGTGAACACATGCCCCTCGGCAATGCGCCGGCGTTCGCTCGGGTCCGGCCAGGTGGAAAGCTCGGCGGGCTCCTCGTGCAGCGAGCGGCCGATGCCGTGGCTTGCGAGGTTGCGGATCAGCGAATATCGATTCTTGCGGGCAAAATCGCCGATGGCATTGCCGATATCGGCGAATTCGCCGCCGGGTTTCACCTGGTTGATGCCCGTCCACATCGCCCGCTTGCCGTCGCGGCAGAGGCGCTTGATCTTCGCTGTCACCGGCGGCACGGCGAAGGATGCGCCGGTGTCGGAGAAAAACCCGTTCTTCTCGGCCGAAACATCAATATTGACGAGGTCGCCGGCGGCAATCACACGCTCGCCCGGAATGCCGTGGGCGACCTCCTCGTTGACGGAAATGCAGGTCGCTCCGGGAAACCGATAGGTCACTTCCGGCGCCGACTGCGCGCCGTTGTCTTCCAGGAACCTGCGGCCGATCTTGTCAAGTTCAAGCGTCGTAATGCCGGGCTCCAGCGCCTTCGACATGATGTCGACCGCGCCCGCGCAGATGCGGCCGATGTCCTTCAGGGCCTGAAGCTCTTCTTCTGTCGTGACGATCATTCAGGCCCTCTTTATCAACTTTCGAATTCTAAACCGGTTCGCCGTCGGCGAGCATTTCGCGCACCATCGGCGCGACCTTTTTGCCGAACAGCTCGATGGCATGCAACACTTGCGCTTGCGGCACAAGCCCGACGGCGAACTGAATCATGAACCGGTCGAGACCGAAAATGCGCTGGTGGGCGACAATCTTGCGCGCAAGGTCCTCCGGCCCGCCGACGAAGAGCGCGCCTTCCGGTCCCATCGAGGCATCGAACTGCGCCCGGCTCTGCGGCCCCCAGCCGCGCTCGCGCCCGAGCCGGTCCATCACGGCCTTCTGCGGTTCGAAGAAGATGTCGGCGGCCTCTTCCGCCGTATCGGCGAGAAAACCATGGACGGAAATGCCGCGCTTCAGCTTCGCCGGATCATGACCGGCCTGCAGACCCGCCTGGCGGTGGATATCGAAGAGCGGCGCAAACCGGCGCGGCTGACCGCCCAGGATCGCTATGATCAGCGGCAGGCCGAGAAAGCCGGCGCGGGCCATCGATTGCGGCGTGCCGCCTGCGGCGATCCAGACCGGCAGAGGGTTCTGCACCGGACGCGGATAGACCGGCTGGTCCTTGAGCGGCGCGCGCGTGTTGCCCGACCAGGTGACCTTCTCGTTTTCACGGATCTTCAACAGAAGATCGAGCTTTTCCGAAAACAGCTCGTCATAGGCTTCCAGCGGATAGCCGAACAGCGGAAAACTTTCGATGAAGGAGCCGCGCCCGGCCATGATCTCCGCCCGTCCCGAGGACAGCAGGTCAACGGAGGAAAACTGCTGGAACACGCGTACGGGATCATCCGATGACAGGATCGAGACCGCGCTCGTCAGCCGGATAGTCTTCGTGATCGTGGCGGCGCCGGCGAGCACGGTTGCCGGAGAAGAGACCAGATAGTCGACGCGGTGGTGCTCGCCGACGCCGAAGACGTCGAGCCCGACATCGTCCGCCAGCCTGATTTCCTCCATCAGGTCCCGCATGCGGCGTTCCGCCTCTTTCCCGCGATCAATGCCGTCAGACGGGTCGACATCGGCAAATGTGAAGACACCCAGTTCCATCAGATCGTCCTTCCAAGCCAAAAGCTGAATTGCGTTTGGCCCTGATATGGAGCATCGCCTGCCGCAAGTCACGGGACGGGACGTCGCCACTTGCGAAACGCTGTGTTCACCGCCCGTCGCGCGCCCTGCGGCGGCGCATATTTCTTGCCGTCCCGCGGCATGCAAGCAATTGCATGGCTTCCGGTTTGCGCATAACCTTTCCGGCAAATCGCAAACAACAACAAAAACGGGAATGGCAGACATATCATGGCGCGCACTGTAGTGGTGACCGGCTCCACAAGCGGTATAGGCCTCGGCATTGCCGAAGGCTTCGCAAAGGCCGGCGACAATCTCGTCATCAACGGCTTCGGCACGGAAGAGACCATCAACCAGGCCGTCGAGCGCATCGGCAGCACCGGCGACGGCTCGGTGATCTACCATCCCGCCGACATGACCAAGCCGGACGAGATTGCGGACCTGATCGCGACGGCCCGCCAAACCTTCGGAAGTCTCGACGTCCTGGTCAACAATGCCGGCATCCAGCATGTCAGTCCGATCGAGGATTTTCCGCCGGAAAAATGGGACCAGATCATTGCCATCAATCTGACGAGTTCTTTCCATACGATCCACCATGCGGTTCCGCTGATGAAGCAGGCGGGCCACGGGCGGATCATCAACCTTGTCTCGGCCCACGGGCTGGTCGCCTCGCCGTTCAAATCCGCCTATGTGGCGGCAAAGCACGGCATGATGGGGCTGACGAAGACGGTCGCGCTGGAACTTGCCCGCCACAACATCACGGTCAACGCCATCTGCCCCGGCTATGTGCTGACCCCGCTCGTGGAAAGGCAGATCCCGGATACGGCGAAGGCGCGCGGGATGACGGAAGAACAGGTGAAGACCGACGTTCTTCTCGCCGCCCAGCCGACCAAGCAGTTCGTGACCGTCGAGCAGATTGCCGCCGCGGCGCTTTATCTAGCGAGCGACGCCGCCTGCCAGGTCACCGGCACGCATATTTCGATTGACGGCGGCTGGACCGCGCAATAGCGCCGGCCTCCGGGTATTTCTGAAGGAATTTTGATGACGATACGGTTCATCCTGAATGACAGGGAGGTGACGCGCGACAGGTTCTCGCCGTCGGAAACCCTGCTTGACTATCTGCGCATTGAACGGCGCCTGACCGGCTCCAAGGAAGGCTGCGCCGAGGGCGATTGCGGCGCCTGCACCGTGCTCGTCGGCAGGCTGACGCGCGGCAGGCTCGTCTACGAGACGGTCAATGCCTGCATCCGCTTCACCGCCTCGCTGAACGCCACCCATGTCGTCACTGTCGAGCACCTGGCGGCAAAAGACGGCGTGTTGCACCCTGTCCAGCAGGCCATGGTCGACATGAACGGCTCGCAATGCGGTTTCTGCACGCCGGGTTTCGTCATGTCGCTCTACGCGCTGTGGATGGAAAACGAGAAACCTTCGCGTCAGGCCATCGAAAAGGCGTTGCAGGGCAATCTCTGTCGCTGCACCGGCTATGAGCCGATCATCAAGGCGGCGGAGAAGGCCTCCGCCATACGTCCGGATGCGGCCTTCGATGCGCTGGCGCGCGAGCGCGAGACCATCCTGGCGAAGCTCGCGGCGATGAAGACCGGCGAGACCATCACCATCGGCAACGAAAGCAAGCGCGGGATCATTCCCGGCTCCGTCGAGGCCCTTGCCGAGGTGCTCGCCGAATACCGCGATGCGACCATCGTTGCCGGTTCCACCGATGTGGGTCTCTGGGTCACCAAGCAGATGCGCGAGCTGAACCCGATGGTCTTCATCAACCACCTGGAAGAGCTGCAGACGATTACCGAAACGGAGAAAAGCTTCATCATCGGCGCGGGCGCCACCTATACGGAAGCCTTTCCGGCGCTTGCCGGCAAGATCCCCGCGCTCTCCCGGCTGATCAACCGCATCGGCGGCGAGCAGGTGCGCAATATGGGCACGATCGGCGGCAATGTCGCCAATGGCTCGCCGATCGGCGATACGCCCCCTGCCCTGATCGCCCTCGGCGCGACGCTGACGCTGCAATCGAAGGACGGCACGCGCTCCATCGCGCTTGAGGATTTTTTCCGCGACTACGGCAAGCAGGACAGACGGCCGGGCGAATTCGTGCTGTCGCTCACCGTTCCGAAGCCGGCCAAGGGCGCGCACTACGCCGTCTACAAGGTTTCCAAACGCCGCGAGGAGGATATTTCCGCCCTTTGCGGCGCGTTCTATCTGGAACTTGCGCGCGATGGCACGGTCGACAAAATCCGGATCGCCTATGGCGGCATGGCCGGCATTCCCAAGCGCGCGGCCCATGTGGAGGCCGCCCTTGCCGGCAAGCCGTGGACGACCGAGACCGTGGAAGCGGCGCGGCAGGCCTTTGAGAGCGACTACCAGCCGATGACCGATATGCGCGCGACGGCGGAGTACCGTATGTTGGCAGCCAGGAACCTGCTCTCCCGCCTGCTGCTGGAAACCGGCGGCAGCCCGCAGGAGCTTTCACGCTTCGAACGCGAGGAGGCCTGAGATGGACAAGCAGACCAATGAAGCGCTGACGCTGAAGACCGAGATTTCCGGCGGCATGCACAAGGCCCGCGTCCATGATTCCGCTCACAAGCATGTCGCCGGCACAGCCGAATATATCGATGATATTCCGGAACCCGCAGGCCTCCTGCATGTCGGCCTCGGCCTTTCCGAGCGCCCGCATGCGCGCATCGCCGCAATGGATCTCTCGGCCGTGGAGAAAGCCCCTGGGGTTGTCGCCGTGCTGTCGGCAAAGGACGTGCCAGGCACCAATGACATTTCCTCGGGCGGCAATCACGACGAACCGCTCTTTGCCAATGAAGAGGTCGAGTATCACGGCCAGATCATGTTCGCGGTGATCGCCGAAACCCGGCATCAGGCCCGCGCCGCTGCAAGGCTGGCGAAGGTCACCTATGAAGACCTGCCCTTCTGGACCAGCGTCCGCGACGCGATTGCCCATGACGCGCCCAATGTCATCACCCCGATGACATTGCAGCGCGGCGATGCGAGGGCCGCGCTCGACAAGGCGCCCCACAGGATCACCGGAGAGATGGAGATCGGCGGGCAGGAGCATTTCTACCTCGAAAGCCAGATCGCGCTCGCCATTCCCGGCGAGGATGACGAGGTGGCCGTCTGGTCGTCCACCCAGCATCCAAGCGAGATCCAGCACATCGTCGGCCATGTGCTCGACATTCCGTCCAATGCCGTCACCGTCTATCAGCGGCGCATGGGCGGCGGCTTCGGCGGCAAGGAGACGCAGGGCAACGGCTTTGCCGCAATCGCGGCCCTTGCGGCCAAGAAACTCAACCGCGCCGTCAAGGTGCGGCCAGACCGCGACGAGGACATGGCGATCACCGGCAAGCGTCACGACTTTGTCGCCTTCTACGACATCGGCTTTGACGATGACGGCGTGATCGAAGGCGTCGATGCGACCTTTGCCGCGCGCTGCGGCTTTTCCTCGGACCTGTCCGGGCCGGTGACCGACCGCACGCTGTTTCACGCCGACAGTTCCTATTATTATCCGAACGTTCACATGGTCTCGCGGCCGTTGAAGACGCATACCTGCTCGAACACCGCCTATCGCGGTTTCGGCGGACCGCAGGGCATGCTGGCGGGCGAGCGCTTCATCGAGGAAATCGCCTATGCGCTGCAGAAAGATCCGCTCGATATCCGCAAGGCGAATTTCTACGGCCCCAACGGCTCTGGCCGCGATGTAACGCCCTACCACCAGACGGTGGAGGACAACATCATCCTGCGCGTGGTCGAGGAACTGGAACAGACCTCCGACTATCGCGCCCGCCGCCAGGCGATCATCGATTTAAACAGGACCAGCCCGGTGATCAGGAAGGGCATCGCGCTGACCCCGGTGAAATTCGGCATTTCCTTCACCATGACCGCCTTCAACCAGGCCGGCGCGCTCGTCCATGTCTATCAGGACGGTTCGGTGCAGCTCAACCATGGCGGCACGGAGATGGGCCAGGGGCTTTACATCAAGGTCGCGCAGGTGGTCGCCGACGTCTTCCAGATCGACCTCGAACGGGTGAAGATCACCGCGACGACCACTGGCAAGGTGCCGAACACGTCTGCCACGGCCGCCTCCTCGGGTTCCGACCTCAACGGCATGGCCGCCTATAACGGCGCGATGCAGATCCGCGACCGGCTCGTCGCCTTTGCCGCGGAGAACTGGAAGGTCACGCCTGAAGAGGTGGAATTTCTGCCAAATCGCGTTCGCGTGGGAACGGAGGAAATTCCTTTCCCCGATCTGATCAAGGCCGCCTATTTCGCCCGCATCCAGCTTTCGGCCGCAGGTTTTTACAAGACGCCGAAGATCCACTGGGCCCGCGCGGCGGGTCGCGGCAGGCCGTTTTACTATTTCGCCTATGGCGCGGCCTGCACGGAAGTCTCGATCGACACGCTGACCGGCGAATACATGTTCGACCGCACCGATATTCTCCACGATGTCGGGCGCTCGCTCAATCCGGCCATCGATATCGGCCAGATCGAGGGCGGCTTCGTGCAGGGGCTCGGCTGGCTGACGACCGAGGAATTGTGGTGGGACGACAAGGGGCGGCTTCGCACCCATGCCCCGTCCACCTACAAGATCCCGCTTGCCTCCGACCGGCCGAAGATCTTCAATGTCAAGCTTGCCGATTTTTCCGAAAACATGGAGCCGACCATCGGCCGCTCCAAGGCCGTCGGCGAGCCGCCCTTCATGCTGGCAATCTCGGCGCTGGAGGCGATCTCCATGGCCGTTGCCAGCGTTGCCGACTACCGCGTCTGCCCGAAGCTCGACGCGCCGGCAACGCCCGAACGCGTGCTGATGGCGGTGGAGCGGATGAAAAAGGCGTAAGGCCATGAGCGAGATCGCGACATTCCGGCGTTTCCTCGAAGACCATCCGGCCTCTTTCATTGTCACGGTGGCCGAGATCAGGGGCTCGACGCCGCGCGAGGAAGGCGCGGTGATGGCCGTGTCCGCAAACCGGACCTGCGGGACGATCGGCGGCGGCCAGCTCGAATATATCGCGATCGACCATGCCCGGCGTCTGCTGAAAGGGCATGACGCACCGCTGCGGCTCGATATTGCGCTCGGCCCAGAAATCGGCCAGTGCTGCGGCGGGCGCGCGGTTCTTGCCTTCGAGATAACGGATGACGGAACGGTCGAGAGTCTGCTGACCTCGCTTGCGGAAAAAGCGGCATCCTATCCCTCGGTCTATATTTTCGGCGGCGGTCACGTGGGCGCGGCTCTGGCGGCGGCGCTGGCGCCGCTTCCCTTCAAGACGAGCGTGATCGAGACCCGCCCGGACATGGATGGTCCGCTTCCCGAAACCGTGGAACTCCGTCTGTCGCCAATGCCGGAGGCCGAGGTCGCGCGCATGCCGGCCGGCAGCGCCGCCGTCATCCTCACCCATGACCATGCGCTCGATTTCCTGATCGCCACGGAAGCGCTGAAACGGGACGATCTTGCCTATTGCGGCATGATCGGCTCGAAAACCAAGCGCGCCACGTTTTTCAACCACGCACGCAGGGAAGGCCTGAGCGAAACCGCGCTTTCCCGGCTCACCATGCCGATCGGCGCCGGGGTCGCCGACAAGCGGCCGGCGGTGATTGCCGCCTTGGTTGCAAGCGAACTTATCCACGTCATTTCTGCCGCAAAAGCGGGCACGCTGCCCGCGGAACGGGCAAAGACCTGAAAAGCCTTAACTAATTTCTTTTCTTCGCATGACGGCTCTTTTTTTTCGCGCCGAAATTTCGCATCATTCCGACATCTGACTATCGGGGGCACAATTTATGTTTGAACTCGCCATCATCTGGGAATGGGCGCAATTCACCGTGCGCTGGCTGCATGTCATCACCGCCATCGCCTGGATCGGCTCTTCCTTTTATTTCATCGCGCTCGATCTCGGTCTGGTCGCCCGTCCTGGGCTGCCGGAAGGCGTTTCCGGCGAGGAATGGCAGGTCCATGGCGGCGGGTTCTACAATATACAGAAATACATGGTCGCGCCGGCGCATATGCCGGAGCACCTGATCTGGTTCAAGTGGGAATCCTATTTCACCTGGATGTCCGGCTTCCTGATGCTGGCGCTGGTCTATTACGGCGGCGCGGACCTGTTCCTGGTCAATCGCAGCGTGCTCGACGTCTCCGCCCCGGTCGCGATCCTGATCTCGCTGGCATCGCTGTCGATCGGCTGGCTGTTCTACCACTATCTCTGCAAGTCCCCGCTCGGCAAGCACACGATCGGGCTGATGCTGCTGCTCTACGTGCTGCTGGTGTTCATGGCCTGGGGCTACTCGCACCTCTTCACCGGCCGCGCCGCCTTCCTGCACATGGGCGCGTTCACCGCGACGATCATGACCGCCAATGTGTTCTTCGTGATCATCCCCAACCAGAAGATCGTGGTGGCCGACCTGAAGGCCGGAAAGACGCCCGATCCGAAGCTCGGCAAGGAGGCCAAGCAGCGCTCGCTCCACAACAACTACCTGACGCTGCCGGTCATCTTCTTCATGCTGTCGAACCACTATCCGCTGGCGTTCGCGACCACATACAGCTGGATCATCGCCTCGCTGGTATTCCTGATGGGCGTGACCATAAGGCACTATTTCAACACCGTGCATGCCCGCAAGGGCGAGCCGAACTGGACCTGGCTGCTGACGGCGATCATCTTCATCGTGATCATGTGGCTCTCCACCTCGCCGCAGTTCTTCAAGTCGGAAAATTCCGACATGGCGGTGGCCCCCGCCTTCGAGAAGTTTGCCGAGGACGCGCATTTCGCCGCCGCGAAGGAAGTCGTCTCGACTCGCTGTTCGATGTGCCACATGGCAGAACCCGTCTATGAGGGCATTCACCGTCCGCCGCTGAACGTGCGCTTCGAGACCGACGCCGAAATCGCCGCGCGCGCGAACCAGATTTACTTGCAGGCCGGCCGCAGCCATGCCATGCCGCCCGGCAATGTCACCAGCATGACGGATGACGAGCGACAAAAACTGGTGGCCTGGTACAGGTCCAGCACCAGCGGAAAGAAGGCTGAATGACACCGCCACGCATCCTGAGAGGCCGGCTTTTGAGCTTCAGCCGCCGGCCTCAGTCGATTTCCGACGCCGAAAGCTATGTTTACGAAGACGACGGCGGCCTGCTGATTTCAGAGGGCCGCATTTTGGCGTTCGGGCCATTTGAAACCGTACTGCTCGATGCGCCGGAGGGCGCGGAGATCATCGACCACCGGCCGAAGCTGATCCTGCCCGGCCTGATCGACACGCATCTTCACTTTCCGCAGATGCAGGTGGTCGGCTCCTATGCCGCCAATCTTCTGGAATGGCTCAATACCTACACCTTCGTCGAGGAGCAGCGCTTTTCCGATCCCGCCCACGGCGCCCGCATCGCCGTTTCCTTCTTCGATGAGATGATCCGCCAGGGCACGACCACGGCGGTTGCCTATTGCTCGGTGCACAAGGCATCGGCGGACGCGTATTTCGCCGAAGCGTCGAAACGCAACATGCTGATGCTCGGCGGCAAGGTGCTGATGGACTGCAACGCGCCGGAAGCGCTGACCGACACGCCGCAATCGGCCTATGACGACACCAGGGCGGTGATTGCCGACTGGCACGGCAAGGCGCGCAACCACGTGGTCATCTCGCCGCGCTTCGCGCTGACCTCCTCGCATGAACAGATGGAAGTGACCGGAGCGCTGGCGCGGGAGTTTCCCGACCTGCATATCCAGACGCATCTTTCCGAAAACACGGCGGAAATCGAGCGCGCGCTGGAGCTTTATCCGGAAGCGCAGGACTATACCGATATCTACGCCCGCTACGATCTGCTCGGCGCGAAGACCCTGCTCGGCCACGCGATCCACCTGTCCGAGCGCGAACGCGACCTGCTTCACGAGACCGGCGCGGTCGCCGTCCACTGCCCGACGTCCAACCTCTTCCTCGGCTCGGGCCTGTTCCCGTTCAGGGATTACGAGACCCGCGACAAGCCGGTGCGCATCGCCGTTGCCACCGATATCGGCGGCGGCACAAGTTACTCCATGCTGAAGACCATGGACGAGGCCTACAAGATCCAGCAATTGCGCGGCGCGCGGTTGAACCCGTTGGAAAGCTTCTATGCGATGACGCGCGGCAATGCCGAAGCGCTGACGCTGACCGGGCGGATCGGCACGCTGGATCCTGGTAGCGATGCCGATATCGTGGTGCTCGACGCCCGCGCCACACCCGCCATGGCGCTGAAGATGGAAGCCGTCACCACCCTTGCGGAGGAACTCTTCCTGTTGCAAACGATGGGCGACGACAGGGCGATCGCAGAGACCTATGTGGCCGGCAGCCCGGCGAAATCCGCTTTGCAGGCACCGCTTCCAATGGCCGGTTGGCAGAAGTAAACTCATATGTAATAAGAGCATTCATATTTGATTGGGGAGGAGCTCATGTTTTCAGAGCCGTTGACCATTGCCGACCTGAAGAAGCGCGCGAAATGGCGCGTGCCGAAGATGTTTTTCGACTATGCCGACAGCGGCGCCTGGACGGAAAGCACCTACCGCGCCAACGAGACGGACTTCGCCAGGATCAACCTGCGCCAGCGCGTTCTGGTCGACATGACCGACCGCTCGCTGGAAACGACGATGATCGGCCGCAAGGTCTCAATGCCCGTTGCGCTCGCCCCGACCGGGCTTTGCGGCATGCAGCATGCCGATGGCGAAATCCTGGCGGCGCAGGCGGCCGAAGAGGCGGGCGTTCCCTTCACGCTTTCGACCATGAGCGTCTGCTCGATCGAGGATGTCGCGGAAAACACGAAAGAGCCCTTCTGGTTCCAGCTTTACGTGATGAAGGATCGCGGCTTCGTCGGCGATCTGATCGACCGGGCAAAGGCGGCCAAATGCGGCGCGCTGGTGCTCACACTTGACCTGCAGATCCTCGGTCAGCGCCACAAGGACCTCGTCAACGGCCTTTCAACGCCGCCGAAATTCACGCCGAAACATGTCTGGCAGGTGGGGACGCGGCCGTTCTGGGCGCTCGAAATGCTTCAAACCAAACGCCGCACCTTCCGCAACATCGTCGGCCACGCGCCGGCCTCCTCCGATCTCTCCTCACTTGCGGTCTGGACCGCCGAACAGTTCGACCCGAAGCTCTCCTGGGCCGATGTCGACTGGATCAAGGAACGCTGGGGCGGACCGCTGATCCTGAAGGGCGTGCTCGATGCCGAGGATGCGCGGATGGCTGCCAGGACCGGCGCGGATGCGATCATCGTCTCCAATCACGGCGGCCGCCAGCTCGATGGCGCGCGGTCCTCGATCTCGGTCCTGCCGGAAATCGTCGATGCGGTTCAGGGCGATATCGAAATCCATATGGATGGCGGCATCCGCTCCGGCCAGGACGTGCTGAAGGCCCGCGCGCTCGGTGCAAAGGGCACCTATATCGGCCGTCCTTACCTTTACGGCCTTGGCGCCATGGGCAAGAAAGGCGTCACCCGCGCCCTCGACATCATCCGCAAGGAACTCGACGTGACCATGGCCCTTTGCGGCAAGCGCGATATCGAGGAAATTGATCGGGATATCATCGCGAAGGTGGGGTTTTAGGCGCGGTTCCGTCGTCGTTTGCCGCAATGGCCATTGCGGCCCTGAGCATGCCTGCCATTCATTCGTCACCCCGGCCTTGAGCCGGGGTCCAGGGCCATACGCCCGTCCATTCGACTAAGCCGCTCCCCCACGCCTTGATACTCGGGTCAAGCCTGAGCATGACGCAGGTGGATGGGTGGACACCAAAACAAAAACCCGACTGATGCCTAAACCGGTCACCAATGGTCGCCCCCGGGATGACGTGTCACGGTTGGGCCAGCATTCGACAAACGGCCGCGCAACAGCGCCTAATCCACCCGCCCCGTCCCGATCACGCGCGCCCAATCCTCATAGCCCGCCTCGCGCGCCAGCGCGGCCATGCGGGACGTATCGTAGCGGACCTGATGGAAGCTCGGCTGCCAGCCGGCTTCCATCTTTTCGACGATGGCGTAGCAGGCAAACGGGTGCGCCGTTTCCAGCTTGTGGTCGACAGGGATGTGGTAGGTAAAACCGGGACAGCCGACGGAGCCGGGATTGACGAGGATCCGGTTGCCGGAAAGCAGCACCGAACGGGCAATGTGGGAATGGCCGCAGAGGATCAGCGGATAGGCAACCCCTTGCGCGAGCGCCTCGATTTCCGCCTGCTCCTTCAGCGCGAAATGGCCGGACGGCAAAAGTTCCTCGGTCCACATCACGTCGTCCTTCTGCGGCGTGGCGTGACAGAGAAAGACCTCACTCTCGACAACCAGCGCGCTTGGCATGTCGCGGATCCATTGCAGATGTCTGGCTGAAAGCTGCCGGAAGGCCGGCGCTTCCCAGTCGCCCATCTCGCTTTCCGGACGGTCGACCAGCCAGCGGTCATGATTGCCGCGCACCGTCGGCAGCGACAGCGGCAGTAGCCGGTCGGCGGTTTCGCCGGCCGCAAGCGGCGATGACAGGCTGTCGCCGAGATTGACGATCAGATCCGGCTGGTGTCGCTCGAGATCGGCCAACACCGCCTCCAGCGCATCGATATTGCCATGGATATCGGCGATTGCCGCGACCTTCATCGGATCAGCTTCCGCGATAGGTGGAATAAGCGTGGGCCGAAAGCAGCAGCGGCACGTGATAATGCGCCGTCACGTCGGCGATGGCGAAACGCAGCGGAATATCTTCCAGAAAGGCCGGCTCCGTCAGCGTCGCGCCGCTGCGCCGCAGATATTCGCCGGCATGGAAGACCAGTTCATACTGCCCGACTTCGAGGTCAGCCCCGGCAATGATCGGCCCGCCGTCAACGCGGCCGTCATCATTGGTATAAACCGTCTTGAGGAAGTCCCGCTTCTCGCCATGCAGACGATAGAGATCGATCTTCATCTCCGAAGCGGGCTGGCCGAGCGCGGTGTCGAGAACATGGGTGGTCAGGCCGGTCAAAGGTCAGTCTCCTCGATGGTGAACAAAGCGGGATAGATATATTCCTCCAGATTGTCGCCGGGACCGTCGCGATCGGCAACCAGAAAATCGCTCGGCTTCCCAAGCGCCATCAGCGGATGATGCCAGACATTGGCGCGATAATTGACCCCCTGCCCGTTCTCCGCGAGAAACACGCGTGGCTTGGCCGGCGTGCCGCCGTGATCCTCGGCTACGACGACGAGGAAGGGACGGGGCGAGAGCGGCGAAAAGCTCTGGCTGCCGAGCGGATGCCGCTCCATCATGTCCACCTGATAGGGAAAACGCCGCGGGCTCCCCCGGAAGATGCTGAGGACCACTGCGGCATCCGTGCCATAGGCCTCGCAGGTGGCCAGCGCATGAAAGCGCGTGGTCGTGCCGCCATTGATCGTTCTTGCCGTTGCGGGGTCCGGCGCGATCACCGTGCCGAAGGGCGCGAAGGCCTCCGGGGTGAGTTTCTCAACGGGCAACCTGATGCTCATCCTAGGCCTTCACTCCGTATAGCCGCAGGCGGCTGACCCCGCCGTCCGGGAAGATCGCCAGCCGGACATGGGTCACCGGGCCGATATTGTGCACCGAAGCGCCGGAGAATTCGTGGATATTGTCCGCCTGAAGCTTGGTCTCGTCGAGGATCGGCGCCCAGTTTTCCGATGCGGCCAGGTCTTCCGCGCTGAATACGTCATTCTGCTCCGGCAGGTTGGCGCCGAGCAGCATGCAGGTATCGGGAAAATTGCCCTTGAAATGGGCCGTATCGACGACGATGCGGCGAATGATGCCCGGATGGCCGAGCTTCAGGATCATCCAGTCATGGCCGGGGCCGCGCCGGCGGGCGGTTTCCCAGCCGTCGCCCATATTGACGCCGCGTCCGGGCGCGAGCGTGCGGTCGGGATGGCCGTAATGGGCATCCGACCAGTGCAGCGCATGGGTGCCGCCGAAAATATAGGCGAGATCGACCTCCTCGCCGTCGCCGACCTTGTCCCAGTTGAAATAGGCCGAGCCATAGGCCCTGAGTCGGGCAATCCCGCCATCGGGATAGATATGGACCCTCAGATGGGTGAAGACCTTCTGGCGGGTATCCTGCTCCATCTCGAAGAAATGGTGGCTGTCCGGCCCGAGATCGCGCTTTGCCAGAACCTCCTGCCAATCGGCGTTCTCGTCCGGGTCGCCGCTCTCCATATAGCAGCCTTCGATCGAGCATTGCGGCGGATAATTGCCGGTGAAATGCGAGGTATCGACATCGAAGCCGCGGATTCGGCCCGGCATGGCAAGGCGGATGATCGCCCAGTCATGGCCCGGCACCCGCTTTCGGCGACTTTCCCAGCCGTCCATCCATTTGCCGTGCTCGTCATACTCGCCGGGCAGGAAGACCGGAGAATCATCCTTGAGCATGCGCGCCAGCGGCGCAAAGAACTGGTCGGTCGCATAGATCGCGCGCGCGCCAAGCCGCGCCGAGGCAAGGTTAATCGCGCCCACGGCGAAATCGGGCAGGGCCACACTCGTTTCTTGTTCGGACATCAATTACTCCGCGAGAAGGGACTGCAGGCGGAACCCGGCGATCTTCTCGACCTGGTGACAGGCGGTAGCCAGCTCCTCCTCGGCGGAATTGTCGATCCGGCGTTTGAAGGCGGCGAGAATATCGTCCTTATTGAGCCCGCTGACTGCAATAATGAAAGGAAATTGGAATTTCTCTATATAGGCGGAATTGAGTCCCGTAAACTCCGCATGCTCTTCCGGGCTCAGCCGATCAAGCCCGGCGCCGGCCTGCTCGCGCCTGCTTTCCTCCGTCAGTTCTCCCGAAACCGCGAGCTTTCCGGCAAGATCCGGATGCTTGCGCAGAACCCCGAGACGCTCCTCGTCGCTCGCCGCGCGAAACACCGTGCACAACGCCTTGTGCACGCCATCGGCCGTCAGCGGTTCTTCGACAAGGCCCTGATCATAGGCGCGCTCGGCGATGAAGGGGGAATATTCGAAAACGCCGCCAAACCGGCTGACAAAGTCTTCGCGTGCGATCATGGGGCGTCTTCCTTCGGCAGATGATGGTCGTACCAGTGGCGGGCAATGTCGATGCGACGGGGGATCCACACCCTGTCGTGCGTCTGAACATATTCAAGAAAGCGTTTCAGCGCCGCCGTGCGACCCGGCTTGCCGACGAGACGGCAATGCAGACCGACCGACATCATCTTCGGCGCGCCCTGCCGGCCCTCTTCGTAAAGCGTGTCGAAGGCGTCCTTCACATAGGCGAAGAACTGTTCGCCGGAATTGAAGCCCTGCGGCGTGGCAAAGCGCATGTCGTTATTGTCGAGCGTATAGGGTATGCGCAGGAACGGCTTTCCCTCGGGCGTACGCACCCAATAGGGCAGGTCATCGGCATAGGTGTCGGAGGAATAGAGGAAGCCCCCCTCCTCCATCACCAGAGCGAGCGTGTTGATGGAGGGCTTGCCCTGGTAGAGGCCGTAGGGCCGCTCGCCCGTCAGTTCCGTATGCAGCCTGACCGCCTCGCGGATATGGGCGCGCTCGGTCTCGATGTCGAAATCCCTGTATTCGAGCCAGCGCAGGCCGTGGCTGGCGATCTCCCAGTCCGCTTCCTTCATCGCGGCAACGGCTTCCGGATTGCGCTCCATGGCGCGCGTGACGCCGTATACGGTGACCGGGATCTTCAACCCCGTGAACAGACGGTGCAGCCGCCAGAAGCCGGCGCGCGACCCGTATTCGTAAAGCGATTCCATGTTGAGATTGCGCTGGCCGGGCCACGGCTCGGCGCCGACGATCTCCGACAGGAGGTTCTCCGACGCGGGATCGCCGTCGAGAATGCAGCTCTCGCCGCCTTCCTCATAATTGATGACGAATTGCACCGCGATGCGGGCATCTCCCGGCCATTTGGGATCCGGCGCATTGCGCCCATAGCCGATCAGTTCGCGCGGATACCCGCTCGTTTCAGCACTCATGCAAGCCTCGTTTTCAGTATCGTCCGAGGCTACTCCACCGGCCCGGACACCGAAAGAGGAAAGCCGCAAAAGTCACAGAAATCAAGCATCTCAGGCTGTCCGCCGGGCCGGCAGCGCGCCCATGGGATGGAGGGAGTGAACACAGAACGGCGCGCCCGGCTCCTCTTCGACGAAAAGCGCGATATTCTCGAACTCCACGGGTTCGGCGAGGATCGGGCCGAAAAATTCCAGCGCCGCGCGTTCCATCCGCTCCATGTCGCGCGGCCGCAGCGGGCCGGTCAACGGCATATGGAACGAAAAGGCCGTCAGCACGTCCGGTTCGCCCCAGCGGTGGAGATTGGCAAACTGCACCGGCGACAGCGAGCCGGTGTCGCGCCGCTCCAGTTCCGCCTCGCTCAGGGGCGCGCGGAACGGATCGAATTCGGAAACCACGGCGGCGGCGAGATCATCGAGTGCGGGCACGGCGACGGCCGGGGCGAAGGCCAGGCTGTCGCGTCGTCTCACGACCTTCAGGGGCGGCAGGAAGAACGGCTTCCAGCCTGTGGCGAACCGCATCAGCGCATTGAGCAGCAACGCCTCGCTTGTGCCTTCGGCAAGATGGAACGGCGATTTCAGCATGCCCTGAAAACCGTAACGGCGCGGCAGGGCAGTGTGAAAGGCGATTTCCGACAGCGACATGCCGCCGATCATCGGCGGCTCGATCGGCTGGCCGGAATAGGCGTTGCGGCCGACCCAGTTGGCCCCGACAATGCCGAGCGCCTCATGCGGCGCCGGGGTGAAGCTGATGGCATAACGTGGCTTGTCGGAGGGCATCGGGGTCACACGGAGAAATACAGATGAACATGCCTTCCGATACGCGATTCCGATGACACTGATACGACGAGATGAAGGGTTTTACTCACTCAACCGAGGTTTTTATTGGCGCGCCTCAAGTAAATTTCGAGGTTATATATATCCGGCAGGTCCTGCACCGAAACGGTGTTATCGCTGACAAGGCCGATCGCGTGACCGGCGAGCCGGTTGGCGATACCGAAGCTTGTCTTGAAGCCGCCGCCGAGCGCGATTACGTCGGGCATGTCTTCCAGCGCCCCGATCATCGGTTCGCGGTGGACGCCGCGCGGGCGAAGCCCCGCCCAGCGCTCGACGACCGGCGCATCGCGGAGCGCGGGAACGGCGATGCGGGCAGCGGCGATCAGATCTTCAAGCTTGCCATCCGTGGCAAAGGGCCGGTCAAATTCATCTTCCGAGGTGGAGCCGACCGCGACCCGGCCGCGCGCATGGGCAATCACATAAAGGCCGTTGTCAAAGAGGATCGGCAGCGCCGGGTCGCACGCGGCGGCAAGCAGCGCCGCCTGCCCCTTGACCGGGCGTCCGAGCGGCAGGCCCTCGGGCGCCCAGAGCGGTTGCAGCAGCGAAAAAGCCCCCACGCCGGCAGAGACGACGGCCTTTCCAAAGCCAATGCGTTCCCCGACCGAAAACACGATGCCATGCGCTCCGGCATCGATTGCGGCGACCTCTTTTCGAATGATGCGAACATGGCGGGCGGTTGAGAGAAAAGTCTTCAGGGCGGCTACGACGCCGCGCGGGGCGACATGGGCGGCGAGCGTTTCATGCACATAGGCGAGCGCTCCCTCGCTCCTTGACGGCCAGTCTTTCTCCGGCGGCTCCTCGACCACTTTCCACTCGAAGCGATGCTCACCGAGCCGCCAGTTCCTCGCCGCCTCGTCGGCGCGAAGGCGCGCGGTCCTGACCTGACGTTCCTGATAGAGTGGCATGACCCGGCCCGAGCGGCGATAACCCGTTTCCAGTCCCGTCTCCTCTTCCAGCAGCCGGACCTGGCCCTCCAGCGCCGCGAGCGCCTCGAACTGGAACTGCTTCTTCTCGTCCCACTGGTCCGGCATATAGGCCATGAGCGCGCCCAGAAGACCGTTGCTGGCGCCGCTGCCCGGGGCATCACGATCAACCAGAAGCGTTTCGATGCCTTCTTTCTCGGCATGATAGGCAGCCCAGAGCCCCATGATCCCGGCGCCGATGATCACAAGATCGGCCGATGTGTTTTGACGCGCGGTCATAATCGTATTATCGCCATTCACCATGGGCGATGCGGACCACAAACAAGGCAATGATGCAAGCGAAACCGGCGCGAGCGGGCTTTCCTGGCACGAAAACGACATGCCGTTCTCGAATGCCTTCCAGGACCATTTCTATTCGAGGGCCGACGGACGGGCCGAGTGCGATCACGTCTTCATCGCAGCGAACCGCCTGCCGGAACGCTGGAGGGCCGGCGGAACCCTGGCCATCGGCGAGCTCGGCTTCGGCACGGGGCTCAATTTCTGCGAAACGCTTCGCCAGTGGAAGCGCCTCCGTCCGGCTGGCGCACGGCTCTCCTTCACGTCGTTCGAACGCTATCCGATGACGTCAGCCGAGATTGACCGCGCGCTGTCGCGCTGGCCGGAGATCGCGGAAGAACGGCGTGCGCTTGTCTCGCGCTGGCCGGGCAAGCCTTCGGGAACGGTCGAGATCGGCATCGATCCGCAAACGCGGCTTGCCGTCCATTGCGGCGACGCGCTCGCATCGCTTACCGCGTCCGCTGAGCGCTTCGACGCATGGTATCTCGATGGCTTCGCGCCATCCCGCAATCCTGACATGTGGTCTGCCGCGCTGATGCAGGCCGTTTTCGACCATACCGGACCGGGCGGCACATTCGGCACCTATGCCGCTGCCGGTTTCGTGCGCCGCAATCTTGAGGCGGCGGGCTTTTCAGTCAGCCGGCAATCCGGTTTTGCCGGAAAGCGGGAGATGCTGGCCGGCAAACGGCCCGAAACGCCCTGATTTCCGGCGCGACGAACTTGCCGCTTGACTTTTGCCAGACCAAGCCTCATTTACGGCCCAGGCTTTCCACCTGTTCGCATGCCGCGTGAGCATGCCCGCCAAGATGAACCTCAGCGGTTCGGGCAAGGTCAGGTCAAGCGCTTGATGAAAGACCGGGCTCCCACCCGGCGCGCGGAAGGCATTTTCCACCCCTGAGATCCCACTTCACGCGGGGTTCTTGAAACCGAAATCACCGGCTTTGGCCATGAGGGCCAAGCTCGGGTGGTGTTTCGGCATGCCTTGAAAGGCGCAATTGATTTGACAGATTTTTCCACACTCGGCCTCTCCGCCCAGCTCGTCTCCCGCATCGCCGGCGAAGGCTATGAAAAGCCGACCCCGATCCAGGAAAAGGCGATTCCGCTGGTGCTTGAGGGCCGTGACGTGATGGGCCTTGCCCAGACCGGCACCGGCAAGACGGCCGCCTTCGGCCTGCCGCTGATCGACATGCTGCTGCAGAACGGCAGGAAACCCGACCCGAAGACCGTAAAGACGCTGATCCTCGCTCCGACGCGCGAACTGGTCAACCAGATCGCAGAAAACCTGCGCATTTTCGCCCGCAAGACGCCGCTGAAGGTCAACATCGTCGTCGGCGGCGCATCGATCAACCGGCAGCAGCACCAGCTTGCCGCCGGCACCGATATTCTGGTCGCCACGCCCGGCCGCCTGCTCGACCTTCTGGACCGACGCGCGCTCCGGCTTGACGCCGTGCGCTTCCTCGTCCTCGACGAGGCCGACCAGATGCTCGACCTCGGCTTCATCCACGATCTGAAGAAGATCGCCTCGCTGGTGCCGGACGCGCGCCAGACCATGCTGTTTTCGGCCACCATGCCGAAAACGATCGCCGATCTCTCGCAGCGCTTCCTCACCAATCCGGAACGCGTCGAGGTCTCGCCCCCCGGCAAGACCGCCGACAAGGTGGACCAGGCCGTGCATTTCGTTGCCGGCAAGGCCGACAAGGTCGAACTCCTGCGTCAGGAACTGACCAGCCATCCGGAAGGCCGCGCCATCGTCTTCCTGCGCACCAAGCACGGCGCGGAAAAGCTGATGAAGCACCTCGACAGCCGCGGCTTTGCCACGGCCTCGATCCACGGCAACAAGAGCCAGGGCCAGCGCGAGCGCGCGCTGAAAGCCTTCAAGACCGGCGAGATCAACGTGCTGGTGGCAACGGACGTCGCCGCGCGCGGGATCGATGTGCCCGGCGTCACCCATGTCTATAACTACGACCTGCCGGAAGTGGCGGACGCCTATGTCCACCGCATCGGCCGCACCGCGCGCGCCGGCAATGACGGCAAGGCGATCGCCTTCTGCACGCCCGAGGAATCGGGGCTGCTGCGCGATATCCAGCGCCTGACCGGCATCGAGATCGCGATCGCCTCCGGCGAGCCGCATGCCCATGCCGACCGTCCCGCGAAGGGCCGCGGCGGGCGCGGCAACAGTTCCGGCAAGCCGGCGCGTCGCGCCCGGCCCTCCGGCAACGGCGGCCAGCGTCACGCGGGCGATGCCCGCGAGAGCGGTCATCGTGAAGGCGCCAACCGCAACAGCCCGGCGAAATCGCGTCCGCGCCGCCAGCGCAACCGCCAGAATGATCGCCGCCAGAGCGCCTGATCGCGCGGTTAGGTACTGATGCGAGAACCCCCGATGGCCCTGCCGTCGGGGGTTCTTCGTTTACGCGACGCGCCGATCGAGGCGGGCCTTCTCCGGCGCGCCACAATCGCGAAGGCTTCAGGCCGCGCTCAGGGCCTGCCGCAGCACTGCTTGTATTTCAGTCCGCTGCCGCAGGGGCAGCGGTCGTTGCGGCCCGGCCGCCCCGCAACGGCCGAAACACCGGGAAGCCGCCCCGATCTTCGCAGTTGCATGATATCCGAAGCCGGTCGTCCCGAACGTACGAGGTGGGCCATGACCTTCATGGCGGGGCCTGCATGCCTGTTGAACCGGGCCATCGACCGGCAGTAATAGTTGAGCCTGGGTTCTCCATCCTTCGTTTTCAGGAAACGATGCTTCGGACAGCCGCCATTGCAGGCGAACCGGAGATCGCAGCTCCGGCACTGGGCAGGCAGCGCTTCGCGCTTGTCCAGCCCGAACTGACGTTGCGCGTCGGAGGCCATCATCTCGGCAATCGGGATTTCGATTACATTGCCGAGCCGGTACTCCGGATACACATAGTGATCGCAGGCATAGAGGTCGCCATTGTGCTCAAGCGCCGGGCCCTGGCCGCAGGTCTCGGCAAACCAGCACATCGTCGCCGGAGCGCCCATCCACAGGCCAAGCTGAAGGTCGAAAAACTGGACGAAGACGCGACCGACATCCCGGCTGACCCATGCGTCGAAGATGCCGCAGAGGAAATCGCCATAGGCCCGCGGCAGCACGCTCCAGGCCGTCACATTATAGGCGACGCCGTCCTCGTCGACCTGCGGCGCAGGCGCCAGAGAATGGCCGTCGGCGGTCCGCTCGACAATCGGAATGAACTGAAGATAGGTGGAGCCGATATCCTTGAGGAACTGATAGATTTCCTTCGGATAGGCGGCGTTCTCGCGGTTGACGACGGTCAGCGTGTTGAATTCGACGTCGTGCGCCTTCATCCGCTCGATCCCCGCCATCACGGCAGCATGACTCGGGCGGCCGTTGCGGTAGGTGCGGAAACGGTCGTGGAGTTCGCGCGGGCCGTCTATGCTGACGCCGACGAGGAAATCATTGTCCTTCAGAAAAGCGCACCATTCGTCGTCCAGCAGCGTGCCGTTGGTCTGGATCGTGTTGGCGATCGTCTTGCCGCGCGGCAGATGTTTCTGCTGCAGCTCGACGATGCGGCGGAAATAGTCGAGGCCGAGCATGGTCGGTTCGCCGCCCTGCCAGTTGAATCGTATTTCCCGGGCGGGAAAGCCGGCCTGCGAGGCGAGATAGTCGCGGATATAGGTTTCAAGCACCGCATCCGGCATGGTGAAGCGCTTGACGTCCGGATAGAGTTCTTCCTTTTCCAGATAGTAGCAGTAGGTGCAATCGAGATTGCAGCGCGGACCGATTGGCTTGCCCATGACCTGAAATGGCAGATGTTCTGTCAATCGCTTCCTCCTCCGTCGCGAGACACCGGCGCGGCCGAGAACGCAACTGACGGGCCGCTCAATCGCCCGAATAGAATGTCGACGAGAGGCTTTCCTTGATCGACATCATTTCTGGAGGAGGGCGCGCGCGTCTTCCTTATGGGGTCGCTCCGCGAGGCGCCTCAGCGGAAGCTGTCAGGGTAGCGCCGACGGGCTTCGCGCTGAATGTCCTGGTAGGTCTCGATGAAATCGTGAATGCCGTGGGCGAAACGAACAAACGGATTGCGCGCGCGAGCGGCCTTGTCCTGGATACGTCCGAAAGTCATGACGTCTGCTCCTTAAGCGAATTGTGCTTGCGCGCAGTATAGTCCGGTCGGCAGCGACGAACATTGACAATATCTCATCGCAGCCATGCGCCGAGGGTCTGCCTCACAGCCGCGCATGTCCATGACATGCCTCCGCCGGTTCGCGGGTTTACCGCCCCTGCTCCGCGCTGCCCTCGGCGCTGTTGAGGAACCAGGCAATGAGCTCGGCGGTGTTGGCAAGACCAAGCGCCCGCGTCATGCGCAGGCGGTGCATCTCGATGGTCCGGCGCGAAAGCCCCAGCTCCTCGGCGATCGCGGCATTGGTCTTGCCCTGGGCAACCAGCGTCAGAATCTGGCGCTGGCGGCCGGTCAGCCCCCTGTTTGCCGTCGAAACCGGCCGTGCGATCGGCTCGAAACAATAGACGGCGGCGGCGAAGGGATCGTCCGTATTGTGCGAGCGCCCCCTGACCCGGCACCAGAAGCGGCGCCCGTCGGTCGCGGCCATGATGCGCTCGTCGTAATAGACCGCGCCGCCCGGCAGATTGTCCCGCCACATCTCGCCGGTGCGCACGAAGTCGTCGATCGCCGGGTAAAGACGCGCGAAGCTCTTGTTGACGAGGGTGGCGCGATCATAGCCGAACAGCGCTGCGAATTCCGCGTTGCAGTCGCGGATCACGCGATGCGTGGCAAAGACCAGCGGCACCGGAAGCTCGGACAGGGTGAAGGCGGTTTGAGCAGTATTCATGTCGTATAAATACGACTCTGCCCTTCCCCGCCGCAAGCCTTATTCTGCATCTGACAAAGTGCAATTTCTCTGGGAGGAGGCAAATGCGGAAAGTCTATCAATCGGCGGCAGACGCGCTCGCCGGTCAGTTGCGTGACGGCATGGTGATCATGTCGGGCGGCTTCGGCCTGTGCGGCATTCCCGAAGCGCTGATCGACGCGGTCCTGCAGTCGGGCGCGCGCGACCTGACGGTCATCTCCAACAATGCCGGCGTCGACGGCATCGGCCTCGGCAAGCTTCTGGAAACGCGGCAGATCAGGAAGATGATCTCGTCCTATGTGGGCGAGAACAAACTCTTCGCCGAACAGTATCTCGGCGGCGAGCTGGAACTCGAATTCAACCCGCAGGGCACGCTGGCCGAACGCATCCGCGCCGGCGGCGCGGGCATTCCGGCCTTCTTCACCAAGACCGGCGTCGGCACGATGATTGCCGAGGGCAAGGAGGTTCGCAGCTTCGGCGGCGAGGACTATGTGATGGAGACCGGCCTTTTCGCCGATGTCGCCCTCGTCCATGCCTACAAGGGCGATCATGAAGGCAATCTCGTCTACCGCAAGACCGCGCGCAACTTCAATCCGGACATGGCAACCGCCGCCCGGCTGACGGTTGCCGAAGTCGAGCATCTGGTTGCCCCCGGCGAGATCGATCCCGACCATATCCATACGCCCGGCATCTTCGTTTCCCGCATCGTTCATGTGCCGGACCCGGTGAAGCACATCGAAAAACGCACGGTGCGCGAACGCAATTCGGAGGAGGCGTGACATGGCCTGGACACGTGACCAGATGGCGGCCCGCGCCGCCCGCGAACTCGAAGACGGCTTCTATGTCAATCTCGGCATCGGCATTCCGACGCTTGTCGCCAACTTCATTCCCGACGACATGGATGTGCGCCTGCAGAGCGAGAACGGCATGATGGGCATGGGTCCCTTCCCGTATGAAGGCGAAGAGGATGCGGACCTGATCAATGCCGGCAAGCAGACGGTGACCGCGCTGCCCCAGACGAGCTTTTTCTCCTCATCGGAAAGCTTCGCCATGATCCGCGGCGGTCATATAGACCTGTCGATCCTCGGCGCCATGCAGGTGGCCGAAAACGGCGATCTCGCCAACTGGATGATCCCGGGCAAGATGGTCAAGGGCATGGGCGGGGCGATGGATCTCGTCGCCGGCGTCAAGCGCGTCGTCGTGGTGATGGAGCATGAGGCGAAGGGCACCCCGAAGCTCCTGCGCGAATGCACACTGCCGCTGACCGGCACGCGGGTGGCCGACATGGTGATCACAGATCTCGGCGTCTTCACCATTGCAAGGCAAGGCCCGGTGAAGATGGTCCTTACCGAACTTGCCGATGGCGTCACCCTCGAGGAAATCAAAGCCAAGACCGAGGCCCGTTTCGAGGTCGGGCTGGATCGGGAGAGCGGCCAATGAGCGACGTGGTCATCGTTTCCGCCGCACGCACGGCTGTCGGCGCCTTCATGAAGTCCTTCGCCAGCGTGCCCGCCCATCAGCTCGGCAGCACGGCGATCGCTGCTGCGCTCGCGCGGGCTGCTGTGAGCCCCGAAGAGGTGGACGAGGTCATCCTCGGCCAGGTGCTGACAGCAGGCGCCGGACAAAACCCGGCCCGCCAGGCGGCGATTGCCACCGGCATTCCCGATAGCGCGACGGCCTTTCTGATCAACCAGGTCTGCGGTTCCGGACTGCGGTCGGTGGCAATCGGCATGCAGCAGATCGCCATGGGCGATGCCCGCATCGTGGTGGCCGGCGGACAGGAATCCATGTCGCTCTCGCCCCATTGCGCGCATCTGCGCTCCGGCCACAAGATGGGCACGGCAAGTTTTGTCGACACCATGGTCGGCGATGGCCTGACGGACGCCTTCGGCGGCATGCATATGGGCATCACCGCTGAAAACATCGCGCGCCAATGCGGTATCGACCGCGCCCGCCAGGATGAGTTCGCGCTTGCCAGTCATCGCAAGGCGACCGCCGCGCGCGAGGCCGGACGGTTTGCCGAGGAGATCGTGCCCTTTGCCGTCAAATCGCGCAGGAGCGAAACCATTGTCGACACCGATGAACAGATCCGCCCCGATGCCAGCGCCGAGACGCTGGCCGCCCTTCGTCCGGCCTTCGACAAGGACGGCACGGTGACGGCGGGCAATGCCTCTGGCCTCAATGACGGCGCGGCCGCTCTCGTCCTGATGCATGCCGATGAAGCCGCACGACGCGGACTGACGCCGCTTGCCCGCATCGCCTCCTGGGCAACGGCCGGCGTCGACCCTTCCATCATGGGCACCGGCCCGATCCCGGCCTCGCTGAAGGCGCTGGAAAAGGCCGGCTGGTCCGTCGGCGACCTCGATCTTGTCGAAGCCAACGAAGCCTTTGCCGCCCAGGCCTGCGCCGTCAATGACGGGCTCGGCTTCGACCCGGACAAGGTCAACGTCAATGGCGGGGCGATCGCCATCGGCCATCCGATCGGCGCCTCCGGCGCACGCATTCTTGTGACCCTGCTTCACGAGATGAAGCGTCGCGATGTCCGCAAGGGCCTTGCCACGCTCTGTATCGGCGGCGGCATGGGCGTCGCGCTCTGCGTGGAGCGGGGATAGGCGTTCAGGTGTGAATACCGGGTGTCGCACTGAACAATCGCTTGCGGATCGGCAGGAGTGCGGCCCCCAGAACATTCGGATCGGTCTCGATCTCGCTGATCAGCAGTTCGGGACCGGGAAACGGCAGGTTGATCTCGTCGACCGTGCGCGGACTTGAGGCCTGCGCCAGACGTACCCTCAGATCGCGCGGCGCTTCGCCGCCGAAGACGATGGCCGCGGGATCGAGAATGCCGGTCATCGCTCTGAGCATCTGGTCGAGCGCGGGGGTCACCCGTTCGATCCAGCGGTCAATTTCCGGCCAGGACGGGTCATAGTGCCGCTTCAAAGCATTGACGGAGCCGATATCGCGCCCGGCCTCGCGCAGCATCGCAATCAGCGTTCTGAGCGCCGGACGGCGCTCCTGCTCTTCCGGCGTGTAGATCGAGGAAATTTCCGCCGCGTTCATATGGTAGCCGAGATAGGGCGCGCCGTTGATGACGACGCCACCGCCGAAACCGAGATTGATCGACAGATAGGCGAAATTGTCGAAGCGCAGGCCGGCGCCGACCCAGTTTTCCGCTTCCGCGCCAAGCGTGGCATTGTTCTCCGCCATCAGCGGCAGGCCAAACGCGCCTGAGAAGATCTCGCCCACGTCGCGGTCACGCCAGGCGGCAATCTTCGGCGGCGGCACGAAGGCCAGGGAGCGCGTGCGGCGATAGCCCTGCATGGAAATGCCGACGCCTGCGATCCTGCGCCGGTCAAGCTTCAGCCCCGCGACGATCTCCGGCACGCGCTCAGCCGCCTCATCGCGCACGCGCTCGGGGTCGTTCGGCTCGACGTCGAGGATCACGAGATGGAGGATATCGCCGACAATATTGGTGACGGCGACGCGCACCTCTTCGGTATCGACGGCAATCCCGATCCCGTATGCGCCGTCCGGCGAGAGCGCCAGCCGCGGGCTCGGCTTGCCCCTTCCGGCGATTTTCGGCGCTTCCAGCCTGAGAAAACCCTTTTCCAAAAGGTCTTCGGCGAGGCGATGCACGCTTTGCTGGGATAGCGGCGTGCGTTCGGTGAGATCCGAACGGGCGACCGAGCCGCCGCGCCGGATGGCGTCGAGAACCAGCGCGCCGCTCCGGCCGATCTCAAAGATCGGATTTGCCCCCTCCGCACCGCTCATCTCTTCCACCGAGCCCATTGCACGCCTCATCTCCTGCCTGCCGCCAGAAGCCTTTGAGCATGTTTGTGCGCCGGAATCCAGATTTGCGGTCCTGGCGCGAACCCGGCTGTCAGGAAAATGCAGCACCATTGTCATATTAATTTTACTTACAATGAGTAATAAACTATCACCTCAACAGGGGGAGACATAAATGACAGGCATTTCAGCAGACCATCTGGTCATGCGTTTCGACCGCTTCACGGCCGTCAACGACATCAGCTTCGACGTCGCGCCGGGCGAGTTCGTGACGCTTCTCGGGCCTTCCGGCTGCGGCAAGACCACTCTGTTGAAAATGATCTCCGGCTTTCTGAAACCATCGTCCGGCCGGATTTTTCTCGGCGGGAACGATGTGACCGACAGGCCGCCGGAGGCGCGCGATACCGCGCTCTGCTTCCAGTCCTATGCGCTCTTTCCGCATCTGAGCGTGAAGGAAAATCTCGAATTCGGCCTCAAGCAGAAGAAAGTTCCGCGCAGGGACCGTATCGCACGCGTCGGCGAGGTGGCGGAAAAGCTCGGGCTGGAACCGCAGCTTGAGAAGCTTCCGAACCAGCTTTCCGGCGGCCAGCAGCAGCGGGTCTCGCTCGGCAGGGCGCTCGTCATGCGTCCCGGCGTCATCCTCTTTGACGAGCCGCTGTCCAACCTCGATGCCAAGCTGCGCGATCAGGTGCGCATCGAAATCCGCCGCATCCAGCAGGATTTCGCCCTCACCGCCATCTACGTGACCCATGACCAGGCCGAGGCGCTGGCGCTTTCCGACCGGATCTTCGTGATGAATGCCGGGCGGGTGGAACAGGCCGACACGCCGGAGGTGCTCTACCGCAAGCCCGCCACCCGTTTCGTCGCCGATTTCATCGGCGGCGCCAATATCCTTCCGGCCAGGCTGAAGCCGCGCGACGGCGGAAAGGACCGGCTCATCGAAACGCCTGCCGGCATTTTTTTGGTCCCGCGCGAGGCTGCCCTTCCCGAGGGGAATATCTGCCTCTGTTTCCGGCCGGAAACCGCGCGGCTCCTGAGCGGTCCTGCAGATGGCGCGCTTTCGGGCACGGTCGTGACCCGCACCTTCCAGGGCCACTTCACCGATCTGATCGCCGGGACCAACGGCATTTCCTACCGTATCCAGGCCCGCGAAACAGACTTGAGAGAAGGCGACACCGTCTATTTCACCGTCGCTCCGGAAGATGTGATCCTGCTTGGAGCGGAGGCATGACCGCCCGTCGCTGGCTTATTGTCATTGCGCTGCTGATGCCCGGCCTCGGACTGATCCTGGCGCTGATTGGCACGGTCATCTACATGGCTGTCGCCCAGTCGCTCGGCTATTTCAGTTTCGGGGCGGAAGGCCAGTTCTCGTTTGAATATTGGGGCGAGGTTTTCGGCCGCAGGCTGTTTTCCCGCTCGGTGCGCTATTCGCTCTATATCGGCTCGGTCAGCGCCATCCTCTCGGTCGCCCTTGCCTACCCGCTGGCGATCTGGCTGAGAAAACCCTTCCCCGGCTCGATGACCATCGGCTCCATGCTGAAGGCGCCGATGCTGGTGCATGGGCTGGTCGCGGCCTTCCTGTTCTTGAACATCATCGCCTATCACGGGCCGCTGAACCAGCTGATGCAGGCGCTCGGCATCTGGAGCGAACCGCATCGGCTGCAGAATGACCGCCACGGCATCGCCGTCCTCATCCTTCAGGTGTGGAAGAACCTGCCCTTTGCGCTCCTGCTGCTGACGGGCGCGGTGCAGGGCATTTCCGACGACGTGCTGGATGCCGCCCGCGACATGGGCGCGGGCGCATGGTCGCGCTTTCGCAAGGTCATCGCGCCGCTCTCGGTTTCCGCCATGCAGGCCGCCCTCGTCATCATCTTCATCGGCGCGCTCGCCGACTTCTCCTTCCAGACGGTTGTCGGCCCCACCAATGTCCAGTCGCTCGCCCAGCTGATGGTGTTCTTCAAGGGTCGCGGCGACTGGCATTCGGCCGCCGTCGTCGGCGTGTCGCTGATGGCGCTTGCCCTGGTGGGCTCGACGCTTCTGGCGGTCGCGGCAAGGTTTATCATGAGGGGACGGCTGAAATGACCCGCAGGAAGCTCGATTTCGCCCTTCTGATCCTGCTTTCGGTGGTCTTCACCGTCTGGCTGATCATTCCCTTCGCCATCGCGGTTCTGTGGTCGCTGACCGACCCGGCGGAGCCCTGGACGGCCTCAACGCTTCTGCCGCCGGTGATGTCCTTTGCCCGCTGGAGCGACATGTGGCAGCATTCCGGCCTCAAACAGGCGCTTCTGACGTCCTACACGCTTGCCCCGACAGCGGCCGTCACCTGCCTGCTTCTGTCGCTGCCGACAGCGCTGGCGCTCGGGCGCTTCGCCTTTCCGGGGCGTGAGGTCGCCAAGATCCTCTGCCTTCTGCCGCTCGTCGTGCCGCCCTTCGTCACCTCGATCTTCTTTACCGCGCTGCTGTTCACGCTCGGACTGCAGAACTTCCGTTTCGGCGCCATCGTCTTCGCCCATTCGGTGTTGTTCCTGCCCTACGCAATCCGGATCATGACGGTGAGTTTCGAACAGGTCCGCCAGGATCATATCGATGCCGCGCGCGATCTCGGGGCGAGCCCCTGGGCGCGGTTTACGGCCGCCTATCTGCCGGCGCTGCGCCCCGGCATCTTCGCCACGCTCCTCATCGTCTTCATCCAGTCGATCGAGGAGTTCGCCATCGCCTATATCGTCGGTTCGCCGGAAATCGTCACGGTCCCGACCCTTCTCTACGCAGCGCTCGGCCAGGACTTCGTCCGTCCCAACGCCGCAGTGCTGTCCCTCATCCTCGTCGTCCCCAATGTTTTGCTGATGCTGATCCTCGAGAAGCTTCTGAAGTCGGCCAATCCGACGCTTGCATCAGGCAAGGGATAACGCGGTCGCATGCCCAGGAAGAAACCCAACGGAGAGACTGTCAAAATGCTGAAAACGCTTATTTTTTCGACCACCGCACTGGCGTTTGGCGCAAGCGCCGCATTCGCTGCCGACATCACCGCGATGAGCTGGGACGACATCGTCGCCAAGGCCAAGCAGGAAGGCGAGGTCAACTGGTATGTCTGGTATTTCCAGGACGATTTCCGCAAGGTCGTCGCCCCTTTTGAAGAGAAATACGGCATCAAGGTGAACATTCCGGCCGGCGGCACGGCCTCCGGCAATGCCGACAAGCTTCTCGCCGCAAGCGGCAGCGACACCGGTGATATCGACGTCTTCGCCTGGGGCTATGGCGACATGTCGACTCTTGATTTTGCCAAGCTCTTCACCCCGCTTTCCATGCTGCCCGAGGATGCCGGCCGCATCAACACGGTCAACAATATCGACGGCGGCGACTATGTTTACGCCTATTGGGGCAACCAGACCGGCATCGCCTACGACCCGGCCAAGGTCGACGAGAATGCCCTGCCGCAGACGCCGGAAAACTTCTCCGCCTTCTGGGAAGGCAATCCCGGCAAGTTCGGCTTCAACTATGAGAATGGCGGCTCCGGCCCGTCCTTCTATTCGAACATCCTGCGCGTCCTGTCCGGTCTCGACTTCAACGACGGTGATGATTCCGCCGCCCGCATCGAGGCGCTTGAGCCCGGCTTCGCTTTCTTCAACGATTATGCCGACGACTACGTCATCACCACGTCCAACGCCGACAGCATCATCCGCATGTCCGACGGCGAACTCTTCATGGCCCCGGTCTGGGAAGACCATCTGGCAAGCCTGCAAAAGAGCGGCGAAGCGCGCAAGGACCTCAAGCTCTACATCCCGGAAATGGGCATGAACGGCGGCGGCAACGGCGTTGCCATTCCGCAAAACGCCCCGCATCCGGCCGCAGCGGCCCTCCTGATCGACTGGCTGACCTCGCCGGAAACCCAGACGACGTTCAACGCCACCTTCGGCACGGCGCCGATGAATGCCAATGCCGATGACAGCAACGCGCTGATCTCCAACGACCAGCGCCAATACTCGGTCCCGGGCGCCGCCCAGCCGTTCAAGACGGCGATGGAAGAAGCCTTCGTCGACAACGTCATCCTCGAGCGCTGATTTCTGCGAAACACTTGGCCCGGCGGTCGAACCGATTGCCGGGCCTTCCTCGCTCCTACAAAGAAAAACAAGAAAAGGCATGCTCTCATGAGCCCCCGACACTTCCATTCCGCGCGCACCGAGGCTGAACACGACAACTGGCTCAACCGCATCGATGAAACCGGCAAGATGGGCAAGCCCCTGCCGTCCATCACGTCTGACAACGGCGGCGGAAAATTCGCGACGGATGGACGCGTCCTGCCCTATCCAGGCAATACCTTCATTTGCCATATCGACAGGTCTTCAAGCGAATACGCTATCCTTTGCGAATTGCAGGAAAAGCTGAAGACGCTGCCGACGGCGCGCTATTTCACCTTCCTGCCGCCCGAGAGCTTCCACATGACCGTGTTCTGCGGCATTTCCGGCAATCCGCTGGATACGGACGGCTGGCCGGACGACGTGGAGCGCGGATTGTCGCTTAACGAGATGAACCGTCGTTTTCTCGCTGCTTCTGCGGATATCGAGGGTTTTTCCGGCGTTACCGTGCGCGCCGACCACCTGAAGGCCGGCTACTCCATCCACGCCGAACCAGCAGACCGCGAAAGCTTCGACGAACTCTGGCGGATGCGTGACCGGCTTGCCGATGCGACGGGCCTCAGGCGCGAGGATCACGACCGCTACCAGTTCCACATCTCGTTCGCCTATCGCATCCGGCGCATGCCGCCTGAAACCGCGAAAGCCCACGTCGAGCAGTCATCGGCCTTGTTCGAGGCGGTCTATCCGGAGCTTCAGGAGATCCGTCTCGGCCCGGTCGAATTCTGCTCCTTTGAGACCATGCACCATTTCCGCACGGAAAAACGGCTGATGCCGAAGGGCTGATATCGGCGGCCGGTTTTTCGCTTTCCGCCTAGAGCGCCGTGCATCCATTCGGATGCACAAAGGACGCTCTAACCTATTGAATCTACGCATCGTGCTTTCCGAAAATCGATTCCGATTTTCGGGCCGATGCTGTAGCGAATGCTCGCGCGCGGGGCGGAGCAGACAGCGCCGCTCCGGTTGCCGCTCATACCAGATCTCCCTCCGGATAGCGCAGCTCGACGCCTTCTGCCTCGATCAACGCCGCCATTTCCGGCGTCGGCGGCCCGTCGAGCACGAGAATGTCGGCATCGCCCAACCGGCCGCGCTTGGCCGGCGCGGGGCGGGAGAACTTGGAACGGTCGGCAACCAGGATCGAGGTGCGGCAGCTCATGCGGATCGCTTCGCGCGCGGCCGCTTCCTGCTGGTCGAAATCGACAAGCGCGCCGTCGGGTTCAACGCCGGCAACGCCGTATATGCCGAAATCGGCGCGGTAGCCATTGAACATGGTCTCCACTTCCTGGCCGATCAGGTCGCGGTCGGGAAGCCGGATCATGCCGCCGGGAATGAAGATGCGGTTGGAGCTGTTCGGGCTGAGCGCCATGGCAACGTTCAGATTGTTGGTGACCACCGTAAGATCGTCATGATCCACCATGGCGGCCGCCACCATTTCCGGCGTCGTGCCGATCGAAAACATCACCGAGGCCCGGCTCGGGATCATCTGGGCGACGAGCTGGCCGATCCGGCGCTTTGCTTCGGGGTGCGACAGGCGACGGCTGTCATAGGAGAGATTGACACCGGCGCTCATCCGTTCCACACCGCCATGGCTGCGACGCAGCTGGTCGGCGCGGCACAGCATGTTGACGTCGCGGCGGATCGTCTGCGGCGAAACGCCAAACTCCTCCGCCAGCATTTCTATGGTCATCGCGCCATGCGTTTCGACCAGGGCCAGGATTTTCGTTTGACGGTCACTTATGTTCATTAACGCCACTGAATTGCGATTTCGATGCGCGAACGAACATCCACTCGGCAAGTGACAGGGTTTTGAACCTATGATGACGTTTGAATGAAAGTGGCGGCCGGCAGGCTTGCCGACGCCGCGAGTCCGATCTGCGCTTCGGTCAGCCAAGCTGCCTCAACAGATCCATTGACGGCTCGCCCGTAACGGCGAGACCGTTTGCACGCTGATAGGCCGAGATCGCCGCGCGCGTCTGCGTGCCGAAAACGCCGTCCACCGTGCCGGCGTCATAGCCCCTGGCTTTCAATCCCGCCTGCAGTGCCTTGCGCTGGTCGGCGGTAAAGCCGTAGCGGTCCGGCGGGAACGTCCCGGCGATCGGGCCGGCGCCGGCAATGCGGTCGGCCAGGTGGCCGACGCCGATCGCGTAGCTCGTCGAATTGTTGTAGCGCTTGATGACATCGAAATTAGGCCCGACGACGAAAACCGGCCCGCCGTCGTGCGGCTGAATGCGGCGACCGCCGGCGACGGATGCCCCCGGAGAACCTGCCTCCCCGCCCCAGGGTTCGCCCGTGCGCCATCCGGACCGGTTGAGATAGGCGGCCGTGCTTGCCAGCGCATCGGTCGGATCGTCGCTCCAGATATCGCGACGCCCGTCTCCGTTGAAATCGACGGCATAGCCGAGATAGGAGGTGGGAATGAACTGCGTATGCCCCATGGCGCCGGCCCAGCTTCCGGTCATCCGCTGCGGGCTGATATCGCCGTTCTGAAGGATTTTCAGAGCCCCCAGCAACTGGCTTTCGAAGAAACTGCCGCGCCGTCCCTCATAGGCGAGCGTCGACAGCGCCGAGACGACCGGCACATCGCCGCGCCGCTCGCCATACATGCTCTCCAGCCCCCAGACGGCGACGACCACGGTTCCGTCAACCCCGTAGGCCGCCTCGATCTGCTCCAGCACATTCCGGTAACGGGCATAATTGGCGCGCCCCTTGGCCACCCGCTCGTCGGAGGCGGCGATGGCGAGGTACTCCTCGAGCGTGCGGTTGAACTCGGTCTGGTTCCGGTCCTGTACGATGACGTCGGGTGTATAGCCCGCGTTGGCAAACGCCGCATTCAGCGTCTGCCGCGAAATGCCCTTCGCCTCGGCGCGGGTCCTGAAATCCTCCACCCAGGCGTCCCATCCGGCATTGGCAATCGCGCCGGGGGGCGTCGAACCCGACGGCGACCCGCCGAACAGACTACTCGAACAGGCCGAGAGCAAGGTCCCTAGCGCCATAAGAGAAAATGCGCGTCTCGTCGCTTGCATGCGCTGATCCACTCCGCTGCGTGTTCAAGGAAAGATTCTAGCGCAGAATGCAACGGCGGCAAGTCGGCCGAAGGGTCTGGCCAAAGGTTCGATATCAAAATCTGTTGACGTCTCTGTCGTGCCCGAGCACGCGCCTCTGCAGCGCTCGCGCCGAAGATGCGCAAGCGCGACGAGCCGCCTGCCCATTTATTCGGCGCATTTTGAGGGGAACTGCCCGAATTTCAGCGCGTTGGTTGTATTGGACCATGCAAATGCCGCGTTCCGCAGGAAGGCATGGTCCTTGCATTACTTCAGATGTTGTATTGATATGCGATAATAACAATCGGGGGATGAACGCTTTGCCATTCGATGAAATGATGACCGCGGACAACCAGCCGCGCGACCCTTACAAGGACTACTATGACTGGTACAGTCAGCAGAACCCCGCATCCCTGATCGCGAAATCGCGCGATGCGGAAAACATTTTCCGCAAGACCGGCATCACCTTCGCCGTTTACGGCCATGCCGACAGTTCGGAAAAGCTGATCCCCTTCGACATCGTGCCGCGCATCATTTCCGGCCGGGAATGGCGCAAGCTCGCCGCCGGCATCGAACAGCGCGTGATTGCGCTGAACGCCTTCCTGAAAGACATCTACCACAAGCAGGAGATCATCAAGGCGGGCCGCCTGCCGCGCCGGCTGATCGAGGAAAACGATGCCTTCCTGCCGCAGATGATCGGCTTCGAGCCGCCCGGCGGGGTCTACACCCACATTGTCGGCACCGACATCGTGCGCACGGGCGAGGACCAGTTCTACGTGCTGGAAGACAATGCCCGCACACCCTCCGGCGTTTCCTACATGCTGGAAAACCGGGAAACCATGATGCAGATGTTTCCCGAACTGTTCTACAAGAACCGGGTGCGCCGCGTGGAGGACTATCCCCAGCTTCTGCGCCAGAGCCTTGCAACGCTCGCCCCTCCCGGTTTCTCCGGCACCCGCCCGCGCGTCGGCGTTCTGACGCCCGGCATCTATAATTCGGCCTATTACGAGCACTCCTTCCTTGCCGACATGATGGGCGTGGAACTGGTCGAGGGTCAGGACCTGCGCGTGATCGACGGCAAGGTGAAGATGCGCACCACGCGCGGCTATGAGGCGATCGATGTCATCTATCGCCGAGTCGATGATGATTTCCTCGACCCGCTGACCTTCCGCCCGGACTCCGCGCTCGGCATTCCGGGCATCATGGATGTCTACCGCGCCGGCCATGTCACCATCGCCAACGCGCCGGGCACCGGCATTGCCGATGACAAGGCGATCTATTCCTACATGCCGGAAATCGTCGAATTCTACACCGGCCAGAAGCCGCTTCTGGAAAATGTGCCGACCTGGCGCTGTTCGGAGCCGGAAAGCCTCGCTTATGTGCTCGACAATATTGCGGACCTCGTGGTCAAGGAAGTGCATGGCTCCGGCGGCTACGGCATGCTGGTCGGCCCGGCGGCCAGCAGGAAGGAACTGGAAGACTTCACCGCCAAGCTTCGCGCAAGGCCCGCGAACTACATCGCCCAGCCGACGCTTTCGCTCTCCACCGTCCCGATCCTCGTCAAGAAGGGCATCGCGCCGCGCCATGTCGATCTCAGACCCTATGTGCTGGTGTCGGACCGCGTGCGGATCATGCCCGGCGGCCTCACCCGCGTTGCGTTGAAGGAAGGCTCCCTGGTGGTCAATTCCAGCCAGGGCGGCGGAACCAAGGATACATGGGTGCTGGAGGACTGATGATGCTTGGAAAAACCGCAAACGGCCTGTTCTGGATGTTCCGCTATTTCGAGCGCGCCGAGAACATCGCCCGCCTGATCGACGCCGGCCAGCGCGTGGCGCTGACGCGCTCCAACGGCGCGGATGACTGGGACGGCATCCTGCAGAGCGCCGGCGTCCAGGAAGCCTATTTCGAGGTGCACAGCAAGCTGACGGCCGACAACGCCATCGACTTCCTGTTGCGTGACCGCCGCAATCCTTCGAGCGTCGTCTCCTGCATCGACGCGGGCCGCAACAATGCCCGCCTGGTGCGCACCGCGCTGACGCGCGAGACATGGGAAGCCACCAATGAGTGCTGGATCGAAAGCCGCAGCCTGCTTTCGGCCAAGCTGAGGCCGGCCGACCTGCCCAAGGCGATCGACCTGGTCAAGCACAAGACGGCGCTGATCCGCGGCACGTTCCACGGCTCGATGCTGCGCAACGAGATCTACAACTTCGCCCATATCGGCACGTTCATCGAGCGCGCGGACAATACCAGCCGCATTCTCGACGTGAAATATTACGTGCTGTTGCCCTCCGTGCACCACGTTGGCACCTCGCTCGACAATCTGCAGTGGGAATCGATCCTGCGTTCGGTCTCGGCACACCGGGCCTATGGCTGGGTGCATAACGGCGAGTACCGCCCGAGCCAGATTGCCGAATTCCTGATCCTCGACGTGCAATTGCCGCGCTCGCTCGCCTATTCCTACGAGAAGATCGTGCTCAATCTGGACTATCTCGCCGCCGATTACGGCGAGCGGCTGGAGGCGCACGACACCGCGCATGCCATCCGCAGCACGCTTCGCAGCCAGAAGATCAAGACGATCATGGACAACGGCCTGCACCAGTTCCTCGAGGACTTCGTCAGCCGCAACAACAAGCTCAGCCAGCAAATCAGCGAGGGGTATCGCTTCTACGCATGAGGGTGCGGAAAGGCGTGAAGGGACAAACGCGATGCTTTTGAACATCAACCATGTGACTGAATACAGTTACGAGACCCCGGTTCAGTTCTCGCTGCAGCGGCTGCGGCTGACGCCGGTCGATTCGGCCGGCCAGACAATCCGCGACTGGGCCGTGACCATCGAGGGCGCCAAGAGCGAGGTCGCCTACACCGACCAGTACGAGAACCACGTCCGGCTCGTCTCCGTCGAAGGGGAACACCCGAGCGTTCGTCTGATCGCCTCGGGGACGGTGGAAACCCGCGACACGGACGGCATTTTCGGCCCGGCTTCACCGGACATCCCGCTCTGGCTGTTCCTGCGCCAGACGCCGCTGACGCAAGCGGACAAGGCCATCGAAAAGCTGGTCGAGAAACTCGAAGGCGATTCCGACCTGGCCAGGCTCCACAACCTGATGGAACGGCTGCACAAGACCATGACCTTCAAGCCGGGCGCGACCAGCGTCGCGACCACGGCCGGCGAGGCACTGGAGACCAAATCCGGCGTCTGCCAGGATTATGCCCATATCGTGATTGCCTCAGCCCGCAAGATGAAGGTGCCGGCACGTTATGTCTCCGGCTACCTCTATATGCCGGACCTCGAGAACCAGACGGCAAGCCATGCCTGGGCGGAATGCTATCTGGAAGGCCTCGGCTGGGTCGGTTTCGACGCCGCCAACAAGGTCTGCCCGGACGAGCGTTATGTGCGCGTCGCATGCGGCCTCGACTACAAGGATGCAGCCCCCGTTTCCGGCATGACCATCGGCGGCGGCAGGGAAAGCCTTGCGGTCAAGCTCTCTGTTGCCAGCCAGAGCCAGTCGCAAAGCCAGAGCTGACAAGAATTGGCCGCCGCTGCGGATAAACGCTGCGGCGGCTTCCAGCCTCAGACGAAGCGGGCGCTCTTCAGCACCGGCAGCCCCACGCCTTCGCGCCACCGGTCGATCATCCTCGCGTTGAGGATACTCTCCTCGCCGCTCAGTGCCGGCCAGGGCGCCGCGGTCAAACCGTCCAGAATGGCCGTGGTCGCCACTTCCGCCTCGAAGGCGAAGAGCTGGCGCGGATCGCGCAGCCATTCCTCGCGCGTCCCGTCCTCCGTCTCGATCACGATTTTCGCGTCGGAAGGACCGGCATTGCGGCCAGGCCGCCAGGGAACGGGAAGGCGGATCGTGCCTCTGGTGCCGGTGAGCACCAGCGTGTCCTCCATCTCCCGGCGCAGCGCGCAGGCGATGCTTGCCGTCAGCCCGTCGCCGAAATCAAGCTCGGCATCGGCGATCTCGTCAACGCCGGTCGGTCCGATCTCGCCGGATGCCTCAAGGGTCACCGGCTCGGCATAGGGCAGGCCCTTCGCCGCCCCGGCGATCAGACGAACGGTCGTCACCGGATAGCAACCGATATCGAGAATGCCGCCGCCGCCGAGGGCGGGATCGAAGAGCCGCGAAGACGGATCCCGCTCCCTGAACCCGCCGTTCTTCGCCTCGATATGGGTGAGCTTTCCGATCACGCCATCGCGCACCAGTTCAACAAGCCGGACGGTCTGCGGATGGCTCCGGCACTTGTAGGCCTCCATGAAAAAGACATCGGCCTTGCGCGCGGCCTCGACCAGCGTTTCGACATCGCTTGCGCCAAGACCCGCAGGCTTTTCCACCATCAGCCCCTTGCCGGCCTCGATCGCCAGAAGGCCATGTGCCAGATGGAAGGAATGCGGGGTGGCGACATAGATGACGTCGAGATCGGGATCGGCGACGAGTTCCTCATAGGAGCCGTAGAGCCGTTCCACGCCATGGCGTTCGCCGAATGCCGCCAATCGGTCCGGCGTGCGTCCGCCGGCAGCCAGGAGTTTCGCCGAGGGCGTCTGCGAGAGGCCGACGGCGAAGTTGTTGGCGATGGCGCCGGGGCCGAGAATGCCCCAGCAAACCTGTCTTCCTGTCATGCTCATGCGGCGCCGCCCGGATAGTTCGGGCTTTCGCGGGTAATGGTGACGTCATGGGCGTGGCTTTCGCGCAGCCCCGCATTGGAGATTTGCACGAAAGTCGCCTTTTCCTGGAAATCGACGATATCCTTGCCGCCGACATAGCCCATGGCGGCGCGCAGACCGCCCGCGAGCTGGTGCAGGACGCCGCCGGTCGGCCCCTTGTAGGGCACCTGGCCTTCAATGCCCTCGGGCACCAGTTTCAGCGTGTCGCGCACTTCCGCCTGGAAATAGCGGTCCGCAGAGCCGCGCGCCATGGCGCCGACGGAGCCCATGCCGCGATAGGCCTTGAAGGACCGGCCCTGATAAAGGAAGACCTCTCCCGGGCTTTCATCCGTGCCGGCCAGAAGCGAGCCGACCATGACGGCGGACGCGCCGGCGGCGATCGCCTTGGCCATGTCGCCGGAGAACTTGATGCCGCCGTCCGCGATCACCGGAATGCCGGCATCGCGGGCTGCCTCGGCAGCGGCCATCACGGCTGCAAGCTGCGGCACCCCGACGCCCGCGACAATGCGCGTGGTGCAGATCGAGCCCGGGCCGATGCCGACCTTGACCGCGTCCGCGCCCGCATCGATCAGCGCCTTGGTGCCGTCGGTGGTGGCGACATTGCCGGCCATGATGCGCACCGAGTTCGACAGCGTCTTCACCCGGCCGACCGCATCCAGAACCTTCTGCGAATGGCCATGGGCGGTGTCGATAACGATCAGGTCGACGCCGGCATCGACCAGCATCTCGGCGCGCTGGAAACCGTCATCGCCGACGGAGATGGCGGCGGCGGCGCGAAGCCGGCCCTGCGCGTCCTTGGAAGCGTTGGGATTGAGCTGCGATTTCTCGATGTCCTTGACGGTGATGAGGCCGACGCAATGACCGCGATCATCGACGACGAGCAGCTTTTCGATGCGATGGTGATGGAGAAGCCTCTTGGCTTCCTGCTGGTCGACGGTTTCACGAACCGTGATCAGGTTCTCCCGCGTCATCAGCTCGTAGATGCGCTGCTCGGGGTTGGAGGCAAAGCGGACGTCGCGGTTGGTCAGAATGCCGACGAGGCGGCCGGAGGTGTGGCCATCGCTGGTGCCCTGCTCGACCACCGGGATGCCGGATATGTGATGCGCCTTCATCAGCGCCAGCGCTTCGGCCAGAGTCGCGTCCGGGCCGATGGTGACCGGGTTGACCACCATGCCGCTTTCGAATTTCTTCACCTGGCGAACCTGTTCGGCCTGCTCGTGCGGGGTGAGGTTGCGGTGGATGACGCCGATGCCGCCGGCCTGTGCCATGGCGATTGCAAGCCGGGCCTCGGTAACCGTGTCCATCGCGGAGGAGAGGATGGGCAGGTTGAGATTGATGTCGCGGGCGATCGTGGTCGAAACATCGACCTGTCCGGGCATCACCTCTGAATGACCCGGCTGCAGCAGCACATCATCAAAGGTGAGCGCCTGCATGCCGGTAGCGGCCTGAATAATCTGAGCCATGGCCAATTTCCTTTTTCAAATACGAAATGGCCGGGCGGTGCGTTCCGTCCGGTCCCTTGCAGATAAGTCTGGAAGTTGGCGAGTGCTCGTAACACGAAGATGACGCGTTGGAAATACCCAATCCGAAATGCGCATTCCGGATCGGGCGGATTGTGAAGACGGCGCAATTGCGCCGCGTGTTTTCAAACCTTGAACTGGTACGTCTTCGGCATGAATTTGTAGCCGTCTCCGACCTTTTCCACATAGCCGACGGCGGGAAACGGCATGTGATAGCCGAGGAAGGGAATCCGCTCGGCGGCAACCATGTCGAAGACCTGCCTGCGGGTCGCGGCAGCCATCTCCTTGTCCATGTCGAAGCGCACATGCCAGTCCGGGCGCTGCAGCGAGAGCACGTACTGATTCGCCGTATCCGCCGTCAGCAGCAGCCTTTCGTCACTCGATTCGAGCATGAAGATCAGATGGCCGGGCGTGTGGCCGAAGGCGTCCATCGCCGTGATGCCGGGCACGACTTCATCACCGCCGCCGATGAAGGTCGCCTGATCGACAAGCGGCGTCACCAGCTTAGTCACGCTCTGGTGGCCGCCTTCGGCGGGCGTGCCCATGCGCGCATCATCGCTCCAGAAAGCATATTCCTTCTCGCCGAAGACATAGCGGGCATTGGGAAAGGCGGGGCCGTCTTCCTCCATCAGCCCGTTGATGTGGTCGCCATGCATGTGGGTGATGACGACGATGTCGATGTCCTCCGGCTGGTAGCCATTGGCAATCAGCCCTTCACGCAGACGCCCCGCGCCCCAGGAACGACCCGCCGGGCCCATGCCGGTGTCGAACAGCACGGTCTCATTGCCGGTATCGACAAGCACCGGCGCAAAGCCGTTGACCAGCCTGTCCGGCGGCAGGAAGTTTTCCTCAAGCAGCGCAGCAACCGTTTCCGGATCCTGTCCGGTCCCGAAGGTCTCGCCGGGATTTTCCATCAGCCGTGTGCCGTCCTCGACGACGAGCAGCTTGAAATCGCCGAGATCAAAACTGTCGCTTGGCGGCGCATCGACCATCTTCATGCGGTCGCCTTCCGTGTTCTGCGCCATGGCGTTTGTCGCGCCGGACACGAAGGGCGTGGCGATGGCGGCCAGACCCGCGCCGGCCATGAGACGACGGCGGTTGATACCAGTATTCTCAGTCATCAATCGTCCTCCTGGAATGAAAATTCAACACCTCTGACCTTGGGGAGGATGCGTCGGTTTCAAGTCGGACGCATGTATTTGCCCTCACTGGAGCGTCACATTTGCGTGAGCGGGAAACGGCTTCAGCCATTGGCTTTTGCGCAACCGCCCGCTAAGACATCTGCTCTTGTCACACTTTTTTTTCGAGATGCCGAGAGATGAATCCGATCGTTCCGCTGATCATGGCCGTTGCGCTCTTCATGGAGCAGATGGATTCGACCGTCATCTCGACAGCGCTGCCGGCCATTGCCGCCGATCTGAACGTCGGACCGATCACGCTGAAACTGGCGCTGACCACCTATATGGTGGCGCTTGCGATCTTCATTCCCGTTTCCGGCTGGACGGCCGACCGCTTCGGGGCCAAACGCGTGTTTCGCGCGGCGATCATCGTCTTTTTGATCGGCTCCGTGTTCTGCGCGATCTCGAGCAATCTGATCGAGTTCGTGGCCTCGCGCTTCCTGCAGGGCATGGGTGGGGCGATGATGACGCCGGTCGGGCGCCTGGTGATTCTGAGGACCACAAACCGCTCCGAACTGGTGCGCGCCATGGCGTTGCTGACCATCCCGGCGCTTCTCGGCCCGATGGCGGGACCGCCGCTCGGCGGCTTCCTCACCACCTATTTCTCCTGGCACTGGATCTTTCTGATCAATGTGCCGATCGGCATTGTCGGCCTGATCATGGCCGGCATCTTCCTGCCGCTGATCGAGGACGAACCGCCGTCGAACCTCGACTGGAAGGGTTTTTTCCTGGTGGCGCTTGCCGCCTCCGGCATCGTCTTCGGTCTTTCGGTAATCAGCTTGCCGGCCCTGCCGCCGGCGACCGGCTTCATCACCACCGCAATCGGCTTCCTGTCGGGGTTCTGGTACATCCGTCACGCGCGTCGGGTCGAAAAGCCGCTTCTCAATCTGTCGCTGTTTTCCAATCCAAGCTTCGCCGTCGCCACATCGTCGGCAACGTTTTTCCGCATGGCGACGGGCGCCTTTCCTTTCCTGATGCCGCTGATGCTTCAGCTTGGCTTTGGCCTCAACCCGTTCGAATCCGGCATGATCACCTTTATCGGCGCGGCCGGCGCGCTTCTGACCAAATTCGTCGCGCCGAAGGTGTTTTCCGCCTTCGGCTTCCGCACCGTGCTGATCATTGCATCGCTGGGAGCAGCGGTGCTGACTGTCACCTTCGCCTTCTTCGAGGCGACGACGCCGCATCTCGTCATTCTGGCGATCCTGTTCTGCTCGGGCCTGTTCCGCTCCTTCTTCTTCACCGGCGTCAACGCGCTCGCCTATGCCGATATCGAAAACAGCCAGGCAAGCCAGGCAACGGCAATGAGCTCGATGTTCCAGCAGGCGAGTTTCGCGCTCGGCGTCGCCTTCGCCGCCGTGATCCTCGAGCTTGCCGGCCATTTCACCGGCGGCGAGCTGACGGTTGCCCACTTCCACATCGCCTTCGCCGTCGTCGCGATTCTCTCGCTCATCTCGGTCTTTCCGCTGATGCGCCTGAGAGCGGATGCAGGAGCGGCAGTGTCCGGCCACAGAGGCGCGCAGGCTGCGGAATGAGACCAGGCAAAACGAACATTTGCGATCATATAATTTGACATTCCGAAGATTTACGCGCATTCTGACTTGCTGATTATCAAGAGCAAACGGGAGTCATCGCGATGTCGCGCGCCGAAAATCCAGCCGAGCCGATCGATATCTTCGTCATCGGCGGCGGCGTCAACGGCGTCGGCATTGCCCGCGATGCAGCCGGGCGCGGTCTTTCCGTGGCGCTCGCCGAAATGCATGATCTCGCCTCTGCCACCTCTTCGGCCTCGACCAAGCTGTTTCACGGCGGGCTGCGTTATCTGGAATATTACGAGTTCCGCCTCGTGCGCGAGGCGCTGATCGAGCGCGAGGTGCTGTTGAAGGCGATGCCGCACATCTCCTGGCCGATGCGTTTCGTGCTGCCGCATCACAAGGGCCTGCGCCCCTGGTGGCTAATCAGGCTCGGCCTGTTCCTTTACGACCATCTCGGCGGCCGCAAGATCCTGCCCGCCACCAAAAGTGTCGACCTGACGAAAGACCCCGCCGGAAAAGCGCTCAAAAGCGAATATCGGCGCGCCTTCGAGTATTCGGATTGCTGGGTGCAGGATGCGCGCCTCGTGAGCCTGATGGCCCGCGATGCGGCCGAGCGCGGCGTCAATGTCATGGTCCGGACGAAGGTCACGCGGGCAGAACAGGTGGACACTCCTGCCGGCGGTGACCGCCTGTGGAAAATCGAACTCGAGGACGAGAACGGTCCGCTTCAGCCGGTCCTTGCCCGCGCGCTGGTCAATGCCGGCGGTCCCTGGGTCGCCGATATCATCGCCGGCGCGCTTGGCATCAACACGTCAGAGAAGGTTCGCCTCGTGCGCGGCAGCCATATCGTGACCAAGAAGCTCTACGACCACGACCGCTGCTATTTCTTCCAGGGCAGCGACGGGCGCATCATCTTCGCCATCCCCTACGAGCAGGATTTCACTCTGATCGGCACCACTGACAAGGACCATCAGGGTCCGGCATCATCGGCGAAATGCACCGATGAGGAGGCCGATTATCTCTGCCGCTTTGCGTCTGAATATTTCGACAAGCCGGTCACCCGCGAAGACATCGTCTGGACCTATTCCGGCGTGCGCCCGCTCTATGACGACGGCGCCTCCTCGGCAACGGCGGCGACCCGCGACTACGTGCTCTCTCTACGCAAGGAAGGCGCGCCGCTTCTCAGCGTCTTCGGCGGCAAGATCACCACGCATCGCAAGCTCGCCGAGGCCGCTCTCCACAAGTTATCCCCGTTCTTTCCACAGGCCGGCGATGACTGGACGGCAGGCGCGACACTGCCGGGCGGAGATTTTCCGGTGAGCGACGCAGCCGCGCTTCCCGCACGCCTTCGCGAGGATTATCCGTTTTTGAGCGAGGCGCAGGCGTTGCGCCTGATCCGCACCTATGGCACCGATTGCTGGAAGATGCTCGGCCATGCCTCCGGCCCCGAGGACCTCGGGCAGGCCTTCGGCGCCGGGCTCTATGAGGCAGAGGTGCGCTGGCTCGCGGAGAACGAATTCGCGCGCCGGGCCGAGGATATCGTTTTCCGGCGCACGAAATTCGGCTTGCGCATGAGCGGGGAAGAGATCGCGGCGCTCGATGAATGGCTTGTCGCGCAGCAGGCACGATAGACTTCGAACGGGGAGGAGAAGGGCATGAGCCACATTCTGGCGATCGACCAGGGCACGACATCGAGCCGCGCGATTATTTTCGACGCGAACATGAAACTGGTGGCCTCGGCGCAGGAGGAGTTCCGGCAGTATTACCCGGCCTCGGGCCTTGTCGAACACGCGCCGGCGGATATCTGGTCGACGGTTGCCGCGACCTGCCGCGAAGCGATCGAGCGCGCCGATATCCATGCCGCCGACATTGCCGCGATCGGCATCGCCAACCAGCGCGAGACCGCGCTGATCTGGGATCGCAAGACCGGGCGGCCGATCCACAAGGCGATCGTCTGGCAGGACCGCCGCACGGCAGACACCTGTGCCAGGCTGCGCGAAGACGGCCACGAGGCTTTCATCACCTCCGCAACCGGCCTCATCCTCGATCCCTATTTTTCGGCGACCAAGATCGCATGGATGCTCGACAATGTGGAAGGCGCAAGGGCGCTGGCGGAAAAGGGACGGCTCGCTTTCGGCACGGTCGACACCTATCTCATCTGGCGGCTGACCGACGGCAAGTCCCACGTCACCGACGCCACCAATGCCGCCCGCACCATGCTCTACAATATCCGCGAAGGAAAATGGGACGAGGACATCTGCGCGCTGCTCGATATCCCGATGTCGCTTCTGCCGGAAGTGAAGGATTGCGCCGCCGATTTCGGCATGACGCGCGATGACCTGTTCGGTCGCGAGATTCCGATTTTCGGCGTCGCCGGCGACCAGCAGGCGGCAACCGTCGGTCAGGCCTGTTTCGAGCCGGGTATGATCAAGTCGACCTATGGCACCGGATGTTTCGCGCTTCTCAACACCGGCGACAAGTTCGTGAAAAGCGAAAGCCGGATGCTCTCGACCATCGCCTACCAGATTGACGGCAAGCCGACCTATGCTCTGGAGGGCTCGATCTTCATCGCCGGCGCCGTCGTGCAATGGCTGCGCGACGGGCTGAAGGTGATCCGCCATGCGCGCGAGACCGACGCGCTGGCAAACGCCGCCGACCGCGAGCAGACGCTCTACATGGTGCCGGCCTTCACCGGCCTCGGCGCGCCCTACTGGGATGCCGAATGCCGCGGCGCAATCTACGGGCTCACCCGCAATTCCGGCCCGGCGGAATTTGCCCGCGCCGCGCTTCAAAGCGTTGGCTACCAGACGCGCGACCTGCTGGAGGCCATGCATGGCGACTGGGGCAGCCATGATTCGGCGAATATCCTGAGGGTCGACGGCGGCATGAGCGCCAACGACTGGACCATGCAGTTCCTCGCCGACATTCTGGGCGTGCCCGTCGACCGCCCGCAGGTCGTCGAAACGACGGCGCTGGGCGCGGCCTGGCTTGCGGGAAGCCGCGCCGGCCTCTATCCCGGCCTGAATGAATTCGCCTCCGCCTGGGCCGTCGACCGCCAGTTCACGCCGGCGATGGAGGAGCAGACGCGCGAGAAACTCTACAAGGGCTGGAAGAATGCGGTTCAGCGGACCCTCGGTCCGATCTGATCAGTCACCGAACCTGTACTGCATCGTCACCAGATCGAGCCAGCGGCCGAATTTTGTCCCGACCTCCGGATAACGCCCGACATGGAAGAAGCCGAGGCGCTCATGCAGCGCGATCGAGGTGATGTTCTCGCCCTCGATCGCCGCGATCATGGCATGCACGCCGTTTTCGCGCGCACGCACGAGCAGCGCTTCCATGAGCCTGCGCCCTGCCCCACCGCCGCGGCAATCCCTGTGCACATAGACCGAATGCTCGACCGTATGGCGGTACCCGTCAAACGGTCGCCAGTCGCCATAGCTTGCATAACCGATCACCGCGCCGTCGCGCTCGGCCGCCAGGACCGGAAAGCCGCGCGCCGCGCGGGCTTCGAGCCAGGCCTTGCGGTTATCCAGATCGACGAGGATATCGTTCCAGATCGCCGTGGAATTGAGAACGGCATCATTGTAGATTTCGAGGATGGCCGGCAGATCGGCCTCCCGCGCGTTGCGTATCAGCATGGTTCAGAGGATCCCGGGACGAGGCGTTTTCCGATTGGAACACCGATACCAGAGACCCCTGAGGGCCGAAAGCGCTATTCGGCGATCATCGCATATTTGAGGAAGAGCGCCTGATCGGCGGTGGTCTGCTGCCTGCAGCCGGCGGCAAGCGTCTTGCCCATCGCCCCGCCCTGGGTCTGACTTTCGACGAAGGCGCATCGCGCATCGCGATATTTTATCCAGTCGCGTTCCATTACGAGCAGCGCTTCGGCGATCGACGAACCGGAGACCCCTTCGTCGAGCTTCTTCGCCTGTTTCATGACGTTCTCGTAGATCGCGTTCAGCTGCTTGTCCCAGAAGGCCGTCTCGTGCGCCGTGCAGCTCACCATGCCGGCGGATGTCTGTCCGAAATCATTGGCGTTGATGCACTTTTCCGTCGAAAGGCCGATGCATTTTTCTCCCGCATCAACCGAACTGGCCTTGGCGAGGCATTGTGCGGTCGCCGCATCGGAATAGATGATATCCTCCGCATGAGCGCCGGGTGCAAGGAGCAGCACCGAAAAGGCAAGAAAGGCCGTCAGGCGCATGAAATCCTCCTGATCCATCTGTTCCGATTTCATCAGGATCATACGACAATTATACGTTGATCGGCAAAACCTGACGCTCCGGGGCCGGAAAGCGCTATTGTCGGCGTTCCTTCACGCGAGCGGTCAAGATTGCAGCCTCGCTCAATAGGTCGGCCAGGAATTGTCCAGATAGATCGCCTGATCCGCGGTCATCTGCAGCAGGCAGCCGGCATAGACCGGTCCGGCGATCGTGCCGCCCTGATACTGGTTGGCCTCGTATTCGCAGGTCGCATCGCGAAAATTGATCCAGATCCTTTGCATGTCGCGAAGACTTTCGGCGAGTTCGCCATTGGCGCGCGGATCGTTCTCGGCCTCTGCATCGGCCGCCTTGGCCCGGGCGAGCAGTTCGCGATAGGTCCGGTTCAGCCATTCATCCCAGAATTTGGTTTCAAGCGCCGCGCATTCCTGCAGGCCGATCGTGGTCGATCCGTAGTCGGAGGCGTTCTGGCAGGCCTCGGCGGAAACGCCCGCGCAGACCCGCATGTCCGCCTCGGTCCCGGCAAGGCTCACGCATTCAGTCACGAGATCGTTGGAATAAACCACTTCCTCATCCGCCAGAGCGGGCGATGCGGACAACAGAGCCGTCACCGCCAGAGCTTTCACAATATGCATGTCTCTCTCCCTGATGCTTTTCGCCGGTCTCGTTGCCAAAGCCGCGACCGGTCGTTTGGGTTCCGCCGTCTGCCGGCGTCAGCCTGCAAGGCTGAAACAGGTCAGCACCGCCGCATAATGCACGGCGGCGGCGGCAACGACAAATCCGTGCCAGATCGCGTTCTGGAACCTGAGCTTCTCCCACACATGGAAAAGCACGCCGGCGGAATAGATCACCCCGCCGATGACGATCAGAATGCTTGTCGCAAGCGGCAGCAGCGGGAAAAGCGGCCGCGCGACGAGGATCCCGCTCCAGCCCATGGCGAGGTAGAGCAGGATCGCCAGACGGTCATAACGGCCGGGCCAGGCCATCTTGAGCGCGATGCCGAGCGCGGCAATGATCCAGACGCCGACGAACAGCGCCATGATCAGCGGATCGCCCATGCCGCGCTGGAGAAAGGGCGTGTAGGTCGCGGCGATCAGGATGAAGATCGAACTGTGATCGAGCCGCTTCCAGATTGCCTTGCTGCGCCCGGCCCTGGGCGGCCAGAGATTGTAGGAAAACGAGATCGACAGCGTCAGCACCAGCCCGGCGGAATAGACGGCGGCGGCGGCGATCTGGGCCGCGCTCGTCCACACCGCGGCGTAGAAGATCAGCACCGTGGCGCCGACAAGCGCCATCACCACGCCGACGCCGTGGACGATGCCGTCGGCAATCAGTTCGGCAAGGTCGTAAGGGCTGCCGCGGCGCGCGAACTGCTTCATTCGGAAAATCGTCTCCGGCGTTTCATCATCAACAAACGAGGATGGGGAACAGGTCCCGGCGAACCCGTTTGCCGCAAGACTAACGCCAAAATGCGACCGGCGAAAGGCCGCATTGCAATGCAACCTTCCGCCGGTCTTCATCCGGTGCAGCGCCAGGCTTCAGTGAAGATCGGCCGCGCAGGTCTTGCAGAAAGGCGTGAAGGGCACGGCTTCCAGCCTTTCCTCGGCAATCGCGTCGCCGCATTTCACGCAGACGCCGAACGTGCCATCCGCAACGCGCTGCAATGCAGCATCGATCGCCTTGATCTCGTCCGAGCCGACATGGCCGAACTCCTCGAGCACCTCGTCGTTTTCGGCTTCCATCGCCCGGTCCTGACTGTCCGGGTTGCGGGTCCGGCCGAGGTCGGTATCGATTTTCTGAAGCCGGGTCAGTATCTCGGCCTTGCGCCCCTCCAACAGGGCCTTGTAGCGCATCGCGTCCATGTTTTCCTCCCTTGTTGCCGTCGGGCGTTCTCAAACGTCAGCGGCGAACGAGAACGGAGCAAGCGGCGTGGCGAACCACGCGGTCGGCCGTCGAGCCGATGAGGTAATTCGAGAAATCGGGCCGATGGGAGGCCACCAGAATGAGGTCGGCCTTGTGGGCCTTGGCCGAAGCCAGGATTTCACGCGCCGGCGGGCCGGTGCGCAACTCGATCTCGGCATCCACCTTGGCGCGGGACCTCAGTTCCTGCAGCTTGTCGCGCGCATCGTCAACGGCGCTGTCCATCAGATCCACCGGCACATCGATCGCCAGATAGGACGGGATTTCCTCGACCACGTGGAGCAGAACGATCTCGCCGGCCGGATCCAGCAATTCGCTGGCCTTGGTCAGAATGTCGAGTCCCCTGTCGAGCACGGAAATGTCGACCGGTACGATGATTTTCTTGAACATTGTTTCCTCCTTTCCCGGTTCCCCCCGTGATTGAGAGGGTACTCGCCTTTCAAGAGCATGACTGGCGACCCGGGTCTACTGGCTGTTGACCCGACAGTCGCGCCGCCGGTCGCCTTCCGCATTGATCAAGGTCAATTTCAGATTTGATAATTGTTAGTTTTATAGCGCAGATCATCGAACGGTGCGACTGAAATATACGCTATTGCGTATCTTCATAGAAATACATATCTATAAGTCAATTGGCACTGACCGGGAGCGGCGGTGACCGGAGGTCCGGGCCTGGCCCGTTTCCGCTTCGCCGGACCTGATCTTTAAGGGAGGAAAACATGGCACATATCGTAGTATTGGGCGCAGGCCTTGGAGGCACCATCGTCGCCTATGAATTGCGCGAGAAGCTCGGCCGCGAACATTCGGTCACCGTCATCAACAAGGGATCCGTCTATTCGTTCGTTCCCTCAAACCCCTGGGTGGCTGTCGGCTGGCGCACCGAGGAGGACGTCCAGGTCGACCTGGCCCCGGTTTTCGCCAAACGCAACATCACGCTGAGGCCCGAGGGCGCGGCGAAACTCCACGCGGCGGAAAACCGGGTGGAACTGACCGATGGCAGCATGGTCGATTATGATTATCTGGTGATCGCCACCGGTCCGGAACTCGCCTTTGACGAGATCGAGGGATTCGGTCCCGGCACGGGCTTTTCACAGTCAGTGTGCGAGACCGGCCATGCGGGAGAGGCAAAGTCCGCCTTTGACGCGCTTGTCGAAAACCCGGGACCGGTCGTCATCGGCGCCGTTCAGGGCGCATCATGCTTCGGCCCGGCCTATGAATTCGCCTTCATCCTCGACAAGGCGCTGCGCGATGCCAGGGTGCGCGACCGGGTGCCGATGACCTTCGTCACGCCTGAACCCTATATCGGCCATCTCGGCCTCGACGGGGTTGGCGACACCAAGGGCCTGATGGAAAGCGAGCTGCGCGCACGCCACATCAAGTGGATCACCAATGCCCGCGTCGATCACATGACCGAAGAAAGCGTCGTGGCCGAAGAGATCGGAGAGGACGGCGCGGTCAAGGAACGTCACGAACTGCCGGCGACGTTCAAGATGATGCTTCCGGCCTTCCGCGGCGTGTCGGCCATTCGCGGCATCGAGGGGCTGACCAATCCGCGCGGCTTCGTCATCATCGACAAGCACCAGCAGAATCCGACCTTTCAAAACATCTTCGCCATTGGCGTCTGCGTCGCGATCGCGCCGACAGGCAAGACCGCCGTTCCCGTCGGCGTGCCGAAGACAGGCTTCATGATCGAATCGATGGCGACCGCCACGGTCGGCAATATCGCCCGCCTGATCGCCGGCGAAAAACCCAATGTCCAGGCCACATGGAACGCCGTTTGCCTGGCCGACTTCGGAGACGGAGGCGTCGCCTTCGTGGCCCAGCCGCAAATTCCGCCGCGCAACGTCAACTGGGCCTCGGAAGGCCGCTGGGTGCATGCGGCGAAGGTCGGCTTCGAGAAATACTTCCTGCGCAAGGTGAGGACGGGCGTCAGCGAACCGTTTTACGAAAAGCTCGCGCTACAGGCGCTGAAGATCGACAAGCTGAAGGCCGTCACCTTCGACTGAGCCTTGAACGCGGCCGCGCGGAATGACCCCGCCGGCCGCTTCTTCTCATGGGTAGAGATAGTTCCGTTCCCATTCGGAGCGCGGAATTTCCGTGCCGATCTCGAAGCTGAAGGCCGTGACGTTCAGCGCGCTGGCATCGGTTACGCAATGATAGCGCAGGTGATACCAGTGCTCGTGAGAGCGAAAGACGGCGCCGTCGGCATCGATCGTGTGTCCCTTCACCTCGGGCGTCGCGAAAGTATAGGCGATCACCTTGTCCGGCGTCATGTCGTCGCGGGCGGCATCGATGCGTGAAAGCGCCTCGACGTCGCAACGCTGCTCCAGCTCCTCCTCGGGCTCGAGGCGCTCAAGTTCAGCGGCGATGCGCTTGTTGAGCGCCAAGGCCTGAGAGCCTGCCATAACCACGAATGCGGCCACAAGAACGGTCCTGAACACGTTTGCTCTCCCGACTGACATGTAACATTATTACCCTTCATATGCACAATCCGGCCGCCGGAAGCAAGTCTTCGGCCATCTGCTTGATGTCGCGTGGCGGCAGCCTTATGTTCCGGCGACCTGACAACAACAAGGCCCGCCATCGTGACCGCGTTCAAGAACCTCCCCGCCCCGCCGAAAGCCAAAGCCAAGCCCGTGACCGACACCCGCCACGGCAAGACCCGCGCCGATGACTATGCCTGGCTGCGCGCTGCAAACTGGCAGGCGATGTTCAAGGACCCATCCATTCTCGAGGCCGATATCCGCGCTCATCTGGAGGCTGAAAACGCCTATATGAAAGCCGCGATGGCCGACACGGAAGCGTTTCAGAAGACGCTGTTTGCGGAAATGCGCGGGCGCATCAAGGAAGACGACAGCTCCGTGCCGATGAAGGATGGCGCCTACGCTTATGGCACTGCCTACCGCACAGGCGGAGAGCAGCCTTATTTCTTCCGTATCCCGCGCGACGGCGACTTGCATGATCCGGACCTGCGCGCGGTTCTTCTGGACGGCGACCGGGAGGGCGAAGGCAAGGCCTATTTCGATCTCGGCGGCTTCTTCCACACCACCGACCACACTCGCGCGCTGTGGAGCTTTGACGACAAGGGATCGGAATTTTACACCATCAAGGTGCGCGACCTTGCCGGCGGCAAAGACCTTGAAGACGTGATCGAGAACACCGGCGGCAGCGGCGTCTGGGCGCCGGACGGCAAGAGCTTTTTCTACACGGAAGTGGATGAGAACCATCGCCCCTCCAAGGTCTATCACCATGTCGTCGGCACGGCGCAAAGCGAGGACCGGCTTGTCTATGAGGAAGCCGATCCGGGCTTTTTCGTCGGCATCGGCGGGTCCTTGCTCGATGATTTCATCTTCATCGATGTCCATGACCACCAGACATCGGAAGTCCACATCATCCCGACCAACGCGCTGGATGCCGCGCCGCAGATAGTCGCAAAGCGCGAGACCATGGTGGAGTACGACGTCACCGAGGGCGGCGACGTGTTCTTCATCCTGACCAATGACGGCGGCGCCAAGGATTTCAAGATCGTAGAAGCGCCCGTTTCCGCTCCGGCCAAGGAAAACTGGAAGGAGATCGTGCCGCATCAGGAAGGCCGGCTGATCCTCTCCCATATGGCCTTTGAAAACCATCTGGTGCGGCTCGAACGCCTCGGCGGCTTGCCGCGCATCGTCATCCGCGATCGCAAAACCGGCGAGGAACACGCCATCGCCTTTGACGAGGAAGCCTATGCGCTCGGTCTTCAGGGCGCGCAGGAGTACGATACGGATACGATCCGCTTTTCCTATTCCTCGATGACCACGCCGAGCCAGCTCTATGACTACAATATGGCGACGCGCGAACGCACACTCTTGAAGACCCAGGAAGTGCCCTCCGGCCACAATCCGGACGACTACGTGACCCGCCGCATTCAGGCAAAGGCGGCAGACGGCGAACTGGTGCCGGTCAGCCTCGTCTACCGCAAGGATACGCCGCTCGACGGCTCCGCCCCCTGCCTGCTTTACGGTTACGGCGCATACGGCATTTCCATTCCGGCATCCTTTTCCACCAATTGCCTGTCGCTGGTCGACCGCGGCTTCATCTATGCCATCGCCCATATTCGCGGCGGCAAGGACAAGGGCTTTGCATGGTACGAAAACGGCAAGATGTTCTCCAAGAAGAACACCTTCTCCGATTTCGTCGCGGCCGCCGATGCGCTGGTGGCGGAGCACTTCACGTCCTACGGCAAGATCGTTGCCGAGGGCGGATCGGCCGGCGGCATGCTGATGGGAGCGGTCGCAAACATGGCGCCGGAAAAATTCTCCGGCATCATCGCCGCCGTGCCCTTCGTCGACGTGCTCACCACCATGCTGGACGACACGCTGCCGCTGACGCCGCCCGAATGGCCGGAATGGGGCAACCCGATCGCCTCTGAAGCGGCCTACGACTACATCGCCAGCTACAGCCCCTACGACAATGTGGCTGCAAAGCCCTACCCCGCCATTCTGGCGCTTGCAGGTCTGACCGATCCGCGGGTGACCTATTGGGAACCGGCAAAGTGGGTGGCGCGGCTGCGCGACTTTACCACAGCCGAAAACCCGATCCTGCTGCGCACCAATATGGATGCCGGCCATGGCGGCGCGTCCGGGCGCTTCCAGCGGCTGGAGGAAATCGCGCTCGAATATGCCTTCGCGCTCAAGGTTTCGGGCAAGGCCGAGGGCTGAAACAGGGACCCTGACAACGACGGCCGGCGTTCTGGTTGCCGGGCGGCCGGCATTGCTGTAATGACCTGTCAATCAAGGATTTCAGGCACGGGCAAACGGCAGGATGACGGGCCATCTGACAGATATAGCCGGTCAATTCCGGGCACGGCTTCGTGACGACCTGAAGGCCGCGATGCAGACGCGCGACAGCCTGACCGTGGGCGTGACCCGTTCCCTGATCGCCGCGATCGACAATGCGCAGGCCGTCAAGCTCGAGAATGCCGGAGAGCCTTACACGCAACGTGCCTTTGGCTCGAACGGAACCGAAACGGCGCGCGGCGAGTTAACCTCAAAGAGCTTGGGGGCCCTGCTGGAAAGGGAGGCTGGCGAGCGCCGGCAGGCAGCCGACATACTTGCCGCTCACGGCCGCGATGAAGAAGCCGAAGTCCTTCGCGCCGAAGCCGAAATCGTTGATCAATACCGACGGGCTTGAAGGCGCCGTCGACCGGCTCCAGACGGGCCGGGCCAAAGCCGCCCAGACAGAAAGAGCGCCATGAAACTTCAACTGTCCCGGCGGTTATGGGTCCTGTCCCAAGTGATGCGGCAATTGTGGTTTGTCGCCGCGATCTACTGCCTTGCGGGAATTGCAACGGCGCTGGTCGGCGTTCTCCTGAACCCCTATATTCCCGAAGGGCTCGGCCGGACGATCGGCGCCGATTCGGTCGGCTCGCTCCTGTCGATCATCGCCTCGAGCATGCTTACGGTGCTGATCTTTTCGCTCAACACCGTGGTTCAGGCCTCCTCGGCGGCTGCCAGCAGCGCCACGCCGCGCGCCGTCGGCACGCTTCTGGAAGACCGCACCGCGCAGGCCGCGCTCTCGACCTTTCTCGGCTCCTTCATTTTCAGCCTCGTCGGCCTGATCGCGCTCAATACCAATCTCTATGGCGCCGGCGGACGGCTTGTGCTGTTCATCGCAACGCTTGCCGTCATCGTTCTGATCATCGGCATATTGCTGCGCTGGATCAACTATCTCGGCCGCCTCGGCAAGATCAGCCGCACCATCGAGCAGGTCGAGGATCAGGCAATCACCTCGATGCGCAACTACCGCGCCGAGCCTTTTCTCGGCGGAAGACGTTTCGACGGTCACATGCCGGGCGGCCTGCAGATGATCGACCCGCCCGAGACGGGCTATCTGCGTTTCATCGACATCGCCGCCCTGGATGCGGTCGCGCGCAAGCTCGATGCCGATATCTACGTGCTGGAACGTCCGGGCGCATTCGTGGCCCCCGGTCGCCATATCGCCGGCATCCGGCTGCCGCAGGACGCCGATGTCGCGGACGAGAGCATGGTCAACGAGGCCGCCCGGGCCTTCACCATCGGTCATGAACGAAACTACACGCAGGATCCGCTCTACGGCGTCACGGTGATGTCGCAGATCGCGCTGCGCGCCCTTTCGCCCGCCGTGAACGATCCCGGCACGGCAATCGACGTGGTCACGCATCTGGTACGCATCATGCAGGCGGGCGAAAGGCCGGATGAAGACCGGGAGCCGCGCTATCCGCATATCCATATGCCGACGATAACGGCGGAGGAGTTCTTCGACGCCGCATTCACCGCCATGGCGCGGGACGGCGCAGGCATGGCCGAAGTGGTCATCCACCTTCTGCACGCGTGTCGCGCGCTCAGCCACGAGGAAATGGCCGGCTTTGCCGAAATGTCGGAGAAGTTCACGACGATGACCTTGGCGCGAGCGCAGGAAACCCTGCGTTTTCAATCGGATATCGAGCGCGTGGAGCGCGCGGCCGGGCGCGTCAATGCGGCATCGCCGGTGACCTTCCGCAAAAACAGTCCGGAACAATAGCGCGCGCGCCCCGTTTTGCGAACAGGCAGCGCCGGCGGATCACCGGCGATTGTTCGTGTATCGCCGGGAGATCGTTGGGGACCTGTTTTTTTTGCGAAGCTTTACCTATTCATTTCAACCAGATCGCCCGGAAAGAGCTCCAGTTTCAGGAGATTTTCCATCATGATCGTGCTCACATCATTGATTTTCGCGCTGATCGGCCTTTATCTGGGCGGCGGCGGAATCTGGCTGATCGTCCTTGGCGGCAGCTGGTTTTATCTGATTGCCGGCGCCGCCTTTCTGGCGACGTCTTTTCTCATTTTCGCGCGCAACCCCCTTGCCTACTGGGTTTACGGGGTCACCATTCTCGTCACCCTCGCCTGGGCGCTGCTCGAGGTCGGACTTGACTGGTGGCAGCTTGGCGCGCGCGGCGGGCTGGTCGTGCTTCTCGGCCTCTGGATGCTCGTGCCATGGGTTCGCCGGCCGATCCTGCGCGACGAATATGGTTTTCCCGAACAGAGACCCGCAGCCCGCGCGGGCGCCTGGCCGCTGGCCGGCGCGGTGACGCTGTCGATCATCGTGGCGGCGGTGTCGCTCTTTACCGATCCGCACGCGGTCAACGGTTCGCTGCCGGGTGTTCGCAACGCCGATGCTTCCGTCACCGAACGTGTTCCCGCCGATGAATGGCATGCCTATGGCCGTTCCGAACGCGGTCAGCGCTATTCGCCGCTCGACCAGATCACGACGGAGAACGTCGGCGACCTTGAGCTTGCCTGGCAGATCCAGACGGGGGACATGAAGGGGCCGAACGACGTTGTCGAGACCACCTACGAGAATACGCCGCTGATGGTGGACGATACGCTCTATGTCTGCACGCCGCATAGCTGGGCGATGGCCTTTGATGCCAAAACGGGTGAACAGAGGTGGAAGTTCGATCCGCAAGTGCCGGTTGACGGCAACCGCCAGCACCAGACCTGCCGCGGTGTTACCTACTTCGCCGATCCGGACATTGCCGAGGGCGAGCGTTGCAAGAACCGCGTCTACCTGCCGACGGCGGATGCCCGCCTGATCGCGCTCAATGCCGCGGACGGCACGATCTGCGAGGATTTCGCCGAAAACGGCACGCTGCATCTTGAAACAAACATGCCCTACAAGACTCAAGGGTACTATTATTCCACCTCGGCGCCGCTCGCCATTGCCGGCAAGATCATCGTCGGCGGGGCGGTCAACGACAATTACTCCACCCAGAGCCCGTCCGGCGTGATCCGCGCCTATGACATCGACACCGGCGAACTGATCTGGAATTTCGACACCGGCAATCCGGACAAGACCGAACCGCTCGGCCCGGACGAGACCTATACGAAGAATTCGCCGAACAGCTGGACGGTGATGTCCGGCGACAGCGATCTGGGCCTGGTTTATGTGCCCTTCGGCAATCGCGTTCCCGACCAGATCGGCCTCAACCGCTCGCCCTCGGAAGAGAAATACTCCTCTTCGGTGACTGCGCTCGATGTCGAGACCGGCGAGCCGGTCTGGGTGTTCCAGGGCGTCCACCACGATCTGTGGGACATGGATGCGCCGGCCCAGCCGCCGCTTCTCGATCTCACCATTGACGGAGAGACCGTGCCGGCGCTGGTGATGCCGACCAAGCAGGGCGAGGTTTTCGTGCTGAACCGCGAGACCGGCGAGCCGATCCTGCCGGTGACCGAAGTTGCAGCTCCCCAGGAAGGCGGTCTTGAAGGCGAGAACCTGTCGCCGACCCAGCCTGTCTCCGCCCTTTCCTTCAACCCGCCGAAATTGACGGGCAAGGATATGTGGGGCGCCTCGCTGCTCGACCAGCTCGCCTGCCGGATCAAGCTGAAGCAGTACAACTACGAGGGCCGCTACACGCCGCCGTCGCTCAACGGCACGATTGTCTATCCCGGTAATTTCGGCACGCTGAACTGGGGGTCTGTCGCCGTCGACCCGGAGCGTCAGGTGATGTTCGCCATGCCGGTCTACATGGCCTACACCTCCACGCTGGTGCCGAAAACGGAGCCGGGCGCGCCGACACAGGGCATCAACTCCAACAATGGCTCGCCCTATGCCGTCGCCTTCTCCACGCTGCTCGGCCCGCTTGGCGTGCCCTGCCAGGCGCCGCCATGGGGTTATGTCGCCGGCGCGGATCTGACGACCGGCGAAATCGTCTGGAAACACAAGAACGGCACGATCCAGGACATGAACCCGCTCGGTCTGAAGATCAGGATGGGGGTGCCCGGCATTGGCGGCCCGATCATCACCAAGGGCGGCGTCGCCTTCCTCGGTGCTGCTATGGACAACTACCTCCGCGGCTATGACCTGACGACCGGAAAACAGCTCTGGGAAGCCCGCCTTCCCGCCGGCGGGCAGGCGACGCCGATGACCTACGAGACCTCCGACGGCACGCAATATGTGCTGATCGTGGCCGGCGGTCACGGCTCTGTCGGCACAGAGACGGGCGACTACATCCTCGCCTACAAACTGCCGGAGGGATAGGATAGGCCTCCCGAGGGGCCGGCCCACGGGAAAGGGCGTACCGGAACGCATCCGAGCGCCCTTTCTTTCCGGTAGCGCGCCGGGATATTTCCTGGCTTACCGGTTGCCCTTCTCCAAAGGGCTTACTATGTAACTCGCAAGCGTCAATTTATTACAAAGAGGAGTACCAGACATGGCTTTTGAACTTCCGGAACTGCCTTACGCCTACGACGCGCTCGCCCCCTACATGTCGGCCGAGACGCTTGAATTTCACCATGACAAGCACCACAACACCTATGTGACCACCGGCAACAAGCTGGCGGAAGAAGCCGGTCTCGGCAATCTTCCGGTGGAAGAAGTGATGGTCAAGGCATACGGTTCCAACCAGCCGCTCTTCAACAACGCCGCACAGCACTTCAACCACATGCATTTCTGGAAGTGGATGAAGAAGGACGGCGGCGGCACCAAGCTGCCGGGCGCGCTCGAAAGCGCGATCTCGTCCGATCTCGGCGGCTATGACAAGTTCAAGGCCGATTTCATCGCCGCAGGCGTCGGCCAGTTCGGTTCAGGCTGGGCGTGGCTCGCCGTCAAGGACGGCAAGCTCGAGATCATGAAGACCCCGAACGGCGAAAACCCGGTCGTTCATGGCGCGAAGCCGATCCTCGGCGTCGACGTGTGGGAGCATTCCTACTACATCGACTACCGCAACGCGCGCCCGAAATATCTGGAAGCCTTCGTCGACAGCCTCATCAACTGGGACTATGTCCTGGAACTCTACGAAGGCGCCACGAAATAAGGTTCAGTCCTTGACGGAATGCGAAAGCCCGGTCCTTGCGCCGGGCTTTTTGCTGCTCAGGCCTTGCCGGCAAGGCCCGGCAGCACCCGCGCCATCGTGCGTTCGATCACGTCCACCATCACCATCGTCTGATGGTCGACCTCGATGTTGAGGCGGTCGCCCGGCCTGTAGCGGGAAAAGGTCGTCTGTCGCAACGTCTCGGGAATCAAGTTGATCGTGAACAGGTTGTCCTCCACGTCGGCAACGGTCAGGCTGCAGCCATTGACCGCCAGGTAGCCGCGCGGAAAGATGTATTTCGCCCAGTCCTGCGGCACGCGGAAGCGGATGAAGGCCTTTTCCTCGGCCGTCGAAATCTCTTCCAGAACCGCCGTGGTCGCCACGTGGCCGGCGATCGCGTGCCCGCCGTTCTCGTCCGTCATTTTCGCCGAGCGCTCGACATTGACAGACTGACCCGCCTCAAGGTTCCCAAGATTGGTGCGCTCCAGCGTCGCGTTCATCGCATCGAAGGTGACGTTCCCGCCGTCAATCCCGGTGACCGAAAGGCAGGTGCCCTCGATATTGACGCTGGCGCCGAGCTTCAGATCGACCAGCAGCCTGTCAGTAAAGGCAACGGTGAAGGTCTTGCCGCCCGGATAGGCGGCGATATCCGCAAGCGGACGGACGGCCTGGACGATGCCGGTATACATGGGGAGAGCCTCCTGTCGGCGATTGGCGTCAGCGATGGCGGCAATATGGTCGGCGGGGACGGCGAAGACAAGCCTCGCTCCGGACACACACAGTCCACCGAAGACGTCCTACGGTTTCGGCGGCAGTGAAAAGGCATTCTCCAGCGCGATCGACACCCATTCGTCGAACACCGGATCCGGACAGTCGTCGGCATCGAGATAGTAGAAGCCGGTCATCTTCCGGCCGCCATGAACCATCGGCTGCGGATGGCCCAGACGCGCGGCGGCCTCGGCATTGCCTTTTCCGACGCGAAAGAGAAAGCGCCTCTCGCCGGCCTTGCTGCGGCTTGCGGCGGCGACCATGTGGCCGTTGACGAGGAAGCAGAGCCCGCCGAACATCTTCTTCTCGCTCACGCCTTCAAGGCCCTCCAGCCGGTGGCGCAGCCGCGCCGCCAGTTCCTCGTCAATTGCCACGGTCTCAGTCTTTCAGGTTCTTCGGCGTGCCCGACAGAAAATCGATGAAGGCGTGGTAGTAATCGGGATGCCAGCGCGACAGCGGCGGACGGTTCTCGACGATATCGCCCATCGCCCACATCATCCGTTTTTCGTCCGTCTCGCGGTCAACCTCGCCGTCCGGGCAGAGAATGTAGAAATCGCCGGCCGCTAGACGCTGCAGCATGAAATCGACCGTCTGCTCCGGCGTCCATGCCCCCTCCGGCTTTTCCGTGCGGCCGCCCGCCGTCAGCGGGGTGAAGACGAAGCCCGGGATCAGGAGACGGGCCTCGACCTTGCAGTTCTCCCGGTTCCTCAGATCATGCTGCAGCGCTTCGGTGAAGGCCTTCACGCCGGCTTTCGAGACATTATAGGCCGGGTTGCCGGGTGGCGTGGTGATGCCCTGTTTTGAGCCGGTATTGATGATCAGCGCCGGTTCGCCATGGGCGATCATGCCGGGCGTGAAGATGCGCGTGCCGTTGATCACACCCAGAAGATTGACGTCGATGATCCGGTCCCAGGGCATCTGCTTGCCGAGAATATCGGTCGCCGGCTGGATGCCGGCATTGTTCATCAGCACGTGCACCTTGCCGAAGGCCTGGACGGCGGCGCATTCGAGTTCTTCCAGGGCCGAAAGGTCGGAGACATCGGCGGCCTGCGCCAGCGCCTTCACGCCCTTCTTCTCGGCGAGGGCCGCCAGTTCCGCGCCCGCTGCCTTCAGCTTCTCGCTCTTCATGTCGGCGATCATCACATTCATGCCGAGGCCGATGAAGGCCTTGGCAGCGGCAAAACCGATGCCCGAGGCGCCGCCGGTGATGACGGCGGAATTGCCCTCCTCAAGAGCAGGATGCAACGCTTTCTTCTGGCTCATGGCCTTCCTCCCATTGTCGTCAGACGGTCTTTGCCGCCGCCGGGCCAAGGTCGCCTCGCGGAAACACCCGGCCCTTTTCATTCGCGCATGCAGGCTTCGGCGAAGCACGCGCATGTCCTTGACCGACTGTTTTCGAGTTGCACTGCCCTGTCAATCTGCAAATTGGCCCGAGGGAGGACGGAAAGTCATGTCCCGCACGGGTTTTCCTTGCGTGGCGCGGCAAAGCCGCTAAAACGGCTCGAAACATGCCAAACAGCAGATGGACTTGATTAAGACAATGGCAACGCACAAAGACGTCAAGAAGGTCGTGCTCGCCTATTCCGGCGGCCTCGACACCTCGATCATCCTCAAATGGCTCCAGACGGAATTCGGCGCTGAAGTCGTGACCTTCACCGCCGATCTCGGCCAGGGCGAGGAACTGGAGCCTGCCCGCCTGAAGGCCGAGCAGGCCGGCGTGAAGGAAATCTTCATTGAGGATGTGCGCGAGGAATTCGTCCGCGACTTCGTCTTCCCGATGTTCCGCGCCAACGCCGTCTATGAAGGCGTCTACCTGCTCGGCACCTCGATCGCCCGGCCGCTGATTTCCAAGCGCCTGATCGAGATCGCAAGGGAAACCGGCGCCGACGCGATCGCCCACGGCGCGACCGGAAAGGGCAATGACCAGGTCCGTTTCGAGCTTTCGGCCTACGCGCTGAACCCCGACATCAAGATCATCGCGCCCTGGCGCGACTGGACCTTCAAGAGCCGCACCGACCTTCTGGAATTTGCCGAACGGCACCAGATCCAGATTGCCAAGAACAAGCGCGGCGAAGCGCCCTTCTCCGTCGACGCCAACCTGCTCCACTCCTCCTCGGAAGGCCGCGTGCTGGAAGATCCGGCCATCGAGGCGCCGGAATATGTGCATATGCGCACCGTCTCGCCGGAAGCTGCCCCCGACAAGGCGACCATCATCAAGATCGGTTTCGAGAAGGGCGATGCCGTCTCCATCAACGGCGAAAGGCTGAGCCCGGCAACACTGCTCGCAAAACTCAATGATTATGGCCGCGACAACGGAATCGGCCGTCTTGACCTGGTCGAGAACCGCTTTGTCGGCATGAAGTCGCGCGGCGTTTACGAAACGCCCGGCGGCACCATTCTGCTCGCAGCGCATCGCGCCATGGAGTCCATCACGCTTGACCGGGGCGCCGCGCACCTCAAGGACGAGCTGATGCCGAAATATGCGGAGCTGATCTATTACGGATTCTGGTTCTCGCCTGAACGCTACATGCTGCAGGCCGCCATCGACAAGAGCCAGGAACATGTGGAAGGCGAAGTGACGCTGAAGCTCTACAAGGGCAATGTCATCGTCACCGGCCGCGAAAGCGACAAGTCGCTCTATTCCGAATCGCTCGTCACCTTCGAGGACGACCACGGCGCCTACGACCAGAAGGACGCTGCCGGCTTCATCAAGCTGAACGCGCTGCGCCTCAGGACCCTTGCCAAGCGCGACAACGGCTGATCTCGCGATCAGACGCCTGGATCTGGAGAAAAGCGGGGCCATCGGCTCCGCTTTTCTTCTTGAAAGATGTCGCGTCCGTTCGGCAGTGTGCCGCGATGGGCCTTTCGGATGTCAGGCAAGCGGTTCGGAGGCTTGGATGTCATCCTCCGCGGCTTCGTGTGTGACCGCAAGATGCGGGCGTTCGGCGAAACAGAGCGAGACATAGCTCAAGACCGCAATCGCGCCCATTGTCGGGACGACGACCTGAATGGCGAAAACGGGCGAGCCGATCGCCGCTGCAATGATGCCGGTGACAAGGCCTGCGCCCATCTGCATGAAGCCCATCAGCGCGGAGGCCGAGCCGGCGATTGCCGGGAACGGCAGCAGCGCGGCGTTCATCGTGTAGGGCATGACGAAGGCGATGCCGAAGGCGAAGCTTGCGACCGGAAGCATGACCGAAAGGTAGCTGATCGGCAGGAATTCGACGGAAAGAGCGATAGAGGAAGCCCCGAGAGCGATGAAGAGCAGCCCGACCCTGACCAGGGAACGGGACGAAAACCGGCCAAGAGCAAAGCGAAACACCACAGAACCGACGAAATAGGATCCGGTCTGCAGCAGCATGCCCATGCCGTATTGCGACGGCGTGAGGCCGGCGACCTTGATCAGTACGAAAGGCAGGATCGAGGCCAGCGCGTAAAGCGTGCCGGCCGAGGAGGCAATCAGAAGCGATGCGGCCATGAACCGCCCGCTTGCCAGAAGCCGGCCATAGGCCTTCAGCAATGGCAGCGGCCGCGCCTTCTTTCGATCGGGCACAACGGTTTCGGACATCATGGTGACGAGGACGGCGGTGCTGACCGCGCCGAAACCCGCCATTGTCAGGAATATCGCCTTCCAGTCGAAGACGGACAGGATGAGGCCTCCGATCGTGGGTGCGATTGCCGGCCCCACGGCGAGCACGATGCCGATCATGTTCATGATGCGGGCCGCGGGCTCGCCGGTAAACTGGTCGCGGACAATGGCGCGCCCGACCGTCAGCCCGGCCGAGGCTCCGATCCCCTGGACCAGCCGTCCGAGGAGAAGCGTGTTCACATCCCAGGCGAAGACGGCAAGGAGACTGCCGATCATGTAGACCATCAGAAACCCGATCGCCGTCTTTCTGCGCCCGAAGGCATCGGCAAGCGGCCCGGCGACAAGCATCGCGAAGGCAAATCCGCCGAAGAAGACGGACAGCGACAGCTTGATCGCCGCATCCGTCGTGTCGAAGGCGATGGCGAGCGTCGGCATGGCGGGGGTATAGATGGCGAGCGAGAACGGACCGAGCATGGTCATCATCGCGCCGATCAGGCTTGAGCGTCGCTCGCTCATCGTGGGCGCCGGCTGGGTCATTCCGTCGGTCATGGTCATTCCTGCAAGCGCTGCGAGAAATTGCCGCGCATGATCTTCAGCGCGGTTCGCAGCATCTGTTTCTCTTGGTCGGAAAGGCCCGCCTCAACCTCTTCGATCAGTTCATCGGAGTGGCGCCGGATCGCGGATAAAACCGCGCCCGCGCGCCTGGTGGTGTGAATGCATTTCGCCCGGCCGTCGCTTGGATCGGAACGCCTTTCGATCAGCCCCGCCTTTTCCAACCGATCAAGGTAGCGCGAGAGCGTCATCGGCTCGATACCGAGTTCCTCGGCGATCTCGCTTTGCCTGGCGCCCTTGCGCGCGGCAATGCGCGAAAGCGCGCGCGCCTCGCCCGGTGTGACGCCAAGGCCCGCGGCGCCGATCCTGCGCTCGAACGCGGCGCGGAACAGGCGTGCGACATCCGTCAGGAGGAAGCCAAGGCGGTCGGCGCTGATCTCGCTATCCATCGAAAATCCGGCAATTGCAATTTAATAAGCTTTGCTTACTATCTTGTCTGGCAATCATCAAGCCCTGCTTTTTTCCGTCGCAGCCAGACAGCCTCTTGTCAGAAGCCCGGCGATGGCTCACACATCGAAAAACCGCGCTTGCGGACAGGCATGAGAACGGGAATGACGGCAATGGCAGACGCAAAAGAACGCAATCCGGCACTGACGACCTGGGACGGGGCTCTGGGCCTGCCCCATTTCGACCGGATATCGGACGAGGACTTCGCGCCCGCCTTCGAGCGGGCCATGGCCGACCATCTCGCCGAGATCGACGCGATTGCTGGAAATTCCGAAGCGCCAAGCTTCGTCAATACGGTGGAAGCCCTGGAAGTCGCCGGCGACGCGCTGTCGCGGGTGGCGGCTATCTTCTTCACCCGCGCCGGCGCCGATACCAACCCGGCGATCCAGGCGCTGGAGCGCGCGATCGCGCCGAAGCTTTCCGCGCATTATTCGAAGATCGGCGCCAACAAGGCGCTGTTCTCCCGCATCGACGCGCTCTGGCAGGAGCGGCAGTCGCTTGGCCTGAGCGAGGAACAGACAATCGTGCTTGAGCGCCACTGGAAAGGGCTCGTGCGCAGCGGCGCGCAGCTTGGCGGCAACGAACAGCAACGACTTGCCGCAATCAATGGACGCCTCGCCGAGCTCGGAACGCAGTTCGGCCAGAACGTGCTCGCCGACGAGAGCGAATGGGTCATGTTCCTCACCGGGGAAGATGAGCTTGCCGGCCTTCCCGATTTCCTGACCGACGCCATGGCGGGCGCTGCTGCCGAGCGCGGACGGCCCGAAGCCCATGCGGTGACGTTGTCACGTTCGATCGTGGAGCCTTTCCTCACCCTGTCGTCGCGCCGGGACCTGCGCGAAAAGGCCTTCCGCGCCTGGTCCGCGCGCGGCCTGTCGGGCGGCGAACATGACAACCGCGACGTGATGAAGGAGACGCTGGCGCTGAGGGCCGAAAAGGCGAAGCTGCTCGGGTACGAGAACTTCGCAGCCCTGAAGCTCGACAACACCATGGCGAAGACGGCGGACGCGGTGGACACGCTCTTGATGGATGTCTGGGAAAAGGCCGTGGAGGCTGCGGGCGAAGACGAGAAGGAACTTCAGGCGCTGGTCGCCGAGGAGGGAGAAAACCACGATATCGAGGCCTGGGACTGGCGCTATTACGCCGAAAAGCTCAGGACCCGGAAATTCGCCTTCTCCGAGAGCGAGGTGAAACCCTATCTGCAGCTGGAGAAGATTCTCGAAGCCTGTTTCGCGGTGGCCGGACGGCTGTTCGGCATCAACGCTGTCCACCGCCCGGATATCGTCGCCTATCACCCCGATGTCCGCGTCTACGAGATCCGCGACGACAAGGATGAGGCCTTCGCCATCTTCCTCGGCGACTATTTCAACCGCGCGACCAAGCGTTCCGGGGCCTGGATGAACGCCCTGCAAAGCCAGCACAAGCTGACGCTGCCGAACGGCAGCAAGGGCGAATTGCCGATCGTCATCAATGTCTGCAATTTTGCCAAGCCGGCCGAAGGCAAGCCGGCGCTTCTGTCGCTCGATGACGCGCACACGCTGTTTCACGAGTTCGGCCACGCGCTTCACGGCATGCTGTCCGACGTGACCTATCCGTCCGTCTCAGGCACGGGCGTCGACCGGGATTTCGTGGAACTGCCCTCGCAGCTCTACGAGCACTGGCTGACCGTGCCCGACATCCTGCGCGCCTACGCACTTCACCACCGCACCGGCGAGGCCATGCCTGACGCCCTGATGGAGAAGGTGCTCAAGGCGGCAAACTTCAATCAGGCCTTCTCGACCGTGGAATACACCGCCTGCGCGCTTGTCGACATGCATCTGCATACGGCAGCAACGCCGCCGGTGGACCCTGTCGCCTTCCAGGACGGCGTGCTGAACGCCATCGGCATGCCGAAGGCGATCGCCATGCGCCATGCCATACCGCACTTCCTGCATATCTTCGCCGGAGACGGCTATGCGGCCGGCTACTATTCCTACATGTGGTCGGAAGTGCTCGACGCCGACGCTTTCGAGGCCTTCGATGAGACGGGCGACGTGTTTGATCCGCAACAGGCCGAACGTCTGAGGACGACAATCCTGTCGCGGGGCGGATCGGTTCGCGCCGGGGAAGCCTATCGCGCCTTCAGGGGCAAGATGCCGAGCCCGGATGCCATGCTGCGCGGACGCGGCCTGCTGCCCTGACGGCAAGGCCGCCGCGGAGACTACGCTCAGGAACCGGAATCCGCGACGTCGGAAGACGGCAACAGCAGCTGGTCGAAATCGACTCCGATCATGCCCAGCAGCACGACCAGGACCACCAGCACAAGTACAATCCAGAATGGTTTGCGGTTGTAGAAAGGGGTGGGCCTGAAGCAGTAGGAACAGGTCTTGGTCCCGAACCTGAGCTCATGATGGCATGAACATGAAAACAGTCTGATATTCTTCAACGTCTACCAAATCCGATCTTGGCCGAAGCACTCCCAGGAGCGACAAACCGGCATTTTTCTCCCGTGCATCGCAGCCCGATCATGTCTTCGGCGGGCTGCCCGAAAGCGACGCTCAACTTTGAATGGTCATTTATGAACGTTAGCTGAAACGTCCGCGTAACACGTTTGGTTCCCCGAAAAAAAGCATAAATTGTTGTCTGACAACAACGACTTCGCTGACAGCGCTACCCAATTGGCATCGCGGCCCCGGAAAGCCTTCGGCTTCACCGCAGGCGGAGCGCCGCATACTATATGAACACCAGAGATTGAAAGCGCGATGCGTCCGAATCGAACGGAAACGGCAGGATTCGCGCAATTTGAAGAATGCAATTTCGGCCAGTCTTGAAATATTGCTGCTTGCGCGCACCCCTCTCCGAAATACACCTCCAAGACGAAGAGCTATCACGCCGCCCGGGCGAGGCGTCTTCAAAAAAGCGTGATCGGGATGCGCCGACCCTATCTCAGCCAAATTGCCAAATGTGGCGAGGTCCTGACATACGCCATTCTGGCCTCATCGCCGATCGGCTATGGTCTGCGGCAATGGCGGCATGTCGTCGCCCTGTTCAGGACCGACAATATGGACAATCTCCAGCAAAAGCGTCTTGTCATCGGAATCAGCGGCGCCTCCGGCGTCATCTACGGGCTCCGCGCCCTGCAAATTCTGCGCGGGCTCAATATCGAGACACACCTTGTGATGACGGCGTCGGCGGAAGTCACGCTTGGCCACGAAAGCGATCTTGGCGTTGCCGACGTCCATGCGATGGCCGACGTCGTCTATGCGCCCGACGATATCGGCGCGGCGATTGCGAGCGGCTCCTTCCGCACGATGGGGATGCTGGTCGCCCCATGCTCGGTCCGCAGCCTGTCCGAGATCGCCACGGGCGTAACGGCGGGGCTCCTGAGCCGCGCCGCAGATGTCATGCTCAAGGATCGCCGACGACTGGTGCTGATGGTGCGCGAGACGCCGCTCCACCTCGGCCATTTGCGCGCCATGACCCAGGCAACGGAAGCCGGCGCGATCATCATGCCGCCGGTGCCCGCCTTCTACACGAGGCCGAAAAACCTCGATGACATGGTGACCCAGACGGTGGCGCGCGCGCTCGATCTCCTCGGCATCGATAGCGATCTGGTTCGACGTTGGGGCGAATGAAACGGTGGCGCCGCACGGGCCGCCCCCCGGAGCCAAGCGTAATCGTGCTTTCCATGCCCTCGCGCCGGTCGTATGCTCCAGCCAGAAACCCGGCGTGCGAGAACGACGGGCGCCATAACAGGACACTTCCGCCATGCAGCCCGAAATTCGCGTCCTGGACCTTGCCGAAATCGAAACGCTTCTCGACTGGGCGGCGGCCGAAGGCTGGAACCCCGGGCTCGGCGATGCTGCTCCGTTCCGGGCGGCAGACCCCGCGGGATTCTTCGGCTGTTTTGTCGAGGGGACCATGGTCTCCGGCATTTCCGCCATTGCCTACAGCGACGGTTTCGGCTTCGTCGGCCTCTACATCACCCGAAAGGATATGCGCGGCAAAGGTTATGGGCGGCTGGTCTGGGAACGCGCAATGGCCTATCTCGAGGGCCGCACGATCGGGCTTGACGGGGTGCCGGAGCAACAGCCGAACTACGCCCGGATGGGCTTTGCCGCCGATTACGGCACGGCGCGCTGGAGCGGCGTGATCGATGCCGCGCACTGCGCCGGCCATGCCGAAACCCGCAAGGCCTGCGACACGGACCTGGAACGCATCGCCGCTTTCGACGCGGCCTTCTTCCCCGCGCCCCGGAAGGCCTTTCTCGGCGCCTGGCTTGCGGCAGCGACGAGCGCGCGACTAATCGAGAAGGACGGCGAGATCTTCGGCTATGGCGCTGCGCGACAATGTCGGGACGGCTCGAAGATCGGCCCGCTCTTTGCCAAGACGCCGCAGGCGGCGAAGGCGCTTCTGGCGGGGCTTGTCGCCGATATCGGCAGCGAGCGGGTCGATATCGACGTACCGCTGATCCAGCTTGGCTTCATCGCCTGGCTGGAGGCTGCCGGCCTTGTCCGCGGCTTCGAGACCGCGCGGATGTATCGCGGAACCCCGCCTGCCCTGCACATAGCCGGCGTCTTCGCCGTCACCAGTCTCGAACTCGGATAGGCCTGCCTTCGGCTTCGACAAGAAACGGGGCGGCCCATCGACGGAGCCGCCCTGTCGCGATCACAAGGAGAGATCGTGCGCCTACCAGGCCGTGAAGCCGCCGTCGACGACGACGTTCGAACCGGTCATGTAGGACGAGGCATCGGAGGCGAGGAAGCGGATCACGCCGTTATATTCGTCGACCTCGGCCTGGCGGCCGAGCGGCACGCGCTCCAGAAACGCATCGATGAATTCCTTGTCGTAGGAACCGGTCTTCACGCCGCCAAACGAGATGATATTGCAGCGGACTTTCTTCGGCGCCCAATAGGTTGCGAGATAGCGCGTCAGGTTCAAAAGGCCCGACTTGGAAGCTGCATAGGAAACGGCCTTGACGAAGGGCACGCCGTCGCGCTCCAGCCGGTAGGCATAAAGCGCCTGGTTGGGCGACACCATGCCGTACATCGAGCCGACATTGATGATCGAGCCGCGTTCCTTCTCGGCCATCTTGGTGCCGACGACCTGGCTGGTCAGCATCACACCGGTCAGATTGGTGTCGATGATCTCGTCCCAGTATTTCTGGGGGTAGTCCTCGAAAGGCGCGTTCTGGTCGGCCGCGCCGTCGGGCTTGGAATCAATGCCGGCATTGTTGACGAGAACATGCGGCACGCCCCAGTCGGCGATCAGCTGATCGGTCGCGGCCTGAAGCGCCGCCTTGTCGGTGACCGAGGCTTCATAGACCTTGATCCGATCCTCAAGGCCGGGAAATTTTTCCGCGATCTGAGCCTTCGAGAAAGGTCGGCGCGAGTAGATGGCGACCTTGGCGCCGGCCTCTGCCAGCGACTTCGAAAACTGGGTGCCGAGCTGGCCCAGCCCGCCCGTGACGACGATGATGCGACCTTCAACGGAGAACATCTTGTCCATGGTTTTTCGTCCTTTCAGAAGGGGAGAGTTTGAATTGGCGGCGCACCCGCCGGATTGAATTCATTGCGGGTTTTGAACCGCGTCTTTTTCGTCCGCCGCGCCGCGCCGGAAGTAGAGGATCGAGCGAAGCGCGGTCGCGACCAGGATCAGGCAGACGGCAACGCCGAGGAAGGCGGCGATGGGGCGCTCGAAGAAGCCCAGAAGATCGCCGCCCGATATCTGCATCGACATGATGAAGTTGCGTTCCAGCACCGGCCCCAGAACAAGCCCCAGAATGACGGGGGCGATCGGAAAGCCGTTGCGTTCCATCAGATAGCCTACGACGCCTGCAATCAGCATGACCCAAACGCCGAACAGCGTGTTGTTCACCGCATAGGAGCCGAGGAAGCAGCACACCAGAATGATCGGCACGATCACCGAGCGCGGGACCGAAAGAACGTGGCGGGCAAGCTTGATCGCGACGTAACCCAGCGGAAACAGCAGCAGGTTGGCAACGAAGAAGCAAAGGATGATCGCGGTCGGCATGGACGGGTTTTCGACGAACAGCCGCGGGCCCGGATTGACGCCCTTCATGAACAGGACGCCGACGGCAATGGCGGTGACGGCGTCGCCCGGGATGCCGAAGACGAGCGCCGGGATCCAGGCGCTGGAAAGCCCGGCATTGTTCGACGAGGTCGACTCGATCAGCCCCTCCGGATGACCGGTTCCGTATTTCTCCGGCGTCTTGGAGAACCGCTTGGACATGCCGTAGGCTATCCAGGCGGCGAGATCGCCGCCGATGCCCGGCAGCGCGCCGACGGCCGTGCCGAGCGAGGCACCGCGCAGGAAGGAGAAGGGATATTTGCGGAACAGGCCGAATATGCCCTGAAACGGTACGATCTTTCCAAGCTTCGGCATCTCCGCACCGCCGGTCTGGCCGGTGGTGAAGCCGCGCAGGATCTCGGAGAAGGCGAACATGCCGATCATGACGGGAATGAAGGAGACCCCGCCCATCAGCTCCATCTGTCCGAAGACGAAGCGTGGCGCGCCGGTGGTGATGTCAAGCCCGACCGTGGAGATCAGCAACCCGATCAGAAGCGAGGTGAAGCCGCGCGCCGCATCGCTGCCCGAGACCAGCGCGCAGGTCAGAAGACCGAGCACGGCCAGCCAGAAGAACTCGAAGCTGGAGAAATTGAGAGAGATCTTCGCCAGCAGCGGGCCGGTGACGAGCAGGACGGTGGCGCCGACAAGGCCGCCCATGGCGGAAAAGAAGAAGCCGATGGAAAGCGCGGTCGACGCCTTGCCCTTCAGCGTCATCTGATAGGATTCGTCGGTATAGGCGGCCGATGCCGGTGTTCCGGGAATGCGCAGGAGCGTGCCCGGCATGTCGCCGGCCGAGATCGCCATGGCCGTCGATGAGACGATCAACGCGATCGCCGGCACGGGCGCCATGTAGAAGGTGACCGGCACCAGAAGGGCGGTCGACATGGTCGCCGTCAGCCCCGGCAACGCGCCGATGAAAAGCCCGTAGACAGCGCCGAGCAGGATGGCGAGCAGCACATCCACCTGGAAGACGATCGAAAGAGCCTGAAGCAGCGTATCGGCACTCATGACAATATCCCTCCCAGAAGGCCGGCGGGAAGCGGCACCAGCAGGCCTTTTGAAAAGCCGACATAGAGAAGAAGCACGACCGTCGGGCTGACGATTACCGTGACCATCCAGGACGCGCCCATCAGCAGCATCAATACGGCCATGTAGATGAAGGCGTAGAGCGGAAAGCCCACGGTTTCGAACAGGAAGATGCCGAGCACGAGGCCGGCAAGCGTCCAGACGGCCGCCAGTTTCTTGCGCATCGGCACATGCCATTCGGAAAGGTCGATGAGTTTCTGCCCGCCGCCGGCGATGAAGGCGCCCATGCTGATGGCAATGCCGAGCCCGATAAAGCCGATGCCCACCAGCATGGGCATGAGGTCCGCACCGAAGCGCACGCCCGGAACCGTGGGGAGCCTTGTCGCCCCCACGATCACGGCCGCTCCGAAGAGCGACAAAGCGGGCCCGGTAATCCGGTCGCTGATTTTCATGTCAGTCCACTCCGACGGCGCTACTTCGCCAGACCCAGAACCTTCATGGTCTCGGCAAGGCCCTCATAGTCGTTGTAAACCGTCTGTTTGAAGGTGGCGGAATCCTGATAGGCGACCGAGAAGCCGCGCGACGACATGAACTTCTGGAAATCCGGGTCATCGCAGATTTCCTGAAGCGCTGCCTCGAGCTTCTCGACCGTTTCGGCCGGAAGGCCGGCAGGGCCCGCAAGGCCGCGGAACGGCATCGGCGACCACTGGACGTCAAGCGCCTCGGTCGTGGTCGGGATATCGGGGAAGAGCGGGCTGCGCTCGTCGGCGATCAGAGCCAGCGTCGCCACTTCGCCGGCCTCGACCAGCGAGCGGGCTTCCGCAGGGGATGTGGAGACCACATCGATGGCGCCGGCGGCAAGCTGCTGCAGCGCGGGCGCAGATCCGTCGGAGGCAACCCAGGGGCTCGCGTCCGGGGCAATGTCGAGCTTGTTGAGAAGCCCGGCCCAGGCAAGGTGAGACAGGCCGCCGCGGTTCGCGCCCGACGCGGTGATCTTGCCGGGATTGGCCTTGACGTCGTCGATCAGCGCCTGCACGCCGTCATAACCGGCGTCGGCCTGAACGTTGATGCCGATCGCGTCGGCATTGTAGCGGCCGATATAGTCGTAGCTGTCCGGATTGACGCCCGGCAGGCCCTGCGTTTCGTACATCGTGCTTTCAATGGTGATGACGCCGATCGTGTAGCCGTCCGCCTTGGCGTTGGCGATGGCCGAATGGCCGACAAGACCGCCGCCGCCGGTGCGGTTGACGACATTGAAGGGCTGGCCGAATTTTTCTTCCAGATCCGCGGCAACGGCGCGCGCGGTGGCGTCGGTTCCGCCGCCGGCGGACCACGGCACGATCACCGTGACGGCGCGCTCCGGCCATTCGGCATGGGCAGCGCCCGCAAGCCCGAGGAGGGCCGCAGCGGCAACCGTTGTGTGGACAAGTGTCTTCAGAGTGGATTTCATATCTACCTCCCGTTGTGAGTCTTTCTTCGAACCCGCTTCATGAGCGACCCCGCAGCGACATAACACTTGACTTATGACTCATGACATAAGTATTGTCAACCGAGCGAAAGGACATGGAACGCATGATGAGAACCGATGCCGAAAAAGCGAATGGCGGACTGCTGAAGCGACGCGAGCGGCTGCATTCGGAAGTATCGTCCATTCTTGAGAGCCGCATTCTCAACGGCGAGCTCAAGGTCGGCGACCGGCTCGACTCCGAAAGCGCCATCGCCAATGAGTTCGGCGTTTCCACCCGATCCGTGCGCGAGGCGATCCAGGTGCTTGAGACCAAGGGCCTGGTGCGCCGCCGCCACGGTGAGCGCACGGAAGTGGTGCGCGACGACGTCGACGGCTATCTTGAGACGCTGGCCGTCACCGTACGCCAGCGTTTTTCCACCGATCCCGACTACCTGCTCCAGCTCATGGGCGTGCGCCGGATGATCGAGGCCGAGGTTCTGGAAATGCTGACGGACCGAGAAGACCCGGTGACGCCGGCGATAGAAGCCGCACTGGCGGACATGCGCACGGCCCGCGACGAGGGCGACTTCTCCGGCTTCGTCAATGCCGATGCCGCCTTTCACCTCGCGCTGGTGCACGCGACCGACAATCAGGTGCTGCAGCACATCTATGACAATCTCTCCGGCCTCATCAACGAGGTGATGCACATCTCGAGCCGCGTGCCGACCAAATCGCTTGACGAGGCCTATGCCGAACACGCCAGCATTTTCGACCTGATCAGGGCCCGCGACAAGGCCGGATCCAAGGCGCTGCTGCGCGCGCAGATCGACAATTCCGCGGATTACCTGCGGCAGGCGATCGAGAAATCAAACCAGAAAAAAGCCAGAAAAGAGGAATGAAATGGCCGACTTCGACTATTCGGACACCGACTGGGAGGCAATCGAGCGTCTGAAGAAATGGTATTCCGGCGATATCCATGACAGCATGGAAGCGCTCGGACTGTGGGGCTGCCTGGAAGGCATTTCGCTGCTCGGCGCGCTTGCGCCCGGCGACGTGGTCTGCGGCCCGGCCGTCACCGTCCTGTTCGAACCATCCGACCGCAAGGGCGAGCCGCAGGACGTCTACCACAACGCCATCGACAATGCGCCCAAGGGCGGCATCATGGTCTGCGACGCCTCCTGCGCACCGGGCTCCTGCTCGGGCGAACTGATGAGCACCGGCGCCAAGACCCACGGCTGCGCGGCAACCGTCGTCAACGGCACGGTGCGCGATCTCGCCCAGGTGCGCGCGCTCGGCTATCCGCTGTTCGGCACCATGCCGAGCCCGATCGGCGTGACCGGCAAGAAGGAACCGAAAAAGAGCCAGGTGCCGCTTAAGATCGGCAAGGCGACCGTCAAGCCCGGAGACGTGATCTTCGGCGACATCGACGGCGTGGTCGTCATTCCGAAGGAACACGTCAAGGCCGTTGCCGATCAGGCAGACGCGCTTGGCAAGGAAGAGGCAACCAATCGCGACCGCATTCTTGCGGGCGAAAAGCTGCAGGCCATCTGGCCGGCAGAATAAGAAAAGTCTCCCTCCCCCACTGGCCCCGGACCGCGCTCGCATTGCCGTTTCGGGGCCTTTTCCGTGGGAAGGGGCCTCTGTTTCAGGCAGGCTCCCGGCCAGCGTCGTCCCTGCCGCTGCGCGGCACGATCTTCTCGGGATCGTCGGGCAGGTCCGCGACGATCGAGTAGAGCACGCCCGTCTGCCGGTACTCGATCCTGGCCGTGCCGTCCATGGAATGGGCGACAATCTCCTCGATCATGCGCGAGCCGAAACCGCGCGTCTTCGGCGGCTCCACCGGCGGTCCGCCCATCTCGCTCCAGTGAAAATGCAGCGTACGACGTCCGTTCTTGACGATTTCCCAATGGATTGTCACGGAGCCGCCGGGCACAGAGAGCGCGCCGTATTTGGTGGCATTGGTCGCCAGCTCGTAAAGCGCGAGCGACAGCGCGGAAACCGCCTGTTCGTTGAGGATGACCCGCGGTCCGCCGATCCTGATATCGGCACCCTTGAACGGTTCCATAACGTCGCTGACCAGCGCCCGCAGCTCGGCGGAATTCCAGCCTTCCTTGGTCAGAAGATCCTGCGCCGTCGACATCGCCCGGATGCGGCCGAACGCGATGCCTTGCGCCTCCTCAAGTGACTTGGCTGACTTCAGCGATTGCGCAAAGATCGACTGGGCGATCGCCAGCGAATTCTTGACCCGGTGGTTCAGCTCGCGGGCAAGCAGCTTGCGGTGCTCCTCGGCTTCCTTGCGCTCGGTGATATCCTGGGTGATGCCGCTGATGAACTGGTGGCCGCCGGGCGCGCCGGAGAGCTGCCCGCGCGCCTCCAGCCAGCGCAACTCCCCCTTCGGCGTGCGAACCCTGTAGATCAGATGCAGGTCTTCCTCGCCGCGGATGGTGCGCTCCAGCCCCCTGGTCCAGCTCTCCAGATCCGCCGGATCGACGGCCTTGCGGGCATCGTCGAAATTCAGCCTGTCGGCCGGCGCAAGGCCGTAATTGGCCTTGGCCTGCACTGATGTGATCAGCCGCTTGGTGCCGAGCTCCAGCGTCCAGGACCCCATCTTGGCGGCCTCCAGAATGAAACGCAGCCGGTTTTCGGAGGCTCTCAGGTCGTGGATGCGCTGCTCGATCTGCTCTTCGAGTTCCTCCTGCGAGACATGCATCTCGGCAATCCGCCGCCGCTCCGGCGTGACGTCAAACTGCGAGGCGAAGAAATAGGTGAGCTTGCCTTCATCATCGAAGACCGGCGAGATCAGCACCCGGTTCCAGAAACTCGAGCCATCCTTGCGATAGTTGAGCAGGTCGATCTCGATCGACTCCTGGCGGGCAATCGCGTCGCGCACCTTGGTCACATCGTCGGAATTGGTCCCTGTGCCCTGCAGGAACCGGCAGTTCTGTCCAAGAATCTCGTCCCGGCCGTAGCCCGTGAGCCGCAGAAAAGCGTCATTGGCAAAAACGACCGGATTGTCGGGCTGGCCCGGATCGGTGATCAGCATCGGCATCCGGGTGGTGCGGACGGCTGCGGCAAAGGGATCGTTTGAGGCCGCGACACGATGGATTTCGTGTTCGATCCGGGCTTCGTCTGGTTGGTTCATTTATTGCTTCTGACACGAAAAAGGTGGGTACTTCCCGCACCATAGCCGCAAGACCACGACGCCGCCATTACTTTTGAGGGTAAGGGTTCTTTTCCTGAACCGGTCCGCTCCCTCGCGCCGAGGCCGATCAAGTGGCGCCGTTTCAGCCGGAAAGCCCGAAGCGCTCCGCGAATTCATTCATCGCTGTCGGCCTGCCGAACAGGAAGCCCTGCGCCTTCCGGCAGCCCATCTCCAAAAGGGCCAGACGCTGCGCCTCGGTTTCCACACCTTCGGCCAGACATTCGACGCCGAGCTTTTCCGACATCGCGACGATGACCGAGCACAGGGAACGGGCCGCCATTTCCCCGGAAAGGTCGCGGACAAAGCTGCGGTCGATCTTGACCATGCTGATGGGCAGGGTGTTGAGATGACCGAAGGAGGAATAGCCCGTGCCGAAATCGTCCAGCGAGATGCAGAAGCCCCGCCGCGAAAGCAGTTCGACCTGGCGAATGGCGACGCGGCCGTGCATGGCGATCGCCTCGGTCACTTCGAATTCCAGCGTCTGCGGGCCAAGGCCCAGCGCATCGACCCGCCGGCAGAGCCAGGCGGCGAAGCCCGGCACGTTCAGGTCGGCCATGGAAAGATTGACAGCAACGCGCAGCGGTTCACCCCTTGCTGGTTGACGCGCCAGCGACCAGTCGGCGACCTGTCGCAGCACGAAACCGGTGAGCGCCCGCGTCATGCCGGTGCGCTCGGCGATCGGAATGAACTCGTCCGGGGAGATCGCCTCATCGGCGACCCGCCAGCGCAACAGCGCCTCCGCGCCATACACCAGTCCGGTATCGAGCATGACCTTCGGCTGCAGGACGACGAAAAACCCCCTGCCCGTTTCCACGCTTGCCTTCAGCGCCTCCTCCAGTCGCCCCTGCCTTTCCCAGGCCCTGCGCTCCGCCTTTCCGTACCGCACATGGGCGCCGTCCTCGACGCTCCTGATGTGAATAAGCGCCGCCGTCGCGACGCTGACGGCGCGCGAGCGGTCCTCCGGCAGGTCGTCCATCGGGATCATCACCGAGGTGGGGCGCGGCGCGAGCTCGATGCCGTCCACAAGATAGGCCTTGTCCAGCACGCGCGACAGGCCGTGGGTGGAAAGCACGCCCTCCGGATCAACGATTCCGAATGCCCCTTCGGCGATCAGAGCGATCGTGCATTTTCCCTGGCAGAGCTGGTGCAATCGGGTATAGGCCTCCTGCATAACCTTGTTGGCGACCGGGCTGCCGAAGGAGGCGACCATGGTCTGGTAGTCGCAGACGTGAACCTTGACGATATGACCGGCACGGGAGACGTCGAGCGCTGCGCCAAGGGCGTGCTCGAAGGCATTGAGGTTCGGCAGGTCCAGGAAAGCATCGCGAAAGGCCAGCCGGTCAAGCGCCTCGATGAGCGCGAGATTCTGGAAGCCGACGGCGATGTTGCTTGCAAAAAGCCGGAGGAGGTCAAGCTCCGGCTGGTCGACGGCCCGATCCGTCCTGAGGGCTGCGAAAAGGCGGCCGTCCTCTCCGGCGTCGAACCAAAGGCCCATATAGCCGCCGGAAAAGACCGGCTCCAGGTTCGGCTCGCCCTCTTCGAACAGATCGGCGATGTTCGGCGCCGCTTCGGCAAAAGCGAGCGGCCCCGTGGCCGAGTAGCGGCCTATGCCGGCAACCACGCGCAGCACATCTCCGCGGGGACCGGCCGCCGCGACAAGACCGTCCGCGTCCACCCGCAGGAGCGCCGCAATCTGGGTGAGCACGCCCTCGGCGAACATTTCCAGATTGCCGCGCCGGAAGAGCTGTCGGGCGCTCCTGACGATGAGCTCAAGCCCCTCGCGGCTGCGCGACATGGCCCGGATGCTGTCATAGGCGCGGATGGATGTGGTCAAAAGCGAGATCAGCCGCGTGCGCGTCAGTTCATCCTTGGTGTGATAGCCGTCGATCTCGTAATCGGTCACCACGGCAAGCTCAGGCGCATAGCCGGGATAGCCGGTGCGGAGAACCAGCCGCATATCCGAAAACCCTTTGTTTCTCAGAGCCTTGACGAGCTTCATCCCGGCATCGTCCGTTTCCATGACGACGTCGATCATCGAAACCGCGATATCCTCGTGCTCCTCGGCGCGCACAATCGCCTCATCGACGGAATGCGCCGAGATGGTCTTGAGCGGCCGTCCGAAGATCGAGACATCCTTCAGCGCATAATCCGTGGCAGCGTGAACATCCGGGTTGTCGTCGACCACAAGCACCTTCCAAGGCCGACCGGCAAACGCAGCGCCGTCATCGGCCGCGTCGTCGAAGAGTTCGAGCTCCAGATCATTGTTCATGGGCCCTGCTCCTTCATCTGATAGGCATTTGCGTCGACGCCGGAACCGGGCGAGACAAGCGGAAGCAAAAGGGTGATCCGCGTTCCCGCGCCCGGCGCGCTGTCGACCTCGATGTCGCCGGCGAGCACGCCGGTGACGATGTTGTGGACAATGACGAGGCCCAGTCCGCTGCCGCCCTTTCCGAACGAGGTGGAGAAAAAAGGGTCGAAGATCCTGTCCCTGTTTTCCGGCAAGATACCGCAACCATCATCGGCAACGCTGATGGCCACGCCACGCCTGCCCTTCCGTTCCGCCGAAACGGTTATGGTCCCGGCCGCGCCGTGCGGAAAGGCATGAAGACGGGCGTTGTTGACCAGGTTTGTGACCGCCTGCCCGAGCGGTCCGGGAAAGCTGTGCATGCGAATCTCGTCCATCGGACCGGCGACAAGCCTCACATCGCCCTTTGAGAACTGCGGTTGGAGCAGCGAGATCGTGTCGTGAAGGTAGCGAGCGAGCGAAAACCGTCGACGACGGTCGCTCGCCTGATCGACGGCGATCTGCTTGAAATTGCCGATGATATCCGCAGCGCCCTCTAGCGCCTCGCGGGTCATCCGGGTGCCCTGGCGGATATCATCGAGCGCCCGGGCGAAGGCATTGCGGCCGATCCGACCTTCCTGAAGCGACTCCTGAAGGCTTTCCGCGCGCCGGTCGATCGTGGTCGCAACCATCATGGCATTGCCGATCGGCGTGTTCAGTTCATGCGCGACGCCGGCCACCAGGCCGCCCAGACCGGCGAGCCGGTCGATGCGCACCATCCGCGCTTCCGCCGCGCGAACCCGCGCATCCGCCGTCCTGCGATAGGCGATCAGCCGCGCGCCGAGCGCCGCAAACACGGCCGAGGCGATGAAGAGCACGGCGAGGCCCGGCAGGTTCTCCGATGACAGAAAGCCAGGCCCCGGCGGATAGGCGATCAGCAGGTACCAGGGCGCGTCAGCCGTTTCGACATGATCGAAACCGGACTCCGCGGCGATCGTCTCGCCGACCGGCAGACGGGCAAAGACATAGTTCTGGGCATCGCTTCGGTGTTCGACCCCGGCCTTCATGTCCGCAAAGAGCCCCGGCGCACGCTCGGCGAGCGTCGTGTTCTTGCCGAACATGAAACCCCAGCGATCGCGCCGCGCCACGCCGCCCATCCAGTAACCGTCCGCATTCAGGAGCTGAATCCGCCTGACGAAGGGAGAGGTCAAGAGATCGAGCTTGACCAGAATGCTTGAGGCATCGAGATTGACAACGAGCACGCCGCGGCGGGCGCCCTCCGGCGAAAAAACCGGCGCGGCCAGGCGCAGCATCGGACGCCAGGGTTCCTCGATCACGCCATCCTCGACATTGAGGTCGAGCCGGGAAAGATAAAGCGAACCGGCCGGCAGGGTGTTGGCGGCCTGAAAGTAATAGCGCGGGGATTTGTCCTGCAGGCTGGATTCGCCGACCGGAACAATCGCCTCCCCGACGCGGTCGACGCGAACCTCTTCCGTGCCGTCGGCTGCGATATAGCGCAATTGCGCGATGTCGGGCTTCGCCCGCACCCAGGCGGAAAAATCCTGGATCAGCGCCGCGGTTGCGCCCTCGTCTTCAAGCCGCCTGCCGAGGGCATGACTGTCTCCGATTACATTGAGATACTGCGCATGTTCAGCGATGAAACCGCTGACCCAGATATCCGCAAGACGCAGGGCGCCTTCGGCCTGCAGCCGGGTGCGCTGCGCCTGAAGGCGCTGTTCCACGGTGTAGGAAACATACCAGATGAGAAGGACGGCAACGAACAGGCCGGCAAAGAGCGCCAGCATGAGCCGCCACTCGACCATGGTCGGCTTGCGCACAATTCTGCCCAGGAAACTCTTGAGGGCGCCTCGCATATGATGTTTCCGTGTCTGTCGCGGCTTCGCTGACGTTTTGCATCAGCCTCCTCTAATGAATGTATCGCCGAATTCACGGTTTTGTAGCCACCACACGTTGAATTTCTATTTTTTCAAGTTCAACTTGGTTTATATTCGGAGAACCGGACTAAGGTATCTACCTTTTTGAATAAATTATACATGGTATTGCATTAGGATCCCCCTTCGTTTTATTTCGCAACCGCGATACGCGGCTCAGACACACCCATAGATTGCTGAACGGGATAAACTAAATCGTTTTTTTTTGCTTTCACCCGGGCCGAAGGGTGCTCGCCGCGGCATTGATCCGTGCGGCCCTCACCTGCGTTGAGGCAGCCCGTTTTCAGGGATGACGAACAGCAGGCGATAGCGGGCAAAGATCACCGCCATCAGCGCCGCAACCCACGCCCCGTAGAACAGCCCGGTCGAGATATCGCTCGGATAGTGCGCGCCGACGGCGACGCGGGCATAGGCGAAGAAGATGGCCAGGCTGGCAAAGACCGGCCCCATGCGGGGGAAAAGCAGCGCCAGGGCAGCAAAGACGGCGCCGGACGTCGTGGCGTGGCCGGAGGGAAAGCTCGCATAATCATAGGCCCAGCCGCCGAACCGGAAATGAAGGTCGCCGACGCTGTCGAACAGCGACGGACGCGCCCTGCCGATCAGCCGCTTCACGACATTGACCGAGGCGCTGGCGAGCGCAACGGTGGAAAAGACATAAACCGCCTGATGGGCGACATGGACGGCACGATATCGCGCCGATGTCCTGCCGGCGCGGGCAAGAACCGCAAGCGCGCCGAGCGTCACCGCTCCGCTGGTCACAAGAATCCAGGGCGACGTGGTCAGGTCGGTCAAGCGCACCGCAACATCCTGGAATGAGGCCGACATCGCATCGCGGGCAGAGGCGACCGGGCCGTCAAGGGCCGCTAAGGAAAGAAGCGCCATCGTCGCCGCAGGCAGCAGGAACCACGGCCAGCAGGTGGCCGAGAGCGAGAAAGGCTTCTGCGCCTTTCTCCGTTTCCAGAAGAGGCGGAGCCTGGTCCGGTAGGGTGCGGGAGGGAGCGGGTGTTTGTCTGTCATCCGCTTCCATCTAGGGCGTCATGCCGAAAAGTGGATAGTTTTCTGCCGCAACGGTCTTGGCGGCAGACCGCCGCCAAGCTTCCGTGCCGGCCCGTGCAAGGCCGGCGCCGAAGGACATCAGGCGGCGAGTTTCTTCGCAAGCGCGGCAAGCACCGCATCGCCCATTTCCGCGGTTCCGACCTTCCTGCACCCTTCGGCCATGATGTCGCCGGTGCGGTAGCCATCCTCCAGCACATCGGCGATCGCCGCTTCCAGCGCCTCGGCCTCGACGATCATGTTGAAGGAATAACGCAGGCACATGGCGAAGGAGGCGATCATGGCCAGCGGGTTGGCAACGCCCTGGCCCGCGATATCGGGCGCCGAGCCATGAACAGGCTCGTACATCGCCTTGCGCTTGCCGGTTTCCGGGTCTTCCGCGCCGAGCGAGGCCGACGGCAGCATGCCGAGCGAACCGGTCAGCATGGCGGCGACGTCGGAAAGCAAGTCGCCGAAGAGATTGTCGGTGACGATCACGTCGAACTGTTTCGGCGCGCGCACGAGCTGCATGCCACCGGCATCGGCCAGCATGTGGGAAAGCTTCACATCGGAGAACTTCTCGTCGTGAACGCGGGTGACGACCTGGTTCCAGAACAGGCCGGATTTCATTACATTGCGCTTTTCCATCGAGCAGACGCGATTGTCGCGGGTGCGGGCAAGCTCGAAGGCGACGGCGGCGATGCGCTCGATCTCGTAGGTATCATAGACCTGCGTGTCGATGGCGCGCTGCTGGCCGTTGTCGAGATCGATGATCTCCTTCGGCTCGCCGAAGTAAACGCCGCCGGTCAGTTCGCGCACGATCAGGATATCGAGGCCCTCGACCAGCTCCGGCTTCAGCGAGGAGGAGGCGGCAAGCGCGGAATAGCAGATCGCCGGGCGCAGGTTGGCGAAGAGCTGCATGTCCTTGCGCAGCCGCAGAAGGCCGGCTTCGGGGCGCACGTCATAGGGCACATTGTCCCATTTGGGGCCGCCGACGGCGGCGAGAATGACGGCGTCGGCCGCCATGGCCCGCGCCATGTCCTCATCGGAGATCGCCACGCCGTGGGCATCATAGGCCGAGCCGCCGACGAGGCCCTTCTCGACTTTGAAGCCGGCGCCGGCCTTCTCATTCATGAAGGCAATGATCTTTTCTAGTTCCGCGGTGATTTCCGGACCAATGCCGTCGCCGGGCAGAAGAAAGAGTTTACGCTGGCTCAAGGAGGCCTCCCGTGTTGCTGAAAACCCGCGCGCCCGCTCAACCCCGGGAAGCGCATCAATGGCGTGCCGGTCACCATCGCAACCGCCGCAATGGCGCCGGTTCTAGACCGCATATGCCCCGTTTTCAAGCCGGTTCGCGCGCTTGCGGTACGCCCCGGATGCGGCCTAATCGCGGCCGCGCGAAAGGCGCGCCATCAACGTTGCGGGCGCCTCCTCGGACGGCTGGCCGTATTTTATCGTCACCACCTTGTAGCCTTCCGCCTCCAGCCGGTCCAGAAGCGGCCCGATGGCGCGCGCCGTGCGCCCCTGCAGGTCATGCATCAAAACGATCCCGCCGCCGCGCCGGGCAAGCCCGGTCATGATCCGGTTCACCAGAACATCGGTCGAGGCCTGTTCATAGTCGCGCGAATCAATGTCGATGCCGACCGGGATCACGCCGCGTTCCTGCAGTGCGCGATCGAGTGCGGCGCTCTCCGCCAGATAGGGAAAGCGGAAGAAGCGCGGCTTGATGCCCGTCGCCGTCTCGACGGCGGCGATACCACGATCGATATTCGCGACCGCAACGGCATGGGACAGCGCCGGCAGGTGCGGGTGGGAATAGGTATGGCTGCCGATGGTCTGGTCGCTTTTGACGACCAGTTCGGCGACCTCCGGATGATAATGCGCCATTTCGCCGACCATGAAGAACAGGCCCTTCACGCCGTGCTCCTCGAGAGCCTGCAGCACGGCAGGCGTCCTGGCGGGAACCGGACCGTCATCAAAGGTCAGCACGACCTCCTTGGGGGCGAGCGTGATGTCGCGGGTCTCATCGAGATAGATCGTACGCCCGGCAAGAGGAAGATCCCTCACCGGCTTGCTGGCGACAAGGCGGACGGGACGCGCTACGGCTTCCGCATCCGCGCCCTCGACGATCCGCGAACGGATCGAACTGATCTTGAGCGGGGCCGCTTCTGCCGCCGCCGATTTGCCGATCGAGCCCGTCATCATCACCTCGATGGCCTCGGGGCTGCCTGAACCAGCCTCCGCCGGCCTTTCGGTCGCCACCAGCGCCGTCTGCAGGGTCACTGTATCACGGTGCCCGGTGGAAGCGCAGGAGGCGAGCGCGAGAACGCCAAGGCCGAAAAGGCCGTTCAGCAAACGGTGCATTGGTAATCCAGTTCAGCCAGAGACTCGACAACAGCGAGCGACGCATTGCGCCGCCCGGCTCTTGGTCAAAAAATGTGGCAATATGGTTACCAAACGGTAAAGCGCCGCGCACAGAGGCGCTCTATGGTTGCATTTTTCGTCTACAGACAGACCTGCCGGCTCACAGAACGAGGATCGCCCTGAAATCATTGACATTGGTCAGGGTGGGCCCGGTGACCACCTGATCGCCGAGCCCCTCGAAGAAACCGTGGCCGTCATTGTTTTCAAGGGACGCCCGCGCATCGATGCCGGCCTCGCGCGCCCGTTTCAGCGTATCGGGGTCGATCACCGCGCCGGCAACCTCCTCGCGCCCGTCCACGCCGTCGGTATCGCCGGAAAGCGCATGCACGCCCGCAAGGCCGTTGAGATGGACCGCAAGCGACAGCAGGAACTCGACATTGCGCCCGCCGCGCCCGTCGCCCTTCACGGTCACGCTCGTCTCCCCGCCCGAAAGCACGAGCGCGGGTTTGGCAATGGGGATATCGTGATGGTGGATCGCCTCGGCGATGCCGGCATGGACGATGCCGACCTCGCTGGCCTCTCCCTCGATCGTATCGCCCAGCACAAGCACGTTGAGACCGGCGGACCGCGCCTTTTCGGCCGCCGCCTCCAGCGACATCAGCGGGGTCGCGATGATATGGTTCCCGGTCCTTGCCAGGCGCGGGTCGTCGGGCTTCACGCACGCGGCAAGCGGCGAATCAAGATGCTGCGCGACATGGTCCGGCAAGTCGATGCGGTAGCGCCTGATGATCGCCTTCGCATCCTCGGCCGTCGTGGTCTCACCGACCGTCGGCCCGGAAGCGATGATCGCCGGATCATCGCCCGGCACATCGGAGATCATAAGCGTGTGACAGCGCGCCGGATGGATGGCGGCGGCCAGTCGCCCGCCCTTGATCGCCGAGAGGTGCTTGCGCACGCAGTTGACCTCGTCGATCGATGCCCCGCATCTGAGCAGCGCCCTGTTCACCGAAATCTTGTCTTCGAGCTTCAGACCGTCCGGCGGCAGGGACAGCAAAGCCGAGCCGCCGCCGGAGATCAGCACGATGACGAGGTCGTCCTCCGTAAGGCCGGAAACCGTTTCCAGAATGCGTTTGGCCGCGCGTTCGCCGGCGGCATCCGGCACGGGATGGGAGGCGGAGAGGATTTCGATCTTCTCGCACGGCGCCTCGTGGCCATAGCGGGTCACGACCACGCCTTCCAGCGGACCGTCCCAGCAGGCTTCGAGCGCCTCGGCCATGCGCGCCGAGCCCTTGCCGGCGCCGACGACAACGGTGCGGCCTTTCGGCGGTTCGGGCAAATATCGGGATACCTGTTTCATCGGATCGGCGGCCGCCACCGCCGTATCGAACAGAAAACGCAGGAAGCCTTTCGGATCGTCATTGAACTGCATGGTTAGTCCTGTAGGGCATGAATTGTGTTTCGTATTGTTCACATAAATCGGGGCTCCTCAAGTTTCTTCGGAACCAATGCGCGATTGACGCGTTAGTTTAACGCTGGGCGTGCGCCCTTTCGTTCTTCTGTCTGGAGGTTTCACTTCAGTCGACCATCATGTTTGATACAGAAACCGACCGCTGCGCGATGACGCCCGACGTATTGCAAGGAAGGATCCATTATGGCTCACATAAACGAGTCCGATAAATTTCCCAGTATCGCTCTTGTTTCCACCCACGGCTATGTTGCGGCCGATCCTCCGCTTGGCGCTGCCGATACCGGCGGCCAGGTCGTCTATATTCTCGAGCTGTCAAAAAAGCTCGCGCAACTCGGCTTCTCCGTCGACATCTACACCCGCAGGTTCGAGGACCAGCCGGAAATCGACGAAGTGGACGAGAGGGTTCGCGTCGTGCGGATTCCCTGCGGCGGCAAGGACTTCATTCCCAAGGAATATCTTTACAAGCACCTGCTCGAGTGGAGCGAGAACGCGCTGCGCTACATGCGCGAACATGATCTGAGCTATAATTTCATCAATTCGCATTATTGGGACGCCGGCTATGCAGGCCTTCGTCTCGCCGAGGCGCTCCACATTCCCCATCTCCACACACCGCATTCGATCGGCCTGTGGAAGAAGCGGACGATGGAAACCGACTACCCGGATCAGAAGGAGCAGTTCGAGAAGGACTTCAACTTCATCGAGCGGATCAAGCATGAAAACAAGATCTACCGCGCCTGCGACAGCGTGATCGCGACCACCCCGCTTCAGGTCGATATGCTGGTGGAGGATTACGGCATTCGCGAGGACCGGGTCTACATGATTCCGCCCGGTTATGACGACAACCGCTTCTATCCGGTCTCCGGCGCCACCCGCAACATGCTGCGCGAACAGTTCGGCTTCAAGGGCAAGACGGTGCTGTCGCTCGGCAGGCTCGCCACCAACAAGGGCTATGACCTGTTGATCGAAGCGTTTTCGGTCATGGCCGAGCGCGTTCCCGACGCCGAACTTCATCTCGCCGTCGGCGGCGAGGATATGGACGAGCTTGAGACGCGCATTCTCGGTGAACTGAAGGACCAGGTCAAAACGCTCGGGCTTGAGGAGAAGGTCCACTTCTCCGGTTATGTCTCCGACGAAGCGTTGCCCGATATCTACCGCGCGGCCGACATGTTCGTGCTTTCGAGCCGTTACGAGCCCTTTGGCATGACGGCGATCGAGGCGATGGCCTCCGGCACGCCCACGGTCGTGACCACCAATGGCGGGCTCTACCGCGCCATCTCCTTCGGCCGCCACGCGCTGTTTGCCGACACGTTTGACAAATACGACCTCGGCATCATGATGATGAAGCCGTTCAAGCACCAGAGGCTTTACAACCGCCTTGCCCGCATGGGCGCGCACAAGGCGCGCAGCCTGTTCACCTGGACCGGCATCGCCCAGCAGATGATCTCGCTGGTGGAAGGCCGCCCCATGCGCCAGTCGTTAACCGACAGCGACTGGGCAGAGCCCTGGAATGACGGCGACTGAGCATGGCAATCAGGCTTTTTTCCTCCGATCTCGACGGCACGCTTGTCGGCGACAATGGTTCAACGGCGCGCTTCCGGGAGGCCTTCGAGGCCATTCCGGAAGAACAGCGGCCAATCCTCGTCTATAACAGCGGCCGGCTGGTCGACGATATCCGGTCGCTGATCGGCGCGGTCGGCCTTCCCGAGCCCGACTTTCTGATCGGCGGCGTCGGCACCATGGTGCATGACCACAAGGCCGATCGCGCGGTGGACGGTTTCAACGATCATCTCCGCGCGGGCTTTGATGCCGTCAAGGTCGCCCGGATTCTCGGAGAGGTCCCCGACCTCAGCTATCAGCCGAAGCGCTATCAGCATGACTTCAAGTCGAGCTGGTATCTGAACGATGCCAAGAAGAGCAGGCTTTCGGCGATCAGGGAGACGCTTTCCGCCGAGGGACTCGACGTTAAGCTCGTCTATTCATCGAACCGCGACCTTGATGTGCTGCCGCGGGCGGCCGACAAGGGCGCCTGCCTCTCCTGGCTCTGCGACCGGCTCGGCATTGCCCATCACGAGGTGGCGGTCGCCGGCGACACCGGCAATGACGCAGCCATGTTCGAGGTTCCGGGCGTGCGCGGCATCATTCCCGCCAACGGCTTTGACGAGCTGCGCGAGCTTGCCCGCGGCAACGGCGATATCTACGAGGCAAAGGGCGAGATCGCCGACGGCGTGATCGAGGGCCTTCGCCATTTCGGCGTGCCGATCTGAAAGACGATGCCGGGCGATGGCTCCGCGCCCGGCATGATCGGCCCGAGCCGCCTCAGTCCCTGATGGATGAGGGGCAGTCGTCGAACTTGTCGATCTTTATTTCCTTGGGCCAGCCAGCGCAGTCATAGATGCAGATCTTGTCGAAACCGTCATCGTCTTCGCTCTTGAACTCACAGGCAAAGGCGAGTTTGCCGCGCGCCCACTCGCTGAGCGGGGACTGCGCGCCCTGAAGCGCCGGCGGCTCGTCGGGCGCAAAAGACATAAGCGGAAACAGGAGAGCCGGTAGCAGAAAAAAACGGCGCGACATTCTGTCCTCCACATGTGAATCACACACGTAAATTCTACCCTGAATTGCCGCAACAGACAATACAATTTCCCGATTGCATCAGCTTCTGGCTGAAGCAATCGGGCAGCCGCAGCGCAACAAAAAAGGCCGATCGCGAGACCGGCCTTTCCAAGGCAATGCGTAATATCGTCGGGATAATCAGGCCCAGGGGCGCTCGGCGGCGAGCCTGTCTTCGTAACTTGCGATGCTGTCGGCCTTTTCCAGCGTCAGCGAAATGTCGTCGAGGCCGTTCAGCAGGCAGTGGCGACGGAAGGGATCGATCGAGAACTTGACCGAGCCGCCGTCCGGACCAGTGATTTCCTGGTTTTCCAGATCGACCGTAACCACGGCGTTCGAGCCGCGCTCGGCATCGTCCATGAGCTTGTCGAGCTCGGCCTGCGACACGACGATCGGCAAGATGCCGTTCTTGAAGCAGTTGTTGTAGAAGATATCGGCGAAGCTTGTGGAAATGACGCAACGGATGCCGAAATCCGCCAGCGCCCACGGCGCATGCTCGCGCGAAGAGCCGCAGCCGAAATTGTCGCCGGCAACGAGGATCCTGGCATTCCGATAGGCCGGCTGGTTCAGCACAAAATCCGGGTTTTCCGTGCCATCCTGATGGTAGCGCGCCTCGGCGAACAGGCCCTTGCCAAGGCCGGTGCGCTTGATCGTCTTGAGGTAATCCTTGGGAATGATCATGTCGGTGTCGACATTGACCACGGGCAGCGGCGCGGCAACGCCGGTCAGCTTGACGAATTTTTCCATGCTTGATCCCTCAGCGCGATTGAAGCTTGTTTCGCGTCCTGATCTAAAGCGCTTTTCCGGCGATTTCAACGAAAAACGGTACCTTGTGGTACGCATCCGAAAGGCGGCCCGAGGCCGCCCGGAACGATCACGATCTGGTTCGCCCCTAGAGGTCGATGATCTTGCCGCGGCCGTCGTCCCAGACGCGCATGCCGTCGCGCTTGCGGCAGTCACGGGACCTGACCGGCACGGTTGCATGGTTGAGCTTGACTGCGATCATCCGCGCGACCGTCAAAACGGCGAGGACGGCAATCAGGGCAAGGCCAATGGAAGCGGCAAACACAGTCACGAACGCCACGGCGGCCAGACCGACAATTGCCATGAAAACAGTGCGGATATTTTCCATCGTCAAATTCCTTTCACATTTGCTAATCTGGCGCTTCGCAAGGGCTTTCGCAAGAGGCCGGAGCCATTTTGTCTCATTGATTGCCGGAACGAATTTTGAAAAGCTTCAATTCGATGTGACTTGAACGAGAATGAGTCCGGATATTGTTAGGAATAAGGCCGTGAAAGAGATCAAGCTTTGGCGCTCCGCCCTGTCGGTGCCCGCCGTCAACCGCCGCGCACTGGAAAAGTCAAAAACACTGGCCGCCGACGCCGTTATCTACGACCTCGAGGACTCGGTTGCGCCGGGCCGCAAGGCGGAGGCGCGCGAAAACCTGGAACAGTTCTTCACCCAGAGCCGCCCGGCCAACGTGACCACGGCGATCCGGATCAACCCGCTCGATACCGAGACCGGCCAGGAGGACATGAAAACAGCGCTCGCCTGCCAGCCGGACGCGATCCTGCTTCCCAAGGTTGAGACCGTCGCCAATGTCGCCGCCGCCAGCGCCATGCTGACCCGGAACGGCGCGCCGCTGCGCATTCGTCTCTGGGCCATGCTGGAAACGCCGGCGGGCATCGTCAACGCCGCGGCCATTGCCGGCGCCTATTCCCAGGCCTCGGCCGGCGGCAGGCTCGAGGCGCTGATCGTCGGCGTCAATGATCTGAGATCCGCAACCGGGGTCGCGCCCGCGCCCGGCCGCGCCTATCTGGTTCCATGGCTGATGCAGGTGGTGCTTGCCGCACGCGCCTATGACATCGCCGTGATCGACGGGGTCTATAATGACTTCGCCGACAGCGAAGGCTTTGCGACTGAGTGCGAGGAGGCCCGCGCCATGGGTTTTGACGGCAAGATGCTGATCCATCCGCGCCAGATCGACCCGGCAAACGCCCTTTTCAGCCCTTCGGAAGCAGCGCTCGCCGAAGCGCGCGCCATCGTTGAAGCCTTTGCGAAACCGGAAGCGGAAGGGCTGAACGTCATCGATCTTGACGGCCGCATGGTCGAGCGCCTCCATCTTGAACAGGCCGAGGCGCTTCTCGCCAAGGCACAGAAATCCGAACAGGAAACCAAATGAAGCTCTACCGCTTTCTCACCGGCCCGGATGATTCCGGCTTCTGCCACAAGGTCACCGCTGCCCTGAACAAGGGCTGGGAGCTGCATGGCTCCCCCTCGCTCACCTATGATCCGGTTCTCGGCAAGACCTATTGCGGCCAGGCCGTGGTGAAGGAGGTCGAGGGCAAGGACTATGATCCGTCGATCAAGCTCGGAGAGCAATAGGGCGACGGTTCAGCTCAGCGGCTGGCACGGCCTGAGGAGATAACCGTCCGGATCCCGGACCCAGAGTTGCCGCTGCCTCTTTTCGCCCTCATGCGTGCGGTAACAGCGCTCCTCCGGGCCAAGGACCAGCGGCCATTGTGCCGCCGTCAACCGGGCGACGATGTCGTCGAAGTCCGTAACGTCAAGCTGGAAATTGATACCGCCGCCGCGCGCCGGCATGTCGGCGCCAATGGAGCGGCCCATGCCGATCGTATCGAGCATGATCTGGGCGGACCCAAGCTCGAGAAACGCGAACCCCTCTTCCGGCCGGTCATAAGCCACCGAAAAGCCGATCAGCCCGACATAAAAGTCGAGGCTTTTCGCCAAATCGGAGACGCCGAGCTCGGGGATGAGGGCGTTGAACCTCACTTGACGCCCCAGAGCAGCTTGAAGCGAGCATTGCGATAGTCTTCGCCGCTCTTCTTGCAGTTCTCGACAAGCACGTCTTCATAAGGCAGGCCCCGATTGGCGACCAGCAGCAGCCTGCCGCCGGGCTTCAGCGCGTTCGCGGCCGCCTTGACCAACGCCTTGCCGAGCGACGGCTCGGCGGCCTTTCCGGTGTGGAAGGGCGGGTTCATGATGATCAGATCGTAGCGGTTCTTGACCGGCTCGGAGGCCAGGTCCTGCCAGAAGAAGCGGGTTGCCGGGGAAACGGCCGCAAGATTGGCCTTCGCCCGCTCGAGCGCGCGCCAGTCCGCCTCGTAAAGATCGATGCCGACGGTGCGCGGCGCCTTTTCCGCGAGCATGGCCGAAAGATAGCCCCAGCCTGCACCGAAATCGGCCGCCAGACCGGCGAAATCCTCCGGAAGGCGCTCGGCCAGAATGCGCGAACCTTCATCCACGCGATCATGCGAGAACAGACCCGGTACGGTGGTGAACCGACCGTCGATCTCCACGGTCGGATGGGTGAATGCGGCAACCGCCTCGCTTACATCGCCCGGACGGGTGAACCACAGCGCAACGCCGTGATATTTCGGCATGGCTTCCAGGTCGGCAAACATCTTACCGAGACGCTTGCGCATGGACTGCACGCCGTCTTCCTTGGAGCCGGCGATGACGATGAGGCCGCCGGGCACGGTTTTTTCCAGCGCTTCGGCCACGCGGTTTTCGTTCTCGCCGCGATGCTTGGTGAGAAGGATCAGCGTCGCCGAATAGCGTCCCTCACCGGCTTCCGGCGAAACGGAAGCGCCTGCCCGCTCAAGCGCGGCATAATGCGAGCGGAATGGCTGCACAGCGGCAAGATCATCGGAGAAGCCTTCCGGCAGGCGATAGCCGGCCTCAGCGCCGAGAAACAGCACGGGGCCCGCAACCGGCTCGACCGTGCCGCTTTCGAAGGGATGGAAGAGTGTTTTCAGCGTCTCGCGCGCCATGATGTCACCTGTGAAAAAGGCGTGAGCGATAGCTGCTCACGCCTGAAAATGAATGCCTTGCGGTTCTCTCCCCAATCTCTCCCCTTGAGGGAGAGATGCCCCGAAGGGGCAGAGAGGGGTGAACCCTATCGGCAGATGCGGAGTATCGGGCTTATGCCCTCTACCCCTCTCTGTCGCTTTCGCGACATCTCCCCCTCAAGGGGGGGGAGATCGGTTGGGTGTCGGTTATCGCCTCGGATCAACCGGAAAGGCCGCCCTTATTCGGCAGCATCGTCCTTCTTGCGTTCGGGCTTGGCCAGTTCCTTGCCGGTTTCCTGGTCGACGACCTTCATCGACAGCTTGACCTTGCCACGCTCGTCAAAGCCGATGAGCTTGACCCAGACCTTGTCGCCTTCCTTGACGACGTCGGTGGTCTTGGCAACGCGCTCGGAAGCAAGCTGCGAGATATGGACCAGACCGTCACGCGGGCCGAAGAAGTTGACGAAGGCGCCGAAGTCGGCGGTCTTGACGACCGTGCCTTCGTAGATGGCGTTGAGCTCCGGCTCGTCGACGATCGAGTGAATCCACTTCTTGGCGGCCTCGATCTCCTTGCCCGAGGAAGACGCGATCTTGATCGTGCCGTCATCGTCAATGTTGATCTTGGCGCCCGTCTTTTCAACGATTTCGCGGATGATCTTGCCGCCTGCGCCGATCACGTCGCGGATCTTGTCGACGGCAATCGTCATCATCTCGATGCGCGGTGCGTATTCGCCGAGCTGCTCGCGCCCCTCGGTGATGGCCTTGGCCATTTCGCCGAGAATGTGCTTGCGGCCGCCCTGGGCCTGGCCGAGCGCGACCTTCATGATCTCCTCGGTGATGCCGGCGATCTTGATGTCCATCTGCAGCGAAGTGATGCCATCGGACGTGCCGGCAACCTTGAAGTCCATGTCGCCGAGATGGTCCTCGTCACCGAGAATATCGGAGAGAACCGCGAAGCGCTCGCCTTCCAGGATCAGGCCCATGGCGATGCCGGCAACCGGCTTTGCCAGCGGCACGCCGGCGTCCATGAGCGCCAGCGAGGTGCCGCAGACGGTCGCCATCGAGGACGAGCCGTTGGATTCGGTGATTTCCGAGACGACGCGCAGCGTGTAGGGGAACTGTTCCACCGTCGGCAGCATCGGGCGGATGGCGCGCCACGCAAGCTTGCCATGACCGATTTCGCGACGGCCCGGGGAGCCCATGCGGCCCGTCTCGCCGACCGAATAGGGCGGGAAGTTGTAGTGCAGCAGGAAGCGTTCCTTGTACATGCCGGTCAGCGCGTCAACGAACTGCTCGTCCTCGCCGGTGCCGAGCGTGGCGACGACGAGCGCCTGCGTTTCGCCGCGGGTGAACAGCGCCGAACCATGAGTGCGCGGCAGAAGGCCGACTTCGGAGACGATCGGGCGGACGGTCTCGAGATCACGGCCGTCGATACGGCTCTTGGTGTCGAGAATGTTCCAGCGGACGATCTTGGCCTGAAGGTGCTTGAAGACGGCGCCGATTTCCTCGGCCGTGTACTTCGCCTCTTCGCCTTCGGCCGGGGCATAGCGCTCCTTGACCTTGGCCTTGCATGCATCGACGGCGGCGTAGCGGGCAGCCTTTTCGGTGATCTTGTAGGCGTCGCGCAGTTCGTTCTCGATGAAGGAGAGCATGTCGGCTTCAAGCGCGGAATGATCTTCCGGCTCGAATTCGCGCGGTTCCTTGGCGGCGACTTCGGCGAGCTTGATGATCGCGTCGATGACCGGCTGGAACCCCTTGTGGCCGAACATGACGGCGCCGAGCATCACGTCTTCCGGCAGTTCCTTGGCTTCCGACTCCACCATCAGAACGGCATCGCCCGTGCCGGCGACAACGAGGTCGAGCGCGGTCTCCGGCATTTCGTCGATATGCGGGTTCAGCACATATTCGCCGTTGATGTAGCCGACGCGCGCGCCGCCGATCGGGCCCATGAAGGGAACGCCCGAAAGCGTCAGCGCCGCCGACGTTGCGACCATGGCCAGAACGTCCGGATTGTTCTCAAGGTCGTGCTGCAGAACGGTGACGACGACCTGCGTGTCGTTCTTGTAGCCTTCCGGGAAGAGCGGACGGATCGGACGGTCGATCAGGCGGGAGACGAGCGTTTCGTTTTCGCTCGGACGGCCTTCGCGCTTGAAATAGCCGCCGGGGATGCGGCCGGCCGCATAGGTCTTTTCCTGGTAGTTGACCGTCAGCGGGAAGAAGTCCTGGCCGGGCTTGGTTTCCTTGGCGGAAACGACGGTGGCGAGAACGGCGGTTTCGCCATAGGTCGCGAGAACGGCGCCGTCTGCCTGACGGGCAACCTTGCCCGTCTCAAGCTTGAGCGTGCGTCCCGCCCACTCGATTTCCACTGTGTGGGTGTTGAACATGTCTTGTCCTTCAATAAGTGCGCGCGCTGCCCTTTCCTCATGAAAAGAGCGCAACGCGATCTCGACGTTACATTCGACGCGTCACGGGCAAGACAGCGCGCCGCTTCACATTCCGAAGCGGCCAGCAATCCTGCCCCATGACAGGTCCGTTATGGCGTTGCGGAACCGGAATGCCATCATCCCGGCCTCGCCTTTCAGATCCCTTCGCCCGCCACGGCTTGGAACCGGCGCAGCTACTGCGCGAAAACAAAAGCGGCGGACGCCAGGGCGCCCGCCGGTCATGCGGCTTAGCGGCGAATGCCCAGACGACCGATCAGGGTCGTGTAACGGCTTTCGTCGATGCGCTTCAGGTAGTCGAGCAGCGAACGGCGGGTCGAAACCAGCGTCAGAAGACCACGGCGGGAATGGTTATCCTTCTTGTGGTCCTTGAAGTGCTCGGTCAGGTTGGTGATCCGCTCGGTGAGGATCGCAACCTGGACTTCCGGCGAACCGGTGTCGCCTTCCTTGGTTGCGAATTCCTTGATGAGTGCGGCCTTGCGCTCGGCAGTAATCGACATCGGGTCATCCTTTCGAAATGAGGGTGTTTTTGGGTCGCCCGGGCCGGGATGTCGTCCAGCAAGGGCCGTTTAAACGCATTTATTCCAATGCTGGCCGCCATATAGGGCAAAAGCGCGGGATTGTCGAGAGCCAAGCCCGGCCGGCCATTCCGCCATTCAGGCGGGCACGGGACGGTCGGCCTCGCCCGCGGCAACGGCGGACGACAGCCGCGTGGTCCCGGCTGCATCGGCGTCATCGAGAACCACCTGATCGCGACCATGCAGCTTGGCCTGGTAGAGGGCGCCGTCGGCAATATCGAAGGCCCTTCGCATCGCGATCGGAGACGGGGTCCAGCAGATGCCGATGCTGGTCGTCAGGCCGGGCGCGGCGGCGCTCTTGCCGACCTCGACAACCGCACGGCGCAGACGCTGGGCAATCATCATCGCATCCTCCCGACCGGTGTCGGGCAGACAAACGGCAAACTCCTCGCCGCCGAAACGCGCGGTCAGATCGAAATCCCTCAGCCGCGCGACGAGCTTCTCGGCAACGCCGACCAGCACGCGGTCGCCGGTCGCATGGCCATAGGTATCGTTCACCTGTTTGAAATGATCGAGGTCGATCAGGAGGAACGCCACGCCGAGCGTGGCAGACTGCGGCAGCACGGTCGTCTCGTAGGCAGCCTCGAAGGCCCTGCGGTTCTTGAGACCGGTCAAGGGATCGACCGAGGCCTGGTCCTTGAGATGGTCCTCGCGCAGCCTGCGTCGCCTTTCCCTCTCAAGAAAGCCGCCGAGGACCAGGGTGCCGATCACATTGGTCGTTGTCAGGAACGGGATGGCCGAGGAAAATACCGTTCTCCAGTCCTCGCGCGGCAAAAGGAAGGTGCAGACATAGGACAGGCTGATGCCGAGCCCGAGAAGCAACAGATGGACCGCCCCCACCTGCCCGCGATTCCAGCACAGGGACCGCCAGGCGAGGCCCGCCGCCGTTGCAAGAAACAGGGACAGCACGCAGACATAGGCGGAAGGATCGCCCTCATAATAACGTGTTGCCGCAGCGATGGCGAAACTGATGGCCCCGCCGAGAGGCCCCGCGAAGGCGCCGGCGCAGCCGACGAAGAGATTGCGCGGATCGATCTGCAGGCCGTTGACGAACATGATCGGCTGCAGCGAAACGAAGGCTGCGCCAAGCCCCAACACGAGGCCGAACAGCACCTGCTGTGCGGGACGGCCGGCAACCGACTTCAGCACCAGGCCGAAGGCTATCGCCGTCAGGGCCATCAAACCGGCAAAATTGACCGTCATGATGACGTATTGAGACATGAATGCGGGACCTCCTACCCGGCAACGCGCCTTACGGAACGTAGCTTACGTCAAGATAATTTAAAACGATTTTTCGACCAAGCCTCCCGGCCCCGGCTCACCACGCCGCGTTGCATGGCGAGGAATGGCATGCGACAGTCTGCACGCACTGCAAGGATCGACCCCTATGGCATTTCGCAACATCATCGCCGCCAGCGCAGTGGCGGTGCTCGCGACGGCAACGCAGACGCTCGCGGGCCCGGCCGAAATCAAGGCCATCGAGACGCTCTGGCAGAACCCGCAGGATGCGGGCGCGCTGGTCTCTGAAAGCTTTGCGCGGGCGGTACCGGACGCGCAGCTGACCGCTCTTGTCGACCGCCTCGTCGAGCAGACCGGTCCGGCCCTCTCGGTCACGGGCGACAAGGGCGCCTACATGATCCGCACGGAGACCCACGAAATTCCGGTCGAGATCTCGCTCGATGACGACGGCAAGATCCTCGGCCTGTTCTTCAGCCCGCCGGAGGCCCTGACCGCCGGCCCGGAAGCCACGCTTGCCGCCTTCGAGGCCATGCCGGGTACGGTCTCCTATCTCGTGACGTCGAACGGAAAGACGCTTTTCGACAGACACTCGGATGCGCCGCTTGCGGTCGCCTCGGCCTTCAAGCTCGGCATCCTCAAGGTTCTGCTCGAGGATATCGATGCAGGCGGAAGCGACTGGCGGGACATCGCCACTCTGCAGCCGCAGGACAAATCCCTGCCAACCGGCCGACTGCAGAATTTTCCGGACGGATCGCCGCTGACGCTGCATACGCTGGCAACGCTGATGATCGCCGAAAGCGACAACACCGCGACCGATATGCTGATGCGCGTCCTCGGCGCCGATCGCGTCGCGCATGCCCTCGGCCTTCCGACCGTGCTCACCACCCGCCAGGCCTTCGCGCTGAAGGCCGATCCGGCGCTTGCGCAGGACTATGACGCTGCGCCCGACAGCGAGAAACCGGCGATTGCAGAGAAGGCCGCTTCGGGTCCGCTGCCGCCCGTCTCCGCCGTGATGGGGCCAATGGCGACCGGCGTCGAATGGTCTCTCTCCAACGAAGAACTGTGCGCGCTGATGCACGCGGTCGCCGGGGCGGACGTCTTTTCCGTCAATCCCGGCCCGGTGCGCGCCGGCGACTGGCAATCCGTCGCCTACAAGGGCGGCAGCGAGACCGGCGTGCTGAACCTGACGGCGGACCTGACGGCCGGCGACGGCCGCCGCTTCTGCCTCTCCGTGACCATAAACGGCAAGGCCGCCGTCGATGAAACGAAGGCGGCCGGCCTGTTCACGCGGCTGGCGCATCAGTTCGCGGCTTCGGGAAAATGATCAGCCGAATACCCGGCGCGGACGAAACTGCCCTTGCGCGATCTCGCCGATGGCAACCAGACGCCCGCCGACGGAAGCGTAGGCCTCCGGCTCTTCGACCGGGGCATGTGCGCCGCGCAGGATGATCGGATTGCCGAGCTTGAGGCGGCGCGCCTGTTCATCGTTGACCGGCACATGCGGCAGGCTCGTCAGCGCTTCGGAGGTATCGACGAGGAATTCTTCCAATGCGGCAAAGCGCTCGGCGTCGTCCTCGATGTCCTCCAGCGCCGTCAGTTCGGCGAGCGGCACCAGCATATCCTCGGAAAAGGGCGCGACGAAGGGGCGGCGCAGCGCCGAGATATGGCCGAAACAACCGAGATCGCGCCCCATGTCGCGGGCCAGCGCGCGCACATAGGTGCCCTTACCGCACTCGACCTCGAAATCCGCCGAGTTCTCGTCCGGGCAGCCGATCAGCGTCAGCCGGTGGATCTCGACCTCGCGCGTCGGGATTTCGACCGTCTCGCCCTCGCGCGCCAGATCATAGGCGCGGGCGCCGTCGATCTTGATCGCCGAAAACTGCGGCGGCACCTGCTCGATCACGCCGGTGTATTTGGCGAGCAGCGCCTCGATCCCGGCGCGCGTCGGACGATTGTCCGAGCTTTCGGTCACGTCGCCCTCAAGGTCGTCCGTCGCCCGTTCCTCGCCCCAGGTGACGGTGAATTCGTAGATCTTCCGACCTTCCATGACATAGGGAACCGTCTTGGTGGCATCGCCAAGCGCTATCGGCAGCATGCCGGAAGCCAGCGGGTCGAGCGTGCCGGCATGGCCCGCCTTCTGCGCCTTGAACAGCCACTTTACCTTGGAAACGGCCTCGGTCGAGCCGAAATCGACGGGCTTGTCGAGGATCAGCCAACCGGAAACGGGACGGCCCTTGGGTTTTCTCTGTCGTGCCATGTCCGGTCTTATTCTTTGTCTTCGTTGTCGTCGTCGTGATCGAGATCGCGCGCCACCTCCGGCGAATGCAGAAGCTCGTCGATCTTGCGGAAATTCTCGAAGCTCGTGTCGTCGCGGAAGCGCAGCTCGGGCATGTATTTCATCTGCCGGAGTTCGCGCGTGATGCGGCCGCGGATGAACTTCGCATGATGGTTCAGCGCGCGCACCGTCGCGTCGTGGTCGCGGTCGCCGAGCGGCGTCACATAGGCGGTCGCGACCTTCAGGTCCGGCGACATCCGCACCTCGGAAATCGAGACGACAGTGGTCTCCAGCAACGGATCGAGCACTTCGCCGCGCTGGAGAACCTTGGTAATGGCGGCGCGAACCTGTTCGCCAACGCGAAGCATGCGCTGGGAGGGCGCCGAGGAGGTAGCTCTCGTCATATCAACCTTGTCTAGATCGTTCGTGTTTGTCTCGTGCCCGGCCGTTTGACGGGGTTCGAACCCGCGCGGACATGTTCGATGACTGGCGGCCCGTTTAGCGCTTCGGCGGCGCAACGTCAATCGCCGCGCCCTGTTTCGACGCGGCCGGCCCCATCCATATTTTCCAATCAATCAAATGATCATCAGAAAATTCAACTTTTCGATCGTCGAGGATCAATCATTTGATTCAGCGCAAATCGCTGACACGCATTAGCGGCTAGAAACAGTTCCAGACCGATGAGGCAGGCAACTGCCGACCACACGGAAAGGAAATTCAAAGATCAGGGCGTTTCACGATCTCCTCCTCCTTCAATAGCTGAAACGCTTTGTAAGGCCGTCCCGCAGGCCAATCTCCCTCCTCTCAATTGCGGGAAAAGAACGGATCGCCGCAAACGATCCGTTTCAGTTCCGGTCAAACCGGAAAAGCCCGGCGCGCTGCTCCTCAAGAGTTGTTCGCCGGGCTTTCTGATTCTGGAGACGCGGCAAAAGCCGCGCATGAAAAAACCGGCCGAAGCCGGTTCTCCCAATTCGCTTCCGCACACTGAAATCAGAGCGTACGGGTGATATGTTCGACGCGGAAGGCCTCGATGACGTCGCCGGCGCGGATGTCCTCGTAGTTCTCGAAGGCCATGCCGCATTCCTGCCCGACCGGCACTTCGGACACTTCGTCCTTGAAGCGCTTCAGCGTCTTCAGCTTGCCTTCATGGATAACCACGTTGTCACGGATCAGGCGAACGCCGGCGCCGCGCTCCATCTTGCCTTCGGTGACGCGGCAACCCGCGACCTTGCCGACCTTGGAAATGTTGAACACTTCCAGGATCTCGGCATTGCCGAGGAAGGTCTCGCGACGCTCCGGCGACAGAAGACCCGACATCGCCGCTTTCACGTCATCCACAAGATCGTAGATGATGTTGTAATAGCGGATCTCGATGCCGGCCTGCTCGGCGGCGCGGCGGGCCTGCGCGTTCGCACGCACGTTGAAGCCGATGATCGCCGCGTCAGATGCCTCGGCAAGCGAGATATCCGATTCGGTGATGCCGCCTGCCGCCGCATGCACGACGCGGGCGCGCACTTCGTCGGTCCCGAGCTTTTCGAGCGCGGCGTTGATGGCCTCGACCGAGCCCTGAACGTCGCCCTTGATCAACAGCGGGAATTCCTTGAGGCCGGTATCCTGCAGCTGGCTCATCATCTGCTCGAGCGAACCGCGCGAGCCGGACTGACGGGCCGCCGCCTTGTCGCGGGCAAGACGCTGGCGATACTCGGAGACCTCGCGCGCCTTCGATTCGTTCTCGACGACGGCAAAACGATCACCGGCAGACGGCGTTCCGCCAAGACCGAGGATTTCCACCGGCATGGACGGGCCGGCTTCCTTCACATGCTCGCCGTGATCGTTGATCAGCGCGCGCACGCGGCCCCACTGGTCGCCGGCAACCAGAACCTGGCCCGGCTTCAGCGTGCCCTTCTGCACCAGGACCGTTGCGACGGAACCGCGGCCGCGGTCAAGCTGGGCTTCGATGACGACGCCCTCAGCCGTGCGGTCGGCATTGGCCTTGAGGTCGAGAATTTCCGCCTGCAGCAGGATCGCTTCCAGAAGCTTGTCGAGGTTCTGGCCAGTCTTGGCCGAAACTTCGACTTCCAGGGTCTCGCCGCCCATGGTTTCAACGAACACTTCGTGCTGAAGCAGTTCGGTGCGCACCTTCTGGGCGTCGGCAGCGGGCTTGTCGATCTTGTTGATGGCAACGATGATCGGCACGCCGGCGGCCTTGGCGTGATTGATGGACTCGATCGTCTGCGGCATGACGCTGTCGTCAGCGGCAACCACCAGAATGGCGATATCGGTCACTTCAGCGCCGCGGGCACGCATCGCGGTAAAGGCGGCGTGACCGGGGGTGTCGATGAAGGTGATCTTCTGCCCGTCCTGCTCGACCTGATAGGCGCCGATATGCTGGGTGATGCCGCCGGCCTCGCCGGAAACGACATTGGCATGGCGGATCGCGTCAAGAAGCGAGGTCTTGCCGTGGTCGACGTGGCCCATGATGGTCACGACAGGCGCACGCGGCTCGAGATCGGCCTCGTCATCGCTGACGTCGAAGATACCCTCCTCGACATCCGACTCAGCAACGCGCTTTACCGTATGGCCGAATTCGGTGGCGATCAGCTCGGCGAGATCGGCATCGATCACGTCGCCGGGCTTCATCATCTGCCCTTCCTTCATCAGGTACTTGATGACGTCGACAGCCCGTTCGGACATGCGCTGCGACAATTCCTGAATGGTGATGGTCTCCGGCAGAACGACCTCGCGCAGAACCTTCTCGCGCGGCTCCTGCATCTGGGCGCGGCGCATCTTTTCCTGACGGCGGCGCATCGCCGAAAGCGAACGGCCACGCTGGCTGCCACCCTCGTCGTCGCCGGTAACCGCAGTCACCGTCAGCTTACCGCGGCGACGCTCACCCGTGCCTTTCGGACGGGAAGCGGGCTTTGCAGGCGCTTCAGGGCGGAGAGCCTTGCCGCGGGCGGGCCCGCCGGCATCTTCGCCCTCGCGGCGCGGCTTGCGTCCGCGGCCGGCGTCGCCCTCCTCGTCAGTCTCGGTGCGGGCCTGCGGGCGGTGGCGCGGGGCAGCACGGCTCGGCTTGGCATCGTCGCCCGGAGGCAATTCCGCAGCGGCTGGCGCCTCAGCGGTCGCCGCGGTTTCCGGAGCCTCGGGCTCTTCTTCCTTGACCGGCTGCTTCTTGGCCTCTTCGGCCTCGCGCTTGGCTTTTTCCTCGGCCTCGCGCTTGGCGGCCTCCTCGGCCACGCGGCGCTCTTCCGCTTCGCGCTTGCGGCGTTCGGCCTCTTCGGCCTCGCGCTGCTGCGCCATCACCAGGGCACGGCGGCGGGCATCCATCTCGCCCTGGGAAAGGTCATGCAGCACATTGCCGCGCTGGCGATTCTGGCCGCCATTGCCGCGATCGGGCTGCTGGCCGCCGCGCTGGCGGTTCTGGCCGCCCGGACGCGAAGGCTGGCCCTTCGGCTGGTTCTGGCGCGGCTGCCGGTTGGCATCGTCGGCGCGGCGGGCCGGCTGGCCCTCGGGCTGACGGGCCTGAGCGGAAGCGGGGTTGCGCTGTCCTGCCGCAGGCGCCGATGTTGTCTCTTCGCTCGGCTTGTGCAGCCGGCGTTTGCGTGTTTCCACCACGACCGCCTTGCTGCGACCGCGCCCCATATCCTGGCGCACGGTGCCCTGGCTGACACCCGACGGCTTAAGCTTCAGTGTCTTCTTGCCTGCGTCGTTGGATGTCTTGTCGTCTTTACTGTCCGTCATTCGGTTCCCGTTCCTTGGCGCGGGAACCGCCGTCCTCTTCAGACGGACACAATTCCCGCTTTGAAATTCATGCTCTGGCGCACGGCCAAATTCCGTGACGTCGTCATTTGTTCGTCATCGCGGCTTTTCCTTCAGTTCCGGGAGCGGCCCGGTACCTTTGAAGCATCATCGCGCGCTTCACTACACCTTCTCCGGCCTTTCCCGCAAGCGCCGCGGCATGTTTAAACGCATTCTCATGCAAAAGAGTGTCGATTTCCGCTGCCCCGAAAGGCACAAACGCCGGAATCGGCCCTTCGGCCTCCATCTGGAGCCAGAAGGCCTTGCGGGCCTGGTCAAGCTTGCGCCTGCCATCGGCGGCGGCATCGGCGGCATGAAAGGTGGCAAGGGCCGCGCCGCTTCTCACCGCAAGATCGACCTTGGCCGATCCAGCGACGAACTCGCCCGCCTTGCGGGCCATGTTCATCATACCCGCAAGCTGACGCGCCATCAACATGTCAACAGTTGCGCCGAGATCGGCCGGCGCAACGGCCTTCTGCTTCAGCGCCCGGGCATAAAGCCCCTTGGCCACGGCCTTGTCGACCGCCCAGCGCTCGGCGGTCACCCAGCACCCCCTGCCCGGCAGTTCACGTTTCAGATCGGGAACCACCTGGCCGTCGGGACCGGCGACGAAGCGGATCAGATCATCCGGCCCGCCGGCATTGCGGGTCACGATGCAGGTCCGGTCGTTCATCGCCGCCTCTTCGGCCACTTTGCGGGGCGTGGTCACCGGCCCTTACGCGCTCTTGCCGGCTTCGTCATCGGGTGAAGCCTGCTCTTCGACGACGCCTTCTTCGGCAACGCCGTCTTCCGCCAGGGCGTCCTCGTCCTCGTTCACCTCTTCGGCAACCGCGAGGTCTTCCTCGGTGATCCAGCCAACCGCCAGGCGCGCCTGCACGACCATGTTCTCGGCTTCCACCCGCGACAGATCAAAGCCGGAGAGCGTGCCTTCGAAACGCTTGGTCTGGCCGTTCTGGCGCTCGGTCCATCCGACAAGGTCGTCAGCGGCGCAACCGGCGAAGTCTTCCATCGTCTTGATGTCGTCCTCGCCAAGCGCCACCATCATCGCCAGCGTCATGCCGTCGATCTGGCGCAGGTCGTCGGAAACGCCGAGTTCGCGGCGCTTCTCGTCAAGTTCGGCTTCCTGGCGCTCGAGGAATTCCTTGGCGCGCATCTGGATTTCCTCGGCCGTCTCCTCGTCGAAGCCCTCGATCGAGGAAATCTCGTCGAGCTCGACATAGGCCAGCTCTTCGATTGCCGCGAAACCTTCCGATGCGAGAACCTGTCCGACCATCTCGTCAACGTCCAGCGCATCCATGAACAGCTGCGACCGTTCGTTGAATTCCTTCTGACGGCGTTCGGATTCCTCGTTCTCCGTCATGATGTCGATGTCCCAGCCGGTCAGCTGCGAGGCGAGACGGACATTCTGGCCGCGACGGCCGATCGCCAGCGACAGCTGGTCGTCCGGCACGACGACGTCGATGCGCTCGGCGTCCTCGTCCAGCACCACCTTGGCGACTTCGGCCGGCTGCAGCGCGTTGACGATGAAGGAGGCCGGATCCTCCGACCACGGAATGATATCGATCTTCTCGCCCTGGAGTTCGCCGACGACGGCCTGGACGCGGCTGCCGCGCATGCCGACGCAGGCCCCGACCGGATCGATCGACGAATCCGACGAGATCACGGCGATCTTGGCGCGCGAGCCCGGATCGCGGGCGACCGACTTGATGGTGATGATGCCGTCATAGATTTCCGGCACTTCCATGGTGAAGAGCTTGACCATGAACTGCGGATGGGTGCGCGACAGGAAGATCTGCGGCCCGCGCTGCTCGCGGCGCACATCGTAGACATAGGCGCGGATGCGGTCGCCGTAGCGCGGCACTTCGCGCGGGATCATCTCATCGCGGCGGATAATGGCCTCGCCACGGCCGAGATCGACGATGACATTGCCGTATTCGACGCGCTTGACCGTGCCGTTGACGATCTCGCCGATGCGGTCCTTGTATTCGTCGTACTGGCGGTCGCGCTCCGCCTCGCGCACCTTCTGGACGATCACCTGCTTGGCCGACTGGGCGGCGATGCGGCCGAAATCCATCGGCGGCAGCGGGTCGGCGATGAAATCGCCGAGCTTGGCTTCCGGGTTGCGGTCAAGCGCGAGCGCCAGCGGGATCTGTGTGCTGTAATCCTCGGCTTCCTCGACCACCTCGAGCAGGCGCTGAAGATGAATCTCGCCGGTCTTCGGATTGATGTCGGCGCGGATATTGGTCTCCGATCCGTAACGCGACTTGGCCGCCTTCTGGATGGCGTCGGCCATGGCGGTCAGGACGATCTCGCGATCGATCGATTTTTCACGCGCCACCGCATCGGCGATCTGCAACAGTTCCAGCCGGTTCGCACTTACTGCCATTTTACGGGTCTCCGTCCTTGCAAGCGGAACCGCGCCGGTTCCGTCAATATCCTGAAATCGCATGCCGCCCGTTCCGGGCCATGGCGTCTGTCTTAATTGTCGTCGCCGTCGGCGACATCTTCCTCGTCGTCGTTTTCGTTCGCCGCCTTCTGCTTGGCAAGCTTGTCAGCCCTCAGCGCCTCACGGATCAGTTCGTCGGTCAGCACCAGCTTGGCATCCGAGAGCGCGGTGAAGGGAATGGTCACCTCGGGCGGCTCGCCGTAGGCAACGCCGTCGCGCAGAAGCGTGATGCCGTCGACATCGGCTTCGATGATGCGGCCGCGGAAGCGCTTGCGGTCGTTGACGAGAACCGACGTCTCGCACTTCACGAGGTGGCCCTTCCAGCGGTAGAAATCGGATTTGCGCACCATCGGCCGGTCGATGCCCGGCGAGGACACTTCCAGATGGTAGGCCCGGTCAATCGGGTCTTCCACATCGAGCACCGGCGAAACGGCCTGCGAGACCTCCTCGCAATCCTCCACCGTCATGGTGCCGTCGAAACGCTCGGCCATGATCTGCAGCGTCAGTCCGTTCTGGCCGGAAAGCCTGACGCGCACGAGCTTGAAGCCGATATCTTCCAGAACGGGCTCGATCATGTCGGCGATCTTCTTGTCGATGCCCGTTTCCACGATCAGCCGCTCTTCTCTTGCTTTGTCCGCCATCTGTGTCAAATCTGTCAAAAGTTGCTCCCGGCGGCCGCGACCGCCTCCCGCGCCAAACAAAAAAGAGCGGGTCCGCGAGGCCCCACTCTTCATCTGACGATCAAGAATTTCAGGCATAAATAATCCCTTGCCGCGCAAATTGCAAGTTTTATCGCCATGGTGCCGGACCGGGACCGCTGCAGTGCATATAGGCAAGCGACACCGCAAGGGCCTATAGTGCGCTGCCGGAGACGCCCGGCCGATGCCCGGCATTTGAAACAGAGAACATTGATGCAGCCCGCGCCAGACCCGAAATCACTCTTCGCGCCCTTTTCCCATCCGACCTTCCGCTATATCTGGCTGGCTTCGGTCGCTTCCAATCTCGGCAGCATGATCCAGAATGTCGGCGCGGCGTGGATGATGACGTCGATTTCCGCTTCGGAAAGCATGGTGGCCCTGGTCCAGGCGTCAACGACGCTGCCGGTGATGCTGTTTGCGCTTCTCGCCGGCGCGATCGCCGACGGCTTCGACCGCCGCAGGGTGATTCTCTCGGCCCAGGCATTCATGTTCACGGTTTCCGTGCTCCTGGCGATCGTCGCCATCAGCGGACTGATCACGCCGTGGCTGCTGCTCGCCTTCACGTTCCTGATCGGCTGCGGCAACGCGCTAAACAACCCCTCCTGGCAGGCGTCCGTCGGCGATATGGTGCCGCGTTCGGACCTGCCCGGCGCGGTCACGCTCAACTCCGTCGGCTTCAACATCACCCGCAGCCTCGGCCCGGCCATCGGCGGCACCATCGTGGCCATCGGCGGCGGGGCGGCCGCCTTCACGGTCAACGCCTTTTCCTATCTCGGCCTTCTCACCGTCGTCTACCGATGGAAATTCCGCCGCCCGGAAAGCCCGTTGCCGCGTGAGAAGATGACGACGGCCATCGGCGCGGGCCTGCGCTATGTCGTGATGTCGCCGAACATCCTGAAAGTGTTGCTGCGCGCCTTTATCTTCGGTCTTGCCTCGGTTTCGGTGCTGGCGCTTCTGCCGGTCGTCGCCCGCGACGTGATCGCCGGCGGGCCGCAGACCTTCGGCATCATGCTCGGCGCCTTCGGCATCGGCGCGATCGGCGGCGCCTTTGCCAACGCGCATGCCCGCGCCCGCCTTTCAAACGAGGCGATCGTCGCCGTCTCCTTTCTGATCTTCGCGGCAAGCGCCGTCGCGATCGGCCTGTCGACCTCGCTCGTGCTCGACTGTGTCGCCCTGCTTTTCGCGGGGGCCTGCTGGGTCCTCACGCTTTCGCTGTTCAACACGGTGGTGCAACTCACAACCCCGCGCTGGGTGGTCGGCCGGGCGCTGTCCCTCTACCAGACCGCCTCCTTCGGCGGCATGGCGCTCGGCAGCTGGCTCTGGGGCCAGGTGGCCGAGAACTATTCGATCACGCTTGCCTTCGTCGCCGCCGCCGGCGTGATGGCGCTTGGCGCGGCGATCGGCCTGTTCCTGAAGATGCCCGCGCTTGAAAGCCTCAATCTAGACCCTCTGAACCGCTTCCAGACGCCCGAAACCAAGGTCGACATGCTGGCCCGCAGCGGTCCCATCGTGGTCGAGACCCGCTTTATCATCAGCCCGGACGACACGGAGGAGTTCCTGCGGCTGATGATCGAGCGGCGCCGCATCCGCAAGCGCGACGGCGCGCGCAAATGGGCGCTGATGCGCGATATCGCCGATCCGGAGGTGTGGATCGAGACCTACCACGCGCCGACCTGGGTGGATTACGTGCGCCACAACCAGCGCCGCACCGTCGCCGACGCCGAAAACCTGGACCGCATCCGCGAACTGCATCGCGGCGAGGGAAGGCCGGAGGTTCGCCGCATGATCGAGCGGCAGGCGATCCCGCCGCGCGACGAGGTGTTCAACCGCCCCTACCACATGCATCACCAGCATCACTGACGCGGGACTGACGTCGGGCTTTTGCATCATTTGCTCGAAGCTTACCCGCAAATGTCGGATATTCGCCCGCATCCCGCCAAGGCCGTTTGCGCGGCCGCGCCAAGGGCGAAACGCATTGTGTTGACCGGAATCAACGCGTGGATCGCCCGATATTCGTATCGATAAACCATGGTAGCAGCGACGAACAAAACTGAATTGCTGGCCGTCTTCGACGGGGAACTGGCGCGATTGAGGCAGACACTTGCGTCAGTTGACGAACAGACATCAACCTTGTCGTCTCCGGAAGACACGACCACGATCAAAGGCATCATCGCGCACCGCACCCATTGGATGGGCTTGTTTCACCAATGGTTCGAAGACGGCGTTGCCGGACGGGAGGTATCCGTGCCGGCAAAAGGCTACAAGTGGAACCAGCTCAAGGCCTATAACGCACCGCTTTATCTGAAGGGCAACGATACGCCGTGGGCAGATTTACTCCGTGAGTTTGAAACCGCCTGCAAGAAGCTGCGGTCCTTCATTGCCTCCCGGGAAGATCACGACCTCTACGCGCAAGGCGTTTACGCCTGGACCGGAAAATGGACGCTTGGCCGGTATGCCGAAGCCTCCGGGCCATCGCATTTCCGGTCTGCAAACGCCTACATCCGGAAAACGGTGAGGGCCGCGCGGCAGGTATAATTCTCCGGGCAGGGTCGCCCTCATCCGGCGGCACCTTAGAGAACCCGAAAAGACAATACTCAGCCTATCCGCGATTACCGCAGCAATTCGTTCTTCAACTCAGGCGTCGGCCAGCAGGTCTGGCTCACACGGTTGCGCATCTGCCAGTCGCCGATGGAGCGGCGGGTCTTGTAGCCGACGAGGCCGTCGGCGCCGCCGGTGTCGTAGCCCATGCCCATCAGCTTCTTCTGCATGGCCGCGACATCGGAGCGCAGAAGCGTGCCGGTGCGCTGCCAGGGCTGAACGAAAGCGCCCATGCCGTACTGGATGCGATCGGCGAGGTTGCCGACGAAGAGGGCGTAGAGATCGGAATTGTTGTATTTCTTCAGCACGTAGAAATTCGGCGTGACGATGAATTCCGGCCCGTAACGGCCCTGCGGCACCAGCATCATGCCGGGTCTGCGCAATTCGTCCGCCGGAAAGCTCTTGCCCTGGACGCGGGCGATGCCCTGCTTGACCCAGGCCGAGATCGACCGGGCATTGTCCGGCCCTTCCTGCGCACAGGAGACATTGTCGGGAATGACGGTTTCATAGCCCCAGTCACGGCCGCGCTCCCAACCGTCGCTGGCGAGATGCTTGGCGATGGTCGCAAGCGAATCCGGCACCGAATCCCAGACATCGATGACGCCGTCGCCGTCAAAATCGACCGCATAGTTCTGGAAGTTCGACGGCATCAGCTGCGGCTGGCCGAAAGCGCCGGCCCAGGAGGCCTTGCGCTTGTCGAGTGGAGCCGCGCCGCTCTGGATGATCTGGAGCGCTGCAATGAACTCGCGCTGGAACATCTCCTGGCGCGAGCCGGTCATGAAGGCCTTGGTGCCGAGCACCTGGAGAATGTCGTATTTTTCCTCCGCCGCACCGTAGCCCATCTCCCGGCCCCAGATGGCAAGCACGATCCGCCCCGGCACGCCGTAGCGCGCCTCAATCCGGTCGAGAACGGGCTTGTACTGGTTGTAAAGCTGACGCCCCTTGACGGCGAGATAGTTCAGATTGTTCTCGGAGAAATAAGGCCCCGGCTCGGAGAATTCCGGCTGGGTCTGCGCGCGCTTTTGCGGCGGCATCGTGCCGGGCGGCACGAGATCGGACAGCGACCAGTTGATCGAAAGCCCTTGCGTGACGCGGTCATAGGTATTCGCCGAAACGCCAGAGCGCAGGGCGGCGCTGCGCATGTCGGTCGCCAGCCAGTTCCGGAACTGGCGGTCAACCTGGCCGCGGTCATAGGCGTTGGCCACGCTGGAAACCCCCGCACCCGCCGCAAAGGCAAGCATGAAGGCGGCAAGCGCGCAGACGACGCGGACGGCATTGAGCAGTCGGAACCTGGACATCGGACGTCTCCTTCTCGCGCGTGATTCTGGAGAAAGATGGTTACCGAATGGTAAACGCAAAGGGCCTCACGTCACGCAGATGACCCGCCTGCGATCACAGTCCGGTGAACGGCCGCGAGCCCGTTCGAAGACATCCGCCTTCAAACGCGCCTTACTTGCAAATACGCTGCGCCTCAGCCCTTCCCGGCTTCGACATCGGGACCAAAATCATTGGTCTGCGCCTGTCCGGGCTGGACGTACCAGAAAAGCAGCAGCAGGATGCCGATGCCGGTGAGGACAAGAAGCAGCCACCAGCCACTGTGGTTGACATCATGCAGACGGCGCGCGGCAACCGCAATATTCGGCACCAGAATGGCAAGGCTCCAGATACCGCCAAGAAAGCCCGGCTGCGAACTGCCGAAAAGGGCATAGTCGATGCCGGACAAAATCACGCTGACGATCGCGGTCCCGAGCACCCAGAACCAGAAGGCGCCGCGTGATGATCGCCCGCGAAACAATGCGTAATTGCTGAAACCAAGCCGGAGAGCCTCACCGAAACCCACATTGCGGTGCTCTCTGCCGACATAACCTGTCTCTGTCATTTTGATCCCCTGCTCCTCAGTGTGACCCTTTGAAAGGCAGGATACGCGCTCTTTGCATATTGGCAAGCAACGGCGTTTCAATCTCTGGCACGGAAAGTCACCATTAGCGTCCGCCGGCGCCACACAGCTTCCCAATAGCGCCCTGTTCGGCTACTAATGCCTGGCGGCCTTCGAACCGGTTTTGACGGACGGACCGCTTGTTTTTCAAGATCGCGTTTTCAATGACAGTCTTTCAGTGAGCAGGGATTTTTCAAGCGCATGGATATCGGTTGGATCGAAGCCGCCTTTCTCGGCCTGTTGCAGGGCCTCACGGAATTTCTTCCCATTTCCTCAAGCGCGCATCTGCGCATTGCCGGCGAGTTCCTGCCTTCGGGCGCGGATCCCGGCGCGGCATTTACGGCGATCACCCAGATCGGCACCGAAACGGCGGTTCTCGTCTATTTCTGGTCCGACATCATGCGTATTGCCAGCGCCTGGCTGGCCAAGAACCTGAAGCTCGGCGACTATCCCGGACGCCATTCTACGGCAGACGTGCGCATGGGCTGGCTGATCATCATCGGCTCCGTACCGATCGTCGTTCTCGGCCTGCTTTTCAAGGACCAGATCGAGCATTCGCTGCGCAACCTCTATATCACCGCCACCATGCTGATCGTCTTCGGCCTGATCATGGGCTATGCCGACAAGGTGGGTGCCAAGAAGGTCACGCTCGACAAGCTTTCCTGGCGCGACGGCATTCTTTACGGTTTTGCCCAGGCCATGGCGCTGATTCCCGGAGTCTCGCGCTCGGGCGGCACGATCAGCGCCGGCCTGCTGCTCGGCTATACCCGTGAAGCGGCGGCGCGCTATTCCTTCCTTCTGGCCGTCCCGGCCGTTTTCGGTTCCGGCTTTTACCAGTTGTTCAAGAGCATCGGCGAAGACAATCCGGTCGGCTGGGGCGCGACAGCGCTTGCGACCCTGATTGCCTTCGTCGTCGGCTATGCGGTGATCGTGTTCTTCCTCAAGCTCGTTTCCACCCGCAATTACATGCCTTTCGTCTACTATCGGGTGGTCCTGGGCGGGGTCCTGCTCGTGCTCCTGACCCTTGGCGTGATCAGCCCCGGCGGCGGCGCCTAGAGCGCCGTGCGTCCATTCGGACGCACAAAGGACGCTCTAACCTATTGAATCTACGCATCGTGCTTTCCAAGAATCGATTCCGATTTCCTGAAAGCACGATGCGCTAGCCGGTCACCCATCGTTAATCCTTCGGCGATAGAATAGACCCACTCGAACACGAATGAACGACCGCGCCAAACCTCTTGTCCGCGCCTGAAAACCGGATCGGGGGCATGACCGCGACCCGTTCCATGCGACGAAAGCCAGATGTCTACGCTCTACCATCACCCCATGTCCGCCGCATCGCGTTTCATTCGCCTGGTCATCGGCGAATATGCTTTCGACGTCGACCTGATCGAGGAACGGCCCTGGGAGAAACGCAAGGCCTTTCTCACCGCCAATCCGGCCGGAACGCTGCCGGTCTATGTCGATGACAATATGCGCGCGCTCTGCGGCCCCTTCGTCATCGCCGAATTCATGGACGAGACTCATGGCGTGCTGCAGCGCGAGCGCAGGCTTCTGGCCGAGGAACCCTTCCAGCGTGCCGAGATCCGCCGGCTGACCGAATGGTTCCTGTTGAAGCTTGAACAGGACGTGACCTATCCGCTCTGTCGCGAACGGGTCTACAAGCTGCAGATGGGGAGCGAGCATGGCGGGGGCGCGCCCGATTCGCGCATCCTGCGGGCTGCGCGCGCCAATATCCGCCAGCACATGAAATATCTGGCCTGGCTTGCCGGCAACCGCGGCTGGCTTGCGGGCAAGCGTATGAGCTATGCCGACCTTTCCGCCGGCGGCGCCATTTCGGCCCTCGACTATCTGGGCGAGATCAACTGGGACGAGGCGCCCGCGGCCAAGGAATGGTACCAGCGGCTGAAATCACGGCCCGCCTTCCGCGCGCTGCTGGCCGACCGCGTGCGCGGGGTCGTGCCGGTTTCCCATTACGCCGATCTGGATTTTTGAGCCGCAAGACGCCACGTTTATCAGAACGGCGGAATATGAGCGGTGGATCAATGGCTGAACGCCAGGACAGACTGAAACGCTTCCTGAAGGACGAGGCGCGGGCGATCGGCTTCGATGCCTGCCGGATCGCGCGCGCCGAGGACCTGCCGGAATCTGCCGCAGCGTTGAGGGATTTCGTCGAAAACGGATATCACGGCGAAATGGCATGGATGGAAGAGACGCTTGAACGGCGTTCCTCCCCTCTCAGCCTCTGGCCCGAGGCCCGCTCCGTCATCATGCTGGCCATGAACTACGGACCGGACGAGGACCCTCGCCCGCTGCTGGAGCGGCGCGACCGCGCCAATATCTCCGTCTATGCGCGCAACCGCGACTATCACGATGTCATCAAGGGCAAGCTGAAGCAGATGGCGGGCCGGTTCGCCGCGCGCTCGGGCGCGGATGTGAAGGTCTTCGTCGACACAGCGCCGGTGATGGAAAAACCGCTTGCCGAAAAGGCCGGCATCGGCTGGCAGGGCAAGCACACCAATCTGGTGAGCCGCGACTATGGCTCCTGGCTGTTTCTCGGCTCGATCTTCACCACCGAGGAACTGGTCCCCGATGGCCCTGAGAAGGATCACTGCGGCTCCTGCCGCGCCTGTCTCGACGTCTGCCCGACCGAGGCCTTTCCCGCGCCCTACAGGCTGGATGCCCGGCGCTGCATCTCTTACCTCACCATCGAGCATCACGGCGTCATCCCTGAAGCATTCAGAAGCGCCATGGGTAACCGCATCTATGGCTGCGACGATTGCCTGGCCGCCTGCCCCTGGAACAAGTTCGCCGAGACCGCCTCAGAGATGAAGCTCGCCGCGCGCGAGGATCTGAAAGCCCCGGAACTTTCGATGTTTCTGCGTTTTGACGATGCCGCCTTCCGAAAATTCTTTACCGGTTCGCCGGTCAAGCGGATCGGGCGCGACCGTTTCGTCCGCAACTGTCTGATCGCCGCCGGCAACAGCGGTCATCCGCATCTCGCAGGGGAGTGCCGCCGGCTTCTTGACGACGACAGCGCGGCGGTGCGCGCCATGGCGGTGTGGGCGCTCGCCCGCCTGCTGTCGAAAGCGGAATTTGCCGCATTGGCAAAGTCGCGCTTACATGACACTGATGAAGATGTTCGCCGCGAATGGGAACGCGAGGAGGAAGTGCTATGCATCTAGTTGTTTTCGGCGCCGGCTATTCCGGTCGCGCGATCGCCTCGGCCCTGGCGCCGGCGTGCCATCATGTCGCCGGCACGACGCGGACGGCCGAGAACGCCGCCATGCTTGGCGCGTGCGGCATCGAAACCTTCATCTTCGACGGCGAAACCATCGACCGGTCGCTTGCCCGCAAGCTGCGCCAGGCGACCCACATCGTCCAGGCCATACCGCCTGGCGAGGATGGCGACCCTCTCCTGAACATCGCCCGTCGCATGGTGCATTTCGAACTGCCGTCGCTGCAGTGGGTCTGCTATCTCTCCACGGTCGGCGTCTATGGCGATCATGATGGCGCCTGGGTAGACGAAACGTCGGAATGCCGGCCGGCATCGGGGCGTTCCAGGCGACGGCTCGAAGTCGAACGGCAATGGCTGGAAACAGGCGAGAGGCACGGCATTCCGGTGGCGATCCTGAGGCTTTCCGGCATTTACGGTCCGGGCCGCAATGCCTTCCGCCGGTTGATGGAGGGCACGCAGAAGCGCATCATCAAGGAAAACCAGGTCTTCAACCGGATCCGGGTCGAGGATATCGGTTACGCAACCGCCTTCCTGGCCGAGCACGGCTTCGGCGGCATCTTCAATGTCACCGACAACGAACCTTCGCCGCCGCAGGACGTGATCGTGGAGGCCGCCCGGCTGATGGGCATCGAACCGCCGCCGGAAATCGCCTTCGAGGACGCAGATCTCTCGCCGATGGCGCGCTCGTTCTGGGGCGAGAACAAGCGCGTCAGCAACGCCAAGCTGAAAAAACTCGGCTACGAATTCGAATTTCCCAACTACCGGCAATCGCTCAGGCAGATGTGGGACATGAAGGCGTATTGAGGGATGGAGAATTTCGTCGATCTCTACTGCGAGCGGACGGCGGCCGGCTTCTGGAACGAGCCGGTCAACGCGCTCACCAACCTTGCCTTCATCATCGCGGCGGCGATCGCCTGGCCGAAGACCTGGCATCGCGCGGAGCGTTCCCTGATAGAACTCGCGGTGATCGCGCTCGTCTTCGCCATCGGCATCGGTTCGTTCCTGTTCCACACGCTGGCAACCCCTCTTTCCGGCGCGCTGGACGTCATTCCGATCTGGCTCTTCTTCTTCGTCTATATCCTTCTGATCTTTATCAGAACAACCGGCGGCAGGACCTTCGACATCATCGGCTACATGGTGGCGACGCTGTTCGGTTTCGTGGCGGTGGTCTATCTCGTGGGGCTCTTGGGGCGAGACGGCGCACCGCTCAACGGCTCGCTGCAATATGCGCCGGCGCTGATCGCCATGGCGCTTGCCAGCGCGATCGCCGCTTATCGCGGTCATCCGGTGTGGCGCTATTTCGCCGGCGCCACTGCGATCTTCATCATGTCGCTGACCTTCCGCAGCCTCGACCAGGCCTCATGCGCGATCACCGGCGGACTCGGCACGCACTTCCTCTGGCATATCCTCAATGCAACGGTGCTCGGCATTCTGCTGATGGGCGCGGTCAAGGCCATGCCGCCAGGCCGCCTGGCTGATCAGAGCGAGAAGTAGCCCGTCACCGGCACATGGTCGGAGGGCTTTTCCCAGCCGCGCGCATCGGTGAGGATCTCGAAACGCCGGAAGGCGGGCACGAGATCGGCCGACGACCAGATGTGATCGAGCCTGCGGCCGCGATTGGCCGCGCGCCAGTCCTTGGCGCGGTAGCTCCACCAGGTATAGAGCTTTTCATCCTCAGGCGTGACGTGGCGCATCAGGTCGGTCCAGCCGCCTGCGGCGATCAGGTCGCGCATGCCCTCGGTTTCCACCGGCGTATGGCTGACGACCTTCAGGAGTTGCTTGTGCGACCAGACATCATGCTCCATCGGCGCGATGTTGAGATCACCCACGAGAATGGAACTAACGCCATCCTCGGCATCCGCCTTCAGCGCCTTCATCTCTTCCAGAAAATCGAGCTTGTGGCGGAATTTCGGATTGACCTCCGGATCCGGTTCATCGCCGCCGGCCGGCACATAGAAATTATGCAGGCGGATCCTGCGGCCGCCGACATCGATCACCGCCGCGATGTGGCGGGTGTCGCCCATGGCGCAGTAATCAGTCGAAAACCCTTCCCCCAACGGCAGGCGCGATACGATGGCGACGCCGTGATAGCCCTTCTGGCCGTGAACGGCGATGTGCTCATAACCAAGTTCGCGCAGCGCCTTGTATGGGAACTGGCCGTTCAGGCACTTGATCTCCTGAAGGCAAAGAACATCCGGCGCGTGCTCTTCAAGAAACGCACTGACGATCGGCAGGCGCAGGCGCACCGAGTTGATGTTCCATGTGGTAAGCTTCAGTTCCAAGTCTACGCCTTTCCTGCCTCTGCCCTGGCGCATCGTGCTTTGTGCGTCCGAATGGACGCACGGCGCTCTAGGGGGCATCAGCAATAGGCGATTCTCAGCGCAACCGGAAGGCCGTCAATTGCTCGAACTTGGGCTTGCCATGATCTGGTCGTAGGGGATGCGGAACACGGAGCGGCCGAATTCGACGCCGGTGCGGACGTTGGAGAGGATCACGGTCGTATCCTTGCCCTGGGCGTCGGTAATGGTCCACTGGCGCAACTCATAGGTCTTGCTGTCGAACATCAGCGTGATCACCTGGTCGCCGAAGATCGACTTGTCGCCAAGCACGATGATCGTCAGCCCGCTCTGCTGGCGCACATCGCGCACCATTCGGTTTTCGAGATCGATCTGATCGGCGAGAAGCAGGCTGAGCGGCGTGCGCGACAGGGGATAGAAGTCCCAGGTATCAAGCTCGCCATTGCCGACGGCGACATTGCGGCCATCGGCGATCACCTTCAGCGTCGATGGCGCATCATAGTCGAAGCGCAGCTTGCCCGGGCGCTCCAGATAGAACTTGCCGCCGGCCTGGTCACCGCGGGGGCCGAACTGCATGAACTCGCCGGTCATCGTCTTCACCGAGGAGAAATGGTTGGCGATCTTCTGCGCGGCATCGGCCGGCGCCGCCGTGGCGGCCTGGGCGACCTGCTGCGACCCGTCGCGTTTCGTGGGCAGCGGCACGGCCGATGTCTGCGCGAAGGTCGGAGCGGCGGCACAGAACAACATTGCCGCGCCGCCTGCGATCCCGCCCATGAACTGCCGGCGCGACCGTGTGGCGTTTCGGGGCGTGGTCACGTTGCGGTCACTCATCTGTCAATATCCTGAAACTCTGTTAAAGCGCTTCCTGCCCGGCCAAGACGGCTATTTCTGGGCAGACGCCGGATTGTTCGTGCATTCAAAGATGGGACGTCAATTGGACCCTTCAATGATATCGCGCTCCGTCGGCACCAGAATTTCGCGTTTGCCCGCGTGGTTTGCCGGACCGATCACGCCCTCGTCTTCCATCCTTTCGATCAGGCTGGCCGCGCGATTGTAGCCGATGCCGAGGCGGCGCTGGACGTAGGACGTCGAGGCCTTGCCGTCGCGCAGAACGATGGCGACCGCCTGGTCATAGGGATCGTCCGACTTGGAGAGGTTCGAGGTGCTGCCGCCATCGGAATCGATCATGTCGTCATCGTCATCCGCCGTGATGGCGTCGAGATAGTCGGGCGTGCCCTGCGTCTTCAGATAGGCGACGATCTCTTCCACTTCGGGGTCCGACACAAACGGCCCGTGGACGCGCTGGATGCGCCCGCCGCCGGCCATGTGCAGCATGTCGCCCTGGCCGAGAAGCTGTTCGGCGCCCTGCTCGCCCAGAATGGTGCGGCTGTCGATCTTGGACGTCACCTGGAAGGAGATGCGCGTCGGAAAGTTCGCCTTGATCGTGCCGGTGATGACATCCACAGAGGGTCTCTGCGTCGCCATGATGACGTGGATACCGGCCGCGCGCGCCATCTGCGCCAGACGCTGGACGGCGCCTTCGATATCCTTGCCGGCGACCATCATCAGGTCGGCCATCTCGTCGATGATGACGACGATATAGGGCATCGGCTCGAGATCGAATTCCTCGGTCTCGTAGATCGCCTCGCCGGTCTCGCGGTCGAAGCCGGTCTGGACGGTGCGCGACAGCGTCTCGCCCTTCTCGGCGGCCTGGCGCACGCGGCTGTTGAAGCCGTCGATATTGCGCACGCCGAGCTTCGCCATGTTCTTGTAACGCTCTTCCATCTCGCGCACGGTCCATTTGAGCGCGACGACCGCCTTTTTCGGGTCTGTGACGACCGGCGACAGAAGATGCGGAATACCGTCATAGACCGAAAGCTCGAGCATTTTCGGATCGATCATGATCAGCCGGCACTCATCCGGCGTCAGCCGGTAGAGCAGCGACAGGATCATGGTGTTGACCGCGACCGACTTACCGGAGCCCGTGGTGCCGGCGATCAGCAGATGCGGCATCTTGGTAAGGTCGACGGTGACGCTTTCGCCGCCGATGGTCTTGCCGAGCGCCATGGCGAGTTTGGCCTTGGAACTCTCGAAATCCCGGCTGGCAATGATTTCGCGCAGGAACACGGTTTCGCGATGGGGGTTCGGCAATTCGATGCCGATGGCGTTGCGCCCGGGAATGACGGCGACGCGGGCCGAGATCGCCGCCATCGAGCGGGCGATATCATCGGCAAGGCCGATGACGCGCGACGACTTGATGCCGGGCGCGGGCTCCAGTTCGTAAAGGGTGACGACCGGCCCCGGCCGCACATGAATGATCTCGCCCTTGACGCCGAAATCCTCCAGCACCTTTTCCAGCGTGCGGGCATTGTCCTCCAGCACGTCCTTCGACAGCGCCTTGTCGCGGGCAAGTCCCTTGGGTTCGGCGAGCAGGCTGTGGGAGGGCAGTTCGAAATGGCCGACGTGATGATGGCCCGCGCGCGACGGGCGGCGGGCGGTCTCGGCGCTTGCCGGTCGCGGCGGCGGGGCCGGGGCGGCAACGACAGGGGCTCGCGAGGCTTCGCGGGCGACGGCCGTGCTGCTTTCCGCCTGGCGATCGCGCCCCTCCGCGCCGGTTCGGCGCGCGGCCGGCATATCGAAATCGGCGCTCAGCACGCCGTCGGGCAGATAGTCATCGTCATCATCCTCGTCATAGCCGGGATCGAAGCCGCCGTTCGCCCCGTCATAGTCGAAGGGCGGCGGGTCGATGGGCGCGTAGCCGCGTTCGCGCCGCGCTTCCGGGTCAACGAGGCTTGGCTCGCCGCGACGCTGGTAGGACGGACGCTCCTCTTCGTCGAGACGTTCGAAACTGTCCTCATTGAAGTCATAGGGCTCGTCGAACAGGTCGTCTTCTTCATCGACGCGCTTGCGGGCGAAAAGACGATTGAGGCGCGCGCGGGTGATGTACCAGGAATGCGCCATGTGACCGATGAGCGGCGCGAGCGAGAAGAAGCCGTCGCGCTCCTCCGAAAGATCGGCGACGGAGGGCGCGCCCGGATCATGGTCCGTCTGCCGGAGAGCGGGCTTTTCGACAACGACCGGCGGCTGGCGCACGATCAGGCCGGCGGCGTAAAGCTGCAGGAAGAGGGCCGGCACCGCGAAGATCGCGCCGACAATCATGGCGGCGACGCCTGCCGGATACTGACCGAGGAACAGCGCCGGAAAGCGCAGGATCAGGTCGCCGGCAACGCCGCCGAGCCCGTTCGGCAGCGGCCAAGTGGGCGGCGCGGGAAAACAACCGAGCACGGCCGCCGTCACGAGGCCTGCGCCGAACCAGGCAAAAAGCCGCGAGGGCTTGCGATGGATGGGCCGACCAGCCATCAGCGCCAGCGCCCAGGACAGCACCGGCAGAAGCGCGAACACGCTCGCCAGACCGAAGGACTGCATCATGATGTCGGCGAAATCGGCGCCGGGATAACCGAGAATATTGGTCGGCAGGCGGCCGGTGGCGTGCAGCCCGCTTGGATCGTCGACATTCCATGTCGCAAGCGCGGCGATCGCCATGCAGAGGGCAACGAACAGCGCGAAGCCGAAAAGGGCCGCAACATAGCGTCGCACAAAACCGGTGAAGGAGAACTCCCCGCTGCTCTTTTCCCCGTATCGCTCTGCTCGTGCCGCCATGTCTGTCCGTTCCTGAAACTCTGTTCTGATTCGGCCGCCCTCAACGCCGGCGCCTGTTCGGCAGCCGGCACAATGGGCATCGCCGGCAGGCTAACAGCGATGGGTTAAAGCCTCTTTAACCATCGGAAAACGGAATCGCTTCGGCGCAACAAAAAACCCGGGCGAAAACGCCCGGGTTCGCGCGGCCCGCATGATACGGGCCGTAGCTTTGAAGCGGAATTACATGAATTCCGGATAGGCCTCGACGCCGACTTCCGACTTGTCGAGCCCGTCCGCCTCCTCTTCCGGCGAGACACGGATGCCCATGACGGCCTTGAGGATGAACCAGACGATCAGCGATGCGACGAAGGTGAAAGCACCGATCGCAACGATGCCGATCAGCTGAACGCCGAAGGTGGCATCCGAATTCGTGGCCGCAACAATGAACGTGCCCCAGATACCGGCGATCAGGTGAACCGGGATCGCGCCGACAACATCGTCGATCTTCAGCTTGTCGAGCAGCGGAACGAAGACGACGACGATCAAGCCGCCCACGGCGCCGATTGCGAGAGCGGCCGGAACGGTCGGCGTCAGCGGTTCGGCCGTGATCGAGACCAGACCGGCAAGCGCGCCGTTGAGGACCATGGTGACGTCGACCTTCTTGTAGATGATCTGCAGAAGGATCATCGCGACAACGGCACCGGCGGCTGCGGCCAGGTTGGTGTTGACGAAGATCTTGGAGACGTCGCCGGCATCGGCGATCGAGCCGATGGCAAGCTGCGACGCGCCGTTGAAGCCAAACCAGCCGAGCCACAGGATGAAGGTACCGAGAACGGCGAGCGGAATGTTGGAGCCCGGCATCGGGTGAACGGAACCGTCCGCGCCGTATTTGCCCGTACGCGAGCCGAGAACCAGAGCACCGGCGAGGGCGGCCCAGCCGCCGACCGAGTGAACCAGCGTCGAACCGGCGAAGTCGGAGAAGCCCATGCCGTCGAGCCAGCCGCCGCCCCATTCCCACGAACCGGTGATCGGATAGAGGATACCGGTCAGAACGACGGTGAAGATAATGAAGGGCCAGAACTTGATACGCTCGGCAACCGTACCCGAGACGATCGAGGCGGTCGTGGCGCAGAAGACCATCTGGAAGAACCAGTCGGACGCGACCGAATAGCCGGCCGAACCATCATCCATGCCGGGACCCGGGAAGACGTAGGGACCGAACGAGCCCATGAAGCCGCCGTCAACGCCGGTATACATCAGGTTGTAGCCGGTGAACCAGAACATGATGCCGCCGACCGAATAGAGGGCGATGTTCTTCAGGCCCTGCATGGAGGCGTTCTTCTTGCGCACCAGGCCCATTTCGAGCATGGCGAAGCCGGCTGCCATCCACATGACGAGGAAGCCGCCGATGAGGAACAGCATGGTGTTGAGGATTTCAGCGGTCGCCGGCGAAACGCCGGTTGCCGTCGTCAGGTCGATTACGGTTTCGTCCTGAGCCAGCGCGGGAAGGGCAAAGGAAGCTGCCGCAACCGCCGTGACGCCCGCAAAGAGTTTGAGTTTGGAAGACATAGACTGATTACCCCCTGCTGTCTTACAGCGCTTCGGAATCGGTTTCGCCGGTGCGGATGCGCACGGCCTGTTCGATGGAATAGACAAAGATCTTGCCGTCACCGATCTGGCCGGTCTTCGCGGAGGAGGCGATCGCCTCGACAGCCTTCTCAACCACATCGGCAGCAACCGCGACTTCGATCTTCAGCTTGGGAAGAAAGCTGACGGCATATTCCGTGCCGCGATAAATCTCGGTGTGCCCCTTCTGCCGACCGTACCCCTTGACCTCGGTAACGGTCAGGCCCTGAATGCCGACAGCGGTGAGGGCCTCACGCACCTCATCCAGCTTGAACGGCTTTATGATGGCCATCACAATTTTCATCTGGTTTCCCATCCTTTGTTTACCCTCGGCTCCCGGAGGAACCGAATCTCCTTACCGCTTGGACAGGCGAATCCGTCAGCGGCCTATAAGAGACATACAAAGACCGTGCCAGATTCGAAGTTTTCTCATAAAGAATTGATATCAATGGATATTTTATGCGCGAATCCATATAGAGGCAAAATTGCGGCGGCATTGGCACGCGGATGTGCGCAAATCACGGCAAATGCCTAAAATTTATGCATTCACCTGGATGGGCCGCAAAAACCCCGCGCGGAACCGGCCGATCCGCATCGCTGCACAAGCATGAATCGCGCTGTTCCAGCGCGAGCGCGAGCGCCGAAACGGCGGCGCGCCTCCGGAGAGGCTCACTCGTAGAAAGGCCGCACATTCGCGTTGAGCCGGATCAGCCCTTCCTGGGCAACGGAGGCCACGAGCGTGCCGTCGCGGGCGAAGATCTTGCCATAGGCAAGGCCGCGCGCGCCGTTTGCCGAAGGGCTTTCATGCACGTAGAGAAGCCAGTCGGAAATATCGAAGGGGCGGTGGAACCAGACCGCGTGATCGAGGCTCGCTCCCTGGATGCCGTCGGAAAACACCGAGCTTTCGTGCGGATAGAGCGTCGTGTCGAGAAGCGTCATGTCTGACATATAGGACAGGAATGCCGTCTGGTAGGCGCGGCCCTTGGGCGGCGCGCCATTGCCGCGGATCCAGATGCTCTGGCGCGGCGAGCGCTTCTTGCGCCACAGGAACTGCTCCAGGTCCACGGGGCGCAACTCGATCGGCCTTTCGCGCTTCCAGTAGTGGCGGATCGGCGCGGGCGCGTGTTCGGCATCGTTCATGATGTCGCTGGCGACCAGTTCCTCCGGCGGCGGCACGTCCGGCATCACGTCCTGGTGGTCAAATCCTTCCTCCTCGATCTGGAAGGAGGCCGCCATGATGAAAATCGGCTCGCCGTGCTGGATGGCGCGGACATTGCGGGTGGAAAAGCTGCGCCCGTCGCGCAGGCGCTCCACCTGGAAGACGATCGGCACCCTGGTATCGCCAGGCCGCATGAAATAGCCATGCAGCGAGTGGACGAAGCGGCCGGCCGGAACTGTGCGCTGGGCGGCGACGAGCGACTGCGCCACCACCTGCCCGCCGAAAACGCGCTGCCATGTCGTGACAGGGCTCTGCCCGCGATAAAGATTCTCCTCCAGCCGCTCCAGATCGAGCAGATCTGCAAGCACGCTGTCGCTTTGGGCATGATTGGCCTGTGACATCCGGAACGCTTCCCTATATACCGCTTGACGTATTGCAATGCCGTATAGCAGCTTCGAAGGTGCTGATCGAGAGACCTGAAGCCAATGCCGGCAGGACCGGAAGGGAGCGCGAAATGAAGGACATCATCATCGTCGGCGGTGGCTATGTCGGCCTCAGCGTCGCCGTTGCCGTCAAGACGGCAGCGCCGCACCTCGATATCGAGCTGATGGAAGCCGCCCCCGAGCATGTCTGGCAGAAGGACGAGCGCGCCTCGGCGATCATCGCGGCCGCGATCAACATGCTGAAGACGCTGGAACTCTGGGACGACATCAAGGACGACGCCCAGCCGATCAACGACATGGTCGTCACCGATTCGAAGACCGGCGAGCCGGTGAAGCCGGTCTTCCTGACCTTTGCCGACCGCGCCGCGACGAATGAACCCTTCGCCTACATGATCCCGAACGTCTCCATGGTCCGCGCGCTCCGGCAGAAGGCGGACGAACTCGGTATTGCCATCCGCCACGGGGCTGCCGTCACGGCCTTCGAGAACAATGGCGGCCATGCGAGGATCACGCTTGCCGGCGGCGAGGAGATCGCCACGCGGCTCGTCGTCGCTTGCGACGGCGTGCGCTCGCGGCTCAGGGACATGGCGGGCATCAAGACGGTGAAATTCGATTACGGCCAGTCCGGCATCGTCACCACCGTTTCCCATGAGCGCCCGCATAATGGCCGCGCGGAGGAACATTTCCTGCCGGCCGGCCCCTTCGCCATCCTGCCGCTAAAGGGCAACCGTTCGTCGCTGGTCTGGACCGAGCGCACGGACGACGCCAAACGTCTGGTCGAAAGCGACGACATGGTGTTCGAGGTCGAACTCGAGCGCCGTTTCGGACATCATCTCGGCAAGCTCTCGCTCGCCGGCGGCAGACGAGCCTTCCCGCTTGGCCTCACGCTGTCGCGCGCCTTCATCGCGCCGCGCCTTGCGCTTGCCGGCGATGCCGCCCACGGCATCCATCCGATTTCCGGCCAGGGCCTCAATCTCGGCTTCAAGGATGTGGCGGCGCTGGCCGAAACCATCGTCGAGGCCGACCGGATGGGGCTCGACATCGGCGCGATGGATACGCTGGAGCGCTATCAGCGCTGGCGCCGCTTCGATACGGTGCGCATGGGCATGACCACGGACGTCCTCAACCGGCTTTTCTCCAATGACATCGGCCCCTTGCGTGTCGCCCGCGATTTCGGCCTCGGGGTCGTGGACCGCATGCCCGGCCTGAAGCGCTATTTCATCGAGGAAGCCGCCGGGCGGACCATGCACGACAAGCCGAAGCTTCTGGCCGGCGAGCCGCTCTGACGATCCCGGAGCAACACCGCATCAAAGCGTCCGGGCACCTCGTCCGGGCGAGGCATTTTTCTAGAGCGCCGTGCGTCCATTCGGACGCACAAAGGACGCTCTAGCCTATTGAATCTGCGCATCGTGCTTTCCGAAAATCAATTCCGATTTTCGGGCCGATACGCCAGGGAGCGAGGCCATGACCGACAATCTCAAATTCTTCATCGACGGCGCCTGGGTGGACCCGATCACGCCGAAAACGCTGGATGTGATCAACCCCGCCACCGAGGAGGCCTTCACGTCCATCTCCATCGGCGCGGCTGGCGATGTCGACCGGGCGGTGGTCGCCGCCAGAGCGGCGTTCGAAACCTTTTGCCTGACCACGAAGGACGAACGGCTCGCCCTCCTCAGGCGTATCCTTGAAGCCTATAACGACCGATACGACGATATTGCCGAGGCCGTCAGCCGCGAAATGGGCGCGCCGATCGGCTTTGCCCGCGGCTCCCAGGCCGCCGCCGGGCGCGGTCACCTGGAAGCGACGATCAGGGCGCTTGAGGATTTTGAGTTCGAGAAGCCGCGCGGCAAGGCGATGATCCTGCGCGAGCCGATCGGCGTCTGCGCGCTGATCACGCCCTGGAACTGGCCCCTGAACCAGATCGTCTGCAAGGTGGCGCCGGCAATCGCCGCCGGCTGCACCATGGTGCTGAAACCCTCCGAGATCGCGCCGATCTCCGGCGTTATCTTCTCCGAGGTGATGGAAGCGGCCGGCACGCCGAAGGGCGTCTATAACATGGTGCAGGGCACCGGGCCCGATGTCGGCCAGGTCATGTCCGGCCACAAGGACGTCGATATGGTGTCCTTCACCGGGTCCACCCGCGCCGGCATCATCGTTGCCAAGACGGCGGCCGATACCGTCAAGCGCGTGGCGCAGGAACTCGGCGGCAAGTCCCCGAACATCATCCTGCCCGATGCCGATCTTGAAGCGGCCGTACGCTCCGGCGTCGCCTCCTGCTTTGAGAATTCCGGCCAGTCCTGCGATGCGCCCACCCGCATGCTGGTGCCCGCCGACCGCCACGACGAGGCGCTGGCCTACGCCAGGGCAGCGGCCGAGAGCCATGTCACCGGCGATCCGCGCGCGGAGACGAGCATGCTTGGCCCGGTGGTCTCGAAACAGCAATATGACAAGATCCAGCGCCTGATCGAGACGGGCATTGCCGAAGGCGCGACGCTGGTCACGGGCGGCCCCGGCAAGCCGGAAGGCCTTGAGCGCGGCTATTATGTCCGCCCCACGGTTTTCGCCCATGTGAAGAACGACATGACGATCGCGCGCGAGGAAATCTTCGGGCCCGTGCTGTCAATCCTGCCCTATGAGAACGAGGACGAGGCCGTCGCAATCGCCAATGACACGGTTTACGGGCTTGGCGCCTATGTCCAGTCGGGCAATCTCGAACATGCCCGGGCCGTTGCCCGGCGCATCCGCGCCGGATCGGTCTATCTCAACTACCCCGACTGGGACACGATGGCCCCCTTTGGCGGCTACAAGCAGTCCGGCAACGGCCGCGAATATGCCGACTGGGCGATCGACGATTTCCTCGAAATCAAGGGTATTGTCGGCTGGCAGCCGTAAGCCGCCCTGCGCTCAAAGCGCTGCGCCGGTTTCCGCATCGAAAATGTGAACCCGTTCGGGGTCGATCTTCGCCTCGAACGGGTCGTCGTGATGGATCTCGCGCTCGCCATCGATGATCGCGGTGACCTGCTGGCCGCCAAGCTCGAAAACGACATGGCTCTGTGCGCCGGTCGGTTCCACCAGAAGCGCGGTCCCCTTGATCACCGCGCCATTGCCGATATCCGGGTTCAGATGTTCGGGGCGAAGTCCCACCGTCACCTTCTGGCCGCGGGCGATGCCGTGGTGGCTCTTCGAGATCGGCAGCAGCGTGCCATCGGAAAAGCGCACCGAGGGCACGCCCTCGTCCGCCTCGATGATCGCCGGCAGAAGGTTCATCGCCGGCGAGCCGATGAAGGCGGCAACAAACAGGTTCGCCGGTTTCTTGTAGAGTTCGAGCGGCGTGCCCTGCTGCTCGATATGCCCCTTGTTCAGGACCACCACGCGGTCGGCGAGCGTCATCGCCTCGATCTGGTCGTGGGTGACATAAATGGAAGTGGTCTCGACGCGCTGGTGCAGCGTCTTGATCTCCGAACGCATCTGCACCCGAAGCTTGGCGTCAAGGTTCGACAACGGCTCGTCAAACAGGAAGACGGCCGGATTGCGCACCACGGCGCGGCCCATGGCAACGCGCTGGCGCTGGCCGCCGGAAAGCTGCGAGGGCTTGCGGTCAAGAAGCGCCGTCAGATCAAGCATGCGCGCCGCCTCCCCTACCCGTTCCTCGATCTCCGCCTTGGGACGCTTGGCAAGGCGCAGGTTGAAGCCCATGTTCTCGGCCACCGTCATGTGCGGATAGAGCGCATAGGACTGGAACACCATGGCGATGTTGCGCTCGCGCGGCGTCAGGTCGTTGACGATCTCGCCGCCGATGGAAATGTCCCCGCCGGTAATTTCCTCCAGCCCCGCGATCATGCGCAACAGCGTGGACTTGCCGCAGCCGGACGGACCGACAAGGGCCACGAATTCGCCATCCTGAATGTCGAGCGAGACGCCGTGGATCACCTCGAGCGCGCCGTAGGACTTTCTGACAGTATTGAGGGTGACGGATGCCATATTGATCAAGCTCCCCGGGTTCACGACTTGACGGCGCCGGCGGTGAGCCCGGCAATGATGTGTTTCTGGGCGACGAAGAAGGCGATCACCGTCGGCAGGATGGTGAGCGTGATAAAGGCGAGCACGAGTTGCCACTCGGTCGCGAACTCGCCCTTGTAGACCATGATCCCGAGCGGCCAGGGGTAGCGGTTTTCCGTGTTCAGCATGATCAGCGGAATGATGTAGCTGTTCCAGCTCTGGACGAAGGCGATGATGCCGACGGTCGCGATGATCGGTCGCGACAGCGGCATGGTCACATGCCAGAAAAAGCCGATATAGCCGCAACCATCGACAAAGGCGGCATCGAACAGCTCTTCCGGCAGGTTGCGGAAATAGTTGCGGAACAGAAGGATGCTCATGCCGAGGCCGAAGGCGACCTGCGGCAGGATTACGCCCCAGTAGGTGTCGAGCAGGCCGAGGTCGCGGATGCGGATATAGAGCGGCAGAATGGCCGTCGCCGCCGGAAACATCAGGCCGATGAGAAAATAGTTGAGCAGGTAGTCGGCGCCGAAGAACCGCACATGGGCGAAGCAGAAGGCGGCGCAGGCGGCAAAGACGATAGTGAGGAACACGGTCACCGCCGCAATCAGCAGCGAGTTGCCCATCTGCAGCCAGTAGCGCTGCGACAGAAGAATATCCGTGTAGTTGCTCCACTGCCATTCGCCTGGCAGGCCGAAGGGATTGCCGCGCAGGTCCGGCAGGGTCTTGAACCCGCCGAGCGCCGTCGTCAGCAGAGGCACCACGACGATACCGGCGACGATCAACAGCGAGACATAGACATAGGTCTGCGTGCTGACGGAGAGTTTTCGGCCCTCGCCGCCCGATTTCGCGGCATCGATCGGTGCGCTTTCGGAGATCTCAGTCATTTTTCATGAATATCCGTTTGTAGCCGAAGGCCAGCGTGACGCAGATGACGAACAGGATGACGCCGACGGCGCTGCCGAAACCGACCTGCATGCGGGTAACCCCGAAATTGTAGAGAAAGGTCACCATGGTCTGGGTCGAGTTCGATGGGCCGCCGCCCGTCAGCGGCATGATCAGATCGAAGAGCTGCAGCGAGCCGATGACGGCGAAGAACACCGAGAGCCTGACGGTGGAGCCAAGCATCGGGAGCGTCACCAGCCGGAACTTCTGCCAGCCGGTCGCCCCGTCGATATCGGCAGCCTCCAGAATACTGCGGTCGATCGCCTGAAGGCCGGCGATGAACAGCATCATGTGAAAGCCGAAATACTTCCACACGACAACGGCGAGGATCGCAGGCATGGCGGTGTCGGGATCCGCCAGCAGGAACGGCGGCTCCGCGCCGAAGAAATGCCAGATGCCCGCGACCAGACCGAAATCGCCGTCATAGACGAAGCGCCAGATCATGCCGGCGGCGACATCGGCAAGCACATAGGGCAGAAAGAAGATCAGCCGGAAGAACAGCGCGCCCTTGATCCGTTTGGTCACCATGGTCGCCAGCCACAGCGCCAGCGGCAGCTGAATGACGATCGAGACGAAGATGATGAGGAAGTTGTTGATCAGCGCCGTCTTGAAGGCGGCGTTGCGGAAAATGAGCTGGTAGTTGCGGAAGTCGACCCATTTCGAGGGAGCGCCGTAGCCGTTCCAATGGAAGAAGGAGTACCAGGCCGCTTCGCCCATCGGCAAGATCACCAGAACGGTGAAGAGCAGCAAGGCCGGCGGCAGGAAGATGACCAGCACCGGCAGCTTGGTGTGGGCAAGCGAGCGCCGCCTTCTGGGTCTGCCCGGAGGCGCAGCGCCGACGGGCGGCGGCAGGATGGAGTCGGTCGTCGTCATATGGATGTTCCCGCGAGCTTTTTCGGCGGCGTGGAAGCGCCATTTTCCCTGGGCAGGACCACCGAAGGCCGCAGCGGAAAGCTGCAGCAATTCAGGTCACCGCAAGGCAGAAAACGCGGGCCCCGCACAGGCGGAACCCGCGGACCGGACTTACATGTTCTCCAGTTCGAACGTGTCCTGGATCTGCTGTGCCGCATCTTCGGGCGAAATCTGCCCGGACATGATCGCCACGCTCATGTCGTTGACGACGGCGCCGACATTGGGACCGAGATCCTGGTCAAGATAGTTCTGGTGCCAGGTCTCCTTGGCAAGCGCCTCCGCGCTGACCTTCAGCAGGGGGTCGGTGATGGTTTCGGCCACGCCCTTCGTCACCGGGATGGTCTTGGCGACGGCGCTCCAGCGCTTGGCGACATCGGGACTGGTGAAGTATTCGAGGAAGCCCTCCGTTTCGGGCGGAGCATCCTTGGTTACGGCCCAGCCGGTCAGGCCGCCAAGATTGTCTGTGACGACGCCCGGCGCGCCGCCGATGACCGGGAAGGGAAAGATGCCGATATTGTCTTCGGCCAGCCCCTTGCCGTCGGTCGAATTGCTGGCCTGCGTGCGGCCGGTGCTCTCGAAGGAGAGGATCATCGCCGCGCGGCCATCGCCATAAGCGGCAAGCGCATCATTCCAGGTGGCGCCGAGATAGCCGTTCTGGAACGGCTCGAGCGCGCCGAGTTCCGCGGCAAGCTCGCCGGCCTTGACAAAGGGTTCTCCGGCAAAACCGTCGCCTTCGCCGGCCTTGGCTGCGGCAAAGCCGTCCTGGCCCGCCTCGCGCATGGCGAGGTAGCTCCAGTAGAAATGAAGCGGCCACTTGTCGCCGCCGCCGCCGGCGATCGGGGTTATGCCGGCATCCTTGAGCGTCTTCACGGCGCTAATGAAGTCATCCCAGGTTTTGATCTGGGCGCCGTCCACGCCGGCCTTCTCGAAGAGTTCCTTGTTGTAGAAGAAGGAAACGACGCCCGTCTGCGTCGGCGCGGCCCAGACCTTGCCGTCGATCGTCATGCCATCGATGGACGAGGCATTGAGCTGGTTGCGCCACTTGCCGCCGTCGGCATCGAGCGCCGGGGTGATGTCGCGCAGCACGCCGGTTTCACCCTGCGCCTTCAACACGCCGCCGCCCCAGGTATAGAACATGCTCGGCACTTCCGACGACTGCAGCAATGTCGGCAATTTGGCCTTGAAGGCCTGATTTTCGAGGAATTGCATGTCGATCGTCACGCCGGGATTGGCCTGTTCGTATTCATCGACAATCTGATTCCAGAGCTCGAGGACCGGCTCCTGGTTTTCCAGATGCAGCCATCTGATGGTAGTATCAGCGGATGCCGTCGCGCTGGTCGCTGCCAGAGCGGCAATGCTCACGGCAACGGCCGCGCTGTGGCGCAGCCATTTGCGTAGTCCTGACATTTGCACTCCTCCCAAAGCACTTTTTTCAGTCTCCGGATTAAATAAACGGCCAGACTGGATTTTTGTCAACTCCCATTTTCCACGTCTCCCTCCGCTTCCCTCGCAATTGTCGGAAAATCGGCGAGAATTCCCTTGCGCGGCGAGGATAAACGGGACTAAAACTTCCGGCGATTTAATTCGCGATGCGGACAAATAGAGCGCATTGGGAGGAACATGAAAACTGCCGACCCGGAACTCATGCGGGCCATCAACCGGCTGAGCGTATTGGATACGATCCGCCGCAACGGCCCGATTTCGCGCATCGAGATCAGCAGGCGCACGGAGTTGTCAACCAGCACGGTCTCCGCCATCACCGCGTCGCTGATCGACGACGGCCTCATCCTCTCGCGCCATGAAGGCGACCTGCGCAACGCCGCGGCCCGCGGCCGACCGAGGGTGATGCTGGAACTCAACCCCGAGGCCTCGCGCATCGTCGGCGCAAAGATCGCCGCCACGCGCATGACCTTCGTGGTCGCCAACTTCTCCGGCGAAGTGCTGTCGGAATTCTCGCTGCCGGTGCGCATCGACCGCATGCCGATCGACGTGATTGCCGATCTGGTCGAGGACGGCGTGCGCGCCTGCGTGATGGATACGGGGTTGACGCTTTCCGAGATCGACATGATCTGCCTCGGCATTCCGGGCGTGGTCGAGCACCGCACCGGCGTGGTGCGCTCAAGCCCGATCTTCAGCGACGAGAACGTGGATTTCGCCGCGGTGATGTCGCCGCGCTTCGGCATTCGCACGATCGTGGAAAGCGACGTCCATGCCGTGACGCTCGCCCACCACTGGTTCGGCAAGGCGCGGCATCTGGACGACATGGTGCTGATCTCGCTGGAGCGCACGCTCGGCCTCGGCGTTCTGCACAACAGGGAGCTTTTCCGCGGCGCGGGCGGGCTCAGCCACAATCTTGGCGACCTCGTCCTTGGCAGCAGCGCCGACGGCATTTCCCGGCTGGCAAGCCTTGCGGGAGAGAGCGCAATCCTGGGAGACGGCCCCCGCGGAGGGCTCTACGCCGATGCGATCAGGCTCGGCCGCGGTATTTCGCACGCCCAGACGCTGATTGCGGCAAAGGATACGCAGATCATCTCCGCGGCCGAACGCGCCGGTGAGGCCGTCGGCGTGACGGTCGCCAATATCGTCACGCTTTTCGCCCCGCCCCGCGTCATTCTGGTGGGTGCCAGCCTCGCCCTCGGCAAGCCCTTCATCGACAGGCTGACGGAAGGTTTCAACTGCGCGATCCCGCCGTCCCTCGCCGATGTCAGCGAACTGGTTTTCGATGACGCCGACGATTTCTTCTGGGCGCGCGGGGCAGCGGCCGTCGCCCTTTACGAGCTCTATGAATCGCCATGGAGCACAACCGGCCCCGCGCTTTGAGCATTGCGGGGCGTTTTTTACTTTCGGGAGGAGTGAAAGATGGAAAAAGTCGGCATCGGCATCATCGGATGCGGCAATATTTCGGGCGCCTACCTGAAGGCGATGGCGGAATTCGACATTCTCGACATCCGCGGCGTCGCCGACCTCAACCGGGCGGCAGCAGAAGCAAAGGCAGCTGAATTCAGCGTCCCCGTCAGCACGATCGATGCGTTGATGGCGGACCCGAAGATCGAGATCATCCTCAATCTCACCATTCCCCGCGCCCATGTGGAGGTGGGCCTGAAGGCGCTTGCGGCCGGCAAGCACACCTATTCGGAAAAGCCGCTCGGCATCAATTTTTCGGAAGGACAAAGGCTCGCCGAAGCGGCAGAGAAAGCCGGCCTCAGGATCGGCGCAGCCCCCGACACCTTCCTCGGCGGCGGCCACCAGACGGCCCGCGCGGTCGTCGACAGCGGCGCGCTCGGCCTTGCCGTCGGCGGCACGGCGAGCTTCATGCGGCCGGGACATGAATCCTGGCATCCGAATCCCGATTTCTATTACGATATCGGCGGCGGCCCGATGCTCGACATGGGCCCCTATTACATCACCGACCTCGTCAATCTTTTCGGTCCGGTCAGGAAGGTGGCAGGTTTTGCCACCATGCTGCGCAAGGAGCGGACGATCACCAGCGAGCCGCGCCGCGGCGAGATGATTTCAGTGAAGGTGCCCACCCATATCGCCGGTGTGCTCTCCTTCGAGAACGGCGCGGTGGTGCAGGTGACGATGAGCTTCGACGTTGCCGGTCACAAGCACCTGCCGATCGAGGTCTACGGCACTGAGGGCACGCTTCTGGTGCCCGACCCCAATTTTTTCAAGGGGCCGGTCTCGCTGCTGAAGAAGGGCGGCGACTTCGAGGACTATCCCGTCGACCAACCCTATGCCGACGGCAATTACCGCTCGATCGGCCTTGCCGATATGGCCTATGCGATCCGCAACAACCGGCCGCATCGCGCAAACGGCGAACTGGCGCTGCATGTGCTGGAAGTGATGGAAGCCTTTGAGCGCGCTGCCGAAACGGGACGGACGGTCGAGATCAGCACATCCGTCCGGCGTCCTGCGCCGCTGTCGGAATCACTCGTCAACGGCGTGCTCGGCAAATAGGCCGAAGGCGACAGAAATTCAAACCGGCCGGCGCGGCGCCGGCTGAAGCCAAGAGGAGAACAAACATGCGCGAAGCACTCATCGTCTGGGGCGGCTGGAGCGGCCACGAGCCGGAGGAATGCGCCCATATCATCCGCGACATGCTGCAGGAGGACGGTTTCAAGGTCTATGTGGAGCATTCCACCGAGGCCTTCGCCGACCCGCAGATCAAGGATTTGAGCCTGATCGTGCCGATCGTGACCATGTCGAAGATCGAGAAGGAGGAGGTGAAGAACCTTTCGGCGGCCGTCGAGAGCGGCGTCGGCATTGCCGGCTATCACGGCGGGGCGGGTGACGCCTTTCGCGATTCGGTCGACTACCAGTTCATCATCGGCGGGCAATGGGTCGCCCACCCCGGCAACATCATCGACTACCGGGTGAATGTCACGAAACCGGACGATCCGATCATGGAAGGCATCTCGGATTTCTCCTACACTTCAGAACAGTATTACATGCATGTCGACCCGTCCAACGAGGTGCTGGCGACCACCACTTTTGCCGGCGACCATGCCGAATGGATCGACGGCGTGGTCATGCCCGTGGTGTGGAAGCGCCGCCACGGCAAGGGACGGGTTTTCTATTCCTCGCTCGGCCATGTGGCGAGCGAGTTTGAGGTTCCGGAGATGGCCACCATCTTCCGCCGCGGTGCCAACTGGGCGGCGCGCTGATCGAGCAATCATGCGCAGAATAGTCTGCGCCGAATTAACAGGAGAAAATCATGGAATATCGCAGACTTGGGAACAGCGGCGCCGTCGTCACCAATCTCTGCCTCGGAACCATGACCTTCGGTGACGAGGCCGACGAGGCGACGTCCTTCCGCCTGATGGATGCCTATGTGGAGGCCGGCGGCAATTTCATCGATACGGCCAATGTCTATTCGACCGGCCTCTCGGAGGAAATCGTCGGCCGCTGGCTGAAGCAGAAGCCGGGGATCACCAGGGAACTGGTGGTCGCGACCAAGGCGCGCTTTCCGATGGGCGACGGTCCGAACCGGATCGGCCTTTCGCGCAAGAACCTGGCCGAGGCGCTCGATGCCTCGCTGGCGCGTCTCGGCGTCGAGCAGATCGACCTTTACCAGCTTCACGCCTTTGACGCGCTGACGCCGCTGGAAGAGTCCCTGCGGTTTCTCGATGACGCCATTTCGAGCGGAAAGATCGCTTACTACGGCTTTTCCAACTTCATCGGCTGGCAGCTCACCAAGGCCGTCTGGATCGCCAGGTCGAGCGGTTTTGCGGCGCCGGTAACGCTGCAGCCGCAATACAATCTTCTGGCGCGCGGCATCGAGCACGAGATCGTGCCGGCCTGCGAGGATGCGGGCATGGGGCTCCTGCCCTGGTCGCCGCTCGCCGGCGGCTGGCTTTCCGGCAAGTACAAGCGCGACCAGATGCCGACCGGCGCCACAAGGCTTGGCGAGAACCCCGAGCGCGGCATGGAGGCCTACGACAAGCACAATGCCAAATCCGTGACCTGGGAGGTGCTCGGCGCGCTGGAGGACATCGCTGGAGCCCACAACGCCAGCATGGCGCAGGTGGCGCTCGCCTGGCTTGCCGCCCAACCGGCGGTCACCTCCGTCATTCTGGGCGCACGCACGGAGGCCCAGCTTGCCGACAATCTCGGCGCGGCAGACCTGAAGCTTTCGGAAGCGGAGATCGGCCGGCTCACCGAGGTCAGCACCCAGACCATGCCGGACTACCCCTACGGCCCGGCCGGCGTCGCCCAGCGCTTCCGCAAGATCGAGGGCGGGCGCTGAGCCTCAGTCCTCCAGAAACGGCGCGATCAGCGCCAGATCGGCCTTCGACAACCGGTCGGAGGCCGTCCATGCCTGGTGCCAGTAGGGATAGACAAGCGGCGGCCGGCTGACGGCCTCAAGTCGCGATATTTCCTCCTCGCCCAGCGTCAGTTCGGCCGCGCCGAGATTGTCGGCGAGTTGCGCATCGGTGCGCGCGCCGACGATGAGGGAAGCAATGCCCGGACGCGCCAGAAGCCAGGCAAGCGCCACCTGCGCCGGCGTCGCGCCCCTGGCGGAGGCGATGTCGATCAGCACCTCGACGATGTCATAGAGCGCTTCGATATCGCGGACCGGCGGCTCGTTCCATTCGGCGGCGCGGCGCGTGCCCTCGGGCTCCGGCTGGTTGCGGCGGTATTTGCCGGAGAGAAGCCCGCCGGCGAGCGGCGACCAGACGACGATGCCGATCTCCTGATCGAGCGCGATCGGCATCAGTTCATATTCGGCCTCACGCGCCTGAAGCGTATAATGGATCTGCTGCGCCACGGGCCGCACGAGCCCTTTCTTCTCGGCAATGCCCAGCGTCTTCATCAGGTGCCATCCGGAGAAATTGGACACGCCGACATAGCGGATCTTGCCGGCCCGGACGAGATCGTCGAGGGCTGCGAGCGTTTCCTCCAGCGGCGTCTGCCCGTCCCACTGGTGCAGCCAGTACATGTCGATATGGTCGGTCTTCAACCGCTTCAGACTGGCCTCGCAGGCGCGCACCAGATGATGGCGCGAGAGGCCGCGATCGTTCGGCCCCTGCTCGAAAGCGGGGAAGCGCGCCTTGGTGGCGAGCAGCAGGCGGTCGCGCTTGTCGGCGATCGCCTCGCCGACGATTTCCTCCGAAACGCCGGCGGAATAGACGTCAGCCGTATCGATCATGTTGACGCCGGCATCGACACACATGTCGATCTGGCGCTTCGCCCCTTGAAGATCGGTATTGCCGGTCTTGGAGAAGGCAGCCTTGCCGCCGAAGGTCATGGTGCCGAGCGTGAGCGCGGAGACTTTCAGGCCCGAGCGGCCGAGTGTGCGGTACTGCATAGGCTTTTCCTTTCCGGTTTTGCGAAATTGATTGTCCCGTCCGAAATGACGTGCCTCCGGCGAAACGGTTTCGCCGGCCATTTGTTCAGATCATCAAAAAGCTGGCCGCCCCGTCGGGTTGATGCCGGGCTCGAGTTCCGGCGAGCGGCCCGGCAGCGACAGGCTGGCAAGTTTCGGCGCGGTCTTCGCGATCACCCGGCCCGCGCGCAGCACGGCAAGCCGCGTCGGTTTCAGACGCAGCGCCTCCACCACGTCCTCGGCCTGAAGGATGACGAGGTTCGCCGGGTTGCCGGTCTCAAGACCATAGTTCTCAAGCCCCAGCGCCTTCGCCGAATTGACCGTGATGCAGTCATAGATCGCCCGCTTGTCGTCGACGCCGGACATCTGCGCCACATGAACCGCCATATGCGCGACCTCCAGCATGTCGCCGGAACCCATGGAATACCAGGGGTCCATCACGCAGTCATGACCGAAGGCGACATTGATGCCGGCGGCCAGCAGCTCGCGCACCCGCGTCATGCCGCGCCGCTTCGGAAACGTGTCGTGACGGCCCTGGAGCATGATGTTGATCAGCGGGTTGGGAATGGCGTTGATTTCCGCCTCCGCCATCAACGGGATCAGCTTGGAGACATAGTAATTGTCCATCGAATGCATCGAAGTCAGATGCGAACCCGCCACCCGGCCCTGAAGGCCGAAGCGCACCGTCTCGGCGGCAAGCGTCTCGATGTGGCGCGACAGCGGGTCGTCGGTCTCATCGCAATGCATGTCGACCGGCAGGCCGCGCTCGGCGGCAATCCGGCAGAGCGCCTCAACCGATTTCGCGCCGTCGGCCATGGTGCGTTCGAAATGCGGAATGCCGCCAACGACATCGACGCCCATATCCAGCGCCCGTTCCAGCGATTTGACGCCGTCTTCCGCGCGATAGTAGCCATCCTGCGGGAAGGCGACGAGCTGAAGGTCGATATAGGGCGCGACCTTCCCCTTGACCTCCAGCATCGCCTCAACGGTCACCAGTTTCGGATCAGACGTATCGACATGGGTGCGTATATGTAGAAGGCCCTGGCTGACGGCGAGGTCGCAATAGGCAAGCGCACGCTCGACAAGCGCGTCCTTCGTCAGTGTCGGCCGTAATTCGCCCCAGAGCGCTATGCCCTCCAGCAGCGTGCCGGAGACATTCATGCGCGGCAGGCCGAGCGACAGCGTCGCGTCCATGTGGAAATGCGGGTCGACGAAAGGCGGCGAGACCAGACGATTGGTCGCGTCGATGACCGCGCCCGGCTCGGCCGCGAGATTGGCTTCAATGGCTGCGATCCTGCCGCCGGCAATGCCGATATCCATGCCCCTGCGGCCATCGGGAAGGTTGGCGTTTTTGATGATGAGATCGAACATGGTCTTGGCCTTTAGGTAATGCCGGAAAACCGGCCGGTCTGTTGTCTCGACCCCTTGCCGCGATCGATCTCCCCCCTTGAGGGGGAGATGCCGCGAAAGCGGCAGAGGGGGGTATCGGGCAAAAGCCGCATACGCTGAACATGGCGAGAGGCTTCACCCCTCTCTGCCCCTGTCGGGGCATCTCTCCCTCAAGGGGAGAGATTGATTGTCGTATCCCCTCATCTTTCCCCGCGTCGATAAGGCTGCATCAGCGCCTGCGGCACGCGGGCGCGGCGCGCCATCACGGCAAGGGCGGCGATGGAGAGAATATACGGGATCATCAGGAATATCTGGTAGGGCACCGCGCCATCGAGCGCGGTCTGCAGGCGCAGCTGGAAGCCGTCGAAAAAGGCAAAGAGCAGCGCCCCGAACAGCGCCCGCTCCGGACGCCAGGAGGCAAAGACGACGAGCGCGATGCAGATCCAGCCGCGCCCCTGCACCATGGTCGGGAAAAAGGAGTTGAAGGCCGAAAGCGTCAGGAACGCGCCGCCCACGCCCATCAGCGCGCTGCCGACGATCACCGCGCCATAGCGCATCACCATAGGATTGACGCCCTGCGCCTCCGCCGCATGCGGATTTTCGCCGGCCATGCGCACGGCAAGGCCAAGCGGGGTTTTGGCCAGCACATAGGCCAGCAGGATCGCCAGCGCGATGGCAAGATAGGTCGGCGCGGTCTGGGTGAGGAAGGCGGGGCCGATGAAGGGCAGATCGGAAAGGCCCGGAATACTGACCGGCTGAAACGGCTCGATCGTGGGCGGCGAGCCGGAAACCGGCACCATCAGCCGGAAGACGTAATAGGCAAAGCTTGAGGCAAACAGCGTTACCCCGAGGCCCGAAACATGCTGCGACAGCCCGAGCGTGACGGTGAGCACGGCATGCAGCGCGCCAAAGACCGCGCCGCCAAGGGCCGCCACCAGAAGCCCGGTCCACAGATCCGCGCCATTGAACACGGCAAGCCAGCCGATCATCGCGCCGAAGGTCATGATGCCCTCGATGCCGAGGTTCAGCACGCCGGAGCGTTCCGACAACAGCGCGCCGAGCGTGCCGAGGATCAGCGGCGTCGCGATCCGCAGCACGGCGGCCCAGAGTCCGGCGGAGGCAAGGATATCGACAATCGCGTTCATCGGCGCACCCTGTACTGCGTGAAGAAGACGGCGACCAGCATGGAGATCAGCGACAGTGCCACGGTGACGTCGGCGATATAGGTCGGGATGCCGAGCGAACGGCTCATGCCATCCGCGCCGACGAACATGACGGCGGTAAAGAGCGCGGCCAGCACCACGCCGATGGGATGGAGATTGGCGAGCATCGCCACTACGATGCCGGAATAGCCGTAGCCTGGCGAAAGGTCGGTCGTGACATAGCCCTTGACGCCCAGCACCTCGATACTGCCGGCAAGGCCCGCAAGCCCGCCGGACAGCATGGCCACCAGCACCAGCGTGCGCCCGAGCGGCACGCCGGCAAAGATGGCGCCCCTGGGGTTGAGCCCGGCCGCGCGGGAGCGCATGCCAAACGTCGTCCGCGACTGGATGAAATGGACGATGAAGGCAAAGGCGATGGCGACGAGAAGACCGATATGCAGCCGCGAGCGGTCAACCAGCTTCGGCAGGCGCGCGGCCCGCTCGACGGCTTCCGATTGCGGCCAGCCGAAGGCCATCGGATCCTTCAGCACCGTGTCGATCAGCATGGAAACGAAGAGGATGGCGACGAAGTTCAGCAGAAGCGTCGTCACCACTTCATCGACCGAAAACCGAAGCCTCAGCCAGAGCGGCACCAGAAGCAGGATCATGCCCGCGACAGCGCCTGACGCCATCAGGATCGGCATCTGCACGAAACCTGGCAGGCCCGCCGTCAGATGCGCACCGACTGCGGCGGTCGCGATCGCGCCCAGATAAAACTGCCCCTCCCCGCCGATGTTCCACAGCCTGGCGCGGAAGGCGACGGCTGCGGCAAGGCCGGTGAGGATCAGCGGCGTCGCCCGCGTCAGGGTCTCGGTGATCGAAAGTTTCGAGCCGAAGGCGCCGACGAGGATCTTCCAGTAGGCTTCCGGCACCGGCGCGCCGGCAAGCGCGATCAGGATGCCCGCAAGCGCCAGCGCCGCCGCAACCGCGATCAACGGCGTTGCGATGACGAGCGCGGCCGGGCGGTGTTCGCGCCGTTCAAACCGCATCGGCGTTCTCCATCCATTCACCGGCCATCATCAGGCCGAGCATCTGCGTATTGGCCTCTTCGGCGGCTACCGGCGGCGACAGCCTGCCGCCGACGATTGCCTGGATGCGATCGGCAAGCGCCATCACCTCGTCGAGATCTTCGGAAATCAGCAGCACCGCCGTTCCTGCCCGCCGCGCCTCCAGAATGCGCTCATGCACGGCGGCAACCGCGCCCTCGTCCAGCCCGCGCGCCGGCTGCGCCGCCAACAGGATTTTCGGGTGCTCGATCAGGTTCCGCCCCAGGATGAGCTTCTGCATGTTGCCGCCGGACAAGAGCCGCGTGCGGCTTGTCGGCGTGCCGCCGCGCACATCGAAAGTCTCGATGATCTGGCTGGCAAAATTAATGGCCGCCCCGCGCTGCACCAGACCGTTTTTCGCATAATCGGAAATCCGCTCCAGAACGGCATTCTCCCAGATCGCCATTTCGCCGATCGCGCCCTCGCCATTGCGGTCTTCCGGCACGCGGCCAATGCCCTCGGATATGGCCTCGGCCACGGTGAGGTCGCCGACACCGCGACCGAAGAGCACGAGATCGCCCGACGCCCGTTTCGCCGTGCCGCTCAGGAGTGCCGCCAGCGTCGCCTGACCATTGCCGGAAACGCCGATAATACCGAGCACCTCGCCGGCATGGAGCATGAAGTCGACGGACTTCAGCCGGTCGACGCCATCGACCCGGACCGTTATGCCAACGGCTTCGAGGACGACCGGACCGGGGGTCGCCGGCTCGCGCACGGGCCGTTCCACCTTGCGGCCGACCATCAGTTCCGCGAGCTCCGCCTTGCTGGTTTCAGAGGCCTTGCGCTCGGCCACCTGTCGCCCGCCGCGCAGCACGACGACGCGATCGGCCGCCGTCATCACCTCATCCAGCTTATGGGAGATGAAGATCAGCGACAGGCCCTGCGCCGCCATCTCCTTCAGCGTCGCGAAGAGTTTTTCCGCTTCCGGCCCGGTCAGCACCGCCGTCGGCTCGTCCAGTACGAGAATTCTGGCGTCGTTATAAAGCGCCTTCAGAATTTCGACGCGCTGCTGTTCGCCGACCGAAAGATCGCCGACGCGGGCATCCGGATTGACGGCAAGGCCGAAGCGGCCGGCGATGTCGGCAAGCTTGCGGCGGGCGGATTTCGTGTCGGAGGCGAAGGAAAACAGGCTCTCCGTCCCGGTCATCACGTTTTCCAGCACGGTAAGGTTCGGAGCCAGCGAGAAATGCTGATGCACCATGCCGACGCCGGCGCGGATGGCCGCGCGCGGGCTGCCGGGCGTTAACACCGCCCCATTGACGGCAACGGAACCGGCATCCGGCACATAATGGCCGAAGAGAATGCTCATCAGCGTCGTCTTGCCGGCGCCGTTTTCGCCGAGCAGAGCCACCACTTCGCCCTTGCCGAGCGTCAGCGAAATATCGTCATTGGCGAGCGTGTCGCCGAAGCGCTTGGAAACGCCGGAAATGTCGAGCACGGTTTCTCTCATGCGCAAGCTCCTGCAATAGCAAAGCGGTGCTGCCAGCGGGCTTCCCGTTCCAGTTCCGCAGCAAGTTTCAGCAAAACGGCCTCAGACCCCATCGGCGCGATCATCTGCACCGGCAAAGGCAGGCCGATGCCATCCGCGCCGAATGGCAATGTTATTGCCGGAAAACCGGAAAGGTTGGCAAGGGCGGCGAGCGGGGCAAAAGCCCTCATCCTCTCGAAATGCAGCGGCCAGTCATCATGATCGGTCGGAAAACTGCCCACCGGCTTCGGCTGATCGGTCAGCATCGGGCAGATCAGACAGTCAATACCTTCGAACAGCCGCCAGAGATCGCGGGCGATCAGCGCCATCTCATTGATGAGCGACCAGACCCCTTCCGGCCGCATCGCCCGGCCACGTTCAATGACGGCGCGCGTCATCGGTTCAACCATCTCAAGGTCGAGGCCGAAGCGGCTGGTCGTCTCGGCAAGGTTGGCAGCTGCAATATCGGCAAAGGCGGAAGCGCTGGCCCTTGCCGGCGTTTCGATTTCGGCCCAGCCGACAGGGCGAAGACGATGCCCCCTCGCCTCAAGCGCTTTTGCGGCATCTTCGACCACGCCAAGGCGCGCCGGATCAGCGCTGACATCGGTCTCGGTCAGAACGCCGATGCGCAGACTGCCCTCGGGCACGTCGGCAAAAGCCGGCGGCGGAAACGGTCCGCGCGCATTGCCGGCGATCGCGCGAAAGACACCGTCCGCATCCCGGACCGAGCGACAGACGGCAAGTTCGGTGGCAATGCCGCCGAGATAATTGCCATAGGCGGGACCCGCCGGCATCGCGCCGCGCGAGGGTTTCAGGCCGACGAGGCCGCAGCAGGCGGCGGGCACGCGGATGGAGCCGCCAGCATCTGTCGCATGCGCAATGGAAACAATGCCGGCGGCGACGGCGGCGGCAGCGCCGCCCGATGAACCGCCGGGCGAGCGGCTTTCATCCAGCGGATTGCGGCAGATCGGGCCCTTTGCCGGTTCGCTGGCGAGCGACAGGCCGAATTCGGGGCTCGTCGTCAGCCCGAAAAGAGAGAACCCGGCGTCGCGAAAGCGGGCGGCGATCTCGCTGTCGGCGCCGGCATCCCCGCCGACAAGCGCGCGCGATCCGGCAGTAACGGCAAGGCCCGAGAAAGGCCCGCCGAGATCCTTGGCAAGCGTCGGCACGCCGCCGAAGGTCATCGCCGCCTTTACGTCCGCTGAAAGACCGTCAAACCGATCAGCGGCCGCGAGCCCTGTTTCAGGGTCGCGACCACAAAGGGCGCCGAGATGCGCCCACGCATCAGAGGCCGCAAGCGATGCTTCCATCGCCTGCCGCGCCGAAACATCACCCTTGCCGATCGCGGCGGCGAGCGCTGTCGCGTCGGCCTGCATGGGCAATCCCTACTTCGGTTCGTCCATATTGCGCGGCACCTCGAACGTGCCGTCGATGATTTCCTGACGCTTGGCCAGCATGGCTTCGACCGCCTCCGGCGAGGCAACGCCTTCAACGAAGGCGATGTCGCTGCCGCCTTCCTTCAGCATGCCGAAGGCCGTGTAATTCTGGCCGACCGGATTGCCGGCCTCGACATCGGCGATCGCCGCATCGACGATCGGGCGGAAGCCCCAGAGAGCGTTGGCAAAGACGGTATCGGGATAACGCGGCGTGTAATCGATGAGCGATCCGACGGCGAGAATACCGCGTTCCTTGGCGGCGTCGGCCGTGCCAATGCGTTCGCCGAAGAGAATGTCCGCGCCCTGGTCGATCTGGGCGAGACCGGCTTCACGGGCCTTGGGCGGATCAAAGAAGGTGCCGATGAAGGTGACATGATGTTCGGCGTCCGGATTGGTTTCCTTCACGCCTTCGGCAAAGGCATTGATCAGCATGTTGACTTCCGGGATCGGCATGGCGCCGACCGAGCCGACGACATTGCTTTCCGTCAGCGTGCCGGCCAGCATGCCGGCGAGATATGCGCCGTCATGGTTCCATGTGCCGAAAACGCCGAAATTGTCGCCAGACGGACCGCCGGAGGAGCCCATGACGAAGGGCGTATCGGGATAGTCGGCGGCCACTTCGCGCGCTTCGGATTCAACGGCGTAGGATTCGCCGATAATCAGGTCGACGCCCTGCTCGGCATATTCGCGCATGGCGCGGGGATAATCCGTGCCGGAAACGCTCTCGGAAAAGACATATTCGATCGTGCCCTCTTCGGCGGCTTCCAGGAGCGCCTGATGGATGACCGAGTTCCAGGCGTTCTCCACCGGGGAGGCGTGGATGCCGGCAACCTTCAGCGGCTCGGCAGCGCCGGCGGCAGGCGCCATGGCGACGGCGCCGAGAACAAGCGTGGATGCCATGAGCGCGCGACGGCTCAGCGAAAAATCATTCTTCATTTGTAAAAAGACCCCTCTTTGACCATTTGGTTCAAAATTCTAGAAGCCGCTCAATCTTGTGTCAAGATAAACGAATGCACAGGAAATGTGCAGCCTGCTCGTTTCCTTGTGTTTTTTCAAGTGCATGCAGCCGATGGCCGAATCGCGATACCGATCGCCAAATAAGGCAGACGAACCGAAGTCGGCGCAATCCCTGTTCAAAAGTTTGCACCAGATTGTGAATTGTCCGCATTAAGCGGTCCCGGCACGCGGGCCGTGACCACCGATATTTGACCGCGCCAAGAATCCTGATATGAACGTTTCCTGACACTGACCGCCAGTAGAAAAGTTCTCCCATGCCGCGCAATTTTCTCGTCGTTGACCCGGAAAGGGACATGAATGTCATCAAGGGTCTGGCCGCGCCGGCGCGCATTGCCGTGCTCAAGCTTCTGCGCCGCAAGGGGCCGCTGAACGTCAAGGAGATCGGCGAACTCCTGAAGCTTCCGCAATCCACAGTGTCGCTCAGCGTGCAGCTTCTGGAAGAGGCCGGACTGATCCACACGGAGAGCCAGCGCGCCCGCAAGGGCAACCAGAAGGTCTGCACCAGCATCTACGATGAAGTGCTGATCGTTTTCGCCGATGCGGCGGAGGAACGCCGCAGGGACGGGATCGAGGTGTCGATGCCGGTCGGCCTCTACACCGCCTTCGACGTCAGCGCGCCCTGCGGGCTGTGCACGAACGAGGGCATTATCGGCCTTCTCGACGTGCCCGATTCCTTCCTTGATCCGGCGCGCATGAAGGCCGGGCTGATCTGGTTCACAAGGGGCAAGGTGGAATACCAGTTTCCCAACAATGCCCGGCTCGACAACCGCGGCGTCGAAGAGCTCGAATTCTCCCTGGAACTCTCCTCCGAAATGCCCGGCACCAACCCCGACTGGCCGTCCGACATCACCATCGGCATCAACGGCATCGATATCGGCCAGTGGACATCCCCGGGCGATTTCGGCGATCGTCGCGGCGTATTCACGCCGGACTGGTGGAAGCTCAAGGGCTCGCAATACGGCATGCTGAAGCGCTTCCGCGTGACCGGAAGCGGCGCCTATGTAGACGGCGTCAGGATGTCCGACGTCCGTCTCGCCGACCTCGGCCTTGAACGCCACCACTCCATCCGCCTTTCGATCAGCGTGCACGAGGACGCCCGTCATCCCGGCGGCGTCAATATCTTTGGCAAGGGCTTCGGCAATTACGACCAGGACATCGTCCTCAGGATCGCCACGAAGTAGCCTTGCCGTCGACCATCGAGTCTACCAATGACCGGCCGCAAGCGCCGCGATGGCGCGCCCTCGGGACGGCGACGCGCTTCTCCACCGCGCCCAGGACAAGGACCAGCGGCCGCAGAGGTCAGCGCGTCGTCATTGCCGGAACGGTTAGCCCTCAACCTGACGGCGGGCGGCTTCCGCTTCGAGATCGAGGTGTCCGCGCAGACCTTCGGGCAGGTCCAGATGTCCGGACAACCGCTCGAGATAGGCCTTTTCCTGCGGCGTGTCGGGATCGACCGCAAGAGCGGAAGCCTGATAGAGCTCGGCTCCCTGTTCGCGCGAGCGCGCGAGCCTTGCGACCGCCGCAGGATCTGATGGCTGGGCGAAATAGTCGAAAAGCAGCGCTTTTTCCTCCGCGCCGAATCCCATCTTCTCGATCTGCTCGCGGATGCGGCCATGCTCGGCCTTGTCGATATGGTCGTCGCAATTCGCCGCCGCGATCATCGCCCGCATCAGCGCCAGCCGGAAATCCCGGCCGTCCTTGTCCGCGTCGTGCTCGACATCAAAGCCGCTGTCCGCCGGCGGCTTCGGCAAATTGAGCGACCTCTCCTCCTGACCGGAGGACTTGTTCTCCTGCCAGTCGCGATAGGCCTTGTAGGCCAGTCCGCCGACAGCAGCCATGCCGCCGTATTTCAGCGCCTTGCCGCCCAGCTTACGCCCGGTCTTGGTGCCGAGCAGAAGCGCGATCGCTCCGCCGGCCGCCGCGCCGCCGGCAAGCCCGCCCGGCAGGCTTGAGCCACCCGTTGTCCGCGCCGCATCCGGCCCGCCCGAGCCCGAGCCTGAACCGAGGAAGCCTTCCAGAAGCTTGTTGATGTCCATGCGTTCTTTCACCCGTATTGATTGCCCGAAGAAGATCGAACTGGTGCGGGGACAAGCCGTTTTCAAGGCATCCAGCGCCGTTTCATCCACCTGAACACCCTATAAGCAGACGCTTACGGGTCCGCATTTCAGCACTTGCGCCATGGACGAGGGCAATTGTCTCCGTCCACATCGGCAGCGTCGCACTCCAAGGCGACCCAACAGACAGGAGCCGATATGAAACGCATTGCCATCCTCGCAGCCCTTACGCTCGTCTCGCCGTTTTCCGCCTTCGCCATGCCGGCCGTCGGCGACGTCGTCGGCACCAATCCGAAGGACGCCACCGCCGCCCTCGAAAAGGCCGGCTGTTCCGTCAGGGCATTCGAAGCCGAAGGCGGCATGATCGAGGCCAAGTGCACCGATCAGTCCAACAAGATGTGGGAAATCTATATCGATCCGGCCTCCGGCGCGGTAAAGAAGATTTCCGGGAAGGACTAAGATGTCCGACAAGGCAAAGACAGGCCGAGGGGCGGAAGTCGCCCCTCCCGATCCGTGGGACCCGCTGGTGCGGATCAGCCACTGGACGATCGCCGCCGCCGTCATCATCAACGGGCTCTTGTCCAAACCGGGCGGCACGGTCCATGTCTGGGTCGGCTGGATCGCCATGTCGGTTCTGGCGATCCGGCTGGGCTGGGGGCTTCTCGGACCGCGCGAGGCGCGCTTTTCCGCCTTTCCGCCGCATCCGAAAGCCGCCGTCTCGCACCTGCTCTCGGTCATCAGGGGCAAGCCGCGTGAGTATCCGTCGCACAATCCCGCAGGGGCCATGATGGTCTATGCGCTCTGGGCGATGCTCGCCGTCGTCATCGCCACCGGCCTGATCATGACCGATGCCAGGAGCCCGATCACGATTGCGGAGGAACAGGCTGCCGTCGAACAGGGCGACTGGTCGAGCCTTGCCAATGGTAGCGCCGGGGACGATAGTGGCGACAGTCTTGCCCGGAGCGACATCGTCGAGGGGGTGCACGAAACCGCCGCCAACCTGATGCTCATTCTGGCGCTCATTCACGTCGCAGGCGTCGCGGTCGAAAGCCACGCGCTTCGCCGAAACCTCGTCCGCCCGATGATCAAGGGTCCGCCGAAATGACGAACAGGCCGGAAACACGAAGGCAAGGGCGATCGCAGACGATCGCCCTTGCGGCGTTCATGCTGATGCAGGCCGTCGCCGCCGTGTTTTTCGTTGCCGATGCAACGCGCGACCTTTTTGAGAAGCCGCCCGGCGCCCACTCCATCATCGAGGCGCTGATCGCCGTCACGCTGGTCGCCGGCATCTTCCTTGCCGGCTGGCAGCTTCGGCTGACACTTGAACGCATGTATGCCCAGGAACGCGCACTCGATACCGCGCGCGGCGATTTCATCCGCATCATCGACGCACAGTTCAACGACTGGGGCCTGACCCCCGCCGAACGCGAAGTCGGGCTTCTGGCGCTGAAGGGGCTTGATATCTCGGAGATCGCCCGCCTGCGCGGCGCGGCCCAGGGCACCGTGCGCGCCCAGATGACGCGGATCTACGCCAAGGCCGGCGTTTCCGGCCGCGCCCAGTTTGCCGCATGGTTCGTCGAGGATCTGTTGGGCGATGGCATCGGCAGGCCGGATGACGCTGCCTGACAGGCTTCATTCCACCTCCGGCAGCCTTTCCCGCCAGATTTCCGCGTAAGCGTTGAGGTCGGCAAGACCCGACAGCGATTCGGGATGGGGCTTGAAGGCGGAGAGCTTGATGCCGCCCACGGCAAGGCCTGCCGCGCCGGCGCTGGTGCCGCTGCCCGGGCTTTTCTCCACCGGACGGCCGGTCGCGGCCGAGAGCATGGAGAGATAGTCGTGGTTTTCGGCAAACGGGCCTTCCACGATTACCGGTCCAGAAGCCCCGGTCAGGTCAAGGCAGATCGCCGTCATCAGCGCCAGATACCAGGAAACGCCGAGAAGACGCATGCCGGGCGTCAGATGATGCTCGTCCACCGTCCAGCCGCCGATGATCCCCTGAAACGGCCCGGTATCGCCGAGCACCGACGGCATCATCATGATCCGGTTCTTCAGCATCGCCTTGCAGTCGTCTTCGGTGACGGCAACCTCGCCGCCGGGCGCCGCCACCTCGAAGACCCGTCCGCCCATAAACCGCGCGGAGGGCACCGGATCGCCATAAGCGTTGACGTTGATCAGCGTATCCCGGCTTTCATCCAGAGCCGGCGGATGCCCGCCAACCGCCATGGCAATCACCCAGGTGCCTGTCGAGACCACGGAAAAAGGTTGCGCGCGCGACCACAGATGCGGCAGCAGCGAGGCGTTGGAATCGTGAATGCCGGCAAAAACCGGGCAGTTTGGGGCAAGCCCCGTCTTCTTCGCGATCTCCGGCAACACCGCGCCCAGCTTCTCGTCAGCCCTGACGATCTCTCCCATTTTGCCGAAAAGGCCGAGTTCCGCGACCAGCGAGGAGAAGGTTTTCGTGCGCGGCGACCATAGATCGGTGTGGCAGCCCCAGCTCGTCGCCTCGCCGGCGCGCCGACCGGTGAGACGAAAGCCCCAATATTGCGGATAGGGCAGTATGCAGTCGATCTCGGCGAACTGGTCGGGAAACCTGGTCTTCTGCCAGAAGAGCTGGGCGCCGATATTGAGCCCCATGGCAAGGCGCGGCGAGCCGGTCTCGGCAAAGGGCGGGCGGATTTCTTCGTAGTCAGCGCGGGTTTCGTCGGGACCGGTATGTTCGTAGTCGAGCACCGGGAGCGCCAGCGTTCCGTCACGCTTCAGGAGCGCCGCCGTCGCGCCATGCGTGGTCACGGAGATTGCGTCGACGCCATGCTGATCCTGAAAGGCGGCAAGCGCTTCCAGAATGAAGCCGAAAAGGTCGTCCACCTCGAAATGCGGATAGGGCGAATCGCCCGTGACGACATTGCGCTTTGACCGCGTATCGACCTCGCGGCCTTTCTCCAGACCATAGAGGATGACCTTGGCATTGGTCTTGCCGATATCGATGACCGCGACATTGCGGATGTCACTCATTGCGCCTCATCCCGTCTGAACCGCCTTGCGATCCTCGTATAGAGCACAGGCAATGCGATCACGCCAATCAGCAGAAGACCGATGAAGATCGACATGACGATTCCCGGCACATTCATCAGCCCGAAGCCGAAGGTGACCAGCCCCATGATGAAGGCGGCGAGCACGACGCCGATGATCGTGCCCGCGCCGCCGAGAATGTTGATCCCGCCCAGCACCACCATGGTGACGATCTCGAGCTCCCAGCCAAAGGCGATCGACGGACGCGTCGAGCCGAGGCGGGAGGTCAGGCAGATTGCCGCCATGCCGGACATCACCCCGGTCATCAGGAACAGCAGGAACTTCACCCGCCCCACGCGGATGCCGGAAAAGCGGGCGGCGGTGGCGTTGTTGCCAATCGCATAGACCATGCGGCCGAAGCTTGTGAGATGCAGCAAGATGCCGAAAAGCACGGCCATGACGGCAAACAGCACAAATTCGAATGAGATGACCCAGAACACGTAGCCCTGGCCGAAAAAGGCGAAACCGGGCGGATAGCCGGTAAAGGCCTTGTCGCCGAGGACGACATAGGAAAGCCCGCGGAAGAGGCTCATCGTGCCGATGGTGACGACGATGGACGGCAGGCCGAGACCGGTGATGAGAAACCCGTTGAAGGCGCCGCACAACAGGCCGACGCCAAGGCCGATTGCCACAAGTTCCGGCGTTCCCGCGCCGAACTGCGCGGCATAGCCCATGGCGGTGGAGGCGAGCGCGATGATGGCGGCGACCGACAGGTCGATCTCGCCCGATATGATGACGAGCGCCATGGCAAAGGCAATCAGCGCCTTTTCGGTGAAGTTGAAGGTCGCATCCGACAGGTTCCAAGCGTCAAGGAAATAGGGCGAGGCGAAACTGTTGACGATGAAGATCGCGACCACCACCACGACCAGCAGGCTCTCCCAACTGCGGGCCATCCGGTAACCACGCCCATGCAGGCGGTCGGGGACAAACCGCGTTTCGCTGACACTCATAGCGCATGCTCCGCTTTTTTCAGGATGACGCGGCCCTTGACGCGCGAGGAGCGCGCGTTGACGGCAACCGCGATGATGATGACCGTGCCCGAAATCGCCATTTGCCAGAAGGGCGAGACATCGATCACCGGCAGCGCATTCTTGATGATGCCGAGGAAGAGCGCGCCGAGCACCGCGCCGATGGCCGTGCCCGCACCGCCGGCAATCGAGATGCCGCCGATGACGCAGGCGGCGACCACGTCCAGTTCGAAACCATTGGCGATATCGACATAGGCGACGGCATAGCGCGCGGTCCACAGATAACCGGCAAGACCGGCGAGCGCGCCGGCGATCAGATAGGCAAAGAAATGCGTGCGACCGACCGAAATGCCCGTATAGACCGCCGCATGGGGATTGCCGCCGACGGCATAAAAGGCGCGGCCAAGCCGGGTCATGACCAGCACCGCCATCATCACCACAATGACGGCCAGCGAGAACCAGGCAAGCACCGGAATGCCGAGAAAGACGGCGCGCGGCACCGCCTTGAAGGCATCGGTCATCTCATGGGCATTGACCCAGGCGCCGCCCGTCAGAAGAAAGATCGTGCCGCGATAAATGGTCATCGTGCCGAGCGTCACCACGATGGGCGGGATCGACAGGCGCCAAACCAGAAGCCCGTTGATGGCGCCGAGCCCCGCGCCGCTGACGGTGGCGGCCACCAGAAGAAAGATCACCGGCAGGTCGGGAAAGGCGACATTCAGAAGGGCGGCAATGGTGCCCGACAGCGCCAGATTGGCGGCGATGGAAAGATCGATGCCGCGCGACAGGATGACGGCGGCTTGTCCCAGCGCCAGGATGATCAGGATCGCCGTATCATTATAGATCGAGACGAGATTGCGCGGCGCGACGAAGCCCGGGAAACGCAGCTCGATCGCGCCGACGAGCATCAATATGGCGACGAAGAGCAGCGCCTCGCGATGTTTGAGTATCCGCGCCATCATGCTGCCGCCCCGATGCCGGCTGCTGCCCGCACCAGCTTTTCCGCCGACATCTCATCGCGCGCAAGCTCGGCGACGATCCGCCCCTCGCGCATGACGATGACCCGGTCGGACATGCCGAGGATTTCCGGAATTTCTGACGAGACCATGATGATGGAGAGCCCCCTGCCCGCAAGCTCGCTCATGAAGGCATGAACGGCGGATTTCGAACCGATATCGATGCCCTTGGTCGGCTCATCGAGAATGATCACTTTCGGCTGGGTCGCCAGCCATTTGGCGATCACCACCTTCTGCTGGTTGCCGCCGGAGAGATTGCCGACGGGCTGGTCGAGCGAGGCCGCGCGCAGGTCCAGCCGCCCGGTAAACTCCCGCGCCAGGGCAAATTCCTCGGCCATGCGGACAAAGCCTCTGCGCGAGACCTTGGAGAGCGACGGCAGCGTTGTCCGTCGTCGAATGATTATGGACAGAATGGGGTCTGGCTATCAGGAGAGATTGGCTCGTCTGATGTGTTGATTTAAGCCGCGTTTGCGTGGTGTTGCAAGCGTCGGTTTTGAATGGTCTGTTGCTTGATCCTCTTTCGCTGTTTCAGGATTTCGTCTCCTCTGCCGAAGTAGACATCCGCCGGTGTGAGGTTGCCGAGGCTCTCGTGGTATCGGCGATTGTTGTAATGGTCGATGAATGCGCCGATCTGCGCTTCAAGGTCTTCGGGGAAGAAGTAATTCTCGAGCAGGATCCGGTTTTTCAGCGTCTGGTGCCAGCGCTCGATCTTGCCTTGGGTCTGCGGATGACCGGGCGCGCCGTGAAGCTGCTCCATCTTCCTGTCCTTCAGCCAGTCCGCCAGGTCTTCGGCGATGTAGCATCCGCCATTATCCGACAGAAGCCGCGGTTTGTGCTCCACCTTGACGCTGTCGCAGCCGGATGCAGAAAGCGCAATGTTCAGCGTGTCGGTTACATCACCCACCTTCATGTTCGTGCACAGTTTCCATCCCACGATATATCGGGAAAAGTCATCGAGGATGGTGGACAGATACAACCAGCCCCAGCCGATCACCTTCAGATAGGTGAAATCGGTTTGCCACATCTCATTGGGGCGAACGGTCTTGTCCCTGAATTCATTGTCCGCCTTGACGACAATGAAGGCTGGCGAGGTGATCAGATCGTGCGCCTTGAGCAGGCGATAGACGGACGCCTCTGATACGAAATAGCTTTTTGTGTCGGTGAAGGTCACCGCCAGTTCGCGCGGGGAGAGCTCCGGCTCTTCAAGCGCCAGCTCTATCACCTCGTCCCTGATAGTATCGGGAATGCGGTTCCATACCCGTGACGGGGCGGATGAGCGGTCCTCCAGCCCCTCAACGCCAAAGCGCTGGAAACGGTCATACCAGCGGTAAAAGGTCTGGCGGGGAATGGCGAGCTGCTCCAGTGTCTTCTTCACCGGCAGGTGCGATTGCTCGACCAGCCGGATGATTTCCAACTTCTCGGATGCGGGGTATCTCATTCTTCTGCGTCCCCATCCCCGATCATGCTTTTTTTGAGCAGGCGCAGCTCCAGCGTCTGCTCGGCCACGACCTCTTTCAGATCGCGTGTTTCCCGACGTAATGCCTTCACCTCATCCGTCGTTGCGGCCCGAGCCGTATCGCCGGCCAGGCGCCGCTTGCCGGCCTCGAGAAATTCCTTCGACCAAGTGTAATACATGCTTTCGGCGATACCCTCGCGGCGGCAGAGCGCGGCGATACTGTCTTCGCCGCGCAGGCCTTCCAGCACAATGCGGATCTTTTCCTCGGCCGAATAGGATTTGCGTGTGGCCCGGCGGATATCCTTGATCGCCTTGTCTGCCGTCGGCTTCTGCTGCCCGGATTTCTGTCTCATCTTCGCTTCCTTTGCGTGCGCTATGATGAGCCAAAACCCTCCCTTATCCGTTAAGCCAGATCTGTCTCAAAGGCGTTGAGACGGAACAGGCAGCGTGACGTTTTCGAAGATCGGCATGGCGGTGATCGTGCCCTGCGTGCCGCGTTCCTCCGGCACATAGACGATGCCCTGCTTCACCGCTTCCGAGGGCGAGCGGATGACGGCGATCTCGTCATCAATCCGCACGGCGCCGGCCGCAGGCCGGGTGATGCCGAACAGCGCCTGCATGAATTCCGACCGCCCGGCCCCGACAAGACCATAGAAGCCGAGGATCTCGCCGCGCCGAAGGGTGAAGCCGATATCCTCGAATTCGGTCGGGTGACGATAGCCCGACACCGTCAGCACCGGCCCGCCGATTGCGACCTCCTGCTTGGGGAAGACCTGGTCGACAGGCCGCCCGACCATCAGTTCCACCAGCGCATTCTCGTCGGTCTCGGCGATCCTGCCCTCACCCACCATCTCGCCGTCGCGAAAGACAGTATAGCGATCAGCAATGCGAAAAATCTCGTCGAATTTGTGGGAGATGAACAGGATCGCCTTGCCGTCCGCCTTCAGCTTCTCGACCAGTTCGTAAAGCTCCTCGATTTCCTTTTGCGACAGGGCTGCCGTCGGCTCGTCCATGATGACCACGCGGGCATCGACGGAAAGCGCGCGGGCAACGGCCACCATGTGGCGATTGGCGATGCCAAGCTCGGACAGGCGATGGCGCGGATCGATGCGCGCGCCGATACTGTCGAGAATATCGCGGGCGCGATCATGGATCTGCTTCCAGTCGATCAGGCCGAAACGGTTGGTCGGCGCGTGACCGATGAAGATGTTTTCGGCAACCGTCAGCGCGTCGAACAATACGGTTTCCTGATGGATCGCCGTGACGCCATGTTCGCTTGCCGCTTCCGCCGTCGGGAAGCGGACAGGCGCACCGTCGATAGTGATCTCGCCGCCATCCGGCTGGTAAATGCCTGTCAGGATTTTGACGAGCGTCGACTTGCCCGCGCCGTTTTCGCCGACAAGCGCGGTCACCTCTCCCGGATAGAGCGCAAGGGAGACATCCGACAGCGCGCGAACGCCCGGAAAGGTCTTGGTGATGCCGTCAAGGGCGATGGCGGCGTTTTTCTGTGCGTCTGGCATCAAGGGCCTGCCGTGTTTTTACTGAGGTGCCGACCCGCCGAGATCGGAGCGGGCCGGATTGTTTGCGGGAGTGGCTTGTCCAGATGTGGCAACCAGCATTCTCCCCCCTTGAGGGGGAGATGCCCCGACAAGGGCAGAGGGGGGGTGAACCCCATCCGAGAGCACGGAGACTGCGGCTCTTAGGGCTTGCGCCCTTTACCCCTCTCTGTCGCTTTCGCGACATCTCCCCCTCAAGGGGGGAGATCGAATTCGGAGGGGCATTTGGGTGTCTATCAGCAGAGCCAGACTTCACCGCAGCAAGAACAACCTCAGAAAATGTCCTTGAACTTGTCGATGTTCGACTTGTCGTAGACGAAGGGATCGGCCATGGCGCCGGCATTGTCGTCATCGAGCGTCAGATCGCCGAGGCGGCCCATGGAAAGCTCTGCCCCCGGTTCGGCTTTCGCGCCGTCGATCAGGTCGTTCGACAGCATGACGGCGGCATAGCCAAGGTCGATCGGGTTCCAGATGGCGAAGGATTTCGATGCGCCATTGTCGACATAGGCCGCCATTTCGGACGGAAGACCAAGGCCGGTGACGTTGATCTCGCCGATCTTGCCTTCATCCGTCACGGCCTGGGCGGCGGCGACGATGCCGACGGAGGTCGGCGCGATGATCGCCTTCAGATCCGGATAGGACTGGATGAGGCCCTGGGTCTCGCGATAGGACTTGTCGAACAGGTCGTCGCCGTAAACCGTGGTGACGACATCGATGTTCGGGTAGTCGCCCTTCACCTTGTTCATTTCATCGATCCAGGTGTTCTGGTTCGTCGCCGTCGCCGATGCCGAAAGCACGGCGACCTCGCCGCCATCCGGCAGATTGTCGGCGGCAAGCTTGATGATCATGTTACCGATCAGCGGATTGGACGAGGGGTTCAAGTGCACCATGCGGCCTTCCGGTGCGACGCCGGAATCCCAGGAAACGACCTTGATGCCGCGCTGCATGGCGCGTTTGAGCGCCGGCACCAGAGCATCCGGGTCATTGGCCGAGATCGCAATCGCATCGACCTTCTGGGCGATCAGCGAATTGATCACGTCGATCTGGCCTTCGGCGGTGGTATCGGTCGGGCCCGTGTAAATCAGTTCGACATCGCCGATTTCCTTGGCGGCCTCTTCGGCGCCTTCCGCAGCGGCCTCGAAAAAGCCGATGCCGAGCGCCTTCACCACCAGCGCGATCTTCTTGTCGGCGGCATGCGCGCCTTGCGCAACGAGCGCGGTGGAGAGCAGCGCTCCCACGAGAACTTTCTTCAAAATGCTCATCTTTCTCCTCCGGTTGATGAACAGGGTGCAGGCTGGCTCTTCTCCTCCAAGGCTCAGCCCGAACCGGTTTCCTCCATTGCCTGCGCATCGGCGATGATCACCGAAACGCCGGCCTCCTCCAGCATGCGGGCGTCAGACGCCTGCAGCCCGGAATCGGTAATCACGGTCGAGATTCTTTTCAGCCCGCAAAGGATAAGGCTCGACCGCTGCTTGAATTTTGATGAATCCACCAGAACAACCAGGTCTTCCGCCTGGTCGATCAGCTTCTGCTCGGCCTGGATCAAAAGCGGGTCGGCCTCCATCAGGCCGAGCGGGCCGATCCCTTGCGCGCCCATGAACATCCGCCTTGCCCAGAAATTTCGGGTCACGTCGTTTTCAAACGGGCTCAGGATCACGTTCTGCTCGCGGTAGATCACGCCCCCCGACAGCATCACCGTGTTCTTCGAATGCTTCAGCAGATGCTCCGCGATCGGAAAGGAATTGGTGAACACCTGCAGCCGGCGATTGGCGAGGTGATGGACCATCTGAAACGTGGTCGTGCCGCCATTGATGATGACGGAATCACCGTCATCGCACAGCGCGACGGCCGCCTTGGCGATCGCCTGCTTCTGCCGCGCGTTCATCGTCTGGTTGACGCTGAAGGGCCGGCCGGCAAGGCCGACGAATTGCGGCGGGCTGAGCGCCTCCGCCCCGCCGCGCACCCGGCGCAGGCGCTTGGCCACATGCAGAGCCGCGATATCGCGCCGGATCGTCGCCTCGGAACTCTCCGTCAGATCGACGAGCTCCCCAACGGTCACAACCGGCTTTTCCTGTACGGCCGACAGGATGATGCGATGACGCTCTTTCTCGTGCATGGGGCCTCCCTTTTTGACAGAGTTCAGCGAATTTCCATCAGTGTCAATCAAAAATAGTCATGCTGCACTGCGATAGTGCCATTTTTGATCGAAATTGAGCGTTTATGATTGACAAGCCCGACTTTCGGATGGATTTTGCCGGGGAAGAACCAGGCCGAGAGGCCCCGAAGGAGGAAATGATGGCGAATGACACCCGGGCCGCCCGGCTTGAGAACCTGTGGGATGACGGCAAGGCCGACGGCATGAGCGAATCCGAGCTGCTGCTCTATCGCTCCAATCTTCTGGGCTCCGACAAGCGCATCACCAATTACGGCGGCGGCAACACCTCGGCCAAGGTGATGGAAAAGGACCCGCTCACCGGTGATCAGGTCGAGGTCTTGTGGGTGAAGGGCTCGGGCGGCGATGTCGGCACCATCAAGATGGACGGCTTTGCAACGCTTTACATGGACAAGCTGAATGCGTTGAAGGGGCTTTATCGCGGCATCGAGCACGAAGACGAGATGGTGGGCTACCTCCCCCACTGCACCTTCAACCTGAATGCCCGCGCGGCCTCCATCGACACGCCGCTGCATGCCTATGTGCCGAAAAGGCATGTCGACCACATGCACCCCGACGCAATCATCGCCATTGCCGCTTCGGCCGATTCCGAGGCGCTGACCAGGGAAATTTTCGGCGGCGAGATCGGCTGGCTGCCGTGGAAGCGTCCGGGCTATGAACTGGGCCTGTGGCTCGGCAAGTTCTGCGCAGAAAACCCGGATGCGCGCGGCGTCATCCTCGAAAGCCATGGCCTTTTCACCTGGGGCGACACGGCGAAGGAAAGCTACGAGACCACGCTCGAGATCATCAACAAGGCGATGGCCTGGCTCGAGGCGAAGATCGAAGGCCCGGTCTTTGGCGGGCCAAAGGTGAAGACGCTTGCAGCCGAAGACCGCCGCGCCATTGCCGAAAAACTGATGCCGAAGATCCGCGGCATGATTTCGGAAACCGAAGGCAAGCTCGGCCATTTCGACGATCAGCCCGCCGTTCTGGAATTCGTCGCCTCCAACCGGCTTGAGGAACTCGCAGCCCTCGGCACATCTTGCCCCGACCACTTTCTCCGTACGAAAATCCGTCCGCTGGTCGTCGATTTCGACCCGGAAAACCCGGATATCGACAAGACGGTCGAAGGCCTGCCGGAGGCGATCAGCGCCTATCGCGAGGACTATGCCGCCTATTACGCGCGCTGCAAGCACGACAATTCGCCGGCGATGCGCGATCCGAATGCGGTGATCTACCTGGTGCCCGGCGTCGGCATGATCTCCTTTGCCAAGGACAAGGCGACGGCCCGCATTTCTGCCGAGTTCTACGTCAACGCCATCAACGTCATGCGCGGCGCATCCTCGGTCTCGACCTATCAGGGCCTTTCCGAACAGGAGGCCTTCGATATCGAATACTGGCTTCTGGAAGAGGCAAAGCTGCAGCGGATGCCGAAACCGAAGCCGCTTGCCGGCAGAATAGCGCTCGTGACCGGCGGCGCCGGCGGCATCGGCAAGGCCACCGCCTTCCGGCTTGCCGGCGAAGGCGCCTGCGTGGTGCTGGCCGATATCGATGATGCCGCGCTTGAAACCGCCAAGGCCGAGCTCTCCTCCGTCTTCAGCAAGGATATCGTGCGCGGCGTTCACCTGAACGTCACCGACGAGGCCGAAGTTGCCAAGGGCTTTGCCGATACGGTGGTGGAGTTCGGGGGGCTTGATATTCTGGTCTCCAATGCCGGTCTCGCCTCCTCCGCCCCGATCGAGGAGACGACGCTCGATCTGTGGGACAAGAACATCGCCATTCTGGCAACCGGCTATTTCCTCGTCTCGCGCGAGGCCTTCCGCCTGTTCCGCTACCAGAATGCCGGCGGCAATGTCGTGTTCGTCTCGTCGAAGAACGGCCTGGCCGCCTCGCCCGGCGCATCCGCATACTGCACGGCCAAGGCCGCGGAAATCCATCTTGCCCGCTGCCTGGCGCTTGAAGGGGCAAGCGCCCAGATCCGCGTCAACACCGTCAATCCGGATGCCGTTCTGCGCGGCTCGAAGATCTGGACTGGCGAGTGGAAGGAACAGCGCGCCGCCGCCTACAAGATGTCGACCGACGATCTGGAGGCGCATTACCGCGAGCGCTCGATGCTGAAGCGTTCGGTGTTCCCGGAGGATATCGCCGAAGCCATCTACTTCCTCGCCTCCGACATGTCGGCCAAATCGACGGGGAATATCATCAACGTGGATGCGGGGAATGCGGTGTCGTTTCCGCGGTAGGTTTGGAAGGGCCCGCCTTACGGCCAATCTCTCCCCTCAAGGGGAGATTGTGGGCTGAACCGCCCCGATGACAAACCAATTCGGCAGGCCCATCACCTGCAACGGGAGGAAGACATGGAACAGATGATCGACGGCGGCGTGCTTTCCGCAGAGAACGACAAGCGCGCCAAAGACCTCGAGAGGGACTACAACGCACTCGGAGAAAAGCTCGCCCGCCGCGGCGTCAGCATCGACGATGTAACCGCCAAGGTCGCGGCCTATGGCGTGGCCGTGCCCTCCTGGGGCGTCGGCACCGGCGGCACGCGCTTTGCCCGCTTTCCCGGCGCCGGCGAGCCGCGCCATATCTTCGACAAGCTGGATGACTGCGCTGTGATCCAGCAACTGACGCGCGCCACCCCGACCGTTTCGCTGCATATCCCGTGGGACAAGGTGGACGACCTTTCCGAACTGCGCCAGCGCGGCGCGGCGCTCGGCCTCGGCTTTGATGCAATGAACTCCAACACCTTCCAGGACCAGCCGGGCCAGGAGCACTCCTACAAATACGGCTCGCTCTCCAACACCGATGCAGCGACCCGCCAGCAGGCGATCGACCACAACATCGAATGTATAGAGATCGGCAAGGCGCTCGGTTCCAAGGCGCTGACCGTGTGGATCGGCGATGGTTCCAACTTTCCCGGCCAGAGCCATTTTACAAAGCAGTTCGAACGCTATCTGGAGGCGATGAAGAGCATTTACGCGGCGCTGCCGGATGACTGGCGGATTTTCTCCGAGCACAAGATCTTCGAGCCGGCCTTTTATTCGACCGTCGTGCAGGACTGGGGCACGAACTACCTGATCGCCAGGGAACTCGGTCCCAAGGCCTTCTGCCTCGTCGACCTCGGTCACCATGCGCCGAACGTCAATATCGAGATGATCGTCGCGCGCCTGATCCAGTTCGGCAAGCTCGGCGGTTTCCATTTCAACGACAGCAAATACGGTGACGACGACCTCGATACGGGCTCGATCGACCCGTTCCGCCTGTTCCTCGTCTTCAACGAACTGGTGGATGCGGAAGGCGCGCCCGGCTTCAACCCCGCCCACATGCTCGACCAGTCGCACAATGTCACCGACCCGATCGAAAGCCTGATGCGCTCGGCCATCGAAGTCCGCCGCGCCTATGCCCAGGCGCTTCTGGTCGATCGCGCCGCCCTTGCCGGCTATCAGGAGGAAAACGATGCGATGATGGCTTCCGAAACGCTGAAGGACGCCTTCCGCACCGATGTCGGCCCGATCCTCGCCATGGCCCGCAAACGCGCCGGCGGCGCGGTCGACCCGATCGCCGCCTATCGCGCTTCCGGCTACCGGCAGAAGGTCGCAGGCGAACGCCCGGCCGTCACGGGGGCCGGCGGCGGCATCGTGTAGAAGGCGCAGCCAAGAGGAGCAAGCCCCATGGAAACCATCGCCTTTCGCATGAACCTCAACCGCGGCCAGGCCGAGGAATACAGGCGCCGCCATGACGAGATATGGCCGGAGCTTGCCGCGCTCCTGAAGGATTCCGGCGTCTGCGACTATTCGATCTGGCTTGACGAGGAGACCCACCACCTGTTCGCGGTGCTGAAACGCACCGACGATCATCGGATGGATGCAATTCCCGATACCGAGATCGCCAAGCGCTGGTGGGCCTTCATGGCCGATATCATGGAAACCAATCCGGACAATTCCCCGGTTGAGGTGGACCTGAAGAAGATGTTCCATCTTCATTGAAAAAGGACGATCGCAGACAAAATGGCGTTGTCCGTATTGAAACTCCCGCTCTGCCGGACCATCTGACCCTGTGTATTTTTCCGATATTGCAGCCGCGCGCCCGACCCGCTTTGGTCCTCCTGTCGCGCGGCGCTTTTCCAACAAACATGGGAGAAGACCATGGCTGATATTCGTGCTGACAAGGCAGGCACTTTCGCAATCGGCGGCGAGCTGAAGGTTACGCGGCTGGGCTTCGGCGCCATGCGCATCACCGGCAGCGGCATCTGGGGCGAGCCCGCAGATCGCGACGGCGCCATCGCGACGCTGAAGCGGCTGCCGGAACTGGGCGTCGATTTCATCGATACCGCCGACAGCTACGGCCCCGATGTCTCCGAGTGGCTGATCAGGGAGGCGCTGCATCCCTATGGCGACGTCAGGATCGCCACCAAGGGCGGTCTGACCCGCACCGGCCCCAACGTCTGGCTTCCGGTCGGACGCCCGGAATATCTGCGCCAGCAGGTTCACAAAAGCCTGCGCAATCTGGGCGTCGACAGGATCGACCTCTGGCAGCTTCACCGCATTGATGCCAAGGTACCGGCCGATGAACAGTTCGGCGCCATCAAGGAGTTCCTGGACGAGGGACTGATCGCCCATGCCGGCCTCTCCGAGGTCTCGGTCGACGAGATCAGGGCCGCGCAGAAAGTGTTCCCGGTCGCGACAGTGCAGAACCGCTATAATCTGGTCGACCGCACCAGCGAGGATGTGCTCGATTATTGCGAAAAGAACAATATCGGCTTCATCCCGTGGCACCCGCTGGCCGCCGGCGATCTCGCCAATTCGGGTTCGCTGCTCGATGACATTGCGAAACAGCACGATGCGGCGCCGAGCCAGATTGCACTTGCTTGGGTGCTGAAGAGGAGCCCGGTCATGCTGCCGATCCCCGGCACCTCCAAGGTCAAGCATCTGGAGGAAAATGTCGCGGCGGCGGACATCGTCCTCTCCGATGAAGAGTTTGCCGCGCTTGACGAGGAAGGCAAGAAAGCCTTCGCCGAAAAGAACGCCGCCTGACCAGGCCTTCCCAGCGCCGCCGGACCTCCGGCGGCGTTTTTCTTTGACAGGACAAAGCCGTCGCGTCACCTTCGCGTTACGCCCGCAAACCGAGGATCCCGAGAAAATGGACTATGTGAAGCTCGGCCGCACCGGCCTCGATGTCTCCCGCCTCTGCCTTGGCTGCATGACCTATGGCGCGCCGGACGCCGGCGCCCATCCATGGTCGCTGACGGAGGAGCAGAGCCGTCCCTTCATCCGCAAGGCCGTCGAGGACGGGATCAATTTCTTCGACACCGCCAATGTCTATTCCGCCGGAACGTCGGAGGAAATCGTCGGCCGCGCGCTGAAGGACTTCGCCCGGCGCGAGGAAATCGTCATCGCCACCAAGGTGATGAACCGCATGCATGAAGGTCCGAACGGCATGGGCCTGTCGCGCAAGGCGATCATGCAGGAGATCGACAATTCGCTGCGTCGCCTGGGCACCGATTATGTCGACCTCTACCAGATCCACCGCTTTGACTACGGCACGCCGATCGAGGAAACCCTCGAGGCGCTTCATGACGTGGTGAAGGCCGGCAAGGCGCGCTATATCGGCGCTTCCTCGATGCATGCCTGGCAGTTCGCCACCATGCTCGCCACCCAGAAGGCCAATGGCTGGGCGAAATTCGTGACCATGCAGAACTATGTGAACCTGCTCTACCGCGAGGAAGAGCGCGAGATGCTGCCGCTCTGCAAAGCCGAAGGCATCGGCGTCATTCCCTGGAGCCCGATGGCGCGCGGCCGCCTGACGCGCCCCTGGGACACGACCACAGGTCGTTCCGAGACGGACGAGTTCGGCAAGACGCTTTATGCAGAAACGGCTGAATCCGACCGCAAGGTGGTCGATGCCGTCGCCGCAATCGCCAATGAGCGCGGCGTGCCGATGGCCCGCGTGGCGCTCGCCTGGGTGCTGTCGAAGCCCGAGGTTTCCGCCCCGATCGTCGGCGCCTCCAAGCCGCATCATCTTGATGATGCCGAGGCCGCGCTGGCGCTGAAACTGACGGCGGAAGAGATCGAAAGGCTTGAGGCGCCTTACGTGCCGCATCGCGTGGTTGGCTACAAATAAAGCCCGGCAACCCCGCGAACCGGACGAGGCGATCCGGTATTGCCTAAACAAAACACAGGCCTGCGACATATTGTCCACACCACGCCAGACTCACGGTTGAGGCCGGGGGAACTTTCGTGTTAATGAAGCGTTCACTAAAAGTTGTGTCCCTGAAACGGGACACGGCGGGGAGGCCACGATTGCCCCTGTACGGGGAGGGTACAGCGGCAATGCCGTAAACGCCGGACGGCGCATTGCGCCGCCCTGAGCGACGGGTGGCCCCCGCCAGCCAAAAAGCCGGGCCGCCGATGCGGTCCGGCGGCCGGCCGCTCCCCGAGGCGCATAGCATTCGTCTCCCCAAGGCCTGCCGAGCGCGACGGCGCCGATCAAGCCGTTGTCTGAACATCCCTCCCCGACAGCCGTTTCCGCGGGTGGTTGCCTCCACTCGCCTTCCGCCTCCTCACCGAGGCCCGCACTGTTCAAATCGGAGGATTGACGATGAAGAGAACCGCCCTGGCCCTTGCCACACTGATGACGACCGCCGCCCTGCCCGCCGGCGCCTTTGCCGCGACAGAGCTCTCCATGTGGTATCACGGCGCCGGCAACCCGACGGAATCGAGCATTCTCGAAGGGATCGTTGCCGATTTCAACGCAAGCCAGGACGACTGGGAGGTCGTGCTCGAAAGCTTTCCGGAAGATTCCTACAACAGTTCCGTCACCGCTGCGGCGCTTGCCGGAAACCTGCCGGACATCATCGACGTCGACGGGCCGATCATGCCGAACTGGGCCTGGTCCGGCTACATGCAGCCGCTGCCGATCGACGAAAGCGCGATCGAGGGCTTCCTGCCGGGCGCCATCGGCAGATGGGACGGCCAGATCTATTCCATCGGCCTTTGGGACGCGGCGCTGGCAATGATGACGCGCCAGTCCACTCTCGACAAATACGATATCCGCAAGCCGACGCTGGACGACCCTTGGACGAAGGAGGAATTCGACGACATCCTCGTCAAGCTCAAGGACAGCGGCGATTTCGAGTATCCGCTGAACCTCGGCATGGCCGACAACGGCGAATGGTACACCTATGCCTTCCTGCCCTTCCTTCAGTCCTTCGGCGGCGATCTGGTCGATCGTTCCGACTACCAGACCGCGGAGGGCGTGCTGAACGGTGAAGAGGCGATCGCCTTCGGCGAATGGTGGCAGTCGGTGTTCGAGCGCAACCTCGCGCCCGGCACCAGCCAGGACCCCGCCGACCACCAGAACGGGTTCATCGACGGTTCCTATGCCATCGACTGGAACGGCAACTGGACGGCGCGCGCCAAGCTCGACGCCTTCGACGATGTCGTCTTCCTGCCGGCACCCGATTTCGGCAACGGCCCGAAGATCGGCGCGGCAAGCTGGCAGCTCGGCGTCTCCGCCGCGTCAAAACACCCGGAAGGGGCCGCAGCCTTCATCGAATTTGCCCTCCAGGACAAGTATCTCGCCGAATTCTCCAACGCCATCGGTCTTGTTCCGGCGACCGAAGGCGCTGCCGCAATGTCCGAATACTACAAGGAAGGCGCGCCGCTTGCCGTTTTCTACGGCCTGTCCGACGCGCAGGGCACGCTTCGGCCCGTAACGCCGGGCTATGTGGTCGAGACCAGCGTGTTCCAGAAGGCGATTTCCGACATGGCCAACGGCGCCGATGTCGCCGACACGCTCGACGGCGCTGTCGACGAGATCGACACCGATATCGACCGCAATCAAGGCTACGGCCACGACGGTTGAGTTGCAGGGGGCTGACTTCGGTCGGCCCCTTTGTTTTGTTGGGGAAGGGTTAGCGAAGGCGTGATGCCCCCCAATCTCCCCCCTTGAGGGGGAGATGTCGCGAAAGCGACAGAGAGGGGTAACGGGCAAAAGCTGCCAACGCCGTGCTCCCGGAAAGGGTTCACCCCTCTCTGCCCTGCCGGGCATCTCCCCCTAAAGGGGGGAGATCGGATCGTGGCCAATGTTCGGGCCTGCCGCCAACCCCTCAATACGAGGACAGACACATGAGCCGGAAACTGACGGAGAACAATGGGGCAGGCTGGGCCTTTGCCGCGCCGTCGATCCTGCTCATCGGGCTCTTCATCATTCTGCCCTTCTTTCTCGCCATCGGCTTTTCGCTCACCGACCAGCGGCTGATCTCCCCCAATCCGACGCGCTATGTCGGGATGGAGAACTACCGCGACCTGCTCGGCCTCAACGTCATCAGCATCGAGCCCGAACGCGATGACGAGGGCCAATTGCTGCGTGATGATGACGGGGCGCTGGAATATCCGCGCGTGCGCTCCTTCACCCGTTCCGACGACTATCCGCAATATCGCGGCATGCGCGAATGGTTCCGCATCCATGCGGGCAATACCGCCTATGTGGTGGTGGCGCGCGACGTCGTGTTCATGAAGGCGCTGACCAACACGCTGATCTTCGTCGCCGTCACGGCGCCGGTGCAGGCCGGTCTCGCTCTCTGCCTGGCGCTTCTGATCAACCAGCGACTGCGCGGGGTGAATGTCTTCCGCGCCGTCTTCTTCATGCCGGTCGTGGTCTCGATCGTCGTCGTCTCGCTTCTGTGGCGCTTTATCTATGACGGCAATGACGGGCTTCTGAACAGCCTGCTGTCCGGGCTCACCTTCGGCCTGTTCCAGCCGGTCGACTGGCTCGGCAATACCCATACCGCGCTCGGTTCGATCATCGCCATGTCGATCTGGCAGGCGGTCGGCTTCCACATGGTGATCTGGCTTGCCGGCCTTCAGACCATCCCGCCGACGCTTTACGAGGCCGCAGCGATCGAAGGCTCGTCGAAATGGCAGACCTTCCGCTATGTGACCTGGCCGGGGCTCAGAAACACCGCCGTCCTCGTGCTGGTCGTCATCACCATGCAATGCTTCGCCGTCTTCGCCCAGATCGACGTGATGACCAAGGGCGGGCCGCTCGATTCGACCCAGACGCTGGTCTACCAGGCGGTCGAGCGCGGCTATGGACGGCAGGATATCTCCGGCGGCTCGGCGATCTCGGTCGTGCTCTTCGTGCTGGTGCTCGCGATCTCTCTGGCGCAGCGCTATTTCACCCGGGAAAGGAACTGAGCGATGGCGGCGATTTCCGGCGACAATCACGGCCTCAGGCTCGTCACCCGCTACCTCGTGCTGGTTCTGGTGGCGCTCGTCTTCCTGCTGCCGCTTCTGTTCATGGTGATGTCGTCGCTCAAGCCCGATGCCCAACTCCTGCGCGACACCTCGTCGCTCAGGGCTTTCCTGCCCGTCGGCGACATCAGCCTGCAGAACTATGCCGATGCCTTCGAGCGCGCGCCGATCGGCCTGTTCGTCTTTAATTCGGTGATGATCACCACGCTCACCGTGCTGGCCTCGCTGTTCCTGTGCTCGCTCGGCGCCTTTTCCTTCACCTTCGTGCGCTGGCGCGGCAATGCGCTGGTGCTTTCCATCGTACTTGCCACGCTGATCATCCCGTTCGAGACGATCGCCATTCCGCTTCTGCTGTTCGTCTCGCGCCTGCCATGGGTCGGGGTGGACGGGCTCACATGGGGTTGGCTCAATACGTACCGGGTGCAGATCATCCCGTGGATCGCCGATGCGCTGACGGTCTTTCTGTTCGTGCAGTATTTCAAGGACCTGCCGCGCGAACTGATCGAAGCGGCGCGGGCGGAAGGGGCAAGCTGGTGGCAGATCTACCGCCGCGTGGTGATGCCGCTTTCGGGCCCGGTCATCGCCACCGCCGCCATCCTGAAGGCTCTGAAAATGTACAATGAACAATATCTCTGGCCGCTGATCGTGGTCCAGGACGAGGCGCACCGGCCGATCATGGTCGGGCTCGGCTATTTCTTCCAGCTCAACGTGCCCTGGGGCGAGGTGATGGCCTATCTCTCGATGATCACCGTGCCGGTCCTCGCCTTCTATCTGGTGCTGCAGCGCGCCTTCATCGCATCCATCGCATCTACCGGCGTCAAGGGCTGAGGGGAGAAACGCAAATGGCAGAACTGGCGCTCAGGGACGTCCGCAAATCCTTCGGCAAGGTCGAGGTTATCAAGGGCGTCGACCTTGAGATCAAGGACGGCGAATTCGTCGTCTTCGTCGGCCCCTCGGGGTGCGGAAAATCGACGCTTTTGAGGATGATCGCAGGCCTGGAGGACATTACCGACGGCACGCTCGAAATCGGCGGCAGGCGCGTCAACGACCTGCAGCCGAAGGAACGCGGCATCGCCATGGTGTTCCAGACATATGCGATCTTTCCGCATATGTCGGTGCGCGAGAATGTCGCCTTCGGGCTGACGATTGCCGGCGTCGGCAAGAAGGAAAAGGAAGAAGCCGTCCAGCGGGCGGCGCGCATCCTGCAGATGGAGCATCTGCTCGACCGCCGCCCCTCGCAGCTTTCCGGCGGCCAGCGTCAGCGCGTGGCGATCGGCAGGGCGATCGTGCGCAATCCGAGCGTCTTCCTCTTCGACGAACCGCTGTCGAACCTCGATGCGGCGCTTCGCATGGACATGCGCATGGAGATCGGCAAGCTGCACAACCAGCTCGGCGCGACGATGATCTATGTGACCCACGACCAGGTCGAAGCGATGACGCTCGCCGACCGCATCGTGGTGCTGAAGGACGGCACGGTGCAGCAGGTCGGCAGCCCGATGGAACTCTACCACGAGCCCGCCAACCTTTTCGTCGCCGGCTTCATCGGCTCGCCCTCGATGAATTTCATGGATGTCGAGATTGTCGAGAGGGACGGCGATGCGATGACCGTGCAATCGGAGGCGCTCGACCCGGTCACGATTTCAGCGACCCGGTTTGACTTTTCCGAAACCTCAAAGGCCAGGCTGGGGCTCAGGCCGCAATATCTCGATGTGGTCGAGGACGGCACGGCGGGCGGGCTGCACGGCACGGTCTCGCTGGTCGAGCGCCTCGGCACGGAGACGGTGGTCAATGTCGAGCTCACGCGCGGCGGGCGCATCGTCGCGGCGCTTTCGGAGGACCGCCCGCTTGAAACCGGCAGCAAGATCACGCTCGTCTTCGAACCCGCCAGGGCCCATCTTTTTCCCGTGGAGGAATAAACGCCCCGGCCGGGCGGCCGGGGCGCCGACTTCAGCAAAAATTAGTTGGCGATTTCCACCGCGCGCTGTTCGTTGACCGTGGCTTCCGCCTCGTCAACAGCCGCCGTGAAGCTGGCAAAGATATCCTCGCCGCCGGGAACCGAAGTCTTGAACCAGTCGAAGACCGGCTCCACGGCGGCCTTGAACTCCGCCTTTTCGGCATCGCTCGGCACGTAAATCTCGCCGCCCGCCTTCAGGAAGTCTTCATAGGCCGCGATTTCCTTGCGCTTGGGGCTGGCGAAGGTCGCCTGCTGCAGCGCGTAGAAAGCATCGGCGACGATCTTCTTCTGGTCGTCCGTCAGGCTCTGGAAGCGTTCATTCGACATCCACCAGAAGGCGGCCATGTAGGAATGGCGGTCGAGCGTGATGAAATTCAGCCCGGCATCGGTGAACTTCATGTTCATGATGTCGGTAATGCCGTTGGCCGTGCCCTGCACCACGCCGGTCTGCAGCGAGGTGAAGAGTTCCGGCCAGGCAATCGGCGTCGGAGATGCGCCGAGCGCGCGCACCAGTTCCTGCGGCAGTTCCGCCGGCACGGTGCGCAGCTTCATGCCCTTCATGTCGGCGGGCGTTTTGATCGTGTGCTCGGTATTGGCGAAATTGCGCCAGCCGCCGGTATTGCCGATCGTCATCAAGCGGATCGTGTCGCCGCTGTCGGCAAGCGCCAGATCGCGCAGTTCCGTGGTGAAGGGGCCGGACAGCACCTCCTCTGCCACCCGGTCATCATTCATCAGATAAGGCAGGTCGAGAATCTGCAGATAGGGAAAAAGGCCCGCCGCGCCGCCCGAGGTCGACATATAGATGTCGATCGTGCCGTCGGCGATGCCCTGCAGGCATTCCTCGCCCGTGGCGCAGATCTGGGTGCCCATGAAAATCTCGACCGCGATCGCGCCGTTGGAGGCGTTCTCGATATGGTTCTTGAAGACGACGAGACCGTCATAATCCTCGTCATTCTCGTTGGAATTGGCCGTGGCGCGCAAGGTGATGTCGGCGGCCGCCGCAATCTGGCCCGCCGAGATGGCGAGAGCGCCCGCGACGAGCGCCGTCTTGATAAAGTCCTTGAGCATGTCAGTCCTCCCTTTGCTTTGATTATAGCGCATGTTTACTCCAGAAATCCGAACAGCCGCGGCAGGGTCAGGCTGATCGCGGGGATATAGGTGATCAGAAAGATGATCACGGCCTCGACGGCGAGAAACGGCAGCACGGCGCGCGCCACGGTCTCGACGCTCAGGCGCGCGACGGATGAGGTGACGAACAATACCAGCCCCATGGGCGGCGTCAGCAGGCCGACCGTCAGGTTGACCGCCATGATGATGGCGAAATGAACCGGATCAACGCCCATATCCAGGAAAATCGGCCCCAGGATCGGCCCCAATATGATGATCGCCGGACCGGCATCGAGAAACATGCCGACGACGAAAAGCAGGATATTGATCAGAAACAGCAGGATCAGCGGATTTTCCGTCAGGCCCAGCAGGATCGAGGCGAGAAGTTCCGGCGTGTGCGAAAGCGAGGCCACCGTCTTGAAGGCCATGGCAGCGCCGACCAGCAGCAGCACCACCGAGGCGGTCAGTCCGGAGCGCATCAGGATGCCCGGAACATCGCGCACATGAAGCGAACGCAGCACGAAAAAACCGATGAAGAAGGCATAGGCCACCGCGATCGCCGAAGCTTCCGTGGGCGTGAACACGCCGCCCAGAATGCCGCCCATGATGATGACCGGGGTAAGCAACGGCCAGAACGCCTTCAGGCTCGCCTCGCCGCGTGTCTTCCAGCCGGCCCTTTCCGTCGCGGCAGGCAGTCCCTCGCGGTCAGCCATCAGCCGGACGAGCACCATCAGCGACACGCCGATCAGGATGCCCGGCACGATGCCCGCCAGAAACAGCGCGGCAACGCTTTCGCCCATCACATAGGCGTAGATGATCATGATCCCGGAGGGCGGAATGATCGGTCCGATGATCGAGGATGCGGCGGTGACGGCGGCGGCGAACCTGCGGCTGTAGCCCTGTTTTTCCATCGCCGGGATCATCATCGCGCCGAGCGCGGAAACATCGGCAACGGCCGAGCCCGAAAGGCCGGCAAACAGCATGGAGGAGAGGATGTTCACATGGGCAAGGCCGGCGCGGAAATGGCCGATGACCGCCTGGGAGAACTCCACCAGCCGTTCGGTGATGCCGGCGCGGTTCATCAGTTCGCCCGCCAGCATGAAGAAGGGCACCGCCATCAACGGGAAGGAGTCCATGCCGTTATAGACATTGCGGTAGAGCAGAACGATATCGCGCTCCTGGCCATTGAACCACAGAAGCAGCGCGGGTGCCGCGATCAGGGCGAAGAACACCGGCAGGCCACAGAACAGGAACACCAGAAAAAGCGGCAAAAACAGGCTCAGCATCATTCGCCCTCCAGCCCGACGGCGTGGGCAAGCGGCTTCAGCCGATCGCCCGCGCCGAAAAGGTCTGCGAGAAGCCGAAGCAAGAGCTCGACGTTGACGGAAAACATCATGGTGACGCCGGTTGCGAGCGACGCCATCATGAACGAGCGCGGCACCTTCATCCATGCAGAGAGATCGAGCGCGGTCGGGAGCATCAGCGATGGCATGGTGAAGCGTCCGCCAATGCCGGTCGTCTCGCTCCAGCCAATCGTGACGGCCCACCACAAAACCACGGCGGACACGAGCAGCAGGGCCAGATTGAGGAGCGCGGCCGGCCTGTCCGGCAGGAAGCGCCTGAGCGTGTCGATGCTGATGAAGCCACCGTTCCGAAAGGCGGTCGGCGCCATCAGGCTGACCATCCACAGCATCAGGAAACGGGCGAGTTCCTCCGTCCAGGCAAGCGCGTCGTTCAGGACGTAACGGAAGAACACCTGCACCAGGATGACGACCACCATCAGGCCCATGAGGGCAGCGCCCGTCCACCGACCAAGCGCCAGCAGCGGACCGTTGACCCGCGAAAAGATTGAAACTGCGGCCAGCAGAAAAATCATCATTCACCCGTCACACGCCGTCTTCCAGGCCAGCGGCAGGACAGCAATGCGCCCTCGCCGACTGAAGAACCCAGGCGCCCTGTCTAGCCCAGCACAATCGTCTCCGCACGGATTTTTATGCAGAATTCGGCGATTGTGGCTTTATGCCGCCAATCCCGGCGGGTTTTCTCTCCGGGAGAACCTGCCCGTTCGGCGGGCGGCGACAGGCCGGATCACCACTGTTTTACCAGAGATGGTGCTGGACGAAGCTTCCGGCGGGCCTATACTTGTCGCCAAACGGAACCGGTGCGCATGAGCGGACAAGGGATATTAACCCGCGTCCCCGGATACGGTTCGGCAACAACGAAGCCAGGGCGTGGTCTGCCGGGAGGAGACGCGGTCGCCACCCCAGCGAAAAGGCCAACCACGATGAGCCGCCTGCCCCTCAGACTCGAACTCGACGGCCCTTCCGCCAACGGAGATACCCTCGATCTCATTCTCGAAACCGTGCGCACCCATTTCGACATGCAGGTTGCCTATGTGTCGGAAATCGTCGACGGCAATTCCGTGTTTCGCGCCGTCAGCGCCCCGGGTTTCGAAGCGATTGCCTTCCCCGGCGCTGTTCTCAGCCTGCAGGAAGTCTATTGCCAGCACATTCTCGATGGACGCCTGCCGAGCGTGATGGCCGATACGGCGGACCATCCGCTGGCCGTATCCATGCCGATCACCGCGAACATTCCGATCGGCAGCCACCTGAGCGTTCCCGTCCACCGCGAGGACGGGTCGGTCTTCGGCATGTTCTGCTGTCTGCGCTCGACCCCCCATCCGACGCTCGGCGAGCGCGATCTGAAGATCATGGAAACCTTCGCCAACCTCGCCAGCCGGCAGATCAATGCCGGGCTGCGCCGACGAAGCGAAGCAGCCGCCGCTGCAAGCCGCATCGACAGCGCGCTCAAAGGCGACGCGCTGCGGATCGTGCTGCAACCGATCGTTTCGCTTGAAAGCGGCGCGCCGATCAAGTTCGAGGCGCTGTCGCGCTTTGCCGGAGAGCCGTACCGCCCGCCGAACGTCTGGTATGAGGAAGCAGGCGCAATCGGGCGTCGGGTCGAACTGGAATCGCTTTCGATCTCAAGGGCGCTCGCCCTTTTCAACGACCTTCCCCAGGACGTGACGATCGGCGTCAACGCCTCGCCGGAAACCATCACGACCGGCGTGCTTTCCGACATCATCCGTGCCGCCGACCCGAGCCGGGTGGTGGTGGAAGTAACGGAACATGATATCGTCGAGGACCACGAGCGGCTGGGCTTCGAACTGGACCGGCTGAAAGCGCTCGGCGTCAGAACGGCGGTGGATGACGTCGGCGCCGGATTTTCCGGGCTCGTCGCTCTCCTCCGCATGAAGCCCGACATCCTGAAGCTCGACATCGAGCTGATCCGCGACATTGACGTGAACCCGGCCAAGCAGGCGCTCGTTGCAGGCATGGTCCATTTCGCCGAGCAGACCGGCGCCGCCACGATCGCGGAAGGCGTGGAAACGGAAGCGGAGCGGGCCATGCTGCTTCGGCTCAGGGTGCATCTCGGTCAGGGCTATCTCTTCGGCAGGCCGATGGAGGTCGCGGATGCCAGCGCCTGGCTTGCGGCAAAACGGAGTTAGATCCCGGTCGGGCCGAAAGGCGGCGCAAGGGGGCAGGAAAGCCGCGGAACATGAAGATAGCCGCGGCCGGCGCCGGCCACGGGTTGGCGGCCGGCCGTCAGATGGTGACGACGCGTTCTGCAATCCGGCCGAGAAGCGGCATGTCATGGCTGATGATGAGGACGCCAAGACGACGGCTTTCGGCCTGTTCGAGCAAGACGGACCATATCTGTGCCTGGGTCAGGGGATCGAGCTGCGCGGAAATCTCGTCGGCAATCAGATAGCGGGTTTGCGGGGCGAAGGCCCGCAAAAGGGCGACGCGCTGCAGCTCGCCGCCCGAAATCTCGTGGGGATAGCGATCAAGCCATGAGCGCGAAACACCGAACGCTCGCCGCAGCTCCGCATCGGGCTGCCAGGCCTCCGCGAGAACCTTTCCGACCGTCCACCGCGGGTTGACGGCGAAGACCGGCGACTGATGCAGATACTGGACCGGGTTGAAGCCCCGCGGGTGCCCGGCGCCATCGACGAGAACCTGACCCGATGCCGGGCGGTAATGGCCGGCCAGAATACGGCCAAGCGTCGATTTCCCCCCTCCGGACGGACCCGTCAGGCCAACGACCTCGCCCGGACGAAGGGCGAGACCGATCCCGTCCAGGACCGGCGACCGCGCGCGATAACGAAAATGGATATTCCTCGCCTCAAGCATCGTCGCCCACCCGAAAGTCGTTTTGCGGCAGCGCCTGCCAGAGGGCGCGCGCATAACCGGTACGCAGAAGCCTTCCGCTGCCTTCAAAAGCGTCGGCGCGCTCCTCGCCTTCCACCATGCCGTTACGGACAAGACAGACGCTGTCGGCATAGGCAAGCGCGGCCGACAGCGAATGCGTGATCAGCAGTACGCCCTTTCCGTTTTCGGCCAGGTCTTTGAGCTTCGAAAGAACACGCGCGGCGTTGTCGTCATCAAGACCGCTGGTCGGCTCGTCGGCGACAATCAGGTCCGGGTCGCCAACCGTTGCGATGGCCATCAGCATGCGCCGCGCCATGCCGCCGGAAAGCTGATGGGGAAAGGCGCGCGCCGCATCCGCGCCGAGCCCGAATTGCGCCAGCACCGCCATAAGCGCGTCATCCTTTACGCCAAGCCCGGCGCGGCGCGCCGCCCAGCGCAGCTGCTGAAAGCTGCGCGCCAGGGGATCGAGATGGCTGACGGATTGCGGAACCAGTGCCATGCGCCGCCTGAGCAGCGCCGGCCGGCTGCCATCATCAACACGCTGCCCGTCAAAATGGATAGCGCCCCTGACCTGGGCGTTGGGCGGCAAAATGCCGAACAGCGCATGGGCAATGAGGCTCTTGCCGCCGCCGGAAGCGCCGATCAGCGCGACCACCTCGCCGCGCTTCACCGAAAAGCCGATACGGCTGAGAACCGGCATTTCGCGGACCTTCAGCAGTCCGCAATAGCGGCGGAATGACACGTCGACGTCGTTGAAGGAAAGCAGGGTCACGTCTGGGCCGTCCGGGGATCGAGAACAAGACGCATGCCATTGCCGACAGCATCAAAGCTGAGCACGAGCAACAGCAGGCACAGCCCCGGAAACAGGCCAAGCCACCATTTGCCTGCCGTCAGATAGCGCATCGAATCGGACAGCATCACACCGATGGCCGGCCGGGTCGGGTCGAGGCCGAACCCCAGAAAGGTCAGGCTTGCCTCATGCAGAATGGCGTGTGGAAACATGAGCACCAGTCCGACCAGCATTTGCGGCAGGATCTGGGGCAGAATGTGCCCGAAGGTGATCTCCCCCCACGATTTGCCGAAATGACGCGCGGAGACAACATAATCGGCCTGCCTGACCTGGAGAATTTCGGCGCGCAGGATGCGCGTCAGGCGCGGCCAATGCGTGAGCGCCACGGCAATCGTCACGGCAACGGGGCCGCCGCCCAGCGCAAAGCATATCAGGATGAGCAGCACGAGATGCGGAAGCCCGATCGTCGCGTCAACCAGAAGCGACACGACGGCATCCGCCCACCGGCCGCCGGTTGTTGCCGCGAGGGCAAGAGCGGTGGCGATGACAACGGAACAGCATGAGGCAAGCAGCCCCACCCATAGGCTCGTCCGAAGCCCCTTGATCGTGCGCGCCATGAGATCGTGTCCCATCTGGTCGGTTCCGAACCAGTGCGCCCAGTCCGGCGGCGAAAGCCTTGCGGCAAAATCCGTCGCCACGCCAGCCGGCCCCGTGAGCACCGCCAGAACCGGTATCAGCAGTATCAGCATGAAGCCGAAAAGGGCGGCAGCCAGGGTCCAGATCCTGTTGCCCATTCGTGGCAGAACCAGGGGGGCAAGGGTCTGTTGCTGCTCGAGTTCAGCCATGTTGTCCTCCAGCCGAAAGGGCCTCGTCGCGCAGCCGCGGGTCCACAAGCCGATAAAGCATGTCGGCGATCATGTTGCCGACCGATACAAACAGCGTGAGGAAAAGCGTCACGGCGAGAAGCAGCGGCACATCGCCCTTGATGCCTGCGGAAACGGCGGCCTGTCCCAGCCCCGGATAGGCAAAAACCTGCTCCGCCAGTATCGATCCGCCAAACAGTTCCCCGAGCGAGGCAAAAAGAATGGTTACGGCGGGCAGCGCCGCATTGCGGGCGCCGTGCCTTAGGGCCACGTCCCATTTGCCAGCCCCTTGCGCACGGGCGTAAAGCGCCGCATCGCCTTGCAGGATTTCGATGATCTTGGCGCGGGTGTGAAGCGCGATCTGGGCGACGCCGAAAAGCGTCAGCGCCGCAAGCGGCAGGGCAAGATGGCGCAGCCGGTCGGCGAAGGTGACGTCATCCGGCACCACGCCGAGAGGTCCCGCGCAGCAGACCGGCGCCCAGCCAAGCAGGACGGCAAAGATGATCAGCAGCAATATCGCGATCCAGAACGTCGGGGCGGATGCCAGAACATAGGCGTAAAGCCTGATCGCGCGATCGAGCAGAGTGCCCGAACTGGCGCCGGCGACGACCCCCAGCGCAAAGCCAAGCGCGCCGGAAAGGAGCCAAGCCAGGCCGACAAGCGGCAGCGATACCCAGAAACGGCTGGCGATCACCTCGGCGACGGGTGCGTTGTAGATCATCGAGTAACCGAGATCGCCCTGAAGAAGGTTTCCGGCCCAGTGGAGGAACTGCGCAAGCGGCGGCTGGTCCAGCCCCCAGCGCGCGGCAATCAGCGCCCTCTGCTCCGGGCCGACCCGTGCGATGTCGATCCCGAGATAGGCATTGACCGGATCGATGGGAGAGAGCTTGGCAAGGGTGAACGCCGCCGCCGCGACGATGACCAGAACGGCGGCGAGCCGTCCCAGCCGTTTCGTCAGCATGATGGCGGCGGAATGCAGCGGGAGTTCAGTCACACGTCCATGTCCACTGTTCGATCATTGCCGTGATCGGCCATCCATGGCCATGCGGCTCGATCTGGGTCTCGCCAACGTCCAGGCATTCATTGACGAAATAGACATGATCGAGGTTCACGAGCCAGGCCCACCCGGCCAGACCGCGTGCGGAAAACCCGGTCTTCCCGTCCCACTCGGCGGCTTGCCAGTGCGGATATGATTGCTCCAGGCTTTCGGCGTGCTGGGCGTCACTGAAGTGACCGTCGACGGTGCTGTCGGCAAAATAGCCGGGATTATAGAAATCGATGCCGCCCCAGGCGGAATTGTAGAGGCTGTAGACCTCGACGGGGCTGTGACTGCCCCAACCGAACATAACGGGTTGCTGATGATCGATCCGGCCGATCTGCTCCCATGTCACGCCCTTTGGCTGTGCAGCGATGCCGAGCGCCTTCAATTGCTCGCTCACCACGATGGAAAGCGCCTGCCGCACGGAGTCCGAAGCCGGAAAATAGACATCGAATGCGGCACGAACGCCGTCGCGGACCCGAATGCCGTTCGCACCGGGCACCCATCCCGCATCATCCAGCATGGCGCGGGCGGCATCGGGATCATAGGTAACGGCCGCATCGGGGTTCGACCAGGGCAGCCCGTCAGCCGGACCATAGGCAGGGCGGCCGTAGCCATTCAGCGCAACGTCGACCAATTGCTCACGATCCACGCCGAGATTGATGGCGCGGCGGATGGCGAGATCGGAGGTGACCGCATTGCCAACGGGCTGCCCCTCGGCATTCACTTCACCCGGTTGGGGGATCGGGAAGGACAGGCCGCGATTGTCGACGGACGGCACGACGATCCTGTCAAAGCCGTCAATGCTGTCATCGGCCATCAGGGCAGGCACGGAAACCATGTCGACATCACCGGTCCGCGCAGCCGCGAGACTGGTATCCTCTCCGGAGAAAACGAAGGTCAGGCGGTCGAATGCCGGTTTCCTGCCGTGATATGCGCTGTTGGCCTCGACAATAAGCTGCTCTCCCTCCGTCCACGAAACCAGCCTGTAGGGGCCGGAACCGACCGGCTGGCGGGCATAACCAGGGCCATATTCCTGCGACGGCACGACACCGAGCGAATAGAAATTTTCCGAAAATGTAACCCAGGGGCGATTGAGATAGATTTTCACCGTGCTGTCATTGACGGCTTCGGCCCTGTCCATCACCGTCAGATCCAGCGCGCCGCCCGCGGTTGCCGCCTCGTTGAAGGTGAAGGCGACATCTTCCGCCGCCAGCGGCGTTCCATCGGAAAAGAAGACATCGGGGCGCAGTTTGATCGTCCACACCTTGCGGTCGTCGGAAAGCGCCCATTCGGTGGCGAGGTCCGGCACGGTGTTGAGATCGGCGTCGCGTTTCAGGAGGGTCGACTGGAACAGCGGATGACCGTAGCGGCCCCACCCGAGCAGGGGATCATAGCCATTGTCCGGCTCTCCGCCGATGGCAAGGATCAGTTCCGACTTGGCGGATGCCGGTGCGCCGGCGGAGAACATCGCCACAGCGGCTACCGCTGTCGCTGCAAGCCTTGCAGTGGTCTTCCCGATCATCATTGCTCCTCTTCGACCGCTCATTGGCGCATACGCTATCATGAAGAAGTATGATATCAATGAAAGAATATCATACTCTCGCGTTCTAGCCCGGCCTTCGCGCCTCTGCCAACTGTCAACCCTGACGGTTTTCAAAAAGCACGGCAGCCACTAGACGGAAAAGCCGGAGCGCCCTCCCTGTACCCCTCAGGGCTCCCAAGCAACGCGCGTCAGGATGCGGCCTCACCGGCCTCGTCAAAGGCGGCATTCCCGGCAGGCGCGGAACCCGAAACCGAGACCATCGATGAATTCCCGCACTGATCGAATGGCCGGCCTCCGCTCGTCGACCGCAATGTCAAACTCCCTCCCTTTCTCCGTCTTGCCATCGGCGGTCAATGCCGTGCTACATTCCCGTTGTTCTCAGAGGACTGAAAACTTATGACCGTCTACTGGATAAATGCAGGGTTTCTGGGCGCCCTTCTCGCTGTCGCACTGGCCTGCAGCCTTGGAATGCGCAAAAGAGAGGCCTGGTCCCACAGCATCTCCCTTCACGCCCTCCTGTTCGCCGCGATCACGGGCTTTCTGCTGCTCCTCAACAGGACGATCGACCAGATCGCGGCGGCGGAGAAGTTCACCGCAATCAAGCCGGACATCATCGACGATATCACGCTGGTGGCGATCGGCCTGACGGCCATGCAGCAGTCCTTCCGGTTGATCAACCGCCTGACCGCCGATCAGGTGACAAAGGGAAGCGACAAGACCTCCGCCACGAGCATCGCCCGTATTCTCAAAATGGCAATCGTCCTGTTGCTCCTGCTGCTGTTCGGCGAGCATCTGGGCCTGAGCCTCTCCGGCCTGATGGCCTTCGGCGGCTTCGGCGGCATCGCCATCGGCATTGCCGGGCGGGATGTCCTGAGCAACATGTTCTCGGGCGTGATGCTCTATTTCGACAGGCCGTTCCGGCTGGGTGACTGGATACGTTCGCCCGACCGCGACATCGAGGGCACGGTGGAGGAAATAGGCTGGCGTATGACCAGGATCACCACTTTCGACAAGCGCCCGCTTTACGTTCCCAATTCCGTGTTCTCCTCGATCAGCGTCGAAAACCCCGGCCAGATGCGCAACAGGCGCATCGACACCACGATCGGCCTTCGCTACGAGGATGCCGACAAGATTGCCGCCGTCGTCGCCGATATCCGTGCCATGCTGCATCAAAGCGAGCATATCGATCTGAACCAGACGCTTCTTGTCTATTTCAACGACTTCGCCGATTCATCACTGAACATCATGGTCTATTGCTTCACCAAGACGACCCGCTGGGCCGAGTGGCTGGCGATCCAGCAGGATGTTTACCTGAAAATCGTCGACATCGTTCATGCCCACGGCGCCGACTTCGCCTTCCCCTCGCAAACGGTCTATCTCGAAAAGGACGGCTGAGACGCGGCCATCGTCAGGTCAAAAACGCGATCCAGGCGAGCGCGAGCACCATGCACAAAAGCGTGACGGGGACGCCGGCGCGGCAGAATTCGCCCATGCCGATCTTCACGCCCCGGTCCTTCGCCTGCTCGACCACGATGATCCCAGCAAGGCTGCCGAAGATAATCAGGTTGCTGGAAAAGCCCGTGCCGAGCGCAAGGGCGGCACCCAACGCATCCGTATTGGCCGCATGCGGCAGGAAGGGCGCGAGCAGCATGACCGCCGGATTGTTGCCGACGATATTGCTGAGCGCAGATGCGACGAGGAACAGGATCGAGGGGTTGGCGAAATCGACGCCTGCGCTCTGAAGGTCGTGGACCACCTTCTGCGGCATTCCGGTCTGGGCCAGCGCCGCATTGACCACGAACAGGCCGGCCAGCAGCAGAAGAAGGTTGCCGTCGACCGTTCCGATGACCTCCTTCGATGAAACCTGACGGTTGACCAGCATGACGGCGGCGGCCGAAAGCGCGACCATTTCGCGCGGCCAGTCTGTAAAGACAAAGGCGGCGACAACGGCGACCGTGACGATGGCCGCCTTGATGGTCTCGGCGATATCGAGTTTCTGGGCAGGGGCTGCGACCGTGGCGGACGGGGGCTGCTCTTCCACCGCAGCAAGGTTCCAGCGCCTACGATAGATCAGGCATACCGCGCCCCAGACCACCGGCAGCGAGATCACCGCCGGCACCAGCGCCACCTTCATGAAGCCTGTGAAGGAAAGGCCGAGCGTCTGCGCCGCGATCATGTTCTGGGGGCTGCCGATGATCGTCGCCACCGAGCCGGTATTGGTCGCGAAACAGAAACCGAGCAGGAAGGGAACCGGATTGAGGCCGCGCGACATGGTGATCGAGACCAGAAGCGGCGTCATCGCGACAATCACGACATCATTGGTCAGCAGGGCGGAAAGCCCGCCCCCGGTGACCACAAGGAACGCAAGCAGTTCCGGCGGCGAGACCTTCAGCGAGGCAACCCGCCCGGCCAGCCACTGATAGAAACCGGACACCGTGAAAGCCCCCGAGACGATCATCAGGCCGAACAGCAGTCCGACGGTCTGGTAATCGATCGCGTCCCAAGCCTGCTTGTCGGTGATCCGCCCGAAGCCGATCATCGCCAGCGCGCCGACAACCGCCGCGCCGGTCCGGTCAACGCGAAAACCCGGCAGATAGCCGAGCGCCAGCGCCAGATAGACCAGAAGAAAGATGATGACGGTGATATCCACGGCGGCTCCGGCGGTCTTCGGGAAATACAAAACGACAGCCGGGCAGCCTTGAGACCGCCCGGCTGTCGTGATTGTAGCTTACTTGTTGATGTCGTTCTTCATGTTCCAGAGATTGAAGGCGCGTTCGCCAACCATGTCTTCATCGACGCCTCCTTCCTGGATATCGTCAGCCACCCGCAGATGGCCGAAGCCCGCGAGAATCTTTAGCAGGATCGTCGTGATTATCCACGAATAGGCAGCAACGATAACGACGGCCAGCACCTGCACGCCAAGCTGCTTCACGCTCGCCGAAACGGCGTTGATATGCGAGCTGGCCATGAAGCCGATCAGGATCGCGCCGGTCATGCCGCCGACGCCGTGGGCGCGCCAGACTTCCAGCGTGTCGTCGATCTTCAGCCATTCCTGGACATATTTGGCGTTGTAGCAGACCGTCGCGCCGATCGCCCCGATCAGCAGCGCCGCCATCGGCTCGACATAGCCGGCGGCGGGCGTGATCGTGGCAAGGCCGGTCACCGCGCCGACGAGAACGCCGGAGAAGGAGACCCGCTTGTGCTCGCGCCACTCCCACAACATCCAGACCAGCATGGCAATCGCGCCGGCGAGCATGGTGTTTGTGAAGGCGTAGGCCGCAAGCGCGTCCGCCGCATAGGCGCCGCCCGCATTGAAGCCGAACCAGCCGAACCACAACAGCCCCGCGCCGAGCGCCACCAGCGGCAGGCTCGCCGGCTGGCTTTCCGGATCGCCCACGGCGACCTTGCGCTTGCCGAGGAAGCGGGCGGCCGCAAGGGCCGAGAAACCCGCGGCGGTGTGGATCACGATGCCGCCTGCAAAATCGACGACGCCCATCTTGGCCAGGAAACCGCCGCCCCAGATCCAGTGCGCTGCCGGCAGGTATACCAGGATCGTCCACAAGGCGACGAAGAACAGATAGGCACCGAATTTGAAACGACCGACAAAGGCACCGGTCATCAAGGCGGGGGTGATGATCGCGAACATCATCTGATAGGCGAACACCATCATGAAGGGAATGTGCGGCGCGTAGGTGTCATTCGGGCTGATGCCCACATGATACATCCCGAAATAGGGACGGATATCGCCGATGATCCCACCGATCGACGGACCGAAGGCCAGGCTGAAACCGCCGAACACCCAGATGATGCTGACGATCCCGATGCAGACGAAATTCTGGATCATGATCGACAGCACATCGCGCTGCTTGACCAGGCCGCCGTAGAAAAGTGCAAGGGCCGGGGTCATCATGCAGACCAGCGCCGTGCATATCAGAACAAACGCGGTGTCCCCCGCATTGATCGCTTGCATAACCTTCTCCTTTGAAAAGCTTGTTTTTGGCGCGACCGCCCCGGTCGCGCCGCTCTTTAGTTGTTGGTATCGGTGACCAGATGCTCTCCGACCGCGCTGTGCGGATGCGGTGCAAGCAGCTTCTTCGGCGCGATGAACAGGTACATCGCCAGCACGTAGGGCGCGGTGAAGGACGGCAAGCCGAGCGGCTCGGTCAGCACGTCATAGGCCCCCTGCAGGAACACGGTGACGATGGTAGCAAGCAGCGCGTAGACAACCACCCGCGGCGACGGTTTCAGGAATATCACGCCGACCGCCATTGCCGTCAGCACCGCGCTGAAACCGTAGAGCCCCTGCACCACAGAATGCGGCTCCGCCCTCAGTGCAATCGCCGTCGCCATGGCGATCAGCGAACCGCAAATGGCGGCGATGCCGGCCGCGCGCGAGGCGATCAGAATGCCGAGCAGGATGATCGCGCCGCTGATCTCGTTGCCGAGAAGATAGACCTGGCCGATATTGCGGAAGAAGATCTGGACCAATTCGATATGAGACGGGATCACCGTCACGCCCTTGATATAATCCGACACCAGTTCCGGATGGTCGCCGGAGACGTCGAGCGCGCCGAAAGTATAGGCGCCCGCCACAAGCAGCCAGCCGGTCAGCACGAACGGGCCGGTGGACCCCGGAATGCCCCAGCTCTTCGTGATCATCGCCCCGAGCGCCGCCGTCACCACCGTGCTCATGGCCGCGCCGATGACGACGTAGAACCAGAGTTGCGGCGAGACGCTGATGAAGGTGGGAATGGCGACGCCGACGAGAATGCCGTTGAAGCCAAACAGGCCGGAGGTGATCGAGTCGCCGTCGCAATCGAGAAGCCGCGCGGTCAGCGTCGCCACGATGAGGCCGACAAGCGCGCCGACCGTGGTCGCCCAGTTGCCGCCCGCATAGCTCGCATAGCCAATTGCAAGAATGAAAAGCGCGCCCGTAAGCGCGTTCTCCATGAAGAAAACCTGCCCCGCCCCGCGCAGGCATTGCGTTGCAAAGTCTTTGCGCTTCTCCGTCATATCCGCACCCCCTTTTAGTTTGTGATCAACGCCAGAGAAACTCTTCCGGCAGCGTTTTGCCGCGCGCTTCTTCCCTGACGACCTTCCAGAAGTTCCGAACCTCCGCGCGCACGTCGTAGCTTTCGATCCCGACCACGCGCAGCATAAGCCCGGCGCCGTTGGGAAGCGTCGAGACGCCGGAGATCGCGCGCGGCCGTTCGTCGCCGAAATTGACGTTCACCCGCTCCCGGATGCGCTCGGCAACAGCCGGCGGCGTGATGCACAGAATGTTGGCAAAGGCATCGTAACCGCCCATCACCGCGGCAAAATCGATCGTCTCGTTGCCCTTCTCGATCAGCACCTTCTCGGTGAACAGCTTGCGTCCGTCGGGCCGGCGGGCATTGACGGTCATCGACAGGAGGTCGAAGCCGAAGCGTTCGCTTGCGTGGTGATGCTTGCGGCCGGTCATCATCATCTCGCCATAGAGCAGCGTCGCGTCTTCATGGACCACGAGATCGGTGTCGTTGATGAAGCGCGAGTCCCGATAGGGGATGGTGAAGTCCGGCAGGAATTCGAGATAGGCGTCCTTTGCAAGCGTCACCGTCTGGTGCTGCGAGGCGTAATTGGCATCCATCTGGTGAATGCGGTTCGCGCCCTGCGAGGTCACCTGGGCGCATGCGCCCTCATCCACCGAAATATCGATTGTGTAGCGATCGCCCTGCAATATGCCGCCGCCGATCGAGATGATCGAGCAGATCGGCAGTTCCGGCATCGCCTCGTCCCAGTAGAGCGCCTGCTGCACCAGAAGCGGCGTGACCCGGTAGAGATCGGACAGCACGGAGCGACCGCCACGCTGCGAGAAGCCGAGGCGCAACGCCCCGATCTTTCCCGGGCCGGCCGCGCGCATCTGCCGAGGCTCGGTCCGGAACCCGTTCAGTTCCCGGTATTCGTCGATCCGTCGCAGGCGTTGATGAAGGCTCATCGGGTCACTCTGCGGCTTGCCCGGCGGGCGTCACGTCGAACAGCGCCATATCCATGATCAGCTTCATCAGTTCGTCCACGCCCTCGCCGGTCTTGCAATTGGTGAACACGAACGGCTTCTTGCCGCGCATCAGCTTGGAATCGCGGTCCATGACGCCGAGATCGGCGCCGACATAAGGGGCGAGATCGGTCTTGTTGATCACCAGGATATCCGACTGGCAGACGCCGGCGCCGTTCTTGCGCGGGATCTTGTCGCCGGCGGCGACGTCGATGACATAGATGTAGAAATCGGCGAGCGCCGGGCTGAAGGTCAGCGTCAGGTTGTCCCCGCCCGATTCAATCAGGATGACGTCGCTGTCGGGATATTTCTCCTCCATCTCCTCGACCGCGGCGATGTTCATCGACGGGTCCTCGCGCACCGCTGTATGCGGGCAGGCGCCGGTTTCCACGCCGACGATCTTCTCCTCGACCAAGACGCCCTTCAGCGTGCGCCGCACCTGCTTGGCGTCCTCGGTGGTGACAACGTCATTGGTGATGATCAGCGGCTTGACGCCGAGTTCGATCAGCCGCGGGGTAATGGTTTCGATCACGGCCGTCTTGCCCGATCCGACCGGGCCGCCGATGCCGATACGCGTGATTTTCTTCATTGTGCCAATCCTTTTTTTCCGCCGGCCTTGTTGCGCCGGTCAGTTCATGAACAGCCGGACATGGGTTTTGGTGTGATGGGCGACGAGGACATCGAAGACCGGCGCGAAGCCGGACATTTCGTCGAGTTCCAGCCCGCTGATGCGCTCATAATCGTCTTCGACGCGGGCCTGCACGGCAAACAGAATGCGCTGGGTATCGAGATGATCGATCCGCATCAGCCGCACCGCAGCACTCATGATCATCGCCGCGACGCCGTACTGATGGACCACGAAGGCCTGCTTTTCATCTGCACCCATATGCGCCAGCGCGACCGCCTGGCCGACCGGAAAGCAGCCGGGCGTCGTGCCCTCCTTGATGTCGGCCAGCCAGCGTTCGAGAACGGGAAACGTGCTGATCTTCAGGGAAAGCTCCGCGAACTTGCGGCCCATGCGGGCGAGCATCATCTGCTGTTCCTCGCCCACGCGCCGGTTCCACAATTCCCGGTCGGCCTCGAGCACGGAGTCATAGGCACCGCGGCGGGCCGCGCGATGGGCATGGAGGAAAGCGATGCCATCCATGCCCGAGGCCTGCCGCACCACCGTTTCGACGAAGCGCTCCAGGCTTGCCGCATCGGCGACGACGCCGGTCTGGATCGCCGATTCCAGCCCGTTGGAAAAGGCGAATGCACCGACAGGAAGCGTCGAATCGGAAAACTGCAGAAGACGCGCAAGCAGGATCATGTCGTCTGCCGATCGCATCCGTCTGCTGTTCTCATCTGCCATGCCCCTGCCTCGCGATCAGTGGTGGTGATGGTCGCCATGGGCGTGACCATGGTCATGGTGGTGATGCGGCGTCGCGTCGGCCCCGGCGAACAGCATGCGCACCTCGCGCGCGTCGAGCTTGGCGGCGATCTCCTCGCCCGGCGCGAAATGGCTCTTCACGCCCTCGAAGGCATGGGTCTTCATCACCGAGGCCATGACCTTCTGATCGACGGAGAGCGGCACATAGACGGTGCTGCCCTTGATCACCGCAGGCCAGTGCTGGTTTCCGAGCCCGTGGCCCAGCTCGAAGCACACCCGAAGAATCTCCTGCGGCGCCAGGGTTTCGAGCCCTTCGAGCTCGATCACCATGACCTCTTTCAGGGCAATCTTCGCAGCGATGATGGTGTTGCTGGCCTCGTCGTAATAAAGGACATCGCCATTGTGGAGATGTTCCGAGCGCGCCAGCGAGATCGCGAGTTCGGTTCCGCCCTCGCTGGCCTTGCGCAGGCGGTTCTTCGGCGCTTCCCACTGTTCGAGCGCGAGGTAGTCGACCGTCGCCTCGTGGGAGCGTTTGTGCCAGTCGGCATCCTTCAGGTTGCCAAGGATTTTTTCGACAAGGATCATGGTGTTCGCCGCATTCTGTGCGCCTGGAAAGAAGAGCCGAAATGCACCGGAGCCTGTCTGGCCCTCGATGCCGCTTTCCGGCTGAACGTCCCCGGCGTCGTTGTTGTTGGACGGGCCGGGCGAAGGTTTGCTTCGCCCGGCATCGCAATCAGCTGAAGAAGTGAAGCTGGTTCAGCGGGATCGTGGTCGCCGGCTCGACGGTCGCGTGCTTGCCGTTGACCGTCACCGCGAAGGTTTCCGGGTTGACCTCAATCTCCGGCAGCGTGCTGTTGCGCACCATCGAGCTCTTGCTGATCGTGCGCGTGCCATAGACCGGCACCACCTGCGACTGGAGCTGGTAGCGGTCGACGATGCCGTCCTCATAGCCTGCCAGCGATGTGAAGGTGACGCGGGTCTTCGGCAGCGCCGAACCGTAGGCGCCGAACATCGGACGGTAGAGAACCGGCTGCGGCGTCGGCAGCGATGCGTTCGGATCGCCCATCAGCGCCCAGGAGATGAGGCCGCCCTTGATCACCATTTTCGGCTTGGCGCCGAAGAAGGCTGGCTCCCAGAGCACGAGATCGGCCATCTTGCCGACTTCGACCGAGCCGATCACATGGCTGACGCCCTGGGCGATCGCCGGATTGATCGTAACCTTGGCGACGAAGCGCAGAACGCGTTCGTTGTCATTGCCCGACCTATCGCCGTCATAGGCGCCCATCCGGTCCTTCATCAAATGCGCGGTCTGGATGGTGCGCGCCCAGTTCTCGCCGACGCGGCCCATGGCCTGGCTGTCGCTGGAAAGGATCGAGATCGCGCCGAGATCGTGCAGCACGTTTTCAGCCGCGATGGTTTCCGGGCGCACGCGGCTTTCGGCGAACGCGACGTCGGTCGGGATCTTGGGGCTGAGATTGTGGCAGATCATCGTCATGTCGAACAATTCGGCCTGCGAATTGATGCCATAGGGCAGCGTCGGATTGGTCGAGCTCGGAATGACGTTGGACTGGCCGGCGACCCGGATAATGTCCGGCGCGTGACCGCCGCCCGCACCTTCCGTATGGTAGGTGTGGATGGTGCGGCCCTCGAAGGCGGCGATCGTGTTTTCGACGAAGCCGGCCTCGTTCAGCGTATCGGTATGGATGCAGACCTGGACGTCGAACTCATCGGCGACGCGCAGCGAGGTGCGGATCGCTTCCGGCGTGCTGCCCCAGTCCTCGTGGATCTTCAGCCCCATGACGCCGGCGCGGAGCTGCTCCTCGATCGGCAGACGGGCGGAGACATTGCCCTTGCCGAGCACGCCGGCATTGACCGGCCAGCCGTCAAAGGAACGCAGCATCATCTCGACATTCCAGGTGCCGGGGGTGATGGTGGTGCCGTTGGTGCCGTCGGTCGGGCCGATGCCGCCGCCGAACAGCGTGGTGACGCCGTTGGAAAGCGCGGCTTCCGCCTGCTGGGGCGAGATGAAGTGGACGTGGGCGTCGATGCCGCCGGCGGTCAGGATCAGGTGCTCGCCCGAGATCGCGTCGGTGCCCGGCCCAAGCGCCAGTCCGGGCGTCACGCCCGACATGGTGGACGGGTTGCCGGCCTTGCCGATGGCGCAGATATTGCCGTTCTTGACGCCGACATCAGCCTTGATGACGCCCTGCACGGCGTCGAGGATGGTGACGTTGGTGATGACGAGGTCGGGTGCGCCTGCGGCGCTGGTGAGCTCGTTATCATAGCCCATGCCGTCGCGCAGCGTCTTGCCGCCGCCATAGACGGCTTCCTCGCCATAGACCCGGAGGTCCTTTTCGATCTCGATATAGAGATCGGTGTCGCCGAGGCGGATCTTGTCGCCCGTTGTCGGACCATAGAGGTCTGAATACTGCTGTCTTGAAATCTTGGCCATTTCAGAAATCCTGTCGAATGAGGTTGTACCGGGCGGTCACTTGGACGACTTGAAGCCGTAGCGTTCCGCGCGCTCCATCGCGTCGACCAGCCGCGGGCGGCTGTCATTGTAGCTCTCGTCGCCGACCCAGCCGTTGACGAGGCCATTGAAGCCGAGCACCCGTTGCTTGCCCTGATAGGGAACAAGGGTGACCTCTTTCTCATCGCCCGGCTCGAAACGCAGGGCGGTGGTTGCAGGAATGTTCAGGCGCTTGCCGAACGCCTGTTCGCGGTCGAATTCCAGCGCGGAATTGACCTCGAAGAAGTGAAAATGCGAGCCGACCTGGATTGGCCTGTCACCGGTGTTGCGCACCTTGAGCGTGGTCGTCGGATAGCCCGCATTGATCTCGATATCGCCCTTGCCGAGGACCAGGCCGCCGACCGGGGTTTTCTTCTCGCTCGTCATGTTCAAGCCCTCACTGAATCGGATCATGGATGGTCACGAGACGGCTGCCATCGGTAAAGACGGCCTCCACCTGGACGTAGGGGATCATGTCGACGACCCCTTCCATCACATCGTCGCGCGTGATTTCCTTGCGCGCGATTTCCATGACCTCCTCGACGGTCTTGCCCGCGCGGGCGCCGTTCAGCGCGGCCACGGAAATGAGCGAGACGGTTTCTGGATGGTTGAGCTTCAACCCCTGATCCTTGCGCTGCTGCGCGACCTGCGCGAGCGTGTAGATCAAGAGCTTGTCGATCTCTCGAGGCGTGAAATGCATATAAGTCTCCCCTGTCAGAATGGCTGAACTTGCCGACCGTTCGTCGTCGTCAAAAACAGGCGGCGGGCGACATCCTGAATGTCGGCCGGCTCGCCGAACCCCTTATGCCCAGCCCCGCGAGGCGAGCGAGAGGATAGGCACATCGTACCCGCATGCGCCGATTGACCCTGCCGGTGCACGTCGATAAAAAAGGTAACACGTTTGACTTTTGTCAGTAACCTGAAACCGCCTGTTTTTTGAACTGTCAGGATTGACAGTTGTCATCACCGGAAGACATGTTGCACCAATCATTGGCATATGACCGGGGACAATGCTCAAACACCTTGCAAAGGCTTGCGCCACAATCGCGAACGCGGAAAGCCTGCCTGATTTGGAGGCCTGCCTTACCAAGGCGCTCAACGAACTGGGGTTCATCAGTTACAATATCAGCCTGAACCGCAGCGATCCTTTGCAGTTCATGGAACGGCCGCTTTTGACGACATGGACGACGCGCGACCTCGATATCTATGTGAATGACGGGTGGTTCGACCGTGATCCGCTGATGTCACACCTCAAGGCAAACACGGCTCCCCTCTTCTGGAAGCCCGGCTTGTGGGATGGCACGCCCCGTCAGGACTATAGCGAATATGTGCGCTATCAGGGCATTGCCGGCGGCGCGACACTGCCGCTGTTCGCCGCGCCGGGCAAGTTCAGCGCGATCACCCTGCTGACAATCGACAAGTCAGTTCATGTTCCCGATACGGCACATGCAATCTCCATCCTCACCAGCGTGGCGACCGCGCGGATGTCGGCCTTCACGGAAGGCCTGCCTTGCCAATACAATGTTCACGGCTTCAAGCAGCTTTCCGGACTGCAGGTGGAAATCCTCAGCTGGATCGCGAAAGGGAAAACCAACAGCGAGATCGCTCTGATTGTCGGGCGCACCGAACGCGCCATCGCCTATCACGTGAGCGAGATACTGGCCAAGATCTCGGTCAGTTCCCGCGCGCAGGCCGCCGCATTCTACGCCGCTCTCGGATTGCGCGACTGAGCGTTCTTCGATCGATCAGCCGCCCTGCCGGTCCGCATCGGGCGAAGGCGGCAACAGCGGCAGCATCAGGCAGGCCACGCCAATGCCTGCGATCGTCAGAAGAACCCGGTTGGCGGCAATAGCCAGGGCCCCGGCTTCCGGCGAGAAGTTGAACGTCAGCGCGACAGCCGTCAGACAGAAGGACCATATGCCGTACCGTTTGGCGCCGATTACCAGCATCACGAAAACCAGCGCGCCGACCAGCAGGGCGTGAAGCCAGGGAGCGGGGGCAAGGAAGCCGAGCATCAATCCGCCGGCCGCCGCCCCGAGAAGCGTTCCAAGACCCCGCGCCTTCATCCGGTACAAAGTCTCCCTGCGGGTCGGTTTTGTAACCCTGAGGCCTGCGGCGGCCAGCCAGCAGGGGTGCGAGCCCGGGCTGAAACAGGCGGCGATGCTTCCCAGCAGAGATATCGAAGCGATACCGGCGAGGAAGCGCCTTTGGGCGGCGTTTTTCAACAGATCGAGCCGCTCGACACCTAAAGCCTTTTTCGCAACGGGGATGAAGAAGAGCACGAAAAGCAGAGCCCACAGCGTGCCGGCGAGAAAGGTCAACCCGTAGACCACGTCACCGCCGGCAGGAACCTGGCCGACGGACAGGAAGAACGCCAGCGCGGCAAGCGCAACCGGCAGCCGAAGGTAGCCGCCCCTCAGTTCTCCGGCGCCTTGCGCAAGGGCGGCCGCCAGCGCGCAGGCGAAGAAAGGACCGGAGCCCAGTTCGACGCGACCGCCGACCATCGCGAACAGGCTGATGACAAAAGCGGCCGATAGCAGCACTTTCGCTCTGCCCGCCTCGGGCAAGCGCGGAAATGAAACCATCATCAGATAGGCGCCGAAGGACGCGATCGCGCCGTGCGTTGCCTGACCGGCCACAAGCCCGGCCATCCAGGGCAGCACGACCCCGAGAGCCATTGACAATGCGCCGAGGAGTTTCATCGGCGTGAGGTCAGGAGATGGTTTCAAAAGCATTGTGCCGGTTCGCGGGTTCAAAGACAGACGAATGCACATGATCGGGCCTGCTGCCTGCCGGGGCAAGGCCGCATTCGCGATCACGAAAGATGTCTGGCAACATGAAACCCTGAAAAAACGAAGACAAGCGAAACCAGCACGCTGACGAGTATATAGGCAATTGCAAGAACGGAGTCGCCCCGCGCCACGAGATTCATGTTGTCGAGGGAGAAGGACGAGAATGTCGTGAAGCCCCCGAGAAATCCGGTTACGACCAGCGCGCGGATTTCAGGTGAGCTGTCAAGCTTGTGGGTGATCAGTTCCACGGCGAAGCCGATGATGAACGAACCCATGATATTCACGATCAGGGTCCCCCAGGGAAGATGATCGTTCCAAAGGCGGGTCGAAGCCAGACCGACCAGCCAGCGGCAGACCGAGCCGATGGCGCCGCCTGTTGCCGTCAGCAAGGCGAGAGACAGAAAGTTAACCAAAGATCACGCTCATCATGTTTTGCCGTTCGGGTGCGGTGGAAGAGTGCAGGTCCCGGCATCGAGAGCGCATCCCGGCCGGCATGGGTCAGGCCATCCTGACAGCCCTGCTTTTCCGCTGCATCAAAACATATGCCGCCATTTCGGCAACTGTCAGTTCTGACAGTCGCCGAAACGCGGCAAAGGAGCAGCGAGGGCGCGAACCGACTTGCCGAGAGACCGAAACGGCGACGGCGGCATGACCTGTCAAGCTTCCGGCGCCAGCGGCAAAACGCTCAACTGATCAAGACGATAACGATCCCAAGCAGGGTCAGGATCGTGCTGGATGTGGCATAGCCGACAGAATAGCCGATCGCGGGGATCTGGCTTCCGGCGCGGTCGGTAATCATGCTCAGGGCGGCGGCTGCCGTGCGCGAACCGGCGCAGCAGCCAAGCACGATGGCATCGTCAAACCGGAACAGGTATTTTCCGATGTAGAGCGACAGCAGCATCGGAAGAGCGGCGGCAAAAACGGTCCACGCGACAAACACGACGCCAAGCTCCTTCAACCCCGCAACGATGCCGGGTCCGGCTGTCAGACCGACCACCGCGATAAACATGTTGAGGCCGATCGAGTTCATAAACCAGCTCGTCGCGCGCGGAACGCGACCGAAGGCGGGACGGATCGAGCGCAGCCAGCCAAGCAGCAGTCCGACCAGGAGAACGCCGCCAGCCGTCGAAAGCGTCAGCGGGACCTCGCCGATCTTCAGCGTCAGAGATCCGATCAGGGCGCCAATGACGATGGCCGCGCCGATGAAGGCAATGTCCGCGCGTTCCGTTTCGCGATCGAGGTAGCCGAACCTCCCCGCCGCGGCGCTGATGTCGGCCGGACGTCCCGTCACCCGGACCACATCGCCGCGAAAAAGCTGCGTTTCGGGCAGGATCGGAATTGCGACGGACATCGCCCCGCGGCGGATCTCGGTCAGGAATATCCCCCGGGTTTCCGGCATCTGCGCAAGCTCTCTCAGCGTTTTGCGATGAATGCTCCTTGCCGTGATCAGGATATCCGTGCCCTCGATCGAAACGCCGAGCAGTTCGGGATCATCAACCTCCCGAAGCGCCTTGCCGACCTCCTCCAGCAGAACCTCGCGCGCACCCGCAATCGCAACGACATCGCCGGCCTCCAGAACCATATCGACCGTGGCCTCGACAACCGCGCCGTTTCGCCGGACCCGGCCGATATACATGCGGTGATTGTGGAAAAAGTGCTCGGTCTGCCCCACCGTAAGTCCGGCTATTGCCGACTGGGGGTCGATGAGAAAGGCGCGCGCGACATACTGGTGCCACGCCTTCGGGCTGCCGCGATCGTCGTCCGCGCCGCCGATCCGCCTGGCATAGTCGCGGCAAGCCGCGGGAAGATCGATATTCAGGAGCCTCGGCCCCAGAATGCCGAGCATGACGACCGATCCGAACGTCCCGATAACATAGCTGATCGAAAAGGCCGCCGGCAGTATCTGCGCGCTCGCAGCTTTCGCGGAAGCCGCGAGCGAAGACTGCTCAATGGCGGTTTGCGAAAGGCCAAGTGCGGAAGACGTTGTCGTCGAACCGGCATAAAGACCCGCGGCAATACCCACGTCGTATCCGGCAATCCTGACCGCAAGATAGACGGAACCAAGACTGAGACCGCAGACGAGGACCGCGAACAGGGCCTGTTGCAGGCCGCCTGAGAACAGACCGCGGACAAATTGCGGGCCGGCGCTGTATCCCACAGCGAAAAGATAGAACATGAAGAAAATGATCTTCACGTCCGGAGAGATATGAATGCCGATCTGCCCGATCACCAGAGCGGCCAGCAAGGTGGCCGTCACGTCTCCGAGGGAGATGCCTGCAATTTTCACGCGTCCCAGGGAATAGCCCAGCAGCAAGGACAGAAACAGCGGAATTTCGACATTCATCCGCAGCGTTGTGAACAGCCAGTCCAGCATGAAAAGGATACTCCGTCATAACCGCGCCCGGCACATCGTGCGTGCCGAAAACAGAACCCGTCTTCCGGGCCCGGCGCGCCGCAGCATGTCCGCGTTTCCTTGAATCGCGAACATGCTCTCACCTATTGAATCGACACATCGTGCTTTCCGAAAATCGATTCCGATTTCCAGGCCGAGGCGCTAAGCAAAGGACGCCGTCATGTCCTTCATCCCCGCCAGCATTTGCGCCATTGGGCGCGAGCGGAACTCAGGCGTCTGCGCAAGCGCGCCGACATCGAGGCGGGTGTAATTCATGCCCCCGCTGTCGCGCAGGAAAAACAGCTTTCTGTCCAGATCGGAAAGGCTTGTCCATGTGGTGAACTCCGTCGCGATCTCCTCGCTGACCTGCCCCTGTACCTGCAGATGACTGCTCCCCTGGTCCGGATAATCGACGGCAATGCCGCGCGGGCGGTCGAAATTGTTCATGATATGCGCCACCATCTGCACCGCCCGGTCGGGCTCCGCCTGCTTCTCCGCGAATTCGGCATAGAAAGCAGCTCTGACGAAACGGTCCACGGATGTATCCGAGGCAGGCAACCCGGCCTTCGCGATCCCCGCGCCGGACTGCTGTGCCGCATAGGAGCCGAAGTTTGCCTTCGAGCGGTCGATATTGTCAAGGAAGGTATAATTGTTGAGATTGGTGAGATGCCAGGAAAACTGCGGCGCGTTGGTCATGACGCCGACCGGGTTGTCATAGACGGTTCGCGCGCCATGATGAAACTCGATGACAATACTCTTGCCTTGGGCATCATGGACGGCGAAATGAAACGGCATTCGCAGCCCGCCCAGGATCGGAACGCGCTCCAGCGCAACAGGCTGCGAGGCGATAGCCGCCTTCACTTCTTCCACTGTCTCGAACTGACCAAGCACCCAGGCTCCCAGATCGGCGGCGGAGAGCGCGAATGCGGCGCCGTCAGGAATACCATCCTCGCCTGCTGCCTGCGGATAGGACTGAACGCTGAAGGTCAGGCCTGCGCCGTTCAACCCCTCGAGCACTTTCAGGCCCTCGGATGTGAACGGGGCGTCGTCCCGGGGGACGGCCGACGGCATGGTGACCGCGACAAAATGGTGGGACGACGTCCATGTCACGGGTTTGCATCCCTCGACGGCCGACGCCATGGCCAGACCTGCCGGAAAGACGGAAACCTGGTAGGGAAGATCGATGCTGAGTTCGAGCGTTCGGCCCAGATAGGCCCGGTTTTGAGCGTCGAAGTAAAGAAGCGACGTGCACATACCCTTGTCCTCCGTTGTTCGCCCTGGGCCGGGAGCAGGAATGCGTGACCGGTTTCCCATGCACCGACTGACCCGACTGAAATGCCGCGCGCCGAGGCGACATCTCGTAAACGGAACCGGCGCCCTTTTGAACTGTCAGGGCTGACAGTTGCCGCCCCGGCGCGCGGCAGGGCGTCGTCTTTGCCGAGCCTCGCGATTGTCAACCCGCAGCCTGCAGCGCGTGCCGGACTGTGCTTGTGATCGGGTCCATGGTCCATGGACCGGCGAAGTAACAGGCTGCAAGCGGTCGGGAGGGGGGCCGGAAAACAAAAAAGCCCGGACGACCGGGCTTTTTGCGGCGTTTTCAGAACATCCACGGACGTTCAGAAAAATGATTGGTGCCCAGAAGAGGACTCGAACCTCCACACCCTTGCGAGTACCAGCACCTGAAGCTGGCGCGTCTACCAATTCCGCCATCTGGGCAACGACCGCTCGTTTAAGAGACGCGGCGGGTTTCGTCAACGGGTATTTGACGTTTTGACGACAAAAATTTCGCCCGCCCGCCGTCGTCGATCCGGTCTTCAGTCCGCGGCCTTCGGCGCCTTCGCCCGGTCAACGTGGCCGAGATCGCGTTCAGGATCGATGACGTCGCGGATGAGCTGCTTCAGTTCCTTCGGCCCGGGAAAGCCGCCGTTGCGCTTGCGCTCCCAGACGAGCGCGCCATCGATCCGGATTTCGAAAATGCCGCCCGTTCCCGGCTTCAGCGTCACCGCGCCAAGTTCGTGCGAAAAGGTCGACAACAGTTCCTGCGCCATCCAGGCCGAACGCATCAGCCAGTTGCACATGCTGCAATACTCGATGGTCACCGTCGGTTTTTCGCTCATCGGGCGCTCCGCTGTTCCGCAATATCGCTTCCGCGTTCCTTAGGCGCATGACGGAACGCAAGGCAATACCGGCATGCGGCAATTATCCTCATTTTCATTCTTTCCGCGATAAACTGGCCGGTCTGCACGAAAGGAGCACATCATGACCGACGAAACCTTCGAGGGCGGCTGTTTCTGCGGCGCAGTGCGCTTTGCCATGCGCGGGCGACCGATGTTCATTCACGCCTGCCACTGCAAGGACTGCCGCCGGCAATCGGGCGGCCCCTTCGTGATCAATGGACTGATCGAGGCGGACCGGATTTCTCTTTCTGAAGGCGCGCCGGCCTGCCGCACGCTTGCCACCGACAGCGGCTATCCGCACGATCTGTTCTTTTGCGCGGATTGCGGCTCGCCATTGTGGAGCGATTACGGCCGGCGCGGCTGGATGCTTTTCGTGCGGCTGGCGACGCTTGATGCGCCGGAGCGCTTCACGCCGGATGTCCATATCTACACGGTCTCGAAACTCCCCTGGGTGCCGCTGCCCTCCGGCGCCCGCACTTTTCCCCATTATTACGACATGAATGCCGAATGGCCGGCGGAAAGCACGGAAAGGCGACGTTCGGCGCGGGCGCGGGCGGCGAAGGCGGGCGGCAATCCGGCCTGATCTGCGCTGCGGCGGGAACCAAAAGCCTGCTCAACGGTTGCCTTTTCAGGTAAAATAGGCCTTTCTAGCGCAAAGACAGGACCGCAGATGAGTACCAAAGTGAAACCGTTCCTCGCCACGACCTTTACCGCCTGCGCCCTGCTCCTGGCGGGTTGCACCACCTATGAGCAGCCGCGCAGCCTGCCCGCGCCCACCCAGCCGCAGGCCCCGCGCACGGCCGTCGACGGCCAGTGGCGGGACAAGGACGGCATTATCTCCAGCTTCTCCGCCGGAAAGTTCGAAACCCGCACGACGGATTCCAACCAAGTGCTCGCCGTCGGCAGCTACATCGTCAATGGTAATGTGGTCGAGATCGATGTCACCTCGGTGCTGCGACAGACCCGTTCGCGCGTCAACTGCGCCATAGCCGCGCCCTATCTTCTGAACTGCACGCCGAGCCAGGGCGCCCGCTTCTCGCTCTACAAGCCGGCAGCAGCCCCGATCGGCTTCACCCTGGATGATGCGGCAGCCATGACGGCAAATGCGGCCCAGCAGCCGATCGCGCCCGGATCCGCCATGCCGTCCCAGCAGATGGGGTCGGCCCAGCCGCAAATGGGTAGCCAGACCTATTCGACCACCAATCCGTCAAGCACCTACCCGGCATCCGCGACCCCCGGCGTCAACTTCTCCACGATGCAAAGTAGTTCCAACTACTAGGACCAGGCGCGTCAAAAACGGCTCCTTGAGAGGCTGGCTAGCTGCAAAACGCCTCTCAAACATCAATTCGAGGCTTGACGACCAGCCTAAAATCATCGTCACATTCCATGGCTATACTCGGCATCGGGGCCTAAGCGCCGCGCCCTTTCTTCGAACTAGGAGTCTGCCATGCATTCCCTTTCCAAAGCCGCCCTGCTCGCGGCTTCCGTGCTGTCGCTTTCCGCCGGCAGCGCTCTTGCCGATTTTCAGTTGAACATCCTGCACATCAACGATCTTCACTCCCGCATCGAACCGATAAACAAGTATGATTCGACCTGCTCGGCCGAGGAAGCCGATGCCGGCGAGTGCTTCGGCGGCATTGCGCGGGTCAAGGCAGCGATCGACGGAAAGCGCGGAGAGCTCGAGGGCGGGAACCTTCTGGTGCTCGATGCCGGCGACCAGTTTCAGGGCTCTCTGTTCTATACCGAATACAAGGGCGCTCCGATCGCCGAATTCATGAACGGCATCGGCTTCGACGCCATGGCGATCGGCAACCACGAATTCGATGACGGGCCGGAAGAACTGCTGAACTTCATCAACGCCATCGAATTTCCGATCCTTTCAGGCAACACGATCGCCGCGGATGACAGCGTCGTCGCCGGCAAGTTCGACGGTTACACGATCTTCGATTTCGACGGCGAGAAGGTGGCCGTGGTTTCGGTTCTCGCCACCGACACCGGCGAGACATCCTCTCCCGGCGCAAAGATCTCGTTCCAGGACGAAATAGAGTATCTGAACAAGGCCGTGCCGGAAATCGAGGCGGAAGGGGTGAACAAGATCATCCTGCTTTCCCATGTCGGCTACAAGCGTGACCAGGAAATCGCCGCCGCGGTTGACGGGATCGACGTCATCGTCGGCGGCCACAGCCACACCCTGCTCTCCAGCACGGACGAGGACGCCGCCGGTCCCTATCCGACGATGGTTGCCAATCCGTCGGGCGAAGAGGTTCCGGTCGTTACCGCCTATGCCTATTCCAAATATCTCGGCGATCTCGCCGTCACCTTCGATGATGACGGCAAGGTGACCGACGTTTCCGGCGCGCCGATTCTGCTTGATGCATCGGTCACGCCCGACGAGGCCTTTGCGGCGCGGGTCGAGGAGCTTGATGCCCCGCTTGAGGAACTCAAGCAGCAGGAAGTCGGCGAGACCACCGCCGTCGTCGTCGGCGACCGCAATATGTGCCGCGCCGAGGAGTGCCCGATGGGCAATCTCGTTGCCGACGCCATGCTGGAGCGCGTCGCCGGCCAGGGCATTACCATCGCCATCCAGAACGGCGGCGGCGTGCGCGCCTCGATCGATGAAGGCGTCGTCACCATGGGCGAGGTCCTGACCGTGCTTCCGTTCCAGAACACGATCGCCACGTTCCAGCTCAAGGGCTCCGACATCGTTGCCGCGCTTGAAAACGGCCTCTCGAAGATCGAGGAAGGCGCCGGGCGTTATCCGCAGGTTTCCGGGCTCAAATACACCTATGATGCCAGCAAGGAGCCGGGCAGCCGGGTCGTTTCGGTCGAGGTTGAAACCGGCGAGGACGAGTTCGCCCCGATCGATCCCGAGACGGTCTACGGCGTCGTCACCAACAACTACATGCGCGGCGGCGGCGACGGCTATGCGGTCTTCGCTGACAAGGGCATGAAAGCCTATGATTTCGGCCCGAACCTGGAAGAAGCCGTTGCCGAATATCTCGGCGAGAACAGCCCCTATACGCCCTATGTGGACGGCCGCATCACCAATGTGGCGAAGTAACTGAAGCCTCTCAGCCCACAATCTCCCCCCTTGAGGGGGAGATGCCCCGGCAGGGGCAGAGGGGGGTGAACCTTCTCAGTAAACTCGGGGTACGAGGCTTATGCCCTTCCCCCTCTCTGTCGCTTTCGCGACATCTCCCCCTCAAGGGGAGAGATTGTTTGCTGCCCTGTTTCCCCGCCCTTCAATGTCAACAGCAGACAGCATATCCTCCGATCCGCCTGCGACACCCTATAATCTGGCGAAGCCTTGTTTGCGTTGTTATATGAAACCCGACAACGACAACAATGGAAAGACTGCCGATGTCTGAAATGCATGCCGCCTGGCCGGATAACCACCCAAGCGTCGCCTTCGGCAAGGTCGGCGTTCTCCTCGTCAATCTCGGGACGCCGGACGGCACGGACAAGAAATCCATGCGCCGCTATCTGGAAGAATTCCTGACCGACAAGCGCGTGATCGAATGGCCGAAGGCGCTCTGGTATCCGATCCTCTACGGCATCGTTCTCAATCGCCGTCCGGCCAAGGTGGGCGAGGCCTATGAGCTGATCTGGAACAAGGAGCAGAACGAGAGCTTTCTGCGCACCTACACAAGGAGCCAGGCGGAAAAGCTCGCGGGACATTACGCAGGCACCGAGAACCTCGTGATCGACTGGGCGATGCGCTACGGCCAGCCCTCGATCCCCGCCCGCATCGAGGCGCTGAAGGCGGCGGGCTGCGAACGCATCCTTCTCTTTCCGCTCTATCCGCAATATGCCGCCTCGACGACAGCCACGGTCAACGACAAGGCGTTCCAGACATTGCTCGACATGCGCTGGCAGCCGGCGCTTCGAACCGTGCCGCCCTATCACGACGATCCGGTCTATATCGACGCGCTGGCGCAGTCGGTGACCGATCATCTGGCGACGCTCGACTGGGAGCCGGAACTCATCATCACCTCCTTCCACGGCATTCCGCAGTCCTATTTCAAGAAGGGCGACCCCTATCACTGCCAGTGCCAGAAGACAGCGCGGCTTCTGCGCGAGAGGCTCGGTCTTTCCAAGGAGCGGCTGATGATCACCTTCCAGTCCCGCTTCGGCCCGGAGGAATGGCTGCAGCCCTATACGGACAAGACGGTCGAAGGCTTACCCAAGAAGGGCGTGAAGCGGATCGCCGTGATCAATCCCGGCTTCGTCTCCGACTGTCTGGAGACGCTGGAGGAAATCGGCGAACAGGCGCGCGAGAGCTTTCTCGAGCATGGCGGCGAGAAATTCACCCATATTCCCTGTCTCAACGACACGCCTCTCGGCATGCGAGTGATCGAACATGTGGTAAACCGCGAGCTTCGCGGCTGGCTGGAACCGGAAATCGCGCGAGCAGTAATAAACGACACGTAAAGCGTGTTTTCATACTATAAGAACGATAAGACACCACCAGTTTCGGCCGGTGAATAGGAGGAAACGACATGGACATACTGACCGGATTTTCCGTGACCATCATCATTCTGGTGGTCCTGATCCTCCTGACGCTGTTTGCCGGGATCAAGACCGTGCCGCAGGGCTATGGCTATACGGTGGAGCGCTTCGGCCGCTATACCCGCACGCTTACCCCCGGCCTCAACCTGATCATCCCCTTCATCGACCGCATCGGCAAACGCATCAACATCATGGAGCAGGTGCTCGATGTGCCGGAGCAGGAGGTGATCACCCGCGACAATGCCAGCGTCGAGGCCGACGCGGTCGCCTTCTACCAGATCCTCAATCCGGCGAGTGCGGCCTATCAGGTCGCCAATCTGGAGATGGCGATCCTCAACCTGACCATGACCAATATCCGCTCGGTCATGGGCTCGATGGATCTCGACGAACTGCTGTCCAACCGCGATTCGATCAATGAGCGACTGCTGCGCGTCGTCGACCTTGCGGTCGAGCCCTGGGGTGTGAAGGTCACCCGTATCGAGATCAAGGACATCCGCCCGCCGACCGATCTCGTGGAGGCCATGGGCCGGCAAATGAAGGCCGAGCGCGAAAAGCGCGCCCAGATCCTTGAGGCCGAGGGCAGCAAGACGGCGCAGATCCTGCGTTCGGAAGGCTCCAAGCAGTCCGCCATTCTTGAAGCCGAAGGCGAGCGGGAAGCCGCCTTCCGCGAGGCGGAAGCCCGGGAAAGACTGGCGGAAGCCGAAGCCAATGCGACCCGCTCGGTATCCCTTGCGATCGCCGAAGGCGATGTTGCAGCCATCAACTACTTCATTGCCCAGAAATATACGGAGGCCATGGCCTCGATCGGCACGGCGAAGAATTCCAAGGTGGTGCTGATGCCGATGGAGGCGTCATCGCTGATCGGTTCGCTCGGCGGTATCGGTGCGATTGCCAAGGAGGTCTTCGGCACAGATGGCGGCGGCTCGAATGAGCCGGCTGCGCGCCGCTCGACTCCCTCGGTCACGACCGGTTCCAGAAATCAGGAAAGCTGACCGCCGATGGAGCCGATGCTTGACTTCTTCGCCGCTGCAGGCCCGTGGGGCTGGTTCATCGCCGGCCTGCTGCTGCTGGTCGCGGAGCTGATCCTGCCTGGCGTCTTCCTGATGTGGGTCGGCATCGCGGCGCTCATTCTCGGAGCGCTGTCCCTCGCCTTCTGGCCCTTTGGGTTCTGGGGGTGGCAATTGCAGGTGCTGCTCTTCGCCATCCTTTCCGTCGTCGCCATTCTGGCGGGACGGAAGATCCTGAAAAACCGGGAAACGACATCGGACCAGCCGCTGCTCAACCAGCGCGCGGCAAGCCTTGTCGGCCGCACCGCCGTCGTTGTCGACACCATCACCGACGGGCGCGGGCGCATCAAGCTCGATGATACGCTCTGGGTCGTGGAAGGGCCGGACCTGCCGGAAGGCGCGCATGTGCGCATCGTTTCCGGCGATGGACGCAGGCTGACGGTCGCGCCGCTCGAAACCCCGTGAGACGCGTCAGGCCGCGCCAATCCTGAGAAAATCGTGGAAGTGAACGATCCCCACCGGCCGATTGTCATCGTCGACCACCATGAGCGCCGAGATATTGTGCTTGTGAATCAGCGCCAGCGCGCCGGAGACCATCATCGATTTCCTGACGGTTTTCGGGCCGGGCGTCATCACGTCATCGACGGCGAGCGCGCTCATGTCGCGGGAGAGATTGCGCGCCAGGTCACCATCGGTGACGATGCCCGCCAGACGCCCGTCATCGCCGACGACGCCGACGCAGCCGAAGCGGCGCTTGGAAAGCTCCATGATCGCCGCCGGCAAGGGCGTGCCCGAACGCACCAGCGGGATTTCCTCACCCACATGCATGATGTCGGCCACATGCGAGAGCAGCGCGCCGAGCTTGCCGCCGGGGTGATAGACCTTGAAGTCAACGGCGGAAAAGCCACGCACCTCGAGTAGCGCTATCGCCAGCGCGTCGCCGATGGCAAGCTGCATGGTTGTCGACGTGGTGGGCGCCAGTCCCAGCGGACACGCCTCCTCCGCCTTGGGCAGCGACAGCACGATATCGGCGGCCAGCGCCAGCGAGGATTGCGTCCCGGCGGTAATCGCGATCAGCGGAATGGCGAAGCGGCGGGTATAGGCGACCAGCGCGGTCAGTTCGCTGCTTTCCCCGCTCCAAGACAGCGCGACAACGGCATCCTTCTGCGCGATCATGCCCATATCGCCGTGATTGGCCTCGGCCGGATGCACGAAGAAGGCCGGCGTTCCGGTGGAGGCGAAGGTGGCGGCGATCTTGGTGCCAACATGGCCGCTCTTGCCGACGCCGGAGACAATCACATGGCCCTGCGTTTGCCTGAGCAAGGCAACGGCCTTTTCAAAGGGCTCGCCCAGCCCGTTCTCAAGCGCCGCGGCAAGCGCGTCGAGACCCTTTTTCTCGAACGCCAGCGTTCTCAGGGCTGAAAGGGTCGCATCACCCGCATGTGTCGTGTCGGTCGTCTCGTCCATGCTCCGCTGTTAGCGCCTTTGGGTTTTGCAATCAATAGAACAATCGCTTCGGGCGAGCGGCAGGAGGCATCCATCATACGGGGCCCGCAAGGTCCGCCTTTCGCCGCATCCAGTCGCCGGCAAGGCCGGGCCAGGCCGCTTGCGTGCCGTTGAGCGACCGCAGCGCGAAGCCGTGCGGCGCATCGGCAAAGACATGCAGGTCAACATCAAGTCCGAGGGCGGCCGCTGTCCCAACATAGTTGAGCGCGTGTTGCAGCGGAACCGAGCGATCATGCGCCGCATAGGCGAGAAACACCGGAACCTTCGGCAGGCCGTGGGGGTGCTCGGCAAGCCCGATCGGCCAGGCGTCATAGAAGTCCTGTTTTTCGAGCGGGGGATAGTCCGGCTTGTCTTCGGGAAACTTGTGGGCGCGGTGGTTGGCGTTGATCGGCGCATAACAGATCAAGGCGCCCGCCGCTTTCAGCCGATGCGGCTGGCAGGCCATGACGCCGGCCAGATGTCCGCCGGAGGACAGGCCGAAATGAAAGAGCGGCAAGTCGCTTTGCGCACCAGCGAGGTGATCAAGCGCCAGCATTCCGTCTTCGAGCGCGATGCCCTTCGGATAGCGCCCGCCCTTGCCGTCATCAGCGCCCGGCAGCCGGTGAATGAGGAGATTGACCTCGATGCCGAGCCCGTTCAGCCAGGCGGCGACCTCCGGCCCCTCCTTGTCATAGACGATCCTGGTATATCCGCCGCCGGCATAGAGCAGCACCCGCGCTCGGGCTGCGTCCACGCGCCAGACATGCAATTCGGGGCGGTGAACCACGGTGAACTGACGGTCCGGGCGCTCGCCTTCGAGCTCGTTCCTGGGACCATCGACAAGTGGAATGACCACGGGGTCGATTAGGCTGGATGATGACACGTTCATACTTTCGGCAATAAAAAAGCGGCGCCTCGAAGCGCCGCCCGGTATCGGTCGCAAGGCGCCGCAGCGCCTCCCGGAAGTCTCCCGTCATTTCAGCGCGGAGATCAGCGCCTTGAGCTCGTCCTCAACCTTCGGACGGATGTCGTCGCGCTTCAGCGCCAGCGCCACATTGGCAATGATGAAGCCTTCCTTGGAGCCGCAGTCGAAGGTCTGGCCGTCGAACTTGTAGCCGTAGAAATCCTGCTCCTGCGCCAGTTTCAGCATGCCGTCGGTCAGCTGGATCTCATTGCCGGCGCCGCGTTCGAGCACTTCGAGAATCGGGAAGATTTCCGGCTGCAGAATGTAACGGCCATTGATGAAATAGTTCGAGGGCGCAGTGCCCTTTTCCGGCTTCTCGACCATCTCGGTGATCCTGAAGCCGCTTCCGACAGCCTCGCCGACGCCGACGATGCCGTATTTGTGCGCAAGTTCGGGATCGCACTCCTCGACGGAAACGACATTGCCCCCGGCAACGTCATAGACTTCCATCATACCCTTCAGGCAGGGCTTTTCCGCCTCCATCACCATATCCGGCAGGATCAGCGCAAACGGCTCGGGACCCACGACTTCGCGCGCGCACCAGACGGCATGGCCGAGCCCGTGCGGCTCCTGCTGGCGGGTGAAGGTGGCGGTGCCCGCGGCCGGCAGCATGTCGGCGAGAAGGCTGAGCTCGGCATGCTTGTTACGCGCCTTCAACGTGCTTTCCAGCTCGTACTGAATGTCGAAGTAGTCTTCGATCACATGCTTGTTGCGGCCGGTGACGAAAACGAAATGCTCGATCCCCGCCTCGATCGCCTCATCGACGACATACTGGACGATCGGCTTGTCGACAACCGGGAGCAATTCCTTCGGCACGACCTTCGTGGCGGGCAGGAACCGCGTTCCCAGACCTGCAACCGGCAGAACCGCCTTGCGAACCTTCTTGTGCTGAGCCAAGACCCTCTCCTCTATTGAAAAATAAACTAAGTTTCACTCAAGTATGAGTAAGGTCTAACAAGAAGCAATAGCGAGCGCAATCAAGGCAACGACCCTTTCACGCTTTTTCCGGGAAAGGCTGCGGCGTCACGCCGCAGCCTGCAATTTCATCAGCGATTTCAGCGCGGCAACAGGGTCTCGCCCATCAGGGCGAGGTCGATCGAACGGGCGGCCTGACGGCCCTCGCGGATCGCCCAGACGACGAGCGACTGGCCGCGCCGGACATCGCCGGCGGTCCAGAACCTGTCGACCGACGTCTTGTAGTCATCATCATTGGCGACAACATTGACCGAACCGCGACGGTCCGTATTCAGCGTCAGCCGTCCTTCCAGATCGGACAGCACGCCGGTCTTCAGGGGGCCGCGGAAACCGATGGCGATGAAGGCGAGGTCGGCCTTGATGACAAACTCCGTGCCGGCGATCGGCTGGCGCTTCTCGTCCACATGGCAGCATTTGACGCCAGTGAGCACGCCCTCCTCGCCGACGAATTCCAGCGTCGCCACCTGGAACTCGCGAATTGCGCCTTCGGCCTGGGAAGAGGAGGTGCGCATCTTGGTGGCCCAGAACGGCCAGACGGCGAGCTTGTCTTCCTTTTCCGGCGGCTGCGGGCGGATATCGAGCTGGGTCACCTTGACGGCGCCCTGGCGGAAGGCCGTGCCGACGCAGTCGGACGCGGTATCGCCGCCGCCGACGACCACGACATGCTTGCCGCCGGCCAGGATAGGCTCCGAGGGCCAGCCGGTGCTGTCTATGCTCTCGCGGCCCACCCGCTTGTTCTGCTGAACGAGGAAGGGCATGGCATCGTAGACGCCGTGCAGATCGCCGCCGCCGATGCCGGAAGCGCGCGGCGTTTCCGAGCCGCCGCAATAGAGCACCGCATCATACTCGGCGAGCAGGTCGTCGATCTTGACGTCGACGCCGACATTGACGCCGCAACGGAACTCGACCCCTTCGCCGCGCATCTGTTCGACGCGGCGATCGATGAAGTTCTTCTCCATCTTGAAATCCGGGATGCCGTAACGCAGCAGTCCGCCGGGCTTGGCCTCCCGCTCGAACACAACGACATCATGGCCGGCGCGGCCAAGCTGCTGGGCCGCCGACATGCCGGCCGGTCCGGAACCGATCACGGCAACCTTCTTGCCGGTCTTGGTCGTTGCCGGCTTCGGCACGATGAAGCCCAGTTCGTAGGCCTTGTCGGCGATCGCCTGCTCGATCGTCTTGATCGAGACCGGAATGTCCTCGAGGTTCAGCGTGCAGGCCTCCTCGCAGGGCGCCGGGCATACCCGACCGGTGAATTCCGGAAAATTGTTGGTCGAATGCAGGTTTGCGATCGCCTCTTTCCAGTTGCCGCTATAGACCAGATCGTTCCAGTCCGGAATCTGGTTGTGGATCGGACAGCCGGTCGGACCATGGCAATAGGGAATGCCGCAATCCATGCAGCGGGCCGCCTGCTTCTGCACTTCCGGGTCCGACATCGGAATGGTGAATTCGCGGAAATGACGGATGCGATCGGAGGCCGGCTGATACTTCGCGACCTGCCGGTCGATTTCCATAAACCCAGTAACCTTGCCCATTTCGTAATCCTGACTACTTCAAGCTGACGTTACGCGCTCGTGGCGCGCGCAAGAAAGCGTCCCGCACTCAAAAGCCGGGACGCCGACAGATGTCTGTTGCCTCTTATTCTGCCGCGACACCCATGCGCATGCGCTCCATCTCTTCCAGAGCGCGGCGATATTCGACCGGCATGACCTTGCGGAACATCGGGCGGTAATGCGCCCAGTCGTCCAGGATCGCCTTGGCGCGGCCCGAGCCTGTGTAGAGCAGATGGTTGGTAATGAGCCGCACCAGGCGCTCCTCGTCATGCCGGGTCATGTCGCCGGAAACGTCGACGCGGCCCTTGTGCATGAGATCGCCGCCGTGATGGTGGAGCTTTTCCAGCATGTCGTCTTCTTCCGGCACCGGCTCCAGCATGACCATTGCCATGTTGCACCGGTCGGCAAAGCCGCCGTCCTCATCGAGAACGTAGGCCACGCCGCCCGACATGCCGGCCGCGAAATTGCGGCCCGTCGGGCCGAGCACGACGACGAGGCCGCCGGTCATGTATTCGCAGCCATGGTCGCCAACGCCCTCGACGACGGCAATCGCTCCGGAGTTTCTGACGGCGAAGCGTTCCCCGGCCACGCCGCGGAAATAGCACTCGCCGGAAGTCGCGCCGTAAAGCACCGTATTGCCGACGATGATCGATTCCTCCGGCACGATCGGGGAGTTCTCCGGCGGACGGATGATGATCTTGCCGCCCGAAAGCCCCTTGCCGACATAGTCGTTGCCGTCACCGATCAGGTCAAAGGTCACGCCGCTTGCCAGGAACGCGCCGAAGGACTGTCCGGCCGTGCCGGTGAGCGTCACGGAGATCGTGTCTTCCTTCAGGCCCTTCTCGTTCCAGCGCTTGGCGACCTCGCCCGAGAGCATGGCGCCGGCGGAGCGGTCGACATTCTTGATCTCGACGTCGAAGGCGACCTTTTCCTTGTTCTCGAGCGCCGGCATCGCCTTTTCGATCAGCCTGCGGTCGAGGATATCGTCGATCGGGTGCTTCTGGCGCTCGGTCCAGAAGGTCGCGTCCTTGGGTGCTGCCACCTTGTGGAAGATCTTCGAAAAATCGAGCCCCTTGGACTTCCAGTGCGCGATCGCCTCATCCTTGTCGAGGAGTTCGACAGAGCCGATGACCTCGTTGAGGCTGGTGAAGCCGAGGGCCGCCAGCATCTCGCGCAATTCCTCGGCGACGAAGAAGAAGTAGTTGACCACATGTTCTGGCAGGCCCTTGAAGCGCTTCCTCAGGACCGGGTCCTGGGTGGCGACGCCGACAGGGCAGGTGTTCAGGTGGCACTTGCGCATCATGATGCAGCCGGCCGCAATCAGCGGCGCGGTGGAGAAACCGAACTCATCCGCGCCGAGCATGGCGCCGATCAGCACGTCGCGACCGGTCTTCAGCCCGCCGTCGACCTGCAGCGCGATGCGCGATCTGAGACCGTTCAGCACCAGCGTCTGCTGGGTTTCGGCAAGGCCGATTTCCCACGGGCTGCCGGCATGCTTCAGCGAGGTCAGCGGCGAAGCGCCGGTGCCGCCGTCAAAACCGGAGATGGTGATGTGGTCGGCGCGCGCCTTGGCAACGCCGGCGGCAACCGTGCCGACGCCCACTTCGGACACCAGCTTGACCGAGACATCGGCCGTCGGGTTGACGTTCTTCAGATCGTAGATCAGCTGCGCCAGATCCTCGATCGAATAGATGTCATGGTGCGGCGGCGGCGAGATGAGACCGACACCCGGCGTCGAATGACGGGTCTTGGCGATCGTCGCATCGACCTTGTGGCCGGGAAGCTGGCCGCCCTCGCCGGGCTTGGCGCCCTGGGCCACCTTGATCTGAAGCAGATCGGCATTGACCAGATATTCGGTCGTCACGCCGAAACGGCCCGACGCAATCTGCTTGATCGCCGAGCGCTCCTTCGGATAGGAGCCGTCGGGCAGCTTCAGATAGCGGTCACTCTCCTCGCCGCCCTCGCCGGTGTTCGACTTGCCGCCGATCTGGTTCATGGCAATCGCAAGCGTCGTATGCGCCTCGCGCGAAATCGAGCCGAAGGACATGGCGCCGGTGGAGAAGCGCTTGACGATCTCGGAAGCCGGTTCAACCTCCTCGAGCGGCACCGGCTCGCGTCCGATCTCCTCGGCATTCCTGATCCGGAAAAGGCCGCGAATGGTGTTCATCCGAAGCGCGGTCGTGTTTTCCATCTTCGCGAAGGCGTCATAGCGGTCGCGCGCATTGCCGCGCACGGCATGCTGCAGCTCGGCCACGGCATCCGGCGTCCAGGCATGGGCCTCGCCGCGGATCCGGTAGGCATATTCGCCGCCGATATCGAGCGTGGAAGCAAGCACGGGATCCTTGCCGAAGGCGGCGCGATGGCGGGCGACCGTCTCCTCGGCCACTTCGGTCAGGCCAACGCCCTCTATCATCGAGGCCGTGCCGAAGAAGAAGCGTTCCACGAATTCCGACGACAGGCCGATGGCGTCGAAGATCTGCGCGCCGCAATAGGACTGGTAGGTGGAGATGCCCATCTTGGACATGACCTTCAGCATGCCCTTTCCGATCGCCTTGATATAGCGGTAGATCACCTCGCCGGCGTCGACCTCCTCGGGGAACATCCCCTTGGCGTGCATATCGGCCAGCGTATCGAAGGCGAGATAGGGGTTGATGGCTTCCGCACCATAGCCGGCGAGACAGCAGAAATGATGCACTTCGCGCGGCTCGCCCGATTCGACCACGAGGCCGACCGAGGTTCTGAGCCCCTTGCGGATCAGGTGATGGTGCACGGCGGCGGTCGCCAGAAGCGCGGGGATCGCGATCCGGTCCGGGCCTATCTGGCGGTCGGAAAGCACGATGATGTTGTAGCCGCCCTTGACGGCAGCTTCCGCGCGCTCGCACAGCCGGTCGATCATCTCCGGCATGCCGGCTTCGCCCTGATCGGCGCTATAGGTAACGTCGAGCGTCTTGGTGTCGAACCGGTCCTCCGTATGACCGATGGAGCGAATCTTCTCCAGATCGCCATTGGTCAGGATCGGCTGGCGCACTTCCAGGCGCTTCTCGCGCGAGGCGCCCTCATGGTCGAGAATGTTCGGACGCGGGCCGATGAAGGAGACCAGGCTCATCACCAGCTCCTCGCGGATCGGGTCGATCGGCGGGTTGGTAACCTGGGCGAAGTTCTGCTTGAAATAGGTGTAGAGCAGCTTCGACTTGTCCGACATCGCCGAAATCGGCGTATCGGTGCCCATCGAGCCGATCGCTTCCTGCCCCGTGGTCGCCATCGGCGACATCAGGATCTTGGTGTCTTCCTGGGTGTAGCCGAAGGCCTGCTGGCGGTCGAGCAGCGACACGTCGCGCCGGAGCGCGCGCGGTTCAACCGGCTTAAGCTCCTCCAGAATGAGCTGGGTCCGGTCCAGCCAGTCCTGATAGGGGTGCATGCCGGCAAGCTCGGACTTGATCTCGTCATCGGAAATGATCCGGCCCTTTTCCATGTCGATCAGAAGCATGCGGCCGGGCTGCAGGCGCCACTTGGCAACGATGTTTTCTTCCTCGACCGGCAGAACGCCGGCTTCAGACGCCATGATGATCCGGTCATCCTTGGTGATCAGATAGCGCGCCGGACGCAGACCGTTACGGTCAAGCGTCGCGCCGATCTGGCGGCCATCGGTAAAGGCAACGGCGGCCGGGCCGTCCCACGGCTCCATCAGGGCGGCGTGATATTCGTAGAAGGCGCGCGTCTGCGGCCCCATCGACATGTTGCCGGCCCAGGCTTCCGGGATCAGCATCATCACTGCATGGGCCATGGAATAGCCGCCCTGAACCAGGAATTCGAGCGCGTTGTCGAAACAGGCCGTATCGGACTGGCCCTCGTAGGAGATCGGCCAGAGCTTGGAGATATCATCGCCGAAGAGCGGCGATGATACGGAAGCCTGCCGCGCGGCCATCCAGTTCACATTGCCCCTGAGCGTGTTGATCTCGCCGTTATGGGCGACCATGCGATAGGGATGCGACAGCTTCCACGACGGGAAGGTGTTGGTCGAAAAGCGCTGGTGCACGAGGGCAACGGCGGACTCGAAGCGCGGATCGGACAGATCCTTGTAATAGGCGCCGACCTGATAGGCGAGGAACATGCCCTTGTAGACGATGGTCGAGGACGACATCGAGACGATGTAGAAATCCTCGGCCGCGCCTTCCGATTCGGAAAAGATCGTGTTCGAGATCACCTTGCGCAGAATGAACAGACGACGTTCAAAATCCTGCTGCGTATCGGCGCGCGCGCCGGCGCCGATGAAGACCTGCAGGTGATAGGGCTCGGTGGCGGCGATATCCTCCGCCTTCGACAGCGATGAATTGTCGACAGGCACTTCGCGGAAGCCGATGAAGCGCTGTCCTTCGTCGGCGATCACCTTCTGGATGATGTCCTTGTAATGGGCGATGCGCTCGGGATCGCGCGGCATGAAGAAATAGCCGACGGCATATTCGCCGACCTTCGGCAGCACGATGCCTTCGGCCGCCATTTCCTCACGGAAGAACCTGTCCGGAATCTGCATCAGCATGCCGGCGCCGTCGCCCATCAGCGGGTCGGCGCCGACCGCGCCGCGGTGGGTGAGATTTTCGAGAATGAACAGGCCGTCCTTGACGATCTGGTGCGACTTCTCGCCCTTCATATGGGCGATGAAGCCGACGCCGCAGGCATCGTGCTCGTTCCTCGGATCATAGAGCCCCTGACGTTTGTTGCGACGGCCGTCGGCAGCTTTATTGGCGGCAGGCGTCACGGTCATTTGCGTGAGCGGGGCACCACTGAGCGCGGATGGCGTCATCTTCGTCATACAAGATCTCCTTAAAACCTGCCGGAATGCAGGCGAAACCGGATCGTGGGGAGCAGGCAAATGCGTGAAGACGCTGTCGCGCCCCGCCGCCTGCAGACCTCTCTCTCATTTAAAACCGGGACGACCATACAACGGGCGCTCCAGCCGATGGCTCTTGTCGTGAGCGAGGCAGGAGCGCGGCCTTCCGCTTGTGCGGTCATTATAGACCAAAAAGCGGGAACGCGTCAGCCCCTTGCGACCGGCACACGACACAGCCGGACATAAAAATAGGACAGCATAACTGTCCTATCTGCCGTTCATGCCAGAAACCACGCAAAGTGGCAAGCAAATAATGAAATCGCGCGTCCGAAGGCGAGAGAAAATTACGCCGGATGACCGGCCAGCGCAACAAAGTTACCCATTTCAAGGTTCTTTCGACAGACGTGAAAGAAAACGGCAATTTATAGGCAGAATCCACGCCCATCAAGCCGACAGGCGCAAACTCCTGCGAAGACAGCACCTCGCACCGGACATCGGGAATGCCCCTTTACAGGCGGCGACCTTTTCCCTGATATCCCGCTAACCGCATTTCCAGAACGCTTTTGAGGTCTTTATCCATGTTTTTTGCTTCCGACAACTGGTCCGGCGCCCATCCCGCAATCGGCGAGGCGCTGCTGCGCGAACAGTCGGGCTATGCCAATGCCTATGGCACAAGCCCGCTGGACCGGAAGATCGAGGCGCGGTTCAACGATCTCTTCGAGCGCGAGGTCGCCGTCTTCTTCGTCGGCACGGGCACGGCGGCCAATTCGCTGGCGCTTTCCTCCGTCGGGCGGCCGGGCGGCGTGGTCTTCTGCCACAAGGACGCCCACATCGCCAATGACGAGGGCGGCGCGCCGGAATATTTCACCGGCGGCGGCAGGCTCGCCACCGTTTCGGGCCCGGAAGGCAAGATGACGCCGTCGGAGCTGAGGCGCATCGCCGCGCGCTATCCGGCGGATTTCATCCATCACGGCCAGCCCATGGCGCTGTCGCTGACGCAATCGACGGAGGTCGGCACCGTCTACGGACTTGACGAAATTGATGCGCTTACCGCTGTCGCAAAGGAAGGCGGCCTTCCGGTTCACATGGATGGCGCGCGCTTTGCCAATGCGCTTGTCGCGCTCGATGCGACGCCGGCCGAAATGACGTGGAAGCGCGGCGTCGACATTCTCTCCTTCGGCGGCACCAAGAACGGCTGCTGGTGCGCGGAGGCAATCGTGTTCATGAACCCGGACCAGGCGCGGGAGATGCCCTTCATCCGCAAGCGCGCCGCCCATCTCTTCTCCAAGACCCGCTTCATCTCCGCCCAGCTCGACGCCTACCTGACCGACGACCTCTGGCTCGACCTTGCCCGCCACTCAAACGCCATGGCCGAGCGGATGCGCATTGCCTTTCGCAAATCGGCAAAGGCGCGGCTTGCCTGGGAGACCCAATCGAACGAGGTCTTCATCATCCTGCCGAAGGCCGCGGCCGAAGCCGCGCGCAAGGCCGGCGCTGAGTTCTACGACTGGCTGACGCCGGCAGACCAGCCCGGACTTGTGGCTGAAGACGAGGTTCTGGCGCGCTGCGTGACCAGCTTCGCCTCGACGGAGGCCGAGGTCGATCGCTTTGTCTCCTTCCTTGAGGCCGAGCCGCTCACAAACGGGTAACGGCGCCTCACAGGCCGGTGACGCGGCGTGACTGCCGGGTGACGCTCGATTGATTTCCAAGTGAAGGCCGATTTTGCAAAACTCCTGCGTGCAAGAACAAGACTTGCACAACAATCGAACCCGTCTCGATCAATGAGGAGAATAGCATGTCGAAGACCAACAAGATCAGCGCAGCAACGCTTGCCGGCGCGCTCGCCGTGGCTGTCGGCAGCCTTGCGGCCACCGCCCCCGCCCAGGCCGCCAATGTCAAGTGCTACGGCGTCGCCATGGCCGGCCAGAACGATTGCGCCGCCGGACCGGGCACGACCTGCGCAGGCACGTCCAAGGTCGACTACCAGGGCAATGCCTGGAAATATGTGGCCGAAGGCTCCTGCACGGACATGAAGCTTCCGGGCGACCGCATGGGTTCGCTCGAGCCGCTCGATCGCGACCTTCCCGCAATGTGATTGCGCGTCAACGCCGCCGGTGCCCTCGGCGCGCCGGCGGTCTTGCGTCATCCAGTGAGCGGGAGCGCCACACATGTCCAGCGAAATGACTGCCTTGCTTGCGCGGCGACAGGTCCCGCAGCGGGCCGGCGCCGGCTTCAAGACCGCCCATGCCGACGCCATCCTGAACGATGATTACGCAATCGGCTTTCTCGAAGTGCATGCCGAAAACTATATGGGCGCGGGCGGCCACCCGCACCGCATCCTGACGCGCATGCGCCAGGACTTCCCCCTGTCCGTCCACGGCGTCGGCCTTTCGATCGGCTCGCCGCGCGGGATTGATCCGGGCCATCTGGAACGGCTGGCGGGCGTTGTCGAGCGCTATGAACCAGGCCTCGTTTCCGAACACCTGGCGTGGTCGACCCATGACGACGCCTATTACAACGACCTTCTGCCGCTGCCCTATACCGATGAGACGCTCTGCCATATCGTCGACCATATCGACCGGGTGCAGAACAGGCTCAAGAGGCCGATCCTGCTGGAAAACCCGTCCACCTATGTCGCGTTTTCCGAAAGCACGATCCCGGAGACGATCTTCCTCGACGAGATTGCGCGCAGGAGCGGCTGCGGCCTGCTGCTCGACGTCAACAATGTCCATGTGTCAGCGACCAATAACGGCTTTGACGCCCTGTCATACCTGAAGAGTTTTCCGCTGGAGCGGGTCGGCGAGATCCACCTCGCCGGCCACGCAGAGGATGTTGACGATACGGGCGCGCCGCTTCTGATCGACGCCCATGACCGACCCGTCGATGACGCCGTCTGGGCGCTTTATGCCTTCGTCATCCAGAAGACCGGCCCGCTTCCGACGCTGATCGAATGGGACAATGACGTGCCCGAATGGCCGATCCTGAAGCGCGAGGCGCAACTGGCCGAGGAGATCATGAACCGGGAGGGCGAGCGCTTTCTGCTCGGCAGCCGCCATGGCTGACCCTCGCTCCGCTGCCGCAACGCTCGAAGGATTCGCAGCGGCCCTTCTCGGACCGCCGGCCGAAACCGCGCCGGATGGCGTTTCCAACCCGTTCGGCGGACCTGCCGTCAAACGCTTCGGCGTTTACCGCAACAATGTCGCTGTCGGACTCAAAGGCGCGCTCGCGGATATCTTTCCCGTGACGCGCGACCTTGTGGGGGAACGGTTCTTCTCCGCCATGGCCGGCGACTATATCGCCCGCGAACCGCCGCGGACGCCTGTGATTGCCGAATACGGCCACGGCTTTGCCGATTTCATCGCCACGTTCGAGCCTGCCGAACATCTGTTCTTCCTGTCCGATATTGCCCGTCTGGAGCGGGCCTGGCTCGATGCCTATCACGCGGAAGATGCGGATCCGCTATCACCCGACGAGCTCCAGACGCTTTCGCCGGACGGCCTGATGGCGGCAGCCCTCGTTCCGCACCCGGCCACACGGCTGCGGCGCTTCGACAGCGCGGCGGTGAGCATTTTCCTGCGCGCCCGCAACGGAACCGGGCTCAGGGACTTCGACCCGTCACCGGCCGAGACCGCGCTGGTAACCCGGCCGCACTATGACGTTGCGGTGCTTTCGCTTACAGACGGACAGGCCGTCTTCTTCGGCAAACTGATCGAGGGCATGCCGATCTGCGAGGCGGCCGAGGCCGCGACGGCGCTCGACCCCGCCTTCGACCTCGGCGCCGCGTTTTCGATATTGATCACCTCGGGCGCCTTCACGCGCCTTTCGGCTGCACGGGAGTAGTCACCATGCATTTCATCTGCACGATCGCGCGTCTCCATGACCGTGTCTTTGCACGCCTCCAGACCTTCCTGGCGCCATGGTTTCCGGGGCTTTTCGCCAGGCTGGTGTTTGCCTCCACCCTCTGGCTCTACTTCCTGAACTCGGCATTGACCAAGGTCGAGCCCGGCCTTGCCGGCTTCTTCATGGTTCGAAGCTCCGCCTACTACCAGATCGCGCTTCCCGCCGTCGAGGCCGCCGGCGGCGATGTCTCCTCGGTGTCCTTCCTGCCCTGGGGGCTGATCGTTCATCTGGGAACCTATGCCGAATTCGCCCTGCCGCTGCTGATCATCTTCGGCCTCGCCACCCGGCTGAGCGCCCTCGGCATGCTCGGCTTCATCGCGGTCCAGACCTTGGTGGACATCACGGTACATCAGGTCGGCGGCGAGACCATTGGCGCGCTGTTCGACCGCTTCCCCGACAGCGTCATCCTCGACCAGCGCCTTCTCTGGACAGTGCCGCTGGTCCTGCTGGTCATCTACGGACCCGGCAGAATTTCCCTGGATCACCTGGCCGCGCGAATCACACGGCGCTGGCACGGATGAAAAAACGGCGCCCCGAGAGGCGCCGTTACAATTTCTGCTAGTGGGGGTCTGCCGTCAGGCGGCATCCATCTCCACATTCTTCTGCGCCGAAATCGTTTTCGGCTCGCCGGATCGCGTCTCGATTGCAATTCGGCGCGGTTTCATAGCCTCGGGAATGTTGCGCAGCAGCTCAACATAAAGTAGACCATTCTTCAGTGTTGCACCCTGGACTTCCATGTGGTCGGCCAGCTGGAAGCGGCGTTCGAATGCGCGCTTTGCGATACCCCGATAGAGGTATTCGCTGTTGCCTTCGTCATCTTCCTCGGCCTTCTCGCCTTTCACGGTCAGCACGTTGGCATGGGCCTCAATGGAAAGCTCGCTTTCGCTGAAGCCGGCGACGGCCATCGAGATGCGATAGGCATTCTCGCCGGTGCGCTCGATATTATAGGGCGGATAGGCAGGCGCCTGTTCGGGCTGGCCCATCGAGTCGAGGAGATTGAAAAGCCGGTCAAAACCGACGGTAGAACGATAAAGGGGCGAAAAATCGACGTTACGCATAATGTCCTCCTTTGAGCGACGTATGGTTGCGATGACATTTCCCGGCGATCCCGAAACAGGCGATCGCGGAAAACGGTTGCGGACCCGGTAGTCGGCGTCCACGTTTGAAGATTTGGGAAAAGTCTGCACCGATTTCAAGAGGGCCTGCGCTGGCAAAATCATCACCGCGCACTCGCGTTGACAGGGCGCGCTGACGCAGTTTTGTCCCGCATTCGTCGCCACTATATTGAGAATGAACGCAATATGAATGCGCTATTGAACTCACGTTCAGGCGTAATGCGCCATTCAGCTTTTGCCGGGAACTACGGCGCACCCGTCCCGGCACCGTTGTCACTCTTGACCCAGTGATAGCGGTATCTTGGCCGGAGCCGAGACGCTTTTACCCCTGTTCAAGTGTCCGGTTCCGGTCCTTTTTACGCCCCAATTCACGAACAGGCCATTGCCTTTGCCGCACGCGGGCGTCATCAGGGGCGGATCACGAGGCAATGGACGACAGGCAATGGACGCGAACCACACGATCGGCATGATGCGCGCCTTTGACGGCATCATGCTGCGTTACGGGTTGTTCCCATGCGAAGACGCACGCGCCACGGTGCTCATTGTCGCGGGCCGGGCGGAGTTCATCGAGAAATATGCCGAGACCGTGTGCGATTTCCGCATTGCCGGTTTTGCCGTCGCAATCCTGGACCTGCGCGGCCAGGGCGGATCCGAACGCCGACCCGAGGACGGCAATATGGGCCATATCGAACATTTCTCGGACTACCCTCGGGACATTGTCGACTTCTTCGCCCAGAAGGTCGAGGGCAGAATGCCCGGGCCTTATTTTCTTCTGGGTCATTCGCTTGGCGGGCTGATCGCGCTTTCGGTTGCGGAACAGGCTTCCGGCCGGTTTGCGGGCCTTGTGCTTTCCGCGCCCTTCGTCGGCATCCGCCATGACCGCTACCCGACCTTTGTGGTCCGCGCCATGGCCTGGCTCTTCAGCCGCACGGGCCGGGCAAGGCAGCGCACCGCGCGGCCGCGCAGCCAACCGGCGCGGTTCGAGGACCAGCCCCACACATCGGACCGCGCTCGCTACGCGCGCAATATCGCGGCGGCGAAAACCGATCCGCCCTATCTGCTGGGGCCGGTGACCTTCGGCTGGCTCTCGGCCTGTCTCGGCGCGATCCGCCGGCTCACCCGCCCGAAGGCGCTTGCCGCGATCGGCTGCCCGTCGCTTGTCCTCTCCGCCGGCCGCGACGCGTTGATCCCGGCAGGGTCGCAGGCGCAACTGGCCGCAATGCTCGGCGCGCGCCACCTTGTGCTGCCGTCATCCGGGCATGAGATCCTGCAGGAGGTCGACGCCGTGCGCCGCCCTGCCCTGGACGCCATCCTCGGCTTTTTCGATGAATGCCTGGCCGCGCGCTGAAAAGCCTTATGCGGCGTTCAGCTCGGCAAGGGCAGCCTCGTGAAGTGCGGGCGTCGCTGCGGCAACGATATCGCCGCCATGCTCGGGCCGCTCGCCGGTCCAGGTGGAGATCACGCCGCCGGCGCCTTCGATGATCGCAATCAACGCCCCGACATCATAGGGCTTCAGGTCACTTTCGACGACGAGATCGGCAAAACCGGATGCCAGCAGGCAATAGGCATAGCAATCAATGCCGTAGCGCGCGAGCCGGACCTGCCGCTCCAGCCGGTCGTAGCGCGACAGCGCAGCCGTGCCCATGATCCGCGGCGAGGTGGTAAACAGCACTGCCGCGCCGAGTTCCCGGCAATCGCGGGTTTTCAGTCGCCGCGGCCCGCCCGGTCCGGCAAACAGGCTCCCCCCCGGATCGGCAAAGAACCGCTCGCCGGTAAAGGGCTGGTCCATCAGCCCCATCACCGCACGGCCGTTCCGGTAAAGCCCGATCAGCGTGCCCCATACAGGCACGCCGGAGATGAAGGCCCGCGTGCCGTCGATCGGATCGATCACCCAGACATATTCGCGATCAAGCCCGCTTGCGCCATGCTCCTCGCCGAGGATGCCATGATCCGGATAGGTCTCCTCGATCAGCCGCCTTATGGCGCTCTCGGCGGCCCTGTCGCCTTCCGTGACAGGATCGAAACCGCCGCTCAGCTTGTTGTCGACATCAAGGCCCGAGCGGAAGCGCGGCAAGGTCTCGGCGGCGGCGGCATCGGCGAGCCTTGTGAAAAAGGCATGGTCGGGAAGCATGGCAGATCCTGTGGCAAGACGAGGAAACGTTTCCGCCAGTTTCTAGAGTCTTTCCGCCCTCAAGGGAATCGCCTCGGGCGAGAAAATACGCCCCGCGCCCCGAACACGCGTCCTGACCGGAGATTTCCGCTCACCCATGCGGCAAAAGGAAATTAAAAAGCGGGCAATACGCGTAAAAATTAGACAATAGTACTTATTGCGCAAAATTCAGGCAAATTAACTTGACAGGCCTCGCACGGTCATCTATTGTCTGGACTACAGTCTCTCGACTGTGAATACCCTCCTTGGGTGTTTCCTCCCTAGACTTAACCGCGCCCACGGCGCGGTTTTTTTTGAACGCCCCGCGCACCCGGACGAAACGCCTCACTCCGCAGCAAGGCCTGCACTGTCCTCGCTGCCGGCGAGAAACGCGGAGAATTCCTGGATGAACAGCGTCAGCGCCTGTTTCAGCGCGATGAATTCCGGCTTTTTCGCGTAGCTCTGCTCGTCGGCGTATAGTCTGCGCGAGACCTCGATCTGGAGCGCATGGCAATCGGCGGCGGGACGGCCGTAGTGCTCGGTGATGAAACCGCCCGCATAGGGCTTGTTGTAGGCGGTGACGAAGCCCATCCGCTCGAGGATCGAGATCGCCGCATAGGCGATGTCGCTCGAGGCGCTGGTGGAGAACCGGTCGCCGATAACGATATCGGGCTTCCGGCGGTGGCCGCCGACGGTCACGCTGCCGGGCATGGAATGGCAGTCGATCAGCACCGCCCGCCCGAACCGTCGCTTTGTCTCCTGCATCAGTTGCTTGAGGCTCCGGTGATAAGGCCGGTAGATTTCCTCGATTCGCCTGAGCCCCGCGCCCGCATCGATCGGGGCGTCATAGATCGGCATGTTCTCGGCGACGATGCGCGGGATCGTGCCGAGACCGCCGGCGACCCGCATGGAGGTCATGTTGACATGCGACGGCAGGGCACCGGAAAACATGCGCGGATCGAGCTCGAAAGGTTCGCGGTTGACGTCGAGGAAGGCGCGCGGAAAGAAGGCCCTTTGCAGCGGCGCGCCGAAGGCCGGCGCCATGGCGAACAGTTCATCGACGTAGAGATCCTCCGAACGCCTGATCTCGTGGGCGTCAAGCCGCGTCTCCGACAGAAAGGCGTTGCTGTAGACCCGGCCGGAATGGGGCGAGTTGAAGACCAGCGGCAGCGTCTGCCGCTCGGGGCGGATCACCTCGAACCAACGCGCATCGCTGTCAAAACTCAGTTCGTCCCTGCCGGTCACTGTCGCTTCCTTCATACCGGAGATTTACGCGCTCCGGCCTTGCCTGCCAAGGCCGCCGCCCGGGTGGCGGAAAGTTTGAGGCCCTCTTTATTGCTTGTTTACGACATAGGGTCTATCAGACCGGTAAACGCGAAAGCCCAATGCGCCGATATGGTTGAGCCGATGGTACTGAAAATTCTTCTGGCGGAAGATGACGACGACATGCGCCGTTTCCTGGTAAAAGCGCTGGAAAAGGCCGGTTATCAGGTCGCCGCTTTCGATAATGGCGCAAGCGCCTATGACAGGCTGCGAGAGGAACCTTTTTCGCTGCTTCTGACCGACATCGTCATGCCCGAGATGGACGGCATCGAGCTTGCCCGCCGGGCGACCGAGCTCGACCCCGATCTCAAGGTGATCTTCATCACCGGCTTCGCCGCCGTCGCGCTCAACGCCGATTCGGCAGCCCCCAAGGACGCCAAGGTGCTTTCCAAGCCGTTTCACCTGCGCGATCTGGTCGACGAGGTAGAAAAGGTTCTCGGCGTTTAGTCCGGCGCGCGGGAGCGAAAGCGAAAGGCGACAAAAAAGCTTCAAAAACCAGTTGACGCGACCGCCAAAGTTTGGAATACACCGCGCCACGGATGGGCGTGTAGCTCAGCGGGAGAGCACTACGTTGACATCGTAGGGGTCACAAGTTCGATCCTTGTCACGCCCACCATCCGTTCCCCTTGTGTCATAAGGGATTAGGCGTTCAGCGCTCATTGTGCTGCTTCCTTCATTTTCTCATTGCCCAATTTATGCCCACGGAACCGCCTTTTTGCGGTCTGTAAGTGGTTGGGCGAATGATGCCCATAAGTGTCTCGAATGACCTTCTCAGACGTGCCGAGAAAACCCGCGACTTCCCACGTTGAAATGCCTCGCTGAAGCATCCATGTCGCGCATGTGTGGCGCAGCACGTGCGGGGTTACGCTTTCGTCCAGTCCGGCCAGTGTGCGGGCACGGGCAAAGCCCTTCTTTTCCTTGGCGATCAGTTGCCCGTGGTATTCGACTGGCCCGTGAATTGTGATTTGCTTCCAGCGTTCGACATGCGCGATCAGGTTTTCATGAATCGGCACTGGCGGGCGGCGCTTGTTGGTTTCGGTCTGCCCCTGCCCTCGCCGGTACATGATGCCGTGATCCAGATCGAACCATCCGCCCCTGGAATTCTGCTTCCAGCGCATGTTCAAAATCGCATCGTGACGCGTGCCGGAATAAAGGCCGATCAGGATAAACCGTGCGACATGGTAGGATGGCCGAAACATCCTGCCCCATTTGACCGGCTTGCGGTTTTCAATGTCATAGGCAACCGGCATGATGCCAAGCGCACCGGCAATGAGTGCTGCGGCTTCCGAACGGGTCAGCCAGCGTTCACGGGGCGCTGCCTTCTCAGGCAAGGTCACCGGCACGGGAAAAGCAAGCTTGTTGCTCTGATACGCAAAACGCAGCGCCGCTTGAAGTGTCTCAAGCTCGCGCCGCGCTGTCCCCTGCTTGACGGCTCTGCGGCCGATCTTACCTTCCATACGGCCACGCCAGTATGTGCGGCATGAACCAGCGTCGATAAAAGCACAAAGCTTGTCACCGAAGAAATCAAGCAGCGGCATCAGGTGATAGCCTACAAGCTCGGGATGCGTGAGTTCCGGCGCACGATGCTCGCCATAAAAGGCAAGTACGTCTGCAACGGCTACTTCATCCGGGCTTCCACGGTGCCAGTCCGGACGGTGCTTTTCGGTAAGGTATCGTTCGAGGGCCTTTTCAGCCTCTCCGCGATCATGCTCGCCGCATCCCGTGCTGACTTCAGCGGGGCCGTCGAGGATGACCCAGACTGACGGACGGCCTTTGCGGCTTCTGAGATAGAGCCTCGGTCCTTTCGCTCTTCGCGGCATAGCGCCCTCATTTCCTTAATTGCATTCAACGTCACGTACTGGCGGCCTGCGATCCTCTCGACGGCCAAGCGCCCTTTTGCGATCTCGCTGCGAAGGCCGCTGTCCGTCATGCTTCCATCTGGAAAGGCGATCTTGGCGGCGACCTTCAGGCGTAAAGGTGTGTCAGGTTCGATTTCTGAACGGTCGATTTTCACCATCAGCCCTTCCTTTCGTCGTTTCGGCCGACCCGGCTAAGATCGGCCCTCGTCATGCGAATGGCGGAGGTTGCCCCGCCCAGCTTGTAAGCCCCCGGCAAGCGTCCTTGCTTGAACAGCCGGGAAACCGTCTTCTCGGAAACATCAAGCTCATGCGCGATCTGCTTGCGCGTCATGATGTTCTCAGTCTTCATTCTCCATCCTCACCAAACCTGAAAGCCGGGCCGCCAGCCGACCTTCGAAAACACCTGAACCGATCCCCTTTGATCGGCCCGTTATGCGTTCGTGTCGGCCCCGTAAGCGGCCTCAAGAACCTCTTCGGGGTGGTGATTGAGAGAAGCCATCACGCGGTCGAAAACCTCGTTGATGAAAACCATGGCAAAGCCTTCGGGCTGGCCGAGGGCTTGGCGGATATCGGCCAGCGCATCAGCGCCGGATTGCCAGAAGGCGACGTGGCTTTTGTCGTCTGCAGCGGCAAGAAGCGTGCGGCCGAGAAGCTTGCCCCGGTTGCTGAAAGGCAGGCTCGGATTGCGTTCCGGATACAATTCGGTCTGCTCTGTTCCCGTGTATGCGAAGCCCCTTGCCGCCTTGAAGGCATTGGAAAGGTCTTTCACGCCCGCATCGATCATCGCCTTGGCAACCGCAATCTCCATCAGCGTATGAAAGCCGAAGCTGCGATAACGGCCCGGCGAACCGCCGCCCTCGATCTTGTCTTCGCGCTCACCCGAAATGACATCGCGCTTCATCCAGCTTTGCAGCGTGGCGTTGCTGATGCCTGCGGCCTTGATGACCTGTCCGGTCGAAAACTTTTCCTGAAAAATCGTCACTGATTGCTCCATAAGTTGGCGTTTGACCACTTATGGCAAATTTGCATTAAGTTGGCAAGCGTACACCTTCGACCATTAAGGCCGAGGCTTCCGCCATGTCCCACGCCGAAAAGCCCCTACCGCTCAAGCCCCAAGCCGCCACGCGTAACCTTCGAAGCGTAGCATTGGACAGTCCCACGCTTGGCCACTGATCGGACAAGTCGATGCACAGGGACGATATTGCCACGCTCAAAGCGAAGGCCCTGCCCATCCGACACGGTTGCATCAAGCTCGCCGTCGATCATGTTTTTATCCCCAAAGCGGTGAACGTTGGTCTGGTCGCCTCCGGCTATCCAGCCCAGCCAAGGCTCGTCATTGCCTTCATCCGCCTCGTCATGCGGTTCGTCGGCCACGTCAGCCTCGCATTCATTATCGGCCGCGCTCAGCTCTTCAGGGCTGTATTCGCGGTCCTGAAGCGGGGTAGAAGACCAGCCAAGCGTTGGCTCACGGTCACCGCCATCCTCATAATCGGCGTTATCGACTTCCCGGTCGTCATCGCAGGACATGGCGTTTACGGCCCGCTGTCCCTCATTCGGCCAGCCATTCACCGGCTCGTCGGTGCCATCGTCTTCCGCGTTCTCGTCGCCGTCGTAGACATCCAGAATATCCAGAAGCCGCTCTACCGCTGTCTCGATCTTGTTGCGCAGTTCCGGCGTCAGCTCGACAAGGCGGGTGAAATCGTCCTGCGTTGAAAACTGTCCGCTCATATCCCTTCCCCTTCCGATACAGTGTGTGTTGATTTGCGCTGAGAACTGACCCGGGATTGCGGGAAATTATCACTGAGATTTGACCCATGTTTCAATCACCCCTCGCGAGGTTCAAGCGGGGGTTCTGGAGTGATCGACATGGCGTTATTGAGCGTAATTCGGCGCTGGCATTTTCGAGAGCATTTATCGATCCGGGAGATTTGTCGCAGGACCGGCCTATCCCGGAATACCGTCCGGAAATATCTGCGACTTGACGGCGTTGAACCGAAGTTCAAAGTCCCGGAGCGGCCGAGCAAGCTTGATCCGTATGCGGATCGGCTGTCGGCCTGGCTGAAGACGGAGTCAAAGAAGGGCCGCAAGCAAAAGCGCACCTTGAAGCAACTCCATGCCGACCTGATGAGCCTCGGCTATGAGGGTTCCTATTGCCGTGTTGCAGCCTTTGCCCGGGAATGGAAGGCGGACCGGCAAAGGGAATTCCAGACGACAGGGCGCGGAACGTTCGTGCCTCTGGCATTTGAGCCGGGCGAAGCCTTCCAGTTCGACTGGTCTGAAGATTGGGCCATCATCGACAATGAGCGCACCAAGCTGCAGGTAGCGCATACCAAGCTGAGTTATAGCCGCGCCTTTATCGTCCGGGCCTACCTCCTGCAGACGCACGAGATGCTGTTCGACGCCCACAATCATGCATTCCGCGTCTTCGGCGGCATTCCAGGACGTGGGATCTACGACAATATGCGCACGGCGATCGACAAGGTCGGCCGTGGCAAGGATCGCGACGTCAACGTCCGTTTCCTGGCGATGGCCAGCCACTATGTGTTTGAGCCCGAGTTCTGCAATCCTGCATCCGGCTGGGAGAAGGGACAGGTCGAGAAGAATGTGCAGGATGCACGCCATCGATTCTTCCAACCCATACCCCGCTTCCCGTCATTGGAAGCCCTGAACGATTGGCTTGAGCTTCGCTGCAAGGAGTTCTGGACCAAGACCCCGCATGGTCAGATGCGCGGCACCATCGCCGACATCTGGGCTGAGGAGGCTCAGGTATTGATGCCTCTCTCCCGGCCATTCGACGGGTTTGTCGAATATACGAAACGGGTCACACCGACCTGCCTCGTGCATCTGGAACGCAATCGCTACAGCGTCCCGGCATCCTTCGCCAACCGGCCGGTGAGCATGCGGGTTTACCCGGAACGTGTTGTGATCGCTGCAGAAGGTCAGATCGTTTGCGAGCATCGCCGCGTCATCGATCGATCCCATGACCGGCCGGGACAGACGATTTACGACTGGCGGCATTATCTGGCGGTGGTGCAACGCAAGCCAGGTGCCCTGCGCAATGGCGCGCCATTCGCCGAACTCCCCGGTGCATTCCGATCCTTACAGCAATACCTGCTCAAGAGGCCGGGTGGTGATCGTGAGATGGTCGATATTCTGGCGCTGGTCCTTCAGCACGATGAACAAGCGGTGCTCTCGGCCGTGGACCTGGCGCTGAAGTCAGGCGTTCCGACCAAGACGCATGTACTGAACCTGCTGCATCGCCTCGTCGACGGTAAACCCTGTACGCCCCTCACCATTGATGCACCACAAGCCCTGACGCTCACCAATGAGCCCAAGGCCAATGTTGAACGATACGACACCCTGAGAAAGACGGAGGCTCGCCATGCGCCATAACCCCGCAAGCGGCGCGATCGTCATCATGCTGCGTCAATTGAAGATGCATGGCATGGCCCAAGCCGTCGGCGAGCTCACCGAACAAGGATCGCCGGCATTCGAAGCGGCAATCCCCGTCCTGTCACAACTCCTCAAGGCCGAAACCGCCGAGAGGGAAGTCCGTTCGACTGCCTATCAGCTCAAGACCGCACGCTTTCCAGCCTACCGTGATCTGAACGGCTTCGACTTTGCCAGCAGTGAGGTCAACGAAGCGCTTGTGCGCCAGCTCCATCGCTGCGAGTTCCTCGACGCCGCCAACAATATCGTTCTGGTCGGCGGTCCCGGTACAGGTAAAACGCACATTGCCACCGCGATCGGCGTTCAGGCCATTGAGCATCACCACAAGCGGGTTCGGTTCTTCTCAACAGTCGAACTGGTCAACGCGCTGGAACAGGAGAAGGCCCAAGGCCGCCCGGGTCAGATCGCCAATCGCCTGGCTCATTCCGATCTCGTCATTCTGGATGAACTGGGATATCTGCCGTTTAGTGCCTCAGGTGGCGCACTGCTCTTCCATTTGCTGAGCAAACTCTACGAGCACACCAGCGTAATCATCACCACCAACCTCAGCTTCAGTGAATGGGCCAGCGTGTTCGGCGATGCCAAGATGACCACCGCGCTGCTCGACCGCCTTACCCACCACTGCCATATCCTCGAGACCGGAAACGACAGCTTTCGCTTCAAGAACAGCTCAGCTCATGAAACCAAAACAACAAAGGAGAGACGGAGGAACTTGACCACGACAACCGAATAGAACGTTATATAAAGGCGGGTCAATTCTCGGCGCAAATCCCGGGTCAGTTCTCAGCGCAAATCAACACCCCCGGCCCCCAGCGTCCGGTTTCTTCCCGGTGTCGCCAGCGTCCGGCATCCTCGAAAACCGGCCTGCCAATTCGCCCGGTCGAGTTACCCGTAGCAGCATCCCGCAAGCCTTCGCTGTATCGCTGCCGTCCGTCATCGTGACGCGATCCTCAGCACGTTTCCCGCCTCGCTGATGGCCTGATCGGTCAAAGCGGCCTCAAGGCGCTTGAGGAAGCCGTCAAAGCCCTTCGGGCCACAATCGGGGAAATGGACGAGCTGACCGTGCGCAGGCGGCAGCGGCCAGCCTCTATCACGATAGACCGCTGCCCATTCACGCCACAGGCGATTGTCCTTCGAAGCCGCAACAGGCTCCATCTCATAAGCCAGATCATCGAAAGCGTCTGCCCAGCGTTCGGGGTTGCCGAGGTTCTCGTAGACGTTCGGCCAGCCATGCTGCGCCTGATGATCCATCAGCCATTCGGGTCTTGGATCTCTTCGAACGATAGGCGGTGGCGGTGGCAACGGTCCCGGTCCCTTGATCAGGGCAGACAGCACAGCAACGGCCGCTGCCGCCGGTGTGATGCGCTGAACGTCCAGCTCGCTCCCTTCCTCCCGAGCCTTCTGCCAGTCGTCTGGGTGCAGCGTTTGCGGTGTCGGTTCGTTTTCTGTCCGTGCGCCGATATCAGAGATTTCATTCAAAGATTTATTCAAAGAGTTTGTAGGAAACTGCTTTCCACCTTTTGCACCTTCAGATTTCCACGTTTCGGTCGTCGGCTTTCCACCTTTTTCAAGCTCGATTTCATCGTCCTGCACAAAACGTGGAAATGTGTTTCCACCTTTCTGAGGGGTGATTTCGGCCATTTCCGGGGCTTCCTCTTGTGCTTGGCGCTTCAGCACGGCGAAGTATGTCAGGGTGCAATTGCGGCCGCCCTTGCCCTTCGTCTTCAGGTGACCGCGCTTGGCCAGCAGGCGGACGGCGTTTTGAACCGTGCGCTCTGTGCAGCCGACCTTTTCGGCCAGCGTGGCATAGCTGGGCCATGCGCTGAAAATGCCGCTGTCCTTGAAACGCTGGCGGTTGAAGTGCTTGGAGATGAAGAACGCCACATTGGTGGCCGCGCTCTTGCTGAGGGCTTCATCCTCGAAAACCTGATCAAGCCAGGTCATGCGCAGGCGGGTGTAGTCGTCAACGCTCATGCCTGCCTCCCCTGCTCGATCTCGTGGGCCAGCTTGGCCGCTTCGATGGCTTCAAGGGCGCTCAGGTGGAAGCGTTCACGCAGGGTCGGAATGATCGCACTGCCGACCTCAGAACGGTGCTCATGAAGCCACTGTGCGGCGTCAAAAATCGGTGATTCTTCCGCGCCCAAGATATGCCCACCATTCGGTGGAACATCAGCAGAACATGAACCCTTTCCAATCAGGTCGGCACCCGACGCGGAAAGGGGTTTCAGGTGCAAAGCTGTGTTGACATCGTAGGGGTCACAAGTTCGATCCTTGTCACGCCCACCATCCAATTCATTGATTTGCAAGGGCTTTCGCTAATGGCGGAGGCCCTTTTGATTGAAAGTCGGTCTTGCTGTGTCCGGCGAACCGGCCGGCTGACACGGGCTTTGACGCAACCGGCGGCACGGAAAACAACTTGCGGATGGTTGTACCTTTTTGCGCGGCGGCGTTTTAGTAAAACCGGGCAAAGGGAAGACGCGTCCTGTCCCGCGACCGCGGATGTTTCAACCGAAACAACGCCGAGGCGCCCGCCTCGAGGTTCTTCCGGTCCGGCCAAGACGCCCGGAGACATGGCCCGCTTGCAAATGAACGATCCCCGCAGGACGCATCGTTGAGGCGGCGCCGACATGAACCCAGCAAGCCCTTGCACGCCGGCGTGAAGACCGGCGAGATATCTGGAGACGACGCGAATGGATGAGCAAATCAAGACCGGAGCGGCAAGGCGATGGCTTCAGAGCCTTTCGCTCAGGGCCTGGCTCGTCTTCGGCTTTCTGCTCGCCCTGTTGCCGGTCCTGCTTTTCTCGGTGGTCTGGTACACGCAATACCGTCAGCAGGTCGCCGAACCTTTCCGCCACGTGCTCCACACCCAGCACAGGGTGCTCGTTTCGCTTGAGCGGATTCAGTCCAATCTCTGGGACATCGCCGCTTCGGTCAATGACTATGCCAACAGCGGCGATGAACACTACCGCAGCGCATTCGAGGCGGCCGAACGCGATGTCGCGACGCATCTGCGCGATCTGGAACAGACGACCGCGGCCTATCCGGCCTTTGCCCCGATCCTCCAGGGCGTGGAGCAGCAATGGTCAGCCCTTCTTCAGGTCGCCGCCTCCGTGGAGCCCGAGGACGATGCCGTCAACCCGACGCTGATGCGCTTCGAAAGCGTGATCGCGGAAACCGGCAAGCGAGTCGAGGACATTGCCGAGACCATGCGTCTGATGAACGAGGAAAGCCACGCCCGCGCCCTCGAGGTGATGCGGCGGCTTGAAGTCTTCGCCATCATCGCGGGTCTTATGGCCATCATCTTCGCCGGCGCCGGCATCTATATCATCGATCAGGCGCTGATCCGCAGCACCGACAAGCTGGTCGAGGGCGCCATGCGCATCGCCGATGGCGAACGCGACCGGGAGATCGACGTCCGCGTTCCGCCGGAACTCGCATCGGTCGCCGGAGCCTTCAACGCCATGCTGAAGCAGATCATCCTGCAGGAGAACAAGCTCGCCGCCGCCGCGCGCGCCGACGGGCTGACCGGGCTCGACAACCGCCGCGAATTCGACCGGGCCCTCGATGCCCGCATCCAGGCTTCGCGCGAGACCAACCAGCCCTTTGCCCTGCTCTTGATCGACGTCGACCATTTCAAGACGTTCAACGACACCTACGGCCACCTAGCCGGCGATGACGTGCTGCGCCAGGTCGCGGACGTGATTTCGAAAAACGCCCGCAAGGAGGATCGCGCCTATCGCTACGGGGGCGAGGAATTCGTGATGATCATGCCGGGCCTGCGCGCCTACGAGGCCGCGGCAATCGCCGAGCGGGTCCGAAAGGCAGTGGCCGAACAGGTGATGATCCTGCCGGACGGCGACGAACGCCACCTGACGATCAGCATCGGCGTCTCGGTGTTCAATCCGCAGGCAAGCCAGCCGGATATCGTTGATTTGGCGGACAAGGCGCTCTACACCGCAAAGACCGAGGGGCGCAACCGCGTGAAGGTCACCGCATAACCCCCTTGCCACTGAAGGGAGTTTGCGATGACCGACACGATCCTCTGTTTCGATATCGGCGGAACCGCAATCCGTGCGGCGACAGCGACGGGCGGCGCGCAGCCGGGCAAGGTCGCCCGCTTCCAGACCCCCGCCGGCGATCGCAACGCCTTCCTCGCCCTTGTCTCCTCCATCATCCATGACCTGAGGCAACGCCCGGCTGCGCTCGCCATTTCGCTCGCCGGCATCGTCAATCCGGAAACGGGCAATCTGGTCGTCGCCAATATTCCGGCAATCCACGGCACCAACCTCAAGGCCGACCTCGAGGACCGGACGCAGCTTCCCGTCATCATCGCCAATGACGCCGACTGCTTCGCCGTATCCGAGGCGGTATACGGCGCCGGACGGGATCATGAGATCGTTTTCGGAGTGATTTTCGGAACGGGCGTCGGCGGCGGCCTCGTCTCGGGAAAGCGGCTGATCAACCGGACCGGCGGTTTTGCCGGCGAATGGGGGCATGGCCCCGTGGCGCCGCTTGCCGTGGGCGAACGGTCCATCCCGCATTTTGCCTGCGGTTGCGGCCTTTCGGGCTGCGTCGATACCGTCGCCGGCGCGCCCGGCCTGCAGCGCCTCCACGCCTTTCTGCATGGGGAGAAGAAGCCCGCACCCGCGATACTGTCAGCCTGGCATGCGGGCGAGGCGCGGGCCGCCGAGACGGTCGAAACCTGCCTTCAGCTCCTGGCCGGGCCGCTCGCCATGGCCATCAACCTGACCGGCGCCACAATCGTGCCGGCGGGCGGCGGCCTTGCCCGCGATCACGCGCTTGTCGCGGCGATCGATGAGACCGTGCGCCCGCTCACCCTGGCAAGGCCGCGGCACAGACTGGTCGTTCCGGCGACAAGCGGCGCGGAGCCCGGCCTTGCCGGAGCGGCGGCAATCGGCTTCCAGACGCTGGGGATTGCCGCGCAACCGGCCTGATCCGGCCTATTCGTCGTAGCGGCCGAACCGGGTCAGCATCTGTTTGGTCGCGATGCCGAGCAGAACGGTGCCGATCACCAGCGCCAGCGAAAAGGACATGGTGTTGGTCGAAAACCAGTTGGTCAGCACCAGGCGGATATTGTTGACCGAGAACGGCGTGTCGAAGATGAACACAGTCGCGCCGATGCCGATATTGTCGATCACCCCGGTATTGCGGTTATAGGTTGTTATGCGCCCCTGCACGGCATCCCAGTGCTGGCGCTTGGTCAACGCCGTCATGCCGTTTTCCAGGTTTTCATGGGTCGGAGCCGCGATCATCGTCCACGCCCCGTCGTCATTGGGGCTTGGTTCCTGCGCAATGATCATCGAAATCGAGTTGGGCGGCAGATAATCGGTGTCCGGCCGCGGCAGGAAGCGCAAGGTCTCGAAGGAGAGGTCGTAATTGCGCTTTAAGTATTTTTCCACCTCGAAGATCCAGTTGTACCAGCCGGCCGTCACCGCCTCGTCCCATTCCTCGATCGTGGTTTCCGGCGCTTCGTTGTAATTGGCCTCGCCGCCGACCTGCTGCGTCCAGACGCTCCGGCTTGTCTGGGACACCTTGGTCTCGCGCAGCGCCTGAGCCGGCAACGTGCCGATCGCGCCGAGAAAGATTGCGTCGCCGTCACCGACATCGTCGACGGAATTCACCACGTCGACCGGAATCTGGTGGCGCGCGGCGTTGGCGAGCTTGGCGACAAAGTCGGAGGCCGCGCTCATCGTGTCGCCGTTCAGGCTGTCCATATATAAGGGGATGCGGTCCTCGTGGCGCGAATAGGGAAAACCCGTCCCGCTCGTCGCCCACAGATTGGGCACCTGCGCCACCCGGCCGAAATTGGGCATCTCGAATTCGCTGGTGTCGAAAACGGCGAAGCGCGGCGTGTCGTCGGCGGTCTGGCCGGGCAGGCAGGCGGCGTCCTCCTTGGTGAGAAGCGCGGCCTCGAGAACGATCTTGTTCACGCCCGGACGCATGTGGCGCATGGTGAACCTGACCGGCGTGCGGCGCAGAACCGCGCCGTTGACCGTGCTGATCGGCCATGTCGCGGCGAGCTGGTCGTTGACGAAGACATGCAGGCGGCTGCCGGGCAGCACGATCGGGCCGTAGGCGGCGTCAAGCAGAAGCCGCGCCTCGCCATAGGCGTCGGCATAGAAATCGGCGGGCAGGCCGATGGCGAATTCGGCGCGGAAAACGCGGCCGGAGAATTCCTGGGTCGGAATGCCGAGCTGCTCGAAGGTCAGCGTGCGGTGACCGGTCAGGAGCTGGGTATCCTGCTTGCGCCACGAATGGGTGGAATAGGCCTCGTCCTTCTGCGCGGCCGAGCGTGCCGCCGGCGCGGTGATGCCGTCAATCAGCGGACCGATGCGCTGCCACGACGGCGCCACCAGCACGAGCACGCTCTGGCCGAGCGCGTTGGTGGAGACGAAGCGCGCCGATTGGGTGGTGCCGATATCCGGAAGCGCGTCGCCGAGCAGCGGCCGCAGTTCGGCGGGCGTGCCGACATAAACCGGCAGGACGCCGGAGGCGAATTTCACCGGCTCGCTCTTCGAATAGGTAAACAGGGTGTTCGGCATGTCGGCCAGGAGCGCCAGTCCCTGTGCCAGTTCGAGGAGCGGATCGGCGGCGATCGTATCGGAGAGGCCCGGCGCGACGATATGGAACCGGGTGCGGCCGAGAGCATCGACGCCAACCGCGCGGATATCGTCGGTGGTCGACATCAACCCTGCATCGGGATTGTCGAACATCAGGAAGGTCCGTTCCGGATCGATATCCGTCCACAGATCATAGGTGGATTCGAGGTCGCAGTCTGTGCGGTGGCGTTGCTTGATCTTGAAGGAGACGATGTTGTAGCCGGGCTTGAGCACGCCGTCAGGTACATCGAAGCGCAGGTCGGACTTGCGCTCGGACGACGACAGCGGCGGGCTTGCCACCTCGACATTGTTGAAGGAAATCGTCAGTCTCGAAAATTCGGGCGCAACGAAGATCGAATTCTGGTAGCCGATGTTGAACTTGGCCGCAGAGCGCGCCTGTTCCTCGGTCAGGTACATCGACCAGGACCGTTCGACATTCTCGCCCTCGATGCGCATCTCGTCGGCGGGGATGACATAGCGGAAGAAGGGCAGTCGCTCGGCGGTCTCCGGCGTCGCGGGCGCTGCCGTTGCCGGCTGCGGCGTTGCGGGATCGACCGCCTGCGGCGGCGGGCCCGAGCCGTCGGAGCCCATGTCGAAGGGCGCGGCGGCGTCCGGCGCGGTCTGCGCCGCGGCGACCGCCGGGCCGGCAAGCAGGAAAACAATGAAAAGCAGGATCCGTCCCATCAGCTCTTGCCCTTGCCCCTGACCACGACTCCGCCGGTATTCGGCTGGTATTTGCCGATAAAGTAGCTGAGGCCGCGCCCCATCTGCCGGATCGACATCTTGATGAACCAGAACGTGCCGCCAAGCGTTCCGGGGTCGTTCTTGCGCGACTGAAGCAACTGCTGCCAACGCTCGGAATTGGCGAACATCAGATCCGAGACCATGGAATGATGCAGGCTGCAGACCGGCGCGTAGCGGCAACCGACCATGGCGAGTTCGCCCAGAGACCGCGCGTGGCGGATCATCACCGGCACCTCGCCCGGATCACCGCCCTTGTGCGGCTCGACCCGCAGGAGAGCGTGCGTGCCGGGGCGCAGCCTGTCAAGATCGCGCACCTGCACCTGCAGGCCGGCGCCGTCGGTCGAGACATCCTCGATGGTGCCGCGATAGACGCTGTCGCCGATCACCAGTTCGCAGCGCCGCGACATCTTCACCCGACGCGCCTTCTGCCGCTCGCCGACCTCCGAGACCACGCCGAGGGCCGCGGCCGTCAGGAACAGGTTGAGGAAGTTCCACCCGCCGACAACCCAGGTCACGCCCGCGAGATAGGGTTCCGCGTAGAGCCTGTAGGCCATCATCACCATGGCGGCGACGAAGATGAAAAAGATGATGAAGAACGGCCGACTGATCTCGGACAGCCGGCTCTGCTCGATCGACTCGTCCTTCGCCGTCACCTTGAAGGACGGTTTCTTCGGATTGATGATGGCCGAGACCACGGCGGGCATCAGGTGGATGGTCTGGATATATTCGTAGAGCTCTGAAATCCACGGCCACCGGAACTGGCCGAAAAGGTAGTTCTGGATCAACATGTTCACGATCAGATAGGAGAGCGTATAGGCAAGAAACTCGCCGCCGGACGCGTCGAATATCTGCAGGCCGAAGAACAGATAGCACAAGGGCGCAATCATGAACGAAGCGCGCGCGAAGGGAAAAAGCCAGAACAGGTTGGAGGACATGTAGCAAAGCCGCTGCGGCAGCGTCAGCCCGCGCAGCAGGATCGGGAACTTGAAGCGCAGGATCTGCATCATGCCCTGGGCCCAGCGGCTGCGCTGGCCGATGAAGCTCGAGAAGGTCGCGGGCTGCAGGCCGGCAATCAGCGGCCGGTCGACATAGACGCTGTTCCAGCCGTTGGAGTGAAGTTCAACGGCGGTTTCGCAGTCTTCCGTGATCGAGACGCCGGAAAAGCCGTTCACGGAATTGAGCGCCTCGCGCCTCAGAACGGCGGCCGAGCCGCAGAAGAACGAGGCGTTCCACTTGTCGAGGCCGCGCTGGATGATGCCGTAGAACATCTCGTTCTCGCTCGGCATGATCTCATAGGTCCTCAGATTGCGCTCCAGCGGATCCGGGTTGATGAAGAAGTGCGGGGTCTGGACGAGGAAGAGCTTGGGATCCTCGAGGAAATATCCCACCGTCTCCTGCAGGAAATCATTGGTCGGCGCGTGGTCGGCGTCGAATACCACGATCAGGTCGCCCGTGGTGTATTGCAGCGCGTGGTTCATGTTGCCGGCCTTGGCGTGCTCGTTGCGCGGCCGGGTGATATAGCCGACGCCGAGCTCGGCGCAGATCTGCCGGAGCTCGCGATGACGCGTCTGCGCGAGGCTTGCCTCCACAAGGTTCTTGGAATTGCGCTTCTGCTCGGACCCGCCGTCGTCGAGAAGGTAGACCTTCAGCTTCTCCGGCGGATAGTCCATCGCCTTTGCGGCCGCCAGCGTGTTGGAAAGAAGCGTTGCATCCTCGTTATAGGAAGGGACGTAGACATCGACATAGGGCAGGTCGCCCTCGAGCTTGCCCCAGCGCGGACGCACCGGCAGCGGAAAGGAGACCACGAACAGGCTGAGCGCCAGCATGCAGACCGAGAACATTTCGGCGCAATAAAGCAGGACGCCCGGGATGAAATTCTGCAATTCGGTGATCGGCGGCAGGGTGCTGGTGGTGCGCCAGAAAACATAGCGCAACACGATCGAGGTGCCGAAAGCCAGCGCGATCAGCCGCCAGTTGCCCTCCGCATGCATCTGCTTGAGCACCATCATGACAGCAACGGCGACGACGCTGACGACGATCTGGGTGCGCAGGTCGATCGGCAGGGTGACGAGACCCAGGACGAAGATCGACGTGATCATCCAGGCGATGACGATTGCGGCCCTACGCATCAGGCGACACCCTTCCTAAAGGCTGGCATGGACTTCTTTCCACCCTAGGGCAAAGAACCCTAAGAATTGTTTTCCGTCGCGCCTTTTTTCCGGAAAATGACGGTGCGCGGCCCGGCCAGCCGGTTCCGTACCTCAATGAAAGCTGTCTGCGCAAGTTATCACCTGAAGGCACCCTTTCGTTTCTTGTGCGCCACTATGCACGCAACCCCGTCGCGGTCCAACCCGCACGGAACCTTGTTCGCCCGTGCGCGCGGCATTCGAAGCGCGCCTATTCGCAGCTCACGGTCGTCGAGCCGGGCAGAAGACGGCAGGGCGGTGACGGCACGGAGCGCGTGGCGGACGCAGGTGCGCGGGTGACGGCCGCAGGCGTGGCAGACCCGGCAGACGCGGCCGGGCGCGCCGGCACGGGAATGGAGCGCGTGGCGGCCGGTGTCGCGGCGGAAGAGGCCGCGGGCGTGGCGGCCGGCGCCGCGGAGGCTGCAGGCGTCTGGCGGCCGGGCGTCGGCAAGGAAGAGCTCGTTGTCGGCAGAGCGCCGGGCCGCGCCGTGACGGAAGAGGGCGAAAGTCCCGGCGCCGGCGGAACGTTGACATAACCGCCCGACGGCAGGCTTCCGGGAGGAAGACGCACGACATCGACGCTGATCTCATCCCCGGTCGCCGTCGGAGCGGCCGTACGGGCCGTCGTCGTGGTGCGGGTCCGCGTCGTCGTCGTTGAACGGGGGGTCGAGCCCGGCAGAACCTTTTCGGTATCGGCGACGCGTTCGGCGCGGTCGTCATAGGCCCGGCGGGGATAGACCGGCGCGCCGGTCTCGCCAAGGAGCGGCGGCGGAGAGGCCTGTTCGCCATAGGGGTTCCACCCATAGGCCTCGACGGCCGCATTGACGGTATAGCCATACATGATGCCGAGCAGATCGTCCTCGCTGGCGCCGCTCTCGCAGAAACGAAGCCTGATCTGGATCGTGCCGGCCTGGCCGAAGGCGGCGCGCGTGTCGCGCCCGGGCCTGATCTGCTGCCAGCCATAAATGCAAAGATCGTCGCCGCGCCCGTAACCGAAGGCATAGCCGAACGGACCGTAATTGTTCTGCACGTAATAAGGCGACTGCACCATCTTCACGCCCGGCAGTTCCTCGCGCATCTCCTCATCGACGCGCAGATCGGTCACCGAGCGATAGTCGAGCGACCGGCCGTTCATCGGAGAATAGTTGCGGGTGCCGAAGAAGACGGCGTTGATATAGTTCTGGCCCGGGGTGCGCGCGTCGGTGCGCAACAGGATGCGCTGGTCGATGGCGTTCGAATACTGCGTTTCCAGAACGGAGATGATCGCCGGCCCGCCCGGCGGCGGCATGACCACCGCTTCCTCGGGCATGAGATTGCGCACATTCGACGTATAGGGCATGAGATTGCCGGCGCAGCCCGCGAGCAAGCCTACCCCAATGAGGGCCAGAGCCGTGCGGCATCCGGTCCTGATCTGATAGGCAATCGCGTTCATCATGGTACGGCACACCTCGGCTTCGGCGCGAGGCAGGCGGTTGCTGGACCTCATCGCGCAGGATTTCCCAATCATGTTTTTCAGATTTAGGTAAACAAACGACTAACAAACCGGTTCAGCTTCAGCGGGCGCCGACGCATGAAAAACCACATTTCACGCCCAAATGCGGCAAGCTGTCTCGATTTTTAATATTTCTTAACGACAATATGGATTTGTAGTGTCCTAAGCTGTGCTCATCGGCGGGAACGCTTTATGCCGGACCTTTCTGCCGCAGTCGTAATCGGGCGCGACCGGCGAAGAACGGTCGTTCCGGGAAGGATTTGGAACAGCGGGCAATGATGAACGGGCGTGGTTGCGGGTCTTGGCGACCGTGTGCTTGGCCGGAGTAAGGATGTTATGAGACTGACTTATATTGCACTGACCGCCGGCGCGATCGCCCTGATCGGTGCAATCGGCATGAGCGGCCCCGGCCGGGAACTGCCCCTGACAAGGGCCAAGGCCCAGTCTGCCGACGGCTTCCAGCAGGCCTACGACCAGATCATCGAAAACGACACGCCCGCCGCCGCCCCGCCCGAGCCGCGCTTTACCCCCGTCACAGAGGCGCAGGCCCAGGAGCCGTCCGAAAACCTCAGAAATCTTTCCAGCAACGCGCAGCCGCCGCAGGGCGACGCCGTCACCGAGATCACGCGCGGCCAGACCGAGACGGCCCCGCCGCAGGAACCGGCAACGCCGGCGGTGGATGAGAGCGCGCTTCGTTACTTTGCCCAGCAGGGGGACCTGCAACGGCTGCAGGCCGAAATCTCGCGCCTGCGCTCGCTCTACCCCAACTGGACGCCGCCGGCCAATCCTCTGGCCGTCGAGGACGGCGAGGACGAGCAGCTGAACGCCATGTGGGCGGCCTATGCCAAGGGCGACTACGCCGAGGTTCACCAGTTGATCCGGGACCGCAGGGCCGAAGAGCCAGACTGGTCGCCGCCGGCCGACCTCGTCAACCGCCTGCACATCGCCGAGACCCGGACCAAGCTGCTCGCCGCGGCCGAAGACGGGAATTGGGAGGACGTCATCGACTACGCCTCCCAGGCGCCGAGCCTTCTGACCTGCGCCGAGATCAACGTTCTCTGGCAGGTCGGCGAGGCTTTCGCCCAGACCGACAAGCTCTCGCGGGCCATGGATGCCTACACCTATATCCTGAAAAACTGCGACAACCCGGAAGAGCGCCTGGCCACCATGCAGAAGGCCATGGCCTTCATGCCCTATGACGACATGAAGACCCTTCTGGGCTTCGAGCGCCAGGACGATGACGGCAAGGGCGAGTTCCAGGAAATCCGCGACGCATTGCTGCGCGACCGCTTCGCCCAGGCGGGAGAAGACAAGACGATCGTGGTCTCCCCCGATGACCTCGCCCATATGGAAAAGCTTGCCAATGACAGCCAGGATGCCAAGGATAGCGAACTCCTGGCCTGGTACTTCCTCGTGCGCGGCAGCGAGTCCGCTGCGGAGGAATGGTTCCGCAAGGCGCGATCGGAAGAGGATTCGGCCGAGATTTCGCAAGGCCTCGCCCTGATCCTGATCGAGCAGGACAATGCCGAGGAAGCCGAGGCGGTGATGTATCCCTGGCGCAATGATTCTGCCGAGGCGATGGACACCTATCTGAACGCCGTCGTCAACATGCTCGGCCGCATTCCGCGCAAGGACTACAGCCAGGAGGTGCTCTCGCGCATGGCCGACGTCGTCACCGAGGCCAAGAGCATGACCGCGGCCCAGCAGTTCGGCTGGTATTCAAACGACTACGGCGATCCGCTGGCGGCCCTGCAATGGTTCGAGGCGGCCCTTTCGTGGGAGCCCGATTACGAGCCGGCGGCCTATGGCGTGACCCTGATGCTCAACAGGATGAACTACAAGCCCGGCGTCTACCTGATGCAGCGCATCTGGGCCCCCTATTCGGAGCGCATCGCCTGGCTGAACGATCCGAACGCCCCGGTCACCACGATCGAAAACGTGATGGCGACCGTGTTCGAACTGACGGCGCTCGAGCAAACGGACGGCACGACGCGCACCGTCGCGGTTCCCGTTGCCGAAATCGACCTTTCCACCGGCCAGCAGACGCCGCTCGGCGCCGCCGCTCCGGCGCCCGGCGCGCCGGGCCAGACCGGAACGGGCGTTTCGCTGACGGCCCCGCTTTACGGGCCCGGCATGCAGCCGCTCGCAGGCGCGGACGCCGAGACCGCGCCGGTCAATTACGTGCCGGAATATTACGAGTATTATTACGGCAACGCCGCAGCAGGAACGCCGCCGATCGCCGGCGACGGCACGGCGGCCTCGCGCATGCGCGCGATAGAGCGACTGACCATACCGCGCTCCATGATCCAGACGGACCCGATCACCGGCGTTCAGACCGTCACGGTGCTGAACTCCGCGCTCGAGCCCGAGCAGACCCGTTTTAACGTCTCCGCGGCCCAGGTGCAGGCCGCGTTCTACACAACCGGTCAGCCTTCGGACAAGACCGTGATCTACCGCTTCGACGAGCAGGCCTATATCAACCGCGACTATCTGAGACAGTTCGAGATCACCTATTACCTCAATCAGGCAAACGCTGCCGGTGACAATGTCACCATCTCGACCCTGCCGGCGGGCACGCAACTGCCTGCGGGGACGCAGGTCGCAACCGCAACGCCGGCAGCCACGACACGCGCGGCAGCGCCTGCGACAACGACGACGCGGCGAACGACCACATCGTCATCCTCGTCCGGGGGGAGCTGCTGGAGCGGCCGATCCGCCGTAGGGCTTTCGCCCGACGCGGCGCTCAGGCAGGGCTGGTGCCTGATGGACATGGAACGGCCGATGGAAGCCGCGCGCGCCTTCGAGACGGCGCTCGGCTCCAGCTCGGCGAAGAACCGCGAAGAAGCCGCCTACGGCCAGTCGCTTGCCTATCTGCGCATGGGCCTGACCAGCAAGGCCGCCGTCGCCGCCGCCGAAGAGCCGCTGAGTTCGGAGCGGCAGCTCAATCTGCAGGTCCAGATCCTAACGAAGCGCGCGATCGCCGCCTATCAGGGCGGTCACTACCAGGATGCGCTGCTCATCCTCAACCAGCGCAGCCAGCTTGCGCCGGAAGAGACCGGTCTGATGGTCATCCGAGGCTACGCCTACTATAATCTCGGACGCTATTTCGACGCGCAGAAAGTGTTCGAGGCGCTGGCCGAAATGGGGAACCGCAAGGGTATGGAAGGCATCGCCCTCGTGCGCGGCCAGCTTGGCCTGCCGGGCAGCAACTAGAGCGCCGTGCTTCCATTCGGATGCACAAAGGACGCTTGTCTTATGATTTTTCCCGGCTTTTCTGCGAAGAAGAGCCACTGACAGCCGCCTTCCACGCGGCGGTCAGTGGCGGTGGTCGGATCGGTAGGGGGTTGGTCATGAACCGCAAGGAACATGGACCGTGTTAGAGTGTGATCGGCCACCGTCTTCGCTCAAGGCCTGAACGGATACGCAGCAGCTTTTGGGCTCTGCATGACAAGCATAGGACACGCGAAGATGATGAATGATAGCATCGGTATCGATATTTCAAAAGGCCGTCTCGACGCCTTTCGCCTGAGTGACAGGGCGCATCGGGCTTTCGCCAACACACAGGCAGGCTTTGACGACCTGCGGCGATGGCTTGGCGATAGCCCGATCAGCCGGATTGTCTATGAGGCTACCGGTCCTTATCACGGCGCCTTTGAATGCGCGCTCGCTTCTGATCTTCCGCTCGTCAAGGTCAACCCGCTGCAGGCGCGACGGTTTGCCCAGGCACGCGGCAGCCGCGCCAAGACCGATCGCGTCGATGCGCGCATGCTGGCGCTGATGGGGGATGCATTTGACCTTCAGCCTGACCCGCCAGTGGAGGAAACCGATCATGAACTCAAGGAGTTGCAGATCGAGCGCACCGCTCTCGTCAGGGACCGCACACGGCTGCTCAACCGCATCAAGACGCAAACGCTTTCCCTGACGAAGCGGCACTCAAAGGCGCGCATCGCCCAGATCGAGCGCCAGCTCGCGGCAATCCAGGACGAGATCGAAACGCGCCTGCGCGCGGATGACGGCAAGGCGAGAAAGCGCGACATCCTCACCTCCATCCCCGGCATCGGTCCGGTGACGGCGTCAACGATCCTGATCGAATGCCCCGAGATCGGCATGCTTGGCCGAAAGCAGATCGCCAGCCTTGCGGGTTTGGCGCCCATGACCCGACAATCGGGCCAATGGCGCGGCAAGGCCTTCATTCAGGGTGGACGAAAGTTCCTGCGCGACGCCCTCTATATGCCCGCCCTCGTCGCCATGCGCTTCAACACGCAGATGAGGGCAAAATACGAGGCGCTGAAAGGCGCCGGAAAACCCGCCAAAGTCGCCCTGACAGCAATCATGCGAAAGCTTATCGAACTGGCAAACGCACTCATCCGCGACGACAGAAAATGGGCGCAAATGAGGGCTTGAGCAAAACGGATACTCTAACCTATTTTATCTACGCATCGTGCTTTCGTCCGGTCCCGAGGCCTGTCTGGTGACCGAAGCTGTGCACGGCAGCGGGCAGGAACAAAACACGGGGCAAAACCATCCGCAGAAAAACAGGCAACGGCGCGCGGGCGCGCTGCCTGCCTCCTCGGACCACGACCGACGAAAACGCCGCCGTTGCGGACAGATCGGACGGTCGTCCTGTCAGTCTCGGACGAGACCGACCTACCTGAAGCCCGCCTTCGGAACGAACGCCGTAAAGCGCCTTGTTATTCTCCGGCCTTCCCGTCCAGCTTCGCCTCGAGCGCGTCGATACGGGCGCGCAGCGCGTCATTCTCGTCGCGCGCCTTGATCGCCATGTCGCGCACGGCGTCGAATTCCTCGCGCTGGACGACGTCCATGCTGTTCAGCCAGCGTTCCACCTGCGCCTTGACCGCCGTTTCAAGGTCTTTCCCGGCACTTTGAACCGAGCCGGCGGCATCGGTCATCAGTTTCGCCAGATCATCGAGGATGCGCGTGGTGCCGGATGTCATGTCGGTTTCTCCTTGGAAAATGCCCTAACGCACCATCTGCGGTGCTTTCCTCTGAGGTAGTGGGCCCGCGCTGAAGGCGCAAGTCCGGTCGCGGCGAATCTGCATGCGCCCTGGCCGCGGGCGAGCTTGACCGCGCCGGATTATGTCGCCATCTTCGCGCCGACCATAGAGGAATTAACGCCTTGCTGCCAGACCATATCATGCTCGCCGCCATGCCCTTCCCCGCCATCGATCCGGTGGCGGTGCGCCTCGGCCCCCTGCAGGTCCACTGGTACGGACTTGCCTATGTCGCGGGCATTCTGCTCGGCTGGCTTTATGCCCGCTGGCTTTTGAGGAAGGACGCGCTCTGGCCCGCCGGCCGGCGGCCGATGACGCTCGCGAAGCTCGACGACTTCATCACCTGGTCGGTGCTGGCGATCATCGTCGGCGGGAGGCTGGGCTATGCGCTTTTTTACGCCCCCGGTTTCTTCCTTTCCCATCCTCTGGCGCTCTTCAAGGTCTGGGACGGCGGCATGTCCTTCCACGGCGGACTGATCGGCATGATCGTCGCGATGATCGTCTTTTCGCGCAGACACGACATCAACACCTGGTCGCTGCTTGACCTGGTCGCGACGGTGACGCCGGTCGGCCTGTTCTTCGGGCGCATCGCCAATTTCATCAATGCGGAACTCTGGGGACGGTCAAGCGACGTTCCCTGGGCGATGGTTTTTCCCGGCGCCGGACCGCTGCCGCGCCACCCGAGCCAGCTCTACGAGGCCGGCCTCGAAGGCCTTCTGACGCTTGTCATACTGTTCATCGCGACACAGGCCTTTCTGACGCTGAAGCGTCCGGGCCTGACCGGCAGCCTCTTCATCTGCCTTTATGCCCTGTCGCGCATCTTCGTTGAATTCTTCCGCGAGCCGGATCCGCAGATCGGCTATCTCTTCGGCGGCTGGTTGACCATGGGCATGGTGCTGTCCCTGCCCATGCTGCTCGTCGGACTCTGGGGCATCTGGTATTCCGGCCGCATGGCGGCGCGGAACGGCGCGGGCAAGGCATCGTGACGACGAGGCTCGCCGGCAAGATCCGGACGATCATCGAGACCGGCGGCCCGATGCCGGTCAGCACCTATTTCAACATCTGCCTCGCCGATCCCGATCATGGCTACTACATCACCCGCGACCCGCTGGGGCGCAGCGGCGACTTCACCACCGCGCCCGAAATTTCCCAGTTGTTCGGCGAACTCGTCGGCATTTTCCTGATCCAGGCCTGGCAGCGTCACGGCCGGCCGCCGGAGACGGTGCTGATCGAAGGCGGACCGGGACGCGGCACGATGATGGCGGACATCCTGAATGTCATTTTGAAGCTGGCCCCCGATCTCTATTCGGGGCTTGCCGTCGCCTTGATGGAGACGAGCCCGGCGCTCCGCGCGCGCCAGGCCGAAAGGCTTGAGCGGCACGTCGGCAAGATCTGCTGGATCGACGGTCTTGCCGAAGCGCCGGAAGGCTTTGCCCTGTTCGTCGCCAATGAACTGTTCGACGCCATCGCGCCGCGCCAGTTCGTCAAGGCCAGGTCCGGTCTGTTCGAGCGCGTGGTCACGCTCGACGATGACGGCGCGCTTTGCTTCGGCATATCGCCGGCCAAGCTCGATCCGGCTGCCCTTCCGCCGGACTGGCGGGCGCAGCCCGACGGCGCGATCTTCGAGACCGCGCCGGCGCGCGAGGCGCTGATGGCGCAACTCGCCGAGAGGCTGAAGGCCGGGGGCGGCAGCGCGCTGATCATCGATTACGGGCATCTGACAAGCGGCTTCGGCGATACGCTGCAGGCAATCCGCAACCACGCCTTTGATCCGCCCCTGGCGCATCCCGGCGAGGCGGACCTGACAAGCCATGTGGATTTTGGCGCCCTTGCCGCTGTCGCCCGGCAGGAAGGGCTTCATGTTCATCCGATGATGATGCAGGGCGCTTTTCTGGCAGGACTTGGTCTTGGTCCTCGCGCATCCGCCCTCGGCCGCGGCAAGGACCTCGTCACCCAGCAGCAGATCGTCGCAGCCGCGCGCCGGCTGGCCGGTGACAAACAAGGAGAAATGGGTAATCTTTTCAAAGTATTATGCGTCTCCAACCGACCGTTGCCGCTCTTGCCCTTTGACGGCGAGGATTGACAAATGCGCTTCGCGCGCACCACCATCCGCCCAAACGCGAGACAGGATAGCCCGATGCTCCAGCCCGGCCATACAGCCGAGACCGCCGCAGACCTTACCCCGGTTCAAAGCCCGCTCCTTGGCGCAAGGCTTGCCGGCACCTCGGTGCGTCACGGTTTTTTCACGCGCCGGGGCGGCCTATCCGCCGGCATCTACGAGAGCCTCAATTGTGGCGCGGGTTCGGACGACCGGGCTGAAAACGTTTCGGAAAACCGCGCCCGCGTCGCCGGCTGGTTCGGTGAAGAGACCGCCCGGCTCGTCAATCTGCACCAGTGCCATTCGGCCGAGGCGATTGCCGTCGACGTGCCCTTTGCCGGCGAGCGGCCGCGCGCCGATGCGCTGGTGACGAAAACGCCGGGTCTCGTGCTCGGCGTGCTGACGGCCGATTGCGGCCCGGTGCTCTTTGCCGACACGGAGGCCGGCATCATTGGCGCCGCCCATGCGGGCTGGCGCGGCGCGCTCAGCGGCGTTCTCGAGGCGACCCTTGCAGCCATGGCGAAGCTCGGCGCAAACCGCGACACGACAATCGCGAGCCTTGGTCCCTGCATCGGCAGGCGCGCCTACGAGGTCGGTCCGGAATTCGTCGCCCGCTTCACCGAGACGGACACAGCGTTTTCGCGCTTGTTTTCGCCCTCCGGACGGGAAGGCCACGCCCTGTTCGACCTTGCCGGCTTCATAGGCCTGAGGCTTGACCGCGCCGGAATTGCGCACGACATCATCGGGCAATGCACCTATGAGAATGAGCAGGATTTCTTTTCCTATCGCCGTTCCACCCATCGCGGCGAGCCGGATTACGGCCGCCAGATCTCGGCGATCTCGATAACGGCTTCATGAGCCCTAAACGTCAATCGCGTGCCAGGCACGCCCGGGGAGACAGATATGGCGCTGATCTTTGACAATGAGGAATATGCCGACAGGCTGGAGCGGCTGAAGAGCGCGATGGCCGCCAAGAAGCTCGATGCCGTGCTTCTGTTCGCGCAGGAAAGCATGTACTGGCTGACCGGCTACGACACGTTCGGCTTCGTCTTCTTCCAGTGCCTTGCGGTGACAGCCGACGGCAAGATGACGCTTTTGACCCGCTCGGCAGACGTCCGCCAGGCGCGCCAGACCTCCAACATCTCCGATATCCGCATCTGGGTCGATCGAGGCCAGACGGACCCGAGCCGCGACCTGAAGGAGATGCTGGCCGATCTCGACCTGCTCGGCTGCCGCATCGGCGTCGAGTATGACACCCACGGCATGACCGGGCGCTCCGCCCATCTGCTCGACCAGCAACTCTCCACGTTCTGCCAGCTCGAGGACGCGTCCTATCTCGTTTCGAATCTGCGCCTGATCAAGAGCCCGGCCGAGATCACCCATATCGAAAAGGCCGCAGTGCTTTGCGATGACGCCTTCGATGCGGCGCTACCGCTGGTCAAGCCCGGCGCGGACGAGGCCGAAATCCTTTCGGCGATGCAGGGCGCCGTGCTTTCCGGCGGCGGTGATTATCCGGCCAACAACTTCATCATCGGCTCGGGCGAGAGCGCACTTTTGTGCCGCGCCAAATCGGGCCGGCGCCGGCTCTCGGAGAACGACCAGCTGACGCTCGAATGGGCGGGCGTGTCCGGGCATTACCATGTTGCGGCCATGCGCACGCTGGTGATCGGTGAGCCGAGCGACCGTCATCACGCGCTGTTCGGCGCGGCGAAGGCAACGCTGGAAGCGATCGAGGAATTGCTGCGGCCGGGACACAGTTTCGGCGACGTCTTCGACAAGCACGCCGAGATCATGGATGCCCGCGGTCTTTCGCGCCACCGGCTGAACGCCTGCGGCTATTCGCTCGGCGCGCGGTTCGCCCCGTCTTGGATGGAACACCAGATGTTCCATGCCGGAAATCCGAACCCGATCCTGCCGTCCATGTCGCTGTTCGTGCACATCATCATCATGGATTCAGACAGCGGAACGGCAATGACGCTCGGCCGCACCTATCTGACCGGCGAGGACGATCCCAAACCGCTTTCCAGGCTTGGCCTCGACCTTTACGCAAAATAAAGCATGATCGTCGCCAGCGTTTGACAAACCCGCCCCCTCTCCCGAAAATCGCCAGTATTTTCAACGGAAAGGGCGTGGTCAGATGATGCGTATGGCAGGCATTCTCCTTGCTGCGGGCCTGCTTGCCGCCTGTTCCGCCACAGACGTGATGACGGTGGCGTCGACGCCCCCTGCCCCTGTCGGCGATGCCGCGCCGCAAGCCTATCAAGACCCGCCGCCGGTCGCCGCCGCACCGCAGGCAAGCGTCGCCCGCCGGAGCCTTGCCGCTCCTGCCTCGCCCTCCTACGGCAATCCGGGCAGCCCCCGGGTCACGACGGACGAGGCCGCCACCGCGCTTGATGCCACGCCCGGACGCGGTCGCGCGCCTTCCACCTTCGGCCAGCAGGCAGACCAACTCGGCCTGGCGCCTTCAACAGCGGCTCCTGCAGGAACGGCGCCTGCAACCCCGCCCGCGGCTGCCGCGCCTCGGCAAGCGGCAATGACCCGACAGACCCCGGCGCCCGAGACCATGACGCAACAGGCACCGCCGCAACAGGCCGCATCCGCCGCGCCTGCCGCAAAGCAGCCGGCGTCGGTCACCACCGTCCAGTCGGTCCGCTTCCTGCCGATCATCGGCGCCCCTTCCGACAAGCTCGAGCCGCTCTCGGCCCGCCTCGGCGACAGCGTGCGCGCGGCCGGCCTCACCATCGTGCCGATGGGCGAGACGGCGGCAGACCTCTCGCTCAAGGGCTATTTTTCGGTCGTCAACGACGACGGCCGGGTCTCTGTCGTCTATGTCTGGGACGTGATCGGCTCGGACGGCCTGCGTCTTCACCGCATCCAGGGCAGCGAAGCCGCGCCGGCAGGCGAGTTTTCCGGAAGCGACCCCTGGGAGGCGGTGACGCCGGAGATGATGGCCGATGTCGGTCAGAAATCCGTCGGATCGCTGCTTGCCTGGCTCGACAGCCAGGGTTGATGCGCGCTGCCCTTTCCTTTTGGCCACATTGAAACGGTAAAGTCGGTTGAAACCGTCACAAGACCGTAACAACCGCCTTGCAATCACCGGCAGGCCGGTTAAAAAGCGGGCAGGAAGACGCAACGGGCGGTATGACATGAAGGTTTTCGCGGGCAATTCCAATCGACAGCTTGCCGAAGCGATCTGCAACTATCTCAATGTCCCGATGGGCAAGGCGAGCGTCAGGCGGTTCGCCGATCAGGAAATCTTCGTGGAAATCCAGGAAAACGTGCGCGGCGAGGACGTCTTCGTCGTCCAGTCGACCTCTTTTCCGACCAATGACCACCTGATGGAACTGCTGATCATGATCGACGCGTTCCGTCGCTCCTCGGCGCGCCGCATCACGGCGGTCCTTCCCTATTTCGGCTATGCACGGCAGGATCGCAAACCCGGCCCGCGCACTCCGATCTCGGCCAAGCTGGTGGCCAATCTGATCACCCAGGCCGGGGCCAACCGCGTGATGACGCTTGATCTTCATGCCGGCCAGATCCAGGGCTTTTTCGACATTCCCACCGACAACCTCTATGCACTGCCGATCCTCGCGCGCGACATCAAGGCGCGACGCAACCTCGACAATGTCATGGTGGTCTCGCCCGATGTCGGCGGCGTTGTACGGGCCCGCGCGCTCGCCAAGCGGCTCGACTGTCTTCTCGCCATCGTCGACAAGCGGCGCGAGCGACCGGGCGAATCCGAGGTCATGAACATCATCGGCGAGGTCGAGGGCAAGGAATGCATCCTGATCGACGATATCGTCGATTCCGGCGGCACGCTCTGCAACGCCGCCGAGGCGCTCCTGAACAACGGCGCGCTCTCGGTAACCGCCTACATCACCCACGGCGTCCTGTCGGGGTCCGCCACCCAGCGCATCAGTTCCTCCAAGCTCGAAGAACTGGTGATCACCGACTCGATCCAGCCGCGCGGGGAGATGGTCGCCGCCAGCAATATCCGGGTGATCTCAACAGCCGCGCTGATCGGCGAGGCGATCAACAGGACGAGCCACGAATCCTCCGTCTCGAGCCTTTTCGACTAGCTCATCCAGAGCGGTTCCGCCTTTCGCGGACGCGCGGAACCGCTCTATCGCTTTGTAGTGACGCATTTTCTCAGACGTCAGATGTTCCCGTCTGCTGGCGAATTACTTTAGCCTAATACGTGGCCGAAGACCAAGGTGCCGATGACCACCGCTGAAGCCATCAGGCCCTGTCCCCAGCGCACGGCCCGGCAGCTCAACACCTTGATATCCAAAGGCACGCCGCCGGCGGTGCCGCTGTTTCGGGTAGCCTGGGCCAGGCTCACAAGCAAAGTCTGCCCGGTGCCGAGCGCCATATTGTTGTTGATGCAGAAGATTGCGTATGCGCCGGCAATGGCGATCACGCGGGCCGTGCTGAACCCATCGCCGCTGCTGTAGGAGATGACATAGCCGGCCACGGCCAAGCTGACGGCCGAGAAATAGGTCCACAGCTTGTCGACAGCGTTGTTTTGCGCCTGAAACGCATCCAGCGCATCCTTGACGCCGAGCGTCATTGCCCCCTCCTTCGATCCCGTTGGAACAAGCATAGGCCGGGGCACGTCTTAAGGAAAGCCTCACCTCCTGCCAACCGGCGCAGGCTCCGCGGCCGAGCAGGCTTTCGGGCTCGCCGCCGTCAAATGGTGTTTTTCGCCGTTGCGCGTTCGGCTTCGTTTTGAGGCGCGCCGAAGACGCCGTCGTCATTGACGATGGTTTCGATCTCGGCGCGTGGTTTCGGCTTGCCGAAGTAATAGCCTTGGGCGCGCGGACAGCCTTCGTGCCGCAGGAATTCCAGTTGCTCTTCGGTTTCCACCCCTTCGGCGAGCACGCGTAGGCCGAGGCTTTCGCTGATGATGACGGTCGAGCGGACGATTGCGGCCGACAGAGTGTCATGCGGCAGGCCGGACACGAAGGAACGATCGACCTTGATCTTGTGGAAGGGAAACTGCTGCAGCGTCGCCAGCGACGAATACCCGGTTCCGAAATCATCCATGGCGATCTTGACCCCGAGCGCCCGCAACCGGGCGAAAGTCTCATGGGCCCGGTGGACATTCTCGACAATGCCGCTTTCGGTGAATTCAAGCTCAAGCCGGTCGGCCGGAAGCCCGCTCTCGCGCAGGATATCTCCCACCTTTTCCGGAAAATGCAGATCCGCAAGCTGCTGGGGCGCGACATTGACCCCGACCTGATAAGGCTGTTTCCAGTGCACCGCATCCATACAGGCCTCGCGCAGCACCCACTCCCCGAGCGTAACGATGAAGCCGGTCCTTTCGGCAAGAGGAATGAAATCATCGGGCGGGATCAGTCCGAGATCCTTGTGGAACCAGCGCAACAGAACCTCGAAACCGAAAATCGAACGATCGTCCGTCAGGTGCTGTTGCTGATAATAGAGCCGGAACTCGCCGTCCTCCAGCGCACGGCGCATGTCGAGCGCCAGCGCGTTCATCTGCCGCTCTCCATGGTCCAGCGCCTCGTCGTAGAAGGCCAGCGTCCCGGCCTTGCCCCGCTTTGCCCGCTGCAGCGCGGCATCGACCCTGGCCACGAGTTCATCTGCAATCCGACCGTCGCCCGGAAAAAGGGCGCAACCGCCATGAAGAATGATCTCGATCCGCTTGCCCTGCCATTCAAGCGGCTGCGCGATCTCGCTCATCACCCGGCGACAGACCTTCAGCACGTCCTGGCGATGCCGGTAGCCGCGCAGGAGAACCGCAAACTCGTCATTGCCTGCTCGCGCGACGAAGGCATCGCCCGGCAGGACGCCGACGATCTTCTGCGCGATAATGCCCAGAATGAAGTCGCCGGCGGCATTGCCGTGCACGACATTGATCTCCTTGAAGCCCTTGATGTCGAGAAATCCGACGGCGAACGACGTGTCGCTCCGGCTTTCCTCCAGCATGCGCTGCAATTCCTCGATCAGCGCGCGCCGGTTCGGCAGGCCGGTGAGCGCATCGTGCGCGCTGGCGCGGTGCAGTTGCGAGGAGACGATCTTGCGATTCTTCGCATCGAGCATCAACAGCCCGAGGCCGAGCACGATCACCATGCCAGCCGCCTGCGCGGCGAAGAAGGTCATTGTCTGCGGTTGCAGTCCATCGCCTTGAAAATGGATCGTGCCGTCGGGGACGACCGTGAGCCCGGCGAGGCTTACCATGTGGACGGCAAAGATCGCGAGCACCACGAGTGCGGTTGCCAGGGCCTGGTTCCAGCGCCCGGGAATGCGGTTCGCAGCGGAACTGGAAACCACGCCGATGACCGCTCCCAGGACAAGCGAGGCCACGACATAGTCCGCGGACCAGACGAATCGTCCTGGGACATCGAAACCCGCCATGCCAATGAAATGCATCAGCGCGATGCCGAGGCCGAAGACCGCGCCGCCCGCTTCGACCAGCAGGGTTTTGCCGCCGCTGCAGACGATCAGCATGCCGAGCGTGGTGGTGGCGATCGCCGCCCCGAGCGACAGGAAGGTCAGTACCGGATCGTAGGCGTGCGGCAGATCCAGCCTGTAGCCGAGCATCGCGGCAAAATGCGTGCACCAGATGGTCATGCCGCCGACAATGCCGGCCAGAAGCAGCCACAGCCAGGAATGGACCAGCGGCAGGGAGCGGACCCGCCCGACGAGGCTTATCGCCAGATAGGATCCCACAAAGGCGATGATCAGCGCGGCCGCAAGCGAGCGGCGCGTATGCTCGACAACAAGGCACGAGATGAGTGCGTCCACACGGTCCCCTCGGGCAACAAACCCCTAAAACAACGTCACTACGTCTATTATTAGCCCTTTGGATTTCGCCTTAACAGCAAAAAGCTAAGGTTGAAGCGGACCTTGCATTCAATCGCCGCCCCGGCGCGCTCCAGCCTTGCCTTTTCGCCGGGCCTCCTATATAGCCACCCCGTTCGCGCAGACACCCTTGGAGGCAGCGCGAATGAGGGCCTGGCCCTCCGTTTTGTCGGCGATAATGATTGCCGGCACAACGCTCCAGACAACCTGAAAGGAAATGCCATGAGCAACAACAGCTCTCTGCTCACGGCCGAAGCGCGCGAACGGGTCGGTAAGGGGTCCTCCCGCGAACTGCGCCGCAACGGCCTGGTGCCCGCCGTCATCTACGGCGACAAGAAAGCCCCCGTCTCGATCGCGGTCTCCCGCAAGGAAGTGACCAAGCGCATCTTCGACGGTGGCTTCATGACCACGACCTTCACGATCGAAGTCGGCAAGGACAAGTACATGGTCCTGCCGAAGGATTACCAGCTCGATCCGGTCCGCGACTTCGTCATGCATGTCGACTTCCTGCGGATCTCCGAAAAGAGCACCGTTACGGTTGCCGTCCCGGTTCACTTCATCAATGAAGAAACCTGCCCCGGCATCAAGAAGGGCGGCGTTCTGAACATCGTCCGTCACGAGGTCGAGTTCCACTGCCCGGCAAACGCCATTCCCGACAGCATCACGGTTGACCTTGCGACGGTCAATGTCGGCGAATCGATCCATATCTCCGCCGTCGACCTGCCTGCGAAGGTGACCCCGGTCATCACCGACCGCGATTTCACCATCGCAACGATCGCCGCTCCGGCCGGCCTGAAGTCCGAGCAGGACGGCGCCGAGGCGGACGAGGCAGCCGAAAACGAGGGCGATGCCTCGGAAGAATAAACCTCCGGGACCCATGTCTGCAGATGCCGAAGCCGCGGGCGTGCCCGCGGCTTCTTCTGTTTTCGAAGGCAGGCAGAATGGCGGCGGCGCGAGATACTCTGTGCCGATCGTCCGTTGGCCGGTTCCGGGTCGTTAGGTGTTTCTTATTGCGGGCCCGCTAAAAAGAAGGCATGTTTTATGGAAGTCAATGCTTACATTCTTTTGCGGCCCGGTCAGACTCGTCCGCAGTATCGAGACTGACCGTGGAAAAGGGATCACGTACACGCACATGATCAGACTGCGCTTCCAGAAAGACCTTCTGATCGCCCTCTCAGGAGCCTGCCTCGCCAGCCTGGCCCTGCTGACGGTCTCGCTCTATTCGCTCTGGACTATTCAAACGGATCACGTTCGGGTCTCGCGCCATGTTGCCCAGCTTGCAGAGATCAGCGCGCCGGGGCTCGCCGCGTCTCTGGCCGCGGCAGACTACGCGACAATCGAGAAAATTGCGGCTGCGATCAAGAACGCGCCCGAAATCGAAAAACTGGAGATCCGCAACGAGACCGGAACGCTCGATCTGATGCTTCAGGACGGGAGCAATGACGCCGGCCTTGCCTCGCTTACCCGTCCGCTGGTCGCCGGTCCGGACGGGGGCGCCAGGCAGATCGGCCGCATCCGGATCTACTTCCCCGACCGGACGGCAAGTCATGCCGGGTTCTGGTGGATATCGCTCGCGGCAGCGATGGCCGCCGGAACCCTGCTGTGGGGCATCTGGCGTCTGCGGCGCGCGCTCAAACGGGACATCGCGCACGGCAATCACCTGCGGGACGCAAAAGGGCCTGGCCGGGGACGCGGCGACAACCGCTCGCCCCAGCGACGTGACGGCGCCGGACAAGACGACATCCCGGCTCCTTTCGGCCATCTTTTCGACAGCGAGACCCACATGGCCAGCCTGGTCTCCGAAGAGGGGCATCTCGTAGACGTCAGCAAGGGGTGGCTCACGCAGAGCGGTTATCGCCGCGAGGCCGTCGTCGGCGTCAAGATCACCGAATTTCTCGCCGATCCTGACCGGGAAATGATCAGAAAACGCCTTTCGGACATGCGCACGGAGCAGAGACCGCAAAAGGGGACGCTTCGGTTCCGGCGGGCGGATGGTTCCGTTTCAGACGTCTGGTTCTCGGCAACCGCCGTTTTCATGCCCGATGGAAAGGCCTACACGCTTTCGGTAATCCAGGACATCTCGGAGCTGACGGGCAAGAGCGGCAAGCCGATCACGGCGGAGTTCTCAGACTATCTGACCGGCCTCGTGAACCGGGTCGGCTTCGAGAAAATGCTAGCAGACCTTGTGGCCGGTGCCGCGCCGGAAAACCGGATCGCCTGCCTGATCGTCGACCTCGATCGGTTCAAGGCGGTCAATGATCACCATGGCTACGCCGCCGGCGAGGAGATTCTGCGCGCATACGTCAAGCGCGCCGCGCGCGCGTTGCAAACGGCATCCCTCTCGGCCAGGCTGGGCGGCGACGAGTTCGCGGTCGCCGTGGCCGGCGCGGACGCGCCATCAACGGCAGGTTCGATCGCCCGGGCGCTTCATGCAGCCACCGCCGAGCCATTCCAGATAGGAGCGGCGGCCATTTCCGTTACCGTCAGCATCGGTATCGCCTTTAGTCCGGACGATGCGGCCGACAGCGAAGATCTCATCCGTTTTGCGGCCATCGCGGCAACCTCGCGCAAGGCGGAAGGCGGCAACGGCATTCGTAATTTCGAGCCGCAGATGCTTGCGAGCAGGAAGAGGCGAAGGGAGACGGAAGCCGACATTCTGCGCGGTATAGAGGAAAACCTGTTTGAACCGAACTTTCAGCCAATCACCTGCCTGAAAAGCGGCCAGATCATCGGCTTCGAGGCCCTGATGCGACTCAACCACCCCGAGAAGGGCCTGATCCCACCGGCCGAATTCATCGCCATCGCCGAAGAGACGAAGTGGATCGATCGCGCAGGCCGGCAATTGTTCACCAAGTCCCTTTCGGGTCTTGGCGCGCTCAGCCGCGCGCGCGGCGACGACCGGCTGCATATCGCCGTCAACCTGTCGCCGGTGCAGTTGACGCCTCAGAAAGTCGCCTTCATGGCCGATGAGCTCGAAGCCCACGGCATTGACGCCGGCCGTCTTACCGTCGAAATCACCGAAGCTGTTTTCATGGAAGACAACCGGCGGGTTTCCGACAGCCTGCGCATGCTGAAGGAGATGGGCTGCAGGATCGCGCTCGATGACTTCGGAACCGGCTACTCCTCGCTCTCCTATCTCACACGCTTCCACGTCGATACGATCAAGATCGACCAGACCTTCACCAAGGGTTTGACCCACAGCGACGCCGTCCTCGCCGCCCGCAGCCGCAGGCTGATCGAAGGCATCGTCGCGATTGCCCGCAACATGGACTGCACGATGGTCGCCGAAGGGGTGGAGGACGCGCTGCAGGCCGAGCAGGTGCGCGCCATCGGCGTGGCCTATGGCCAGGGCTACCTGTTCGCACCGCCGCTTCCGCTCGAAGAGGCGCTGAAGCACGTCTGAGCTTTCCGGGCGCATATTGACATCGGCCCGCAAACACTGTGGAACAAGGCCGATTTTCGAAAAGGACGGCGCATCATGTTCATCATCGCGGGTCTCGGCAATCCGGGCGGGCAATATGCCGGCAACCGCCATAATATCGGCTTCATGGCCGTCGATGCGATTGCCGACAAGAACGGCTTTTCGCCCTGGTCCGCGAAGTTCAAGGGGTTGATTTCCGAAGGAAGCCTTGCCGGCGAGAAGGTGCTGCTGATCAAGCCACAAACCTTCATGAACCTTTCCGGCGAGAGCGTGGGCGAAGCGCTGCGCTTCTACAAGCTCTCCGTCTCGGATCTGCTGGTGATTTATGATGAGCTTGACCTGATCCCCGGAAAGGCAAGGATCAAGACCGGCGGCGGCTCCGGCGGACATAACGGCATCAAGTCGATCGACGCCCATTGCGGCAAGGATTACCGGCGCCTGCGTCTCGGCATCGGCCACCCGGGCGACAAGGCCCGCGTGCATGGCCACGTGCTCGGCAATTTCGCCAAGGCGGACAGCGAATGGCTGGAGCCCTTGCTGGAGGGCATTGCAAAAAACGCCGATCTTCTGGTGCGCGGCGAGGATTCGCTGTTCATGAACAGAATCGCGACCGGCGGAGCAGCAGCGCCGGAAAAACCCGCGCCCAAGCCCGCCAAGGCACAATCGCATATCCACAAGGCCCGCCAGCGCGGACAGCAGACAATGCCCGAGAGCGGCCCCATGGCCGACATGCTGAAGAAAATGTTCGGCCAAAAGAAGGACTGACGCACGGGCCCGGGCGGCTCAGTTCTCCGGCTCGGTGATGAACATCAGCGGAAAACCGGCCTGCTTCGCCAGATCGATGGCTTCCTTGGCCTTGGTCTCGGCAATATCACGGCTGTAGACCGCGACCACGCACTTGCCTTTCTGGTGGGCCGTCATCATCACATTGTAGCCCTGTTCCTCGCTCATGCGGAAAACCGCCTTGAGGATGACCAGCACGAATTCGCGCGGGGTGAAGTCGTCATTGACGAGAATGACCTTGTAGAGGCGGGGCTTGGCCACCTTCAACCTGGTCGCAGTCTTGCGTTTCGTATCGGAGCCCGTGTCGCTCATGGCCGACCCGTTCCTTCTTTCCAACGTTCGAATATGAAGAATGTGCGGCCGGCGCCTGAGCGCACGCTTACCGTCAGAAACTGACAAACCACAATAGCGCTATCTTGCGCCCTCGACCCGTTTTTCGCAAGTCCGGCCGCGAGAAAAGCGCCTGCTCGGCGATGAGGCCTTGACCTCTGCCGCCTTCATCGCCCATAGCCACGGGCCAGGAAACGAATTTTTAAGCAGGATATCCCCATGGGCTTCAAATGCGGAATTGTCGGCCTGCCCAATGTCGGCAAGTCGACCCTCTTCAACGCGCTGACCAAGACCGCCGCAGCTCAGGCCGCCAATTATCCCTTCTGCACGATCGAGCCCAATACCGGCGAGGTCGCCGTGCCCGACCTGCGCATGGCGGAACTCGCGAAGATTGCCGGCTCGAAGGAAATCATTCCGACACGCATTTCCTTCGTGGATATCGCAGGCCTCGTGCGCGGCGCCTCCAAGGGCGAGGGCCTCGGCAACCAGTTTCTCGCCAATATCCGCGAGGTTGACGCCGTGGTCCATGTGCTGCGCTGCTTCGAGGATGACGACATCACCCATGTCGAGGGGCGAATCGACCCGGTGGCTGATGCCGATACGATCGAGACAGAGCTGATGCTAGCCGACCTTGAGAGCCTGGAGCGCCGCGTCGACCAGACCCGCAAGCGCGCCACGGGCAAGGACAAGGAGGCGCAGACCCTGCTGCCGGTCATGGAAGCCTCGCTGAAACTGCTTCAGGACGGCAAGCCGGTGCGCTCGCTGCTGAACGAGCTCGATGCGGAAGACATCAAGATCCTCAAGGGGCTGAACCTTCTGACCTCGAAGCCGGTGCTCTATGTCTGCAATGTCGCCGAGGGCGACGCGGCCAAGGGCAATGCCGAGACCGAGAAGGTCGCTGCCATGGCTGCCGAACAGTCCGCCGGAACGGTCATCATCTCCGCGGCCATCGAGGCGGAAGTCGCCCAGCTCGATGCCGAGGAAGCGGAGATGTTCCTCTCCGAAATGGGCCTTGAGGAAGCAGGCCTCGACCGGCTGATCCGGGCGGGCTACGAGCTTCTGGACCTGATCACCTATTTCACCGTCGGCCCGAAGGAGACGCGCGCCTGGACCATCCGCCGCGGCACCAAGGCGCCTGCGGCGGCAGGCGTGATCCACACCGACTTCGAACGCGGCTTCATCCGCGCCTTCACCATCGCCTATGACGATTTCATCGCCTTCAAGGGCGAGACCGGCGCCAAGGAAGCCGGCAAGGCCCGCGACGAAGGCAAGGAGTATGTCGTCCAGGACGGCGACGTCATCCACTTCCGGTTCAATACGTAGGCGAAAAGACATCAGGTCCATCGGGAAGGTCGGTCGCTCGCGAACCGGCCTTTCTTTTTCGCTTGAAGAGCGCGCGCCCCTGCCCCACCTATCTTCAACGATAGCAACAGCCGGGCGAACAGCACATGACCATCTACGATTTTTCAGCCAAGAGCATCGACGGCACGACCGTCGACCTTTCCGACTACAAGGGCCATGTGCTCCTGATCGTCAACACCGCGAGCCAATGCGGCTTCACGCCGCAATATGAAGGGCTGGAGGATCTTTACCGGAAATATCGCGAACAGGCCTTTTCCGTGCTCGGCTTTCCCTGCAACCAGTTCGGCGGACAGGAACCGGGGGATGAAGACGAGATCGACTATTTCTGCAAGACGCAGTTCGATATCGACTTTCCGATGTTCGCAAAGGTCGATGTCAACGGCGACGATGCCCATCCCCTGTTCAAATATCTGAAGAAGGAACGTCCGGGCCTTCTCGGATCCGGCATCATCAAGTGGAATTTCACGAAATTCCTGATCGGCCGCGATGGCGAGCCGATCAAGCGTTACGCCCCGACGGTCAAGCCCGAGGACATCCAGGACGACATCAACGACGCGCTGGCCGCTGCCAGGGCGTAAGGTCCTGCCGCGAAGGCCTCAGTGGCCTTCGTACTGCACCAGCGAGCGAACCTCGACGCCCATATCCTCAAGCTTTCTGCGGCCGGGCAGGTCCTTGAGATCAATGATGAAACAGGCCGAAACGATCTCGGCGCCGATCTGGCGCAAGAGCTTGACCGCGCCTTCGGCCGTGCCGCCGGTCGCAATCAGATCGTCGACCAGGATGACCTTTTCGCCGGGTTTGACGGCGTCGACATGCATCTCCATCTCGTCCTCGCCATATTCCAGCGAATAGGTCATGGAGACGGTCTTGTCGGGCAGCTTTCCCTTCTTGCGGATCGGCACGAAACCGGCCGAAAGCTGGTGCGCGAGGGCTCCGCCCAGAATGAAGCCCCGCGCCTCGATCCCGGCGATCTTGTCGATCTTCATGCCGACATAGGGCTGCACCAGTTCATCGACGGCGCGGCGAAAGGCGCGCGCATCGCCGAGAAGCGTGGTGATGTCGCGAAAGATGATGCCGGGCTTCGGATAATCCGGAATCGAGCGAATGGCTTTGAGCAATTCAGGATTGGCACTCATCTTCTGACGTCCTTCAATTGGTCTTTCTTCCAGGCGCGGCGCTCGGGCCGCCCATCAAAAAGGCGGCCGCGGCCGCCTTTCCTTGTTCACGTCCCGACACGAAAAATCAATCGTGCTTGCGGGCATAGACCGATTTTTTCGTGAGGAACACCAGAACCGCCATGATCACCAGGAACACCATGACCACGAGCCCCGTCTGCTTGCGCTCCTCAAGCTTCGGCTCCGCCGTCCACATCAGGAAGGCCGCGATGTCCCGCGAGTACTGATCCACCGTCTCCGGCGCGCCGTCATCATAGGAAACGATCCCGTCTGAAAGCGGCGGCGCCATGGCAAGCGCGGCGGCGTTGGCGAAATAGGGATTGTAATAGGTGCCGGCCGGAATTTCCGCGCCTTCCGGCGGCTCCTCATAACCGGTCAGAAGCGCGTGGATGTAGTCCGGTCCGCCCTCCTGATACTGGGTGAAGATGTCGAAGACGAAAGTCGGGAAACCCCGCGTTATGCCGCGGGCTTTCGCCATCAGCGACAGGTCCGGCGGCGCGGCGCCGTTGTTGGAGGCCGCCGCCTGCTCGGGATTTTCGAACGGCGCCGGGAAATAGTCCGAGGGAATGCCCGGCCGCATGTACATGTTGCCGTCATTGTCGGGTCCGGCCTCGATCTCGTATTCGGCGGCAAAGGCCTTCACCTGCTCTTCGGAATAGCCGAGATCGGAGAGCGTGCGGAAGGCCACCAGGTCGAGCGAGTGGCAGGCCGAGCAGACGTCCTTGTAGACCTTCAACCCGCGCTGCAGCTGGCCGCGGTCATAGGTGCCGAACGGACCGGCGAAGCTCCAGTCCATCTGCTCCGGATGTTCCAGCGGATAATGCGGCGTGCCGCCTTCCTCCCCGTCTTCCGCGGCGAGAGCCGTGGTGAGACAGAAGGGCGAAAGAAGCGCCGAGAACAGAACCGTGGCGATAAGCTTTTTCATGTTTCTTCCCCTCTCGCCACGCATCACGTCTTGCTCTCGGCCGGCTTCTTGCGCGCGGCCTCCTTTTCGAGGACCGCTTCGGTAATCGAATTCGGTATCCGGGTCGGTTTCTCGATCAGGCCGAGCACCGGCATCAGCACCAGGAAAAACGCGAAATAGAACAGCGTTCCAAGCTGCGACATGACCACGAACACGCCTTCCGCCGGTTGCGAACCGAGCCAGCCAAGCATGATCGCATTGGCAACGAACAGCCAGAAGAACAGCTTGAACCACGGCCGGTAGGCGGCAGAGCGAACCTTTGACGTATCGAGCCAGGGCAGGAAGAACAGGATGATGATCGAACCGAACATCACCAGCACGCCGCCGAGCTTCGAGTCGATCGGGCCGACATCGAAGGTGATCGCCCGGAGCATCGCGTAGAAGGGCAGGTAATACCATTCCGGCACGATATGGGACGGCGTCTTCATCGAGTCGGCCGGGATGTAATTGTCCGGATGGCCGAGATAGTTCGGCATGTAGAAAATGAACCAGACATAGGCGATGAGGAAGATCGTCACGCCGAACGCGTCCTTCAGCGTCGCATAGGGCGTGAACGGCACGGTATCGCTCTTCTGCTTGACCTCGACGCCCGTCGGGTTGGTCTGGCCGGTTACATGCAGCGCCCAGATATGCAGCACGACGACGCCGGCGATCATGAAGGGCAGCAGGTAATGGAGCGCGAAAAAGCGCTGAAGCGTCGGTTCGCCGACGGCAAAGCCGCCCAGCAGAAGCTGCTGTATCCAGTCGCCGATCAACGGAAAGGCGGTGAAGAAGCCGGTGATCACGGTCGCGCCCCAGAACGACATCTGCCCCCATGGCAGGACGTAGCCCATGAAGCCGGTCGCCATCATCAGCAGGTAGATCACCACGCCGAGCATCCACAGGATCTCGCGCGGCGCCTTGTAGGAGCCATAATAGAGGCCGCGGGCGATATGCAGATAAACCGCGATGAAGAAGAATGACGCGCCGTTTGCATGCATGTAGCGCAGCATCCAGCCGTAGTTCACGTCGCGCATGATCTTCTCGACCGACAGGAAGGCGGCGGAAGTCGATGACGTGTAGTGCATGGCCAGGACGACGCCGGTCGCGATCTGCACCAGCAGCATGACCGACAGCATGGCGCCGAATGTATAAGCGTAGTTCAGATTGCGCGGCACGGGATAGGAAACGAAGCTGTCATACAGCATGCGGGGCAGCGGCAGGCGCGCATCCATCCATTTCGCCATGCCGTTCTTGGGCACATAGCTCGAGTGTCCACTCATGATTCAGTCTCTCCCCCTCAACCGATCCTGATCACAGTGTCGGACGTAAATTCGTATAGCGGTATGGCAAGGTTCTGCGGCGCGGGGCCTTTGCGGATCCGGCCCGCCGTGTCGTAGTGCGAGCCATGACAGGGACAGAACCACCCGCCGAAATCGCCGGCCTGGCCAAGCGGAATACAGCCGAGATGGGTGCAGGACCCGATCATAACGATCCAGTTCTCCTTGGCCTCTCCGGCGGAACGGTCGACATCGGTCGCCGGCGATCCTGCCGGAAGGTTCTCGTTGCGCGCCTCCGGGTCCTTGAGCTCGGAGAGCGGCACCTCCTTCGCCTCCTCGATCTCGCGTTCCGTGCGGTTGCGGATGAAAACCGGCTTGCCGCGCCATTTAACCGTCAACGACATTCCAGGCTCGAGACTGGATACGTCCACTTCGACGGTCGAAAGGGCCAGCGTCGAGGCATCCGGCCGCATCTGGTCGATGAACGGCCAGGCAACGGCGGCCGCGCCCACGGCAGCAGCCACGCCGGTTGTCAGATACAAAAAATCGCGCCGGGTCGGTTCGCCGGAATGATCCGTCGAAACAGTCTCGTCTTGCACCGCTATCCCTCCATCAGCTGATGCCGTTGCCTGCGGTGACGTCCCTCCTTCGCCGTAACGAAAGCGCCTGGGCAACGTTCATATGATCGCCAAGTTTTATGCATGATTATTCAGGATGTCCAGTGTTTGACCGATTTCAATCACAGGCAATGGTTATCGGAAAGGCACCAGGCGGAACCGACCGGAAAATGCGCCCTCCTTGCCGGCGCGCCGAAACCGACCCGGCCCTATTCCTCCTCGGCAAGCTCCGGCAGAAAACCCCCGGACTGGCGGGCCCACAGCGACGCATAGAGGCCGCCCCTTTCGATCAGCGCCTCGTGCGTGCCCTGCTCCACGATCCGGCCCTTGTCCATAACGATCAGCCGGTCAAGCGCGGCGATCGTCGACAGGCGATGGGCGATGGCGAGCACCGTCTTGCCCTCCATCAGCTTCATCAGATTGGCCTGGATGGCGGCCTCCACCTCCGAATCAAGGGCCGATGTCGCCTCGTCGAGGACAAGGATCGGCGCGTCCTTCAGCATCACCCGCGAAATCGCGATGCGCTGGCGCTGGCCGCCGGACAATTTCACCCCGCGTTCGCCGACATAGGCATCAAGGCCCCGGCGTCCGCGCAAATCGGCAAGATCGGCGATAAAGCCGTCGGCTTCCGCCCGCTCGACGGCCTCCCAGAGCATGTCATCATCGGCGTTTTCATTGCCGAAACGGATATTGTCGCGGATCGGGCGATGAAGAAGGCCGGTATCCTGGGTCACCATGCCGATCTGCGCGCGCAGGCTCTCCTGGGTAACCTCGGCGACATCCTGCCCGTCGATCAGGATCCGCCCGCTGTCAACGTCATAGAAACGGAGCAGAAGGTTGACGAGCGTGGACTTGCCCGCGCCGGACCGGCCGACGATGCCGACCTTTTCGCCCGCCCGAATGTCAAGGACAAGATCGCGGATCACGCCCTTGCCGCCGTCATAGCCGAAGCTGACATGATCAAAGCGGATTTCTGGGCTGCGCATGACGAGCGGCACGGCATCCGGCTTGTCAACAAGGCCGATCGGCTGCGAAATCAGCTCGGCCGAGTTCTGGATCGTGCCGATGGCGCGCATGATGCCGTTCAGCTGCATCATCAACCGCCCGAGCAGCATGGACAATCGAAGCGACAGGCCGAGCGTGAAGGCGACGTCGCCCGAGGATATGTCGCTCGAGAACCACAAATGCACCGAAAGCGCCGCGATGGCGGTGATCATCACGCCCGACAACAGGCTGAGAGAGGCTCTCACTCCGGTGATCAGCCGCGTAAAGACCTGAACGCGCGCGATCAGGCGTTCGAAGCCGCCGCGCATATAGACGTCATTGCCTTCGTCGCTGCCGAAGAGCTTGAGCGTCAGGATATTGGAAAAGGAATCGACCATCCGGCCGGACATCATCGAATTGGCTTCGGCCAGTTCACGGGCATTCTCCCGGATGCGCGGCACGAAGAAGCGCGCCAGCACCGCGAAGATCGCGATCCACAGCGCGATCAACGCCGCCAGCCGCCAATCAAGCGCGGCCACCAGCGCCATGGTCGATATCGCGTAGATCGCCATGAACCAGACGACCTGCAGAAGCGACGACATCAGATCGCCGATCGACTGGCCGGCCGCCGTCACCTTGGTCACGATCCGGCCGGCAAAATCATTCTGGAAAAAGTCGAGCGACTGACGTGCGACATAGCGATAGGACTGCCAGCGCACAAGATTATTGAAGCCGGGAACGATCGTCTGTTCCTCGATCAGCATCTGCAGCGTGGTAAGCCCCACCCGGACGACAACCATGGCAAAGGCCATACCGATGAGCGCCGGGCCGTGTTCGGCCATCAGTCCAGACCAGCCGGCTTCGCGCGACGTGCCGTCGAGTATGTCGATCAGCACGCCCATGAACCAGAAGGAAGCCGATTCCATGACCGCAACGCCGCCGCCGACGACGAGCATGGCAAAGAACGGCCATTTCGCCTGGCGCAGAAAGAACCAGAGAAAAGCAAACAGCTTCTCCGGCGGCTGCTCCGGCGCGCGGTCGGCCAGCGGGTCGATCCACCGCTCGAACAATGCTGCAATGCGCTGAAATATCATGACGGCAAGAGATACAGGGATTCGGCAGGCGCGCCAATGATCGTTCGATCAAAAGAGAGAGGCTCTCCATCCCGGCGGAGAGCCGTCTGTTCGGCGCGGGTTTCGTCCCCGTGTTCCCGTGAATCAAAACCTCCTGCCAAAGCCGGAAGCTGCCGGCAGTTTCGGGCGGCGGCGACCGCCTTTTTGCGCTTCGGGGGGAACTGAGGCAGCGAGAAGGCGTTTTTCCTGCATGAAACAAAGGAGAGTATCATGCTTTACTATGCCGCTGTCTTTCTGGTCATTGCCCTTGTTGCCGCCGCACTCGGCTTCGGCGGTATCGCCGGCGCATCCGCGGGTATCGCCCAGATTCTTTTCTTCCTCTTCCTCCTGTTCTTCGCCGTTGCGGTGATCGTCAACTTCGCGCGCAGCCGGTGAGGCCCCCTCGCGAGCGGACTTCGAAGCGGGCCTTCTCCGGAAGGCCCGCTTTTCGTTTGTCGTCGCCTTATTCGAAAGCAGATACGAAAAAGGCAGCGGCGTCTCCGCCACTGCCTTCGTTTGGTCCGTCGCTTTCGCGATCAGTTCATGCGCGACATCCAGGTGTCGACGTCGCGTTCGGCCTCGTCACGTTCCTTGCCGTAACGCTCCTGAATCTTGCCGACGAGCTTTTCGCGATTGCCCGCGACGACGTCCAGGTCGTCATTGGTCAGCTTGCCCCACTGGGCCTGTGCCTCACCCGTAAACTGCTTCCAGTTGCCTTCGATACGATCCCAGTTCATAAGCCTGCTCCTTTCAGCTTGCTTTGTCGTTCGGTTGGGTAAACGCGCGACGGATCGCTGCGGTTCCGTGACGACGGGAGGTTTAGGCGGACCTTTGAAGGCGGCGGCAGGTTGATTGACAACATCTGAAAAACAGGGGATGTAAATCAAAGCGCTTCGTTTTTTATTTCGGCAGGCGCTTACCCGCCACCTTGGCCGGACGTTTGCCAACAGAGCGTTTTATCGGCGAAACATCATTGAAAAAGAGACATTTTCGCCGACAGGGCGAAATGGAACGGGAACGGCGTTCAAACCTGCAATCTAGGTCAGCCGCGAAAAAGCATGCGAAAGATTTTCGATAGAGTTGGAGCGGTCGGGTTTCCTTCGCCGAACCGGCTTTTGCCGGCACTGGTGTTCGTCGTCGTTGCCGCGATCGGCCTTGGCATGTCGTTTTCGATCTACCGGGCCTCCGAGGTCGAACGGCGCGCCAAGTTCGAGATGGTCGCCGGCGATGCCGTCGACCGCATCGTCTCACGCTTCTACCAGCACATGTCGCTCCTGGAGGCGACTAAGGCCTTTTTCGAGGCGACCGACGGGATGGTCGACCGGGAGGCTTTCCGGACCTATGTCGAGGGCCTTGATACAGAAGGCCGCTATGACGGCATCCAGGGCATCGGGTTTGCCCGCATGGTCTACGCCGGCAACGAGGCCAAGGCCGAGGACATGATCGCGCGTTTTTACAGCGATGACATCGCGATCTGGCCGGAGACCGATCAGGATTACCGTGCCGCCATCGTCCTGCTCGAGCCGGAAGACGAGCGCAACCGTGCGGCGATCGGCTTCGACATGTACAGCGAACCGGTGCGACGGGAGGCGATGGCAGATTCTTTTGCCACGGACACGCCGCGCGCCAGCGGCCCGGTCGAGCTTGTCCAGGAGATCACCGCGCGGAAGCAGGCGGGCTTCCTGCTCTACCTGCCCTTCAAGATGGATGAGGGGCCGAACTCCGCCGACGGCAACCTGCCGCTCTCGGGCTTCATCTACGCGCCGTTCCGCGCCGGCGATCTCTACCAGGCGGTGATGGACGACGGCCCGACCGTGCCGGTCGCGATCGAGGCCTACGACAAGGAGGCGCCCGGAACCCCGCTGTTCAGGTCATCGACCTTCGTCGCCGCCCTGGAGCGCAGCGATCTCGAGGTCACACGCGAAGTCGATATCGCCGGGCGGACCTGGGTGCTGGAAATGGCGCCGAGCGCCGCCTTCGAGAAGGCCGAGTTCGACATCACGCCCTTTGTCGTCGGTTCCGTCGCCCTGCTGCTGGCAGTGGCGCTTGCCCTCGCCGCCCAATGGCAGATCAAGGCGCTGGCTGCGGCGCGGGAAGTCCAGCGGGTCACCCAGAAATCGCTGCAGGAACGGGAGCTGATGCTTCAGGAGATGAAGCACCGGATCAAGAACTCGATCGCCCGCATGCTCGCCATTGCCCGCCAGACTGCCTATCATGCAGAAAGCCTCGACCAGTTCATGGAATCCTACGCCGCACGGCTTCAGGCCATGTCCACGGCGCAGGATGTGCTCACCCGCTCGCGCTGGCAGAGGGCCGACCTCAGGGAGCTCCTCTCAAAGGAACTCGAGCAGGTCTTCGGCGACGCGGATGCCCATTACGAGGTTTCCGGCCCGGCTGCCGAGCTTGACGAGAAGGCCACACAGGCCTTCAGCCTGACCTTCCACGAACTGGCGACAAACGCGCTCAAATATGGCGGAATGGCGAATGACGGCGGCAACCTGAACGTCACCTGGACCTATGAAGGAACCGGCGCGGCGCGCAAGCTGAGGCTCCTCTGGCAGGAAGGCGGCGCGCGCGTTGCCAAGCCCGAGCGCAAGGGTTTCGGCACCCGATTGATCGATGCCAACATCATCGGCGAACTGCAGGGTACGATCGAGCGGCACTATCGCGAGGATGGGCTTACCGTCGAAATCGCCTTTCCCAACCCGGCGGAGACCGGCGAGCGCCGCCCGCGCTGGCGCCGCCGCCGTGCGAGAAAATCTGCCGACCGCTAGCGCATAGCGCTTTCCTTGAAAACTGCCGAAACGCAGGGCAGGAGAAGCCAGCGCGCCGCCGGTCCGCAAAAGCGCGTGAGAAGCAATTGGCGAACGATCCGGATAGGCTTTGCAGCAGGCCTCTCGACCATTGCCTGCTTTGCCTGCTTTGCCCTGGGTCTTCAATCAGCCGGCGGCGACCGGGCTGCGGAAACCTGCCCGGCGCGGCCCCCGGCGCGACCTTCCGCTCGACAACAATCTTGCCGTCGTCATGAACGATGCAGATTGAGACGCCTGCTGATCGTGTCCCATGACGTGGTGTAGCTGGATTTCATAGCCATCGGTGATTTCCGGTAGGGTCTGGTTGCTTATGACCAACCTGAAGGACACCACCGATGACCAACGACATGATGAACCTGCGCTCACTCGTTGAGAAGAGCGCCGACGCCGATTTGCTCCGTGAGATGATCGGCTTTGCCGCCGAGAAGTTGATGGCGCTGGAAGTCGGGGCGAAGACCGGCGCGGGTTACGGCGAGAAGAATGGCTTTCGCCTTGCCCAGCGCAACGGCTATCGCGACCGAGATTGGGAAACGCGTGCAGGAACCGTCGAGCTGCGCATTCCGAAGCTTCGCACCGGCAGCTATTTCCCGAGCTTCCTCGAACCGCGCCGGATGGCGGAAAAGGCGCTGACGGCGGTGATCCAGGAAGCCTATATCCAGGGCGTCTCCACCCGATCCGTCGACGATCTGGTGAAGGCCATGGGCATGTCTGGCATCTCCAAGAGCCAGGTCTCTCGGCTCTGCGAGGAGATCGACGACAAGGTGAAGGCCTTTCTTGACAGGCCCATCGAAGGCGAATGGCCATACCTCTGGATCGATGCCACCTATCTCAAGGTCCGACGCGGCGGGCGCATCGTCTCTGTCGCCGTCATCATCGCGGTGGGCGTGAACACCGACGGCCGGCGCGAAGTGCTCGGCATGGAGATCGGAACATCAGAAGCCGAGCCGGTCTGGACGGAGTTCCTTCGCAACCTGACCAGGCGCGGGCTGCGGGGCGTCAAGCTCGTCGTCTCCGATGCCCATGAGGGGATCAAGGCCGCTGTGTCGAAGGTGCTTTGCGCCACCTGGCAGCGCTGCAGGGTCCACTTCATGAGAAACGCATTGGCTCATGCCGGAAAGAGCGGGCGGCGCGTCGTCTCCGCCTTCATCGCCACCGCGTTTGCACAGGACACGCCGGAGGCGGCGAGCACCCAGTGGCGCAATGTCGCTGACCAGATCAGGCCGAAGGTGCCGAAACTCGCCACGCTCATGGACAACGCCGAACAGGACGTGCTCGCCTACATGACCTTTCCCAGGCAGCACTGGGCAAAGCTTCATTCGACAAATCCGATCGAGCGTCTCAACGGCGAGATCAAGCGACGCACTGAAGTCGTTGGCATCTTCCCCAACGACGACGCCATCGTCAGACTGGTCGGTGCCTTGCTTCTGGAGCAAAACGACGAATGGGCCGTCCAGAGGTCCCGCTACATGACACTTGAGACAATCGCCACGATGAGCGATGATCCGCTCATCAGCCTGCCAGCAGCAAGCTGACACTCATCCGCCCCTCTGGGATGAGCCGTGGTCGTCTAAGCTACACCACGTCATGGGACACGATCTTTTTCGGCAACCGGCGAAATAATAGGCGAGATGCTGAACGCGCTTGCTCTATCGTCATCTAGCCAGAAAGTGAGATCACGCGCGAAGGCTGAAGCTAAGATCTGGGCGAACCGTGGCCGCGCCAAGATCAGGACCGGACCTTTCTATTCCTGGGAACGCTCTGGGGACAACTTGCGAAACGGAAAGTTGCCCGAGAAGACATATGGAATCATCGTTTCAGGCCGCTTGACGGCCGACTACCTTGAAGTCCAGTCCTGACCTTGAAGTACACTATTTTGTGCGCACCCACCCATTCTGAATAGTCGCTACCAGCAAGTTCCGCTTGGAAGCCATGAGCAATCATTCCAATGGCGTTTTTGCCATTTCGCGAATTCCATCATCTTCCGTCTCTTGGACTGTCTTCTCTAATCACGTGATTCTGAAGTTCGGTTCATTGTTTTCTGACAGAAACGCTTGATTGCGGCGAGGATTTGGTCGGCGGATTTGACGCACTTGTCTGGGGTTAGGCATCTATGCAAAACCTCCTTCTCAACAAGTTCGTTGAGCAGGTTTTGACTGACATTCGGCCGGTTCGCTGCAGCTCTGTCCCGCAGTCCGAGATGCTTGGGACCTAAATGGGACCTCTCACCAGTCATCTAAAAGCAAGCCTTACCTTGATTGGTTTCCGCCGACCCATCTGCTTTTGGAGAGCTTGTTGCGGACCCAAATAGCGCCGATCTATAAAGCTGGATGATCGGGCTTACTCGCTTTCAGAAAAGAAGGCAAAAAGCACGAGCCTAGACTCTATACGCGCAAAAGTTCAAGCCAAGTGACCGAAAGGGTCAAAGCCTGCACAAAAAGGTCAATCTATGTGACATTTTACAAGAACAGGAAATTGGTGGAGCTAAGCGGGATCGAACCGCTGACCTCCTGCATGCCATGCAGGCGCTCTCCCAGCTGAGCTATAGCCCCATTCTCCAAACCGCCTGAGCGGTTCGAAGCGACGTTGTTCGCGTCGGGTGGCGGCTTATTACTGTCGATTTTCGACGGATGCAAGCCTTAAAAAACATTGTCTGAAAAAAACTTGAACCGTCTCCCGCGCAGACACGCGGAGCCGCGTCGAACCGCATGCCTGACGAAAACCGAAGATATTTCAAGCTTCGGGCCAACGCCTGTTGCGGCCGGGCAAAATAAGCCCATAGAGAAAAACCGCCGGTTCTTTCGAACCTGCGGTTTCAAATGTCAGTCGCGACGACGCTATCGACAGAGAGGATCAGTTGTCGTCGTCATCGTCCGAAACGCCGATGATGTCGGAGACATCGTCATCATCGTCATCATCAGCCTCGAGGAATGTGTCGTCGTCATCGACGTCCACATCATCGTCGTCGTCGCCGTCCACATTGGGAATGTTGTCGGAAGGGCTGTCATCGTCGGATGCCGCGATCGTGCCCATTTCGCCGTCGCTGTTTTCCGCGTCGACTTCCGCAACCTCGTTTTCCTCTTCCTCGCTTTCGACAACGGCGATGGAAGCCTCATCCTCAAAATAGCTCAGCGGCCAGGAATTGCCCGAATAGGGCGAAACCACCGGATCCTTGTTGAGGTCGTAGAATTTCTTGCCCGTGTCCGGGCATGTTCTTTTCGTGCCAAGTTCCGCTTTCGCCACGTTCAAACCCTCTCATGTTGCGGTTGAAGGCTGGCTTTCGCCGATCGAAATGCGCAGATCTTTGCGCTTCGTCTTCAGGCGGTCCCCTTATCGTCATGCCGCCCGTCTGTCAAAGACTAAGTTCAAGGAACTTCGCATTCCCGGAAATGCCTGCCCTGCCGGTCTTGCGGGGAGCGGCGGCGAGAAACATTCTCGCCGTTAACCATTTTTAAAAACCCTTCCTTAAGGTCCGGCGCGTAGATCATGCCCCATGTCTATTTCGCGCTTGAAGATTGTCTTAGCAGTGCTCTGCCTGGCCGTTCTGGCGGGTTGCTCGACGACCGTCAGCAATGTCGGCAACAGCTGCGCGATATTCGCGCAGAAGAACGGAATATTCGAGAACTGGCGTCGCGATGCGGAAAGGGCTTCGCGCGACTACGGCGTTCCCGTCTCCGTGCTGATGGCGACGATCTATGTCGAGTCCTCCTTCGACAGTCATGCCCGTCCGCCGCGCAAGAAAATCCTCGGCTTCATTCCAGGTCCCCGCGCCTCCAGCGCGCTCGGCTACTCCCAGGCGCTTGACGGCACCTGGGCGGAATACAAGGCCCGCACCGGCCAGCGCGGCGTCTCCCGAACGGATTTCGGCGATGCGATCTACTTCATCGCCTGGTATCACAGCCAGAGCCACCTTCGGAACGGCATCGCCCTCAACGACCCTTACAATCTCTACCTCGCCTATCACTCCGGCCATGCCGGCTACAGCCGCGGCGTGTGGAAAAGCCGGCCGGTGGCAAAAAGCGCCGCCGCCCGCGCCCAGAAGATGACGCAGATCTACGAGGCGCAGTTGCAACGCTGCCGCTGACGGCGCCGAACGGCCCTCTATTGCTCACCGCTCCTTGCTGTTTTCGGCGCAAAGCAGCCCGGCTGCATGGCCGGGTTGTTGCGATAGAGCAAGGTCAGGTCGCCGCCAAGCTTGGAATTGGACAAGGGCCTGAGCGGCGCGAGCTTGCGATCAAGCGCCGCATCGCTTTCCAGACTGAGATAGGCCTCGAGGAAGGCGATCGAGAATGGCTCCTGGTCGTTCAGCCCCTGCTTGACCGTCTGCGGCTTGCCGGCAATCAGCGCGACCGCGGCCGGATCGGCAATCCCCTCAAGCGCGAAGGCGACGGCCTTTTCGATCGCGGCCTGCTCGTCTTCGGTATAGGAGTAGTCATTATGGCAGATCAGCGCGGCCGAAGCCGTCAGCGGGGCCAGCGCGTGAAGCTGGTAGTGGAGCGCATAGGCGCCGCGCCGCATCTCGTAGGGCATGCTGCCGTTTTCATCCACGGTCGCGAGAATGGTGCGCTGGCTGTCGAGCGCCCAGTTGATATAGTCGGGCTCCCGCAGGATCAACGCCGCTTCCGTCACGGCAAAGGCGGCCCAGAGCCTGAGGTTGCCCATCTTCGCCTTGGGCGGCGCGTCATTGCTCCAGTATTCCGTCAGGAAATCGGCATTCTTCCGCAACCAGGCCTCGATCGCTGTCTTCTGCTCGGCAAGGTCCTCGGTCTTGTCGCGCACCTGCCGGTAGGCGCTGGCAATACCGCCGACGCGTGAGGCATAGGTCATCTTGGCGTTTTCGGTCTCGAGCGCGCTGAAGGCGCCGGCATTCGCCCAGGCGGCAATGCCCGAGATGACGCAATCCGCCCTTGTCTTGGCCAGCACCGGATTGACCAGCGCGTCATTGGCGAGCCCGTCCAGCTGCCGGATGAATTCATCGGCATCCTTCAGCGCCAGGTCCACCTCCGCGTTGCCCGCGGCATCGAGCTCGGAACGGTCGCTGCCGCTTTCCTCGTAACGGCTGCCATAATCGAGCGTCACGGTCGGAGCGGGAAACACGGGACAGGCCTCGCTGTCGGCATCGGGCGCGGGCGGCTCGGCGGCGGCGGCAAGGATCGTAGCGGCGCCGGCGAGAAAGAGGCTGCGACGAAACCTGCGAGGGCTGGAAAATATCCGGTTCGAGAGGTGTCCAAAGCCGGACTGCTCTTGCTCGCTGCTGAATTCGGCCAAATCGGGCTCCCCTTCGGTCGATGCCAATGGTCAATGATATCTACTGTACGCGCATGATCGAGAGCAAGGTCACCGCCGTCTCGTCTCCCGCGCTTGCGGCGGCCTGCAGCCATTGCCGCGCCTTTTCCGCCGAGGGCTCCACGCCGAGGCCGAAGGCATAGGATTGCGCCAGCATCAGCATCGCCTCGGGGTCGCCGGCGGTCGCCGCGCCGGTGAGCCACTTTGTGGCCTCGTCCGGCGACGAGCCGTCCTGCATAAGGAGCTTGGAGAGCTCGCGCATGGCGACCGGCTCTCCGGCGATTGCCGCGCCCCGATAGGCGTCCTTGAGATCGAATTTGGCCAACACGTTGTCGGAGACACGCTGCGGCGCGCCCCCGAGCTTTGCCACCACGCTGTAAAGCTCGGCCGGCCCGGCATTTCTCAGCTGGTGAAGCAGCACTCCCTCGTGAAGCGCCTCATCGTAAAACGGTCCGTCGCCGCTCGAAAACCAGTCGAGCAGCCGCCATGCCGCCGGTTCGTAACCCTGGCGGAAGGCAGCCACATAAAGATCATAAGCCTCTTTCCGGTCATCGATCGACCCGAGCGCCAGATAGATGTCGGCAAGCTTGACCTGCTGCCATGCCTGTTCCGGCGAGAGCGCCAGCGCCGCGTCAAGCGCATTGAGCGCGTCGTCCGGTCTTCCGGCATCGAGTGCGTAGCGCGCCTTGCGGGCCAGCGCGTTGAGGTCGCAGGGCATGATGGAAAGCGCGCGCTCATAGTAGAAATCCGCCGTTTCCTCGTCCGCCGAACGCGCGGCCGCAAACAGCATCGCCTCGAAATCGCCGACGGTCGCGATCTCGGTCATCATCGCGTCGGAGGGCTGGAACTCTTTCTTGCCGGCCGCGCGATAGGCGTCGTCCAGCCGCCAGAGGCTTGAGCCCTTGACGCTGCCGCCGACCGCCTCGATCAGGGCGGTCGCCTTCTCGAGCGTCTCGTCATCGATAACTTCGTCGGCCGGCACATCGGCCAGATAGATTTCCGCAAGCGCGGTTTTGGCATAGGGGTCGCCGCCATCGGCAAGGGCCCGCAGCGCATCGAAGACAGCCGTGCGGCTGGCATCGTCGGGTGCAGCCGCATAGGCCGCCTGAAGCACGGAAGCCTCGCCGCCGGCGCTGGCGGTCATCATCGCGCGCCAGTGGGCAACGATATTCTGGAACTGCGCGGGCTTGAGATCGGAGAGGATCGTCGTCAGCCGGCCCGCCGCCTGGCCGCTTCCGCCGAGCGCCGCCGCCTGCAGGCGCGCCAGTGCGTCCGCGATCTCGGGTTTTGCCAGGTCCTCGGCCTTGATATGGTCCGGCAGCTCCGGAAGATTGTCGGGATCGAGCGTCTGCCACGGCGCCCAACGGTCCGCCTCGGGACCATCCGGCGCACGACACAGAAGCGCGTTTCTCAGATCATCGATGGCCAGCGACTTGCCGTCCTCGGCCACCAGATCCTCGAACAGGGCGATCGCCTTCTGCCGGTCGGCCTCATCGCCGCGCTGAAGGTAAAGGCGGCCGAGCTGCAGCTTGCCCTCCGGGTCGTCTCGGTTTGCTGCCTCCTGAAACAGGTTTTCGCGCGCGTTTTCCTGGGCAAATACGCCGTATTCGTCCTGCAGCATTGTCCCGAGACGGGAGAAGGGCCAGCCGGGCGCATCAGGAAAGCGCGCCAGCTTCACCAGCCGTTCACGGTATTCCTGCTCGTCCTCTTCGGTGTCGATGCCCTCTCTTTCCTGCAGCCTGATCGCTGCGATCAGTCCGTCCTGGCTGCCGTCGGCGGCAAGCGCGTCATAGATGCGCATCGCCGCGACCGGGTCCTGGGTCAGCAGCCGTCCCTGTTCGTAAAGCGATCCCATGGCGAGACGCGCCGGGACGATGCCGGCCTCGTAGGCCTGGGTCAGGTATCGCATCAAAAGCGTATCGTCCTGCGCGAGCCCGTCGCCCGTAAGCTGATAGCGCGCGGCCTTCCAGGCGGCCTCCGGGTCGCCGAGCTCGGCGGCGAAACGGTACCACTCCTCCGCCAGCGCGTGATCCTGGGCAATGACCTCGCCCGTCTCGAAGGCCCGGGCGATACGGCGCACGCGCTCGCAGATGCCGCTGTCGAGATTGCCGAGGAGCGAGGAAAAGCCGAGGGTGAAGGCGAGCTTGGGAGGCATATCCCAGCCCGCCACGCTCTGCCCCATGGCCGTACGCTCGGCAAGGTCGAGCACGGCGTTCGGATTGCCGTTATAGGCGGCCTGGAGCTTGCGCTGCAGGCCGCGCTGCTCGTTTTGCGGCACGGCGCGGCCTTCGAGATAGAGATCGCCGAGAAAATTGACGGTCGCCGCCGATGCTGCCGGTCCGGTTGCTTCCAGTTCGGCCACGAAACCGGTCTCGCGCAGGTCGGCGAAACGCTCGGCCTTCACATAAAGCGAGATCATGTCGAGCAGATAGGCCGTGCGGTTGTAATAGGGATCGACCTTGGCGCGGAGATTATAGGCCTTCTTGATGGTATCGAAATACTGGTTCGCGTCGATATTGCGCAGCCGCGCCAGTTCAGTGTCGAGATCGCGATATTCGATGCCCGGCGGCAGGCGCTCCCCGTCCCAGGACGACCATTGCAGCTTCAGCATATCGTCGGACTTGCGCTGCGCGCACACCTTTGCCGGCTGGATATCGGGCGGACGGAAATCGATCGCGGGCTTTTCGGCACGGGCTGTCGAGACGCCTGCGGCGAACACAGCGGCGCTCAGGAGACCGGCGACAGCGGCGCGGCGGAGCCTGCTGCAGGCTCTGTTGACATGCCTCTTCATTCTTCCGCTCCGCTCTCGCCGCAGGTCGCGCGTTCGGCCGAACAGTCGCCGGCCGCGTTGGCGGAGAGCGTCAGCCAGGGCAGCGGGCCGAAACGGGCGAGGTTGGCGCCGGCCGGCACTTCCCAGACCAGAAACAGCGGCGGATGGTCCTGGAATTCCCGCGACTTCAGATAGGCGTCGATCGACTGGAACGGATAGGCATCGGCGCTTGCGCGATTGGCCACGTCAAGGCCGGTCGCCTGCTTCAGAAAGCCGTCGAAATGACTCTGGCCGCCGGCGGAAAAGCGCGACCCGACGAGAACTACAGGCGCGGGCGCCTCCGAACCCAGCACGTTGAACGGCCTGTCTGCGGCATAGGCCTCTTGGCCCGTCGTCTCGAACCGTTTCTCGCTGACCGGCGGCAGCGGCGCGCTGCAATGGGTCTGCAGCGCCGTGCGCAGGTCGGACGGGCGCGAGATCTCGTCCTGTTCGGTGGTTTTGAACGTCATCAGGTTCGCCTTGCGATAAGCCGGAAGCGCCTTGATCCCCGCCGCCACCGTCTCCGCCGCAAGCCGCGCGCCCTCCGGCGTCCACAGGGGATCGACCTTCTGAAACGGCGGCGTCGCCGGATCGGCCTTTCTGAGCGCCGACTGCAGATCAACCGCGACGACATTCGCCGCCTTCAGCCGCGACAGAGCTTGCGCATAGATCTCCTCGTTGACCGTCTCGTTGTATCCGTAAACCCAAGCAGCATCCGGCACTTCGGCGGGCATGGCCTGGCTCTTGCTGGGAACGGGGACATAGACAAGCACCGTGCCGCGCTGGCGCAGACGTTTGGCCAGGTCGCTGATGCTCTCGACGAGAGCGGGATCGGCGACCTGCTGCATGGCGATATCGTCGATCACCGTGAAGAAGACCCCGTTCGAGCCTTCGAGCACGGCCGGGTCGAGGCTTTCGAGACCGGTGCAGCCATAAAGCGAACCCGATGCGGCCTCAGGCAAGGACGTCTCCTCTGCCGGCTGCTGTTGCGTGGATGGCGCTTGCTCGTGCTGCGCGATCTGTTCGTCGGCGACCGGCTCCTGCGCTGCCGGCTGCTGCTGCGCGGGCGGTTGCTGCGAGGCTTGCGCGGCGGGCGCCGTCTGCCCCTCGGTCATCTGAAACGGCGGTTTCGGCGCGGCCTGGCTTGCCTCCTGCTGCGCCATTGCGCCGCCTCCCACCGCAATGGCCGCGATCAGACCTGCCATCGTGAAACCGGCCCTATTCATCGTTGTCCTCCGCTTTGGCCGTCCCCGGATCCGGATAGGAACGCATCAGGTTTTCGGCAGCCGTACGCACGCTCAGATCCGGGCTTTCAAGCGCGATCGCGAGAAAGCGCCGGATTTCCATGATCTCTGCCGCATCGCCGGGCTCCTTTGAAGCAAGCCAGAGCGCCGTCCGCAGGGCGAGAGCGCTGTCATTGGAGCCGGAAACGCCCGCCTTCATCAACGCCTCGGCCATGTCGGGACGATGGCCGAAAGGCTGGCCCTGAAGGTAGAATTTCGACAGGACGTCGACCGCGTCCCGGTCGCCCTGGCTTGCCTGCAGCAACAGCGCCCTCTCGATATTGTCGAGGCGGGCCTGCGGAATGACGGTCTGTCCGTCCATCAGGATGTCGACAAGCGGGTTTATCGCGTAACTCCGTCCCCTGGCTACCGCAACCGCATAGTAAAACGCCGCATCCGCCCTCAGTTCCGGCCGGCCGCTCTCGATGTAGCGTTCCGCAAGCGCATAGGCCGCAAGCCCGTCTCCGGCATTGGCGAGCACGCGAAGTTCACCTGTGGTCACCGGCTGATCCGCAACAAGCTTGTCGCGGATGGCCTTCAACCCCGGCTGCCGGTCGTAGCGCCCGTCAACCGGCGTGACGGGCAGATGCCGGGCCGCCGCCTTTCCGGAAAGCGGCGCGGGCGCAAGCATGCCGGCCGGCGCATTTGCCGGCACAACAGCGCCGGCAAGGGCGAGAGCAAGGAAGACGACGCCCGAACGGCCTTTGTTCTCCCAACGCCGCGCCATCTCACCTGATCTCCTCGAAATGGCAGCCGGTCATGTCTGACAGGCGGAACATGCCGTTGCTGTCGCCCTGAAAGATCAGGGGCGATCCGCCGCGCGCCGACGAAATCTCGAAAACGGCGCCGGGATCATCCTCATGCGCGCGGGCCCAGCCGAGATAGCGCGGGGTATCGTATTGAAGCGCGCCGCCGAAAAGGAGCGGAAGCTGGTCGGAGAGATTGTTGCCGCTCAGCCCGATCGCGGAAAAACGTTCGGCCGTTATGCCGACATTGTTGGCAACGAACCGGTTCTGTGCCACCTCGACGCTGTCTGCGGGCGAGATGCTGTCATTGATCGAGATCCCCGCGCCCTGGTTGCGCACCAGAAGATTGCCGGCAAGGCGGACCCCGAGGCTTTGGGAAACGTTTATCCCGTCCCGGCGGTTGCGCAGCACGGCGTTGCCGCGGATATCGACGCAGGATCCGCCAGCGACCGCGACGCCCTCATCCTCATTGGCGACGAAGACGTTGTCGGCGACGACAAGATGACCCACGCCGTCGCGACCGAAAAAGCCGCGTCCCCCGTTTTCCGCGGAGATATTGCCCGCCACTTCCAGGCCGGTGCTTCCGATCGCCAGCATGCCATGCATGCCGCTCGAGACAATCACATTGTCCCGGATCGCGCCGCCCTTCAGCTTATCCAGCCTGAGACCGATCCCGCGCGCCTTCTGGATGCGATTGCGGGAAAAGACGAAATCCTCGATGCCGGTGACCTCCACCGAGCGGACATTGTCGAAAACCGTGTCGCTGACCGTGCCCCGGCTCTTGAGCGACGCAAACGGGCTGGAGCCGAAAGCAAGGCCGCTCATCAGCGGCCGCGTGTCGAAACCGAGATTTGAAAGCCGGCTTCCGGTGATGGTCGCGCGGCCGCCGCGCGCCGTCAGAATGAAGGGGTGGAAATCAGGCACCCGAGGACGCGCGCCGGAACCTTTGACGGTGGCATCGGTCACCGTCAGAGCGCCGAGGTTGAGAATGAAAGCGCCCCGGTCCGCAGCCAGTTCCAGCGTATCGCCGGGTTCGATCGCCAGCACCCCGTCTTCAAGGATAACCAGCGGAATGTTGAGAACATAACTGCCGTCGGCGCCGGTCAGGAACGCCTGCCAGCCGCTGCTGTCGAGCGCCTCCGGCAGAGCGGCGAGCGTCAACGCCCCGGACTTGACGACCAGCACCTCGCCGCCCGACGGCGCGGCCGCCTCCATCAGTTCGCGGTGCCCCATGCTGCCGACCTCGAGCGCCACCTGCTGCAGGATCGGCGCGACCAGCGCCTTGCCGACCACACCCTTTCTGGTGCTGCCCGCAGGCTCAGCGGCCGAGCCCGCCGGACCGTCTTCGCTCGCTTCGGGACGGTCCTCTCCGTGGTTCAGCAGCCGATAGGCAGCATCAAGCGGCGCGTCGACGCCGTCGGCCGGATCAGCCTCCAGCGCCTCCATCATTGCGGTGTAGTTGCGGTTGATCACCTCTATGCCTTCGCGGTCGAATGCCCTTGCAGCGCCGGCAAGCGCCGGCACCAGCAGCAGCGCCAGGGCACTGCGCTTCCAAAGGCCGACGACCACACTCATTTCGCCTCTCCGCCCGAGACCATGCGCGGGCGCGCCTGAACCGGGACGCCGAGCGGCACGACCGGCGTGACCGCGTGGCGTACCTCCACCAGCCGGGCCGGCTCTCCGCCGCCATTTCGCAGCCCGCAGGAGCTGCCCGCGGCGACCCTCACGGTCTCACCCGGCCATTTCCGGCCGATCTCGCTGCCGCCCTCCAGTTCAACGGCCCCGGCGCAGACCGTCAGCACGCGATGCTCGTCTTCAAGCGGGGCGAGCGCAACCGCTTCACCGGGGGCGATGTCGAGCGCGTAGACGCCGTAGCCCTCGCCGGAGCGGACCGGCAGTTCATGCGGCTCCGGCGCTGCGTCGGGCTTGGTTCCGCGCGTCTCGAGCGCCTCAAGCACCATGCGCACGTCCTGGGTGCGGTCCAGCGAGGTCACGAGCAGGGCATCCGCGGTATCGACGATGGCGAGATTGTCGACGCCGACGGTGGCGATCAGCCGCCCGGAGGACGCCCGGACATAGGAGTTGCGGGTATCGACAGGCACGACGTCGCCCGAAAGCACATTGCCCTCCCCGTCCCTGGCGCCGATCTCGTAGAGCGAGCGCCAGCTTCCGACGTCGCTCCAGGAAATGGCGGCCGGCGCCAGAAGCACCTTGTCGCTGTGTTCGAACACCACGCTTTCCGTCGCCGCGCCATACGCGCGGCCAAAGGGCGCGTCGCTGAGCTCGGTGCGACCGGGCCCGCGGCCTGCGTCGCGGACCGCCTCGCTGACCGCCGCGAATGTGTCCGGATCAAGCCGCTGATACTCCGCCATCAGCACATCGACGCGAAACAGGCTGACGCCCGAAGCCCAGTAGGCATGCCCCTCGGCAATCAGCCTTTCGGCGATCGGTCGCGCCGGCTTCTCGATGAAATGCGAGACATCGCGCGCGCCGGGATAAAGCGCGCTTGGCCCGCTGTCGACGATATAGCCGTAGCCGACCTCCGGGTAGGCCGGCTCGATGCCGAAAAGGACGATCCGGCCGTCGGCGGCGGGCGGGCGCATCTTCAACAGCACGCTGCTGAAATCCCCCTCGATCAGGTGATCGGAGGGCAGCACGGCCATCAGCGCGCCGGGATCGCGCTCATTGATCGCGATGGCGCTCGCAAGCACCGCCGGCCCCGTCCGTCTGGCGGTCGGCTCGATCATCAGCTCGCCGGCGCGGCCGATCTCGGCAAGCTGCTCACGCACGACGCCTTCATAGCGCATGCCAACGCTGACATAGGGTATATGAAAGCCCTCGCCGCTATGGCGCTCCACCGTCGCCTGGAAGAAAGTGAGCGAACTGTCCGGGCCGATCCTGTGGAACTGCTTCGGCGTGTTGAGACGCGAGAGCGGCCAGAGCCGCATGCCAACGCCGCCGCACATGACGAGGGGATAGATCGCGCTCATTGCCTTCGCTCCTCGCCCGTCTCCGCAAAGGCATTGCCGATCAGCGGCCAGTCATTGGCCCTTTGCGAGAGCGATTGCGCCCGACCCGAGAAAGGCAGCATGGCGCGAATCCTTGTCAGCAGATTGGCGTAGGGCTTGCTGGTGACGGTGAGCGCCACCGTCTTGCCGATGTCGCCGGCGCCCAGCGCGCCGCTTGGCGCCGACAGGCTGACGATGCTGCGCGAACCGGAGCCGCCCTCTTCCGCCTTCACGTCGACGACCGTCAGCGGCAGTTTCTGGCCATCAGCCAGCATGGCCTCCGCCTCGGCGCCGAAGAGCAGCATTTTCGACAGATTGTCCGGCATCACCACCTTGATGGTCGGGCCGGCATCGCCGGTCTTCACATAGGCGATCGGGGTGCCCGGAAGCACGGTCGCGCCGACGGTGCCGTTGGCGGTCAGCATGATGTCGCAATTGCAGGGGTTGGAGAAGTTCAGCACGCCGCCGCGCGCCGATTGCAGCGAGAACACCACGCCGCCCTCCGGCGCCTGGCCGTCGACATAGGCGATCTGCCCCGCCTCCGGCGCCGTCAGCGGCAGGCCGGCAGGCGTCACGGTCGCAAGTCCCGGCACCTTGTGCACGAAGATATGGTAGTGGATCGTCCAGACGGTCAGCGTAATGAGGGCCACGGTGAGCGCGCCGACCCAAAGCAGGCCGAAGACCTTGCGGAGCCGCTCTTTGACCGTCGGCGGTTTCGGCGGCTCCAGTTGCTTCGGCTTCTTCTTGTATTCGGGCGGGATGCGCAGCACTTCGTTGATCTGGACGAGGTCGCCCGCGAGATAGGCATTCATAAGGTAGCGCAGATGCGCCAGATGCGGGCCGGTCGGATCGAGGAACACGAGCTTGTAGGCGCCGCTGCGGCGATCTTCGAGACCGGCGCGGACCTCGATCGGCAGCACGATCGAATAGCCGTCGAACTGGAAGCTGAAACGCGCGATCAGATCGCGGCCGGCAATATCCGCCCCGCCCCAGCCGCCGACATAGGCGGCAACAAGTGAAATGCCGACGCCCTCCAGTTCCCGGCCGTCGATGAAGACCGAAAACGGCATCCAGATCGAGGGGTGGTCGCTGTCATGACCGTTGTCGGGCAGATCGGGCGGCAGACGGATTTCCTGCTCGTTGCCGGCGTCGTCGGTGCGGTTTTCCTCAAGCATTACCAAGCTCCTAAGCGCCCGAAATATCAACGAGCCAAACCATGCCCAGCACCAGCCATCCTACAGCAAGGGCATGCATATAAAAAGAAAATCGATCGGATGCCAGAATGCCTCTTTTGGTCTCGGTGTTGGTGGCAGCGGTCTGGCGGGTCCATTTCTGCCGGTCAAGGCGGAAAAGCACATAGGTCTTGACCATGGCGCCCACAAGCTGGCCGAAATAAAGCAGAAACGGATAGGTGATGGGAAAGCGGCTCGCCCGGAACGTTGAGATCAACGCGCATGTCACGTAGCGCGACAGCATCACCCAGGAAAGATAGAACAGCAAAACGAAGGGGTTGTATACCAAAGTGGCGATCAGCATGCCGCAGGGCCCGGCAAGCGACGTCCACATCGACATGCGCTGGTCGAGGATCGACCACCAGGTGAAGTAGCCGATCCGGCTTGCCGGCAGCGCCAGCGCGCGGTTGCTGGTGCGCAGCGTATTGCCGAACCAGCGCCGCATCAGCACGATGGCGGAATCGATGAAGCCCTCGCGCGGTTGCGTCTCGACGGAAACCGTCTTGACGTCGGGCAGGTAGCCCATCTTGTAGCCGCGCTGCAAAAGCCAGTACCAGGTCGACTTGTCGTCGCCGGTCAGAAAGTCGATGCGGCCGAAGCGCCAGTGGTCGATGAAATCATGCTGGACGCTTTCAATAAAGGTCGGGTCGCTGGCTAGGTCGCCGCGAAAGGCGGACATGCGCCCCGTGAGCGTCAGCACGCGCTCGCTCAGGCCCATGGAGGACATCATCATCTGCCGCTGGGAAAAGCGCAGCGCGAACCAGTCCTTGAACAGCCTTCCGCCGGAGGCCTCCGAAACCTCGTCCGTCGTCACCGCGCCCATGACCGGATCGGTAAAGAAGGGTGCGGCCTGGGCCACCACGTCCGGCGGCACGCGGGTATCGCCGTCCACGAGGAAGATGACGTCCTGCCAGCCTGGATTGAGCCGCGCGATCGTGCGCATCGATGTGGCAAGCGCATCCCGCTTGCCGGTGCCGGGGATCCGGTCGAACTTCAGGCTGACGAGCCCGGACCGGCTTGCATCGGACAAGGCGAAGATCGCCTTGATCAGCCGGACATCGCTGGCATCGACGACGGAGGAGACGATCGTCGCGCCGCCTTGCGATCGCGCCGCCGCGTCGAAGATCGAACGGTAGACCGGCCCCGTGATCGACGGATCGATCTTGTAGGTGGTCACCAGGAAGAACGCGTGCGCCCGCCACTTCTGGTCCTGATAACGCCTTTCCGCTGCCTTGCGCCGGCGCGGAAAGACAATGTGGAGATAGATCTTCGCCCTGATGAAGTTGATGAGCGCCCAGGAATAGCGCCAGACGCCGAGCGTGCCGATGGTGAGCGCCAGCCCCGTGGACTGGCCCACGACTTCAGGCGCCGCGAACAGCCCGATATTCAAACACACAAGCAGGTACAGAAGATGATACACAGTCTTTCCTACCAGCAGATTCCTTCATAGGCCGGGCCCGAGACCCTGCCCGCTTCCACGCGCGTCAGGTCCACCATCGGCTTCTGCCCCAAAATCGCGGAAAGCGGAGCGACGGCCTCTTCATAGCGATGACCGACGACGATGATATCTGACAGCGCTATCAGGTCCGAGATATTCCCGACCAGCTTTTCCGCGAGATTTTCGACCTTGTCATTGCCGCGGCCAGCGCCGGCCATTCTGTCATCAAAGGCCGATTTCACAAAGGGGTCATAGATCCTGATGCCGTATCCGGCGTCGATCAGCCGTTTCGCGAGCGCGGCGAGCGGGCTTTCCCTGAGGTCGTCGGTCGCCGGCTTGAAGCTGACGCCGACCATGCCCACGGTCCTGCCCGCAAACCTGCGCACCAACGCCTCGGCGCGAGCCACCTGGTTTTCGTTTGCCGCCATGATACCGTCGAGAAGCGGTGCGCCGACGCCCTTTTCATCCGCCAGAAACCTGAGGGCCCGCACATCCTTGGGCAGGCAGGACCCGCCGAAGGCGAAGCCGGGACGCAGGAAATAGGGCGACATGGAGATCTTGTCGTCGGAGCAGAGGATCTTCATCACCTTCTGGCCGTCGACGCCGACGCTCTTGGCGATGTTGCCGATCTCGTTGGCGAAGGTGATCTTGGCCGCGCGCCAGCTGTTGCTGGTATATTTGATCATCTCGGCGGTCTTCATATCAACGGCGTGATGCTCCACCGCAAAGGAAGCATTGAAGCCGGCCAGCACGGCCTGCGTCTTCTCGTCCATCGAACCGTAAACAACGAGGCAGGGCTCGAAATAGTCCTTGATCGCCGAGCCCTCCCTGAGGAATTCGGGAAAATAGCCGACGCCAAAGGACTTGCCGGCGACAAGCCCGGAGGCGCGCTCGAGTTCCGGCACACAGACGGTTTCCATCGTGCCCGGCACCAGCGTGGAGCGCATGACGATGCTGTGGAAGTCCGGCTTTTCGGCAATCGCCTTGCCGATCGCGGTGCAGAGGGCCTTCACCTGGGACAGGCCGATGGCGCCGTTCGGCTCGCTCGGGGTGCCGACGCAGACGATCGAAACGTCGCTGGAGGCGACGGCCGCCGCGATATCCGTCGTTGCCGAAAGCCGGCCGTCCTTGCGATTGGACGAAACAAGTTCGGCGAGCCCCTCCTCGACGATCGGGCTCTTGCCCTCGTTGATCGCCTCGACCTTGGCCGGATCGATGTCGACGGCGATCACCTCATGGCCCTGTTCGGCAAGGCAGGCGGCGGATACGGTTCCCGTATAGCCGATGCCGAACACACTTACTCTCACCACGTCTACCCCCTTGCGCCCGGGCGCGCGCACCGGGCCTTCAGAAACTCTCCGAAGAGAGCGCTATCATTCCTCGCCGCCTGAATGGCCGCAGTTTGCACCACGCTCAGAAAAAGCAGGCGCAACTGCCGGCCGCGGCGTGCCCATGCGGTCCATTTGCCGCCATCGATTATGAACATCGCCTGAAATCCTAAACATATCGTATTCAGCGGACATTTCGGGGCAATCCGGCCGGCGCAGCGCGGGAAAGTCCGCCCGCCGGCCGCTTGCCTAATGGTTGTGCCGGGGCGGCCGCGAAGCGATGTCGCGAAACGTATCGGCGCCCGAAAGCGTCGCGCCTTCGTCGATCTGCGTGACGGAATCGCGATAGATGCGCTGCCACGGCGTCGCATCCGGCGGCACTTCGGGAAGGCCTTCCGCCTTTCGGCTTGCAATCTCGGCATCACCAACCAGCATGTCGCAGCGGCCGGCATTGAAATCAATGCGGATGATATCGCCGGTGCGAAGATAGGCAAGACCGCCGCCGGCGGCACTTTCCGGCGAGGCATGGAGGATCGACGGACTGTCCGCCGTGCCGGACTGTCGGCCGTCGCCTATTGTTGGCAGGCTGGTGATCCCCTTCCGGATAAGGCGGTCCGGCGGCTGCATGTTGACCACCTCCGCCGAGCCCGGCCAGCCGCGCGGACCAGCCCCGCGGATGACGAGGATGGTGTTCTCATCGATATCGAGCGCCGGATCGTTGATTCTGGCGTGATAATCCTCCGACCCGTCGAAGACCACGGCCTTGCCCTCGAATATGCCTTCCCGGCCGGGCACGGAGAGATAGCGTTTTCGGAAGTCCGCGGAAATCACGCTCATCTTCATGATGGCGAAATCGAAAAGGTTGCCCTTCAGCACCAGGAAGCCGGCCCGTTCCTGCAGCGGTTCGCAAAACGGCCGGATCACGGCCCGGTCGCTTGCCTGCCTGCCTTCGAGATTCTCGGCGACGGACTTGCCTGTGACTGTCGGACAGCCGCCGTCAAGCCGTCCCGCCTCGAGCAGTTCCCACATGATGGCCGGCACGCCGCCGGCACGGTGGAAGCGCTCGCCGAGGAATTCGCCCGCCGGCTGGACATTGGCGAGAAGCGGAATGTCGAAGCCGTGCTCCTGCCAGTCGGAGGGTTTCAGTTCGACCCCGGCATGGCGGGCGATGGCGGAGAGATGCGGCTGGGCGTTGGTCGAGCCGCCGATCGCCGAATTCACCCGGATCGCGTTAAGGAAGGCATCACGGGTGAGGACATCGAGCGGGCGGATGTTCTCGTTGACCAGCTCCACGGCGCGCCGCCCGGTGCGATAGCCCATCTGTCCGCGCTCGCGATAGGCGGCGGGAATGGCCGCGCAGCCGGTCAGCGACATGCCGAGCGCCTCGGCCATGGCATTCATGGTCGAGGCGGTGCCCATGGTGTTGCAGTGACCGACCGAGGGTGCGGAATCGAGCGCGGCCTCAAGAAATTCCTCGCGCGTGATCTCGCCGGCGGCGAGCTTGCGGCGCGAGCGCCAGATCACCGTGCCGGAACCGACCAGTTCGCCTTCGTGCCAGCCGTCGAGCATGGGACCGCCGGAATAGACGATCGCCGGAATATTGACGGTGGCGGCCGCCATCAGCGCCGACGGCGTGGTCTTGTCGCAGCCCGTCGTCAGCACCACTCCGTCGAAGGGATAGCCGTAGAGCAACTCGACGAGGCCAAGATAGGCGAGGTTACGGTCGAGCGCCGCCGTGGGGCGCTTGCAGTTTTCAAAAAGCGGATGGGAGGGGAACTCGATCGGAATGCCGCCAGCATCGCGGATGCCGTCGCGCAGCCGACGGGCGAGCTCGAGATGGTGCCGGTTGCACGGGTTGATGTCGCTGCCGCTCTGGGCGATGCCGATGATCGGCTTACCGGAGCGCAATTCCTCCGGCGTGGTGCCGTAATTCATGAAACGCTCCAGATAGAGCGCCGTCATATCCGCATGATCCGGATTGTCGAACCAGTCCTGAGACCTGAGGCGACGTTGCGACATGTGTCTTCTCCCATTCCTTTCGGGCCCGCAAACCGGCCGACCGCCGGAAGCCCGGCCGCATATGATCAGAAATCGACGGGCGATGCACGGCCTTTGGAAGAGAGCACGCCAGCGGAAAAAAGGCGATCCCTCGGAACGATCCCCCTTAGCGCCCGTTTAACAGGCATCGAATTCAAACGGAGCAGCAATTATGAACGGTATCATCTATCTCGTCGGCCTTGTCGTCATCGTCATGTTTATCCTGTCCGTCCTGGGCCTGGCATAAGGGTCCGGTCATGGCAGAACAGGAACACATCCCCAAAACCACCGCGCCCAGGCCGGGCGTCTCCTACCTCGAATGGGGCGCGATCTTCGGCGGCGCGGCCGTCGCCGGCGCCCTGGCCACCGTTCTTTCCCAGTTCGGCGCGGGCATCGGCCTTGCCGCAAGCGACGCGCAACCGACGCAGGATGGCCTCAGCTGGGCGCTCTTCCTGATCGGTCTCTGGCTCATCCTCGTCGCTTTCGCCAGCGCGTCCGCAGGCGGCTATGTCGCCGGGCGCATGCGCTCGCATTTCGGTGACGGAACCGCGGACGAGAGCGAGTTCCGCGACGGCATTCACGGCACTGTCGTCTGGGCGCTTTCCACGCTGGTACTCGGTGCGGGCGCGGCCCTCATCTCCGCCATCTCCGGCCTCGGCGCCACATCGGCAAGCGGAGAGATGACCGAGGAAATGATGCGCATGGCGCAGAACGCCTCCGTCATCACCGCATTCGGCTCGGCCGCCGGGGCGGTTCTCGGCGCGGCCGGCGCCTGGTTTGCCGGCGTTGCCGGCGGCAAGCACCGCGATGAGGGCCTGTCGGTCCACAGTTTCGTACCGGCGGCGCTGCGTCGCAAGGCGTGACGATACGTCACGAGAAGGACGAAGCCGCAAGGCAGCCAAACGGGCCCCGGAACAGGGCCCGTTTTCGGCGTTGCAGCATCAGCACAGCGCCCGCGAACCGACGGATGCAGTGCGGCAAAAGATAGACGTATGGAGGGGATAGCCGGACATGAAGACACTCCTGGCCCTGATCACGTGTCTTTTCGCCCTTGCGGCGGGAATGGGGGATTACGCCGTCGCCGAGGCGCAGAAGGCCGGCATTGAAACCGATGTGACGGCCTCCTCCGATGCCGCGATCGAAGCGCGGCTCATGGGCATTTTCGACCAGATCGAGGGGCTGGAGAGCGTCGACGCGACCGTCCGGTCCGGCGTCGTTATACTGCGCGGCAAGGTGCAGGAGGCCCGCTTTGCCGCTCGGGCGGCCGAACTTGCCGAAAGGGTCAACGGCGTCGTCGCCGTCAACGACGAGATTGCCGAGGAAACCTCGGTCGGCGAGCGGCTGGTGCCGGTCTTCGAACGCCTTGAGGCACGCGCCTTGCAGGCGCTGAGCTATGTCCCGCTGATCCTCGTCGCGATGCTGTCATGGGTGCTTGTGGCGCTTTTCGGCGCCTTTCTGGCAAAGCGTCGGTGGCCCTTCCGCCAGGTCGCGCCGAATACCTTCATCGCCGATCTCCTGCGGCAGGTGGTCAGGATCGCCTTCATGATCATCGGCGGCGTGCTGGCGCTCGATATCCTCGGCGCGACCGCGCTGCTTGGCACGCTGCTGGGCGCTGCCGGCATTGTCGGTCTCGCCGTCGGCTTCGCCGTGCGCGACACGGTGGAAAACTACATCGCCAGTATTCTTCTTTCCGTTCGCCAGCCATTCCGCCCGCAGGACTTCGTCAGGATCGACAATTACGAGGGTTTCGTCATCAGCCTGACGGCGCGCGCCACCATTCTGATGGAGATCGACGGCAACCATATCCGCATTCCGAACGCCACCGTGTTCAAGAGCGTGATCGTCAACTACACCGTCAATCCGCAGCGTCGCTTCACCTTCGAGGTCGGCGTCGACGCCAACAGCGATCTCGACCGGGCGCTGAAGATCGGGCTCGAGACGGTGTCGCGCCAGGACTTCATTCTCGATGACCCCGCTGCGGACGCATGGATCCGTGAGCTTGGCGATTCCAATGTGGTGCTGGTTTTCGTCGGCTGGGTCGACCAGGCAGCCACCAACCTGCTGAAAGCGCGTTCGGAGGCGATGCGCCTCGTCAAGCGGGCGCTGGAAACAAACGGCTTCTCGCTTCCGGAGCCGACCTATCGCCTGCGCCTTGACGACGACATCCAGACCGCGCTCTCGCTTCCCTCTTCAAGTCTTTCAACCGGAGAGCCGCGCGCGGCGGCGGCCTCAACCGAACCCGAAACGGCACAGGATACGGCCGTCGACAACGATCTCAGGAGACGGGTAGCAGCGGAACGTCACCAGAAGGGACGCGGCGACCTGCTGGACGAGAACGCGCCGAATGAATTCGGCAAGACCTGAGCGCTGGATCATCGCGCGGTCAATCTGCACCGACCGGTGATCCTGCTCCTTGTTCTACGCATCCTCGATATTGATCTCGCGCCAGATGGCCTCGGCGAAGGAGTAGACGGCAAAGAGCAAGACGCCGATGCCGAGCGCCGCCAGAAGGAAAGCGCCGAAGGGTAATTCCTGGATATAGTTCAGCGCATCCTTGAGCCCCGGCGTATCACCGCCCTCGCCGCTTGCAAGCCCCCTCAGGATCAGCATCACGGAAAGCGTGGCGAAGACGCAGCCGCGCGCCGCAAGCCCGGTGATCGAGATCGGGTGCAGCCATTCCATGACCGCTTCCGACGCCTTCAGGTGATCGGCATATTTGCGCTTGTAGGCCTTGACCCAATGGGCAATGGCAACGCCGCCGAAAATCGCGGCAAGACCAAGCGAAACCGGGCGCGAACCAACGAAGGCGGCAAGCATCTCTGCCGGCGACGAGCCGCCGCCGCTTCCGCCGCCATTGGAGATGCCGACCAGCGACAGCGCATAGAATGCGAGCAGACCATAGGTGACGGCGCTGGAGAAAAGGCCGGCGCGAACGGCAAGCCCCTTCGCGCTGGTGCCGTGATCATCCGGATCCATGACCGACTGAAACACGCGCCAGAGGCCGTAACTGATCAGGCCGATGATGAGGATTGCGATCAGGAATGAGCCGAAGGGTTGCCCGAGAAGGGTCTGCAACGCGCCCTTGGTGTCCTTGCTTTCGGCAGCGCCGATCGCCGCCAGCACCGCGAACAGGCCGATGATCGTATAAACGAGGCCGCGGGCGAAATAGCCCGTGCGGGCCAGGTGTTTGATCCATCTTGAGCCTGTTGCCATTGAAGGTTCCCTTTGTTCTGGTTCTCCAAGGCAACGTGCGGTTTAGGCCATTGTTCCTGCCGCAACGGTGCGCCGCGGCGGCAATTTCGTAAGCTCTATTCTACGAAAGTGGAACAGTGTGCGGGGTCAAACGCAGCCGCTTGCCTTGACCGGTCCTCTGAAAGCGCTAAAGTTCTGACAGGCGGCGGCGCAGTCCTTGTGCCTTTTCAAACCGCTTCGGGAGGCTGATGGGAGGAGATCCATCGGTTTCGGATGCGTCCGGCGTCATGCGCCGGAAACTCACGGCGGGCCGCGAAGTCGACCTGCCTGTCTCGCCCATCTGCCGGACGAGAAGTAACGGGGACAGGCCCTGGCGCAGGGCTTTGGAGGAAAGCCGATTTCCGGTTTTCCACGGGAAGCTTTTGGAGGACACGATGAAAACACTGAAGACACTGACGGCGGCATTGCTGCTTTCGGCAAGCGCCGCATCCATGGCGCAGGCCGACACGATCCGCTTCTGGACCACGGAAGAACAGCCAGAGCGGCTGGCCAAGCAGCAGGAAATCGCCGACGCCTTCAAGGAACAGACCGGAAACGAGGTGCAGGTCATTCCGGTGACGGAATCCGAACTCGGCACGCGCGCCACCGCCGCCTTTGCCGCAGGCGACCTGCCCGACGTCATCTATCTCACCGTGCAGTATGTCCTGCCCTGGGCCGAGGCCGGCATTCTGGACGCGGAAATCAACGACGAGATCGTCAATGAACTCGGGATCGACACCTTTGCCCCCGGCGCGATCGAGATGGCTGAGTTCGAGGGCATGACGGCCGCAGTGCCGGTTGACGGCTGGACGCAGATGATCATCTACCGGAAGGACCTTTTCGACGAGGCAGGCCTTGCCCCGCCGGATTCCTATGCAAACATCGCCGCCGCCATCGAGGCGCTGCACAATCCGCCGGAGATGTACGGTTTCGTTGCCGCGACCAAGATCGACGAGAACTTCATGAGCCAGGTTCTGGAGCATGTTTTCCTCGCCAATGGCGTGACGCCGGTGGATGAGAACGGCTTCAAGCCGCTGGACGAGGCCAAGACCATCGAGGTTCTCGATTTCTACAAGACGCTCGCCGACGCCTCTCCGGAAGGCGAGCTCTACTGGCAGCAGTCGCGCGCCCTCTATTTCGACGGCAAGGCGGCGATGATCATCTGGTCACCCTTCATCCTCGATGAGCTTGCCGGTCTGCGCGACAGCGCCCCGCCGACGATCAACGACGATCCGACCTCGACCGAACTGGCGCAGATGACCGATGTCGTCACCACCTTCTCCGGCCCCTCCAATCCGGATGGCGCAGCCTGGGCGGATATCCGCTATCTCGGCGTGACGGCGGATGCGACCAATCTCGATGTCGCCGCGGACTTCATCAAGTTCTCCATGGACGAGGGCTATATGAACACGCTGTCCATGGCGCCGGAAGGGAAGTTCCCGGTCCGTCGCGGCACGGCGGACGCGCCCAGCAAGTTTGTCGATGAATGGGCAACGCTGCCGGTCGGCGTGGATCGCAAGGCGCCGCTCGCCGATCTCTATCCGGAAGAAACCGTGCAAAAGATCGTCACCGGGCTTGAGACCGCCAACCGCTGGGGCGTGAAGGAAGGCCAACTGGCGCTTGCCTCGAAGATGATCAACAGCCAGATCATCAATCAGGTCGTGCGCGAGTATATCGACGGCGAAATCTCCGGAGAGGAAGCCGTAGAGAAGCTGACTTCGGAGCTTTCCGGGATCAACTGATCGCGAAGGCCGAACAAACCGCCGGGCGCTCTTCGTCAGTGCCCGGCCCGTTCTTTTCCGAAGGCTTTTCAGATGTCCGACATGACCGACAAGGCTGAAACCACGCCGGGGCCGCCAAGGACCTATGGCCGCATGGCCAAGCGCGAGATGCGCTTTGCCTATTCGATGCTGGCGCCGACTTTCTTGATCGTGCTGGCGATCGTGCTCCTGCCGCTGATCGCCAACTTCTGGATTTCGTTCAAACCGGTCACGCTGTCGGACCTGCGCCCGCCGGAACTGAACATCAACGAGCGCCTGCGCGGAGACCTCGAACAGGCCGGAGACACGGCCGAGCTCGAATACCGGCTGCGCAACACCTCCCAGAAAGCCTCGATCTACGAGGCGGGCTTTGTCGACATCATCCCCGACGGCCTCGAAGTCACCGGGCTGGACGAGCGCTGCGCGCTTTCCGGGCGCGAGCTGACCTGCACGCTCGGCGATCTGCCGGAGAAATTCCGCGACCGTATTCGCCTGCAGGTGATTGCCGATACCGCCTATCTGACCTCGCCCGTGGAACCGCGCGACAGCCCGGCCGAGGCCTTCGGCACGTCGGACAATATCCTCACCAATTTCTCGTTCACGCTTGAGAACTTCTCGCGCATTTTCTCCTCGCCCGATTTCTGGAAAGTGCTGCGCGTCACCTTCTATTACACGGTGTTCGGCACGGCGAGCGCACTGGTGCTGGGGCTTTTCGCGGCCCAGCTTCTGAACCAGAGCTTCAAGGGACGCTCGGTGCTGCGGGGGCTGTTCCTGTTTCCCTATGTGGCCCCGGTGATTGCCGTCGCCTTTACCTGGATCATCCTGCTCGATCCCTATTCGGGCACGCTGAACGCGCTTCTGGTGCGCTCCGGCATGATCGGCGCGCCGATCGATTTCTTCGGCCAGCGCGATGTCGACATCTCGATCTTCGGTCTCACCTTCCAGTTCCCGGTGGCGCTGACGACGGTGATCGCATTTGAAGCATGGCGCTATTTTCCGCTGTCCTTCCTGTTCATCCTGGCGCGCATGCAGGCGCTTTCCACCGATGTCTACGAGGCAGCCGAAATCGACGGCGCGACGCCCTTGCAGCAGTTCTGGTACATCTCGCTGCCGCAGCTCGTCGGCATCCTCGCCGTGCTGTTCCTGCTGCGCTTCATCTGGACCTTCAACAAGTTCGACGACATCTTCCTTCTGACCGGCGGCGCGGCGGGCACCCGCACGCTGACGGTCGATGTCTATGAGCAGGCCTTTGCCGTTTCCAATCTCGGCGCGGGCGCGGCCGTCGCCGTCGTCGTCTTCGTCGTGCTTCTGGTCTTCTCGCTGATCTTCTTCAAGTTCTCACCGCAGGATGATGGATGATGCGTATCGGAACCGGTTTCGTCGCCGCTATTCTCCTGGGCGCCTTCTGGGGCATCGTCTGGATGATCGTCGTCGGCCTCGTCTTCACGCTGTTTTCCGGGCAATCGACCGCGCCGCCGCTTGCCATTGCCGCCCTTGCCGGCGCCATCGGGGCAGCGATTTATGTGCTTGCGCCGGTGAAGACGCGCGACCGGCCGAAGAGCCGGGGACCGCGCGTGCAGGCGACCATGGTGATCGCCATCTTCGCCGTGCTGATGCTGCTGACCTTCGGCGAGCCGTTCGGCCTGTCGCTCGCCTATACGACCGGGCCGCAGCTGATCGCCCTTGCCGCCTTCCTCGTCGCGCTGTGGTGGTCGATCGTCGCGGCCCTCCACGACCAGTCCTCCGGCAATCTGGCGCGCTATCATCTGGAGGTGATCTTCCTGCGCTTCATGAAGGGACTGGGACTGACGGTCTTCACCATCGTCGTCGCCCTGCCCTTCTATGTCATGGTGATGACGAGCTTCAAAAGCCAGCAGTCGCTGATCTCCAATCCGCTGGACCTCTCGATCGACCTGAGCCAGGGGCTTTCCGGCCTGTTCAGCTCCTATATCGAACTCTTCACCGTCTATTCCTTCGGCACCTTCCTGATGAATTCGGCGATCGTGTCCGTCGCGACCGTTATCATCACGCTGGCCTTCGCTGTGCCCGGCGCCTATGCGGTGGCGCGGCTGAACTTTCCGGGACAGGCCTTCCTGTCACGCTCGATCCTGCTGATCTATATGGTGCCGGCGATCGTGCTGGTGATCCCGCTCTATTCGGTGTTCTCACAGGTGGGCCTGAGAAATTCGCTTGTCGGGCTGATGATCGTTTATCCGGCCACCACCATTCCCGTTGCGCTCTACATGCTGCAGGGCTATTTCCGCGGCCTGCCGTCCGAACTGGAGGAGGCCGGGCTGATGGACGGGTTGAAGCGGCCCGGCGTGATCCTCAAGATCACGCTGCCGCTGGCGCTTCCCGCGCTCGCCTCGGTCGCGCTCTATGTCTTCATGATCGCCTGGAACGAGTTCCTGTTCGCCTTCATGTTCCTTGATGACGTCAACATGTTCACACTCTCGCGCGGGGTCGTCTCGCTCAATTCATCGGAAGTGCCGAGACAGCACCTGATGGCGGGCGCCGTGATCGCGACCGTGCCGGTGCTGTTCATCTTCCTCTGGTTCGAACGCTTCCTGGTGGCGGGGCTGACCGCCGGCAGCGTGAAAGGCTGACAATGCATCAATCGCTGAAACAGCAGGCCATCGACATTTTGCGCATGAACGATCGCGGCGGCTATACGGTGCCGACAGCAAGGCTTTACCCCTATCAGTGGGAGTGGGATTCCGTCTTTGCCGCCCTCGGCTTTGCCACTTTCGACCGCGACCGCGCCTGGGAAGAAATCGAAACGCTGTTCTCCGGCCAGTGGGATGACGGCATGGTGCCGCATATCATCTTCCACAAGACAGATCCGGATTATTTTCCGGGCCCGGAAATGTGGAAATCAAACACTGTGCCGCCCTCTTCCGGCCATTCCCAGCCGCCGGTGGCAGCAAGCGCAATGCTGACGATGATGCAGACCGGCACCGAGATGGATCGCAACCGGGCAAGAGCGCTGTTCCACAAGCTCCACGCCTGGCACCGCTGGTTCCACGCCTTTCGCGACCCCGACGGCACCGGCGTCGTCGGCATCATCCATCCGTGGGAATCCGGCCGCGACAATTGCCCGGACTGGGATATCGGCATGGACCAGATTGTTGTGCCCGACGATCTCGGCGACCTGCCGCGCCGCGACATCACCCATGTCGACCCGTCCGAACGGCCAACGGCGGAGCAATATAACCGCTATCTCGCCATCGTGAAATTCGGCCATGAGTGCCATTGGGACCATCTGGAGATTGCCCGCAACGGACCGTTCTTCATGGTGGACCCTTGCGTCCAGTTCGCGCTGATGCGCGGCGACCGGGATCTTGCGGAGCTCGCGGGGGAGTTTGGCGAACACGGCATCCGCAACGAGGCGGAGGCCTGGCTGAAACAGTCGAAAACAGGCTGCGACAGTTTCTGGAGTGACGACGTCGGCGGTCATGTGGCCAAGGACCTGCGCTCCGGCGCGCTTTCAACGGCCTTCACCAACGCATCCGCCATGGCGCTTTATGCCGATGCCGGGTCGCCCGACCAGCAGAAACGGTTGACGGCAGAGATCGCGACTATTCTCGACCACTGTTCCTTCGGCTTCCCGAGCTGGGATCCGCGCCACCCGCAATTTGAAAGCCGCCGCTACTGGCGCGGACCGATATGGTCGGTGGTCAATTACATGATCGGCATCGGCCTTGCCGAAAAGGGCGAAACCGCCCTTGCCGAACGGCTGCGCAACGATACGCGCCGCGCCGTCGAGACATCCGGCTTTTTTGAATATTTCGACCCGCTGACCGGCGAGGGTCTCGGCGGCAAGCTGTTTACCTGGACAGCCGCCATCCACCTCGCCTGGGCAATGGGCGAGGACATGTTGCAGGCAGGCTGAGGGAGAGACACATGGGCGCGATCAAGCTCGAGAACGTGGAAAAATGGTTCGGCGACCTGCAGGTCATCAAGGGGATCGACCTCGAGATCGCGGACGGCGAATTCGTCATCTTCGTCGGCCCGTCCGGCTGCGGCAAGTCGACGCTTCTGAGGATGATCTCGGGCCTTGAGGAGACGAGCCGGGGGCGCATCCTGCTGGACGGCGATGACGTGACCGACCGGCTGCCATCCGAGCGCGGTCTTTCCATGGTGTTCCAGTCCTACGCGCTCTATCCGCATATGAATGTGCGCGACAATATGGGTTTTTCGCTGAAGACCGCCGGCAGCCCGAAAAGGGAGATCGAGGAGAAAGTCGGGCGTGCCGCAGATATCCTGAAACTCGAAGACTATCTCGAGCGCCGTCCCAAGGCGCTTTCCGGCGGCCAGCGCCAGCGCGTCGCCATCGGCCGGGCGATCGTGCGCGAGCCGAAGGGCTTTCTCTTTGACGAACCGTTGTCCAATCTCGATGCGGCTCTCCGGGTCGAGATGCGCTTCGAGATCGCCCGCCTGCATGAGACCCTCGGCACGACGATGATCTATGTGACCCACGACCAGGTGGAGGCGATGACGCTGGCAGACCGGATCGTGGTGCTGAAGGACGGCCGGATCATGCAGATCGGCAGCCCGCGCGCACTCTACGAGAAGCCGGACAACCTCTTCGTTGCCCAGTTCATCGGCTCGCCGAAGATGAACATCCTGCCCTGCACAGGTGCCGGCGGCAGATACGAGATTGCCGGACACGGCAGCGGCGCTTTGCCGGAAGGCACCGAGGGAACGCCGGCGACGCTTGGCATCCGGCCGGAACATATCGATATCGTCAAACCCGGCGAGGGACAGATTTCCGGCACGGTGGAGATTGTCGAATATCTCGGCTCCGACACCTTTCTCTATGTCGATTGCGGCGATGCCGGACGGCTGATCGTGCGCGCGGACGAGGTCGAGGACAATATCCGCGGCCAGGACATCGGCCTTTCCTTCCGTGACCGGCACATCCATGTCTTCAACGAGGCCGGGCTTTCGCTTTGAACGTCCGCCACGCCTTGACGCCGGCGCGCATTCACGGGAAAGCTCTGTCCTTCCAAAAGGGAGACCGGACATGGCGGACGCAAATGGCAATTCGTGGGAAGAAAAGGACAGGGCCAATGTCCTTCACGGCTTTACCGATTTTCCCTCGCTGAAGGAAAACGGACCCGTTATCCTCACCCACGGCGAGGGCATCCACGTCTTCGACGTCCACGGCAAACGCTATCTCGACGCCAATTCCGGGCTGTGGAACAATGTCGCCGGTTTCAATCATAAGGGCATCATTGCGGCACTGACGGCCCAGGCCGAGCGCTTTCCCGGCTACCACTCGTTTTTCGGCCGCATCGCCGATGTCACGGTCGAACTCTCCGAGCGGCTGATCGGGCTCTCGCCCTTTGACAGCGGCAAGGTCTACTACACGAATTCCGGTTCCGAGGCGAACGACACCATGGTGAAGATGCTGTGGATGATCAACCGCCGCAGGGGCCGGCCGGAACGGCGCAAGATCATCACCCGCATCAACGCCTATCACGGCGTGACGATTGCCACCTCATCCATGACGGCAAAGCCCTACAATGGCGAATTCGGCCTGCCGCTGCCGGGCTTTCTTCATGCCGATTGCCCGCATTACTGGCGCTACGGACTGGAGGGCGAGACCGAGCAAGACTTCAGCGACCGCATGGCGCGCAACCTGAAGGACCTGATCGAACGCGAGGGACCGGAGACGATCGCCGGCATGTTTGCGGAACCCGTCCAGGGCGCCGGCGGCGTCATTCCCCCGTCAGAGGGCTATTTCGCGGCGATCCGCCCGGTGCTTCGGGACTATGACATTCCCCTGGTCGCCGACGAGGTAATCTGCGGCTTCGGCCGGCTGGGCCAGATGTGGGGCAGCGACTTTTATGACATGGAGCCGGACGCGATCATCGCCTCGAAATGCATCACCGCCGGCTATTATCCGATGGGCGCGGTCATTCTCGGCGAACGGCTTGCGGGGGAGATGGAAGAGGCTTGCGAGGCGGCGGAAGAATTCCCCCATGGCTTTACCGCAGCGGGAAGCCCGCTCGGCTCCGCCGTTGCGCTGAAGGCGCTGGACGTGATCGAGAATGACGGGCTGATCGACAATGTCCGCGCGCTGACGCCCTATTTCCTCGAGCGGCTGTCGCGGTTCAACGCGCATCCCCATGCCGGCGAGGTGCGCGGCGTCGGCTTCATGGGCGCGATCGAGATCGTCGCCGACAAGAAGAGGAAGACGCCCTTTGACGGCAAGCTGCGCATTTCCGAGCGCATTGCCAACAAGGCGCTGGAAAAGGGCCTGATCTGCCGTCCGCTCGGCGCTTCCGTCGTGCTCGCCCCGCCCTTCATCATCACGAGGGAAGAGCTCGACGCGATGTTCGACATGCTGGAAGAGACCTTCGCCGCCGTCTTTGCCGAGATCGGGTGACCCCGCCCGTTTTCACGCCTGAGCGTTGAGATGAACCAGTTCGGCATCGACGATCGTGCGCGTCCCCTCGGCGGCCGCCGTGCCGCCGATCTGCGCGGTGATGGAGCCGAAGGCGGCGCGCGCCAGAGCCGCCTCGTTCTGGCGGATGACGATAACGGTGTTGGGCAGAAGCTCGAGGAAGCCGTCATAGTCGAATGTGGCGATGATCATCTCGGGCGGCACGGCCGAGCGGGCTTGTTTCAGGCATTGCAGCGCGCCCTCAAGCACAAGCAGCGACGAACAGACAAGAGCCGAAGGCAGCTCTCCGCCGCCGGCAAGCAGAGCCTGCATCATGGTCTCGCCCGCCGCCGCGCTGTCATCGTCCGCCGTGAGCACCCGCGCCGTCTCGCCATCACCCGCCGCCTCGCGGAAACCCGCGATACGCTCGGCAATTGCCGGATTATCCGGGTGACCGCAGAAGAAAACCATCCGTTCCGCACCGGAGGCCATCACCGCTTCGGTGAGCAGTCTCGCATTTTCCCTGTGGTCGCTGGTGATCGCCTCGACGCTATCGCCCGGATAGTGCCGGTCGACCAGGACCATGGGCGTGCGCCGTCCGCGTTTGCGGGCAGCAGCCGGCGCGCGGGGCGCACAGGGCGCAAGCACCAGCCCATCGACCCCGCGCTCCACAAGGCTTTGCAAGGCGCGCGCCTCGAGCGCCGGATCCTCGCCGCTCGATGTCGTGATCAGCACCAGCCCTTCAGCCCGGCAGCAGGCCTCCAGATGCGCCATGAACCGGGCAAAAAACGGGTTGGCGATCTCCGGCGCGACAAATCCGACAGTGTGGCTGCGCCGCGTTTTCAGATTGCGCGCGGTCTGGTTGATCGTGTAGCCGTGCTCGGCAACGTAATCCTGGATGATCTTTTGCGTGCGCGCGCTGATCCGGTATTCGGAAGCGCGACCGCTCAGAACCATGGTGATCGTGGTCCTCGAATAGCCGGTGTCCTCCGCAATCTCGGATATGGTTTTCGCCATTGCCTGTCTTTCGTCCTGCCTGCCCGCGCCGCGTGCGGCTACAATAACGCGGCCCCGGCGCGAGCGCACGGGAAAAGGCCGTCAAATTTCTGCAGAACCAGAGGCTGCAGGAAACGGAAGACCTAACGCTTCATCGCCGCCCTGATCTTGCGGTCTGCCTCCTGCAGCAGCGCGAAGGCCGCGAACTTTGCTGCGTGGAGAGCCGCAACGGCGCCGCCGGCCGGTTCGATGATCTCCCTGATGGAGGACATCTGTCGCGCCCCCTGTTCCAGATCTCGGTGATGGCCGGACGCGACCGCCCCGATGATGGCGCCGCCGAGCAGGACGGGCTCTGCCGTATCGGGCAGCGCAACCTTCAGCCCCGTCGCGTCCGCCAGGATGCGCCGTAAAAGCGCGCTCTGGGCAGCGCCGCCGCTGACCACGATGGTTTCGAGCGGCAGGCCCTTTTCCTTTTCCGCCTCGATGATCTGGCGGGTGCCGTAGCAAAGTCCGCAAAGGCCGGCGACGTAGAGCGACACGAGACCGTCCTCGCTCGTCTCGAGCTTGAGGCCGCTGATGACGCCGGTTGCCTGCGGGTCGGCATAGGGCGCACGGTTGCCGAGGAATTCCGGCACCACCTGGATATCGCGGCCAAGAAAGGCCGCCTGCTCCGCTGAACCCGCTTTTTCGACCGCGCGCTTTTCCAGATAGACGGGAAGCGGCAAGCCCGCCGCCGCAGCCTTCTCGCGCATGGCGGAATAGGCGGGGTGGAGCGTGATCAGATGATCGAGTGCTGCGCCATAGGCCGACTGTCCACCCTCCAGAAGCCAGAAGCCCGGCACCATGGCGCCGAAATAAGGGCCCCAGACGCCATCGACGAAATTCGCATCCTTCGCCAGCGTCATGGCGCAGGCCGAGGTTCCCATGATCAGGGCCATCTGCGTTTCCGGCGGCAGGTTCTCGCCGTTCGGCCCCTCGCAGGCGAAGGTGCCAACGCCACCGCAATGGGCATCGATCAAGGAGGCGCCGACCGGCGTTCCGGCGACAAGACCGAGTTCGGCGGCCGCGGTTTCCGTGAGCCCGTCGCCGAGCGGCGTCGCAATATCGACCACATTTGAACCGATGCGGGCGAAGTCGTTCTCGGCGAGTTCCTCAAGGCCGATCGCCCTGAAATAGCCGGCGTCCCAACGCCCCTCATGGGCGAGATAGGTCCATTTGCAGGTCACCGTGCAGACAGAGCGCTCTGTCGATCCCGTCGCCCGAAAGGAGAGGAAATCGGCGAGGTCAAAGAAATGCCCCGCAGCGGCGAAGGTCTCGGGCCGGTTCTCCTTCAGCCAGAGCAGTTTCGGGGTTTCCATTTCCGGCGAAATCCGGCCGCCGACATAGCGCAGCACGTCATGACCGCCGGCATTGATGCGGTCCGCCTGATCGATGGCCCGGTGGTCCATCCACACGATGACGTTACGCTCGGCATCTTCCGACGGACCGACGGCAAGCGGCTTGCCATCGCTATCCAGCACGACGAGCGAGCAGGTCGCGTCAAAGCCGATCCCCTTGACGCTTTCAGGGGCAATGCCGGCTTCGGCGATCGCCGTCTTCGTCGAAAAGCAGATGGCGTTCCAGATGTCGTTCGACGACTGCTCGACAATGTCGCCCGCCTCCCGCCACAGCGCGAGATCCTTCTTGCCGACGCCGAGAAGACGTCCTTCCGCGTTGAAAACGCCCGCGCGGGCGCTGCCGGTTCCGACATCGATACCGATGAAATGACTGCTCATGCTTCTCTCCCTGCTCCGTCAGACAGGCGGAGCAACTCGGTTTTCTTGTCCGGACAGGGTGACCGCCTGCCGCCCGCCGAACCTTCGCAACGGACATTCACCGCGGTTGCGGCCTTGCTGTTACGAGTTAGCCACTCCTTGCTACATCTTTCTCCCGGTAAGCTCAAGCGCCAACTCGCCTCCATCCTGCCCGGATCGAACCGCTTTAGGAACGAAGAAGGCGCCGGAGATGCCCCGGCGCCTTCAAACACGGACTGGAATGAGCCGGCGCTCACGCGGCCGAGGTTTCGACCTTCCTGTTTTCCTCGATGCTGAGCAGCTTGAAGATGTCGACGCGGCGGCGCACCAGATCGTTGATCGTGTATTCGGCGAGCACGGAGAAGAACGCGTTCAGCGCCTTGCGCAGCGCCTCGTTGAAGCCGCAGCTGTCGACCAGCGGGCAATCCGTCTCGTTGGCGTCGTCGAAACATTCTGCCATGGAGAAGTTCTCCTCCGTGACGCTGACCACATCGAAAAGCGTGATTTCCGAAGCCGGACGTCCAAGGCGCACGCCACCATTGCGGCCCCGCACCGTTTCCATGATGCCGGCCTTGTGCAGCGGCTGGATGATCTTGAACAGGAAGAGCTCGGACACGCCGTAAGCCTTGGCAATCTCGGGCACGCGGCTCAGCTTGCCGTCGTTGGCGGCGCAATACATGAGCATCCGCACTGCATAATTCGTCTGCTTGGTCAGGCGCATACCGGTTTCCTTTTTAGAATCTTTCCAGTTTTATAACGCATTTCTCAATTTGGAACAATTCCAAAAAGAAGAAATTTTTACTCAAGTCTAGGGGTCCGATCGGTTGACACCGCGCACAGGATACCTGATTAATTAAATCAACTTAAAAGATCACAAGGAGGATACAATGACAAGGCTCAAGGCGCTTGCGGGTTCGTTTCTGGCATTGGCGACGGCGGCTGCGGCGGCCCCGGTCGCGGCGGAGGACGTCAACATCTATTCTTACCGCCAGCCCGAACTGATCGCCCCCCTGCTTGAAGCCTTCGAGGCCGAGACCGGCATCAACACCAATGTGCTGTTTCTCGATACGGGCCTTGTCGAGCGGGTGAAGGCGGAAGGCGCCAACTCGCCCGCTGACGTCATCCTGACCGTCGACATCGGCCGCCTGACAGAGGCCAAGGAGGCCGGCGTCACCCAGCCCGTCGAAAGCGCGGTCATCAATGCGGATATCCCCGCGCAGTTCCGTGACCCCGACGGCGACTGGTTTGCGCTGACCAAGCGCGGACGCGTCGTCTACGCCTCGAAGGACCGCGTCGGCCAGGTGCCGATCACCTATGAAGAACTGGCGGACCCCAAATGGAAGGGCGCGATTTGCATCCGCGACGGCCAGCATCCCTACAATATCGCCCTGATCGCCTCGATGATCGCCCACCACGGCGCCGAGTACACCGAGGAATGGCTGAAGGGCCTGAAGGCGAATCTCGCCCGCCGCCCGAACGGCAACGACCGGGGTCAGGCCAAGGCCATCATGTCAGGCGAATGCGACATCGCGCTCGGCAACACCTATTATGTCGGCCTGATGATGACCAACGACAAGGAACCCGAGCAGAAGGAGTGGGCGGCAGCGATCGACATCCTGTTTCCCAATGCCGACGGGCGCGGAACCCACGTCAATGTCTCCGGCATGGCTATGGCCAAACACGCGCCGCATCCGGAAAATGCGCTGAAGCTGATGGAGTATCTCGCCTCGCCGGAAGCACAGGAAATCTATGCCGAACAGGTTTTCGAGTATCCGGTGATGCCTGGCGCGGAAGCCTCCGAAATCGTCCGGTCCTTCGGCGAGATCCATCCCGACGACCTGTCGCTGGCAGAGATTGCCGCTCATCGCAGCGAGGCGTCGGAAATCGTGGACAAGGTCGGCTTCAACGACGGCCCATGATCTTCGATCCTCTCACGCACGGCACGTTTCCCGGCCCGGCTCAAGCAGCCGGGCTTTTTCGTTTCCGCAGCATCCATGCCATTCTCTCGACGGGTCGAGCAACACGGCAGACAACGGCCGGATTTTCGCTATGATGCGCGGCAGAACCAGTTGGGAGAAAAGACAATGGTCAAACTGATCAAAGCTGCCGCCTTTGCGGCCTTGGTAACGGTCGCCGGTTGCCAGACGGCTCCGCCCGAAACGCCGCTTGAGGAACTGCTGGACCAGGGCGCGCGCGCGGAACTCGCCGCCCAGCGCTGCGAAAGCTACACGAGCCTGCGCGGCGACAGAAAGCTCAAGAACGCCTCCGAAGCGATCTATGCGAAAGCGCGGGAAATGGGCGCCGATCAGTCCGATATCGATGCCGCCCGCCTGCGGGCCCGTCAGCAGGCCGGAATCAGGGATACGCTGATCGGCAACGAGGCGACCTGTGACGAGTTGTCGATCCTGCCGCCGGGCTATTGATCGGCGTCGGGGCTCCCCGAACATCTGACTGCATATGAGAAGGCCGGCCGCATCCGCGACCGGCCGCTTTTGTTTGTCGCTCTTTCGGGAGAGCCCAAACGGTGTCCCGGAGGTTCGCGCCGCATCAAGAGCGGGCAGCAACGGAGCGGCGCTCGACGAGCGCATCGACCCGAAAACCGGAAGCGATTTTCGGGCCGATGCGTCGATTCAATAAGTTAGAGCGCGGCCCTAGCCCCTCAGTCGAGGATGCCGTTGGCCGTGCCGAGGATCGAGATCGACGGCGTGATCTGCGAGATCAGGCGGTTCCAGTTGGTGATCGGCTGGCTGGCGACGAAGACGATATCGTTCGGCCGAAGCTGCAGCTCGGTTGCCAGAAGGAGGTTAGCGGTATTCTGCGCATCAAGCGCCCAGGCCGTGATCCCGAGGGGCTCGCCTGCCGCAATCCGGTTCTTGCGCAGAACATAGATGCGCCGCGGGTTGCCGGTGACGGGCTGGATGCCCCCCTGCTCGAACATCGCATCGGCAAGCGTGGCGTAACGGCCGAAGGGAAGCGGCCAGCGGCCCTGCTGCTTGACCTCGCCGAAGACATAGACGTAGTCCCTGTCGATCGCATCCATCTGAACGCGTGTTTCGAAGATGTCCCGCTGCTCTTCCAGCACGTCGCGCTGGAACTTCGCGAGATCCAGCTCCTGACGCAGATAGCCTTCAGCCAGTTCGACCGAGTATTCGGTGTCGACGAACACGCGGTCCCCGTTCTGCAGCAGGACCTTCGGTATATCGTTCTTGGCAAAGAGCTTCGTCGCCGGGATCTGGTAGGTCTGATCGTCGCGATAAAGGCGCACCGTCGCATATTCCGGATCGGTGGCAACGACGCCGCCTGCGGCAGTCACCGCCTCGTCGAGATAAAGCGGCGTCAGCGAGATCGGCTCAAGCTGCGGCTGCGCCACGGCCCCACCCACGGCGACGCGCTGGGAATTGAAGTCCGTGATCTCCAGATTGAAGTTCGGATCGATCTGGCTTTCAACAAGTCTCTGGAACAGGACGGACTGGGCCTCCTCCAGCGTCATGCCGCCAATGGTGACCCGGCCAACGGTCGGGATCGCGATCGCCCCGTCGTCCTGAACGGTGTAGCCCTGACGTGCGCTCTGCGCGGCAAGAAGGCCATTGATCTGGTTCAGCGTCGACGTCTCGGCGGTGGGCGTTGCCAGAAGCACCACATCGCCGACGCCGATCCGGTAGGGCCTGGGCTGCTGCACCGGCGGCAATTTGGTCGGCACGGCTCCCGGTCTCGCCTGCGGCCTGTAGGCGGATATCCGCGGCACCGCGGAACCCTGCAATGTTGCCGTCTGGTCAAAGACAGGCGGCAGGGAGCGCGGCGTATAGGGCGTCATGGCATTCGCCATCATGACGTTCTGGCTCGTTACCGGCACAACCTTGACCACGGACGTTTCGCCCACGACCGGGCGAACCTCCGAAACGTTGTACAACGCACTGCACCCGGTCATGATGATCGCGGTGAGAATGACGGTAATGGCACGCAATTGAAACTCTCCGAATTGCTGTCACTTGCCCCTTAAACATAAGCCCAAAACGTATCACCCCGCAGGAGACAAGCAAAGCGCCTGGCAAGAATACATGGATACTCGAAAACGATTAAACAGAAATTGGTTCTGCTCCCTGGCAGTCGGCAATTCGACCGAAACAAACGCTTTTTTTCTTCGTCCTGTGACTGATCGGCGACACGGGTTCGAATACGGGCGCCGGATCAATTTGCACTTCCTTAATAAGCGAATCTCAACGTGAGTCCATACCGCGGCTCATCCTGCGCAAGCATCGTGCCGAGTCCGTGGAGACCTGTTGCATTTGTGGCATAGACATCGGCGCTGAACGGCGTGCCATGGAGGTCATACCGGGCGCCGGCCGACCAGATGGTATCGCCGCCGTCCGAGACAGCCGTGACCTCGCCCAACAATTCAAGATCGCGGAACGGACGGACGGAGACACCGCCGCCGACCCCCCATATCCGCTCGGTGTGGTAGGCGGCAAACTTCGATTCCAGCGTCACGCTGGCCTTTTCCGAAAGTGCAAGGCTTGCCGGAAGCGCGCCATAAAGAACGCCCACGGTCGGCTTGTTGACGTCGCGCCCGGCGAGAACCTGTCCGGAAAGCGAAAACAGATCGCCATATTTCTGGTCCATCAGGCGCAGCTTGCCGCCAAACATGTAGGACCATTCATCGTTCCACGGGCTTTGCGCGTTTCCGACCGCCCCGCCTGCGGGATATTGCGTGAAGAAGGCATCCAGCTGCAGATCCTGATCCGGACTGAAGGCGAGGTGGAAGTCGCTGAAGTTCCTGTTGCCCATCCCGGCCTCGACCAGAATGCGGCCGGGGGTCAGCGTATCGGCGGCTCCTAGCGTGATCCCGCCGATCTGCTGCTGCAGTTCCAGCTCGGTGACCGGACTCAGCATATCCGCCCTGTAGCTGTCGAAATACACGTCGCGCGTCGCCTCGCCGACAAACGGCGTATAGCTGAGACGGATGCCGTAGGCGATGTCATCCGATTTCGGAGGAAAGGCGATGATGCTGGTCGCCGGCGTCATGCCCCAGCCATTTGTCGCAAAGAGGTCCACGGCGGCCTTCGGCGTCACGGCAAGCTTCATGCCGGCCATCCAGACCGGTGTCGTCTCCAGGCCGCCGCTGCCCGACAGCGTGTTGCCGTCGGTCGCGTAGGGCAACATCACCGTCGCATAGGACTGAAGCCCGGTGATCGGCTGCCATGTCAACCCTGCGCCGACATAGGGCACGGTTCCGAAATAGGGCTGGCCGTTGATGCTGTCGGGCAGGAAGGAAACGCCCGGCGTCACGTGGAACCGCAGGGAATCGGTCACCGTCAGGCTGATCGGCAGCTGAAGGCTTCCGGCAAGGTCCCATTCTCCGTTGCCGTCATTCTGATAGAGATCGCCCGACAGGAAGACGCCTTCGAGCGAGCCTGCGACCGCCATGTTCAGGCCGTAGCTGTCGATCAGACCGTACTTGACGCCGCCGCCGCCGGCCAGGAAGGTGAGATTCTCCTCACAAGCCGCCGTGCCGCATTGCGGCGGATCGTCGAAGACATGGCCGAAGGCGCTGACCTGAAAGCGATCGCTGATCGCCCAGTCCGCCCGCCCCTCATAGACCTGCGTGCCCGTCGCTTCGCCGCCCAGCGTCTGGTCGGAACCGAACTGAAGGTAGACCGCGCCCTTGGGCAGAAGATAGCCGGTTTCGAAACTGGAATAGTTGGACGCCATCATTTCGATCGGCGTCTGGTCGAGAAACAGGGCACCGGGTCCTTCAAGCACCTGCGCGTCGGCGGAGCGCGCGGCCGCCAGACTCAAAAAGCCTCCGCAAAAAACAGGCAAAAGAAAGAGACCGGCCAGGCTCGATACTCTGGACATAAACCGCCGCTTCCCGATCGTAAAACATCCTAAAAAATCGAGGAGACGATAGCCCATTAACAAATCCTAAACAAGCGGAGGTCCGAAACCGCACGTCATGCAAGAGCAACCGATAAACTGAGGGTAGAAAAAACATGGCAAATCAGGCGCGCAACGCTCGCTTTAGGCGATTTCAAGAAAACATATACTCCGAGGTTGGCCGCGTTTCCACAGCCTTGAAGGCAGGAAGCTGCTGTCGGAAGCCCCAATTTGCAAGGCTCAGGCCCGAACAGGCGTGATATTTTTGCAGCGCCTTAACCATAATTCCGCAATGGGGCGAAAACGCAACCAAGCCGCGAGGCGCGGTCGGCCTTCGCAGTCGCAATCAGACAAGCTTGAAGGGATTGCTTGTCAGCACCCAGGGCGTGACCGACGTCACAATAGCTTTGGTGGCGTCGCTGTTCCGGCGAGCGTGAGCGAGCCCTCGGGCCGGAGACACACGCGCGCGAGCGCATCGTGCTTTGTGCGTCCGAATGGACGCACGGCGCTCTAATCGCTTGCCGTCTCGTCAACGATCCGGCGCAGCGGCGCTCGCGACAATTCGTTGTTCGCGTCGGTCAGCTTGCGCAAAAGCACGAGAAACGTCTCCCGCTCTTCCGGCGAGAGCTCCTTCAGGATGACGTCCTGCGTCTCAAACACGGACGGCCGGACGGAATCGAGATAGCGGGCGCCCTCATCAGTCAGCTTGAGTATGCGGGCGCGCCGGTCGGACGGACTGACGCGCCGCGCAACGAGCCCGCGCGCCTCCAGTCGCGCGATGACGCCGCCGATCGTGACGCGGTCATAGGCAATCAGCCCGGCAAGCGTCGCCTGGTCAATTCCGGGATGGTTTGAAAGCTGCGCCAGAACGGCGAATTGCACCGGCGTCAGTTCAAAGCCGGCCGCCCCGGTCTCGGCCATGAAGGCCGATACGGCGATTTGCTGAAGCCGGCGGATCAGGTGCCCCGGCAAGTCGTCGAGATTCGTCATGTCTCCCCCAAACCTATCCATTGTCAAAACAGAATATCGTCGCTGTGGCAACTGATCCTTCCTCCGCCCGCTGTTCTCCCGGCACGGGGTCGGCTGCGCGTGCGCTTCGAATATAATAAGCATACACATTATTTCTTGACGCCGGTCAATTTAATAAGTACACGTCCTATTAAATCGAGCCAAGGAGGAGCCGTTCGATGAACATGATGATGCCTGAAGACAGCGCCGAACTGCGCGCGCTTTACGCGGCCTTCAAGAAAAATCACCTCAATCCGCTCTGGACCCAGATCGGCGACCTGATGCCGGCGCACCCCAAGCCCAGGGCAAAGGCCCATGTCTGGAAGTGGTCGGAGCTTTATCCGCTGGCGCAGCGATCCGGTGAACTGGTTCCCGTCGGCCGCGGCGGAGAGCGCCGCGCCATCGGCCTTGCCAATCCCGGGCTTGGCGGAGAGGCCTATGTCTCGCCGACGCTGTGGTGCGCGATCCAGTATCTTGGTCCGAAGGAAACGGCGCCCGAACACCGTCATTCCCAGAATGCCTTCCGTTTCGTGGTCGAGGGCGAAGGTGTGTGGACCGTCGTCAACGGCGATCCGGTGCGCATGAGCCGCGGCGACTTCCTGTTGACGCCCGGCTGGAACTTCCACGGCCACCACAACGAAACCGACCAGCCCATGGCCTGGATCGACGGCCTCGATATCCCCTTTTCCTATCAGAATGACGTGGGCTTCTTCGAATTCGGCTCCGACCGCGTGACCGATTATGCCACGCCTGACTATTCGCGCGGCGAACGCCTGTGGTGCCATCCGGGCCTGCGCCCGCTTTCCGGCCTCGGGAATACGGTGAGTTCGCCGATCGGCGCCTATCGCTGGGAATATACCGACCGGGCGCTCACCGAGCAGCTGCTGCTCGAGGAGGAAGGTCAGCCCGCCACCTTCGGCCAAGGCCATGCAGGCGTGCGCTATATCAACCCGACCACGGGCGGCGATGTCATGCCCACCATCCGGGCGGAGTTCCATCGCCTGCGCGAAGGCGTGGAAACGGCAACGCGCCGCGAGGTCGGCTCGACCGTGTTCCAGGTCTTCGAAGGCCGTGGCGCCGTCGTGATGAACGGCGAACGCAAGACGCTCGAAAAGGGCGACATCTTCGTCATCCCGTCATGGGTCGCATGGTCACTGGAGGCCGAAACGCAATTCGACCTCTTCCGTTTCTCCGACGCGCCGATCATGGAACGTCTGCACTTCAACCGCACCCTGGTCGAAGACGCAGACGCATGATGAGCCTTGACGAAGCCCGACGCGCGCTGATGGCGCGCCAGGGCCCCGGAGCCCGTTACGACGCGCCCGAGGCTCCCGCCGGGATGCTGCATCTTGCGCGCACGGGCACGGCCTATTTCGCGCGCTTTTTGAACCGGCTCAAGGAGCAGGACCTCTACGAGCCCCTGCGCACGGATGATCGCACCGCCGCCCACGTGATCTGCGCCGTCTCCTACCAGGCGCGCGGCATTGCGCGCCAGGGCGAGGCGATCGCTGCGGGAAACACCGTTCCGCCGCTCCATGACAGCGACGACGAACTCAGAGCGAAAATCGAACTCGGCGCCACATTGCCCGACCGCGCGCTGCGCCACCTGTTCGATCACACCGCCGTGCACCTGAACGTCGTCTGGCGCGACCTTTCCGCCGATGGCTGGCGGACGGAAGCCCCGGACGCCCTCGGCGCATGGCGCCCTTTTTCCGACAGCGCACGCGCCCGGGCGTGCTTCATCTGGGCCGCCGCCTTCGATCTCGGCAACGGCGCGCGCAGGAACGACCTCCCGGCAGCGCTCGCCGCTGCCAACTGCCCTGAACTCGCCGTCTTGAGCGGCGCCGACATGAAAGGACTTTTCCGATGAACAAAGAGGCTCTCTTCCCCTCCCCCGCATGGCCGACCATTCCGGTCGAAGGTGAAACCGCCGGATATCCGGTCCATCGGATTTTCTGTGTCGGTCGGAACTATGCGGCCCATGCCGCGGAGATGGGCGTCGAGGTGGATCGTGAGGCGCCGTTCTATTTCACCAAGTCGGCATTGATGACCGAGGCCAGCGGCGCGACGATCGCCTATCCGCCGGGCACGGAGAATTTCCACTACGAGATGGAACTCGTCATCGTCATCGGCAGCCCGGTCTTCCGCGCCGACAGGGCAGCCGCCCAGGCGGCGATCTACGGCTATGCCTGCGGTCTCGACATGACCCGACGCGACCTTCAGCTCGCCGCCCGCGCCAAGCAGCGCCCCTGGGACCTCGGCAAGGACGTCGAACAATCGGCCGTCATCGCCGCCATTACCAAGGCCGATGCCTTCGGGACTCCCGGCCCGCAACGCATCCACCTCGAAGTCAACGGCGAGGTCAAGCAGGACGCCCATCTGTCGGACCTGATCTGGAAGGTCGACGAAATCGTCAGCGACCTGTCGAAATTCTATCATCTCGCCCCCGGCGATGTGATCATGACCGGCACCCCGGCAGGCGTAGGCCCTGTCGTTTCCGGCGATGTGATCACCGGCGGCATCGACGGGCTTCAGCCCGTGAAGCTTTCGATCGGAGCGGCGGAATGATCCGCTTTTACGGCTATTTCCGCTCATCCTCGGCCTATCGCTGCCGCATCGCTTTCAACCTGAAGGATGTCGACTACGACTTCGTTTCGGTGCATCTGCGAAAAGATGGCGGGCAGCAGAAGAAGTCTGACTATCGCGCGAAGAACCCGCAGGCGCTGGTGCCGGCGCTCGAGGACGGCGATTTCATCCTGACCCAGTCGCTCGCGATCATCGAATGGCTGGACGAGACCTTTCCCGAAAAGGCGCGGTTGCTGCCGGAGGACAAGGACAGGAGGGCGAAGGTTCGTGCCTTCGCCCAGGCGATTGCCTGCGACATTCACCCGCTGCAGAACCTGCGCGTTCTCGACTATCTGAAAGCCGAATTCGGCGCCGACCAGGCTGCGCTCGACCGCTGGTGCGGGCGATGGATCGGCGATGGTCTCGCCGCCTGCGAGGCGCTCCTGAAAAAGGAACCAGCCTCCGCTTTCTGCTTCGGAGAAACGCCGGGACTGGCCGATATCTGCCTGATCCCTCAGGTTTTCTCGGCTCACCGTTTCGGCGTCGACCTTTCCGCCATGCCGCGGCTTGTCGCGATCGCCGAGGCGGCCAACGCGCTTCCGGCCTTTGCCAATGCCCACCCGCGCAATCAGCCCGACGCGGAGTAATCAACGTCGCTCAGGCCGCACCGAGGAGGGCCGCCTGGCACAATCAACATCAACTGGAGGAGAAAACATGTCGTTTCAAAAATTCGGGCTGAAGGCCCTGCTAGCTTCCGCAACCATCATCGCCGTTCCCTTTGCCGCCGAGGCGCGCGAATTGCGCATGGGCCTCATCACCCCGCCGAGCCATGTCTGGACCAAGGTTGCCGAGCGGATGGCTGAAAAGCTGCCCGAGGCGACCGAAGGCGAACTGACCCTTGCAATCTTTCCTGCCGGCCAGCTGGGCACGGAACAGGAAATGTTCCAGCAGATGTCGGCCGGTCTTCTCGATGCCGGGCTGATGACTGCCGCCATCACATCCCTGCGCGCGCCCTCGCTGCAGGGCTGGTTCACGCCCTATCTTTTCCCCGACGTTTCCGCCGCGATCGACGCCGCCGATACGCCTGCAGCGGGACAGATGCTCGACGAGCTCAATCGCGCCGGCCTTCACGGCATGGGCTACACATTCGCCGGCATGCGCCACATCCTGATGCGCGACGAGCCGGCCACCGATGTCGCTGCACTCCAGAACAAGAAAATCCGGATCGTCCCCTTCCCGGCGATGAAGGTTTGGTGGCAGGCCGTGGGTGCCGTTCCCACCCCGGTCAACCTTACCGAGGTCTACCAGGCCCTGCAGACCGGTCTGCTTGACGGCGTCGATATCGACCTCGACGCGCTGGTCGGCCTGAAATTCCAGGAAGTCGCCCACGACCTGACGCTGACCAGCCACATGCCCTTCCCGGCCGTGATGGTCGTCTCGGACATGACCTGGGCCACTCTGACGGAAGACGAGCAGATCGCCTTCCAGGACGTTGTGGACGAGGCGCTCGCCTGGGGCTCGCAGAAGCAGATTGAAGCAGAGGCCGGCAACCTGGCAACGCTTGAAAGCGAGATGGACGTCACACGGCTGACGGACGGAAAGGAAGCCTTCGCCACCGCCAATGAAGCCGTCGATGCAAGCTTCGCCGCCTATCCGCTGATCGGCGCGTTCCAGGCCCAGGTCGCGGAGCAGGCGCAGTGAACCTTCTGGGCAAGATATCTGCCGGGCTGGTCCAGCTTGAACGCTGGGCCAGCAGGTTTCTCGTGGTCGGGTTTGTCGGGCTGATCGTCGCCAATGTCGGCATGCGATACCTTGTCGGCCGCCCGATCATCTTTGCCGAGGAACTGGCAGCCATCATGCTGGTCTGGCTTGCCTTCATCGCGACGTCGATTTCCATTCACACCCGCGCCCAGATCGGCGTGACGCTGCTGGTCGACAATTTCTCCGTAACCTGGCGCAGGATCATCGACCTTCTGGTCTGGCTGCTGATCACGATCATGCTCGCCATCCTGCTGAAGGCCGGCGTCACATGGGTCCGCTCGCCCGTGGTCGAATTCGAACAGGTGATCACCACGGGATGGGCGAAGGCCCCGTTCTTCACCATCTTCCCGATATTCTGCGCCTGCGCGCTGATCCATGCACTGGCCCATGTGGCGCGCGCCGCTGGCGAAATCAGGGGGAAAAAAGCATGACCGGACTTTCCTTTCTCGTTCTGCTTCTGACCGGAATGCCGGTCGCCTTCGTGCTGATCGGCGCCACCCTCGTCTTCGTGTTCCTGTCGGGCCGCGAGCAGCTGATCGCCGCCATTCCGCAGATTTCCTTCGGATCCGTGGAAAATTTCGATCTTCTGGCCATTCCGCTGTTCATCCTGCTTGGCGAGATCATGAATGAAAGCGGCCTGACGCGGCGCATCATCACATCCGTCCGGGTGTGGATCGCGCGCCTGCCGCACAATCTCGTCATCGTCAACCTGATCTCCAATCTGGCGCTTGCCGCGATCATGGGCTCGGCAACGGCCCAGATGGCGGTGATGAGCCGGGTCGTCGTTCCGGAAATGGAGCGCGACGGCTATGATCGCGGCTATGCCGCCAGCCTGACGGCTTCGGCCGGCCTTCTCGGTCCGATCATTCCGCCCTCGATGCTGCTGATCATTTACGGGGTGATCGCCCAGGTTTCGATTGCCGAGATGTTCATGGCCGGCATCGTTCCCGGAATCGCGCTCTTCGTCCTGATCCTGGTCCTGGCCTTCTGGCAGGCCACGCGCAACCACAAGCAGCAGGGCGGCACCGAGCGCCTAAACTTTTCGCAGAAGATCGCCGCGACGATCCCCGGTCTCGCCGCGATGCTGATCCCGCTCGTCATCGTCGGCGGCATTTCCTTCGGCGTCTTCACGCCGACGGAATCGGCCGCCGCGGCGATCGTTGTCGCGCTCGTCTTCGCCGTTCTCGAATTCAAGGGTCAGACATTCCGGCGCATCGTCCCGATCATCGACCGGACCGTCGCCAACTCGGCGATCGTTCTGTTCCTGATCGTCGCCGCGAAGATCTTCGGCTGGGTCCTCACCTTCAATCAGGTGCCGCAGCATGTCGCGGCCTTCATCGTTTCGTTGACGGATGATCCGACGATCTTCCTCCTGCTGATCGTGGTCTTCCTGTTCCTCGTCGGGATGTTCCTCGACGGCATCGCGGCACTGATCATCCTGACGCCGATCCTTCTGCCGGTGGCCATCAGCCAATATGGCATCGACCCGATCCAGTTCGGGCTGATCCTTGCCATGACGCTGGTTCTCGGCCTGCTCACGCCTCCGGTCGGAACCGGGCTCTATATCGCGGCGGCCCTGTCGAAAGTCTCGGTCATGCGACTGTCGAAACTGGTGTTGCCCTATGTGGCGGCGACGCTCGCCGTCATCCTCGCAGTGGTCTTCATACCCTGGATGGTGCACCCGTTCTGAGCGACGGGTTCACCGGCGCCCCGATGAAGGGAGCACCGAACGCGTGAAGAACGCCGGTTCGCGGAAACGACCCGCAGGGGTCGCCTGTACCGGCAGCCGATAACCGAAATCATATTCAATGCCCCAGGCCAGGCTTGCGGGCACACAGAGGAGATGTGTCATGTCAAACGTCGCAAATGAAGCAGACCCGATCCTGATCGCCGGCGGCGGCATCGGCGGCCTTGCCGCCGCCATCGGTCTGGCGAACAAGGGGCTGAAGTCGCTGGTGCTGGAGCGCGCGCCGAAGCTCGGCGAAATCGGCGCCGGCATTCAGCTCGGCCCAAACGCCTTTCATGCCTTCGATTATCTGGGCGTCGGCGATGCCGCGCGGGCGATTGCCGTCTATATCGACAATCTACGCCTGATGGATGCCATTGACGGTCAGGAGATCACCCGCATTCCGCTGGACGATGCCTTCCGCGCCCGCTTCAGAAACCCTTATGCCGTGATCCATCGCGGCGACCTCCACGGCGTGTTCCTGAAAGCCTGCGAGGATCATCCTCTGGTCAGCCTGCGCACCAATGCCGAAGTGGTCGACTACGATCAGGACGAAAACGGCGTCACCGCGATCCTGAAGGACGGAGAACGGCTGAAGGGGACAATCCTGATCGGCGCAGACGGGCTGTGGTCCAATGTCCGCAAGAAGGTGGTCGGCGACGGCGCGCCGCGTGTTTCCGGCCACACCACCTATCGTTCTGTCATCCCGACGGAAGACATGCCGGAAGACCTGCGCTGGAACGCCGCAACGCTCTGGGCCGGGCCGAAATGTCACATCGTCCATTATCCGCTCAGGGGCTGGAAACTCTTCAACCTGGTGGTGACCTATCACAACCACGCGCCCTCGCCGGAAGCCGGCGTGCCGGTTTCCCATGAGGAGGTCCGCAAGGGTTTCGAACACGTGGCGCCGGTCGCGCGCCAGATCATCGAGCGCGGTCAGGACTGGAAGCGATGGGTTCTCTGCGACCGCGACCCGGTGGAAAACTGGATCGACGGTCGCGTCGTCCTGCTGGGCGACGCCGCCCATCCGATGATGCAGTATTTCGCCCAGGGCGCTTGCATGGCCATGGAGGATGCCGTGGCCATTTCCCATGTGCTCGGCGAGGAGGGCGGTCCGCTTGACGAGGCCCTTGCCCGCTACCAGGAACTGCGCGCGCTGCGCACTGCGCGCGTTCAGCTGCAGTCGCGTGAAATCGGCCAGCACGTCTATCACCCCGGCGGCGCGCACGCCGCGCTTCGCAACGCGGTGATGCGTTCCAAGTCGCCGGATGACTGGTACGATATCGTCTCCTGGCTCTACGGCTCCACCGGCCTTGAAGGCGCGGTCTCGGCCTGAGGGATCATCTTCAGCCGAAGAGCCATCGCCAGCCCGCCTGCCGCCCGAGCGCGGCAGGCGGGCTGGCTGCAAGACTTGCATTCCTTGAAAAGATGACGCTTTCTGCGGGTTCTTGCCACAGCCGAAAGGTCTGAACCATGAAAACCCGCAGCTTCGCCGTCATCGGTCTCGGAACGTTTGGCAGCACGGTTGCCAGCGAACTTGCCCGGTTCGGCAATCCGGTGCTCGGCATCGACATCGACGGGCAATATGTCTCGCGGCTGGCCGAAACACTGACGGAAGTGGTCATTGCAGACGGAAAGGACGAGGTCGCGCTAAAGGAAGCAGGCGTCGGCGGCTATGACGTCGCCGTTGTCGCGATCGGGGAAGATCTGGAGGCGAATGTGCTGTGCACCATGAACGTCAAGATGCTCGGCGTCGAGACGATCTGGGTCAAGGCCCTCAACCGGACGCACCATCGCATCCTGACCAAGCTCGGCGCCGATCGCGTGATCCTGCCCGAGCATGAAATCGGACAGCACATCGCCCAGATGCTCCACAATCCGCTTGTGCGTGACTATGTCAGCCTCGGCAACGGCTACCATGTGGTTGATTTCAAAGTGCCGGCCGAACTTGATGGCAAGATGGTCGGAAAGGCCGCCATCTTCGAAAAGTACAATGTCAGGGCCTTGGGCGCGATGCGGGACAATCACTATCTGTCCTGCGATGACGGCGACCTCAGGCTCAGGGAGGACGACAAGCTTCTTCTGCTCGGCAAACGGTCGGACCTGCGCCATTTCGGGGACGATCTGCGTGACGGGAACTGACGCATGCTACGCATCTACCCGAAACGTCGAAGGCCGCATCTGGCGCCACCGCTCCTTCTGATCCTCATCTATGCCGGTTTCATCGTTCTCGGCACGCTCGCGCTGAAGCTTCCGCTTGCGACGACCAGCCCGATCACCTGGTGGGATGCCGCCTTCACGGCAACATCGGCGGTGACGGTGACGGGGCTCGTCGTCGTCGACACGGGCAGCCAATACACACTTTTCGGCCAGGCGGTGGTCATGCTGCTGATCCAGATCGGCGGGCTTGGCCTGATGACATTCGCCGTCCTGATCCTGTCGATGCTCGGCCTTCCGGTCGGCTTTACCCATCGTCTTTACCTCAGGGAGGACCTCAACCAGACCTCCGCCACGGATCTTCTGGCGCTGACGCGCATCATCCTCAAGGTCGTCCTCTTGTGCGAACTGATCGGCGCGGGGCTTCTGGCCACGGTGTTCGTGCCCGAGGCGGGCTGGCGCGAAGGGCTCTGGCAAGCCGCTTTTCACGCGGTCTCCGCCTTCAACAATGCAGGCTTCGCCCTGTTTCCGGACAGCCTGAGCCGCTGGGTCGGGAACCCCGTCATCAACCTGACCGTTCCCGCGCTCTTCATCATGGGCGGGCTCGGTTTCACCGTCGCCTCCGACATCTGGCGCACGCGCAACTGGCGTCGCTTCTCGCTGCACACCAAGCTGATGCTGGCCGGCACGGCGGCGCTGCTCGTGTGGTCGACGGTCTCATTCGCGACGATGGAGTGGACCAACCCGGGGACGCTTGGAGCGCTTCCCTTGTCCGATCGCCTGTGGGCCAGCTGGTTTCAGGCCGCAACGACGCGCACGGCCGGGTTCAACACCGTCGAGATCGGCAATCTTTCCGACGGCACCGCGCTCATGTTCATGACCCTGATGTTCGTCGGCGCGGGCAGCACATCGACCGGTGGCGGCATCAAGGTCACAACCTTCATCGTCCTGTTGCTGGCCACGGTCGCGTTCTTCCGGAGCCGGGCCAATATCCATGTCTTCAACCGCGAACTCGGGCTGGAACAGGTGATGAAGGTTCTCGCCCTGACGACGATCAGCGTCCTGCTCATCCTTTGCGCGACCTTCGTGCTGCTTCTGTTTCACGAAGGCGACTTTCTCGCCGTCGCCTTCGAAACGGTTTCGGCCTTTGGCACGGTCGGCATGTCGCGCGGCATCACCGGCGATTTCGACACTGCCGGAAGGGCCGTCATCATGGCGGTCATGTTCATCGGTCGGGTCGGCCCCATGACGCTGGGCTTCCTGCTCGCCACCCGCAAGCCAAGCCGGATCGGCTACCCGGCGGGCACTGTCTATCTCGGCTAGGAACCTGCACCATGCAAAAAGGCGATGGCGACGCCGCGGAAAACGGCGCCGCCGCCGGTTTGGGCACAAATGCAGGACCTGCGATGCCTGCCGGGTGCAAGCCCTAAGCCTTGACTACCTGTCCGGCTCAGGCCGAGCGGGCCTGCCGCGCAATCCGCGCCCATTCGGGGATCCAGTCGTGATGGGCGACCAGCAGGTCGTCGACCAGCGACCAGATCTGGTCGAGGTCGAGTTCGGCGGCCGTGTGCGGGTCCATCATCGCGGCGTGATAGAGATGTTCGCGGTTTTCGTTGACCAGCGCGGCAACTGTCAGCTCCTGCACATTGATATTGGTGCGGATCAGCGCCGTCAGTTGCGGCGGCAGGTCGCCGATATAGGTCGGCTGAATACCGGAGGCATCGACGAGGCAGGGCACCTCCGCCGCGCAGTTTTCCGGCAGGGAGGTGATGCAGCCATTGTTGCGGACATTGCCGTAGATGACGGAGGGCTCGCCGGTCCAGACCGAATTCATGATCGACGAGGCATATTCCTTGCTCTGCTCGACCTTGATTTCATCGGCCTTCCTGTATTCCTCCGCCTGATCCTTCCATTTGGCGATCTGCTCGACGCAGCGGACGGGGTATTCGTCCAGCGGAATGCCGAATTTCTCGATCAGGTCCTCGCGGCCTTCCTTGATGAAATAGGGCGTGTATTCGGCAAAATGTTCCGAGCTTTCGGTGACGAAATAGCCGAGCCTTGTGAGCATTTCATAGCGCACCTTGTTGGGGCAGCGCGGGTTCCAGCTTGACGGTTTCGGGAACCGGCCCTCGCGATAGCCGCGCACCAGATCGGGATAAAGGTCGCGGTAGCTTCCGTCTTTCTGGCGATGTTCGAACTTCAGGAAGAAGGCCATGTGGTTTATGCCGGCCGAGCGGTAGCGGATTTCCTCATAGGGGATATCGAGATCTCGCGCCAGTTCGCCGGCCGTGCCCTGCACCGAATGGCAAAGCCCGACCTGTTTGATCTGCGGATATTTTTCCGCAATCGCCCAGGTGTTGATCGCCATCGGGTTCACATATTGCAGCATGATCGCTTCCGGGCAGACCTGCATCATGTCCTCGCAGATCGACCAGAGATGCGGCACGGTTCTGAGGCCCCGCATGATGCCGCCGACGCCCAGCGTATCGGCGATCGTCTGGCGAAGTCCGTATTTCTTCGGCACCTCGAAATCGGTCACGGTGGCCGGTTCATAGCCGCCGATCTGGAAGGCCACGACGACGAAATCCGCGCTATCCAGGGCTGTTCGCTGGTTGGTGTGGGTGGTGATCTCGGCCTTTGAGCCCAGCGTCCTGGCGAGTTTCCGGGCAACGATTTCGCTTTCCGCCAGTCGCTCCGAATTGATGTCCATCAGGGCGATGGAGGCATCTTTCAATGCGGGCCGCTGCAACGCGTCGCCGATGATGTTTTTCATGAAAACCGTGGAGCCGGCGCCGATGAAGGTGATCTTGGGTTGTCTTGCCATGGTAAAATTCCTCAAATTCATGCGGCAACTTCGAAGGCGGCCTTGACCAGCCGCTTCGTGTAGTCTGTCTGCGGGTTCTCCAGCACATCGCGCACCGGACCCTGTTCAACGATTTTGCCGTGCTGCATGACGCAGACACGGTGGCAGAGCGCCCGTACGACCTTCAGGTCGTGCGAGATGAAGAGGTAGCTCAAGCCCCGTTCGCTCTGGAGCTTGCGCAGGAGTTCGATGATCTGCGCCTGCACGGAGAGATCGAGCGCCGAGGTCGGCTCATCGAGCAGGATGAATTCCGGCTCCAGCGCCACCGCGCGCGCAATGGCGATGCGCTGGCGCTGTCCGCCGGAAAACTCGTGCGGAAACCGGTGGGTGATAGAGCCTGGCAGGCCGGCATCGACGAGGGCATCGCGCACCCGCTCGTTGCGGTCCTTGCCGGACGAGCCGATATTGTTGACGATCAACCCTTCCTCGATGATCTGGCCGATCGTCATGCGCGGATTGAGCGAGGAAAACGGATCCTGAAACACCACCTGCATGCGCGAGCGCAAGGGCCTGAGCTGTTCGCGGGAAAGTCCCTCGATGTGTTTGTCGTCGAAGAGCACCGTGCCGCCGTCAGAATGGATCAGACGCATCAATGCCTGGCCGAAGGTGGTCTTTCCCGATCCGCTTTCGCCCACCAGCCCCAGCGTTTCGTGCTTTTTGAGCGTGATCGACAGGTCGTTGACCGCGACAAGCTGGCTGTAGCTGGATTTGAAGAAGGTCCCGGTCTTCAGCGTGAAGGCGACCCGAACGTCCCGGCCCTCCAGGATGGTCTGCGATCCTTCCGGCAGCGGATTGGCCTCGCCGGAGGGCTCGGAGCTGAGGAGCTTTTTCGTGTAGGGGTGCTGCGGGTCGGCGAAAAGCGCCCTGGTCGTGTTGTGCTCGCGCACCACGCCTTCGCTCATCACATAGACATAATCCGAGAAATGCTGAACCACCGTCAGGTCGTGGGTGATCAGGATGACGGCCATGCCGAGTTCCAGCTGCAACTCCCGGATCAGGCCGAGGATCTGCGCTTGCACCGTCACGTCAAGCGCCGTGGTCGGCTCATCGGCGATCAGCAAGTCCGGCTTGTTGGCGAGCGCCATGGCGATCATCACGCGCTGGCGCTGCCCGCCGGAAAGCTGGTGCGGATATTGTTTTAAGCGCGCCTCCGGTTCTGGGATCTGAACCTGTTTCAGAAGCTCCAGGGTTTCGGCCTCCGCATCTTTGCGGCTCACGCGGCGATGGGTCTGGATCGCTTCGATGATCTGCGATCCGATCGTGTAGATCGGGTTCAACGAACTCATCGGCTCCTGAAAGATCATGGAAATCCGCGATCCGCGCATGTCCCGACGCCGGCGTTCAGAGAACTTGAGAACGTCCTCTCCATTGTAGTTTATCTTGGCTCCCTTGCCGACGCTCGCGCGCTTGGGAAGAAGCCCCATCACCGTCCGGGCCGTGACGGATTTGCCGGATCCGCTTTCGCCGACAATGGCGATGGTCTCGCCGCGATAGAGCTGGAACGAGACATCGCGCACGGCATTCACCGTGCCGTCCTCGACCGCGATATCGACGGCGACATTGCGGGCGTCGATGATCGGCTCGCCCTGCTGTTCACCATGGTCGCGCCGGGTGGAAGGCGCCGTGTCATGTCTGAGGTCGTCAGTCATTGCAAGCGTGTCCTTCTCAATAGGGGTCGATGGCATCGCGCAGCCCGTCGCCGAACGCGTTGAAGGCGAAGACGGTCAGAAGCACGAAGGCGACGGGTGACAACAGCCAGGGATAGGCGCCGATCACCGCATAATTGGAGGTATCGCGCAGCATCAGCCCCCAGGAAATCATCGGCGGTTTGACCGCAAAGCCGAGGAAGCCAAGGAAAGCTTCGAGCAGCACGACCGTGGGAATTGCCAATGTGACCGCGACGATCACATGGCTCATCACGTTGGGCAGGATGTGGCGGAAGATGATGCGCTTGTCGGTAGCGCCGACGGCAATCGCCGCCCGCACATAATCCATGCGCACCAGCCCCATCGTCTTGCCGCGCACCTCGCGCGACATCTGCGCCCAGCCAAGCGCCGACATCACCGCAATGACGAAGCCCAAGAACACCTTTGTCGGCGCGGTGACGGGAATGAGCGAGGCCAGCGCCAGATAGAAGGGCAGTTGCGGAAAGGCGAGCACCAGTTCGACAAAGCGCTGGATCCACGAATCTACCGGCCCGCCGAAATAACCGGACGTCATGCCGACGGATGTTCCGACGATGGTGACGACGGTGACCACCGTCAGCGCGATCAGAAGCGAAATCCGCGAGCCGTAGAGAATGCGCGACAGCACGTCCCGTCCGAGCTTGTCGGTGCCGAGAAAATGGATCACCGAGCCATCGGTCGCGCCGATGAAATGGCGGTCGGCGGGAATGAGGCCGAAGAGCTTGTAGGGCGCGCCCTTCACGAACAGGCCGATGATCTGCGGGTTGTCGTAATCCTTGCCGACAAGCGGCTGGAAGGTGATCGGGTCCAGTTCGCCGGTATCGCCAAGCGGATAGACGCGCGGCGGAAACACGAATTCGCCGTCCTTGCCAAACACAGTCACCATCTGCGGCGGTTGGTAGGAATCACCGGTCACGCGCGGATCGGCGGGCGACAGGAAATCGGCGAACACGGCGACGAACAGCAGGAAGATCACGAGGATCAGGCCCATCATGCCGGAAAATGACCGCTTCAGCCTGCGCCAGACCAGCGCCAGATAGGTTTCGTTCTTGTTGGCTTCCGGTTCTTTGACCGTATCGACGGTTTGAAGGATGTTGTCGGTCATGCTGCGGCCCTCCCGGTCTGTCTGACGCGCGGATCAAGGGCCACGAGCAGAAGGTCGGCGATGATGTTGCCGATCAGCAGCATGGCCGAGAGCAGCAGCATGAAGGTCGCCGTGACATAGACGTCGCCCACCTGCATGGAGCCGACGATGGCCGGGCCGACGGTCGGCAGCGCGAAGATGATGGCGACCTCGATTTCGCCGGTCAGCATGTAGGGCAGAACCACGCCCTGATACATGACGAGGGGATGCAGCGCATTGGGCACGGCATGGCGCATGATCACCTTGCGCTCCGAAAGCCCCTTGGCGCGCGCGGTCTCGACATATTGCATGTTCAGCGTGTCGAGCAGGTTGCCGCGCATGACCCGCATATTGTAGGCGAGCCCGCCAAAGGTGGCGATGGCGACGACCGGCCAGATGTGCTGCACGAGATTGACGAACTTGCCCCAGGACCAGGGCGCGCCGCCATATTGCGGCGAGAAGAAACTGCCCACTTCGTTGACGTCGAAATGGAAGACGAGGACATAGACGATGATCAGCGCCATCAAAAAGCGCGGCACCGTCATGCCGAGAAAGGCGACCCCCGACAGCGCCGTATCGATCCAGCTATATTGGCGCGTCGCCGCGACGATGCCGAAACCGATGCCGAGAATGGAAGCGAGGATATGGCAGGTCAGCGCCAGCGCCAGCGTGCGCGGCAAGCGCTGGGCGACGACGTCGGACACCGGCTTGTTGTAATAGAGGCTCTGGCCGAAATCGCCGTGGAAGACGATCCCCTTCACCCAGTTGAGATATTGCACGGGAAGCGGATCGTTCAGGCCGTGGGTCTCGCGATAGGCCTCGGCCTGCCGGTCGGCCTGTTCGAAGGTTGCGCCGCCCTGATTGATCGCCTGCGAGCGAATGTAATCGCTGTAATCGCCCGGCGGGGCCTGGATGATGACGAAGGTCACGATGCTGAGCACGAACAGCAGCATCAGCCCCGACATGATCCGGTTGAAGAGAAATCGCGCCATTTTATCCTTGCGTCCCTTGTCTGTGCGGACCGGCAACTGGAGGAGAACAGGGTTGCCGGTCCGCGAGGTTGGCGGCGGCGCTTTTGCAAGAGCCGCCGCGACGCTTTCGGGTGTCAGCCGCTGACCGGCCCGTCGCCGCCCCGTTCACCCGGCAGGGTTTTCGGGAACAGTTCGTAGTCCTGCTGCTCGTCCGCCGGAACGAACATGCGCTCGCGGATAATGGCGTCTTCCGCCCAGTTGAACATGAAGATCGGCGCGCCGGCGGCGACATTGTCGAAGCGTTTGTTGACGATCAGCGCACCGGGATATTCCGTCAGCCCGACCATATCGACATTCTGCGTCACGACGGTCTGATACTGTTTCATGAGTTCGGCCCGCTCGGCATTATCGTCGGTGGCGATGAACTGGTCGATGATATCGACCATCTGTTCCTCATAGGGCATCAGGTCGAGCGTGCCGTCCGGCCCGGCGCGGTGATGTTCGCTTGTGCGCGGTCCTACAGGCGCAAGGCCGGTCGTGCCCTGCACCACGGATGCCAGAGCCGGCGGATTGCGCAGGATCACCCAGTCGAACTTGCCTGCCCGCCGCTGGTTGTCGAACTGGTTGTTCTCGATGGCGTTCTGCACCACCCTGAGGCCCACCTGCTGCAACTGGCCGATCAGGCCCTCGGCGAGGCTGAGGTCGGTCGTGTAGTTGGAACTCAGCGAGACCACGATATCGACATCCTGCCCGCCAAGCGTGCCCTCCGGCCAGTTGACGAAACCGTTGCCGTCCGTGTCCTCAAGGCCGATCGAGGCAAGCAGTTCCTTCGCCCCTTCGGGATCATAGGGATAGTAATAGGTCGATTCCCGGTCATAGAAGCTGGTGCCGGAATTCAGGCCGCCCGGATAGATGGCGGTGAAGGGGCCGCGGACCAGCGAATCGCCAAGCGCCTGCCGGTCGATCGCCATCGTCACCGCCTTGCGGAAGTCCGGGTTGCGGTTGAGTTCGCGCACGGCCTCTTCGCGTTCGTCCGGCTCGCCCCAGCCATTGCCGGAAAGGTTCATGCGCATATTGTAACCGATGAGGCGCGGGCCGAAGGCCAGCCTTGCCGGCGCATCCGCCTCTGCCGCGCGGCGCAGCGCCACGACGAAGTTTTCCGGCTGTTCGAGATTGGAAAGGTCGGCGGAGCCCGCAATCGTCTGGATGTCGCGGTCGGCCCAGGTCGACAGCTTGTACTGCAGTTCATCGATATAGGGCAGCTGGTGGCCGTCCTCATCGACTTTCCAGTAGTAGGGGTTGCGGCGCAGAACGATGATATCGTCGGGCCGGTATTCGACCGGCGCCCAGGCGCCCATGACCGGCCAGTTCATCATTTCCGGCGGAAAGCCGTTGCGATACTCGTCATAGGTCGTATCGGCATATTTCGGGTGCTTGGTCTTCAGGATATGCGCCGGGCCGGGGCAGAAATCGCCATAGGCCATGTTGAACAGATACTGGCGCGGGAAGGCTTCGGCAAAGGTCCATTCGACCGTGTAGTCGTTGAGTGCCTTCAGCGTCGTGTCGGAGCCGAAGGTTTCGCGCGATGCGCCGTTGAGCGGCGATACATTGGGGTCGACGATATTGTCTTCCCACATGAAGATCACGTCTTCGGAGGTAAAGGGCTCGCCGTCGGACCATTTCGCGCCCTCGATCAGGTGCATGGTCAGCGTGTGCCCGTCTTCCGACCATTCCCAGCTCTTCGCGAGGTTCGGCAGCGGCTCCATGTCGCTCGCCTCGACCTGATAGAGCGGCGCGGTGCGGGTCAGGCATTCATACATGCCGATATCGATGCCGCCCCAGCCCTGGGACTGGCCGGCCTGATAGTTCCAGCCTTCCGGGCGTCCGCCGATCACATGGCGCAACGTGCCGCCATAAACGCCCATGCCGTCCGGCATGTTGCCGGTCTTGAAGACCAGCGGTTCCTTCGGCAGCCGTTCCTCGACCGGCGGCAGCGCGCCGGTCTCGACAAATTGCTCCGTCACCCATTCCGGCTCGGAATAGGATGGCAGCGATCTGAATTCCTCGATCGCGTTGCGCGGTACATAGGTGATCTTGGCCTGGGCCGGGAAATCCGGCTGCGGCGGCACGACCGTCATTTCCGAAGCGAGCGCCCCGGAAACAAGGGCAAGGGTTGAAATCCCGGCAGCCAGGACACTGGCCAGATGCCGGGCAGAAAGGTGAGATGTCATCGTGTCGTCCTCCCGTGTTGACACTGAATGCGAAGGCTCATGGCCTTTCGCCGGTTGTTCCGTCGGCAAGGCTCCTATCCACGAGGCCGCCGGAACGGGAAAGACCGGACCGGCATCACGCCGGACCGGTTGAGATGAAGATCGTCAGGCGTTGGCCGCCGCGCGCTCGGCTTCCTTCTCCTCGCGCATTTCATCGACCGAGCGAATATGGCGGCGAGCCGCCCCTTCCCATTCGCGCGTCCTGACCGTCGCCTTTGCAAGCCGCTCTTTCGCGCCGTCGATGGCATGGGCATATTGCGGCAGCCATTCGGCCTGGGCGACGACCATCTCGTCCACCATCTGCCAGACCTCCTCCGGCGTGCAGACGGCGCCGACCAGCGGATCGTGCAGGACGGCCAGTTTCAGAAGATCGAGATCGCCGGTCACGGCCGCATGAACCGACATGCGCTGCACGTTGATCGAGGCCATGCAGGTTGCAGCACAGGCTTCCGGCAGCGTGATGCCGGCGACCATGTTGAGGCCGAAACGATCCACGAAACCGGGCGATTCAATGATGCAGTCATCCGGCAGATTGGTGATCACGCCGTTGTTCTTGCGGTTGAAATGGCCGCGATAGACCCGGCCGGTCTCCAGCCCTTCGAGAATATAGCTGGCATGTTCGCTCGACCGTTTCTTCGGGTCGATCGGTTTAGCCGCATCTTCAAGGAATCCGTCAAATTCGGTCTCGAACCAGTTGCGATTTTCCGCCGTGTAACGCAGATAGCCGCCGGTCTCTCCATGGATCCAGTCGGACATGTCGATCCAGCGGGTGATTTCCTCCGGGCGCTTGCGATACCAGGGCAGGTATTCGGACAGGTGGCCGTTGCTTTCGGTCGAATAGACCCCGAAACGCTTCAGCACGTCGATGCGGACCTTTTCCTGCTTCGAGATAACCGGATGGGCCTCGAAGGCGGCGATCAGCTCGTCTTTACCGATTTTGCGGCCGTTGACGCGCAGATCGGTGAACCAGGTCTGATGGTTGATGCCGGAGCAGATATAGTCGAGTTCGTTCTGTTTTACGCCGAGCACTTCCGCAATCTGTTCCGCGCCGTGCTGGACGCCATGGCACAGCCCGATCGTATCGACCTTGCCGTATTCATTGGCTGCCCAGGTGTTCATCGCCATCGGATTGGCATAGTTGAGGAAGCGGGCGCCGGGCTCGGCAACCTCGCGGATATCCTTGCAGAAATCCAGAATGACCGGGATGTTGCGCTGGCCGTAAAGAATGCCGCCGGCGCAGATCGTATCGCCGACGCACTGGTCGACGCCGTATTTCAGCGGAATGCGGATATCATCGGCATAGGCCTCAAGCCCGCCGACGCGAACGCAGGAAATCACATAGCGCGCGCCCTCGATCGCCTTGCGGCGGTCTGTGGTCGCGGTGATGGTGGTCGGCAGGCCATTGGCCTCGACGATCTTCTCGAGGATGGTTTTCACCATCGTCAGATTTTTCTCGCTGATATCCGTCAGCGCCACTTCGATATCCGAAAATTCCGGAACGCACAGGATATCCTTGAACAACGTCTTGGTGAAACCGACGCTGCCGGCGCCGATAATGGCTATTTTGAAAGCGCTCATAGCCGCCTCCCTGAATCAAGAACCAACAAACAGGGTAAAATCAAATGCAACAGACAACATCGACCTCACCGGCAAGGCGTCACGAAAGACGTCACCCCGACAGTTGCGTTATGCCTGTATCACTTGTGTTTCAAACTCCCGGTCCGCATTATGCAGCAGTCGGGACGACATCACAGAGAGGGATTGTGCTTTCATGGGTAATTCTGTGCTACAGGAGCTGCGAGAAAAAGCGCCGATCGGGCGGCTGATTTCCCTGCCGCGCGGACATCAGGACCTGCATGCCATGCCAGTCAGCGCCGGGTATGAAATCCGCACACGGCCCGACTACAGGTGGGACGGAAGGCGGCGCGGCCAGAGCCCTTTCTCGGTGATCCAGTACACGATTGCCGGCGCGGGAAATCTGCGTTTTGAGAACCAGACCTTCCGGATCAGGCCGGGCGAAACCATGCTCACCCTGATCCCGCACAATCACAGCTATTGGGTGGAGGAGGACGGTTACTGGGAATTCTTCTGGATCTCGCTCAATGGCGAAGAGGCGATGCGCATTCAGCGGGCGGTCCTGGCGACCTCCGGCCCGGTGCTCAAGCTGAAGCAGAAGACCGTTGATCAGCTGGCGGATTGTCTGCGCCGCCTGCTTTCATCGGAAACCGAGACGCCGGCAAGAGCGTCCGCCGTTGCCTATGAAGTGACCATGCTGCTCTATGACGATGTCTTCGGCGCCCACACCATGCCGCCGGTGGAAAGCCGGGCGATGCAAAGGGTCACGCATTATATCGACGCCAATCTGGAAAAACCGCTCCCGGTCGACAGGCTGGCGGAGGTCTCCGGCTTCAGCCGGTCGCATTTTTCGCGCCTGTTTGCGCAATCGGAAGGCATGCCGCCCGCGGAATATGTTCTGCTCCGGCGGCTGAAACAATCGACGCGCCTGCTGGCAAGCGGCGATCATACCGTCAAGGAGGTTGCCGGCATGGCCGGATTTTCCGATCCGAACTATTTCGCTAAGGTTTTTCGCCGCTACTTCCGGGTCAGTCCGACGGAGTTCCGCAAGATCGGCCTTGCAGCCAGCATCATGACCATGAATGCGGAAACCGTTCCGCCTGTGCTGCAGAAAGAGCCGGTCGAATACCCTGGCGTTCACCGAGACAAGTCGTGAGCGCGATTGCGTGAGATCCGGCGCAGTCTGCCGAAGCGGCGCATACGCAATCGCCCGCCTTTTGAGCGCCTGACGGTGACGAAAGAAAGAAAATGGTACGGTTGGGTGGGGTCGAACCACCGACCTCAGGTGCCACAAACCTGCGCTCTAACCAACTGAGCTACAACCGCACAAGGGCGATGCGTCTTGCATCGCGGCTCACTTAAAAGGCCTGACAGGAATTTGCAAGCCCCTTGATGGCCGATCGGCGAAAATCCTTTGACCCTGCGACCGGTCGCCGCGTTAACCGTCCGCCATGAAAAGACCGGACCTGATCTGGACCACAATCGCCATTATTATTATTAAGAAAGCGTTAAGCCAAGGATGCGCGAAAGGCCTGTCGGGCACGCAACGCTTCCGAACGAACCCGAGCGGACCGAAGAGCCATGAGCACGGCAGTTCCACATTACCTCGCCTTTGCCACCCATCCGGCCTTGCGCGGACGTTTTCTTGACGGCAGGGCCATGCTGGCCGTCGATCCGGAGACAAGCACCGTCGCCTTTGCCAACGCGGCCGGCGCGAGGCTGCTCGGCCACGCGCGGATTGGTGAGGCGACCGGAACCAGGACCGACGCCTCCATTCTCCTGCGCCAGCTTATGGCTGCGGCCGGCCCTCTTTCGGAGCCCGGCGACAGCAGGGAGTTCACCGTCAATATCGCGCAGCGCTTCCGAAGGGTGTCACAACCGGCAACTGCGAGCCTCTTCGGTCTTGATGGTCGCCGCTACCTGCTGCTCGATTGCGAGAACCCGTCGGAAGGGAACCGCAGTGACGCGCTCGTGTCAGGTTTTGACGAGGACGAGGCGCATCTGGCTGTGGTCGGGGAGAACGGCGCGTGCATATCCGCCTCTTCCGGCTTTAGCCGCACCGCCCTTCAGCCCAAGGACATCCGCCCGATCATCGAGAGCCTGACGGCAGGGCCCGAAAGCTATACGGAGCGGCTCGCAACCACCGAGACCGGCATCTGGCCGCTGGCGCTCGGTCGCCTTTCGAAACATCCCGTCCAGTTCCTGCTGTTTGTCTCCGAAGAACTCGCCGACGAAGTCAGCGCGATCGTTGGGGCGGCGGAGGAAGAAGGATCGATGGCGCCGGAGAGCGGCCGCTCGCCCCGCGAGGCGATTGCCGCCATCGACGAGAGCCTCGGCGCGCTCGCTGCGCATTACCAGCAGAACGAGCAGCCCGCTCCCCGGCAAGGCCCGGTCGTGCGAAAACAGCCGGCAAAGATCGAGACGCACCCGGCGAAGGCCCGGGAAACCGAACATGCAGAGGCCGACACCCGCCGCCCGCTGCGCTTCGTCTGGCGCACCGACGGCGCCGGCCGGATCACCGACGTCTCCGGCGAACTTGCCGAGGCTGTTGGTCCCGCCATGGCCGAAATCACCGGCCTCCGTTTCGCAGAGATCGAAACGCGGCTCGGCGTCAGAGGCGCGGGCGCGATCTCCCGGCTTCTCCAGAGCGCGGACACATGGTCGGGCCGCACGGTCGAGTGGCCGGTCTCCGGCACGGACACGGTCGTGCCCGTCGATATGGCGGCGCTGCCGACCTATACGCGCGAGCGCCGGTTCGACGGCTTCAGAGGCTTCGGCCTGGTCCGGCTCGGCGAAGAAAGCGCCAATCCCGATGCAACGCCGCCCGCCCGCCCGGCGGCGGCAAGCCAGACGAAGTCTGCCCCGCAACTGACCGAGGACGAGCGCCACGCGCTTGACGAGATCGCAAGCCAGCTTCGCTCCGCCGATGCCGGAACCGCGACGCCGGCAACGGCCCTTGAGCCCGTTGTCGCGCAACACGAGCCATCGCCCGTCATCAAGCGGAAAACGCGGCCGCCGTCGCCAAGCGAAAGCGCGGAGGCGGAGGCGACATGGATCGACGCCAGCCGGGATGCCATTGTCATCCAGTCCGGCGAGCGCGTACTGCATGCCAATCCCGCCTTTCTTTCGCTTTCCGGCTACGGATCCCTTGATGCCGTGATCGACGCCGGAGGCCCCGATGCCTTTGTCGAACGCGACGATGACGACCGGCTTTTCCTGCGCACGGCCGATGGCGGTCGGCTGCCTGTGTCTTTCCACCTGCAGGCTGTCTCCTGGAAAGGAGGACGGGCGCTTGCGCTGACGCTTCGGCCCGAACAGGAAGGCAGTGACGGGCTTGAAACGCTCGTCACCATCGAACAGAGCCACGAGACAAGCGCTCCTTCGAATCTATCCAGCGACGGCGACGTCGCGGAGCTGCACGCCATACTGGACACCTCCACCGACGGCATCCTTATCCTTGACGAGAAACGCCATATCCGCTCGATTTCCAGTTCCGCCTCGGCGCTCTTCGGCGTCGAGAGCCAGGATGTGATCGGCGAGGATGCCGGCATTCTGTTTGCCGAGGAGAGCCATGGCGATCTGGAAACCCAGGTCAGCCGCCTGCTTGAGCGACGCGGCGGCGATGTTGTGCCCGAAGGGCTCGAGGTGATCGGGCGGGAAGCGGGCGGCGGCCTCATTCCGCTGTTCATCACGCTTGGGCGCCTGCCGCAGTCGGGCGGCGTCTGCGTCATCCTGCGCGACATCACCTCGCTCAAACGTCGTGAGGAGGATCTGCGGGCTGCCCGGCGCGAGGCGAAAGAGGCGGAAGAGGAGCGGGACACCGTGCGCTCGGCGCTGCGCTACGAACTGCGTCAGCCGCTCGATGCCATCATCTCCCTGTCGGAGACCATGGATCACCAGCCCTTCGGCACGCTCGGGGACAACCGTTACCACGCCCTTGCCCGCGAAATCACCGCCAAGAGCCGCCAGGCGCGCTCCATCGTCGGACGGCTGCTCGGCGAGCCGGAACCGGAGCAGAGCGCGCCGTCACAGGCCGAGGCGGAAACGCCGCCGGGCAACGAGCCCCGCAGACCCGCCCCGCTGGCCGATTCCGGCGCGCATGAAACCGCGCAGATCAACGAGGCGGTGGCGGAGGCCGTAAGCCTGGTGCAACCGCGCGCCAATGCGCGCCGGATCATCATCCGCGCGGCCCTTTCGCCTGTGCTCGCCAAGACGCCGTGCGACACCGAGACGCTGAAGGAAATGGCCTCCGAGCTTCTCAACGGCGCCGTACAGTTCACGCCGGCAGGCGGCCAGGTGGTCGTTTCCACGGCGGCCTCGGCAAGCGGGGAGACCGTGCTGCGCTTTCGCGACAATGGCATCGCTCCGGGCCGGCGAAGGGCCGGCGCTCCCCGCGGCCAGAGCAGGGAAGCGGAGAACCAGCACTTGCAAAAGGCGCGCAAGCTTGCCGAAGGCCTCGGCGCGCGCTTTCTGGTGCATGCCGTTCCGAGCGAGGGCATGCTGGTCGAGGTTTTCCTGCCGGTGAAGGAAGCGCGGCCGTTTCATTACTAGCGCATGCCGTCTTTGCGTCCGGACGAACAAGCGCGCTTCCGGCAGGCCTTCCTGTTGCCGCCCGGAAAAGCTGCGGCAAGCGGACATATTGCGCATTTTGACGGCAGGTCATAAAACCGGTCGAAACTTGTCAACTTTGGCGCTTGAGAGAGCGTCCATCAGCGATGACCGGACAGCATGGCCCTTGACCTCGCCGAAAGCGCGACCTCTTCTCGTCGATCGCGACGACGCGCGCTCCGCCCCCTGCCGCTAGCGGCCGGCCTCATCTGCGCGCTGATGCTCCTGCCGCTGGCGGCGATCGTCTGGCTCGCCTTCTCCTCGGATTTTTCGGCGATCACCCATCTTGCGGAAACCGTCCTGCCGCGGGCTGCGGGCCGCACCTTCTGGCTTCTCGTTTTCAACGGGCTCGTCACCGGCTCCATCGGCGTGGTCGCCGCATGGCTGGTTGTCTCCTTCGATTTTCCCTTCAGGCGGTTCCTGTCGGTTGCGCTCGTGCTGCCGCTTGCCATGCCGATCTATCTTGCGGCCTATGCCTTCGGCGAATTCTTCGATTTTACCGGTCCGGTGCAGACGCTTTACCGGGCCGTCTTCGGCTTTCAATCTGCGCGGGATTATTATTTCCCCGACATCCGGTCGCTCGGCGGCGCGGTGCTGGTCATGTCGGGGGTGCTTTACCCTTATGTCTATCTGACGGCGCGGTCGGTGTTTTCCATGCAGGGGCGCAACGCGGCGGAGGTGGCGCGCACGCTCGGCGCCGGGCGGTTTCGGGTGTTCCGTTCCGTGCAGTTGCCCATGGCGCGGCCGGCGATCGTGGTCGGCCTCACCCTGGTGATGATGGAAAGCCTCAACGATATCGGCGCCGTACAGTATCTGGGCGTCAACACGCTCACCTTCTCGATCTACGAGACCTGGCTCAATCGCGGCAACCTCGCCGGCGCTGCCCAGCTTTCGGCGATCATGCTGGTCTTCGTGCTGGCGCTGATCCTGCTGGAGCGGATCGCGAGGCGCAATCAGCGCTACAGCGCCGGTCGCTCGGTGACCGGCAAGAGCGAACGTCAGCGTCTCTCGGGGTTTGCCGCGTTTCTGGCAAGTCTTGCCTGCCTGCTGCCGGTCATCATCGGCTTCGCCATCCCTGCCCTGGTGCTGGCCGATTTCGCTCTCAAACGGCTGGAAGACTTCCTCTCGGAGCGTCTGCTTCAGGCGCTTTTCACCTCGCTTGCCGTTGCCGGACTTGCCGCCGCAATCGCCGTCATGTTCGGTCTGACGCTCTCCTATGCGGTCAGAACCTATCCGGACGCAAAGATCCGTTCGGTCACACGGCTGGCATCGCTCGGCTACGGCATTCCCGGAACGGTGCTCGCCATCGGCGTGCTGATCCCGCTGGCCGGGCTCGACAACGCCGTGGACGGCGCGCTGAGGACCCGTTTCGGCATTTCCAGCGGACTGATCCTCTCAGGCAGCGGCTTTGCCATTGTCTATGCCTGCACGGTCAGGTTTCTTGCCATGGCCGAAGGCAGCGTTGATGCCGGTTTCCAGAAGCTTTCACCGAGCCTCGACATGGCCGCCCGCACGCTCGGCCGCTCACCGGCAACGGCTCTGTTTTCCGTGCTGCTGCCAAACATGCGCCCGGCGCTGTGGACGGCCGCGCTTCTGGTGTTCATCGAGACGCTGAAGGAGCTCTCGGCAACCATCCTGCTGCGTCCATTCAACTTCAATACGCTGGCCACCCTCGTCTATGAGGACGCCTCGCGCGCCCAGGTCGAAAGCGCCTCCGTACCCGCGCTGATCATCATTCTCGCCGGCCTGATCCCAGTTCTGCTGGTCTCGCGCTCGATGGACCGGCGGGCCTAGTGCATCGGCCCGAAAATCGGAATCGATTTTCGGAAAGCACGATGCGCAGATTCAATAGATTAGGGCGCGTCCAAAGGGACGCACGCGCCTTCACCCCCGGATCGCCGCCTCCGTCTGGGCGTTGAAGACATGGATATGCGCGGCATCGACGGCAAGAGTGATCGTTTCGCCGGCCTTCACCCGCATCTGGCCATCCAGCACGACGCGCAGCCGCGGGGCCGAAATCGCGCCGTCATCCTCGCCGTCATCGCCGATCTCGCGCAGGCTACCATCGGCAGCGCCGATGTCGACATGGGCGAGAAGCGTGGAGCCCAGATCCTCGACGAAGATGATTTCGCCGGTCACGGTGTTGACCGCAGTTTCGCCATGTTCGACCGGAGTGAACATTTCAGGCCGGATGCCGAGGATCACGCGGTCGCCAGCAGAGCGGCCGAGGCCCGGCCGTGCCGCAAGATCATCCGCACTGAACAGGAAATCGAATGGCCCGACCCTCGCATCCATGCCGCCGTCGGTTGCTGCCAGATCGGCGGCCATGAAGTTCATCGAGGGCGCGCCGATGAAGCCGGCAACAAAAAGGTTCGCAGGCGTATCGTAGAGCGCGCGCGGCGTATCGAGCTGCTGGAGAACACCGTGGCGCATGACGGCAACCCGGTCTCCCATGGTCATCGCCTCCACCTGGTCATGCGTCACATAAACTGTGGTGACGCCGGTCAGCTTCTGCAGACGGGCGATTTCGGTTCGCATCTGCCCGCGCAGCCGCGCATCGAGATTGGACAGCGGCTCGTCCATGAGGAAGGCCTTCGGGTCGCGCACCAGCGCCCGGCCCATGGCAACGCGCTGGCGCTGACCGCCGGAAAGCTGGCCGGGCTTGCGTTTCAGATGCTCGGAGAGCTCCAGCAGTTCGGCCGTCTGGCGCACTTTCTCGGCCAGCGCCTTCTTTTCCGCGCCGCGCACCCTGAGACCGAAGCCGATATTCTCCTCGACATTCAGATGCGGATAAAGCGCATAGGACTGGAAGACCATGGCGATATCGCGGTCGCGCGGGGCGAGATTGTTGGCGATCACGCCGTCAATGATCAGCCGGCCGTCGGTGATATCCTCAAGGCCCGCGATCATCCTGAGCGCGGTCGACTTGCCGCAACCGGATGGACCGACGAGGACCAGGAACTCGCCGTCCCTGATATGAAGATCGAGATTGGCGATCGCGGCGAAGCCGTCCGGATAGCGCTTGCCGATGCCGTCGAAGATGATGTCTGCCATGCGCTTTCCCGCTCGTTCGTCGTCAGTTTAGGACTGTCCGCAAAGCGGTCTCACGTCATGTAGATGCCGCCGGTGACATTCACGCCCTGCCCGGTCATGAAGCGGGCGGAATTGCTGGAGAGGAAGACGGCCACATCGGCGACGTCTTCCGCCGTTTCCAGCCTGCCAAGCGGCGTCTGCGCGATGTAGTCGGCGATCACCGCCTCCGGCGTCATGCCGCGCAGCTCCGCTTCCCAGGCAACCTCACGGTCCTGCATCGATGTCTTGACGAGGCCCGGGCAGATGGCGTTGACGCGGATGCCGTCACCGGCAAGCTCTTTCGCCAGCGCCTGCGTCCAGCCGAGCACCGCAAATTTGCTTGCCGAATAATGCGCGAGAAACGGCGCGCCCACCTTGGCGGCAAGCGAGGCCGTATTGACGATCACGCCTCTGCCATTGGCCTTGAAACGACGGCCTGCAATCTGGTTGGTCAGGAAGATGCCGCGCGTGTTGACGTCAAAATTGAAATCCCACTCCTCGTCGGTCAGTTCCAGCGCGGGCCGCATGGTCGAGACGCCGGCATTGGCGAACAGCATGTCGAAACCGCCGAGCCTTTCTTCCGCCTCCGCAAAGGTTTGCTCAACTGACTCGCGCTTGCGCACATCAACCGGAACGGCAACAGAACCGGTCTCGGCCGCGGTCTTCTCGGCTGCTTCGGGATTGATATCGCACAGAGCGACATCCACCTTCTGGCGCCTCAGCGCCTCGACAATGGCGCGGCCGATACCGGTGGCGCCGCCGGTGACGACGGCCTTGCGGCCTTCGAGCTCCGGAAAGATCGGGTGAGTCATTTTTCGTTCCCCTGCTTGTTTCGTTCGATCATATATCAACAAAAACATACACAACAAGAGAAAATAATGTTTGAATTTGTTCGATCCTGCTGCTACTCATGAAGATCAGAATGGATCGGCCCGCCGCAGCCAAAGCGGCGCTGGCCGGGATCTCGATCATCTCGAAAGGAGCCGTCTTGCAGGGTGGACAGGGAGAAAAGACCAAGGTTCTCGCGCAGGTGCGCCATGCGCGCATCCTCGATGTTCTCGCCGAATTCGGCGCGCTGTCGGTCTCCGATGTTGCCGGGCAACTCAATGTTTCCGAGATGACCATCCGCCGCGACCTTGCCGAACTGGAAAAGGAAGGCAAGCTTGCCCGCACCCATGGCGGCGCCGTGCGCTCCGAACAGGCGGCAGAGCCCGCGCCGGCCTCAGCCCTTCCCGGCGAACCGCCCTTCCAGCTCAGGACCGTCAAGAACGCGCTTGCAAAACAGGCGATCGCGGCGGAAGCCGAGGCGCTTTCCGCCGGCGCGCGCACGATAGCGCTCGATGTCGGCACCACGGCATTGCTGCTCGCCCGCCGGCTTCAGGACCGCCAGCACACCAAGATCTTCACCAGTTCCGTGCGCAACGCCTTCTTCCTCGGCGAAGGACTTGCGGAAGTCTATCTTCCGGGCGGGCGCATGCGCGGCGACGAGATGTCGATCTCCGGACCTTCGGCGATCGCGGAATTCGAGGCCCTCTGGTTCGACATTGCCTTTATCGGCATTTCCGGACTGACCGAGCATGGCATCTACGACTACTCCTTCGATGATGCGGAGATGAAGCGCGTTTTCCTCAATCGCTCGACGCAGAAGGTGGTGCTCTGCGATGCCTCCAAATTTGCCTGCATGTCGCTCGTTCACGTTGCCGACCTGAAGCAGTTCGATGTGCTGATCACCGATGCCGAGCCGCCGGGCGATATCGCCAGGGCGCTGGCCAAAGCCGAAGTCGAGATCCGTATCGCCAGCCCTGCCCGCAGGATGGCCTCCTGACTGCAATCTGCCGGATTGCGCCGTACCGTTTTCTTCAATGGAGTACCTCAATGATTTTCGAGTTCTTCGGCGCCAAAAAGAAGGCGGTCATCGCCATGGCCCATATCGGCGCCCTGCCCGGCTCGCCGCAATATGACAAGGATGGCGGGCTCGACAGGCTGATCGCCGACGTACACGCCGACATCGAGAAGCTGCAGGCCGGCGGCGTCGACGCGATCATGTTCGGCAACGAGAACGACCGCCCCTATGTCAGGAAAGCGCCCGTCGAGGGCATTGCCGCGATGACGGCCGTGGTGCAGGCGTTGAAACCCGAGATCAAGGTGCCCTTCGGCGTCAATTATCTCTGGGACCCGGAAGCGAGCGTGGCGATCGGCTCGGTGACGGGCGCGCGCTTCGTGCGCGAGATCTTCACCGGCGTCTTCGCCTCCGACATGGGCGTTTGGGCGCCCGATTGCGCCACGCCGGCAAGACTGCGCGCCAATCTCGGCGCCAGGGACATGAAGCTCCTCTTCAACATCAATGCCGAATTCGCCCATCCGCTCGACCAGCGGCCCATCGCGCTCAGGGCGAAAAGCGCCGTCTTCTCCTCCATGGCCGACGCCATTCTCGTGTCCGGCCCGATCACCGGCCAGCCCGCCGACCAGTCGGACCTGAAAACCGTCTGCGAGGCGATCGATGAAGTTCCGGTCTTTGCCAATACCGGGGTCAATATCGACAATGTCGCCGACGTCATGTCGGTGGCCGACGGCTGCATCATCGGCACGCATTTCAAGGTGGACGGCGATACCTGGAACCCGGTCGATCAGGACCGAGTCAGCCGGTTCATGGACAAGGTCGCAACGCTGCGCTGACCGCGCCCGGAGGCTTCCATGGCTTATGTGATCGGTCTCGATATCGGCACGACATCCACGATCGGCATCCTGATCGAACTGCCGGCCCGGGTCGTGGGACTGGCCAGCCGGCCCGTCACGCTTTCATCGCCGCATCACGGCTGGGCCGAGGAAGACCCCCTCCAGTGGTGGGAAAATGTGCGGGCGATCACCCGCGAGCTTCTGGCGCTCGAGGGCACGGACCCCGCCAACGTCGGCGCTGTCGGCGTCACCGGCATGCTCCCTGCCGTCGTGCTTCTGGACGAGGCCGGCAGTCTGCTCCGTCCCTCCATCCAGCAGAGCGATGGCCGGTCGGGCCGCGAGGTCGAGGCCATGCGCAAGGAGCGCGACGAGGCCGCATTCATCAAGAAGGCCGGAAACGGCATCAACCAGCAGCTCGTCACCGCCAAGCTGCGTTGGCTCGAGAAGCACGAGCCGGAGGTCTTTTCGAGGATCGCCACGGTCTTCGGCTCCTATGATTTCGTCAATTTCAAGCTCACCGGCAAGCGCGCGGTGGAGCAGAACTGGGCGCTGGAAGCAGGCTTTGTCGATGTTTCGCGCGGCGAACTGGATGAAGACCTGATTGCCTGGGCACATCTTCCGGCAGGCGCCATCCCGCCGAAAATCGCCTCGCATGAGGTGCTGGGCGGATTGACCGAGGAAGCAGCGGCACTGACCGGCCTTCGCGCAGGCACGCCGGTTGTCGGCGGCGCGGCAGACATGGTGGCCTCGGCCTTCGGCGCGGGCGTGCAGGACGCCGGCGACGTGCTTCTGAAATTCGGCGGCGCCGTCGATATCCTGACGGCGACCGACAAGGCGCGCCCCGACCCGCGCCTCTTTCTCGACTATCACCTGATCCCGGGCCTCTACATGCCGAACGGGTGCATGTCGACCGGCGGTTCGGCGCTCAACTGGTTCATCGCGACCTTCGCCGGCCAGGAACGGCTTGCCGCCGAGGCCGAGGGCATTTCGGTCTACCGCTACCTCGACCGGCTGGCCGAAAACCGCCCCGCCGGCGCGGAGGGCGTGGTGATCCTGCCCTATCTCCTCGGCGAGAAGACGCCGATCCACGATCCCGACGCGCGCGGCGTGATCTCCGGCCTGACGCTCTCGCATGACATCGGCCATCTGTGGCGGGCGCTTCTGGAATCCTACGCCTATGCGCTCCGGCATCATATCGACGTGCTGAACGACATCGGCCTTGCGACCACCCGTTTTCTGGTCTCCGACGGCGGCGCGCAAAGCACGGTCTGGATGCAGACCGTCGCCGATGTGTTGCAGCGGCCGGTGCATTGCCTCACCGGCCATCCGGGTTCCTGCCTCGGCGTTGCCTGGACGGCGGCGATGGGGGCGGGGCTTGCGGATGACTGGGCGGGCGTTTCGGCCTTTGTCGGCCGGGGCCCGACGATTGCGCCTTCCGCCGCAAACAAGGCGGTCTATGATGACGCCTATGCCCGCTTCCGCGGGCTCTATCGGCCGCAGTCGTGACGGCAGGGCGGAGACATTCTTCCCCCGTGCCGAGGATAAGATTCCGACGGGCGAAATCGATCAGACTCTGCACGTGGTTTGCGACCGAAGACCGCGTCGCCTCTAGGTCATTGCTTTCGAACGCCTCGATGATTTCCAGATGCTCGGCCGAATCCGGCCGGAGCCGGTCCTTCAGCTGATCGTTTTCGAACAGCCGCGTCGTCGCCCGCAATTTGTGCAGGACCTTGGCCATGACGGCGTTGCCGCAGTAATCGATGACCATGTTGTGCAGATTGTCGTCGGAGAACCAGTGCTCGTCTGTATGATAGCTGCTCGCCTCGAGAAGCCCCTGGGTCTCGCGACGCACCGCGATCAGCCTTGCGCGCGGGATCGCCGGTACGGCCAGCACGGCGGCCTCCGGCTCGATCAGCAGGCGCAGCCTGAGGCTCTGGAGATATTCGCCGATATCGACACACCGAACCACGTAATTGCGGCCGTTGCCTTTCAGCACAAGCCCCTCGCCCTCCGGCCGCCGAAGCGCTTCACGAAGCGGCGTGCGCGAGATGCCGAGCGCCTCGGCAAGCTTCGCCTCGATGATGACGGAACCGCCGCGCAGCCGCCGGTGGCGGATCATGTCGAGCGTCAACTCGATCGACTTCAAGAGATAAGGCAGAGTCGGAAAACCAGAACAAGAAAGCTCGGCCTCGACTTTTGCGCCAGAATGTAACCAACCAACCCTGGAAAGAAAACCATGAATAAAATCATGATCTTGGGACGAGGTAATGGCGGACAGAGAGGGATTCGAACCCTCGATACGGTTGCCCGTATACACGCGTTCCAGGCGTGCGCCTTCGACCACTCGGCCACCTGTCCGTCTGGCACCCGCCTCGGCTGAACCGATGGGAGGGACCGGCGCGATATATACCGATGCCGTGGCGATGATCAACCCGATTCTGACAGATTTTTGAATTGTTTCCAAAGAGGCGCAAGGCATCGACGCAAAGTGCCGCAGGCATGGCGGCAGGGCTGAAGGGCGCCGGGCGCGGCGAGAAAGGGCAGGCTGCGACCGGTCTGTCGCAAAGGCCGTCTTGTTGCGGCGCGCTTCGTTTCTTATCTGAAGACCAAGATCCGTCGCCCGCCGGGCTTCGGTTGCTCTTATGGCGGGGAACCGGACGTTCGGTTTATCCGTTCCACCGGATCGGCGCAGAAAGCGCGTTTTCGCTGAGATGCCCTTTCGCTCCGTCCTTTTGTTGTTTGACGCATGTTCGCCAGGGCCGGGGAGTGCCGCCTGTCGGCGAGATGTTCCAGGGAGACCCTCATGTTTCTTTCCGCCTTCAACAGGGAAAAAACCGTCATGCCGACGCCCGAAACCGCGCTGGCCGGCCGGCCGGACCCCATCCCGACCGCAGAACGCCATTTCGTCAACGGCCGTCCGCTTTCACCGCCTTTTCCGGCAGGCCTGAAGGAAGTGCAGTTCGGCATGGGATGCTTCTGGGGGGCCGAGCGCCTCTTGTGGCAGACGCCGGGCGTCTACGTCACCGTGGCAGGCTATGCAGGCGGACTTACGCCAAACCCGACTTACGAGGAGACCTGCACCGGGCTGACCGGCCATGCCGAGGTTGTGCGCGTCATCTATGATCCCGCCGAAGTCAGCCTCGAGAACCTTCTCATGCTGTTCTTCGAAGCCCATGACCCGACACAGGGCATGCGCCAGGGCAATGATATCGGCACCACCTACCGCTCGGCCATCTATCTTGAAAATGCAGACGAGCTTGAGCTTGCCAGGTCCGTGCGCGACCGCTTCCAGCATGCACTGGAAGCGAATGGCCGCAATGACCGCATCACCACCGAAATTGCGGAAGCCGGGGCTTTCTACCCGGCGGAAGACTATCACCAGCAATATCTCGCCAAGAACCCGGCCGGCTATTGCGGCCTGAAGGGCACCGGCGTCTCCTGCCCGGTCGGCTGAGACGAACCGGCGAGAGAATGCCGATGCCAAGGGAGCGCCGCCGCGCTCCCTTTCGTTTTTTCGACAGCGCCTGCGCTTCTCTCCACCGTCATGCTCAGGCTGTCCCGGCCTTCTGGTCACGTCTCAACGCGACGAACGCCCCGGACGTAGAATATTTTAAATACAATACGTTACGAAACGCAGATGCTGCCTGTGCGGAATGTGCATGCCATTTTTGCCCAAGGGGTAAATTTTGTGATGAAATTTTGTCGAAGCCGTGCAACGATATGGTTCAATCCGGCCGGTGGCGGCCGGTCGTGTTTCAGGAGGGGGCAATCGCGCCTGCCGCCGAACAGGGTCCATGAGCACACTCACAGGGAACAGAGCTGCGTTATGAAAAAAACTATCCTGAGCCTTATCGCCCTTGCCGCGATGTCAACGACCGCGCTGGCGGATTTCAAGCCCGCGCTTGTCTACGGCACGGGCGGCAAATTCGACAAATCCTTCAACGAGTCGGCCTATAACGGCGCCGAAAAGTTCAAGGCCGACACCGGCGTCGAATATCGCGACTTCGAACCGACCGGCGACGCCCAGGGCGAGCAGGCGATCCTCAACTTCGCCTCCATGGGCTTCAACCCCGTCGTCGCCCTTTCCTTTGCCTGGAAATCCGCCGTCGAGAAGATCGCCCCGCAGTTCCCCGACACCGAGTTCTACATCGTGGATGACGTGATCGATGCGCCGAACGTCCAGTCCGTGGTCTTCAAGGAAGAACAGGGGTCCTATCTCGTCGGCCTTCTGGCGGCGATGAAATCGGAAACCGGCGCGGTCGGCTTCGTCGGCGGCATGGATATTCCGCTGATCCACAAATTCGGCTGCGGCTACGCCCAGGGCGCCAAGGCCGCAAACGGCGACGTCACCATCCTGCGCAATTTCGTCGGCACCACCGGCGCCGCCTGGAACGACCCGGTCACGGCCGGCGAACTGACCAAGAACCAGATGGACCAGGGCGCCGACGTGATCTATGCGGCGGCCGGCGCCTCCGGCCTCGGCGTGCTGCAGGCTGCGGCCGATGCCGAGGAATATTCGATCGGCGTCGACAGCAACCAGAATTACGTCCATCCGGGCTCCGTCCTGACCTCGATGGTCAAGCGCGTCGACAACGCCGTCTATGACGCCTTCAAGGCCAGCCAGGACGGCAACTTCGAGGCCGGCATCAACTCGCTCGGCGTTGCCGACAACGGCGTCGGCTGGGCCTATGACGAGTACAACAAGCCGCTGATCACCGAAGAGATGCTCGCCGCCGTCGAAAAGGCGAAGGAAGGCATCGTTTCGGGCGAGATCGAGGTGCATGACTACTCGGTCGACAACACCTGCCCCTACTGATCCCTTGCAGCGTCGCACGGGCGCAACGCGTTTGCGTCCGTGCGGATGAAGGTCCTTTGTTGCCTGCCCTGGGCAGAGCCTCCTCCGGCGCCATGAATGGCGCGCGATCCTCGTTTGGGAGTTGAAAAGCTTTTGAGCACACCGCCCGCAATCGAACTTATCGGTATAGACAAGAGCTTCGGGCCCGTTCACGCCAACAAGAATATCAATCTGAAGGTCGAAAAGGGCTCCATCCACGGCATTATCGGTGAAAACGGGGCCGGAAAATCGACCCTGATGTCGATCCTCTACGGTTTCTACCAGGCCGATCGCGGCGAGGTTCGCGTTAACGGCAAGCCGCTTGAAATCGCCGATAGCGACGACGCCATTGCCGCCGGCATCGGCATGGTCCATCAGCATTTCATGCTGGTGGAGGACTTTACCGTGCTGGAGAATGTCATGCTCGGCGCCGAGGGCGGCTCGCTCCTCAACCAGGGCGAAAGCAAGGCGCGCAAGGAACTGAAGCGGCTGGAAAGCGAGTACGGCCTCGAGGTCGATCCCGACGCGGTCATCGAACAGCTTCCCGTGGGCCTGCAGCAGCGCGTCGAAATCCTCAAGGCCATGTTCCGCGGGGCGGAGATCCTGATCCTCGACGAACCGACCGGCGTGTTGACGCCGGCGGAAGCCGACCACCTGTTCCGCATTCTCGGCATGCTCCGCGACCAGGGCCATACGATCATCCTCATCACCCACAAGCTGCGCGAGATCATGGCGATCACCGACGAGGTTTCCGTCATGCGCCGCGGCGAGATGGTCGCCACCCGCAAGACCGCCGAGACGACGGTGGAGGAACTGGCCGAACTCATGGTCGGCCGCCGCGTGCTGCTGCGCGTGGAAAAGGGCGAGCCGAACCCGGGCGAGGTCGCCCTTTCGGTGCGCAATCTGACCGTCCACGACAATCGCGGCGTGCCGATGGTCAAGAACGTCTCCTTCGATGTGCGCGCCGGCGAGATCGTCGGCATTGCCGGCGTGGCCGGAAACGGCCAGTCGGAGCTTCTGGAAGCGCTTTCCGGAATCCGCAAGCCGCATTCCGGCGAGATCTACGTGCACGGCAAGAAGATCGTCCATGCCAATCCCGCCACATACCGGAGGATCGGCGTCGCCCATATCCCCGAAGACCGGCACCATATGGGCCTGATCCTGCCGTTCGAGGAACGCGAGAACAGCATTCTCGGCTATCACCAGCTTGAGAAATACGGTCGCGGCGGCGTGCTGAACCGCCAGGCAATCCTCGATGACGCGCGCGAGAAGATCGAGAAATACGATATCCGCCCGCCGAATCCGCTTCTGAAGACCGCCAACTTCTCCGGCGGCAACCAGCAGAAGATCGTGGTCGCCCGGGAGATCGAACGCGATCCCGACATCCTGCTTGTCGGCCAGCCGACGCGCGGCGTGGATATCGGCGCGATCGAATTCATTCACCGGCGCATCATCGACATGCGCGACAGCGGCAAGGCCGTGCTTCTGGTCTCCGTCGAACTCGACGAGATCCGCGCCCTTGCCGACCGCATCCTGGTAATGTTCGCGGGCGAAAATGTCGGCGAAGCAAAGCCGGATGCAGGCGAACAGCAACTCGGCCTGATGATGGCCGGCATAGCGTCTTGAGGTCGAAATGAGCGCTGCCAACACGCCCCTGCCCGGCTGGGTCACTTTCGTCCTGATGCCGCTCTTGAACCTCGTCACCGCCCTCGTCATTTCCGGACTGGTGATCTGGCTGATCGGACAGAACCCCTTCGAGGCACTGGGTTACCTCCTCAACGGCGCGCTCGGCAACGGCATGGGCGTCGGCTTCACGCTCTATTATGCGACCAACTTCATCTTCACCGGGCTTTCCGTGGCGATGGCCTATCATGCCGGTCTCTTCAATATCGGCTCGGAAGGCCAGGCCTATGTCGGCGGGCTCGGCTGCGCGCTGGTCGCGCTGGCGCTCGACCAGTATGTGCCGTGGTATGTAACGATGCCGTTCGCCATTCTGGGCGCCGGCATATTCGGCGCCGCATGGGCCTTCATCCCCGCATGGCTGCAGGCCAGGCGCGGCAGCCATATCGTCATCACAACGATCATGTTCAATTTCATCGGCGCAGCGCTGATGGTCTATCTTCTGGTGCATGTGCTGAAGCCCGCGGGCGCCATGTCGCCGGAAACACGCGGCTTTGGCCCCGGCGGCCAGCTGCCGGATCTCGACTGGCTGATGGCGATGTTCGGTTCCAGGCTCGGCCCCGCGCCGCTCAACGTTTCCTTCATCATCAGCCTCGTCATGTGCGCTGCCGTCTGGTTCCTGATCTGGCGCACCAAGTTCGGCTATTCCGTGCGCGCGCTCGGCATGAGCAAGTCGGCGGCCACCTATGCCGGCATTCCCTATGCCCGCACGGTGATCGTCACCATGCTCCTTTCGGGCGGCCTTGCGGGCATGATGGCGCTCAATGTGGTGATGGGGTCCGCCGACCGGCTGCAGGTGGAATTCGTGGGCGGCGCCGGCTTCGTCGGCATCGCCGTTTCGCTGATGGGTCGCAACCATCCGCTCGGCATCCTACTGGCGGCCGTCCTGTTCGGCATTCTCTATCAGGGCGGCGCGCAGCTTTCCTTCATGATGCCGCAGATCACCCGCGACATGATCGTGATGATCCAGGGTCTCGTCATCCTGTTTGCGGGAGCGCTCGAGTTTCTCTACCGCCCGGCCCTTGTCCGGGTTTTCGCCCGACGACAGATGTTAGCGGAGGCCTGAGCCATGCACACGGTTGATATCATTGTCGGCATGCTCGGCTCCACCATCAGGCTTTCCATTCCGCTGATCTTCACGGCCCTTGCCGGCCTGTTCTCGGAACGCTCGGGGATTTTCGACATCGGCCTCGAGGGCAAGATGCTGGCATCCGCCTTCGCCTCCGCCGTGGTCGCCTATTATACCGGCTCGCCCTGGCTCGGGCTTCTGGGCGGCATCCTCGTCTCCATCCTCTTCAGCCTCGTTCACGGTTATGCGTCGATCACCGCGCGCGGCAACCAGATCGTCTCCGGCGTGGCGCTCAATTTCGTCGCCGCCGGTCTGACCGTCGTGCTCGGCAATGCCTGGTTCCGCCAGGGCGGACGCACGCCGCAGCTTGCGAACACCGCGCGGTTTACCGAGATCGAGTTTCCCGGCGCGGAGGCGGCAAGAGAGATGGGCTTTCTCGGCAAGTTCTATGCCGATGTGATCTCGGGCCAGAACGTCCTTGTCTACCTCGCCTTCATCACCGTGCCGATCGTCTGGTGGGTGATCTACAAGACCCGTTTCGGCCTGAGGTTGCGGGCCGTCGGCGAAAACCCGGGCGCGGTCGACACCGCGGGCATCTCGGTGGTCTGGCTGCGCTACCGCGCCGTCATCATCGCCGGCTTCCTCTGCGGCTTTTCCGGAACATATCTCGCGATCGCCCAGTCGGCCTCCTTCATCAACAACATGTCGGCCGGCAAGGGCTATATTGCGCTGGCGGCGCTGATCTTCGCCAAGTGGAAACCGGTCCCCGTCATGTTCGCCTGCCTGTTGTTCGGCTTCCTCGGCGCGTTTTCGAACTTCATGCAGGGCAAGTCCATGCCGCTGATCGGTGAGGTTCCGGTCCAGTTCTACCAGGCCCTGCCCTATATCCTCACCTGCGTGCTTCTGGCCGGCTTCATCGGCACCGCGCGTCCACCAAAAGCCGGCGGCATTCCCTACACCAAGGAGCGGTGAGACGATGGCAACGGCTGAAAAGCTTTTCGAGAAGGCCCGTGCGGCCAGCGCCAGGGCCTACGCGCCGTATTCGAAATTTCCGGTGGGTGCCGCCCTTCTGACGGATGACGGCCAGGTCTTTGCCGGCGCGAATGTCGAGAACCTGGCCTTTCCCGAGGGCATCTGCGCCGAAGGCGTGGCCATCGGCCACATGGTGATGGGCGGCGCGCTGAAGATAAGGGCGGCAGCCGTCTACGCCCCCCGTCTTGCGCTCTGCCCGCCCTGCGGCGGCTGCCGGCAGAAGCTCGCCGAGTTTTCCGATCCCGACACCAAAATCTATCTCTGCGATGACGGCGGCGTACGCCAAACGGTGACGATGGCCGAATTGCTGCCGCACGCCTTTGCCACCGGTGAAATCGGATGAGCGACGCCGCCCTCCTGCTGCGCGAGGCGCTTGGCGACCTTGAGCCCCGCATCGCAATGGTTCTTGGCTCCGGCCTTGGCGGCCTGACCGATGACTTGTCGGCGAAACAGTCTTTTGCCTTTTCCGAACTGCCCGGCTTTCCCGTCGGCGGCGTCAGCGGCCACGAGGGGTCCGTCGTCATCGGCAAGCTCGCCGGCAAGCCAGTCATCGTGCTGTCGGGCCGGGTGCATTACTATGAACAGGGCGACGCGGCAGCCATGCGCGTTCCGCTCGAGACGCTCGCCGCGCTGGGCATCAAGGAACTGCTGCTGACGAATGCTGCCGGGTCCCTGCGCCAGGACATGCCGCCGGGCTCGGTCATGCTGATCACCGACCATATCAACTATTCCGGCATGAACCCGCTGATCGGCGAGAGATCCGACCGCCGCTTCACCGGCATGAGCCAGGCATATGACCTCGGTCTGGCGGAAGCGATGCGCCGGGTGGCCCGCGATCTGGATATTGAGCTTGCCGAAGGCGTCTATATGTGGTTTTCAGGTCCGAGTTTCGAAACACCGGCGGAAATCCGCATGGCCCGGACACTGGGCGCCGACGCTGTCGGCATGTCCACTGTCCCCGAGGTCATTTTAGCGCGCTTTCTGGGTCTGAAGGTCGCTGCGGCTTCCGTCATCACGAATTTCGGCGCCGGCATGAGCCAGGGGGAACTCGGCCATGAGGAAACCAAGGAAATGGCGCCGATCGGCGGCCGCAAGCTGGCCGCCATTGTCAAACGCCTGATTGGCGAGGGGTAAGGCCATGAAACACCATACAGAGCAGGAAGCCGCTTCGGTTTCGCTTTCGCTCCTGGACCTGACGAACCTTTCCGACGATTGCACCGAGAAGGATATCGAGGCGCTGATCGCGCGCGCCTACACGCCCTACGGCACGCCGGCGGCGATCTGCATCTGGCCGCGCTTCGTGAGCCTCGCCCGGCAGATGCTCGGGACCGACCACATGATCAAGATCGCCACCGTGGTCAATTTCCCCTCGGGCGACATGTCGCTCGGCGCCGTGGAGGAAGAGACCGAACAGGCAATCCGCGACGGCGCGGACGAGATCGACCTCGTCATCCCCTACAACAAGCTGAAGACCGGCAATGAATGGGCGGCGAGCGAAATGGTTCGCGCCATCCGCTTTCTCTGCCGCGAACCGGTTACCCTCAAGGTGATCCTCGAGACCGGCGAACTGGCCGATGCAGCGCTCATCCGCAAGGCGGCCACGATCGCCATTGCCGAGGGCGCGGACTTCATCAAGACCTCGACCGGCAAGGTCAAGGTCAACGCCACACTGGAAGCCGCAGATATCATGCTCGGCGTCATCCGCGAAGCCGGTCGCAAGGTTGGCTTCAAGCCGGCGGGCGGCATCTCCTCGGTGCGCGATGCGCAGCTTTACCTGAGCCTTGCCGAAACGGTGATGGGCGAAGGCTGGGTGATGCCGACAACCTTCCGCTTCGGCGCTTCCGGACTTCTGGACGACATCCAGGGCGTGCTCGCGGGCAAGCAGTCGACTGTCACCGGCAGCGGTTACTAGGGCAGCCGATGCTGGCGCCGGAGACGATCCGCAGAAAACGCGACGGCTTCGCGCTTTCGGCCGCAGAAATTAGGGATTTCGTCCGCGCGCTGTCAGACGAGACGCTTTCCGAAGCGCAGGCCGCAGCCTTCGCCATGGCTGTCTATTTCCAGGGTATGGACGAGGCGGAAACCATCGCACTGACCCTTGCCATGCGCGACAGCGGCGCGGTTCTTTCCTGGCCGGGCATCGATCGTCCGCTGGCCGACAAGCATTCGACCGGCGGGATCGGCGACAATGTCTCGCTGATGCTGGCGCCGATCGCGGCGGCAACCGGCCTTGCCGTGCCGATGATTTCCGGCCGCGGGCTCGGGCCCACAGGCGGCACGCTCGACAAGCTGGAGTCCATTCCCGGCTATGATGTCAGCCCCGACGAGGCAAGCCTGCGCCGCTCGATTGCCGAGGCCGGCTGCGCCATTGTCGGCCAGACCGGCGCGCTGGCACCCGCCGACAAACGGCTTTACGCGATCCGCGACGTCACGGCGACGGTGGAATCCATGCCGCTGATCGTTTCCTCGATCCTGTCGAAGAAGCTTGCCGCCGGGCTCCGGTCGCTGGTGCTCGACGTCAAGGTCGGCAATGGCGCCTTCATGCGGAATACCGCCGATGCCGTCGCTCTCGCGCAGCTGCTGGTCAAGGTTGCAAACGGCGCTGGCCTTGCCACGACGGCGCTGGTCACCGACATGAACGAGCCGCTGGCTGACGCCGTCGGCAATGCGGTCGAAATCGAAAACGCGCTTGCCTTCCTGAAGGGTGAAAAGGCGGGCACAAGGCTCGGGAGAGTTGTCCTGGAACTTGCCGCCGAGATGATATGCGGCGCGGGCCTTGCCGAAACGCACGCGGATGCCAAGGCCCTTGCGGACGCGACATTGGCAAGCGGCGAGGCGGTGGAATGCTTCGGACGCATGGTTGCGGCATTGGGCGGACCGGCTGATTTCGTCGAGAAATCCGTGGCCTATCTGCCGAAGGCTCCCCTCATCCGCCCCGTCGCCGCGCCGCGGTCCGGCTACCTGGCCGCAGCGGACGCAAGGGCGCTGGGCATCGGCGTGGTCACGCTTGGCGGCGGACGCATCAGGTCCGACACGCGCATCGACCATCGCGTTGGCTTTTCCGGGCTCCTGCCGCTCGGCACGTTTGTCGAGGCAGGCGCGCCGCTCGGCCTCGTCCACGCGGTAACTGCCGGCGCATGCGAGGCCGCGATGCAGACGCTGCGCGACGCCTATGCGATCGAGGATGAAGCGCCTGCCGACCGACCGCTCGTCATCGAGCGGATCAGGGAGGCCTGAGCGCGATCAGTGGAGCGTGATTTCGCCCGAAACCTGACGCCATTCATTGGGACCGATCAGCCGCTTGTGGGCATAGCGAACCGAGTGCAGCGGGCCGTCGAGATTTTGCTTCCAGAAATCGAGAAATTTGTGCATTTGCGGAAAATCCGGCGCGAGATCGTAATCCTGCCAGAGATAGGTCTGCAGGAGATTGTCGAAATCCGGGAGACGATAGAGAATATGGGCCGTGGTCAGCCCGTAGCCGGCAAGCTGCATTTCAAGTTCGGAAGCAAATCGCATGTTCCACCTCATTGTCGTTGACAATTGCAAAGGCTGACGTATTTTCGCGAAGGCTTCAATCCGAAAATTTAATTTTTAGATATTTTTCAATGACTTGTCAGCAGTCAACATGGAGTGCTGGCAAGCCTTTTGTCGTTCAGTCCCACTCCGGCGCCCATTCCGGGTCGATCAGTCTCAGGCCTTTGTCGAGAACTCTCAAACGTTCGATCTCGTCCTGCGATAGCGCGATCTCGGCGGCCGCCAGATTCGACTTCACCCGTTCCGGCTTGCTGGAAGTCGGGATGACCACATGGCCCTCCGCCATCAGGAATGCGAGCGCGATCTCGCCTTCGGAAACGCCGTGGGCCGCGCCGATCGTCTTCAGCACCGGGTCGCCGGCAATCTTGCCCTGCGCCAGCGGCGAATAGGCGGTAAAGGCAATGCCGTTCCTGTCGCAATAATCGGCGACCAGCCGGTTCTGGTGAAAGACATGGCATTCGACCTGATTGGCTGCGATCTTGCGATCGCCGAGCAGCCCGGCAGCCTTGTCCATCAGCGCGCGGGTGAAATTGGACACGCCGATCCGTTTGGCAAGGCCGGCGTCATGCGCGTCGGCCAGCCGGCCGATATAGTCCTCGAATGCCGGCCCGCCCGCGCGACCAGGCCAATGCAACAGCAGAAGATCGATTTCCATGCCGCCGAGCTTTTCAAGGCTTTCCTCGACGCTTCTTCGAAAAGCATCCTCGCCGTAATTGTCGATCCACACCTTGGTCGTTACGAAGATCTCATCCCGACCCACGCCGAAATCTGCCAGCGCGCGCCCCACCTCCGCTTCGTTGCCATAGGCCTGCGCCGTATCGATATGGCGATAGCCGGCCTCGAGCGCGGCGAGCACCGTCCTGTAGGCCTCGTCGCCACGCCTTTTCCAGGTCCCGAACCCGATCTGGGGGATACCGTTGATGGCTCTCATGCTTTCGTCTCCAGACTTCTTTGCCTCGCGGCGGCTCAGGGGCGTTTGGGCCCGCTGCCTGCGCCGGTCTTCTCGATCGCATCGGCGATCGCGTCGAGGTCATCATCATCAAGGTCTAGGCTGGCAGCGGCAATCCAGCCGTCGATCTGCTCGGGCTTGCGCGCGCCGACAATCGCGCCCGTCAGGCCCGGCCAGGCCAGAACCCAGGCAACGGCAACCGCTGCCTGGCTGACGCCGTGGCGCTCGGCCATCGGCTTCAGCGCCTCGGCCAGCGCCAGATTGGCCTTCAGCGCCGCACCGTTGAAATTGGAACTGCCGCGCCGCCAGTCATCATCAGGCAAGGATGCGGCGCGTTCTTCCGTGAAACGTCCCGTCAGAAGGCCGGCCTGCATCGGACTGTAGCAGATGACGCCGGTTTCGTTGGCGCGGGCCCAGGGCAGAAGCTCGGCCGCCGTATCGCGGCGAATGGCGGAAAAGGGCGGCTGCAGCGTGTCCACATGGCCGATCGACTCGGCTTCTTCAAGCTGGCTGATGTCGTGGTTGGAAAGGCCGATCGCCCGCACCTTGCCGGCCGCTTTCAGATCGCACATCGCACCCCAGTAGTCCGCAAGCGGCACGTCGTTCGACGGCCAGTGGATCTGCATCAGGTCGATGACCTCGACGCCGAGCCGTCTCAGAGAAGCTTCCGTCTGCGCTTTCAGGCTTTCCGGATCGCCGACCCGCTTCGGCGTCTCCATCGGATCGTCATCGTTCCAGACCATGCCGCATTTTGTGAAGATGAAGGGGCGCTCAGAGGATGCCATGCCGGCAATCGTCCTGCCGACGACTTCTTCCGAATGGCCAAGGCCGTAAACGGAGGCCGTGTCGATCCAGTTTATCCCGGCATCGACCGCCCTGCGAATGGCGGCGACGGAATCGCTGTCGTCCTGCGCGCCCCAGCCTGCCGCCCAGCCCCCGCCGCCGATCGCCCAGGCGCCGAAGCCTGTGCGCGTAATCGCCATATCGGTGGTGCCGAGTTGCCGTTTCGGCAGATCGTATGATGCATGTGTCATGAGAAACGCCCCCAAGGAAAACGCGCCCGTGCAACAGGCGCCCTCGCGTCCTCCCGACGGGACTGCCGGGAGCATCAGATAGGCGACCTTGCGCCGCCGCTCCGGCAGAAAGCCGGCGCTATTTCTTCTGGAAAGCCCGCGCCAGAACGAAGGCAAGGCCCGCAACAGCTGTAAGCCCCGAGATCGGCTTTTGCCGCATCATCACAGGAACGACGCCAAGAACGCCTTCGAGCATTTCCTCGGTCGCGTATTTGGCGGCCCGGTAGCGCCGCCGCTCCGCGCGGTTCATCAGCATCGCATAGGCGAGCACGAAGATCGCAAGCGTGAGCGAGGCAATGGCCACGGTCAGCGCCGCGCCGAGCGGACCGAAGACCTCGGCCAGATAGATCGCAAGCGCAACGACGCCGCTCACATAAGCGGACATGAACAGAAAAATCAGGATGACAGCCAGCACGGCGTTGCGCCTAGCCGAACGCGCGACCTCGCTGCCATCAATCGCCATGATGGCAGCTGTCAGGGAGATGACCCGGTCCATGCCTTAACGCCGCGTCAGCAGCGCGGCCAGAAAGCCGAAACCGGCAGCCATCAGGATGGATTGCAGCGGACGGCTGCGAATATGATCCTCGATATCCTCTTCGATGGACATCGCTTCCTCGCGCGCCCGGTCATAGGCCTCGTGCCCCTTCCTGGTCGCGTCGTCACGGAACTTCTCGGCGCGGGCCCGTGCGTCGGATGCCTTTTCATTGCCAAGCGTGCCGATCAGCTTCGTCAGGCCTGCGATGTCGTCACGCAATTGGTCGATCTGAGCCTGGATGTCGGCCTCGGTTGTCTTGCCAGCCTGGCCGCCGGTGCTTTTGCTTTCTGCCATAGTTGATCTCCCAAATTTGAGTTCGGACACTGAACGCTCCAACGCGTCAGCGTCGTTTTTGTTCCGGTCGACCGTCCCCTGCCGGCAAACCCGCAACGGAGAAAATCTGAGGGCCGACGGCGGAAGCTTACGCCCGGCATGCGGCCGGCACAATAGGCATCGAGGCGTGCGTCCCAGCCGCCTGGCCGTCCAAAGCAACTCCGCATCGCGGTTTCCGAAAATCGATTCCGATTTTCAGGCCGATGCGCTAGCCCGCAGCGGCCACCCGGCCCTGGTCGTCACCCGACCAACGCGAAAGGTGATCCCGGATAGCAGCGCGCAACTCATCCATCGTGGCATAAAGGCCGCCATCCAAGGCATGGACGTGAAACTTGACGGCGACAAATCTGAGCCGCCCGTTTTCGGGAACGACAATCCCGACCGGCTGGCCGCCGAACTCAACCATCTGCTTTTTCATGACTACCAACTCCGGCCCGAAGATGACCGGCCAATTTGTTTCAACCCTTGTGTGCGGCCTTGACGGCCCTGTCGCCCGCGCGACAGCATCGGAGCACATCCGGCACGCATCCGGCTTCGTTCATGTTCATTGTTTTCAGCGCCTCGAAAGACATTGAACGCTCCCGCACTACGAAGGGTTGGACAAGTTTGCGACTGCGTGGGTTTTACCCGGAAACCCGAATCAAAACCAAGCTTATATTTTATTCATATCGCCGAAATTCTTCAAAAACATGTCAAAGAGCCGAGAATGTTGGAAACGAAATTCCCGTCTCGCCGGCTTCCGCCCGGCGGCTTCCTTCTAGATAGAGAGCTGCTGGCGGCAGACAAGAGGGGCGGCCGCCAAATTCAGCCGCCCCGCAAAAATACAACCTGTGAATGCACAATCCGGAGGAAAGGACTGCGATCACCCCATACGCTCGGAGGCGTAGGAACCGGCCGATGGCGGGAAGACAACCGTACGGTTGCCGTTGACGAAAACACGGTGGTGAATATGGGCGTGGATGGCGCGCGCCAACACCAGCGCCTCGACATCGCGGCCAAGGGCCACATAGTCCTGCGGACTCTGCGCATGGGTGATGCGCACCGTCTCCTGCTCGATGATCGGCCCTTCGTCGAGCTCCGGCGTAACATAGTGTGCCGTCGCCCCGATCAGCTTCACGCCGCGCTGATAGGCCTGCTTGTAGGGGTTTGCGCCCTTGAAACTCGGCAGGAAAGAGTGATGGATGTTGATCACCTGCCCGGCCATCTTGCGGCACAATTCGTCCGAAAGCACCTGCATGTAACGCGCCAGCACGACCAGTTCGGCCTCCGTCTGGTCGATGAGCTCGAAAAGCCGCGCCTCGGCGGCGGGCTTCGTCTCCTTCGTCACCGGAATGTGGTAGAAGGGAATATCGTGATTGACGACGAGCTTCTGATAATCGAGGTGGTTCGACACCACGCCGACAATGTCGATGGGCAGTGCGCCGATGCGCCAGCGATAGAGAAGGTCGTTGAGGCAATGACCGAAGCGCGAGACCATGATCAGCGTCTTCAGCCGGTAGGCACCGTCATGAAAATTATAGTCCATGTCAAAGGGGGCGGCGATCCCGGCAAATCCTTCCCTCAATGCATCAAGCCCGGTTCCGGTTTCGGAAATGAAGCTGATCCTGATGAAGAAGCACCCCGTCTCCAGATCATCGAACTGGGAGCTGTCGATGATATTGCAGCCCTCCGCCGCCAGATAACCGGAAATCGCCGCGACAATGCCGCGCGTTGAAGGGCATGTTACCGTGAGCACGAAGTCTTTCATTGTGATTTCCCGTTTACTGAGCGCAGGCCGTCGCTTGTCCGGACAGCCGACCGGTCATAAAGGTTGGCGGGTGCGCTTTCAACCGCCCGATGGATCATCAGACTACGTCGAAAGGTCCGCTGCTGTAGCATCCACGACTCAAAGATGCGGATTGCCGCCAATCGCGCCTCTTCGTTTGTTTTCATCCGCCCGCCCGCAGACTATTGTTGCGGCAAAAAAGGGGCGGCTTGACTTCAGCGACCCCAGACGCGCTATAGTTCAGCGACAGCTGTCATGACGGGGCCGACCCGCCCGAAGGCGGAAGGGATGATTGGAGTATCAGTATATGCGTCGCTTGAGGGAATCCGCGCCATGCCGGTCTTCTGCCACCACCCTGAAGAGGCGGATTTCAACCGTCGCCGTCGCGGCCACGGCGCTGTCCCTCGCGCTGTCATCGACGGCGCTTGCCGCACAGAACTGTGAAATGACGCTGCACGGCATCAATGTCGCCGGCGCCGAGTTCGGCCAGCCCGGCGATCCTTACGGCCAGGGCTACATCTACCCCTCGAAGGAAACGATCGATTCACTGGCCGAGGACAAGTTCAACGCCATCCGGCTTCCCTTCCTTTGGGAACGTCTCCAGCCTTCGCTGAACGGGGTGTTCGACGCCACGGAATTGTCGCGCATGCAGGCGACGATCTCAGCCGCGCGCGACAACAACATGGTCGTCATCCTCGACCCGCACAATTACGCGCGCTATCGCGGCCATGTGATCGGCAGCCCGGACGTGCCGGTCGAAGCCTTTGCCGATTTCTGGAAGCGTCTCTCGGCCGTCTTCGCCAATGACGATGACATCATCTTCGGCCTGATGAACGAGCCGCACGACATCGAAGCGCCGGAATGGCTGACCGCCGCCAACGCGGCGATCGCGGCGATCCGCAATATCGGCGCTGGCAACCTGATTTTCGTCCCGGGCACCGCCTGGACCGGCGCCCACAGCTGGGAGCAGACCTTCTACGGCCCGTCGAACGCCTCGGTGATGACCGGCGTTGTCGACCCCCAGGACAATTTCGCCTTCGAAGTGCATCAGTATGCCGATGCCGACTATTCGGGCAAGGCCGATGACTGCAGCCATATCGACGGCGCCGTCGATGCCGTCCGGAGCTTCACCGGCTGGCTGAACACCAACAATTATCAGGGTTTCCTGGGCGAATTCGGCACGACCGACCAGATCGAGTGCCTGCGCGGCCTGAAGCAGATCGTGGACATCATCCAGAACGATCAGAAGGCCTGGATTGGCTGGGCCTATTGGGCGAGCGGCGACTGGTGGCCGAAGAACGCCCCGATGATCATCCAGCCGGACCTGAGAAACGGCGGCAGCGCGCAACTGCGCACGCTGCAGCCCATGCTCGCCGACAACGACCTGACCCGCCACGCCTGCAACGGCGACGGCAACTGAGCGTCACCCGGCAACGGGCGCCCAGAGCACGTCCTCGATCCGGCGCGCGCCGGTTGCAAGCATGACAAGCCGGTCGAAGCCGAGCGCGATGCCGCTTGCCGCTGGCATATGCCCAAGGGCTGCCAGAAAATCCTCGTCGATCGGATAGGTCTCGCCGTAGATGCGCTCTTTTTCCGCCATATCGGCTTCGAACCGGCGACGTTGTTCACCGGCATCCGTCAGCTCGCCGAAACCGTTGGCAAGCTCGACGCCGCAGACATAGAGCTCGAAGCGTTCGCTGACGCGCGGATCGTCCTCGCTCTTTCGCGCAAGAGCGGCCTCGGGCGCGGGATAGGCATCGAGAAGCGTCGGGCGGCCATGGCCGAGCCTGGGTTCGATCTTCTCGACAAGCACGCGCGAAAAAAGATCCGACCAGCTGTCGTCATTGCCGTATCGAAACCCCTTCTCTCTCATTTGCCCGGAAAGGCCGTCGCGGTCGGTCGAGCCGTCAGCCGCGATCGTGGCGAGTAGATCGATCCCGGCAAAACGCGCGAAGGCCTCGGCCACGCTCAACCGCTCGAGGGCGGAAAAGGGATCGCAATTCCCGTCCCGCCAGGCAAAACGCCCGGTTCCGGCGGCCCGCGCCGCAAGCGCCAGCAGGGCGGAGCAATCGGCAAACAGCTTCTCATAGGGTTCGCGCGCGCGATACCATTCCACCATGGTGAATTCCGGATGGTGCAGCGGCCCTCGCTCGCGATTGCGATAGACACGGGAAAAGGCGACCAGACGTTCCTCGCCCGCCGCCAGCAGTTTCTTGGCGGTAAATTCCGGCGAGGTGTGCAGGTACATCGCCTTCGCCGCGCCGTCATTGCCGATCATGTCCGTTGAAAACCCATGAAGATGGGTCTCGTTTCCGGGCGAGACCTGTAGCGCCGGAAGATCGGCCTCGATGAACGCCTCATCCGCAAACCAGGCGCGCATCGCCGCCATGATCCGGTTGCGGGCCAGAAGCGCCGGCCGCCGGTCACGGTGCCTGTCGGACAGCCACCAGGGCGATGACGGGGCAGCGGCGTTTTCGTCCGGCATTTTTCCTGAAGCCTTTCCTTCTCGTTCGTTGCAATCCGGCGTTTGGCACTGGAATTCAAAGCGGATTTGCGTTAGTCCCGCTCTCACGAATGCAAAGGGAATGCGCGGTCTATAGATAGTCCCGGCCGCCAACGCAAGGAAGTCTCATGGTCAAGGTCATTGCCTCATCGCTGCGCAAGGGCAATGTCGTCGATGTCGACGGCAAGCTCTATGTCGTTCTTACCGCCCAGAATTTTCACCCCGGCAAGGGCACGCCCGTGACCCAGGTGGACATGCGCCGCATCGCCGACGGCACAAAGGTTTCGGAACGCTGGAAGACGACCGAGCAGGTGGAGAGGGCCTTCGTCGAGGACACCGACCACACCTTCCTCTACAATGACGCCGAAGGGTTCCATTTCATGAACCCTGAAACTTACGACCAGCTCACCATGAGCCCGGACGATGTCGGCGATGCCGCCAACTACCTGTCGGAAGGTATGACGGTGATCCTGTCGATCCATGAGGGCGTTGCCATTGCGCTGGAACTGCCGCGCCATGTCACGCTGGAGATCACCGAGACAGAACCGGTGGTCAAGGGCCAGACGGCGTCTTCCTCCTACAAGCCCGCCATGCTGTCAAACGGCGTGCGCACCATGGTGCCGCCGCATATCGATGCCGGCACCCGCGTGGTGATCCTCACCGAGGACGGCTCCTATGTGGAGCGCGCCAAGGACTGATGTCTCCTTGTTGCCGATATGAGAAAGGCGGGCTGCTGAGCCCGCCTTTTTTGTGTTTGCTACGCGATGCCGCCAAGGCAGATATATTTCAGCTCTGTATAGTCATCGAGACCGTATTTGGAGCCTTCCCGGCCGAGGCCGGACTGTTTGACGCCGCCGAAGGGCGCGACCTCGGTGGAGATGAGGCCCGTATTGACGCCGACAATGCCGTATTCCAGCGCTTCGGCCACACGGAAGATCTTTGCCACATCCGAGGAGAAGAAATAGGAGGCGAGGCCGAATTCGGTGTCATTCGCCATGCGGATCACATCCTCCTCGGTCTCGAACCGGAACAGCGGCGCGACCGGGCCGAAGGTTTCCTCGCGCGCGCATTTCATCTCGGGCGTGACGCCGGTCAGAACCGTTGGCTGGAAGAACAGCCCGCCCTTTTCGTGACGCCCGCCGCCGAGCGTGATTTCGGCCCCCTTGGAGACGGCGTCCTGAATGTGGTCCTGCACCTTCTCGACGGCGTTCTCGTCGATCATCGGGCCGATATCCATGCCTTCGGCCATGCCGTCTCCGACCTTCAGCCCCGCCACCCGTTTGGCCAGCTTTTCGGCGAAGGCGTCATAGACGCCGGACTGCACGTAAAGACGATTGGCGCATACGCAGGTCTGCCCGGCATTGCGGTATTTGGAGGCAATCGCGCCCTCGACGGCGGCATCGAGATCGGCGTCGTCGAACACCATGAAGGGGGCATTGCCGCCGAGTTCCAGCCCGAGCTTCTTGATCTGGTCGGCGCCCTGGCGCATCAGGATGCGGCCCACCTCGGTTGAGCCGGTGAAGGTTACCTTGCGCACGCGGTCATCCTCGCTGAAGGCCTTGCCGACCATCGAGGAACTGGTCGCCGTGACCACCGAAAACAATCCCGCCGGCAGCCCGGCCTGTTCTGCCAGATAAGCCATGGCAAGTGCGGAGAGCGGCGTCAGCTGCGCCGGCTTGGAGATGATCGAGCAGCCGGCGGCGAGAGCCGGGGCCATCTTGCGCGCGAGCATGGCATTGGGGAAATTCCAGGGGGTGATCGCTCCCACGACGCCGACGGGCTGACGGATGACCATGATACGCTTGTCGGCCTGATGGCCCGGAATGATATCGCCATAGGCGCGCTTGGCCTCCTCGCCGAACCACTCGACATAGGCCGCGCCGTAAAGGATCTCGCCGCGCGCCTCGGCGAAGGGCTTGCCCATCTCGATGGTGAGGATCGTTGCGAGATCATCGGCATTGGCGACCATCAGGTCGTAGAGCTTGCGAAGAACAGCCGCGCGTTCCTTGCCGGTCTTCTTCGCCCAGCTCTTCTGCGCCTCGTGGGCGGCAGCGATCGCCGTGTCGACATCTTCCCTGCCGCAATCCGGCAGGGTCGCGATCACCTCGCCGGTCGCCGGATTGGTAACGTCGAATGTCTTGCCGCCGGTTGCGGCCTCCGCCCATTCGCCGGCAATGAAAGCGCCGGAACGCGTCAGCGTCTTGTCCTTGAGGCGGTTTGTGAGCAGTTCCGATATGGGCATGGATGGTCTCCCTGTTTTCTCTTTCCACAACGCCGAACCCGGCGGTCATTGTTCCGTTCCCGCGTGCGGCCGCGCAACTCGCCGATCAAAGGCCTCGCCGAAAGGCCTTCGTCAGCGCACGTCACCGGGCATGTCTTGGCCCCAGGGCGACCGGCCCGGTTTCTGGCGAAACAGGAGGCTTGCGCCTCGCCCGCCAAGCGGCTGCGCGCCTTCCCGCCATACGCCAGACGACTTTCATATAATTATATATAATGGAATATTGTATCAATATAGTAAATTCGCAAAATCCACCGATTTGCGATGCGCGCGATTCTCCGCTAGATGACTCCTGTTTCAACAGCCGCGGTCCCGGCCCCTTGCCGCCCGCGCCGGCGACACCCGTCAGGACAAACCATGCAGACCATTTTCGTGCAGTTCAAATGCCATCCCGGCCAGGCCTATGACGTAGCGGACGTTGTCGTGCGCACGCTTGAGGAAACCTCGGAAATCTATTCGACCTCCGGCCATTACGACCTCCTGGCAAAGTTCTACCTGCCGGCCGAGGCCGACATCGGCCACTTCGTCACCAGCCAATTGCAAACGATCGAGGGCGTGAAAGACACCTTCACCCTCGTCACCTTCAAGGCGTTCAACTAAGGGTCAAAGCCGGGCTTCCTTGGGCCTCCGGCGACCGATTTCAGAAGCGCGGCGCTTCGAGACCGACGGCGCGATAGGCGGCAATCACCGTATTGGCCATGAGCATGGTGATCGTCATCGGCCCGACGCCGCCGGGAACCGGCGTGATCGCGCCTGCAACCTTCTCGCACGCCGCGAAATCAACGTCGCCGAGAAGCCGGGTCTTGCCCTCGCCGCGCTCCGGCGCAGGAACACGGGTGATACCCACATCAATGACTGTCGCCCCGGGCTTCACCCACTCGGCCCCGACCATCTCGGCACGCCCCGTCGCAGCTACGAGAATATCGGCGCTGCGGCACACGGAAGGAAGATCGGCGGTGCGCGAATGGGCCATGGTGACCGTGGCGTTGGCCTGCAGCAGGAGCCGGCCCATGGGCTTTCCGAACAGGTTGGAGCGGCCGATGACGACGGCGTTGAGGCCTGAGAGGTCATCGCCGTGGATCGAACGAACAAGGATCATCGCTCCGGCCGGCGTGCAGGAAATCAGCCCGGTTTTCAGGTCGCCCACGGCAAGCTTGCCGGCATTGACGATCGAAAGCCCGTCGACGTCCTTTTCCGGGCGAATCATCTGAATCACCGGAAACTCGTCGAGATGGCCGGGCAGCGGAAGCTGCACGAGGATGCCGTGGATTGACGGATCGGCATTGAGTTCGCCAACGACCTTTTCGAGTTCCGCCTGGCTGGTATCGGCATCAAGCGTGACCTGCACCGAATGAAAACCGCATTCCTTGGCGCGCTTGCCCTTGGCCGCCACATAGGTATGGCTTGCCGCATCATCGCCGACGATGACGACAGCAAGCCCCGGCACGACGCCGCTGGCGCGCTTCAGTTCGGCCGTGGCCGTCTTGACCGTCTCGATCACCCCTGCGGCAATCGCCTTGCCGTCAATGCGTTCTGCCATTTGTTCACTCCCGGAAAGTCAATGCCAACGCCCTCGTCTGGGCTCCGAAAACAAAAACGGCAAGCGCCGCAGCGCTTGCCGGTATACTTCTTCAAAAAGGCATGAGCGCCCTCAGTTGAGCCGCGTCTTGACCGAGTCGACGGACTTCGAAAACAGCTTCGACTGAACCGCGGGAGTGGCCTTCTTTTCAAGGACGATGCGCGCCGCTTCCACGGCCACGTCCACGGCCGCGCCACGAACGGCCTCGATGGCGTCGTGCTCGGCCTGACGAATTTTCTGCTCGGAAAAGGCGGTGCGGCGCTCGACATATTCTTCCGTCTTGCGACGCGCCTCTTCCTTGATCGCCTGGGCCTCGCGTTCGGCCGCGGCGACGATATCCTTGGCTTCCTCTTCTGCCTCGCGGCGCTTGCGCTGATAGTCGGCCAGCACGTGCTGGGCCTCCTCGCGCAGACGCTTGGCTTCCGCCAGTTCATCGCGAATCTCGTCCGCGCGCGAATCAAGCGAGCGAAGCATGATGCCGGGAACCTTGAAATAGGCCACGACGATGAAGAACAGGATCAGGCCGACAAAGGCATAAAATGTCGCGTCAAGTGCCATGATCAGCCCTCCTTGGCCGCAGATACGGCCGCTTCGACATCGCCCTTGGCAACGCGCCCGCCGATAAGGTGGGTCACGATCTGGGCGGCGGTGTCCTCGGCAATGGTGCCGACTTCGGCAAGCGCCTCGGACCGCACCTTTTCGATCCGGGCATTGGCTTCGGAAAGCTTCTTGCCAAGCTGGCTCTCGAGCTCGGCCCGCTCGGCTTCGGCCTCGGCACGGGCCTTTTCGGCGGCGGCCGCCGAAATCGCACGAGCTTCGTCGCGCGCCCGGGCCAGTTCCTTCTCATAAGCGGCAATCGCGGCATCGGCCTCGTTGCGCAGCCTTTCGGCTTCATCCAAATCCTGGGCGATCCGGTCATGCCGGTCTTCCAGGATGGAGCCGACGCGCGGAACGATCACCCTCTTCATCACCAGATAGAAGATGCCGAACGTGATGGCCAGCCACAGGATCTGCGACGGAAAGGTCACAAAATCGAATGGCGGGAACACCTGTTCCTCGTGATGCTCGATTTCGGCCAGCGTCGTCTCGGTATGCGCGTCAGCGCCTTCCGATGTCTGCGCCAGAGCCGGTGTCACAATCATGCTCGCCTCCAGAGGTCTTCGATAACGATGTCACGGCGTTATAAGCAAACGCCGTGACCAAAACGTCAGACCGTTTAAACTTAAACGGCGAAGAGCAGGAGAAGAGCGACGAGCAGCGAGAAGATGCCGAGCGCTTCGGTCACGGCAAAGCCGAAGACCAGGCGGCCGAACTGGCTGTCGGCTGCAGAGGGGTTACGCAGGGCGCCGGTGAGGTAGTCACCGAAGATACGGCCCAGGCCCATGGAGGTTGCACCCATGCCGAGGCATGCAATACCGGCACCAATGAACTTTGCTGCTTCCGCTTCCATAAAAGAACTCCTTCGAAAGAATGGGTTATTGCGGCTTAATAGCGATGCCGGTCCGCGCTGTCCAGCCGAACCGACAGTGTTTATTCCCTAGTGTTCGCCTGCGTTGACGGCGTCGTTGAGATACATGCAGGTCAGGACTGCAAACACATAGGCCTGCAGGAAGGCCACCAGGAATTCCAGCGCCGTCAGAGCGACGGTCATGGCCAGGGGCAGGATCGCGCCCCCGGTTCCGATCGTGCCGATCGCGCTCAACGAGACGACGAAGCCGGCAAAAACCTTGAGCGTGATGTGACCGGCCAGCATATTGGCGAAAAGACGAACCGACAGGCTGATGGGACGCGAGAGAAACGAAACGATCTCGATCAGCGTCACCAGCGGCAGCAGGGCGGCCGGCACGCCGGACGGCACGAAGACCTTGAAGAAGCCGAAGCCGTGCTTGTAGACGCCGTAGCCAACAACCACGCTCATCACCAAAATGGCGAGCGCGAAGGTCACGACGATCTGGCTGGTCACGGAGAAGAAATAGGGGAACATGCCGATCAGATTGGCGGTCAGCAGGAACAGGAAGAGCGTCAGCACGAAGGGGAAGAACACCATCCCCTTTGTCCCCGCGCCTTCCCTCAGCATCGAGGCCACGAACTCGTAGAGAAGTTCGGCTATCGACTGGGTGCGCGAAGGAATAAGGCCGCGCTTGGAGGTCGCCAGATACATGAAGCCCGCCGCAGCGCCCACCGTGATCGCCATGAACAGCGATGCATTGGTGAAGGAAAAGTCCAGTCCGCCGACATTGATCGGAACGATATTGTGGATCTGAAACTGATGGGTCGGATCGTTTGCCACCTGTGCTCTCTCTTCTCACCTTGCGCGGACCCGCTTGGGGCGGTCATGCGCGCAGAACCAAACTCTATTTCCCGTCCTTCTTCAGACGGTCCTCCGGCTCAGCCACATAACCGACGGAGCGCAACACATTCAAGACCCCGGCGCCAAAACCGAGAAGAAGAAAGCCGATCATGCCCCAGGGGCCGGTTCCGGCAAACTTGTCGAGGAGAAAGCCGATCATGAAACCGACGAAAATGGCGGCCATGAATTCGCTCGAAAGCTTCAGGCCCTTCGACATTTCACGCCGGTCATTGGCGGAGCTTTCCGCCTTCCTGTCGCTCTCTCCATTCTGGCCCTTCCGCAGCGCGCCCAGTTCGCTGGCGAGCCGCTTGCGGCGTTCTTCCAAGTCCTCCTGCCCGTCCTCAGCCATCAAATCCGCTTTCCCAAAAATCCTCGACCGCGCGACCGGCGCTCGGCGGATGTTTCAGCAATGCGATAAAGCCTTCGGGACCCCCCGGTCAAGTCGGGCGCACCATAGTTTTCATGCCCATGCTAGTCAAGCTTCGAGGCAACCGCAATTGCGCAACCGGATTTGTTCGACCAAAGCCTAGAACCAGCCGCGCGAGCGCAGCCAGTAGATGGCGAGAACGCCCGTCAGGAGCATTGCGGCAACGGCGGCGGGATAACCGTATGCCCAGTGCAGTTCGGGCATGCGGTCGAAATTCATGCCATAGATGCCGGCGATCAGCATCGGCGGCGCAAAGACCACCGAAACGACAGAGAACAGCTTCATGATGTTGTTCTGTTCGAGATTGACGAGACCGAGCGACGAATCGAGCAGGAAGGAAATGTTGGAAGAAACGAAACTGGCGTGCTCGGACAGAGACTGGATGTCGTGGGCGACGATGCGGCAGAGATCCTTGGTCGGCTTGTCGTCCCGCACCCGCCCAAGCGCCTGCACGTAGGTGGAAAGGCGCGCCAGCGTGATCAGGCTGTCGCGCGTCTTGCTGACGAGGCGGTGGTAGGTCGATATCTCGATCAGCCGCTCCTCGAGTTCGGCCGGGGGTCGTCGCCGTCCGCGCACGCCCTCCCCGAAAACGGCGATCGAGACATTGTCGATCTTGGCGACAGCCAGTTCCAGGATCTCGGCCGTGCGGTCGACGATCGTGTCGAGCAGGTGGGCGAGAACCCGTACGCCCTGCCCGGGCCCGATATCGAGACGCTTCATGTCGGCGGCGAAGAGAAAGAACGGCTTCGGCTCGGCGTGGCGGATGGTCACCAGCCGGCCTTCGGCGAGGATGAAGCCGACATCGGTCAGCTGGGCAAGGCCGAAATCCACGTTCATCACGATCGACGCGGTCATGTATACGGCGTTGCCCTCGGTATAGTAACGGCTGGAAGGCTCGATGTTCTTCAGCGTCTCGCGGGTGGGGAGCATCACGCCCAGGAGCGATTCCATATGCTGCATGTCGGCCTCGGTCGGATCGAGCATGTCGATCCAGACGACGTCCTCGCCAAGCGGTTCCGCCGCGCCTGACGACGGCAAGGCGGTCTTGACACCGCCGACCCTGTAGAGATGGATCATCTGAACCCCGCCTTCTGACCTCGCGCTTGCCTCTACTGGCTACCCAAGCATAAATGCCAGGGCAAGTGTGTTTTTTCAGAACGCGCTGGCGTCGCGCGATCTCCCCGTCATGGCCGTGCGGCAGAACACGCAAAGGCCCGAACAGGACACCCCAAGATGCAACCTCACGAATTCTGGCAGGAATTCCTGCCGCCGCGAACAGTCGACCCGCACGCGCCGCTTTCCGCCGCCTATCCCGCCACCCTTGCCGACGGCCGTCAGTTGCTGCTGCCGATCCGATCGGTCGACGGCGGCGACCTGGCCTCTCTCATCATCAACCAGGCCTCGTTCGCCGTTTGCGATGGCCTTGCCGAAGACCTGGCCGGACGCCTGGCGGCTGAGAGACCAGATATCGTCGTCGGCCTGCCGACCCTGGGGCTGACGCTTGCCGCGGGCGTTGCCAGGGCGCTGGGTCACGCCCGCTTCGTTCCTCTCGGCAACTCCCGCAAGTTCTGGTACGAGGACGCGCTGTCGATGCCCATGAACTCGGTAACGACGCCGGATCAGGACAAGCGCCTGTTCATCGACCCGCGCATGCTGCCTCTCCTTTCCGGAAAGCGCGTCGCCCTTGTCGATGACGTGATTTCCTCGGGACGCTCGATCCTCGCCGGCCTGTCTCTGCTCGAAAAATGCGGCATCCGCCCCGTCACGATCGGCGCGGCCATGCTGCAGACAGCGCGATACCGCGCCCCCCTCGACGAATACGAGGATGGGCTCTCGAAAAAAATCCACGCCTGCTTTTCAACGCCCCTGCTTCAGCGCGGCGAGGGCGGCAAATGGCGCGAAAAAACCGGCCATTGACCGGTTCTCCGCGCAACGAAAAACCCGCGATCCGAAGATCGCGGGCCTATCGCAACGCACTGCTTCCGGAGTTATCAGTTCAGAAGAACGGCATCCGGATTTTCATTCAGCGCCTGTTCGGAGAATTCCGGCTGATTTTCCAGCGTTTCCCGGTCAAACCGCGTCTTGACGACATAGACGTCGCCGTCGCTCATGACCGTCGCCGCATCGGCTGAGATCGCCACGGGCTTCTCGCCGATACCCAGGAAGCCGCCGACGTCAACGATCAGGATGTTCTGGCTCTGATCGCCGTGGGTCATGATGTTCGAAACATCGCCCACGCTGTCGCCTTCAGCGCTCAGCACGGTGGCGCCGTCAAGCTGGTCGAAGGAGATCGACGCCATGTCGACCTCGGACATGCCCTCCAGCATCGGATTTTCCGCATTCATCGTCTCCGCGGCGTTCTCGCCCATGCTGTTCACGCCTGCCACCATGTCGTCCATGGCGTTGCCGGCGGCCTCGCCGGCCTGGTTCATGGCGTTGCCGGTGGTATTGGCGAGATCCTGCGTCTCGTTTGCAACGTTGTTGGCGGCGTCATTGGTCGCCGTGCGAAGCTGGCCAGCCTCCTCACGGATCGCCGCCGTGCCGCCCTCGATCAGGTTCGGATTGTCATATTCGAATGACGGGGCATTCTCGAGTTCCTCGATGGTAGCGTCGATCGTCAGCCAGTTGCCGTTCTCGCCCTGCTGCCAGCCGAGACGGTCGAAGGACACGGCGACATCCTTTTCGCCGATGCCGAGAAAACCGCCGACGCCGATGACGGCAGCAGTCGCGTTGCCGTTCGAGCCCATCACGATGTCATTGATGTCGCCAATCTGCTCGCGGCCCTGATCATCGGCATCCTGACCATAGACCGGCCAGCCGAGAAGCGAGCTTGCGAGAACCTGCTGGTCGGTTGCGCCGAAGAAGCTCTGAGCATCGTCAGAGGCAGCCTGACGTTCGGGAAAGACCGGCGTTGCGCCCGTTTCCATGCCAGCTTCCATGCCGGTCGTCGCGGCGGGTTTGTTGTCCATCGTGTCGGTATTGGTAGCGTCCTGCGCATAGGCTGCGCCCGTGGAAACAACTGCTACCAGCGCCGTAGTGGAAAGAATCTTGCGAAGCATATCAATACTCCTCTTTTCCTGAATGTTTCTTTGCGAGCACGATTTAATATTTATTTTATTCTCGTTTTATTCTCACTCGCTGCACACCAACAAAACGTGCTGCCGGACACCTTGTTCCTGCGTCGATACGTTTTTTTTTCGATCAGGGAAGGCAAAAAAACCGCCCGGGCTTCTGGCGGCGGGCGGGGTCCGGCGGAGGGCGCGGCGAAAGATCTCAGCAGAAGCGCAACGGCATGCGGATATGGACCCTGAGGCCGGTGTCGGCAAATTCGATATCGACCTTGCTGCCGATAACCTTGTCGAGACTGCGCTCGATCAGGACGCTGCCGAAGCCGCGCTCTTGCGGCGGCGTGACCGGCGGGCCGCCGACCTCCACCCAGTCGAGCTCGAGATGGGACGCGCCATTATCGTCCTCGCCGCAGGCAACCGAGATATCGACGACGCCGGCGCGCGTGGAAAGCGCCCCGAACTTCGCGGCATTGCTCGCCAGTTCGTGGATGACGAGACCGAGCGCCAGCGCCTCGTCAGGGTCGAGGAAGACAGCGCTACCGTGAATATCGACCTGCCGGCTGGCGCTGTCGATATACGGCGCCACCTGGGAACGGAGCAAGCGGTCAAGCGCGATCGCCCCCCACTGCTCGTCGGAAAGCAGGGTGTGGGCGGCCGACAAGGCCTGAAGGCGGCCGGAAAAGGCCATGTTGAACTCTGCCGAAGTGCGCGAGCGCCGCAGCGTCTGGCCGGCGATCGACTGGACGATCGCCAGCGTGTTCTTGACCCGATGATTGAGCTCGCGCAGGAGGAGCCGCGTCTTCTGCTCCGACTCCTTGGTTGTCGAGATATCGACAACGACGCCGAAGACCGGCCCGCTCTGCTCTGCCGACAGCACGCTTTCATAGGCGCCGCCGAGCGACAGCAGCCACTTGCCCGTTGCGGCGGCCTTGAATTCGCACTGGTACTCCTCGCCGCGATCGAGCGCCGACTTGAAGCGGCGCAGAAGCGGAAAGCGCGTTTCCGGCGCGATGGCGGCAAGAAGGCTGCGGCAGGTCACCGGCTCGCCGGCAGGGAGGCCGAGCATTTCCCGCAGCGCATTGTCGCACTCGACCATATTGCTTTGGCGGTCCCAGCTCCAGGCGGCGATGTTGCCGGCGCGAAGCGCCATGGAGTGACGCTTCTGGGCGCGCGACAGCGCTATATCGGCGGAAGCCTTGCCGCGCGCGGCATCCTTCAATTCGTAGAGTGAGCCGGCCAGATTGGCGAGACGGCGCAGCGCCGCGGCATCCTCATCGGAAATGTCGCGGTGATTGGTCCCGTCGATGACGCAAAGCGAGCCCGCATTGACGCCGTGCACCTTGATTGGCGCGCCGGCGAAAAACCTGACGGGCTTGCCGTCATAGTTCGGAACGGAAGGCGCGATATCGTGCTGGTCGGCCGGATTGTTGAGGATCAGCGCCGGGTCCTGCTTGAGCGCGATCGGATAGACGAAAAGGCCGGAGCGGGTCGGAACGGTCTCCGGCTGCATGCCGTGAACCGCCTGTACCCAATTTTCGTCATAGTCAGCTATCAGGATAAGCGCAGCCGGGCAGGCGAAGCGCAAGGCAGCCGATTCGACGATCGCGACGAAGTCTTCGTCGACCTCGGCGGCACGCATGATTGTCTGCGATAGGGTGTTTAGCCTGTCCTGATCCTTGATCGCATCGACAATATCGCTCGGCAAATGTTCCACTGGCTAAAAGGCTCTTCATTCTGAGGCGAAAGCAAGGGTTCTTCCGCGCTATTTCGGATGACCGCATCGACCGGCGGAATATCAATCACGCTCAAGAACGCCTGACCAGTGCTTAGGTTCCGTTACGCGCCGAATTTCGTTCCGAAGACGCAGAAAAAGCCGTGCGTCCGGGTCGTCATCCCGGACGCACGGCGATTTTCGATCAGAAGCAGGAGAACGGTCGCGGCTTGTCCTCATGCCGGGCGCGTAACGAACGCGCTGCTGACGACGGCGGCGGAATTCGCATCCGGTCCGAAGTCGACCTCCCCCTGGATATCCAGAAGCTCCTGAAGCTTGCCGCGGGCCCGCGCGATGCGGCTCTTGATCGTGCCGATGGCGCATTGGCAAATCTCGGCCGCCTCCTCATAGGAAAAGCCGGAAGCGCCGACCAGAATGATCGCCTCGCGCTGATCGTCAGGCAGCCGGTTCAACGCCTTGCGGAAGTCGCGCAGGTCCATCGCGCCATATTGTGCGGGATGCGTCGACAGCCGCTCGGTGAAGACATTGTCGGAATCCTGTATTTCGCGACCGCTCTTGCGCATCTGGCTGTAGAACTCGTTGCGCAGGATCGTGAACAGCCATGCCTTGATGTTCGTGCCCTCGGCAAAACTGTCCTGCTTGGCCCAGGCCTTCATGATCGTGTCCTGGACGAGATCGTCCGCCATATCCTGGTGCCCGCACAGCGATACCGCAAAGGCGCGCAGGCTGGGCACCGTCTTCAGCATATCGCGCTTGAAGCTCGTATCATCATCCCTGACCAAGGCCGTCACCCCTTTGCTTTGCGCGTCGAAGCGGACTCTGCCGCATCAAGACGTTCGAGCAGGTCGAGAAACCGATCCGGGATCTCCTCCTGTTCAACGGCATTGTAAAGGGCCTTGAGGCGGCGGCTGATCGCCTCTTCCGGGCTCTTTGCCGTGCCGGGCAGAGCTTCCCCTTTTCCCAGACTGCTATTGCTTTTCACCAGTTTAATCCCGTTTGTACCCAATTGCATGTTCAAGCCGAAAACGCCGGGTCCGATAAAAAGTTCCTTCAAAGCCGGAACTTTTTTTTGACTGACGCATTTGGTCATTTTGATAGCGCTCTTTGAGCCTACCCAACAGATTTACCGAGGCAGGAGACTGTATAATATGTCGCTTTCAACCCGTATCGCTGCCCATTTGCCATATCTCAGGCGGTACGCTCGTGCCGTGACCGGATCGCAAACCTCCGGCGATGCCTATGTGGCCGCCGTCCTTGAAACGCTGATCGAGGATGTCTCTCTTTTTCCCGAGAACGGCGACGACAAGGTTTCACTCTACAAACTCTTTTCACGCCTGTTCAGTTCCACGACGATCGAGATAGAGGACATCGAATCGCCCTATTCATGGGAAAAACGCGCCGCGGCCAATCTGATGGCGCTTCCGGCCAAGCCTCGGCAGGCCTTTCTGCTGATCTCGCTCGAAAATTTCTCACATGAGGAAACGGCCGCGATCCTCGAGGTCGAGCCCGACGCGATCCCCGGCCTCGTTGACGAGGCCTCGGCAGAGATCGCCCGCCAGGTGGCCACCGACATCATGATCATCGAGGACGAGCCGCTGATCGCCATGGATATCGAGCAGATGGTCGAAAGCCTCGGTCATCGGGTGACCGGCATCGCGCGCACCCACAAGGAAGCGGTCGACCTCTACAACAGTTCCAAGCCAGGCATGGTGCTCGCCGACATCCAGCTTGCCGACGGCAGCTCCGGTATCGACGCGGTCAACGACATCCTGGAGCATGACTCCATTCCGGTGATCTTCATCACCGCCTTCCCCGAGCGCCTCCTGACCGGCGAACGACCCGAGCCGACCTTCCTGGTCACCAAGCCGTTCAACCCGGACATGGTCAAGGCGCTGATCAGCCAGGCCCTGTTCTTCCAGGAACGACACCAGGAAGCGGCCTGAAGAGGTCGGGCAACCTCGCATAAACAAAGAAAAAAGGCGGCCACGGCCGCCTCCCAGACTGCTGACAAACCCGTCGGTTTTTCGGCGGGCCCGCCGTCTCCGGCGGGCCCGCCCGTTCTTACTCGGCAGCCTCTCCGGCAAGCGTCTCGTCCTCGGCGAGAAAGCCGCCGGACTGGCGTTTCCACAGATCGGCATAGATGCCGCCGGCCTCCACGAGTTCCTGATGCGTGCCCGTCTCGATGATCTCGCCCTTGTCGAGGACAACGAGGCGATCCATCTCCGTCAGCGTCGACAGGCGGTGGGCGATCGCGATCACGGTCTTGCCCTCCATCAACCCGAACAGGCTTTCCTGAATGGCCGCCTCGACCTCTGAATCGAGCGCCGAGGTCGCCTCGTCCAGCACCAGGATCGGCGCGTCCTTCAGGAACACGCGGGCGATCGCGATGCGCTGGCGCTGGCCGCCGGAAAGCTTCACCCCGCGCTCGCCCACATGGGCGTCAAGCCCGGTGCGACCCTGCATGTCGGAAAGCCCTTCGATGAAGTCCCAGGCATTGGCGCGTTTTGCCGCGGCAGTCACCTCCTCGTCCGTCGCGCCCGGACGGCTATAGGCGATGTTGTCGCGGATCGAGCGATGCAGCAGGGACGTGTCCTGCGTCACCACGCCGATCATCGAGCGCAGGCTGTCCTGCGACACTTTCGAGACATCCTGGCCGTCGATGGTGATCTTCCCGCCTTCAAGATCGAAGAAGCGCAGGAGCAGGTTCATCATCGTCGTCTTGCCCGCGCCGGAACGTCCGACCAGACCGACCTTCTCGCCCGGCCTGATGGTGAGCGACAGACCGGAGATGACACCGCCCGCCTTGCCGTAATGGAAGGAGATGTCGTCATAGACGATCTCGCCTTTCTTCACGTCCAGAGCCTGCGCGTCGTCGACATCAACCAGCTCGTGCTTCTTCGCCATCATCGACATGCCGTCATAGACCGTGCCGATGTTCTCGAAGAGCCCGGTGACTTCCCACATGATCCACTGCGACATGCCGCCGATGCGCATAACCAGACCGAGGGTCAGCGCAATTGCGCCGACGGTGATGCTGCTTTCCAGCCAGAAGCGGATCGCCAGCGCCGCCACGGCAAAAAGCGCGACCGCGTTGTTGATATAGACAAGCGCCTGGAACTGGGTCACCCGCCGCATCTGGCGGTAGACCGTATCCAGAAAGCAGTCCATGCCCTCGCGCGCAAAAAGCTCCTCGCGGCCGGCATGCGAGAACAGCTTGACGGTGGCGATATTGGTGTAGCTGTCGACCACCCGACCCGTCATCAGCGAGCGCGCATCGGCCTGCTCGGCCGAGATCTTGCGCAGCCGCGGGATAAAGTACCAGAGCAGCAAGGCATAGATGACGATCCAGACCAGAAGCGGAATGACGAGACGCCGGTCGGCCGCGGCAACGATGAAGATCATCGAAACGAAATAGGTGATGACGTAGACGAACATGTCGAGCGCCTTCATCACCGTTTCGCGGATGGCAAGCGAGGTCTGCATGACCTTCTGCGAAACCCGTCCCGCAAACTCGTTGGCGAAGAAATTCATCGAGTGGCGCAACACATAGCGATGCATCTGCCAGCGGCTGATCATCGGCAGATTGCCCAACAGCACCTGATGGATCAGCAGCGAGGAGAAAATCGTCAGGCCCGGCAGCAGCACCAGAACCAGCGCGCCCATGAAGGCGAGCCGCCAGCCCTCGTCCGCAAGGAAGGTCTCGCGGTTGGCCGTCGACAGCCAGTCGACGATATCGCCGAGGAAGCGGAACAGATAGACTTCCCCGAAGGCGACCAGCGCCGCAACGAGGGCCATTAGCGCGAGATAGGGCGCTGCGGGCTTCGAATAGTGCCACAGGAAGGGAATAAGGCCCGTGGGCGGCGCCGTGGGCTCCTCCACGGGGTAGGGATTGAGGCGGTTTTCAAACCAGCGAAACATGATCTCACTCCAATGCCTCCCGGCCGCTCTCCAAAAAAGAGCACACTATGCCCGCACAGGGGACCCGGGACTGGAACAGCGACCGGTTCACGCGGTCGCGTTAATTCGGATGATTAAATAGGAAAGAAGAAGGCGGTGTGAAAGGTCACACGGTCCGGCGCGGTGGAACGCGGAGCACTACAAAGCCAGTGATGTTCATCATGCCATGCTCCTTTCGCCGGTTAGAGAAAACGCGGGACTTATAGACCCACCGCATCCGGATGGCCATAGCCGTCAACCGCGAAAAAGACATTTCACGCGGATATGTTGCCGCTCGGCAACGCTTGGTCAAAGCCGGCGAGGCATCGCCGATACAATGCGGCCTTGTGCTGCCCGCGGGGGGCCGTGCTAGAAGGTCCGGGAAACAGACGTCGAAGAGGGACCAGGTGTCGCGCAAAACCGACTGGCTTCACAATCTCGCGCTGCTGAAGCCCACGCCATACCGGCCTTGGCGGCATGCGATCCGCCTCTCGCTCGGCACCGGCCTGCCGCTGCTGCTTGGAGAACTGACCGGCCATCAGGGCCCAATGCTCTATGTGGCGCTGGGCGGCTTCCTTGCCGCCGTCACCGTTCGGCTCGACCCCTATCCTGAACGGTTCCGGCAATTGGGCATTTCCGCGCTGATCGGCGCGACCGGCTGCCTGATCGGGCCGGAGGTTGGCGGGCACGGGCTTGTGACGATCGGGCTCTTGATGCTTGTCGGCCTGATCTCAGGCCTCATCAGCGGCTATGGCGCGGCCTTTTCCACCGGCGCGCTCAACATGCTGGTGCTCGCCGTGGTCAACGCCCATGCGCCCTCGGCCGTACCGTCGTGGCTGGTGTTCGTGAACTTCCTCGCCGGCGCCGCCTTTGTCGCCTTTATGCTCGGGATCGGCGCACTGTTCGAACGCGACAGACCCGAACGGCGCATGCTGTCCGATATTGTCGGCCTGCTCGCGGAGCTAGCCCGTTTATCGGACGCCGTCGGCAAGGCTCCGACGCCGGAAAACCGGCTGCGCATGATCGACACGCGACGAAAGCTGACGGATGCCACCAAGACCGCCTATGCGACGCTGATCGAAAAACGCAGCCACGGCCGCGCCCGCACCCGCTCCGTGCTGCGAACCGCCGCCATTCTTTCGCTGGTCAACCAGCTTTCCCTGACGATCATCACCGCGCGCGGAAACGGCGGCCTGACGCCGACGGCTGAACAGCTCGACGCCATGGCGCGCGCTTACATGGCGCGCGCCAGACAACCACCGCAAGCGCCCAGCGAAGAGGGCCAGGGCGACGAGCCCAGGCACCTTGCCGACCGTCTCGCCGCCGCCATGTGGCCGGCCGCGTCCGCCCGCGAGGTTCCGGAAGAGGCCGAACAGGAAAAAACGGACGACGCAGTATTTTCCGCAGGTCTCGGCACCCGCCTTGCCCGCCGTCTTGTTCTCGGCCGCGAGGTCGTGGTCTCCGCGCTCAGACTTTCCCTGTGCATGGGCCTTGCCGTGGCCGTCGGCCGCCTGATCCCCGGCGATCACTCCTACTGGCTGCCGATGACGGTCGCAATCGTGCTGAAACCCGATTTCGGCTCGGTCTTCCTGCGCGCCATCCATCGCAGCCTCGGCACGCTTGTCGGGGTGGGCATCGCCCTTGCCATCGGGGCGCTGGTGCCGCGCGGGGTCGCGCTCGTTCCGGTTATCATGGCCCTCAGCGCCATCATCCCCTTTGCCGGCCTGCGCAGCTATGCGGTGATGGTGAGCTTTCTCACCCCCGTCATCCTGCTGATGATCGCCATGGTGGCGCCGGGCCCCGCCGAGAGTTACGACATTCAGAGACTCGCCGACACGCTGGCCGGTTCGGCGATCGCGCTCGTCTTCGGCTATCTGATCTGGCCACGCTCGCAGGAGGAAAATCTTGAAAAGGCCTTCTCGGCGGCCATGGAAAAGGTCGGCGCCTATCTGTCTGCGGCAACGGCTGCAAAGCCCGATGATGAGGCCGGACTTGCGAAGATGCGCCAGACGCTCACCAATCGCGCATTCGCCGCCTCGCGGGCGCTGTCCGACCTGCGCACCGTTCTGGGGCGTCTGGTCGCCGAACCGCCGCCGGCCGGACGCGAGGCGGCCGCCTGGTTTCCTGCCATCGCCGGTGCGGAGCGGCTCTCCGACGCCATCACCGTCTATGCCGAGGGCCGCAGGCTCGGCGATCCGCCGCCCGACAAGGACCGCGCGGCCAGGGCGGAAGAGGCGCTTTCGGCGATCACCGGCGGCGACGCCGCCGGACACAGGCCGGGCGGCCGCGAAAAGGACGACCGCTTCGGCGATGTCGAGGCCGAGATCGCCTGGATCCGGACCTATCTCAGACGTCGCCCCGGCCGAAAGCCTGTTCAGCCGTCCTCTGCCGCCCCGACTTTCAGATAGGATTGCGGCGGCACTCCGAAACCGCGCCCGAAGGCGGCAACAAAGGCGCTGGCGCTGCGATAACCGAGCAGACCGGCGATCTCGACGCTGCTCTTGCCGTGGCTCAGGTGATTGACGGCCTCCATCAGCCGCAGCCGGTTGCGCCATTCGGAAAAACTGAGGCCCGTCTCACGCTTGAACAGACGTTCCAGCGTGCGGGCGCCGGCGCCGGCGAAGCGCGCCAGTTCCTCCAGATTGGCGCGGTCGTCCGGCCGCTCGAGCAGCCGGTTGGTCACCCGTGCAAGGCGCGGATCGCTGCCGGCAGGCAGGCTGAGCGGCGCCGTCGGCAGAACGGCCAGTTCGTCAATGATGACACCGGAGAGCCGCGAGAGGCGCTCCCGGTTTCCCGTCGGGCCGAGGGCGCGGAACCGCAGGAGGAGCTGACGCATGAGCGGCGTCATATAGAGCACCTCGCAATGCAAGCCGCGAAGGTTTGTCACCGAAGGGTCGATGTAGATAAAACAGGCCGAGACGTCGGTCTCCATAACCACTTCATGGGTAATATTGCCGGGGATCCACACCGCGTGGCTGGTGGGCGCAAGCCAGTGTGCGCCGCAGGAATGCACCCTGAGGATACCTTCTTCCGCCCAGAGAAGCTGCCCGCGCGGATGGGCATGCGGCGCGCGGCCGATCTCGCCGGCGCGCCAGCGTTGCGCTTTTGCCGTGACCGGCCGCGCCGAATCAATGATCCAGCCCGGGCCGTCTTCGGGCATGATGAATGACGCAAATTCGATATCGTTTGGCATCATATAGCTGTTCCGTAATAGTCTCCGCACGCATAATATGGCATCAGCCCATTTCCAACACTGCCGATTGAACGCCATGCTGACCTACAAGAAGATCATCGTTGCCGGCCTTGCCGCGCTTGCGCTTGCCCTTGCCCTTTACCCGCAGTCCCTGATGACAGCCGAGCAGGCGCGCACGCTCGGTCTCGTCCTGGTGACGCTCAGCCTGTGGGCGACTTCGCTGGTGCCCGCCTATCTCGCGAGCCTGATCTTCATCGCTTTCGCGCTGCTGTTCAAGCTGGCGCCCCCCGCCGTGGTGTTTTCCGGTTTTCACTCCTCGGCGATGTGGCTTGTGTTCTCCGGTTTCCTGATCGCCGCCGGCGTGCGCAAGGCGGGGCTCAGCGAACGCATCGGCTCGGCGCTCACGGCAAGGATTTCACACAATTTCACACTGCTGATCAGCGGAATCTTCGCCGTTGCAGTCGTCCTCGCCTTCATTATGCCGTCCTCCCTCGGCCGGTTTTTCCTGCTATGGCCGATCGCCCTGGCGCTCGCCGAAAAGCTTGGCTTCGCCGGAGGCTCGAACGGACGGGCGGCGGTTTCCCTTGCCACGGTCTTCGCCTGCCACATGCCGGGCTTCGCCCTGCTGCCGTCGAACGTCCCCAACCTCATCCTCGCCGGGGCCGCGCAAACGATCTACGGCGTGGACTTCACCTATGCCCGGTATATGGCGCTGCATTTCCCGATCCTGGGCCTGCTCAAGAGCCTGATCATCATCGCGCTGATCCTGCGCTTCTTCCCAGACACGCCGCAGCCGCTCGCCGCCGGGGAAAGGCAGAATCAAAATGCAAAGCCGCTCGACTGGCGGCAATGGTATGTGATCGCGGTGCTGGTCATCACGCTTGCCTTCTGGATGACCGATACTTTCCACGGAATCAATCCGGCCTGGATCGGCATCTGCGCCTCGATCGCGCTGCTGATGCCGGGTCTTGGCCCGGTGGGACCGGAGGACTTCGACAAGAACGTCAATTTCGGCGTCTTTCTGTTCATCGCGGGCTTCCTCGCCGTCGGCGCCGTGGTCAACGCAACCGGTCTCGGCATCGTTATTGCCCACGGCATGGAACATGTCCTGCCGCTCAGCCCCGGGCGCGACTTCGTCAATTTCCTGTCGCTGTCGCTGATGGGCTTCGTGGTCGGCATCATCTCGATCCTGCCGGGCGTGCCGGCTGTGCTGACGCCGATGGCCTCGGAGCTTTCCGCGCTGACCGGCCTGTCGCTGACGAGCGTGCTGATGACGCAGGTGATCGGCTTTTCGACCATCCTCTTTCCCTACCAGTCCGCGCCGTTGATGGTCGGTATGCAGGTCACCGAGCAGCCGGTCGGCAACATGATGAAGGTCCTGTTTCCGCTGACGCTGATCACCGCCTTCATTCTCGTGCCGCTCGATTTCCTGTGGTGGCGTCTCCTCGGCGTCATCTGACGGCCGGCAAGGCTTGAGCACAGGAGCGACGAAGCGTAAGGAAGGCCATGACCTTGCGCATCGCCCTCTACCAGCCGGATATCGCCGGCAATACCGGCACGATCCTCAGGCTTGCCGCCTGCCTCGGGCTTGCCGTTGACATCATCGAGCCGGCAGGCTTTGCGCTGTCCGACAGGAACCTGAAACGGGCCGGCATGGATTATATCGCCAAGGCGGTCATGACCCGTCATGTCGACTGGGAGGCGTTCGAGATCTGGCGGCAGGAAAACGGCAGGCGGCTGGTGCTGGCTTCCACCAAGGCAAGCCTCGCCTATACCCGATTCCCGTTTGAAGCCGACGATATCCTGCTGTTCGGCCGCGAAAGCGCGGGCGTGCCGGATATCGTTCATGAAAGCGCGGATCATCGTGTCCGCATTCCGATGGCCGAGGGCGAGCGCTCGATCAACCTCGCTGTTTCCGTCGGCATGATGGCGGGAGAGGCGCTGAGGCAGACAGGCGGCTTCGACGCCCTCTCGTGAGCGCGCTCAGTCGGCGGAAGACAGCCTGCGCATGGTGAACTCGATCCGGTCGCCGCTCAGGACGCGCCAGCTTTCCACCTCGGTCCAGTAGGCGGCCTTGGGATAGCTTGCGAACCACTCGCGCGCCTTGGCGCGGGCCTCCTCGCGCGACAGGCAATAGCGCTCGCGCACGAAGCCGCCATCATTGCGGCGGTGTTCCCTGATCCGTTTTTTAAGCCCGTCCATGGACGGCGGCTTTGGAAGATTGGCCATCCCGCTATCCTTCACGTTTCAAAGAAGATAAGGTTTTCACATCGCATTTGCGAGTCAAATCAAGAGCCCGGAAAACGGGCGCATGCATTTCAAGCGGAGCGCATCATATGGAACGGCCGAAACTGCCTGTTGGCCTGCCGGAGGATATCGAGGCCAGGAAAAGCGCGGCCAGGGCCTGGTTCGAGAGCCTGCGCGACACGATCTGCTCCGGCTTCGAGACACTGGAAAAGGAACTGACCGGGCCGTTGAGCGACCTTGAGCCGGGGCAGTTCGAAGCCAAGGACTGGAGCCGCGAGAACGGCGAGGGCGGCGGCCGCATGTCTGTCATGCACGGCCGCGTTTTCGAGAAGGTCGGCGTCCACACCTCAACCGTCGAAGGCGAATTTTCCGAGGAGATGGCGAAGACCATGCCGGGCGCCGAAGAGAACGGGCACTACTGGGCAAGCGGCATCTCGCTGATCGCCCACCCCGTCAACCCGAACGTTCCGGCCGTGCACATGAACACCCGCATGATCGTTACCGGAAGCTGGTGGTTCGGCGGCGGCGCCGACCTTACCCCGGTGCTCGGCAGGAGGCGTCGCCAGGAAGACCCGGACACGATCCTCTTCCACCGCGCCATGGAGATCGCCTGCAACAGGCACCAGGCTATCGTCGACTATCACAAGATGAAAAAATGGTGCGACGACTACTTCTACCTGCCCCACCGCAAGGAGCCGCGCGGCGTCGGCGGCGTCTTCTTCGACTGGCAGCACTCCCCGGACGACAAGGGCGGCATGGAAGCCGATTTCAGGTTCGTTCAGGATGTCGGCCGCGCCTTTAACCTGATCTATCCCAGGCTGGTGCGCTCCAACTTCAACCATGAGTGGACGTCAGCCGATCGTGACGAGCAATTGGTGCGCCGCGGACGCTATGTGGAGTTCAATCTTTTGTACGATCGGGGAACCGTTTTCGGGCTCAAGACCGGCGGCAATGTCGAGGCGATCCTGTCATCCCTGCCGCCCGTCACAAGATGGCCTTAATCTAAATCGTTATAGTTAATTTTTCTTCAAATATCGGCCTTGTTTGCATTGCAAAAAGGGGTTCTACTTACCAAGTCGGATACAGACTTTAACCCCAATACCAGTCCGAGAGGAGCGGGCAAATGGCAGACAAAGTCAAGATCACCGAAACCAAGGCCGCACGGAAAGACTACAAACCCAACCCCAAGAAGGTCGCGGGCACCGATGACAGCAAATATGCCGCGGAGATGGCTTACAAGCACGGTCGTCCGTGCGAATCCTCCGCGGTGTTTGAAACCTGGGCCCAGCACTGAGGTCCCAACCGGGCCCGGCTTTGTTCTGAGGCCCTGTCCACCCGACTGCGGCAACCATTTCCGCGTCGGTGAGCCCGGTTTTTCGATCACGACCGCCCGGCGCTTCCTGGTGCCGGGTCGGCAATCGGTCTCTGGCCAGACAGCCAGCTGAAAAAGCCGTCTCCCCTGCCGGTTTAGCGCGAACAAATCATCCCTGCCGGCGTTTAACCTGAAGACGGAAAACAAAGGAGGAAGACATGAAACGTTTTGATTGCGGAACGCTCGTGCCCGGCTGCCCCTGGCACACCAGCGCAGAAGACGAAGCAGAAGTTGTCCGCCGCTCCGTCGAGCACCTGCGCACGACCCACGGCGAGACCATTATCCGCGAAAACATGGTCGACAACATCAAGGCGCGGATCAAGGACGAGGAAAAGGCCTGAGGCCTCAGCCGTTTCTCAACGCATCAAGCCGGGCGGCAAGCGCTGCCCGGTCCAGTTCGAAATCGCTTTCCACCCATTGCTTTTCCAGGCTTGTCAGAATTCGACCCACCTCGGGGCCCGCCGGCACGCCGGCATCGACGATATCGCCGCCGGAAATGGGCATTTCGGGCTTTTTCCAGCTCTCGGCCGCCTCGATCAGGCGCACGTATCCCGCTGCCTCTGCAACCGCTTCTGCATCGCCGCCCGCAGCCTTGGACCGCGCGTCGGAAAGCGACAGCTTCAGCCGCATCAACAGGCCCTGCTTGCCGTGCGTGTAAAGCAGCTGGCGCAGGCGCGCCGCCGATGTCGACGCCGCAACCACCGGCGCGGCGGCAAAGGAGAGTATGAGGTCACGTTCGGCATTGGAGAACTTCAGGCGCCTCGCCATCGCCTTCAGCCGCACGTCATAAGGCGGGACAATCGCGGCGAGCCTCACAAGCGGGTCAGGCATCCAGCCAAAATGCGCCTCGGCGTCGACCAGGCCCGGCACCGCATCGATCCCCCATTTTTCGCTCTCCGGCAACACGATCGTGAGAACGCCGGTCTGGCGCATCCACAACAGCGCGCGCGAGGGATCGCCGGCGGCAAGAAGCTTTTTCATCTCCGCCCAGACGCGCTCGGCAGACAGGGTCTTCAACCCCTCGCGGTGGCGCACGCTTGCCTTCAGACCTGCCGCATCGGGCCTGCCGCCGCCATACCAGGCAAAGAAGCGAAAAAAGCGAAGTATCCTCAGATAGTCCTCGGTGATCCGCGTTTCCGCCTCGCCGATAAAGCGGACGTTGCGCGTTTCGATATCCGCAAGCCCGTCGACGAGATCGATCACGGCGCCGTCCCTGTTGGCGTAGAGCGCGTTGATCGTCAGGTCGCGGCGCGCCGCGTCCTCGGCCCAGTCGGTCCCGAACCGCACCGTCGCGTGCCGCCCGAATGTCTCCACATCGGCGCGCAGCGTCGTCACCTCGAAGGGTTTGCCCTCGCACACCACCGTCACCGTGCCATGCGCGATGCCCGTGGGCACAGGCTTCATCCCCGCATTCTTCGCCCGCGCGGCCACCTCTTCCGGCACAAGCGTGGTCGCCATGTCGATGTCGCCGACCGGCATGCCCATCAGCGCGTTGCGCACCGCTCCACCGACGATCCGCGTTTCGCCGCCATCGCCGTTGAGCACATCGAGAACCTTCTGAAGCCGGCCTTCCCTGAACCATGGATCGTCTTTCACCGTCTTCACGCATAAAGCCTTTCATAGATTGTCCTGACGATGCCGGCGGTAATGCCCCAGATCCGGTAATCGCCGTAATTGATCTCGTAATAGCGCCGGGTCTTGCCGCCGAGCACGCCGCTGCGATGCTCGTGATTGGCCGGTTCCATGATGAAGCCGAGCGGCACCTCGAAAATGTGATCCACCTCGTCCGGGTTGGCCGTGAGCGAAAAGCCCGGGCGCACGACGGAGAGGATCGGCGTGATCCTGAAACCGGTTCCGGCGAGATAATCCGGCAGGCGCGCGACCGGCTGGACGAAATGGCGGTCAAGGCCGATCTCCTCCTCGCATTCGCGCAGCGCCGCATCTTCCGGCGAGCGATCGTCCGGATCGATCGACCCGCCCGGAAAGGCGATCTGCCCGGAGTGCTTTCTGAGCTTCGTGGTCCGCCGGGTGAAGATCACCCGCGCCTCATCGCCATAATCGACCACGGGGACCAGCACGGCGGCCGAGCGCATGTCCAGATCCTCATAGTAGGCAAAGAGGTCCGGGTTGAGCGCATGGTCGCCGTGGTCACGCCAGGCATGTTCCAGCGGCTTGCCCCGCTGGGCGAGCGCGCGCTGGCGGAAGCCCGCTGCGGCAAAGCGTGGATTGGCGGCATTCACAGTGACGTCTCCAGCATGGCCATTTCCATCACGGGAAAGAGCATCGCGCCGGAGCGGATGACAAACATGGCCTTCCCTTCCACATCGGCCTCTTCGCCAAGTTCCACGAGATCATAGGTCAGCGCCCGCGAAAACAAGGCTTCCAGACGTCCCCTGACCAGAACATAGGGCTTGAGCTCGGCATTTTCCCCGGAAATTTCAAACCGCAGGGGATGCGTCGCGCCGATCTCGACCACCTCGCCCATATTGGTGCGCACAGAAACCACCCGTTCGCCGTCCTTGCCCGAAAGCGCCATGGCAACGGCAACGAAGGCCGCGTCCTCCACGCGGATGCGGACCTTCTCGACGGGCGTCACCAGATAGGTCTCGCCATCTTCATCCTTGCGCAAGACCGTCGAAAAAAGCTGCGCAAGCGCCGCACGCCCGATCGGCGTTCCCTGATAGAACCATGCGCCGTCGCGACGGATTTCCATGTCGAGGTCGCCGCAGAACGGCGGATCCCATTTTTCCACCGGCGCGGGCGCGCGCTTTCCCCCGCCCTCGAGCTGGCGTGCGATTGCCGCGGCCAGCCCCGAAGGGTCTGCAATCGATGGTCTTGCCCCGTCCGTCATCTTTCCGTCCCAGTTTCGGGTCGAATGTTGTTCGCTCTCGAAATAGTCATTCCAAACCGGCTTGTCAGCCGCCGGCAGGTGATTATCCTTTTCGAATGACGAACCGGCAACCGCCCGGAAACACCAAACTGGCCCTCGGCCGTGGAGACATGTGCATGGATGCGACTGACGCGAATACGGCTCAGGAGATCGTGGCAGAGGCCGAAAAGGCCCTTGAGGACATCCAGAAGGTGAAGGCCGAGGTCTCCAAGGTCATCTACGGCCAGGAGAATGTCGTGGAAAGCGTGCTTCTGGCCGTGCTCTCCGGCGGCCATGCCCTGCTCGTCGGCGTGCCGGGCCTTGCCAAGACCAAGCTGGTGAGCACGCTCGGCACCGTGCTCGGCCTTGCCGGCAACCGTATCCAGTTCACGCCCGACCTGATGCCGTCGGATATTCTGGGCTCCGAAGTGCTGGAGGAAAGCGACACCGGCCGCCGCTCCTTCCGCTTCATCAAGGGCCCGGTCTTCGCCCAGTTGCTGATGGCGGACGAAATCAACCGCGCCTCGCCGCGCACCCAGTCGGCGCTCTTGCAATCCATGCAGGAATATGCCGTCACCATTGCCGGCCAGCATTACGACCTGCCGCGCCCCTTCCACGTGCTCGCCACCCAGAACCCGCTGGAACAGGAAGGCACCTACCCCCTGCCCGAGGCACAGCTCGACCGTTTCCTGCTTCAGGTCAATGTCGGCTACCCCGACATTGCATCCGAGCGCCGTATCCTGCTGGAGACGACCGGGGCGACGGAAGAGACGGCAAGGCCCGTCATCACGGGAGAACGGTTGATGGAGATCCAGTCGCTGATCCGCAAGATGCCGGTCAGCGAAAGCGTGCTCGAAGCCATCCTGGAACTTGTCCGCGCCGCTCGTCCCGGAGAAGGTTTTGAGGAAACCGACCGCACCGTGGCCTGGGGCCCCGGCCCGCGCGCCGGACAGGCGCTGATGCTGACGGCGCGGGCGCGGGCGCTTTATCAGGGCCGGCTCGCTCCCTCGGTCGACGATGTGAAGGCGCTTGCCGCGCCGGTGCTGCAACACCGCATGGCGCTGACCTTTGCCGCCCGCGCCGAAGGCATCACCCTCACCGACGTCATCGCCACCATCGCAAAGCGCGACTTCAACTGACAGGCAGCCGCCCTTGGCCCCGATCGGACAAACGACACCGCCAACCGCCCGCAATTCGGCTCTCGTCGAGGGCAAACGGCGCGCAAGCCTGCTGCCGGACTGCCTGATCGAGGCGCGTCGGATCGCCAACACGGTAATCGCCGGATGGCACGGGCGCAGGCGCCGTGGTCCGGGCGAGAACTTCTGGCAGTTCCGGCCCTATGCGCCCGGCGAATCGCTGATGAAGGTCGACTGGCGGCGTTCGGCGCGCGACGACCACACCTATGTGCGCGACATGGAATGGGAAGCGGCGCACACCGTCTGGCTGTTCTGCGATCTTTCGCCGTCAATGCAGTTCCGCTCCGAAGCGGCCCCGGTTTCCAAGGAGCACCGCGCGCTGGTCCTGCTGCTGGCAATTGCCGAAACCCTGCTGCGCTCGGGCGAGCGGGTCGGCTATCCCGGGCTGATGGAGCCGGTTGCCAGCCGCAACGGCGCCGAGAAACTCGCCCATCATCTTGCCGCAGCAACCGAGATTCCCCCCGTCCTGCCCGATACGCAGATGATGCGCGGCCCATCGGAACTGATCGTCATCGGCGATTTTCTCGATGATCCGCAAGCCCTTTTCAATAAGATCGCGCCGCTTTCCGAGCGCGGCCTCAAGGCCCATCTGGTGGAAGTGGCCGACCCGGCGGAGGAAAGCTTTCCCTATAGCGGACGCACAGCGTTCGCCGATCCCGAAACGGGCCGGGAACTGACGCTCGGCCGGGCCGAGAGTTTGAAGGAGTCCTATCTCGAACAATACCGGGCACGTCGCGCGCTCATTTCGGACGCAGCCCGGCGCTCCGGCTGGAGCTTCTTGACCCACCACACGGACCGGCCTGCCTCCGAGGCGCTGACGGCGCTGCACATGCGGCTTTCCGGCCTTAACGGAGGGCGGCGCTGATGGCCGGCTTCGAGTTCCTGAGCCCGCTGGCTCTTGCCGCTCTCGTGGTTTTGCCCGCGATCTGGTGGCTCCTGAAGCTGACACCGCCGCGGCCGCGACGCGAGATCTTTCCGCCACTTGCCATCCTTCTGCGGCTGGCGAAACGCGACGAGACGCCCGCCAGGAGCCCGTGGTGGCTGACGCTCCTGAGAATGGCGCTCGCAACGTTCGTCATTCTCGCCATTGCCAATCCGGTGATCAATCCGGACCGGACCGCGCTTTCGACCGCCGGTCCCCTGACGCTCCTGATCGACAATGGCTGGGCGAGCGCCGAGGACTGGGAATCGCGCATGGCCGCCGCCGACGCGCTGATCGAGGCGGCCGGCCGCGCGAACCTGCCCGTCGCTCTCGCCTTCACCGCCGAGACGGGCGGCGATGCGCGTCCGGTCTCGGCCGATGAAGCGCACCGGAGGTTGGCAGCCGCAGAACCGCAAGCAGTCCGGCCCAACCGGTTGATCGCGGCAACCGCGCTCATCGATGCGCTCGGCGGCACGCCGCCCGGCACGATCGCCTTCCTCTCCGACGGATTGTCAGGGCCCGACGACGAGGCCGCTTTCGACGTGCTGAACGGCGCGGCGGCCAGCGATCTTCTGGTGATGCGCCCGAACCGCGCCCTTCCGGCAGCCCTGACTTCGGTCGACAATGGCGTTGCCGCAAGCAGGATCACGGCCGCGCGCGCGGAAGCCGGGCCGCGCGCGGACATGACCGTCAATGCCTATGACCTGCAGGGACGCGTGATCGCGACCAGTCCGCTGGTCTTTGCAGCCGGCGACACATCAGCGGCAACGGAGATTCGCGCGCCCTTCGAGGTGCGCAATGATTTCGCCCGCATCGCCATCGACGGCGCGGCCAATGCCGGCGCTGTCCATCTTCTGGACGACGGCTTCCAGCGCCGGCGCGTCGCGCTTGTCTCGGGAAGTCCGGCCAATGAGGCCCAGCCGCTGCTGTCGGCGGCCTATTACCTGCGCCAGGCGCTTTCCCCCTACGCCGACCTGATTTCGAGCGACGCCGCAACCTTGCCCGAACAGCTTGATGCGCTGATCGAACAGAAGCCTTCCGTGGTGATCCTCAGCGATGTCGGGACGCTTGGCGAAGACACCCATGCGCTTTTGCGGCAATGGGTGGAGGCCGGCGGCACGCTGGTCCGTTTTGCCGGGCCGCGCCTTGCGTCATCCGAAGGCGAAGACCCGCTGCTGCCGGTCCGGCTGCGCTCCGGCGCGCGCGCCTTTGGCGGGGCGATGAGCTGGAACGAGCCGCAGACCCTCGCGCCCTTTCCGCAGGAAAGCCCGTTTTACGGCCTGCCCGTACCGGACCGCATCACCGTCTCCCGCCAGGTGCTGGCCGAGCCGGCGCCCGATCTTGCCGATCACACCTGGGCGAGCCTTGAAGACGGCACGCCACTGGTGACCGAAAACATGCTTGGCGACGGACGGCTGGTGCTGTTCCACACCTCGGCCGACCCGAACTGGTCGAACCTGCCGATTTCCGGCTATTTCGTCGAAATGCTGCGTCGGATCGTCAATCTTTCCCGAGCGAGCGCGGCGGCCGACGGAGAAAACGGCTCTTCGCGCCTCCTGCCCCCCTACCGCCTGTTGGCGGCCAACGGCACGCTGTCAGCCGATGTCAGCGGCGCCAACCCGCTTTCCGATGCCGGGAGACAACCAATCGCGACGCGGGAGAACCCGCCGGGGCTTTACGGCTCGGCCGACGGCTTCACCGCCGTCAACCTCTTTGGCCCCGAGGACACGCTTGCGCCGCTCGATGTCGCGGCCCTTGAAGGCAGCCGCCTGCAGCCGATCGGCGAGACCCGCGCCTTCAGCCTCAAGCCGTCGCTCTTGGCGGCCGCCATGCTGCTCCTGATTTCCGACGGCGTCATCATGCTGGCGATGAACGGCGCTTTCTCGAATCTCAAGTCACGCCGCGCCGCCCTGCCCCTCATTCTTGCGGCCGCTCTTGCCGCCGCCCTGCCCTTCACGCCCGGCCTTGCCGGCACGGCCCATGCCCGGATGAGCGATGCCGAGATCGCCGATCTTCTGTACGAGACCCATCTCGCCTATGTCGTGACCGGCGAGGATGAGGTCGACCGCATCTCCGAGCGCGGGCTCAAGGGGCTTTCCGACTATATTTCATACCGCACCGCGCTGGAGCCGGGCGATCCCGTCGGCGTTGATCCGGCTGAAGACGAGCTGGCCTTTTATCCGCTGATCTACTGGCCGGTTTCTGCCGCCGCGCCGATGCCATCTCAGGAGGCAATCGCCGGCATCGAGGCTTATATGCGCAATGGCGGCACCGTGCTGTTCGACACGCGCGACCAGTATTCGCCGCTCAGACAGGAAGCCGTCAGCGCCAACACGGCGCGGCTGCGCGCGATCCTTGACAACATCGACGTGCCGCCTCTGGAACCCGTGCCCGAGGACCATGTGCTGACGCGCTCCTTCTATCTGCTTTCCGATTTCCCGGGCCGGTATGACGGCTCGCCCCTCTGGGTCGAGGCGCGATCGGCCTCCAGTTCGGGCATGGTGACGAGCGGCGGCGACGGCGTTTCGCCGATCATCATCACCGGCAATGATTTCGCCGGTGCCTGGGCCACCAATCCGGATATGACGCCGATGCTGCCGACCGTTCCGGAAAGCCCGCTTCAGCGCCAGTTCGCCTATCGCACCGGCGTCAACATCGTGATGTATATGCTGACCGGCAATTACAAGGCCGACCAGGTCCATGTTCCTGCACTTCTGGAAAGGCTGGGACAATAATGGACCTGACCTTCGCCCCCCTTCTGCCGTTGACCGCGCTCTATGCGGCCCTCGCCGCCATCATCGCGCTGATGGCGCTCGGCTATCTGACCCGCATGCGCGGCACGACGCTGCGTGCGGCGGCCGGTTTTCTGCTTCTCGCGGCTATCGCCAACCCGACTGTTAGCCGCGAGGAGCGCTCGCCGCTTTCAACCATCGTGCCGATCGTGGTCGACCGCTCCCAGAGCCAGCTTTCCGAAGACCGCGCCGGCCGGACCGATGCCGCGCTCGAAAGGTTGCAGGCGCGCCTGGCCGAGGACCCGACGCTCGAGCCGCGCATTGTCGAGGTCGCGACTGCCAACGAGAACGGGCGAGCGGAAACGCTTGCCTTCCAGGCGCTGGCCGATGCCGTGCGCGACGTGCCGCCGAGCCGGATGGGCGCCGCCTTCCTCATCACCGACGGCCAGATTCACGATATCCCCGAGGACGCAGCCGCCTTTCCGGCCGACATCCCCATCAATGCGCTGGTGACGGGCACGGCGGAAGAATATGACCGCCGGATCGAGATCAACGAGGCACCCCGTTTCGCTCTTGTCGGTGAAAGCCTGCCGGTCGAGTTCACCGTGGTCAATGACGGACCGGTCAGCGATGCCGAAGGCGGCGCGGGCCCGGCGATGGTGACGGCGCGGCTCAACGGAGCCATCGTCGCGCAGATGATGGTCGCGCCGGATATCTCGACCCGCTATGTCTTCGACCTCGACACCGGCGGCGAGAACATTCTCGAACTGTCCGTCGATCCTGTGCCCGGCGAGTTGACCGAGGTGAACAACCGCGCGGTCCAGATCGTCGAGGGCATTCGCGAGAACCTGCGCGTGCTGCTCGTTTCCGGCTCGCCGCATTCCGGCGAGCGGACATGGCGCAACCTCTTGAAGTCCGACCCCTCCGTCGATCTCGTGCACTTCACCATCCTGCGCCCTCCGGAAAAGCAGGACGGCACGCCGATCAACGAATTGTCGCTGATCGCCTTCCCGACGCGGGAACTGTTCATCGACAAGATCGACGACTTCGACCTGATCATCTTCGACCGCTACCACAACCGCGGCGTCCTGCCGCTGCTCTATTACGACAACATCGCGCAATATGTACTGAACGGCGGTGCGCTGCTGGTGGCCGCCGGCCCGGAGATCGCTGGACCGGAATCGATCGCAGCAACGCCGCTTTCCGCCGTGCTGCCGGCAATCCCGACCGGTGATCTTTCCGAGGGCGCGTTTTATCCGGGCATCTCCCCGACGGGCGAAATGCACCCTGTCACCCGGGACCTGCCGGGGGGCGGCGAGGAGCCTCCGGCCTGGGGCCGCTGGTTCCGCTCCATCCCCGTCGGCGATGCGCGCGGCGAGACGGTGATGACGGCAGACGGCGCGCCGCTTCTGGTGCTCTCACGCGAAGGCCGGGGCCGGGTCGCCGAATTCCTGTCCGACCAGGGCTGGCTGTGGGCGCGCGGCTTCGAGGGCGGCGGACCTTACGTGCCGCTCTACCGGCGCATCGCCCACTGGCTGATGCAGGAACCGGCGCTGGAGGAGGAGGCGCTGACGGCAGCAACCGATGGCGAGCAGTTGGAAATCACCCGCCAGACCATGGGCGACGCCCCGCGCGAGGCGATCGTGAGCACGCCATCGGGGCGTTCGCTGACTGTCCCGCTCGATGAGGTCGAGCCCGGTCTGTTCCGGGGCAACGTTCCCGTCAGCGAAATGGGCCTGTTTTCGATCGAAAACGGCGACCTGCAACGGCTCGTCAATATCGGCGATCCGGACGCGCCGGAGTTCAAGGCAATGATCTCGACAACGGAAAGCCTTTCGCCGCTTGCGGGCGAGACCCGCGGACTGGTGCAGCGGATTGCGGACGGCATGCCGCCCGTCCGGGTGACGTTCGGGCCGCTCAGGGCCGGCAATGACAGCTTCATGCCGATCGTGGCCACGTCTGATACGCGGCTTGAAAGCATCCGCTCGCTACCGCTCTTCAACGGCCTGCTCGGGCTTGCCGCCCTTCTGGCGCTGATCTCGGCCACCTGGTGGCGCGAGGGGCGGACAAAATCCTGAACTAGCGCATCGTGCTTTCCGAAAATCGGAACCGATTCTCGGAAAGCACGATGCGCAGATTCAATAGGTTAGAGCGGCTCCGCCTTTGGTGGAAACGCGAAACCGCTCTATCTATTTGTTTTGACGCATTTTCACGGACGTCAGATGTTTCCATCTGACTGCGAAATGCTCTAATCGGCCCGGAACCGCATCATGCCGACGAGCCTGGCTTCCACGCCGTCCACCAACGGATCGGCAAGGATGCGCTTCGGATCGACCGGGCCCGGCAAAAGCAGGGTCGGCGGCACGATGGGGCGGAAGCCGAGCGGCCCGTAATAGGGCGCATCGCCGATCAGGATCACCACCTCGGAGCCAGCCCCTGCGGCGGCTTCGACGGCAATGCGCACCAGCTTGCGGCCGATGCCCCGGTTCTTGTGGGAGGGGCGGACGGCGAGCGGGCCGAGCATGTGGCCGGCAGCCTTGCCGGCCCAGACCGGCGTCAGCCGCACCGAGGCAATCACTGCGTCCCCATCCAGGCAAACAAAGGACAGGGTGCGATCATGCGGGCCCTGCTCGCGGATACGGCTTGCCGTGCGCGCGAAGCGCCCGGGCCCGAAAGCCTCGTCGTTGATCTCTTCGATCGCGTTGTCGTGGGAAACCTCTTCGGGGAGGTAGCACAGTTCGCTTGTCATGGTTTTGTGAGCCTGTCGGAATTACGCAAATGAAAGCCGCCGGAGAGGTTCTCCGGTTTTCGATCTTCAATCAGCGTCGTCGCAGGATCCGCATGACAAATTCCAGTTTCAGGGCAGAACGCCACTAGCAGGAAAAAACGGCCCCGTCCAGCCGATGGACCTCAAGAGCGCGATTTCCGTTGAACCATGACACAGTGTCAAACGTTTCGGGGCTGGCAATGCTTCAGCCGAAACGTATGTAAGGGTCGAGAGAGGAATGAAAGGAGCATCCCATGGGCATGCTGGAAGACGGCGTCTGGAAGGACGTTTGGTACGACACCAAGAAATCCAAGGGCCATTTCAAGCGTGAAAGCTCGCAGTTCAGGAACTGGATCACGGCCGATGGCAGCGCCGGGCCGGAGGGAGAAGGCGGTTTTGAGGCCGAAAAGGACCGCTACCACCTCTATGTCGCGCTCGCCTGCCCGTGGGCGCACCGAACCCTGATCTTCCGCAAGCTCAAGGGCCTCGAGGATTTTATCGACGTTTCGATCGTCGACCCGCTGATGCTGGAAAACGGATGGGAATTCAAGAACCGCGACGGCGGCACCAACGACCCGATCAATGGCGCCGACTATCTCTGGCAGGTCTACACCAAGGCCGACCCGCACTATACCGGTCGCGTAACGGTTCCGGTGGTCTGGGACAAGAAGCGCGGGACGATTGTCTCGAACGAGTCCGCCGAAATCATCCGGATGTTCAATTCGGCCTTCGACAAGCTCACCGGAAACAACCTCGATTTCTACCCGGAAGAACTCCGCGGCGAGATCGATGACATCAATGCAACCGTTTATGATACGGTCAACAACGGCGTCTACAAATCCGGTTTCGCCACCACGCAGGAAGCCTATGGCGAGCATGTGACCAAGCTGTTCGAAACGCTCGACATGCTGGAGGAACGGCTCGGCGAAAACCGCTACCTCGCGGGCGACACGCTGACGGAGGCGGACTGGCGGTTGTTCACGACGCTGGTGCGTTTCGACCCGGTCTATGTCGGGCACTTCAAGTGCAATCTTAGGCGGATCGCGGACTATCCGAACCTTCAGGGCTATCTGCGCGAACTCTACCAGATGCCGGGCATCGCCGAGACGGTCAATTTCGACCACATCAAGCGCCACTACTACGGCTCGCACAAGAACATCAATCCAACGGGTATCGTGCCTGAGGGACCGATCCTCGATCTCGACGCGCCGCACGGTCGATAAGCAGAACGAAGCGCGGATCGGCTATCCCGTGCCGCTTCGCTCCGTCAGCCAGTTGCGGGTCGCCTCGTAAAGCTCGGGGCCGAGCCCCTCGACGACTTCAGGCGCGAGGTCGGCAAGGCTTGTTTCGGCAAGCGAGGCCCGCCAGGCCCTGTCTGCGCGCAGCATGACCTTTGCCACGGGGCACATGTCCTTCGGGCAATAGCCTTCCGGCAGGCACGGGTTGTTGGCGCGAATATCGCGGCACAGAAACAAGGGCGCCTTGCCTTCGACCGCTTCGACAATGTCAAGAAAAGAGATGTCCTCAGGCGCGGCGGCGAGCCTGTAGCCGCCGCCAGGCCCAAGCGAGCTTTCCACGAGCCCGGCCTGGGAGAGCGCCTGCAATGCCTTCGAAAGATATTCCTTCGGAATGCCGTGGAAGGTCGCAAGCACCTTGGTGGGCAAATAGCGTCCGCGCGGGAGACCGGCTAGCACGGCCGCCGCGTGAAGGACCCATTCGACCTGATTTCTAAGCTGCATCCGCTTCCAAGCCGGCCTTATCCAGACCGTAAACCCTGTCCAGCGAGCCAGGACGGCTCTGATAGGCAATCGCCAACCTGTTCCATCCATTAATCGACACGATCACATAGGTCAATTCGGCGATCTCCCGGTCGCTGAAATAGGGCGCTAGCGCCTCGCGCGCCGAGACGGCCCTGTGGTTGTCTATCGCGCCGGTGAGCGCCTCGGCATAGGCGAGTGCCGCCTTTTCCGTGTCGGAGAACAGCGGCGATTCGGCAAAGACGGCGACATGGTAGAGACGCAACTCCCTTTCGCCGGCAATCTTGGCTTCCTTGTGATGCATGTCGAGGCAGAAGGCACAGCCATTGATCTGCGACACGCGGATATCGACGAGATGTTTCAGCCTTGCATCAAGGCTGTTCGTCCCAAGTGTTTTGGAGAAAGCGATATAGGCCTCGGCAAGAGCAAGCGTGAACCGGGCATAGGGCGGTGTAGTCATGATCTGAGTCCTTTCATCAAATTAAGGATATTTTTTATCCTTGAGGATATTTAATATCCTTAATTTGAGCGAAGTCAAGATCGCCGTGCACGGAGGCTGTTCGTGCCGGAGACTGCTTGCGGCCTGGGGCGGGCCCGTCTATGACATCTTCATGTTCAAGCTCGCTCATATTTCAGATGTCCACCTCGGACCGCTGCCGCAGCTTTCGCCGCGAGAGCTGGTCTCCAAACGCATCACCGGTTTCTTGAACTGGCACCGCAACCGGCGCAAACATCTCGGCAAAAACACGCTGGAGAACCTGCTTCTGGCGATCGCCGACGAGGCGCCGGATCACCTTGCAATCACCGGCGATCTCGTCAATCTTGCCACCACCAAGGAGATCGAGAACGCCGCCGAATGGCTGAAGAGCGTCGGTCCGGCAAAAGACGTCTCGCTGGTGCCCGGCAACCACGACGCCTATGTGGGCGGGGCCTATGCCAAGGTTGCCAGGGCCTGGCGCGACAATATGCAGGGCGATGAACACCGTCCGCTCAGCAGCACCTCGGATGCCCTCACCTTTCCTTATCTGCGCCGGCGCGGGCCCGTGGCGATTATCGGCTGTTCTTCGGCCATCGCCTCGCCACCGTTCATGGCGATCGGCAACTTCGAGAAGAAGCAGGCGCGCGCGACGGCCGAGTTGCTCAGGAAGGCCGGCGAGGAAGGCCTGTTCAGGATCGTGATGATCCACCACCCGCCGGTGCGCGGGGCGGCCGCACGTCACAAACGGCTGATCGGCATCAGGCGGTTCCGCGCCGCAGTCTCGACCGGAGGGTGCGAACTGGTGCTGCACGGGCACACCCATCTCAACACCGTCAATTTCATCGAAACGCCGCATGGCAAGACGCCGGTCATCGGCATTGCCGCGGCCGGACAGGGAACCGATGGCAAGAAGCCGCCGTCTGCCTTTAACCTGATCACGGTCAGGGGGAAGCCCGGCAGGTGGGAAATGCACTGCCAGCGCCATGCGCTCGATGCTGCAAGCGGCCTCATAGAGCCGGAAAGCGCATTTGCCTATTCCTACGCTGAAGCCGCTGCGGAATAGGCGTCGATCAGCCCGTTGATGCTCAGAGACAGCGCTGTCGCAACCTTCGCGCATTCGCCGCCGCCAAGGCCGTTCCAGCCCATGGCGTTCTTTACCGCGTCCGGACAGATCCGGAAATACATCGATTGCCCCATGATCGCGAAGCTGAGCACCTTGGTCTCTTCGGCATCAGGATCTCTCCCGCTCGCGCGGCCGAGCAACTGCCCGATATGTCTGTGCAAGGGCGCTGTGACCTGCGCGTAAAGCAGGTCGAAGGCTTCGCTGCGCTGGGTGATATAGCGCATCATGAAGGCGGAGATCGCCTCGGCGTCACTTCGCCCCGTGATCGGCGTCACCATGCGAAGCGCGATCTCCAGGAGTTCCTCGCGGGCGGCCTCGGGCGCGACATCATCAGGCACCGGCTGAAGGACATCGCTTCCGAGCCGCTCCGAAATCGCGTCGATCACATAATGCGCGCAGGCGATCAGAAGCCCGGGCTTGCCGCCGAAATGATAGGCGATGCTGCCAATATTGGCCCCGGATCGTTCCGCGATCTTGCGTGTGGAGACGGCGTTGTAACCAAATTCCGCGAACAGGCGCAAAGCGGTCGAAATGATCGCCTGACGCGTGGCCGCTGCTCCCTGCAGATTATCACTCATGACGTGTTAAGTTTGCCCTCGGTTGGGCGGCGAGCCGCCCGGTTCTCGTTCTTCTTCTTCAACGTCATTGTTCACTTGATTGATCCATACCGCAAGGCCCCTTTCCGCTTGAGCCACATTTCTGCCGTAATTTTTCCTCAGCGAAACCGGAATGCGGAGCGACCATAGTCAAACGCAAATAAGTCGGTTCCGCGTCGGTTCGACAAAGTGAACGCAGCCCCTTGTTTCCGGCCTTTACAAGGGGCAATATCGCGCGCGAACTTCGCGCTACGGGGCATCAGGTCCGGTTCCGGTCGCCATTCATATTTTCAAGGAAACGATGGACATCTCCGTCAAAACCAACAAATCAGCCGATGTCAGCGGTCGGAAGCGCGCGAAACGCTGGTTGCCAGCCCTTGCCTGTTGCGGCTTTCTCGGCATTGGCATCGCCATCGGCGCGATCCTGTCGCGGGATACCTCGAGCGCGACGGAAACAGTTGACCTGTCTCTGGAACAATCGACCGACTGGATCGACGATGTCTGCGCCAATTTCCGCATCTTCGGCAGAAAATATCAGCCGATAACGGATATCGGGCCTCAGGATACCGCAGCCGTTGCCGACCTCGTGCAGCGCACGACCGGCCTCGACGTGAGCGTTCCAAGCTTCGAGGAGGGCGCGCGGATCTTTGAAGGCGCACGCATCGTCGCCGTCGACCGCACGCCGGGCGTTGAACTCTTCTATCGCAACAATGCGGGCGACCTGCTTTCGGTCTTCATCCTCGCGCGCCCGGCGACGCTCGACAACGAGATCACCGATGTCCAGGAGACTATCCGCGACAATCTCACCGTCGCCTGGTGGCAGGGAGAACGCGCGCTCGTCGCCATCGTCGGCCCGTCATCAGACACCGATATGCCGGCGCTCGCACAATCGGCCTATCTGAAACTGTAAGATTGCAATTGAGGGAACGGACGGCGCCAGCCCTGCCGGCGCCGTCATGATGTGTCTACGCGCCCTTGGCGAGGATCTGGTTCGCCGCCGAGACGATCGCCTCCAGCGATGCCGCCACGATATTGGTGTTGATCCCGGCGCCGAACATGCGGCCGCCGTCATATTTCACCTCGACATAGGCAATCGCCTTTGCGTCCGAGCCGTGGTGGAGCGAGTGTTCTGAATAGTCTTCTACCGACAGGTTGATGCCGAGATAGGCAGACAGCGCATTGACGAAGCCATCGACCGGGCCATTGCCCTTCGCATCGATCCGCTTCTTCTCGCCATCGTCCGAGATTTCAGCCGTCACGACGCGCACGCCCTTTTCCGCGCCCTGCGGATAGGTGTGGTGATCGATGAACTTGATGCGGCCTTCCGGCTGATCGACATAATGCTCCATGAACACGTCATAGATGCGCTTCGACGGCAGTTCGCGGCCCTCTTCGTCGGTGATCTTCTGGATCAGTTCGCGGAAGGCCACCTGCAGGCCGCGCGGCATGTTGATGCCGTAGTCGCTCTGCATGATATAGGCGATGCCGCCCTTGCCCGACTGGGAATTGATGCGGATGATCGCCTCATAGGTGCGGCCCACGTCCTGCGGGTCGATCGGCAGGTAGGGCACTTCCCAGACCGGCTTGTTGGCGACCCGGATCGCCTTCATCCCCTTGTTGATCGCATCCTGATGCGAGCCGGAGAAGGCCGTGTAGACCAACTCGCCGACATAGGGGTGGCGTTCCGGGATCGTCATCTGGTTCGAATATTCGTAGACGTCCTTGATGCGCTCGATCTCGGTACAATCCAGTTCCGGATCAACCCCTTGCGTGAACATGTTGAGCGCCATGGTGACGATATCGACATTGCCGGTGCGCTCGCCATTGCCGAACAGCGTGCCCTCGACGCGGTCGGCGCCGGCGAGCAGGCCCATCTCGGCGGACGCGATGCCCGTGCCGCGATCATTATGCGGATGGACCGAGATCAGCAGGTTTTCGCGATTGTCGAGATTGCGGCACATCCACTCGATCTGGTCGGCATAGATGTTGGGCATCGACATCTCGACGGTCGACGGCAGGTTGATGATCAGCTTGTTGTCCGGCGTCGGTTTGACCTCGGCGATCACCGCGTTGCAGACCTCCAGCGCCACTTCCAGTTCCGTGCCGGTAAAGCTTTCCGGCGAGTACTCGAAACGGTAGCCGCCGCCGGCCTTTGCCGCCATATCGGTGATCATCTTGGCCGCATCGACCGCGATCTGCTTGATGCCGGCAACATCCTTGCCAAACACCACGCGCCGCTGCAGTTCACTTGTCGAATTGTAGAAATGCACGATGGGACGGTGCGAACCTTTCAGCGCCTCAAAGGTGCGGGTGATCAGTTCCGGGCGGCACTGAACCAGCACCTGCAAGGAGACATCCTCGCCGACATTGCCGTTTTCCACGCACCAGCGGGCAAAGTCGAAATCCGTCTGCGAGGCGGAGGGAAAGCCGATCTCGATTTCCTTGAAGCCCATGTCGAGCAGCAGCTGGAACATGCGCGCCTTGCGGTCGTGGCCCATGGGGTCAACCAGCGCCTGGTTACCGTCGCGCAGATCGACTGAGCACCAGATCGGTGCCTTCTCGATGCGCTTGCCCGGCCATGTGCGATCGGAAAGATCGACCTGCGGATAAGGCTGGTACTTGGCGGCAGCCGTCGGCATGCCCTTGGCTTTGGTGGAGTGACTCGCGTCCATTTTGTCCTCTTGTCCGGCCCGCCGTCTGCCGCCTTTGAGGCGCAGTCAGGCTTTGGCCATTCTCGTTGTCATAAACTGTTCGGGAATGAAGGAGCGCTTGGTGCCAAGCGGCTTTCCGGCCGCCGGGCGCTCCTCAAAGGACCCGGCAACCGCTGTTAAGGCCGAGAAGAAGGAGCGAGTTTGGCGCGCGCATGACGGCGGCGGGGGCGCTTGCGCCGCCCGAAAACCTGCCCTGCCGATATGCGTCCAAAGTGATCATGACGATTTCCATAGCGGCAACAGCCGCCGATTGCAATTCAAAAAACGCGTCAGCCCCCGGCATGCCTTTTCTGCGTCAGACGTTTGATGCCGGTGATCGCGAGCCCCGCCGCCAGCCCCCAGAAGGCGCCGGAAATGCCGAAGAAGCCGACGCCGGAAGCGGCAACCAGGAAGGTGATCGCGGCTGCCTCGCGCGCCTCCGGTTCCTTGAAGGCGGCAAGGGCGGCGGCGGCGAATGCGCCGATCAGGGCAAGGCCGGCGACCGCCTCGATCAGGATCGGCGGAGCAAGCGAAACCAGCGCGACGACCAGCCCGCTCATCAGCCCGAAGACCAAATAGCCGATCCCGGCGATGATCGCGGCCCAGTAGCGTCGTTTCGGGTCGGGGTGGGCATCCGGCCCCGCGCACATGGCCGCCGTGATCGCGGCCAGATTGACGCCGTGCCCGCCAAAGGGGGCGGCAAAAAGCGAGAACAGGCCGGTCAGCGAGAACATCCTGCCGGCGGACGGCCGGTACGCGTTGATGGCAAGGATCGCGACGCCGGGGATGTTCTGCGAGGCCATGGTGACGATGAAAAGCGGAAGCGCCACGGAAATGGCGGCCTGCAGGCTGAACACCGGCGTCACCCAGACGGGCATCGGCGCCGCCTCGCGCCAGACATCCGCCCAGGCGCCGTCAGGGATATCGACGCCGAAGACCAGAACCAGCACGAAGGCGCCAAGGGCGGCCGGCACGGCGAGAAGCCGGTTGAAGGCGCCGGCGACGACGAAGGCGAGGATGATCGGCAGGCCCAGCAGCGGATCGAACTTGACCGCCTCGACCGGCGCGAAGCAGAGCGCAAGCAGCACGCCGGCCAGCATGGCATTGGCGAGCGGCGCGGGAATGGCGGAAATCGCCCGGCCGACCGGCTTCAGCAGGCCGGCAGCGATGATCAGGAGGTTGGCGACAATGAAGGCGCCGACCGCTTCGGCAAAACCGCCGGGCAGCGTTCCCGCCGTGGCGAGAAGGGCCGCCCCCGGCGTCGACCAGGCAATCGAAACCGGCATACGCGTGACGGCCGAAATGATGATGCCGGCAACGCCCATGACGATAGACAGCGCCATCAGGCCGGAGGCCGATTGCGCCGGGCTCGCGCCGATGCCTTCAAGCCCCTGCAGCACGACGGAAAACGAACTGGCAAAGCCGACAAAGGCCACCAGCAGCCCCATGAACAGGCTCTGCGCCGAAAATTCCCTCAGCATGTCCCCTCCGACCTGCGGCATATGATTAAAGAACTGCAAGCACGAAAAAGCCGGGCGAAGCAAGCCCTTCGCCCGGCCTATCGGTTCTCAATCAAGTGCCGGAAATCAGATCTCGGCCTGCGAGGTCACGATCCGCGATACGAGACCGTACTCGATCGCCTCCTGGGCGGAGAGCCAGTAGTCGCGGTCAATGTCCTTGGCGATCTTGTCTGCCGGCTGGCCGGTGGCATCGGAGAAGATCTTGATCAGGCGCTCGTTCATCTTGATGATCTCGCGGGCCTGGATCTCGATGTCGGATGCCGGACCGCGCGTGCCGCCGGAGGGCTGGTGCAGCAGAAAGCGCGTATTGGGCAGGCAGATGCGCTGCTCCTTCGGCGCCGCCGCATAGATCAGCGCGCCGGCTGAGGCAACCCAACCGGATCCGATCATGATGACCCTCGGCTTGATGAACTTGACCATGTCGTGGATCGAATCGCCCGATTCCACGTGACCGCCCGGCGAGTTCACGAAAACGCGGATGTCTTCGTCGGAGACTGCGGCCATGGCCACCAGTTGCGAGCAGACGCGCTGGGCGAGTTCCTGCGTGATCGGGCCGTAGATGAAGATCGACCGCGACTTGAACAGATTGGCTTCTGCCTCCTTGCCCAGGGGCAGTTCGGTCTTCTTGTCGTCTTCTTCGTCGCTCATTCGGAATCTCCAAGGGTAAATGTTCTGTTCCCCGACTTAATGCGAATATCGCGCCAATACAATGTCCCCCGCTTTCCGGCTGCGCAGCAAAACGGTCGAGCGCCTTGAAAGGCCGCCGGGCAGCCCCCACGTCAGTTCGGTCAATTCACGATCCGGCCCCTCGGTCCGGCAGTCATTCCTTGGTTTTTGCACGGCCCGGCAGAGGCCGGATGCTTGAAGACCATCAATCATTTCCATCCGAAAAGGCAGAACCATGCGTTACAACCGACTTGGGAATTCAGGCCTGAAAGTGTCCGAGCTCTGTCTCGGCACGATGACCTTCGGCGGCAAGGGCTTCTGGACGGCGATCGGCGCGCTCGACCAGGCCGCCTCCGAAGAGCTCGTCAAGACGGCGATCGATTCCGGCATCAACTTCATCGATACCGCCAATGTCTATTCCGAGGGGCTGTCGGAGGAGATTACCGGCCAGGCGCTCAGGAATCTCGGCATACCGCGCGACGAGGTGGTGATCGCCACCAAGGTGTTCGGCGGCATGGGCGAAGGGCCGAACAGCCGCGGCTCATCGCGCTACCACATCATGGAACAGGTGAAGGGAAGCCTTTCCCGTCTGCAGACCGACCATATCGACCTCTACCAGCTTCACGGCTTTGACAACACGACGCCGATCGAGGAAACGCTCGAGGCGCTCGACACGCTCGTGCGCCACGGCCATGTGCGCTATGTCGGCGTCTCCAACTGGGCGGCCTGGCAGATTGCCAAGGCGCTCGGTATTTCCGAGCGCAAGGGGCTTGCCTCCTTCCAGTCGCTGCAGGCCTATTACACCATTGCCGGCCGCGATCTCGAACGCGAGATCGTGCCGATGCTGAAGTCCGAAGGCGTCGGGCTGATGGTCTGGTCGCCGCTTGCCGGCGGGTTCCTCTCCGGCAAATATGACCGCGACAACCAGACCGACGGGGAGGGTCGCCGCGTCAATTTCGACTTCCCGCCGGTCGACAAGGAGCGCGGCTTCGCTACGATCGACGTGATGCGCGAAATCGCCGAGACCAAAGGCGTTTCGGTGGCGCAGATCGCGCTCTCGTGGCTGCTCTACCAGCCCGCGGTCACCAGCGTGATCGTCGGCGCGAAACGGCCGGACCAGCTGAAGGACAATATCGAGGCGACCGACGTGGAGCTTACGGCCGCAGACATGGAACGTCTCGACGCGGTCTCGGCCCTGCCGCGCGAATATCCCGGCTGGATGCTGGAGCGCCAGTCCGGCGGCGAAACCGTTTCGCCGCCGCGCGTGCCGAAATAGGCGCCGGCAAAGGCCTGTCCGGGTGCGGGCATCGCCCGCATCCACTCCGCCGCCGATCAATCGATCCGGACGCGCACCCCATGCGGCTTGACGCCTTCCGGTTCCACATGGATGGCAAGCGTGGAACCCGGGATCGCCTTCTTGATCGCGCCTTCCAACCGGTCGCAGATATCGTGTGCCTCGCCGACCGTCATGTCCTCGCTGACGACGAGATGAAAATCGATGAAGGCGGCGGCGCCGGCGCGGCGGGTCTTCAGGTCGTGCACGTCGGATGAACCGTTGGCATTGTCGAGGATTGCCTTGCGGATCGCGTCCTCTTCCTCGCCGCTGAGCGCAGCATCCATAAGCCCGCCGACCGATTCAGCGATCAGCTGCCAGCCGGCATAGAGAATGTGCGCGGCGACGGCGAGCGCGATCAGCGGGTCAAAGATCGGATACCCCGTCGCCAGCGCAATGCCGAGACCAATCACGACGCCGACCGAGGTGACGACGTCGGTGCGGATATGCTTGCCGTCGGCCACCAGTGCCGGCGAGCGCATCGACCGCCCGGCCGAAATCAGCACATAGGCCCACACGCCGTTGATCAGGCTTGCGAAAATGTTGACGCCGAGGCCCAGGCCGACATCGGTCGGCATGGACGGGTCAAAAAGTTCGCCAATGGCTTCATTGAAGATCAGGAGCGCGGCAACGACAATCGCCACGCCCTCAATGACGGCGGAGATATATTCCGCCTTGTGATGACCGAACTGGTGGTCATGGTCGGCAGGCTTGGCCGCATAGACGATCGCGACGAAAGCGGCGACGGAGGCAACCACATTGACGATCGATTCCAGCGCGTCGGACAAAAGCGCCACGGACCCGGTCAGATGCCAGGCGAGAAGCTTGATCCCGAGCACGAGAAGAGAGAGCGGTATCGTCCAGAACGCCAGTGTCCGCGTTCGGCTTGCGCCGCCGCCTTTTGCCTGACCACCAGTCATTGGAAAATCCCGTCTTGCTGAACGAAAAGGCCGGAACAGCCGCCCGGCCCTGTCGATCTGCTACCTCCTCATCGCGACAATGGCAAGACAGTCTTCACCCTGCCGCCTTTTTGTCTCCCAAAGCCTCGCCGGAGCGATCGACCAGCTTGCCCACCACATTTTCGATGATGCGCATGCCGGCATCGCCGCCGAGCGTCATGATTGATTCGGGGTGAAATTGCACGGCCGCGACCGGCTCATGCGCATGCTCGATGCCCATGATGATGCCGTCATCGGTCTCCGCCGAAATGGCGAAATCGGCCGGCAATTGCACCGCATCGGCAAAGATCGAGTGATAGCGGCCGACGGTGATTTCCTTCGGCAGCCCGTCGAAAAGCCGGCCCGGCTCAAGGATGCGAATGCGCGAGGGCTTGCCGTGCATGGGCACAGCAAGCTGACGCAGCGTGCCGCCATAGGCCTCCGCCAGCGCCTGCAGGCCGAGGCAGACGCCGAAGATCGGCAGGTTTCGGCTGCGCGCCTTCTTGATCGTCGTCTTGCAGTCGAAGTCCTTCGGCATGCCCGGCCCGGGCGACAGGACAACGAGGTCCGGCGCGATCCGTTCGAACGTTTCGTCTGCCACCGGCGAGCGCACGGTCGCCACCTCAGCGCCCGTCTGCCTGAAATAATTGGCGAGCGTGTGGACGAAACTGTCTTCATGGTCGACAAGCAGGATCTTGAGCCCCGCGCCGATTTTCGATACCGGCCGCGTGGCAGGCGCAAGTTTTTCCGCATCCGCCTCACGGATGGCGGCCAGCATGGCTGAAGCCTTCAATTCGGTCTCCGCTTCTTCCTCATGGGGATCGGAATCATAAAGCAGCGTGGCGCCGGCCCGCACTTCCGCCGTGCCATTCTTGACGCGGATCGTGCGCAGCGTCAGCCCGGTATTCATGTCGCCGTTGAACCCGACCATGCCGATAGCGCCGCCATACCAGGCGCGCGGACTCTTCTCGTGGTTTTCGATGAAGCGCATGGCCCAGAGTTTCGGCGCGCCGGTCACCGTCACGGCCCAGGCGTGGCTCAAAAACGCGTCGAAGGCATCCATGTCGGGACGCAGACGTCCCTCGATATGGTCCACCGTATGGATGAGGCGCGAATACATCTCGATCTGGCGGCGGCCGATGACCTTGACCGAACCGGGCTCGCAGACCCGGCTCTTGTCGTTGCGGTCGACATCGGAACACATGGTCAGCTCCGACTCGTCTTTCTGCGAATTCAGAAGCTTCAGGATCTGCTGGCTGTCGGCAATCGGGTCCTCGCCGCGCTTGATGGTGCCGGAGATCGGGCAGGTCTCGATCCGCCGGCCGGTGACGCGCACGAACATTTCCGGCGATGCGCCGATCAGATATTCCTGGTTGCCGAGATTGATGAAGAAGGAATAGGGCGACGGGTTGGTCGCCTTCAGCCGTTTCGAGATCGCCGACGGCTTGCTGGTGCAGCGTTCCATGAACTGCTGGCCGGGCACGACCTCGAAGAGGTCGCCGCGCACGAAGCTTTCCTTCGCCTTGGCGACCAGTTCGGCATATTCGCCCTTGTGGTGGTCGCTGCGGGGCGGCAGGCTGTTTGCGGGGCGGAATGGCTCGGAAGCGATGTCCTCGCCCTTGCCCTCCGTCGCGATCCCGTCCTTTTCAAAATCGTAGCGATCGATCCAGGCCTTGGCGGCATGGTTGTCGACCATCAACACCTCGTCGGGCAGGAACAGAACCATGTCGCGCTGGTCGACGGGACGCTCGAGCTTAAGCTTGATGGCATCGAACTGGAAGGCAAGGTCGTAGCCGAAGGCGCCGTAAAGCCCGAGGCTGGCATCCTCGTCGGAATGGAACAGATCGACGATGGCGCGCAGGACCGTAAACACGGTCGGCGCCTTGGAGCGCTCCTCCTCGGTGAACTGACGGTCGGGCTCGGCCACCTGAAGATCGATCCGGCGGGGCGTGCGGCCGGTGATCGCAACCGGTTCCAGAGCCTCCACGACCGGCAGTATCAGCGAAAGCAGCGCCTCGCCGCGTCCGTTGAAGGCCTCGATCCACATGGTGCGGCCATTGCAGGAAATGGCGGCCGGCGGATCGATGACGGCGGTGTCCCAGCGGGTGTAGCGGCCCGGATATTCATAGTTCGATGAAAAGACCGCGCCGCGCCGCTCGTCCAGCCGGTCGATATAGCTCGATACGGAATCGCCATAGGGCACGAAACGGCGCGTGCGCGTGATCGTCACGCCGCCTTTCGTCTCATAGCTTGCCCCGCCATCCGGCCGTTCATGAAGGCTCATTGTCCCTGCTCCACCTTTTGTGTCGCGAAACGGCGTCCCGCGCGTTTCGCAATGTCATTCGTTGAACCCCGCAAAGGCGGCGACAATACGAAAAAAGCCGCCTCGGTTTGAGGGCGGCTTCGTCAGATCATCCGGACATGCGTGATCGTGGCCGCCTTTAGCGAGCCCACCACCAGTTAGCAATGTTCATCGTCGTGATCATCATGGGCTTTTTCTACCCCAGCTTGGCCTGACTGGCAAGCAGCAAGAGAAGCGACGGCGAATCCTGCCATTCAAGCCTTTTCATAGGCACACGGATGAAAAGCCCATTTCATGCGTATACGCTTGCCCTCGCGCCCGCGCGGACATAATCCGGGATCAGAAACGCATTGAAAAACAAGCATCAAGGGAGGCAGACATGCCGCAGCCCGCGCAAAGCAGACACTGGTGGAAAGAGGCCGTCGCCTACCAGATCTATCCCCGCTCCTTCGCCGATTCCAATGGCGACGGCATCGGCGACATTCCCGGCATTATCGAGAAGCTCGACCATGTCGCCGGTCTCGGTATCGACGTCATCTGGCTGTCGCCGCATTTCGACAGCCCGAACGCCGACAATGGCTACGACATCCGCGACTATCGCAAGGTGATGGCTGAATTCGGCACCATGGCCGACTTCGACCGCCTGCTCGCCGAGATCAAGAAACGCGGCATGCGGCTGATCATCGACCTCGTGGTCAACCACTCGAGCGACGAGCATGAATGGTTCGTCGAAAGCCGCTCCTCGCGCGACAGCGCCAAGCGCGACTATTACATCTGGCGCGACGGCTCGAAGGGCGTGCCCAACAATTTCGTATCCTATTTCGGCGGCTCCGCCTGGGAGAAGGATGCGGCCACCGGCGACTACTACCTGCATTATTTTGCGAAGAAACAACCGGACCTGAACTGGGACAACGAGAAAGTCCGCGCCGAGGTCTATGACCTGATGCGCTTCTGGCTCGACAAGGGCGTCTCGGGTTTCCGCATGGACGTGATCCCGTTCATCTCGAAGAATTTCGCCTTCCCGAACCTGACTGAGGAAGAGATGAAGGATCCGGGCCGCGTCTACGCTTCCGGGCCGCGCCTGCACGAATACCTGCAGGAGATGAACCGCGAAGTGCTGTCGCATTATGACTGCATGACGGTTGGCGAGGCGGCCGGCGTTTCGGATGCCGAGACGCCGCTTTTCGTCGACGAGGCCCGCAACGAACTCAACATGATCTTCAACTTCGCCGTTGTTATGCTCGATCGTGACGGCTGGCGCTGGAAGCCGCGCAAGCTCACCGACATGAAGGCCACCTTCGACCGGCTCGACAAGGCGGTGGGCATGACCGGCTGGAACACCGTCTTTCTCGGCAATCACGACCAGCCGCGCGCCGTCAGCCATTTCGGCGATCCGGCGCCGGAATGGCGCGAGCTCTCTGCCAAGGCGCTGGCAACGATGATGCTGACCATGCGCGGCACGCCCTTCATCTACCAGGGTGAGGAGATCGGCATGGTCAACTACCCCTTCACCGATCTCGACCAGTTCGACGATATCGAGGTGCGGGGCCTCAGGCAGGACCATGTCGAGACCGGCAAGGTCAGCGCCGGGGAGCTTCTTGAGAACCTCAACAGGGTGAGCCGCGACCATGCCCGCACGCCGATGCAATGGGATGCTTCAACGAATGCCGGCTTCACCACGGCGCAAAAGCCCTGGCTTGCGGTCAATCCGAATTATTTGGAGATCAACGCCGCGGCCGCGCGGGCGGATCAAGGCTCGGTCTACCATCATTACCGGCGGCTGATTGCGCTGCGCCATGAAACGCCTGCACTCGTCTACGGCACCTATGAAGATCTTGCGCCCGATCACGAGACGGTCTTCGCCTTCGAGCGCAGGCTTGATGACGTCCGTCTGGTCACGGCCATCAACTTCTCGCACGAACCGGTGACCTGGCGTCATGCGGCGCTGAAGGGGGCGTCCGGTCTCCTCAGCAACGAGGAGGACCGTGGCGCGGCTATCGCCGATGACGCGCTGACGCTTCTGCCCTGGGAGGCAGTGGTGCTCAAGCCCGCGACCTGACGGGGAGCGGACAAAAATGCCGGCGGCGCCCGCCGGGTGCCCTCCCTTCTCGGCCTCGCAACCCTTGACGTTCCGCCCGTTCCGGGGCCTTCTCACCCTGCGCGGAAATGTTTCGACAGTTTCAGGCCCTGGGCCTGGTAGTTCGAGCCGAGACCGGAGCCGTAGAGCGCCGTCGGCGGATCCATCATGCGCTCGTAAACCAGGCGGCCGACGATCTGGCCGTGTTCCAGGATGAAGGGCACCTCGTGGCTTCTGACCTCGAGCACCGCGCGCGCGCCCCTGCCGCCGGCCTCCGCATGGCCGAACCCCGGATCGAAAAAACCCGCATAGTGGACGCGGAATTCGCCGACCAGCGGGTCGAACGGCGTCATCTCGGCGGCGAAAAGCGGCGGCACGTGCACGGCCTCGCGCGAGACAAGAATATAGAACTCGTCCGGGTCGAGGATCAGCTCGCCCTTGCCGCGCCCCTGAATGGGCTCCCAGTAATCAAGAATGTCGTAGCCGGCCTTGCGGTCGACATCGATGACCCCGGTATGGTGCTTGCCGCGATAGCCGACCAGCCCCTCGCCTTCAAGATCGATCGACAACGCAATGCCGCCGTCGGAAATATTGGGTATGTCGCTGGCAACCAGGGTTTCGGCGCGATGCAGCGCCATCAGCGCGTCTTCGCCAAGCGCCGAATGCCCGGAGCGAAAGCGGATCTGCGAGAGACGCGAGCCCTGGCGCACGATCACCGGAAAGGTGCGCGGCGAGATTTCCAGATAGAGCGGTCCCCGATAGCCCGAAGGAATGACATCGAACTCCTGCGCGAAATCCGGGATCACGCGGGTGAAGATATCGAGCCTGCCGGTCGAGCTCTTCGGGTTGGTTGACGCGGAGAGATGCTCCGGCAGGGCGAGCCCCTCCATCAGTTCGACGATATAGACGCAGCCCGTTTCAAGAACCGCGCCCTGCGAGAGGTCGATCTCGTGCATGGAAAGCCGCGAAAGCTTGTCGGCAACGCTGTGGCGCGGACCAGGCAGGAAACTGGCGCGCACCCGGTAGGCTTTTGCGCCAAGGCGCAAGTCGAGGCTTGCGGGCTGGACCTGGTCGCGATCCAGCGGCTTCGTCGTGGTCAGATTTTTCTGCTCGAGCAGTGCGGCAATGGCGTGATCGGGCAGGATTCCGGGCGTCTTGGACATGTTTTGCTCCTGTTGGCCGACAAAACCAATCTTTCAGAATTGACGCAAGCGCTTATAGGGATTATGCCGCCTTATCCCCGTGGTGATTTGGCCGGTCGGCTTGCAGCCACGTTAAACAAGTAGCTAAAAGGCCGGGTAACCGGTCCCTTAGCGACCGGTTTTTTTGTTTGGAGAGATGAAAATGAAGAAGTCCTGGCGTCCGCAAACCAAGCTCGTTCATGCAGGAAGCCTGCGGTCGCAGTATGGCGAGATGTCCGAAGGCATCTTCATGACGCAAGGCTTCCTCTACGAGAATTCGGCCGCCGCCGAGGCCCGTTTCAAGGGCGAGGACGACGGTTTCATCTATGCCCGCTACGGCAGCCCCACCAATGACATGTTCGAAAAGCGCATGTGCGCACTCGAGGGAGCGGAGGACGCCCGCGCCACGGCCTCCGGCATGGCTGCCGTTTCCGCCGCCATCCTCTGCCAGCTGAAGGCCGGCGACCATATCGTCGCCGGCCGCGCGCTCTTCGGCTCCTGCCGCTGGGTCGTGGAAACGCTCGCGCCGAAATACGGCATCGACTGCACGCTCGTTGACGGGCGCGACCTCGCCGCCTTCGAGGCCGCCATCCGTCCGAACACAAAGCTGTTCTTCATCGAGAGCCCGACCAATCCGACGCTGGAAGTGGTCGACATCGCCGGCGTTGCCGATCTCGCGCACCAGGCCGGCGCCCGCCTCGTCGTCGACAATGTGTTCGCCACCGCGCTTTACCAGAAGCCGCTGGAACTCGGCGCCGATGTCGTCGTCTATTCGGCGACCAAGCATATTGACGGACAGGGCCGGTGCCTCGGCGGCGTCATCCTGTCGTCGAAAAGGTGGATCGAGGAGGAACTGCAGGACTATTTCCGCCATACCGGCCCTGCCCTTTCGCCCTTCAACGCCTGGCTGTTGATGAAGGGGCTGGAGACCTTCCCGCTGCGCGTTCGCCAGCAGACGGAAAGCGCCGGAAAGATCGCGGATTTCCTCGCCGACCAGAAACAGGTCGCCCGCGTGATCTACCCCGGCCGCGCAGACCACCCCCAGGCCGACATCATCAAGAAGCAGATGACTGCGGGGTCGTCGCTCATCGCCTTCGAACTGAAGGGCGGCAAGGATGCGGCCTTTGCGCTGCAGGATGCACTCGATATCGTCTCGATTTCCAACAATCTCGGCGATGCCAAGAGCCTGATCACCCATCCGGCGACGACGACGCACAAGAACCTCTCCGACGAGGCACGCGCCGAGCTCGGCATTTCCGGCGGCACGATCCGGTTTTCCGCCGGCATCGAGGATACCGACGACCTGGTCGACGATTTTGCCCAGGCCCTTGCAAAACTGCCGGCATAAGCGCCAGAATTGCAGACCGGCCGGAGGCGAAAGGTCCCGGCGGAGAGGCCAGTGGGAGCCCGCTTTTGCAAAGCGTGACGACGGACGAGATCGAGGTCAGGGTGGAAACCCGTTTTCTGGACGAGCATTCCGCTCCGGCGGAGAACCAGTTCGTCTGGGCCTATGACATCGAGATCGTCAATCACGGCGCGGTCGATGTCCAGATCGTCGCCCGTCACTGGACCATCACCAATGCCGACGGGATCGTCGAGATCGTCAACGGGCCGGGCGTTGCCGGCAAGCAGCCGGTTCTGGCCAGCGGCGAACGGTTCTCCTACCAGTCGGCCGCCCCGCTCGACACCGCGTCCGGCATCATGGTCGGCCATTATGTGGCCCGCACCGGCGACAACCGCCTGCTGCAGGTGGCCATTCCGCCCTTCTCGCTCGATTCCCCCTATGAGGACCGCTCCCGCCATTGAGAGCGGCAGGAAAAAGCCGCCCTCCCCGCTCAAGGAAAGGGCGGCGTATGAAAGCCCATTCGGCAGGCGCCCGGATTACTCGCGCGTCATGACATCCTCGACATCGGCGCCGCCATATTCCTGCAACTCGATATCGTGCTGTTCGCGGCGGAAGCGGTCGAAAATGTCCTGCGAGATCCGTCCGCGCACCGCCATCAGGAAGACGGCAAGCGAGAACAGGGCCGCCACGATCGAATCGACCGGATGCGGAATGACGCCGAGTCCGCCGCCATAACCGCCGAGATAGGAGATGATGGCGACGCCGGCCATGTAGACCCCGAACCACGCGGCGCTCATCGGTTCCAGATCCTCCCGGCCGATCACCGCCAGGCGCAGGAAAAACAGCGCCGCGCCGATGAACAGCAACACAAGCAGAACCCAGATCGTGCTCCAGCCCGACCAGTAGATCATCAGCGTCGCGATCATGAAGGCAAGCGCCCCGATGACGCCGGCCGCGGGCACCACGAAGGGACGGCGGGCATTCGGCGCGAGATAGCGGAAGGCCACCATGGACACCGGACCGGCGATGAAGGACAGCACCACCGCCGCGCTGTTGAGCGCCAGGATTTCCTGGAAGGGCAGGATGATCAGCATCAAAAGCGCGACCACATAGTTGAGGATCAGGCCCCAGAGCGGCACGCCGTATTCGTTCAGCTTGGCGAACAGGCGCGGGAACACGCCGTTGTTCGACATGGCAAGCGCCAGGCGGGCATTCGAGCTGACCGAGACGAGCCCGCTGCCGGCCGGCGAGATCACGGCGGCGACATTCAGCATGCTGAGCAGCCACAAGACGCCGATGGAGGTGGCAAGCGCGCCGAGCGGACCGAGTTCATGGCTCGATTCGATCGTGTGCCAGCCGCTGGCAAGCGAGGTCGGGTCGATGGCGCCGACAAAGGCGATCTGCAGGCCGAGATAGATCGCAAGGCAGATCAGGACGGAGAGGATCAGCGCCAGCGGGATCACCCGCTGCGCGTTCTTCACCTCGCCCGCAAGGTCAATGGCGTGACGGAAGCCGATGAAGGCGAAAACCACGCCGCCTGTCGAAACGGCGGCGAAGATGCCGGGAACGCCATAGGGCGCGAAGCCGCCGGCGGCGGTGAAGTTTGACGGCTCGAACCGCGCGGCGACCACAACGACGATGAAGATCACCGGCACGATCAGCTTGAACCAGGTCATCGTCGTGTTGATGCGGGCGAACCAGGCAACGCCGAACACGTTCACCACCGTGAGCACGGCAAGGAAGATCGCGGCCGCGATGTAGCCCGAAAAGGTCAGGCCGCCGGTGGCGTTGGTCAGCCACGGAAGATAGGACGAGGCATAGCCGAGAGAGGCCTTCACCTCGATCGGCGCCGTCGTGCAGTAGCCGACCCACGCGCTCCACCCCATGGCCAGCGCCAGAAGCCGGCCGTGGGAGAACTGCGGAATGCGGGCGATACCGCCCGCGATCGGAAAGAGCGTGGAATTTTCCGCATAGGTCAGGGCGATCAGCAGCATCGCCACTGCCCCGATCAACCATGAGATAATGGAGGCCGGTCCCGCCAGTTGGGCCGTATCGAGCGGCGCAAAGAGCCATCCCGATCCCAAAACGCCGCCCACGGCGACAAACGTCAGGCCGATCAGGCCGATTTCGCGTCGCATTGCCATTTTTTATGTTCCCCTAGCTTAACGCGCTTCACTGAATGCAGCCGGCCACCCCTGCTGGCACACCGCAGCGAATGTATATACTCACAATCTTAAGTATTCATGCGCACGCCGTTTCAAGTCAATCGCTTTGCGCGCCGTTCCGTCAGTTTCTGGCGCTGACGTGAAGGCGCGGATCAACCCGTATGAAAGAGAGAATTCTCCTCCATTGCGATAAAAGAATGATCACACATTCCTAGCCGTTGTTCGCCCTGATGCGAACGAGGTCCTCCACGGGACGGAAACTGTCGGAACTTGCCGCGCGCCACCAGTCGGCATAGATCGTCGAGTCCGGATCCGACAACAACACGCCTTCGGCGAGGAAGGGATGAAGCTTGTCGAGCGGCACGGAATCATGCGAGCCGATGCGGTGCATGATGTGGTGCGGCTGAAGGTCCTGGGGATGGGCAAAGCCGCAGGCGGCGACGATATCGGCCAGCGCCTCGAGCGTCTTCTTGTGGAACCGGGCGGCGTGATGCCCCTGTTCCTCCGGCACGAGCGCGCGCTGGCGCCACTTGTCCTGGGTGGTCACGCCGGTGGGACAGGTGCCGGTGTGACAGCGCTGGGCCTGGATGCAGCCGACAGACATCATGAAGGCGCGCGCGGCGTTGCACCAGTCCGCGCCAAGGGCGAGGTTGTGGGCAAGCCCCATGCCGGAGAACACCTTGCCGCTGGCCGCAAGCCGCACATGTTTCTTCACGCCCGCGCCGACGAGGGCGTTGCGCATCAGCACCAGCCCGTCCCAGAGCGGCATGCCGACCCAGTCGGCAAGTTCCAGCGGCGCGGCGCCCGTGCCGCCCTCCGCCCCGTCGATGACGATGAAGTCGGGATAGATGCCGGTCGTGAGCATCGCCTTGACGAGCGCGAAAGGCTCGTGCGGCTGCCCCACGCAGAACTTGATCCCGACCGGCTTGCCGCCGGAGAGCTCGCGCATCGTGGCGGCAAAATGCAGCATCTGCGCGGGCGTCGAGAAGGCGGAGTGGCCGCGCGGCGACAGACAGTTCTGATAGACCGGAACACCGCGGACCTCGGCGATTTCGGGCGTCACCTTGGAGCCCAGAAGCATGCCGCCATGCCCGGGCTTGGCGCCCTGGCTGACCTTGATCTCGGTCATCTTCACCGCGTCGTTCGCCGCCTTGTCGCGGAACATCTCCGGATCGAACCGGCCGTCCTTGTCGCGCGCGCCGAAATAGCCCGAACCGATCTCCCAGACGAGATCGCCGCCATGCTCCAGGTGATGACGGCTCAGACCGCCCTCGCCGGTATCCTGATAAAAGCCGCCGTCGCGCGCGCCGATGTTCATCGCCTTGACGGCATTGGCCGACAGCGCGCCGAAACTCATCGCCGAGATGTTGAGGATCGAGGCCGAATAGGGCTTCGACGCCTGCGCGTTGCCGACCATGATGCGCGGTGAGAGATCCGGATTACGCTCCGGCGCCATGGAATGGGAAATCCAGTGATGCGGATCGGAATAGAGTTCGAGTTCCGTCCCGAAGGGAATGGTATCGGGAAGCCCGTGCGAGCGCGTCTTGATCAGTTCGCGCGCCGCATAGGAATAGGGCGTCCCATGGGTATCGTCCTCAACCGCATAGGCGCGGATGAAGGGACGCAGCGAAAGAGCCATCCAGCGGATGCGACCCAGAACGGGATAGTTGCGGGTAATTGTCCATGACGACTGGAACCAGTCATAAGCCGAGACCGCCAGAGCCGGAACCGTGAACAAGAGGATCCAGAACCATCCCGTCGCGAGCGCCACAACCGTGAAGAAAGCGGCCGCGATCGGCACGATGCACCGCAAAAGCATGTCAACCATCGAGACTTCCCCCTTTTCCTTATCTCATGCGCTAGCAGAACGCTTACATTCTGGCTAGCCGGTCTCTGCAATTTCAGGTGTTGTCTCAAGGCGGGTTCGGCAGGTCGATCGGGGCGCACTAGCGCTCCCAGGGCTTCTTCCTGCGCGGCGCCAGGGGCTTCATCGGATGGCTGGCATAGAGGGTCGGCTTGCCGAGCGCCTGGGCCACGATGCGGTAGGCGCGGCGATAATTGAGCAGGCCGCCGATGAAGAACAATCCGCTTCCGACGAGATACTGCCAGGCGAGAAAACCGTCGATCCTGACCTCGTCGGCAGGGCTCGAAACCTCCCAGAGATAGGGGATCGAGGCGACGGCGAAGAGTGTCGATCCGACGACGAAGGCGACCGCGGTCAGGTTCATCATCTGAAGCGTCACGAGATCGTCGGCCTGGACGATCTGGATGACGTTGATGACCGCGCCGCCGACGAACAGAACGCTGCCGATGATGAAACACCAGGCGCCGGCCGTTTCCCAGCCGACGGACGACAGGAAGAAGATGCTGCCGGCGACGAAAAGCAGCGTGCCGGCGACATAGGTCCACGCCGCCCAGAACTCCAGCCGGTCCCAAAGTGTGGCAACGCTCTCGCGCTCGCGGGCATGGATGAACACCTCGATCAGATCGTGACCGGTGACCAGGAGATAGAGCAGCGAACCGAAAAAGAAGGTCCAGGCGCCGAGATCGGCGTAGGCGGAAAGCGCCGGGAAGAAACAGATGCTGCCGAAGATGAACACCAGACCGCCCAGCTGATAGGCGGCGGCATTGATGGTCTCCCAGCGGAAGTTCTTTCTGTTGTCGGGATCGTCAGCGACGAAATCATGTATACGCGGTCGGTTGACGAACATATGCGGCATGGCGGACCGGGCTCCCTCTTTCGCCGCCGATCATGGCCCCGGCGAAGGCCCAGGAACAACCCCCGGGACGCAAAAACCCTGAAAAGCGGGAAAACAGGCCGCCGCAGTTGTGTTGACAAAGCTTGCCTCACGCTCCGCCGTCATGCTCGGACCTGTCCCGGCATCCAAGCACGTGTCAACGCGACAAGCCTCTCGGGCGGGAAATGATTTCAATAAATATGTTATGAAACCCGGCGCTGCCCCTGCAAAACGGTGGCCAGTTCCTCGACACAAGGCCGAGGACGCCCGTTAAAAGGAGAGGTTTGCCAGCAAACCGAGGCGGCGGGGAAAATCCGCCGCCGAACTCTCTCTGCTACAGCTTCAGCGATAGACAATCCCGCCATCGGTCAGAAATGACTGACCGGTAATGTAGTCGGAGTCACTGCTTGCAAAGAAAGCGACCAGCGCCGCAACATCTTCAGGCGTTTGCGCGCGTCCAAGCGCAATGCCATCGACATATTTCTTATAGGTTTCGCCCTTGGGCGCGCCGGTAAGCTCCGAAAAGCGCTCGTCGATCTCGACCCACATGTCAGTGCCCACAATACCCGGGCAATAGGCATTCACCGTGATGCCCTGGCTTGCATATTCCTTGGCGGCGGCCTGCGTCAGAGCCCGAACAGCGAACTTCGTCGCGGAATATATGCCAAGCATTTCGAATCCATCATGTCCCGCAATGGAAGAGGCATTGATGATCTTGCCCTTCTGGCCGCGCTCGATGAATTTCTTCGCTGCCGCCTGAATACCCCAGAGCACGCCGTCAACATTGATGCGGAAGATACGGTCCGTGTCTTCCGGCGTGACATCGGCGAGCGGCTTCACCTGCGCAATGCCGGCGTTGTTGACCATCACATCAAAGCCGCCCAGCTTTTGCTCGGCATCATCAATGGCGGCATAGACCTGGTCGCGCTTGCTCACATCGGCTTCAAACGTTGTGGCCTTCGCCCCGAGCGCCTCGACCTCGGACTTGACCGCTGCGAGCTTCTCGGCCTGAATGTCGACCAGAGCGATATCCGCGCCATCCGCGGCCAGACGCAACGCGATACCGCGCCCGATACCCTGACTTGATCCCGTGACCAACGCGACTTTACCTTTGAGGGACATGATAACCTTCCTTTGCATTCTGCGGCATGACAGTGAGACACTGGTCACACGCATGGTTCGGTTCCTGCTTCCGCACACGAGAGCAGAACGGCGTTCCCCCAAAGCCCGCCGGTTCTGCGCGCCGGCTTGGTTTACTCACTTGATTAGTGAGCCACTTTTCCATGTGGTAACGCATAGGCGGAATTGCGATACCGCGTTTGATTTTCGAAAGGTGTTTTCTCCAGGTCGGGGGCTTTCCACTGTCGCAACTCAACGAATAATATCGGTATGAAATTTAAGTGAGCCGGAGCTTATGGCCAAGAAGACAACGCTAAACGCGAAGAACCTGGAAGCGCTCGGCGCAAAGCGGCTGGCGGAGCTCTTGATCGAAATCTCGACCGGAAGCGCTGCCCATAAACGGCGGTTGCGCCTGGAACTTGCAGGCGAACAGAGCAGTGGCGAGATGGCCCGGGAAATCCGCAAGCACCTCACCCGCATACAGCGCGCCCGCAGCTTCATAAACTGGAGGAAGGTCAAGAAGCTGAAAGCGGACCTCGAAACCCAACGTTCGGCCATCACTGAGAAACTTGAACCTCAAGACCCTGACGAAGCGTTCGAACTGATCTGGCGCTTTCTGCACCTGTCCGATTCCATCTTCGCACGTTCCGATGATGGCAGCGGTTCGCTCGTCGAGAGCTTTCACCTCGCCTGTGTCGATGCCGGGCGCATCGCAAAGGCATCGGAGACATCCCCTGAAACATTGGCGGAAAAGGTATTTCAGGCGCTGCGCGACAATGGCTACGGTCAATATGATCCGCTGATCGAGGCAATGCTACCGGCGCTCGGCGCTGACGGACTCGCACGCCTGAAAGAACTTTCCACTCAATGGCTCGACGAAACCGGACAGGAAAAGCCCCGGCGCGAAGGCCGGATCATCGGCATGAGCCAGAACGGACCGCTTTACGAGGATGAGGTCTATAACCGTCACGATGATCTGTCCGCCCGCATCGCGCTGGAAGTCATTGCCGATGCCGAGGGCGACGTCGATGCCTATATCGCGCTGCAGACCGAAGAAGCCAAGCGCTCGCCGATGATCGCCGCAAGTATGGCGGAACGGCTGCTTGAAGCCGGCAGAGCCGGAGAAGCACTGACACGGCTCGACCGGGCAGCACCGAAGAAAGACCGGCTTTTGCCGGTTCTGGAATGGGAACGGGCACGCGCCGATGCGCTTGAGGCACTGGGCCGCGGCGACGAGGCGCAGGACTTCAGATGGCAGTGTTTTGAAGCATCGCTCGAACAGCAGCATCTCCGCGACTATCTGAAACGCTTGCCCGATTTTGATGACATCGAGGCGGAAGAAAAAGCGATGTCCTGGGTCGCGACGTATCCGAACGTGCATCAAGCCCTGCTGTTCTTCATGGAATGGCCGGCGCTTCGCGAGGCCAATGCGCTAGTCCTCGATCGTTGTGGTGAAATCGACGGCAACTATTACGAGCTTCTGACGCCGGCCAGCGAAACGCTGAAGGAGAAATACCCGCTTGCGGCGACATTGCTGCTCAGAGCCATGATCGACTTCAGTCTCACAAACGCCCGTTCCAGCCGCTACAAGCATGCAGCCAGACACGTGATCGCGTGCGAAGCGCTTGCAGCGCAGATTGCCGATTTCGGGTCGGCTGACTTACATCATAACTATCTGACAAAGCTGCGGCGCGACCACGGCAGAAAAACGGGCTTTTGGACGGCGGTGGAGCGGCTTTACTGATTCTGTCTCTGCGAAAAATGCGCCGCAGGCATCTCATCAGCCTCAAGAAAGCGCCCCGGCTGTGGCCCTCGCTCGTGTCCGGCTAAAACCAAGCATTCTTGGGTGCCCCAATCGGCTCAGCGAGCCGAAACGCAAAACATTGATTTTATGCTGAAGGCCTGGCGGAGAGGGGGGGATTCGAACCCCCGATACGGTTGCCCGTATGCCGCATTTCGAGTGCGGTGCATTCGACCACTCTGCCACCTCTCCAGGAACCATGCGGTCTGCGCGTTTGACGCGGGGTGTCTCTTAGCTGGCAAAGGGCGTTCTTGCAAGAGCATGGCGCAAGCTTTTTTGCGGTGATTTATTGACTTTGCGGCGGCTTCATCGTAAGCACCCTGCCGGATGCGTATGTCCTGCGGCATGCGCGAAATTCTCCCGCAAGGGAGACTTCACCGGCAGACCGGGTTTGACAAGAATTTTTCTTTGCAACTCCCTGCTTTAACCAGGCTGATAAAAAGACGGCCGTTCTCTTTCAATCCAAAGAGAGCAGAGCCGGATTGAGAACATGAAAGGTAAAAAAATGTTCGCAGTCATCAAGACCGGCGGTAAGCAGTACCGCGTGAATGCCGAAGACACGCTGCGCATCGAAAAGCTCGATGCCGAAGCAGGCGCTACGGTTGAGTTTTCCGACGTTCTCGTTGTCGGCGAAGGCGCTGACGCCAAGATCGGCGCTCCCTTCGTCAAGGGCGCAGTCGTCAAGGCGGAAGTCGTTGAGCAGACCCGTAACCGCAAGGTTATCGCGTTCAAGAAGCGTCGTCGCCAGAACTCCAAGCGTTCGCGCGGTCATCGCCAGCACGTCACGGTCGTGAAGATCACCGACATCGTCGCCGGCTGATTTTCAAAGCAGAAGTTTCGAAGGTTTAAAGGAGAACTCCAATGGCACATAAAAAAGCTGGCGGTTCGTCGCGCAACGGTCGCGATTCTGAGTCCAAGCGCCTTGGCGTGAAGAAGTTCGGTGGCGAGAACGTCATTCCGGGCAACATCATCATTCGTCAGCGCGGCACCAAGTGGCATCCCGGCGACAATGTCGGCATGGGCAAGGACCACACTATTTTCGCCAAGATTGAAGGCAATGTGACGTTCCGTGCGCGCGCCAACGGCCGCATGTACGTGTCCGTGGCGCCGAAACAGGCAGAAGCAGCGGAATAAGCCGGACCGCTCAATTCAAATCCGGCGTCACATCGACCCGGCTTTGAATATCAGGTTACCGAACCTGGAATTTGAAACAGAAGGGAAGATGGGACGCCACCATCTTCCCTTCTTTCGTTTCAAACCCAGGAAAGGACCTGACAATGCAAAGGGATCTACAAAGGGAGAGCCAATCCCGGCTTTCCAGAGAGCGGCTGAGGCCGGATAGTCAAAGGCGGGATTGCCCCGTTCTTCTCTCGCAAAGGCTCGTCCTCAGAGCCCCGCACGAAGATGACATTGACGCCATTGCCCATCTCGCCGACAACGACAAGATCGCGACCATGGTGTCGCGCATGCCGCATCCCTATACGACAGCCGATGCCGCCAAGTTCGTGGAGCGAACCAAAGAGGGCGCGATCGGCAATTGCGTCTATGCCATCACGAAAACGGAAAACGGCGAATTCATCGGCTGCTGCGGCATCGAGAACATCCCCGATGACGACAGCGTGGTCGAGATCGGCTACTGGCTGGGCGAACCCTATTGGGGCAAGGGCTACACCACGGAAGCCGCCCAGGTGTTGATCGACATGGTCTTCCGCACGAGGAACGAGGTCGACCATATCGATGCGCGCTGCCGGGTGGTCAACGCGCGCTCGCGGCGGGTGCTGCACAAGTGCGGCTTCCAGTTCCAGGGACCCGGCATGGTGCAGTCGCTCGCCATCGGCGGCTCGGTCGCGGTCGAATGGTACCGGCTGGAACGGCGCAACTGGATGTCGCTGAAGAGCTGGGGAGGACAGAGATGAGCCTTGACCTGCAAGAGCGACAGAAGACCGCGACCATCGACACCGAGAGGCTTTGCCTGCGGCCGCTTCGTGCTGAAGATGCGGAGGCGATTACCGGCGTGCTCTCCGATTTTTCGGTAACCCGCATGCTGTCGCGTCCGCCCTACCCGTTCACGCTCGATGATGCCGAGGACTGGCTTGAGGCCAACGCCGACAGCAGCGACCGGGCATGGTCCTTCGCCATCACCCAGCCGGCAGACCGGGTGCTGATCGGCCTCGTCTCCATCGAGCTCAGGCAGGGCGGTTACCACCTCGGCTACTGGCTGAACCGCTACTACTGGGGTCGCGGCTTCATGAGCGAGGCGGCCTCCGCCCTGGTGGCCCGCTTCTTTGCCGAGAAGGGCGCGGTCACGCTCAACTCCGGGGCCATGGCCGAAAACGCAGGCTCGCTGAAGGTCCAGCAGCGCCTCGGCTTTCAGGTCACGGGCCTCAGGGAGATCTATGCCGCAAGCCGCGGTGCGATGGTCCAGGAAGTCACGACGGCGCTGACGCCGGACTATTTCCGCCCCTATCACTTCGGCTGATGGTCAAGGGCCGGGCCAGCGCAAGCGGCCCGGCCTTTTCCCTGTTCGCCGCGGACACATCCATGGGGATGGCCATGGTTCCGACATGAATTTTGGTTGTCATTGCCGTCCGCATCGCTACCTTCCGCGACCAGAGACAATGAACAGGACAGACCTGCCCCATGAGTGACACCAAAATCGCCCGCATCGTCGCCGATGAAATCAAGGCCCGGCCCGACCAGGTGAACGCGGCGCTCGAACTGCTGGACGGCGGCGCGACCGTGCCGTTTGTGGCGCGCTACCGCAAGGAGGCGACCGGCGGGCTGGACGATACGCAGCTGCGGCAATTGTCGGAGCGGGTGACCTATCTGCGCGAACTCGAGGCGCGGCGGACGACGATCACGGAATCAATCCAGAGCCAGGGCAAGATGACGGAAGAGCTGGCGGGCAAGATCGCCGCCGTCACGACAAAATCCGAGCTCGAGGACCTCTATCTGCCCTACAAGCCGAAGCGCCGCACAAGGGCGATGATCGCGCGCGAGAACGGGCTGCAGCCGCTCGCCGATGCGATCTTCGAAAACCGTTCGGCAGATCCGGAAAAGCTCGCCGCCGCCTATCTCAACGAAAACGTGGCTGATCTCCGCTCCGCCCTTGATGGCGCTCGTGACATCCTCTCGGAACAATTCGCCGAAAATGCCGAACTCGTCGGCCGTCTGCGCCAGTATATGCGCGACAATGCGGTCCTTTACGCCAGGATGGTCGAAGGCAAGGAAGAAACCGGCGCAAAGTTCGCCGACTATTTCGAGCATTCGGAGAAATTCGCCACCGCGCCCGGCCACCGCGTGCTTGCCATGCTGCGCGGCTGGAATGAGGAGGTGCTGACGGTGGCGATCGAGGCCGACCGCGACAGCCCCTCCCCCATCAAGCCCGCCCAGCAGATGATCGCCCGTTTCTTCGATATCGGGGCGAAGGGCAAGGCGGACGAGTTCCTGATGCAGGTCGCCGGCTGGTGCTGGCGCGTGAAGCTGTCCACCTCGCTGTCGCTCGACCTGATGCGTGAGATGCGCGAGCGCGCCGAGGACGAGGCGATCCATGTGTTCGCCCGCAACCTCAAGGACCTGCTGCTGGCAGCTCCTGCCGGCTCCCGCGTCACGCTCGGCCTTGATCCGGGCATCCGCACTGGCGTCAAGGTGGCAGCCGTCGATGGCACCGGCAAGCTTCTGGACACGGCCACGATCTACCCGTTCCAGCCGCGCAATGACGTGCAGGGATCAATGGCCGTGCTGAAGGCGCTGATCGCCCGCCACAAGATTTCGCTGATCGCGATCGGCAACGGCACGGCAAGCCGCGAGACCGAGAAGCTCGTGGCCGATCTGCTGAAGGAGGTCCCCGAGCCGAAACCGGTCAAGGTCATCGTCTCGGAAGCCGGCGCCTCGGTCTATTCGGCCTCGGAAACGGCTGCAAAGGAATTCCCCGGCCTCGACGTGTCGCTGCGCGGCGCGGTGTCGATTGCGCGCCGCCTGCAGGACCCGCTGGCCGAACTGGTGAAGATCGAGCCGAAGTCGATCGGCGTCGGCCAGTACCAGCACGATGTCGACCAGATCAAACTGTCGCGCTCGCTCGATGCGGTGGTCGAAGACGCCGTGAACGGCGTCGGCGTCGACCTCAACACGGCCTCCGCCCCGCTTCTTGCCCGCGTTTCCGGCCTAGGACCGTCCATTGCCGAAGCCATCGTCATCCACCGCGATGAGAACGGCGCGTTCCAGAGCCGCAAGGAACTGCTGAAGGTCGCCCGCCTCGGCCCGCGCGCCTTCGAGCAATGCGCCGGCTTCCTGCGCATCCGCGACGGCAAGGAGCCGCTCGATGCCTCCGCCGTGCACCCGGAAGCCTATGACGTGGCCAAGAAGATCGTCGCCGCTTGCGGACGCGACTTGAGAACCCTGATGGGCGACAGCGCCGCCTTGAAATCCGTCGACCCGCGCCAGTTCGTCGACGAACGCTTCGGCCTGCCGACGGTGCGCGATATTCTTTCCGAACTGGAAAAGCCCGGCCGCGACCCGCGCCCAGAATTCAAGACCGCAAGCTTTGCAGACGGCATTGACGAGATCTCCGACCTGAAGCCCGGCATGGTGCTGGAAGGCACGGTGACCAATGTCGCCGCCTTCGGCGCCTTCGTCGACATCGGCGTGCATCAGGACGGGCTCGTCCACGTCTCCCAACTGGCAGACCGTTTCGTCAAGGACCCGCATGAGGTGGTCAAGGCCGGCGATGTGGTGAAGGTGCGTGTGGTCGATGTCGATGTGAAACGCAAGCGCATCGGCCTGTCGATGAAGAAGGATGACGGCGCGCCTTCCGCCGGGGGGCCGCGCAACGACCGCAAGCCTGAACGGACGAACAAGCGTGACAACCGGGCGTCCCAAGGGGCCTTCGGCGCGGCGCTGGCGGATGCCATGCGCAGGAAATAGCGCTCAGAGCTTTTCGATCCGGTTGCCGTAGATATCATAGCCCCGGCTCTCGCCGGCCACCCGGTAGCCGGTGGTAACCACGGCGAGGCCGGAAAACATGGTGAAGAAAGACGTCACCGTACTGAAGAAGACGGCAACCACCGTGACAAAGGCGCCGACCGTCGGCGCCAGCGCCGCCGGCGCGACTGTCAGGTAGAGCGCGGCCAGCGCGGCAAGGCCGAACTGCAACAGCAACGACAGAACCATGACCAGAAGCGCGATGACGACGTTGGTGATTGCCATGACAAGACCGAATCCCTCGCCATGGCGAAAGGCATCGGCGACTCCGAAATCGCGGTCAACCGCTGTCGCCGGAAGCACCAGGGAATAGCGCATCGCCAGCGCGACGACGGCAAAATACCCGACAAGGCCGACGAGTCCGAAGAGGAGCAGTGAGAACCAGTCGCCATTGCGCGAAAGCGCTGCGAGCAGGACCACGACAGCGACCACCGGCACCATGATCAGCAGCATCACCAGCCCGACAAGAATGCTCTTGCCGAGAAAACGCAGTTCGCGCCGTGCAAAACGCACCGGAAAAGACTTCGGCATTTCGCCCAGAAGACCGTGCCTGTGCCAGGCGACGGCGACGGAGCAAAAGGCGATGATATAGATCACGCCCATGGCGACAGCGCCGAGAACAGACAGCAGCACCTGACGGTTGCTGAGCGCGCTCGATTCGAGACGCACCGGCTCTGCCGGCGAAAACAGACTGACGAAGAAGGCCAGCAGCACCCAGGGCCAGGCAATCCTGAGCGCGACCACGATGTTTGAAAACAGCAGGCCCAGCGATCCGCCCATGACCGCCTTCAGTCGTTCACCAAAAGTCATTGTTCACGCCCCCGGCACCCGAATCAATTCGCACAAAAGTCTTTCCGTCACACATTTTCAAACACGTCGGCACGTCGCAACCAAAAATTGCGAATTCTGCAAGTCTTTGAAATAAAGGCCGGAAGTCAAGGCGCGGGAGATGCCGGGACCGCCTTGTTTCTTGTTTCAAAACGAATATTGTACGCTTAACAATATGTGACATTAGCAGGCATTCAGGGGATTGCGATGGCTTCGCCGCTGTTCAACCTGATCGACAAGATCATCAAAACCGGAACACTCAGGATCAAGACGGAAACGGGAGAGATCACCACATTCGGAGACGGTTCCGGCGAACCCGTCGCTGTCCGCTTCACAGACAGGCAGGCCCAGGATCTCGTCGCGAGCGACCCGGCTCTCACGCTCGGCGAGATGTACATGCAGGGGCGCTTCCTGATGGAGGAGGGCGATATCTACGATTTCCTCTCGCTCGTCCGGCGCAATACGCTCGATATCGTCTTCAGTCCCATGATGGCGGCGAAACTGTTCTGGCGTACCGGCCTCGCCCAGATCAGCACGCGCCTGCCGATCAACAGGAACCGCAAGAATGTCTCGCATCACTACGATCTGACGCCACCCTTGTTCAGCCTGTTTCTGGACGAGGACTGGCAGTATTCCTGCGCCTATTTCGATCCGCCGGACATTTCGCTCGATGAGGCGCAGCTTGCCAAGAAGCGCCACATCGCCGCGAAACTGCGCCTCAATGAAGGCCAGCGCGTTCTCGAGATCGGTTCGGGCTGGGGCGGGCTGAGCATGTATCTCGCCGAGATGGCCGGCGTCGACTGCACCGGCATCACGCTCTCCCATGAGCAGCATGACATCTCGGAGGATCGCGCGGCCAAGCGCGGGCTTTCCGACAGGGTGCGCTTTAAGCTGCAGGACTACCGCACCATGAAGGCCAAGCCCTTCGACCGGATCGTCTCGGTCGGCATGTTCGAACATGTGGGCATCGGCCGCTACAGGAACTTTTTCGACAAGTGCTTCGAGCTCCTCGATGACGATGGCGTCATGGTGCTGCACTCGATCGGGCGCGACATCGCTGGCCATGGCCACACCAACCCCTTCATCGAGAAATACATCTTCCCCGGCGGCTACATTCCTTCGCTTGCGGAAGTGCTGCCGGCGGTGGAAAAATCCGGCCTTCTCGTGCGCGACATCGAAATCCTGCAGATGCATTATGCCCACACGCTGCGCGCCTGGCGCCAGCGCTTCGTTTCCCGCAAGGAGGAAGCGATCAGGCTTTATGACGAGCAGTTCTTCCGCATGTGGGAATTCTATCTCGCGGGTTCGGAAATGGCCTTCGAATGGGACAAGATGTTCGTCTTCCAGATGCAGTTGTCGAAGAGCCAGTTTGCCACGCCGAACAACCGCCGTTATATGTTCGAGGCCGAGGAGAAGCTCAAGGCCGCGGAAGCGACCAGGGCGCCTCTCGAACCGGTCGAATTCGACTGAAGCCCTGCCCTCTTCGGGGATAAAGGCTCCAGACGGCACCTGACCGGTCGGCAGACTTGACGCTTTGATGCACAGAGGTCTCATGGGCACGACCACAGAGGATAACGGCCGCGTTTTCGACGCTCCGTCGGATAATTTCGTCTACAACCTTTTGCCACGCCGGCTTTGGCCCTATGCCCAGCTTGCCCGCTGGGACCGGCCGATCGGCTGGCAATTGCTGATGTGGCCGTGCTTCTGGTCGGCGGCTATGGCGGCGGCCGTGACGGCCGAGGCCAACGCCTTCCGGCCCGGCCAGTTCATCGCCCATCTCCTGCTGTTCTTCATCGGAGCGGTTGCCATGCGCGGGGCGGGCTGCACCTATAATGACCTTGTCGATCACGATATCGACAATCAGGTGGCGCGCACGCGCTCGCGTCCCCTGCCGTCCGGCCGCGTCACCCGGCGGCAGGCGAAGATCTTCATTCTGCTGCAGGCGCTGACCGGCCTTGCCGTTTTGCTGTCGTTCAACCTGTTCACGGTTCTGCTCGGCTTCGCCTCGCTGGCATTCGTGGCGATCTACCCCTTCGCCAAACGGTTCACCGACTGGCCGCAGCTTTTCCTGGGGCTGGCCTTTTCCTGGGGCGGGCTTGTTGGCTGGGCGGCCGTGTTCGGATCGCTCTCCTTGCCGGCGGTGCTGGTCTATCTCGCCGCAATCGTCTGGACCATCGGTTACGACACGATCTATGCCCATCAGGACAAGGAGGATGACGCGCTCATCGGGGTGCGCTCCACCGCGCTGCTGTTCGGGAAAAAGACGAAACCCTGGCTCGTCCTCTTCTATGCCGCCATGCTGGCCCTGCTTGTCGTCGCCTGTCTTGTCGCCGGCCTCGGCTGGGCCGCGTTCGCCGGCCTTCTGGCGGCAGGCGCCATGCTGTTCTACCAGATCGCCGTGCTCGATATCGATGACGGCGCGCAGTGCCTCAAACTGTTCAAGTTCAACAGCCGCGTCGGCCTGGTGGTTTTCCTCGGCCTCGTGGCCGCGATTTTCCTCGCCTGAGGATTACGCGGCGACCGCGCGGCCCTTGACCGTCATCTTCACGCCGATCGGGCAGTCGCTGAGCCGCATGGCAAGGCGCTTGATGCTGCGGGCCGCGGCCCGGCGAGCGGGACCTGCCGCATCGTCATTGGCGGCAACGGCCTGGTGCGGCTTGCAATCGACCGGACGGGCGATGCCATCGGCTTCCACCATCATCATCGGGATATCGTAGAGCAGCGCCCAGTCCTGCCAGTCGGCCACAATTTCGCTCAGATCATGGGCGACAAGCAGCGGAATGCAGAGTTCCGGATCCGCATGGTGCAGCTCCAGCGTCACCGTGATGCCGCCATCGGCGTGGGCAACGGCGCGGGCGGCAACGCCCTTGAAGGCACGGCCCGGAAGCGCGATGGAGAAGGGCAGGTTGCTGGAAGGCAGGTTGCGGCGGACAACGGCGCCGCGCTGATCGAGCTTGACGCCGATACGGGTTTCGGCCCTCTTGGCGACATAGGAGAACTTCTGCGGGAACTGCGCCGGATCTATCCTGAGAACCGGTTCCTCATTGCCCCTCTTGACCTGCGAATTCGTCATCTGATCACCCTTTGGCTCTGTCGCCGGTATCCGGCTTTTTCTCTGCGGACTTTCCGTCCGTCTGAGGGCCATCCTAGGCGAGGTTCTTACCAGCCGCCTTAACAAGCAGGGTTAAGAAAATCCAACCCGGATGAATGGTTATCAAAATCCGATCCGTAAGGGTTGAGAGAGCGTGAAGGCCCGGGCAAGGATGGGTTAACCTTGGATGCCGCGACCGGCCCGCGTCGGCTGCGCCTGTCCGGCAGATGTTCTCGACAGGACCGGAGACACACGCCGGCGCATCAAGGACCGCAGACGGAAATACCCCCGCAGCCGGGCCGCCGGGGTGTTTTCGACTGACGCAGGTTGCCGAAGGCCGGTTTCCGGCGCCGGGCAGCAGGCCCTCAGACAGGCAAGTCCGTCCAACAGCCGCATAGGGATCATCAGCGATAGATCGCGGTGACCGCTTCCTCGCCGGCGCGGACATGGCCGCGATACATGCCTTCCGAATTGAACGGCAGGGCGATGTTGCCTTCGCGGTCGACGGCGATGACACCGCCGGAGCCGTCGTTTTCGCCGAGATCGACCATCACGACATGGCGCGCCGCGTCTTCCAGGCTTTCGCCCTTGTAGCGCATGCGGGCCGCGATCTCGGAGGCCGCCGTCCAGCGGATGAAGATTTCGCCATGGCCAGTGCCGGAAACAGCGCATGTGGCATTGTCGGCATAGGTGCCGGCGCCGATCACCGGCGTATCGCCGATTCGGCCCTTGGCCTTGCCGGTCCAGCCGCCGGTGGAGGTGGCGGCGGCCAGATTGCCGTCATTGTCGCAAGCCACCGCGCCGACCGTGCCGTGACGGCGCGCCGGGTCGGCGTCATCCTCGCCCTTGGCCTTCATCTTCAGGGTTTCCTGAAGCGCATTCCAGCGGGCCTCGGTGAAGAAATAGTCCTTGTCGCCGAACTCCAGGCCGGCCTTGCGGGCAATTTCCAGCGCGTTCGGGCCGGTCATGCACACATGGACGGTGTTTTCCATCACCGCGCGGGCCGCGCGCACCGGGTTCTTCGGTCCGAAAATGCCGGCGACGGCGCCGGCCCTGCGGTCACGGCCGTCCATGACGGCAGCATCCATCTCCTGTTCGCCGTGATCGGTAAAAACCGCGCCGCGTCCGGCATTGAACAGCGGCTCATCCTCAAGCGCGCAAACGGCTGCGGTGACAGCATCGAGGGCCGGTCCGCCATCCTTCAGCACCGCCTCGCCCGCTTCGAGCGCGCGACGCAGGCCAGCGTGATAGGCCGCTTCCTTTTCCGCCGTCATCTTCGATTTCAAAATGGTTCCGGCCCCGCCATGGACCGCCAGAGAATAGCGCATGTCTTACTCCTTCAGCCCGGCTTCCCGGGCGCAGTAGCGGGCGATATCCGCATGGGTGGCGATCCAGCAATCGCCCTTTGCCGTGATGTGGGACAACAGTTCTTCCAGAATGAAGATGCGCGACCGGTAGCCGGTAATATGCGGATGCATGGTCAGCAGGAACATGCCGCCTTCCGCATAGGCGCCGTCGAACTCACGCCGGAAGATGTCGAGAACATCGGCAGGCGGGGTATAGGGCCGCTGCGCGCCGAACCGGTTCATCATGAAATAGACGGCGTCATCGCGGATCCACTCGACGGGCAGTTCGACAATGCCGGTAGCCTCGCCATTATCGAGGATTTCATAAGGATCGTCATCGGCAAAGAGCGAGCTGTCATAGAGAAGGCCGAGTTCGCGCGCGATCTTCAGCGTCGCATCGGAATAGTCCCACGAGGGCGTGCGCATGCCGACTGGCCGCGTGCCCGTAATCGTCTCCAGCGTATCGGCGGAACGCAGCATCAGTTCGCGCTCCTTATCGGCCGGCACCTGGGCATTGCGCTCGTGGATCCAGCCGTGGAGGGCGATTTCGTGGCCGTCATCAGCAAGGGACCTCTGCTCTTCAGGATGCAGGAGCGCGGAGACGGCTGGCACGAAGAAACTCGCCTTCGCGCCAAAGCGATCAAGCACCTTGCGGATGCGCGGGATGCCGCGCCGCGCGCCGAACTCGCCCCAGCTGAGGCGGGCGGGCGATTCGCCGCCGTCGCGCAGCTCATTGGTCTCGTGGTCGCTGTCGAAGCTCAGCGCCACGGCGCAGCGCGCGCCGCCCGGCCAGGCTTTCGGCAGCAGGCTTCTGCCCGCGCGCACCTGGTTGACCCGGCCGCGCCAGGTCACCTCGTCCCATTCATAGGGTTCGCTCATGCATGGCCTCCATCGACCGAAAGAATTTGTCCGCTGATCCAGCCTGCTTGCGGCGAAGCCAGAAACGTCACGGCGTTCGCGATATCGGCCGGCGCGCCGAGACGGCGCATGTGAATGCCGGCAACAACCGCTTTCTGCCGCTCCGGCCCGAAGGCCTTCCACTGCTTCTGCGTCGACGGGTTGGAAAGAATAAAGCCCGGCGCCACGGAATTGACCGTGATGCCGAAGGGGCCGAGCTCGAGCGCCAGCTGTTTCGTCAGCCCCACAAGCGCGTGCTTCGCGCTGGCATAGGCCTGAATGCCGGTGAGGCTCGGCCGCAGGCCCGCGCCAGAGGAAATGGTGATGATCCGGCCCCCGCCGTTCTGCTTCATGCCCGGCGCCACGGCCTGAGCGCACCACATGGCGGCATCGACATTGGCCTGGAAGATCACGCGCCAGTCATCCTCGCCGATCTCTTCGATCGGGCGGCCTGCCTGCCCGCGCACCCCGCCGGCCGATGTCACAAGACCGTCGACCCGGCCATGTTGCGCAAGCGCCGACCGGATGGCGGCATGCGCGCCCTCGCGGCTGCCGAGATCGGCCTGATGCAGGCTGATGCCCTCCGCCGCCAGGGGCATCATGCCATCAGCGTCGATGTCGATGGCCGCGACGTCGGCGCCCGAAGTCCTCAACTGGCGGGCAATGGCCGCGCCGATGCCCTGCGCCGCGCCGGTGACGGCGAAGATTTTTCCAGACAGATCTAGCTGCACAGCGGCACCATCTCATCGACAAGGGCCACCGATTGTTCGCGCTTCCCGTCCTCGATGGCATGAATGAGGTCAACCATCCTGGCGAGCGCGGGAACGGCAAGACCGTGCGAGGCGGCAAGCGGGATCATCGTGCCGATCTGGGCATCAACCTCCGTCTTGCGCTTGCGCACGGCCAAATCGCGCCAGATGCCGGAATGGGTCTTTGCGGTCTTGCGGTTATGCGCCACCATCTTCTCGATCGCGATCCGCATCCCATCCGGATCGGCCATCAGAAAGGCCGCCGGATCAAATCCGTTGAAGCCGAGCGGGTTGACGCCTTCTGCTGCCGCAAGCGTCATCACCTCATGGCCGAGCTTTTCATAAACGACGCGGTGTTCCGGACGCGCCATCGCATCCGACATGGAAAGGGGCGTCAGCGCGGTGCAGAACAGAAGCGCGCCGTAGCCCATCTTGCCCCAGAGATAGCCCCAGATATTGTCGGTCGCCACCGCGTCCGGCTCAACCAGCGACAGGAGACTGTGGACTTCGGCGACACGCGGCGTCATCCGGCCGTCGAGCTCTCCGACGGCAACGGCAGCGCGGTTGCCGTATAGAATACGCCCCGGCTCCAGCCAGTCCGCGCCGAAGTTGACGAAACAGCCGACGGTATTCCCGGCGCCGATCCTCTCGACGATCACCTTTTCGTTGAGGCCGTTCTGGGCAGAGACGACATAGCCGCCCGGCGCCAGGTGCGGGATAAGCATCTCCAGCGCTTCGGCCGTGTGATGCGCCTTGACCGCCAGGAACACACGCTCGAACTCCCCTTCCAGTTCGTCGGGCGTGCTTGCCGGCAACACATGCGTGAACGCCTCCACCGGCCCCTCGATCCTCAGGCCCGCGGTGCGCATCGCCTCGACATGGTCCGGAACGATATCGACCATATGCACGTCATGACCGGCCCGGGCGAAACAAGCGCCAAGGACGCCGCCGATCGCGCCGGCGCCCCAGATCAGAACAGGAGAATTGCTCATGCCCAGTCACCCTCGATCAGGCTGCGCGTCTCTTCGACGGCGACGGACCAGATCCGGTCCATGTCCTCGTCTGGTCGTTGATAAAGACCACCGTAATTGCCGTCGCCGATCAGTGCGCGCACGCCTTGCGCATTGCGGTCGCGCAGCCGGTCGAAATCGACATAGGGCTTCTGCTCGGCCGGCATCTCGCGGCCCGGCAGCCGGGTCCAGGGAAAGTTCTCCATCCAGCTTGCATGGCTGGCGACGGGATCGATCTCGCGCACGGTCGCAAACGTCTTCGGCGCCCGCCACCAGTCATGAAAGCGGCAGCGCGCGCCGTCATGGCGTTCCATCCACTCCATGGTCGCCGGCTGAACCGGCGTGTTGCCGCCATGGCCGTTGACGATCAGAATGCGACGAAAGCCGGTCGCATAAAGGCTGTCGAGAATATCGGAAACGAGCGCCGCATAGGTCGAGAGCTTCAGGGTTACAGACCCCGGAAAAGCCATGAAATAAGGCGTCAGCCCATAGGCGACGGCCGGAAAGACCGGCACGCCCAGCGGCTCGGCGGCATCGGCCGCGACCTTCTCGGAAAGAATACTGTCGACGGAAAGGCTGAGCCAGGCATGCTGCTCGGTGCTGCCGAGCGGCAGGACGCAGCGATCGTCCGTCTTCAGATAGGCCTCGATCTCAAACCAGTTGCTTTCGGATATTTTCAACGTTGCCCCTCCGTTTCTTGAGGATTTTTGTTCTGTAGGCTTCGATCGTCGGAAGCAGTTCCTTCCGCACGGAATGGATATCGGGCGTGTGCCGGTACTCGAAGGCGCGCTGGTCGGGCCTCAGCGTCTCAAGCAGGTATTCGGCGCCGGTCGCGTAGACGAGGACGTCGGCACGGGCGATCGCCTCCTCGGCGCCCGGCTCGCCGCGCACCACCATGGTAAGTTCGGTGATGTGCGGGCCGAAACGGCGGATGCCTGCCTTCATCAGCGTCACGAAAGTGTCGAAATAGGAATATCCGACGACCCCGGCATCGGTCGCGAGCGAGGCAAGCGCCACCCGCGTGGCCTCGTCCGGTATCAGCGTGACGCCGGTGATCGGCGTATCGGCGAAGTGATCGCGCGCCGGCTTCAGCAGGCTGCGCGGCGAGATCACCAGGTCGACGCTGCCAGGGGCGATCTCCTTCAGCATGTCCATGGTCGCGACCGAAAGCGTGTCCCCATGGGCAAGGAGCGGGCGCAGCGCCGCCGCATAGGCCTCGGTCGCCTCGATGAAATTGCCGACGATCAAAAGACGCATCGTCATGTCGGGGCGGCTCGGGGCCATGGATACGCGCGTTGCAAGCTCGCTCGGCGACAGGCCGCAGTCGCGGCCAAGCTCCACCAGATCGGCGATCCGCATGTCGAGCTCGCGCAGGCGCGCCTGGTTGCCGGGAACCGAGATGCTCTTGACGAAGGTGCCGGAACCGACGCGCCCTTCCGTATGCCCGACCTCCCGGAGCGCTGCGTAAACGGTACTGACCGTGACCGGCGAGATGCCGAGCCTTGCCGCCAGAGCGCGTACCGACGGCATGCGTCCTCCTGCCGGAAGTTCGCCGGAGGCGATGCCGAACTCCAGCGCTCCGCGCAGCTGCACCGAAACGGGAACCGAAGATGAGCGATCAATGGCATCGATGATGCGATCCATTGCCTGATCGAATTGCACCTGTGTGTCTGTCATAGTGTTATAATGAACAAAAACACCAAGCCTGCCAAGCCTTTGACGGCGCTGTTTTTATGATTTCAAAATCAATTTTGTGACAAATCAGGGTTGACCGTATCAAAAATCCGGGACTATCGTATCAATTATCTGAAACAAAGGGGAACAATCCTGATGAACAAAGCCCTTCTTCGCTCCGCCGTCACCGCGCTCGCGCTGATGGCAGCCGCGCCGGCCGCACTTGCCGACGACCTGATCATCGGCCTGCGTGCCGGCCCCGATTCCATCGACCCGCACTGGTCGACGCTCGGCAGCCAGGCCGAAGCGCTCCGCCACATCTACGACACCGTCGTCGATGTCGATGACAAGCTGCAGCTGAAGCCCGGCCTTGCCGTCAGCTGGGAGCCGATCGACGACACGACCTGGGAATTCAAGCTGCGCGAAGGCGTGAAATTCCATGACGGCTCGGACTTCACCGCCGAGGACGTCAAATTCTCGATCGAGCGCATTCCGGAAGTCACCGGCCCGATGCCGATGACGCTCTACACCAAATATGTCGACAGCGTCGAAGTGGTCGACGACTATACGCTGCGCGTCCACACCAAGGGCACGGCGCCGGCCCTTCCCAACGACTTCACCCGTCTTTTCGTCGTGCCGTCCGAGACCGGCATGGAAGCCCGCAACGAGGAGTTCAACTCCGGCGAGGCCGCGATCGGCACCGGGCCCTACAAGTTCGTCTCCTGGGAGCCCAAGGGCGACCTCGTGCTCGAGCGCTTTGACGGCTACTGGGGCGAGGAACCGGCCTGGGACAAGGTCATTCGCCGCGAAATTCCGGATGATGCCGCCCGCGTCGCGGCGTTGCGCTCCGGCGATGTCGACCTGATCAACTACGTTCCGGCCTCCGACTATCTGGCCTTCCAGAACGACGACAGTCTGGAGACCTTCATCTCCGACTCGATCTACATCCTCAACATCGCGCCGAGCGTGAAGGATGAGGAGCCGCAGCCGATCACCGTCAACGGCAAGCCGGTCGACGGCAACCCGCTGCAGGATCTGCGCGTCAGAAAGGCGCTCGACCTTGCGATCAACCGCGACGTCCTCGTCAATGTCGTGCTCGAAGGTCTTGGCAACCCGGCCAACCAGCTCATGCCGGAGGGCTTCTTCGGCTACACCGACGAGCTCGGCCCGCGCGAATACGACCTCGAACAGGCCAAGGCGCTCCTGGCCGAAGCCGGTTATCCGGACGGTTTCGAGATCGATTTCACCTGCACCAACAACCGCGTTCCCGGCGATGCCGTGGTCTGCGAGGCGCTGGCGCAGATGTGGGCCCGGCTCGGCCTGAAGGTCAACGCCCAGGCGCTGAACGGCACGGTCTTCTTCCCGGCCGCAGCGCGCGAGGAATACACGATGACCATGTCGGCCTGGGGCACGCTGACGGGCGAGGCAGCCTATACCTACGGCGCCCTGACGCACACCAAGGACGCGGAAAAGGGCTTCGGCAACTTCAACCGCACCGGCTATTCCAACCCGGAATTCGACAAGGTCTTCGACGAAGGCACGCAGACGCTTGACGCCGACAAGCGCCGCGAGCTCTATGAGCAGGCCTCCTTCATCGCCATGGATGACCGCGCCCTGATCCCGACCGTCATCCTGCAGACCGTCTGGGCCGCCGATGCCGACACGCTCGACATCACGCCGCGCGTCGACCAGGAAACGCGCGCCTACGAAATCACGCCCGCCCAATAAGGCGTGGCGCGAACGCTCTTGCGCCAGGGCGTTCACGGGCTGCGACCGGTTCGGCCGCAGCCCTTCATCGGCGAATGATGCCCGGCCGGATGCCGGATGATCCTGTTCGTGCGATATTCAGCGCGTCGCGCAGATGCGCATGCTTAATTCCAAGAGGCTCGGATGCTTGGTTTTCTTGTCCAGCGGTTTCTGCAGGCCGTTGTCGTCATCTTCGCCATGTCGATTATCGTCTTTCTCGGCGTCTACGCGATCGGCAATCCGATCGACGTGATGATCGATCCCGGCGCGACCCAGGCGATCCGCCAGAAGCTGATCGAGCAATACGGCCTCGACCAGCCGCTCTGGCAGCAATATCTGACCTTCTTGTCCAATGTCGCCCATGGCGATCTCGGAACGTCGATGGTCTACAACGTTTCCGTCATCAAGCTCGTCTTCTCCAGACTTCCGGCGACCGTCGAACTGGTCTTCGTCGCCGTGATGATCGCGACCCTGATCGGCATTCCGGCCGGCATCTATGCGGGCTACCGCCCGAACAGCATCCCCGCCAAGGCGATCATGGCGCTGTCGGTTCTCGGCTTCTCGGTCCCCACCTTCTGGATCGGCATGCTGCTGGTCATGGCCTTTGCCGTCAATCTCGGCTGGCTGCCATCGGGCGGGCGCGGCGATGTCGGCTCGTTCTTCGGCCTGCAGACCTCGCTTGTAACCGCCGATGGCTGGCGGCACGTGCTCATGCCGGCCTTCAACCTGTCGCTGTTCATGATGGGCCTGCTCATCCGCCTGACCCGGGCCGGCATGGTCGAGGCCATGCAGACGGATTATGTGAAGTTCGCGCGCGCCCAGGGCCTTCCCGACCGGCAGATCGTGTTCCGCCATGTGCTGCGCAATATCTCGATCCCGATCGTCACCGTCTTCGGCCTCGAACTCGGCTCGACGCTCGCCTTCGCCGTCGTCACCGAAAGCGTCTTCAACTGGCCGGGTGTCGGCAAGCTGATCATCGACAGCATCCTCCAGCTCGACCGCCCCGTCATGGTCACCTATCTCATTCTCGTGGTGATCCTGTTCGTGCTCATCAATCTCGTCGTCGACATCATCTACGCCCAGCTCGACCCGCGCGTGCGGCTGAAGGGAGGCAAGTGATGGCTGATACAGCGCCCGCCGAGGCACCGGTTGAAACCCGCCCTGCCCGTTTCCGCAATTTCTGTTCCGACTTTGCCCGTTCCCCGGTCGCTGTCGTCTCCCTGATCATGATCGTCCTCCTGCTGTTCGTCTCCTTCGCCGCGCCGCTGGTTTCGCCGCAGGACCCGTATGACATGGCGAAGCTCGATTGGCTGGACGCCTTTCTGAAGCCCGGCACGGTCGGCTCGGGCGGCTATACCCATATTCTCGGCACGGACAATGTCGGCCGCGACATGCTGTCGGCCATCTTCTACGGGTTGCGCACCAGTTTCGTCATCGGTCTTTCCGCCGGCGCTCTGGCGCTTCTCGTCGGCATTTGCGTCGGGCTTTCGGCGGCCTATTTCGGCGGCCGGATTGAGGCGTTTCTGATGCGCATCGTCGACCTGCAACTGTCGATGCCGGCGATCCTGCTGGCGCTGGTGCTGGTTGCCGTTCTCGGACAGGGCGTCGGCCAGATCATTCTGGCGCTGGTGATTGCCCAATATGCCTATTTCGCCCGCACCACCCATGGCGCGGCCACAGTCGAACGCGGCAAGGACTATATCGAGGCGGCGCGCTCGACGCCGCTTCCGACGGGCCGCGTTCTCTTCCGCCATCTTCTGCCGAACGTGCTGCCGCCGCTGATCGTCGTCGCAACGGTTCAGGTCGCAAGCGCCATCGCGCTTGAGGCGACGCTGTCCTTCCTCGGCGTCGGCCTGCCGCTGACCGAACCCTCGCTCGGCTCGCTGATCGCCAACGGCTTCAAATACATCCACACGGATCGCTACTGGCTGTCGATCTACCCGGGCCTGTTCCTGATGGTGACGGTGGTAACGATCAATCTCGTGGGCGATCAGGTCCGCACGGTTCTGGACCCGAGGCGCAGCCGATGACCAAAGCACTGGATGTCCGGGGCCTCACCACCCGGTTTGAAACCCGTCGCGGCAATGTCACCGCCGTCAACAATGTCAGCTTTGCCGTCGAGCGCGGCCGCATCATGGGCCTTGTCGGCGAAAGCGGCTCGGGCAAGAGCGTCACGGGCTTTTCCATCCTCGGCCTCGTCGAGGAACCGGGCCATATCACCGGCGGCGAAGTCCTGGTCGACGGTCAGGATCTAAGGGCGCTGAAGCCCGAGGCGCTGCGCAAGCTGCGCGGCGCCAAGGTCGCCATGGTGTTTCAGGACCCGATGATGACGCTGAACCCGGTTTTGCGGATAGGCGACCAGATGGCCATGGCCGTGCGCGTGCATGAAAAGATGTCGAAACGCGATGCCTGGGAGCGCGCCCGCCAGGCGCTCGAGACTGTCGGCATCCCGGCCGCCCGCGAAAGGCTGAAGGCCTACCCGCACCAGCTTTCCGGCGGCATGCGCCAGCGCGTGGCGATCGCCACGGCACTGCTCCACCGCCCGGCGGTGATCATCGCCGACGAACCGACGACGGCGCTCGACGTTTCGATCCAGAGCCAGATCCTTGCCGAGGTGCGACGGCTTGCCGATGAGACCGGCACGGCGATTGTCTGGATTACCCATGATCTTGCCGTGATCTCCAGCCTCGCCGATGATATCTGCGTGATGTATGCCGGCAGGATCGTCGAGCGCGGCGCGGCCGAGGAAGTGATCGCAGCCCCCCGCCACCCCTATACGGTTGGCCTGATCGGCTCGGTGCCCAGCCTGCACGAGCCGGGCGCGCATCTGCCGCAGATCCCCGGTTCGACGCCGCAGCTTGCCAACCTGCCATCCGGCTGCCCGTTCAGGCCGCGCTGTCCGCGCGCAACCGACATTTGCGCCACCGAGCCGCCCTTGCATGAGGACGGAACGCATTCGGTTTCCTGTCATCACCCGATGGAGGCCCCATGAGCAAGCCGCTTCTGAAGATCGAAGGCGTTCACAAGCGCTTCACCCGCAAGCCCGGCCTCGTCATCCAGGGCATCAACAGGATCGCCGGCAGGCCGTCGGGCGAAACCGTGCACGCGCTTTCCGACATTTCGCTGGAGGTCGCGGAGGGCGAGGTGCTCGGCCTTGTCGGGGAATCGGGCTGCGGCAAGTCCACGCTCGGACGGGTCATCTCCGGCATCTACACGCCGAGCGACGGAGAGGTCTTTCTGAACGGCGCGCCTGTTGCCCGCAAACGCGGCAACAATGTCGAAAAGCTCACCACCAAGGTGCAGATGATCCATCAGGATCCGTTCGCAAGCCTCAATCCGCGCATGAAGGTGGGCGAGACGATCGCCGAAGGCCCGCGCATCCACCATATCGTCAAGGCAAGCGAAGTGCGCGCCCGCGTGCGCAGCCTGCTTGCGCAGGTGGGTCTTGAAGGGGCCTATGCCGACCGTCTGCCGCACCAGTTCTCCGGCGGCCAGCGCCAGCGCGTCGCCATCGCCCGCGCGCTTGCCATGGAGCCGGAACTTCTGGTGCTGGATGAGGCGGTCGCCTCTCTCGACGTTTCGATCCAGGCGCAGGTGCTGAACCTGTTCATGGACCTGCGCCGCGCGCTTGACCTGACGGCCGTTTTCATCAGCCACGACCTTTCGGTCGTGCGGCATGTGTGCGACCGTGTGGCGATCATGTATCTGGGTCGCATCGTCGAACTAGCTTCGGCGGAAGAACTTTACGCCACGCCGCGCCATCCCTACACCAAGGCGCTGTTCGCCTCGATCCCCAAGCTCGGCGCCGGGCGCGGCTCGTTCCAGCCGATCGAGGGCGAAATCCCCTCGCCGCTCGATCCGCCGAAAGGCTGCGCCTTCCATCCGCGCTGCCCGATGGCCGGGCCCAGATGCAAGGCCGAACTGCCGCGCCTGAAACCGGCGCAAGGCGGAACGGCAACGGTTGCCTGCCATCTCAATGACGGCGGAACGGGCGCCACAGCAAAACCGGAGGCCGCATGAGCGCGTTTTCAAGCCGCATCGCCGAAATCAACGACATTCTCTCGGCCGTCAACCTGCTGCAATGGGATGCGCGGGTGATGATGCCGCCGGGCGGGGCCGCGACCCGCGGCCAGCAGATCGCCACGCTGAAGGCCAAGGCGCGCGAGCTGCTGCTGGAGGCGTCTACGGAGGATGCCGCCGAGACCGTGATGGCAACGTCCGGCGACGAGCGCGAGCGCCGCGCCGCCGGTGACGTGCTTGCCGCCCGCAAATGGCATCTGAGCGTGCCGCCCGCCCTGCTGCGCCGTCAGGACGAGATTTCGATCCTGGCCGGTCGGGCCTGGGAGAAGGCCCGCGCGGAGGGCGATTTCTCCCTGTTCCGTCCGCACCTCGCCGAGATCGTCTCGCTGGCCCGCCAGATGGCCGGTGCGATCGGTTATGACGCCCACCCCTATGACCCGATGGTACAGATATATGAACCCGGCGAAACCGCCGCCTCGCTGAAGGCGTTGTTCGATGACTTGCGCGAGGGCATCAAGCCAATTCTCGCTGCCGCGCTCAACCGTCCCAAACCGCGCACGGATTTTCTGTATCGGACCTATCCGGTCGAGCATCAGAAGGCGCTTTGCGCCGAACTTGCCGAAATCCTCGGCCTCGATTTTGCCCGCAGCCGGCTTGATACCGCCGTCCACCCCTTCGAGATTTCCTTTACCCGCCAGGATGTCCGCATCACCTCGCGCTGGAACCCGAACTACCTGCCGATGTCGATCTTCGGCACGATGCACGAGACCGGCCATGCGCTCTACGAACAGGGTGTCGACCCGGCGCTCACCCGCTCGGCCCATGCCACTGATCTGATCGGCCTTTACGCCGTCGGCGGCAGCAGTTTCGGCATGCATGAGAGCCAGTCACGGCTTTTCGAGAACCATATCGGCCGGTCCGCCGATTTCTGGGCATTGCATTTCGAACGGCTCAAGGCGCATTTCCCGGACCAGCTGGCTGATGTCAGCGAAGAGGAGTTCGTCCTGGCCGTCAACCGGACGGAGCCCGGCTTTGTCCGCGTGGAAGCGGACGAACTGACCTACGATCTGCACATCATGCTGAGGGTGCGCATCGAAATGGCGCTGATGGATGGCGCGCTTGCCGTCGATGACGTGCCGGCGGCCTGGAACGAGGCCATGCGCGAAGACCTCGGCATCGCGGTGCCGCATGACGGGCTCGGCTGCCTCCAGGATGTGCACTGGTCGAGCGGCTATATCGGCTCCTTCCCGACCTACACGATCGGCAACGTCACCGCCGCCCAGATCATGGCCCGGCTCGATGAAACCGAGCCTCGGCTCCGCGATGCAGCCAGGGCTGGCGATCTTGCGCCGCTGCGGCAAAAACTCGGCGAGATCGTCTGGCGGCACGGCCGCTCGAGAGGCCGCCACGCGGCGCTTTCGGCCATCGGCGCGGAAGCTGGAGATTGCAGCGCCTACCTGAGTTATCTGAGCGGAAAATTCGGATAGGCCGTCATCGCCACCATGCATATCGCCATCCCCGCGGCCAATCCCGACTCGCAAAGGCAAGCCATTGCTGACCTATTTGCATTGAAGAGGTAATACCAGTATAAGTCCAGATAATTTTTTCGCATTCACTGGAATCGCATATGGCGACGTCGGACATCATAAAGCGCGTGCGCGCGGAACTCGCCGGAAGCGCAACGGATATTCCTCTGTACAAACGCCTGAAAACGGCGATTGAGGCCGTCATTCTTTCCAATGAACTGCACGCCGGCGAGAGATTGCCGGGCGAGCGCGCTCTGGCCGAATCGCTCGGTCTTTCGCGCGTAACGGTTCGCAAGAGCTTCGCGCTTCTGGAGGAAGACGGGTTGCTCGCCAGGCGCCATGGCGCGCGAACCGAAGTTGCATCGAAAGTCGAGAAGACGCTGTCGAACCTGACCAGCTTTTCCGAGGATATCCGTTCGCGTGGCATGGAACCTGGATGTATCTGGCTTTCCAAGCAGATGAGCCGCCCGTCCCCGACCGAAATGATGGCGCTCGGGATCGGCAGCAACGAGAGCATATTGCGCATGCAGCGCATCCGGACCGCGGACGGAAAGCCGATCGCCGTCGAGATCGCCAGCGTGCCCCAACGCTTTCTCCCCGCACCCGAACTGGTCGGCCATTCGCTCTATGACGCGCTGGAAAAAAGGGGTTATCTGCCGCAACGTGCCATTCAGCGCATGCGGACGCGCTCCGCCTCGCAGGAAGACAGCGACCGCCTGTCCTGCCCCCCTCTCACCCCGCTTCTGGTCACCGAGCGCAGGTGCTTCCTGCCACAAGGCGACGTGGTCGAGTATTGCGAGACGCGCTACCGCGGCGATGTCTATGATTTCGTTTTCGAGCTACGGCGATAATACCAGTTATAAACTGGTTGCATTCTGGTCTTTCTTGAGCTGCTATATCGGAAAAAGCAGCGAGGGTTCCGGTGCGTCCAGACATTCTGAAAAACAGCCTGATCGTATCCTGTCAGCCGGTTCCGGGCGGTCCGATGGACGAGCCGGTTTTCGTCGCAGGCTTCGCCATGGCTGCCGTCGCGGCGGGCGCTGCCGCGCTCAGGATCGAATCCGAACGCTATGTTCGCGCGGTGCGCCCGAAGGTCAGCGTGCCGATCATCGGCATCGCCAAGCGCGACCTGGAAGACAGTCCGGTCCGCATCACCCCGTTTCTTTCGGACGTGGACGAACTTGCCGCCGCCGGCGCGGATATCATTGCCTTTGATGCAACCCGCAGGCCGCGTCCGGTCGAACTGGCCGCGCTTGTCGCCGCCGCCCGCGCCCACGGCAAGCTGACCATGGCGGACTGTTCGTCGCTTGACGATGCCCGAAACGCGCTTGAATGCGGCATCGATTTTGTCGGCACCACCCTTTCCGGCTATGTAGAGGGACCTGAACCCGACGACCCGGATATCGCCCTCATCACCGAAATGGCCGCCCTGACGCCCTATGTCATCGCCGAGGGCCGCATCCGGACACCGCAGCAGGCAGCCGATGCCGCGCGGGCAGGCGCCTATGCGGTCACGGTCGGCTCCGCCATCACCCGCACGGAACACACCACGGCTTGGTTCCGCGATGCACTCGCCGGCGCATACCGGGCCGCTGGTGACAGCCCGGTTCTCGCCGTAGATATCGGCGGCACGAAATCGATGGCGGCTCTGATCTCCGCCGGCGCGATCATCGAGAAGGCTCAGGTGCCGACCGCCGCAGACGGCAATCCCGACGGCTGGCTGGCGGCAATCGCGGCGGCAACCCGCGGCTGGAACGGTCGCTACGGCTGCGTCGGCATCGCGGCGACGGGCCTTGTGGAAGATGGCCGCTGGCAGGCCCTGAACACGGCGACCCTCAATATTCCCGGCGCCTATCCCCTGGCGGAGCGCGCCGCAAGCCTCTTCAAGGCGCCCGTCCTCGCCCTCAACGACGCCCAGGCGGCCGCGTGGGGCGAATATCGCGCTGCCAAGGAAGCCGTCAGCTCCGTCGTTTTCCTGACGATCTCGACCGGTATCGGCGGCGGCGTCGTTAGCAACGGCAGGCTGATGACCGGGCTTGCCGGACATTTCGGGCTGACGCGCGGCGCATCGGGCGGCGCGGGGCCTCTGGAGGACCGGGTTTCCGGCAAGTTTATCGCGGGCGAAGCCGCCCGGCTCGGACACGACGCCGACACGCCCTCGGTGTTCGCGGCCGCGGCCAGAGGCGAGGCATGGGCCGCCGGCATCGTCGACGGCTCGGCGGCAAAGGTTGCGACGCTTTGCGCCGATATCAAGCTGATGTTCGATCCCGACATCGTCATCATCGGCGGCGGCATCGGACTGGCCGACGGTTTCCTGCCGCGGGTTTCGAAAAACCTTGCAGCGCTGCCCGCACGCCTGAGGCCGGACATCCGGGCGGCGCGCTGCGGTGCCCAGGCCGGCCTGATCGGAATTGCCGATCTGGCGCGCTCCGCAGCGAGAGAAGGCAAGCCATAACCGGATATGTGACTGACTGAACAAATGCCAAAAAGAGAAGGGAACTCGACATGATCAAGAAAACGACAATTGTGGCCTTTGCCGGGCTTCTGGCAGGCACGGCCCTGCCGGGTATTGCCAATGCAACCGTAACCGTGCTCGGCTGGCCGGGCGGCTCGGAGGAAGCCGCGCTGCGGGCGGCAACGGACGTCTACAACGAAACCGCGCGCGAAGACGACAAGGTCGAACTGATCTTCTTCAGCCGCGACGGCTTTTTCGACAAGCTCCAGGCCGACCTTGCGGCCGGCTCCGATGCTTTCGACATCAACCTGATCGCCACCTATTCGATCGGTCGCTACGCGCCGTACATGGAGCCCATCGACCTTGGCGACGACGCCGAAACGGTGTTCGGCAAGGCCGTTCTGGAAACCATGCAGTATGAGGGCCGGCAATACGGCGTTCCGACGGACCTCTCCCTCCACTTCATGTATTACCGCACCGACCTTCTCGACGCGCTGCTCGGCGACGAGGATGCCAGGGCCGAATATTCGAAAATCGCGGAAGAGTATCTCGGCAAGCCGATGGCGCCGAAGCCGGCGGACGAATGGACCTGGGATGACTGGGCGGCAACGGCGCTCTACTTTACCAAATCCATCAACCGGGCAAGTCCCGTGCGCTACGGCACGGTGCTGCAGATGAAGAACCTCCTGTTCAACATGATGGTCTTCCAGTCCCTGCCGCGCTCCGACGGCGCCGACTGGCGGGACGCGGAGGGCAACATCACGATCGATTCCGAGGGCTACCGCAAGGGTCTCGCGCTCTACAAAACGCTCTACGACGCGGGCGCTACGCCGAAGGATTCGCTCTCCTACGAATATGCGGAAACCAATGCCGCCTTTGCTGCAGGCCAGGTTGCGACGGCTCTTCAGTGGAATGCGGCCGCGGGCGAACTGACCGATCCGGAAAAGACGCCTGCCGTCGCCGAGGTGACCGGCGTGGTCGCGCCGCCTGCCGGCCCGAACGGGCGGGCGGACCATATCCACGGTCTCGGACTTGGCCTCAACAAGAACGCAAAGAACAAGGAAGGGGCGCTCAGGTTCCTGCAATGGCTTGCAACCGAGGACGCCGCCCTGCTTTACGCCGAAAATGGCGGCTCTCCGGCCCTCATGCCTGATGTGGTCGCGAAGATCGCGGATGACCGGCCGGACCTGGTGGACCTCGGCAACTTCGCCAGCCGGTATGGTTATGTGATGGATGGCGGGACATCCGCCAACGCGCTGTCGATCTACGAAGTACAGGCCCGCGAGTTCACCGGCTACTGGTCGGGCCAGCAAAGCCTCGACGAGGCGCTGGCCAATACCGAGGCCGAAATGCGGGACCTGCTGAACCCGTAAGGCAGAACGGCGAGGTGCCAGCCGCGATCGCGGCTGCGCCGGATTGCTCCCGGACCGGCCCGAACGGCGCCGCCCGGGAGCTTTCTCCGGGCCAAAAGCCTTCTGTATTCCGGCATGACCGGACGAACCACGGCGGCGAACCACATGCAACTTGTAAATCGCGGCGAAGGGCGGCTTTTCCTGTCCCCGCTCGTCATATTCCTGCTGCTCTTTCTGGGCTTCCCGGCGATCGTCAATCTGGTCTATTCGATATCGACGGTCACCTTCGAAACCCTGCGCGCGCCGGAATTGAGCGGATACGGCAACTATCTCGACGTGTTGAGCGACCGCTATTTCTGGCAGGCATCCTGGTTTTCGCTGCGCTTCGGCATCATCACCGCGCTCGCCGAATGCCTGATCGGCCTGTTTCTGGCGATCTTCCTCAACCCGCTTCTCGGCAAGAGGCCCTATCTGATGGCGCCGCTGATGCTGCCCCTGATGGTGGCTCCCGCCATGGTCGGCCTGATGTATCGTCTGGTCCTGCACGAGTTCGCAGGCCCCGTTCCCTACTATCTCTGGATGTGGTTCGGCGACAGCCCGGCCTTTCTCGACGCCGACAACGCCTTCAGGACGCTGGTCGTCATCGAGACGCTTCAGTGGACGCCCTTCGCCTTCCTGCTGTTCCACACGGCCTATTCCGCCATCCCAAGCGATGTGCGGGAGGCCGCCGCGCTCGATGGCGCACGCGGATGGACGCTGCTGACGAAGATTGAGCTCCCGCTGATCAAGCCGACGCTGATCATCGCGTTTTTCATCCGCTTCATCGACGGCTTCCGCGTGTTCGACAATATCTATGCCCTCACCGGCGCGGGTGCAGGCGGCTCCACGACGTCGCTCTCGATCTATATCTATCAGGCCTTCTTCAAACAGGGCGCCATCGGCAAGGCGGTTGCCGCCTCGGTCGTTCTCTTCATCGCCTCGCTCGTCGTGCTCTATGCCCTGACGGCGCTCGGCAGCCGCAGGAAGGAGAAGACACGATGATGAGGACATTGCGTTGGATCGTGTTTGCCGTTGCCGCGATCGCGATGAATTTTCCGGTGATCGTGACGCTCATCACCTCCTTCAAGAGCGCGCGCGAAATCAGCTCCAATGCCGGGCTATGGATCAACGCTCCGACGCTTTCGAACTACCTGTCGGTGCTGACGGACACGACCCGGTTCAACATCTGGCTCTATCTCTTCAACAGCACGATGGCGGCCCTTATCGGAACGCTGCTGGCAATGGCTCTCACCTTCCCCGCCGCCTACGCGATTGCCCGTTCAGAGACCGGGCGCCGGGTGCTCTTCCCGATGGTTGTCAATCTGAGGGCCGTGCCGCTCATCATCTTCGCGATCCCGCTCTACATGATGTATCAATGGCTGGGTCTGCTCGACACCAGGGTCGGCCTCGGCCTCATCCTCACCATCGTCAACATTCCCCTGGCGCTCGTCATTTTCGTCAATGCCATTGCCGATGTGCCCGTAGAACTCGACGAAGCCGCCAAGGTGGACGGCGCGTCGACGCTTGCAACCCTTCGACGCGTGATCTGGCCCGTCGTCAGACCGGCAATGCTGACGAGTTTCATCTTCGGCTTCATCACCGCCTGGAACGAGTTCCTGTTCGGCCTGATGCTGACAACCAGCAAGGCCGTACCGATGACGGTGGGCGCATCCTTTTTCTTTGCGGCATCGGGCGGCGGCGTAAACTGGGGCACGGCTTCCGCCGTCATGATCATCGGCGCGCTGCCGCCGGCCGTCATCGGCCTGATGATGTACAAGCAGATTTTCGGCTCCATGACGGCGGGCGCGGTGAAGGGCTAGAAGCCCCGCGGTCGTCGACAAGAACGGCTTGCAAGCAGGCGGAAGCCATTTCAGGGGTCGGCGCACGCTCGCCCATTGACGGAGCCGATCATTTAGATTATACGCTTAATCAATGCCATTTCTGGAGGATGATCGGTGACGACCGGGCAAAGGCGCGCGAAGCGCGTAACCCAAAGCGATGTTGCGGCGATGGCCGGCGTCTCCACCGCCGTCGTCTCCGCCGTGATCTCGCCGAAGCCCGGCAAGACCATCCGTGTCGGCGAGGAGGCCGAAAAGCGCGTGCGCGCCGCCATGGAAACACTGGGCTATGCGCCGGATATCGTGGCGCAGTCGCTGGCAGGCGGAAAACGCAACATCATCGGCGTCTTCACCTATGAAGCCGTCTTCCCCTCCGACCGCGAGAACTTCTTCTACCCCTTCCTTCTCGGCATCGAACGCGGCGCCATGAAAACTGGGCAGGATCTCCTGCTGTTCACCTCATCCTCGCTCGACAAGGGGCCGCGCAGCATCTTTCCCGCGGGCACAAACCGCATGGGCGTTGCCGATGGCGCGATTCTGCTGGGCGAGGAGCCGGAAAAGAGCGAGTTGAAGCGGCTTTGCGAGACCGGTTTCCCCTTCGTCACCGTCGGTCGGCGCGTGGCCAATGGCGCAGAACTCAATTGGGTCGCGGCCGACTATGCGGCAGCGGTCGAGGATGTTGTTTCCCGCTGCGCCGCTCTCGGGCACCGCAAGATGAAGTTCCTGGGTAACAGCCGTGTGCGCGAACAGAACGAGGACCGCGAACAGGGATTTATCCAGAGCCGGCGGCAAGGCCTTGATCTTTCCGTCGAGCGGTTCGACGCGGATGCGCTCGACGCGGCATGGACAAGAAGGTGCTTAGCGGACGGATATTCCGTGGTGCTGACGGAAACCTTCGCCCATGCAACCGCTCTGGAACGCCAGGTCGCGGCCTGCGGCGGCAGCATACCCGAAACCCTTTCGGTTGTTGCGCTCGCAGCTCCGCTCACCATGACCGCAGACGTGGAGCGCTGGACGCGGATATCGGTCCCGCGCGAAGCCATGGGCGAGCAGGCCGTGGAAAAGCTGATTGCCCGCATCCGCAAACCCGAGGCCGAAATAGCCAACACCACCTTGCCCTGCGGCTTCGTGCCGGGGGAGACACTGAAAGCCATCTGATCTGACAACGGGAGGAATGAGATCATGACACGTCAATTGATTAAGCGGTTAATCGTTGCAACGGCGCTGTGCGGCGCGATGGGCACGGCGGCAAGCGCGGAAAACCTGCGCTTTACCGTCTGGACCGGCAGCCAGGCCCATCTCGACATGTTGAACGGCATCGCCGAGGGTTTCGCCGAAACCCATCCGGACGTCACCGTCCAGTTCGACACCATCCCCTTCGGCGACTATGTGCAGAAGCTGACGCTGCAGCTTGCCGGCGGCAACCCGCCCGATCTCGGCTGGCTTCTGGAGAACTCGGCGCCCGCCTTCGTCGAAGCCGGCGTGCTGGCCGATGTCGGCGATACGCTGAATGGTACGGACGGTTACGACTATGGCGACCTTTCCGAACCGGCCATGGGCCTCTGGGTCAAGGATGACGCCGTCTTTGGCGTGCCCTTCTCCACGTCGCCCTTCATCGTCTACTACAACAAGTCGCTTTACGACGCTGCTGGCCTTGAGACACCCACCGAACGCGCCGCAGACGGCTCGTGGACTTGGGACCAGCTCAAAAGCGACGCCGCCGCACTGCGCGATGCCGATGCCGGCGTCTGGGGCTACGAGACGGTCGACGGCCAGGGCTACGGCGCGCGCGTCTGGCACAACCTGATCCCGATCATCCGTGCCCATGGCGGCGATGCCTGGACGGACGGCAACTGCCGGCTGGACAGCGAACAGTCGGTCGAAGCGGTCAAGCTGTTCCACGATATGGTCTATGCAGACGGCTCCGCCGTACCGCCCGGCGAACAGGGCGACTTCTTTTCCGGCAACGCGGCGCTGACTGTCGCGCAGATTTCCCGCGTCTCGAAGCTTGCCGATGTCGATTTCGACTGGGGCATCGCGCCGCTGCCCGCCGGCCCCGCCGGCGAAGCCGCCACCATCGGCCAGGCCGGCGTCGTTGCCTTTGCCCAGGGCAAGAACAAGGAGCTTGCGGCAGAATTCCTGGCCTACATGACCAACAAGGACAATGTCGCGACCATGGCTGCCTTCTTCCCCCCGGCGCGCAAATCCGTGCTGGAAAGCGAGAGCTTTCTTTCGAGCAACCCGGCCGTGACGCCGGAACAGATGGAAATCGTTGCCGAAGGTATCGAGACCGGATCGGTTCTGCCGAGCCATGAGCGCTTTCCGCAGATCGAAGCTGAGGCGCGGCCGGATTTCGATGCGCTGTGGTCGGAGGACGCCGATATTCAGGCGACCATGACCAAGCTGTGCAAGGATATCCAGCCGCTGCTCTGAGAGGGCGCAATACCTTCCGGAAAGACAATTCTCGCCGCCGGCACTCCCGGCGGCGAGAAGAGAACTGCATTCAACACCGCCCGCAAAGGAAGCGACCATGTCCGCTGCCAGAACGGGGCCATCCCTGACGCTCAGAACGCGCGAGGCAATCGCGGGATGGCTCTTTGTAAGCCCGATACTGACGGGTTTTCTGATCTTCTTCGTCGGCCCGCTGATCGCCGTGTTCTACTATTCCACCACGGACTGGAACCTGCTCAGCCAGCAGTCCCGCTTCGTCGGCATGGACAATTACGTCGACGCGCTGACCGCAAACGACACGTTCTGGCACGTGCTCGGCAATTCCCTGGTGTTTGCGGCCGGCCTCGTGCCGCTCAATATGGCGCTGGCGCTCGGCCTTGCCCTGGCGCTGTCGAAACCGATGCGCGGCGTCGTCATCTTCCGCACCGTGTTCTTCGCCCCCGTCATCACCTCCGCCGTCGCCTGGGCGATCATCTGGACCTTCCTGCTCCAGCATGAATCGGGCGCGGTCAACCAGGCGCTTTCGGTCGTCGGCATCGACGGGCCGAACTGGCTGCACGAACCGAACTGGGCGATGGCCTCCGTCATCGTCACCCGCGTCCTGAAGACCGTCGGGCTCAACATGATCCTCTATATCGCGGCGCTGCAAACCATCCCGCGCGACTACGAAGAGGCGGCGCGGCTCGAAGGCGCCAATGGTTGGGACATCTTCCGCCGCATTACCTGGCCGCTTCTGGCGCCGACGACGCTGGTGATCATGGTGATCACCGTTGTCGGCTCGCTGAAGGTTTTCGACCATATCTATCTGATGACCGGCGGCGGACCGCAGAACGCCACGCTGGTGCTCGCCTTCTACATCTACGAACAGGGCTTCAAGTTCTTCAACACCGGCTATGCCTCGGCGCTCGCCGTCATGCTCTTCGTGCTGATCCTGGCGCTCACCATCCTGCAGATGCTCTTGAAGGCGGTGCGGAAATGAATTACCGGCTGGAACAGAAAATCACCCGCATATGCTGGGTCGTCGGCCTCGCCGCCCTCGCCATCCCCTTTGTCTTTCCCTTCATCTGGATGCTCTCCGGCGCGCTCAAGGGACAGGCGGACGTGTTCTCCTCTGCCTCGCTCATCCCGCAAACCGCGCACTGGTCGAACTTTTCCGAGGTTTTTGCCTACCAGCCTTTCGCAAGGCAGTATTTCAACTCGCTCTATATCGCCGTCATCGTCACCGGACTGACGCTTTTCCTGTCTTCGATGGCGGGCTACGCGCTGGCGCGGCTGCGCTTTGCCGGGAGCGCGCTCGTGCTGCTGATGCTGATCTCGGCGCTGATGATGCCGGAGGAAGTGACGATCATTCCGAACTTCTTCCTGATGCGCGAACTCGGCCTGATGAACACCCACATGCCGCTGATCCTGCTGCCGCTGTTCGGTTCGCAGGGCGTGATGGCGACCTTCCTGATGCGGCAGTATTTCCTGGCGCTGCCGAAGGAGCTGGAAGAGGCCGGCCGGATGGACGGGCTCACCCGCTTCGGAGTCTATTTCAAGGTGGCGCTGCCGCTGTCGAAGCCGGCGCTGTCGGCTGTCGGCATCATCACATTCCTGTTCTCGTGGAACCTGTTCCTCGAGCCGCTGGTGTTCGTCAACGACATCAAGCTCTTCACTCTTCCCCTGGCACTCGCCAACTTCACCGACACCTACGGCCTGCCGCTCTGGCACCTGCAGCTTGCGGCCACCGCGCTTGCCGTCATTCCCATGCTCATTGTCTACATTCTGGCCCAGCGCCAGATCGTCGAAAGCTTCGCCCTGTCAGGCGTGAAAGGATAACAAAATGAAGGAACTCACCAGCGATATCGTGATCATCGGCGGCGGTCTCGGCGGGGTGGCCGCAGCGCTTGCGGCACTCAAGCTCGGCCGCAGCGTCATCCTCACGGAGGAGTTCAAATGGCTTGGCGGCCAGCTCACCACCCAGGCCGTGCCGCCGGACGAAAACCCATGGATCGAAAGCGACGGCTCGACGGCAAGCTACCGGCAACTGCGCGCGGAAATGCGCGACTACTACAGGCGCAACTACCCGCTGACCGACGAGGCGCGCGCGGATGAAAAGCTCAATCCGGGCAGCGGCAATGTCTCGCCGCTCTGCGCCGAGCCGCGCGCGGGCGTCGCCGCGATCGAGGCGCTTCTGGCGCCATGGTTTGCGACCGGTCGGCTGACCGTGCTGATGTCGGCAAAGCCGGTCGCAGCAGAGACCGACGGTGATCGCTTCACGGCGGTCACCGTGCGTTCTTTCGAATATGGCGAGATGGTCCTGACCGGCCGCTATTTCATCGATGCCACAGAACTCGGCGATCTTCTCGAGCTCGGCAAGGTCGAGCACGTCATCGGCGCGGAAAGCCAGGCCGAGACCGGCGAGCCCGCAGCGCTTGCGGGGAATGCCAATCCGTTTGACCAGCAGGCGGTCAGCTGGTGCTTCGCGATGAGCTATCATCCGGAGGAGGACCACACGATCGAGCGGCCGCGCGACTATGATATCTGGCGCGACTTCAAGCTCGATTTCTGGCCGGACCGCCAGCTCTCCTTCATCGGCCCCAACCCGGTGACGCTTGAGCCCGACAACCGCCCGCTCTTCGTCGGCGACAGCGATGCGAAATTCGCGCCCGACAACTGGCACTACCGCCGGATTTTTTACCGCAGGCACCATGTCGGCAACCGCTATGACTCCGACATCTGCCTCGTCAACTGGCCGCAGATCGACTATTGCGGCGGTCCGCTGGTCGGCGTTTCAGCGGAAGAAGCGGAGAAACACCTGGAGGGCGCGCGGCAATTGTCGCTGTCGATGCTCTACTGGATGCAGACCGAGGCGCCGCGCCATGACGGAGGCTACGGCTATCGCGGCCTGAAGCCGGCGGGCGCCGTGATGGGTACGCTCGACGGCCTGACCATCGCCCCCTATATCCGCGAGAGCCGGCGCATCAAGGCGCTGTTCACGGTCACGGAAAACCATGTCGGCATCGATGCCCGCGAGGGTCTCACCGGCGCCGAACAGTTTGCCGACAGCGTCGGCGTCGGCTCCTACCGCATCGACCTGCACCCCTCGACGGCGCCGCGCAACTACGTCGACATCGCCAACTGGCCGTTCCAGATCCCGCTTGGCAGCCTGATCCCTGCGCGGGTCGAGAACATGCTGCCGGCCTGCAAGAATATTGGCACCACGCATCTGACCAACGGCTGCTATCGCCTCCACCCGGTCGAATGGAACATCGGCGAAAGCGTCGGTGCGCTGGCCGCCTATTGCATCGAGAACGACATCAGCCCGCGCGGCGTGCGCGAGACGGCGGACCGGCTTGCCGATTTCCAGCATCTCCTGACGAGCCGTTTCGAGGTGCCGCTCGCATGGCCGCAGCATATTCGTGAAACCCCGAGGCTCGAGCTCTTCGGGCGCGTGGAGTAGACCTATGGCGAAGCTTGAACTGAAAGACATCCGCAAATCCTACGGTTCGGTCGAGATCATCAAGGGCATCGATCTTGCCGTCGAGGACGGCGAATTCTGCGTCTTCGTCGGGCCGTCGGGCTGCGGCAAGTCCACGCTTCTCAGGATGATCGCCGGCCTTGAGGACATCACCGGCGGCACGCTCGAGATCGGCGGCACGCGCATGAACGACATCGCCCCCGCCAGGCGCGGGGTCGCCATGGTGTTCCAGTCCTACGCGCTCTATCCACACCTGACGGTGAAGGAGAATATCGCCTTCGGCCTGAAGGTTCGCAAGGTGGCGGCCGACAGGATCGAGGAACTGGTGAGCGACGCCGTCACCATGCTGCAACTCGAAAAGCTCACCGAGCGCTATCCGCGCGAACTCTCCGGCGGTCAGCGCCAGCGCGTCGCCATCGGCCGCGCCATCGTCGGCGAGCCGGAAACCTTCCTGTTCGACGAGCCGCTGTCAAACCTCGATGCAGAGCTCAGGGTCCATATGCGCACCCAGATCTCTGAACTGCACGAGCGACTGAAACGCACGATGATCTACGTGACCCATGATCAGGTCGAGGCGATGACGCTCGCCGACAAGATCGTGCTGTTGCGTGATGGCAGGATCGAACAGGTCGGCACGCCGCATGATCTTTACGAGCGTCCGCAGAACCTCTTCGCCGCGCAGTTCATCGGGGCGCCGAAGATGAACATCTTCGAACTGACCGGCAGCTTCGAGGGTTTGCGCGCGGCCTTTCGGCTGGACCGTTCCGCGCGCTACTGCGGCATTCGCCCGGACAGCCTGACGATCGCGCCGGATGGCGAAGGCGCGCTGGCAGCCCGTGTCAGGCTTACCGAATATCTGGGCAATGCACGGCTGGTTCACGCCGACGTCGAGGGCCATGGGCCGGTCATACTGGAACAGCCGGCCGGCGCCGAGATCGCGGCGGGTTCCCGGATTGCCCTTTCGGCCCGCCGGGACAGTATCCACGCCTTCCGGGAGAACGGAAACCGGATAGAATAGGCAGCGCTGGAGGGCGTGCAGGATCAGCCGGGGGAGCAGCGAGGCTCCCGAACCGGACCTCCGTTCCCGCCCCTTGCCGTCTCAGCCCGGAAGTCGAACCAGGATTGAATAGTGCTTTCCGGCGTCGATGCGTTCGATCCTGTTGCCGCCAAGCGTCTCGGCGTCCACGACCACGACAGGGCCCTCCAAGGCCGCATCCTTTTTGACCTCGACGTCAAACGTTGCGCCCCGGAAGGCCCGGCTGAACTGGTAGGACTCCCACTCGGCCGGCGGTTGCGGCGCGATGACGACGCCGTCGCCATCGCCGCGCAGACCGCAGAGCCGTTCGATGACCAGGCGGTAATACCAGGAGGCGGTCCCGGTGTTGAACAGGTTGCTTGAGCGGCCGGCCGTGCGCGGATACTGGTAATAGGCGCCGCGATAATAATTCGGCAGGTAGAGCGGCAGCTGTCCGCGGGTTGCAATGTCCTTTGCCTCCGGGCGCGTCAGCATTTTGGACAGCACGGCATAGGCGCGGTCATTCTCGCCGATATGGTAGAGCGATGCCGCATAGAAGGCGGCGGCGTGATTATAGACCGCGCCGTTCTCGCCGTTGCCGGGCCATTTCTGCGTTACCCGACCGACATCATCGCGCATTGCCGTGTAGGCGGGAGCGAACATGGCTGCGCCATAGGGCGTGTCGAGCTGTTCATCGATCGCCCGAAGCATGCTGGCCCGCTTGTCTCCGTCCGCCGCCCCGGCGAGAAAGGCCCAGCTCTGGGCGTTCAGATAAATCCGGCCCTCGCTGTCGGTCTGGACGCCGAACGCAACGCCGTCATCGGTAATGCCGCGGGCATACCACTTTCCATCCCAGAGATAATGGTTGATGCTGTCGTTGAGCTTCCCGGCTTCCCGTTCCAGCCAGCCGGCAGCCTCGCTGTCGTTTTCGGCACGGCACATATCGGCCCAGGTCGTCATCGCATAGCTTGCGGCTTCGGCCAGCCAGCCGGAGACCCCCCTGCCCTTGTAGCCAACCATGTTCATCGGGTCGCACCAGTCGCCCTGTGCGATATAAGGAAGGTTGCGCTCGTCGACCTCGCCGGCGAGGAAGCGCAGCGCCCGCGTCACATGCTCATACAACGTCGCTTCCTCCTCGCTGTCGGCCCAGGCGACGTTTTCGGCGAGGACTGCCCGGTCCCCGGTTTCCTCGATATAGGCCTTGGCGGCGATAACCAGCCAGACGGCGTGATCGGTGTGCGGGATCTGGTTGATGTATTTCAGCTCCGTATCGGGCCTGAGCAGGATGCCGTCGGGAACCTTGCCGGAAAAGAACTGCTGGCTGGCGGTCCTGAGGAGCGCCGCACGCGTTCTCTCCGGCGCGATGAAGATCATCCCGAGCCCGTCCTGGAGATAGTTGCGGGTCTGCGGATCCGTGGTCAATCTGTGGGTGTCGCCGTGATAGAAGACCTGGCGCGGCAGCCAGTAATTGACGAAGTGATTGAGATCATCATCGGGCGAGCGAAGCGCGAGAGTGCCGAGGCCGGAACGGATATAGCGATCATACTCCTGCCGCACCGGCGCGAGCGCGCCCCTGAGATAGCTTTCCGTCAGGACCATGATCTCGGCCTTGTCGACGGCCGGGCCGAAGACGAAGCGAAAGTCTTCGCGCGCGCCGGGTTTAAGAACGAGATCCCATTGCATGATACCGGCCGGATTCTCATAGCTGGCATCCCCGCCGGCGAGATGACCGCCATCCTGAAGGGCGGAGGGATTGTGCAGCCCGCCCTCGCCCTCGAAGGCGACCTGAGCAACCTCGAAATGGTCGGGCTTTCGGTCTGCGGCAAAGAAGGTGATATCCTTCAAGTGCTTGTTCTTGAAGTATTGTTCGACCTTTTGATAGGGCGTCACGCTGGTGCAGACGATGGCGTTGAGATCAGCGTCGAAATGTCCGCCCCGGTTCATCCATGAAGAATAGCCGACAGGGAAAAACGGAACGAAGGAAAGTGTTTTCTTTCCGTCCGTCAGGTTGGTGATCCGCACGGACCAGATTTCCGCGACGTCCTCGACCGGAAGATCGAGCCGCAACTCGACGCGCACGCCATCCTTCTCGATCACCCATCTGATGTCCGAAAGGCCGGGCTCGAAGCTGAAGCGGTCGAGTTTCGCCCGCACCGGCTCGTAGGGTGCTGAAAACAGCTTCCCCGTCTCATTGTCGCGGATATAGAAGAAGCGGCCAGGGTGATGCGGAAAATAATCCTGTTCCGGCTGCATGAAGGTCTGCGCGGCGATGGTGGGAACATGCGCGTATTTGCGCGGCTCGGGATCCATATACTGGCTCACGGCGTAACCGCGCGCACTCATCTGGATCATCATTTTGCGGTTCCAGAGATAGCTGGCGGCGTTGGGCGCCAGCGTCGGATCGGTCAGGCGGAAGCGTTGTCCGTTCTCGATGAAGGAAGTCATCCTGCACTCGTGCGTTGGTGTTGGTATTTCGCCTTCAATCCGGTGCGGCCGTCGAGCGCCTGACTGAGAGCGAGGGCTCGAACCGCTCCTGAAACGGAAGGTCCATGTCGTAGGTGAGATTGAGCAGTTGCCGGCAGGCCGAACGGGCCATCTCCTCGATCGGCGCATGGATGGTGCTGAGCGGCGGGGCGGTGTAGGCGGCGAAATCGACATCGTCATAACCGAGGACCGAAACCTCGCGCGGAACCGAGCGGCCGCGATTGTTCAGCTCCGAAATCAGCAGCATGGCCACCTTGTCGTTTCCGCAGAACACGGCTGTGAAGTCGAGATTCATATCGAGGAAAGAACGGACCAGCCGTTCTGCGGCGGCATAGCTGAAAGCGCCTTCGACCACATAATCACTCGGGATGGAGCGGCCGAGCTTGCCCATCTCGTCCAGGAATCCGTCGTGGCGCTGGCGGGCATCCTGCGCGGAAAGCCGTCCGGTGATCACCGCGATCCGTTCGTGACCAAGCTCGACAAGGTGCCGCGCGGCCAGCCGCCCGCCCAGTTCGTGGTCGATAAAGAAGCACTGACCGGCCAGAGCATCGGCCTGATGGTTGAGCAGCACCAGATTGGCAAAATGCTCGGATGTTCGCGCCAGCTCGAACGTTCCCTGAAGCGAACAGGACATCAGGATGCCGTCGCAGTCGCGGTTGACCAGATAGTCAAAATGCGCGCGACGATCGGCATCGGACTGGGCGTCCTCCGCATTGGCGAGAATCATGTGCTTGTTGTGAAGCCTGAGCTCCTGCTCCACCGCGCGGATGATCATGTGGTAATAGGGGCCCTCGAGGGAGGGCACCCAGACCCCGATCAGATCGGACCGGCGCGACGACAGCGACCGCGCCATGCTGTTGGGCCGGTAGTTGAGCTGCTTGATCGCACGTTCGATTTTCTCTGCCGCCTTACTCGAAACGGAACCGTTTCCAGAAATATACCGGGAGACCGTGCCCGAACCAACGCCAGCCAGCCTCGCCACGTCTTTCACTGTCGCCATATCTGAACTCCCCTCCACCCTTTCTGCCCGGCGTCAACGCCATATCATTTTATTATTCAACGGGTTTTGGTCAAAAACAATATCTTCAAGGTCGGGCCCTCATCTTTTTTTGCAGGAACCATTGACAAAATCAAGTGCCTGTCGTTGTAATTGGAACCGATCCCATTTTGAGATCGAAACACTTTTGAACGGACCATCTGGTCCCTCAGACGACCCTTTGGGGAGGACATATGTTTATTCTGAAGAATGCGGTGACCGCATCGGCCGTAGCGCTGACCGTGGCAATGTCCGGCGCTGCCGGCGCCCAGGAACCGCTTGATGCCGAAGTCATCCACTGGTGGACATCGGGCGGCGAATCCGCCGCGATCGGCGTTTTCGCCGACGCCTACAACGCCAATGGCGGCAACTGGCAGGACAGCGCTGTCGCCGGCGGCTCGGCCGCGCGCAGCGCCGCCATCAACCGCATCATCGGCGGCGACCCGTCGACGGCGGCGCTCTTCAACACCTCGCAGCAGTATCACGAGATCGTCGAGGAAGGCCTGCTCAACGACATCGACGCCGTGGCGACTGAAAACAACTGGGATGAGATCCTGCCTGCGCCGATCGTCAACGCCGTGAAGATCGACGGCAAGTACTACGCCGCGCCGGTGAATATCCATATGCCGCTGTGGTTCTGGTATTCCGTCGACGCGCTGGAACAGGCCGGCGTCGAGAACCCGCCCGAAAGCATGGACGAATTCTTCGCTGCGCTCGACAAGCTTCAGGAGGCAGGCATCACGCCGCTGGCACTTGGCGGCCAGCGCTGGCAGGAAAACTCCCTGTTCTCGGCGATGCTGACCAATGTCGGCGGCGGCCAGCTCTGGGAGGCGGTCTACGCCGACAAGGACGAGGACGCCATCCATTCGCCGGAATTCCGCGAGGTCATCGAAACCTTCATCGCGCTGAAGCCCTATGTCGACGCCGCATCGCCGGGGCGTAACTGGAACGACACGACCGCCATGCTGATCAATGACGAGGCCGGTTTCCAGGTCATGGGCGACTGGGCCAAGGGCGAGTTCAAGCAGGCCGGCAAGGAAATCGGCACGGATTACGGCTGCATTCCGGGCCTGCGTCCCGACAGTCCCTACGTTCTCGGCGGCGACGTCTTCGTCTTCCCGAAAACCGACGATGCCGAACAGATCAAGGCACAGCGCCTGCTCGTCGAAGTCATGACGGATCCGGAAACCCAGGTCGAATTCAACAACCTGAAGGGCTCCATCCCGATCCGTTCCGACGTCGATGCCTCCAAGCTCGACGCCTGCGCCCAGCTCGGCCTTGAGATCATGTCCGATCCCAGCCGCCAGGCGCCCGACGCTTCGCAGATGATGGCCGAATACATCTACGGCTCGGTCCAGGATGTCGTGACCGAACTCTGGAACACCGACATGTCGGTCGACGAGGCCGTCGAACGCTTCGACCAGGCCCTCAACGGCTGATCCATCCATCTGGAACAATCATGCGGGAAGGGGACCCTTGCGGTTTCCTTCCCGTTTTCAAGGGAGGTTCCGTTGCACGCCGCCGCCTTCACCCGGCATATCAGGCGCAACCTGTTTGCCTATATCGCCCTGCTGCCGATGGCCATTGTCGTCGTCTTTGCCTATCTGGGCACGATGCTCTGGTCCGTCCGGCTGTCATTTTCCAGTTCGCGGCTTCTGCCCAAGGACGACTTTGTCGGCTTCGCCCAGTACACGAGGCTTTTCGAAACCTCGCGTTGGATCACGTCTCTGGAAAACCTGGCGGTCATCGCCTTCTTCTTTCTTCTGATCTGTTTCGTTCTCGGCACGCTGCTGGCCATTTTCATCGACCAGAATGTGCGCGCCGAAAGCCTGTTCAGGACTGTTTTCCTTTACCCCTATGCGATGTCCTTCGTGGTGGCGGGCCTGATCTGGCAATGGATCCTCAATCCCGACCTCGGCATCCAGGCAACCATGCGCGATCTCGGCTTCCCGAATTTCGTGCTCGACTGGACGGTCAATCCGGACAAGGTGCTCTACGCCATCATTCTGGCGACGGTCTGGCATGGCTCGGGGCTGGTGATGGCACTCATTCTGGCGGGCCTGCGCGGCATCGACACCCAGATCTGGTCGGCGACGCGCATCGACGGCATTCCGCCGTGGCGCGTCTATCTTTCGATCATTCTGCCGATGCTCCGGCCGATGATCATCACCTCGCTGGTGCTTCTGTCGATCTCGATCGTGAAAATGTACGACGTTGTCGTCGCCATGACCAATGGCGGACCAGGCACTGCGAGTGAGGTGCCGGCCAAGTTCATCATGGACAACCTGTTCGAGCGCGCCAATATCGGCCTTGCGACCGCCGCCTCGACCGTACTTCTGATCACCGTTCTGCTGATCATGGTCCCGGTTCTCTATTCCCAGTATTTCCGCAGGAACGGGAGGACGTCATGACGCAGAAATCCGTCTCAAAGCGACCGGTGAAGGCAGAGCGCGTCTGGGGACGCTTCGGCGTCTATGGCTTTCTCTTCTTCGTCGCGCTGTTCTTCCTGCTGCCGCTCTATGTGATGCTCGTCACCTCGTTCAAGAGCATGGACGAGATCCGCCTCGGGCTGATCTTCGCGCTGCCGCAGGATTTTTCGCTCGATGCCTGGATCAAGGCCTGGACGAGCGCCTGCACCGGGCTCGACTGCACCGGCCTTCAGGTCGGCTTCTTCAACTCGGTGAAGATCCTGATCCCGAGCGTGATCCTCTCGATCCTGCTCGGCGCGGTCAACGGCTATGCCCTGTCCTTCTGGCGGGTGAAGGGGGCGAATGTTCTGTTCGCCTGCCTGCTGATGGGCTCGTTCATTCCCTATCAGGTGTTCATCTACCCGCTGGTGCGGTTTTACGCGCAGGCCGGCATCTATGGCTCGCTCCCGGGCATCGTGCTCACCCACATCATCTTCGGCATGCCGGTGATGACGCTGCTGTTCCGCAATTATTACATGGGCCTGCCGATGGAGCTGTTCAAAGCGGCCCGCATCGACGGCGCCGGCTTCTGGAGGATTTTCCTTTCGATCATCCTGCCCATGTCGGTGCCGATCACAATCGTCGCGGTCATCATGCAGGTCACGGCGATCTGGAACGACTTCCTGCTCGGCCTGGTCTTTGCTGGTCGCGACAACCTGCCGATGACGGTCCAGCTCAACAACATCGTCAACACGACCACGGGCGAGCGCGCCTATAACGTCAACATGGCGGCAACCATTCTGACCTCGCTGGTCCCGCTTGTCGTCTATCTGGTTTCCGGCCGCTGGTTCGTGCGCGGCATCGCTTCCGGCGCCGTGAAAGGATAAGTCCCATGAGTTCTGTAGCCATTCAAAACCTCGACATCCGCTACGGCAGCGTGCATGTCGTCAAAAGCCTCGACCTTGAAATCAGGGATGGCGAATTCCTGGTCCTGCTCGGGCCCTCGGGCTGCGGCAAGTCCACGCTGCTGAACGCGATCGGCGGCCTGACCGATGTCAGCGGCGGAGCGATCCATTTCAATGAAAAGGACGTGACCTGGGTCGATCCCAAGGACCGCGGCATCGGTATGGTGTTCCAGTCCTATGCGCTCTATCCGACGATGAGCGTCGAACGGAACATGTCGTTCGGGCTGAAGATCGCGGGTGTGCCGAAGGCCGACATCGAAAAGAAGGTGGCGTGGGCCGCCGAACTTCTGCAGATCACGCACCTGCTCGACCGCAAGCCATCAGCCCTTTCCGGAGGCCAGCGGCAGCGCGTCGCCATCGGCCGGGCGCTGGTGCGCGACGCCGACATCTTCCTGTTCGACGAGCCGCTCTCGAACCTTGATGCCAAGCTGCGCGCCGAACTGAGGCTCGAGATCAAGAAACTGCACAAGGCGCTTGGCTCCACGATGATCTACGTGACCCACGACCAGATCGAGGCGCTGACGCTTGCAGACCGGATCGCGGTGATGAAGGACGGCATCATCCAGCAGCTCGATACGCCGCTCAACGTCTACAACAAGCCGGCCAACGAGTTTGTCGGCACCTTCCTCGGCTCGCCGGCGATGAACAAGATTGCCGGCGCCTTTGCAGCGGAGAACGGCGGCCTGGTGTTCCGGTCCGGCAGCTTCCGCCTCGACGTCGGCGCATATCCCTTCGCAGGCGCGGTCAAGGACGGCCAGAAGGCGACGCTCGGCCTGCGCCCGGAACATCTGCGTCTTGCCCGGGCGAGCGATACGGCCTGGACCGGAACGGTCTCGCTGGTCGAGCCCATGGGCAGCGACATTCTCGCCTGGTCGGATTTCGAGGGCGTCACGCTTTCTCACAGGCTGAGCCAGGAAGACCATTGCGACGTCGGCGAAACCGTTTCCGTCACCGTCGATGTCGCCAAGGCCTCCTTCTTCGAAGAAGGTACAGGGGCCCGCCTCTAGAGTAGCCGAGTGTCCATTCGGACGCTCAAAGAACGCTCTAACCTATTGAATCGGCGCGTCGGGACGCAACGCCCCGGTTCCTTCTTCAGCCCGGCGCGACGGATCGCGCCAGGGCTTTCGGCAGCGGAACGGGCGGCGTGAGAAAATATGAGTTTTTTTATCTTGATTTGAGAAGTCGGCGATCCTAGAACGCGGTCCAATGTTTGCAAGCGCACTGGACCCGATATGAACACGACCAAAAGACTTGGCCTGCTTGGCTTCCTGATCACCGGATTTGCGGGCGTTCCGGCCTTCGCCGCCCCCACATCCTATCCGCTTGAGATCGAGAATTGCGGCGAAACGGTCGTCTTCGAGAAAGCGCCGGAAAACGCCGTGGCGCTGGGCCAGAACAGCGCGGAAATCATGCTGTTGCTTGGCCTTGAAGACCGGATGGCCGCCACCGCCTTCTGGCCGAACGATGTTCTGCCCGAACTGGCGGAGGCCAACGACAAGGTCGAGACGCTGACCGTCGAATTCCCGACGCTTGAAGCGGTTCTGCAGCAGCAGCCGGATTTCGTCGCGGCGATGCTGACGACGCTGATGGGCCCCGACAGCCGGGTTGCCAAGCGCGGCGATTTCGAGGACCTCGGCATCCCGACCTACCTCGCCCCCAGCGCCTGCTCCACATCACTGGATACGGGCGATGCCTATGGCAGCCGGGATCAGCTGTGGAACATGGACCTACTCTACAAGGAGATCGACGATCTCGCCCGCATCTTCGACGTTCAGGAACGCGGAGACGCGGTGATTGCCGACTTCAAGGCGCGCGAAGCCGCGCTGCGCGAGCAATTTCCAAAGAATGACGACCTGACCTTCCTGTTCTGGTTCTCAAGCGCGTCGGCGGCCGACGATGCCTATCTCGGCGGCGGCAACGGCCCCTCCGGCTTCATTGCCGATCTTCTGGGCGGCCGCAACGCGCTCGACACCAAGGCGGAATGGCCGACGCTCAACTGGGAAGGCATCATGGCCGCCGATCCGACCGTCATCGTCGCCACCCAGGTCGACCGCAACCGCTGGGATCTCGACAAGGCCGAGAACAAGATCGCGTTCCTTGAGAACGACCCGACGGTGAGCCAGATGGAGGCCGTCCAGAATGGCCGGATCGTGGTCATGAGCGGCGCCGCGATGAACCCCAGCATCCGCACGCTCTACGGCGCGGAAGAGATCGCCGGTCAGATCAAGGCGTTCGACAGCGGCGAATGAGAACGGCCACGGACATCGGCGCCGGAATGCGGCTTTTCCTGCTTCTGGCCGTCTCCGCGCTTGTGCTTCTCGCGGCGATCGCGGCGGCAACCGCGATCGGTGAGTATAATATTCCGGTGAGGACCGTTTTGCTGACGGTCACCAACGAGTTCGGGCTGACGGCTGCGGATGTGCCGAAGATCGAGGCGAGCGTGGTCTGGAACCTCAGGCTGAGCCGCAGCCTCGTCGCCGCATTGTGCGGCGCGGGGCTCGCGATCTGCGGGACGATCCTGCAGGCCTTGCTGCGCAACCCGCTGGCCGAGCCCTTCGTGCTCGGCGTCTCCGCAGGCGCCTCGACCGGCGCCGTTGCCGTCCTCGTTCTGGGTATCGGCGCCGGCGCTGTTTCGCTTTCGCTCGGCGCCTTCGTGGGCGCCTTTGCCGCCTTTGCGGTGGTCGCCCTGCTTTCCAACGGCGCAACCAGCGGTCCCAACCACACTATTCTTGCCGGCGTCGCGGCCTCGCAGCTCTTCAATGCGCTGACGGCCTATATCGTCACCACATCCGCCAGCGCCCAGCAGGCGCGCGGCGTGATGTTCTGGATGCTCGGCAGTTTCGGCGGCGTGCGCTGGCCGCAATTCCACCTTCTGGTGATCGTGCTCCTGCTCTGCCTTGCGATCTGCTTTCTGATGGCGCGGGCGCTCGATGCCTTCACCTTCGGCGACGAGGATGCGGCGGCGCTTGGCATCCCGGTCGCACGCACCCGGCTGGTCCTGTTCGCCGTGACCGCGCTGATGACGGCCACCATCGTCAGCCAGGTCGGCGCCATCGGCTTCGTCGGACTGGTGGTTCCCCATGCCGCGCGCTATGTCGTCGGCCCGGTGCATATGCGGCTCTTGCCGGCCTCCGCCATTCTCGGCGCGGTCTTCATGGTGATCGCCGACATTGCCTCGCGCGTCATCGTCGCGCAGCAGACCGTGCCGATCGGCGTCGTCACAGCGCTGGTCGGCGTCCCCTTCTTCGCGATCATCCTCTATCGCGCGAGGCCGCAGACATGACCGTTATTGCCAGGAAACTTTGCTGGGGCGTGAAGCGGAAGACCATCGTCAGGGATGTCAACCTTGCGGTGCGCGCGGGCGAAACCCTCGGCCTGATCGGCCCGAACGGCTCGGGAAAATCGTCGTTGCTGAGGCTGCTTGCGGGGCTGAAGCAGCCGCTGAGCGGCCAGGTGGAAATTCAGGGCCGCGATATCGCCAACGTGCCGCGCCGCGAACTGGCGCGCAACGTCGCCTTCGTCCAGCAAAGTGCTGCAACCGACACCAATGTCAGCGTGCGCGATGTCGTTAGGCTCGGGCGCACACCGCACCGCTCGGCGCTTTCCGGCTGGCGCGCAAGCGATCAGGAGGCGGTGGACGGAGCCTTGAGGCAGGTGGGCATGACCCATCTTCAGCACCAGTCCTGGCAGACGCTTTCCGGCGGCGAGCGGCAGCGCGTCCACATCGCCCGGGCGCTGGCACAAAGCCCGCAGGTTCTGTTCCTCGACGAACCAACCAACCATCTCGACATTCATCACCAGATCGAGATCCTGCAGACCGTGCGTCAGCTGAACCTCACCAGCATCGTGGCGCTTCACGATCTCAATCTCGCGGCGATGTTCTGCGACCGGATCATCGTGTTGAAGGACGGCGCGCTGATCGCCTCCGGTGCGCCTGAGACCGTTCTGACGGAAGAGCTGATCGCGAGCGTTTTCCGCGTCGCTGCCGCTGTCAGCATCTCGCCCCATCACGGTCACCCGCAGGTCCATTTCCGCACGGGCGACAAGGCTGTTGTCTGAATCGCCGTCTCCCGGCGTAGCGTCCCGGCGTCTCGCGGTTTAAGGGACAATGCCGTTCATTTTCCGCGGCGCAAGCGGTCAGAGCCAGGCCAGCGGGTCGACGCCGATCAGCAGGCGGTGGCCCTGCAACAGGAACCAGACATAGAAGGCCAGCCCCAGGCCGGTCCAGAGCCAGAAGTTACGGTCCGCATGCAGATGCGCGCGCCCTTCAAGCACTGCAAGAAAGGGCACGATGGAGGTTTGCGCGCGGATAGCCGCCCATTCGGCATCGCCGAGCCGACGCCGCGTCCGGCGGTCGAGCACCGCCGTTCCGGCGAGGGCGAGCAGCCCCATGCCGCCGAAAAGGATCAGCGACACAACATCCCCGTTCGGCGGAATGTGCGCGAGCGACCAGATCAGAAAGCCGACAAGCACCGGGTGGCGGGTGATGGCGGTGATCGGGCCTTGCGAGTCCGCTTCGCCACTGCGCCGGAAGGTGATGGAAAGCCGGTTTTGCGCCGCAAGCCCCGCGGCGATGAACCAGAAGGCGAACGGCATCGCGATCACCGGAACAAGGGCCTGCCAAGGCGCGGGATACCAGAGGAAAATCAACGGCGCATGTCGCGCCGCAACGATGATCCAGACCAGAAGCAGGGTCGACACGAGAGAATAGAGAGTGAGATAGACACGGCGCCCGAAGAGGGCGATCAAACGGGCGCGCACGGGCGGCGCCGGCGGAACCACATGAGCCAGAAGGAAAGCGAGGATCGCGAGCAGAAAATTCGTCATGTCCTGGGTCCCGTCTCCCGACGAAAGATGAGTTTCATCGCCGACGGGGGATAATACCGGCGGCAGGGCCGCCATCTCCCCCCACACAAGGCGCCAGGAAGCGAGCGCATCGCTCGCCTCCTCGATCGCCAACCTGTGGCCGGTGCATCATTCGCTTTCAATGCCGCGCTGGCGAAGCCATGCGCGCATCGCGTCGATCTCCTTCTGCTGCTCCGCAATGATATGCTGCGCCAGCGCCATATTGGTGCGATCCGAACCGGCGACGAGCTGGATGCGGGCCATGTCGATCGCGCCCTGGTGATGCGGTATCATGCCGAGCACGAAGGCAACGTCGGGATCGTCATGACGCAAGCCTTCCATCATCTCTTCATGCATGCCCATCATCGACTGTTCATAGGCTTCGGTCACCGTCAGGGTGCCGGCGTCCGGGGCGTCGCCCCCCTGCCCGCTATCGTCCCCGCTCATATCCGGGGAAGCGATTGGCCCGTGCGGATGCTCAAGCGAGAAGGTGTGGGTCGCCATCTCGGCCTGTTCGGTGCGCAACTCGGCCATGGTCTGCGCGTCCGGGCCGAAGAAAGCGGCATGAAGGCCCCAATAGGCGGTTGCGAAAATCACCAGCGCCGAGGCAAGGCCGAGCGGGACGCCGATGAGCGAGCGCCTGATCCAGCCCCAGAAATGCAGCTCCCTTGTATGGTCGACCGCAATGGCGACGATAATCGCCATGATCAGCGCGTGACCGATCAGGTCGATCCGGCCGAAGGGGAAGACGGCGGCGTTGAAGATCACGAAAAGCGCGATCGCCGAAAGCCTGCGGATGAGCGGCGTCGCCAGCAGGCCGAAGCCCATGGTGAACTCTGCGATGCCGGCCATCGGGATGAACATGTCGCGCGGAATGCCGAATGTCAGGAAGGGCTTTTCGACCACCAGCGGATAGAACCATTCCGGATAGGCGAATTTTTCGAGGCTCGACCACATGAGCGCAACGGCCACGCCCCAGCGCAACAGCTCGAAGCGATGCTTGCGCCAGTCAGGGCGGCTGGAACTCTCCAGCACCAGATAGCCCGCAACCGCGACGCCGAGCGCCAGATAGTCGAGCAGATGGAAGAATTCGTAGTCGCGCAGCGCGAGGACCCACAGGAAGATGATGCCCGCTGCGGACAGCGGCATGGTCTTGCGCGATACGATGCCGGCGGCGATCAGAAGCTGCAGCCAGCTGACCCACTCGGCAGGCGTCTGCAGGTCGGGCGTCAGGTAAATGCCGCCGACCGCGAAGATCGCCACGAAGAAGCCGGCAACGACGATGCGGACAAAGGCGTCGAGGCGCTGCCAGAGCGGATCGGTCACCCGGTCCATCGCATCCAGCGTGGCGACACCGGCCGCGCTGCGCTCGATCAGTCGCGCGGCGATGAAGAAGACCAAGACCAGGACGATCCCGGTCCAGAAATAGGGATCACTCAGCGTGCGCGTGAGCGGTGCTGGCGCGGCATCGACGATATAGGGCGCAAACCACTTAACATGGGCGGAGGCCGAGATCGGGGCCAGGGCGGCGCACAGCCCGAGGAGCCCCGCAAGGATCCGGCTGGTTCGTTGGTTGAATGAGAACATTCTGTGCCTCCTTTAGTCAGGCAATTGCCGGCTTCGAGGCCGGCAGGGCAATGTCGGCGAGTGTCTTGCGATCACACTCGGCCAGAAAGGCTGCTTCAGCAGCAGCAAGCGTATGTTTGAGGCGACAGACCGGCGTGACGCTGCAATCGCCGGTCGGCGAAAAGCACTCGACGAGAGACTGATCCTCCTCGAGAAGCCGAATGATTTCGCCAAGTCCGATGTCGGCGGCGGGACGCGCCAGCACCGCGCCTCCGCCCGCCCCCCTTCGGGTATCGACGATCCCACGATGGGCAAGTCGCTGCATGATCTTGTTGAGATGGTTGCGGGAGACGTTGAACTCTTCGGCGATCTCCGCCGTCGAGAACACCCGACCAGGGTCGCTTGCCATCCGCATGAGAGCGCGAAGTCCGTAATCCGTGAAGCTTGTCAGACGCATGGACGGTCATAACCTGTAATTGGCATCTCAAATACCAATTAAAGGTTATGACGCTTGTTGACAACAAGACTCTTTGACAGCCCTCATATGTGCTCCGGACATACCTCGCGCCGAGAAGATGTCCGAGGGACCGCGATCACCGGTCCTGATCCGCGAGGCGGAAGCACTGAAGGCGCTGGGGAGTTGATCGAATATGGCAGGTCAGATCGGAAAGATGTTCGGGTCGCCCGGACGCGCCGACACCTTCCGGTCCTGCGGACATGGCCCCGAGGGAAGCGGGCGCGCTCCGGCCATCGCGCTATCCATGACGGCGGCGTTCGGGGGCGATCGGACCGACACGCCCGATCAGAACCGGGCAACCGGCAGGACGGCGCGGGTTTCCCCGCGCCGTCGCGCAGGATATCAGGCGTTCCAGGCGACGGCCTTCTGGCTCTGTTCGCCGAGTCCTTCGATGCCGAGCGTCATCGTCTGGCCCTCCTTCAGATAGACCGGCTCCGGCTTGATGCCCATGCCGACGCCGGGCGGCGTGCCGGTGGTGATGATGTCGCCGGGCTGCAGGCTCATGAACTGCGACAGATAGCTGACGAGGTGCGAGACGCCGAAGATCATCGTCTTGGTCGAGCCGTCCTGGTAGCGGTGACCGTCAACCTCGAGCCACATGGCGAGACTCTGCGGGTCTTCCACCTCATCACGCGTCACCAGATAGGGGCCGATCGGCCCGAAGGTGTCGGCGCTCTTGCCCTTCACCCACTGGCCGGAGCGCTCGATCTGGAATTCGCGCTCGGAGAGATCGTTGACAACGCAATAGCCGGCGACGTGGTCCATGGCGTCGGCTTCATCGACATAGGAAGCTTCCTTGCCGATGACGACGCCGAGCTCGACTTCCCAGTCGGTCTTTTTCGAGTTCCTCGGAATGCGGACATCGTCGTTGGGGCCGATGATGGCGCTGGTCGCCTTCATGAACACGATCGGCTCCTTCGGAATTTCGGCGCCGGTCTCGGCCGCGTGGTCGGCATAATTGAGGCCGATGCAGATGAACTTTCCGACCTTGCCGACGCAGGGTCCGATACGGCTCGACTGCGGCAGAACCGGCAGGCTGCCGATATCGGCGGCGGCAATGCGCGCCAGCCCGGCAGCCGTCAGCGCGTCGCCGGCAATGTCGACGACGACGGAGGAAATGTCGCGGTAGGTGCCATCGGAATGCAGGATGGCGGGCCGTTCGGCGCCCCTGGCGCCAAGGCGAAGCAGTTTCATGTCAATTCTCCCGTTTTCGACGCCTGAGACGTCGGATGCGCGTAGTTATGAAGCGTTTCCGGCTTCATCTCAATCGAAAAGCCCGGCATTTGCGGCGGCATATAGGCAGCCCCCGCGATCCGGCAGGGATCGACGAAATGCTCGTGCAGATGATCGACATATTCGATGACGCGGCCTTCCTTGGTGCCTGAAACCACGAGATAGTCGATCATCGACAGGTGCTGGACATATTCGCAAAGGCCGACGCCGCCGGCATGCGGCCAGACCGGAAGGCCATATTTCGCCGCCATCACCAGAACCGAGAGCACCTCGTTCAGCCCACCGATGCGGCAGGCATCGATCTGGACGATATCGATGGCGCCGCCGGCAATAAACTGCTTGAACAGAATACGGTTCTGGCACATCTCGCCGGTCGCGACCTTCACCGGGGCGACGGCCTCGCGGATCTTCCTGTGGCCTGCAACATCGTCGGGACTTGTCGGCTCCTCGATGAAATAGGGCCGGAACGGCGCAAGCGCCTTCACCCAGTCGATCGCCTGATCGACCTCCCAGACCTGGTTGGCGTCGATCATCAGCGTGCGATCCTCGCCGATCACCTCGCGCACGATCCTGAGCCGCGCAATATCCTCGTCGCGGTCCTGCCCGACCTTCATCTTGATGAAGGTGAAGCCGCTGTCGACGGCCTCCTGCGCCAGACGACGCAGCTTGTCGTGGCTGTAGCCGAGCCAGCCGGCCGAGGTCGTGTAGCAGGGATAGCCGTTTTTCTTCAGCTCCGCGATCCGCTCCGCCTTGCCTGCCTCCGCCTTGCGGAAGATTGCGAGCGCCTCGTCCGGCGTGATCGCATCGGTCAGGTAGCGGAAATCGATGATCGAGACGAGCTGTTCCGGCGTCATCTCGGCGACGAACTGCCAGACCGGTTTTCCCGCGGTCTTTGCCATGAGGTCCCAGAAGGCATTGACCACGGCGCCGGTTGCCAGGTGCATCGCGCCCTTGTCCGGCCCGATCCAGCGCAGCTGGCTGTCGCCGGTGACATGCCGCCAGAAACGGCCCGGGTTTTCGGCAACCCAGTCGAGCCTCAACCCCTTCACGCGGTTTTCAAGCGCGGCGATCGCGGCACAGACCACTTCATTGCCCCGGCCGATGGTGAAGGTCAGGCCGTGGCCTTCATGGTCGCCATCCGTCTTGAGCACGACATAGGCGGCGGAGTAATCGGGATCGGGGTTCATGGCATCCGAACCGTCAAGCTTGGCGGAGGTCGGAAAACGCAGGTCGTGGACGGATAATCCGGTGATGGTGGTCATGTCTTGCACTCGGTCTTGCGTCGGTTCGGGCGGCAGTCAGCAGGTCCAGCCGCCGTCGATGGCATAGGCCTGGCCGGTCGTATAGGTCGCGCCGGCAAGGTAGACGGCAAGGTCGGCGATCTCCTCGGGCGTGCCGATGCGGCCGATCGGCTGGCGGGCGATGAAATCGGTCCGCGCCTTTTCATAATCGCCGGTCGCCTTCAGGCGTTCCTGCAGCGAGGGGCTGTCGACCGTGCCCGGGCAGATGGCGTTGCAGCGAATGCCTCTGGAGACAAAGTCGGCGGCGACCGATTTGGTCAGCCCGAGAACGGCGGCCTTGGTGGTGGTGTAGGCGAAACGGTTGGGAACGCCCTTCATGCTGGAAGCGACCGAGGACATGTTGATGATGGCCCCGTCGCCCCGCTCGAGCATACCGGGCAGGAAGGCACGGATGGTGCGCACCATGGCCTTGACGTTGAGATCATAGGCAAGGTCGAGATCGCTTTCCTTGCCATCCAGGATAGAGCCGTTGTGGACGATGCCGGCGCAGTTGAACAGGATATCGACCTGCCCGATTTCCTGCGCGGCGATGGTGACCGCCTCGTCCGACAGCACATTCAAGACCCGCGTCGAAGTGTTCTCGATGCCCTCAAGTTCCTTGAGTTTTTCGGCATTGATGTCGGTCGCAATCACCGTGGCGCCCGCTTTGGCGAAGGCCCTGGCCGATGCTGCCCCGATGCCCTGCGCGGCGGCGGTGATGAAACAGGTTTTTCCGGAAAGGTCGGTCATGATCGCTCCCTTGAACGTCAGTTGATTGTCTTTTGCGAGCCCTCGACGGCCATGCGGCCGATCGCATCGAAATCCCATGCGATGCCAAGGCCCGGCGCGGAAGACGGAATGGCGCGTCCGTCGCGGATGGTCATGCCCTCAAGCGTGATCGCGTCAAGCTGCGGAATATACTCCACCCAGCGCGCATTGGGCACCGCCGCGCACAGCGAAACATGCAGTTCCATCAGGAAATGCGGCGCCACGGCAACATTGAAGCACTCGGCCATATGCGAGACCTTGAGCCACGGCGTGATGCCGCCGATGCGGCCGACATCGACCTGGATGACAGAACAGGCCCGCCGCTCCAGATATTCACGGAAATGGAGTGCCGAATAAACGCTCTCGCCGACGGCGACCGGCACGCTTGTGTGCCTCGAGAGCACCGCGTGGCCCTCGATATCATCCGCCGGCAAAGGCTCTTCCAGCCAGCCGATATCGAGCCGCTGATAGGCCGCCGCCCGGCGCACGGCCTCGTCCACGGCAAAGGCCTGGTTGGCATCGGTGAATATTTCGAAAGCCGGCCCCACAGCCTCGCGCACCGCCGATATCCGCGCGACATCTTCGGCAAGCGGGCGCCCAACCTTGAGCTTGCAGCCGGCAAAGCCGTTTGCCTTCGCCGCAATCGCGTCAGCCACCAGTGCCTCGGTTTCCAGATGCAGCCAGCCGCCTTCCGTTGTGTAGAGCGGTATCTCGTCCTTCGCCCCGCCCGCCAGCTTGTGAAGCGGCAGGCCGAGCTTGACGGCCTTCAGATCCCAGAGCGCGGTATCGATGGCGGCAAGCGCGATCGCGGTGATGGCGCCGACCGTGGTCGCATGGGTGAGGAACGAGAGATCCTGCCAGATCCGCTCGATATCGAAGGCCTCGCGGCCGATAACCGCCGGCAGCAGGGTCTTTTCCAGAAGCGCCATGACGGACGGGCCGCCGGTGCCGATCGTATAGGAATAGCCGGTGCCGATCACCCCGTCGGCGTCGGTGATGCGCACGATAGGGGTTTCCTGGGAAACGAAGGTCTGGATCGCGTCGACCCGCGTCACCTTCGGTTTCAGGTCCACCATCACCAGTTCGGCGCGGACGATCTTTGCCATTGTCAGGCCCTCAGGCTCTTGCCGGTCTCACCGTCAAAGACGTGAAGGCGTTCGAGGTCCAGCGTGAAGGTCAGCGTTTCGCCATCTTCAAGCGGGCGCGGGTCGAGCATCTTGGCCTGCACTTCCTTGCCGCCGAATTGGGTGAAGATGATGGTTTCGGTTCCGAGCGGCTCGGAGATGATGACAGGCGCCTCGATCTCGACAGAGCGGTCTTCCGGATGCAGCGAGTGGCCCTTGGGCGCAAAAGCGTCGGGGCGGAACCCGACCACGACCTTCCGTCCGTCGGAAAGCTTCGCGGCAATATCCTCCGGCAGCGGCACCACCGTACCGTCGGCAAGGCGCGCTGCGGCGCTTTCCACCACGCCGTCAAGCTGGTTCATCGGCGGCGAGCCGATGAAGCCGGCAACGAAAGTATTGACCGGGTTCTCGAACACCTCCGTCGGCGTACCGACCTGCTCGACATAGCCATCGCGCATGATCACGATCCGGTCCGCCAGCGTCATCGCCTCCACCTGGTCGTGGGTCACATAAATCACGGTGGTCTTCACCCGCTGATGCAGCTTCTTGATCTCGACGCGCATCTGGCCGCGCAGCTTGGCATCGAGGTTGGAGAGCGGCTCGTCGAACAGGAAGACATCCGGGTGGCGCACGATGGCGCGGCCCATGGCGACGCGCTGGCGCTGGCCGCCGGACAGGTTGGCGGGCAACCTGTCCATGAAGCTCTCGAGGCCGAGGATGGCGGCGGCCTCGTCGACGCGCGGCTTGATATCCTCCGGCGTCATGCCGGCGATCTTCAGTCCGAAGCCGAGGTTCTCGCGCACAGTCATGTGCGGATAGAGCGCGTAGGACTGGAACACCATTGAGATGTTGCGCGCGCGCGGCGGCAGGGCATTGACGACGCGGTCGCCGATCTTCAGTTCGCCGCCGGAGATTTCCTCCAGGCCGGCGATCATCCTGAGTGTTGTCGACTTGCCGCAGCCGGACGGGCCGACGAGAACGACGAATTCGTTATGCGCGACTTCAAGATCGATGCCATGAACGACTTCCAGCGATCCGTAACGCTTGACGATTTTGGAAAGGTGCACTTCGGCCACGGGATTATCCTTTCACACCGCCGAACGTCAGTCCGGCAATCAGATGCTTTTGTACGATGAAGGTGAGAATGAGCGCGGGAATGATGATCAGCACCGCCATGGCGCTCATCCCGGTCCAGTCGACGGTGAACTGGGCGGTGAAATCCATCAGCCCGACCGGCATGGTCTTCGATGCGGTGGTCCGGGTGAGCTGGCTTGCGAGCGCGAACTCGTTCCATGCCGTCAGAAAGGCGAAGATGCCGGCTGAGGCAAGACCGGAACGGGCGAGCGGAAACTCAACCTTCCAGAAAGCCTGCCAGCGGGTGCAGCCGTCAATCTGGGCAGCCTCGGAAAGGTCGGCCGGGATCTGGCGGAAGAAGCCGTCCGTCAGCCAGATGGTGAAGGGGATGTTGATCGCCATATAGACGAGGATCAGCCCGAACTTGGTGTCGATCAGCCCGATCCTGCTCCAGAGAATGAAGAGCGGCAGCGACAGCGCCACGCCGGGCACGGTGCGCGACAGCATGAAGGAGAGGAACAGCGCCCCCTTGCCCCTGAACCGATAGCGGGCAAAGGCATAACCGCCCATCATGCCGATCAGGATGGCAACAAAGGTGGAGGTGAGCGAGATCACCAGCGAGTTGATGAAGTAGTTCGTGACCGGCAATCCCTGTTGCCGCTCCGGCAGAAGCCCGAAAATGCCGAGAAAATTGTTGAGCGTCCACTGCTGCGGGATCCAGACCGGCGGACGCGCCATGACCTCGACATTGGGACGGAAGGCGGTCAGAACCACCCATGCGCCTGGCACGACGAGGATCATCATGGCGATGAACAGCGTGATCCTGAGCAGCCAGCGCTGCCAGGGCCTCTCGATGGTCATGGTGTTCCTCATTGTGCGCCTCCCATGAACAGCCGCGACTTGGAGAGATTGCGGTAGAAGATGATGGTGAAGGCGATCGACAGCAGGATGGAGACGTAGCCCATGGCGTTCGCCATGCCCATCTGCGAGTTCTGGTAGCCTGTCCGCGTCATCAGCGTCCAGATCAGTTCCGTGCGGCCCGCCGGCCCGCCATTGGTCATGATCTTCACCATGTCATAGGCGCGCGCGACGTCGAGCGATCGGATCGTCATCGCGATCCAGATGAACGGCATCAGGAAAGGCAGCGTGATATGGCGGAAGACCTGGATGGCGTTGCAGCCGTCCACCTTGGCCGCCTCGATCGGCTCCTTCGGCATGGCCAGCAGGCCGGCCATCAGCAGGATGGCGAAGATCGAGGTCGACATCCACATCTCGGCGACAATGATCGAGAAGTTCGCAAGCCAGCCATTGACCAGCCACGGGATCGGTTTTTCGATCAGGTTCAGCGCGAACAGCGCATTGTTCACCAGGCCGACGGAATCGTTGAACAGGTATTTGAACTGGAAGCCCACAAGAATGGGCGAGAACATCATCGGGAACATCATGATGGTTCTGAGCGTGCGCTGGCCCCAGGTGATGCGGTTGACCAGGAGTGCGAGCCCCAGCCCCATGACCATTTCGAGGTTGAGCGCAATGGTGATGAAAACGACAGTGCGCCCGAAGGCCCACCAGAAATCGTCATTGCCCATCAGCCGCTCGTAATTGCGCAGCCCCACGAAATTGTAAAGGGAGTCCGGTCGAACCAGGTTGTAACTGGTGAAGCTCGTCCAGAACGACACGAGAAGCGGCACCAGCACGACCGCCAGAATGACGATAATGGCCGGCAGCAGCAGAAGATAGGGCGTCGCCTGCGGAGACCTGAAAAACTTCATGTCGCGCCTTCGAGAATTGGAAAGAATGGGAGGAGCAGCCGGCCCCGGGGCCGGATCACGCTGCCGGCCCGAGGGCCGACAGCGGTACTGAGCAAGAAAAGGCGGGGTCAGTAGTAGCCCGCGTCTTCCATGATATAGGTCGCTTCCTCGGCGGCATCGTCGAGGGCTTCCTGCGCCGTTTTCTCGCCGACGATGGCGGCCTGCAGCTCGGGCCACAGAACGTTGGAGACCTGGATCCACTCCGGAATGAGCGGCGGCGTGCGGGCGTCATCAAGCGAGCCCTTCCATACCGTGAACATCTCGGCGAGGTTTTCCTTGCCGTTCTCGTTGAACCACTTGACGACTTCGTCATAGGTCGCTGTGCGGGTCGGCAGATTGCCGGCCATGGCTTCCATCATTTCGCTCTCGTCATTGGTCATGAACACGGCGAAGGAAACGCCGGCGTCCTTGTTGTCGCAATCCTGCGTGACAGAGAAGGAATGCGAGCCGGACCAGCCGCCGCGCTTGCCCGACGAACCGACGGGCGAGACCGCATAGCCGAGATCATCGGCGATCTTGGAGGCTTCCGGATCAGCGAAGAAGGCTGCCCAGCCCGGCCAGTCGAGATCGACTGCAAGCTGACCGGCGGCCATGGCCTGGCCGATATCATCCCAGGTATAGTTGACCGTACCGGCAGGAACCGCGCCGGCCTCGTAGATGTCGATGAACCACTGCAGCGCTTCGACGCCGGCTTCGGAATTGAACACCGGCTTCATGTCCTCATCAAACATATCGCCGCCATTGGCGCGCAGGATTTCCATGAAGCGGCCCGACATGCCCTCATCCTTGCCGGCAAAGGCCGTGCCGTAAAGGTTCGGCGGATCGGCGAAGAAGATCACCTGGTCGCGGAACTCGTCGAAGGTCTTCGGCGGCGCCAGTTCGGTGCCATACTTCTCTTTCCACGCGGCCTGGTTTGCCGGATCGGCATAAAGGCTCTTGCGGTAGTAGATGTTGGAAACATCGGTGACGCGCGGCAACTGCACCAGACGGCCATCCACCATCGAGGCGTTCAGCGTGCCCTGGACATATTTATCGAGTTCGGACGGCGGTATATGCTCGGAAAGGTCGATGTAGAGATCGCCGTATTGCGGCGCGAAGCTCGTATGATTGGAGCCGACGCACCACGAAATGTCGCCGGCGGCAATGTCCTGCTTGATCTCGCGGTCGAGATCGAAATGGTTCTTCGAGGAAACGATCTCGACCCTGGCGCCGGTCATTTCTTCCCATTCCGGGATACGGGTATAGAGCTTCTCGTACTGGGTGCCGCCGATCAGCTTCACCTTCAGCGTATAGTCCGGAAAACTGCCGTAGTCGAAATCATCGGCCTGGGCCGAGGCAGCGAGGCCGCCCACGGCGCAGCAGGCGACAAGCGCCGCCTTCAGAAAAGTCATTCGCATCATTCTCCTCCTATCCATTCAAGCCCAGAAAAGACTTGATCCTCCATATTTGAAAAGTCTATTCGTATATAAGCATCATTTCGGCAAGCTCGTCAACGCCGCTCTTGATATTGGACAGGAACACCGGCAGTTTCGCTGCATTTTCAGGGTGAAAAACGCACCCGCCGCTTGAGGATCGACCATGGCAACAGATGAATCCGACCGCTACCGCGCCCCCGCTCTCGACAAGGGACTCGATATTTTCGAGCTGCTGGCGGAAACGGACGGGGCTCTCAGCCAGGCGGAGATTGCCAAGTCGCTGGGGCGCACGCCAAACGAGATCTACCGCATGCTCGACCGGCTGGTGCGACGCGAATATATCCGCCGCACGCCGGAGGACCGCTACGAGATCACACTGAAGATGTTCGAACTGGTCCATGCCCGTCCGCCGCTGCGGCGACTTGTCAACCAGGCGATGCCGTTGCTTCAGCAGGTCGCGCAGGATGCCGGACAGTCGTGCCATCTCGTGGTCTTCGACCGCAACGCCGCGGTCGTCGTTGCCCAGGTGGATGCGCCGAGCTACTGGTCGCTCGCCGTGCGCGTCGGCACCCAGCTCAAGCTCACCTCGACCGGCTCCGGTCTCGTCTTCCTGGCTTTCTCGTCACCCGAGAACCGGGCGCTGATGCTGAAGGGCGCGGGCGAAACGATGTCGCCCCAGGTCGAGGCGATGCTCGAGACCATCCGCAGGGACGGCCACACCATGATGCCGTCCGAACAGATCGCCGGCGTCACCAACCTGTCGGCCCCCGTCATCGGCCCGCTCGGCTCGGTGATGGCGGTCGTCACTTCGCCCTATACGGAACGGCTTGACCGCGATGGCCGCGAAGACCGCGCCCATACGCTTGAACTGGTGCGCGCGGCCGCCGCCAGCCTGTCGAAGGGCCGCCCGGAGGATTGAGATCAAGACTGCCCGACCCGAACGGGCCGGGCAAACAGAGGCAGATACGCCCGCGCGCGGGCCAAGGGAGGACCACATGCGCATCATCGATACCCATCTCCACCTCGTCTACAAGGACCGCTTCTCCTATCCCTGGCTGAAGGACGCCCCTGCCCTTGACCGCCAGGCAACGGCGGAAGGCTTTTTCGCCCGCGCCGAAGACCTCGGCATCGAAAAAGCGCTGCACATGGAGGTCGACGTTGCGGAAGAGGACATGGAGGCCGAAAGCGCCTTCATCGTCGGGGCCCATGAAAGAATTGCAGGCGCCATTGCCGCCGGCCGGCCGGAAAGCCCCGATTTCCCCGCCTATCTGGAGCGCATCGCCGCGATCGAGGGCGTCAAGGGCCTGCGCCGCGTGCTGCATATCATGCCGGACGCGCTTTCCCAGTCGGATATATTTGTCGAGAATATCCGTCGGCTAGCGGCCCACGACATGACATTCGATCTCTGCGTGCTGGCCCGCCAGCTGCCGCTCGCCATCGATCTGGCGCAGAAATGCCCGGAGGTTCAGTTCGTGCTCGACCACTGCGGCGTGCCGGACATCGAAAATGACGGACTTGATCCCTGGCGGGAGCATATCGGCGAGATCGCGAAGCTCGCCAATGTGACGGCAAAGGTCTCCGGCGTCATCGCCTATGGCGGCGCGGACTGGAGCGTTGAGGGTCTGCGCCCCTATGTCAGCCACGTCATCGACACCTTCACCTTCGACCGCGTCGTCTGGGGCTCCGACTTTCCCGTCTGTACGCTGTTTGCAAGCCTTGAAGACTGGGTCGCGGCCTCGAAGGAACTGGTCGCCGACGCCAGTCCCGATGAGCAGAAAAAACTGTTCAGCGTCAATGCGGAGAAGGTCTACCGGCTTTAGAAGGCATCGACGCGACCTCATCTTATTGCTGAAACAGGGAGGAACCCATGCAGCGCATCGGAATGGTCCTGACGCTCAACGCCGAAAAGGTGGCCGAATACAAGCGGTTGCACGCCGACGTCTGGCCGGAAATTCTGGACATGATCAGGAAATGTAATATCCGGAACTATACCATTTTCCTCAGGGAGCCGGAAAACCTCCTGTTTTCCTACTACGAATATACCGGCGATGACTACGAGGCCGACATGGCGAAGATGGCCGCAGATCCGAAAACGCAGGAATGGTGGTCGGTCTGCATGCCCTGCCAGAAACCACTCGAAACGGCGAAAGAGGATGAATGGTGGATCGAGATGGAAGACGTGTTCCATCTCGACTGAGGTCGGCAAAGCCCCGGGCTGCTCCAGGCCGCGGCCATCATCGCCATTGCCGAATCGGGAGCGGCGGCGGCACAGGCCTCAAGAAAACTGAGGCCCCTGCCGGGCGGGCCTCAGATCTTCTTCACGAATTCCGACTTCAGCTTCATGGCGCCGAAACCATCTATCTTGCAGTCGATATTGTGATCGCCTTCGACAAGACGGATGTTCTTCACCTTGGTGCCGACCTTGAGAACCTGGCTCGAACCCTTGAGCTTCAGGTCCTTGATGACGGTGACGGTATCGCCATCGGCCAGTCGATTGCCATTGGCGTCCTTGAATTCCGGTCCGCCGCTCTCGTCCGTCCCCGGCGTCCATTCGTTCCCGCATTCGGGGCAGATCAACAGCGCTCCGTCTTCATAGGCGTAAATCGACTGACATTTGGGACATGGCGGCAATTCGCTCATGATCATCCTCCTGATTGCTGGCGCTGCGATGAGCCGGATTGGCGCCACGAAAACCGCACGGCGCAATGTTGCGTTGGTCGGGAAAACAAGGCTTCGTAGTGCGAAAAAGAAGGCCTGTCGAGTGCAAACGGGTGGTTGCCGAGCAGCACGTTCCAGGCCAGCGACCGGAAGGAAAACACAAGGAACCAAACTCGCCCCCTTGAATTCCGCCCAAATTTGAATAATCTCTTCACATAAGAATGACACTCTTGCCTGAAGGAGGAGCAGGTTGTCACACATATCGCGTGGCCCGACGCAAAAGTGGGCGGCGGTCACTGCACCACGGCCTGTCGTCATCGTCGGAGGCGGTTCGATCGTCACCGACGCCCATCTGCCCGCCTATCGCATGGCCGGCATTCCTGTCGCCGGCGTGTTCGATCTCGACGCCGAACGCACCGCCCAGGTTGCGGCCGACTGGGACATCACGCCATTCGCCAGCCTTGAGGAGGCGATCGCGACCGAAAACGCCGTCTTCGACCTGGCGCTGCCGCCGGTTGCCCATCAGGGCGTGATCGAGAAACTGCCGGAAGGGGCGCCTGCCCTTCTGCAAAAGCCGATGGGGCGCGACCTTGCCGAGGCGACGGCGATCCTCAAGGCCGCCCGCGAGAAAAAACTGACGGCCGCCGTCAATTTCCAGCTTCGTTTCTCGCCGATGATGCTGGCGATCCACGACCTTTACAAAAGCGGCGCGCTGGGCGAACTCGTCGATGTCGAACTGCACGCCAACATCATGACGCCCTGGCATCTCTGGCCGTTCCTGAAGGGCATGGAGCGCGTCGAGATCCTGCTGCACTCGATCCACTATCTGGACCTGATGCGCCATTTTCTGGGCAATCCGCGCGGCATCCATGCCAAAACGCTCGGCCATCCGGACACCACGGTCTCGCAGTCGCGCACATCGGCGATCCTCGACTATCCCGAGCCCGTGCGGGCGGTCATGTCGGTCAATCACAATCATGACTTCGGGCCGAAATTCCAGGATTGCTACTTCCGTTTCGAGGGTAACAGGGGCGTGGCCATCACCACGCTCGGCGTCAATCTCGACTACCCCAAGGGCGTGCCGGACGAGCTCTGGTTCTGCAAAAAGGGCGGCGACTGGGAAGAGATTGCGCTTTCCGGCACATGGTTCCCGCATGCCTTCATCGGTGTGATGAACAATCTCCAGCGTTTCGTCGCCGGCGAGGACGACACCCTTCTGACAAGCGTCGAGGACGCCTGGAACACCATGGCGCTGGTCGAGGCCGCTTATGAGAGCAGCGCCCGCCCCGCCACCCCGATCAAGGAAAGACCATGACCGCAGATACGTCCGACCTGCCGCTCGAGGGCGTGCTGGTGCTCGACATGTGCCAGTTTCTCTCCGGCCCCTATTGTTCGCTCCGCCTGCAGGACCTCGGCGCGCGGGTGATCAAGATCGAGCGTCCGGGCCTTGGCGATCTTTCCCGCAGGCTTTATCTCTCCGACACCGAGATCGGCGGCGATTCCACGATTTTCCACGCAATCAACCGGTCCAAGGAAAGTCTCGCGCTGGACATGAAGGACCCGGACGACCTTGCCGCGCTGAAGACGCTGATCGGCAAGGCGGATGTGGTGCTGCAGAATTTCCGCCCCGGCGTGATTCAGAGGATCGGGCTTGATTACGAGACGCTGAAACAGGATTTCCCGGGCCTCGTCTATGGCTCGATCACTGGCTATGGTGACGAAGGGCCCTGGGTCAGCCGGCCGGGCCAGGACCTTCTGGCGCAGGCGCGCTCCGGCGTGATGTGGCTGAACGGCGACGACGGCCAGGGCCCGGTGCCCTTCGGCCTTGCCATTGCCGACATGCTGGCGGGCGCCGCGCTGGCGCAGGGCGTTCTGGCCGCGCTGGTGAAGCAGGGCCGCACCGGCAAGGGCGCGCATGTGGAGACGAGCCTGCTGGAGGCGATGATCGACTTCCAGTTCGAGGTTCTCACGACGCATCTGAATGACGGCGAGCGGCCGCCGAAACGCGCCGCCTACCGCTCCGCCCATGCCTATCTTTCCGCCCCCTACGGCGTCTATCCGACCGCCGACGGCTGGCTGACGCTCGCGATGATGCCGATCGACCAGCTTGCCGACGTGCTTGGCTTCGATGACCTTGCCCCCTACCGCGACAAGCCGGATCTCTGGTTTACCGCGCGCGACGACATCAAGCGCATCATCGCCGGCCATCTCGCCACCGAAACCACGGACCACTGGCTCTCTATTCTGGAACCGGCCGATGTCTGGTGCGCCAGGGTGCTCGACTGGCAGGAACTAATGAACCATGCCGGCTTCAAGGTGCTCGACATGTTGCAGACGGTGACGCGCGAGGACGGGGTCTCGATCCGCACCACGCGTTCGCCGCTGAGGATCGATGGCAGGCGCATGCAGACCGGCCGCGCCGCGCCGAGGATCGGCGAGCAGAGCGAAGCCATACGCGCGGAGTTCGGCCTGTGACGATCAAACTGAAAGGCATGACCTGGAGCCATCCGCGCGGCTATGACCCGATGGCGGCAAGTGCCGCCGAATGGCGAAGGAAGACAGGCGTCGCGATCGAATGGGACAAGCGCAGCCTGCAGGATTTCGAGAGCTTTCCGGTCGAGGAACTGGCCCGGCAATATGACCTGATCGTCATCGATCACCCGCATGTGGGCCAGATCACGGCGGAGAACTGCCTGGCGCCGCTGGATGTGCCGGGTCGCGAGGATGAGCGGGATGCGCTTGCAAAAGGCTCCGTCGGCGCGTCCTACCCGAGCTATGGCTATCATGGACGTCAATGGGCATTCCCGCTGGACGCGGCAGCGCAGGTCATGGCCTATCGCGAGGACCTGATCGAAGAATTGCCCCAAGACTGGGAAAGCCTGATCGCGCTTGCCTGCGAAGGCCGCGTCATGCTTCCGCTGCGCCCGCCGCACAATCTGATGACGTTCTATACGCTTGCCGCCAATACCGGCACGCCCTGCCAGACGGAAAGCCCCGGACCGCTGATCGCCGTTGATGACGGTATCGCGGTTTATGAGAAGCTTGCCGAACTTGCACGCGTGGTGCCGGCGGAAAACTTCGCCATGGATCCGATTGCCGTGCTCGAGGCGCTGGCCGGGCCTGGGCCGCAGGCAGTCCTCTCGCCCTATATCTACGGCTATGTGAATTATGCTGTCGACGGCTTCCGCCCGCACCGGCTGACCTTCGCCGACATCCCGTCACTTGGCGATAACGGCCCCTGCGGATCGGCGCTCGGCGGCACGGGCATTGCCGTCTCGGCCTTTTGCGGGAACCGGGAAGCGGCAATCGACTACGCCTACTGGGTCGCAGGCGCCGCGGTTCAGTCGGGGCTTTATCCCGAGGCCGGCGGCCAGCCCGGCCATGACGCCGGCTGGACCGACGATGCCGTCAACGCCAAAACCCACGATTTTTATCGCAACACAAGGCAAACGCTGGAAACAGCGTTCCTGCGTCCGCGCCACTACGGCTATATGCGCTTCCAGGCTGCGGCCTCCGATGCGCTCAACGCTGCCCTCCGGGATGGCACAAACGCGCGTGCCGCCATTGCCCGGATCAACACACTGTTTACGGAGAGCTTCTGATGGAGCGGCCACGCCATTTCGAGGACATCAAGGTCGGCGAGGAGCGCCGCACCTATGGCCGGACGATCACCGAGACGGACTTCGTCGTCCATGCGGGCCATACGGGCGACTTCTTTCCCCACCACATGGATGCCGAATTCATGAAGGATAGCCCCTTCGGACAGCGCATCGCCCATGGCACGATGACCTTTGCCATCGGCATCGGCCTGTCGGCGTCGGAAATCAATCCACTCTCCTTCACCTATGGCTATGAGCGGCTGCGCTTCCCCAAACCGGTCTTCATCGGCGACACGATCCACACCGTGCTGACGATCACGCGCTGCGAGGACGATCCGAAGCGACCCGGCCATGGCCGGGTCATCGAGGAGGTGCGCGTCCGCAACCAGCGCGAAGAAGTCGTGATGGCCTGCGACCATGTCTATCTGGTCGAGCGCCGAGAGGCATAGCCCCTCAGCCCCAGCTCAGAGGCGGGCCGTCTTCGCGGAAGCGGTCGAACTGCTCGATGGCGCGGATCGAGCGGCCGTTGTCGATGGCTGCAAGATCGAGGATCACGGTATTGGCAACCGTCATCGGGATGACGAGGGACTGCGACTGGCCGAGCGATCCGCGCGAAATGGTAATGTGATGATCCGGCGGCGGGGAAAACCGTCCGCCCCGCACATCGGTCACGGCAAGCGTTTTCGCGCCCCGATCCGCGGCGACGGTGCGGATATCCTGGACCAGCGGCGGCAATTTGCGAAAGGCAAAGAGCCAGAGCACATCATCGGCCGTCATCGTCATCAGCTTTTCGCGCATCTGGTTCGGCGTGGCTGTGAGATCAACGGCATCATAGCCCGAACGATTGAGCCGCAGCCCCAGAAGCTGGGCGAGCGCGCCGGCGTGGCCCGTGCCGATGATGAAGACCTTGCGGCAATCCCGCACCGTTTCGGCAAACTTTCGGATCTGCCGGTCATCAACGCTGTTGCGCGCCGCTTCCAGCGCTGCGATCTCGCTGTCGATGACGGAGGAGACCAGGTGGCCCTCATCGGCCCGCAGGAGACGGGCGGCAACGCGGGCAGCGCCGTTGTCGAAATCCTCATCCTCGCCCGCGAGACTGTTTTGCAGGAATGTGCGGAATTCCGGATAGCCTTCAAACCCCAGACGACGCGCCAGGCGAACGGCGGAAGACGGATGAAGGCCGGCCCGGGTGGAGATTTCCTTGCCGTTTTCAAGGGCTGCGCGCAGCGGATTCTGAAGAAGCACATCGAGAAGTCGCGTATCCGCCTGGGTCAGTCGCTCCGAGTTCAGCGCGACGAGATCGCTCAGGTGCTGGGGAATGCCATCGGGTATGTTCATGTCGGCTCTGTCGTCTTCCTCAGTCCTGCACAACAAGCTGTTGCTGCGTTTCAACCCGCGCGCCCGTCTCCGCGTCGAAGAAATGCGCCGCGTTCATGTCGCAGGCAATCCAGCAGTCGGAAAGATCGCCCGGAAGCGCGCCGCGGTGCGCCGTGAGCGTAACCCGGCCCGCCGGCGTTTCGCAATGAAGCACGACATCCGACCCCGTCATTTCGCTCAACGTAACGCGCGCCGGCAGCGCCACGCCGTCCGGCCGCGTCGCCGTGATCGTCAAAGCGTCGGAGCGCAGCCCCACCGTGAGCCCTTCCGCGACAATGCCGCCGGGTATCGAGCCGGCATCGAGAAAGTTCATCTCCGGCGCACCGATGAAGGAGGCGACGAAGCGGTTGGCAGGCCGGTCATAGATCGCCTCGGGCGTGTCGAACTGCTGCAGATAGCCGCCCTTCATCACCGCGATCCGGTCGGCAAGCGACAGCGCCTCGGTCTGGTCGTGGGTGACGTAGACGATGGTTGCCCTCAGCGCCCTGTGCAGTTCCTTGATCTCTCGGCGCATGACGACGCGCAGCGCATTGTCGAGATTGGACAAGGGCTCGTCCATCAGGAAGGTCGAGGTATCGCGCGCGATCGCCCGCCCCATGGCAACGCGCTGGCGCTGGCCGCCGGAAAGAGCGGCGGGCTTGCGGTCGAGATAGGGAGTGAGCTGCAGCGTGGCGGCAACCTCTTCGGCGCGCCGGTTGCGCTCCTTCTTCGCCACGCCGCGCAGTTCCAGCCCGAAGGCGATGTTCTCGCGCACGCTCATGTGCGGATAGAGCGCATAGTTCTGGAAGATCATCGCGATATCGCGGTCCTGCGGCGAGACGTCATTGGCGCGCCTGCCGTCGATCTCGATATCGCCCTCGCGGCAATCCTCAAGGCCTGCGATCAGACGCAGAAGCGTCGACTTGCCGCAGCCGGAGGGGCCGACGATGACGATGAACTCGCCGGGCTGGATATCCATAGAAACGCCATGCAGAACCGTTGGGCCGTTATCATAGGCCTTGCGGATGTTCCTGAGCGCAATACTGCTCATCATACCCTCTCCTGCGCCAGTTGATTGCGGATATCGATCGCCAGCCGCGGCCGGTCGGTGGTGAAAACCTTGAGGTCCAGTGCGAAGGCTTTCGAAATTTGCGCTGCCGTGTGGGCGGCCCAGGCGCCGAAGGCGAGACCGGCATCCTCTGCACGCTGTTTCAGCGAGGCGTCGGCCATGTCTATGTTGACGGAAATCTCTGAAATGCTGCGCTGGCGGGCGATCTCGACGACGCCGCGGCTCCCGAGCTGGGTCAATACCGGCGGACTGACGAGCCAGAGCGTGGGCCGGTCAGCTGCCTGCCTCAGGGCATCGAGACTTTCAAGCAGGAAAGAGGAAAACACCGTGGTTTCGAGCCGCCCGGCCTTTTCGAGCGCTTCGACCACGCGCGGCACGAAGTCCGCATAGGGCCTCCCGTCAGCGCCGGGCTTGATCTCGCAGCGGAAGACGACCTTGCTCAGCCTGAAGATGTCGCAAAGCTCCTCGACGAAAAGCGGGTGACGAAATCCGTCGCCGGCATGATTGACGATTGCTCCGCGCACGTCTGCCGCCTTCATTTCGGCGATGACGCCGCTGCGGTCGGTCGTCCGGTCGAGCGTTGCGTCGTGATTGACGATGATGCGGCCGTCGGCGGTCGGGTGCAGGTCGAATTCCACCTCGTCGACGTCCATCGCCGCCGTTGCGGAAAAGCCCGCGAAGGTGCTGTCGCCATATTCGAGCGTTCCGCCGCGATGGGATGCAATGCGTGTCACAGTCTTTTCCTTTTTTTGATATTCAGCGTCATTTGACGGCGCCCATCGTGATGCCGCGCACCAGATGCCGCTCGACCAGCACGAAGCCGGCAATGACCGGCAGCATGGAAATCGCCGATGCCGCCATGACCAGCGGCCAGTTGATCAGCCCCTCGCCCGGATTGATGCGGTAGAGCCGGGCGAGACCGACCTGCAGCGTGTAGAGGTCCTCCCGGCTGGTGGCGACGAGCGGCCAGATATAGTTGTTCCATTCGGTGATGAAGATGTAGAGGCCCATGGAGAGGATCGCGGGCCTGGCAATCGGCACGATTACCCGCCACAACACCTTGAGCGGCGTCGCCCCGTCCATATAGGCGGCTTCATCCAGCGCGCGGGGAATGCCGCGGATATACTGGCGCAGGAAGAAGGCGGCAAAGCCGTTGGAAATCGCCGGCAGGATCAGGCCCGCATAGCTGTCGAGCAATCCGACCCTCGCCAGCGTCAGATAGTTGGGGATAAGGCTGATATGGCTCGGAATCATCAGCGTCGCCACCGTCGCCGCAAACAAGAGGTTGGAACCGAAGAAGCGGTACCGGGCAAAGGCATAGGCCGCCATGGTGGCAAAGCTGATGCCGATGAGAGTGACCGCGCCCGAGACGATCAGGCTGTTCAGCAGATAGCGGGCGAAATTGTACTGGCCTATGGCGAGCCGGTAATTGCCGAGTGTGAAATCGACCGTGCCGGTGTAATAGGCCGTCGAGGTCTGGAACGACATCCAGATCGAGTAAAGCACGGGCGACAGGAAGGCGAGGCCCGCCAGCAATGCCAGCGCGGCGAATATCGGATTGTCAGGCTTCATAGTGCACCTTCCGGCCGAGAATGCGCGACTTGATGACCGCAAGCGCGATGAGAAGGATGAAGAGCAGCACCGCGAGCGCCGAGCCCTGGCCGATGTCGAAGAAGGTGAAGCCGATCCGGTAAAGCAGGTTCACCAGAAGATCGGTCGCGCCCGCCGGTCCGCCCTCGGTCATCACCGAGACGAGGGTGAAGACCTGAAAAGCCTCGATCACCGAGATCACCAGCAGGAAATAGGTCGTCGGCATCACAAGCGGTATCGTCACGCGACGGAAGACATGACGGCGCTTGCCGCCATCGACGGCGGCGGCATCATAAAGTTCCTGCGGAATGGCCTGCAGGCCGGCGATATAGATGACGATGTCATAGCCGAGCTGTTTCCAGGTGTTGATGAAGATCAGCACGCCAAGCGCCAGGTCCGGCCGCTGCATCCAGCGGATTTTCTCGACGCCGAAGAACGAGAGCAGGCCGTTCGCCATGCCGTAATCGGTGGAGAAGACCCAGGAAAAGACGACCGCAATCGAGACTGTTGACGTGACCGAGGGCAGGAACAGCGCGCCGCGCAGGATGCGTCGCGAAAAGGTCTCGCGCGTGAGCGCGCTTGCGATCAGAAGCGCCAGCGCCAGCCGGATCGGCACGGAGACGAGGGCAAAGATCACCGTGACCCGCACCGAATTCCAGAACTCGCGCGAATTGAACAGGATCCGGTAATTCTCCAGCCCGACAAACGGCTTGTCGGCGGTCATGAAGTCCCATTGCCGGAAGCTCAGATCGATACTGGTGACGATCGGGATATAGGTGAACACCGCGATGAAGGAGATCAGCGGCAGCACGAAGAGATAGGGCGTCAGCTTGCGCGGCATGGGGCGGACTTTCGCACAGGCGCAGACATTGCGCTTGTCATTGGAAGATGCCCGCGCAGCGAAAGCGTTGCGCGGGCGGTATGTCTCGGCGCGTCAATCAGTTGGAAAGACGCTGGGCTTCCTGCCTGGTGCGCTCGGCGAAGTCGCTGAGGGCTTCCTCGGCGCTCTGCTGGCCAAGGGCGATCGACTGCCAGACGTCATATTCGTTGGCGCGCATCCAGGTGACGACGACCGGGCGCGGACGGCCACGGGCAAAGTCGAGCTGGTTGATGGCGACATCGATGCCTTCCGCGTTGGCAAGCGCTTCGGCAGCGCGCGGCTGTTCCGCCGTATGGCGGTTGATCGGCATGTAGCCGGTTCCGGCAAACCAGATCGCGTTCGATTCCGGCGAGGCGGCAAACGAGATGAACTTGTAGGCCGCGTCTTTTACCTCCGGCTCGGACGTAGACAAGATGCCGATGCCGGCGCCGCCGATCGGCACCGCGCAGGTCTTGTTGCAAGGCATCGGGCGGACCAGAAGGTCGTCGCCGAGCGCTTCCTTCGCATCGCCGTAATTGCCGGTCGAGTTCATCATCATGCCGGCATTGCCGGAAAGGAAGAACTGCTTGTCCCTGCTCTCGTCAGTCACGCCATCCGGCGAGGCAACCTTGTATTCATCGACGAGCGAGGCCATCCATTCATAGGCCTCGACCGTGTTCGGCGCATCGATCAGAATTTCGCCGGTCTTCGAGTCGATCAGGTCGCTGTCATTCGACATGATCAGGCCCCAGCGGGCGAACTGGCCCGGCGCCGTCATACCCATGATACCTTCATCACCCAGGGTATCGGTGATCTGCTGCGCGGCAGCCAGGATATCGTCATAGGTTTCAAGCTTCGGCTCTTCCTCAAAGCCGGCGGCATCGAAGACGGCCTTGTTGAGATAGAGAACCGGCGTCGAGGAGTTGAAGGGCACGATATAATTCTTGCCCTCATAAACGCCGACCTCGCGGGCAAAATCGAACAGATTGTCGGCGAGCGGATCATTGGCGAGGCGGTCGGAGAGATCATCGAGCACGCCGCGGTCGGCGAAGAGACCGTAACGGGTGACTTCCATGATCACCGCGTCGGGCGCGCGGCGCGCCGGGATTGCGGCCTGCAGCTTGGCAACGATGTCGTTGTAATTGCCGATAAACTGGGCGTCGATGGTGATGCCGGGATTGGCGGCTTCGAAATTGTCGATGATTTCTGCAAGAGCTTCGCCATTGGCGCTGGTGTCGGAGAAGCTGTGCCAGAATTCGACAGTGGTATCGGCGAAGGCGGCAGACGCGGAAAGCGCGACGGAGCCGGCCAGAAGATAGGCGGAGAGTTTCATCATTCGAAAAATCCTTTTTCGCAACGAGAATTGCAAAGTGACGGCCACTTGCAATTACGCGCGCAAAGCGACATTTCGTTAAACGGATGATGAAGAATTCTTTACACGCGCGAACCGGCGCGGCGATGCACGCGCGCGGAAGAATTGCACAAAAACCGCGCGGCTTCGCTCACGGACGGATGACAAAGCTCGCGTCACCCACATTCGTCGTGCTCGGGACAAATTTAGGACCTTGACGCATAGCTGACAGACGTTCGCAGACATGTCTGACACTCCCGGACAGCAATCCGGGAGATTTATCAGCCACTCCGAGAGCTTCGTTCCGATTTTTGGTCCGGGGAAGGACGCTCAGAGCGGGCCGCCGCGCTCCTGCACGAGGGTGCGCAGGCGACGGAAGACATCCGGGCTCTGGCGCAACCCGTCATGCTCGTATTCATTGGTGACCCAGGCCTGGCAATTGCCGAGCCTCCCAGCCGTTTCCAGTGACAGCCCGGCATCCACATACATGTCGTCGTGATAGACGGCGGCGGCAACGGGAATATCATTGGCAAAAAGCCGCGTCGCATCGTAAAGCGGCGGGTAGCCGGAATGCGCTGCAAGCGCCTCGGCCGCGTCCCGGAACGGGCGCAGGGACCGTATCTCCTCGAACATCCAAGGATAAACCATCTCGCCGGTCATCATCAGCGGCCGCTGATCGGGATGAAAGCGCGGAAACTCGGCGCGGATGCGCTCGGCCGCCCAGTTCGTCGGCGCGCTTCCCTGCCCGTAAATGCTCTCCTGCAGCAGGGCGTAGAGCGGATTGGCATCAAAGCCGGTCGCCGCCATGACGGAAAAGAGGAAGCTGTCGGAAAGGCGCGTTTCATCCGGATCGGCAAAGGCCTCGTCCATCAGCCAGTGGACGCTTTCGAAGCCGGCCCCGCCTCCGAATGCGATCCCCAGCGTCTGCAGCCGGCGCACGGTGAGCCGGTCGCCATCGGGCAGGCGGACATCATTTTCCGCAACATGATCGGCAATGCGCGAGAACAGACCCGCATCATGCGGATAGCGCTTGTGATACTGCCGGTTCTTGACGGCCACGCGCGGATAGGTGCGGCGATAGACCTCGTCCGCGGAGGCCGAAAGGCCGGACAGGCCCCCGGTCACGTAGCAGGCGGCGAGCCCTTCGGGGGCCTGAGAGAGATAGGTGAGCGTGATGAAGCCGCCGAAGCTCTGACCGAGCGTCTCCCACTTGCGATCGCCCATCAGGTTCTTGCGTACATGTTCGCAGTCGGCAACGATGCTGTCGGCGCGAAAATGCATCAGATAGTCGGCCGCCGCCTCGCCATTCTCGAAACGCGACATGGTTTCCGCCTCAATGCGGCTGCTGCGGCCCGTGCCGCGCTGGTCCATCAGGATCACGCGATGGGTCTTCAACGCCTCGGCAAGCCAGGACGGACCGCCGCCGATGGGCCGTGGCGATTTGCCGCCGGGCCCGCCCTGCAGAAAGGCAAGCGTCGGCAGGTCGTCACGCCGTTTCACCGGATCGACAATCTCGCGCACGAAAATCTGGATGAACGCGCCATCGGATTTCGTCCAGTCGACCGGCACCGGAACCAGCATATCCCGGATCATCATTCCGGGAATGATATATTGTTTCGGCATCATCGCGCATCATCCTGACCAGTCGGTTATTGCCGGGCCTTGGAGCATGTCCGTGTTCCCTTGAATAGCGAACACGCTCTCACCCTTCGTTTTTCCGCGCGTCCGGACGGAAAGCCGGTCTCCCCTTTTCATGGGCGCGCTAGAGCATCGGGCGAAAAAGTGGTTACCGGTTTTTCGATAACCCGATGCGCCTTAACAAAGAGATGGATCATCGGGCGGTTCAGATTAACCGCCCGATGATCTAGCCTTTCCCGAGCCCTATCCGCTTTTGCGTCCGACGAAAAGGGCAGGCCCGCGGAAAGGCCGCGAAAGGAAGACACGAATGCCGCCGCGCTCGTCCCCATGGACCGCGGATGCCGACATCTTCGCTGCTGCCCGAAATTGCGGCCCTCTCTCACAGACGACCGGCTTCACCCACGCCTGCCCCGAATTCAAACGGCGAACAGCCCCTTTGCGCATCGGCCTTGACAGGAATGAGCGCCCTGGTCCAGGACAGTGCTGGCGCGCCGTCCGGACAGCCCGACATCATGTTCATCATGGCAGACGCTGTCGGCTACATTCAGTATTCCTGCGCGAATTCGGCTACACCGCCGAATTCTTGCCCACGGCTTCGAGGAATTCCGGGGCTATCTCTACGATCTCGACCGGAGCCCTTCTTCGACTGGTGAAATCAGGCGCTCCTGCACATTGCCAACGTGCCGTCCGACAAATACGACGACATGGTGGGCGCCAAGGGCCGTGCGCCGCCGGCAGAGAACGAAACCGGCGCATCCTTTGACGCCTCCCGCAAGGCCTCATTCCGGGCAAAAACCCGGCCGACGCCGAACAGGACGGGGTTGTCATGGCCGATTTCAGCCATGCCCTCGCCCAGCCCCGCAAGCGAGCCGTGCCAGCGTTGCTCATCCGGTCGGCTGATATTGGCGGCGATCAGGACCGGGGTTTCCGGAGGCAGGCCTTCGGCGATCAGCCGTGCGCTGATTTCGCCAGCGGTGCGGCCGCCCATGTAGAACATCGTTGTCGTCGTCGGGTCGGCGATGGCGCGCCAGTCGATATCCTCCGGTAGCGCGCCCTTTTTCGAGTGCCCGGTGACGAAGCGGACCGACTGGGCGCAGTCGCGATGGGTGAGCGAAGTGGTGGCGCCGGCGGCGAGCGCGCTTGCAGCGGTAATGCCGGGGATCACGGAGACCGGGATGCCCGCTTCGCGAAGGGCTGTGATTTCCTCGCCGGACCGTCCGAACACCGAAGGATCGCCCGATTTCAGGCGCACGACGCGCTTTCCCGCGCGCGCCAGATCAAGCATCATCCGGTTGATATCCTCCTGCCGGCAGCTTGTCCGCCCGCCGCGTTTGCCGACCAGCATGCGCTTGGCCTCGCGCCGCGCCAGCTCAAGGATTTCCGGCGAGATCAGGTCGTCGAACAGGATGACATCGGCCGCTTGCAGCGCCCGCATGGCCTTCAGCGTCAGCAGCTCCGGATCGCCCGGCCCGGCGCCGACAAGCGTGACGCTGCCCGTCTGCGGCGATGCGGCAATCCGTGTTGCCCGCGACAGAAGCCTGTCCGCTGCACCATCATCAGGGCCGGAGGTACCAGAAAAACTCAGATCGACGAAATGCTCCCAGAAGGCCCGGCGCGCGCCGCCCGGCTTCAGTCTGGCATTCACCCCGTCACGCAAACCGGCCGCAAGCCCGGCCCAGCCTTTCAGAGACTTGGGCAGCAGCGTTTCAATGCGCCGCCGGATCGCCTGGCCGAGAATGGGAGCCGCGCCGTCGGTGGAAATGCCGACGACCACTGGCGAGCGGTTGACGATCGAGCCGAACTGGAAGTCGCAATAATCCGGTTTGTCGATGACGTTGACCGGCACGCCTTCCGCCTTCGCCCGCGCGCGGAAGGCCTGCGCTTCCTCCTCATCCACACAGTCTCCGAGCGCCAGTTCAAACGCCGTCCAGTCGGCAGCCGACCAGTCCGCCCCGGAAACGTGCACCCGGCCGTCGGCTTCAAGTGCAAGCAGCGCCTCGTCGGCAGCCTCGCGTCCCAGAAAGACCGTCACATCGGCACCCGTGGCGGCCATCAACTCCGCCTTCCAGGCGGCGGCATCACTGCCGCCGGCGACCAGAACCGCCTTGCCCTTCAGACGGAAGAACAGCGGCAGGACGGCAAGGTCCTCCATGCGGGCGGGTGTTTTTGTGCGTCCGGTGGCCATGATCCGCCTCCCCTATTCCGCCGCCATCGGCAGTGCGGAGAGCGCAATGAACAGCCGGCCGTCTTCGACCTGCACCGGATAGGTCTGCACCTCGCCCTCGTCCGCTCCGAGCGCCGAACCGCTTTCCAGCGAGATCACCATATTGTGGAGCGGGCAGGTCACGGCCCTGCCATGCACAATGCCTTCGGACAGCGGCCCTGCCTTGTGCGGGCAGCGGTCGTCGATGGCGAAGACCTCGTTTTCGGCCGTGCGGAAGACGGCGATGCGACCGAAAGCGGTGTTCACGCAGCGCGCGCCGCGTCTTGGAATGTCATCGATATGACCAATGGCAATGAATTCGTTGCTCATAAGACGCTCCTCACTCCGCCGGCTCGGTCTGCCCGACCACGGCCATCGGCTTGAACTCGTGCTTGTCCTTGCCGGAGACGCGTTCCGACCACGGGTCGACCTGCGCGTATTTCTGGCTTTCGACGAAGCGGTCGAAATAGGCCTTGCGCTTGTCCGCATCGTCCATGATCTGCGCGCGGACCTCGTCATAACCGATGCGTTTTGCCCATTTGTAGATGCGTTCCAGATAGCGGGCCTGCTCGCGATACATCTGGGTGAGCGCCACGATATGCTCCAGCGCCTCGTCCTCGGTCTTGACCATGCCGAGCACTTCCGTGCCGCGAATTTCCAGTCCGGCGGCACCGGCGAAATGGATTTCGAAGCCGCTATCGACGCAGATCACGCCGATATCCTTGCAGGTCGCCTCGGCGCAGTTGCGCGGACACCCCGAAACGGCGAGCTTCAGCTTGGCCGGCGTCCACGAGCCCCACATGAATTTTTCGAGCCGGACGCCCAGACCGGTGGAATCCTGCGTGCCGAACCGGCACCAATCGCTGCCGACGCAGGTCTTCACCGTGCGCAGGCCCTTGGCATAGGCCTGGCCGGAGACGAAGCCCGCCTTGCCGAGATCGGCCCAGACCGCCGGCAGGTCTTCCTTTTTCACGCCCAGCATGTCGATGCGCTGGCCGCCGGTGCATTTGACGGTCGGGATCTCGTATTTGTCGACGACATCGGCGATCGCGCGCAGCTCCTTCGATGATGTCACCCCGCCCCACATGCGCGGCACCACCGAATAGGTGCCGTCCTTCTGGATATTGGCGTGGACGCGCTCGTTGATGAAGCGCGACTGATAGTCGTCGGCATATTCGCCGGGCCAGTCGCAGACGAGGTAATAGTTGAGCGCCGGGCGGCATTTGGCGCAGCCGCAGGAGGTCTTCCATTCGAGCTCCTGCATCACGGCGGGAATGGTCTTCAGCCCCTTGGCGCGGATCAGGCGGCGGACGTCGTCATGGCCGAGATCGGTGCAGCCGCAGACGGGCTGGACGGCGGCGGGGTTATAGGCATCGCCCAGCGTCAGCGCCATCAGCTGTTCGACGAGCCCGGTGCAGGTGCCGCACGACGCCGAGGCCTTGGTATGGGCGCGGACATCGTCAAGCGAGGGCAGGCCCTTGTCCTTGATTGCGCTGACGATCTTGCCCTTGCAGATGCCGTTGCAGCCGCAGATTTCCGCGTCATCCGGAAGGGCTGCCACCGCTGCTGCGGGATCTGCCGTGCCGCCGCCCTGATAGGCCTGACCGTAGATCAGCGTTTCGCGCATCTCCGACACATCGGTTCCGCGCTTCAGCATGTCGAAATACCAGGCGCCGTCGGCGGTGTCGCCGTAAAGCACCGCACCGATCACGCGGTTATCCTGCAGGATGACGCGCTTGTAGACGCCGCGCGTGGCATCGCGCAGCACCACCTCCTCGCGGTCCGGCCCCTCAGCGAAATCGCCGGCCGAAAACAACTTGATGCCGGTGACCTTCAGCTTGGTGTTGACATGCGAGCCCTTGTATTCGGCCGAGCCACCGGCAAGCCGATCCGCCAGCACGCCGGCGCTCTCATAAAGCGGTGCGACGAGGCCGTAGCAGGTACCGCGATGTTCGGCGCATTCGCCGAGCGCGAAGATGGCGGGATCGGAGGTCGCCATGCCGTCATCGACGACGATGCCGCGATTTGTTTCGAGCCCCGCATCCTTGGCGAGCCCCGCCGCCGGACGGATGCCGACCGCCATCACCACCATGTCGGCGGAAATGATGCGGCCGTCTTCCAGCTCAACGCCTTCAACTTTGCCACTCCCGAGAATCTGCTTGGTATTGGCCTTGGTAATGATCTCGATGCCGCGCTCGTCCAGCGCCTTTTCCAGAAGATAGGCGGCTGCCGGATCGAGCTGCCGTTCCATGATCGTATCCATGAGGTGCAGCACTGTGACGCTCATGCCGCGCTGCTTCAGCCCGTAGGCCGCTTCAAGGCCCAGAAGCCCGCCGCCGATGACCACCGCATGGCCCTGGCCCTCGGCAATCTTCAGCATGCGGTCCACGTCATCGAGATCGCGATAGGCCAGCACGCCCGGCAGATCGTGGCCGGGCACCGGGATGATGAAGGGCGCGGAGCCGGTGGCGATCACCAGCCGGTCATAGGAGGCCGTCACGCCGTTTTCGGCAGTCACGGTCCTCGCCTCACGGTCGATCTTCGACACCTTCGCGCCGCGATGCAGCGTCACGCCCCGGGCTTCATACCAGTCATCGCCATGGATGATGATGTCTTCATAGGTCTTTTCGCCGGAAAGCACCGGCGACAGCATGATGCGGTCGTAATTCACCCGGGGTTCGGCGTTGAAGATGGTGACGTCATAGAGGCCGGGGGCGCGCTCGAACAGCTCTTCGAGCATGCGGCCGGGGGCCATGCCGTTTCCGATGATGACGAGTTTCTGGGCCATGTTTTCTACTCCGCTGCGACGCGTTTGTTGCAGGTTTGCCGGCTGATGCGCTGGTCGCGTTTCTGCCTGATGGCGGCGAGTTGTTCCTCGGCGGGCGAGGCACCGCCTTCATAGGCCTCCAGGAATTCCAGCAATTCCTCGCGATAGGCGTAATAATCCGGATGGTCGAGCAGCGCCTTGCGCGAGCGCGGGCGCGGCAGATCGACCTCCATGATATTGCCGATGCGGGCGTTCGGCCCGTTCGACATCATCACCACCCGGTCGGCCAGCAGGATCGCCTCGTCGACATCATGGGTCACGCAGATTGCGGTGACCTTGGTGCGCGACCAGACCTCCATCAGCACCTCCTGCAGCTCCCAGCGGGTCAGGCTGTCGAGCATGCCGAAGGGCTCGTCGAGCAGCAAAAGCTTCGGCGACAGCGCGAAGGCGCGGGCAATGCCGACGCGCTGGCGCATGCCGTTCGACATGTCGGCCGCCGGCCGGTGCATGGCATCGCCAAGGCCGACGCGCTCGAGATAATATTCGACGATATCGCGGCGCTCGGCAGGGCTTGCCTTCGGATAGACCCGGTCAACGCCGAGAGCGACATTCTCGCGGGCCGTCAGCCATGGCATCAGCGAGGGGGCCTGAAACACCACGGCGCGATCCGGCCCGGCGCCGGAAATCTCGCGCCCGTCGAGAATGATACCCCCGGCATTGATCGGGTTCAGCCCCGCCGCCATCGACAGCACAGTCGACTTTCCGCAGCCGGAATGGCCGATCACGGAAATGAACTCGCCCTTCTTCATCTTCAGGTCGAAGCCGTCAACCACCGTCAGCGGACCCTTGGGCGTCGGATAGATCTTGGTGACGTTGGAAAACTCGACATAGCCGGTCTCGATCGCCGACTGCGCCTTTTCGCGATAGGCCGCCGGCAGCGGCTTCGAGGTCGACTTGAGCGAAATCGGAACGACATTGGGCAGCGTTTCCACCCGCGCGGTGTCCGGCTTGGCGCTGACGCCGACATCCATCAGATATTCGGTGATCGACGCGCGCAGGCGGATGAAATCGGGGTCGGAATTCATCGCCGCGCGTTCGCGGGGCCGGGCGATATTCACATCGAAGGACGGGCCGAATGTGGCATCGGGACCGGGCGTCAGCGGCACGATCCGGTCGGCCAGAAGAATGGCCTCGTCGACATCATTGGTAACGAGGATGATGGTTTTCTTCTCTTTTTCGGAGATATCGGCCAGTTCGTCCTGCAGCTTGGCGCGGGTCAGCGCATCGAGCGCCGACAGCGGCTCGTCGAGCAGCAGCAAATCCGGCTGCATGGCAAGCGCGCGGGCAACCGAGACGCGCTGGCGCATGCCACCTGACAGTTCAGACGGCTTGCGGTCGCGGGCGTGTTTCAGGCCCACCATCGCCACATACCAGTCGACGAGCGCGGCCCGCTCCTTTGTCGGCTTGTCCTGATGCACGGCGTCGACGGCGAGCCGCACATTGGCCTCCACCGAAAGCCAGGGCATCAGCGCATAGTTCTGGAACACGATGCCGCGTTTCGGCGACGGGCCTTCCACCGGCGCGCCGCGAAACAGGATTTCGCCGGCATCCGGCTTTTCGAGACCGGCGAGCATTGACATCAGCGTCGTCTTGCCCGCGCCGGAAAAGCCGAGGATCGCGATGAATTCGCCTTCCTGCACATCGAGCGAGATGTCAGAAAGGACCGGGTTGCGCTTGACGCCCTCGCCAAAGCCCTTTTCGACGCCCTTGAGCTGAAGAATGGTCGACATCATGCCCTCCTTACCGGTTCGCCGAATAGGTGAAGGCGGTCTGCAGCGCGAACATCACCCGGTCGAGGAAGAAGCCGATCAGGCCGATGGTGATGACGGCGACCATGATGCGGGCGAGCGAATCCGAGGACCCGTTCTGGAACTCGTCCCAGACGAATTTGCCGAGGCCGGGGTTCTGCGCCAGCATTTCCGCGGCGATCAGCACCATCCAGCCAACGCCGAGCGACAACCGCATGCCGGTGAAGATCAGTGGCAGCGAGGACGGCAGGACGAGCTTGCGGATCGTCGTCCAGGTGGAAAGCTGCAGCACCTTGCCGACATTGACGAGATCGCGGTCGATCGAGGCGACGCCGAGCGCGGTATTGATGATCGTCGGCCAGATGGAACAGAGCGTCACCGTGATCGCCGAGATCACCATCGACTTCGGCAGAAGGTCGTTCTGGCTTTCGTAAAGCGCGGCCACCACCATGGTCACGATCGGCAGCCAGGCGAGCGGCGAGACCGGCTTGAACAGCTGGATCAGCGGATTGATCGCGCCCTCGAAGGTCTTCGACAGACCGCAGGCGATGCCGACCGGAACGGCAATCACCGTGCCGATGAAAAAGCCGAGCGCGACCGTCAGCAGCGAGGTCCAGATCTGGTCCAGATAGGTCGGCTTGCCGGTATAGGGCCGCACTTTCACACGGTCGGCATAGCCTTCGGCGATCAACATCTGGTTGCGCTCATCCTGCCGGGCGTAAAATTCCTCGGCCTTCTGGCGCTCGGCAAAATGGTCGTCCATCAGCACCTCGGCCTGCTGGAACACCGCCGCCGGGCCGGGGATCGCGCCGAGCGAGGTATGGACCTTCGGCGCCAGAAATGCCCAGGCCGCCAGAAAAGCAAGGATGCCGATCAGAGGAACGAGCAGCATCTGTTTCAGGTCCGCCCATTGCTCGGACGGGGTATCGCCGGCGGCCAGCTTCAGAAGCGGCACGATGAAGCCGAGGCCGAAGGGCGCGAGCACCTTGCCCGCCCGGTTGATCCGGGCGATGCGCCGTTCACGGCGGGCGGCGATTTCGGGGGCCATCATGTCTGTGACAATGGTCATAGCGTCTGAGCCTTCCTTGTCCGTGCTGGTGTCAATCGCGCTCAGCGGCCGGCAATCTTGTTGCCGTCAACAATCTCTTGCCCCTTCAGGCCGATCGGGAAGCTCTCGAGATAGGCGTTCGGATGGCGGCCGTCATAGGTCACGCCGTCGATGAACTCGTTTGTCGCGGGCTTGTAGCCATCGGTGTCGAAGGGGAAGTCGGCTTCCGTGGCGTGGCCCTCATCGATGAGCTGGCGGGCGGCCTCCAGATAGATATCCGGCAGGTAGACCGAGCGGGCGACCTCGTCATACCAGCCGTCTTCCTGCGGCTCGGCGATCTGGCCCCAGCGGCGCATCTGCGTCAGGTACCAGACGGCATCGGAATAATAGGGATAGGTGGCGTAGTGGCGGAAGAAGACGTTGAAGTCCGCAGCCGGGCGGGTGTCGCCCTTTTCATATTCGAAGGTACCGGTCATCGAATTGGCGATCACCTCGGCATCGGCCCCGACATATTCCGGCCGCGAGAGGATTTCGACCGCCTCTTCGCGGTTGGCATTGTCGTTCTCGTCCAGCCACATGGCGGCGCGGATCAGCGCCTTGGTCAGCCCCAGCGTCGTCTGCGGGTATTTCTGCGTGAATTCCTCGGTCAGGCCGAAGACCTTTTCCGGATTGTTCTTCCAGATATCGTAGTCGGTGACGACCGGCACGCCGATGCCCTTGAACACGGCCGCCTGGTTCCACGGCTCGCCGACGCAGTAACCGTCGATCGTTCCGGCTTCCATCGTCGCCGGCATCTGCGGCGGCGGAGTTACCGACAAAAGCGCATCGGCCTGAATCTGGCCGGAAATATCGCCCGGCGAATAATAGCCGGGATTGATGCCGCCGGCCGCCAGCCAGTAGCGCAGCTCGTAATTATGGGTGGAGACCGGGAAGACCATGCCCATCTTGAACGGCTTGCCCTCGGCCTTGTAGGCCTCGACCACCGGCTTCAGCGCATCGGCCTTGATCGGATGTTGCGGCTTGCCATCCGGGCCGACAGGAATATTTTCCTTCATCCGGTCCCAGACCGCGTTCGACACCGTAATCGCATTGCCGTTGAGGTCCATCGAGAACGGGGTGACGATATGCGCCTCGGTGCCATAGCCGATGGTGGCCGCCAGCGGCTGTCCGGCCAGCATGTGGGCACCATCCAGTTCCCCGGTGATCACCCGGTCGAGCAGCACCTTCCAGTTCGCCTGCGCCTCAAGCGTGACATATAGACCCTCATCCTCGAAGAAGTGCATCTCCTTGGCGATCGCCAGCGGCGCCATGTCCGTCAGCTTGATGAAGCCGATGGTCAGCTCGTCCTTTTCCGGAAACAGCATTTCGGCATGAGCGGCGGTCGCCGCGAAGGTCAGCGAACAGAGCATGGTGGCAGAGCAAAGGAAATGGCGCATGGCGTTCTCCTGATGGATGGGGAGGATCGAAAAAACGAAAAAAGCCGCCTAACGGTCATCGGGCCAGTTGTGGCGCGAATGCGTTGGCGGCGTTGCCTGGCACCCTCCATTGGGCGCCGAATTCTTGAGACTTATGGAAACACACAATGTCGCACCAGACAAGCGGCATCGGCGTATTTTTGCATAAAAAATGTATTCAGAAAGAGTTTGCCTTCATTTTATGCAGTTGCATCCGAGAAGCGCACAAAATACGGGCTTGGTTCCGCTTCTTGACAGACCTATCCCTTCTACGAACGTCATCCTCGGGCTTGTCCCGAGGATCTAACCACAGTTCCGCACGAGCGGCGTTGGCGTTTCGTAATGGACTGCATTCAAACAGGCTTTTCATCCGACACGCCTGTCGCATTGAGAGGTGCTTAGATGCTCGGGACAGGCCCGAGCATGACGCAGGAGAGCGGAGCGGGCTTTAACAAAATAGGGGCTCAGACGGCCGCCTTCTGCTGTTCGATATAAGCGCCCACCTGATCGGGATCGAAGGTCTGACCGTCGAAAAAGCCGTCGGGACCGAGGATGAGGCCGCTGGCGCTCGCGCCCACCGGCGTCGGCGCCTTCAACGCACCCTCGACCTTGAGGCTCGCGCCCGGGAGCGGTGTGTGCAGCGGCTGCAGCGCCTTGCGGTAGATATCCGGCCGGTAGCTCATTTTCGCGATCTCGGCGTTCTCGGCCGAGTGATCGCAAAGCCCCCAGCGCACGATCTGGCTGTAGAACCACAGCGCATGGCTCTGCCACGGGAAGGTCGCGGCCTTGGCGGAGGTCAGGAAGAAATCCTCGACCGTGGTTTGCGCCTTGTCGCTGATCGCCAGCGTTCCGGAGAACAGCGGCTCGAGCATCGCCCGGTCGACATCGAGATGGCCCGGCTCGGCGAGGATCGCGGCCAGTTCCGGGTGGTTTTCCGGCGCGGCCGCCCATTGCGAGGCCCGGTAGAGCCCGCGCAGCAGCGCTGCCACGGTCTCCTCGTTGGCATCCACGAAATCGGCCGGCAGCGCCAGCACCTTTTCCGGGCTGGAGCGCCAGATCTTCGCCTTCACGGTGACGATCCGCGCCGCCCCGCGCCGCGCGGCAATCGTGTTCCACGGCTCGCCGGCGCAATAGCCGTCGATCCGCCCGGCTTCCACCGCATCCGGCATGAACGGCGGCGGCAGCACCACGATCTCGATATCGCGGTCGGGATCGATGCCATTGGCCGCGAGCCAGTAGCGCAGTTCGAGATTGTGCCCGGAAAACACGTAGACGACCCCGAAGCGCAGCGGCGGCAGGCCTTCAGCCTTTCTCGCCGCAATCACGCGTTTCAACGCCGCACCCGCCTTGGCCGGGTCAAGATCGCTCTCATCGCCCTCCGCCTCCATGGCGGCACCCAGCGCCGCCGAAACCGTCACCGCATTGCCGCCGAGCCCGAGCGCGATCGGCGCCACCAGTTTCGGCGCCAGCGGAAACAGGCCGAGATTGGCGGCAATCGGCATCGGCGCCAGCACATGGGCGGCCTGCAGGCTGCCGACGGCCAGCCTGTCGCGGATGGCGCTCCACGAGGTTTCCCTCGTGAGGCGGACCTTGAGCCCTTCCTCGATGAAAAAGCCCTTGGCCTCCGCCGCCAGAACGATGGCGCTGTCGAGAAGTGGCACAAATCCGATTGAAAGGTCCTGCATCTCTATCTCTCCAGCATCTCGAACGTCATGATCAGGCTCTGCGCCACATCGACAATCTTGCGGTTCTGATCCATCGCCGTGCGCCTCATGAGCGCATAGGCCTTTTCCTCATCCATGCCGCGCGATTTCATCAAAAGCGCCTTGGCGCGATCGACCACCTTGCGATTTTCGAGCTGGCTCTTCGCCGCCTCCAGCTCCTGCGCCATGCGCGAAAACGCGTTGAACCGGGAAATCGCCATGTCGAGGATCGGCTTGACCCGCTCCTGCTTCAGCCCGTCGACGACATAGGCCGAAACCCCGGCCTCGACGGCGGCATGGATGGTTTCGGCATCGGAGCGATCGACGAACATCGCGATCGGTTTCTTCACCGTGCGCGACAGCACGAACAGGCTTTCGAGCATGTCTCGATTGGGGTTTTCGATATCGATCACGATCACATCGGGCGACAGGCGCTCGATCGTGCGGGCGACGCCGACCAGTTCCTCCACCACCGTCACATTATGGTGGCCGGCCTTAAGCAGGCCGTCCCGGATAATGGCGGCGCGGATCGCGTTTTCATCGATGACAAGGATCGCGAGATCACTGGTGTTCATGAGGCGGCTTCCGCAAAACGGTCAATAGACATCGCGCATATAACGTTTTTCCCTGATGAGCGTCTTAACGTAGCCTTCGGCGGCTGCTTGCGAAAGCCCGCCATGGGTCTCGGCAATCGCCCGAAGTGCTGCATCCACATCCTTCGCCATACGGCTTGCATCGCCGCAGACATAAAAATGCGCGCCCTCCTGCAGCCACTTCCAGATTTCGCGCCCGTTTTCCGCCATGCGGTGCTGGACATAAATCTTCTCCGCCTGGTCGCGCGAAAAGGCGGTGTCGAAACGGGTGAGCAACCCGCCTTTCAGCCAGGCTTCGATTTCGTCGCTGTAGTAATAGCCGCTGTCGCGCGATTGCTCGCCGAAGAACAGCCAGTTCGGCCCGCCCGCGCCCGCCGCCTCCCGGTCCTGCAGAAAGGCGCGGAACGGCGCGATGCCGGTGCCCGGACCGACCATGATCGCCGGCGTCTCGGGATCGGCGGGCGGGCGGAAATGCGCCTGTTTCTTCACCGAAACGCGCACCGGCTCGGCCGCTGCCCTGTCTGCCAGAAAGGAGGAGGCGACTCCCTTGCGGCTCTTTCCGTGTCGGGCATGGCGCAGCACCGAAACCGTCAGATGGATTTCGTCCGGGCTCGCCTTCGGACTGGAGGCAATCGAGTAAAGCCGCGGCTGCAGCTTCTTCAGATGGTCGCAGAAGTCCTGCCCGGCAACGGGTTTCGGCGCGATGGCGAGAATGTCCGCGATCTGCCGACCCCACAGCCAGTCATTGAGGGCTTTCCGGTTGGCCGAACTTGTCAGCGCCTTCAGCGTTTCATGCCCGCTGAATTCCGCCCACCATTTGAGGAAATCCGGATGCGGCTGGCCGATCTCGAAATGATCGCGCAATGCCTCGCCTATGCCGATATCGTGGCCATTGATGCCGGAAATCGGCGTTTCCGCCGGCAGTTGCAGGGAACTCAGGATTTCATCCACAAGCTCGGGGCAGTTGCGCGGCATGATGGAAAGCGCATCGCCCGCCTCGTAATCCGCCGCGCCATCGACCCGGAAGCCGAACTGGCGCACCTCCTTGGCGCTGCCGGAACCGCTCAGAAGCCGGTTGACGCTGAGCCTGGCCGCAACGGTTTGCGGCGGTTTGCGCCCATTGGATCGGACGGCGGTTTCAGCCGAGGCCGCCGCGCCATTCGAACGCCCCGAAAGAGCGGCCATCGCCGCTGAAACCGCGTCCCCCTCCTCGCCCGCATCCAGCGTGCGGCAGGTCGCCAGCCGCGCGCCGCCGAGCGCCTCGAGCCGGGCATCAAGCTTCCTGCCGAATCCGCAGAACTGATCATAGGAACTGTCGCCCATCGCCACCACGGCGTAGCTGAGGCCCTCCAGTCGCGACGCATCCTCGCGCAAGAGCGCCGCCCAGAAATCGGCCGCATGATCGGGCGGATCGCCATCGCCGAAGGTGCTGACGATGAAGAGTACAGGGCCCTTTGTCGCAAGGTCATCCGGGGAAACCGCGTCAAGCGAACGCAACGCCGCGCGGTACCCCGCCGCGCCAAGCGCGTCGCAAAGATCGGCGGCCGCCATTTCCGCCGTTCCGGTCTGCGAGGCAAAGAATACGGAGACAGCGGGCTTTGACGGGTCCGCGTCCGGCTGCGCGTCCTTACCTTCCGCCAACACCGGCACGGACTCGACCCTGCCCCGCGCAACCTCCGGCGCATCGGCCTCTGCCGCCGCCACGCGGGCGAGCGCCACCGCCGTCACCTTGAACTCCGGCTGGAGCGATATCGGATCGACGGCATTGCCGGTCACTGCATTCACCGCCAGATCATCACCGAACACATCGTTCCAGTGAAACGGCGCAAACAGCGCGCCCGGGGAAACCCGATCGGTGACGATGGCAGGCAGTATCGCGCTGCCATGGCGCGAGGTGACGGACACCCGGTCATTATCGCCGATCCCGAGCGCCGCAGCATCGGCCGGATTGATCTCGACGAACGGCGCGGCGTTGAGCTTGTTCAGCCGGGCGACCTTGCCGGTCTTGGTCATCGTGTGCCACTGGTGTTGCAGCCGGCCGGTGTTGAGAATGAACGGGTAATCGCCATCCGGCATTTCGCGCGGACCGGCATGCGGCCGCGGCCAGAACTTCGCCCGGCCGCTTTCGGTGGCGAATTTCACCCCTCCGTCAGGCGCGCGGTAGCGAATCGGGTTGCGCGTCGTGGCTTGCCCAGCCTCGGATGCCGGCCACTGGATGCTGCCTTCCCGCAGTCGTTCATGCGTGACGCCGGAAATATCGTAGCCGGTCGCGGGATTGGAAAACCGCCGGATTTCCTTGAACACCTCTTCGGCACTCTCATAGCTGAAGGCCTTCTCATAGCCCATGGCACAGGCGACTTTCGCAATGATCTGCCAATCAGGCAGGGCCTCGCCCGGCGCCTTCGCGGCGGCGGCCGTCAGCGCCATGTTGCGCTCGGAGTTGACCATGACGCCATCGGCCTCAAAGGAGACTGCCGCCGGCAGAAGGATATCGGCATAGGGCGTGGTTTCGGTTTCGGCATAGGCATCCTGGACCACCACGAATTCGGCGCGTTCGAGAGCCGCCGTCACCGTCTTGCGGTTGGCGACGCTTGCCACCGGATTGGTGCAGATGATCCAGGCGGCCCTGATCGCGCCCGCCGCCATCGCCTCGAACATGGCGATGGTGCCGGTGCCTTCCTCGGCGCGGATCGTTCCGGGCTCAAGCCCCCACTGCTCTTCGCAATAGCGCCGGTCAACCTCCACCAGCGCCGAACGCTGCCCCGGCAGGCCGGGGCCCATATAGCCCATCTCACGCCCGCCCATGGCATTCGGCTGGCCGGTCAGCGAGAAGGGACCACTGCCGGGGTGACAGATCTTACCCGTGGCCAGATGCAGGTTGCAGATCGCATTGGTGTTGAACGTGCCCTGCACCGACTGATTGAGCCCCATGGTCCAGAACGTCATGAATTCGCCGGCGGCAAGCACCATATCGGCAGCGGCCCTGATGTCCTCGACCTTGAGACCGGTGATCGCCGCGACTCGCTCCGGCGGATAGTCGGCGAGAAAGGCCGGCATTTCGGCCCAGCCCTCCGTATTGGCCTCGATAAAGGCCTGATCGATACCGCCCGCTTCGACAATCAGATGCAGAAGCCCGTTCAGCAGAGCGAGGTCGGTTCCGGGTTGCGGCGCGAGGTGCAGATCGGCTTTCTCGGCCGTGGCGGTACGGCGCGGATCGACAACCACCAGCTTCGCGCCTTCTCTCACCCGGTCCATCATCCGCAGAAACAGGATCGGATGGCAATCGGCCATGTTCGAGCCGATCACGAGGAACAGATCGGCCCTCTCGATATCGTCATAGGACCCCGGCGGCGCGTCCGCGCCGAGCGACAGCTTGTAGCCGGAGCCGGCGCTGGCCATGCACAGCCTGGAATTGGATTCGATATGGCGTGTGCGCAAGAAACCCTTGGCGAGCTTGTTGGCGAGATATTGCGCCTCCATCGACATCTGGCCGGAGACATAGAGCGCAATGGCGTCAGGGCCGTGGCGGTCGGCAATGGCGCGCAAGCGCTTCGCCGTCTCGGTGATGGCGGACTCGATAGACGCGGTTGCGGGCACAACATCCGCCTCCCGCCGGACCATCGCGGTTTCGAGACGTCCCGCCGACGCGATCGCCTCATGCGCGGTCTTGCCCTTGGTGCAGAGCCGCCCGCGATTGGCCGGATGCTCCCTGTCGCCGGAAAGTCGGACAATCCGCCCGTCCTCGACATCAAGCACCACGCCGCAGCCGACGCCGCAATAGGGACAGACGCTTTTGACGGTCTCTACACCCATCGCCGTCCCCCGCCTTGAGAAGGGCTGACGATTGACGGGAACCGGAGATGACGCGCAGAATGGATCACATGCCGGGGTGGCATCGGCTTTCCTCGCTGTCTAAAATGAAAACAAAAAAGCCGCGGCATCATTCGAAGCGCTCCCTTGAAGGAAACGGTTCTCAGATCCGCAGCTTTGCGATGGAATGCCCGCCATTGGACATTGATGTTTCAACGATAGTCCGACACGCGGCGACTTTCAAGCCCGACCGCTGATTTGCAGTTTCGGGGCATCACAAGGGAGGAAGACAGCACGATGCCGGTGAAGATCAAACGGGTCTATGACGAACCCGACAAGACGGACGGCCTGCGCGTTCTCGTCGACCGGCTCTGGCCGCGCGGCCTTGCGAAGGACAAGGCCCGCATCGACCTCTGGGCCAAGGAGGTCGCACCCTCAGGCGAATTGCGCAAATGGTTCGCGCACAGAAAAGACCGGTGGGAGGATTTTCAACGGCGCTATCGCGCGGAGCTTGCGGAGAATGCCGCGCTTGATGAACTTTGCGCAAGGAACGAGAAACACACCGTGACCTTGCTCTATGCCGCCCGCGACGAATGCATCAATCATGCGCGGGTCCTCGCGGCCGTCATCGCGGAAGGGAGCGGCCAGCACGCCGAGGCGTATCGGTGGGACGAAGGCGCAGTGGAGGTGTCGTCACCGCCCTGCTTTCTGCACGAACTGGACCCGGCCTGGCTGGGAACGGAAAGCCGCGACGACAGCGGCGAGCCGGCAGATCCCGATGCCGACGGACAGCCCTCCCACAAGAAAACCGGCCGTTCGCAATAGCGCTCAGAGCGAACGTCCGCCGGAGGTGACGATGCTGAATTCGTCGTCCTCGATCATGCCATCCTCGCACAAGGTCAGCCGCCAGCGGCGATTGCCGATGCGGAAAGAGAGACGCCAGCGCCCCGTATCCGCGCCGTCGCCGCGTTCAACCGAAGACCGCACCTGCCCGCGCGCCGTCATCGCGCGCAGATCATCGACGCCGAGGCCGAAGCGGCGAGCGAGCCGCTCCGCGCCGATTTCGAACTGGCCTTCCGCATTGCGTTCGATGAAGGTCCCGGTTTCCTGAGCGCTCATGGTCCCTCTCCGTCTGCCGCCCGATCCGCCGTCCGGGCAAGGTCGGCATGACCGATCGGGCATAGTCCCGCCGTATCCTCGCCGCGATGAAAGCCGATGGCGAGGCGGAAGGAATGGGCAATGCGCATGGCCCTGTCTAGAAACAGCGAAGCCACCTCCTTCGGGCAGATCGCGTCAACGGTTTCGGCAAAGAGTTGCAGCCAGCGGCGGAAATGCCGCTCCTCAATCTCGGGGATGGCCAGATGCGGCGGCAGCGGGCGGCCCTGATAGCGCGCCGTGCGCAACAGCGTCGCCGACCAGAAGTCGCACATGCGCTGAAGATGGCGCGGCCAGTCATCAGCGGCGATCCGGCTGTCGAAGACCGGCCCGAGCAGCGGGTCTTCGCGGATCCGGTCGTAAAAGCCATGCACCACGTCGCGGATCATCGCCTCGTCCAGAACCTCCGGAAGCGGCTTGCCGTCGATGATCACCGTGCGTTCCGGCGCGGGACGTCCTCTCATGCCTGAAACTCCTTCTTGAGAACCGCGACCGACTTCAGCCCGGCGGCCGGTGGGCCTTGATCCGCGCCGGGTCCGTCTCGATCCGACCTGCCCCGATCAGGTCGAGGCAATAGGGGATCGCCGGGAAAACCGCATCGAGGCAAAGCCTTATCGACGCCGGTCGGCCCGGCAGATTGACGATCAGGCTTTTTCCCCGAACGCCGGCAGTCTGGCGCGAAAGGATGGCGGTCGGCGCCTGTTCCAGGCTGATGCGCCGCATGAGTTCGCCAAAGCCCGGCAATTCCTTTTCCATTATCGTATGCATCGCCTCCGGCGTCTCGTCGCGGGGCGCAGGGCCCGTGCCGCCGGTGGTCAGGATCAGGTCGGCGCGAACATTGTCGCACAGCTCCGCCAGCGCTTCCCGCACGGAAGCCACCCCGTCCGGGATGATGACGCGGTTCAGGGCATAGGGCGAGTTGATGGTTTCCGCCAGCCAGGTCTCGATCATGGCGCCGCTTTGATCTTCATATTCGCCCCGGCTGGCGCGATCGGAAATGGTCAGTGCAACGATCAGCATTTTAGCCTCCAAGCACGGACATCGTCCGCCCGATGCCCTCAACTCGGGTATTCGTAATTGAAAATGCATGTCCCTCGGGCTTCATCGCCACCGCGCGCGAGATCAGCGCATCGACCGGCGCGTCATCCTCGCTCGCCCGCAACGTCTCCCTGAGGCCGACCCGGCCTTCATCGCCCATGCAGGTGTAAAGATCGCCGGTGGCGCTGACGCGCAGACGGTTGCACGCGGCGCAGAAACCGCACGAAAGCGGCGTGATGAACCCCAGAACGCCGCCGGTTTCCGCGACCCGCATATAACGCGCTGGACCACCGCTTTTCAAGGCGAGCGGCTGAAGGGTCCAACGTTTTGAAAGCGTGTTGCGCAGCTTCGAGAGCGACAGAAAGCTCTCCCGGCGATCATGCTGACCCTCGCCGAGCGGCATTTCCTCGATCAGCGTCAGGTCCATTCCGCGTTCATGGGCAAAGCGGATCAGCTCGTCCACTTCCTGCTCGAAGGCGCCGCGCATGGCGACTGCGTTGATCTTGACCCTGAGGCCCGCCGCCTGCGCCGCCTCCAGGCCGGCAAAGACCCGTTCGATCCGCCCCCACCGGGTGATCGCGCGATAACGCCGCGGATCGAGCGTATCGAGCGAGACATTCACCCGGCGCACGCCATGGGCAAACAGCGCTTCCGCGTAGCGATCCAGCAGCGTGCCATTGGTCGTCAGCGTCAGCTCGTCGAGCATGCCGCGCTTCAGATCAGCGCCGAGCATGGCGAACAGCGCCATGATGTTCTTGCGCACCAGCGGCTCGCCGCCGGTGATCCTGATCTTGCGCACGCCGCGCGCCATGAAGATGCGGGAAAGCCGGTGGAACTCCTCAAGATCGAGGATTTCACGCCGTGGCAGAAACGTCATGTTCTCGGACATGCAATAGGTGCAGCGTAGGTCGCAGCGATCCGTCACCGAAAGCCGGAGATAGGTTGCGGTGCGGCCGAAACTGTCGACCAGCGGGCGCGGCGCTGACTGTGTTATCGCGCGTTCATGCCGCATGATCGTCTCTTTCCGCTTTCGGGCCGGCTGCAAGGCACCATGCGACGATCGCATCGACCCTTGCAGGCAGGGGCTGCGACAGATCACCGGCAAAGTCACGCCAGAAATCGAGATAGGTTTCCTTCACTGTGGTCAACACCGGAACGCCGGCCAGGAACGCGGCTTCGAAGACCGAGCGCAGCCCGCAGCCCTCAGCCTCGGCCTTGCCGAAACGGTTGAGGATGATGATGTCCGGCCGGGTCTGGATCCGCCCCTCGGTGAAGACGGAAACCTCCGACAGCACGTTGAAGTCCAATCGGCAACCGCGCGCATTCCTGCCAAGCGCCTGCATGATCTGCCAGCGTTTCCCGGTGGCGATGTCCTTCAGGTCGACCGCGCCGCAACACTGGTCCCCAACCGTGACGGCATGCTGGATCAGGCCTTCGACCCGGCGGCCTTGCACAATAAGCCGCCGTGCGGCGGTCTCCAGCAGGCGATCGACGGCGTCATCCTGCAGAAACGGGATGAAGGCGAGTAAGTTGCGCGGATCGGCGGGGAGCTCTGGAGTGTCGGCCATCCTTTGTTCCTCACTGCACCAGCGGCCCATCGGCGCCGGTGATCTCGATACCTTCGATGGTCGCGTCCGCCGCCATAACGGCGATGAACTGCTGAACAGCCTTCGACCAGGAAGCAGCCTCCAGCCAGGCGGCGATGCGCGGTCTGACCACATCGAACGGCAATTGCTCTCCCTCGATCCGGCGATCCATGCGGATGATATGAAAGCCATAGCGGGTTTCAACCGGCGAACCGACCACCTCGCCTTCCGGCAGCCGCATCAGCACTGCCTCGAATTCCGGCACGGTACTGCCCGGCGAAAGCTGGCCGAGATTGCCGCCCTGTTGCGCCGACGGACAGGCCGAACGCGCCCGCGCCAGCTCACTGAAGCGAACGGCGCCGGCCTCAAGCTCCGCAATCATCTGCTCCGCTTCGGCGCGCGCCTGCCGCCGGGCGGCCTCGTCGGCCGGGTTTGCGGCAAGCAGGATATGGCTCGCCTCGAAGATCGGTTCGGAGCGGAAGCGGCTCCGGTTGTTTTCATAAAACCGGCGGCATTCGGCATCATCGGCCGAGGGCGCGTCGACCGCCATCTCGATTAGCGCCCGGATTGCAGCATCCTCGGCGGTCTCGGTCCTGCCGTCGGCGGTCGTCTCCGGCGTGCCGGTCACCTGTTCTTCCGCGGCCTTCTGCAGCAGCAACTCACGAATGACGAGCGCTTCGGCGGCGGCCCGAAGCGCCGCGCCGGGATTGTCGGCCGGGTGGTTCTGGGCCTCGGCGAGGATGGCGCTTTCGGCAATCGTGACACCGTTGACCGAGATTTCGGAAAACACCGCTCGCGCCTTGGGCGGGATTTTCGTGTCGACGGCCTGGTAGCCGCTGCCGGGTTCGGGGCCGGCACCGGTGGTTTTGGGCTGTTGCGGTGTGAAAAGATTGACCATTTCGCGTTACTCCGCCGGTTTGCCGTTGATGCGCGACCCGTCGCCCTTCTGCCGGGCAACCTGATAGCCCGGCCGCCAGATGTAGCGCACCGGAACGCTCAGCATGTGCACCAGCCGCGTGAAGGGGAAGACGAGCAGGATGGTGAGGCCCAGGAAAATATGCGCCTTGAAGATCCAGGCGGCGTCGGCCACGTAGGACGAGGCGGCGAAGTTGAAGGTGAAGATGCCCTGCGCCCAGCTCATGAATTTCACCATTTCATGACCATCGAGATGATGCAGCGATACGGGAATCGTGCCGAGGCCGAGCAGAAGCTGCAGCCAGAGGAGGATGATGATCATCGTATCGCTGAAGGTCGAGGCGGCGCGCACCCGCGCATCGAACAGTCGACGATGAACCAGCAGGGTCGCGCCGACGATGCCGAAAACCCCGGCAATGCCGCCGGCGACGACGGCCAGTATCTGCTTGGCGCCGTGACTGATGCCGAGCGCGTCGAAGACCCAGATCGGCGTCAACAGCCCGACGACGTGGCCGGCGAAGATGACCAGAACGCCGAGGTGAAACAGCACGGAGCCCCAGATGAGCTGTTTGCGCCGCAGCAGTTGCGACGAGCCCGAGCGCCAGGAATAGGGTTCTCGGTCATAACGGATGACGGTTCCCAAGATCAGCACGGTGAGCGCGATATAAGGATAGATGCCGAAAACGAGTGTGTTGAGATAGGCTGACATGGTCTGTCTCCTAATTCGGTATGGAACCGGCGACATCGCCGGGTTGGCGGTCTGCCGCGCGCATGCGGGTCCTGAGCCGGTCCGGCCCGCACGCGCCCTCGCCGGCATTGCCGCCGAAGGTGACGGCTTCCTCTTCCCAGATGCTGTCGAGCGCTTTCAGGTCGTCGGGGTCGTCTTCGGGGGCTGCCATCAACTCCTTCAGGAGCTTCTGATCGGCCTCGGCCGATGACAGCAGGGAAAGCGCGGCAAAAGCCGATGCGTAGACGGATTCCCGCCTCCTCAGCCGCTCGCCGATCGCCTCGGTGATGTGCGCCGTCTGGCCTAGAAGGTCTTCCGCCTCCGTCTTGGGGCGGGTGGAGAGAAACTCCAGAAACAGCGGCAGGTAGTCCGGCAGTTCCTTCGCGTCGATCTCGAAACCGCCGGCCTCGTAAAGCGCCATCAGGTCGACCATGGCCTGCCCGCGATCCCGGCTTTCGCCGTGGATGTGCTCGAAGAGATGCAGCGACAGCGCTCGGGTGCGGTCGAAGAGATGGACATAGCGTTCCTGGGCCCCATAGAGATCGCGGCCCGCGAGATCGTCGATCAGCCTTCCGAGCGCCACGGCAACGGCTTCCGGCACCGCCGAGGACGCGAGCGCGACCTTCAACTCCGGCAATTCGTCCAGCAGTTCCTTCTCCGGATAGGACAGAAGCAGCGAGGTGATTTTCAGGGCGATATTCATCAGACCTGCTCCTTGAAGATATCGGTCGGCGTCTGCACCACCTTGCGGCGCCCGGCGCCGAAGAGTTCCGTTTCGGAATTGCCGCCGGAACAGCCATTGCCGAAGGAGAAGCCGCAGGAGCCGCGCACGTCGTAAGCGTCTTCGGAGACCTCCCGATGGGTGGTCGGGATGACGAAACGGTCCTCGTAATTGGCAATCGCCATCACGTGGTACATGTCCTCGATCATCTGGCCGGTGAGGCCGACGCGTTCGGCAATCGCATTGTCGTCGACGCCATCAACGGTCTTCGAGCGCATATAGGCGCGCATGGCGAGCATGCGTTCCAGCGCCGTCACCACCGGTTCCTCCTTGCCCGCCGTCAAAAGGTTGGCGAGGTAGCGCACCGGAATGCGCAGCGACTTCACATCGGGCATTGCGCCATCGAGACCGAGCTTGCCGGCCTCGGCGGCCGACTGGACCGGCGAGAGCGGCGGCACGTACCAGACCATCGGCAGCGTGCGATATTCCGGATGCAACGGGAACGCCACTTTCCAGTCAATCGCCATCTTGTAGACCGGCGAGTTTCTGGCCGCCTTCAGCCAGTCTTCCGGCACGCCGTCCTTGCGGGCCTGTTCGATAACCGCCGGATCGGTCGGATCGAGGAACACCTTGAGCTGTTCCTCATAGAGATCCTGCTCATTGGCCGTGGAGGCGGCTTCCGAAATCCGGTCGGCATCGTAGAGAATGACGCCAAGATAGCGGATGCGACCGACGCAGGTTTCCGAGCACACCGTCGGCTGGCCGGCCTCGATGCGCGGATAGCAGAAGATGCACTTTTCCGATTTGCCGGAATTCCAGTTGTAATAGATCTTCTTGTAGGGGCAGCCGGAGACACACATGCGCCAGCCGCGGCACTTCTCCTGGTCGATCAGGACGATGCCGTCATCCTCACGCTTGTAGATCGCGCCTGAGGGACAGGCCGCCACGCAGGTGGGGTTCAGGCAGTGCTCGCACAGGCGCGGCAGGTACATCATGAAGGTGTTTTCGAACTGGCCGTAGATTTCCTTCTCGACCCCCTCGAAATTCACGTCCTTCGAGCGCTTCTCGAATTCGCCGCCGAGAATTTCCTCCCAGTTCGGCCCCCATTCGATCTTCTCCATCCGCTCGCCGGTCAGCTTCGAGCGCGGCCGTGCCGTCGGCATGGTCTTGCTTTCGCCGGCGGTCTGGAGATGGCCGTAATCGAAATCGAACGGCTCGTAATAGTCGTCGATTTCCGGCAGGTCCGGATTGGCGAAGATCTTGGCGAGGATGCGCCATTTGGCGCCCATCTTCGGCTCGATCCGGCCGTTCTTCTTGCGGACCCAGCCGCCATTCCATTTCTTCTGGTTTTCCCATTCCTTGGGAAAGCCGATCCCCGGCTTGGTCTCGACATTGTTGAACCAGGCGTATTCAACGCCTTCGCGGTTCGTCCAGACATTCTTGCAGGTGACGGAGCAGGTGTGGCACCCGATGCATTTATCGAGGTTCAACACCATGCCGATCTGTGCACGGACCTTCATTCTGCGGCCTCCTTTCCTGCAAGGCTTGGGGTTTCGTCCATCCAGTCGACATTTTCGAGCTTGCGGACGACGACGAATTCATCGCGGTTGGCGCCGACGGTTCCGTAGTAGTTGAAACCGTAGGACTGATGGGCGTAGCCGCCGATCATGTGGGTGGGCTTCGGGATCACGCGGGTGACGGAGTTGTGAATACCGCCGCGCTGACCGGTCAGCGGCGAGCCGGGCGTGTTCACGATCTTCTCCTGCGCGTGGTACATGAAGATCGTGCCGTCCTTCATGCGCTGCGAGACCACCGCGCGGGCAACCAGCGCGCCATTGGCATTGTAGACCTCGACCCAGTCGTTATCGACGATGCCGGCGCGGGCCGCATCCGGCTCCGAAATCCACACCACCGGGCCGCCGCGGTTCAGCGTCAGCATCAACAGGTTGTCGGTATAGGTGGAGTGGATGCCCCATTTCTGGTGCGGCGTGATGAAGTTCAGCACCAGATGCGGCTGGCCGTCGAGACGCGCCTCGATTGCCGGCGTCACGGTGCCCGTGTCGATCGGCGGGCGGTAGACGCAAAAAGCCTCGCCAAAGGCCCGCATCCACAAATGGTCCTGATAGAGCTGCTGACGCCCGGAGAGCGTGCGCCACGGGATCAGTTCGTGGACGTTGGTATAGCAGGCGTTGTAGCAGACCTTCTCCGATTCCAGCCCCGACCATGTCGGCGAGGAAATGATCTTGCGCGGCTGAGCGACGATGTCGCGGAAGCGGATCTTTTCGTCCTCTTTCGGAAGGGCGAGATGGGTGTGGTCGCGCCCGGTAATCACCGAGAGCGCCTCCCAGGCCTTGACCGCGACCTCGCCATTGGTCTCCGGCGCAAGCGACAGGATCACCTCCGTGGCGTCGATATCGGTGTCGATCTTCGGACGGCCCTTCGAGGCCCCCTCTTCCGTCACCGTGCCGTTGAGCTTGCCGAGCAGGCCGACCTCATGTTCCGTGTTCCAGGAAATGCCCTTGCCGCCATTGCCGAGCGTGTCGAGCAGCGGCCCGACCGAGGTGAAGCGCTTGTAGAGATTGGGATAATCCCGCTCGACGACGGCAACCGTCGGCATGGTCTTGCCCGGAACCGGATCGATCTCGCCCTGCTTCCAGTCCTTCACGTCGAAGGGCTGGGCCAGTTCGCCGGGCGTGTCGTGCAGGGTCGGCACCAGCACGATATCCTTTTCGACGCCCAGCACTTCCGGCGCGACCTCGGAAAACGTCTTTGCGATGCCCTTGAAGATTTCCCAGTCCGAACGCGACTGCCAGGCCGGATCGGCCGCACTGGTCAGTGGGTGGATGAAGGGGTGCATGTCGGAGGTGTTGAGGTCGTTTTTCTCGTACCATGTCGCCGTCGGCAACACGATGTCGGAATAGACGCAGGTGGTCGACATGCGGAAGTCGAGGGTCACCAGCAGATCGAGCTTTCCTTCCGGCGCCTCGTCATGCCAGACAGCCTCCTTCACCTCCTGACGGCCCTCGTCGCCGAGGTCCTTGCCAAGCAGGCCATGGGAAGTGCCGAGCAGGTGCTTGAGGAAATATTCGTGCCCCTTGCCCGAGGAACCGAGCAGGTTGGAGCGCCAGACGAACATGTTGCGCGGCCAGTTTTCCTCCGCATCCGGGTCCTCGCAGGACATGGAAAGCGTACCGGATTTCAGCGCATCGGCGATATAGTCGGCGGGCTTTTGGCCCGAGGCTTCCGCCGCGCGGGCGACCTCCAGCGGGTTGGTGCGCAATTGCGGCGCGGATGGCAGCCAGCCCATCCGCTCGGCGCGGATATTGTAATCGATCAGCGTTGCATCCCACGGCCCTTCCGGCGCTGTCGGCGACAGCAGCTCATCAACCTTTACCGTCTCGTAGCGCCACTGATCGGTGTGGGCGTAGAAGAACGAGGTCGAGTTCATGTGGCGCGGCGGGCGCTGCCAGTCGAGCCCGAAGGCGAGCGGCAGCCAGCCGGTCTGCGGCCGCAGTTTTTCCTGACCGACATAATGGCTCCAGCCGCCGCCCGACTGGCCGATACAGCCGCACATCACCAGCATGTTGATTATGCCGCGGTAATTCATGTCCATATGGTACCAGTGGTTCAGACCGGCGCCGAGAATGACCATGGAACGGCCATTGGTCTTTTCCGCGTTGCCCGCGAAGGCGCGGGCGGTGGCGATGATCTGCTCGCGCGGCACGCCGGTGATCTTTTCCGCCCATGCCGGCGTGTAGGGCGTTGCGTCATCGAAGGAGCTTGCGACATTGTCGCCGCCGAAGCCGCGGTCGAGGCCGTAATTGGCGACGAACAGGTCGAAGACCGTGGCGACAACCGCCTCGCCGTCGGCGAGTGCTACCCGGCGGACTGGCACCTTGCGCGCCAGAACGTCGTCATGATCTGTGCCCTCGAAATAGTCATGCGCGCGACTGCCGAAATAGGGAAAGGCAACGTCCTCGACGCCGTCATGGTTTTCGGCAAGGCTCATGACCAGATCGATGTCGCTGCCCGCGCCATCCTTCTGCTCGAGGTTCCACTTGCCCTTCTCGCCCCAGCGATAACCCGCCGAACCGCGCGGCGCGACGACGTCGCCGGTCTTCGCGTCGAAGCCGACCGTCTTCCATTCGGGATTGTTGCTCTCGCCGAGGCCGTCCCTGAAATCGGAGGCGCGGAGGAAGCGTTCCGGCACGAAGCGGCCGTCCTTCTTCACCAGCCGCACCAGCATCGGCATGTCGGTGTAGCGGCGACAGTAATCGTCGAAATAACCGATCGTCCGGTCGAGGTGATATTCGCGCAGGATCACATGGCCGAGCGCCATGGCAAGCGCCGCATCGGTTCCCTGCTTCGGGTGCAGCCAGAGATCAGAGAATTTCGCGGCTTCCGAATAGTCCGGCGAGACGACGACCGATTTCGTACCCTTGTAGCGCACCTCGGTGTAGAAATGCGCATCCGGCGTGCGGGTCTGGGGCACGTTGGAGCCCCAGAGCATCAGGAAGCCGGCATTGTACCAGTCGGCCGATTCCGGCACGTCGGTCTGCTCGCCCCAGGTCATCGGCGAGGCCGGCGGCAGGTCGCAATACCAGTCGTAAAACGACATGCAGGTGCCGCCGAGCAGCGACAGGTAGCGGGACCCGGCCGCGTAAGAGACCATCGACATCGCCGGGATCGGCGAAAATCCGATGACGCGGTCGGGCCCCCACCTCTTCGCGGTATAGGCGTTGGCCGCCGCGATGAGCTCGTTGACCTCGTCCCAGGTGGCGCGCACGAAACCGCCAAGGCCGCGCACCTTGATGTATTCGGCCCGCTTTGCCGAGTCCTCCTGAATGGCGCGCCAGGCCGCGACCGGGCTCTTGTCGGCGCGCTCCTTGCGCCAGAGCTTCAGGAGCCGCGCCCGGATCAGCGGGTATTTCACCCGGTTGGCCGAATACATGTACCAGCTGTAGCTCGCCCCGCGCGAACAGCCGCGCGGTTCGTGATTGGGCATATCCGGCCTTGTGCGTGGATAATCGGTCTGCTGGGTTTCCCAGGTGACGATCCCGCCCTTGACGTAGATCTTCCAAGAACAGGAGCCCGTGCAGTTCACGCCATGGGTGGAGCGCACGATCTTGTCGTGCTGCCAGCGCTTGCGATAGGCTTCCTCCCAATCGCGATTTTCATTCGTCGTCACACCGTGACCATCGGAGAATGTATCGACATTCTTGCGTGCCAGAAAGTTGAGGCGGTCGAGGAGAAGAGACATGATCCGTTCCTTTGTTTCGGGCGATTAGCAGGGCACCGGCGCATTGCGGCGGGTGTAGTAGAAGAAGGTCAGCACGGCGCAGATGACGTAGAAGATGCCGAAGCCCCACAGCGCCATATCCGGTCCGCCGGTCATCGAGATTGAGGTTCCATAGGATTTGGGGATGAAGAATGCGCCATAGGCGGCAATCGCCGAGGTAAACGCGATGATCGCCGCGCTCTCGCGGTCCGTCTGCTTCTGCAGCGCGCCCGCATCCAGTTCCGGCATCAGCCGCGGCACTTCCTGGCGCATGATTGCCGGGATCATCTGGAAGGTCGACGCATTGCCCACACCAGTGAGGAAGAACAGCGCCATGAAGCAGGCGAAGAAGGCCCAGAAATTACCGCCCGCCCCGTCCTGCGGCAGGAATTGCAGCACGCCGACGACAGCGACGAACATGCCGACGAAGGTCCAGAAGGTCACCCGCCCGCCACCGAAGCGGTCGGAAATCCAGCCTGTGCCAGCCCGGCTCAGCGCGCCGACAAGCGGGCCGAGGAAGGCGTAGGACAGCGCGTTGACCTCGGGGAACTGGGTTTTCATCAACAGCGGGAAACCCGCCGAATAGCCGATGAACGAGCCGAACGTGCCGGTGTAAAGGACGCACATGATCCAGTTGTGGAAGCGCGAGAAAATCACCGCCTGATCGGCAAAGGAGGCCTTGGCCGAGGCAATGTCATTCATGCCGAAATAGGCGGCGATGGTGGCGGCGATGATGAACGGCACCCAGACGAAGCCGGCATTCTGCAGCCAAAGCCGCCCGCCATCCGAAAGCGCCTGCGGTTCGCCGCCAAGCGCGCCGAAGACGCCCATGGTGATGACGACCGGCACCAGGAACTGCATGACCGAGACCCCGAGATTGCCGAGACCGGCATTCATGGCGAGCGCATTGCCCTTTTCGGCCTTGGGGAAGAAGAAGCTGATATTGGCCATGGACGAGGCGAAATTGCCGCCGCCGAGACCGCACAGAAGCGCCAGAACGAGGAAGATCAGATAGGGCGTTTCCGGGTTTTGCACGGCATAGCCGATGCCCATGGCCGGCAGCAGCAGCGAGGCGGTGGAAAGCGTGGTCCACAGCCGGCCGCCGAAAATCGGCACCATGAAGGAATAGAAGATCCTGAGCGTGGCGCCCGAAAGCCCCGGCAACGCCGCCAGCCAGAAGAGCTGGGCATCGGTGAAATCGAAGCCGATCGCGGGAAGCCGCGCGACGACGACCGACCACACCATCCAGACCGAAAAGGCGAGAAGCAGCGCGGGAATGGAGATCCACAGATTACGCTTGGCAATCTTCCGCCCGGTCTGTTCCCAGAAGGTCTTGTCCTCCGGGTTCCATTCCGTCAGCGTCGCCGCCGACGTCTTCGGCGTCATGCCCTCGAATTCCGGCAGTTCCGGCAGGGTGTCGGTCGTCGTCCGGTTGCGGCGCTCCATCTGGCGGATGGAAAGATGCATCCAGGTCAGGGCGACCAGCACAAGCAGGAACAGGAAGGCGAAGCAGGTGGTGTAGACGCCGGTCAGGTCCAGCAGCGTGCCGAACACGATCGGCAGGACGAAGCCGCCGAGACCGCCGATCATGCCGACGAGACCGCCGACCGAGCCGACATTGTCGGGATAATAGACCGGGATATGCTTGTAGACCGCCGCCTTGCCGAGGCTCATGAAGAAACCGAGACAGAAGATCATCAGCACGAAGGCGCCGAAGCTCATCGCGGTCGAGAAGACGATATCACCGCCCTTGGCATGGATCGTGTAGCTGGTCGGCGGGTAGGACAGCATGAACAGCAAGAGCAGCGCAAAGCCGAAGGTCCAGTACATCACCGAGCGCGCGCCGAACCGGTCCGAGAGATGACCGCCATAGGCGCGGAACAGGCTGGCCGAGAGCGAGAAGGCGGCCGCCGCCATGCCCGCGGTGCGGATATCGACGCCGTAGACATCGACGAGGTAATGCGGCAGCCACAGCGCCATCGCGACGAAGGCGCCGAAGACGAAGAAATAGTAGAGCGAGAAGCGCCAGACCTGCAGGTTCTTCAGCGGCGCGAGCTGGGCCGCGACCGTGGTCGCCTTCGCGCCGGAGAGGCGGCGGGCCTCGAACACCGGATCATGTTTGGAGAACACGAAGAAGATGACGGCAATGGCTGCCAGAGCGAAGGCCCAGACATTGGCAACCGCCTGCCAGCCGAAGGCCACCATGACAAAGGGCGCGCCGAATTTCGTCACCGCCGCGCCGACATTACCCGCGCCGAAAATGCCGAGCGCCGTACCCTGCTTTTCCGGCGGATACCAGTGCGACACATAGGTGACGCCGACGGCGAAGGAGCCGCCGGCAAGACCGACGCCAAGGGCGGCGAGCAGGAAAAGCGGATAGGTCGTGGCGCTGGTCAGGAGAAAGGTCGCCGCGGCGGCCAGCAGCATCTGCAACGGAAACACCAAACGCCCGCCATATTGCTCGGTCCAAATGCCGAGCATCAGTCGGGTCAGCGAGCCGGTGAGAACCGGCGTTGCCACCAGAATGCCGAACTGGGTTTCGGAGAGGCCGAGTTCACTTTTGATCTCGACCCCGATGATGGCGAAGATCGTCCAGACCGCGAAACAGACTGTGAACGCCACCGTGCTGAGACAGAGCGCCCGACGCTGGTCACCGCGCGAAACACCGTCAACTGCAGACATGAAATGCCCCCTAAGGCTCGAGCGGAAGGCCGCTCATTGGAAACTGTGCCTGAGAGCTAGAAGGCTTTGTAGCCCTGCGAAGTTGACCTAAGTCAAGGTTGACGGGTGGCGCGGAACAAACAAGAATTGCAGGTGAAATTGCCTCCCTGTGCAGACATCAACGTCAAACCAGGCTGTTGCGGATGCCGGGCGATGCTGCTAAATTTATCAATTGAAGATACGAAAAAAATCAAGGCAAAGTGATGCGGTCATCCGATTTGCCCCAGGTGCGGGCGCTCGGCCTGTTCAACAGCATGGGCGAGGAGAACTTCGAGGCGCTTATGCAGGCGGCCTATCTCCAGACCTTTCCGCCACAGCTCGATCTGGTGCATGAGGGCGATCCGGCTGATTTCCTCTATGTCGTGATCGAAGGCTGCGTCGAGCTTTACGCGAATGCCAACCGACGCGAGGCGACGATGGCGATGGTGCATCCGATCAGCGCCTTCATCCTGGCCGCCGTGCTGAAGGACGCGGTCTATCTGATGTCGGCACGCACGCGGGCGCGCTCGAAAATCCTTCTGATCCCCTCGGAAAACGTCCGCTCGATCTTCGAGCTCGATGACGCCTTCGCAAGGGCCATGGTGCTGGAAATGGCCGGCAGCTATCGCTACGTCATCAAGGAGCACAAGGGCCTCAAGCTGCGCAGTTCCGTCGAACGGTTGGCGAACACGCTGCTGCGCCAGGACCATGAATTCGGCAATGGCACCGGCACATTCGACCTGCCCTATGACAAGCGCACGCTCGCCTCGCTGCTCGGCATGACGCCGGAAAACCTGTCGCGCGCCTTCAACACGCTGAAGCCCTACGGCCTCGAGGTCGACGGAACGTCGATCCGGCTTACCGACATCGCGTCCCTGAAGACACTCGCCAAACCCACGCCGTTGATCGACGACCCGAAGACCTGACGATACCCTTGTTCCGATCGCGCGCCAGATCTCGGGCTCAGGACGCAGGCTTGTTCCATCCGATCGATGGTCCGCTCGAGGCCGCAGCCATGGCAAGGACGGTGCTCAAGGCAATGCCGGCGTCGACTCTCTCCAGCCGACCGACTTTTCGGCGCCGGAAACGCAGACCACCGGCGAAACACAGCAAACCACGATGCCACCTGCGTAGCAGCCCCCAGAGAGGCATAAAGCCACTCGTACAAACCATTGAAGCAAGTACTGAAAAATGGTGATCCCGACGCGATTCGAACGCGTGACCCTCAGATTAGGAATCTGTTATTACCACATACTCACCATCATCTTGATCTACGCTCACACACCATATACCATTGATTTAATGTAATTAATTTTGCGACTGAATACGATGAAACACGCTACAATTCTATCCCCTCTGCTTACCTTGTGCTCACCTGACGCTTACCCGAACACGAAACAGATTTTTCGCCACGCCTTTTTTCAGACAGGTCAATGCAAGCATCTCGCAGAAATGAGAGACAGTCGCCGTCAAGGCTGTCATCGCCGTCATTAGACTTTGAATTCAACGAACTAGAAGAATTGCAGTCGGCGTCAGAGGCCGTCATGCTGTCGCAGACCCTGACAAGCTTTCAACCTTGCAGAGGTTTGGGGATATCGAAACGAGGGCACAAACCCAGTCAACAAGCTGCAGCGCTACAAGGAAAACATCCGCAACCGTCCGATCCCCGATACAGACTTGGAAAAGATCGGGGTGGTGTTTCGTGCTGCAGAACTAGACGGCTCGGTCTCGACCGGTTTGATCAACTTCTTTCGCCTGCTTGCGCTTACCGGTTGCCGCCTTTCAGAACTGCTCTCGTTGACTTGGGCAGAAATCGACTTCGAACGCGGCGTTCTTGATCTCAAAGACGCAAAGGCAGGCGCACGATCTCACGTCATCTCTGCAATAGCCCTTGACCTATTTGCCTCCATGGAAAGGGTTCCGGGCAGCGAGTTTGTCTTCACCTCCGGATCGGGCACAACACCTTTTGACAAATCCAATGCCGAACGCGCTTGGCGCAAGCTTCGGAGGAGGGCAGGCCTTGAAGACATAAGAATACATGATCTCAGGCACATGGTGGGAACCATGGCGGGCTCGAGCGGCGCCAATGCCTTTCAGATTCGCGATCTACTCGGACACAAGACACTTGCTGTTACCGGCCGCTATGTCGCACGTGAGGATAACCCGATCAGAGAAATTCAAGATCGGATTTCGACACACGTGGAGCAAGGGCTATGGGGAAAAACAAAATAAATGCACAAGGTTGATAAACCTAAAATATATGGTGCCGTGAGCAGGAGGCCGTTGAAAGAGCTGATCATATCGAGAGAAATTTCCGCTTATGAGCTTCGCACGCCATCTGCTTCGCGCCGCCATTTCAGTCATTCAGGCTTTCTGATGACGGGATCAAAAGCTGACGTTGACTGCTATCAACGTATTCAGCACGACAGCTCCGCTGAAGCAGTTTTCGCGGAAATAATCGAGCGCCATTTTGCGACGGAGATCATTCATCGATGACCGTCAAGAGATTTCAGAAAGCACAGCGCGGCCTACATTAGAATGGATCATCAAGCTCAGTATCAATCTCAAGACTGCCTAGGATTGAACGATAGCGTTGCATGACTCAAACTCCCGGTTGGAGCTGTTCCGCATCTCCCGCGCATGGATGCCGAGCATCATCAGTGCCGGCCAGAGGAGATAGGCTTCGATCTCGATGTTCTCGCCGAAGCTCAGGACGATCATGACGAAGACGATCGAGAGCGGAAGGCGGCCGCGGGGATGGCGCACGCAATCGACCAGCACGATGAAGGTCTGGGCCAGCAATGGCCCCAACATGGCCAGGAAGCCAGTCAGGCCTTTGACGAACAACAGGCCATACCAGGTGTGATGCGAGCCAATGGGCATATATTCCACCAGATGTGGGCCTGGCTGCACGGTGCCATGGCCGAACCAGTAGGCCTCCGACCAGCGCTCATAGGCGATGCGCTGCAGGGCCTCGCGCACGCGGGTGAACTGGCAGAGCACACCGAGATCTAGCTTTGTGCGGTTTCGTTTCGGGCGGGCCGCGCATCCTTATAATTGGCTGCCGCGCATAACGACAATCATCGAGCGGGCAGCAGTTTATGCTTGCCGAAGGCATAGATCATGGCATCTCTCTCAAGAGAAAAGGTCTCTGCCTTCAACTCTTTTGGGCCGGTCGGCAGATCAGAAACGGAGGTGCGCTTTTCCACTTCGCAACGGTCTGCCTATTGACCCCATACCATTTGAAGAGCGCGGTCGGGCTCGCTTGATGATTTTGTATTGCTCGAAGGGCTGCCGCAGTGGGCTTAGCGCTATCGTGTCGAGTTTGTCCCATAGTACACATCTCCAGCTGGCTGGAGAAATGCACCACCAAAATCAGGCGGTAATACCCTGACCATTTCTTATTCTTCCGAAGTGTAACTATGCCAAAAATCCCGGCAGCGCGCTTCACACCGGAGTGCGCTGCATACCATTGCGATAGGTGCTTGGCGAACAGCCCATCCAGCGCTGGAAGGCACGGCTGAAATTCGCATGTTCCTCATAGCCGAGCGCGAAAGCGATCTGGGCGATGGACAGATCGGTTTGCGTCAGAAGCGCCATGGCCCTATCGCGCCGCGCCATCTCGACAATCTCGCGATAGGTATATCCCGCGACGCGCAGGCGCCGCTGCAGGCCCTGAACACCAAAGCCCGCGATTTCCGCAGCACCGTCGATATCAGTTTGGCCCGCCAGAAGCCGCAAGGCGACGACCGCTGAAAATGAACGCGCCGGTTCGGGCGCTTCGCTCAACGCGACATCGCCAGTCACCTCCCGCAGTGTCAGGGGTTTTAATGCAATAGCGTCAGCGGCGGGATGAGAGACGGCGATCTCCTCATATGAGAAGGGAATGGCGATGCCGGGACCATTGCATCGCAAGTTGGTCTTCAACGCGCGCTCGATAATCGATGTAGCCTCGTCGCGCGGATAGCAAACCTCGATAAAGGTCGGCCGCCAATCGACGCCGAGATAAATCTGCGCGAACGCCAGCATGGGAAAGATGATATGGTCGGCATATTGCATGCTGGTCTGGCCCACGATCGGCGGCGTCACACGCCACATCCAGCGCTCCTGTTCCAGAAAGAGCGTCATCGTCGTTTCAGACAATTGTGATCCGACCGTGGCACAAGCGCGGCGCAGTGCATTGCCCAGGAAACCGGCCTGCGCAGCGTAATTGGACCATTCCTCATAGACTTGATAGGACATGGCCTTGCCGACCGACAGTCCCAGGCTTCGCTCGCCAAGCACCCTCGCGCTGCTTTCGAAGAGCGCACTCATCAAGCTCAGCGGTATCGGCATGTTCTTGTGTTCGAGGACCTCAAGAGGCAGGCCGGACTGCTGAAACGCCCTGATCAGGCCGCGCATTCCGCCGGTCTCCTCGACCATGGCCGGCAATGGCCCGATCCCCCTCAAACGCGCAAGCGCAACCGAACTGCTTCTTTTCGTCACCGCTATCTCCAAAGTGACGTCAAATGAAAAGCGCCGCCCTCCAATTGATCGTATTGAACAAGAGTACCAAGGGACGGGTGCAAGCCGACTTGAACCGAACAATTGTCAAACGTCAACGCGTCATGACCTTCAAGGGCTGCCGTTTGTCAGGTCTTGTGTTCCGCATAGCAATTTTGGACATCAACCTCAACGCGCATATGACAGAAAACACGTTCAGACAGGTGGAAGAGGAATTTTTTCCGGTTCGCGGTTCCAGACCGGTTTCGGTCTACGCGGCGACTTGCCGCAAGACACGTCATTCAATGTATTCGCAATCAGATCAGCGACGCTTGGGCAAACGCCGGAGCGAGATGGAGGGAACACCCATGACACTGAGTTTCAAGTCCGCACGGGCGGCGAAGACGGGGGCCGTTCTCGCAGCCGCCCTGTGCGCTTCGGCACTGACAAGCATGAACGCTATGGCCCAGGACAGCGCTAGCACAACCGCGCCCGCGGAACAGCCCAACATCATGTTCATCATGGCTGACGACGTCGGGTACATGCAGCCCGGCATCTATCACCGTGGCCTGATGGTTGGCGAAACGCCGAATATCGACCGGATCGGCCATGAAGGCGCGATGTTCACCGACTACTACGCCCAGCAGAGCTGCACGGCGGGCCGCACCTCCTTTTTCACGGGCATGAACCCGGTGCGTGCCGGCATGCTGCTGCCGGAAATTCCCGGTTCTGAATCCTATCTGCGCAAGGGCACGCCTTCGCTTGCCGTTTTCCTGCGCGACCTTGGCTACACCACCGGTGAATTCGGCAAGAACCACCTTGGCGACACGGCCGAATCGCTGCCGACCGCTCATGGCTTTGAAGAGTTCTGGGGCTATCTCTACCACCTCGACGCCATGCAGGGCGTTTCCTTCCCCGACATCAATTCCAGCCCGACCGAACAGGCCGTCGTGCCGCCTTGCACAAACACCCCGGTTCCCGGCCTGTCCGATCCGCCCGGCGCGATCGACCCGGCTGACGGTCTGTGCATGACGCCGCCGCGTCCGGTCATCGCATGCTCCTCGTCGGATGGCACGGAGGCAAACCAGAGCTGCACCGATGAAGGTCCGCTCACGCTTGAGCGCTCGAAGACCGTTGACGAGGAAATCTCCGCCAAGGTCGTCGACTTCCTCGACCGCAAGGATCCGGACAAGACCGGCAAGCCCTTCTTCGTCTGGTACAATCCCGCACGCATGCATGTGACCACAGTTCTGTCCGACAAGTATCAGAACATGATCGGCACCAAGGGCGGCAAGGACTGGGGCCTCAACGAAGCCGGCATGAAACAGGTCGATGACAATATCGGCCTTGTTATCAAGAAGCTGGAAGAGATGGGCGAACTGGACAACACCATTCTCGTGTTCACCACCGATAACGGCGCTGAAACCATCACCTTCCCCGATGGCGGCGTGACGCCGTTTGCGGCCGGCAAACTGTCGACCTGGGAAGGCGGCATGCGCGTTCCGCTCGTCGTTCGCTGGCCGGGTCACATTGAGCCGGGTACGATCAACAACGACATGTTCTCCTCGCTTGACTGGCTGCCGACGCTCGTTGAACTGGCTGGCGGCGCCAAGGGCGATGATCTGAACAAGCAGATCCAGGCCGGCGAATATCCGGGCATCGTCAAGACCAAGCTGGACGGCTTCAACCAGGTCGGCTCGCTGACGGGCGATGAGGGGTCTGCGCGCGATACGTTCTTCTACTATTCAGGGCAGACGCCTTCGGCGGTGCGCTACAAGAACTGGAAGATGTATTTCGCCATGGTGGATCAGGATCCGTCCAAGACCTTCCTTGGCCCCGTCAAGTACAGCTGGACGCAGGTCGTCAACATCAAGCGTGATCCCTTCGAGCAGTCGATCGGTTCTTTCTCGAAGACATTCAACGGTATCGGCGGTGCGCTTGGCTCGCCCTCGACGGCCTATGCCTATGACTGGAACATGCTGCCGATCGGTCAGGCCCTGTGGCTGAAGGAGCTGGAATCCTACAAGGAATTCCCGCCGCTCCAGCACCCGGCCGCCTATAACCTCGATGCCGTGATCGCCGGTGTGAAGGCGTCCAGCACATCGAAGGAATAGGCTTCCGCCTGACCTGCAGAAGAATGAGAAGGGCGGCTGCAAGTCCGCCCTTTTCGGTTGAACGAGAACCGAGGAGACAAGCAATGACGATGAACAGACATATCCGCGCCGCACTGATTGCGCCCGTTTTTGCATTGGCCATGGCGGCAATCGCCGAGGCTGGGGAAGCTGCCCCGCTTGCCTCCTGGAATGACGGCGACACAAAACAGGCCATTCTTGATTTCGTCGCAAGCGCGACGGATGAAAGTGGCCCGAACTATGTCGCCCCTGCCGACCGGATCGCGGTGTTCGACAATGACGGAACGCTGTGGACCGAGCACCCGATGTATACCCAGCTTGCCTTCGCGCTGGATCGCGTCAAGGCGCTGGCGCCCGACCACCCCGAATGGAAGACGACCGAGCCGTTCAAATCGGCTCTCGCAGGCGACATGAAGGGCCTGGCAGCAAGCGGCGAGAAAGGGGTGGCACAACTGATCATGGCAACCCATACCGGCATGAGCACGGCTGACTTCGAGGTTATCGTTGCCGACTGGTTCAAGACGGCCAAGCACCCGCGTTTCGACCGCCCCTATACCGAGCTCGCCTATCAGCCGATGCTGGAAGTGCTGGACTATTTCCGCGACAACGGGTTTGAGACCTATATCGTGTCGGGTGGCGGCATCGAGTTCATGCGCGTCATTACCGAGGAAGTCTACGGCATTCCCCCGCAGCAGGTCGTCGGCTCGTCGGTCAAGACGAAATTCGAGATTGTCAATGGCAAGCCGCAGCTGACAAGAGAGGCCAAGCTCGCCTTCGACGATGACAAGGACGGCAAGCCCGTCGGCATCAACGCCATGATCGGCAAGCGCCCGGTTGCCGCCTTCGGCAATTCCGATGGCGACCGCCAGATGCTGGAATGGACCGCAGCAGGCCCCGCCGCGACCTTGATGATGCTGGTGCATCACGATGACGGCACCCGTGAATATGCCTATGGCCCGGCAGGCGGCCTGCCAGATTCTCCCTTCGGTCACATGTCGCAATCCACCCTCGACGAGGCGAATGCCAGCGACTGGACCGTGATCAGTATGAAAAACGACTGGACAACGATCTTCCCGGAAACGACGAAGTAACCCAACTGCGCCACGGCGCGAATGCCGCGGCGGCTTTTTTCCGGCGGACGGGTTTCGCAAGGAAACTCACTTGAAACATTTTGCAGCTCTTTGTCTTTTTCTTCTGACGTCTCCGGCCTTTGCTCAAGAACAAGCGCATTACGTCGGATCCGAGCAATGTGCCACCTGCCATGATTATGAAACGCGCGGCTGGATCGGTTCCGATCATGAACGCGCGTGGACGGCCGCGACTGCTGACAATATCCGCGCCGAGTTCGACGGCACTACGTTTGAGGGGACGGGCATGTCCGTCGTCTTTTCGCAGGACGATGCGGGCTATCATGCGCTGGTGACGGAAGCCGATGGCACGACGACGCAGCGCGATGTGCACTCGGTCGTCGGCATCGAACCGCTGCAGCAATATCTTTTCGAGACGGAGCCCGGCCGTTTGCAAAGCTTCGATATCGTCTGGGACACCGAAAAGAAAGAATGGTTCCATCTCTATCCCGACCAGATTTTGCAGCCCGAGGACGGCCTGCATTGGACCGGGCCTTACAAGAACTGGAACGCGCGTTGCGCCGAATGCCACGCGACGGGATTTGAAAAGAACTACGACCCGGCAACCGCGAGCTATCATTCGACTCAAGCCGAGATTGGCGTCGGTTGCGAGGCGTGCCACGGACCGGGCTCAGACCATGTCGAGTGGATGAGAACCCACGCCAAAGACGACGCAAAGCAAAATCCGGGTTATGGCCTGACGATGGAGGCGCAAGCCGGTACGCAAGGCTGGATCGAGCAATGCGCCGGCTGTCACTCCCGCCGCGAGGCCTATGGCGATGGCAACCCCTTGCCCGGGACGCCGTATCACGATGCCTACCGGTTGCTCACCCTGAACGACGGCCTCTACTATCCCGATGGCCAGATCCGCGGCGAAGTCTATGTTTACGGCTCGTTCCTGCAGTCGAAAATGTATCGCGAGGGCGTCGGCTGTCTGAATTGTCACGATCCGCATACGACCGAACTGATTGCCGAGGGTAATGCGCTTTGCACGCAGTGCCACTCGCCAGCCGGCAATACCGAATTTCCGACGCTGACGCTGAAAGACTATGATACGCCGGAACACCATCACCACGAAACAGGGACAGCCGGCGCCGAATGCAAGAGCTGCCATATGGCGGAGCAGGTCTATATGGGCAATGACTGGCGGGCCGATCACAGTTTTCGCATTCCCCGCCCCGATCTCGATGCCATCACCGGTGCCCCGGATGCGTGCACCGGCTGCCACACAGACGAAACGGCAGACTGGGCGGCACAAACGCTTGCGGAATGGTATCCACAATCCAGCCATCGTGGGCCGCACTTCGGCGACGCCTTCGCCATGGCATTGCAAAATCCCGTACTGTCAAAGAACAGGCTCGTCGAGATCGCCAATGACGACGAGACGGCGGATATCGTTCGGGCGACGGCGCTTGCTCTGCTGAAGCCGCTTCAGGACCGGGATGCGGCTGACGAAACGGCGGCGCTTCTGGACGATGAAAGCCCGATGGTGCGCGCATTCTCTGTCGGTTTACAGCCTGTTGCGCCGACAGAAGCCGCTGTCGGCAACGTCGCGCCACGATTGTCCGATTCGTCCCGAACGGTGCGCTTTGCCGCACTGCGACAGCTTTTCGGACTGCCCGTCGAGCGCCTGCCGGAAGAGGTCCGCATCGATCATGATGCGGTGATGGCCGAATGGCGCAGGTCGCAGTCCTACAGAGCCGATTTTCCGGAAACGCATCTGGTTCTGGCAGGCAATGCGCTGGTCCACCGAGACTATGAGGAAGCGCTTGCGGAATTCCGGAAATCCGTCGCGCTCGATCCGCAAAGGCTGGACGCCTGGAGCATGATCATACGCCTCACAAGTGCGCTCGAGGATGAGAGAGCCTTAAGGGCGGTGGTATTGGCGGCGCTTGAGGCCAACCCGGGATCCACTGAGCTACGGAATTTTGCTCATCAGCTCGAAGTGGTGGTTCCTTCTAAAACCACATCTGACTAGCCGTTCATTTCCAGAACGGATAAGCCCACACTTCTGATGAACGACTAATGTTTAAGAGACCTCATACCCACAAGCCACTTGGCATTCTCAACCTATCAAATGGCAGCTATTCCCTCAATTCTCCCTCAAAACCGGACAGTCCCCTTTGGCCCCTTTTCAGCCGGTCCGGAAAGCGCCGCCATTTCGGTCATTCACCGTCTCTCGACTTCGCCCTTAAAGCAGCCGTTCGCCGCGCCGCGAGATCGTGTCCCATGGGGTGGTGTAGCTGGATTTCATAGCCATCGGTGATTTCCGGTAGGGTCGGGTTGCTTATGACCAACCTGAAGGAGACCACCGATGACCGACGACATGATGAACCTGCGCTCACTCGTTGAGAAGAGCGCCGACGCCGATTTGCTTCGCGAGATGATCGGCTTTGCTGCCGAGAAGCTGATAGCGCTGGAGGTCGGCACGAAGACCGGCGCGGGCTATGGCGAGAAGAATGGCTTCCGACTGGCCCAGCGCAACGGCTACCGCGACCGGGATTGGGGTGAGGCGGAAAAGAAAACGATCCAGTGAATCGTTTTCCCGCCGAACCAGGCGGGCACCGTCGAGCTGCGCATTCCCAAGCTTCGCACAGGCAGCTATTACCCGAGCTTCCTCGAACCGCGCCGGATGGCGGAGAAGGCTCTGACGGCTGTCATTCAGGAGGCTTACGTCCAGGGCGTTTCGACACGCTCGGTCGATGACCTCGTCAAGGCCATGGGCATGAGCGGCATTTCCAAGAGCCAGGTATCCCGGCTTTGCGAAGAGATCGACGACAAGGTGAAGGCCTTCCTCGATCGGCCCATCGAGGGCGAGTGGCCCTATTTGTGGATCGATGCCACCTATCTGAAGGTTCGGCGCGGTGGCCGCATTGTCTCCGTCGCCGTCATCATCGCCGTCGGCGTCAACACCGACGGCCGGCGTGAAGTGCTCGGCATGGAGATCGGCACGTCCGAGGCCGAGGCGATCTGGACCGAGTTTCTTCGAAAGCTGACCAGGCGAGGCTTCAGCGGCGTCAAGCTTGTCGTCTCCGATGGCCATGAGGGCATCAAAGCCGCAGTATCGAAGGTGCTTTCCGCGACCTGGCAGCGCTGCAGGGTGCACTTCATGCGCAATGCGCTCGCCCATGCCGGGAAAAGCGGACGCCGTGTCGTCTCAGCCTTCATCGCCACGGCCTTTGCCCAGGACACGCCGGAGGCGGCGAGCGCCCAGTGGCGCAATGTCGCCGACCAGATCAGGCCGAAGGTGCCGAAACTTGCCACGCTGATGGATAGTGCCGAACAGGATGTGCTCGCCTACATGACCTTTCCCAGGCAGCACTGGGCCAAGCTTCACAGCACAAACCCGATCGAACGTCTGAACGGCGAGATCAAGCGGCGCACCGAGGTTGTCGGCATCTTCCCCAACGATGACGCCATCGTTCGTCTCGTCGGCGCGCTCCTGCTCGAACAGAACGATGAATGGGCCGTCCAACGATCCCGCTACATGACACTGGAAACCATCGCCACAATGAGCGATGATCCCCTCATCAGCCTGCCAGCAGCAAGCTGACACTCATCCGCCCCTCCGGGAGGAGCCGTGGTCGTCTAAGCTACACCACGTCCTGGGACACGGATCCGCCGCGAGCGAAGGCCGATAAGGGCGGAGAGCCGACTTGCGTTGCACACAGCATGCAAGGCTGCGACGCAGGGCGGCCCTGCCAGCCGTCGTTCTCCAGATTATTTTCGATGTTTGCGGAAATTCTCAAAGTGGAACTAAACCGCACCGAGCTTACCGGAGACCGTTTTGCGGTACTGAACCTAGCCTGGTAGACCGTTGAATTTCTGGATGTCTTCCAAACGCGCGTCCCAGTCCGCCCGGCTTTCAAAACAGATATGAGCACTCGGCCGAATCTCAATCGCGCTATCAAGGCTCCCAGCTGGGACGACGACCAAGGCCCCTTCCAACTGAACGCTCGGAAGCGCTGATCCGCATGTGTTGCAGAAGCTTTTCTCGTGCCGGGTCCCAGGCACCTTGTAGGTCTGGACGCTCTCAAGGCCGGAAACCCAGGACAGTTTCGCTGTCGACGAAAACAGATTGGCCGAATGGGCCGACCCTGTGTCCTTTCGACAGCGCTTGCAGTGACACAGAAAGAAATTCTCAAGGTCGCCTGAGATTTCAAATTTAACGTCACCACACAAACAGGAGCCGACCGTGGTAGAGGTCATAATGAAACATCCATATTCACTCGCGTTCCTTGTAAGCCTAGCAGCAGTAACCCGCCGGATTGATATAGCCCGAGCCTTTTGTCCCCGGCGAGTGCGATATCTCGCAGTCCTCAACGCAGCAATAAAGCTGTAGGGCCAAATGCTCGATACGAAACCGTTTAGGGCTTCCGGACCTGCGCGTCAAAACCCCTGATCAGGGGATTCCAATCATTGGCTTGCTGAACAATAAGCGCCGACGGAGCTTTGTTTTGTGAGCAGTTCGGCACGGTTTTCCGGTCGTCGAAGCCGCTTCGAGAGCCTGGTTCCACCAGATAATTCCAGCGGAGCGATTATGCGGCAAGGCCAACCGACGACGACAACAGTTCGCACATCCATGCGCTCCCGCAGTCGCCCAAAGGGAGTGGCCAAACGTGCGTTCCAAGCTGCTCCCAAATTGGCTTTGTTGGCTTCGACCGCGTTTGCCGTCCTCTCGGTGCCAGCGCTTGCCGGCGTTTTCATCGACACTGATGTTACCGTCGACGGCATCGACGGCGGGCCATACGGCAAAGCACTTTCAGACCTAAGGTTTGTTTCGGTAGGGGCGAAGGCCCCTGCCTCACTGACGATTTCAAGAGGGGGCACGGTAACGGCTCCGATCTCCAATATCGGCACCAATCTACGTGGCACTGCAACGATCACCGGCGCCGGATCGCGTTGGTATGGCTTCGATATTATGCGGGTCGGCTGGGCCGGCAACGGCGTGGCAACCATCGCGGATCGCGGCTCGATGACCGGAAAGGACATGGTTCTCGGCGTAGATAGTCCTGTGCAAGGGGCCGTGAATCTGTCTGGCGCTGGTTCAAAAATCGAACTCACCGGCAAATTGTCCCTGGGCGTCGAAGGCACCGGTACCCTGAACCTGTCAGGCGGCGGAGCGATTGTAGCAGCCTCCAGTGTCATTGGCGAAGACACTGGAAGTTCGGGCACGGCCATTGTTTCCGGCGCGGGGACGACGTGGACAAGCACCGGAGGCGTGCTGGTCGTCGGCGATCGTGGAGCCGGTATCCTGACGGTTGCTGACAGCGCAAACGTCATCGCCAATGATCGCGTTGAGATCGCCAGGGAAAGCGGCACTACTGGCACGCTCAACATTGGGGCGGCGGCCGGTGAGACGGCAGGCGCCGCCGGCACGCTGCAAACCGGTGCGATCGTCTTCGGCGCGGGTGACGGCAGCATCGTCTTCAATCACACCGACAGTGCTTATGCCTTTGCGCCCGATATCAGCGGCGCGGGTGGCGTCGAAGTCTATTCCGGCACGACCATTTTGACCGGCACGAACACCTATACAGGCGGTACATTGATCGAAGGTGGCACCCTGCGGGCGGGCGCACCCCTCGGTTTTGCGGACAATACGGCCTACACGGTCAATGGCGGCATGCTCGATCTCAACGGCCATGATCTCACCGTGTCCACGCTTTCGGGAGCCGGCGGCACGATCGGTCTGGGAACAGGCAGGCTCACGATCAGCCAGGATGCCGACACGGCGTTTGCCGGCAACTTCTCCGGCTCCGGCACGCTGACGCTTGATGGGACCGGCGGACTTAAACTGACAGGGGCGACCAGCGCCTATAGCGGCGATGTCCGCATTGCCTCCGGCACGCTTGCGATCAACAATGCGTTTGCAAGCGGGTCCGGCTTCATTGGAACTGTCACCGGCGAGGATGGCCGCGTCGATGTCACTGGTTCGGCAGCCTTGTGGACAATAGACGGTGATCTGAACGTCGGACGCACTGGTTCCGGAGCGCTCGTGATCAGCGGCGGCGGCGGCGTCAACGCGTCGGGCAAGATTGCTGTCGGCAGCGCATCGCTTTCCTTGCCGGCGGGCAGCATCACGGTTACCGGAGAAGGATCGCGTCTTTCCACCGGGACCGGCGGATCACTGGTCATCGGGTCGATTGTCGGCAGCACGCTTGCGGTCGAAAATGGCGGCGCTGTTACCAGCGGAACAGCCACGCTCGGACAGTCCGCATGGACGAGAGGCGCGGCGACGGTCAGCGGGACCGGTTCGCTCTGGACCACCGGTTCGATGAAAGTCGGAAGTGCCGGCGCCACCGGGGTTCTGAGGGTTGCCGATGGCGGCACGGTTCGCGCCACGGACGCGTTCACCATCGGGTCACAGGGAACTTTGAACATCGGTGCGGCGGCAGGCGATACGGCTGTCGCGGCTGGCAATGTCGACACATTGCTGATTGATTTCGGCACGGGCAGCGGCAAGATCGTCTTCAACCACACCGATACGGATTACACGTTTTTCCCCGATCTCAAGGGCACGGGTGGCATCGAAGCCCATTCCGGCACGACCACTCTGTTCGGCAACAACATCTATACCGGCGAAACCACGGTCGAGGGCGGCATTCTGCGGGCAGGCTCGCTGCTCGCCTTTGCACAAGGCGGGGCCTACACTGTCAATGGCGGTGTGCTCGATCTCAACGACAATGATCTCATGATGTCGAGGCTTTCGGGGACCGGCGGCACAGTCGACCTCGGAACAGCCAAACTGTCGGTCAGCCAGAATGAAGATACGGCGTTTGCCGGCAGCTTCACCGGCTCCGGCACGCTGGCGCTCTATGGACCCGCACGCCTTCGGCTGACAGGGGCAACCAGCGCCTATAGCGGCGATGTGCGCATTGCCTCCGGCACGCTTGCGATCAACAATGCGTTTGCAAGCGGTTCCGGCTTCATTGGAACTATCACCGGCGAGGATGGCCGCGTCGATGTCACTGGTTCGGCAGCCTTGTGGACAATAGACGGTGATCTGAACGTCGGACGCACTGGTTCCGGAGCGCTCGTGATCAGCGGCGGCGGCGGCGTCAACGCGTCGGGCAAGATTGCTGTCGGCAGCGCATCGCTTTCCTTGCCGGCGGGCAGCATCACGGTTACCGGAGAAGGATCGCGTCTTTCCACCGGGACCGGCGGATCACTGGTCATCGGGTCGATTGTCGGCAGCACGCTTGCGGTCGAGAATGGCGGCGCCGTTACCAGCGGAACAGCCACGCTCGGACAGTCCGCATGGACGAGAGGCACGGCAACGGTCACCGGCGCCGGATCGCTCTGGACCACCGGTTCGATGAAAGTCGGCCGCGTTGGGGCCTCCGGTGTGCTGACGGTTGCCGATGGCGGCACGGTTCGCGCCAAGGACGCCTTCTCGATCGGGACACAGGGAAGGCTGAACATTGGTGCCGCGGCAGGCGAGACGGCTGTCTCCGCGGGCGCAGTCGATACGTCACTGATCGACTTCGGCACGCGCAGCGGCAAAATCGTCTTCAACCATACCAACCCGGATTACGTCTTCGCGCCTGCTATTACCGGCGCGGGCAGTGTCGAGGTCTATTCCGGCACGACCATACTGACGGGCAAAAGCAGCTATACCGGCGGCACGGATGTGTTCGGCGGCAAGCTGGTGGTCAATGGCGTTACCGGCGCGGTCAATGTCGCCTCCGTCGCCATGCTTGCCGGCTCCGGTACGGTCGGGGATACGGTGGTTTCCGGCGTGGTCGCGCCGGGCAATTCCATCGGGACAATGAATGTCGCCGGCGATCTTGGCCTTGGCGCCGGCGCGGTCTACCAGGTCGAGGTCAATGACGCGGGCACGGAAGCCGGCATCAACAACGACCTGCTCAAGGTCGCGGGCGCGGCAACGATAGACAAGGGCGCAGATCTCGTCGTCCTGGCGGATCGGTCCGGCGATACCGGCTCCGGCTATGATCCAATCAATGTCTATACCGTGGTGACGGCCGAAGGCGGTGTCACGGGTGGTTTCGGCAGCGTGACCGACAATTTTGCCTTTCTCGACTCCTATCTCGGCTATGACGCCGCCAGCGTCTATCTGACGCTTCAGCGAAATGATGTCGATTTTGTCGATGAGGCAAGAACGCCAAATCAGAAAGCAACGGCAGCGGGCCTGGACAGCCTCTCGCCCGACACCGCGCTTTATCGGGCGATCCTCGGGCTCTACGAGAATGAGGCACCTCAAATATTCGATGCGCTGTCCGGCGAAATCCATGCCTCTGCCAATACCGTTTTGCGCGACGAGCCAAGACAGGTCGAAAGGGCAATTCTCTCCCGGATCGATGCCGCCTTTGCCACGAACGGCGCTGAGGGCGCTGCGCAAAACGGCGAAGCGCTGGCAGCCGATCAGGTATCGGTCTGGTTCGATGCTCTGGGCGGGCTCGGGCGCTATCAGGGCGATGGCAATGCCCATACCGTCGATACGTCCGGCGGCGGAGCCCTGTTCGGCGGCGATGCCCGTGTCGGTCAGGACTGGCTGTTCGGCCTTGCCGCAGGCTACATGAATGCCTCGATCGACGAGAAGGGGTTCACGGCCTCAGCCGATACCGACAGCTACTATGTCGGCGGGTATGGAAGCACACAGACCGGTCCGTTCAGTTTCAGCTTCGGCGGCTCCTACGGCCACCATGCAATCACCACCAAGCGGACCGTCTCCTTTGTCGGGCTGAGCGAACAGCTGAACGCCGACTATGATGCCCAAACGCTGCAGGCCTTTGCCGAAACCGGCTGGCGGTTCGGAGACGAGGCCGGATATCTGCAGCCTTTCGCGGCGGCATCCTATGTCAACCTGAAGACCGATGGATTTTCCGAAACAGGCGGTATGGCGGCGCTCCACGCGGCATCGCAAACCCAGGATCTGTGGACCACGACGCTCGGTCTCCGCGCCAGCCGCGATATCATGCTCGATGAAACGGCGGCGCGCCTTTCCGGCCATGCCGGTTGGCAGCGCGCCTATGGCGATCTCAACGGGACCTCGATGATGGCTTTCAATGGCGGCAGCGATTTCGGGATCTCCGGTGTTCCGACGGCCCGGGACGCGGCTCTGCTCGGGGTCGGTCTGTCCTTCGACCTCAGCAACGAAGCAAGCCTCTCCTTAGGCTATGACGGGCAGCTTGCTGAAGGGGTGCAGGATCACAATTTCAGCATGCGTTTCGACCTTCGCTTCTAGATCGGCAAAGCAGCATGGGCCGGGCATGCACAATCGCTCGCAACATCAAAGGGGTTCTTGAAATGCCAGCATCCGTCTCATGCGATCTTCTGAAACGAAGCAGCCTGCCGCTCCTGACACTGCTTCTGCTGACCTCAGGCGGTATCGAAACGGCCGTTGCTGCAGAAGCGTGCGTGCAGGATGTCGACCGCATCCTGTCGATTCCGGCTGAACAGGCGGCAAGTTCGAAGCGCCTCTCCGAAGCGCTTGCGTCAAGGCTCGACGCTGCCGTGACAAAGGCGCTGCACCAGACTGCAGCGCCCGGCGCGATTGTCGGCGCGCGCACGCCTGAAGGCTCATGGGTAAAGGGGGTTGGCATCGCCGATCCCGGCACAGGCGCGCAGATGGCGCCGGGCATGCACACCCGCATCGGTTCGGTCACAAAGACCTTCACGGGAACCGTTATTCTGCAACTCGCTGAAGACGGCCTTCTTTCGCTGGACGACACGATTGGCGCCTATGTCACGGGCATTCCGAACGGCGATGAAATCACGCTGCGACAACTGGCAAACATGACGAGCGGTGTTGCCAGCTACACCGCCTCGGAGCGGTTTGTGGACTTGTACCTTGAAGACCCGAACATGTTTTTCTCACCGGAGGATCTGGTAGCCTACGCCGTCGAGAAGTCTCCGCTGTTCGCACCCGGTTCTGAATATGACTATTCCAACACCAACACGATCCTGCTTGGAATGGTGATAGAGAAGGTCACCGGTCAACCGGTCGAGACAGCCCTGAGAACAATGATCTTCGAACCGCTCGGTCTGGAAAACACGGTCTGGCCAGGCAGGCAGACCGCAATCCCAGCACCATACGCGCGCGGTATCTCGCTGCAAGGTTATGACGCGACCCCCGAAGCCCCGCTGGACGCCACCAACTGGAACCCAGCATCGCTTTGGACCGCTGGCGAAATCATTTCAGATGTCGATGACCTGCTCGCCTATGGCAGGGCTCTGGCAACCGGTCACGGCCTTCTTGACGCAAAATCGCAGGAACACCGGCTGCGCTCTTTCCAGGGGCCCGCAGACTATGGCCTGGCGCTGCGTTGCACCGATGGCTGGGTCGGACATACCGGTGAACTGCCGGGATACACCACCGTCGTCTATTACAATACACAAACCGACACGACCGTGGCCATACAAACCAACAGCGACATTCCTTCGGGCGATTGCGGCGAGGCTGAGGTTCTACCCTCCAATACGCACGGCATTGCGTGCTCCTTGCCTGCCATGCGCATTTTCAATGCAGTAGCGCCTCTTCTTGGCGGTACGGCAGCCCCGTGAGGCAATTGCAATCCCATCAGCGAGCACTTCAGCGAACGTAATCTGATTGTCGTGCTGCGGGCTTGGCATCCAATATTCCAACGCTCGCCTTTGCCGTGCTTTGCATCAGCACTGGCATCGTGCTCTCGCGCCCGACCTTCATGGCGGCCCTCTCCGTCCAGGTTCCTCAGGCACGGCGAGGCGTTGTCACGGGCGCGATCCAATCCCTCGTTGCGGTGACGGCATTGCAAGCCCTGTCGTTGCCGGCTTTATCCTCGGATCGGGTCTTCACGGAGTGTGGATCGGGGTGGTGGTGGCAATCGCGCTGACCGGAGTGTTCATCGCACAAACAGAGCCGCGTCGGGTGGGCAGTCTTTAACGAAGCGCTTCTGGAAGACGGTAGAGCAAGCGTCGGGCCGCTGGCCATCCGGCATCGACAGCCAGAACCCATTCTGTCCATAATCATTCAACGACGGACACTTGAGGCTGCAGTGCGCCCATTTATTGGACCGCCGGCGGTCGTCACCATCGCGACACCAATCCGCTGAGCGGAAGCGTCACACTTCCGCGCGGTCCAAAACATTCGCGCGAGATCCTCTATTCGAAATTTTGGCAGCAACCTTTTCAAGGCGGAAGACGTTTATCGCTCCGAAGGAGAAGACGATGTCAAAATCCAAATTCTGGAAAGAGATGGACGATGTTCGCGCTGCAATGCTCGGCATCGGGTCTGCCCGGCATGTGCCGATGTCGCCTTATCCCAGTGAAAAGGAAGGGGTGATCTGGTTTATCACCGCGCGGGGCACCGATCTGGTGAAGGCGATCGAGGGCGGCGAGACCGAAAGCTCGCTTATCGTCACGGGCAATGGCGAGATGCACGCTCGCGTGGAAGGTCAGTCCGCCCTGGCTGAAGATCGGGAAAAGCTCGAAGAGCTCTGGGACCCGGTCGCCTCGAGCTGGTTCGAAGGCATCGACGACCCCGATATCCGGCTGATCCGTTTTTCGCCGGACTTTGCGGAAGTCTGGGCGACAAAAGGCGCGATCGGCTTCGCTATCCAGATCGCCAAGGCCAAGGTAACGGATGAACATCCCGATATGGGCGATCATTTCGAGGTCCGCTTTTAGCATATCCGTTTTGATCAAGCGGCATCTGGCCGTCTCAGGATGCGCCATCGTGATGGCGCATCCTGCGTTGGAACATACACCCGTCTCCACCCATTTGAACATTGATGGTTTCGACAGCGAGGCCGTCATCGGGACCGAAGGATAAGCCGCGCGATGCAGCAACTGGCCTCCAATTTATGGACTTTCCGCGGCGATCTCAAAGTCGCCAAGGTCATCAATCTCGGCACCCACATGTCGCTCGTGCGGCGGACCAACGGGACGTTCCTGCTTCTCGACAGCTATGACCTTGATGATGGCGATCGCGACGCACTGCTTTCGCTGACGGATGGCGGTCGCGCGATCGAGGCCGTTCTCAACGTTCACCCTTTCCACACGCTTCATTGCGCCGCCATCCACGCGCTTCTGCCTCACGCCCGTCTGTTCGGCACGCGCCGCCACCACAGGCAGGCGCCGGATCTGCCCTGGGAAGCGGGATTTATCGAGGGTGCCGCGACACAGAAGACCTTTGCCGAGGATCTTGCATTTTCCGTGCCTGAGGGCGTCGACTTTGTCTGCGACGACGACAGCGTCCATGTCGCCTCGGTGCTGGTTCGTGACCGGCAGAGTGGCATCGTCCATGTCGACGACACGATCAACGTGCTGGCCGCGCCCGGTTTGCTCGGAAAGATCCTGCCGCAATCGAAACTGAAGTTCCATCCGCAGCTTTCAAAGGCCCTGCAGAAGCGGCCCGGCGCTGCCGACGACTATGCGCGATGGGCGCGCGACATCGCCGAGGACTGGGCCGGAACACCCGTCGTCTGCGCCGCCCACTCCTCCATCCGCAAGCTGCCGCGGGACGGCTGGCGAAGCGAGGTCCTCAAGGCCCTGGCGGCCGTCGAGACAACCCTTTCCAAACACCGCAGCGAACACGGTTGATGTTCGTTGCCAGGCGAAAAACCGAAACACGAGGAAACATTCCCATGTCCAATTCTCTGACGACCATCAATCCGCTGACTGAAGAAGAGCTCGAATCCTATCCGCAGATGTCGGACGAGGAAGCATCGGCGGTCGTTGAAGCCAGCCACACGGCGTTTCTCGAATGGCGCCTGAAACCGCTTGAGGAACGTGCAACGGTGATCGCGGCCATTGCCGAGGAGATGCGCAAGTCAAAGGACGCGTTCGCCAAGCTGATGACCGATGAGGTCGGCAAGCTGCTCAAGGACAGTCGTGAAGAGGTCGAGCTCTGCGCGGCGATCTGCGATTACACCGCCAAGATCGGTCCGGACACGCTGGCGGACGAGGAACGCGAGGTCGACAGCGGCATGGGCATCGTCACCCATTCGCCGATCGGGGTTGTCTACGGCATCCAGCCGTGGAACTTTCCCGCCTATCAGGCTGTGCGCTATTCGATTGCCAGCCTGATGGCCGGCAATGGCGTGTTGCTGAAACATGCCTCGGCCTGCACCGGCAGCGGCCTGTTCCTGCGCGATCTCTATGAGCGGGCCGGCCTGCCCAAGGGGCTGTTCGGCGTTCTCCTGATCTCGCACGACCAGTCGGACAGGATCATCGAGGACGAGCGCGTGCGCGGCGTGACGTTGACGGGCAGCGACAAGGCCGGGCGGGCCGTGGCCGGCAAGGCTGCCGAACTGGTCAAGAAGACCGTGCTGGAGCTCGGCTCCAACGACGCCTATCTGGTGCTCGACGACGCCGACCTCGACCTTGCGGTAAAGACCTGCGTTCAGGGCCGTATCTACAATAACGGCCAGACCTGCGTGAACGCCAAGCGCTTCATCGTGACCGAGAAGAATTACGACGCCTTCGTCAAGGCTTATGCCGAGGCCTTCGAGGACATCAAGGTGGGCGATCCTTCCGAGGACGAAACCGAGCTCGGCCCGATGGTGACCGAGGAGCAGCGCGACAAGCTGCATAAACAGGTCGAGGAAAGCATCAAGAAAGGTGCCCGGCTTGTGGCCGGCGGCAAGATCCCGGATCGCAAGGGCTGGTTCTATCCGGCAACCGCGCTCGCCGAGGTCGCGCCCGGTCAGCCCGCCTACAAGGATGAAATGTTCGGGCCCGCCGCATCCATTATCCGCGCCAAGGATGAACAGGATGCGATGCGGATCGCAAACAGTAGCCGCTACGGTCTCGGCGGCGGCATTTTCAGCAGGGATGTCGAGCGCGCCCGCAAACTGGCGGCGGAGCATTTCGACACCGGCATGGTGTTCATCAACACGTTCGATGTCGCCTACCCGACCATGCCCTTCGGCGGCGTGAAGACCTCCGGCTATGGCCGCGAGCACGGTCCGGAAGGGCTGAAGGAGTTCGTCAACATCAAGTCGATCCGGATCGGCTGATCGACCAGGACACCGAAAAGGGCCGGAAACCCGGCCCTTTTCTATGCGGCGCACCCGCTTTTTGTGGCAAGGGGTTAGAAGCTGAGGCTTACCTTGGCGGAGTGTTCTGTCTCAAGCGCGTTGAGACGGAACAACCGAAAAGCTCTATGCGCAGATCGTCCTGCACACGGTCAAAGGGAAAACGAATTTCAGCAACAATGGCCTGAGCCCCTGATCGTCCGCGAACAAAGGTCCGCTTCCGCAGACGTTGATGTACGAAGCGGACTTGCAGGAATCGGCCCCTTTGTTGCTGATCCACGACCTTCCAGAGATTCTTTCGCTCCAGTCTACATGCCTTGTGGAAGTGCCTTTCTGCGAACCTCTGATTTACAGCAATCTCATCTGATCGTCCCCTGCCTTGCCTGAGCTTTCGCCCAACGAGGAGCTGTCTTCTAGCGGCCCTGTTTCGGACTTATCGCCAAGATCTTGTAGAGGTGGAAAAAGACCCTCTAGCTTCCGAACACCCCCAATGTTCGCGTATTGATCTTGCTTGGCTTAAAAGCATTGCTATTCGTGTTTAGAACTTATGATCAATCCGAAAAGGTGGGCGACGTCCTTCATCCTTGCGAACACCGGTAACATCGTGCACAACCAATCTCGCCCGAAGCAGAACAGCTCCCAATGGTCAGCCCTTGTAACGGCTGACGAGCAATATGCCGGGTCGACATTGCAGTCGCTTCAGGATGCGGCCAACACTGCAAAGGATTACGAGCAACTGGACCGCGCTCAGCGGCTACTGGCGCTCGGCACACGCCTGTTTGGCGGCTTCCGTCGCGATGTAACGCTAGAATATCTTCCGCCCTGCTGGGAAAAGAACGAACGCCCTCGCGAGCCCTTCGGCTATGAGCGGACTATCGAGCAATTGATGGAAGCCGCCGTTCACCGCAATATCATCAGCGAACACGGGGAATGCACATACTGGTTCTGCCGGGTCGCAATCTTTGCAGCGTTTGAGGATGTCGAGCGTATCCTTGACGGAGCCAGTGCGAACCGCGATCTTTCGGCCCAGTTCGCCGATGTCGAGAAGCTTGCCTCCGACATCCAGAGCAAACTGTTCAGCCTGCAGGTTGCGCTTGAGGCGCTGCAGTTGGTGGATGTCCCTGAGAAGACGTTTCCCATCCAACTGATTGAGGACGAGAGCCTTGCCAAACGCCACCGAGAGCGGGCGGATGAGCATCTCTGGCGGTTCAAGTCGAGCTACAGGTTGCATGAACTGATGGACCCGCGCCAGATCAGTCATATCGCTGAGTGGTGTCGCGCGCTGGAGGAAGAGAGCGAGCGGCTGAAGTTCGAGACCCGGAACCCGGCAGGAGCGCCTGCGCGGTTTGACCGGCTCTACTTCATGCATGTGGCCGGCCTGCTCTGGCTCTTCATTACGGGGGCAGCACCGACACAGAGCAACAACACCTTCATGGATTTCCTCGATAGCTGCGAGAGCGTGTTCTGGAATGAAGAGCCCGGTACTGACGTCCGTAACCGGGCGAACACGGTGGCAGCAAACTTTGCCAGCTGGGAGGTCCGTGTTCCGGAGGACATCCCGTTTGCGGTACGCGGCCTGCAGGATGCCTTTGCAGCGCTTTGTGCTCATGTCGAAGCCCAGCTGTTCGCGCAGTACCGGTGAATGACTTTAGGCCTTGTCAGTCCGGCTAAACTTTAGCAGCCAATCCGGAAAAACGAACTGCAAATGGCTGGCGGATTCAATTCGGCTCCATCGTCATTTTGGCGGCTCCCAATCACAAGGAGCCGCAAGATGCAGCAATCTCCCCTCTCCCTCGATCCAGACTTTCTGATGACGGAAACGCTGACATGCGAACTGCTGTCCGTCTCGGCCCGCACCCTGCAGGCATGGCGCCTGCGTGGCGGTGGACCCCCCTTCGTCAAGATCGGCAAGTCGGTGCGCTACAAGCGCCGCGACATAACCGCCTGGCTGAGCGCCAACACCCTCACCTCGACAAGCCAGAGGGGTTAACGGCCTTGAGGAAAATCGCTTTCGATCATATCAACCGTGCGGCGCTGTCAAATGCGCCGCTTCTTTTATCCCGCTGGCTGCCGGACGGACGGCGGCTTGGTCATGAATGGACGGCACGCAATCCGAGGCGTGCCGATCGCAAACCTGGCAGCTTCCGCGTCAACATCCTCTCAGGGCGTTGGGCCGATTTCGCCACTGGCGACCGCGGGCGCGATCTGATCTCGCTTGCAGCCTATCTGTTCACCAATGACGATCAGGGCGAAGCCGCACGTCGGCTTGCCGAAGCCCTGGAGGTGTCGCTCTATGAGGAATGATCCTTTCGCTCCCGTTGAGCGTAACGCCACTTCGGCAGTTGCTGCTCCCGCCTCTGGCTGGACGGCAGTCGCTCCGGTTCCGGAGAATGCAGCACCGCCGCCGGTCCGACACTCACGGCTCGGTACGCCGTCGCAGCGCTGGTGCTACCGGAACGCTTCCGGAAAGCTGCTGTTCATCGCCTGCCGTTTCGATACCGATGAGGGAAAGCAGTTCCTGCCGCTGAGCTATGGCAGGGACGAACAAACCGGTGCCAATGCCTGGCGCTGGAAAGGCCTTCCCGAACCACGGCCGCTTTACCGGCTGGATGGGCTGGAGGCGGAACCGAAGGCCGCTGTCATCGTAACCGAGGGTGAGAAGGCCGCGGATGCGGCGGCGGCAATGCTTCCCGGCTTCGTCGTCACGACATCGCCGAATGGATCAAAGAGTGCCCGCAAGGCCGACTGGTCTCCGCTCTCCGGCCGTCGTGTCATCATCTGGCCCGATGCAGATGAACCCGGTGCGGCCTATGCAGAGGCCGTTATGCAATGCCTGGCGCAGGCAGGTGCCGCGTCCGTCTCGGTCATGCGTCTGCCGGAGGGATTGCCCGCTGGCTTTGATGCAGCCGACGCCTTTGCTGAAGGCTGGATGGATGCCCAGCTGCAGGCGCTGATCCAGGCTTCTGACGAGGCTGGTGTGTCGGTTTCTGCCAGTGGTGCTGACGATGGTGAAGCGGAGGGCGCGGCCGAGCCAAAGAAGCAGCGCACGAAGAAGCCCTCGGCCTTTGACTTTCTGCCGGACGAGACCGAGTTCTGGCACGATCCGGATCGCGAAAGCCATGTGACCTATCCGACCGGCGATCACTTCGAGCATTGGCCTGTCAGGCATCGCTTCTTCAAATCCTATGTGGCCGGCATCTACTACGAGAAGACCGGCGAAGCCCTTGGAAGCTCGGCGCTTGATGACACGATCAGGATCATGGAGGCAAAAGCTCAGAGCGGAGCATGCTACCCGACCTTCAGGCGTGTCGGCGCCCATGATGGAGATTACTTCCTCGATCTCTGCGATCAGGACTGGCGGGCAGTACGAGTAACGAAGGGGCGCTGGACGGTCGGCCAATTTCCGCATGTGAAGTTTCTGCGCTCTGCGTCCGCGCGTGCCCTGCCCGAGCCACAGAGGGGCGCCGGCTACAGAGACCTGAAGCCATTCATCAATGTCGGCAGCGAGCAGGACCTGATGCTGGTCACAGCATGGCTGGTTGCAGCTCTCCGGCCGGAAGGCCCCTACCCGCTTCTCTGCGTCAGCGGCGAGCAGGGCAGCGGCAAGAGTTCGGTCACCGACCTGCTTGCCAACCTGATCGATGCCGAGATCGGCAAGAAGCGCACGGTATCGAAGGATGAACGGGATCTGGTCATTGCCGCCAAGAACGGCCATGTGCTTGCCTTCGACAACATGTCGAGCGTCGCCAACTGGTTCTCGGATTCGCTCTGCAGGCTTTCGACAGGTGGTGGCTTTGCGACCCGTGCACTGCATACCGACAACGAGCAGATCGTGCTTGAGGCGCAGCGCCCCGTCATCCTGAACGGTATCCCGGATCTGACAGGACGGGCCGACCTCTCCGACCGTGCCATCGCCATCCATCTGCCGCGCATCCCGGAAGAGGAGCGGCAGACCGAGCGGCATCTGAAGGAGGAGCTGGAGCGGATGCGACCATACCTCTTGGGGGCGCTGCTCGATGCCGTCTCGGAGGGACTGAGTCGCCGGGCATCGGTCAAGCTCGCAAACCCGCCACGCATGGCCGACTTCGCCGAATGGATCGAAGCCTGCTCTCCGGCTTTTGGCTGGGAGCCAGGCCAGTTCCTCGAAGCCTATCGTCTGAGCAGGACCGATGCCGCTAAGGTCGCGCTTGAGAACGATCCCTTCGGCAGCGAACTGATCCGCATCATCAAGCGGCATCGTGCGACCGGCTTCAGCGGGACAGCCACGCATCTCCTGGAAGTTCTCAACGAGCATGCAGCGCCGGCGATCAAGAACATGCGGGTATGGCCATCGACAGCGGCAACGCTCGGCACGCTCGTCCGTCGGGCAGCGCCGCTGCTCCGGAGCGAAGGCTATGCCGTCACTGACAGCCGGACGGCAGAAGGTCGCATGATCATCATCCGGCCACTTTCGTCTGCGCACCCAAACGAAGAGACCGGTGTCTGAAGCCAGCTTTGCTGCTTCGGTCATAGCCGCCCGCAGGCGGTCTTCCCCCGCGCCCCTTTGTTTTGATCGTCCGCACCAGACAGCGGCTGTCAGAAGGAGCGTGGGTCCTTCCTGTGTCACTCTGCCATGCGGGTATTTGGCACCGCGCGGTCGGGCCAGCCTGAGACCGGATACAAAGCCTAAAGTCTCAACGCTCGGGGTCGTTTCGGCTAAACTCAAGCTATTTCCACACGTTATGCCTGCACCACGGGTGACCGGATCAGCACCACACGGCCCGGCAGCGTTGTGTCGTACGCGGGAGAAAAGCCGCGGCCTAGACAGCCTCGCAAGCCGCCGCCGGGTGGATGACAGGCACATGACGGAGATCTGAGCGAGGCTGTCACGGTCAACCTATTGAATAGATTATGGAATGACAGTGATGACGGCGATGACAGCGCCAATTTTATAGAATCAAAAGGGTTTTGGGTTTTGACAACACGAGCCGTCACGGAACCGCCTTGAAATCGATCCTGCTGCTTACCCTGCGCTTACCCGGAAATTTTTCGAAAAAGACGCGAGGAGTACGACATTCGTAAATAATTGAAATAAATAAGAAAAAATGGTGATCCCGACGCGATTCGAACGCGTGACCCTCAGATTAGGAATCTGATGCTCTATCCTGCTGAGCTACGGGACCACTTGCCTCTCAATACAAAAGCCGAGGCCTCGTGAAAAGCCCCGATTTGCATCAATGCTGCGATGTTTCTCAGCCGGCGAGGCGCGCCTCGGCAAGCCGGACCCAGTAGGACATGCCGTAGGGAAGCGCTTCGTCGTTGAAATCATATTCGGCATTGTGCAATTCGGCCGTGTCGCCGTTGCCGATCAGGATGAAGGCGCCGGGCCGCGCTTCGAGCATGTAGGAGAAATCCTCCGCCGCCGTCCACGGCGCGAAATCGTCGGCCACCTTGTCCTCGCCGGCGACGGATTTTGCCGCGGCAAGGGCGTGAAACGTTTCCTCCGGGTGATTGACCGTCGGCGGGTAGTTGCGCGTGTAGGTCACCTCCGCCAGTCCCCCGTGGGAAAGCGCCGTCATCTCGGCAATCTCCCTGATCCGGCGCTCGGCGAGATCACGGTTTTCCGGCGTGAAGGAGCGGACCGTTCCGCCCAATTCGGCCTCGCCGGAAATGACGTTATGGGCGAAGCCTGCGTGAAATTCCGTAATCGAGACGACGAGCGGGCTCACCGGATCGGCGTTGCGCGAAACGATCGTCTGCATCGCGTTGACGATCTGGCTGCCGATGATGATCGGGTCGACCGATTTCTGCGGCTGGGCCGCATGGCCGCCATCGCCCCTGATGAGGATCCTGAACTCGTCCGTCGCCGCCATGATGGGCCCGACGCGGGAGGCGAACCGGCCGACCGGCATGCCGGGATAATTGTGCATGCCGTAGACTTCCGCGATAGCGAAACGTTCCATCAGCCCGTCGTCGATCATCGCCTTGCCGCCGCCGCCGCCCTCTTCCGCCGGCTGGAAGATCAGCGCGATGCGGCCGGCGAAATTGCGGGTTTCCGTCAGCAGTTTCGCAGCGCCCAGAAGCATGGCCATGTGGCCGTCATGGCCGCAGGCATGCATCCTGCCGTTTACCTTCGACGTCCAATCCCTGCCGCTCTTCTCGACGATCGGCAGCGCGTCCATATCGGCCCTGAGGCCGATCGTCCGGTCGCCTTCGCGGCTGCCGCGGATCACGCCCACGACGCCCGTCCCGCCGATCCCCTCGACAACCTCATCCACGCCGAAGGACCGCAATTGCGCGGCGACGAAGGCAGCCGTATTTTGGACATCATAGAGGAGTTCGGGATGCTGATGGAGAAACCGCCGCCATGTCGTGGCCTCGTCACGGATCTGGGCGGCACTGTTCAACACCGGCATTAAGCATACCCCTGCAATTTTCTAAAATTCATTGTAAAAGACGGTAATACATGTGGGACCGCGAAAGCGCGCGCACAAGGATTTCATCCTTCAAGGCGTATATCGATAGAGCGCATCAGGCAAGTGGAGACAGTTTCGTGTTGCAGATGACAAGACCCGCACAACGCCGGCTCCAAGGCCGGTTCCAGGGTCCGTTTCAGGCCCTGATCGCCCTGTGGCTGGTTGCGATAACGCTCGCCCTCGCGGCGGCGGCAGGTCCTGCGCGCGCCAGCCCCTATATCGTGGTCGATGCCAATACTGAGCGCGTGCTTGCCGCCGAGGAACCGTTCAAGCGCTGGTATCCGGCTTCGCTCGCCAAGCTGATGACCGCCTATCTTGTATTCGAAGACATGAAGGCCGGCCGCCTCGATCCGCAGGCCGCGATCACCTTCTCGGCGGCGGCGGCAAACGAGCCCGCCTCGAAGATGTATTTCGCGCCCGGCACGCGGGTCACCGTCGACACCGCGCTGAAGATGATGCTGGTGCATTCGGCCAATGATGCCGCGCGCGCCGTTGCCGAACACGCAATCGGCGGGCGCGAGGCCTTCGTCAAGCGGATGAACGAAACGGCGAAAGCACTCGGCATGACGGACACGCATTTCGTCAACGCCAACGGCATGAACTCGATGAGCAACCCCCAGCCCGGCCAGTACACGACCGCGCGCGACATGGCGGTCCTTGCCATCGCCATCGAGAAGACCTTTCCCGAATATCTCTATTATTTCACCATTCCCGGCATTGCCAGCGACAGCGGCAAATACCGCAACACCAATCTCCTCATCGGCAATTTCGACGGTGCAACCGGCATGAAGACGGGCTTCGTCTGCGCTTCCGGCTACAACCAGGTCTCGTTCGCAAAACGCAACGGCCGCGAGGTGGTCGCCGTCGCCTTCGGCGCGCCGAGCGTGCCCGCCCGCGCGGAAAAGGCCGCGGAACTGCTGCAGACCGGACTGACCACGGGCGACCGCGACGGGCCGCGACTTGACAGCTACCTGCCGCCGGCCGCGCCCGACCGGCCTGTCGCCGACGTCACCAGCCAGATCTGCAGCGCGGAAGCAGCCGAAAACCGGGTGATCCTGCGCGACGACGACGGCAATCTGATGTTCTCCTCGCCCTATCTGAAGCCGCTTGTGAAAGAGTATCCGACCGTCGATGCCTATCGCCTGCCCAATGATACGGAAATGGCGGCATCGTCGCTCGAAAACCTGAGTTCCGTTCCCCTGCCCTATGCCCGCCCCGTGCAGTAGACGCATCCGATGTATAATCCCCCATCCCCCATTCCCGTCTCGATCGTCACCGGCTTTCTCGGCGCCGGCAAGTCGACGCTGCTCAACCGCCTGCTGAAGGACCCGGCGCTCCAGGATGCCGCCGTCATCATCAACGAGTTCGGCGAGGTCGGCATCGATCATCTTCTGGTCCAGAGTTCCGGCGATTCGATCATCGAGCTGTCCAACGGGTGTCTTTGCTGCACGGTGCGCGGCGAACTGATCGACACGCTCGCCGATCTCCTCGACAGGATCCAGACGGAAAAGGTGAAGCCGGTCAGCCGGGTGATCATCGAAACCACGGGTCTCGCCGATCCTGTGCCCGTGCTGCTTGCCATCATGGCCCATCCGGCGATTGCCGCCACCTTCCGCATAGACGGCGTCGTCACCCTCGTTGACGCTCTGACAGGCCCCGAGACCCTTTCCCGCCATGAAGAGGCCGCGCGCCAGGCAGCCGTCGCAGACCGGCTGGTCATCACAAAGACCGATCTTTCAGAACCCGAAGCGCGTGGTGATCTCGTGGAAAGCTTGAAGACGCTGAACCCGATGGCCGAGATCATGGATGCTTCCGACGCGGCCGCGTCCACGCCCGCGCTGCTAGTCAGCGGGCTTTTCGACGCTGCCCTCAAGAGCGCTTCCGTCGGCGAGTGGCTATCTGCGGAAAGGGATGGCGGCGCCCATCACCACCATCACCACGACGTCAACCGGCATGGCGCGCACATCCGGGCCTTTGCGCTCACGGCCGGCAGGCTGGCATCGCCGGCGGTCATCGCGGCTTTCCAGCACCGGCTCGCCGCCGAATACGGTGACAGACTGCTGCGGCTGAAGGGCGTGGTGGCGCTTGCCGGCGACGACCGGCCGCTCGTGGTTCACGGCGTGCGCGACACGGTCTATCCCGCAACCCGGCTTGAGGCATGGGAGGAAACGCCGGCAACGCGTCTTGTCGTGATCACCAGCGATCTCGCGGAAACCGCGGTGCGGGAGCTGTTCGAGACCTATCTCGACCGGCCCGGCATCGACCGGCCAGACCGGACGGCGCTCGAAGACAACCCGCTTTCGGCCTTCGGCTTCAAATACTAGAGCGCCTTGCGTCTATTCGAACGCACAAGGGACGCTCTAACCTATTGAATCTACGCATCGTGCTTTCCGCGTTCGATCACAAAGCGGTGGCCGGTTTGCGTCGTTTCCGAAGCGATCAACCGGTGGCCGTTCTCATTGCACAAATGCGGAATATCAATCACGGCCAGCGGATCGCTGGTCTCGATCGCCAGAACCGCGCCCGGCGCAAGTCGGGCCAGGCGCTTCCCGGCCTTCAACGCAGGCAGCGGGCATTTCAGCCCGCGAAGATCATAGACATCCGCTGTCCGTCCGGCCGCACTCACCAGAACTTCCAGAAGGGCTTGTCCTTCTTCTGCGGCTCCTCCGCATAGGCCGCCATCGGGCTTCTCTGCGGGATCGGCACATCGGAGACGGCCGGCATCTCGGCGGGGGCCTCAGGGATGGCGGCGGTCTGGGTCGCGGTGTCGACTTCAGGCGTTTCCAGCGGGCCGTATTTCGTCAGACGGTATTGCTCGATCGTGACGTAGCGACCGGCCTCGAGCGAGGAGCCCGTCGGCTGGTAGAGTGGATCGGTCGGGTCCTCGCGCTTGTCGGCAACGAGGGCCTTGCGCTCCGCCTCGCTCGGATCAAGCCAGACCTTGTCGTCATTCTTCGCCAGCGCCTTTTCGAAAGCGTCCTGGTAATCGGTGCGGTAGTCGGCCAGCGCCATCATGTATTGCGAGGGGATATTGGAGGCAAGCGCCGGGCAGGACTGGTCGGAGGCAAGCGACCCGCCATTGGCGGGATCCTTGTTGAAGACGTATTTGCCGCCGCAGACATCGACATCGGGAACCTGCCTGGTCACTTCGAAATAGTCATAGCCCTCCTTCAGCATCTGCCAGAAGGGATAGTTCTCGTTGAAGCGGTGGCGCACCATGTTTTCCGCGGTCATGCGGAAGGGATAGGCCTGCAGCATGATCGCCTGCTGGCCGCCGGAAAAGGCGTCGCGGGCAAAAGCGAAGATCTCGAGGATCTGCTCGTCGGTCATCGAATAGCAGCCGCGCGAGGAGCAGGCGCCATGGATCATCAGGTCGGACCCGGTCAGCCTGTTGGCGCGGTCGTAGCGGTTCGGATATCCGGTATTGATGGCGAGGAAATACTGGGAATAGGGGTTGAGAAGCCCCTTGGACAGCGGATAGAAGCCCTCGGGCGCCTGGCGGTCGCCTTCCTTCTTCTTCGGGCCGAGCTTGCCGGACCAGGCGCAGATCTCGTAGGTTTCGAGCTCGCCATAGGTGCCGTCGCGCTTCTGCTTCCAGATCTCGAGAATGCCCTCTTCCTTGAAGATCCGGATGGTGATCGGCGCGAGCTTGTCCATGTCCTGGGCGCGCATCTTTGCGACCATGGCAGATGGCAAAGCGTAGTTCATCTTCTCCTGCACAGTGGAGAAGTCGGTACTGTCAAAAAAGCTGTTGCAGCCCGTCAGCGCCAGTGTGGCGAAAACCATGGGGGCCAGGACGTTCAAACGCATGGATAGAACCTGCCGGATTTTGCCTCGAAACGCAACGTCTCGGCCGTTGCGCGATCAATGATCATAATGCACAGCCAAACTTCAAGAAAGCGTTAACCGTTTCAGAGGCCCCGCGCAACCGGGCGTCTCCTCACCTTTCCGGCATTGCCGCAAGGGTCTAGAGATTGCGTCCGATCGCGAGGAACTTCTGCCGCCGCTCGTTGCGGACCTCATCCGCCGACATGCCGTCGAATTCTGCGAGCCCTTCGGCGATCTGGTCGCCCGAGGCGTCGATTACCGTTTCCGCGTTGCGGTGCGCGCCGCCCACCGGCTCGGCAATGATCTCGTCAACCACGCCGAAGTCCTTGAGGTCGTGTGCGGTGATCTTCATGTTCGTCGCCGCTTCCTTGGCGCGGGCGGAATCGCGCCACAGGATCGAGGCGGCCCCCTCGGGCGAGATTACCGAATAAATCGCGTGCTCCAGCATGTAGACGCGGTTTGCGGCGGCAATGGCGATCGCGCCGCCGGACATGCCCTCGCCAATCACCAGCGTGATCATCGGCACGCCGATCCGCAGGCACATCTGGGTCGAACGGGCGATCGCCTCGGCCTGGCCGCGCTCCTCGGCGCCGATGCCGGGATAAGCCCCCTGGGTGTCGACCACGGAAATGACCGGCAGGTTGAACCGGTCGGCAAGCTCCATCACCCGGATCGCCTTGCGATAGCCTTCCGGACGCGGCATGCCGAAATTGTGCTTCAGCCGGCTTTTGGTGTCATGGCCCTTCTCCTCGCCGATGACGGCGACGGGGCGTCCGCGAAAACGCGCGAGACCGGCCTGGATGGCGGCGTCCTCGCCGAAATTACGGTCGCCGGCGAGCGTGGTGAAGTCGGTGAACAGGCGCTTGGCATAGTCGACGAAATGCGGGCGCTGCGGATGGCGGGCAACCTGCGCCTTCTGCCAGGGCGAAAGCTTTGCGTAGATGTCGTTCATCGCCTCGCTGACGCGGGTTTCGAGACGCGCGATCTCCTCGGAGGTGTCGATGCTCTCGCCTTCGGAAGCGAGCTTCTTCAACTCGATAATCTTGGCTTCCAGATCGGAAATCGGCCTTTCGAAATCGAGATAGCTGTACATTGTCGAACTTTCCGTGGGTTAACTGACGCGCCCGGGCCGCCGCCCTTGAGGCTTTCTCTTTCAATTTAGTGCCGCTTATTCCCGTTTTTTAGCGTGTTTTGCAAGGGGGTGATGCATTTCCACCAGTTCGCGCAACCGTTCTTCCAGCACATGGGTGTAGATCTGCGTGGTCGATATATCGGAATGGCCGAGCATTTCCTGCACCGCGCGCAGGTCCGCGCCGTTTTGCAGGAGATGGCTGGCGAAGGCGTGGCGCAGCACGTGCGGGGAGATTGTCGCGGTCCTCAGACCGGCCCTTGCCGCAAGCCCCTTGAGGTCGCGGGCAAAGACCTGACGCGGCAGATGACCGCTCGCACTCCGTGAGGCGAAAAGATGGGGATTGTCATCGCCCGTTTCGTCCGCGCGCGCCTTGCGCTCGGCGTCGAAGGCCATAAGCGCTGCGTGGGCGCGCACCGAGAGCGGCACTGCGCGCTCCTTGTTGCCCTTGCCGCGAATGGTCAGGAACCGCTGGCTGGGCTTCAGCGCGCCGGCCGGCAGCGTGACCAGTTCGGAGACCCGCATGCCGCTGGCATAAAGCGTTTCCAGAAGGGCGGCCATACGCATGCGCTCGAATTGCCCCGGCCCGGGCTCACGGGCCTCAAGCGCCGCCCGTTCCAGAAGCCTGTCGACATCCCTGACCGAGAGCGTCTTCGGCAAGGGACGCGCCTTTTTCGGCGCATCGATCACGCCCGTCGGATCATCCGCGCGCAGGCCCTCGCCATAGAGAAACCGGTAGAACTGGCGCAGTGCCGAAAGCCTTCGCGACTGGGAACTTGCGGCGAAGCCGCGTTTGCCGAGGGCCGAGAGATAGGCGGTGATGTCGGCGCTTGTCGCGTTGTCGGCGGCAATGCCGCAATCGATCAGGAAATCGCGAAAATCGTCGAGGTCACGCTGATAGGCGGCAAGCGTGTTGGTGGCCGCGCCGCGTTCGGCGCTCAGCATTTCGATGAAGGCTTCGATGTGGGCGCCCGAAAGGTCCAATGATGTAATCCGTGTTGAAACCCTAAATATTCGACGCTCGGCTTGACGCCCTTCCGGCATTTGCCGATACGTGACTGAAAAGAATGGGCGCAATATGAACGCAAAGCAAGATACGGGCAAAACGGGACTGAGGGACAGGGCGCTTGCCGGGCTTGCCGGCCGCAACCTGATCCTCGTCGGCCTGATGGGCGCGGGCAAGAGCGCGATCGGCAAGCTTGTCGCCAATGCGCTCGGCCTGCCCTATGTCGACACCGACCACGAAATCGAGGCGGCCGCGCGCATGACGATTTCCGACCTCTTCGCCCAATATGGCGAGCCGGAATTCCGCGCGCTGGAAACTAGGGTGATCGAACGCATTCTTGCCGAGGGGCCGGCGATCGTATCGACCGGCGGCGGCGCCTTCATCAATCCCGACAACCGCGAACTGATTTCCCGTTCCGGCCTTTCGATGTGGCTGAAGGCGGACCTCGAGACGCTTTGGGACAGGGTGCGACGCCGCCAGACAAGGCCGCTTCTGAAGACCGAAAATCCGAAGCAGACGCTGAAAGACCTGATGGACAAGCGCTATCCGGTCTATGCCGAGGCGGACATGACCGTTCTTTCGCGCAATGTCCGTAAGGAAACGGTGATGCGCGACGTGCTGAAGGCCCTGGCGGCCCTTGACGGAGGAAATACGCGTGAAGAGTAAAGAGACTGCCGACAAGCGGATCGTTCGCGTTGATCTTGGCGATCGCTCCTACGACATATTGATCGGATCCGGCCTGCTGCAAAGCGCCGGCGGCGAGACGCTCGCCCGGCTTGACTGCCGCAAGGCGGCCATCATCACCGACGCCCATGTCGCGCCCCGCTATCTCGACATGCTCACCGAGAGCCTGCAGACCGACGGCATCGAAACCTTCTCGCTCACGCTTGCCGCGGGAGAGAAGACCAAAAGCTTCGAAAACCTCCACACCGCCGTCGATTTCATCCTCGATGCCCGGATCGAGCGCTCGGACGCCGTGATCGCGCTCGGCGGCGGCGTGATCGGGGATCTGGCGGGCTTTGCAGCGGCGATCGTACGCCGGGGCGTGCATTTCATACAGGTTCCGACCTCGCTTCTCGCGCAGGTGGATTCCTCCGTCGGCGGCAAGACCGGCATCAACACCCGCCAGGGCAAGAACCTCGTCGGCGCCTTCCACCAGCCGCATCTGGTACTCGCCGATACCGATACGCTCGACACGCTCTCGCCGCGCGAATTTGCAGCCGGTTATGCCGAGGTGGTCAAATACGGGTTGATCGACCAACCCGATTTCTTCCACTGGCTGGAAAAGAACCGAAAGGCCGTCTTCGCAGGCGGCGCGGAGCGGGCGGAGGCGATCGCGCGGTCCTGCGCGGCAAAAGCCGCCGTCGTTGCCGCCGATGAACATGAGAACGGCGTGCGCGCGCTGTTGAACCTCGGTCATACATTCGGCCATGCGCTGGAGCGGGCAACCGGCTATGACAGCGCCCGGCTTGTCCATGGCGAGGGCGTTGCCATCGGCATGGTGCTGGCGCACGAATTTTCCGCGCGCATGAACCTGGCAAGCCCGGACGACGCCAAACGGGTGACCGCGCATCTGAAGGATGCCGGGCTTCCCACCGCGCTCGGTGATATTGACGGCGAGCTGCCGCCGCCCGATATATTGATGGATGCAATCGGGCAGGACAAAAAGGTAAAGGGCGGGAAACTGACCTTCATTCTGACGCGCGGCATAGGCGAGGCCTTTATCGCCGACGATGTACCGCCGTCAGAGGTGCTGGCTTTCCTGACGGAAAAACAAGCGCAATGACGTTGAGCGATCTATCGCATTTCTTCGCCGAATACTGGGGACTGATGGCCACGATCGTCGGGCTGATCGTCGTTTCGGCATTCTTTTCCGGCTCGGAGACGGCTCTGACGGCTGTTTCCAGGGCGCGGATGCACACGCTTGAGCAGCAGGGCGACCGTCGGGCGGGCTTCGTCAATGTGATGATCAACCGCCGCGACCGCCTGATCGGCGCGCTTCTGATCGGCAACAACCTGGTCAACATTCTCGCCTCGTCGCTGACGACAACGCTTTTCCTCAGCATTTTCGGTGCCAACGGCGTGGCCTATGCGACGCTGATCATGACCACGCTTCTGGTCGTCTTCGCCGAGGTTCTGCCGAAAAGCTGGGCGATTTCCGCGACAGACCGGTTCGCGCTCGCCGTTGCACCGCTGGTGCGCGTTCTGTTCTTCGTCATCGGCCCGCTGTCCAGCCTCGTCAACATGATCGTGCGTGCGATCCTCGGCGTTTTCGGCGTGACGCTGACCAAGGGCACCGAAATGCTGACCGCCCATGACGAGATCCGCGGCGCCGTCGACCTGTTGCACCGCGAGGGTTCCGTGATCAAGGCCGACCGCGACCGGCTCGGCGGCGTGCTCGACCTTGGAGAACTCGAAGTTTCCGACGTGATGATCCACCGCACGGCCATGCGCGCGGTCAATGCCGACGACCCGCCGGAAGCGGCGGTCAAGACCGTGCTGGAAAGCCCCTATACGCGGCTTCCCGTCTGGCGCGGGTCGATCGACAACATCATTGGCGTCGTTCATTCCAAGGACCTGTCGCGGGCGCTCGCCGAGCCGCATGCGGCGCCCTCGACAATCGACATCGTCAAGGTGGCGCAGAAGCCGTGGTTCGTGCCCGATAGCACCAATCTGAAGGACCAGCTCAACGCCTTTCTGCGCCGCAAGGTGCATATCGCCGTCGTCGTCGATGAATATGGCGAGGTGCAGGGCATCGTCACGCTGGAAGACATTCTGGAGGAAATCGTCGGCGACATTTCCGACGAGCACGATCTGGAGATTTCCGGCGTGCAGCAGGAAGCCGACGGCTCGATCGTCGTGGACGGCACGGTTCCGATCCGCGATCTCAACCGCGCGCTCGACTGGACGCTGCCGGACGAGGAGGCGACCACAATCGCCGGTCTCGTTATCCATGAAAGCCAGACGATCCCGGAAGAACGCCAGTCGTTTACCTTCTACGGCAAGCGCTTCATCGTGATGAAGCGCGAGAAGAACCGGATTACAAAGCTCAGGATCCGTCCGCTTGGCGGGGCAGCCGCATCGCCGGCGGAATAAGGTTTGGGGCATGGCTAAACACCTCAGCGTGTTGGCGAACCTCTAGCCCCTCTCCACGTCATCCTCGGGCTTGTCCCGAGGATCTATCCACCTGTCCATCCGAGCGGAGTTACCATCGCGCAACGCATTGTCACACCTATTCGACACGCCCGCCGCGTGCTGACGTGATCAGATGCTCGGGACAAGCCCGAGCATGACGGCGGAGAATGGGGCTGGCTTGTCGGCAGTCAGGGCCTGCTAAACGTCCCATCACCAGCGCGTCTTCTCACCCGGCGCGGCCGCTTCGATGGCGAGTGCATGCAGTCCGTTTTCGATTTCGCCGGCAAGCGCCTCATTGACGGCACGATGTCGTGCCACTCGGCTTAGTCCTTCGAACTTGTCGGAGACGATCCGAATCCTTAAATGGGTGATTTCGGGGGCATCCGGCTCATCATAGTGCCCGGCATGCTGGGCACTTTCATCCATAAGCACCAGCCGTTCGGGGTTGAAGAGGCTTTTCAGCCTGGTTTCGATTTCGGCGGTTGACGACACTGTCTGCTCCTGATCTGTCCCTGTTTCGCGCGCCAGCGCGTTAACGGTTCAGGAAGCCAGTAAGAAATCCCGTTGTCAATTCTTGTTGTGGCGGGATCACAAGGTCATAATCGAGCGCCATGAATCTTGACTCCAAATATTTCGATCGTCTGCGCACCAAACGCAAGCGCCCGGCATCTGCCAAGGCCGAGTCCGAAGCCGCTGCCGCCGTCTGCCAATGGGACGGCTGCAACAAGCCCGCAAAACACCGCGCACCCGTCGGCCGCAATGCCGAGGGGCAGTTCTTCATGTTCTGCTTCGAACATGTGAAGGCCTACAACAAGGGCTATAATTATTTCGACGGCCTGTCCGACGGCGAGATCGCCCGCTACCAGAAGGAAGCGCTGACCGGCCATCGTCCCACCTGGACCGTCGGCGTCAACGGCGCGGCGCGCAAGACGCCGCTCAACGGCTCGAAAAAGGCCGGCAACACCGCGTCATTTTCGCGCATGCGCGATCCCTTCGGCTTTGTCGATGACGGCAAGGAGGGCGCGCCCAGACGGCCGCGCCACCAGCGCAAGCTGAAAACGCTGGAATCGAAAGCCTTCGACACGCTGGGCCTCACCGCGGAGGCGACGCCCGACGACATCAAGAAACAGTACAAGGCTCTGGTCAAGAAGCACCATCCCGACGCCAATGGCGGCGACCGCGGCTCGGAGGAAACTTTTCGTGCCGTGGTGCAGGCATACCAATTGTTAAAGCAGTCCGGCTTCTGCTAGACCGTTTTTGACCGAAAGAGCAGCACAGACGTTTGAGCGGCGCTTTTTGAGAAAGGCCGCGCTGGAGACATGATGAGCAAGATTGAACTGAACTATTCCAACGCACCGGATACGACGGTTTCGGTTCGCGAAACATTTGGTATCGATGTCGACCTGACCGTTCCCGCCTATTCGGCGGACGACCCTTACGTGCCGGACATCGACCCCGACTACCTTTTCGATCGCGATACCACGCTCGCCATTCTCGCAGGCTTTGCCCACAACCGCCGCGTCATGGTCTCCGGCTATCACGGCACCGGCAAGTCGACCCATATCGAACAGGTCGCCGCGCGCCTGAAATGGCCGTGCGTGCGCGTCAATCTCGACAGCCATGTCAGCCGTATCGACCTTGTCGGCAAGGATGCGATCGTCGTGCGCGATGGCCTGCAGGTCACCGAATTCAAGGACGGCATCCTGCCCTGGGCCTATCAGCACAATGTCGCGCTCGTTTTCGACGAATACGACGCCGGCCGCCCGGACGTGATGTTCGTGATCCAGCGCGTGCTGGAAAGCTCCGGCCGCCTGACCCTTCTCGACCAGAGCCGCGTCATCAGCCCCCACCCGGCCTTCCGCCTGTTTGCCACCGCCAACACGGTCGGCCTCGGCGATACGACCGGGCTCTATCACGGCACGCAGCAGATCAACCAGGCGCAGATGGACCGCTGGTCGCTGGTGACCACGCTCAACTATCTGCCGCATGAACAGGAAGTCGCGATCATCCTCGCCAAGGTGAAGAGCTTTGCCGCCAGCGAGGAAGGTCGCGAGACGATCTCCAACATGGTGCGCGTCGCCGATCTCACCCGTTCGGCCTTCGTCAATGGCGATCTTTCCACCGTCATGAGCCCGCGCACCGTGATCAACTGGGCGGAGAACGCGGAAATCTTCGGCGATGTCGGCTTTGCCTTCCGCGTCACCTTCCTCAACAAGTGCGACGAACTCGAGCGCACGCTGGTCGCCGAGCAGTATCAGCGCGCCTTCGGCGAGGAGCTGAAGGAAAGCGCCGCCAACGTCGTCATCAGCGCCTGAGGAAAAACCCATGGCCGGCCCCGGCGACAATCGAAAGACCAACCCGCACGCGCCTGTGGATCTCGAACCGCTGCACCGCGCCGTTTCCGGCTGCGTGCGCGCGATTTCGGGCGACCGGGAGGCCGAGGTCGTCTTCTCGCGCGACCGGCCGGGCATGAGCGGCAGCCAGATCCGCCTGCCGGAATTCTCCAAGCGTCCGACGGCAAGCGAGCTTGCCGTTGTCCGCGGGCTTGGCGATTCCATGGCGCTTAGAATGGCCTGCCACAATCCGGTCACCCATGCGCAGATGGCGCCGAGCGGCAGCGATGCCCAGGCGATCTTCGACGCGGTCGAACAGGCGCGGGTGGATTCGATCGGCGCCAAGCGCATGCCGGGCATGGCGCGGAACCTTGCCGCCATGCATGCGGAAAAATACGACAAGGCCAATTTCGCCGCGATCGACCGCAAGGAGGACGCCCCGGTCTCCGAGGCCGTGGCGATGCTGGTGCGCGAGAAGCTTTCGGGAGAAAAGCCGCCGGAATCGGCCGGTCAGGTGCTGGACTTCTGGCGCGATTTCATCGAACAGAAAGCCTCCGTCGATCTCGACAGGCTGGCCGAGACAATCGACGACCAGCATGCCTTCGCCCGCACGATCCGCTCGATCCTCTCCTCCATGGAACTCGCCGACGACTATTCGGACGAGGACATGGAAAGCGAGAACGAGGAGGAAAACATCTCCGACGAGGAGCAGCCGCGTTCCGAACGGCAGAATGACGAGCAGTTCGACGAGGATGCCGGCAATGATTCGGCGCCTGCCGACGAAAGCGACGACAGCGACGAGGAGATGGACCAGGGCGAACTCGACGGCGCGGAAGTGGCCGATACCGAGCTCGACGAGGATGCCGACCCAGATAGCGAGGTCGCCGGCGAGACCAAGCGCCCGAATACCCCCTTCGACGACCTGAACGAGAAGGTCGACTACAAGGTCTTCACGGAAGAGTTCGACGAGGAGATCAGAGCCGAGGAGCTTTGCGACCAGGAAGAGCTGCAGCGCCTGCGCGGCTATCTCGACAAGCAGCTTGCCCATCTTCAGGGCGCCGTCGGAAGGCTCGCCAACCGCATGCAGCGCCGGCTGATGGCCAAGCAGAACCGCTCCTGGGATTTCGATCTCGAGGAGGGTTACCTCGATACCGCCCGCCTGCCGCGCATGGTTATTGACCCGATGCAGCCGCTTTCCTTCAAGATGGAGCGCGATACCCAGTTCCGCGACACGGTGGTTTCGCTGCTGATCGACAATTCCGGTTCGATGCGCGGCCGCCCGATCACGGTTGCGGCCACCTGCGGCGACATTCTGGCGCGCACGCTGGAACGCTGCGGCGTCAAGGTCGAGATCCTCGGCTTCACGACAAAGGCCTGGAAGGGCGGACAAAGCCGCGAGAAATGGCTGGAGGAGGGCAAGCCGGCGACGCCCGGTCGCCTCAACGACCTGCGCCACATCATCTACAAATCCGCCGACAGCCCCTGGCGGCGCTCGCGCGCCAATCTCGGCCTGATGATGCGCGAGGGCCTGCTGAAGGAAAACATCGACGGCGAGGCGCTGATCTGGGCCCACGACCGGCTGATGGGCCGGCCGGAACAACGCCGCATCCTGATGATGATTTCCGACGGCGCGCCGGTGGATGATTCCACGCTTTCGGTCAACCCCGGCAATTTTCTCGAAAAGCACCTGCGCGCGGTGATCGAGCATATCGAGACCCGATCGCCGGTCGAGCTTCTGGCGATCGGCATCGGCCATGACGTGACGCGCTACTATCGTCGGGCCGTGACCATCGTCGACGCCGACGAACTGGCCGGCGCCATGACCGACCAGCTTGCCGGGCTGTTCGAGGAACAGGCCGCCGGCATTTCCCAGGGCAGAAGACGCGCCAGATGAGAGCCGCCTTCGCTTGTCTGGCGCTCGCGCTGGTCGCGACGCCGGCCGTTGCGGCCGCCGTCCCCGTCGACGCCGTGCCGATCGAGAAATTCGCTCCCGAAAAGGACACGGATCGTTTCGGCCGTCTCGCATTCATCGGCGGGCTGACGCTGACCTCGCCCGATCCCGATTTCCAGTCGCTTTCCGCAATCCGCTTCCTGCCCGACGGCAAGCGCTTCATCGCCGTGGCCGATACCGGCGAATGGATCGACGGACGGGTGACGCGCGATGCGTCCGGCCGGCTTTCCGGGCTTGCCGATGTCACTGTCACGCCGATGAAGAATGCGAAGGGCGTGCACGCCGGCAAGAGCGGCATGGATGCCGAAAGCCTCGCCATTGCGGGCAACCGCATCTATGTGGGCTTCGAGGGGCGCCACCGCATCGACAGCTATCCGCTTGCCGGCCATGCGCAGGCGAATGCCGCGCCGGGACCGGATTTCCTGATCCCGCCCTATGAGCTACGGCGCAATGGCAGTTTCGAGGCGCTCGCGACTGACGATGCCGGCCGCATGGTGGCGATTGCGGAGAAAAGCATCGACACGCACGGCAATCTCTTCGCCGCCATTGTTCGCGGGCAGCAGAAAGGCATTTTCAAGGTCGTGAAACGCGAGGGTTATGACGTTACCGACGCGGCCTTTCTGCCGGATGGCGACCTTCTGGTGCTGGAGCGGCGTTTTTCCCTGCTTGCCGGCGTGGCCATGCGAATTCGGCGCTTTGCCGGAGAAGCGATCCGGCCGGGCGCCACCGTGGACGGTCCGGTGATCATGCAGGCCTATGGCGGCACGCACCGGATCGACAATATGGAGGGCATGGATGTCATCCGCGCGGATGACGGCGCGCACCATGTGATCATCGTTTCCGATGACAACAATTCCCCGCTGCAGAATACGCTGATGCTGGAATTCAGGCTGGCGGATTGAAGCCGTCCTGCGGCGCGACCATGGCCTGAAGCATGGCGAGCCCCTGAAGGTTGATGCGCTGCGCGTCTTGCGGGGCGAGCTCGGACCAGTTTTCCGCGAACCAGCGGTCGAGAGCCCGAGCGGCGGCAAACAACATGTCCACGATGAGGCTCAGCGGCAGGTCGGTCCGGATCGCGCCCAGCCTCTGGCCGTGTTCCGCCAACATAGCGGCCCCGGCCCTCAGGCGGCCGAGCGGCGCTTCCAGGGCCTTCTCGGTCTCCGGTCCCTCATACATCGTTCGCCCAAGCGAGGCCGTTGCGGGTTCGGCGATCAAAAGCGCGCCCAATTGCTCAAACGCAGCCCTGAGCGCATTCCAGAAACCAGCCCGGTCTCCCGCCTCGGCAACCTGCGAGAAGTCGATCTGTCCGGAAAGACGGTCAAGCGCGCGTTCAATCACCGCGCAATAAAGGTCGGCCTTGTCGCGGACATAATAATAGGCTTGCCCCTTGCTCATGCCCGAATCCTTCAGGATGGCGTTGAGCGAAGCGCCGGCCAGGCCGTGTCGGGCGAAGGCCGCCGTCGCCGCAGCGAGCAGTCTCTCGCGACGTTCAGGCGCCAGCGTCTCCAGCCGCTCCAACGCCGAAGTTCCTTCCGCCATCGGCTTCTCGTTTTTGCGCGATGCCATTTTCATGCCTCCGTTGACGATTTTAGACCATCGGTCTAAAAGACACAGTAATCATTATTCGAAGGGCCTTCCACCGCCGAACTGAAAAAGGAGATGGCCGATGCGCTGGCGCGGTGTCAATCATGTGGAATTCTCGGTGATCGAATACGAAAAGTCGGTCGCCTTCTACGACAGGATGTTCGGCTGGCTCGGCTACAAGAGTTTCTGGACCATGGATATCGGCTATCGCTCGACCTATTACATGGCGCGCTTCCCCTTCCCCCACAGCTATATCGGCATCCAGCCGGCGAAGACCGGCGGCAAGCTCGACCACGAAGCACGCGCCACGGGCATCCACCACATCGCGCTCTGGGCGAAAAGCCGGCGCGAGGTCGACCGCTTCCACAAGGAGTTTCTCGTCCGGAATTCTGTCCCCGTCACCGAGACGCCAGCCGAATATCCGGTCTATGCGCCCGGCTATTACGGCGTCTTTTTCGACGATCCGATCAACGGCATCCACTGGGAGCTTGCGCATATTCCCAGGATCGCCTCCCCCGCAGCCTACCGGCGCAGCATGCGCGCCTGGAAAGAGGCGGAGATGCAGCATCCCGACTGGAATGGATCGCCCGCGAAGAAGGCTTTCCGCAACCTGCCGCGCGGGTAAAGCTCACAGACTGTCCTCGCGCACCCAGACGCAGACGCTGCCCGCATTGACCGGGAAGGACGCTCGGCCCTTGTCATCCGTGGTCACGGTGTCTTCCCGGTGGCCGAGAAAATCGCGGAAGCGCGCATTGGCATGGGCTTCGCCGAGCGCAACGTCCTTAGCTGTTTCCTCGCCATTGGTCAGAACCGTTACGGAACCGGGCGCGTTGCCGGTCCCTTCGCGAATGACCGCCACACAATCGGCGTCATCGAAAACGATGGTCTCCGCACCATTGGCAAAGCGCTTGCGCGCCTCTATCAGGTTCGGCAGGCATTCGATCCTCGGCATGTCGATATCGTACTCCTCGCCGTCCGACCCCTTGTCGCGATACTGAGCGCCGTAAAGATCGGCATAGAAGACGCTCGGCACACCCTGTTCGCGCATCAGGATCAGCGCATAGGCAAGCGGCTTGAACCAGGGTTCGACGGCGGCCTCCAGTGATTGCAGAGGCTGGGTATCGTGGTTTTCAACGAGCGTCACGGCATGGTCCGGCACCTCTGCCGCCAGCGTGCCGTCGAAAATCGTGCGCATGTCGAAGTCGCCGCCCGCGACCGAGGCCTCGTGGAAGCGGTAATGCAGCCCGACATCGAACAGCATCAACTGCCGGTCGACCAGATCAAGATAGGCTTTCAGCGCGTCGATTTCCGGATGCCAGTATTCGGCAACGACAAACAGGTCCTCCTTCACATTCTGGCGCATATGGGCGATCCAGTCGCGGAAGAACCAGGCCGGAATATGCTTGGCGGCGTCCAGACGAAAGCCGGCAACCGGCACCTGCTCGCAGAACCATCGCCCCCAGTATTTCAGTTCCTCGAAAACGGCATTGTTGCGGAATTCCACATCAGCGCCGATCAGATAGTCGTAATTGCCGAGTTCCTGATCCACCTCGTCGTGCCACTCCCCCTCGCCATATTCATTGACAAGACGGAAAACGCCGGTTTCCTCCGGCTCCTCGATATAATCGACGCCGGTGAAGCATTTGTGGGTCCAGACGAATTCGGAATGGGCGCCGTTCCGGCCCGGGAAGGTGAAGCGGGTATAGGCGAGCGCCTCGAAGGCCTCGTCCTCGATCTTCGTTCGGTCCTGCGGATCGGTGCGCCGGACCCGCACTCTTTCCTTCTCGTCCGCCCCCAGCTTGTGGTTGAAGACAACATCGTGGATGACGCCGATGCCGTGGCCGGCAAGCGTGTGGCAGGCGTTTTCAAGAGCACCGCGGTCGCCGTATTTGGTGGCAACCGTGCCCTTCTGATCGAATTCGCCGAGATCGAAGAGATCATAGGTGTCGTAGCCGACGGAGTAGCCGCCGGCGGCGCCTTTGCATGCGGGCGGCAGCCAGACATCGGTGACGCCCATGCCGGCCAGTTCCTCCGCCTTTTCCGCCACCTCGTCCCAGAGCGTCCCGCCCGATGGATAATACCAGTGAAAGAACTGAAGCAGTACGCGTCCGGCCATGCTGTCCTCGCGGTTTGGGTGAGCCGACCTTAAACGGGCGGCGATTGTGAAAGTTCCGCGCCGAGCGGTTTCCGGGCAGCGGCGATCTTTGCGCCTGCCGCCGAATTATGCAAACAAGACTTGACGGCTGTCACCCACCGCGCCGATATCCTCCCCATGACGGCGACCAGAAGGAAGACCCCATGCAAGAGACCATCATCCGCGCCAATCCGGAATTTGCCAAGGATGAGCTTCGCCCGCGCATCCTGCATATCGGCTTCGGCGGATTCGCTCGCGCCCATCCGATGGTCTACCTGCAGGAAGGCATGAACAAGGCGGGCGGCGATTTCGGCGTCGTCGCCGTGCGCCTGAATTCCGGTGCGGAAGAACTGTCGGCGCTGGACGAGGCCGGCCATGACTACCTGATCGCCGAGATGGATGCCGAAACCGTGACCGCGCGCAAGATCGGCGTGGTGGTCGGCACCTGCCATCCCAAGCGCGACGGCATCGACGCGCTTCTCGAGCTGATCGCGTCCGAACCCATGGCCGTCATCAGCCTGACGATTACCGAAAAGGGCTATTGCGTCCGCAACGGCCATCTGGATCTGGAAAACAAGGGGATCATCGCCGATCTCGCGCATCCGGAAGAACCGGGCACGGCGATCGGCGTCATCGTCGAGGGCCTGGACCGCCGCCGGAAAGCAGGCCGCAATGGATTGACCGTGCTTTCCTGCGACAACCAGCCGGACAATGGCAAGCTCGCCCGTGCCGCCGTGCTCTCCTTCGCCCACCAGCGCGACGGAAAGCTGGCCGACTGGATCGATGCCAACGTCTCCTTCCCCTCCACCATGGTCGACCGCGTGGTTCCCGCGCTCGACGATTACGGTCGCGGCGTCCTTCGCTCGCTCAATGACGGCAAGGAAGACGAGAACGGCATTGTCTGCGAACCCTTCCGCCAGTGGGTGATCGAGGATGATTTCGCCACCGCCCGCCCGCCCTTTGCCGAAGGCGGCGCGATGATGACCGATGACGTGCGCCCGTTCGAGATGATGAAGCTCAGGATGCTCAATGGCGCGCATACCTTCCTTGCCATGCTCGGCAGCCTTTCCGGTCTCGAAACCGTCTCCGCCTGCATGGAGGACGACGTGTTCCGCAGGGCCTCGCGCCAGATCATGATGGACGAGCAGCGTCCGACGCTGCCGGAGATCGAGGGCGTCAGCTTCGAGGACTACGCCGATGCGCTGATCGAGCGCTTCGCCAATCCGAAGCTGAAGCACCGGACCTCGCAGATCGCCTGGGATACGAGCCAGAAACTGCCGCAGCGCCTTCTGCACGGCATCGAGATCAACATCGGGAACAACCACCCCTGGCCGCTTCTGGCGCTCGCGGTCGCCGGCTGGATCCGCTTCGTCAAGGTGACGGCGGATGAGGATGGCAAGCTGACGGATCCGCTTGCCGAAGAGCTTCTGGCAGAAGCAACGGCTTATGACGGCGACCAGCTTGTCGATCGCATTCTCTCAAACGAATCGATCTTCGAGGAAGACCTGCGCCGCGAGCCGGCATTCCGCTCGGCCATTACCGGCGCCTACCGCTATATCGTGGAAAAAGGCCCGCGCGCGGCGGTCGAGGCGGTGCTGAAGGCTTGAGAATTTCTCGTCTTCGCAGGGACTAGATGTATGTCTGTCGATCTCCCCCCTTGAGGGGGAGATTTTTTCGCTGCGCTGCCGCTGAAAGTCCTGTCAGGGACACCGGCACCAATCAGGCATTCGCCGGACGCATCGGCCGCAGCCAGGTCATCAGCGCGCCATAGGGCAACAGCATGACGAGGCTGAAGACCAGCTTGACCGAGAGGTCGCCCAGCGCCCAGGACACCCAGCGCGGCACGTCCACGAACGGGAAAATGCCGAAGAGCGGCGCGACGCCGAGGGCGAATTCGTCATTGGCGCCGATGAAGGCAAAGACGGCGGCAAAGCTGATGGAGAAGAACAGGACGGTATCGAGAACAGAGCCGAACAGCGAGCCGACAAGCGGCGCTTTCCACCAGGTCTGTCGACGCAGGCGATTGAACAGCGTGATGTCAAGAAACTGGCCGACCAGAAATGCCGTGCCCGAGGCGATCGCGATCCGCGGCACCGAGGCGTAGAAGGAAAAGGCGACGCCGACGACGAAGCCGGCAACCACCACCTTGCGCGCGGCGGCCGGGCCGAACTGGCGGTTGGTCAGGTCGTTGACCAGAAAGGCAAGCGGATAGGTGAAAGCGCCCCAGGTCAGAAGGTCGGCAAGCGAGATGCCGTAGACCGTGCCCTTGACGGGATACTGGACCAGAATGTTGGAGGCGAGGACGACGCCTGCCATCAGCAGGCTGTAGATAATGACGGATTGCGACTGTCGCATTTTTTTATCCTGGGTGATGCCACCAGTTGGAGGACAAATAAAGAAAGCCTTACTGCCGGGCAGCAAGGCTTTCCAGTTTCAAAACTGCCCGTTGATCAGGCGGCGGCCTGCTCAGCCGTCTTCTTGATGATTTCCTTGCGGATCAGGCGGGCGCGGGGCGAAAGCTCGCCCTCGCCGGACTTGATCAGGAATGCGTCGAGGCCGCCACGATGCTCAACCGAGCGCAGCGCCGCAGCGGAAACGCGCAGGCGGTAGCTCTGGCCGGTGGCTTCGGACATCAGCGTCACGCGGCACAGGTTCGGCAGGAACTTGCGGCGGGTCTTGTTGTTGGCATGGCTGACATTGTTGCCGGACAGCACGCCCTTGCCAGTCAATTCACACATGCGGGACATGATTTCACCTATACTCGTCTTCAGCCAACGGCTTACAACGGGACGGCCTAGTCCCGCGATCCAATTGGCGGCTAATTGGAAAGTTGCGGTTCTATAATCGCGCGGCACGCAAAGGTCAAGGCGAGATGCCGGTTTTTCACGGGGACGCGGAAATTTACCGCTGTTTTTTTTAGCCCGCCTGAGACATAAACAGGTGAGCAGGAACGACCATATCACAGGTGCGAGAGAGCGACATGAGAAAAACCGTCATTTATCAGACTGTAATCGCTATGGTTTTTCTTTTTGCGTCGGCCGCGGCCAGGGCCGAGGACATCAAGCAGCAGACCGTCTATACCATCGCCTTCTCCGGCATCAAGATCGCCGATGCAGTGTTCAACACCACGGTCAATGACGGAGATTACCGGATCAACGCCGATATCAAGGCGGCGGGTATAGGCAATCTCTTCACCTCGATCGCGGTCAAGGTCGATGCCAGGGGCGACTGGAAGGACGGTCGCCCGGAAACGCGTGAATTCGAGCTGAGCTACCGCGATGGCGATTACGCCCGCGACTACGGCGCGGAATTCGCCCGCAAGCGCGTCGTCTCTTCGACGATCGAACCTGACCCGGGCCCGCGCGGCGACGATTGGGTTGACGTCACGGCGAGACATCTGCGCGGGGTCATCGACCCGATCTCGGCGCTGCTTCTGCCGCCGTCACCAAATCCCTGTCAGGACAAGATCGCCATCTTCGACGGCGAGACGCGGCTGAACCTGGAACTGGCGCCCGCGGGCACGAAACCGTTCTCCACCAAGGGCTTTTCCGGCCGGGCCGTCGGCTGTGCGATCCGCTTCCGCCCGATCGCGGGCTATGAGCGCAAGGATGACGACATCGAATATCTCGCCAATACCCGCGAGCTCGTCGTCTGGTTCGCTTTCAACGAGGAGCTGAACGTCTATGCCCCGGTCACGGCCCAGATCCCGCTGAAGATCGGCAAGCTGACGATCTACGCCTCGAAATTCGGCGTCTGACACCAGGATTTCATTTCAAATGCGCGCAACCCTGATCGGCTTTTCGGCCGTCATCATGTGGTCGTTTCTGGCCCTGTTCACGGCCGCCTCCGGCGATGTGCCGCCGTTCCAGCTTTCGGCCATCGCCTTTCTCATCGCGAGCCTGCCCGGCATTGCGGTGCTGATCGCCCGGCCGGAACGCCGCAGAGCGCTGCGCCAGCCGGCAAAGGTGTGGATCGCCGGCATTGCCGGCCTCTTCGGCTACCACTTCCTCTATTTCACCGCGCTGCGCAACGCGCCCGCCGTCGATGCGGGTCTGATCGCCTATCTCTGGCCGCTCCTGATCGTTGTCGGTTCGGCGCTGCTGCCGGGCGAAAAGCTGAAGGCCCATCACATCGCAGGCGCGATAGCCGGCTTTGCCGGGACGGCGTTGCTGATCACGCGTGGCGGCGGGCTGACGATCAGCGGCGAATATGCGCTCGGCTATATCGCCGCCTTCCTCTGCGCCTTCACCTGGTCGGGCTATTCGCTGGTCTCGCGCTCCTTCTCCAAGGTCTCGACCGATGTGGTGACCGGCTTCTGCCTCGCGACCTCGGCGCTGTCGCTTTTCTGCCATCTCCTGCTTGAAACGACCGTCTGGCCGCAAACGGCGAGCGAGTGGCTCGCGGTCATCGGACTCGGCCTGTTTCCGGTCGGCATCGCCTTTTATGCCTGGGACTACGGGGTGAAGAAGGGCAATATTCAGGTCCTGGGTGCAGCAAGCTACGCAGCGCCGCTGCTGTCAACCATCGTGCTCCTCGTCGCCCGCTTCGGCGAGCCGGGATGGCGCGTGATCGTCGCCTGCCTGCTGATCACCGGCGGCGCGGTTCTCGCCGCGCGCGACATGATCATGCGGAAGAAGGGTTGAGACGTCAGCCGGAAGGCGCCCAGTCCGGGGCAGCAAGTTCGAAATCATCGAAGATGAAGCCGGGGGCGACGGTGCAGCCCACCAGCGTGAAGTCGCCCGTGCTTTCCGCCGCCTGCCAGTGCCCTGCGGGAATGACGCCCTGCGGACGCTCGCCGGCGATGATGTCCGGGCCGAGCGTCATCGTCTCGCACATCCTCCCGTCTGGCGAGACCATCAGCTTCAGCGGCGCGCCGGCATAATAGTGCCAGACCTCGACGGTCGTCAGCAGCCGGTGCCAGTGCGAGCGCTCGCCCGCCTTCAGCAGAAAATAGATCAGCGTCGAAGCGCCGCGCCCCGGTTCGCCGGCGGCATCGCGAAACGTTTCCGCAAACCAGCCGCCTTCGGGATGAGGCTGCATGCCGAGCGCATCGATGATCGCTTCGGCCGTGATCGCGCCCGCCATCAGAAATTGTCCTTCAGCCGGCGGATTTCGCCGAGAACCTCGTCGTCCCTCGCCTCCGCCATGCCGAGCTTCGCCCGGATCGCGGGATCGGTCACCCGCAGGAAGGGATTGGTCTTCTTCTCAAGCCCGATCGTCGTCGGAATGGTGAAATCGCCGGCGTCGCGCAGCGCGGCCACCGCCTCGGCGCGCTCCTTCAGCACCTGATTGTCCGGATCGACCGAGAGCGCGAACTTGGCATTGGCGAGCGTGTATTCGTGGCCGAAATAGACTTCCGTCTCGTCCGGCAGCGCCAGAAGCTTTTTCAGCGACGGCCACATGTCGGAGGCGGGCCGTTCGAACAGACGGCCGCAGCCCATGGCAAACAGCGTGTCGGCGGCAAAGAGCAGGCCGTCATCGACGAAATGGTAGCAGACATGCCCCGCCGTATGGCCGGGCGTCTCGATAACGTCGACCTTGTGGCCGGCAAAATCCAGTTCGTCGCCCTCGCCGACGGCAAGGTCAAGGCCGGGGATCACCACCGCCTCCTCGACCGGCCCGACGATCCGGCAGTCGTAACGCTCTTTCAGCGGCAGGTTGCCCTCGACATGGTCCTTGTGATGATGGGTGGCAAAGACGTCGGTAATCACCCAGCCGCGTTTTTCGGCTTCCGCGATCACCGCCTCGCCATCGGGCGCATCGATGCTGAGCGTCTTCTTGGTTTCCGGATCATGGACCAGAACTCCGTAATTGTCCGAACGGCACATGAAGACGGCGATTTGAAGTGAAGTCATCTCAAGCCTCGCGATTGCTTACCCAGTCGCCTTCAATGTAGTACTGTGCGATCTCAAGTCCAACCGGGGCCGTCTGAACTTCGCTCATGAACGCCGATATCGTTGACCTTCGCGCCTTCTACCACACCAGGCTTGGACGCCTCGCCGCCCATTCCATCGCCATGGCGCTCGTGCCTGTCTGGCCGAAACTCCCGGACGAACGCCTGGTGGGGCTCGGCTACTGCCTGCCCTATCTCGACCGGCTCGGCACGGATGCGGAACGGGTCATGGCCTTCATGCCTGCCTCCCAGGGCGCGATCAACTGGCCTGCCCACGCGGCGTCGGCAACCGCGCTGGTCATGGACGAGGAACTGCCGCTGCCCGATGCCTCCATCGACCGGGTGCTGATGGTGCACGCGCTGGAATTCACCGAAAGCCCGCGCGAGACCCTGAGCGAGCTCTGGCGCATTCTCGCCCCCGGCGGCCGCCTTGTCATCGTCGCGCCCAACCGTCGCGGCGTCTGGGCAAGGCTGGAACACACGCCCTTCGGCAACGGCCGCCCCTATTCCAAGAGCCAGATCACGGAACTGCTGCGGGAGACCAATTTCACCCCCGGCGCCTTTGCCGAGGCGCTGTTCTTCCCGCCGTCGAGAAGCCGGACGGTGCTGAAATTCCGCGCCGGTTTCGAACGGTCCGGCCGCACGTTCTGGCCGGCCTTTTCCGGCGTCAACATCGTCGAGGCGCAGAAGCGGCTTTATCAGGGCCTGCCGGTGGCCGCCCGTTCCGCACGCAAGGTTCTGGTGCCCGCCCTTGCGCCCCAGGGCGTACCGACCACGCGCAACCGCTCCTGATGGTCTTGCCGCTGCGGGGCGGCCGCCCTCGACAAAGCGCCTAATCCTCATTATTGCTTCTCCCGTTCAAACGGCTCTTGCGGCCACATGTTGTTTTCGAGGTCTCCTATGCCTGATCAGTCGATGAAGCCGACACCCCGCCCCGGTGTCATGGATATTGCCGCCTATGTCCCCGGCAAGGACCATGTCGAGGGTGTTGCGAAGGTGTACAAGCTGTCGTCGAACGAGACGCCGCTCGGACCCAGCCCGAAGGCGATCGAGGCGATGCGCAATGCGGGCGAGAACCTGGCGCTCTATCCCGACGGCCAGGCAACCGCCCTGCGGGAGGCAATCGCGGCGAAATACGGCCTCAACACGAAGAACATCATCTGCGGCAACGGTTCGGACGAACTGCTCGGCCTGCTTGCCCACGTCTATCTCGGCGAAGGCGACGAGGCGATCATCACCGAGCACGGCTTTCTCGTCTACAAGATCCAGATCATGGCGAATGGCGCGACGCCGGTTACCGTGAAGGAAAAGAACGCGACCGTCGATGTCGACGCGATCCTTGCCGCCGTAACCGACAAGACCCGCATCGTCTTCATCGCCAATCCCGGCAACCCGACCGGCACCTATCTGCCCTTCTCGGAAATCCGCCGCCTGCACGCCGGCCTTCCGGAGAACGTCATTCTGGTGCTGGACGCGGCCTATGCCGAATATGTCCGCCGCAATGATTACGCGGCAGGCCTCGAACTGGTCGCCGAGAACGCCAATGTGGTGATGACCCGGACCTTCTCGAAGGTCTACGGGCTGGCTGCTTTGCGCGTCGGCTGGCTTTATGGCCCGCTGGAGATTGTCGGCGCGATGGACCGCGTGCGCGGGCCCTTCAACCTCAATGCTCCGGCAATCGCCGCGGCGACGGCTGCGATCAAGGATGACGGCTTCACCCAGAAAGCCGTTGAATTCAACGCGGAATGGATCGAAACGCTGACGCGGGAACTGATCGCGCTCGGCCTTGAGGTCACGCCGTCCGTCACCAACTTCATCCTGATCCACTTTCCCGACGAAGACGGCCTGCGCGCGCCTGATGCCGACCGCTTCCTGTCGTCGCGGGGCTATGTGCTGCGCATGGTTGCCGGCTACGGCTTTCCGAACGCGCTGCGCATGAGCGTCGGCACGGACGAAGCCAATCGCGGCGTGATCGCGGCGCTGAAGGAATTCATGGCCGGCAAAGCCAAGACGGATGCGGCATGAGCGGCTTTATGTTTGAACGCATTGCCTTGATCGGCATCGGGCTGATCGGCTCCTCTCTTGCCCGCGACATCCGCGCGAGGGGGCTTGCCCGCGAGATCATCGTCTCCACCCGTTCTCCCGAAACGCTCAGGCGCGCCGAGGAACTCGGGCTGGGCGACCGCTATACGGCAGCGGCCGAAGATGCCGTCCGGGGCGCCGATCTGGTAATCGTCTCCGTTCCCGTCGGCGCATCCGGCGCGGTGGCGGAAAAAATCGCGCCCAATCTGAAAAAGGGCGCGATCCTGACCGATGTCGGCTCCACCAAGGCCTCGGTCATCGCCCAGATGACGCCCTTCGTGCCCGAAGGCGTGCATTTTATTCCCGGTCACCCGATTGCGGGCACGGAACATTCCGGTCCGGATGCCGGATTTGAAGGCCTTTTTGCGGAACGCTGGTGCATTCTGACCCCGCCGGAAGCCGTTGACGAGGATGCGCTCCAGAAGCTTACGGCATTCTGGCAGGCGCTTGGCTCGAAGGTCGACCGGATGGCGCCTGAGCACCACGACAAGGTTCTCGCCATTGTCTCGCACCTGCCGCACATCATTGCCTACAACATCGTCGGCACCGCCGACGACATGGAAACGGTGACGCAGTCGGAAGTCATCCAGTATTCCGCCTCGGGCTTCCGCGACTTCACACGCCTTGCCGCCTCCGATCCGACCATGTGGCGCGACGTCTGCCTGCACAACAGGGACGCCATACTGGAAATGCTGGCGCGGTTTTCCGAAGACCTTGCCTATCTGCAACGCGCGATCCGCTGGGGCGAGGGCGACAAGCTGTTCGAGCTCTTCGCCCGCACGCGCGATGTCCGCCGCTCGATCATCGAGGCAGGACAGGATGTGGACGTGCCGGACTTCGGCCGGCATACGCTCGACAAGAAGGGTTGAGGCCCGTACGCGATCCCGTCAGACCGGCGGGATCTGGCCGAGCGGGATGAAGCCCAGCATTGCCCGGCCCTGGTTCACCCGGACATCGAGCGCCATGGTGCGCTGGCCGCCGGTAAACGACTTGATCAGCCCGGTCACCGTCTCGACCGGTCGCGCGACCTGCGGAAAGGCAAGCTGGAGAACCTGCGAGATGCCGTCGATCCCGGTCAGCTCGACGCTGAAGCGCCCGTCCAGATAGCCCTCCTTATCGAAGGAGAAACGGCCGGAGATCGCGATATGCGAGGCGCGATCGCCGATGGCGAGCGTTGCCTGGTTGAGAATGCCGCTCTTGCCGCGCAGCCCGTGGGAGCGGATCTGTTTGTTCGCCAGAAGCGCCCCACCGTCGTCGATGGTCGCCAGAAGGTTGACGGAAACGGCCGGCAGAGCCTCCGCGTTGTTCTGCGGCCGAAGGACGCCGTTGGTCACCGTGAAGGCAAGATCGAGATCGCCGTCATCATCGCGCACAAGGCCTTGCGCATATTCGGCCGTCAACGTGCCCTGGCGACCTTCCGGAGCGGCAAAACGCGCCGTCAGGCCCTCGATATCATAGGATACCAGACGCGGACCTGCGCGGCCGTAGATCAGCTTGCCGCCAAGATGCTCCCATTCCGAACGCAGGATCATGCCAGCGTCATTGTCGAGCGTTGCCGGCCCCGTCACCGTCGCCATCACCGACCACGGCGCATAGACGGGCGCTTCGGCAAGCAGGCGCGGCGTATCGAAGACGGCGTCGGTCTTCCGGTCCCGAACGTGCAGGCTGTCACAGAAAAAGCCGAAGCTTGCGGGAAAGCCCTGATAGCCGATATCCTCGCAGCTGACGACGGTTTCATTGCCGCTCTGGCCCTCCAGGAGATCGAAAATGCGGGCCTTTACCGTGCGCGCGATGAAGAACCAGCCAAGTGCATAGGCCAAAAGGAGGACGACCAGCACGACCAGCGACCATTTCAGATATTTGCGCGTGCGGGTTGAACCTGCCATGGTGGCTTCCCATTCTGTCCTACGTTTCAATCGGAGTCTGGCATAGCATATGGACGAATTCTGGGTCTTTGGCTACGGCTCGTTGATGTGGAACCCGGGTTTCCCGAACCACAAGCGCGTCAACGCCCGTCTTTCCGGCTATCACAGAAGCCTCTGCGTTTATTCCTACGTTCATCGCGGAACGGCCGAAATGCCCGGCCTCGTTCTCGGCCTCGACAGGGGCGGCTTTTGCGAGGGCGTCGCCTTCGCCGCGAGGAATGATGACGAGGAGGCGGTGATGGCCTATCTGCGCGCCCGCGAACTGGTGACGAGGGTCTATCGCGAACTCGTCCTGCCGGTCCGGCTCGACAATGGCAATACCGTTCCCGCCGTCACCTATGTGGTTGACCATTCCCACAAGCAATATGCAGGCAAGGTGGATATCGACAGGGCGGCCGACATCGTGCGGCGCGGCCACGGCCAGTCCGGCCCGAATCGCGACTATGTGCTGAACACGGTCGACCACCTGAAACAGATGCGCATCGGCGATGCGGCGCTGGAATCGGTCGCCAGGCTTCTGCTCAACGAGCAACCGCGCCCCAGGCACGGCTGAGCGACCTCAAAGCCCTTCTGCTGCCTTCAGTTCCGCGATGCGCTTTCGCGTCACCTCGGGAAGGTCGAGATGCGGGTTTTCGGCGACGGTCTCCAGAAGCAGCCGGTCGCTTTCCCGCTCCATGGTCTCGACGAGTTCGGCAAAGAAGGCTTTCGGCGGCTTTCCCGGCGGAATCGCAGGCAGGACCCGCACCTTGAAATGCCCTTTCTGGCGGCGAAAATTGCCGCGCGGCCAGAACAAACCCGGATGCATGACCACCGGCACGACCGGCACGGCAAGGCCGCTATAGATCATCTGGATGCCGCGTTTGTAGTCCGGTTCTGCTCCCGGCGGCCGACGCGTGCCTTCCGGAAAAATGATCAGCTGCCGACCGGTTTCCACCTCGGCCTTGGTGCGCTTGATCGCGTCGGCCATCGCCCGGCCACTTGCCGCGCGATCGACGGCGATCTGCCGCTGTTTCTTCAGATACCAGCCGAAGAGCGGCATCTGGATCAGTTCGCGTTTCAGCATGAAGACGGAATCCGGAATCCACGGCAACAACATGATCGTGTCCCAGGCGGACTGGTGCTTCGGCGTGATGATGCAGGGCCCCTCGGGGATGTTCTCCAGCCCCTCGATCTCGAACGTCGCGCCGGCCCAGAAGCGCATCTGCCGGTTGACGAACCGGCCCCAGCCCTGAACCACGACACGATAGGCGTTCTCGCGCGAGGCCGAGAAATAATAGGGGGACTGTACGATCATCCTGAGCGCCGTTCCGACATAAAAGGCGGTATTGAAGGCGATGGAACGAAAGATACCCATGCCAGTCATTCTTCCTGTTCGGCGGGGCGAAGAACCCACAGCCCCGTTGCCGCGCGCACATGCGCTCCGATGAACTTCAGATATTCCGACCCCAGCACCTTCACATAGCGCAGATTGTCGTACCAGGGCTTGTCGCCCTCGCCCAGCGGCACGGGATAGCCGACAAACACCGTATCGGGATCGATATGGCGCAATTCGAACAGGCCGCGCGGCAGGTGATAGGCGCTGGTGACGACCAGGACGCGCCGATAGCCGTGCTCTTCGATCCATTTGCGGGTCTCAACCGCGTTGCCGTAGGTATCGAGCGCCTCATAGCCGACATCGACGCAGCATTCGAACAACTGGATGTCGCCGTCGGTGGTCTTGCGAATGCTTTCCGGGGTTGTCGAAGGGTTGACCCCGGAAATCAGAAGTCGCTCTCCTGCGCCCTCGGCCAGCAGCAGAAGCGCCTCGTCGATGCGACGCGCGCCACCGGTCAACACCACGATCGCGTCGGTCTCGTAGATCGGCGGCGGCCTTTCGGCCAGGATTCTGACGGTAAACCACAGGAAGCCGCCGCCAAAGGCAATCATCGCGGCAAGCGTGAGAACCAGAACGGCACGCAGCACGAAGCCCGTGCGCGTGACCGCCCGCCCTCGCGCACCATCCCCGTTGCCGCTCCTTTCCGGCGGCTTGCCGAGTTCGTTTCCCATCGTCCTTCCATTCCGGATGCCTTGCGGCAGCTGACACTGCATCGCCCAAAGGGCAACGCGAATCGGTGGCCGGCCGAATCATTCCGCCGCCCTTCATACAGTACAGACGATATAGCTGAAATTCGGGCCGGGCGACGACGCCGAATAAGTTGAAATTCGGGAGGAGCTAAAGCGTATCGGTGCGGGCCGGGTCCGAACGGATGCGATCGATCTCCCTGATCGTGCGCATCACCGTCAGCCGGGCCGTCAGCGTCGTCAGCGCCGCAATGACGACGATCGTCAGAAGGATTCCCGCATAAGCGCCCCAGCCGATCGATATCTTGCCGAACAGCGCGGTGGCCTGATCGGCCCCGGGGGTCGCAAGGAATCGCGCCTGCCAGAAGCGCGCGACCACGAAAAACAGGCAGGCAAGCCCGCCGCCCAGAAACGCGCCCTTGAGCGCCACGTTGAGAAAATGGTTCTGGAACTGGCGGGCGACGAAACCGCCCTCCGCGCCGACAAAATGCAGCACCTCGACAATGTCGCGACTGCCAGACAGCGCGCCGCGCGTGGCAAAAACCACCGTCAGCACCATGGCAGAGAAGACCAGCGCCATGATCGAGACGCCGATCGTCGTCGTTGCATCGGCCATGGCCGAAAGCCGGTTCACCCAGGCGCGATGGTCATCGAGATAGGCGCCCGGCACGGCGCCCTGAAGGGCCGCGGCCATGGCCGCGAAATCCGGAGGATTGTTCTCGTCGATCGTCACGATCACAAGGCGCGGCACCGGCAATTCATCGAAATCCAGCCCGGTCCCGAGCCAGGGTTCGAGCAGCCGCTCGGTTGCCGCCTCATCGACCACCTGACCGTCGATCGTGCCGACGAATTGCAGCGCCACGTCCCTGGCTGTCAGAAGCGCCTGGTTCATGTCGCGCCCTTCGGCGGGCTTGATCTGGATGGTGACCTCGCGGGAGATGCCGCCCTGCCAGCTTGCCGCCGTGGCGCGCACCATGGAGACGCCGCCGAGCGTCAGGCAGGCGAGAAAGGCCATGATCGCGATCACCGCCATCAGCGCCCGCGACTGCACATTCGCGGGCGGAACGATCGGCGTCGGCTTGCCCCGTTTCTGGCCGACGGCAGGCGGTCTTCGCACACTGCGACCGTCTCCCGTGCCACCCTGTTCCGTCTTCGGCGCCGGCCTTTGGCGCGGCCCGGCATCGGCGCGCGGCGCGGATCTGTCAGGCGTCGGGGTCGCCCGGCTTCCCGGGCGCGCGCGTGGCGGCCGGGTTTCGGCGGTCGGCCTCTGCCGGGGTCGCGCCTGCCCTTCCCCTTGGACAGGTCTTGCCTCGGCCTCCTCCCGTTCGGCCTGCGCGTGCCTCAACCTTTCCCGATCTGCCTTTTCCCGCTCGAGACGCCCGGCCTCGCGCGCTGCGGCCTCCTGCTGCATCTGCCGCTTGCGCGCGGCCTCGGCCTCATGCACGCGGATTTCCTCGCGGCGGCGCTCCTCGAGAATCCGCTCCTCGAGCAGGCGTTCCTCGCGGGCCCGCGCCTCGGCACGGCGGCGCTCTTCCTCGCGCTCGCGCTGAAGACGCTCCTCCTCCAGACGGGGATCGCGGATCGAACGGGGCGGCCTAGTCATAGATATCGAGCCTTCCCTCCGACAGGATCATCCGCCTGGCGTCATAACGGTCCATCAGCGCAATATCGTGGGTGGCGATCACCACAGCCGTGCCCATCCGGTTCAGTTCGACGAGCAGGCTCAGGATGCGCCGCGCCATCGGAGGGTCGACATTGCCGGTCGGCTCGTCGGCAAGCAGCACTTCCGGTTGGTCGATCAGGGCCCGGGCAATCGCCGCGCGCTGCTTTTCCCCGCCGGAAAGCACCGGCGGGCGCACATTGAGCCTTTCGCCGAGCCCGACCCATTTCAGCAGTTCGATCACATCGTTCCGATAGGAGACCTCCTCCCTGCCGCGCACGCGCAGCGGCAGGGCGACATTCTCATAGGTCGTCATATGGTCCAGCAGGCGAAAATCCTGGAACACGATTCCTACGCGGCGTCGCAACATCGGCAACTCCTTGTGGGGGATGACGGCGACATCGCGGTCGAACAGGCGAATGAGGCCACGGGTCGGCTGCAGCGCCATCAGCATCAGCCGAAGAAGCGTCGTCTTGCCCGCGCCCGACGGGCCGGTCAGAAACTGAAAGGAGTGTTTCGGTATGTCGAACGTCATGTCCCGCAGGACTTCCGGACCCATCCCGTATCGCAACCCCACATTTTCAAACTGGATCAGTGTCATGGTCAGCGGACAGCCTTCGCTCTATTTCGGCGCCATCATCGCCGATTATGCATAACAGGTGGTGAACAGAGGGCAAAGCCGGCAGGCGTCCCCGGCATTATCCACGAAGAAATGCTGCCCGTCGCGCGCCCTTTCCGGCGTTTTGATTGCCGCCCGGTTGCAAAGCCATTAAAACCGGAAATTCCCGATAGGCAATGAACGCGGCGCCCCGGCGCACCGCAGAAAATGAGGAGCGCCCCCATGCACGTCGTTCGCGGCAAGAATATCGAAGTGCTGTTCTCGACCGAGGACATCGCCAGGCGCAATGAGGAACTCGCCAATGAAATCGCGAGCGGCCCCGCCAGGGACCTGCTCGTCATCGCCATTCTGAAGGGCTCCTTTGTCTTCGCCGCAGACCTGATCCGTGCGCTGCACAAGGTGGGCCTTGCCCCGGAGGTCGAGTTCATGACGCTCTCAAGCTACGGCACCGGCACCGTCAGCCGCGGCGTGCGCCTGGTCAAGGATATCGACAGCCTCGTGGAAGGCCGGGACGTGCTGCTCGTCGACGACATTCTCGAATCCGGCCGCACGCTGAGATTTGCCCGTAACCTGATGCTGGAGCGCGGCGCGGCCAATGTCTCGATCGCCGTGCTGCTCGACAAGCAGAACAAGCGCGAAGAGGTTCTGGAGGCCGACTATGCAGGCTTCCACTGCCCGGACCGCTTCGTCGTCGGCTACGGCATGGACGTGGCCTATGCCTTCCGCGAGCTTCCCTTCGTCGGCGTTATCACCGGTGATGCTTAACCAAGGTTAAATCGCGGTAACAGAGCTTGTTAACTACATAAATTGCCATTTTTCGATGTTTACTTCTCGCTAGGAAAGTTCTGGTGATCTCTACGGCAACAAGGCCCGGAACAACGGGCATGCCGCAAGGGTTTTGACAAGACAGAAAGAACTGGACAGCGCCATGGCTAGGATTTTGATCACGGAAGACGAAGCATCGCTCAGGGCATTCGTCGCGCGTGCGCTCAGGCTCGACGGGCATGAAACGGTCGAGGCCTCGGACGGCGCGGAAGGGCTGGAACGCCTGGCGGAGAGCAATTACGACCTGCTTCTCTCCGATGTGCGCATGCCCATCATGGACGGCATCGCCCTTGCCCACCAGGCGGCCAGCACCCATCCGGGCATGAAGATCCTGCTGATGACCGGCTTTGCCGAACAGCGCGAACGCGCCGACGACCTGATGGAAAAGATCGTTGACGTGGTGCCGAAGCCTTTTGCCCTGCCCGATATCCGCAAGGCCGTCGCCCGCGCGCTGGCCGCGTAGGTATCTGCCTCGATCATGCCGGGTTGAACGTCCAGGGGCAGCGCATCTCTGCGTCGGCATGACGATCCGGCGGGGTTAATTCCCCGTCTCAGGCTCCAGCAAGCGCTCCAGATAAGGCGGCTCTGAGGGAAGCGGAGCATCCTCGTTCAACCGTTCGCGGATGGCGTCGAGGATCTCGCGGGCGCGCTCGACCGTAAATTCGTCCGGCACCTGAACATCATCGCCAAAATCAAGTCCGTCCGAACCCTGATTGCGGCCAAGCGGATCGCGACCAGTCTGGCTGCCCCAACCGGTCTGGCCGTTCGGGCCCTGCTGGCCCTGGCCCTGGCCCTGCGCCATCATCGAATTCATCATCTGCTGGGCGCCCTGACGCAGGGCCTCCAGCGCATTGCCCTGCCCGTCCAGCGCGCCTTCCCCCTCGCCTTCGCCGAGTGACTCGGCGGCGCCGTCCATCGCCTCTCCGGCGCGGTCGAAACCCTCGGCAGGCGGCATGCCGAGCTCGGAAAGCTTCTGCTGCATCTCTCCGAGCTGTTCTGAAAGCGCCTGCTGGCGCTCCTGAAGCTGGCGCAGCGCCTCGCGCAATTCCTCCGCCGTCATCTCCTGCGGTGAAGGTTGCTCATCGCCGTTCCGGCCCTGCTGCTCGCCATCCTGGCGCGGCGGCGGGTCGCCCCACTGCTCGCGATCGCGCAATTGCTGGTCAAGCTCGAAAGTCTCGTTCATCAGCCGCTGCTGCTCCTGAATGAGTTCGCCAAGCCGGTCGATCTGCTCGCGCATCTCCGAATTCTGCTGCCCCTGCTGGGCCGTGGAAGACGGCGGCCGGATGTTGTTCATCATCCGCTGCAATTCCGACAAGAGCTGCTGGGCGGCGGCGCGATCGCCGGAGCGGGCAAGGTTTTCGAGCTGGTTCAGGAGATTGTCGAGATCGCGCTGGCGCAGCGCCTGCTGCGCGCCCTGCTGCATATCGGACGGCTGCATGCGTTCGGCCATTTCAGACAGGTATTCCTGCATCGCCTGGCGCAATTCTTCCATCAACCGGGCGATCTCCGCATCGGAAGCGCCGTCGCGCAGCGCCTCGCTCAGGGCATCCTGCGCCTCTCTGAGGCGTCGCTCGGCATCCGACAATGCGCCGTCCTCGATCCCGGTCGCGATCGCCCAGAGATAGTCCGCCGTATCGAGATAGCTCTCCTCGTCATGGGCAAGCAGCATGCGCGTCTGGGCCGATTTGATCAGGAGGAACTGCGTGAGATCGGGGATCGTCTCCTCGGGGCGCAGGGTGATCGCCGCGCTATATTGCAGCGCTTCCGGCATGGCCCGGGTATCGAGCGCGAAGATCTGCCGCTGTTCGGCGACAGAGCCTGCGAGCAGGTTGTAGAACGTCCGTGCGGGCAGCGCCATTTCCAGCGGCGCGCTGCGGGCGACATGGCCGGCCGCATCTTCCGCAACCAGCGTGATCGTGACCGGTTTGCCCGAAAGCGGATGTTCGGTGAGATTGCGGCTCGTGAAGGCGGAATGGTCCTTGCTTGAGCGAGAGGGCATGTTGAGCGGAAACTCCGGCGGCGGATAGAGCGGTCGCGCATCCGCATCGACATTTCCCGTCGGCGCTATTTCCGCACGGGCGGTCGTGACGCCGTAATCATCGGAGACCGTGTATTCCAGTTCCAGCGCGCCGTTTGCCGCCGCCTTCGGCCTGCCCTTGAAGGCGATGACCGGCATTTCATCCGGCACGACGCCGATGACCCATTGCCGTCCCGCCGCTTCCAGCAGGCCGCTCGATGCCAGGGTGAAGCGGGCGCTGCGCATCATGTCGCCGTCCTCGGCCTCGTCCGGGGCCTGCGGCGCGTCCGCATCATCCGGCACGAAGACGATCGGCGCATCGGCCCCCTTGCCTGACAGACGCACCGTCAGCACCGAGCCTTCCGGAATGGCTTCCACCTGATCGACGCCGTCGGCCTGAAGATAGACCGGAGCCTTGCGGGTATAAGGCGGCGGCGAGATCCAGGCATCGAATCGCAGAGCCAGCGCCGTCTCGCTTTCTTCCGCCGGCGGCAGGAAGGCATCCGCAAGCCGCCCGGAGCCGGTCGCCCCCGAATAAAGGAACGCCACAAAGAGCATAAGCGCGGGAACGGCGCGCAGGCCGTGCGGGTCGACCGTCGACAGATCGGGCCGGACATGGCCGCTGCCGAAACTGCCGAGCTTTTCGGCCATGCGGCGCTGGTGGGCATGCCATAGGGCAAGCGCCTCCGGCGTCTCGCGCGCCGGCCTGTCTCCAGCAACGGAAATGGCCTGATGGGCAAGCGCGTTTTCACGCTCCAGACGTCGCTCGGCTTCTGCCCGGGTCGGCATTTTGAACCGCCGCAGCGGCCAGAAACCGGCGAAAAAGCCGCCGACAAGCAGCAAAAGGAGAACGACCCTCAGGGCAAACGGCACGGCGTGAAACAGGCCGAGCCAGGAAAAGGAAAGGTAGAGCGCCAGCGCACAGGCGGGCCAGACCAGGCCGGGAGCCAGGCGCTCGACAATTAGGTTGAAACGGGCAAACGCGCGACCGCGGGCAATGCGCCGCATCAGCGCCTTGCCTTGTCTGGCCTTGTCCGGGTCTTGCGTGCCGGTGTCTTGCTGTCGCGCGGTCATGGGTCCCGTTTGTCGCGCCTTTCGGCGGCGGCGTGAACGATACGCAAACCATAGCACGGTTTATGACGATAGCGAGGAGACGAAGACGAATATGGGCAAATCCGTCTTCAAGACTTTGCGAGCAGCGTCACATCCAGTCCGGCACGGAATCAAGCCCGATCAGTTCTTCGTAACTGCCGCGCGGACGGATGACGTGGTAGCGGTCGCCGTCGACCAGCACTTCCGGCACCAGAAGGCGGGTATTGTATGTGCCGGCCTGCACCGCGCCATAGGCGCCTGCCGTCGAGACCGCCAGAAGATCGCCCGGCTCGGGCCTTCCCATCTCGCGCGAAAGCGCCAGATAATCGCCCGTCTCGCAGACCGGACCGACGACATCGGCGACCAGCCGCTCAGCCTTCGGGTTCAGGATCACCGGGCGGATCGCGTGATAGGCCTCATAAAGCGTCGGGCGGATAAGGTCGTTCATCGCGCCGTCGACGATAACGAAGCTTTTCGACTCCGCATCCTTCACATAGATCACTTCGGTGACGAAAATCCCGGCATTTCCGGCGATCATCCGCCCCGGTTCGGCGACGATCCGGCAATCAAGGCCGGCCAGTTCCTCGCGGATGACGGCGGCATAGGCCGTCGGCTCCGGCGGCGGATTGTTGTCGAACTCGTAGGGAATGCCGAGCCCGCCGCCGACGTCGACATGATCGATCGCATGGCCGGCGGCCCTCAGTTCCGAAACCAGCGTCCTCATCAGCCGGAACGCATCGCGGAAGGGCGAGAGCTCGGTGATCTGGCTGCCGATATGCATGTCGATCCCGGTGACGCGGATGCCGGGCAGTTCCGCCGCGCGGGCATAAACGGCCTCTGCGCGAGAAAAGGCGATGCCGAACTTGTTTTCCTTCCTGCCCGTCGAAATCTTGGCATGGGTCTTCGCATCGACATCCGGATTGATGCGGAAGGAAACCGGGGCTTCGAGACCCTTCGCTGCCGCACGGGCGCTCAAGACCTCAAGCTCCGGCTCGGATTCGACATTGAAGCAGTAGATACCGGTCTCAAGCGCGAAATCGATTTCCCGCACCGTCTTGCCGACGCCGGAGAACACGATCTTTTGCGGCGCGACGCCGGCGGCCAGCGCGCGGCGCAGTTCGCCTTCGGAGACCACGTCCATGCCCGCCCCGAGACCGGCCAGAAGCTTCAGGATCGCCTGGTTCGAATTGGCCTTGACCGCGTAGCAGACAAGCGCGTCCGAACCGGCAAAGGCTTCGGCGAAGACCTTGTAATGGCGCGTGAACGTGGCCGTGGAATAGCAATAAAAGGGCGTGCCGACGGCCTCGGCGATGGCCGGAATGGAAACGCCCTCGGCAAAGAGCACGCCGTCGCGGTATTCGAAGTGGTTCACGAGAAAGGACCCGGCTAGTTGAGAAGGGAATCGAGAATGAAGGGCTCGCCATCGACGGCGGCATCCGGCCCGGCATTGACGACATTGTCGCCGGATCCGTCGAGGATGACCGGCTTGTCGTTCGGCGCGATGCGGATGGCCGGCGTATTGGCGCTCTGCGCCTCGCGCTCTACCTGTTTGGGCGTTGCCGGCGGCACTTCCAGCGGGCCACGCCGCCCGCAGGCGGTCAGCACCAGTGCGCTCGCCAATAATGCCGCAACGGCGATCCTGTCTTTTCTCATGGCACTCTCCACCGCAAGCCTGAACAAACCCGATGCCTCTCCTGATAGCCGATCAGGCGAGGCTTGTGCACCCTCAAACGCGCGAATTCAAACGCGCTCGCGCCACCAGGCAATCTGCTTTCTCACCTCGTCCGGCGCCGTGCCGCCGAAGCTCTTGCGGCTGGCCACCGAGGCCTCGACCGTCAGCACATCGAAGATGCCGTCCGTGATCGCCGAATTGATCTCCTGAAGCTCTTCCAGCGTCAGTCCGGCGAGGTCGCAGCCCTTCTTTTCGGCAAGCGCAACGGCGCGGCCGGTCGCGTGATGGGCGTCGCGGAAGGGCAGCCCCGCCTCGCGTACCAGCCAGTCGGCAAGGTCGGTGGCGGTGGAGAAGCCGGAACCGGCGGCAGCCTTCATCGAGGCCGTGTTCACCGTCAGATCGCCGATCATGCCGGTCATGGCGGCAATCGCCAGATCGAGGCTCTTTGCGGCGTCGAAGACCTGTTCCTTGTCTTCCTGCATGTCCTTGGAATAGGCGAGCGGCAGACCCTTCATCACCGTCAGAAGCGCTACCAGCGCGCCGTTGACGCGGCCGGTCTTGGCGCGCACCAGTTCGGCGGCATCGGGGTTCTTCTTCTGCGGCATGATCGAAGAACCGGTGGAGAAACTGTCGGACAACCGAACGAAATTGAACTGCGGCGTCGACCAGATGACGATCTCCTCGGCAAGACGCGAAAGATGCGTGCTGCAGATTGCGGCGACAGACAGAAATTCCAGCGCGAAGTCGCGATCCGATACCGTGTCGATGGAGTTGCGCGTCGGTCCGCCGGAAAAGCCGAGCGCTTCGGCCGTCATGTGCCGGTCGATGGCAAAGCCCGTGCCCGCGAGCGCCGCGGCGCCGATCGGGCTTTCGTCCAGATGTTCGATCGCGTGGCGCACGCGCTTGCGATCGCGGCCAAACATTTCGACATAGGCCATGCAATGATGGCCGAAGGTGACGGGCTGGGCGGTCTGCAGATGGGTGAAGCCCGGCATCACCGTCTCGGCATGTTCTTCGGCGCGGGCGAGAAACACGCCGATGAGGCGCGTCAGCGCGGCCTCCGTCTTGATGAGCTCTTTCTTCACCCACAGACGAAAATCGAGCGCCACCTGATCATTGCGCGAACGCGCCGTGTGCAGTCGCCCGGCGGCGGCCCCGATCAGCTCGCGCAGGCGCGATTCGATATTCATGTGAATATCTTCGAGCTGGCGCGAGAAGGCGAAACGTCCCTCGTCGATCTCACGACGAATTGTTGAAAGGCCCTCCAGAATTGAGACCTTGTCCTCTTCCGAAATGATGCCCTTTTCGGCAAGCATGGTCGCATGGGCGATCGAGCCGTCGATATCCTCGTTATAGAGAGCCTTGTCGAAATCGATGGAGGCATTTATCTCCTCCATGATCGCGTCGGGGCCGGAGGCGAAACGCCCGCCCCACATTGTATTCGAGGTGCTGTTGTCGGAAGCCATGACGTGCCTATCTGGAGAGTGACATGACGAAGAAGAGCCGCAAGAGCCCCATCTCCGCCAGACTTGTTCTTATCGCGCTTGTTGCCGGGCTCATCGCCGGCGCTGTGGCGGTATACGTGAAAAATACGTTCACTGGCAATGGCGCGGGCGAACTGGCGACAGCCGGACAGTGCGAAAGCGCGGTTGCAACCGCTGACGCGCTGAAACCATTGTCGAAAGGCGAGGTCGCGGCCTTCATTCCCGCCGAAAAGCCGCGCCCGATGCAGAACCTCGCCTTCAATTCCGATGCCGGCGCGACATCGCTTTCCGCCTTCACGGGCAAGACCGTGCTGATGAACCTCTGGGCCACCTGGTGCGTGCCCTGCCGCGAGGAAATGCCGGCGCTTGATGAACTCGAAGCCGAAATGGGCAGCGATGATTTCGAGGTCGTCGCCGTCAATATCGACACGGGCTCCGACGAGAAGCCGAAGACATTCCTCGACGAGATCGGCATCTCCTCGCTCGCCTTCTACCGCGACGGGACCATGGGCGTGTTCAACACGCTGAAAAAGGACGGCCTCGCCTTCGGCCTGCCCTCGACCATCCTGATTGACGGGAACGGCTGCCTGCTCGGTTCCATGAACGGCCCGGCCGAATGGGCAAGCGATGACGCCAAGGCGCTGGTGGGGACGGCGATCGGACGCTGATGCCCGCCGCAGCCCCGACCGCTCCTTGCAACTGCCATTGTTCTTTCTCCCGAAACCCGAGTCGTCAAAAGCCTCAGGTCGCCCCGGCATTTACGCGGCGGAATCGGAATATACGATCCTGACGGCAGACGGCGGCGTTTCCGGCACGTTTCACGGCGTGACCACGACGCTGGCCTATCTCGTTCCGTTCCTCGACTACACCTCCAATGCGGTGCTGCTCCGGCTGCCCGCGATGGTTCTGCCTTCGAGCGCTACGCACAGACGCCGAACCAGCGCGCGGCGGCCTTCACCGTAGCTGGCGTGCCGGTCGGCGAGGATGTCGCGCTCGTCAGCGCCGGCGTCGCGGACTCGGCCGCAATGGCCCGCTTCTCGTTCAAGTTCTGAGGATACTGCCCGGGCGTTTGGGACGAAACGTCCGGCTTAGCGCTCAGAACCCGATCGTCTGCAGCAGCAGGAAACAGCCGGCGGACAGAAGCGCGGCCGCCGGAACGGTGATCACCCAGGCGGCGATGATGGTCATGAAATGCGAGCGGCGCACCAGCTTGCGGCGCGCGCGCTCCTGGCCCGGAATGCGGCGGGCAACCGGCCGCTCCATCTCGATTCGGCGGGCGCGTCGTTCCATGTACCATTCCCGGAAGAAGCCGACGCCGAAGACGCCGCCGACGGCGATATGCGTCGAGCTCACCGGCAGGCCGAGCCATGAGGCGGCAATCACGGTCACGGCGGCGGACAGCGCGACGCAATAGGCACGCATCGGGTTGAGCTTGGTGATCTGGCTGCCGACCATGCCGATCAGCTTCGGCCCGAACAGCACGAGGCCGAAGGAAATGCCGAGCGCGCCGATCATCATCACCCAGAGCGGGATGGCGACTTCGCCGGCAACCGCTGAGGATTTCTGAACATAGGCGATGGCCGCCAGCGGGCCGACGGCATTGGCCACGTCGTTTGCGCCGTGGGCAAAGGACAGAAGCGCTGCCGAGACCACCAGCGGCAGGCGGAACAGCGATTTCAGCGAGCGGTTGCGGTTTTCCAGCCCCGCCGCCTGCCGCCGGATGAACGGCACCGACAGGAGCCACATGGCGATACCCGCAACAACTCCGATCAAAAGCGCCGTGCCGAGATCGATCGAGATGATCTTCTTCAGGCCCTTCAGCGCGAGATAGGCGGCAAAGGCGGCGCTCATCACCCCGATCAGCACCGGCACCCAGACCCGCGCGGCGGCGATCTTGTCCTCGACATAGATCACCCGCCACTTGATGAAGGCGAGCATGGCCGCGGCAATGACGCCGCCAAGCAGCGGCGAGATCACCCAGCTTGCCGCAATCGCCCCCATGGTCGGCCAGTTCACCGTTGCCAGTCCCGCCGCCATGATGCCGGCGCCCATGACGCCGCCGACCATGGAATGGGTGGTGGAGACCGGCGCGCCGATCCATGTCGCAAGATTGACCCAGACCGAGGCCGCCAGAAGGGCCGCCATCATCGCCCGCACGAACACGGCCGTGCTGGCAAGGGCCGAGGGATCGATAATGCCCTTGGAGATGGTGGAGACCACGTCGCCGCCGGCCAGCAGCGCGCCGGCGCTTTCACAAACAGCGGCAATGGCGATGGCGCCGAGCAGCGACAGCGCCTTGGCGCCGACGGCCGGCCCCATATTGTTGGCGACGTCGTTGGCGCCGATATTGAGCGCCATATAGGCGCCGAAGGCCGCCGCCACGACCACCGCCAGGCTTTGCGGCTCGCCGCCGGTAAAGATCGCCGCGGCCACCACGGTCAGCGTCACGAAAACGAGGCTGACGCCGACGCCCACCAGCGGGCGGGCGGTATACATGGTGGCCTCTTCCAGACGCGTCAGACGATTGAGGTCCTTGTCGAGCGTCTTCCAGTGCGGCGTGGCATCATCAGTCACTGTGCATGTCCTTGCAGTCCAAAGGTCCTTCCGGACGGTCCCACGCCGCCTAGCCGCGCCGCGCCGCGCCGATGCGCTTCGGGAAATCCTTCAGAATCGTCTTGAGCTCCGGTTCCTGCACGGCGCGGGCCGCGTCTTCAGGCGTCATCCAGGCGCGCTTGCGTTCGTCCATCTCCGGAAAGCTGTCGAGAAGCGTCTCGACCCGCACCGCATAAACATGGACGTCGGTCGTCACCGGCAGTTCGCCGCCGACAATCTTCTTGTAACGATAGCGCCCGAGCCAGCGGTGATCCCTGTCTGCGGGTTTCACCCCGGCCTCTTCCCAGGCTTCCTGCAGCGCCGTGCCGGCGCCGTCGGTGCCTGTGACCGGCCAGCCCTTGGGGATGATCCAGCGCCTCGTCGTGCGCGAGGTGATGAGCAGAACCTGCGGGCCGTCTGCTCCTTCGCGGTGGCAAAGGGCGGCGATCTGCACGCGCGCGGGCCGCCCCAGAAGGGGCGCGAGGTAATTATTCCAGAAACGGGAAAGCATTCATAAAACCGTCATAAAGCGGAAAAGTGGGGCTTGTTTAGTGAAAAAAGCGCCGGCACTCAAGTCGCAATTGAAGCGTGGACTGCGACGCGGCGCGTTCTGCAAGCCAGTCTTGACTGACGAGAAGCCGTTCAGCCAAGCCGCCTCTTGAGCTTGTCGATCACCGCCTTGGCGAGCGTCTGCGGCTTGACGGCCAGCGCCGGCTCTTCCTGCCCCAGGCGTTCGGCCATGTCCTTCAAGCCAAAGGCGGCGGCCGACTTCAGCTCCTTCAGTTCGTCCCAGGTGACGGGGGTGGCCACCGGGGCGCCGGGCCGGGCGCGGACGGAATAGGGCAGGATCGCGGTCGCGCCGCGTTCATTGCGCAGCCAGTCGATGAAGATCCGCCCCTTTCGCTTTTCCTTCGACATGGTGGCCGTGAAGCGGTCCGGTTCGCGCTCGGCCATCAGATGGGCGAGCGTTTTGGCGAAGGATTTGAGCGTATCCCAGCCAACGGTGCGCCGAAGCGGCACGACAAGGTGAACGCCCTTGCCGCCGGTCACCATCGCATAGGCCTCAAGTCCGATATCGGACAGCAGGGACTTCAGGTCGAAAGCCGCCTGCTTCGTTTCGGCAAAGCCGAGCTTCTCGTCTGGATCGAGATCGAAGACCATCCGGTCAGGTCGTTCCAGCCGGTCGGCGCGCGCCGCCCAGCCGTGAAACTCGATCGTGCCCATCTGGGCGGCGGCGACATAGCCTTCCGCGCCCGAAGCATAGAGATATTCTCCCGTCTCTCCGTCCTTTTCCGCAATGGCGATGCGGGTCAGCTCATCGGGAAAGCCCTTGCCAGCGTGCTTCTGGAAAAAGCACTCCTCCTCGATCCCGGCGGGGCAGCGCAGCAGCGAAACCGGGCGTTCGCCGCAGATTTCGACCATGCGTTCGCCGACGAGACCATAATGCCGGGCGATATCGAGTTTGCTCACCCCGGCCTTCGCAAAGAGTTCGCGGTCCGGATGGGTTATGGTGATGCCCTTGACCGTGGCGTCGCTGCGCGTCTCGTTTTCCGGTGTCACCTCTTCCGCCTCCTTGTCGCCGCGCAGGCCGAGATAGGCGCCGTGGCGCACATGCCCTTCGGCGGTCAGCTCCGCGAACTCGATTTCCGCCACAAGTTTCGGCGTAACCCAGGCAGCATCCCGCGCGATCGCCCCCGGCACATCTTCGAAAGGAGCGGTCTTGCGGGAAAGGCTCTTCAACTTGCCGCCCAGCCGGTCGAGTTCATCCGCCGAAAACCCTGTCCCGGCGCGGCCACGATAGCACAGACGCCCGTCATCCGCATATTGTCCGAGCAACAGCGAGGCGAAGGCGCGGCCCCTTTTCGAAGAGGGCGAATAACCGCCGATGACGAACTCCTGCCGCTTGCCGCACTTGACCTTGCGCCAGCTTTTTGTGCGGCCGTGGCGATAGGGCGCATCGGCCTTCTTGGAGACGATGCCCTCGCCGCCGGCCTTGCAGATCTTCTCGAGAATGTCGCCGCCATTGCCCTCGACCCAGGCCGAAACCCGCACCTTGCCCTCTTCGAGGTCAAGCGGCGCAAGCGCCTCCTCAAGCACCGCCTTGCGCTCAAGAAGGGGGCAGTCGGTCAGCGACCTGCCATTGTGCTCGAGGATGTCGAACACATAATAGAGGAGCGGCGCGCCGTCATGAAGCGCCGCCTGCAACGCGGAAAAGGCCGAGCCGTTTTTGGGAACATCGGCCGCCATGATCTCGCCGTCGAGCAACAGGCTCTCGCCTTCCAGCGCGTCAAAGGCATCGGCAAGCGCCTGGTATTTGTCGGTCCAGTCCTGGCCCGAGCGGGTGAAGAAGCGCGGTCCGCCTTTGCCCACGGCGGCTATGCAGCGATAGCCGTCAAATTTGGTTTCGTGGATCCAGCCCTCGCCTTCCGGCACCGCGTCGTAGAGCGTGGCCAGTTCGGGCTTCCTGAATTTCGGCATTTTCCCGCTGGAAGATCCTGATTTCGACCCGGTCCTTTTCGGCTTCCCATCCTGTTCGATCGCGTCGAGCAAGCGCCCGGTCTTGACGCTGGTCTCAAAGGTGCCCGTCAGATGATCGGCCTCGTCGCCGGCCATGCCGTCGCGCTCCTTGATCAGCAGCCAGTTCTCGCGCCTTTCGCCCTTCCTGCCGCGCATGCGCACCAGCGCCCAGCCGCCGTTCATGCGTTCGCCCTTAAGGCAGAATTTCAGTTTGCCCTCGGAAAGTCCCTGTTCGGGGTCCCCGACCGGTTCCCATGTGCCGCGGTCCCAGACCATGACGGTGCCGCCGCCATACTGGTCCTTCGGGATCGTGCCTTCGAAGCCGGCATAGTCGAGCGGATGGTCCTCGGTGCGCACCGCCAGCCGCTTTTCCCGCGGATCGTCGCTCGGTCCGCGCGTCACCGCCCAGCTCAAGAGCGTGCCGCTCCATTCCAGCCGAAAGTCATAGTGAAGTCGGGAGGCATCGTGTTTCTGCACCACGAAGGAAAGCTTGTCCTTGCGGCTTTTCCTGCGGGTTCCGCGCCCAGGCTCCCCGGTTCGCGAAAAATCGCGGCGCGTCACGTATTCTGCAAGTCTGTCGATCTCGGCCATGTCATGATGCCTTTTTGCGCGTGCCGGTTTTCGGCTTGGCTTTGCCCTTCGCTCCGGATGAGGATTTTCCGCCGCCGGATTTCGTCCCCTCAAGGCTCTTCTTCAAGGCGCCCATCAGGTCCACCACGTTCTCGCCGCCGCCGCCGTCGCCGTGATCTGCCTTGGCGCGCGGCGTGCGACGGTTCTTCTGCTTCTTCGCGAGCAGGTCTTCCAGCGCCTCGCGGTAATGATCCCGGAAATCCTCCGGGCTGAAAGCGGCGGTCTTCTTATCGATCAGCGAGGTTGCCACATCGAGAAGCTCGTCGTCGCTCGCCTCGTCCTCGATCGCGCTGAACAGCGGATCGGCATTGCGGATCTCGTCGGCATAATGCAGAGTCTCGAGCAGAAGTCCGTCGCCGCAGGGACGTACGGCCGCCAGATATTCCTTGCCGCGCATGGTCAGTTGCCCGAGCGCCGTCTTCTGCGAGCGCCGCAGCGCATCGCGGATCACGCGATAGGCATCCTACGCCAGCTCGTCGGCCGGAACGATGTAGTAAGGCTTGTCGAAATAAATGGGCGGAATCTCGCAGGCCCCGACGAACTGGACGAGTTCGAAGGTCTTTTTCGTTTCGAGCCTGATTGCATCGATCTCTTCGGGATCAATCAGCACATATTCGCCGTCCTGCTCATACCCCTTGACGATATCATCCGGGTCAACCGGCCCCACACCTTCGGCCACCTTCTCGTAGCGGATGCGCTTTCCGGTCGGCTCGTGGATCTGTCGGAAGGAAACGCTGGCCGAGCGGCGCGTCGCAGAGTGAAGCTCCACCGCTATCGACACCAGCGAAAGTCGCATCTGCCCTTTCCATATTGCCCGTGATGCCATGCCAGTCTCCCCAGCTCTTTGGCGATTCAACGGCCAGGCCGCGGCAATGTTCCCGGCAGCGAGACGGCGGTGCTGCGCGCCAGTTGCTTCTGAAGCGCAGGGCCTATGTGAAAGCGGCGGGCTGCCGGAGACCGACGCGTCCGGCTCTGTCCCCGCAGCGGCAATAACGGGTGCTCGCGGCGCGAGACGCGCGGCTCAAAACCGCGCATCACCGGCACCAATCGCCGCCGTCCAGCCATATTTTGCGCTGCAAACCTTGCCCTCCAGCGCCCAAATCCGTATTGACTGTCGTCAATGAACCCCGGACCCGGTGAAAACCCGGGTGGCTCTTCCGGCCGCCGATCCGCCGGACAACCATTGAAACTGTTTCACGATCCTCCCGGCCGCCTCTGCCTGCCGGCCGCAAACAGATTTTCAGGGACCATTGATGAACACCAGACATTTCTCACTCGCCCAGTACCGGCAGGAGTGGTTCGGCAATGTGCGCGCCGACACGCTTTCCGGCCTTGTCGTCGCCATGGCGCTCATACCCGAAGCCATCGCCTTTTCCATCATCGCCGGCGTCGATCCCAAGGTCGGCCTGTTCGCCTCCTTCTCGATCGCCGTCATCATCGCCTTTGTCGGCGGCCGGCCCGGGATGATTTCCGCCGCGACGGCGGCAACCGCCGTGCTGATGACCCCGCTGGTCGCCGGCCACGGGCTGGAATATCTGCTGGCGGCCACCGTGCTGGCCGGCGTCATTCAGGTTGTTTTCGGCCTCTTGAAGCTCGGCGCCCTCATGCGTTTCGTCTCGCGCTCGGTGATGACCGGTTTTGTCAACGCGCTGGCGATCCTGATCTTCATGGCGCAATTGCCGGAACTGACGGACGTGACCTTCGTGACCTATGTGCTGGTCGCAGGCGCGCTGGCGATCATCTACCTCCTGCCGCGCGTCACCAATGCCGTTCCCTCCCCGCTCGTCGCCATCGTCGTCATCACCGTGTTGACCATGATCTTCCAGTTCGACGTGCGCAATGTCGGCGACATGGGCGAACTGCCGGATGCTTTTCCGGTCTTCCATCTGCCGATGGTGCCGCTGACGCTTGAAACGCTGATGATCATCCTGCCCTATTCGCTGGCGGTAGCCGTCGTTGGCCTCCTGGAAAGTCTGATGACGGCGCAGCTCATCGACGACCTGACGGATACGCGCTCCAACCGCAACCAGGAATGCGCCGGCCAGGGCATCGCCAATTTCTGCACCGGCTTCATCGGCGGCATGGCCGGCTGCGCCATGATCGGCCAGTCGATGATCAACGTGAAATCCGGCGGTCGCGGACGGTTTTCGACCTTCATTGCCGGCGTTGTTCTTCTCATCCTCGTTGTCGTGCTGGACCAGTGGGTGCGCCAGATCCCGATGCCGGCGCTCGTCGCCGTGATGATCATGGTTTCGATCGGCACCTTCTCCTGGTCATCGATCAAGAACCTGAAGGACCACCCGCGCTCGTCCTCCGTCGTCATGATCTCGGTCGTCGCCGTCGTCGTCGCCACGCACAATCTCGCGATCGGGGTGCTGGTCGGCGTGCTCCTCTCCGGCATCTTCTTCGCCTGGAAGATCGCCCAGCTCTTCGGCGTGCGCTCCGAGCTTTCCGAAGATGGAACAGCGCGGACCTATCATGTCGAGGGCCAGTTGTTCTTCGCCTCGGTGGAGGATTTCAACGCTGCCTTCGATTTCCGCGAAGCACTGGAGAAGGTCGTCATTGACGTCTCGCGCGCCCACATTTGGGATATATCAAGCGTCGGAGCGCTCGATATGGTAGTGATGAAATTCAGGCGCGAGGGCGCCGAGGTCGAGATTGTCGGCCTCAACGAGGCGAGCGCGACCATTGTCGACCGGCTTGCCGTGCACGACAAGCCCGACGCGCTCGAAGACTTCATGAAAGAGGGGCATTAGGGAGATCAATCATGGATAAGCTGACAGCCTTTATCGATAGTTCGAACTATGCCGAAAGCGTGTGCGATCACGCTGCGTGGATTGCCGGCCAGCTCGGCCTTTCCGTGGAGCTCGTTCATGTGCTGGAGCGCAAGCAAGGCCATCATGCGCCGGCCGACCTTTCCGGTTCCATCGGCCTTGGCGCCCGCACCGCGCTTCTGGAAGAACTGGCCGAGCTTGACGCCCAGAACGCCAAGGTGGCGCAGAAACGCGGACGCCTGCTGCTCGAAGGCGCGCTCGAGCGGCTCGCTGCCGAGGGCGTGACCGAGGTCAAGACCCGGCTGCGCAACGGCGATTTCGTCGAGGCGGTCGAAGATGTCGGTGCGGATTCCCGCGTGATCGTCATCGGCAAGCGCGGCGAAGGGGCGGATTTTGCATCCGGTCATCTCGGCTCCAACCTGGAGCGCGCCGTCCGGTCCGCAAAGCAGCCGGTTTTCGTCGCCGCCCGCGCCTTCAAGCCGATCCACAAGGTTCTGGTCGCCTATGACGGCGGTCCGAGCGCCGACAAGGCGGTGGAGCGCGTGATCGGCAGCCGCATTCTCAAGGAAACGGACGCGACGCTTCTGACCGTCTGCAAGGAAGGCGATCCCATGGCCGGCAAGGCCGAGACCGCGCTGAAGCGGCTGCAGGATGCGGGCGTGACGGCGAAGCTCGTCATGCGCCCGGGCCATGCGGAAAAGGTCATCGAGGATGTGACGGCCGAGATTGGCGCCGACCTTCTGGTCATGGGCGCCTACGGGCATTCGCGAATCCGCGCGCTCGTCATCGGCTCGACCACAACGGCGGTCTTGCGCGCCTGCAAGATCCCCGTCTTCCTGGTGCGCTGACGCGCAGATCGCCATATATCGCCGACACAAAAAACCCTCCGGAACGCACGCTCCGGAGGGTTCTTTTCTTTCGCGGTCGCTGGTGACCGGTCGCGCGAAGCGAAATCAGGCGGCGCTGAGGTTTTCAGCGGCGCTCTTGCCGGTGCGGCGATCGGCGACGACTTCGAAGTTGACCTTCTGGCCTTCGGCCAGCGTGGTCATGCCGGAGCGCTCAACGGCAGAGATGTGAACGAAAACGTCCTTGCCGCCGTCTTCCGGTTCGATAAAGCCGTAGCCCTTGGTGGAGTTGAAGAATTTTACAGTGCCGACGCTCATAACGATTTCCTTTCAAATCGTGCGTTCCAAGATCACATGATATCCATCATGCAGTGTCGTTCGATTTTGATAGGAAGACCGTTTCCAGCACTTTCGCGCAGACGTAACTTAGCAAACCAATTCGATGGGACTTTTGTTACGCGACAATCATGACCGGAGCAAGACGCTAAATTTTTATTTTTCGGTACGGTTCCCGCCGCGTACTGTATCGCCGCCGGCGTTTGTCGCGACGGAGCCCGGACAAAAAAAGCCCTCCGTCCGGGAGGAAGGACAGAGGGCGATGCGGATTTTTCGCGTTGAGGCGGGGCCTTCATGCCCTCGCGTCACCGACTTCTTCCGGGGTCTGCCGGCGGCCTCGCTCCTGCGAAGCGGCGGACCCGCGCGCGGCTTCTTACTTTGCAGCCTTGCGGGCGACCCGGCGGATGTCCTCGCGATTGATGCCGAGATCGGCCAGTTCGCGGTTGTTCATGCGGTTCAGTTCGCTGACCGTCTGACGATACTTCATCCAGTTGTTGAAGCTATGTGTCATGCTCATATCATATCTCCCTTCGTTTGAAGGTTTCGGCGCCGCATCCTTGCGGCACACCTGCGTTCCTGACAATTCGGAATATAGAGACTTGCCCGGACTTAAGGCAGAGGGTTTGCGTCAACAGTCCTATGCACTCTATGCAAAGCTCAGAACTTCCGCCTCAAAATTGATCAGAAAACCGGCATCGTTCCGTTGGAGTGCTCCGCTGCCAGACGACGGCGCAAAAAAAATAGCGCTCACCGGGGGAGGAGGATCCGGTGAGCGCCATTTGATGTGGCCGGTGACTGGGAGGAGGAGGAGTATCACCGACCTATCGAAGGGCATTTTGGGAGGAGGAGGAGAATGCCCTTCGAATTCCTGTAATTCTTATGCTGCGCCTAGAGCGCCGTGCGTCCATTCGGACGCACAAAGGACGCTCTAACCTATTGAATCTACGCATCATGCTTTCCGAAAAGCGATTCCGATTTTCGGGCCGATGCGCTAGAATGCGGCCCGGCGTGCGATGCGGCGGATATCTTCGCGATTGATGCCGAGGTCGGACAGTTCGCGGGTCGACATGCGATCCAGTTCACTCACGGTGCGGCGGTATTTCATCCAGTTGTTGAAGCTGCGGGTCACGTTCATGTGTCTATCTCTTCGGTCGGGCGTCGCTTCTGAGGGACGCTCATCATCTTCTGTTGACCCTGATATAATCGTTTCAGTCCGATTGAGGCAGACCCTTTTGAGCAATGCCCCTATGCAAAAAACGCAAGGCTTGCGAAGCACATGCCGCCGGGGCCGCCTGCCCGCGAGAGCAGGTCCCCGAAGGCGGGTCCGGGCGGGACCACCGAACGGCCCCGCCTTCGCTGCATTGCCTGCGACGCCTACTGCATCGACGCCAGCGCCCGGGCAATGCCGCGCACTTCCGAAAGGCCGCGCAGGCGGCCGATCAGCGGATAGCCCGGATTGGTCTTGCGCGACTGATCGTCGAGGATGGCGTGCCCGTGGTCCGGCCGGAAGGGAAGCTGGACGCCCCTGGCCTTCTCGACGTCGAGTGCCGCCCTGACCACGGCGACCATATCGACATCGCCTTCAAGATGCGGTGCCTCGTGGAAGCTCAAACCATCGTCCTCGCGCTTGGTGGCCCGCAGGTGCAGGAAATGCACCCGCTCGCCGTGCCTTTTCAGCATCGCCGGCAGGTCGTTGTCCGCCCGCACGCCGTAGGAGCCGGTGCAGAAGGTAAAGCCATTGGCAAGGCTCGGCACGCGTGCGGCGATCCGGTCCATGTCCTCGACGGTGGAAACGACGCGGGGCAGGCCGAAGAGCGGACGCGGAGGATCGTCGGGATGGATCGCCATCACGGCGCCCGCGTCTTCCGCCATCGGCACCACGATTTCGAGAAAGCGGGAGAGCTGTTCGGCGAGCGCTTCGGCATCGATCGCATCGTAGCGGGCAAGCTGGGCGCGGAAATCGTCCAGCGAGTAGCTCTCCTCCGATCCCGGAAGGCCGGCCAGCACGGTGCCCGTCAGCTTGGCGATCGCATCTTCGGAAAGCGCCTTGAAACGGGCCTCGGCCTTTTCAATAACGTCTGCGGGATAATCGGCTTCCGCCCCCTTGCGACGCAGAATGAAAAGATCGAAGGCCACATAGAGAAGATAGTCGAACCGCAGCGCCAGCGCGCCGTCATCCAGCGGATAGGTGAGGTCGGTGCGCGTCCAGTCCAGCACGGGCATGAAATTGTAGCAGATCGTCTTAACGCCCTCGCGCGCAAGGTTCTGCGCGGAACGGCCCCAGGTCTCGGCCAGCTTCTCCCATCCGGGTTCGGCCGTCTTGATCTTCTCGTGAACGGGAATGCTCTCGACCACGGACCAGGTGAGGCCGGCTGCGGCAATCATGTCGCGTCGCTCGGCGATCTTGTCGCGCTCCCACTCGACGCCGTTCGGCAGCTCGTGCAGCGCGGTGACAATATCGGTCGCGCCCGTCTGGCGCACCTCGGCCAGGGAAATCGGATCATTGGGTCCGAACCAGCGCCAGCTTTCCTTCATCGTATTCTCCTGTCATTTTCAAAAGCAGTCCGGGAACGCCGCGTGCGGGGAAGCAGGAGGCGCGCGTTCCTGACGGCCAGAACTGTTGATTGGGACGCCTTTCGGCAGCGTCGGCAACTAACCCACGATCCGTCCCAGTTCGTGCGAGCCGAACACGTAGCCGTCGAAAGCCGGGTCATCGACATCCGAGAGCTCCATCAGGGTCTCCCGCACGTTCTGAAGATGGGTCCACATCGCCTGGCGCGCGCGCGCCGCATCCTTTTTCTGCAGCGCCTGTAAAATCTCCTGATGGTCCTGAAGCCAGCGGCGGCGATAATCCGTGTCGAACACGCGGGTATGAAGCTGCGCCCACATGCGGCTCTTCTTGCGCTTGCCCCAGAGTTCATCGAGAAGATCGACGAGCACCGCATTCTGCGTGGCAACGGCGATCAGCCGGTGGAAGAGTTCGTCCGCCTCATAGCCGTCATCGGTCCCCTTCTCGATGGCCTCGCGCTCCATGTCGAGCGCCTCGCGCATCCTGCGGATATCGGCCATGGAGACCATTTCGGCGGCAAAGGCGGCAATGGTCGATTCCAGAAGCTGACGGGCCTGCAACAATTCGAACGGGCCGAAATCATCCGGCAGGTCCTCCAGCCGCGGTTCATTCTGCTCGATACCCTGAGGCGGCGTCGCCAGATAGATGCCGGACCCTTTGCGCACGTCGACCAGGCCTTCGAGCTCCAGCGTGATCACGGCCTCGCGCACCAGAGAGCGGCTGACGCCCAACTCCTCGGCCATCTGACGTTCCGTCTTCAGGCGATCGCCCGGCTTGTAGTCCGAATGCGCGATCAGGTCGCGGATTTCGGCGGCCACCTCCTGATAGCGACGTTTTACTGTTTCTCCCATTCTTCAACCTCCTCTGCGGCGACCGCCCGATAGAACTCCTGCAGCACAGCGAAGGATTTCTTTCTGGTGACCTTGTCTGCAGCAACCAGACCCTTTCTGTTGAAGCCGCGCTGGAAAATACCCTGGCGGCGCTCGGTCCTGAAATCATAGAGAATCCAGGGCGACATGCCCTTCACGAAATCAAGGTCTCGCAGCGTGCTGATCTGTTTTTCGTAGACTTCCGCCTGGTAATCCTCGGAGAACAGACCGGACTTGGGTCCGTGCTCGGTGATATCCGCATCGGCGCCGGTCTCGGAGATGACGACGGGCCGGTCGGGCCGGGAATTGGCCAGGATTTTCGGCAGTTCGGAGAAATCCTCGTCATACCAGCCGTAATATTCATTGATGCCGATGATATCGAGATGGGCGGCAAGCCGGTCCTCGATCTTCAGTTTCGCATGATTGACGAGGCAGGCGGCCGCGATCAGCCGGGTCGGGTCCTCCGCGCGCGCCATTTCGGTAAGGCCGCGCATGAAGGCAAGCCGCGCATCGGTATCGGCATTCTCGTTGCCGACGGACCAGATCACGACACTGGCGCGGTTGCGGTCGCGGCGGATGAGTTCCATGAGCTGGTTCCGCGCATCCCGCTCGGTAGCCGGATTGGCGAAATCGATCGCCCAGTAGACCGGGATCTCCGCCCAGACCAGAAGGCCGGCCTCATCGGCCAGTTCCACCGCGCGCTCGTGATGGGGATAATGCGCAAGCCGCACGAAATTGCAGCCCATTTCTTTCGCATCGGCATAGCGCCGGCGCAGGTCGTCTTCGGTGACGACCTTGCCAAGTTTCGCATCGTCCTCATGCACCGAGATGCCGCGCAGCCAGAGCGGCTTGCCGTTCAGCAGGAGTTCGCGGCCCTTGCGGACAATCGTACGAAAGCCGACGCGATCATTCACCCGATCTTGGCCCGCCATAACGGTCACGTCGTAAAGCTTCGGCTTATCCGGCGACCAGAGGATCGGTCCGGCCTCGATGACCGTCTCACCCTTGCCGTCCGTCAGAGGAATATTTTCCTTAATACCCAGTTCGGGTATGGAGACCGTTGCCGTGTCGGCGCCCTCCGCCTCGACGTGAACCCGCAGCGCGTTGTTGCGGCTTTCCGGATCGAGATAGATGAAGAAGTCGCGGATCAGGCTTTCCGGCGTCTCGACCAGCGAGACCTCCCGGTAAACGCCACCGTAATTGAACCAGTCGGTGTTGCGCATCGGCACGCGATCCGTCGTACGCACATTGTTGACGCAGAGCATCAGCCAGTTGCGGCCGTCTTTCAGGCGCCCGGTGAGTTCGGCGAAGAAGGGCGTCGAGCCGCCATAGTGATTGCCGATGAATGCGCCGTTCAGAAACACCTTGCAGTCGTACTGCGCCGCGCCGACGCGCAGGAAGGTGCGCTTGCCGGGCTTCGGCGAGAAGTCGACGGCGCGCGTGTACCAGGCGCTGCCCTCGAAGAAATACCATTTCTCCTTCAGCATCTGCCAGCAGGAGGGCACGGGCACGGTCTCGCCCATATAGGGGTCATAGTCCCAGGGCTCGTCGCGGTCTTCCGGCGCGGCCGGCTCCATGGCAAACCATTTCTGGCGCAGGCCTGTGTCCAGGAGGTCGACACAGAAATTCCAGTCGCCATTGAGCGAGACCTGCTCGCGGTCGCCCATGAAGATCATCGTGGTGTGGTTGAGGTTCTGCGGATTGAAGGGACGGTCATAGTCCTCGTCATGCAGCGCCTGCAGCGCATTTTCCGCCAGTTCTGATCGCTCGAGCATGGTGAACCTCCACCGGTACCTGTCAAATTGCCTGAACCGGCCGGCCACCCGGGGTGGCCGACCAATTTGTCAAGCGACTTAGTTGTCGCTGTAGTTTGCGCCTTCAGCCTGGATACGGTCGACCAGGTCGGCGACAGCCGGAGAGCTGCCCTTGACTTCGTCATACATCGGCTGAACGGCCTCGATGAAGGGCGCCTTGTCGACGGTGTTGACCGTCACGCCCATTTCCTCGATCTCGCCCATCGTCTTGGAAACGATCGCGTCCCACTGTTCGCGGTGGAACTGCATGGCCTCGCCGGCGGCCTCACGGAAGGCGGCCTTGTCGTCATCGGACATGGAGTCCCAGGCGCAGTTCGAGATCACCACGACCGAGGGGATCATGGTGTGTTCGTCGAGCGAGAAATAGTCCGCCACTTCGCCGTGACGCACGGTGGTGAGCGCGGTCGGGTTGTTTTCCGCGCCGTCGACCACGCCCTGCTGCAGGGCGCTGTAGAGTTCGCCATAGGCGAGCGGCGTCGGGCTGCCGCCGAGAAGCTCGACCATGCGGATTGCCGAGGGGCTCGGCTGAACGCGGATCTTCATGCCCTGAAGGTCGGCCGGGGTGTTGATCGGCTTGTTGCCGTAGAAGGAGCGCGCGCCTTCGATCAGGAAGGCGATGCCCTGAAAGCCCTTGTCATGGGACGCATCCAGGATTTCCTGGCCGATCTCGCCGGTCAGCACATCAAACTGATGGTCTTCGCTGAGGAAGAGATAGGGCAGGTTCAGCGCCGAATAGGTCGGCTCGAAGGCTTCAAGCTCGCTGGCATTGCTCTTGGCCATGTCGAGCACGCAGCTCTGGACGAGCTCCATCGATTCGCGCTGATTGCCCAGCTGGCCGTTCGGGAAGACCTGGATGTCCCAGGCGCCGTCGGTCAGCTCGGAGAGGCGATCGCCCATGAACTCCATGGAGATGTGCAGCGGATGGTCCGGCGGGTTGTTGTGGTTGAGGCGAAGCGTGCGCGCCTCGGCGGTTGCGGCAAAGGCGACAGCGGCGACGCCCGTCATCAAAGCGACTTTGGAAAAGATCTTCATATCTTCCTCCCGGCACCCGTTCGTTTGAGGAGAGGTTATCGGACCGCCGCAGAGTGCCTTGTTGCAGCGGATGCGTTTATGGTTGACCAAATTATTTTAGGTGTCAACCAAAATAGATAAATTGGTTGACCAATTTTTTGTTTTGGTTCATGCTCCGACCATCAGCCAAAGGTATCGACCATAGGGCTGCGCAAAGAACTCACTCAAGGGAGGGTCGGATGTCCGAACAAGGAAAACCCGACACGATCAGCCGTCTCGTCGACGGCCTTGCCAACGTGATCGACGCGGTCCTGCGCGTCATCATCGTCGCCGGCTTCTCCGGCATGGTCATCTGCGTGGTGTGGCAGGTCATGAGCCGCTACATCCTGCGCGCGCCGTCAATCTACACCGACGAGATCGCCCGCTTTCTGTTCATCTGGATGGCGCTGGTCGGCGGCGCCTACACCTTCGGCAAGGGCCGGCATCTCGCCATCGAGATCCTGGCGCCGGCGCTTTCGGGCTGGCGGAAGCAGCTTGCCCAGCTTCTCGTCGTCGCGGTCATCGCCTTTTTTGCCGTTGCCGTGATGATCAACGGCGGCGGCGCCCTCGTTGCCCGCACGCTTGCAAACGGACAGGTCTCGCCCGCCCTGCAAATGCCGATGGGCTACATCTACATCGCCATTCCGGTCTCCGGCGCCGTCATTCTCTTCTACTGCCTGCAGATGGCCATCCGCCTTTTTGCCGGCAAGACGCCCGTTGAAGCCGCGCCCGCCGAAGCCGGCGGACCTCTGAACTAAGGGGAGTTCCTTTCATGCTTATGTCCTACGCCCCGCTGGTCCTGTTCGGCAGTTTCATCCTGCTGATGGTGCTCGGCGTTCCGATCGCCTTTGCAATCGGTGTATCGGCCACGGTTACCTTTGCCCTCTTCGTCGGCATCGACCAGTCCTACTTCATCGTTGCCCAGCAGATGTCGTCCGGCCTCGACAGCTTCACCCTTCTGGCGATCCCCTTCTTCATCCTGGCCGGCAACATCATGAACCGCGGCGGCATCGCCCGCCGGCTCATCGATTTCGCCAAGGTGCTCGGCTTTGCCCTGCCCGGCTCGCTCGCCCATGTGAACGTGCTCGCCAACATGATGTTCGGCGCGCTTTCGGGCTCGGCCGTTGCCTCGGCGGCTGCCGTTGGCGGCGTCATGGCGCCGCTGCAGAAGAAGGAAGGCTATGACCCGGCCTATTCGGCTGCCGTCAACATCTCCTCCTGCACCACCGGCCTTCTCATCCCGCCGAGCTCGACCTTCATCGTCTTCTCGCTGATTTCCGGCGGCACCTCGGTCGCGGCCCTCTTCGTGGCCGGTTATGTGCCCGGAATCCTGATGGGCGTCGGCATCATGATCGTCGCCGGCATCATCGCCAAGAAGCGCGGCTATCCGACCCAGCCGCGTCCGACCGCCGGCGAATTCGTCAGGAAGGGCCTCGACGCGCTCCTGCCGCTCGGCCTGATCGTCGTCGTCATGGGCGGCATCATCGGCGGCATCTTCACCGCGACCGAAGCCTCGGCGATTGCCGTCGTCTACACCCTGCTTCTGGCCTTCGTCTGGTATCGAGAGACCTCGCTCAAGCAGCTTCCCTCGATCATCCTCGAATCGGCGATCACCACAGCCGTGGTGCTGCTGATGATCGGCTGCTCGATCGCCATGTCGCGCGCCATGGCCTTCGGCAACATCCCGAACATGATCTCGGATTTCATGCTCGGCCTCTCCGACAACCCGATCATGATCCTCTTGATCCTGAACGTCGTCCTTCTGGTTGTCGGCACCTTCATGGACATGACGCCGGCGCTTCTGATCTTCACCCCGATCCTGATGCCGGTGGTTCAGCAGCTTGGCATGGACCCCGTCCAGTTCGGCGTGATGATGACCCTCAACCTCTGCGTCGGCATCTGCACGCCCCCTGTCGGATCAGCCCTCTTCATCGGCTGCTCGGTCGGCGACACCACGATCCCGAAGGTGATCAAGCCTCTGATCCCCTTCTTCCTGACCCTGATCGCGGTCCTGATGCTCGTCACCTACGTCCCTGCAATCAGCCTCGGCCTGCCGCGCCTGCTTCTGGGCTACGGCGGCTAACGAAACGGGAATACGAATATGCGTACCCTCAAATCCTGGGCGCTCGACGCGCGTGACGCCAATGGCGTCACGCTCACCGTCGACGGCTCCCACACCCTGAAAATCACCGTTCTCGAAGAAGCGCTCTTCCGCATCTCGCTGAAGAAGGCCGGCGACTGGCGGCTTGACCGCACCTGGTCGATCGCGCCGGCAGAGGATGTGCCCTTAGAAGGTCGCGCCCGCGACGATCTTTCCGGCTTCTCCCTGCCGGACTTCACCTGCACCGAAGGCGAGACGCTCGTCATCGAAACCGCCGTCCTCCGGCTCACCGTCGAAAACCCGCTGACCATGCGCTGGGACGCGAGACAGGCTGACGGCACATGGAAGCTGGTGGCCGAAGAGCGCCCCACCGGCGCCTACATGCTCGGCATCCGCGACCACCGCAACAGCCACTTCCTGCTCAGAAAACCCGGCGAGAAGGTCTACGGTCTCGGCGAGAAGGCGGGCGATCTCGAACGCTCCGGCCGCCGCTACGAGATGCGCAACCTCGACGCCATGGGCTATGATGCCAGAACCACCGATCCGCTCTACAAGCATTTGCCCGTCACCTTCACCGTGACGCCCGATGCCGGCGCCTTCTCGGTCTTCTACGACAATCTTGCCTCCTGCTGGTTCGATCTCGGCAACGAGTTCGACAATTACCACAAGCCATTCCGCGCCTACCGCGCGCTCGATGGCGATCTCGACTATTATTTCGCCTGGGCGCCGGAGATGCTGGACCTCGTAAAGGGCCACACACGGCTGACCGGCGGCACGGCCTTCATGCCGCGCTGGGCGCTCGGCTATTCCGGCTCGACCATGGCCTATACCGACCGGCCCAATGCGCAGGAAGAGCTGGAAGGCTTCCTCACCAGGCTCTCCGAACACGACATTCCCTGCGACAGTTTCCAGATGTCGTCCGGCTATACCTCGATCGGCCCGAAGCGCTACGTCTTCAACTGGAATTATGAAAAATTCCCGGATGTCGAGGGCATGACGAAAAAGTTCGCGGATGCGGAACTGACGCTGATTGCCAATATCAAGCCGGCGCTTCTGCAGGATCACCCGCGCTTCAACGAGGCGCTCGACGCCGGCCTGTTCATCACCGACAGCGAGACGAATTCCTATGCGGATGCCGTCTACTGGGACGACAGCGGCGCCCATCTCGATTTCACCAATCCGGCCTCCGTCGCCTGGTGGCAGAAGGGCGTCACCGAGCAGCTCCTGAAAAAAGGCATTGCCTGCACCTGGAACGACAATAACGAGTATGAAATCTGGGATGACGAGGCCCGCTGCAACGGTTTCGGCAAGGAAATCCCGGTCGCGCTGATCCGTCCGCTGCATTCGCTGCTGATGAGCCGCGCCTCCAGGGAAGCACAGGAAGCCTTCGATCCCGATCACCGCCAATATCTGATTTCGCGCGCCGGATGCCCCGGCATCCAGCGCTACGCCCAGACCTGGTCCGGCGACAACTACACGCGCTGGGAAACGGTGCGCTACAATATCCGCATGGGCCTCTCGATGTCGCTGTCGGGCATTTACAATGTCGGCCATGACGTCGGCGGCTTTTCCGGCCCGAAGCCGGAGCCGGAACTGTTCGTCCGCTGGGTCCAGAACGGCATCTTCCACCCGCGCTTCACCATCCACTCCTGGAATGATGACGGCACGGCCAACGAGGCCTGGATGTATCCGGAGGTTCTGCCGCTGATCCGTGACGCGCTCGATTTCCGCTACCGGCTGACGCCCTATCTCTACACGCTGACATGGCTGGCCGCGACGGCCGACGAGCCGATGCTGCGGCCGACCTTCCTCGATCATCCGCACGATCCGCGCACGTTCGAGGAGACAGACGACTTCATGCTCGGCCGTGATCTTCTGGTTGCCAATGTGGTCGACAAGGGCGCCGCCGAGCGGACGGTCTACCTGCCGAAAAACGAAACCGGCTGGTGGGATTTCTGGTCGGGCGAATACTATGCGCCGGGCACGGAGGTGACGCTGCCGGTGACGCTTTCCAGCATGCCGCTTTTCGTGCGCGCCGGAGCCGTCATTCCGCTCTCGGACGGCGCAAACCGCGCCAATGCCAGGGCCGACACGGCCCGCACGCTCGCCGTCTTCCCGGTTCCGGGCGCGTTTTCCGCCGAAACAATCGAGTACGAAGATGATGGCGACACCGTGAACTGGCGCGAGGCTTCGGGCCATGCGGTGACCCGCTACGCCCTTTCCGGCGACGATGCCGGCCTCACGCTCGCCTGGGCGCGCGAGGGCGATTACAGGCCGCCCTACGAGACCGTCCGGATCCTCCTGCCCGAGGGCGAGGCCCGCAAGATCGCCGCGAACGGCATGGCCGACGCCAACGATACGACCGTCAACCGCTGATGGCCCTTCGGGAGAGCTTCGGCTCTCCCGTTTTTCTTCATCCCACGTCTCATTGCCGACGGCGCAAGCCCGCGCCCGCCGTTTTTACGGAAGGAACCCCCATGTCCTCCAACGCCCTTCTTGACCGCGCCGCACCCGATGTCCTGCGCCCCGACTACGACCGCTCGAAGGTCGAAGCCCGCATGTGCCATATCGGCTTCGGCGCCTTTCACCGCGCCCACCAGGCCGTTTATACCGACGACGTCCTGCGCGCCGGCGGCACCTGGGGCTATCGCGAGATCGAACTCAGAGGCCCATCCGCACCGCTGAAGGCGCTCGCTGAACGCGACTATCTCTACAGCGTCGTCGAAAATGCCGCCGACGGGCAGAAGGCCCGCATTTCCGGCGCCGTGGTCGATCATCGCCATATGGAAGACTGCGGCCCCGAGGGCATTATCGCCGCCATTGCCGATGAGAAGATCGCGCTCGTCTCCATTACCGTCACCGAAAAGGGCTACACGCTCGGCGCCGATGGCGGGCTTGACTTCGACAATCCGGCAATCAAGGCCGACCTTGCCGATCCCGATCAGCCGCAAACGGTCGTCGGCACGCTGGTGGCGGCCCTCGCCGCCCGCAGGCGAGCCGGACAGAAGCCCTTCACCGTGCTTTCCTGCGACAACCTGCCTTCAAACGGCAAGCTTGCCCGCCGCGCGGTGATCGATTTCGCCCGGGCCCGCGACAGCGCGCTTGCCGACTGGATCGAGGAGCATGGCCGCTTCCCCTCCACCATGGTCGACCGCATCGTTCCGGCGATGACCGAGGAAAGCTATCGGCTTCTTGCCGAACGGATCGGCACCGAGGACCCCGCAGGCATCGTCTGCGAGCCCTTCCGCCAATGGGTGATCGAGGATGACTTCGTTTCCGGCCGACCGGACTGGGACCGCGCGGGCGCCACCTTCACCGATGATGTCGTGCCGTATGAGAACATGAAGCTCCGCATGCTCAACGGTTCGCACTCCTTCCTCGCCTATCTCGGCTATCTCGGCGGCTATGAAACCATTGCCGAAACCATGCAGGACCCGGCCTATCGAAAGGCCGCCCGAGACCTGATGGCCGAGGAGCAGATCCCGACGCTCAAAGCACCTGACGGAATCGACCTCGACGCCTACGCCGATGCTCTGATCACGCGCTTCGAAAACCCTGCAATTCGCCACCGCACCTGGCAGATCGCCATGGATGGCAGCCAGAAACTGCCGCAGCGCGCGCTGGAATCAATCGCGCATCATCTGAAGAACGGAACCCCGTGCCCCCGTCTTACCCTGCTGGTCGCCGGCTGGATCCGCTATGTCGCCGGCACGGATGACAGGGGCGCTCCGATCGATGTGCGCGATCCGCTCGCGGACAGGCTGAAGGCGCTCGCCAACGGCGGGTCGCCGCGTGAAAAGGTTGAGCGCGTCCTCTCGGGCTCCGGCATGTTTCCCGCAGCGCTCAGGGAAAGCGTCGGTTTCAAGGAAAGCCTCGCCGAAAGTCTCGAAGGCCTTGGCAGAAACGGCGCACGGAAAATGGTTGCCGAGCTCCGATAGATATTTTCGGACATTAAGAGGCTTGGAAGAACAGGCCGTTCCGGCGTTCTCGCCGGAACGGCCTTTGTCTGTCCGACGCATATTCAAACGCAAGAGGCATCGCCTCGTTCGGTGAAGACCGCGGTGGAACGCTGAACGCGGCAGGTCGACGCCGCCAGCAGTTCTCCGAGGAGCGATACGGGGAAAATGGTGCTGCTAGAGAGATTTGAACTCTCGGCCTCTCCCTTACCAAGGTTGCGGGCGTCATGTCCTATCACTTTGTTTTCCTTTTGGTATTTTCGTTCCCGCCTTCCAAGTTCCCGGATTTCTCCCATGGAAGGGCATTAATTGAGGCCGAATAATTGGCGACATTGACGTGCGCGTAACGCAAAACCATACGCTCCGATTTCCATCCACCAAGCTTCTGAAGAGCGATCAGATCGCGATTCGCGGCATAGTGCCAAGTGGCCCAGGTGTGGCGGCAGTCGTGCGGTGTAAAATCTGAAATCCCGGCGCGACGGCAGGCACCTTTGAAGGCCGTCTTGATCTGCCCGCCGCTTTCTTCCTTGACCTCGTAGGGCCTTCCGTCCGGGCGACGAAAGACCGCGCCGTCCCGATGCTCAAGATTGGCGAGCGCAGACAAAACACGAGGATGAAGCGGTACGCCTCTATCCTCGCCATTCTTCGTGTCTTCGAATGAAACATGCGCTCTCGCCAGATCGACATTACGCCAGTCCAGATACAGCGCTTCAGAACAGCGCGCGCCAGTATAGAGAAGGAAGATCACAAGCGGCCTCAGATGCGAAGAGCAAGCAGCAATCAGCCTTTCGGCTTCTTCCGGCGCAAGCCACCGCACCCGGCCGGGCGCTTGTTTGGGCCGCTCGAACAGTACACGCTCGCAAAGCCCCCTCTTCGCCGCGAAAGTCATCACGGCAGAAACCGGCGTGTAAACCTGCCGGTTTCGCGTTGCCGGGCTTCCTTTCGGATGAAGCTTGAAAGCTGCCCGATCAACCGCGTCCTGATCGATCTTGCTAAGAGGCGTCGTGCCGAAATGGTTTGCGACAGGGCCGGTGAAGCGGGTTTCTCCTCCCGCTTCCATGTATTTGACTGCCGCCTCTAGGAAAGTCGCCGTCTTGCGCTTTCCATGGATACTACGGTCGAGGATTTCCGCCTCGCGCCGTATGCGGATTTCTTCCGCCCTTTCCCAGACGTCAGTTCCCGTAGTTTCGTCCACTGTGACGCCACGGATGGTGCCGCGCAGGTACCAGTTTTTGCTTCCGTTGCGTTTGCAGGTTTTGAGGGGTGACATGGCAACGCCTCCAAGAGTGCGGACACATCGGTGTCGGTGAAAATCTTCCGACGCCCGATCTGACGATAGAAGGGATGCGCCTTCAGGTGCTCCTGAAGTGTACGCCTCGAAACATGCAAGGCGCAGGCAACTTCATCCATCGTATATGTTTTGGGCAGGCCCATCACACCGCGCCCCGCCGTTTCTTTAGCCTGCGAAGCGCTATCCGGTCCATCCGTATTGGAGAAGTCCGGCCTCCGACCTTATAGGCATCAATCGTGCCCTTGGCATACATGCGACGGACTGTCTTTTCCGAGCAGCCCAATTCGCAGGCGATTTCGTTGATCCCCAGCGGGCGGTCAGTTTTCCGCATTCTCCCCCTCCAACTCAATCTTGATCTTTTCGACATAGGATTGGGCAACGCGGATCGATCCCGCCAGCAATGCAACCCTGATCGCCAGATCGCCTTCCGCCGCCTCGCCAATCGATTTCGCCGTATCGAGAATGGCCGAAAGCAAGATCGACGCACCATCAGCCTCAATTGCCATTTGCTCCCGGCTCATCAGCGCGCCACCTGATTTTCGGTTGCTTCCAGCCCCTTATAGATAAGCTGGCGCACCGTATCCGACCGCGACGGCATGCGGCGCGTAAACCGGATATCATCGATCTTTTCGAGCACGGTGGCGTCCACCATCAATTGCAGGCGTTCAGATTTTCGTTCCATATCAAGACCTCGCGGCTGTTAACTTCCTGTTAGCCAGAAGTCGCTCTTCCGCGTGAAGATGGCCACTGGCTACTATATAGCTAATAGTCAGTGATCGGTCCATGTCAATGATGATATGGCCATTGGCTATCATTTCTTTAATGGCTAATGGCCGCTATGGATTCCAAATGGCTCCTAAAACAAACGACAAGCAACGTCAGTCAAATCAAGCGGACTACTTTCCTAGCCGCGAACTAGACAAGTACGTCCTCCGCATGCCCGATGGCTTGCGAGATCGCATCAAGCGTGTCGCGGAAGAGAACGGGCGTTCAATGAATGCCGAAATGATCGCCCGCCTCGAAGGCTCTCTAGAGCACGATAAAGTCAGCAGAATCACCAAGGAAGACGTCGAGCACGCCTTAGCAATAGCGCGCGGCGCTGAAGCAAACGAACGCCTTTTGGCCGGACTCGCTGAAAGCTCGGAACGCTTGGAAGCTGTGACACGGCGTCATTTGCTTCATCAGGTATCCGCGCTGCGCTCCATCGCAAGCATGTTCCAGACGTTCATGAAAGCCGTGCAAAGGGAAAAAGGCGTCTTGTCGCCGGATCTCAGCGCTATGGGGGATGACGCGATAGCAAACGCCCATGCTGTAGCGAATGACTGGGAAGCCATCGCCCAAGTTGATGCGAAGTCAGATCGAGATCGCCAAAGCAGGTGACGAAATGCGAATTGTTCTCTTTACAGTCGTTATAGCCCTCTTGGCGGGAGCCGCCCGCGCCGACCTTGCGAACGATATCTCTGCATGCAGAGCAGAAACCGACACATTGAAGAGGTTGGTTTGTTACGATGCCATCACTGTGAAGACCGCACCGGTCGACCCGGCACCAAAACAAACAGCCGGGCAATCTCCCGTCACCGCCTCAAAAATCGAACTTCGATATCAGCCGAAAGACACAGACAACTGGGTTTTCAATAGTCGCGTCGAGGCTTACCCGTCATTCGTCAACAATAGCGACAAAACGGTCGTTGCGATTGGGCTGAAACTCACCATCAAAGACGCATTTGGGGAGAACGTCGTAAACGCAAGAGGCACACTCGATATGATCATCCCACCGGGAGAGACGGTAGAAAGCCCGTCCTATTACTCTTGGGATGACAATCCATTTAGCGGCGATGATCCATTTGACGACCTCGTCGGCCCCGTAAAAACCGGCGTTGCAAAGGCGAGCATAGTCGTCACGGATGTTGTCTACGACGATGGCACAATAGAGAGTTACCAGTAACAGCCGCCAAGAAATGAAAACTGGGCTCGCGGTCCAGCCCTTATTGCGATACCCGTGACAGATGGCAACTATAAAAGACATCTATTTGGCAGAGAAACAGATCGGATATTTTCCGGGATGGTCAGCACCAGAACCCGAAACTGACTATATCTGGTTCAACGCCCCGATAGAAATAGGTGGAGTGACTGAGACGGGCCTCGTTCTGCATGGTGGATGCTACGCGAACCGCCCAGACAGCAATGTCTCGCTGGAACTGCGGATCAGCAAGATCGGCGGGCGCCGGTGCATCCCTATTGAACGCCTTGATTGGCGTGCTATGGAGGGCCACTCGAACCGCCGCAAACCCAAGTCAGCGTGGTCTGGAAAACGCGTCTCTGAAACCCATTTACATGACTTCTATCTTAATTGGTCTGAAAACGAACAGCGTATGCGTTTAGGAGGGTTGACTGTAGCGCGTGAGATAAATGAAGACGTCTCGGATTTTCTGAGACTTCGTGACTATTTCGGAAAACGGCTTAAAATCAACAATATTGAAGTTATTTCCGAGCCGGAGTGGGTATACGATTTCTTCAACGGAGGAAGCTGGTGATGGGTGATCGCGTTCTACTCTCGGAACTTGCCGCCGCTATCGTGCCCGGTCTGGTGTCTTATCGCGATTGGGGTGATGCTAGCTTCATTAGCCTTCCGCTCATTTATCCGAGCGGCTCATTTGTCACGGTGCGGCTGACCTATAGAGCAGGCGGTGTCATCCGCGTAAGTGACTCTGGATTCGCATTTCGCGAAGCAGAGAGCTTTGGCGCGACACGCTCTTTTCCTAGAGTTGCCCGATCAGTTGCTGCGGATTTTGATGTGGAAGTCGACCGGCGTTCACTTTACGTTGACGTCGACAACCCACAAGAAGTTGAACGAGCAATTTTCGATGTGAGCGCCGCGTCACGGGACACGGCAGAACGGATTGTCTCTAGGTCAGCAAATGACGTCGAAGCCGCCATTGCAGATGCTCTGCATGTCAAACTAGACCAGATTTTTCCTTCGGCAGTCGAGCATGAAGGGAGGATCATTGGCGCGTCATCGACTGAATGGGAAGTGACCGCAATAGCTAAATATAAAGGACATTCGGCGATCTTCCAGGCGGTAACCAACTACCCCGTAGCCATATTTAAGGCTAGCACCGCGTTCCATGATTTGGCCGCACTAGACAATCCTCCGACGCTCGTATCTGTTGTGGCCAACAAGGAAGAGATGGGAAAGAACTACAGCATACTCGCGCAAGCGGGAAGAGTCATAGAAATTGGCCAAACCAATGACGCTTTCGTGAGCGCTGCTGCATAGCGCCCACTATTTTGATTAAGCCGCTTGGAACCAGCTATCAAACAACTCACTCGAAATCGGATCGGCTTCGGGTCTGGGCAAGCGGATGATGTTCGGATTAGCCGAAGCCTTCTTTAGCGCACGCATACGTCTTGCAGACGCACGTTTTGTACAGCGATCTCCACAATAGCTTTGCCAAGGTCTTTTAGGTTTGAAGGTTACGCCACAATCCGGGCAACACTTTTCTGGAAGCGAGGTCTCGTAGATTTTTATCTCAAATCGCTTCGAGCATTTCTTTGAGCAGAATTTTTGATCCTTCCGGGTTTGTAAGAATGACACACCGCATTGCGGGCAATTGGCCTGCCCAACATCCCGCATTGCGGCGTAGTAGCACCTCTTGGAGCAATACTTCTGATCACTGTTCTTGTGTTGTGGCTGAAACTTCGCCCCGCATTCTTCACATTCTCTTGCAACGAGCGTGGCGCGATGGATCAAATCCATTGCCGACTTCACTGTAACTTCAGATTGAATCTGATGACTTTGGCCGACGCAATTTAGTAGAGAGCGTGCACATTCCGCAGAGCAGAACCTGCCTATAGCTCCATCACCCATCTTCGAATAACACCATGAGCAATATTCGCGGCCTGCAAAATAGTGCCGTTGCCCTTCCTCCCATTTTGGCCTTACTGCTCCCAATCTTTTCAAAGCCTCATCGACCAGAAGGGCGGCTTCGTGGTCTGCCCTACCCCAGCTATAGCCCTCAAGGCAGAGGCCAGAACGAATCCCATGGCGGCAGTCAGCTTCATGCTCGAATTTCGTCAACCTGAAATCGTCAAGCCTCTCCATTAGCCGAGAGATAACATGTTCGCGCTTGTCTTTGTTCAGCAAGCGTTTCGCAGGCGCATTTCGCCTACGTGACTTTGTGCCATAACGGAAATCGTTCCATCCCGCCCAAGTTTTGGCTGGGTATAGCTTTTTTCCTCGCGCTTTACTCATCACTCGACCTCGAACATCGCGTCAAATAAGGCGGTGGTCATTGAGCGATCCGACAAAGCAGGAAGCGCCAGCTCACCCCTCTTTGGCTTCTTTTGCTGCTCGTAATAGGCAGTCAGCCAAACATCATCCATGGCCCGCAGTGCAACGACATGACACTCTTCCATCGGCCAGCCGGATACCTGGCGATAAATCGCAATCTCGCCATAGCTGATCGGATTCGGCCCATTAGCACGCCATGAGCGCGAACCGTGAAGATCGCAGAACCATTGCCAAAGTAGCTGTCCGCCTTCCGGGAGGGGCAATGCTGTTTTCGAGGAAAGGGAATGTTTAACGACCTCACAGAGGCGCTCCTGAAGCTTGCTCATAGGTCAAATACCTTCTCGATTTCCGCGCGCAGGCTGTCCACGCCATGACTGACGAAGCCACGGTTCCATTTCTTGCAGCGATAAAGCTGGGGTTCCCGGTCGCGGGGAGATTGCCATTCGAAAGCATGGAAGCCGCGACGGGACACAAAGAAGGTTTCGATCTGATCGGCCTGAGATATGGTCAGGGCCGACCAAACCGCCTGCCATTTCGGGCGGATGCCATTGAGACCCGCGCCAGCGCGTTGAGAATATCCGTCTCCGAAATTCGACTCCAAGGTGACGGCCTCAGTCGAAACGGCGCTTTCGATGGAAGGGATAACGGGCGGTTCGAACTTGTCGGCCATTAAAACGGCCCTCCTGCCAGCATGCCGCGTGCGCGGCGATTCTCCTGCAAACGCTTGTCAACGATCCCTTCAAACTCCCGGCGAACAGCCTTGCCGATCGCTGCCGCATCCGTGGGGTCTGTCCCTTCCGGCACACTGACATTGATGTTGCCGAAGCGGATATTGTTCACCACACCGCCGCTCGCCTGTCGCATGCCGTGAAGCTGGTGATTGGGGAGGACCTGCGAGCCGCGGGGAAGGTTGACCAGTTCCGGCCCGCGCTCCCCGACCAGAGAAACGCCACCGGGTGCAAAGTTCGTGCCGGTCGCATGGGCGGGAAGTAGGCTTGTCAGCAAGCCGCCGCCGAACAGTCCGGCCAGCGGTCCATCCCCGAAGAGCGCGGCTTGCGCTGCCGCTTCGGCAAGTTTGTTGATCATGTTGTCGAGCGCGGCATTGCCGGTTTCGATAACCGGGATGAAGGCCAGGAACGCATCCGAAGCGGTCTGCCGGAAAAAATCGGCCGTCTCCGAAGCTTGGTGCTGTGCCTCTTTCTGATCGTAAATCGCGCCAGTCAGTTGGGTGATTGCGGCCTGTTCATCTTTGGTCGCAGCGGCTCCGGCGCGGCGAAGATTGTTGAAGATTTCCTTGTCGCGCTCCGCCATCCCAAGCGTTGCCTGTTCATCCTTCAGCGCCTGTATCAGGCGTTCCACGGCCCGCCTGTCCTGATCGGCAGAGCGGCCACCGCCGCCACCGCCGTCGCCGCTTCCGCTGCCGGACGTCGTGACATTGACAGGCGGAAGAGCAATCGTGTCGCTGTCGTACCCGGACGGGTAAAACCGATCATTGAGAACCTGCGTGATTTCCGCATCCTGCCGGTTCTTCTCGTTAAGCTGTCGCTTGAGATTGTTCAGTGTTCGCCGACGCGACTGATCGGTCATGTTCGGGTTGTTTTCGGTCTCAAGGATTTGGTTTTCCAGCGAGACCCGCTCCCGCGCCAACTCGGACTGCTTGATTTCAAGGTTCTTCGTGCTCCGGTTCTCAAAATCCCGGAAGGTGTCGAGGAAAGAGGCAAGGGCCGATGCCGCGTTGACGATGGCGGATTTGAGCGCGGTTTCGACGGTATCCGCGACGATCCCGAATTGACGATCAAGCTCCGCTGCCTTGTCGATCAACTCTTCGTCCATGATCACGCCGAGGTCGTTGGCGGTCCCGATCATCCGGCGAATGCCCTCTTCGCCTTCATCGATCAGTTTCACGAATTCCTCGCCGCCCGTGCCGCCGAAGATTTCATCCGCCACGCGGATTTGCGCCGCACTGTCGAGTCGCTGAAGCCGACCGATAATCTCGGCAAACAGCGCGGACGGGTTTTGCAGCTTTTGGGCCAAGGTATCGGCATCATAGCCAAGCCGCCTGAAGGCTTCCGCCGCCGATCCGCTCTTGCCCTTCGTAAAGATGAATTCATCGGCGCGAAGGTTCATCTCTTTCAGCCCGTCCGTAAGGGCGCTGACGCTGATACGGTTACGTTCGGCAACAAATTGCAGTTCCTGAAACGAGCGAACATCGACACCGGCAATTTTCGCCTGATAGCCGACTTCGGCAACGCTGCCCGCAACGTCGCGAACTTTCGAGACAATGGCGGTCAGCCCGCCGATTGTCAGACCGCCGATAATACCGCCCGCAAAAGCTTTGCCGAATGTGCCGATCTGCGCCGTCGTGCTCGCCAGCGCCTTGTTCATCGCCGTGGTCGAGCGGTTCATATCGTGCTGCATGTTCCGGGTTGCCGTCCGGGAGGAACGGCGCATGCGGTCGTAGTGCCTGTCAGCCGTCCGGCTGGCCTTCGCCATGTTCTTTTCAAGGTCGCGAATACGCGCTTCGACCAGCACAAGCAGGCGCTCTTCGTCGTTCGCCATCAGAACCACCCCATTTCTTCTTCGAAGGTGTCACTGTCGTAAATCGACATGGTGCTTTCCCCTGCCGCTGCCCGGCCAACAGCCATGGCACAGGCAACCGCGCCGTCGATCCGGTCTTTGCTCTTGCCCTTGTGGAAGGCCTTGTTGCCTGCCGCATCGACGTGAACCACGATGTTTTCGAAGTTCCAGCGCAGGACCGGGTGACCGCCATGGATCAGCCGTCGGCCCAAAATGGCGCGCTCAAGCTCTTTCACCGCCGGGGCCATGGTCACCCAGCCCTGCCGCATCTCGACGGCGGGAAAGCCGTCTTCCTGCAGGTTGTTCATGATGTTGCGGGCCATGTGCGGGTCGAATGCGACTTCCTGCACATTGAAGCGGGCGCAAAGCTCTCTGATCTGATCTTCGACAACGCGATAATCGACCACGTTGCCCGGCGTTGCTGTGATGTGCCCGGCTTCGGACCATTCGGGATAGGGAACGCCGTCCCGATCCGCCCGACCGCGCAAATTGTCTTCCGGGCAGAAGAACCACGGATGGACGATATACCCGTCGCCCTGCTGCCATGCGGCGACAATCGCGGTCAGGTCATTGTTGGAAGACAGGTCAACGCCAAGCCAGCAAGGATATTCTTCAAGATCATCGATCTCGACCGGGAACGCACCCTGATCGTAAACAAGCATGTCCACGAACGGATCCGATGAATGGTCGAGCCAGACATTCAGATGAAGCTGGCGGAAGGCTTCGCGCTCGCCGGGACGTTCTTTCGCCTCGCGCGCCATCTGGCGCAGCCCTTCGATATCGGGAAAGCCGTCCTCAAGTCCGGGATTGGCCGCGTACCAGACATTTTCATCCGTCCAGTCGGCCTCACGCGGGGTTTCAAACAGGATCGGCAAGGTGCCGGGATCATCGACCTCGCCGCGCGCAACCTTGCGGGCATAGTCGTAAAAATCATAGGCAACGTTTTCTTGCCCGCGCCCGGCAGTGGAAATCACCATAAGAAGTGAACCCGGCACTTTCGTCAGGCCCGTGCGCACCACGTCCCAAAGGTCGCGCTTCTTCCAAGCGTGCAGTTCGTCCACGAGCGCAAACAGGGGCGTGCGCCCGTGCTGGGTTCCGGCATCGGCGGAAATCGCCTCAAGGAAGGCTGCTGTCTTGGAGACCGTCAGGCGGTTCTTCGAGTCGATCAGGCGCAGGCGCTTTTCGACGTGCGGGATGGCCCGGACAATGCCGATGGATTCGTCATAGGCAATGCGGGCCTGCTTGCGGTCGGACGCGGCAAAAATCGCCTCGCCGCCCGGTACGGCTTCAGGTCCCATCGTATGCAGAAGCCCCAGCGCTGCGCCAAGAGAGGTTTTGCGGTTGCCGCGCGGCAGAAGCATCGCGACATTGCGGACGATCCGCCGCCCGTTTTCGTGGCAAGGCCCATAGATGCGCCGGACAATCCTTTCTTGCCAAGGCGTCAGATCGAAAGCGCCGCCCGGAAGGCGAGATTTCGGGTGCCGAAGCGCGCGCAAAAACTGAACGGCGCGTTCTCCATAACCGAAGGGATCGGGAATGTCGGAACCGTCATAAATCCAGTGCGGGTAAGTGTCAGATGTTGAAAAGCGATGACTGCCCATCGTCTTCGTCCTTTCCCGGCCCCATGCCGTCGCGTGCCCGTGAGGCGGGTGTCAGCCCAAGCTCCGCCGAAAGGCGGGTTATCTGCTGTTGCGCGCGTCCAAGAACCGTGCTCGCCGGGTTTTGCTTGAAGAAGCCGTCTTTCGTCGCGATCAGAACGCCATGCTGGGCGATTGCATTCTTCGCTTCGCGCTGCATCCAGCGAGCAAGAATGTAGGTTTCGACCGTGCCCAACATGGCCTTGCTCAAAATCTGGCGCTCGACCAGATCGTCAGTAATCGCGGACCATTCATCGCGCATATCTTCCGGCAGGCTCTCCGGCATGGAGGGCGCGACCGTCAGGGCGTCATCCAGTTCACGGGGTTCAGCCTTCCGCCCGCGCGTGCTCATGCGAGCACCCCGTTTCCGGTCGAAATGCAGCGCAGTTCGAGGCCCTTGCGGCGTCCAATTTCCTTGATCTGGTTGATTTTGAAGATCAGGCCATCATGAATGAGCCGGTCGGCATTTGTCAGCCCGTCGAGAAAACGCAGGCGAAACACGATAACGGTTTCGTCGCTCGCGCCAAAATCCTTCAGCATCGCGGTCGTGCTGCCCTCAATCCGCTCCGCCGCAACCGTGTCAATTTCGGTCCAGGCGAAGCGCGGCGCACCGTACTCGTCCAGCGTTTCGGTATAGCGCTCAAGTCTGATTTCACGGTCGAGGCGTCCGGCTTTCATGGCGCGACCTCGACAAGGGCTTCAAGCGTGACAATGCCGTGGCTGAATTCGCCATCGGGATCGCGCACGAAATGCGTTGATGCCACCCGGCAATCGACACAGTGATAACCCGGCTCAAGCACAAGGCGACGGATCGCGCATGCCGTTCGAATGACGGATGCAATCAGCTTGACGCCGGTCAGCGCCTCATCGCGCTTCCAGACATGGAGGTTGGTAAAGACGCTCAGGCGGTTGCGAGCGATGCCGCCATTATCGAAGGTCTGGCCTTCGCCAATGATGATTGAAGGGTCGGGCGCTGGGCGCTGATTACGGTCGAGGATGTTTTCGGCCGGCACGAGCGCGGTCACCGATCCGCTTGTGGTCAGTCGGTCCCTGAGTGCTTTTTGAAGGGCAAGTTCAGCGCTCATCACTTCCCCCAATGTTTGCGCACGGCTTTCGAAACGGCGCGCTTTGTGCGGTTCGTGATGCGCTTTTTGAGAAGCCGGACCGAAGGCCAGAAATACGGCTGGGCTTCGGTCTTCGACGTGCCGTATTCGACAAGGTGCGGATAGCGCACTTCTTCATTGCCGACAGTCACAGCAACGGCGTTTTCCGGCAGGGTCTTTGAACCGCCCGGCTGGGAATAAGCCGGGGTCTGTTCGCCCGGTCCCGTGACAGCAATGCTGTCCTTCAGGTCGCCGCTGTCTTCCGGCGCAAGCTGTTTCATCGTCGCCGCCAGTTCGTTGCCGGATTTGAGAAGATCGGGAGCGACTGCTTCGCGCACGTCTTTCGGGATCGCGTTAAGGCGCTTCTTCAGTCGGGAAATGCCGCCGTCATCAGCCATGTCAGAAACTCCATTCCCGGTATTCGCGGATGATTTCGCGCAGGCCCAAGGGCATGGGCATCGCCGTGACGCCGATCAGGACGGCTTCGCGGTTTTCGTACCAATGGGCGGCAAGCTGCATCACTGCTTCAGCAAGCACGGGCGGAACCGGCTCCTGTCCCTCGCCGCCATAGCTCTCTTCGAGCCGGTACCCGAGAAGTCGCTCGATATGGTTTTGAACCGCCCCGGGTTTGCCGGAGGCTCCAACTCTTGAGTAGGATGGAGCATCATGAGCAAGACAACGAACAAGTTTTCCCCTGAGGTGCGTGAGCGCGCGGTGAGGATGGTTCTTGACGGCGAGGGTCAGCACGGCTCTCGCTGGCAGGCGATCACGTCGATTGCATCGAAGATCGGCTGCTCGGCGAACACGCTGAACGACTGGGTCAAGAAGGCCGAGGTTGATAGCGGCAGGCGCGCAGGCGTTCCCAGCGAGATGGCCGAGAGGATGAAGGCGTTGGAGCGGGAAAACCGCGAGCTGCGGCAGGCCAACGAGATCCTGCGTAAGGCGTCGGCTTATTTTGCGATGGCGGAGCTCGACCGCCGGTCGAAGTGATGGTGGATTTTGTTGAAGCGCATCGCGATGCGCATGGGGTCGAGCCGATCTGCGCGGTGCTGCCGATCGCCCCCTCCACCTACTATGATCACTTGGCGAAGCGGGCTGACCCGGCGCGGCTGTCTGACCGTGCCCGTCGTGATGACGCCCTGCGGCCCGAGATCGAACGCGTCTGGGAGGAGAACTACCAAGTCTACGGCGTCCGCAAGGTCTGGCGTCAGCTTGCCCGGGAAGGGTTCGATGTCGCTCGTTGCACTGTGGCGAGGCTTATGAAGGACATGGATATTCAAGGCATTATCCGCGGCAAGCCGCACAGAACAACAATCCCGGACAAGAAAGTGCCGTGTCCTTTGGACAAGGTGAACCGTGAATTTCGTGTTCCGGCACCCAACATGCTCTGGGTGAGCGACTTCACCTACGTCGCGACCTGGAAGGGCTTCGTCTATGTCGCGTTCGTCATCGACGCCTATGCGCGCAAGATCGTCGGCTGGCGGGTCAGCACCTCAGCGCAGACCGGTTTTGTTCTGGATGCCCTTGAGCAGGCGGTCCATGACCGGAAGCCGACGAAAGCTATGGGCCTGGTCCATCACAGCGATCGCGGATCGCAATATCTGTCTATTCGCTACACCGAGCGTTTGTCAGATGCCGGCATCGAACCGTCCGTGGGAAGTGTTGGCGACAGCTATGACAATGCCTTGGCCGAGACCATCAACGGGCTCTACAAGGCCGAAGTCATCCATCGCCGTGGCCCCTGGCGCAGCTTCGAGAGTGTCGAATACGCGACGCTGGAATGGGTGGACTGGTTCAACAACCGCCGTCTGCTCGAGCCCATCGGGAATATCCCGCCGGCAGAAGCCGAGGCAAACTTCTACGCGGCTCTGGAAACTGAAGACATGGCCGCGTAACTAATGACAATCAGCCTCCGGCAAACCCGGGGCGGTTCAGTTTTGAGCAGCGGCGATCTTCTTTGAAATCAGATCGTCGTCGCGACCATAAGTCACATTCAGATGCGCCTTCATCTGATCGAGCGTCACGACTGTCATCGCATCAGTCCTTCTTGGTTGGGCAACTGTCAGCCGTGTTTTTCTGACCTTGGGGAAGTGAGCTTTCCAAAGCCGCAGAAAGGCGGTTCATGGCGTCGATGAGCCGTTCGATCCTGGGCTTCGCAGCTTCTTTTTGTTCACACATCACGGTATTCCTCTGCCTAGATATCGACCGCGTGAGCAGTCGCTTACCCGACCATTGGAAAATCAGTCCCCGGTAGCGGCCGCAATGCGTACGACGTTGGAATTGACGCCAAGCGAGATGTTCAACTTCATGACGCTGTTGGCTTCATCGAAGGCTTCCGAAGCGCTCATGACCTTGGCGATGAAAATGCGTTCGGAAGGGGTCGGCTTGATGCCGGTCGCCGGGGCATCGTTCAGCACAAGGCGGAAAGCAAAATCGTGATCGCTCTTCTCGGCAGCAATCGCCGCCACCTGTCCCGCGTCGTCGTTGTCGATGCCGCAAACAACTTCCATCGTCCCGGCTGATCGGGTGCCCTTCAGCGTCTTCTGGCGCTTCGAGCCGATAGGATTGAAGTTCACGGCTTCGGCGGTATCGCCAAGCGAACCGAGGTTTTCGAGGTTGGCGATTTCCGTCCAGTTCTCCGCATCGAAATCGGCTTCGACGAAATCGTCGTTCTTCTGGTTTTTGGTGCTGCCGATATAGAGTTTGGCACCTGCCGTTGCATAAAGGCCCATGGGTTTCCTCTCAGGATTTGCGCCGCTCTTCGGACTGCTTGGCGCTGTTGTGGCAATGGTGGCAAAGGGGTTGCCAGTTGGTGCGGTCCCAAAAGAGCTGCTGATTGCCCTTGTGGGCCTTGATGTGATCGACCAGTTCGGAAGGCTCGCCACAGCGGACGCAAACGGGATAGTCAGCAAGGAAGGCTTTGCTTTCCCTCTCCCATTGGCGGGTGTAGCCCCGCTGCCGGGCGCTTGGCCGTTTCCGGTCAAATCGGGCCTTCCGGGCCTTGCTGCGCGCGGCAACGAAACTGCATTGTTTGCCGCTTAGGTGCGTCAGGCCGCAATAGCCGCAGACACGCGGCGATTTCGTCGGCATGCCTTTACCACCACCCGTAAAAGGTGCCCGTGGTGCCGGTCGCCAAGAGGCGAACCCCGCGAAAGGCGAGCACGGTTCCGGCTGTCATCGGATAGGCCAAATCAACGCCGTCTTCGTCGCGAATGACTGCCGTGCCGTCTTCGGCGCAATAGATCGCGCGCGGGCGAACAGGCAGGTCTTCGGTATCGCTGGGCACAATGGCAAGGTGGTGCTCGCCCATCGCATAGGACGCCATGGCATAACCGGCGAGAGGGTCGATCTGCGCCATGTCAGATCACCGGACGCTGGGCGGCGCTGCCCTTGATGACAACGGCGCTGATCGCAATCGACGTTCCGCCGTTCTTCGTGATGGCAACGCGCACATGACGGCGAAAGCCGCGATAGCCGACTTTGACGATGGCCGACGCTGCAAGCTTGTCGGGAAAGGCCCCGACAAGGTGATAGGGATCGACATCGTTGAAGTTCTCGCCGTCGTCGCTTTCCTGAAGCTTAGCCGTGAAATTGCCCGCTCCGGCAATCGCTCCGGTATTGAGGACGAGAACGGCACTGCCGAAGCCGATAAGGTCGATGGCCGCGCCGTTCGTGGTCGCTGCCAGAACGGCGGGTTCAAGCGCTGCCGCCACGCCGATATTGTTTGCAAGATCGCGCAAGGGATTGCTCCTTAGTTGGTTGCCATTTTGAGCTTTTTGAAGCGAGCGGCCTGAAGCACGCGACCGCCGACGCGGCGCGTGGCGTGGATGCGGGTGAGGCCCGACGTGGCGAGAAGGTAGGGATTGACCAGAATGGAAAGCCCTTGCCGGTCGAGCACGCGGTAGGCCGAAAAGTCGCCGTACATCACCGGGCAGGCGTTGGCCGCAAGATCGGGCATATCGACCATCTCGATAACCGGACGGCCCAACACCGTTTCCGGCTGTCCGGCCTGATAGGACGGCTGCCAAAGATAGTTGCCGTTGCCGTCTTTGAGCGTGCGGACAATGCCAAGTGTCGTGCCGTTCATCGACCACGAGCCGCGATTGCGGTAGGTCGCGGGCAGCGAATAGAGAAGCTTGATCAGGGCATCCGGCGAGAGGTTCACCGCGTGGCCGTTGGCGAAAGAAGCAATGTCCGGGTTGGTCATGAAACCTTCGGGCATGCCCGCGCCGGAACCGTTGACGAAGGCGGCGCCCTCTTTCTGGCCGAAGTCTTCGGAAAGGGCGGCGCGAACTTCCGCTTCTGCCTGTCCGGCGCTGTCGGCGAGAAGCTCGTTGGAGATATCGACATAGGTCTTCAACTCGTGAACCGGTACTTCGGCCTGTCCAAAGCTCGCGCCGGACTCTTCCTGCTTTTGGGTCTCTCCCTTCCATTTGGCATTGGTGATGCCTGTGCGCTTGGGATAGACCACGGACGGCGAGCCGGTCGAGCGCACCGAGGCGACCGAGCGAACGGGCGAGAACTCGACCAGATCGCGAATGAACTCACTCGACATTTCGGCGGGCGCGAAATAGCCGCCGGACGGATCGGATGAAACCGTAAGGGCCTTGCGCTCTTCGGCGGGCAGTGCATCGCCGCGCATCAGATAAACGGCAAAAGCCTTGCGCTCTTCGGTCGGTTCAATCTCGCCGTCGTCACCGCCAGGGCGATTGGCCTTCGTCTCAAGCGCCTTCAGGCGATCCTCAAGTTTCGAGGCGTCAACCTTGGTCTCCATCTTCTGAAAACGCTCTTCGACGGTCGCGGTGAGATCGGCAATCGCCTTCGTCACAATGTTGTCGGGATCGTCTTCCTCGCCCTTGAACACGAGCGCGGTTCCGGCGAGCGCCTGTTTCGAAAAGTGTTTCATGCTGACCTCTTCAATTGCGCCGAGGCGCGGTTAAGGGCCTCTGCCAACGACAGGGCCTTGATTGCGGATTTCGCACTGGTGACGCGCGCGCCGGGATGCATCCCGACCGTGACCAGAGAGATTTCGAGAAGTTCGAGTTTCGAGATCATGCGACCGCCGCCACGGCGCGGCGCTGCTTTGCGGGAAACAAAGCCCACCGAAAGCCCTTTGACGGCCCCGGATTTGACAAGCGCATAGACCTCGCGGGCGCGCGCGACTTCATCGACCAGAAGCGCGCCCTTGACCTTCAGGCCCTGTTCGTCTTCCGTCGCTTCACTCCATGAGCCGATAGGATCGTTGAAGTCGTGCGCAAACAGCATCGGCAGGGGCAGCGAGGCTTCGGAAAACGCGCCTTTGCGGATCACGTCGCCGACACGATCCGGCGAGCCGAAGGCCCATGCCGTCCCTTCGATCATACCGTTATCGAGCGCGGCCAGTTTGGTTTCGAAGAACAGGCGATCCATGGTCACGCCTCCGGTCGGAAATTGGCACGGTCACCGGCAAAGGCGTCGGCCTGTGCCTGTATCCATGTTCCGGCGCGGAAGACGCGGACAATCGCCTTGTGCGTCATCGCGACGGACTTGCCGTCTTCGGTGATTTCCCAGCGCAGAACGCAACGGGCCAGCATATTCAGGCGGGCCTTTTCGCGGGCCTCAGCCGATACCCTGCCCTGTTCGTCGGCGGCTTCGGCAAGTTCGTCCATCATCGCAATGCGCGCCCGGCGCTGCGTATCGCTGTCCGGGCCTGCCATCCAGAACCGCATCCCGGTTGGCTTTCCCGTCCACGGGTCGGCTATCTCCAGCATCCGGCCCTTATCCTGATCGGCCACGTTGGAAAGCACGTCATTCAGGTCCATTGGCGCGGTCCTCTGTCTGATCATCGAGCGCAGGCCCGCCATTGTGGCCAAGGCCGGGTTGATTGCTGCCAGTGTTCGGATTGGCGTATTCCTCGCCACCTTCGCGCGGCGGCAGGTCGAGCCATGCGCGGCCCTCATTGGGATTGAGAACGCGGGAAGCAATCAGACCGTTGATCGCGGTCGCGCGGTCTGTCAGATCGGCGCGGGTAAGGTCATCGCGATCAAAGCGGATGCGGTACTGGCCGCGTTCCTCCGGCAGAAAAAGCGAACGCCGCAGCGCGCCTTCCAGCGCCCGCAGCCATGGTTCCAGCGTATAGGACAGGAACTCTTTGCCCATCTGTTCGGAGTTTGACCAAGTGGCCCGGTCGAGGTCGTAGATCATCGACGGCGGCACGCGGAAAGCGCGCGCAATCTCGACAATCTGGAATTTACGGTTTTCGAGAAACTGCGCATCGGTCGAGGTCAGCGTGATCGGGCGAAAGGTCGCGCCGTCCCAAAGGATGGCGGTGCGCCCGGCATTGTCCGGCCCTTCGTGGGCCTTGCGCCATGCCGCAGCCATCTTCTTCAGGCCGTCATCGCCAATGCCCTTGACCATTTCGATGACACCGGCAGGCCGCGCGCCGTTCTTGAACAGCTTTCCGGCATGGCTTTCCATGTCCTTCGCCGCGCCGATGGCATCGGCGGCAAGGGCCAGACAGGACCGCCCGAACGGCCCGCGAAGATGCACGATGTTGCGGGCATCTTCGGCGCGGTTATTGATTTTGAAGCTGGGTTCCTGCCGCCCATCGGTCGAGAAATCGACCGTCGCGTGAGCCGGTTCGTAACGGATGATTTCGCGGGCTTCGCCGTCGATCCGGTTGACCCAAGCCACCCCGCCGCGATCATGTGTCAGCGCTGTGGCGACAAGATCGCGGATCAACTCGAAAGTCGAGGTCCAATCATTCGGCCCGCTTTCCAGCAAAGCCGCAATCGGGTGATTGGGGTCGGCCTTCCAGTTCTCGCCGTCGCGCCGTTCAACGATAATATCGAGCGTGGCGCAGGCTTCGGAAACAAGCCGGATGGCCGATTGAACCGCTGGCACTGTCAACGCCACCGCAAGCGAGACCGTCGAACCCGGCAAAGCGCCTCCGGTAAACAGCGAATATTCCGCTTCCGTGGGATCGCCTAGCGACTTCTGATCGGCGCGCGCGCGCCCGGATTTTTTGAAGAACTGAAGCATATTTAGCATATGCCCCAGCTTTCATTTTTTGAGAATTGGACAACTTCGGACAGGCAATTTCGGCCTAACCTTTTGTTCCGTAATGATTTTTCTTCCTAATTAGGAAAAATCTCGCGCAAATCTCCCCGCGCCGGTCCCCGATTTTGCCCAAAAGTTCTAGACCACCCCCCGGCCCGGACTTTTCGCGGGCGGTTCGCCATAGTTTGCGCCATTGTCGGCTAAATCCCGTCCTTCAGCCCGACGTTGCCCCGTGGGTGGCGTGTCGGCTTCGCTCCGGCTTCGCCTCCTCTCCCCTTCAAAAGCCCTTCTAGGCCCTTCAGCACGGGCAGTCTGAGTAGGTTTATTATCTTTGTTCTTCGTGGGGTTCAGCCTTTTGAACCCTATAAGGTTCTTCAGCCAACGCTTCCATTCCTGCGAGACAATGCGAATGATGTTGGTCAGGCTCTTGCGCCCGCGCTGGGGACGCTCTTCCACGGCGATGCAAGGCGACGGGCCACCCTTGGCCTTCCTGAAGGCGTTCTGGCATGTCGTGCGGGATACACCCGCAAGGGCAGCGATCTTGTCGAGGGGCAGATCACAGCGGCCATGCTTCAGAACCTCTTCCGCCACGACACTGAGCGCCGCGCGTTCGCCTTCCGTGAACTCCGAGCGCAGTGCTTTCGGAAGCCTGCTCGCGCCAGCCCAAGAGCGCTTGCGGGCGCGTGAGGCGGCACGATCCGGCGAAGTGACCTTCTGCCGGGCGTACTGGATGAACCGGGAATACTTATTGCCAATGTTGTGGCGAGGCTTGGTGTCGGCCTTCTGCGTGTGCGCAACGCCGTTCTCGTAGGCGCGTGCCAGTTCGTCATCACCATGCCATGGACGCGCGACAAGGGTACTGCGCAAGAGCGCAGCCGAAGGGGCAAAGCTTTGCGACATTATGCCCCTCCAAAAATGAAGTTGGAGGCGCGCTTTGCGGCATTTTCAATTGTGCAGGGGTTCGCAGTCTGGTACTGTGAATTAGCAAAACTTGCGTGGTTTGCTATGCAATTGTCGCCGCTTCCGAGGGCTATCGGGGCGGCGATTTGCTTTTCTGCACCAGAACGGCACGAGAACGAACTTCCCGGATTTTCCCCGGATTTAGACGGGAAATCATGGTTTGTTCTGCTTTTACCTGCCGGGAAGCAGGGAATGGGGTGCCGATAAAACTGTTTGTTTTCAGTGAGATAAGTGGTGCTGCTAGAGAGATTTGAACTCTCGGCCTCTCCCTTACCAAGGGAGTGCTCTACCCCTGAGCTATAGCAGCCCGACTTCGGCGTTGCGAAGCGTGCCCGGCACTGTTTGGTGCAGGCAAGCGGCCTATTGCCATAGCTCCGCTTCAAGTGCAAGACGGGAAACAGATTTCTTTTCCCTAATCCGCATTTCGACGGAAAGTACGCTTGAGGAGGGTGTGGCGAGATGGACAACGCCGAGCCACGGAAGGAAAAAACGGATGCCGCAACGCTGCGCCGGGAGCGCGCCGCCCAGAAGCTGCGCGAAAATCTCACGCGGCGCAAGCAACAGTCGCGGGCGCGACGCAAGGGCGCCGCCGACGAGACCGATGGCCTGCCCGCCTCCCGGCAAAAGGACGAGGGCTGAAAACAGCGACCGCGGGACTGCCGGTATTTTGGCGCCCCGGAACATAGACCTGCCATTTTTCGCTGATTTGACCGGACCTGCTCAACGACTTGTCAACCATTGCGATTGATCATGGCCGACGTTTCGTTTAGACGCGCCTGAACTTTCAAGAAGAGGCCGGGTTTTTCCCGGAAAATGTGGCATGGATCAAATAAAAGTCGTCGGTGGCAACCCCTTGAAGGGCGTCATTCCCATTTCCGGCGCGAAGAATGCCGCGCTGCCGCTGATCATCTCTTCGCTTCTGACCAGCGACACGCTGACGCTCGAAAATGTGCCGCACCTGGCCGATGTCGAGCTTCTGATGCGCATTCTCGGCAATCACGGCGTCGACATCTCCGTCAACGGCCGGCGCGAGCGCCAGCAGGACGGCTATGCCCGCACCATCCATTTCAACTGCCCGACGATTACCGACACCACGGCCTCCTATGACCTGGTGCGCAAGATGCGCGCCTCCTTCTGGGTCATCGGCCCGCTTCTGGCGCGAGAGGGCATCGCCCGGGTCTCCCTGCCGGGCGGCTGCGCCATCGGCACGCGCCCCGTCGATCTCTTCATAGACGGGTTGAAGGCGCTCGGCGCGGAAATCGAGATCGAGCAGGGCTATGTCGAGGCGAAAGCGCCGAAGGGCGGGCTCGTGGGCCGCCATTATGTCTTCCCCAAGGTCTCGGTCGGCGCGACGCATACGCTGATGATGGCGGCAACGCTTGCCAACGGCACCACTGTTCTGGAGAACGCCGCGCGCGAACCGGAAGTCGTCGACCTCGCCAATTGTCTGAAGGCCATGGGCGCGAAGATCGAAGGGGCCGGCACGCCGACGATCACCATTGACGGCGTAACCTCGCTTTCCGGCGCGCGCCACACCGTGCTTCCGGACAGGATCGAGACCGGCACCTATGCCATGGCCGTTGCCATGGCCGGCGGCGAAGTGACGCTCGAGAACAGCGATGCCACGCTCCTGAGCGCCGCCATCGAGGCGATCCGGGCCGCCGGCGCGGAAATCACCCCGACGGAGACCGGCATCCACGTCATCGGACACGGCGACGATATCCGTCCCGTGGACATCACCACCGAGCCGTATCCGGGCTTCCCGACCGACCTTCAGGCGCAGTTCATGGCGCTGATGACCCGCGCCAGGGGCACGTCCCGCATCGTCGAGACGATCTTCGAAAACCGCTTCATGCACGTACAGGAGCTTGCCCGCCTCGGCGCAGATATCTCGCTCTCCGGCCAGACGGCGACCATCAGGGGCGTGAAGGAACTGCACGGCGCGCCGGTGATGGCGACGGACCTGCGCGCCTCGGTTTCGCTCGTCATTGCCGGGCTTGCTGCCAGGGGCGAGACGACGGTCTCGCGCGTCTATCACCTCGATCGCGGTTTCGAGCGGCTGGAGGAAAAGCTCACCCGCTGCGGCGCGATCGTCGAGCGGATCAGCGACTGAGGCCGAACCCGGCATCATTTTCCTGTCGACGCGGACAATCCCGGCGCTGCAACGGTTGCGAAACGGCGGCTATCGCCTTATCTCGGTTTAAAACCTTAAACCCGCCGGGAATTTTGACATGTCCACCGATCAACTGAAACTCATGGCGCTGGATGACGAAGACCTCGCCATCATCTCGGCGCATGTCCAGGACGCCGTGTTTCTGTCGAAGGACGTGACGTTCTCGAGGGTCGCCGGGCAGTTCCAGCTTCTGTGCAATCGCTTCGTCTGGGAAAACAAGCGCGGATTCTTCAAGAAGCCGGAGCGGCGGCGGGCTGCGCTCGTGTTCAAGCGGGTCACCGCCGTGCGCAGCATCGGGCTTGACCGAAAGGCCGATGACGAGGTCTCCAACATGCTTTCGGTGACATTCGAGAAAACCGGAGACGGGCCGGAAGGCTCGCTGGTCATCACCCTTTCGGGCGGCGGCGAGATCGTCGCGGATGTGGAATGTATCGAGGTGCTTCTCGCCGATCTTTCGGCAAGCTGGGAAGCGCGCGGCAAGCCGCATCATCCGCGCTGAGACAGTGTTTGTGTGTTGACCGGAATGAATTCCCATCTGATTGAGTGAGGCAAACATGGCCATCTGGCTCGATACAGCCGCCGACGACTTTGAAACCGCCTTTACGGCGCTGCTTTCGATGAAGCGCGAAGTCTCCAAGGATGTCGGCGACACCGTCGATGCGATCATCGCCGATATCCGCGCAAACGGCGATGCAGCCCTTGCCGCCTATTCGGCGCGTTTCGACGATGTCGATTTTTCCGATCCCGCCACGCCGATGAAGGTTGGCACAGAGGAGATGGAGGCCGCAATTGCCGCCGTCGACCCGAAGGTCATCGACGCGTTGCGGCTTGCCGAGGAACGCATCCGCAAGCATCACGCCCGCCAGTTGCCGCCGGACGATTCCTATGAGGACGATATCGGCGTCACGCTTGGCCACCGCTGGACGGCGGTCGAGGCCGTCGGGCTCTACGTGCCGGGCGGGACTGCAAGCTACCCAAGTTCGGTGCTGATGAATGCCGTGCCGGCCAGGGTCGCAGGCGTCGAGCGCGTCGTCATGGTCGTGCCCGCGATGAAGGGCAAGATCAATCCGGCGGTGCTGGCGGCAGCGAAGATCGCGGGCATCACCGAGATTTACCGGATCGGCGGCGCCCAGGCGGTGGCAGCGCTCGCCTACGGCACCGACACGATCGCCCCGGTCTCCAAGATCGTCGGCCCCGGCAATGCCTATGTGGCCGCCGCCAAGCGCGCCGTCTTCGGCACGGTCGGCATCGACATGATCGCCGGTCCTTCGGAAGTGCTGGTGATCGCCGACGGCGAGAACAATCCGGACTGGATCGCCGCCGACCTTCTGGCCCAGGCCGAGCACGACGCCGCGGCGCAGTCGATCCTGATCACCACCGACAAGCCGCTCGGCGAGGCCGTCGAGCAGGCGGTCGAGCGGCAGCTGAAGACCCTGCCGCGCGGCGAGATCGCCGGCGCGAGCTGGCGCGACTATGGCGCGATCATCACTGTTTCCGATCTCGACGCCGCGCTTTCGCTCGCCAACCGCGTCGCGCCCGAACACCTGGAACTCGCCGTCGATGATCCGGACGCGCTGATCCCGAAGGTGCGCAATGCAGGCGCGATCTTTGCCGGGCATTATACGCCGGAAGCGATCGGCGACTATGTCGGCGGCTCGAACCACGTCCTTCCGACCGCCCGTTCCGCCCGCTTTTCCTCCGGGCTCGGCGTTCTCGATTTCATGAAGCGCACCTCCATCCTTCGTCTGGGGCCCGAACAGCTGAATAGACTTGCGCCGGCGGCCATCGAGCTTGCAGAATGCGAAGGGCTGGGCGCCCATGCACGATCGGTCGCCATCCGCCTCAACCGCAAGGAATAGACATGACGACGGGCGAATACAGGCTGAGTGACGTTGTTCTCGACGAGAGCATCGGCCGCGCTTCGCCTGATGTCGAGCATGAGCGCGCCGTCGCCATCTTCGACCTGCTCGAGGAAAACCACTTCCGTCCGGTCGGCCATGCCGGCGGCCCCTACAAGCTGACGCTCTCGATCATCGAGAAGCGGCTGATCTTCGACATCACGCTCGAAAACGGCGACAAGGTCGCAACCCACATCCTGTCACTGACGCCGTTCCGGCGGATCGTGAAGGACTATTTCATGATCTGCGAGAGCTATTACGAGGCGATCAAGACGGCGAGCCCGAGCAAGATCGAGGCGATCGACATGGGCCGGCGCGGGATCCACAATGAGGGCTCGCAAACCCTTCAGGACCGGCTGAAAGGCAAGATCGAACTCGATTTCGACACAGCGCGGCGCCTGTTCACGCTGTTCTGCGTGCTCTACTGGCGCGGCTGACCCCTTCTGCGTCAGGGTTTCGAACGTCACGTGAACAAAAAACGACGGCGGGAGCAAACATGGTTCACAAACGTTGAACTATTGTGTAGGTTTCGCCGCAATTCAGCAGCGCCGCGCGTTTGTTTTCAAGCGCAGCCGATACGCTGCAGATCATTGAAGCAACAGTGTCCCCGTCTGTCATGCCGGCGATCGGCCGGACGGGGATTGAAGCGTTCCGGCCGATCGCCGGGCGCAGGAAAGAAAAGAAACGACATAAATGGCTAAAGAAGAAGTACTGGAATTTCCGGGCGTCGTCGTCGAGCTTCTGCCGAATGCGACATTCCGGGTGAAGCTTGAAAACGACCACGAAATCATCGCCCACACCGCCGGCCGCATGCGCAAGAACCGTATCCGCGTTCTCGCCGGCGACAAGGTGCTTGTGGAAATGACCCCTTATGACCTGACCAAGGGCCGGATCACCTATCGCTTCAAGTAGAAGCGTCTGCCTCCTCTCAAGCGTTCGGGAACGGGTTTGACCGTGGCAAAGACAAAACTTGTCCTGGCATCGGCCTCGCCGCGCCGCGTGGACCTTCTGGACCAGATCGGCGTTAAGCCCGACCGCATCCTGCCCGCCGATATCGACGAAACCCCTCTTGCAAAGGAGACGCCGCGGCTTCTGGCCGGACGGCTTGCCCGCGGCAAGGCCGGCGTGGTGGCCGGAATGCTGGAAGACGATGTTGCCTGGCGCGGCGCAGCCGTTCTGGCCGCCGATACGGTGGTCGCCGTCGGCAGGCGCATCCTGCCCAAGGCTTCAAGCGAAGACGAGGCCATGTCCTGCCTTTCGCTCCTGTCCGGTCGCAATCATCGGGTTTTCACCGGCCTTTGCGTCAGGATTGCCGGGGCGGCCGAGGAAAGCCTGCGGATCGTTGAAACGCGCGTCAGCTTCAAGCATCTCTCGAAGACAGAGATCGAGGCCTATCTGGCCTGCGGCGAATGGCGCGGCAAAGCAGGCGCCTATGCCGTCCAGGGCCGCGCGGCGGCCTTCATCGAGCGCCTCGTCGGCTCCTATTCCGCTGTGGTCGGCCTGCCGCTCTACGAAACGCAGACGCTCCTTTCCGGCCGCGGCTATAACATTTGCGAAGGATGGAGCAAAGATGGGCAATGACAGCGACGTCCGCGTCGAACCGTTGAGAAAACCCCGCAAATGCCCCGAATGCGGGCGTCCCTCGACGCGGGAGAACTACCCCTTCTGCAGCGACCGTTGCCGCCAGCTCGATCTCTCCCGCTGGTTGACCGGATCTTATGCAATTCCCGTCACCGAGGACGAATCGAAGCCCGGCGGCGAGGAGCAATAGAAGCAACCTTTGGTGGCGAACGGTCCGATATTGAGCCTTTCCCGGTGGATCAAGCCGGTTTTATGCACCTGCGATTGCAATTTGTGATCGTTTTTTGAACGAATTGCTCTATACTTGTTGGCAGGGAGGTTTTCGTCCGCAAGGGCGGAAACGGGACAGACAAGGGAGCAGGGCAGTGAGACGAAACATCTCCAGCCGCCAGAATTCCGCCGCAACCTCAGCGGCGGCCGATATGATCGAAGTGCCGGAGTTCATCTTCGCCGACCAACTGCGCGCCATGGCCGGTTGGGACGCTGACGATGCGAAGATCATCTATAGTTCGAAACATGCACGCGGAAAGGGCATCAACTGGGCCCTGTGGCTGACGCTCGCCGGCAGCCTCCTCTTTTTCGCGACAAGCCTTGCCGGCCTCTTTGCGCTCGCGGGGTTCCTCATCCGCGCAATATCCTGAGACCGGCGCTCCTGGCACCGCGATCACATGGCGGTCTGTTGCCCGCCCGCACCGACGGCGTATCGTTCCCAGGCGCCGCCGGGCGCCGTGGCGGCCTGGAGAGCCGCCAGATTGGCCTGGGCCTCTTCCGCCGATACGCCGCTGGTGGCAACGCGCTCGGCCTCCTGCTGCTTGCCCTGAAGCGCCAGCACCAGCGCCAGGTTGACCCGGACTTCCGGGCTGGCATCACGCTGGGCAATTGCCTCGCGCAGATAATTCTCCGCCGTCGCCAGATCATGGGTCAACACGTAGGAGACCGCCATGTTGGACAGCACCTCCGGGTTCTTCGGCGACAATGTGAGCGCCTGACGGTAGCGCATGCGCGCCTCCACCGGCTTGCCCATCTGGTCGAGAATCAGCCCCTCCTGCGAGAAGGTTCGCCAGTCGCGCGGCGACGCCGCTTCCGCATTGCGGACCGTGCGCAGCGCATCCGGGTAATAGCCGAGGGCCGCCTGCGTTTCGGCATAGTGAAGCAGCGCATCGCCGGAATCCGGATTGCGCGCGGCAACCTCGCGCATCACCTGATTGGCTTCGCCGTAGCGCCCCTCGGCCTTCAGATATTCCGACCAGGCGACACCGGCCTTGACGCTTCCGGGCCTGGACAGATAGGCCGTTTCGAGCCGGTAGCTCGCCATCTGGCGCTGTGAGGGCGAGAGCGCGGCTATCTCTTCAGCGGACATGTATTGCGCCGTGGTCATCGGCCTGCGCACGCTGGCGCAGCCTGAAATCGCGATGGCCGCCACAACGAGAGCCAGTGCCGCTTTTCCTGAAAGCCCGGTCGGATTGGTCATTTTAAGGCAAACTCCGTCTGTTCTCCGCGCCCCGATCAGCGTAAGGAATCATTTCCGAGGCTTTACGACACTTTACAGAAAGTTTTTTCCCGCGAAAGTATGCGGGACGACACCGACAAGCGAACACAGATGCCCAGTTTCCAGTTTTTCGAACGCCTTTCGCCGTTTTGCACAACCGGTTCAGAGACAAAGCCGCTCTATGCGGTAACGCCGACCGATCTCGAAAGACCCGACATCCTCCCGGAAAATATCCGCCTTTTTGCCCGCTCGGCGGGATTTTCCGCCCGCGAGGGTGAGCTCCTGCTCGCGCCCGGCGATGACGGCGGTGTTGCCGGTGCCCTCTTCGGCCTCGGACAGGGGAATGCGCCCTTCGTGACCGGTCGCCTTTCCAGGCTTCTGCCGGCAGGCGACTGGCGGCTTACGGGCTTTCAGGGCGATCTGCGCCAGGCGTTGATCGGTTTTGCCGCGGGCGGCTACCGGTTCGAGCGCTACCTGAAGCCGTCCACAGCCGGAAAGGCTCGCCTCGCCGTGCCTGAAGACTGCGACCGGGATGCAATCGAGCGGACGGTTGCCGCCATCTTTCTCGCCCGCGACCTGATCAACACCCCGGCCAACGACATGCAGCCCGATCACCTGGAGCACGCCTTCGAACGCCTGGCCGGTCATTACGGCGCGGAATTCGGCGCGATTCGCGGCGATGACCTTCTGGCAAAGGGCTTTCCGCTGATCCACGCGGTCGGCCGCGCCGGGGAGAAAGCGCCTCGCCTGATGGAGCTGCGCTGGGGCCGCAAGGGCGCAAGGAGCATCGCCCTTGTCGGCAAGGGCGTCTGTTTCGACACCGGCGGCCTCGACATCAAGTCGGCGGCCGGCATGGGCCTTATGAAAAAGGACATGGGCGGCGCCGCCAATGTCATGGCGCTGGCGCTGATGATCATGGACGCCGGCCTCGACGTCGACCTGCGCGTCATCGTCCCGAGCGTCGAGAACGCGATCGCCGGCAATGCCTTCCGCCCGGGCGACATCTACCGCTCGCGCAAGGGGCTTACCGTGCAGATCGACAATACCGATGCGGAGGGACGCCTCATCCTTGCCGACGCGCTGACCTATGCGGACGAGGAGCTTCCCGACCTTCTGATCGACATGGCGACGCTGACGGGGGCCGCCCGCGTGGCGCTCGGCCCGGACATCGCGCCGTTCTTCACCGACAGCGACGCCTTTGCCGAAACGCTGCACAGGAGCGGCGAAGCGCTTTCCGATCCGCTCTGGCGCATGCCGCTTTTTGCCGGCTATGACGCGCGGCTGAAGACCGGGATTGCCGACCTGACCAATGCGCCGGCCGGCGGCATGGCCGGTTCGATCACCGCCGCGCTTTTCCTGAAGCGCTTCATCGGACGGGCAAGGACGTGGGCGCATTTCGATATTTACGGCCACGCGCCGGCCGATCGCGACTTCGGCCCGGCGGGCGGCGAGGCGCAGGCGATCCGCGCCCTCTTCGAAACGATCCGGACGAGCTGATGGTGATGGAACTCGATCGAAGGCTGCATGCCTTCCGGCCCGATCTCGCCGATGCGCGGCTTTCCGGCATCGTCCATGCGGATCGCTTCGCCGTGCCGACGCCGGCCCAGATCATCGTCCCCGTCGCCCCCTTGCGGCCGAAGCCGTCGGAGGCCGCCTTCATCGACAGCCAGCTTCTCTTCGGCGAAATCGTCGACATCTTCGAGCGGAAATCCGGCTGGGCCTGGGTGCAGTCGCGCTTCGACGGCTATGTGGGCTACCTGCCGGAGGCCATGCTGGCCGAGGGCGAGCGCGAGGCGTCCCATGTCATCTCGGTGCCCCGGACCTTCCTTTATCCCGAAGCCGAACTCAAGGCCGGGCCGGTCTGCGCGCTCTCCATGGGCTGCAGACTGACCTTCATCGACGAGGCGGAAACGCGCGGCAGCCGCTATTATCTCTGCTCGGACGGCACGGCGGTCTTTGCCGATCATTGCTTTCCGCTCGGCCGCGCCTTCGAGCGCGATCCGGTGAAGACGGCCCTGCGCTTCCTCGAGACGCCTTATCTTTGGGGCGGCAGGTCCGGTTTCGGCCTCGACTGTTCGGCGCTGATACAGATGGCGATGATGATGGCAGGCATCGCCGTGCCGCGCGATTCCGACATGCAGGAGCTGATGGAAGGCGAGCCGGTGACGCGCCGGGCGCTGAAACGCGGCGACCTTGTCTTCTGGAAAGGCCATGTCGGCATCATGGAAGATGCCAAGACCCTCGTCCATGCCAATGGCGCGACGATGCGGGTCACCCGCGAGAACCTCGACCACGCGATCACCCGCATCGCGCCCGTCTACGGCAACCCGACGTCGTATCTGAGGCCGGCAACGGGCAGGACAGGTTGAAACCAACCTCAAAACGCCGCCCGGAGGCGGCGTTTTCTCAGTGCGTTAACAAAGCCTGCCCACTCCCCGGCCTTCGTGCTCGGGCTTGTCCCGAGGATGACGTCCGTAAAAAGGCTAGGTTTGTCAGCAGTCTGTGAAAACGCCGCCCGGAGGCGGCGTTTCTCATACGTTTCAGTGACGCAAATTACTTGCGGGCGCTGAGCGGCACGACCGAACCCTTTTCTTCAGCCTCGTGGACGACGCCTTCTTCGTAGGCGCGGCCGTAATAGCTGTCGAGCAGGACCTGGCGGATTTCCGAGATCAGCGGATAGCGCGGGTTGGCGCCGGTGCACTGGTCATCGAAGGCCTTTTCGGCAACCGCGTCGAGATGGTCGAGGAAGTCGGCTTCGCCGACGCCGGCCGCCTGGATCGATTCGGGGATATCGCAGGCCTTGTTGAGGCTCTCGATCCACTTGACCAGGTTTTCGACCGATTCTTCGTCGCTCTTGCCGCCAAGCTCCAGATGGCGGGCGACTTCCGCATAGCGGCACAGCGCCTTTGGCCGGTCATACTGGCTGAAGGTCGCCTGCTTGGTCGGATTGTCGACCGCGTTGTAGCGAACCACATTGGCCAAAAGCAGGGCATTCGACAGGCCGTGCGGCAGATGGAACTGCGCGCCGACCTTGTGCGCCATCGAGTGGCAAACGCCAAGGAAGGCGTTGGCGAAGGCCATGCCGGCGATCGTAGCGGCGTTGTGAACCTGCTCTCGGGCCTTCGGATCGGCAGCGCCTTGTCTGTAGGCCGAGGGCAGGTACTCCTTCAAGAGCTTCAGGGCCTGAAGCGCCTGACCATCCGAATACTCATTCGCCATGATCGAGACATAGGCTTCCAGGGCATGGGTCACCGCATCGATACCGCCATGGGCCGTCAGCGACTTCGGCATGTTCATGACGAGGTCGGCATCGACGATCGCCATGGTCGGCGTCAGTTCGTAGTCGGCGATCGGATATTTCACGCCGGTCTTCTCGTCGGTGACGACGGCGAACGGGGTGACCTCCGAACCGGTGCCCGAAGTGGTGGGCACGGCCACGAACTTGGCCTTCACGCCGAGCTTCGGGAAGTGGTAGATGCGCTTGCGGATATCCATGAAGCGCAGCGCCAGATCGGCGAACTCGACTTCCGGATGCTCATACATCACCCACATGATCTTGGCCGCATCCATCGGCGAACCGCCGCCCTGTGCGAGGATGATGTCCGGCTCGAACGAGCGGGCCAGTTCCCAGCCCTTGCGGACGACGGCGAGCGTCGGGTCGGCCTGCACGTCGAAGAAGGTTTCGACTTCCATGCCCAGGCCCTTCAGAACGCGGACCGTATCGTTGACATAGCCGTTCTCGAACAGGAAGCGGTCGGTCACGATCAGGCAGCGCTTGTGGCCCTTCAGTTCTTCCAGAGCGAAGGGAAGCGAGCCGCGACGGAAATAGATCGACGGGGGAAGCTTGTGCCACAGCATGTTTTCTGCCCTCTTGGCGACCGTTTTCTTGTTGATGAGGTGCTGCGGACCCACGTTTTCCGAGATCGAGTTGCCGCCCCACGAACCGCAACCAAGCGTCAGCGACGGCGCGAGGCGGAAGTTGTAGAGGTCGCCGATGCCGCCCTGCGAAGCCGGGGTGTTGATGAGAACGCGGGCCGTCTTCATGCGTTCGCCGAAGGTGGTGACGCGTTCGGGCTGCAGGTCCTGGTCGGTGTAAAGCACCGAGGTGTGACCGATGCCGCCGAGCGCCACCAGCTCCGATGCGATCCGGCTGGCATGGTCGAAGTTCTTGGCCTTGTACATGGCCAGCGTCGGCGACAGCTTTTCGTGGGCAAAGACCTCGTCCTCGCCCGTGCTTTCGACTTCCGCGATCAGTACCTTGGTGCGCGGCGGCACGGTGATGCCGGCCATGGCCGCAATCTTCTCGGCCGACTGGCCGACGATCTCGGCATTCAGCGTGCCCTTCTTGTTCATGATGATGTCGCGAACGGCGCCGGCCTCATTGCCCGACAACACATAGCCGCCATGGCTGATGAAACGCTCGCGGACCTTGTCATAGACCTTGTCGACGGCAATCACCGACTGTTCCGATGCGCAGATAACGCCGTTGTCGAAGGTTTTCGACATCAGGATCGAGGCGACGGCGCGTTTGATGTCGGCATATTCGTCGATCACGGCAGGCGTATTGCCGGCGCCGACGCCGATCGCGGGCTTGCCCGACGAATAGGCGGCCTTCACCATGCCGGGTCCGCCTGTGGCGAGGATGAGGTTGATGTCCGGGTGGTGCATCAGCGCATTCGAGAGTTCCACCGAGGGTTCGTCGATCCAGCTGATGATGTCCTTCGGCGCGCCGGCCTTGACGGCGGCTTCGAGCACGACCCGGGCGGCCTCGCAGGTCGAGCGCCTGGCGCGCGGATGCGGCGAGAAGATCACCCCGTTCCTGGTCTTCAGGCTGATCAGCGCCTTGAAAATCGCGGTCGAGGTCGGGTTGGTGGTGGGCACGATGGCGCAAATCAGGCCGACAGGCTCGGCAACCGTGAAGATGCCGTATTCCGGCTCTTCCGAAAGGATGCCGCAGGTCTTGTCGTCCTTGTATTTGTTGTAGATGTATTCCGAGGCAAAGTGGTTCTTGACCACCTTGTCTTCCATGACGCCCATTCCGGTTTCCTCATGCGCCATACGGGCAAGCGGGATGCGGGCATCGGCCGCGGCAAGGGCGGCGGAACGGAAAATGAAGTCGACCTGTTCCTGGGTATAGGTCGCAAACTTCTGCTGCGCTGCCTTCGTCCGGGCAACGAGCTGGTCAAGTTCGGTCGTGCTGATGGCCGGCATGGGACTACTCCTGCGCTATTTGCCGGAACGCCCGGCGGTTTCAGTGGTTGGCGGACGGCATGGGCCGGTCTTGGGGGCGACCCAGCAGTCTTCTCGGCCAGTCTCGCGCCGCAATTCGTCACCGGCATGACGCCGGCGGGGCTCCAAAAACTATCCCGAAAGAAGACCGTCCAATCTCACCGGAGGCAGATTTAAGCCTCTTTAAATCGGTTTGTATTGATCGTGATCAAAGGCCCGGGGAATCTCGGAATTCACTTCGTCCCAACTGCAAGCGGCTGGAACCCATAATAGGGCGGCAGGCGGCGAATGGAAAGCCGCCGCCGCGTTATTTGCCTTAACCGGAGGGGAGGCCCGGACCTCTGCTCAGCCAATCGCCCGGAACCGCTTCAGCCGGAGCGCGTTCGACAGAACGAAAACGCTGGAAAGCCCCATGGCGGCCGCCGCCAGCATGGGAGACAAAAGCATGCCGTTGACCGGATAGAGGATGCCGGCGGCAACCGGGATGAGCACGGCATTATAGGCAAAGGCCCAGAAAAGGTTCTGCGCGATATTGCGCATGACCGCCCGCGACAGGGCGATAGCATTGACGACGCCCGACAGCGCCCCCGACATCAGCACCACATCCGCCGTCTCGATGGCGATGTCGGTGCCCGTGCCGATGGCGATGCCGGTATCGGCGGCGGCCAGCGCCGGCGCATCATTGATGCCGTCGCCGGCAAAGGCGATTGCGCCATACTGCTCCCTGAGCTCGTTCAGGGCGGCGACCTTGCCATCCGGCAACACGTCGGCAATCACCGTATCGATGCCGGTTTCCGCCGCGATGGCTTCTGCGGTCCTGCGATTGTCCCCGGAGATCATCGCCGTTTTCAGGCCGGCCGCGTGCAATGCCACGATTGCCGCCTTCGCCGACGGCTTGACCGGATCGGCGACGCCGATGATCCCGGCAGGCCTGCCGTCAACGGCAATGAACAGCAGCGAGCGCGCCTTTGCCGCAAGCGCGTCGGCGGTGGCGTCCAGCGCCGAGACATTGGCGCCCAGCAGACCCATGAACCGGTGCGCGCCAACGGCGACCGTCTTGCCGTCGACATCCGCCTTCACGCCGAAACCCGTCACCGCCTCAAAGTCACGGACTGCGAGAAGAGCAATATTCCGCTCTGCCGCCATGGCGATCACAGCCTCCGCAAGCGGATGCTCCGAGCCGGCCTCCACGGCGGCGGCAAGGGCGACAAGCCGGTTCTCGTCGAAGCCGTCCGCAGGAATGATATCGGTCACCTGCGGCCGCCCCTCGGTCAGCGTCCCGGTCTTGTCGAAGGCAATGATGGCGGTATCGCGCAGCGTCTGCAGCGCCTCGCCGTTCCTGAACAGCACGCCGGTTTCCGCTGCCCTGCCCGTTCCGACCATGATCGAGGTCGGCGTTGCAAGCCCCATGGCGCAGGGGCAGGCGATGATCAGCACCGCGACGGCGTTCACCAACGCGAAGGAAAAGGCAGGCGCCGGGCCGGCGAAGAGCCAGATCAGAAAGGTGATCGCGGCCGCCGCCAGCACCGCCGGCACGAACCATGCCGTCACCTTGTCGACCATGGCCTGCACCGGAAGCTTCGCCCCTTGCGCAGTCTCGACCATCTTCACGATCCGCGCGAGCACCGTGTCCGAACCGATCGCCGTTGCCCTGAAGGTGAAGGACCCGGTCTTGTTGATCGTGCCGCCGGTGACGTCGTCGCCCTCGCCTTTTTTAACCGGAAGCGGCTCGCCCGAAATCATCGCCTCGTCCACATGCGAAGAGCCGGAAACGACCGTGCCGTCAACGGCGATCTTCTCGCCCGGCCGCACGATCACCAGATCGCCGCGTTTGACCTCATCGATCGGAATATCGACGGTCGCGCCATCGCGCTCGACGCGCGCGGTCTTCGGCTGCAGGCCCATCAGGTGGGTGATGGCGGCCGAGGTCCGCCCCTTGGCTCTGGCTTCGAGATAGCGGCCGAGAAGGATCAGCGTGATGATGACGGCAGAGCTTTCGAAATAGACCTGAGCGGCGCCTGCCGGAAAGACCTGCGGCAGGAAGGTCGCGACCGTGGAATAGGCCCAGGCGGCGCTCGAGCCTAGCATCACCAGCGCGTTCATGTCCGGCGACAGCCTGCGGAAAGAGGCAATGCCGTGGCTGTAGAACCGCCGGCCGGGACCAAACTGCACGATCGTCGCCAGCGCGAAATAGAACACATGCAGCGGAAACATCCCGACCGTCGCCATCACCTCACGGCCGAGGGCGGGGATGACGTGCGACCCCATTTCCAGCACGAAAAGCGGCAGGGTGAAGGCGAAAGCCGTCAGCAGATCGCGCTTCAGGGCCGCCTGCTCCTTCGCCCGGCGGCCTTCATGGCTTTCGCTTCCGGCGCGCTGATCCTCCAAGCGACGCGCCTTAAAACCGGCCTTCCCAATCGCGGATTCCAGCACAGCAAGGTCCACGGATGGCAGAACCGAAAGCGTTGCCCGTTCATTCGCCAGATTGACATGAGCCGAGACAACGCCAGGCACGCGGGACAGCGACCGCTCGACGCTTGCCACACAGGAGGCGCAATGCATGCCGAGAATGCCAAGTTCGACGGTCGACAGCGGCACGCCATAGCCGCCTTTCTCGATCGCCGCCACCACGGCGCCCGTCGCTTTCCTGTCGGAAAGCGTCACCTCGGCCGTTTCGGTCGCCAGATTGACGGCAACCGCCTCAACGCCTTCAACCTTGCCGACGACCCGCTCGACGCTTGCCACGCAGGATGCGCAGGTCATGCCTGTCACCGGCACGGAGAGGGTTTGCGTCCTGCGGCTGGTAGAGATCGTCTGTTCCATGGGAAACGCCTTTCGGAAAATCGCTGTCTTGCCGAAATCTCAGGCCACGACGTCGTAGCCGGCGTCCTCGATGGCCTCGACGGCCTGATCGCGGGTGGCCGGCGCGGCAAGCTCAAACGAGGCGGCGTTGTCGTCCAGCCTGACGGCGACACCGGAAATCCCGTCAATGCTGCCAAGCGCCTTCGTCACCTTCTCGCTGCATTTGGCACAGCCCATGCCTTCGATCTTCAGCGTCAGTTTCTCGGCCATCGTCTTGCTCCTTGGGTTTCTTTGGCTTTGATGCTGATGCAGGAGATAGGGTTTCCAGTCACTGGAAGGTCAAGCCTGCTTTTGCACTTTTCGACGCGCGAGCGGCTTGCCAGCGGCGGCAGGACCTGTCTTTGATGCGAATATTCTGGCGATTTCAGGGGAGAGACACGTGGATTTTCAACTCTGGCTTACCTTCGTGGCGGCATCGACGGCATTGCTTTTTATTCCCGGCCCCACCGTTCTTCTCGTGCTGAGCTATGCGCTCAGCCAGGGGCGACGGGTGGCGCTCGCAACCGCCGCCGGCGTCGCGCTCGGCGATCTCATCGCCATGAGCGCCTCGCTCGCCGGTCTCGGCGCGCTTGTCCTCGCCTCGGCCAAGCTGTTCATCATCCTCAAATGGGTCGGCGCGGCCTATCTTGTCTATCTCGGCATCCGGCTTTTCAGAAGTGCCGGAAAGGGCGAGACCCCGGCCTCCTCTGCCACGCCCCCTCTCGCGGCACAGCGGATTTTCTTTCACGCCATGGCGGTCACCGCCCTGAACCCGAAATCGATTGCCTTCTTCATCGCCTTCGTGCCCCAGTTCATCGTACCGGCGGAACCACTCCTGCCGCAGTTTGCGGTCCTCACGCTCACCTTCGTCGCGTTGGCCGCCATCAATGCCCTGGCCTACGCCCTGATGGCCGACCGGCTGCGGACAAGGCTTTCCTCTGCCGCCGCAACCGTGCTGCTGCCGCGCCTCGGCGGCAGCGCGCTGGTCGCCATGGGGGTGACCACGGCGGCGCTGCAACGGTCAACGTCCTGAAACAGGCAAGCGCAATGGCGCCGGATGCGGAAAAAGTGCTCATCTATGCACGACGGGACTGCAGGGTACTCGTCTTCGATGAGCCGGACTTCCCGGAGGTTCCGCTTCAGGTGCCCGGCGGAACGCTTGAACATGGGGAAGTCCCGCTTGAGGCAGCAAAACGGGAATTTCACGAGGAGACCGGACTGTTCCCGCACGAAGGCTGGTCAGGGCTTGGCAGTATCGACTATCACTTCAGAAAAAACGGCGCACGGCTATGTCACCGGCGCCACATATTCACCGTTCCCACGCCGGAGGGCGTTCCCGAAAACTGGCTTCACACAGAGAAACACTCTTCCGACGGCGGCGGACCGGTCCGCTTTCGACTGTTTTTCCTTGATTGGAAAGAAACCGCTGCAAGCATTGGACTTGGCATGGAGTTGCCGCTTTCGTGGCCGACGTTAAGAATATTTTTCGCCTGAAGCCGCGGTTCGGCGGTACGTTGCCTTTCGCGCCGAGATTGACGTCCGGCAATTGCGGCGTTATCTAGCTTCTCCTCGTGGTGATTTGGCCGGCCGGCTTGCAGCCACGTAAAACAACTCGCTAAAGGGCCGAAGCGAGCGGAAAATTCCTGCCCATTCGGACCGGCTGCGTGTTGACGTCGGCCGGTTTCTGTTCGGGATTGGAATGAGACATGCCTATCAAGATTCCTGATACGCTGCCCGCCTATGAGACGCTTCTTGCAGAGGGCGTGCGGGTCAAGACGGAAACGGTTGCCGAGCGGCAGGATATCCGCCCGCTCCATTTCGGTCTGCTCAACCTCATGCCGAACAAGATCAAGACCGAGCTGCAATTCGCACGGCTTCTGGGCGCTTCGCCGCTGCAGATCGAGCTTTCGCTGGTGCGCGTCGGCGGGCACAAGGCGAAGAATACGCCGATCGACCATCTCCTCTCTTTCTACCAGACCTGGGACGAGGTGGCGGAGCGCAAGTTCGACGGCTTCATCATCACCGGCGCGCCGGTGGAAACGCTTGATTTCGAGGAAGTCACCTATTGGGATGAGTTGAAGGAGATCCTCGACTGGACCACGACCCATTGCCACTCGACGATGAATATCTGCTGGGGCGCAATGGCGGCGGCCTATCATTTCCACGGCGTGGAGAAGCATCTTCTGAACAAGAAGGCATTCGGGGTCTATCGCCACCGCAACCTGAAGCCCGCTTCCATCTATCTGAACGGCTTTTCCGACGATTTCCAGATTCCGGTGTCGCGCTGGACGGAGGTGCGCCGGGAAGATCTCGAGCGCGCGCCGGGCATGGAACTCTTGATGGATTCCGACGAGGTGGGTCCCTGCCTGGCGCAGGAGAGCTTCGCCAACCGGCTCTACATGTTCAACCATATCGAATATGATTCCGGTTCGCTCGGCGACGAATACCGGCGCGATGTCGACGCCAATGTGCCGGTCGACCTGCCGTTCAACTATTTCCCCGCCGATGACCCGGAACGCACGCCGCTCAACCGCTGGCGCTCCCATGCCCATCTTCTCTTCGGCAACTGGATCAACGAGGTCTACCAGACGACGCCCTATCACCTGGAAGAAATCGGCGACGGACGGTCGGGCGCTTGAAGCGCCCGCCATTCCGGCGCAATATCCGCCCCGCAATGCAACATTCCAGATGCGGAGGATAAAAACAATGGGTGCGCCACAACCGGAAGCCTTCGGCCAGACAAAGGACGGCAAGACCGTCAGCCGGGTCACGATCACAGGCGGCGGACTGACCGCAAAGATCATCAACTGGGGCGCGGTCGTGCAGGATCTGCGCCTTGAGGGCCACGACCATGCGCTGGTCCTCGGCTTCGACAGTTTCGAACCCTATCCGGACCACTCCCCCTATTTCGGCGCCACGCCGGGACGCTCCTCCAACCGGATCGCCAATGGCCGCTTCACGATCGATGGCACGGAATACCAGGTCGACTGCAACGAAAACGGCATCACCAATCTTCACGGCGGCCGCGACGGCATCGGCGTCAGCCTGTGGGAATTCGAGGAGATTGCCGAAGACCGGGTGACGCTGAAGATCCTCGACAGGGACGGGCGCGGCGGCTTTCCGGGAAATTGCGAAATCCGCGCACATTTCCGGCTGAAGCCGCGCGGCGTGTTCTCGGTCGTCTACGAGGCGACGACAGACAAGCCGACGGTCGCCAATATGTGCAACCACTCCTACTTCAATCTCGGCAACGGCACGGATACGCTGGAACACACGCTGATGATCGCCGCCGACCATTACCTGCCAACGGATGAACGTCAGATCCCGACCGGCGAGATCAGGCCGGTTGCCGGCACGCCCTTCGACTTCCGCAAGCCGCATCCCTTGAAGCGCGAGGACGAGAACGGCCGGCAGGTTCTGTTCGACCACAATTTCTGCCTCTCGCCCGGCCGAACCGAAAAGCGGCCCGTGATCAGCGTCTATGCCCCTTCCTCGAAGGTGACCATGGATGTGCTGACGACCGAGCCCGGTGTTCAGCTCTACACCGCCTTCAAGCTCGACGAGACGCCGGTGGGCCTCAACGGCTTTCCCTACGGGCCGTTCGCCGGCTTCTGCCTGGAAACGCAAGTCTGGCCGGACGCCATCAACCAGGACGGTTTCCCCAATGCCATCCTCCGCCCCGGCGAAACGCTGCGCCAGGAGACCGAATACGTCTTTCGCAAGGGCTGAGATCCGCCGGCACCGAAGGAAGGCTTGATGTTCGTTCTCTCAAAGCTATTCTGGCTCATCGTCCAGCCGCTGGCTTTCGCCTTCCTCGTCATGCTTGCCGCGCTGGTGTGTCTCGCTCTTTCGAAAACCGGCGCGGCGGCGTTTTTCGCCGCGCTCGCCGCGCTGATGCTCGGGGTGACGGGCTTCACCAATCTCGGCGCCGTGCTTCTGGCCGATCTCGAGACCCGCTTTCGGCGTCCGGTTCTTGCCGGGCCGCCGGCCTGCGCCATCGTGCTCGGCGGCGGCATCAACACCGGCGCCTCGGCGCGGCGCGGCGCCTATGTCTTCACCCGGGCGGCGGACCGCTACATCGAGGCGCTGAGGCTGGCCCGGCTCTACCCGGACATGACCATCCTGGTGACCGGCGGCGACAATGCCCTGACGGGCGCCAAAAACGGCGAGGCCGAGCCGGCCGCCCGCTTCTTCGCCGATCACGGCATTTCACCCGAGCGTCTGCTCTATGAACCGGATGCCCGCAACACGGCGGAGAATGCCGCCCATACGTCCGCGCTGTTGAAGGATCACGCCATGGACGGCCCGTGCCTGCTGGTGACATCGGCCTATCACATGCCGCGCGCCTTTGCGCTATTTGAGGCGGCAAGCGTCGAGGTCCAGCCCTGGCCGGCGGACTATCGCACCGATGGTCGGCCGCGTCTTTCCGCAAGCCTCGACCGGCCGATGACCAATGCCGCAATGCTCACCACCGCATTGCGCGAATGGGCCGGACTTGCGGCGGCGCGCCTGCGCGGCCACACGGCAAGGCTCTCGCCCCGACAGGAGGACTGAAGATCAGGATTTCTTCGGGCGAAGGCGAACGACCACGTCGATATGGGAAATTTCCATGCCCTCGGGCGGCGTCGGCAGGCCGTTCAATGCAATGCCGTCGGCGGGCATGTCGATCACCTCGTTCTCGCCTTCGACGAAGAAATGGTGATGGTCCGAGGTATTGGTGTCGAAATAGGTTTTCGCGCCCTCGACGGCGAGAACGCGGATCATGCCGGCATTGGTGAACTGGTGCAGCGTGTTGTAGACGGTTGCCAGAGACACCGGCACGCCGGCATCCTGTGCCTCGCCGTGCAGTTCCTCGACGGTCACGTGGCGGTCACCCTTGGCAAACAGCAGGTCGGCCAGCGCAACGCGCTGGCGCGTCGGCCTCAGGCCGCTTGCGCGAAGCTTTTCCTCCGAAATGCGATGTCCCGCTGTCATATCCACTTTCAGGGCGTCATCTAACAAAATGCAAATATAGCACCGTATAACGACATTGAGAATCGCTTTCAATAGGACGAGGGCTTGCGAGGATTGAAATTAAACTGCAAATAGCCCTCACCAATGCGTTTCGCTCTGGCCGCGGAAGTCGGCTTCCTGTATGGCCTCGGTGAACGGAATGACAGTTGATTTTCGGGTTTTCCGGCCCAACTGGCACAAGGGCGCATTGCTGAGAGCGACATACGCCCTTATCTTGGGCCGGATACCGGAAACCCCTCGCTGAACGAAGGGAAGCAGAGTTTTAATGAGCACAAGACAATCGCATTTCGATTACGAGGACATCATCAAGTGCGCCGAGGGCGAGCTTTTCGGCCCCGGCAATGCGCAGCTTCCGATGCCCCCCATGCTGATGTTCAACCGCATCACCGAGATCTCGGAGGATGGCGGCGCCAATGGCAAGGGTCATGCCCGCGCGGAATTTGACATCACGCCCGACCTCTGGTTTTTCGATTGCCACTTCAAGGGCGACCCCGTCATGCCGGGCTGCCTGGGCCTTGATGCGCTCTGGCAGCTCACCGGATTTTATCTCGGCTGGCTCGGTGAACCCGGAAAGGGCCGCGCCATCTCCACCGGCGAGGTGAAGTTTTCCGGCATGGTCACGCCGAAGAACAAGCTGGTGGAATACGGCGTCGACTTCAAGCGCGTCATGCGCGGACGTCTGGTTCTCGGCATCGCCGATGGCTGGGTGAAGGCCGATGGCGAGGAAATCTACAAGGCCTCCGATCTGAGGGTCGGCCTGTTCAAGGAACAGTAGGGCGCGGCCCGCGCCGCCAGGACCGCCGGGCCCGGAGGAGAAAGAGAAGGATCGAACATGAGACGTGTTGTCGTTACGGGATTGGGAATCGTGTCCTCGATCGGGAACGATGCCGCCGAAGTCACCGCTTCGCTGCGCGAGGCAAAATCAGGCATCTCTTTCTCGCCGGATTTCGCCGAGCACGGCTTCAGATGCCAGGTCTGGGGACGGCCGACGCTCGACCCCACGGACCAGGTCGACCGTCGCGCCATGCGCTTTCTGTCCCAGGGCGGTGCCTGGAACCATGTTGCCATGAAGCAGGCCATTGCCGATTCCGGGCTCGAAGAGGGCGACATCACCAATGAGCGCACCGGCATCGTCATGGGTTCCGGCGGCCCGTCGACCCGCACGATCGTCGAAGCCGCGCTGACGACAGAGAAGAACGGCTCCCCCAAGCGGATCGGCCCGTTCGCCGTGCCGAAGGCCATGTCCTCGACAGCCTCCGCCACGCTCGCCACCTGGTTCAAGATCCATGGCGTCAACTATTCGATCTCGTCTGCCTGCTCGACCTCGGCGCACTGCATCGGCAATGCGGCGGAGCTTATCCAGTGGGGCAAGCAGGACGTGATGTTCGCCGGCGGCCACGAGGACCTCGACTGGACCATGTCCAACCTTTTCGACGCCATGGGCGCGATGACCAGCGACTTCAACGAGGATGCCCCGCGCGCCTCGCGCGCCTATGACGCCGCCCGCGACGGCTTCGTGATTGCCGGCGGCGCGGGCGTCGTCATCCTGGAAGAGCTCGAACACGCCAAGGCCCGCGGCGCCAAGATCTACGGCGAGATCATCGGCTATGGCGCCACCTCCGACGGCTACGATATGGTCGCGCCTTCCGGCGAAGGGGCCGTGCGCTGCATGCGCCAGGCGCTTGCCGATATCGACGGAGAGATCGACTACATCAACACCCACGGAACCTCGACGCCGGTTGGCGACAGCCGCGAGATCGGCGCGATCAAGGACGTCTTCGGCGACAAGATTCCGCACATCCAGTCGACCAAGTCGCTCACCGGCCATTCGCTGGGCGCGGCCGGCGTTCAGGAATCGATCTATTCGCTGCTCATGATGCAGGAGGGCTTTATCGGCGAGAGCGCCCATATCGACCTCCTCGATCCCGAATTCGAGGGCGTGCCGATCGTGCGCGAGCGCATCGACAACGCCAAGATCGACACCGTTCTTTCAAACTCGTTCGGCTTCGGCGGCACGAACGCCACGCTGGTCTTCCGGCGTTACAATGGATAATGTGCAGATGACCGGACTTATGCAGGGCAAACGCGGCCTGATCATGGGCGTTGCCAACAACCACTCGATTGCCTGGGGCATCGCCAAGGCGGTTCACGCCGAAGGCGCCGAGCTCGCATTCACCTATCAGGGCGAGGCGCTCGGGCGACGGGTTCATCCCCTGGCGGCCGAAGTCGACTCGGATTTCGTCGTTCCCTGCGATGTCGAGGATATCGAGAGCGTCGACGCTGTTTTCGATGCGATCAGGCAGCGCTGGGGCAAGCTCGACTTCGTCGTCCACGCCGTCGGCTTTTCCGACAAGAGCGAGTTGAAGGGACTTTACGCCAACACCACGCGGGAGAATTTCGTCCGCACCATGGTGATCTCCTGCTTCTCCTTCACCGAGATCGCCAAGCGCGCGGCAGAACTGATGCCGGACGGCGGCTCGATGCTGACGCTGACCTATGGCGGCTCCACGGCGGTGGTCCCGAACTACAACGTCATGGGCGTGGCCAAGGCCGGGCTCGAGGCCTCGATGCGTTACCTGGCAGGCGACTACGGCCCGCGCGGCATTCGCGTCAACGCCATTTCGGCCGGGCCCGTGCGCACGCTCGCGGGCTCCGGCGTCGGCGATGCCCGACTCGTCTATGCCTGGCAGCAGCGCAATGCGCCGCTCCGGCGCTCGACCACGATCGAAGATGTCGGCGGCTCGGCGCTCTACCTGCTGTCCGACCTTGCCTCCGGCGTCACAGGCGAGATCCATTTCGTCGACAACGGCTACAACATTCTCTCCATGCCGATCCCGGAAATGATGCGCAGGGGCGACCCGGAAACCTGACGGTTTTCTCTCCGCTCGCGAATATGCAACCTAAAATAGATAAAGGCGTAGCCGGATTTTCGGCCGCGCCTTTGTTTTTTGATGCCGGCAACCGACCTCCGGGATAAACCGAAGCGACCGACCCGGAAAATTCCGCACGCCGTTTTTCCAGCTGCGAAGCCTGGCATCCTGCCTTCCATTGTATTAATCAAACGATTGATTTTATTATGATATGCGCCCTGCAGTCTGACGAAAAAGACGGCGAAACGCAGCGAAGACAACCAACGGAAGGCCGATTTTCTCTTTATTTCTCATGGGATTATCGTTGCAGAACGGCAACAGAGGCTTCTTAATCATTCGATTGATTTAGCATTCCACCGAAGGTTTATTGTTCCTGACGGCCTCTGCGGGTTTGATGCGGATGGATGCAACGCAACGAACTGCTTCCAGCCCAGGGCACTGCCCCGTTCAATTCAACGAGGAGTTATCTTCATGAACCTCAAAAGCCTCTTTCTTGGCTCCGCTGCTGCGCTTGCAGCCACAACCGGCGCGCAAGCCGCCGATCCGGTCGTCGTCATCGAACCGGTCCAGAACAACTATGTCGAAGTTTGTGACGCTTTCGGGGCCGGCTACTTCTACATTCCCGGCACCGAGACCTGCCTGAATGTCGGCGGTTACATCCGCTTCCAGGTTGACGCCTCCAACGGCGGCAATGTTCCGGATGCCTGGAACGTCTTCACGCGCGGCCAGCTTGAGATCTCGTCCAAGACCGATTCCGAACTCGGCACGGTCAACGGCATGATCGCGCTCCGCAGCGAAGCCTATTCCAACGACGGGTCGACCAAGACCTACATCGACGAAGCCTATCTCGGCCTCGGCGGCTTCCAGGCCGGTCGTTTCCTGAGCTATTGGGATGAAGGCCTCATCGGCGAAATCGATGACCTCGCCGGCAACACCCGCTTCAACTCGATGCGTTACGTCTTCGCCGGCGAAGGCTTCGTGGCAGGCCTCTCGCTCGACGCGCTCGAAGCCGACATGGTTGGCCTTTCCAATGACGACATGCCGAAGCTCGGCGTTTCCGGTCGCATCGGCTTCCAGGCCGGCGGCGTCGGCGCCAAGTTTGATGTCGGCTACGACACGTACAACGAAGAGGCTTCGCTGCGTCTGATGACGTCGTTCGCAATCGGCCCGGGCCAGCTGGACCTCGGCGCGAACTACTCCAGCGGCTGGAACGCCTACGCCAACACCTTCGACAATGAGTTCTACGACTACTCGCTGGCAACCCCGTCGGCTCTGCCGGGCGTCTATGCCGAATGGGCACTGGCCGCCGGTTACCAGCTCGACGTCACCAACAAGTTCTCGATCACGCCGGCCTACCAGTGGACCTCCGCAAAGGTTCCGGGCGCCGACAACGAAGACTTCTGGTCCGCAGGCGTCCTGTTCGACTACACCATCGTTGACGGCCTGAGCGCCAAGCTCAATGTCGGCTACACCGACCTGCCCGATACCTACTCGAACGACGACTACTGGGCCGGCTGGTTCCGCCTGCAGCGCGACTTCTAATCCAAGTTGCCCGAGAAGAGGCCCCGACGGGCCTCTTTTTCTTCGCCCGGAATGCGGCTTATCGCCGGATCCCGGGCATTTTTTTGTGCCCGATGACTTCAGTCGGCGCGAAACTCGACCAGATGGGGTCCACCGCGGGAAGCTGCCTCCGCGACCGCCGCGACGAGCGCATCCTCGTCCGCGGTCGTTGAAAAGCCGAGCCCATAGGCAGCGGCGATCTTTTCCATGTCAGGCGGCGACGGCTTCACGCCCTCCAGCGCGATGCCGGCCTCTTCCATATAGGTCTCGATCTCGCGATAACCGTGATTGTTCCAGACGAGGAAGACGATATTGGCGTTTTCATCTCTCGCCGTGCCCAGCTCCGCCAGCGAAAACTGCAAGCCTCCATCGCCGACAATCGCGACGACCGGACGCGACGGCTCGCCGATTGCCGCGCCGATGGCGCCCGGCGGCACATAGCCGAGCGCGCCGTATCCGGTCGCGGAGTTGAACCAGCTTTGCGGCGCGGAGGCGTCAAAATAGAGATTTCCCGCGTAGACGAGTTGGGTGGAATCGCCGATGAAGCGCGCGCCGGGAACGGCGTCGCGCAGGCGATGCAGAAGGGTCACTTCGCCCCTGATCTTGTCCGAGAGCGCGTTCCATGCTGCTTTCCGCGTCTCAGCGGCACGCTCTGCGCCCCTCCCCCGTCGCGCATCGACGCGCATCAGAAGCGTCTCGAGCATTGCAGCGCTGTCACCGACGATTGCCCCGGCGGTTTGCGGACCTGCCGTGACCCGCTCGTGATCAACGTCGATGCGGATGAGTTTCTTCAGAGCCGGGAAACCGCCGTCGACATAGACGTCGTAGTCGGTCTGGCCGATTTCCGTTCCCACCGCGATCACGAGATCGCTTGCGGCAATCAGTGCGCGCACCGGTTCAAGGCTTGCGCTGGCCGGAACCTGCAGCGCGTGTCCCGCCATCAGCCCGCGCGCATTGGCCGTCAGCACGACGGGCGCATCGATGCGTGCGGCAAAGGCCGTCAGCGCCTCATCCGCCCGGCATGCGCCGCCGCCGGCCAGAATGACGGGAGCCTTCGCGCCATTGATCAGGGCCGCAGCATCTTCCAGCGCCGCCGCGTCGGCAACCGCGACCGCATGATCCAAGGCCGCCGGCTCCGGCGGCGCAATCGTCTCGACCATCACGTCGGTCGGGATTTCCAGATGCACCGGGCCGGGCCGGCCGGACATTGTCAGGGCCAGGCAGCGGGCGAGCTCACAGGCAAGGTCCGCGCCGTTCATCAGCGTGACGGAGGCCTTGGCGAAGCTCTTCATCAGCGCGTGCTGGTCCGGCAGTTCGTGCAGGCATCCCTCCCCCTTGCCGAGCGTCCTGCGGGCGTTGACGCCGGAAATCACCAGCATCGGCACGCTGTCGGCCCGCGCCTGCGCCATGGCCGTGATCGTATTGGTGAGGCCCGGACCGGTAATCACGAAGGCCACCCCCGGCCGGCCGGTGACGCGGGCATAGCCATCGGCCATGAAACCGGCGCCCTGTTCATGGCGCGGCGTGACGTGACGGATCTTCGAGGCGGCAAGCCCGCGATAGAGTTCGGCCGTATGCACGCCGGGAATGCCGAAGACGACCTCGACGCCATGCGCTTCCAGGAGGCGCACAAGCGCCTCGCCGACCGTGATGGTCGCGCTCATGCCTGCGCCGCCTTCTTCCCGGCCGTAAGGTTGGCGGCAAAACGGCTGATGCGATGCGCCGCCTCGACGATATCCTCATCCGGCACCGTCAGGCTGATGCGGATAAAACCGTCCGCCTCGACCCCGAAAGACGAGCCGGGCATGACCGCCAGATGCTCGGACTCCAGCAGGCCGAGCGCAAAGGCCTCGCCCGAAAGCCCGGTGGCCGAGACATCGACGAAGGCGAACATGCCTGCCTCGGGCATGGCGCAGAGAATGCCCGGCGCGGCCAAAAGCGCGTCCACCAGAAGGGCAGCCCGCCTTCTCAGCGAGGCGCGCAAGGCGGCGGAAACGCCGCTCGGCCTTTCGATGGCTGCCGCCGTCGCGTCGGCGATAAAGGGCTGGTTGCCGAACAGCATGGTTTCGGCCACCGGCAGCAGCCGCGCGCAGAATGCCGCCGGACCGATCGCCCAGCCGCTGCGGAAGCCCGGCGCCGCATGGGACTTGGAGATCGAGGAGACAGCGATGGTGCGCCCGGCCAGGTCGGCATTATCCAGCGGCGAGGCAAAATCGCCCCCGAAGATCAGTTCCTCGTAGACTTCGTCGGCAATGATCCAGAGGTCGTGCCGGCGGCAGACGTCGCCGATTTCGGCGAGCTCTTCGGCCGTCAGCACCGCGCCGGTCGGATTGTGGGGCGTATTGAGCAGGAGAACGCGGGAATTATCCGTGATCGCCTGTTCCAGAATATCGGCGCGCATGTGGAACCCGTCTTCGGGTTTGAGCGGCACCGGCGCCATCTCGGCGCCCGTGGAGCGGATCACGCCCTCATAGGTGGCATAGAGCGGGTCACCGACCAGCACGGCATCGCCGTCTTCGACAAGCGTCAGCATCACCGCGAAAAGCGCGGTCTGCGTGCCGGGAAAGCAGACGACATTTTCCGGTCCGATGGCACGGCCCGTGCGGGCGGTGTAGCGTGCGGACAGCGCTTTGAGCAGTTCCGGTTCGCCGCGCCCGTTGGAATAGCCGATCCGGCCTTGTTCAAGGGCCGATGCCACAACCTCCGCCAGTACGGGATCGGGCGCGACATCGGGTTCGCCGATCGTCAGTTCCAGGATGGGGGTTCCGGCCGCCTGCATGGCGCGCGCTTTCAGATGGACCGCCCACTTGTCGGAACCGAGGCCGCCGAGACGGTTGGATATCCTTGCATAGTGCATTGTCTTTCATCCTTCAAAATCTTCAAGCCGAAGGCCGGTGATCGCACCCACCGAATGAAGTCCCGCCCGCAACAACTCCCGATCCTCGAAAATGTCTCCGGCAAGCGAACCCTCGAGCCAGAGCCCGTCGAGGACGGCGTTGATCTCGATCGCCAGCCGGCGGATATCAGCTGCGGCAACGTCGCGCCCGGCCTCGCGAAAGGCGCCGGCCAGAAGACGCTCGATCAGCGCCCGGTATTCCAGATAGCTTTCCCGGTGGATCGCGCCCATGGCGGGATCGATCCGCGCCATGGCGATGAAGGCCGCCCAGAGCGAAAGCCGCCTTGCATCAATCATCGGCGGCATCAGACAGGCGGCGACAAAACCGGCCAGCTTCTCTCGCGCGCTCTTGTCGTCCGCCATGCCCGCCGCGGCGGATATCTCGGTCATCGCCGCCATGGTCTGGCGGTAGGCGGCGTGGAGGAGGTGTTCCTTGGTCGCGAAATAATGCCGGATCAGTCCGCCGGAGACGCCCGCCCGCTCCGCCACTTCCCTGACGGTCGCGTTCTGGATGCCGCCCTCGGCGATGCAGTCCAGCATCGCCTCGATCAGGTCGGCACGCCGTTCGGCGTCAGAGGCGCGGCGGAAGGGCTTTCGGCTCATCTCAGCCTCGAAGGATCGGCCGGGTCAGGCAGGTCGGCCCGCCCTCGCAGGCAATGCAGAGCGCATCGGCCTCGAATGTGCTGACGGCGCAGCCGGCCTTCTCCATCGCGGCCTTCGTCTTGTCGAAACCCGCAACAGCGATCACGTCGAGCTGTTTTGTCGGCAGGACGTTGAGGTTGAGGCCGTTGGACGCCATGAACTCGTCTTCCGGCGCCTCCACCAGCGTGTAACCCTTTTCCTTGAGCAACTGATAGAACGGCGCGGGCAGAAGCGGCGCATAGACCAGCGCCAGCTTGTCGGCAAGCGGCGAGATCACGCTCATCAGATGCAGGCAGGCCTCTTCCCCCTGCCAGAGCGGCAGGTCGAAGCTCAGGACAGAAATGCCATGCGGCGCCAGCAGCCTGCGAACCTGGTCGATCCCTTCGGCATTGGATCGCACGCCGCGACCGATGCAGAGCGTGCGTTCGTCAACCCAGACGCAATCGCCGCCCTCCACTGTGCCCGAACCGGAAAGCCGCCCGAGAACCGGAATGCCGGCTGCGCGATAGATCGCCTCATGACCGTCGACCTCGCCCTTGCGCAGGGGCTTGCCCATGTTGAGCAGGATCGCGCCGCTATCGGCAACCAGCGAGGGATCGTGGGTGAACATGGCATCGGCAAGCCCATCGCCCTTGTCCTCGTACCAGAGGATTTCGGCGCCCGAGGCCGCGACCAGATCGGCAAATGCCGCATATTGGCCGATCGCGCGCTCGGCGTTGAAGGTCTTGCCGTAATGCCAGACGGCGGGATCCGCCCGCAAAAGGCTTTCACCGGGCCGGCGCATGATCACCCGCCTGATGGGTTGCGCCATGGTTTGCGCTCCGAAACTCATTCCATTCTTCTCCACGCTTCTGCGAAATCTCCGCTAGTTATACACTTGCATAATAAGCTCGCAAGTGTAGTAATAAAGCCAAGGAACGATTTTTGATCGCCGGCACGATTGCACCGCAAGAAGCGCCTGACCGTCGGCATACCGATAACGGCAAAGCGTTTTAATGAAGGCTGAAAACAAACCGCAGGATGGCGACCCCGCAGAAGCGGTCACCGTCGACGATCTCCATAAATCCTTCGGGGATTTCGAAGTGCTCAAAGGCGTGTCGCTCAAGGCCCGTCAGGGCGAGGTCATCGCCATTATCGGCGGTTCCGGATCGGGAAAATCCACCCTGTTGCGCTGCATCAATATGCTGGAATGGCCGACGCGCGGCCGCATCTGCGTGCATGGCGAGGAAATCGCCATGAAACCCGACGGCCATGGCGGGCTGATGCCGGCCAACCGCAAACAGATCCAGCGCATCCGCACGCGTCTCGCCATGGTGTTCCAGAGCTTCAATCTCTGGCAGCACATGACGCTGATACAGAATGTCATCGAAGTGCCGGTGCATGTGCTCGGCGTCAAGCGGGACGCGGCGGTCGCCGAGGCCGAAACGCTTCTGCGCCGCGTCGGGCTCTATGAAAAACGCGACGCCTATCCGGCCTTCCTGTCCGGCGGCCAGCAGCAGCGGGCGGCGATTGCCCGCGCGCTTGCCATCCAGCCGGAGGCCATGCTGTTCGACGAGCCGACCTCCGCGCTCGACCCGGAACTGGTCGGCGAGGTGCTGACGGTCATCCGCGATCTTGCCGAGGAAGGCCGCACCATGCTGCTGGTCACCCACGAGATGGGCTTTGCCCGCGAGGTCGCCAGCGAAATCGTCTTCCTGCATGACGGCCGGGTGGAAGAACAGGGCGCGCCCCAAACCGTCTTCGACAATCCGGAATCCGAACGACTGAGGAAATTCATCAGCTCCGTGCAATAGCCGTTCGCAGGACGATTACCCGATACGTTCCGGCAATGGCCCAACCTAAAACAGAGGGAACCGAAACCATGAAGAAACTGACTTCCGCACTTCTCGGCGCCGCAGCCTGCCTTGCGCTTTCTGCCGGCGCCGCTTCCGCCGAGACCGTCAAGGTCGGCGTTGCCGCCGAGCCCTATCCGCCCTTCACCGTGCCGGACGCCGCCGGCAACTGGACCGGCTGGGAAATCGACCTGATGGATGCCCTCTGCAAGGAAGCCGCGCTTGACTGCGTCATCACGCCGATCGCCTGGGACGGCATCATTCCGGCGCTGACCGCCGGCAAGATCGACGCCATCATGGCCTCGATGTCGATCACGCCCGAGCGCGAGGAGCAGATCGCCTTCTCCGACAAGTATTACAGCACCCCCGGCGCCATCGTCGCCGAGGCCGGCTCCGGCATCGAGCCGACCAATGAAAGCCTGTCGGGCAAGGTGCTCGGCGTGCAGGTCTCGACCACGAACCAGGATTATGCCGAAAAGCATTTCCCCGATGCCGAGATCAAGACCTACCAGACCCAGGACGAGGTCAACCAGGATCTTTATGCCGGCCGCATCGACGCCGAGATCGCAGACCTCGTAACGCTTCAGCCCTTCCTCGAAAGCGACAACGGCAAGGCGTGCTGCGAAATGATGGGCACCGTCGCGCAGGATGTTGAAATCTACGGCCCCGGAATCGGCGTCGGCCTGCGCAAAGACGACACCGAACTGCGCGAAAAGTTCAACGCCGCAATCGCCGCCGTCCGCGCCGACGGCACCTATGAAGAGATTACGAAGAAGTATTTCGACTTCGACATCTACGGCGATTGATCAAGGCATGAAAGGACGCCGCGACAGGCGTCGGCGTTCCTTTGATGTTTGAGCCCTCTGCGCAAGTCCATCTCTCCCCTTGAGGGAGAGATGTCGCGAGAGCGACAGAGAGGGGTGCCCCTCGCAACGGACTGAAAGCTTCGGGCTGATACTTCACCCCCTCTGCCCGGCCGGGCGTCTCCCCTTCAAGGGGGGAGATTGACCGCGAGGCTATGGCATTACCAAGCAGGATGGCGCATTGAACGGGCCAGACAGGGAAACAGAATGAACTGGGAATTGCTCGCCTTGTCACCGCCCGGATGGGGCGGCGCGCTTCTTCGCGGCCTCGTCACCTCGCTGCAGGTTGCCGCCGGTGGTTTCGCGCTCGGCCAGGTGATCGGCATTCTCGGCTCGGCCGGCAAGCTTTATGGCGGCCCGGTGATCAGGGATCTCATGGAGATCTACACCACGGTGGTGCGGGCCATCCCCGAACTTGTGCTGATCGTGCTGCTTTATTACGCGGGCACCGCGGCGCTCAACAATCTGATGGGCGCGATCGGTTTCTCCTCCGTCGACATTTCCGGCATGCTGGCGGGCATTCTCGTCATCGGTCTTGTCCAGGGCGCCTACTCCACCGAAGTGCTGCGCGGTGCGATCCTTGCCATTCCGCCGGGCCAGATCGAGGCGGCCCGCGCCTATGGCATGCCGCCGGCCATGGTGATGCGGCGGATCACGCTGCCGGCCATGCTGCCGCATGCCATTCCCGGCCTTGCCAATCTCTGGCTCGTCACCACCAAGGACACCGCCCTTCTCGCCGTCGTCGGCTTTACCGAGCTGACGCTTGCCACCCGCCAGGCCGCCGGCGTGACGCACGAATATTTCCTGTTCTTCTCGGCTGCCGGCGTGCTCTATCTGGCGGTCACTCTGGTCTCAAACGTCGCCCTGCAGTTTCTCGAGCGCCGCGCCAGCCGCGGCATCGCGAGGCAGCGGACATGACCGATCAGCAGATACCGGAGGACATCGAGACCCCGCCGCCGCTGCCGAAACTTTCCGCGCTGATGCGGCCGCACAGGCTCGCCATCATGGCCGTGGCGCTCGGCCTACTCATCCTGATGATCGTGAAGATGCAGTGGAACTGGCTACCCGACTATGCCGGCATGCTGATGGCCGGGCTCTGGATCACGATCGTGCTCCTGGTCTCCTCCACCATCCTCGGCTTCCTGCTCGCTGTCCCGCTCGGCCTCGTTCAGGTCACGGGACCAAAAATCCTTGCCTGGCCGGCGCGCATTTTCTGCACCATCATTCGCGGCACGCCGCTGCTGCTGCAGCTCTGGCTGCTTTATTACGGCCTCGGTTCGCTGTTTCCCGGCATTCCCGAAATCCGCCAATCCTTCCTGTGGCCTTACCTGCGCGAGGCCTGGCCCTATGGGCTGCTGGCGCTGACACTGTCTTATGCGGGTTATGAGGGCGAGGTGATGCGCGGCGCCTTTGCCGGCGTGCCGCATGGCGAACTGGAGGCCGCCCGCGCCTATGGCATGGGCCGCTGGAAGGTGCTGACCCGCATCTGGCTGCCGCGCGCCGTGCACCGGGCGCTGCCGACGCTCGCGGGCGAAACCGTGGTGCAGCTCAAATCGACGCCGCTGGTGGCAACGATCACGGTGATCGACCTTTACGCCGTGGTCGGCGACATTCGCCAGTCGACCTACCTCACCTATGAACCGCTTCTCTTCCTCGCCTTCCTCTATCTCTGCCTCACCGGCATTCTGGTGACGATCTTCCGCCACTTCGAAAAGAAGATCCCGACGCGGGGGATGTGAGCCGGGCCGCAAAAGGCGGCCCGACAGGGATCATAGCCCGGAAAAACGCGCAATGGCCTCAATGATCCGGGCATGAACCTCCGCCCGATCGGCGCCCTCGGGATCGTCGCAGACCGGATCGTCCTGTTCTTCGGCCAGCAGGGCCGCACCGTCTGGCGTGCATTCGGCCAGAAAGGTGAAGTGATGCGCGGGCGCGATGACGACCCGTTCGGCCTCAGGCAGGCGCGCGATAAGATTGCTGCCGGCTTCGGAAACATCCGCCGCCCGCATGAGGTTTTCCTCACCGAGATTGATCACCAGAACAGGCATATCGGTCGCTTCAATACTATCCTCGGTTGCCGCATAGGTAAAACCGGGATCAATGGCGATGGCCCGGCTAATCCGTTCATCGCGGGCATCTGCAGAAAACCCGCTCGGCATATGGTCAAGGTCAAGATTGCCCTTTGACATGAAGACGCAGTCAGCCTGCGCCGGTTGCGCCCTGCAATAGTCAGCAAACGCATCGCCGCTGAACCGCAGGCCGGCAAGATTGAGCGCGGTGCCGCCGCCCAGCGAAAACCCCACCGCCGTGATTGCCGATTGGTCGACATGCGACCCCAGGACCGGATCAGCCAGAAGCATATCGAGGGCGGCGGAAAGATCGCCGGCCCGTGTGTCCAGAAAGGCGGAGGCACGCGGAGACGAATCGCCCGTCGTACTGCCCGGATGATTGACCGCCAGCACCATGGCGCCGCGTTCGGCGAGCGCCGCCATCAGCCAGGCGCTGTTGTCCATATTGCCGCCTGAACCATGAGAAAACAGAAACAGCGGAAATTTGCCATCGGCAATGCGCGCGCCCATCAGGCCGGATGTGCCCTCGAAGACGGCGTTGCCGCCGACAATGCCGCGATAGCTCCTCGTCTTTGCAGGGTACCAGAGCGTTGCTGCCAGCAGAACGGGGCGCTCAGCGCTTTCAACGGCCATGCGCTCATAGCCCGGCAGCAGGGGCTCGGCAGCAAGCGCGGGAACAGCGAATGTCAGGACAGACAGAAAAGAGAGAAGAAGACGCTTCATCGGAGAAACCTTTCGATGTGTTTGAGACGGTTTCTTCTTTCGTTTTCCGGCGCAAACAGCGTCCTCTTTCCGGTTTGAGGTCGCCGGAAACCGGTTTTTGCACTATTCGGGGCCGATAGATGAGGGATGATGCCATGCTCGTTCTACCGGTTCCGATGGTCACCGCACTGGTGCTGGGCTTTATGGTCTTGCGTATGCTTGCGGGCGAAAGGCGGCCGCTCGCGATCGCCGTTTTTCTTTCGGCATGCGCGCTTCAGGGGCTCGTCGTCGCGCTGGTGCAATATTACGGCGTAGCCTTTCTTCAGCCGGTACAGCCGGTGACAGCCAGCGTCGTGCCCGTCTGCGCCTGGCTCTCATTCCGTTCCTCCTTCATCGAACCGATCCGTCCGGGGCGTGATTTCATCCATCTGGCCGCCCCCGCCTTCACCCTGTTTAGCGTGCTGTTCGCGCCGGTAACGGTGGATGCGATCATTCCGATGGTGTTTCTTGCCTATGGCGCACGGATCCTGCTGGCGCTTAAGGCAGGCGGAGACGCCCTGCCGCTTGCACGGCTGGAAGCCGGTCGCCAGCCGCAATGGCTGTGGGCGGGGATTGCCGCAAGTCTCGTGCTCTCGGCCGTCAGCGACACACTGATCGCCACTGTCATTCTTGCCGGTACGCCAGCGCTCAAGCCAATGATCGTCAGCATCTTCACCTCGATGGCACTTTTGGCTGCGGGCCTTCTCAGCCTTTCGCCGAATGCCTTCGGAGAAGGCGGTCACAAGGAAACGCCGCGTGCCGAACCGCCCGAAGCCACAGAGGCGGATACGGAAATCATGGCACGTCTGGATGCGCTGCTCGCTTCAGAGACACTTTATCTCGACCCGGCGCTAACGCTCTCGCGGCTTGCGCGCCGGCTCAGAATACCCGCCAAGACCCTTTCGGCCGCAGTCAATCGCACCACCGGCGACAATGTCTCACGCTACATCAATCGCTATCGCATCCTGCATGCATGCGACCGCCTGAAGGCCGGCGACACCGCGACAGCGGCCATGCTCGCAAGCGGCTTCAACACCAAATCGAATTTCAATCGCGAATTTGCCCGTGTCACCGGGAAAAGCCCCACAGCGTGGCTGAAGGAAAAAGCCTAGATCGTTCAGCTTCAACCTGCAAACAGATCCGCCTGCGGCGGCTCCTCCCAGGCATTTTCAAGTCTGAGCAGAAATTTCTTGGTCGGCAGGCCGCCGCCAAAGCCGGTCAGCGCGCCATTGGCGCCGATCACGCGGTGGCAGGGCAGCAGGATCGGCAGCGGATTGTTGCCATTGGCGGTGCCCACCGCCCGGCTCGCATTGGCATCGCCGAGCGCTCCGGCGATCGTGCCGTAGGTCGTGGTCTCGCCATAAGGGATCGTCGCCAGATATTCCCAGACGCGGTTCTGAAACCCGCTTCCCGAAAGATGATAGGCGAGATCGAACTGTTTCAGCTCGCCGGCGAAATAGGCATCGAGCTGACGCCGCGCCTCGGCAAACGGCGCATCATCGCGCCGCCAGTCGGATCGCGGCCCGAAGGCCTTGTGACCGGTCGGAAACGAGATGAAGTGCAGCCGGTTGCCATCGCCCGCCACCAGCAGCGCGCCCACCGGGCTGTCGATATAGGTATAGAACAACCCGCTCATCGCGCCGGTCTCCGGATCGCCGAGGGCGGCCGTCCATAAAGCCTCGAGAACGCGGCGTTGAAGCGCCGGACGCTGCCGAAGCCGGCACGCGCCGCCACGTCCGCGACCGGCAGCGAAGTCTCGTCCAGCAATCGCTTTGCCCGACCGATCCTCAGCGTCTGGGCGGTCTGCAATGGCGACGCGCCAACATGGACGGCAAAGAGCCGCGACAGATGCCGCGCGCCAACGCCGAGGCGTGCGGCAAGTTGCTCCACCGTGCCAGCGTCCAGCGCGCCCTCGGCAATCAGCTTCAACGCCCGCTCGACGGTTGTGCGCGTGCCGTTCCAGGCCGGCGAGAACGGCGCGCTTTCCGGACGGCAGCGCAGGCACGGCCGGTATCCGGCCCGCTCGCAGGCGGCCGCCGTCGGGTAATAGCTGACATTCTTCGCCAAAGGCTGTTTTACCGGGCAGACCGGACGGCAATAGATCATCGTCGTGCGAACAGCGGTAAAGAACCTGCCGTCATACGCCGGGTCACGCGCCTGCCGCGCCGCTTCGCATGTATCGAAATCCAACATGGCCCGATTTTAGCAGCGTCGGTTGAGGGAGGCGAGCACGATGTCATTATGAGGTCCGAAAACGACCGGCGTCATGCTCGCGGAGGCATCTTTCCGCTGCTCGAACCATATTTCTGCATCTTCCGCTCTCACACTTTTGTTCCCTTTTCATTCTCATCCGATCCGCTATATCATCGTCCCATGCAGGATGCGTTTTCGACCATATTTCCGCTCCAGCGCGGCCGGGTGCATGATGCCTCCGGCCCCGGCGCGCCTTTCTTTGCCGCAGCGCTTTCCGGCGTCACCGGCGGCACGGTGCTGTGGATCAAGCCGGCATGGTTTGCCGAGGAGATCAATCCGGTGGCGTTTTCGGCGTTTTTCGACCCGCGCGATATCATCCTGGCGCGCACCGCAGACCAGACGGAGACGCTCGCCGCGGCGGAAGAGGGTCTGCGTTCCGGCGCCGTCGGCCTCGTCGTCATGGAGGTGGACAAGCCGGTCGAGCTCACCCCGGGACGCCGGCTGCAGCTTGCCGCCGAAAGCGGCCGCAGCATCGGGCTTTCGCTGCATCCCGAAGGCGCCGGCAATCAGGCGGCGACCACGCGCTGGCTCTGCAGGCCGCTGTTTTCCGCTTCCGACTCGACTCTGCAAAGCTGGTCGATTATAAAGAACAAAACAGGAACAAATAGCAGCTGGACAGTGCGGTGGGATGAAACGGCGCGTCGTATCCATATGGTTTCAGAGACTGCCGAGCGAGCGGGTTCTCAGGGCCCGCCCGGTTGATGGCCCGTTCGCCGTCACGCTGAGCGAGGGCAATCACGACCGGCTTTACGACCTCAACCGGGAGGCCGAGGGCCAGGGGCTGGAGCGCGGCATGGGGCTGGCCGATGCCCGCGCCTATGTGCCGGACCTCGTCACCCGCCCCGCCGATATCGATGCCGACCGGCGCTTTCTCACCATGCTCGCCCGCTGGGCGACGCGCTACACGCCCCATGCCGGGCTCGACGGCGAGGACGGGCTGGTGCTCGACATCACCGGCGCATCCCACCTTTTCGGCGGCGAGGCGGCGATGCTGGAGGACATGAAGGAGCGGCTTGCCCACGCCCGGCTTTCCGTGACGATCGGCATCGCCGATACCCGCGGCGCGGCCTGGGCGCTTTCTCACTTTGCCCCCGGCATTGCGCCGGAAGGCAAGACCTCCGCAGCACTCGGCCCACTTTCGGTTTCGGCGCTGCGCATCGATGACAAGACCGCAACCGCCCTGAAACGCCTCGGCCTCAACACCATTGCCGACATGACGGCCCTGCCGCGCGCCACGCTCGCCCGCCGCTTCGACATGGCGCTGATCGAGCGCCTCGAACAGGCGCTCGGGACACGCGGCGAGGCCGTCTCGCCGCTTTCCGAGCCGCCGCATTATGGCGTGCGGATGAGTTTTCCCGAACCGATCGGCCTTGTGGATGACGTGATGGCCGCCCTCTCCCGCCTGCTGGAAACGCTCTGCCTGCGGCTGAAGAGCCGGGAAGCCGGCGCGCGGGCCATCATGCTTTCGGTAGAGCGCGTCGACCAGACCCGACAGAATGTCACCCTCCGCCTCGCCCGCCCGATGCGCGATGCGCCCCGCATTCTCCGGCTGTTCGAACGTCCGGTCGGCGAGATCGACGCCGGCTTCGGCATCGAGCGGATCCGGCTGGAGGCGCGCGGCGTGGAAAACCTGCCCGCCGAGCAGATCGGCGAAGGCGGGCTCATAGAGGGCGAGGCGCTGGACGATCTCGTCACAAGGCTCGGCGCGCGCATCGGCCTTGATAACATCGTCCGCTTCCAGCCGGTCGCCAGCCATATTCCGGAGCGCGGCTTCACCGAGAACCCCGCCGCCTATGGCAGGGTGGATGCCGAATGGCGCATGGACCACCCCCGCCCGCTGCGCATGTTCGCGCCCGAACCGGTGACGAGCGACGCCGCCCGCCGCCCGCCGTCCCGCTTTTCCTGGCGGCGCATGCGGTTTGAGACGGCGGCAAGCAGCGGACCGGAGCGGATCGCCCCGGAATGGTGGCGGCCGGACGAGGCCTGGCGTTCCGGGCTTCGCGATTACTGGCGGGTGGAAACCCGTCAGGGGCTGAGGCTGTGGATGTTCCACACCCCGCAGGCCCCCGGCTGGTTCGTCCATGGCCTCTTCGCCTGAGGCCCGGCCATGGATTATGCCGAGTTATGCGTCACCACCAATTTCACCTTTCTCACCGGCGCCTCGCATCCGGAGGAGATGGTGATCCGCGCCGCCGAACTGGACCTTGCCGCGATCGCCATCACCGACCGCAATTCGCTTGCCGGCGTGGTCCGCGCCTTCCGGGCGCTGAAGGAGATCAGGCGCAAGATCGAGAAGCAGGCCGAGGAGCAGTCGATCCGGCTTTCGACCCATATCGATCCCTCGTCGCGCCAGCCGGCCGGCGAGGCCAAGTCCATTGCCCTGCCGCCGATCCGCCGCCTGCCGCGCCTGATCGTCGGTTGCCGGCTGGTGCTTGCCGACAGCCCGGTCGATTTCGTGGCGTTGCCGAAGGACAAGCCGGCCTACCAGAAGCTGGTGCGGCTCCTGAGCCTCGGCAAGCGCCGCGCGCAAAAGGGCGAATGCCTGCTTTACCTGCGCGACATGCTGGAATGGGCCGATGGCTCCATCCTCATCGCGCTGCCGCAGGGACTGGAGAACAGGGCGGAGGCGGCAGACCATATCACCCATGCGCACCGCCGCTTTCCCGGCCACGTGTTCACCGGAGCGGCCCCCCGCTATGACGGCTCCGACGCCGCCTGGTTCAAAACCCTCACCGCCCTTTCGCACAAGACCGGCGCGCCGATGGTCGCCGTCGGCGACGTGCTGATGCATCACGCCAGCCGCCGCCAGCTTGCCGATGTGCTGACCTGCATGCGCCATCACATCACCATCGATGCGATCGGCCACCTCGCGCTGCCGAATGCCGAGCGGCGGCTGAAGCCGGCGCAGGAAATGGCGGATATCTTCCGCGATCATCCCGCCGCCATCCGCCGCACGCTGGAGATCACCGCGCGCCTCACCTTCGAGCTGACCGAGCTTTCCTACAACTATCCGGCCGAGGTCGCCCATGGCGAGGCGCCGCAGGCCCGCCTTGCCCGCCTCACCTGGGAGGGGTTGAGGCGGCGCAATCCCGAAGGCATTCCGGCACGCAACCGGGAGCTTGCGGAAAAGGAGCTGGCGCTGGTCGGCGAGCTCGGCTACGCCGCCTATTTCCTCACCGTCCACGACATCATCGCCTTTGCGCGCAGCAAGGGCATTCTCTGTCAGGGCCGCGGCTCGGCAGCCAATTCCATCCTCTGCTATGCGCTCGGCATCACCGATGTCCGGCCCGACATGATCGGCATGGTGTTCGAGCGCTTCGTCTCCCGCCATCGCGGCGAGCCGCCGGATATCGATGTCGATTTCGAGCATGAGCGGCGCGAGGAGGTGATCCAGCACATCTACGAGACATATGGCCGCGACCATGCCGGGCTCTGCGCCACCGTTATCCATTTCCGCTCGCGCGCGGCGATCCGCGAGGTCGGCAAGGTGATGGGCCTGTCGAACGATGTCACCGCCGCGCTTTCCGGCCAGATCTGGGGCATTTCCAGCAAGGGCGCCGAACCCGAACGACTGAAGGAGGTCGGTCTTGATCTTACCGACCGCAGGCTGACCCAGACCGTGCGCCTGATTGGCGAGATCATCGGCTTTCCCCGGCACCTGTCGCAGCATGTCGGCGGCTTCGTCATCACCGAGGATCGGCTGGACGAGCTCTGTCCGATCGAAAACGCGGCGATGGAAGACCGCACCGTGATCGAATGGGACAAGGACGATATCGACGCGCTCAACATCCTCAAGGTCGATGTGTTGAGCCTCGGCATGCTGACCTGCCTGAAGAAATGCTTCGATCTCACCGCGCGCCATTACAACCGCCCGCTCACCATCGCCGCCGTGCCGCAGGAGGATGAAGCGACCTATGACATGCTGCAGAAGGCCGATGCCATCGGCGTCTTCCAGGTGGAAAGCCGGGCGCAGATGAACTTTCTGCCCCGCATGAAGCCGGCAACCTTCTACGACCTCGTCATCGAAGTGGCGATCGTGCGACCGGGCCCGATCCAGGGCGGCATGGTGCAGCCCTATATCCGGCGGCGGCTGGGGCACGAAAAGGTCACCTATCCGAAGGAGGAACTGCGCGGGGTGCTTGAAAAGACCAAGGGCGTGCCGCTGTTCCAGGAACAGGCGATGCTGATCGCCGTGGTCGCCGCCGGCTTTTCGCCGGAGGATGCCGACCGGCTGCGCCGCTCGCTCGCAAGCTTTCGCCAGATGGGCACGATCGGTGAATTCGAGGAACAATTCATCAACGGCATGCTCAAAAATGACTACGAGCTTGATTTCGCCCAGCGCTGCTTCGCCCAGATCAAGGGCTTTGCCGATTACGGCTTTCCCGAAAGCCATGCAGCAGCCTTTGCCATGCTCACCTATGTCTCTGCCTGGCTGAAATGCCATTATCCGGCGGCCTTCGCCTGCGCGCTGCTGAATTCGCAGCCCATGGGCTTTTACGCGCCGGCCCAGATCGTCCGCGATGCCCGCGAGCATCAGGTGGAAGTCCGCCCCATCTCGGTCAATCACAGCGCCTGGGACTGCACGCTGGAGCGCCGCGCCGATGGCGCCTATGCGCTGCGCCTCGGCTTCCGCCAGATCAAGGGGCTGAAGAAGGAGGATGCCGAATGGCTGGAGAACGCGCGCGGCAATGGCTACCAGACGCCGGAAGACGTGTGGCTGCGCGCAGGCCTGATGCCGGCGGTGCTGGAGCGCCTTGCCGAGGCCGACGCCTTTGCGGATGCCGGCCTGTCGCGCCGCGATGCGCTGTGGCGCGTCAAGGCAATCCGCGCGCCAAAACCGCTGCCGCTCTTCAATGATCCCATCGATGGCGAGCACATCAACGAACCGGATGTCATCCTGCCGACGATGAATCTCGGCGAACAGGTGGTGGAGGATTATGTCGCGACCCGCATGAGCCTGCGCGCCCACCCGATGGAACTCTTGCGCCCGAAAATGCCCGGCCTGACGCTGCATTCGGCGCTGGCGACAACGCCGCTGCGGCGCGTCAACGTCGCAGGCCTGGTCATCACCCGCCAGCGCCCCGGCACGGCGTCCGGCGTCATTTTCCTCACGCTGGAAGACGAAACCGGCGTCTCCAACATCGTCGTGTGGAAAAAGGTCTATGAACGCTTCCGCCGCACGGTGATGGGCGGGCGTCTTTTGAAAGTCACAGGCAAATTACAGCGCGAGGGCGTGGTCGTCCACGTGATCGCCGAAACCATCGAGGACTGCTCCTGGCGCCTCTCCGAACTCGGCCACCCGATGGACGACGCCATCGGCATCACCGATCCAAAGGCCGACGACACGCCGCGCCGCCCGAAACTCCAGCCCCGCGCCCACCACCCGCGGGAGCAGGCGAAACGGTTGTTCCCGAGCCGGGATTTTCATTGAGCCGTGCCGCCTGCCAGACCAAGGGCGGCGACATCCCGAAATGACACGGGAACCGGCGCGGCTCAAAGTTGCCTCTGTGTCATCTGAAACACTTCCCAAGACGTAAAGATGCTTCGGTTCTGACAGCGGTGCAGGTTCGCCTTGCACGGCGATGCGCCTTTGCGCATAGTTTTCGTCCCGAATACGATGATCGGCTTCGATAATGAATAACAAAAGACAGGCAAAAAGCCGCTCTCGGTTTCTCCTGACGCGTGCAACACCCGCCCTGGGGCTCACGCTGCTGATCGGCCTCGGCGTTCTCGCCCTGCTGAACTGGGCCGGAAGGGAGGCGGACAAGGCGTCCCATGAGCGGCAGGCGAGGCTCGTCCGGCTCGTGATCTCCCAGTTGCAGTCCGAAGTGGCCCATGACCAGGAAAGCGCGACGGTCTGGGACGATGCGGTCATCGAGGTCCGTGCCGGCAATTTCACCTGGATCGACGACAATCTCGGCACCTGGATGCACGACTATTTCGGCTTTGACGGCGTCTACATCCTCGACCCTTCCGACCGGGCGCTTTACGCCTTCACCGATGGCGCCATGGCGAGCCAGTACGCCTATGACGCCATCCAAAGCGAGGTCGAGCCCCTTGCCGAAGAACTTCGGGCCAAGCTGATCGCAGGCAACGACGGCCAGATCAATGAACGGGACCTGACAGCGGGCGTCTCCGATCTGGCCGTGATCAGAGAGCATCCCGCCGTGGTCAGCATCAAGCCGATCGTTCCCCATTCCGAATTCGTGCAACAGGAGCCGGGCCAGGAATATCTGCATGTCGCCATCCGGTTTCTCGACGGCAGCCTGATCGAGGAACTTCAGAACGACTACATGTTCGAGGCCCTCCACTTTTCATGGACGCCGGACGGCTCCAACCAGCCGCTCAAAACCAGCGAAGGCAGAACTATCGGCTATTTCGTCTGGCAGCCCTACCGGCCCGGATCCGCGGTCATGGCGCGCGTGATACCGGTGCTGATCGCCCTCATCGTGATCGCGCTCGCCGCGATCGCGATCTTCCTGACGATCCATGACAGCCGGTCGCGCAGACTTGAGGAGAGCGAGGAACGCGTCCGTCACCTGGCGCTGCATGATCCGTTGACCGACCTCCCCAACCGGCTGTCCTTCAACGAGAACGTCGACCGTCGCCTGGCCGAGAGGCCGGTCGTACCGCTGGCCCTTCTCTACCTCGATCTCGACAGGTTCAAGCAGGTCAATGATACGCTCGGCCATCCGGCGGGCGACGCGCTGATCAGGGAGTTCGCCCTGAGGCTGCAGGCGATCGTTCGACGCGACGACCTTGTCGCCCGCATCAGCGGAGACGAATTCACCGTCATGCTGAGCGGAAAGGGCGGCGACGAGGAGATCGGCGCGCTCTGCCGGCGCATGGTGGAAGCCGCGCGCGAACCGTTCCATATCGCGGGAAATACGGTTTTCCTCGGCGTCAGCATCGGCGCCGCAATTTTCCCGCGCGACGGGGATGACCGCGTCAACCTGCAGCGCAAGGCGGACGTGGCGCTCTACTATTCGAAGACTGCCGGCCGGGGGCGCTGTTCCTTTTTCTCCGACGCGATGGACGAGACGCTGGGCCTGCGGCGAAGAACCGAAATGGATCTGAGAACCGCCCTTCTCGGCCAGAACCAGCTCTCGGTCTACTATCAGCCGGTCCAGTCCGCGCTCACGCGGCGGATCGTCGGCTGTGAGGCGCTGCTGCGCTGGCACCATCCGGAGATCGGATGGGTATCGCCGGAGCTGTTCATTCCGATCGCCGAAGAAGCCGGGCTGATCGAGGATATCGGCCGGTTCGCGCTGACGAAGGCATGCGCGGCCGCAGCGAAGTGGCCTGGCCTTTCGATCGCCGTCAATGTATCGGGCGTCGAACTCTCCGATCCTACCTATGCCGGAAAGGTCGAGCAGATCCTGCTCTCAAGCGGGCTCGCGCCGGCGAGGCTCGAACTCGAGATCACCGAGTCCGTGGCGACCGAGGAAGCCGGCGCCGTGGCCGAAAACCTGGCTGCGCTGCGCGAGCGCGGCGTGCGCATCGCCATCGATGATTTCGGCACGGGCTTCTCATCGCTTGGTCGCCTGAAGTCGCTGAATGTCGACAGGATCAAGATCGACAGGTGCTTCGTCGAGGGCTTGAAGGAAAACGCCAAGAGCAAGGCCGATGACAAGGCCATCATTCGCGCGATCATCGATCTTGCCCACGCCCGGAACCTGCGGACCACGGCAGAAGGCGTGGAAACGCGCGCACAGGACGATGCGCTGACCGCGATGGGATGCGACGAACTCCAGGGGTTCCTCTACGCGAGGCCGATGCCGCTCAAGGACATCGACCTCCTGCTCGGCATTCACCGCAACGCGACGGGACGCGGCACGGCCGCCTCAGAAGGAACGGATCCCGGCGCGTCTGTTTGACGGCCGGGCCGTCGCCAGGCCAAGCGCGGTGTGACCGTCAGGCCTTTGCCAGCGCCTCCAGCGCCTCAATGCAGGCGGCCGCCGCCTCGCGGCCCTTGTTGTGTTCGTCATCGGCGGAGCGTTCGAAGGCCTGCATCGCGGTATAAGTGGTCAGGATACCGAAGGAGACCGGCATGCCGGTCTCAAGCTGAACCTGCATCAGCCCGTGGGCGGCGGCCTCCGAGATGTATTCGAAATGGGCCGTCTCGCCCTTGATGACCGCGCCGATGCACACGATGCCGTCATAGTTACCGCTTTTGGCAAGCTTCCTGGCGACCAGCGGCGCCTCGAAAGCGCCCGGCACGTCAAAGATATCAGTCTCGGCGAGCGTGACGCCGCGCTCGGCAAGCTCGGTCTTTGCGCCGTTCAGAAGGCCGCTGGTGACCTTCTCGTTGAAACGGGAGATGACGATGGCGATACGGTGGGACACGGAATAATTTCCTTTCTGGCTCAAGTGGAGGCTTACGGGAGGGTCGGCGCGGCGCTCACGGCAGGAGATGGCCGAATTTCTCGCGCTTTGCCGAAAGATAGGTTTCGTTGAAGGGGTTCGAGGCGACAATCAGCGGCACCCGCCTTTCAACATGCAGGCCTGCCTGTTCCAGGGCTTCCGGCTTCTCCGGATTGTTGCTGAGAAGCCTGAGGCGCGCGATGCCCAGGCTTTTCAGGATATGGGCCGCGGCATGATAGTCGCGGGCATCAGCCGGCAGGCCGAGCGCGACGTTGGCGGCGTGGGTGTCGAGGCCTTGCTGCTGCAGTTCATAGGCGCGAATCTTGTTGGCAAGGCCGATGCCGCGACCCTCCTGCCCCCTCAGATAGACGATCACGCCGCCCTCCGCGCCGATCATGGCCAGCGCCTGGTGGAGCTGTTCGCCGCAATCGCAGCGCAGCGAGCCGAAGACATCGCCTGTCAGGCACTCGGAGTGCACGCGCACCAGCGGCCGGTCTCCGAGCGGCCCCTTGACCAGCGCCAGATGCTCCGTCCCGTCGATCAGGCTCCTGAAGGCATGCGCCTCAAAACCGGCAACCGCGGTCGGCAGCGACGCCCGGGCAACCTCCTCGACCAGGATTTCGGTGCGCAGCCGGTATTCGGCGAGCTCCCGGATCGTCAGAAGCGGCATGCCGTGGGTTTCCGCGAAGACCTCGAGATCGGGCCGGCGGGCCATTTCGCCGTCATCGCGCATCACTTCGCAGATCACGGCCGCCGGATTGAGGCCGGCAAGGCGGGCGAGATCGACCGCGCCCTCGGTATGGCCGTCGCGGGCCAGAACGCCGCCATCCGCCGCGCGCAGGGGAAACATGTGGCCGGGCGAAACGATGTCGGCGGACGTCGCTTGCGGATTGGCGGCGGCGGCAATGGTCAAGGCGCGCTCGGCCGCCGAAATGCCGGTGGTGATCCCATCGGCCGCCTCGATCGAGACGGTAAAGGCCGTGGAATGCCTGGCACGGTTGTCGGCCACCATCGGCGCCAGGCCAAGCCGGTCGACCTGCTCGCCGGTCAGCGTCAGGCAGATCAGCCCGCGGGCATGTTTGGCCATGAAGTTGACGGCCGCCGGCGTGGCGAAGTCGGCGGCAACGACGACATCACCCTCGTTCTCGCGGCCCTCGTCGTCAACCAGCAGCACCATGCCGCCGGACTTCAGGGTTTCGATCGCCTTCTCGACGGAAGAGGCGGTCAGATTGCGTTCCATTCTTGTCATTTTTCTTCTCCGGGCAGGAAATCCGCCTCGTCCGTTTCGTCAAATTCGGGATTGCGATGGACGATGCGCACGCGGTCGGGATCGCCCTTTTGGATGACAACATGTTCGTCCCAGAGACCGCCATCGAGCATGGTCGCAGTCAGCGAAGGGCCGGCTTCCACCAGCACCTCCAGCACGCCGCGACGTCCAAGTTCAACGAGCGCCTCTTCCAGCGTCCCGGGCCGGATGATGGAAAAGCCACGCGCGCCGGCCTCGGCCATGTAGGCCTCCGGCACACGGCCACGCCGGTCGAGAATGGCGAGGACGCGCTCCTTGCCGGGAAAATCGCGCACGCGCCGGACTGTGAGTTCTGGATTGTCGGCAAGGATGGTGCCGGAACCGGTGAGGATCGCGTCGGCGCGGCGGCGCAGGCGGTGGGCAAGCGTGAGCGAGGCGGCCGAGGTAAAGGTCTTCGCGCCGGCGGGCGGCGCCATGCCGCCCGTCTCGTCGAGCGCCTGTTTTACGGTCACCCAGGGCAGACCCGTGAGCGCGCGTTTGGTAAAGGGCGCGACCAGCCGGCTGGCGCGAAGCGCGAGTTTTCGGGAGCGGCCATCCGGCAAATCGGCCGCGAAGGTGACGGAAAGCCCGGCGCCGGCTAGGCGCGCGGCCCCGCCGCCGACGACCGCGGGGTTCGGGTCCGGCCAGCCGATGACGACGCGCCGGGCAGACGTTGCCAGAATGGCATCGGCACAGGGCGGCGTGCGGCCGTGATGATTGCACGGCTCGAGCGTGACGACGACGGTGTGGATGCGGTCGGCAACGCCCGCCGCGCGCGCGGCAGCGATCGCTTCCGCTTCCGCATGCGGCAGGCCGGCCTTTCTGTGAAAGCCCTCCGCAATCACCATGCCGCCCGCATCGAGCAGCACGCAGCCGACCGGCGGGTTGGGCGCCGTCGCCCCGGCAAAGCGTTGCGCCCCGTCAAGCGCGCGCGACAGGGCCGCCGCAAGAACTGCCGCATTCAAACTGTCTGTGGCGGGGTGAATGCCCATGCCATCGCCTCATCATTCGAACAAGACGCCATGCAGGGCAAAAAAGCGGATAGTGAAACGCCGACTGCGCCCGCGATGCGGGATACAGTGCACACGTCGTCACGCGCTGTTCTCTTCCATCCGGACTCTAACCGTCGGCTCCGGAGTCACACCGGATCTGCTGACCCTTGATCTTCCGGGAAATCCCTTCGATCAAGGCGCTCGCGGGCTGATGCACAAAGGCAATTACCGCCGGTGGGGAATTTCACCCCGCCCTGAGAACGTCGCCGACCGGACATCCGGCCGACGCCGACAAATCTAGGCACGCGATCTGCAAATGACAAGCGCCAATTTCAACGACAGTCTGTCAGGCAGTCTCACCGGTGGCTGCCGCCGCCCCGTTCCCGGCAAAAAACAGGTCGAAGCCGCCATAGATCATCCGTGAGCCGTCAAAGGGCATCTCGTTCATGTCCGGGTCGTTCATCAGCGCGGCCCAGGCGGCATTGCGGATATCCTTGGAAGGCCAGACGACCCAGCTGAACACAACCGCCTCGCCCTCCTCCTTCTTCAGCGCCATGTTGAACGAGGTCACCTTGCCGTCCGGGACATCCTCCTCCCAGCACTCGACATAGGAAAGGGCGCCATGCGCCTTGAACTTCGCCGCCGCCTTCTGGCACAAGGCGTAATAGGCCTCTCTGTTGTTCACCGGCACCGGGGCCAGGAAACCGTCCACATAGGTCATGCGCATTTCTCCCGTGTCTTGACTCAGTCGCCAACGGATTTTACGTTGATATCAACATAAAGGCACATCGATGCGCGAGAGTCTACCCCTGTCCGTAACGCTCGAGGTTCGTGACCGCTGCCTGTGCCTCTACCTGCAGCGGGCGGCACGGGCGGTCGGCCGGCATTTCGACGAGGTGCTGCGCCCGCTCGGCCTGACGAACGGTCAATATTCGCTGCTGATGTCTCTGAACCGGCCCGAGCCGCCGCGGATCGCCGAAGTGGCGATGGTGCTCGCCATGGACCGCACCACATTGACGGCGAGCGTCAAGCCGCTGGAGCGGCGCGGCCTGCTGAAGAGTTTCCAGGACCCCGAGGACAAGCGCATCAGGCGGCTGAAGCTGACGGACGCGGGACTGGATCTGCTCGAGCGCGCCGTGCCGGTCTGGCGAGAGACCCATGACCGGCTCGATGCGGTGGTGGCCGACGACCTGCCCCGGCTGCGCGAAAACCTGCTCGCGCTGACTTTCGCACTGCCGGAGGATGAGATCAGCGGCTGAGGGCGGCGGCGATGCCGCGCAATTCGGCGAGCCCTTTCAGGCGGCCGATCGCCGGATAGCCCGGCTGAGCCTTTCGGTTCAGGTCGTCGAGAATGTCGAGGCCGTGATCGGGACGGAACGGAATGTTCCAGTCGATCCGCCCCGCCTCGCGGCGCCGCTTCTCCTCCGCAAGTGCGGCGGCAACGAGCGCCACCATGTCGGTGTCGCCGCCCAGATGTTCCGATTCGTAGAACGATCCCTTGATGTCGCCGGTCTCGCGGCGGACATTGCGCAGATGCAGGAAGTGCACCCTGTCGCCAAACCGCTCCATCATGCCCGGAAGGTCGTTGTCCGGCCGCGCGCCGAGCGAGCCGGAGCAGAGCGTGATGCCGTTTGCCGGCGTGTCGACCGCCTCCATCATCGCCTTGTAGTCGGCTTCCGTCGACATCACGCGCGGCAGGCCCAGAAGACCGAAGGGCGGATCGTCCGGATGGCAGCAAAGCCTGAGCCCGAACTCCTGGGCAACGGGCGCGACCTCTTCGAGGAACGCGATGAAATTGCCGCGCAGCCCGTCCGATGAGATCAACGCATATTCGCCGAGGTGATGGCGCACATCGTCCAGCGTGAAGCTTTCGGCTGCCCCCGGCAGGCCGAAGACGACGTTCTTCGCAAGAGCCTGCCGGCGATCTTCATCCATACCGGCAAATCGGCGCGCGGCCTCCTCTCGGATATCCTCGGGGAAGTCTTCCGCCGCGCCTTCGCGCTTGAGGATGTGAATGTCGAAGGCGGCGAAATCGGCATAGTCGAACCGCATGCATGTCGCCCCCGTCGGCAGGCGAAAGGCAAGATCGGTGCGGGTCCAGTCGAGCACCGGCATGAAATTGTAGCAGATCGTCTCGATCCCGGCGGCGGCGAGGTTCCGGAGGCTGACCTTGTAGTTGTCGATATGGGTGCGCCACTCGCCTTTCTGCTTCTTGATATCTTCAGAAACCGGCAGGCTTTCGACCACCTCCCATTTGAGACCGGAGGGGCTTCCGTCGGTCATGACGGACAGCTCACGCTGACGTCCGGCGATCTCTTCCGGCGTCCAGACCGCGCCCGTCGCCACATGATGAAGCGCGGTCACGACGCCCTCAACACCCGCCTGAAGCATATCGTCGATCGACACGCGATCCAAAGGCCCGAACCAGCGCCACGTCTGCCTCATTGTTCTCTCCCTGTGCGAATTCGTCAATTGGGACGAGCCTGACCAAGCAAGGCGCGTCCATCCAAGGGAAAGCACTAGCACCAAAACAAGGTGTTGACTAGTATGGAAGTATGGTGCACCATAAAAACCGTCGGGAGGTACAGCCATGCTGCCAGAAACAATCGCCACCACCATCGCGCCGGGCGCTCCGGTCGGGTCGCAACTGCACGGCATCCTGCGTGAGCTGATCATCCACAACGAACTGCCGCCGGGCTCGCGCCTTTCCGAATCGGAACTGGCGGCGCGCTTTGCCGTCAGTCGCCAGCCGGTGCGCGAAGCCTTCATCAAGCTCTCCGAGGAGGGCCTGCTGGAAATCCGCCCGCAGCGCGGCACCTTCGTGCGCCGCATTTCGCAGGCGGCGGTAATGGACGCCCGCTTCGTGCGCGAGGCGATCGAGGCGGACATCGTCAGGCTTCTCGCCGAAAAACCCGATGTCGGGCTGGTCGAGGAGCTGAAGCTGCAGCTTCAGGAGCAGAGAGAGGCGGCGACCAGCGACGCTGACCGCTTCATCGCGCTCGATGAACTGTTTCACAAGACCCTTGCCGACGGCGCCGGCAAGGCAAGGGCCTGGGCGCTCATAGAGGGGCTGAAGGTGCAGATGGACCGGGTTCGCTACCTGAGCCTTCTGCGCTTTCCCATGGTCAAGCTGACCGCCCAGCACACAGCCATTGTCGACGCCATCGGCGCCGGCGATCCCGAAGCCGCCGAACGCGCCGTTCGCGGCCACCTCAGGGAGATCCTCAGCGATCTCCCGGAAATCTTCGAAGAAAAGCCTGAGTTTTTCGACCCACCGGGGCGTTAGGCCCCAAACCCTTGAACGTCTGATTGGGAGGACGACATGACGCATTTTTCCAAACTGGGCAGCATCGCGCTTGCGGGTCTCGCCGCAAGCCTTCTCGCCGGCTCGGCCCTTGCCGCCGATTACACGCTGAACGTCAACACGGCGCTCGCCACCAACGATCCGCTCTACAAGGGCCTTGAAGCCTTCCGCGACAATGTCGCCGAAGCCTCCGACGGCGCGCTCGAAGTCCGCCTGTTCCCGAATTCGCAGCTCGGCCCCGATGAGGACGTGCTTGAACAGGCCCGCGCCGGCGCGCCCGTCGCCGTCGTCGTCGATGGCGGTCGCCTCGCCGTCTTCGTCAACGAGTTCGGCGTCCTTGGCGCGCCGTATCTCGCCAACGGCTATGACGGCATCCGCAAGGTCGTCACCTCCGACATGTTCGACGGGTGGGCCCAGAAACTGCATGACGATGCCGGCCTCGACGTGCTGAGCTTCAACTGGTGGCAGGGCGAACGGCACCTTCTGACCAAGAAGGCGATCAACGGCCCGGATGACCTGTCCGGCGTACGCATGCGCACGCCCGGCGCGCCGGTCTGGACCGGCACGATCGAGGCCATGGGCGCCACGCCGACCCCGATGCCCTGGGGCGAGGTCTATTCGGCGATCTCCTCCAACGTCATTGACGGCGCCGAAGCCCAGCTTCCCGCCGTCGTCGGTGCCAAGCTCGACGAGGTGATCACCAACATCACGCTGACCGGGCACATCAACCTGATCACCGGCCTGATCACTTCGGCCGCCTGGGTCGATTCGCTTCCGGAAAACCTGCAGACGGTCCTGCATGAAGAAGCGCTGAAGGCCGGCGACATCGCCTCCTACGGCACGCAGGATGCGCTTGCGAGCCTGCAGCAGCAGCTGATCGACAACGGCGTCGCGGTCGAGGAAATCGACGTCGCGCCGTTCAAGGAAGCGACCGCCGTCGTCTATGACGATCTCGGTTACGGCGACCTGCGCGACCAGCTTCAGGCGATCGCCGCCGAGTAAAACGGCCCAAACCTCCTGCGCCATGACGAACCGCGGCAGGCCGCGGTTCGTTCCCCGCAAGGACGGCGGGAACGATGCCGGCGCGCCCCGGGAAAAGAGGGCGCGGCCGCGCAACAGAAAACAACCGCGCGCGAGCATTCAGGGCGGATAAAAGCCGGAATGCTCCCAACCCTGACTGGAGGGGCCACCATGCCCGGTTTCCTCGCAAAAATCGAATTCGTTGCCGGCGCGATCCTGCTTGCCGTGATCACGGTTCTGGTGTTCATCGCCGCGACCATGCGCTTCTTCGGCTATCCGCTGATCTGGTCGGTCGACCTGGCTCAGCTCCTTTTCATCTGGCTCTGCTTCATCGGTGCAACGCGCGCCATGCGCGAGCGCGGCCATCTCGGCGTTGACTATCTGGTCCGCCCCTTCCCCTATCGCTATCGTCTTGCTCTCGAAACCGGGCTTTCCGCCCTCTTCATCGCCTTTCTGCTGCTGCTCGCCGTGGAGGGCTATGACCTGACCATGCTCAACAAGGAACGCCAGTTCGGCGATTCGGGCCTTTCCTATGCCTGGGTCACGATCGCCGTTCCCGCCGGCTGCGTCATGCTGACGATCTCGATCCTCGGCAACCTGGTTCAGGCATGGCGCAGCGCGAAGGGCGACCGTCTGCTCGTCTTCACCCGCACCGCGGCCGAGGACGAAGCTGTCATCGAAACCGGCGCGGCGGAGTAACCAACATGGCCCTTATCGGCATCGTCTTCTTTGCGCTGATGCTTCTCGGCGCGCCCATTGCCTTCGCCATCGGCATTTCGGGCTTCACCTTCTTCCTCACCTCCGACATCATGCCGGTCTCGATCGGCGTGCAGAAGATCGCCACCGTTTCCCAGAGCTTTCCGCTTCTGGCGGTGCCCTTCTTCGTGCTTGCCGGCCACCTGATGAACGAAAGCGGCATCACCGACCGCCTGTTCACCTTCTCCAAGGTTGCCGTCGGCTGGATGGCGGGCGGGCTTGCCCAGGTCTCGATCATCCTGTCGACGCTGATGGGCGGCGTTTCCGGCTCGGCCGTTGCCGATGCGGCAATGGAGGCGCGCGTTCTCGGACCGCAGATGATCTCGAACGGCTATTCCAAGGGCTACTCCTCCGCCGTCATCGCGATCTCCTCGCTGATCACCTCGACAATTCCGCCGTCGATCGGCCTCATCCTCTACGGTTATGTCGGCCAGGTCTCGATCGGCCGCCTGTTCATGGCCGGCATCATTCCCGGCATACTGATGATGACCTTCCTGATGGTCGCCGCCTGGCTTGTTGCCCGCAAGCGCGGTTATGTCATGAAGGAAATGCGCAAGCCGACCGCGCGCGAACTGGGCGCTGCGGCATGGGGCGCCAAATGGGCGCTGCTGTTCCCGGTGCTGCTGATCGGCTCGATCCGCGGCGGTCTCTTCACGCCGTCCGAAGTCGGCGCCTTCGCCGTCGTCTACGCGATCCTGATCGGCGTCTTCGCCCACCGGGTTGTGACCTTCGAGGCGATCAAGCGCGCCTTCGGTCACGCCATCTCGGACATCGGCCTGATCATGCTGATCATCCTGATGTCGGGCATGGTCGGCTTCGCCATCATCTTCCTGCAGGTGCCGCAATCGGTCGCCGGCTTCATGCTGGAAAGCCTTGCCAATCCGGTGCTGATCGTCGCCGTCATCCTGATCGGCCTGTTCATTGCCGGCCTGTTCTTCGAAAGCACCATTCTCGTTCTGCTGCTGACGCCGATCCTCGTGCCCGTGGTCGTCAAGGCGGGCGTCGATCCGGTCCATTTCGGCATCCTGATGATGACCATCGTCACCTTCGGCTCGATGACGCCGCCCGTCGGCGTGGCGATGTTCACCGTGTGCAGCCTGCTCGACACGAAGGTGGAGGAATATGTGAGGGAATCGCTGCCCTTCATCGCCGCCGTCTTCGCGCTCATCTGCCTGTTGCTGTTCGTGCCGGGGATCGTCCTGTTCCTCCCGAACCTCATGTATGGCGGATAGTCTCGTTCGCAACGTGGGGAAAACCGCTGGCCGCACCTTAAACGGTGCGGCCTTTTTCGTTCCGAGCGCATCGTGCTTTCCGAAAATCGGAATCGATTTTCGGAAAGCACGATGCGTAGATTCCATAGGTTAGAGCGTCTCCGGCCGTGCGACCCAGCGGCCGTTGTCGCCCGGTTTGAATTGCGGAATATGGGCAAGGCCGCGCACCAGCGCCGCGTCACGTCCGAGCGCCTCCTCCCATGCCCGCGCCTCCGTCAGGATCACGCCGAGCCCGACGACGTCTCCGCCGGCCTTGCGCACCAGCTCGACCGAACCCTTCAGGCTCGAGCCGGAGGCGACCACATCATCGACAACCACAACCCGCTTGCCCTTGAGCAGCGGTACGGCGCGATCATCAAGAAGCAGGCGCTGCTCGCCCTTGGAGGTGATCGATGTGATCTTCTGTTCAAGCGCGGACCCCAGATGCACCTTCGGCGATTTCTGCAGGATGACATAGCGATCGAGCCCGAGCGCGCGGGTCACCTCGATGGCGACCGGAATGCCGAGCGTTGCCGCGCCGACGACGATATCGGGCTCCATCGGCGACAGTTGCGCCGCAAGCTTCTTGCCGCAATGCTCGCCGAAGCGGACGCCAAGGTCGATCACCATCATCAGCGATATGGCAAGGTCCGGCTTGATCGCCACGAGCGGCAGCGTGACAGCAAAGCCTGACACCGAAACGGCGTGATTCTGCTCGGTGACGACAGGGGCAAAGGATTGGGTCATGGGAACTCCGGGAGGCATCTGAAAACCCGGTTCTACGCCAGCTTCGGTCTCAGGACGAGGGGCAGAGGAAGTCCGGCTTGCGTCCGCCATCGTAGGAAACGGCAAAACCGCCCTCGAGAAGCAGGCTGGAAAGGTCGCGATCATCCGGCAGAGCCACATCGGCGACCACGCGACCGAAATACTTGTCACCGGCGATCCGCCTGAGCTGGACGGTCTCGCCTGCACGAAGAAGCGAAATGACATAATCCTTGGCGATTGATGCCGCCTGACGTTCGGCCTCGCAGGACGACCTGAGCTCCGGCGTGTCCACGCCGCGGATCCGCACCGAGGTTTCCACGATCTGCCCTGGCCATGGTCGTGCCTCGACCACGATCGTGTCCCCGTCGATGACGCGCACGATCTCGGCGCGCACCGGACCGGCATAGATATCCTCGGCGCGGACAGCGGCAGGCGCAAGCAGACAGGCGACAGACAACGCCGTCAGGAATGTGCAGACAGAGTGATTCATAAAAAGGAATTTATTCCTCTAAGAAGAGGAATTCAATAGGAATTACCACCTATCTCAGAAGTCGATCGCGCGACCCTTGATTTCCCAGTCGCCGTAGCGGGCCGGATCGAGGCCGCCGCGCCCGCCATGTTCTCGTGCAGGGCGCGCTTCGGCAGAGGCGGCGCGGCGACGCTCCTCCGCTTCGGCAAGAGCGCGCTTCGCCGCCTCCGGCAGGTTGGCGCGTCGCTCGGCCTCCGGGTCGACAGCCGGCAACTCCGAACCTGCCGTAAGCGCCGCCAGTTCCGCCGCCGAGGGCGCTGCCTCGCTCCGGGTTTCTCCTTTGGCCTGCGTCCTGCCGGTCTCGTCGTCATGGTTCATGTCGAATTCTTCCTGCCATGCCTGCAAACGGAATCGGCGCAATATTGATATGCAGTCAATTCCGCCCCATCTATTGTCCTGTCCTGCATATAAGCGGACTTTGCGGAAAGTTTAAGGTCCCTTCGCTCCCGGAGACAGAGAAATGAACCTCGTTCGCACTGCCATGCTGATCGCCTTCATGACGGCGCTGTTCATGGCGATCGGCTTCATGATCGGCGGCCGCGGCGGCATGATGATCGCGCTGATGATCGCGGCCGGCATGAACATGTTTTCCTACTGGAATTCGGACAAGATGGTGCTGCGCATGTATGGGGCGCGGGAAGTCGACGCTTCGACCGCGCCGGAATATTACAATCTCGTGCGCGAACTCGCCCACCGCGCCGGCCTGCCCATGCCCAAGGTCTATCTCTATGACAACCCGCAGCCCAATGCCTTCGCCACGGGCCGCAACCCGCAAAACGCCGCCGTTGCCGCCTCGACCGGCATCCTCAAAATGCTCTCGCGCGAGGAACTGGCGGGCGTCATGGCCCATGAGCTCGCTCATGTGCAGCATCGCGACACGCTGACCATGACGATCACGGCGACGCTCGCCGGCGCGATCTCCATGCTCGGCAATTTTGCGTTCTTCTTCGGCGGTTCGCGCGACAACAACAACCCCTTCGGCTTTGTCGGCGTGCTGGTCGCCATGATCGTGGCGCCCCTGGCCGCGGCGCTGGTGCAGATGGCCGTCAGCCGGACGCGCGAATATTCCGCCGACAAGCGCGGCGGCGAGGTCTGCGGCAACCCGCTGTGGCTCGCCTCGGCGCTGAAGAAGATCGCCCACGGCAACGAGGTGATCCACAATGAGCGGGCCGAGCGCAATCCGGCAACGGCGCACATGTTCATCATCAATCCGCTCTCGGGGCAGAACATGGACAATCTGTTCTCCACCCACCCGAACACGGAAAACCGCATAGCGGCGCTTCGCGAACAGGCCGCCCGCATGGGCCGGACCTCGACGGCGGCCCCGGAGCCTGCTAAGGCGACCCGCAGATCGCGTTCGGTTCCCGAAACCGGCCGCAACACCGGCGGCGACCCGCCCATCAAAGGTCCCTGGAATTGAATGATGACATGAAACGGCCGGGCCGGAACACGGCCCGTCCGAAAGACGCCGCCTCCCCCGCGCCGGAAAACAAGCCGGGCTACGCCCCGCGGGCGGCAGCCTCGAAAATCCTCGCCGCCGTTGTCGACCGGAAAACGCCGCTGGACGGCATGCTCGACAATGAGCACGGCAACGGCGCCTATCGCAGCCTTTCTTCCGCCGACCAGTCGCTCTGCCGGGCACTGGTGCTGACGTCGCTGCGCCACAAGCCGATGCTCGATGCCGCGATCACCCGCCTGCTCGAACGGCCGCTGCCTTCGGGCGCACGCGCGCTGGCGCACGTTCTGACGATAGCTGCGGCACAGATCCTCTATCTCGATATCCCCGACCATTCCGCCGTCGATATCGCCGTGGAACAGGCCAATGCCGACCCGCGCAACAGGCGCTTCGCCGGCCTCGTCAACGCGGTGCTGAGACGGCTTTCGCGCCGCAAGGACAAGACGCTCGCTGAACTCGAAGCCGTCTCGCCGATCCCCGACTGGTTCCGCGAACGGCTGGTCGCCGTCTACGGCGCGGAAAAGGCCTTCGCCATCGGCCGTGCGCAGCTTACCCCTCCGAGCATCGATCTTTCGGTAAAATCGAACCCGGAAGGCTGGGCCGAAAAACTTGGCGGCACGGTGCTCGCCACCGGCACCGTCAGGCTCGACAAGCCGTCCGGCGCGGTGACGGCGATGGATGGCTTCGATGACGGCGAATGGTGGGTGCAGGATGCCGCCGCCGCCATTCCCGCCCGGCTTTTCGGCGATCTTTCGGGACAGCGCGTGGTCGATCTTTGCGCCGCGCCCGGCGGCAAGACGGCGCAACTCATTTGCCAGGGCGCCGAGGTCACGGCGCTGGAACGCTCGAAAAGCCGGCTGAAACGGCTTGAGCAGAACCTCGCGCGGCTGCAGCTTACGGCCGAAACCGTCTGCGCCGACATGATGGAATATACGCCCGAGACGCTTTTCGACGCCGCTCTCGTCGATGCACCCTGTTCCTCCACGGGCACGGTGCGGCGGCATCCGGACGTCTTGTGGACCAAGGATTTTTCAGACATCGGGAAGCTGGCGGAGGTGCAATATGCCATGCTCGCGCGGGCGCTCTCCATGGTTCGCCCCGGCGGCATCGTGATCTTCTCCAACTGTTCGCTCGACCCTCTGGAGGGCGAGGAGAATGTCGCACGGCTCCTCGCCGAGCGGCACGATGTCGAGCGGACGGATTTCGCGCCGGCGACCATCGGCCCGCTTGCCCATCTGCTTGACCGCGAGGGCGCCATCCGCACCACGCCCGCCGACAGCATCGGCGGCATCACCGGCCTCGACGGCTTCTACGCCGCGGCAATCCGGAAGCGCTGACACCTATTTCATGCCAGGTTCTTGAACTAGACGCCGTAATCGTGCATTCCGGCTTCTAATAAAAACAATGTCTTCACGCGTTAACAAAGCATTCAGCCTATCCGGCTAGACCGGAAGTTTGGCCGGAAATGCATCAACGCGGGTCAAAACAACGGGCAGGGTGCACCTTTGAGCCTTCCGGTTCCGGAAATCTGGCGTTCGGCCTCCCTCTACTGTCGGGAATCGTTTGCGCGCGCCTGTCGCCTGCTGCTCTCGGCGCGACCGCCGCTGCCGCGTTTCCTGTCCGGGCGTCGTCCGGCCAGGCTTCTCGTCGCCCCGACCGATCTCAGGATCGCCGACCCGCTTGAGGGCGAAGACCTGCTGGAGGGTCGTTTCGCGCTCGCCGGCGCGGTGCTCGAGACCAACGGCCGCCCGCTATTTTCGTTCGAGATGCCGAGCCTTGCCTTCGAACGGGAACTTGCCGGCTTTTCCTGGCTGAGGCACCTGCGTGCACAGCGCGGCGAGGACGCCAACATCTTCGCGCGCGCTGCCGTCCTGAGCTTTATGCGCCGCCACCGCGCGGCAAGGGGCACAGGCTGGCAGACCGAGATCGCGGTGCGGCGGCTGAACGCCTGGCTCTGCCACTCGACCGTGATCCTCAAGGGCGCGGACACCGGTTTCTATCGCCGCTTCGTCGACCAGATCGCGCGTCACGAGCGCATCCTCAGGGGCCGCTACGCGGCGCTGCCGCACGACGCGGTGCGCCTTCAGACCGCGATCGCCCTTGCCATGGCAGCCATCAGCCTTGACCTGTCGGACCACCGCAAGCGCGAGGCCGCCCGAAGGCTCGATGCCGAGCTGGAAAGGCAGATCCTGCCCGATGGCGGGCACATCTCCCGCAGCCCCGATGCGCTGGTCAGCCTGCTGCTCCGCCTCCTGCCGTTGCGCCAGACCTATATCAATCTCGATCAGACCCTGCCGAAACGGCTGGTCGCAAGCATCGACCGCGGCTACGCGGCGCTCAATTTCTTCCGCCACCGCGACGGCGACCTTGCGCTTTTCAACGGCACGGGCCTGGTGCCGGGCACGGCGCTTTCCGCGCTTCTGCGCTATGACGAGACCGGCGGCTCGGTGTTCCGGGCCTTGCCGCATTCGGGCTTCGACCGGTTGCAGGCAGGCCGGACGACGCTGATCGCCGACACCGGCAGACCGCTTTCCGTCCATCTGTCAAAAACCGCCCATGCGGGAGCGCTATCGTTCGAGATGTCGGCCGGGCAGAACCGGTTCATCGTCAATACCGGCGTGCCGCTTGAGGCCGACGCGGAGACGATCCGCATGGCGCGCACGACCGCCGCCCATTCCGCCGTCACCGTCAACGATCACTCGGCGATGCGCTTCTCACGCTCCTCCTTCCTCGGCCCCGTTGTCACCGGCGGCATCACGAAGGTGACGCACGAGCGCGATATGGACGAAAACGGCCATGACCGCCTGGCCATGCGCCATGACGGCTATCTCGCGCGCTTCGGCCTGTTGCTGGAACGCACGCTGACGCTTTCGCCGGACGGCGCCGAGATCACCGGCACGGACGGCTTTCGCCTGAAGGACGGCGGCGTGCCGGCGGAGAACGACGAGACCGTCGCCGTCGCCCGCTTCCATCTTCATCCCGCGATCTGGACGATGCAGGAAGACGAAGACACGATCTTCATGACCGCGCCCGACAATGAAAGCTGGCTGTTTTCGGCGCCCGGCTGCGCGCCGGTTCTGGAGGACGGCGTGTTTTTCGCCGCAAGTGCGGGAAAAACCGCCGCGCGCCAGATCGTGATCGCCTGGACGATCGGCGAACGACCCGGTATCCGCTGGCGCCTCAGCCGGCTCGGCTGACGGTTTCACATTTTCCGAAGGCGTGCTAGAGCGGGCCATCCGCAACCAACCTTGCAGATCAGTTGTTGCCCTGCGCTTGCAGCCGCGGTTTCCCGCCCGCTGGAGGCGCCTTCTGAAGGACCTTGTCATGGCCGTCGCCTCGAAGAAAATTCCCGCTCCCGATCTCGTCGAAATCAGAACCGCGCTCCTCTCCGTCTCCGACAAGCGGGGCATTGTCGAATTCGCCGGCGCTCTTGTCGCCCGCGGCGTGCGCCTGCTCTCCACCGGCGGCACCCACAAGGCGCTGGCCGAGGCCGGGCTTCAGGTCACCGACGTGTCGGCCATCACCGGGTTCCCCGAGATCATGGACGGACGGGTGAAGACGCTGCATCCCAAGGTTCACGGCGGGCTGCTCGCCATTCGCGACGACGAGGAACACCAGGCGGCCATGCGCGCGCACGGCATTGACGGCATCGATCTCGCCGTCATCAACCTCTACCCCTTCGAGGAGGTGCGCGCTGCCGGCGGCGACTATCCGACCACGGTCGAGAACATCGATATCGGCGGCCCGGCGATGATCCGCGCCGCAGCCAAGAACCACGCCTATGTTGCCGTTGCCACCGATCCGGACGACTATGGCGCGATCACAGCGGCGCTCGAGGCCGGAAACGGCACCCTGCCCTATGCGCTGCGCCAGCAGCTGGCAGCGCGCGCCTATGCCCGCACGGCCGCCTATGACGCGGCGATCGCCGCCTGGTTTGCCGAGGCGCTGGCCATCGAGAACCCGCGTCACCTGACGCTCGGCGGCACGCTGCGCCAGGAAATGCGCTATGGCGAGAACCCGCACCAGGCCGCCGCCTTCTATGTCACCGGCGACAAGCGGCCGGGCGTCGCCAATGCCGTGCAGCACCAGGGCAAGCAGCTGTCCTACAACAATATCAACGATACCGACGCCGCCTTCGAGCTGGTCGCGGAATTCTCGCCGGAGATTTCGCCGGCCTGCGCCATCATCAAGCACGCCAATCCCTGCGGCGTCGCCCGCGCGGAAACGCTTCTGGAAGCCTATCGCCGCGCGCTCGCCTGCGACAACCAGTCGGCCTTCGGCGGCATCGTGGCACTGAACCAGGCGCTGGACGGATCGACGGCGAGCGAAATCGTCAAGCTCTTCACCGAGGTCATCATCGCGCCTGACGCTGACGAGGAAGCCAAGGCGATCATCGCTGCGAAGAAAAACCTGCGTCTGCTCACCACCGGCGGCCTGCCCGATCCGCGCGCAAAGGGCCTCAATTTCAAGACGGTTGCAGGCGGCTTCCTTGTGCAGGGGCGCGACACCGCCATGATCGACGAGATCGAACTGAAAGTGGTCACGGAACGCGCGCCGAACGAGCGGGAGCTTGAAGACCTGAAAATGGCCTTCGCCATTGCCAAGCATGTGAAGTCGAACGCCATCGTCTACGTCAAGGACGGCCAGACGGCGGGCATCGGCGCCGGCCAGATGAGCCGCATCGACTCGGCCCGCATCGCCGCGCTGAAGGCCGAGGACGCGGCGAAGGCGGCCGGCTGGCCGGAGCCGATGACGCGCGGCTCCGCCGTTGCCTCGGAAGCCTTCTTCCCCTTTGCCGACGGTCTCCTGTCCGCTGTTGCCGCCGGCGCCACCGCCGTGATCCAGCCCGGCGGCTCGATCCGCGACCAGGAGGTGATCGACGCGGCCAATGCCAATGGCGTGGCCATGGTCTTCACCGGCACCCGCACCTTCCGCCACTGACAACTGACGGGCGGCAGGCTTTACTGCCGCCTTTCGCCGCGCCCCATCGCCGGCACGAACAGAACGAGCCCTGCGACGAGAAAGACGAGCAGGCTCGCCATGCCGATATTCGGCGAGCCGGTCCAGCCCGTCAGAATGGCAAAGGCGCCGGTGGCCAAAAAGCTCGTCATCCGGCCGGTCAGCGAGAACAGGCCGAAGAAACGTCCCGCCTCTTCCGGCGCGATGCGCGTTGCCAGAAAGGCCCGCGAGCCCGCCTGCACCGGCCCGAAGGCAAGGCCGATCAAAACGCCGTAGCCAAGAAACGCCTTTTCCGCTCCGGCGGCGAAAAGGCCGTCCCCGGAAACGGGCCCGAGACGCAGCAAACCAAAAAGGGTCGCCTCCTTCGTGGTCGATACGATGCCGAGCGTCGCCGTGACCAGCATCAGGAGCGCCACGAGCACAACCCCGCCCGCTGAGGCGCCGCGCCCGAAACGCGCGGCGAGAAAACAGCCGAAGATCGCCGCGACATTCAGGATGATGCCGAAAATACCGATCTCCATGGTCTTCCAGCCGAACATGCCCGCCGCAAACGCGCCGCCGAGGATGAGGATGCCGTTGACGCCGTCCATATAGAGCATGCGAGCGACGAGAAAGCGGATCAGCGCCGGCCGACCCTTGAGCGCCGCGAGGGTGGCCCTCAGGTCTTTGAACCCGTCGGCGATGGCGCGCCCGGCAGGCTTCAGCGGCGGGCGATCGGGCGTGAAGATGAAGAACGGCACGAGGAACGCGAAGTACCAACAGGCTGCCAGCGGACCTGTCAACCGTGCCGCCGCCCCGGTCTCCGGATCAAGCCCGAAAAGCGGCGTCAGGCCGAGCATGGTCAACCCGGTCTCGGGGTCGGCGGAGAGAAACAGCACGACGGCGATGAGGAAGATCATGCCGCCGAGATAGCCAAGCCCCCAGGCCTCGTTGGAGACGCGGTTCATGCGCGCGGGCCGGACCAGATGCGGCAGCATGGCATCGTTGAAGACCACCGAGAGCTCGGCCATCACGGTCGCCGCGATGATCAGCGCCGCCGGCCAGACATAGCCGGTTCCGGGCGCGGCAAACCACAAAAGGGCGAGGCTTCCGGCCTGGACGACGGCCATCGTTCCGATGAAACGCTTGTTGCGCCCGGCCGAATCCGAAAGCGCGCCGGCAAATGGCGCGCCGACGGCGACAACGAGCCCGGCAATCGTCGCCGCATGCGCCCATGCCGTCTGCCCGGCAACGGGATTGCTTCCGAGCTCGGATACGAAATAGGGACCGAAGATGAAGGTGATGATGACCGTGAAGAAAGGCTGCGCCGCCCAGTCGAACAACATCCAGCCGACAACGCCGGAACGCGGCGCCGAAGCGCGTCCGGCCGATGCCGTGACATTTTCCTCAAGAAGCGACAATGCGATCCATCCCGTGTGAACAGGATCGAGATTGCCGCTTCTGGCCGCTTTGTCAAACCCTGACCGGCATCAACCCAGATCGCGGGCCAGGTCGTTCAGGAGGCCGGCGGCGACCGTGGTCTTGGCAATCGACGGGTCGCCCGAGCGGGCAAGCCGTTCGAGCTGCTCGGCAATCTGCTGAACCCGCGCGGCATGCGCCTCGCGCCAGGCGACGACGGCGTTCTCCGCCTCCCCATGGCCGAGAAGCGCGTTGGCGGCGAGATCGCGCCGGCTGGCCGAAATCTGGTCCATGGAGCGGGCGAGCGCGAGCGAATCGTAGAAATCGCTCGGCTTCATCCGCGCGGCGACGCTCAGGAGCGGCGACACATGGAAGAGCTTGGTGACGCTGAAATAGGCGTCGGCCGCCCGTTCCAGGCTATGGCCGCTGCGTCTTGCGATCTGCAGGGCCTCCGGCACGAACATCATGGCGAGGTGACGGGCGAGGCTTGCGGCGAGATCGTCCGGCACGCCGGCCTTGCGCCACCCCTCCTCCTGCCCGGCAAGCCACTCGGCTCTCGCATCGGGCAGAAGATCGGCAATCCCCGCCTCGAACGTGCCGAAGGCGCCTTTGAGCCGCGCGACTGCATTTGCGATATCGCCCTCGGCAAGCCCGTTGCGGATCAGCAGGTGGGTCAGAATGCTGAAGAGGTAGCGAAGCTGCGTGTAGATTGCATTCTGCGTCCGGCCGTCGATCGACCCGTCAAGCGCGTGCACGGCGTGCCAGAGGTTCTCCATGCCGAAGCCGTCGCGGGCAATGATCGCCGCCTTGACCACCTCTGCCGGCGTCGCCGCCGTCATGTCGCAGGCATTGATGACGAATTCCGGCCCGCCGCGATTGATCACGTCATTGGCGAGCCGCGTGGCGATGATCTCGCGCCTGAGGCGATGCCCGCCGATATCCTCGGCAAAGGTCTCGCGCATGCGCTCGGGAAAATAGCCGTAGAGCAGCGGCTCCATATAGGGGTCGTCCGGCAGGTCGCTTTCCAGCAACTGGTCGAACAGAACGATCTTGCCGTAGGAGAGCAGCACGCCGATTTCCGCGCGGGTCAGTCCGCGGTCGGACTGGCGGCGCGAACGCAGCGCCTCGTCATCCGGGAGCGTTTCAACCGTGCGGTCGAGATGTCCGTCCTTTTCCAGAACCTCCATCATCCGCGACAGGGACAGCATGCTGGCAAGACCAGCCTCATTGCTGAGCGAGATGGCAAGCGTTTGCAAGTAGTTGTTTTCCAGCACGATGCCGGCGACGGCCTCGGTCATCTCGGCGAGCAGCACGTCGCGGTCCGCGCGCGTCAGGCGGCCCGCGCGCATGGCAGAGGCGAGCGCGATCTTGATATTGACCTCGACGTCGGAGCAGTTGACGCCGGCGGAATTGTCGATCGCGTCGGAGTTGCAGCGGCCGCCCTTGAGCCCGAAGGCGATGCGCCCCTTCTGGGTGACGCCGAGATTGGCGCCCTCGCCGATCACCTGAACGCACAGGTCCTCGGCGTTGATGCGGATCGGGTCATTGGCGCGATCGCCGACCTCGGCATTGGTCTCGCCGCGCGCCTTGACATAGGTGCCGATGCCGCCGAACCAGAGCAGGTCGGCCTTCGCCTTCAGGATCGCGGACATGATGTCGAAGGGCGTATATTCGCCTTGGGCAAGACCGATCGCCGCGGCGGCCTCAGGGCTCAGCTTCACCGCCTTTTCACGCCGAGAGATGATCATCCCGCCTTGCGACATCAGGCTCCGGTCGTAGTCCTGCCAGCTGGAGCGCGGCAGGTCGAACAGCCGCTTGCGCTCGGCAAAGCTCTTCGCCGTGTCGGGGTCGGGATCGATAAAGATGTCGCGGTGGTCGAAGGCCGCCACCAGCCGGATCTGTTCCGACAGCAGCATGCCGTTGCCGAAGACGTCGCCCGACATGTCGCCGACGCCGACGACGGTGAACGGCGTCGTCTGGATATCGATGTTCATTTCGCGGAAATGCCGCTTCACCGCCTCCCAGGCGCCGCGCGCGGTAATGCCCATCTTCTTGTGGTCATAGCCCGCCGACCCGCCGGAAGCAAAGGCATCGTCCAGCCAGAAATCGGCCTCCTGCGCCAGGGCGTTCGCGGTATCGGAGAAGGTCGCCGTGCCCTTGTCGGCGGCAACGACAAAATAGGGATCGTCGTCGTCGCAGCGCACCGTATCGGCAGGCGGGATGACCTTGCCGTCCTCGATATTGTCGGTGATCGACAGAAGCGTGCGGATATAGCTCTTGTAGGCCTCGCGCCCGGCGTTGAAGACTTCCTCGCGGCTGCCGCCGGAAGGCAGGGCCTTCGGATAGAAGCCTCCCTTGGCGCCGACGGGCACGATGACGGCGTTCTTGACCTGCTGCGCCTTGACGAGGCCGAGCACTTCCGTGCGGTAGTCCTGTCCGCGATCCGACCAGCGCAGCCCCCCGCGCGCCACCTTGCCGAACCGCAGGTGAACGCCTTCGACCTCCGGGCCGTAAAGGAATATCTCGCGGAAGGGCCGCGGCTCGGGCAGGATGGCCAGCGAGCGCGAGGCGAACTTGAAGGCGAGGTTCGGCCGCGGCGCGCCGCTCTCGTCGGTCTGGAAATAATTGGTGCGCAGTGTCGCGTCGACGAGCTTGACGAAGAGCCGGAGGATCCGGTCGTCATCGAGGTTCGGCACGCCTTCCAGCCCCTCGGTGATGGTGCCGCGCGCGCTCTTCAGCCCCTCGGCGCGGTCCGCATCGGAAAGCGCGGGATCGAAAGCGGTGCGGAACATCAGGAACAACGCGCGCGCGATCACCGGATAGAGGCAGAGCGACTGGGCGACATAGTCGGCAGTGAAATTGACGCCGGCCTGGCGCAGATAATGCGCATAGGCGCGCAGAACGTTGACCTGGCGGGCATCGAGACCGGCAAGCAGCACCAGCCGGTTGAAACTGTCATTGTCGACGCTGCCGGTAAAGGCGGCGGCAAAGGCCTCCTCGAGGCGGTCGCCGTCAGCCTCCAGGTCGAAGACCGTCGAACCGTCGACCAGCAGCTCCATGTCATGGAGGATGACCTCGACGGGGCCGGCGCCGCCTGGTTCCAGCGTCAGGTCAAAGGTGCGTTCGGAAATCACGGTGAAGCCGAGGTTTTCCAGAAGCGGCACGCGCCGCGACAGGGCCAGATGACCGCCGGCATGGAAGATCTTGAGCCGCAGCTCCTCCTCGCCGTCATCATTGACGGGACGGTAGAAGGCGATGCGAATGCCGCTTTCGGCCGCCGTTTCAATCAACGGCAGGTCGGCAACGGCTTCCTCGGGGGAAAATGCCTCGTGGTAGGCCTCGTTTGCATCGAAATCGGGCGCTCCGGGGCCGGCGAGCGAACGGAAATGCTCCGACCAGTCGGCGGCGAGCCTGCGGACGGCCTCTTCCAGTTCGACCTGCGGCACCTCGGGCGTCTTCTCCTCGCTGTGGCGGCCGATGATGAACTGGACGCGGGCCGAGCGGCCTTCCGGAAACGAAGGGTAATAGGCGGAGACATGACCCTGATAGACCTCGGCGAGATATTCCCCGACCTTCTCCCTCAGCCGCGCGTCATAGAGATTGCGCGGAATATAGACGAGGACCGAGACAAAGCGGTCGAAGCCGTCGATGCGGCTCAACACGCGGATGCGCGGTCGCTCGGCCACATCCATGATCTGTTCGGCAAACTCGGTCAGCTGCGGCACCGGCACCTGGAACAGTTCGTCGCGCGGATAGGATTCAAGGATATTCTGCAGCATGCGCCCGGCATGGCTCTTGGGCTCGAAGCCGAAATGGCGCGAGACCTCGGCAAGCTTGGCGCGCAGCAGCGGAATGCGCGCGGCAGACTGGGTATAGGCGGTGAAGGTGAAGAGGCCGACAATGCGCAGTTCGCCCACGACCCTTCCATCCTCGCCGAAGCGCTTGACGCCGATATAGTCCATATAGGTGCGCCGGTGGACGATCGAGGTCGTATTCGCCTTGGTGACCAGAAGAAGCTCCGGGCCTTCCAGGAAGGCGAGGATCTCCGGGGTGGAGACGACCGGGTTCGTCCCGCGCCGCAGGACCCGCATCTCGGGATCGGAGAGAATGCCGATGCTGGAACCGGCCACATGCTCGACCCGTCCGGAGCCGCCCTCGTCGATATAGGCCAGTTCGCGCATGCCGAGAAAGGTGAAGTTGCCGTCGCGCAGCCATTCCAGGAAGTGTTTTGCCTCCTCGGCGCCCGCTTTCAGGCCCTCCGGGGCGCGCGCGTCCATCTCATCCATGGCCGTCTTCAGTTTCTCAAGCATCAGCGGCCAGTCGTTGACGGCAAGCCGCACATGCGCCATCACATAGTCGAGCCTCTCCTTCAGCCGTGCGCGCGTCTCCGGCGAAAGCGCGGCCACATGCACCTGTACATGGCTGATGCGATCTTCTGGCGCATGCTGGATTTCCGGCGAGAACGCGGTGACGGAACGGCCGGACCCTGCAATCAGGATCGGATGGACGGCAAGCAGGATATCGTTGGTGAACTCGCCGATCTCGGCCATCACCGAATCGTAGATGAAGGGCATGTTCCGGACTGTCACGGTGATCACATCGGTTGCGATGCCCGAAGGCGCGATGCCGGAGACCGGACCGACGGTGACGCGGGCCTCTGCGCCATCGAAGGCGCCGACCTCGCGCGCGGCGTGCACGGCCGCCTGTGCCAGCATCGCCGCATCATAGCGCGCGAGGTCCTCGGGGCTTGCCCGCTTGAACATGGAAAAAGGATTGATGAAGGGCTGATCGGCCGCAAGCGCTGCCTTTTCGGCGGCGGCCATCATGCCCTTGCGCATCTGATCGGATTTGTTTTCCATGTTTCCTCCAGCGTGTTCTTGTTTGTCAGTCGCCGGGAACGGCATTTGAAGCCGCCTTGTTGTCCCGGCCCTCTTCGACCTTTAACGTCGCCGTCATGACACTGGCTTGACAGCGCCCTCCAATAGGCGATTTAGAGCGTAAATGAGGCAAATGGCAAAACATTTCCGTTTTTTTGATCGCACTGGTTGCAAACCCGACAGAGGACCTGAAATGACAGCAAGAACCGGCGCGGTCATCGCCATATCCAGCCATGTCATGCGCGGCGCCGTCGGCAACCGGGCGATCGTCTTCGCTCTCGAAACGCTTGGGCTTGCAACCTGGTCCGTCCCCACCATCGTCCTGCCCTATCATCCCGGCCACGGGGCGTCCACCCGGCTGACATTCGATGATGCCGGCTTCGCCCGGGCGCTTGCGGAGCTCGGCTCGAGCCGCTGGCGCGGCGAGATTTCCGCCGTCATCAGCGGCTATATCGCCGGCCCGCGACAGGCCGAGGCGATCGCCGCGCTGGTTGAGGGGCTCAAGGCGGACAATCCCGGGATCACCTATCTCTGCGATCCGGTGAGCGGCGACGAGAAGGGTCTCTACGTGCCGGAGAAAACCGCCGCCGCCATCCGCGACCGTCTTCTGCCGCTCGCCGATATCGCCACGCCGAACCGGTTCGAACTCTCCTGGCTGACTGGCCGGCCGATCGACGACAACAGCGCGGCGGTGGATGCCGCGCTTGCGCTCGGGCCCCGCGAGGTGGTCGTGACCTCCGCCCATGCCTTTATCCGGGACGGCGTGGCCGCGCTTTACGTGGACGAGCGCCAGGCGGTGCTGGCCGAGCACGGACGGCTGGAAAACCCGCCCAACGGACTGGGCGACCTGTTCTCCGCGCTCTATCTTGCGGCACGGCTTGCCGCACTTTCTCCCGCAGAGGCACTGGAGAAATCAACGGCGTCGGTCTACGAGGTTCTGGCGCGCGCCATTCGCGAGGGCGCCGACGAGCTGCAGCTTGAACGCAACACGTCCGGTTTTACGGCCCCTTTTGCAAAAGTTGGCCTTCGTCAATTGATGCATCCGGCCAGGCACCGTAGAAGAAAATGATGCGCGGCGATGCGCGAAAGAATGAGGATCAAGACAGATGGACGCGTTTCCCAAATCCCTTCTCGACGGCTACAGGAGCTTCATGTCCGGACGCTATGTCGAAGAGAGCGCGCGCTACAGGACACTGGCCGAGGAAGGTCAGAAGCCGCAGACGCTGGTGATCGCCTGCTGCGATAGCCGCGCCGCGCCGGAAATGATCTTCAACGCCCGCCCGGGCGAGCTCTTCGTGGTCCGCAACGTCGCTAACATGGTGCCGCCCTATGAGCCGGACGGCCAGTATCACGGCACCTCGGCGGCGCTGGAATTCGCTGTCGAGGGGCTGAAGGTGAAGAATATCGTCGTGCTCGGCCACGGTCGCTGCGGCGGCATCCACGCCGCCCTTTCACCGGAAGCCGAGCCACTGACGCCCGGCGATTTCATCGGCAAGTGGACGACGCTGCTCAAACCTGCGGCCGAACAGATCAATGCAAACTCGGCCATGACAGCCGGCGAGCGGCAGACGGCGCTGGAACGCATCTCGATCCGCAACTCGCTCTCCAATCTGCGCTCCTTCCCCAATGTCGCAGCGGCGGAGAAACAGGGCAAGCTGAAGCTCTGCGGCGCATGGTTCGACATTTCCTCCGGCGAATTGTGGGTGATGGACAACAAATCCGGCGATTTCGCCCGGCCTGACTGAGCAACCCGGCAAAGCCTGTCCAGCCGTCATTCATCGAGCCGTTTTGCTTGAAAGCGTCTTTAAGGGTGGATCAGGGCGCCTGACCGGGTCGGGCGCGATGCATCGTCAGAGAAGAACGACGGCGCCGCTCAACGCCGGACGTCGTCCGCGTCGGCGCTTTCCTCGATCCGCTCCATATCGTCGTCCGACAGGCCGAAATGATGCCCGATCTCGTGGATCAGGACATGGGTGACGATGTCGCCGAGGGTTTCCTCGTTTTCCGCCCAGTAATCGAGAATCGGGCGACGATAGAGCGTGATGCGGTTGACCATCTCGCCGGTTTCCATGGTGAACCGCTCGGAAATGCCGCGCCCTTCGAAAAGTCCCAGCAGATCGAAAGGCGTTTCCAGCGCCATGTCCTCGAACACGTCATCGCTTGGAAAATCCGCGATCTCGACGACGAGATCACCGGTCAGCGCGCGGAAAGGCTCGGGCAATTTGGCATAGGCCTCGATTGCCAGGGCTTCGATTGCCTCAAGGCTCGGAGCATGCCGCCCCTGCCAGTCTTCGCTTTTGTTCATACGCGCCATTTCTGCTCCTTCGTCCGGCCCATATAGGCCTTTTTTAAGCGCATTTCGAGAAAAGAATACCGGGCCCCGCCGACGCGCTGAAGGAGGCGAAGGGTCCGGGCGCCGCAGGCCTTGCCGGGCAGCGGCAGCGTCGGCGGGCTTCAGGCGATCGCGCCGCCCGGCCGGCCCTTGAATCCGGGCTCCGTCCGCCCCCTTTCGCACGCCCCGAAAATTGCGCCAAACCTGCTTGACACGCATTGGCGAAGGCCCTAAGAACGCCCCGTCCCGCGCGGTCAAGCGCTGCCCGGGAACATCGTCCTTCACGCTGCCCCAAGCGGCAGAGCAGATATGAAGGTCCGGTTTGGCGGGGTAGCTCAGGTGGTTAGAGCAGCGGAATCATAATCCGCGTGTCGGGGGTTCAAGTCCCTCTCCCGCTACCAGAACCCTTTTTATGCAGTCCAAAGACATAGGTAACGGATTGTCCCCAAGACATGGGTGACAAACTCGTTTCGAACGGGTTGTCGGTGGTTTGCACGGTCCTCCGCTTCAGGACACGATATTCGCGATAGACCACGCAAGGCCGGCGTGCCGGGTGCCTTTGCCACCTGCGAGACGCAGGACTGGCGTGCTCTTTGAACATCGCCCTCCTCACCGGCGCATCGGCCCGAAAGCAGGAAAAGCTTGTCGGCACGCACGATACCGAAACGCAATATGGGGGCGCCTCCCGTGCGGGTGCGGATGGATGCCCGGCGCTCCAGCCAAGCCCGTTGCCCGCGCCGTCCCCGCCGAAATCGACAGGCTCTTGAAACCGCCGCGGCAAGGCCGCCTCAGAATTGCCATGACCATGGCAGAAAAAGCACGCGTGGGTTGTTTGCATGCGCCTCGCCTATCGTCATGGTAAAAATCCCGCCCGGCCGCTAAACCCTTCCTTCGTCGTCGGCGGAACGAAGGACGGGAACGCCATCAAGACGGAGCGCGGGACTGTTTTAAAGACGGCATCGCTGGCGCAGTCGCCTCTCCCAAGACAAGAGGATGTGTCGATGTTGAAGAAAAAAATCAACAAAAACAGAGAACTTCTGGCCGCAATCGGTATTTCCTCCAGGGCCCTTGGCGGCGTTGCCGTCTTCAGCGCCGTGGTGAACATTCTCGCCCTGACCGGCACTCTTTTCATGCTGCAGGTCTATGACCGCGTCATTCCCAGCCATTCCGGGGCAACGCTGCTGGCGCTCTTCGCGCTCGTTGTCCTGCTCTATCTCATGATGGGCATTCTCGATAATGCCCGCAGCCGGGTCCTCGCCCGCGTCGGCGCCCGATTTCAGGATCGGCTGGACGAACGGGCTTTCCGGATCGTCCTCAAGCAGTCGCGGCTGCCGTCGGAACGGCAAAAGCCCGCCGTGGCGCTCAACAGCCTTGGGACGATACAGGGATTTCTCGCCTCGCCCCTGCCGGGAGCAATCTTCGATCTGCCCTGGGTCCCGTTCTTTCTGACCATCATGTTCGCCTTCAGCGTCTGGCTCGGGCTTCTGGGTCTTGCCGGAGCGCTCGTCGTCACCGCGCTGGCGGTCGCCAACCAGTGGCTGACCAGGCGAAAAAACGCAGACGCACATGCGATCAGGCTTGAAGCGGATGCGGAAACGGAGCGTACGCGCAAGCAGTTTGAAACCATTCTCGGCCTCGGCATGGTCGATCCCTTTCTGGCGCGCTGGAAGCGCCTTCGCGCGGCCTCGCTCGAAGCCAATCTTGCGACCTCGGACATTTCCGGCCGGCTGACGTCGGCCTCCAAGGCGGTTCGGCAGCTGCTGCAGTCCGCGGCCCTGGGTCTCGGCGCAGTCCTCGTTCTCGCGGGCCATTTTCAGGCGGGCGCAATGATTGCCTGTTCCATCCTGCTCGGCCGGGCGCTCGCGCCGATCGAGCAGGTGATCGGCCAGTGGGGCCTGATCCAGCGCGCTTGGGAGGCCTGGAAAAACCTCTCGCTGATGTTTGGCGCCGTTGAAGACGAAACACAGCATATGCCCCTGCCGCGCCCCGCAGCGAAGGTCGATGTCGAGGCGGCGACCGTCGTGCCTCCCGGCGAGCGGAAGCCGGTTTTGCATGCCGTCACCTTCTCCGTCGCGCCGGGAAAGGCCCTTGCCGTCATCGGGCCCTGCGCGGCGGGCAAATCCTCTCTGGCGCGCGCGCTCACCGGGATCTGGCCGGCGGCCGCCGGCATCATCCGTCTCGGCGGCGCCGACATCAATGAATATCCGTCCGACACGCTCGGACGTTATCTGGGCTATCTGCCGCAGACCGTGACGCTGTTTCCGGGAACCGTGGCGCAGAACATTGCCCGCTTCGACGAGAACGCCGATCCCGACGCGGTCGTGCGCGCTGCGCAGAAGGCGGGGGCCCACCAGATGATCCTCGATCTGCCCATGGGCTACGACACCCTCCTGACGGAGGGCGAGAGCCTGCTTTCCGGAGGGCAGCGCCAAAGACTTGGCCTCGCGCGCGCGCTTTACGGCGAGCCGCTGGTTCTCGTGCTCGACGAGCCGAATGCCAGCCTCGACGACGAGGGGCTGCGCGCGCTGAACGGCGCCATCGCCGAAGCCAAGGCCGATGGCCGTGCCGTCATCCTCATGTCCCACCGCCCTTCCGCGCTGGCGGAATGCGACTCTGTGCTTGTGCTCGAGAAGGGGCACGTGCGCGCCTGCGGCCCGCGTGACGAGGTGTTGAGCCGCATCGCCGGCACGCACATGCCGAACGTCGTTGCCGGAGGGGGTCATTGAGATGTCCGACAGATTGTCACCGAAAAAATTCCTCGTCACGGGTTTCGTCGCGCTCGCGCTCGGTCTCGGCGGCATTGCCGTCTGGGGGATCACGATGAACATCAACGGCGCCGTTATCGCCGCGGGGCAGGTCGAGGCGCAGGCGCGCCGCCAGGTCATCCAGCACCAGTATGGCGGCATTGTCGCCGAGATCGACGTGCGCGACGGCGAGGCAGTCAAGGCCGGCCAGCAGCTTGTCCGCCTCGATGACAGCGAGCTCAACGGCCAGCGGAAGATCCTCTCCCGCCAGATCTTCGAGGCCAGGGCCAGGCTGGAGCGGGCGCGCGCGCAGGTGCAGAGCGCGGGCGCACTCGCCTTCTCTCCCGGTCTCGTCGCCGGGGCGAGGGCCAATCCGGATTACCAATCCGTGCTGGAGGACGAACGGAAAGTGTTCGATGTCCAGGCGGAATCCAACGCCCTGATGGAGCGACAGCTTGCAGAACAGCAGACGCAGGCCGAAGCCGTCATCGCCGCCGACCGCGAACAGATCGCCGCATTCGAGAAGGCCCTTGCCATCGATGAGCAGGAGATCGGCCGCTACCAGGGGCTGCTTGATCGCGGTCTGGCCCAGATGAACAGCGTTTCCAGCATGAAGCACGAGGCGGCCACGATCGAAGCCGAGATCGCCGATCTGAAGGCCGAGATCGCGGAAGTCAACGGGAAGCTCGCCGGCTACGCCGTGCAGTTGCTCAAGGTGAAGACCGATGCACGCCTTGCCGCACAGCAGGAATATGCCGAGACGCAGCCGCAGCTCGCGCAATTGGAAGAGAAACTGAATGTCGTCGAGAAGGAATATGGCAGGCTTTCGCTGCGCGCGCCAATGGACGGAACGGTGTATGACCTGAAAGTGTTCACCATTGGCGGCGTCATCCAGCCGGGCGCCGAGATTGCCGCCATCGCCGCGGACGATGAGCCGGCCATTCTGGCGCTTCGGGTCCCGCCCGCCGAAATCGACCGGATCGCTGCCGGACAGGAAACGCAGGTCAAGTTTCCGAATTTCAACAGCCGGTCGACTCCGGAGCTTTTCGGCACCGTGCGGACCGTTTCCGCGGACGTCCTGACGGAAGAAAAGACCGGCACGCCCTATTTCCGGGTGGAGGTCGCGCTCGACCCGGCCTCCGAAGAGGCGGCCGCAACGCTCGGCATCAAGCCGGGAATGCCGGTCACGGCCTTCATCCGGACCGGCGCCCGCAGCCCGGTCTCCTACCTGCTGAAGCCGATGACCGACTATTTCGATATGGCCTTCCGCGAGGACTGAACGCGGTTCCCCGAAGACCGATTGCCGCCGCCCCTCAGACGTCGATACTTCGAGGGAAGATCAGCCGAAACCGCCATGTGACCGCCGGCGCGCTCCGGCGCGGACCTGACGCGAGGCGGTTCGAAAGCGCCCGCCCGGCCGCCGAAGCCGGGACATCGGCGGTGATGCCTGACGGGTGAACGCCGCCGCCATCCCCGTATCATGCAAAACGGCGCGGACCGAAGGCCGGTCCGCGCCGCCATTATCAGGTTTCTCCGCCCATCAGGCGAAGATGAAATCGCTTGCGGCGAGGTGCTGGCCGGCGGCAAGCGCGATATCGATCTCGTTTCCGCTGCCATCCGTGATCACCGCGCAATAGCCGAGGCCCTCGACGTCGGTGTCGTAACCGAGATGGTTCACCAACTCGCTCCAGCTGTCGAGCTCGGCAACCTGGCTCAGGTCGATCTTGTCTAGTCCCCTCTGAAAATCAAAGATCGTGTCGTGGCCGAAAAATGCGTCAAAGACGAACGTGTCATTTCCGACGCTGCCGCTGAGTTTGTCATTGCCTGCGCCGCCATTGATCATGTCATTTCCCATACCGCCATTGATCGTGTCATTTCCCAGACCGCCATAGATCGTGTCGTTGCAAAAATCCCAATCGTTGAAGCAATACCCCGCGTCGCCATAGATGACGTCGTCTCCGGCGCCGCCGTAGATGGTGTCACAGTCAAAGGCGGGCCAGCCAGAGTTCAGGCTGTCCGCTCCCTTCGTACCGCCGCCGTAGATGGTGTCGTTGCCGTCACCGCCATAGATGATGTCATTGCCCTCATCGCCATAAATGACGTCATTAGCGCCGCCGCCATTGATCTGATCATTCCCCTCACCGCCATAGATGTGATCAACCCAGCTGGTGCCCAGAATGATGTCATCTCCGCCAAGGCCAAAAATATCGCTCAACAAGGTGGAGCGGGTATCCGTTTGCTCCGCCCTGCAGCCCTCGGCCCCATCATCGTTCCAATCAGAGTTCACGCTGCCGTAAATCAGATCGCCATTGTTCGAACCAACCGCAACGTAATATCTGTGTCCATCGGGGCCGACGAACCCCGCTCCACCCTGGACAGCGCCGAGCGCGCCAAAATTTATCAGGGTGTCGCCTTGCTGCATCCCCTTTTTCAGGTTCATCCAATCATCGTACAAACCGAACTTGCTGTATATAGACGCGACATCGTAACCCATCGATTGGAAATGGTTGTAACTCAAAACACCGTCTGTATTGATACAAGCCTTAATATCATTGCCTTCCATCAAGTAAGCGATACTTGAGCAACGGATCGATTCGAGTATGGCCTGTTCAAGATACGATTCTACACTCGTACAAGTATCCTCCCCATGCGCCGAAGCGATGCTCTTGAGATCTGCAGCAACCCCACTGTCGAGTATGATTTTCGCAATTTCCCTGTTTGTGGAATCACGGACGTGAAGCATGCCGCCTTCGACAGACAGGCTCCCGATCGTATTATGGGACATCTGGTTCTCGAACCTTTGCGTAAACAGGTCTTCTCTCGGATCAAAATCATTGATCCGAAGATAGGTCAGGGTATCAAGCTTGCTGTATTTGTCTTCGCCCGCATGTCCGCCGTTGTTTATCAATTCGCCGATACGGAGTGCCTGCCGCATCCACATCGTCAAAACATTGAGCGCTGGTGCTTCAAACTTAGGCCCCACCGGCTTCAGGGGTATAGCGCCTATGAAATCCTGGATCGCGTACCCCAATGTGACAGCCCACCACTGAAAATTGATCGGCTGTTTTGGATTCAGCAGGAAATCTTCGCCAATCAATTGCTGGGAAATGAAGACGTCACGCCCGTCGCCCCCCCAGACATCAGCAATGCCGGATCGTTTGCAGTCCCCGAATGAGAAGGCAAAAACATCGTCTCCCTCATCGCCATAGATGAAAGCATTTCCGCCGTTTTCATAGGAAATCCGGTCATTACCGCCTCCGCCGTGGATGACGACATTGGTCAAAAGAGGATCGCCGGATCTACTGCTGTCTGTTGCCGTGCCTGTTATAACTGCGGTATCGTTTCCTTCACCGAGATTGAAGTAGGCGAATGGCATTGCATCGGCATTTTCACAGTGCAGTTCGTCATCGCCTCCGCCCATATGCGCAAAAATCCCGACTGTCGTATCGCCGTCCTTTATTTCCAGGTAATCCTTCAGGCCTCCGAAATACATTTTCGCGCCATACATGGTGTCTTTGTCGTAATGTATATCGCCTACCTGAGAATAGAAGTACGGACCGCACCCGTCCATCGCAGGAGCACTATATTTCATCAAGGCATCATCAAACCAACGTGGCTGCCCGTTCACATAATGATAGCTTTGTCCAGACCAAGCAGCGTCGACCCACACCGAAACAGACTGACTAGCCCTATCAAATCTGATGATATTTGCGGCGTCCGGGAACCTACTTCCGCTGTCAGCTGCCGTGACAGTGATGCCGCCGCCTGGGAAATAGATTTCACCGTTTGAATAGGCCTGAGCGCCGGCATAGGCCGCGGGCGCCAAAGGGTCGGCGGACACGTCAAGCGCCGGATCGTCGGTGACGGCATGGAACGCAGTGCGCGCGCTGTCCTCGAAGGTAAACGCGTCGGGTTGCGCGGCAAATTCCAGCCCCTCGACGGGGATAAGCCGGTCATGGCCGGCCTTTTCCCCGTTGGCGCCCGCGTCTGTCGCAAGCGCCGACGGACCGGCGACGAAACGGTCGTCGGCATGATGCTGCCAGCCGTCATGAGATCGCGCGCCGGAGGCATTGCTTTCGGCATCGCCGATCAACGCCGGGTTTTGGGTCTTGCCCTTGCCTTGGGTCGTCTTTGTCTGGTCTTCGCCAAGGATATCGGTCCAGAACTGGTTTCTCATCTTCATATCCTCCAGATCCCGCCGGGGATCGGCTATCTTGTTCCGTTTTTGCATCCAGCCCCTTTTCCAGCTTCCGGGGAGATGCGGGCGGTTATTCTCCAGGGAACGAGGCCCTGTCCCCCTGCGGTCTCCAGAGGGCGCGCGGTCTTTTCCGCGTGCCTGGCGGGCGATCGCAGAAGCCCGCCCCCGAAAGCGCTCTTCAAGGCGCCGCCGGATTTTCAATTCGCCGTTTCGCGGTTATGCGGAATGGCCGGCAAGCGCGGCGACCGGCTGCGCTGCGGGTGACCGCCCAGGCCGGTTGCTGGGGGTTTCGGCTTGGCCGTCGCCGACGAGGGCCTCAAGGACCCGTGGAGGCTGCCCGCGCGCGCCGCGGCGCGCAAGAGCGCCGTGCGTCCATTCGGACGCACAAAGGATGCTCTGACCTATCCAATCGGCGCATCGTGCTTTTCCGAAAATCGAGTCCGATTTTCGGGCCGGTGCGCTAGGGAAAATCGGTATTCGGTCTTCTGGTTGAACGCGTCCTGGTAAACCGGGCGTTACCACAACTTGCGGGAAAAACGAGGGAAAGATCACCAAGGACGTTGTAGGCCGAACCATGATCGGCAACGATACGAGGTTTGCTCATCTCAAGCCTGCCTTCGGAAGGCGAGGGCACAGGGAAACCGGGCGTTTCCTCGCACTTCCAGTCGCCTCGCAGGCGCGGGCAGCATGCCCGTATCGGCATCTGCCGCGCTCCCGGCTTTCCGGAGCCGGATGAATACCAGATCACCCGCCTTCGCCGAGGTTGCAATCATAAGTTTATAAAAATTTTACCTGATGGTCAAACATTTTCTCTGCGGACGCCGGATCCGGCCCCGCGCGATCGTTCCCTTCCGGGCGGCCCGCAGGTGTTTCGCCTTGCGGCGCGCCTGCCGCCTGCCTAGAGCGCCGTGCATCCATTCGGATGCACAAAGGACGCTCTAACCTATTGAAGCTACGCATCGTGCTTTCCGAAAATCGATTCCGATTTTCGGGCCGATGCTGTAAGCTTGTCGCGCTCGGCAGCCTGCCGAAAATCCACCCGCTGGGCGAGATCCGTTCGATCTGGCCGTCAGGCACGCCGGCATCCGCAACCCAAACCGGCGAAAGGAGCATGATGTCCGGCGACGAAACCACGATCACGCGCGAGGCGGCAACAAGACTGGGCGAGGAGGTGATGCGCCTTGCGGGCTATGGCCCCGACCATGCGCGCGCCATCACCGCGTCAACGGTGCTTGCGCAGGGCGACGAATGCCATTCCCACGGGCTTTACCGCCTGCTCTCCTGCGCCGAGCTTGCGGAAAGGGGCAAGGTCGACCCGAAGGCGACGCCGGCGGTCGATGACCGGGCGCCGGCGATCGTGCGCGTCGATGCCCGCCGCGGCATCTCGCTGACGGCGTTCGAGGCAGGCCTGCCGCATCTTGTCGAAAAGGCAAGGACGGCGGGGCTTGCTGCGCTGGCGATCAACAATTGCTATCACTTCTCCGCCCTCTGGCCGGAGATCGAGGCGATCGCGGACAAGGGCCTCGTTGCGCTCGCCATGACGGTAAGCCATGCCTGGGTGGCGCCTGCCGGCGGCGCGCGTCCCGCCTTCGGCACCAACCCGATCGCCTTCGGCTGGCCCCGCCCCGGCGAAGACCCCTTCGTCTTCGACTTCGCCACCTCGGCCATTGCCCGCGGCGATCTCGAGCTGCACCGCCGCGCCAATTCGCCCCTGCCCGCGGGCGTCGCGGTCGATGCGGCGGGCGAGCCAACGACCGATCCGATGGCCGCCATCGACGGCGCCATGCTGACCTTCGGCGGTCACAAGGGTTCGGCCCTTTCGGCCATGATCGAGCTTCTCGCCGGCCCGCTGATCGGCGACATGACAAGCGCGCAGTCCCTTGCCCATGATGAAGGCGCGGGCGTGGTTCCCATGCATGGCGAACTGATCCTGGCCTTCGACCCGGCTTCCTTCCTCGGCTCTGCGGTCGCCGAAAACGCGGCAAGGGCGGAAGGCCTGTTTGCAGGGATCACCGATACGGGCGCCCGCCTGCCGTCTGCCAGACGGTATGCCGCCCGCCGGCGCAACGCGAACAGGCCCATGCCCGTCCGCCGCGCGGTGCTGGAGGATATCGAGGCGCTTTCCGCGCGTCTGCGACGGGCGCGGTAGCGCGGAGAGGGCAGAACGGAAAACGGCGCCGGTCTCCCGACGCCGTCTCGCAGACTGCAGCACTCTCCCGCCCGATCAGGCGGTCGCGCGCGGCTTGACCAGGTTGCGGGCCACCAGAAGCTCGGCGATCTGGACGGCATTCAGCGCCGCGCCCTTGCGCAGGTTGTCGGAGACCACCCACATTGCCAGGCCGTTTTCCACGGTCGCGTCCTCGCGGATGCGGGAAATATAGGTGACGTCCTCGCCGGCGCATTCGACGGGGGTGACGTATCCGCCATCCTCATGCTTGTCGACGACAAGGCAACCCGGCGCCTCGCGCAGAATCTCGCGGGCTTCCTCGGCCGTGATCTCCTTTTCGAATTCGAGGTTCACGGATTCGCCATGGCCGATGAAGACCGGAACGCGCACGGCGGTGCAGGTAACCTTGATCTTCGGGTCCAGCATCTTCTTGGTTTCGGCCAGAACCTTCCATTCCTCCTTGGTGTAGCCGTCCTCCATGAAGACGTCGATATGGGGAATGACGTTGAAGGCGATGCGCTTGGTGAACTTCCTGTTCTCGATCGGATCGGCGACGAAGACGGCCCGGGTCTGGTTGAACAGCTCGTCCATGCCGTCCTTGCCCGCGCCGGAGACCGACTGGTAGGTGGAGACCACGACGCGCTTGATGGTCGCCGCGTCATGCAGCGGCTTCAGCGCGACGACGAGCTGGGCGGTCGAGCAGTTCGGATTGGCGATGATGTTGCGCCTGGTAAAGCCCTCGACGGCATCGGGATTGACCTCCGGCACGATCAGCGGCACGTCGGCGTCGTAACGCCAGGCGGACGAATTGTCGATCACGACGCAGCCCTGGGCGCCGATCTTCGGCGACCACTTCTGCGAGATCGATCCGCCCGCCGACATCAGGCAGATATCGGTGTCGGAGAAATCGTAATTTTCCAGGTTCTTTACCTTCAGCGTCTTGTCGCCGAAGGAGACTTCCTTGCCGACGGAACGGCTGGAAGCGAGCGCGACGACCTCATCGGCCGGGAAACCGCGCTCTGCGAGGATGGACAGCATTTCGCGCCCGACATTGCCGGTGGCGCCGGCGACTGCAATCTTGAAACCCATGATGATTTAGCTCTCTTTCGTTTCTCTCCTCCTGGTGGGCGGGAGCGGAAGAGCGGCCTTGACGGCGCCTTCCCGTCCCCGGCCGGGCCGGGGAGAGAGCGGCAGGGCCAGAGACGTCAGACGGTTTTCGTCGTCGTTTTCTTGGCCGTTTCGGTGAGAATTGCGGATGCATGAACGCCGCCGGCGCCCAGCGCCAGGGTGATATCGCCCGATCTTTGACGTATCGACTGCAGCATCCATGCGTGTCCTTTAACCGCGAAGGCTAATGGCCCTTTTGCGCCCGCAAGTCAAGGTCTGTTTGCCTGGAAGCGGGTGGATGGCGGTGTTGCATGAACGCCGGTTTAAGCGCCCTGATGCTGTTGCGCGGCACCGGCCAGCCGCCGTCGTCGATCCTGAACACCAGGCGATAACGCGAGAAAAAGATCGCGACGAGGTAGGTGCACCACGCGCCGAAGGCAAGCCCGGCGATGACGTCGCTCGGATAGTGCGCGCCGACAATCGTGCGGCACATGGCGAATATGACGGCGAGGCTGAAGAACATCACGCGGTGGCGCGGCATGAAGAAGGCGGCGCAGGTGAAGATCGCGGCGATCGTGGTCGAATGGCCCGAGGGGAAGCTGGCGAAATCAGCATCGAACTGCATCGGGCTGAAGGCGAACGGGCCGATCTCATGATAGAGCATGTTGGGGCGCGCGCGGCCGATCATGTTCTTGATGAGGGCGACGGCGATGCCGGAAAAGGCGATGGCCGCGAAGACGAAACTGGAGGCCTGGGCGAGGAAGACGCCCTTGGCCCGCGTGCGCCGGTCGCCTGTACCGGCAGCGCCGAGACCGACGACGATGGCGAGGAAACTGACGATCAGGATCCAGTCCGACTTGCCGAAATCGGTCAGCAGATTGCCGTACTGGTGCAGGAGCGGGTCAAGCTGCTTGCTCATGACCCCGACCGGATAGTCGAGGATCGCGAAGGCAACGAGAACCATGCCCAACGTCCCGACGAGGAAACCGCGCCAGTGATTGCACGGCCAACTCCGGTCTTTCACTTTCCGCCGCTGGCTGAACCAGCGATAAGGCACTGTCATTCTATCCCCGCATCTCCCCCGCCCGAGCCTGCGCTCAAGGCCATGCAGCAAAAACCGTAACCGAAAAACGAGGCGAACTCAACGCTGACAGGGGTCTCGCCGGCCGTTTCCGCCGAAAGGCGCGGGATGCCGGACCGCGAACCCGTTTCGCGCCCGCGACAGCGCGCGAACAGGGCGGTTGCATTGAGCGCCGATGGCTGCGTAACCGATAATTAACCATGACCGCCTAAAAATCATATCGAAAAGTATCGGTATTGCGCTGCTGCGCCGGTTCGGTTGGCAGTCTCGGGCGTCATCGCCGGCCGGGGACGCCATCCGCACCGGATGCAGGACACGGCGATCGCGGCGGGCCGGGTATCTAAGGAAATCATGTTGTGAAAGTTCTCTGCGTATTCGGCACCAGACCGGAAGCGATCAAGATGGCCCCGGTCGTCAACGCGATCGCGCGCGACAGAGCTATCACCGGCGTGACCTGCGTCACAGGCCAGCACCGTGCGATGCTGGACCAGGTGCTTGACCTCTTCGGCATCGTTCCGGACTTCGACCTTGCCGTCATGGCCCCGAACCAGACGCTGAACAGCCTTTCCTGCCGTGTCATCGCCGGCCTTGACGCGGTTCTGGAAGAGGTGCGGCCCGATTGCGTGCTGGTTCACGGCGATACCACATCGGCGATGGCGGCGAGCCTTGCCGCTTTCCACCGCGGCATAAAGATCGGGCATGTGGAGGCGGGGCTCAGGACCTATGACCTTTCAAGGCCCTGGCCGGAGGAAATGAACCGCCGGGTGATCGACGTGGTATCATCACTCGCTTTCGCGCCGACGGCTTCGAGCGCCGAAAACCTCGAACGCGAGCATCTCGGCGGCCGCATCATCGTCACCGGCAACACGGTTATCGACGCGCTGAAGGAGACGGCCGGCCGCATTGGCAAGGACGCAAGCCTTCGCAACACGCTCGAAGAGCGGTTCACCTTCCTCAGCCCCGGTCGTCGGCTGGTTCTGGTCACGGGGCACCGGCGCGAAAGCTTCGGCGGCGGCTTCGTCAATATCTGCAAGGCGCTGGCACGGCTTTCAAAACGCGACGACATCGAGATCGTCTATCCGGTGCACCTCAACCCGAATGTCTCGGGGCCGGTGCATGAACTGCTCGGCACGCTTGACAATGTCCATCTCATCGACCCGCTGGCCTATCTGGATTTCGTTTATCTGATGACGCGGGCCGAAATCATCCTGACGGATTCCGGCGGCGTGCAGGAGGAGGCGCCCTCGCTCGGCAAGCCGGTCCTGGTGATGCGCGACGTCACCGAGCGGCCGGAGGCCGTGGCCGCCGGCGCCGTCATCCTGGTGGGGACGGAGACGGAGCGGATCGTCACGGAAACCGAAAGGCTTCTGGATGACGCGGCGCATTATCAAGGCTTTTCCCGCGTCATCAACCCCTACGGAGACGGCAGGGCCGCCGGACGCATCGCCGACGCGCTGGCGGGACGGCCGGTCTCTCCTTTCGACCCGAAGGCGGCGCAATGACAAAGCGAAATGCCGAAAGCGCCGAAGGGAGCTGACGATATGACAACTCGCAGAAACAGTGCTGGCCGCAAAGCCACATTGTCCGTCGCTATCGGGAGCCTCTTCCTGTTGTCAAGCCAGGGAACGACCGAGGCTGGCGAGGTGGCCGATGCGCTCCGCGCGCTCGGCAAAAGCGACATCGTCACCCGGACAGTAACACTGAGCGACCTTGGCATCACCGAACCGCTCTCGTTCTCGGCGAACCGGGTCAACCGCGAGATCTTCATCCCGGTTCCGGCCGGCGTGCCGCTGATCGAGCCGAGCCTGTTCTTCGACGGCACCTATCTGCGGGGCGACGGCGGCAAGACCACCTATATCCTCTCGCTTGACGGCTATGCCGTGGCCGCGCGCTCGCCGGAGGGCGAAAGGGGAAAGACCCAATTCGACATCGGCGTTGACGGCGCCCCGCGCGAGGACGGCTTCGTGCGGCTCGGCATTGCCTGGCAGCCCCTGGTCGGGCAGTTCTATTGCTACGGCACCGGGCCGGACAGCAACCGGCTGCTCGTTCATCCCGATACCTCTCTGGAATACAGCTACAACGCCGCCGACCTCAAGACCGTTTCCAGCGCGTTTGCCGCGTTCAAGCAGACCGTGACGCTCCTGGTCGCGGGCAACACGCTTGACAGCGAGAGCTACGACGCGGCCTGGCGGCTGGGCGTGGCGCTGGAAAGAGCCGGCAAGACCCTGCAACTGAAGGCGCTGCCGGCGCGCGGCGACACGGTCGACGCCTCTTCCATCACGGTGCCCGCGGCGCTCGAAAGCGTCCCGGGCTTTGCAGCATTCTCGCACGGCGGCCTGGTCGAGATCGACGATCCGGCCCAGATCGGCGCGCTTCTCGTGCTCTCCGCCACCGGGATACAGGCGGACATCGCGATCGCCGGAGAGACGCTTTCCGCGCAAATCGACGCCGCGCTGAAGGCGATCGGCGCAGAGCTTGCGGCTGCCGACCCGGCTGCCGGGGAGGCATTCCAGGCGCTTGTCGCGGAACGGGAGACATTGTCGCTGCCGCTCGAGAAGGGCTCCTACAGCATGCGTCTTGTCGGCGGCGAGCCGGTGCTTGCCGTCCAGCCGGAAGGCGCCGGGGAAGCCGCAGGCCTTTTCAGCACCTGGTGGCGCCGCACCGCGATCTCCGGCGACATGGTCGTCCGCACGGCGCGGTTGCCGATGGCCGACGGTGACACGATGGCCCTGCTTCCGCCGGGCGATTCCGACAGCAATTTCAGCGTCGTGGGGCTTGGCGAGTGGTCAACGACGGCCGATCTCGGCGGCGATATTCCGCCCGGCATGGTGCCATCAGACATTCATGTCTTCGTTTCCGCCGCGCCCGGCGCAACCGCGACGCGACCGGTGGCCTCGGTCTTCCTCAACGACATGCTTCTGGGCGCCAAACAGCTTGAGGCCGACGGCATGCCGGAGGCAATTTCCGTTTCCGTCCCCGCCTACACGCTGCTGCCGAGCAATACGATCGTCGTGCGGGTCCAGCGCCAGCCGGCACCCGGCGATTGCCAGGAACTGCCGCAGGGCTATCCCGTTTCGATATCGCCCGACAGCTATGTCGAACTCGCGCCCGCCCCTGAAGCGGTAGACTTCTCGAGCGTGTCCGCGAGGCTCGCGGGCGACAGCCTCGTCGTCGTCAACAAGAGCTGGCTCGAAGACGCGCTGACGACGCTGCCGAACCTCATCGCGCTGGCCGATGCCAGCGGCATCGCGCCCGATCGCGCCGGCTTCAGCGTGGCCGACAGACCCGCCTACCCGCAACCGGACAGGCCTTTCCTGTTCCTCGACGTGGCGGTGGAGGGCGTGCGCAAACGCGCGAGCGTCGACGGCAATACCGTCCAGATCACGACCGCGAAGGGCACGACTCTGTTCGACGCTACCGGCCTGTCCGATATCGCCCTGTTGCAGGCGGAAACCGGCGGCGACGAGCCGGGCCTTACCTATTCGGCGGACGGCGTCGGGCCGCTGATCACAAAGCCGCTCCGGCTCAGGCATGGCGATGTCGCCGTCATCGGCTCGGAGGGCGTTCTGGCAGAGGTCAGGACCAGCGGCCGGCCGCTGCCGCGCAACACCGAACCCGACCGCCTGACCAAAAAGCCGTTCAGCTTCTCCTGGCGTCTGCTCACCGATACCGATTTCTGGTTCCGCCAGGTGCCGGTCCTGATGACGGCGCTCATTCTCGGCGGCTTCGTCCTGCTCATGCTGCTTGCCCGCCTGGCCAAGCGGCGCAAGCGAGACGACAAGAGCTGAGCGGGGCCGGGAGGAAGCATGGAGCTCTACTGGCCCTATCTGATCGCCGACTACTACCGGGTGCTGGAATATCTGACGGCGGCCGTCGCCGTCATCATCCTCGTCTCCTGCGTCGACGACCTGTTCATCGACGCCGTCTTCTACCTGCGCACCATCAAGCGGCGCCTCACCGTCGAGCGCCGCTACAAGCCGCTAACGCCGGACCAGCTTTTGGGCCGCCCCGAACAGCACATTGCCATCATGGTGCCGGCCTGGCTCGAAAGCGACGTGATCGCGGCGATGATCGAGGGCATGGTCGGCACGCTCGACTATCGCCACTATACGGTCTTCGTCGGCACCTACCGCAATGATGCGGCGACCATCAACGAGGTGGAACGCATGCGGCGGCGCTATCGCCAGCTCGTGCGCGTGGAGGTGCCGCATGACGGGCCAACCTGCAAGGCAGACTGCCTGAACTGGGTGGTGCAGGCGATCTTTGCCCATGAGGAGCGGCACGGCATATCCTTCGCCGGCGTCATCCTTCATGACAGCGAGGATGTCCTGCACCCGCTCGAGCTGCGTTTCTTCAACTATCTGCTGCCGCGCATCGACCTCATCCAGATCCCGGTCAACTCGCTGGAGCGGCATTGGTCCGATCTCGTCGCCGGCGTCTACATGGATGAATTCGCCGAATGGCACGGCAAGGACATCGTCGTGCGCGAGGCGCTTTCCGGCATGGTGCCGTCGGCCGGGGTCGGCACCTGCTTCTCACGCAAGGCGCTGCTGACGCTTTCGGCCGAAGACAGCAACCAGACCTTCAACACCCAGACGCTGACCGAGGACTACGATATCGGCATGCGGCTCGCCGAGCACGGCATGCGCTCCATCCTCGCCCGTTTTCCGGTCGACTACCAGGTCAAGCGCAGGACCTGGTTCGGCTTCGGCCCCGAAAAGGACATGACCGTGCGGATGGCGCTGTGCGTCCAGGAATATTTTCCCAATACCTTCCGCACCTCATACCGCCAGAAGGCGCGCTGGTCGCTCGGCATCTGCTTTCAGGGCTGGGCCTATTTCGGCTGGCACGGTTCGCTCATCGACCGCTATTTCATGCTGCGCGACCGCAAGGGCATGGTCACCACCTTCGTGACCGTCTTCGCCTATGTCCTCGCGTTCCAGTATATCCTGTTCCAGCTCGGCTTCACATTCGGGCTTCTTCCGGGCGGCTATCCGCCGCTCCTTGCCGTCGAAGGCTGGGTCGGGCTTGTCCTGATCCTGAACGCCGTGGCCCTTTTCCTGCGCATTTCGCAGCGCTTCTATTTTACCGCGCGCACATTCGGCTGGGAACACGGCCTCCTGTCCATCCCGCGCATCATCGTCGGCAATTTCGTGAACTTCATGGCGATGGCGCGGGCATGGAACCAGTATCTCAACCACCTCTTCACCGGCAAACGCCTGGTCTGGGACAAGACCATGCATGACTTCCCGACCGGCGACGGTCTGGTGGACCGCAAGACGAAACTGGGCGACCTGCTGGTCTCCTGGCACGCCATCAACGCCGCCCAGCTTGAAACATCGCTTGAAGCGCAGAAGGCCAGGCGCGTGCCGCTCGGCCGCATCCTTCTGGACGAGGGCTGGCTGGAGGAAGACGTGCTGGCCGAGGCCGTCGCCTTCCAGTCCGGCCTCGACCTGATCACCGTGACGGAAGAGGAACTGGTCGCCGCGCGCGACCGGTTTAGGCCGGATTTCCTGTTTGCCTACCGGGTTCTGCCGGTGGTCGACGAGGAGAGCGACAGGCTGGCGCTCGCAACCTCCTTTCCGCTAGCCGAGAACGCGCTGGCTGCGATCGCCAACCGCCTCGGCTATGAACCGCGCTATTTTGTCGTGCGCGACCGGGTGCTTGCCGGCGGCCTGCGCCTGCTCGCATCGAAAGGCCGCGACAGGGAACCCTCAAGAGAGGAACGTATCGAGGCCAATATTCCCCTGCTTGGCGAAATCCTGGTCGAAAACGGGGCGATTTCCAATGATGTGCTGCAGAAGGCGCTTGTCGACTACCAGCCCGAGCGTGACGGGCTGATCGGCTCCTATCTCGTCGACCGGGACGTCGTCTTCAGGGAGGCGATCGAAAACGCGCTCGAGGAGCAGCGCGCCCGCATAGCCCGGGCGCGGGAAAGACAGGACGCCAGGCCGGACGCGACCGAGAGCGAAGGGGAGGCCCGGTCATGAAGGCTTTCCGGCCCTTCCCCTTGCTGATCGCCGCGGCAATGGTCGTGCAGACCGTGGCGCCCGTCGCGGCGCAGGAGACGACAGCAGGCGCGGCCACCGTCAGGATCGAATATCTGCCGCTTACCGGCCCGCCGCTTCTTCTCTACCGAAACGCCAGGCAGGCGCTTGCCGACGGCAATGCCGAAAGGGCGATCGCGGATCTCAGGGAAGCGATCCGGCAGAGGCCGGATGCCGGCGAACTGAGGCTGGCGCTGGTGGAAGCCCTCCTCGCCGCAGGCCGCAACGGCGAAGCGCGGGAGGCAGCGCTTTTTGCCGCTTCCGACCCGGATGTCGATGCCGAGACCCGGCGTCAGCTTGCCGCCAAGGCCGGCGAGATCAGAGAGGACCCCGTCGCTGCGACGCCGGCCCCCGCCACCGAGGTCTATCAGGCCGCCAATGCGGCGGCAGTCTCCGAGGCGACAATCGATCCCGAGCTTGACGACGATGCCATTCGCCTCCTCGCCGAACGGGCCGCCGCCATCAGGGAAGGCCGCGCACAAGAGGAAGCGGACGAAGAAGCCGGTGAGATCGCGGCGGAAGACGCGCAGGACGCGCCCCTGTCCACCGACGACCCCGCCTACAAGGCCGCCGACACGGCCTATCGCGCCTTCGAGCGCGGCCGGTATGCCGAGGCCGTTGCCGCCGCCGAGGAAGCTGTCAGGCTGGCGCCCCAAATCGATGATTACCGAACCCTGCTCGACAATGCGAGAACCGCCCTTGCCGAGGAGCGGGCACGACAGGCGGCGGCCGCCAAAGAAGCGGCGGAGGCCGAACCCACGCCGCCGGAACCGGTCGCCGAACCGGGCCTCGACGCCGAGGCCGTCCGCCGGCTTTCCGAGCGCGCTGCCGGCATCAGGCAGGAGCGGGACGGGCAGACGGCGCAGGCGGCGCAAAGCCCTGTCGCGGCAGCGCCGGAAGAGCCCCCTGAAGCAGCTCTCCCCGCAACAGAAGACCCCGCTTACAAGGCAGCGGATGCCGCCTACCGCGCCTACGAGAACGGCGAATACCGCAAGGCCGTCATCAATGCCGGAGATGCCGTCCGGCTTGCGCCGGACAATGATGACTATCGCGCGCTTCTCGACAATGCCGAAAAGGCCCTGGCGGAGATGAAGGCGAGAACGGCCGCCGCCTCGCCGGCGGCAAGAGCCGCCGAAAAAGCCTATGCGGCGCTGCGGCGCGATGATCCGCAAGCAGCACTTGGGCCCGCATGGCAGGCGGCGCGCCACGCGCCCGGCAACCGCTCCTATCAGGTGCTGCTGGTCGATGTCCTCAATCGCAACGGCGACCGGGAAGACGCGCTGCGCGTCGTCGATGCGGCGATCGCCCGCTTCGGTCCGGACCGCACGCTGCTCGGCCAGCGCGGCGTCATCCGGCAGGCGCTCGGGGACCAGACCGGCGCGCGCGCCGATTTTGAACAGGCGCTCGCCCTGCCCGGTGAAACCGCGGACGAGACCGGTCTCCGGCTCAACCTCGCCGCAGCGGCCATGGCGACGGATGCGCCCGAAACCGCCTATCAGGCGCTCATGCCCCTCGGCGATAGCCCGGATGCCGCCGTCTGGCTGGCGCGGGCAAAGGCGCTGACCGCGATGGAGAGCTTCACCGCCGCCGCGACCGCGCTTGAACAGGCGGAACGTCTGGCGAAGGGAGAGAGGCAGCAGGCGGATGTGGCCATTGCCGGGCTCGACCTGCTGATGGCCGAGGGCAAAAACCGGCGCGCCCGCGCGGGCCTGCGCGCTGCCGCCGGGGACGGCGTTCTCGCGCCGATCGGTCCGACGGAAACCGCCTATCTCGCCGCCCGCCTCGGCGACCGCGCGCTTGCCTATGACGCCTTCAGCAAGGCCTATCAGGCCGGCGATCTTGACGGCAGCCAGCTGATTGACGCGGCCTATGCCGCAAGGCGGGATTACCACAACGAGGATGCGGTCTCCTGGCTGAAACGGGCCATCGACGAGGTGGATGCCGGCAGGCTCTCCCTGTCGCCGGAAGGACTTTTCAGCCTCAGGCGCGAGGTTTCGGACATTTCGCGGCGCTGGGGCGCCAATATCGGCCTCTTTTACGGCAGCACCGGCATTTCCGACGGCTACATCACGCCGCCGGCGTCTGCCGGGCGCAGCATGCAGCTCGGCTCGGAAGTGTTCTGGCGACCTCCGGTCATCGGCTACCGGGACGGGCGCACGGTCGATCTCTTTGTCCGCCAGTTCACCACGGTTTACGATTCGCTCGGCGGCGCTGTCGGGCTATCGACCATGCAGGGAGCGGCGGGCGTGCGCGTCAAGCCGTTTACCAATCTCAACCTGGCGCTGGAAGCCGCGCGCTACTTCAAGATCGGGCGCTACAGCCGCGACGACACGCTGGTGCGCGCCGCCATCTCCGACGGGTTCAACACCGACCTGATGCCCGGTTCGGATGCCTGGTGGACGGGCTGGTATTATGGCGAGGCGGGCCGCTATTTCGACAGCGACGAGGATTTCGCCCTCGCGAATGCGAGCCTTGGCCGCAGCTTCGCGCTCAACGACGACGGGACCCTCATCGTCACGCCCTATATCGGCATCGCGGCCGACTACAATAACACCTATGCGACGGAGTTCGCGCTGGGCGCGGGACCGGGGATCAATCTGCGCTACTGGTTCCGCCAGACGCAGTACGAAGCGCCGATGTCGCATATCGATATCAACGGCCAGTACCGGGCAAGGCTCGGCGGCGATGACAGGGCGCGCGGATGGTTCGCTTCCCTCAATCTGATGATATGACCCGACGCCTGTTCAGGGTCCTGCCGGCCGTGCTCTTGCTGGGCGGCGCCTTTCTTCTGGGGCGCTTCCTCATTTTGTCGCCCGGCCACCGCGCGGCGCTTATCGACGGACCGGTCACCGGCATCGTCTGGCAGGTCGACGATGCGACCGCTAAGCCCGAAGGCGAATGGCAGCGTCTCGGCGCGGACCATCTTCTCATCCAGTGGATCCTTGTCGACGGTATCGGTTTTGCCCGCGGCACTGGCGGGAAGGCGCCCACGCAGATGCCGGACTGGCGGCGCATCGCCAAAGAGCCCTGGGCCCGGCATGTCACGCTCGGCCTTGCCGGCGATTTTGACGAGAAGAAAGCGCGCGAGAACGCGCTGCAGCTGGCAAGGACCTCGGCCGCCATTGCAGGCAAGAAACCGCCGCTCGCGGTCGAGGGCTATTATTTTCCGGTCGAGGTGGACCCGACCTGGAAGGAGGCGGCGGAGGTGATGCCAAAGGCGCTTGCGCTTCTACCGCGCCCGCTCTGGATCAGCGTTTACGACAACAGCAATATCGGCGGCGAGGCCCTTGCCGACTGGCTTTCGACCTGGCTGCCGGCAGATGTCGGCGTCTTCTTCCAGGACGGTGCCGGCGTCGCGGCGCGCTCCCCGCAGACGGCGCGCGACTATGCCGACGCGCTTTCCGCCCGGCTCGGCAAGGATCGCCTGCGCGTCATCGCCGAAGCCTTTCGCCCGCTCCCCCAGGGCGGCTTCCGGCCCGCGACGGTGCAGGAGCTCATGCCGCAAATCGCCCTCATGGAGGGATACGCGCTCTATCTCTTTGACGGCCCGCATTATCTCGACGACACGCTCGTCGACGCGCTTGTGAAACGCATCGACGAGCGTGATTGAGCATGAACAGACGCTGCAAACCCGGCGCGGGCCGTCTGCCAACAGTCTGAACGACCAATGCTTCCTGCCGCGAGAGGAATACCGCCCTCTGCGGCGCTTCCGACGCCCTGCCCTCAGCCGAGAACCGCCGTCACCGCCTTCTTCGTCGCGGCGACGATCCGGTCGGCCTCTTCACGGGTCAGGCACAGCGGCGGGGCATAGCCCAGAATATCGCCCTCCGGCATGGCGCGCGCGATGACGCCTTCCGCGAGAAGGGCGGCGGCCAGCCTGTAGCCGATCTTTTCCTCCGGTTCGAAGAAGGTGCGGCTCTCGCGATCCCTGACGAATTCGACGGCGAGCAACATGCCCTCGCCGCGCACATCGCCGACATGGGCATGCTCGCCCAGCGCGTCCTTCATGGCGGCCAGGAAATAGGCGCCGGTCTCGCCGGCATTCTTGACGAGGCCCAATTCGTCGATCAGCTTCAGATTGGCAACGCCGGCGGCAGCCCCGATCGGGTGCGCGGAATAGGTCCAGCCATGGCCGATCGGGCCGTTCTCGTCGGTGCCCTGTTCCAGAACCTTCCACATCTTTTCAGAAACGATGGAGCCGGAAAGCGGAGCATAAGCGGATGTCAGCCCCTTGGCGATGGTGATCAGATCGGGCTTCAGGCCGAAATGCGCCGAGCCGAACATGCTGCCGAGACGGCCGAAGCCGGTGACGACCTCATCGGCGATCAGCAGAATGTCGTGCTTTTCGAGAACGGCGGAAATGGCGTCCCAATAGCCTGCCGGCGGCGGCACGATGCCGCCCGTTCCGAGCACCGGCTCGCCGATGAAGGCGGCGATCGTGTCGGCGCCTTCGCGCTCGATCCGATGTTCCAGTTCGGCGACGCAGTGGGCGACGAAATCGGTCTCGCTCATGGCAAGATCGTCGCGGCGGAAATAATAGGGTGCGGTGGTGTGGAACACCCGCTCCAGCGGCAGGTCGAACTTCCTCTGGAAGCCGGGAAGGCCGGTCAGCGAACCGGTCATCAGGCCGGAGCCGTGATAGCCGCGCCAGCGCGAGATGATCTTCTTCTTTTCCGGGCGGCCGAGAATATTGTTGTAATACCAGACGAGCTTGATGTTGGTTTCGTTGGCATCCGAACCCGACAGGCCGAAATAGACCTTGGACATGTGCTCCGGCGCGCGGTCGATCACCATCTTGGCAAGGTTGATCGCCGCTTCCGTGCCGTGGCCGGCATAGGCGTGGTAATAGGCAAGCTCCCGCGCCTGCTCGGCGATCGCCTCGATGATGCTCTCGCGTCCGTAGCCGACATTGACGCAGTAGAGGCCGCCGAAGGCATCCAGCAGCGTCTTGCCGTCGCGGTCCTCGATGAACACGCCCTTGCCCGTCTTGACGATGCGGCTGGCGCTTTCACCGCGCGCATGCTGGGCGAGATGGGTCGAGGGATGAAAGAAATTCTCGCGGTCGAAACGGTCGAGCTGGTCGTTGGTGAGCATCTTTGTCCTCGCGGTGCGGGTGTTTGAAGAACTGCATCGTCCGGATGTTTTTGACGTTTGAAACCTGTTGCGCCGGACATGGAAAACGTGTTGTATACAACAGTGCGACAATGCATGAAAGTCAACCCGGAAACGGGCCTAAATTTGTCGATTTTCGTTTCATTTTACGCTTTTTTCTGATCGCCTGCGTCTGTTGTGCACAAATAAAATGAGGGAACCATGCCAGCGCTGCCTTTCTCCCGATCCGAATATGACCGCCGCCTGGCGCTGACCCGCAAGGCGATGGAGGCCTGGGGCATCGATGTGCTGGTCGTCACCGCGCCGGCCGGCATGAACTGGCTGACCGGCTATGACGGCTGGTCTTTTTACGTCGATCAGGCCGTGCTGGTGACCCCGACCGGCATGCCGTTCTGGTGGGGCCGGCTGATGGATGCCAACGGCGCGCGCCGCACCTCCTATATCGATGAGGACCACATCATCTATTACGCCGACCGCTATGTGCAGGCCGCCGGCTGCCACCCCATGGACGACCTGGCCGACAAGATCCGGGAACTCGGCCACGGGAAAAACCGCATCGCCGTGGAGATGACCGCCTATTACTATTCCGCCGCCGGCCACAAGGCGCTGGTCGAAGGCCTTCCCGAGGCGACGATCATCGATGGTTCCGGTCTTGTCGACTGGCAGCGCGTGGTCAAGTCGGACGAGGAGCTCGCCTTCATGCGCAAGGCCGCGAAGATTTCCGACAGAGTGATGTCGCATGCCATGGAGATTGCCGAGCCGGGCATGAAAAAGAACCGTTTCGTCGGCGAACTGATGAAGACGGCGATCGACGGCGTCGACGATGCCTGGGGCGACTATCCCGCCATCATGCCGCTTCTGCCTTCCGGGGCCGATGCCTCCGCGCCGCACCTCACCTGGAACAGCGATGAATTCCGCATGGGCGAGGCAACCTTCATCGAACAGGCGGGCTGCTACCGCCGTTATCACGCGCCGCTGTCGCGCACCATCTTCTTCGGCACGCCGCCGGACCACATGAAGGCGGCCGCCGATGCCGCCGTTGCCGGGCTCAACGCCGGTATCGAGGCGGCGCGCGCCGGCAACCGCGCCGGCGACATTGCCGCCGCGATGGAACGGGAACTCTGGAAGGTCGGCATCGAGCGGCCGAACCGCTGCGGCTATGCCACCGGCCTTGCCTATCCGCCGGACTGGGGCGAGCACACCGTCTCCATCCGCACCAGCGACGACACGCTGCTGAAGCCGGGCATGACGCTACATTTCATGCCGGGCCTGTGGATGGATGACTGGGGGCTGGAAATCACCGAGACCATTCTGATCAGGGAAGACGGTCCGGCCGAGGCGCTCTGCAATATCGAGCGCAAACTGTTTGTGAAAGACTGAGGCCCCAATGACCGAACTTGCCGCCTGTCGGGACATTCTCGCGGACCTCGTCGCCTTCCCTTCGGTTTCAAGCGAAAGCAATCTGCCCGTGATCGCCTATATCGCCGACCGGCTGGCCGATATCGGCGCGCGGGTCGAGATCTTCACCGACGAGACGGGAACCAAGGCCAATCTGTTCGCCTCACTCGGTCCGGAGGTCTCCGGCGGGCTGATGCTCTCCGGCCATACGGATGTCGTGCCGGTCGACGCGCATATGTGGACGAGCGATCCCTTTGAACTCGCCGAGCGCGACGGCCGGCTTTATGGACGCGGCACGGCGGATATGAAGGGCTTCATCGCCTGCTGCCTTGCCCGCCGCGAACGGCTTGCGGAAGCTGCGGAACGGCGCCCCATCCACTTCGCCTTCACCCATGACGAGGAGATCGGCTGCATCGGCGCGAGGAACCTGGTCGAACACCTGAGGGACCGCGCCATTCGGCCGGGCCTTGCGATCGTCGGCGAACCGACGCTGATGCGGGTGATCGAGGGGCACAAGGGCTGTTGCGAATATACCGTGACCTTTACCGGCCGTTCCGGCCACTCCTCCGCGCCGGATGCCGGAGTCAATGCCGTGGAATATGCCGCGCGCTACATTTCCCGCCTCCTGGAGCTGCGCGAGGGGCTGGTGGCACGTACACCCGTCGGCTCGCGCTACGAACCGCCCTATGCGACGCTCAATGTCGGCGGTCTGGAGGGCGGCATGTCGCATAATGTGATCGCGCCGCGCGCGGTGCTGAAATGGGAAACACGGCCGGTGGTGGCCGAGGATCTTGGCTACGTGAAGCAGGAGATCGCCGAATATTGTCGCACGACGCTTCTGCCCGAAATGCGCCGGCACACGCCGGAAGCGGGCATCGAAACGGAGGTGATCGGCGAGGCGGCGGCGCTCTTTCCCAAAAACGCCAACAGCGCCCGCGACCTTGCCTTTGCGCTCACCGGCGAGAACCGGGCAGACGTCGTGCCCTTCGGCACGGAAGCCGGCTTCTTTCAGGAGATCGGCATGGATGTCGTGGTCTGCGGGCCGGGCTCGATCGACCAGGCGCACAAGCCGGATGAGTTCATCAGCGCCGAGCAGCTTTTCCAATGCCTTGCCATGCTCGACCGGCTTGCGGAGCGCTGGGCATGAGCGAGGAGGACGTCATCGAGGCGCCGACCGGCCGCGACAGGCTGGAGCAGATCCACGACATCATCCGCGAGCGCATCTGCATGCTCGACTATCCGCCCGGCGAGAGGCTTTCCGAAGCTGCCCTTGCGGAAGAATTCGGCATGTCGCGCACGCCGCTCCGGCGCGTTCTGGCGCGGCTCGAAGATGAAGGCCTGCTGCAGTCGGTCCACGGCGTCGGCACCATCGTCACCGATGTCGACCTTGATGAACTGGCCCAGGTCTACCGCCTGCGCATGGAACTGATCGTGCTGACGACGAGCCTCGACCCGGCGGAGTTGACGCCCGACCTGATCGACGCTTTCAGGGTGCTGAATGCCCGTGCCGAGGCGCTGCGAAGAGACCCGTCGGCACGGGATTTCGCCGCACTCGACCGAGACATGCTGCTGCAACTGCTTCAACTGACGGAGAACATGCCGCTGAGGGAGGCAAGCGAGCGGCTTTATTTCCGCACCGCCCGCATCTGGCTGCAGGCCATCACCGCCTCCGATATCGATTTGGAACATGAGGCCGAAATCTACTGCCGCGAAACCGCCGACATCCTGACCGCGCTCGAAAGCGGAAACCGCGACGCCGTCGGCCACATGCGCCGCGCCCATATTTCCATGAGTTTTGCACGGATGCGATGAGCAGACGCCACCGAACGCGCCGGCCGCCTGTCCGCGTTTAGCGGGAAACGCCTGCCATGGCTGGCCGAAAAATGCTCGCCCATATCCTGCAGCATCCCCACTCTCGACCGCAGGGCGATCGTATATGGCCTCGCGGCGTGCGCCAAATACTCTAATGCCCCGACAAGGGCAGTGAGGGTGGTGCGGCATTTCCAAACATGAGGGCGTCCGAGTGGATAGACTCCCACCTCACTGTCGCTATCGCGACATCTCTCCCCTGCGGGGCGAGAAGATTTGGGGGCTATGCGGAAACGCCTCGGATGCGGCCGAAGGATCCACAACGAGGCCCGAACCGCACCTTTTAAGGTCTGTCTCTGTTTGTCCAGCCGCCACGAGTTGACCCCAGTCAGGCTTTTGGCTATCAACGTTACGTTATAACATTTAGACGCCAGACGAAGACTGCTCGATTGGCATTCTCGCGCACCGCAAGGACTTTGACCCATGCTGCAAAACAACGACACCCGTCTCCCCGTTACCGTTCTTTCGGGCTTTCTCGGCGCCGGCAAGACCACCCTGCTCAACCATATTCTCAACAATCGCGAGGGACGGCGGGTCGCGGTGATCGTCAACGACATGAGCGAGGTGAATATCGACGCCGATCTCGTGCGCGAGGGCGGCGCCGATCTGTCGCGCACGGAGGAAACCATGGTGGAGATGACCAATGGCTGCATCTGCTGCACGCTGCGCGACGACCTTCTGACCGAGGTGCGGCGGCTCTCGGAGGAGAAGCGCTTCGACTACCTACTCATCGAAGGAACGGGCATCGCCGAGCCGCTGCCGGTGGCGGCGACCTTTTCATGGCGCGACGAGCGCGGCCAGAGCCTGTCCGATCTCGCGCGGCTCGACACGATGGTGACCGTGGTCGATGCGGTGAACATTCTTCGCGAATATGGCGGCCACGAATTCCTGAAGGATCGCGGCGAAGTCGCGGGCACGGCCGATGAACGCACGCTGGTCGATCTCCATGTCGAACAGATCGAATTCGCCGATGTCGTCGTCGTCAACAAGGTCTCGGATGTCACGCCCGAGGAACGTGAAAATGTCGTCAAGATCGTGCGGGCGCTGAACGCCGACGCAAGGATCATCGAGACGGATTTCAGCCGCGTCGATCTCGACGAACTGCTCGACACCGGCCTTTTCAGCGAGGACAAGGCCAGCCAGCATCCGCTCTGGGCCAAGGAACTCTACGGTTTTGCCGACCACGTGCCGGAAACCGAGGAATACGGCATTTCGAGCTTCGTCTACCGGGCGCGCGCGCCGTTCGATCCGCTGAAATTCGATGCGTTCACCCGGATGAATTTCCCCGGCCTGATCCGCGCCAAGGGACATTTCTGGCTGGCGACGCGGCCGGACTTCGCCGGCGAATTCTCGCTTGCCGGAGCGATCGTGCGCAACGGCCCGCTGGGGCGCTGGTGGGCCGCCGTGCCGAAGAGTCGCTGGCCGAACGCTCCGGAGCTTCGGCAGATGATCGATGATTGCTGGGACGAGGTCTATGGCGACCGCCGCCAGGAAATCGTCTTCATCGGCGCCGGCATGGACAAGGCGGCGATCCGGGAAGCGCTTGACGATTGCCTGATCGACACCGGGCCTACGTTCAATGAACGCGATTTCGAGTTCCTGACCGACCCGTTTCCGTCGTGGACGAGAGGCTGAGGCGGCCTACCCCCACAGCGCCGGATCGGCCGGGTGCATGACCGAGCCTTCGAAACGGATCGGCGGGTCGCGGTCGCTGGCGAGCAGAAGCGGGCCATCGAGATCGACGAAGGGGGCGCCGTCGGCCACCAGCATGGCCGGCGCCATGGCAAGCGAGGTGCCGAGCATGCAGCCGGTCATGATCTGAAAGCCGGCCGCCATGGCGTCCTTCTTCAACAGAAGCGCTTCCGTCAGTCCGCCGGTCTTGTCGATCTTGATATTGATCGCGTCATACTTGCCCTTGAGGCTTTCCAGCGAAGGGCGGGCGTGGCAGCTTTCATCGGCGCAGACCGGCAGCGGCCGCTCGATCTCGGCAAGGGCCGCGTCATCGCCGGCCGGCAACGGTTGTTCCACCAGCGCCACGCCGAGACGCACCAGTTCGGGGGCGAGCTTCTGATAGGCCTCGACGGTCCAGCCTTCATTGGCGTCGACAATGATGGTGGATTTCGGCGCGCCGGCGCGCACCGCCTCGATGCGGCCGCGGTCATCATCCGTGCCGAGCTTGACCTTGAGCAAAGGGCGATGGGCATTTTCGGCCGCCTGGGCCTTCATCTTCTCCGGCGTGCCGAGCGAGATCGTGTAGGCAGTGGTCAGCGGCTTCGGCTTCGAAAGCCCGGCCAGCTGCCAGACCGGCCTGCCGGTCCGCCTGGCCTCCAGATCCCAGAAGGCGCAATCGAGCGCGTTGCGCGCCGCGCCCGGCTTCATCCGCGCCTGCAGCGCGATCCTGTCGAGGCCGGCGGCAATCTCGCCCTCAAGCGACAGAATATCCGAAATCACGCCGTCGACGGTTTCGCCGTAGCGGGCATAGGGCACGGATTCCCCGCGCCCGCGATGTTCGCCGTCCGAAAGCGTGACGGTAACGACGCGAATCTCCGTGCGCGAGCCGCGCGAGATGGTGAAGCTGCCGGCGACGGGAAACACATCCTCCCGCGCGGTGACGGTGATGCCGGTCATAGCGCCGCAAGCGCCTCTGCGAGCCGCTGCGCGCCGTGGCGGAAGGGATCGACCGTCGGCAGGCCCATGCGCGCTTCCGTCTCGCGGCAATAAGCGAGCGCTTCCTCATCCGACATGGCGGAGGTATTGACGGAGATGCCGACGACCTTGCAATCCGGATTGACGATGCGGGCGACCTGCAGGGCGAGGTCCTGCAGCGTCTCGAGGCTCGGCAGCTGATAATCCGGCAGGCCGCGCATATGCGGACGGTTCGGCTCATGGCAGAGCACCAGCGCATCCGGCTGGCCGCCATGCACGAGCGCCATGGTGACGCCGGAATAGGACGCGTGGAACAGGCTGCCCTGCCCCTCGATCAGGTCCCAGTGGTCGGCGTCGTTGTCCGGCGTCAGATATTCGACCGATCCGGCCATGAAATCGGCGATCACCGCATCAAGCGGCACGCCTTCGCCGGTGATCAGGATGCCCGTCTGGCCGGTGGCGCGGAAGGTGGCCTTCAGGCCCTTTTCCCGCATCGCCTTTTCAACGCAGAGCGCGGTGTACATCTTGCCGACGGAGCAATCCGTGCCGACGGCGAGCATGCGCTTGCCTGTGCGCTTCCTGCCGTTTGCGATCGGATATTGCACGGCGGGAATGCGGACATCATGCAGCGTGCGGCCAAGTTCCTTGGCCTTTGCGGCAAGGTCGGGCTCGTTGCGCAGCAGGTTGTGCAGGCCGGAGGCAAGGTCGAGGCCGGCCTCGAGCGCCTCGATCAGCACGGACTTCCAGGCAGGCGAGATCACCCCGCCGCGATTGGCAACGCCGATGACCAGCGTTTTCACGCCCTTCTCCACCGCTTCTTCAATGGTGAGGTCCGGCAGCTTCATGTCGGCCTTGCACCCCTCGAGACGAAACTGGCCGATGGCATATTCCGGCCGCCAGTCCTTGATGCCCTGGGCAACCTTGGCGGCCAGCGCATCCGGAGCATCTCCGAGAAACAGAAGATAAGGTGTTTCGATCATGTTGCCGTGCCCTTCGAGACTGAAAGAGGGGTCCGCGCCCGGTTTTGGGGCGCAGTCCGGCAACGATATAGCGGGAGAGGCGGGCCGGTCAAGAGCAGCCGTCGCAACATTGCGCCAGAAGCTTCTTATGTCGATAATCGTTGCGTAATGGAAAATACATGCGAAATATCTGACGATGAATCATCATTTCCGCACAATAAAGCCCGGCATGACATGGATCAGCCGGGCCTCGCTGTCTTTCCTGTCGCCGGGATCAGCCGCGGCCGAAATCGTCGTCGATGCGGATGATGTCGTCCTCGCCGAGATAGGATCCGGTCTGCACCTCGATCAGTTCCAGCGTGATCTTGCCCGGGTTGGAAAGCCGGTGCACGGCGCCGAGGGGGATATAGACCGACTGGTTTTCCGTCAGCATCTTCACATCCTCGTCGACCGTCACCTCGGCCGTGCCCTTGACCACGATCCAGTGTTCGGCGCGGTGATGGTGCTTCTGCAGCGACAGTTTCTTGCCGGGCTTGACGAAGATGCGCTTGGCCTGGAAACGCTCGCCCTTGATGATGGAGGTATAGCCGCCCCACGGACGATAGGAGGTCGGGTGCTCCTCGGCGAGCGCCTTGGTCTCTTTCTGCGCCTTCAGCATCTTGACGATATTGCCGACATTCTGGCTGTCGGAAAGCCTGCCGACATAGACCGCGTCTTCCGAGGCGATCACGGCCATGCCGTCGAGCCCCTGCATGGCGACATGCAGGTCGCGCGAGATCACCAGCGAGTTCTTCGTGTCTATGAGCGTCGCATCGGCGGCGATAACATTGCCGTCGGCGTCCTGCTCGCCGTCCTTCCAGACCGCGTCCCATGAGCCGAGATCCGACCAGGAGAAAGAGGAGGCGACGACGGCCGCCGCATCGGTCTTTTCCATCACCGCATAGTCGATGGAGATATCCGGGCATTTTTCAAACGCGTCCTTGTCGAGACGGATGAAGTCGAGCTCGAGGTCGCTTTCATCCTTCAGCACAGCCTGTTCGGCATACTGCATGACCTCGGGAGCATAGGTTTCGAGCTCGCGCACCAGAACGGAGATCGGAAACATGAAGATGCCCGAGTTCCAGGTGAAGTTCCCGGCAGCGAGCATTTCCTCGGCCCTCGCCAGTTCGGGCTTCTCGATGAAGCGGGCGACGGCGCGCGCCCCGGTATCCAGCTCATCGCCGGCCTCGATATAGCCGTAGCCGGTGGCAGGCTCCGTCGGCTCGATGCCGAAGGTCACGAGCTTGCCGGATTTGGCGGCGGCAAAGGCCGTGTCGATGCAGGCGAAATAGTCGGGCCCGGCCTCGATCTCATGGTCGGATGCAAAGACCTGCATGATCGCGTCCTCGCCGAAATTGGCGCGCACCAGGGCGGCGGCGGCGGCAACGGCGGGCGCGGTGTTGCGCGCGATCGGCTCCAGGATGATGCCCGTCAGATCCATGTCGATCTCGCGCGCCTGCTCGGCGGCGAGAAAGCGGAAATCCTCGTTCGTCAGGATGATCGGCGCCTCGTAGCGGTCGCTGTCGGATACGCGCTCGAGCGTCTTCTGGTAAAGCGTCTTGGGGCCGAGAAAGCGGATAAACTGCTTCGGCGCGGTGGCGCGCGACAGCGGCCAGAGCCGTGTGCCCTTGCCGCCGGCCATGATGACGGGAACGATCTTGCTGGTCATAGTCTTGTTACTCCAATGAATTTTTCAAATGACTTGCGAAAATGCGAACGGATCAGGCAGGCTTGAACCCTTCGATCAGGGAGAGCCCCTGTTTCAGAAGATTGCGCGCCGCCTCGGCGGTCTCGGCCTCGACATAGCAGCGCATCTCCGGCGCGTTGCCGGAGGGGCGGAAATGGATGATGCGGCCATCCTCGAGCGTCACCCTCAGGCCGTCGATGTCGCTCTTGTCCGCGACGCCGCCGATCGGGGCGAGAAATGCGGCCAGATTTTCCTCGCTGGCCCTCAGATGGGCCATCAGCGCGGCGCTGCGCTCCTGGGCAAAGTCCTTGATGCGGTCGGCGTCTGCCACCGGCAGGCTGTAGGCGCTCGCCAGTTCCGACATGGCCCGCTTGTCCTTGGCCGCGAGATAGAGCGCGGAGAGGATCGGCAGGAAGCAGTCGCGCGTCGGCAGCGCGGCGATCGCGTCATCGGCAGGGCGGAAGGCAGAAGCGGTCAGGAGCCCGCCATTGGCCTCGAACCCCATCACGCCCTCCTTGCCGGAAGAAAGAGCGTCCATCATGCCGGCGATGACGAAGGGCGACCCGACGCGGGTGCGCACGACCTCGAAATCGCCGTTCTTTTCAATGCCGGAATTGGAGGTGACCGGCGTGACGACGACCTTGGCCTTGAGAAAATTCGCGGTCATCAGACCGACCAGGTCGCCGCGCAGGGGCGTCCCGGTCTCATCGGCGACCAGCGGACGGTCGGCATCACCATCGGCGGAAACCAGCGCGTCAAGGCCGTACTCCTTTGCCCAGCCTTTCAGAAGGTCGACGGTCTCCTGCGAAACCGCTTCGGTATCGACCGGAATGAAGCTCTCGGAGAAACCCAGCGGGACGACATCGGCGCCATATTCTTCCAGAACGGCGATGAACAGGTCGCGGGCAACGGTGGAATGCTGGTAGACGCCGATCTTCATGCCGGAAAGCGCATCTTCCGGCAGGATCGAGGTGCAGCGCGCGGCAAACAGCGCCAGCGCCTCGCTCGCCATGTCCTCGCCTTCAGCGTGGCCGGCCTCCGCCGTGCCCTTCAGCTTCTCCGCCCAGGCTGAAATCGCCTGTTCATCTTCCTTGGTGATCTCGCCGTCGGCGCGGTAGAACTTGATGCCGTTGCGATCGGCGGGGATGTGCGACCCGGTGATCATGATCGAGGCGGCATTCTTCTTCTGTCCGAAAAAAGCGAGCGCCGGCGTGGGCAGCGCGCCGCAATCGACCGGCTTGAAACCCGCAGCCGCGATCGCGCCCATGCAGCGCTCCGCGATCGCCGGGCTCGATTCGCGATAGTCCCGCCCGACCAGAACGGTTGCGCCCTTCTCCGCCTGTCCTGTTTCCAGGAGATGGCGGCAGAACGCCGCTGAATAAAGAGAGGATGGTTCGCCCAATAGATCCACCGAGAGGCCGCGCAGCCCGCTGGTTCCGAATTTCACACTCATTGATACAATCAATCCCTTTTTTGGCGCAATCAACGGCCAGAATGAAACGGCCGACACAGTTTAAAAAACCGACACTCCCTTTGCTGCGTCGCTTTCAACAGGCGACCGGGGAGGACGGGTGCATTAATACAAAACAGTCGGCGCACGATACTATGACCCATTACCAACGCGCAACGCGCCGAACCGTTCCATTTTCAATAAAGTTTGGTTGTTTGCCGAAAAGCCGGGTCCGTTCTTATCACAACATCGCCTCCTTGCCAGCGCCTTGCCAGCGGCCATCGAAGGCGTGCGGCGAAACCCTTCAAAAAAGTTTCAACAAGCGCTTGCCGAACACCGCATGCTGTTTTATAGAGCAGCCGCTGGTCACGGAGTGTAGCGCAGCCTGGTAGCGCACCTCGTTCGGGACGAGGGGGTCGCAAGTTCGAATCTTGCCACTCCGACCACCAATTTCCCGAGACTTCTCCCCTTTTTCGTTTGAATATTCGCAAGACCCCGCCGAGCCTCGCCATGCGCGTGACATTGTGCGCCCGCATCGTTGCCCTCAGGGTTCGATGACGTCCGGCGTAATGTCGCCGGCGGCGCGCCCGCATTCGCGGATCGGCCGGAAGCTCTTGCGGTGGAGCGGACATGGCCCGGCCTCGGAGATCGCCGAGAGATGGCGGGCGGTTCCGTAACCCGCATGGGCGTCAAAGCCATAAGCCGGATAGAGCAGGCCTGCGGTCTCCATCATCCTGTCCCGCGTCACCTTGGCGACGATCGAGGCGGCGGCGATCGACAGCGATCGCCCGTCGCCCTTGATGACGGCCTCCGCGCCGCAGGCAATGCCCGGCGGACGATCGCGCCCGTCGGCGAGAACGAGCATCGGAGCGCGGGCGAGGCCGCAGACGGCGCGGCGCATCGCATCAAGGCTTGCGGCGAGAATGTTGATACGGTCGATGAGAGCGGGACTGCTCGAGGCGACGGAGACGACGGCATCGGCCATGATCTTCTCGAACAGCGCCGCGCGTCTTTTCGCCGTCAGCTTCTTCGAGTCGTCGAGGCCCTCGGGAATGCGGTCGGGATCGAGGATCACGGCGGCGGCCACCACCGGGCCTGCCAGGGGACCGCGTCCGGCCTCGTCGCAGCCGGCGACCGGCCAGAGCCCTCTGAGCCGCGCGCGCTGTTCGAGCACGAAATCGGGTCCGGCCGGCGGCAGCTCGAAAAGGGCAGGAGAATCGGCTGGATCGCTGAATGACATGCCGTCATTTGACACGACCCGCCGATCTCCCGCAAGTCTCCTCCCGGGCGATCCTTTTGAGATGACCCGTGTGCGGCGGCGAAGGAGACTTCTTCGGCATCGGCCCAGGGAAGGCCGGCCGGAAAGTCCGGCAGCCGGCGCCAGGGCGGTATCGCCCGGGCCCGGCGCCGTCGTCAGAACAGGTTGAGCTGCGTGCCCGCGCCGTCGGGCGGCAGGAACAGGTCCTCCCTCAGCGCAAAGCCGCGCCGCTGAAGTCCGAGGCGCTTTGCCGCAAGCTCGAAGCGACGGGCGATCTGCCAGGCATAGGGGCCGCTGCCCTTCATCCGCTTGCCGAACTCGGCATCATAGTCCTTGCCGCCGCGCATCGAGCGGATCAGGCTCATCACATGGCGGTAACGCTCGGGGTGATGCTCCAGCAGCCAGTCCTTGAACAAGGGCGCCACTTCGAGCGGCAGGCGCAGGAGGATGTAGCTCGCCTCGCGCGCGCCGGCGGCCTGGCCGCTGTCGAGAATGCGCTCGATCTCATGATCCGTCAGCGCCGGAATGACGGGCGCCACGGAAATGCCCACAGGGATGCCATGCTCTGCAAGCGCGCGGATGGTCTCGAGTCTTCGAGGCGGCGTGGCTGCCCTTGGTTCCATCGCCCGGGCAAGCTTGCGGTCGAGCGTCGTCACCGAGACCATGACCTTGACGAGATGCTTCTCCGCCATCGCCGAAAGGAGGTCGAGATCGCGCAGCACGAGCGCCGATTTGGTGGTGATCGACACGGGGTGGTTGGCCTCCGCCAGAACCTCCAGCACCTGGCGCATGATCCGCCAGGTCTTCTCCACCGGCTGATAGGGATCGGTATTGGTGCCGATCGCGATCGTCTTCGCCCTGTAGCCGGGCTTTGCCAGTTCACGGGCAAGCTGGCGGGCCGCATCCGGCTTGGCGAACAGTTTCGTCTCGAAATCAAGCCCGGCGGAAAGCCCCATGAAGCCGTGGGTCGGCCTTGCGAAACAATAAATGCAGCCATGCTCGCAGCCGCGATACGGGTTGATCGACCGCTCGAAAGGCACGTCCGGCGAGGTGTTGCGGGTGATGATCGTTTTCGCCTTTTCCACCTGCACGTCCGTTGCAGGCGCCGGCAGATCCTCATCGAGATCCCAGCCATCGTCGAAACGCTCACGCGAGACCTTCTCGAAACGACCGTCGGGATTGGCGGTCGCGCCTCTCCCGCGCCGCGTCTCGCGCATCACCGGGTCGAAATGGGGCTCCGGCACAGGGTTTGCGGCAAAATCGGTAATGAAGGCATCATCCATGATCGAACCTCCTCGGCGGTTTCCGGGCCGAAACAAGCGGACCGGCTGCAACACATCGTCGCAAACTTAATGCAATCGTGAGAACAAAACAAGAACATATATCGTTCCCCTTTGCAACAGGGCCTTACTTTTGCAATAAGTACCCATCATGCTGAGCGTCGTTATCGAAACCAACCATCACGAGGCGGAACTCGCCCATACGCTTTCGACGCTGGTTGTCGGCGCGGTCGAAGGGCTTGTCAGCGATGTCATCGTGCTGGATCGCGGCAGCGACGACGGAACCGAGCGCGTTGCCGAGGCGGCCGGCTGCCGCTATCTGCGCGCCTGGGACCTGCCGGAGGTGATACGCCAGGCCCGCGGCGACTGGATTCTTGTCCTGGAACCCGGCGCGCGTCCCCTGTCAGGCTGGGTCGAGGCGATTTTCGAACATATGGCGCTGGAGACGCGGCCGGCGCGCTTTTCCCGCTCGCGCAGGCATCGCCGGTCGCTCCGGCATGTCCTGTTCAAGCCGCGCTGCCCGCTTGAAGTGGGCGTTCTCCTGCCAAAGCCGCTCGCGGTGGAAAAGGCTGAAGCCTGCGGCGCGTCGCCCTTTGCGCTCGCCCGCCGGCAGATGACGCGCAAACTCTCCTGCGAGATCATTCCCGCCTGGGCCTCCGTCAGGGTCTGAATACGCGCGTTCAGCCGCGCTTCAGGTGCTCGTCGAGACGCGGCATGATTTCCACGAAATTGCAGGGCGTGTGGCGGTAGTCGAACTGCTTTTCGAGGATGCCGTCCCAGGCATCGCGGCAGGCGCCCGGCGAGCCGGGCAGAACGAAAACGAAGGTCTGGTTGCAAAGCCCTGCGGTTGCCCGCGACTGCACCGTGGACGTGCCGATCTTCTCGAAGGATATCCGGTGGAAGAGGGCGGAGAAGCCGTCCATGCGCTTCTCGAACATCGGCTCGAGCGCGTCGGGCGTCACATCCCGTCCGGTAAAGCCCGTGCCCCCAGTCGTCAGCACCACATCCACCGCCTGGTTCCAGCACCAGTCCTTGACGATGGCCGTGATCGCCGCGCGGTCGTCGCCGACGATCCGGCGATCGAAGAGCGTGTGTCCGGCCCTGGCGATGCGCTCGGCAAGCGTGTCGCCTGAGCGGTCATCGTCGAGCGTACGCGTGTCCGAGACGGTCAACACGGCGAAGCGGACGGGAATGAAGGGGCGTTCAGTCATGATCGTCGTCTCCTTCGGCAAGGGTTGTCGTTGCCGCCACGAACCAGTCCGGACGGGCATGGGCAAGCCGGTCGGCAGCCGCCTTCGCGATATCGACATCGGCAAACAGGCCGAAACAGGTCGCGCCCGAACCCGACATGCGGACAAGCGAGGCGCCCGCCGACGACAACGCATCGAGCACGCCATGAATGGCGGGTGCGATCCGGCTTGCCGGCAGTTGCAGGTCGTTGCGGCTTTCCCGCAAGAGGGCGATCCACTCCGACGCATCCGCCGGGGCCTGCGCCTCGATGGATAGCGGCGGATTGTGGCGGTTCTCCAGCGCCGCAAAGACGGCGGGCGTGGCGAGCGGCAAGAGCGGGTTCGCGAGCACCAGATCAAGTCTGGGAAATCCGGTCGCCGGCACGATGATATCGCCGATCCCGCGCGCAACCAGCGGGCGCGAGGCGAGACACATGGGCACGTCCGCACCAAGCGAGAGGGCAATGAGCGCAATCGTCTCAGCGTCAAGCCCGGGCTGCCACAGCCGGTTGAGCCCGCGCAGAACCGCAGCCGCATCCGCCGAGCCGCCGCCAATGCCGGAGGCCGGCGGCAGGTTCTTTTCCAGATGGATATGGACCGGCCCGGCGGTTCCGCCAGCTTCAACAGCCCTCTCACGCAGGCGATTGCGCGCCTTCAGCACCAGATTGCCGGTTCGGATATCATCGTGATGCGGCAGGTCATCGGCAAAGCGGCCGGAGAGGGTGAAGCGATCCGTGTCGGACGGCGAAAAGGTCAGTCGATCGCCGATATCAGTGAAGGTCACCAGCGAATCGAGCAGATGATAGCCGTCGCCGCGCCGCCCGGTCACATGCAGTGCCAGATTGATCTTCGCGGCGGCGAATTCAAAAATCGCGCCGCCGTTAGGCGCGTCCGTCACTGAACCGTCCCGCCATCACCCTCCGGCGACTGCGCCAGCGGGCTGTCATCATCTTGCGTCTCGGCAGGAAGGCCGTGGGCGATCTTCGCCTTGATCTCGGGAACGAGGTCCTCGTCCGGCTCGCCGGCCAGCGCCTTGTTCCACTGATAGATCGCCTCGAGCCTGCGGCCGACCTGCCAGTAGACATCGCCCAGATGATCGTTGAGCGCGGGATCGCCGCTATCGAGCGCGACGGCCCGCTCGAGTTCGCGCAGCGCATCCTCGTAGCGGCCGAGACGGTAATAGGCCCAGCCGAGCGAGTCGACGATGTAACCGTCATCGGGACGCTGCTCGACGGCCTTGTTGATGAGGTCCAACCCCTCCTCGAGGTTAATGCCCTGGTCGATCCAGGAATAGCCGAGGTAATTCAGCACCTGCGGCTGGTCGGGGTAAAGCTCGAGCGCGCGCAGGAAATTGGGCTCGGCCTTGTCCCACTGCTTCAGCCGCTCATAGGCGATGCCGCGACGGTAGAAAATGCTCCAGTCTTCCGGCGCCGCCACCGGGCCGATGCGGTCTGCCGCGCGGTCCAGAACCTCGGCCATTTCAGCGAACCGGCTCTCGCTGGACAGCACGCCCGCGAGCGCCAGATAGCCGCGCCGGTCATCGGGCGCGTCCTCGACCATGGCATAGAGCATCTCGATCGCCTCGTCCTTGCGGTCGAGTTCGGCAAGGGCGATCCCCTGCTGCAGCTCGGCGAGGCGATACTGCGTGGCATCTTCCGGAATGCGTGAAAAATAGGAGAGCGCGCGTTCCGGCCTGTCATTCGCCGCTTCCACGACGCCGCTCAGGTAGAGCACGTCCGGAGAGCCCGGATTGAGCGCTTCGGCAAGCGCGAGATAGAGCGAGACGATATCGTCGGCGGTGCCCTGGTTGAGCGCGGCGGCGATCTCGAACAGCACGCCGGCCGCCCCGGCCCTTGCCGTCTCCGGCAGGCCCATGACGGGCGCCCCCGCCTCGATCCGCTCGCGGATCGGTTCCAGCACGGCGGCGTTGAGGCCGTAGGTCTCGGCAACCGAGACGGTATCCAGTGCCTTGCGCGTATTGCCGGCCTGCTGCTCGATCGCGGCCAGGCCGATGACCGTCGCCAGCATGGTATCCGGCGCGGTCACCCCGCCCTCGCGGTCGGCAAGCGCGGCGTTGAGATAGGTCCGGGCCTTCGCGGTATCGCCGGAAAGGGCGGCAATCGCGCCGGCATTATAATTGACGAAAAGATCGTACCAGGGCGGGCCGGAAAGCGCCTCGAGCCCGGCAAGCGCGGCATCGGGATCGCCCTTGCCCGTGAGCGCCCAGGCATTCAGGAGTTCCGACACGAGGTCATCGAGCGCGCTGCCGCCGAAATCATCCAGCATGGCGATGGCATCGTCGTAGCGCTCCTCGGAAAGGGCGGCGAGCGCCAGCGAAAGCTCGCGCAGCGGAACAAGCTGCGGCTCGTCGGTCGTCTTTGCCGCCTGTGCCTTTGCGCTTTCAAGGTCGCCGTTGAAGATCAAGGCGATGAACAGCTGGTTGTTGGTTCCCGCATCGTCCGGCCGGTATTGCAGCGCGCGACGGAAATAGGCGACCGCCCGGTCGAGGTCGTTATCGAAGGCGGCCGTCTGCCCGGCAAGCAGCGCGCCGGCAAAGCTTTCCGCGCTCACCGCCTCCATGGCGGCGTCCAGAGCGGCATCGCCGTCGCCATGCGTTTCGGCAGAGGCCGGGAGAGGCAGCATCAGCGCGGCGGCAAGGGCGGCCGTCGTCAAGAGCCGTTTCATCGGGATCGTCTTCGTCATGCGGAACCTTTCATCGGCGATACGGCGGAAAAGGCGGGCGCGCCCGCCACCGGCGTCAACTGATGCGGGCGATGCAGTAATCGATCACTTCTTCAAGCGCATGCCGGCCGGCCGACATGGGAAGCGGCGCCAGCGCCGCGCGAGCGGTCTCGCCATAGGCAAGCGCGCGGGAAATCGAATCGGAAAGCGCGTTGTGCCGGGCAATCAGCCGGCGCGCCTTCTCAAGCGCGGCATCGTCGTTTTCGCCATCCTCGATGGCGGCGCGCCAGAAGGCCTTCTCCTCGGCATCGCCCCGCTGGTGGGCGAGAATGACCGGCATGGTCACCTTGCCCTCGCGGAAATCATCGCCGACATTCTTGCCGAGATCGGCGCTGGAGCCGCCATAGTCGAGCACGTCATCGACAAGCTGGAAGGCAAGGCCGAGCGCCATGCCGTAGTCGCGCAGCGCATTGCGTTCGGCCTCCGACGCTCCGGCGATGATCGGGCCAACTTCGGCGGCGGCGGCGAAAAGCTCGGCCGTCTTGCCGCGGATGACGGCGATGTAGTCGTCCTCGGTCGTCTCCATCTTCTTGGCGACGGAGAGCTGCAGCACCTCGCCCTCGGCAATCACGGCGGCGGCGTTGGAAAGCACCTTGAGCGCCTCCATCGATCCGGTCTCCACCATCATGCGGAAGGCCTGGCCGAGCAGGAAATCGCCGACGAGCACGCTGGCCTGGTTGCCCCAGATCATCCGCGCCGATGACTTGCCGCGCCGCATGTCGCTCTCGTCAACGACATCGTCATGCAGAAGGGTCGCGGTATGCATGAACTCGACGCTGGTGGCGAGATAGACGTGATGGTCGCCGCGATAACCGAACATTGCGGCCGTCGCCAGCGTCAGCATCGGACGCAGGCGCTTGCCGCCCGAGGAAATCAGGTGATTGGCAACTTCAGGTATCATCTCGACATCGGAGCCGGCCTTTGACAGGATAAGCCTGTTGACGCGCTCCATGTCTGCGGCGGTCAGGTCCACGATGGGCTTGACCGAGCCTGATGGTTTGTTCTCTTTTGCCAGCGGTGTAACGGCGCCCAAAGCAGCACGCTCCTGTTGAATTCTGTCAGCCGACAATAGGGAGCGGCGGCGGGAGCGACAAGGGGCAAATTGTTCCTTTTCAATGAAATTCGGGAGTTTGACATGGGCCTGACCAATCTGATGCGGACCAATGACGCGGTGGTTCTGGGCCTTGCCGAGAGCCTGCTGAAGGACGCCGGGATTCACTTTTTCGTGGCCGACCGGTCGATGAGCGTGATGGAAGGCTCGCTCGGCCTCCTGCCGCGCCGGCTGATGGTGGAGGAGGGCCAGTTGGCCGAAGCGCGCGCGATCCTGACCGAGGCCGGGCTTGGCAAGGAACTGAAGCCTGAGTGAGCGCGATGCCTGAAAAGACGATCGATGCCTTCCATCGCGGCCGCTTCCATCTGGTCCAGCCGAAGGGCCGCGGCCACCGGGCGGGCATGGACGCCATGCTTCTGGCATCCATGGTGGAGGGAGACGGCCGGCTGAAGGTCGCCGATCTCGGCGCAGGCGCGGGCGCCGCCGGCCTTGCTGTTGCCGCGCGCCTGCCTGAGGCCGACGTGAGCCTTTTCGAGATCTCCGCCGAAATGGCGGATTACGCCCGCGAAACGCTGGCGCTTGCCGAAAACGAGGCGCTGTCGGGGCGGGTTGCGGTCTTCGAAGCCGATGTGACCCTGAGGGGCGCGGCCCGCAACGCCGCCGGCCTCACCGATGACACGTTCGACCATGTGATCATGAACCCGCCCTTCAACTGGACGGCGGACCGCCGCACCCCCGATGCGCTGAAGGGCGTCGCCCATGCCATGACGGACGGGCTTTTCGAACACTGGATCCGCACCGCCGGCGCCATTTTGAAGCCCGGCGGCACGCTCTCGCTGATCGCAAGGCCGCAGTCGATCGCCGACATCATCGCGGCATGCGGAAAGCGCTTCGGCGGCATCGAGATCACGCCGATCCACGCCCGAAAGGACGAGGAGGCGTTCCGCATTCTCGTCTCCGCCGTCAAGGGATCGCGCGCCAGGCTTTCGCTGCGAGCGCCCCTCGTCATGCACGCAAGCGACGGCCACGCCTTCCTGCCGCTCGTCGACGACCTCAATAACGGCCGCACAGCCTATCCGCGCAACAGCGTGAGGCGGCGCGCGAATCTTTGAGCCGCGCCCTTGTCTTTGCCGTGGCTGCGCATACATGCGTTGAAACGTTTTTTGCAAGGCGAGGACAGGATGAAGCAGCTGGTTTCCGGGTTGATCCCCAAGCGGTTCCGCAAGGACAAGACGATCATTCCGGTGGTGCGGTTCTCCGGCGCGATCATGGCCGGCGGCTCCCCCGGCCGGCGCAGCCTCAACCTCGCCTCCGTCTCTGCCGCGCTCGACAAGGCGTTTTCGATGAAGACAAGCCCCTGCGTTGCGATCTCGCTCAATTCGCCCGGCGGCTCTCCCGTTCAGTCGCGCCTGATCTTCAGCCGCATCCGCGCGCTTTCCGAGGAAAAGAACAAGAAGGTGCTGGTCTTCGTCGAGGATGTCGCGGCCTCCGGCGGCTACATGATCGCGCTCGCCGGCGACGAAATCTTCGTCGATCCGACCTCGATCGTCGGCTCCATCGGCGTCGTCTCCGGCGGCTTCGGCTTTACCGGGCTGATCGAGAAGATCGGCGTGGAGCGACGCGTCTACACCGCCGGCGAGAACAAGGTGATGCTCGACCCCTTCCAGCCGGAAAAGGAAAAAGACATCGCCTTCCTCAAGGACCTGCAAGGCGAAATCCACCAGGTCTTCATCCAGATGGTAAAGGAACGGCGCGGAGACAAACTCGCCGACGACCCGGACCTCTTTTCCGGCCTGTTCTGGAGCGGCATCAGGGGCGCGGAGCTCGGCTTGGTCGACGGCATCGGCGAGATGCGCGCGACGCTGAAGGCGCGTTACGGCGACAAGGCGGAGATGAAGCTCGTCTCGACGCCGACCAATCTTCTCGGCCGTGCCAAGCCGGGAGTTGCCGGCATCGGCCTTTCCGCCCCGGAAATCGGCGCGGGCCTCGCTTCGGGTCTTGCCGAGACGGCGGAAGAACGCGCATTATGGGCGCGCTACGGTTTGTGAGGAGAGCGATATGGGACGGCTTATGGTTCTCGCCGCGATTGCGGGCGGCGGTTACATGCTCTACCGCAAGTTCATCAACGACGCGGAAGCCGTGACCGCGCGCGGCGAGCAGAAGCGCGCCGAGCAGAAGAACGGCGCCACGGGCACGCTGGTGAAGGACCCGGCGACCGGCGAATATTACGTGAAGAAGACCGACGCGCCCTGAAGCGGGCACCTTCAGTCCGCAAAGCCTCGCGAACCTCGAAAGATCGCCGCCGCCTTCTGCCACGAAATTGACATTTTTCAACCGACTTGCCGCCACTTTCATCAAAGTGTTACACTTTGTCTGTGAGCGGCAAAATCCAATCGCCGACAAGCTGCGAACCGCTCACGCGGAGTTGCGCAATGCGCCGATTCTGACGGGGTGATCCTTCCTTGCCATTTCCCTGGCTCGAGGGCTCTCTCCGGACAGGCAACTCCCCGGAAAACGGAAGGCGCGGCGGCATGAGGCGCTCGCGATTTCCTCTCGAGGAACCGGATCGGTTCAAACCTCAAGCAAGGGAACCTGCCATGAGCTTCGGCGTCACAGTCAGCCTGACACTCTATTTCGTCCTGATGATCGCCATCGGCATTTATGCCTGGCGCAAATCCACGTCCAATTCCGAGGAATACATGCTCGGCGGACGACAGCTTTCGCCGGCTGTCGCGGCACTGTCCGCAGGCGCATCCGACATGAGCGGCTGGCTGCTGATGGGCCTTCCCGGCGCGCTCTTCGTGTCCGGCCTCACGCAGAGCTGGATCGGCGTCGGCCTTGTCATCGGCGCCTTCTTCAACTGGATCATCGTCGCGCCGCGCCTGCGCGAGCAGACCGAGCGCTACGACAACAGCCTGACCATTCCGGAATTCCTGTCGAAACGCTTCCCCAGCAAGGCGATGGCGCTTCGAAGCGTGTCGGCAATCGTCATCGTCGTTTTCTTCGCGGTCTATACCGGTTCGGGCCTTGTCGCCGGCGGCAAGCTGTTCGACACAGCCTTTCCGGACCTCATCCACATCGGCAGTCTCAGCGCCTACCAGACAGGCATCATCCTGACGATGGGCATCGTTCTGGTCTACACGCTGATCGGCGGGTTTCTCGCCGTCAGCCTGACTGACTTCGTCCAGGGCTGCATCATGATGCTGGCGCTCGTGATCATGCCGCTCGTCGTCGTCTACAAGGCCGGCGGCATCGGCGTATCGGAGGCGCGGATGCTCAGCGTCGCCCCCAACTTCCTGTCGATGTTCCACGGACTGACGGTGGTCGGCTTCCTTTCGGCGGTCGCATGGGGGCTCGGCTATTTCGGTCAGCCGCACATCATCGTCCGCTTCATGGCCGTGCGTTCGGTGGAAGACGTGCCGAAGGCGCGCAATATCGGCATGGCCTGGATGATCATCTCGCTTGCCGGCGCCGTCGGGCTCGGCATTTTCGGCCGCTCCTATGTGGTCGGCAACAATATCGACATCGCCGACCCGGAGACCATCTTCATCGTCCTGGCCAACCAGCTTTTCGTTCCGCTGGTGACCGGCTTCCTGCTGGCGGCCCTTCTGGCGGCGATCATGAGCACGATCTCGAGCCAGCTTCTGGTGGCCTCGTCCTCGCTGACGGAGGATTTCTACCGCCTGTTCCTGCGCCGCCATGCGAGCGAGCGGGAAATGGTCAATATCGGTCGCTTCTTCGTGCTGGTCGTTGCCATCGTCGCAGCCATCATCGGCTGGGATCCGGATTCGAAGGTTCTCGGCCTCGTCTCCAATGCCTGGGCCGGCTTCGGCGCGGCCTTCGGCCCGCTGATCATCCTGTCGCTCACCTGGCGCGGCATGTCGGGCGCCGGCGCAGTTGCCGGCCTCGTCGCCGGCGCGCTGACCGTCATCATCTGGATTTCACTCGGCTGGGGTTCGAGCTTCCTCGGCGGTCCCGGCGTCTACGAAATCATCCCGGGCTTCATCGTCGCCTTCATCGCCATCTGGGTGGTGAGCCTGATGACGCCAACCAAGGACGAGTTCCGCCCGCTTTCACCTGCTGCGGAATAACGCCTGTTGACAAGAAGCCGGGCCCGGCGGGCCCGGCCGCTCGCCCTGCCGCCACTTGACCCCTCGCCGCTTTAGTGGCACTGCACCGGTCATTCTTTCAAAGAGACCGAATGCCATGTCCGAGATGTCCGAAATAAAGCCGCATATGCATCCGAAGCGTTCCTTCCAGGGCCTGATCCTGACGCTGCAGGCCTATTGGGCCGACAAGGGCTGCGCCATTCTCCAGCCCTACGACATGGAAGTCGGCGCCGGCACGCTGCATCCTTCAACGACGCTGCGCGCCCTCGGTCCGAAGCGCTGGAACGTCGCCTATGTGCAGCCCTCGCGCCGGCCCGCCGACGGGCGTTACGGCGAAAACCCGAACCGGCTGCAGCATTACTACCAGTATCAGGTGCTGCTGAAGCCCTCGCCGCCGGACCTGCAGGAGCTCTATCTCGGCTCGCTGAAGGCGATCGGCCTTGATCCGCTGCTGCACGACATCCGCTTCGTCGAGGACGACTGGGAAAACCCGACGACGGGCTCCTGGGGCCTTGGCTGGGAATGCTGGTGCGACGGCATGGAGGTCTCGCAGTTCACTTACTTTCAGCAGGTCTGCGGCATCGAATGCGCGCCGGTTGCCGGCGAACTGACCTACGGGCTGGAGCGGCTGGCGATGTATGTGCAGGGCGTCGACAATGTTTACGACCTCAACTTCAACGGCCGCGAGGGCGACGAGAAGGTCACCTATGGCGATGTCTTCCTGCAGACCGAGCAGGAATATTCGCGCCACAATTTCGAATACGCCAATACCGAGATGCTGCACCGGCATTTTCTCGATGCCGAGGCCGAATGCCGGGCGCTGCTTGCCGCCGGCGCGCCGGGCGAAGCGGCAAGCCTGCACAAATGCGTCTTTCCGGCCTATGACCAGTGCATCAAGGCCTCGCATCTCTTCAATCTTCTCGATGCGCGCGGCGTGATCTCGGTCACCGAGCGCCAGAGCTATATCCTCAGGGTCCGCACACTGGCCAAAGCCTGCGGAGAAGCCTATCTTCTGACGGAAGCAGGCGGGTTCCAGCCGGAGGCGGCCTGACCTGATCGAGGGGCGCTGTTGGCCGCGCCTGATCGTTGAGCTTGGGAGACGCGCATGCTGACAACCCTTATCATCCTGATCGTGATCATCGGCGCGATCGCGGGCTTCGTGATTTCGCTCTACAACGCGCTGGTGCGCGCCCGCCAGACGGCCGAAGAGGCCTGGTCCGGCATCGACGTGCAGTTGAAGCGCCGCGCCGATCTCATTCCCAATCTCGTCGAGACCGTCAAGGGCTATGCGAGCCACGAGCGCGGCACGCTGGAAGAGGTCGTCGAAAAGCGCAACAAGGCGCAGTCGGTCGCCACCAATGATGTTACCGGCCGCGCTGAGGCCGAAGGCGAGCTGACCCAGGCGCTTGGCCGTCTCTTCGCGCTTTCGGAAGCCTATCCGGATCTGAAGGCCAACCAGAACTTCGCCGATCTGCAGGCCTCGCTCGAAAAGACCGAAAGCGAGATCCAGATGGCGCGGCGCTATTACAACGGCGCGGCCCGCGAGCTGAACGTCAAGGTCGAGAGCTTCCCGAGCAACATCATTGCCGGCCAGTTCGGCTTTGAGAAGCGCGACTATTTCGAGATCGACGAACCCGCCGACCGGGCGGTTCCCAACGTTTCGTTCTGATTTTCCCGCGCCCGAACCGCGCCTTTTTTGCGTGTCCGGAGGGAAACCGGCATCCACTTTTCCTGGACGCGCTCTGGTTTGTTTTACGCGCGTCCGGACGGAAAACCGGCATCCACTTTTCCTGGACGCGCTCCGAATGAAAGTCTTACGCATGAACAATAACAGGCTCACCGTCATTCCGCCCGGCCACGCGCTTTCCGGCAAGGTCAGTCCGCCCGGCTCCAAGTCGATCACCAACCGCGCGCTGCTGCTCGCAGGCCTTGCCCGCGGCACCAGCCGGCTGACGGGCGCGCTGAAAAGCGATGACACCCGCCATATGGCCAACGCGTTGCGGGCCATGGGCGTTCGCGTGGACGAACCGGATGACACCAGCTTCATCGTGACCGGAACGGGACGGCTGGAAGCGCCGTCCGGCCCGCTCTTCCTCGGTAATGCGGGCACGGCGACGCGATTTCTGACGGCAGCGGCCGCAGCCGTCGAGGGCATTGTGATCGTCGATGGCGACGAGCATATGCACAAGCGTCCAATCGCCCCTCTGGTGATCGCGCTCCAGAGCCTCGGCATCAAGGCGGAGGCGCCGACCGGCTGCCCGCCTGTAACGATCGAGGGCCAGGGCCATTTCGGCACGGGCCGCGTCGAGATCGACGCCGGGCTGTCCAGCCAGTATGTCTCCGCCCTTCTGATGGCGGCCCCGCTTGCGCCGCAGGGCACGAGCGAGCCGGTGACGATCGCGCTGACGGGCACGGAGATCGGCGCGCGCGGCTATATCGGCCTCACGCTCGATGCCATGGCTGCCTTCGGCGCCAAGGTCGAACAGGTGGACGAGGCGACGTGGACGGTTCTGCCGACCGGCTACCGCGCGGCCGATTTCCACATCGAACCGGACGCGTCTGCCGCCACCTATCTCTGGGCGGCGGAAAAGCTCACCGGCGGCGCCATCGACATCGGCACGCCGGCTGAAAAATTCACCCAGCCCGATGCCAAGGCCTATGGCGTGATCGCGTCCTTCCCGCATATGCCAGCGGAAATCGACGGCAGCCAGATGCAGGACGCCGTGCCGACGCTTGCGGTGCTCGCCGCCTTCAACGAAACCCCGGTGCGCTTTACCGGCATCGAGAACCTGCGCGTCAAGGAGTGCGACCGCACCCGGGCGCTGTCGCTCGGTCTCAACGCAATCCGCGAGGGACTGGCGGAGGAAGATGGCGACGACCTCATCGTCCACGCGGATCCCGCCCTTGCCGGTCAGCATCTGCCGGCCGAGATCGACACCTTTGCCGATCATCGCATCGCCATGTGCTTTGCGCTCGCGGGCCTGAAGATTTCCGGCATCACCATTTTGGACCCGCTCTGCGTCGGCAAGACCTATCCGGGATACTGGGACGCGCTTGCGTCACTGGGCGTCGAATACGAAACCTGAGGAGATAAGCCATGGCGAACCGGACACTGTCAGTCTCGCGCGAGGTAGCCATGCGGTGGGTTTCAAGGATACAGACCGCCCTTGTTGCAACGCTCCCCTCAATCTCCCCCTTTGAGGGGCGGTGTGCGGGTGGCTTTGCCGCAGAGCCCCCAAGTCTTCTCGCCCCGGAGGGGAGAGATGTCGCGACAGCGACAGTGAGGGGGGAGACCCTCATCACGAAAGCCCTCGCGAAACTGAAGATCTGCTTCACCCTCACTGCCCCTTTCGGGGCATCTCTCCCGCAAGCGGGAGAGAATATTGGGCGCAAGCCTCAAGACCGAACATTGCCGACTTGCCTCAAGGGGGGAGATCGGCGGGCGCGTGGCACCGCCGTGCTTCTCGCAACGCTCCTTCTTGCCGTCACCCCCGTCCATGCCGCCGAGGTCATCAACAGCTTCACCTCCGACGTCACCGTCGAGAAATCCGGGGTCTACGACGTCACCGAGACTATTGCCGTCCATGCCGAGGGCGACCAGATCAGGCGCGGGATATTCCGTGACTTTCCTTTGCGTTTCGAGAGTGAGGATGGCCGCACCGGCGATGTGACCTTTGACCTGAAGTCTGTCACCCTCGACGGCAAGCCGGTAGACCATCATACCGAAAGCATCACCAACGGCATCCGCATCTATATCGGTTCCGCGGATACGGTGCTGCCGCCCGGCGACCACACCTATCGGCTCACCTACGAGACCGACCGTCAGGTCCGTTACTTCGGCGACCACGACGAAATCTACTGGAACGCCACCGGCAATTTCTGGGCCTTCCCGATCGAGAAGGCGACCGCGACGATCACGCTGCCCGACGGCGTGACGCCAACGCGGACGACCTTCTACACCGGTGCCTATGGTTCGCGCGAACAGAATGCCCGGGAAACGACAAACGGCAATGTGGCGACCTTCGAGACCACGGCCCCGCTCGGCCCCAAGGAAGGTCTCTCGGTCGTCGTCGCCGTGCCGAAGGGCGCGATCGACGCGCCGACGACGTCAGAAAGCGCATCGTGGTTTCTGAGCGACTATCGCAATTACTTCATCGGCTTCGGCGGTCTTCTGCTGGTCTTCCTCTATTACCTCCTGTCGTGGCGCAAGGTTGGCCGCGATCCGCCGGCCGGCGTCGTGGTGCCGCGCTGGGACCCGCCGGAGGACCTGTCGCCCGCGCTCGTCTCCTATGTCGAAAACCAGGGCTTCGGCTCCAGCCGGTTTGACGCGATTGCAGCAACGGCGATCGATCTCGCGGTCAAGGGCTTCCTGATCATTGACGAGCCGAAAAAGGGCATGACGCTGAAGCGCACCGACAAGCCCTTCGACCCCGCACTGCCGCCCGGACAGAAGGCTCTCCTGAAGGCGGTGGATGATTCAGGCGGCGTGTTCATCGTCGACAAGGCCCATGGCAAGTCGGTCGCCTCCATGGCAAGCGCCTTCACCTCCGCCATCACGCGGGAGCACAGGGGCGAGTATTTTGTCCGCAATATCGGCTATTCGGTCGGCGGCGTCGCGCTTTCGCTGCTCGCGGGCTTTGCGTTGCTGGTATTCGGCTTTATCTCGAACGCCGTCATCCCTGTTCTGTTCTTCTCTGTATTCATTTCCGTGTTCATCGCCCTGTTTGCCTCGATGCTCGGCAAGGCGTTCCGTCGGCGCGGGCGCTCGATGTCTTCCGCAATCGGAACGCTGGTTGCCGCCGCGTTCATGGGTTTCTTCCTGCTGCAGGCCGTCGGCGGCATGGCGGTCACGCTGCTCAGCGATCATATCGACGCTGCCGATTGGGCTGTGATCGTTGCCTTTGGCGGGATCGTGCTCATCAACCTCGTCTTCTTCTTCATCATGGGCGCGCCCACCACCTCAGGACGCAGGAAGATGGACGAGATCGCGGGGCTCAAGCAATATCTGACCCTTGCCGAGGCAAACCGGATGAACCTTGCGGGCGCGCCGGAAATGTCGCCGCAGCACTTCGAGACGCTGCTGCCCTATGCCGTGGCGCTCGGCGTTGAAAAGCCATGGTCGAAAACCTTCGACGCATGGCTGACGGCGGCAATCGCGGCGGGCACGGCAAGCTATTATTCGCCCTACTGGTATTACGGTGATTTCCGCCACCAGAACCTGTCCGATCAGATCGGCAGCTTCTCCTCCTCCATGGCGTCGGCCATGTCGTCCTCCATGCCGACGCAGAACACCTCGTCCTCCGGCTTTTCGGGCGGCGGCGGTTTCTCCGGCGGCGGCGGCGGCGGCGGCGGCGGGGGCGGCTGGTAGGCCGCTCAGTCCTCGATCTTGACGAAGCTTATCGGAGATGATGTCTGGGGAAAGCCGCCATCGGCCTCGTTCTGCCAGCTGAGCGGGAGATGGCCGAAGGATATCCGGTCGCCCTTGACCCAGAGCCGGTCCTTCAACCTGGAGCCGATCTCCGGGAACGTGTAGGGCGCGCAGGTCTTGCCCGAAACATCGCGCGGCACGCCGGTTTCCCAGTCACCGAGATCGCAGCCGGCGGAGCCGATATTGGCGTTGTAATAGGTCGTCACTTCGGGCAGCAGCAATGTGTAGAGGAACGGACCGGTGCGCTGAACGAAATCGATATGGTTTTCCTGGCGGCTGGCCTCCTCGATAACGCCGCGATACTCGGCCTTTACGGTCGGGACATCGCAGTTGTCATGCGCATAGGATTGCGCGGTAGCCGACAGAACTGCGCCTTCGATCGTCACCTCGGCGATAAAACCGTGACGGTCATTCTTGCCGATCGGCAGACAGGCCGTCTTGTAGTGGCCCTGCGGCAGTATCGTTTCCGCCTGGGCGGGCGCGGCGGCAAGCGCCATAAGGGCAAGCGCTGACAATGGAAAGGCGATCTTCTTGTTCATGCCGCATGATGAAACCCGAATTCCGACAATTGCGTGGCGCGGCAACGCTTCTGTGCCGTTGGACCTTCCAAAACCTCTATTCCCGGATGACTTTTGCCGCCGGGCTTGCTAACACGCCGTCACCGACATTCAGACCACGATAGAAGCTGTCCCATGCCCGACCTTTTGCTTGAACTCCGTTCCGAAGAGATTCCTGCCCGCATGCAGCGCCAGGCGGCAGGCGAACTGAAGAAGCGCGTCACCGATGCGCTGGTGGATGCGGGTCTGACCTATGAGGGCGCACGCGAATATTTCACCCCGCGCCGGCTCGCACTCGACATTCACGGGCTGACGGCGCGTTCGGCCGATGTGCGCGAGGAGCGCAAGGGCCCGCGCGTCGGTTCGCCGGAAAAGGCGATCGCGGGCTTCCTGCGCGGCGCGGGCCTTGACGATATCTCTGAGGCGAAGATCCAGTCGGACCCGAAGAAGGGCGATTTCTATGTGGCCGTCATCGAAAAGCCCGGTCGTGACGCCGAAGAGATCATCCGCGACGTGATGCCCGGCATCATCCGCAACTTCCCATGGCCAAAGTCGATGCGCTGGGGCGCTGCCTCATCGGAGCCCGGGGCGCTGCGCTGGGTTCGGCCGCTGCAGTCGATCGTCTGCACCTTCGGCACGGAAATCGAGGAAACCCGGGTCATCGATTTCGAGATCGATGGCGTTGTCGCCTCGAATGTCACCTATGGTCACCGTTTCCACGCGCCAGAACCCTTTGAGGTCAGGCGGTTCGCCGATTATGCGGCGGGCCTTGAGAAGGCCTGCGTCATTCTCGATGCCGACCGGCGCAAGGACATCATCCGCGATGACGCCGCCAATCTGGCCTTCGCCAACGGGCTCGACGTGGTCGAGGACGAGGGGCTGCTGGACGAGGTGGCCGGGCTTGTCGAATATCCGCAGGTGCTGCTCGGCGAATTCGAGGAGGCCTTCCTCGAAATTCCCGACGAGATCATCCGGCTGACGATCAAGACCAACCAGAAATGCTTCGTGGTCAGGAAGCATGGCGAGGCGAGCCTCACCAACAAATTCATCCTGATCGCCAATATCGCGGCAAGCGACGGCGGCAAGGAAATCCGATACGGCAATGGCAAGGTCGTGCGCGCGCGCCTCTCCGACGCGCTGCATTTCTGGCACATGGACCAGCGCGACCTGCCGGACCTTGCGACGCTCGAGAAATCGGCCGCGCAGTTCGGCCTCGACCTGAAAAAACCGCTCGACCAGCGCATGGCCAAGCTCGACGCGCTGAACGTCACCTTCCACGCCAGGCTCGGCAGCCAGGGCGCGCGCGTGGACCGCATCCGCGCGCTGGCGAAGGAACTGGCCCCGATCGTCGGCGCTGATGCGGCCGAGGTCGATCGTGCCGTGGTTCTGGCCAAGGCCGACCTCAGAACCGAGGCCGTCGGCGAATTCCCTGAGCTTCAGGGTGCCATGGGCCGCAAATATGCGCTTCTGCAGGGCGAGAGCGAAGATGTGGCGGCGGCGATCGAGGAGCACTACAAGCCGCTTGGCCCCTCCGACGTCGTGCCGCGGGGCAAGGTTTCGCTGACGGTGGCGCTCGCCGACAAGCTCGACACGCTGACCGGTTTCTGGTCGATCGACGAAAAGCCCACCGGTTCGGGCGACCCCTATGCGCTCCGCCGTGCGGCGCTCGGCGTCATCCGCATCATTCTGGAGCGCGGCGTGCGCCTGCCGCTGCTGTCAGTCTTCGATGACCGCGACCTGCTCTCCTTCTTCCATGACCGCTTCAAGGTCTATCTGCGCGACATGGGCGCGCGTCACGACCTGATCGACGCGGTATTGTCGGCGGATGCGGATGACCTGGAAGTCGTCGCCCGCCGGGTGGAGGCGCTGACGAAGTTCCTCGATTCCGAAGATGGCCAAAACCTGCTGGCGGGCGAAAAGCGCGCCGGACAGCTGCTGGCGGCGGAAGAGAAGAAGAAGACGCGGATTGCCGATAAGGTCGTTCCGGCGCTCTTTGAAACCGATGCCGAGAAGGCGCTCCATGATGCCATTCTCGCAGCATCGAAGAAGGCGCGGGACGCCTCGAAACGGGAAGACTACCTTGCCGCCATGGAAGCGCTCGCCGCCCTTCGCGCACCTGTTGACGCCTTCTTCGAGGATGTGCTGGTCAATGCCGAGGACGAGGCCGTGCGCGCAAACCGCCTGGCCCTTCTGGCGATGATCCGAGAAGCGACCGGGACTGTCGCCGATTTCTCGAAAATTGCGGGCTGAGGGCCGCCGCCCTCCTCCGGCGCCGCTCAATCATGGCTGATCACATGCCGGACAAAGCGCAGCACCAGATGCAGCGCCAGAAGCAGGGCGCCGACCAGAAGGGCAAGTTGCGCGAGCGGGGTCAGGAGGCTGCCCTCGATATCGCCCGCGACATCGCCATAGTGATAAAGGCCGAAACGGAAAGTCAGGGTGGCAAGGCCGATCACCACCAGCACCAGGCCGGCTAGTTTCATGTTCCGATCTCCCTGAGGCTGACAAGCGCATGTTCGAGATCGGTCTTCCTCGGGACGGCCCGCGGTCATCCGTCCTTCCGATTCTGCAAAAGACCGAAACGCGGAAGACGGCCAATGGCCGCCTTCCGGTATTTTGGTCTTTTTAGTCACGTTTTGTGGCGATTTGAGGCCGGAAAGGCCTATCCGCCGTAAAGCGAAACCGAGATGTCCGAAACCTCGGGCGCCTCCTCGATCAGTCCGTTTTCCGCCATGAATGCGCCGAACCGCTGGTAGCGGGCGGCATCGAAGGCGGCGGGGCTCTTGCTAAAACGGGCGATGGTATCGGCAAAGGCCGTGCGGTTCAGTTCGTCGTCGAGATCGGGATAGGCCTCGGCGAACAGGCCCCAGGCCTCTTCCGGATGGTTGGTGATGAAGATCGCCGCGCGTTCCACTGCATCGAGAAAACGCGGCAGCCGGTCATCGTCAATGAGTTCGCTGCGGGTCACATAGATCAGTTCGTCATAGACCGGAACGCCGTTTTCCTCCGGAAAGAAGGCCTTGCCCTCCTCGCCCTCGATCGCCATCTGCGTCAGCTCGAAATTGCGGAACGCGCCGATCGTGGCATCGACCTGGCCGGTGAGGAGCGACTGGGTGAGCGCGAAATTGACATTGACCAGCGTGATGTCGTCGCGCGTGAGGCTGGCGCTTGAAAGCATGGCCGAGACGACCGCCTCCTCGATGCCGGCGACCGAAAAGCCGATCTTCCGGCCCTTCAGATCGGCGAGCGACTGGACAGGTCCGTCCGCCATCACCGTCAGCGTGTTGAGCGGCGTCGAGACAAGGGTGCCGAAGCGCTTGATGTCGATGCCGGCGGCGTGGTCGAGATAGAGGTTCGGCTGGTAGTGCACGCCGATATCGGCCCGGCCGGAGGCGACCATGCGCGGCACCATGGACGGATCTGCCGGCGGCACGAGGTCCACGTCGAGCCCCTCGTCGGCGAAATAGCCGTTCGCCTCGGCTATCACCATCGGTGCATGATCCGGGTTCACATACCATTCGAGAATGACGCTGAGCCTGTCATCGGCGGCGGCCAGACCGGGCAGAAGCGTCAGGGCGGCCGCGAGGGCTAGTCTTTTGAGCATTTGATCCTCCTTGGGAAATCGGCGCGGCCGCTCATTGGGCGGGCGACCAGCGGGTGAAAAAGGGCGCGGCGAGATCCACCGCCTTGCGAAACAGAACGGCCTCCAGCGCCAGGATGAACATGGCGGCAAACACCGTATCGCTCTGCATGCGGGCGTTGGCCTGCACCATGACGAAGCCGAGACCGCCGGCAGCGCCCACCCACTCGCCGACGACGGCGCCGAGCGGGGCGAGCGGAGCGGCGATGCGCAGGCCCGAAAACAGCTGCGGCATGGCGAGCGGCAGACGGATGAGAACCAGAAGCTGCCAGTGTCCTGCGCCGTCAAGATGCGCCGCCTTGATGACGGCGCTGTCGGTGCGGGTAAGTCCGTCGGCGAAATTGGAGGCAACGGGAAAGAAGACGATGATCATCGTCATCACCACCTTGGAGGTGATGCCGAAGCCGAACCAGAGCACCAGCATGGGGGCGATGACGAAGACCGGGAACGACTGCAGCACCACGAGCGCTGGCCAGACGAGACGCCCGAAGCGCGGAAAACCGGCGAGCAGGAAGGCGGCGCTCGCGCCGAAGGCCGCGCCGGCGGCAAAGCCGGCGATGATCTCGCGCAGCGTGATGAGGGCGTTCGAGAAGAGGTAGGCATGGCCGGTCCACAGCCTTGCGGCGACGGCAGAAGGCGCGGGCAGGATATAGCGCGGCAGTTCAAACGCCGTGACGACCGCCTGCCACAGCAGGACGAACGCAGCGATCACCATCAGGGATTTCAAAACGGCGAAAAGGCTTTGCCTCAAGTCCCCTCTCCCCGGCGCGGCCGGGCAGCGGACGTAACAAAACAGGCTGATTTTATGGGCGTATCGCTCAATACCAAACTCCGTTCCTACGCCGGCATGACCCGGATCAGGTTCAAGGGTTCGGCCAGAGCCATCTCAGCATCTTCGCAAAGAAGATCGCACCCCTCGGATGGGCTTATCTATGCCTGCGCCGGACGGTCCGGTCAAGGGGCGCTGACGCAGCTTCCGGCCGCCGAAAGGGAATAGAGTTGACAAGCATAGTGGTTTTCATCTTCAAGTTGTCATGAAGGCATGGCTACAGACGGAATTTTCAGCTAGCGTTCACAAAAAAAGGCTAAGGGTCAGGGACAGAAAGACACTGACCGGCGCACCGGCACCCGGCTGCGCCCGAAATGCGGAGGAAACCCAATGCTTATCGCCATCGTCATCGTGGCGGCGCTTTTCGGCATGCTCTTCGGCTTTGACCAGGGCGTGATCTCCGGCGCGTTGCCGTTCATCAAACAGGACTTCACCATCACGCCCTTCATGGAAGGCGTGATTACCTCGGCCGTGCCGCTCGGCGCGGTGGCGGGCACGCTGCTCGCCATGGTCACCACCGACCGCTACGGCCGAAAGCCGATGCTGATCCTCGGCGCCGTGATCTTTCTCGTCGGCTCGCTGATTTCCGCCTTCGCCTTCAACCAGTATGTGCTGACGCTGGCCCGCCTTCTGATCGGCGTCGGCATCGGCGCATCGGCCATGACCGCCCCGATGTTCCTGGCGGAAGTGGCGCCGGCGCGCATTCGCGGCACCATCGTCTCGGCCTTCCAGCTGATGATCACGATCGGCATCATGATTTCCTACATGTCGGACGCGGCCTTCGGCGGCACCGGCGACTGGCGCTGGATGATCGGTGTCGGCGTCTTCCCCTCGATCATCGCCCTTGTCGGCATCCTGCTCTCGCCGGAGACGCCGCGCTGGCTGACGCTGAATTCGAACGCCGACAAGGCGCGCGACATCATCGCCAGGCTGCAGCCGGAATCCTCCGATGCCGAGATCGACGAGATCATCACCGAGATCAAGGAAAGCGCGAAGGACGAGGAAGCCGCCCCGGCCTGGAGCACCTTCCTGAAGAAGGGCATCCTGCCGGTCACGAGCTTCGCCATGATCGTGTTCGTGCTGCAACAGCTCTCCGGCATCAACGCGATCATCTATTACGCCCCGGAAATCTTCAAAAGCGCAGGTTTCTCCGGCACCACGACCCAGCTTCTGGCAACCGTCGGCATCGGCGTGGTCAACGTGGCGCTGACGATCGTCGCCATGTATCTGGTGGAATCCATGGGTCGGCGCAAACTGCTGATCCTGGGCTTTTTCGGCACCGCGGCCTCGATGGCGCTTGTGACCGTCGCGACCATGATGAACATCGCCGCGACCCCCTATCTGGCCATGATCGGGATCTTTGCCTTCATTGCCTTTTTCGCCGTCAGCCTCGGCCCTTTGCCCTGGCTCTACATGGCGGAACTCTTCCCGCTCCGGCTGCGTCCGCGCGGCATGGCGCTGGCATCGATCGCCAACTGGTTCTTCAACTTCGTCGTCGCCCTGCTCTTTCCCGAGCTTCTGGCCGGCATCGGCATCGTCGGCACCTTCGCAATCTTCACCGGCTTCTGCGTGATCGGCATCTTCTACGCCATCGCGGTCGCGCCCGAGACCAAGGGCGTCACCCTCGAGGAGATCGAGCAGCGCACCGTCGCAGCGGGCTGATTCGCCCGCATCGCCTGAAACAGACGGCCCGCCGCAAGCGGGCCGTTTTGCGTGGAGCCGCCAAATTGCCTAAGACTAATGGCTGCATTGTCGCCGATGGACAATCGGCGCCAAACAGACGAAAACGGCGTTGGCATTGAAGCGGGAGGAGACGTCATGCTCGAGCACAAGGTGCGCACCCACAAATCATCGGAAAACCTCAAACGCGAAGACCAGCTTGCCTGGAAGATCGCCTCGGTCGCGACGGACCCCGTGGCGCTCGACGATGACGTGGTCGAGATGATCGGCAACCGGATCATCGACAACGCCGCGGTGGCCGCCGCCTCCATTGCCCGCAGGCCAGCCGTGAGCGCCCGCGCGCAGGCAACCGCCCATCCGTTTTCGCCCGGCGCGACCATCTTCGGCCTTGCCGCCGACAAGCGCTTCTCGCCGGAATGGGCCGCCTGGGCCAATGGCGTCGCCGTGCGCGAGCTCGACTATCACGACACGTTTCTTGCGGCCGACTATTCCCATCCCGGCGACAATATTCCGCCGATCCTGGCCGTCGCCCAGCATTGCGGGCTTTCCGGCGAGGCGCTCGCGCGCGGTATTGCAACCGGTTACGAAATCCAGGTCGATCTCGTCCGCGGCATCTGCCTGCATGAGCACAAGATCGACCATATCGCCCATCTGGGACCGTCGGCGGCCGCCGGCATCGGCACCGCGCTCGGGCTTGATACGGAGACGATCTACCAGGCCGTTCAGCAGGCGCTGCATGTGACGACCACGACGCGCCAGTCGCGCAAGGGCGAGATCTCGAGCTGGAAGGCCTATGCGCCGGCCTTTGCCGGCAAGATGGCGGTCGAGGCCGTGGACCGGGTGATGCGCGGCGAAGGCGCGCCGTCTCCGGCCTGGGAAGGCGAGGACGGCTTCATCGCCTATCTGCTTTCCGGCCCCGGCGCAGAATATACCGTGCCGCTGCCGGAAAAGGGCGAACCAAAACGCGCCATCATGGACACCTATACCAAGGAACATTCGGCCGAATACCAAAGCCAGGCGCTGATCGACCTTGCACGCCGCATGGGCCCCGCGATCGGCGATCTGTCGAAGGTGAAGTCGATCCTGATCGAAACCAGCCACCACACCCATTACGTCATCGGCACAGGCGCCAACGATCCGCAGAAGATGGACCCGAGCGCCAGCCGCGAAACGCTTGACCACTCGATCATGTACATCTTCGCCGTGGCGCTGGAAGACGGCGGCTGGCACCATGAGCGCTCCTATGCGCCCGAGCGCGCCAAACGCCCGGAGACCGTTGCGCTGTGGCACAAGATCGCCACGGCCGAGAACCCGGAATGGACGCGGCGCTATCACAGCCACGACCCGGCTGAGAAGGCTTTCGGCGGCCATGTGATCGTCACCATGGAGGACGGACGGATCATCGAGGACCAGCTCGCCGTCGCCGATGCCAATCCGCTCGGAAACCGACCCTTTTCGCGGCCGGACTATGTGAAGAAATTCCGCATGCTGGCCCACGGCGTGGTGGCGGCCGGCGAACAGGACCGCTTCCTCGCAACCGTCGAGCGACTGACCTCGCTTGCGCCGGAGGAGCTTTTCGGGCTGAATTTCGTCGTCTCGCCCGACAAGCTCGGCGCGCCGGCAAGGACCGGCATTTTCGACTGGAAATGAGAACAGAGCCGCAGCGCCGGCCTTTGAGGAGGGCCGACGCCGCGCGGCGCATGATCGGGAGGAGAGATCATGACTGAAGCAAGGAAACCGAAGAAATCCGTGGCGCTTTCCGGCGTCGTCGCCGGCAATACCGCCCTTTGTTCCGTCGGCCAGAGCGGCAACGACCTGCACTACCGCGGCTATGACATTCTCGATATTGCCGGCACCTGCGAGTTCGAGGAAATCGCCTACCTTCTGGTCTACGGCGCGCTGCCGGACGCCGCGACGCTTACCGCCTACAAGGCCAAGCTTTCCGCTCTTCGCGGCCTGCCCTCCGCCGTGCGCGGGGCGCTGGAGCTTTTACCGGCGGCCACCCACCCGATGGATGTGATGCGCACCGGCGCTTCCGTGCTCGGCTGCGTGCTGCCGGAGGCCGCCGACCACAACAAGGCGGGCGCGCGCGATATCGCCGACCGGCTGATGGCCTCGCTCGGCTCGATGCTCATCTACTGGTATCACTTTTCCCATAACGGCCGGCGGATCGATGTCGAGACCGATGACGCCTCGATCGGCGGGCACTTCCTGCATCTTCTCCACGGCAAGGCGCCGAGCGAAAGCCATGTGAGAGCGATGCACACCTCGCTCATTCTCTATGCCGAGCACGAGTTCAACGCCTCGACCTTCACCGCCCGCTCGATCACCGGCACCGGCACGGATTTCTACTCCGCAGTCTGCGGCGCGATCGGGGCGTTGCGCGGGCCGAAACACGGCGGCGCCAACGAGTTCGCCTTCGAGATCCAGAAGCGCTACGACACGGCTGAGGAGGCCGATGCCGATATCCGCGAAAGGGTGGCGCAAAAACAGGTGATCATCGGCTTCGGCCATCCGGTCTACACGGTTTCCGATCCGCGCAACAAGGTGATCAAGCAGGTTGCCCGGGAGCTCTCTGAAGAAGCCGGATCGATGAAGATGTTCGACATCGCCGAACGGATCGAAGCCACCATGGCGGATGCGCGCAACATGTTCCCCAATCTCGACTGGTTCTCGGCCGTTTCCTATCACATGATGGGCGTGCCGACGGCGATGTTCACGCCGCTCTTCGTGATTGCCCGCATGGCCGGCTGGGCGGCCCACATCATCGAACAGCGCGAGGACGGCAAGATCATCCGACCCGCCGCCAATTACATCGGTCCGGACAACCGGCCCTTCGTGCCCATGAATGAGCGAGCCTGACAGGATTATTGCCATGCCCTATCTGATTTCCGCCGATCTTCCGCAAGAGCCCGCAGGCCTGCGCCTCCGCCGCCAGGTGGAAGCGGGCGGCATCGTCACCATGCCCGGCGTGCACAACGGCATGGCAGCCCTTCAGGCGAGGAAGGCCGGCTTTGACGCGCTCTATCTCTCCGGCGCGGCGATGACGGCCTCGATGGGTATTCCCGATCTCGGGATGATCACGGTGGACGAGGTTGCCTTCTTCATCCGCCAGATCACCCGCGCCAGCGGGTTGCCGCTTCTGGTGGACGGCGACACCGGCTATGGCGAGGCGCTGAACGTGATGCACATGGTTCGCACCTTCGAGGATGCGGGCGCGGCCGGCGTCCATATCGAGGACCAGCTGTTGCCGAAGAAATGCGGCCATCTGAACGACAAGAAGCTTGCCGACCCGCATGACATGGCCGCCAAGATCGCCGCCGCCGCCAAGGCCCGCCGCAATCTCTACATCATCGCCCGCACGGATGCGGCGGCGAGCGAGGGGATCGACGGCGCGGTGGCGCGGGCGAAACTCTTCATGGAAGCCGGGGCCGACGCGATCTTCCCCGAGGCGCTGACCACTGTCGACATGTTCCGCGAGTTTGCCGCCCGCATGGAGGGCGTGCCGCTTCTCGCCAACATGACCGAGTTCGGCCGCACGCCCTATTTGACGGCGTCCGAATTCGAGGCGATGGGCTACCGCATGGTGATCTTCCCGGTTTCCTCGTTGCGGGTTGCCAACAAGGCGCAGGAGCGACTGTTTTCGACGCTGAAGGAAACCGGTTCGACCAAGGGGATGCTCGAAGACATGCAGACCCGCGCCGAGCTTTACGAGACCATCGACCTCGCGGCTTACGAAAAGCTCGATGCCTCGATCGTCGCGACGGTGCTGCCGACGATGGACAAGGAATAGGGCGAAGGCGCTGTGTTTGGCACAGCCTTGCGCCCGGTCCCCGTCAGCCAGGCCTTGCCGACGGCGCGAACTGGGCGACAAGCGTGTGCATGTCGCCGGGATAGGTGAGATAGACCTGGGTGATCGAGCCCGAGGCGTTCCAGGTGCGCCTTTCGATGACGAGGCAGGGCGCGCCCTCGGCAAGGTCGAGGATATCGGCCGCATCACGGTCCGCGCCGGTGGCGCGAATGCGATGTTCGGCGGCGCTCCACGGCACCTGTTCCAGCAGCCATGTGCCCGGCGGGTTACGCGCGAAATCCGTCTCCCGCGCCTGCGGCACCTCTTCAAGGCTGACCAGCCGGTCTTCAAGACAGAATGGTCGGCGGCCGGCGGTGTGCAGCCCCTTCAGGCTCAACACCCTGCCCGGCCGAGCAAGGCGGAGCCGTTTCCGGTCGCCTTCATCCGCCATCCGTTCTTCGCGTTCGATCAGCCGGAAATCGTAAGCCAGCCCGAGCGCCCGCACCTCCCGCTCCAGCTGGTGGATTTCGAGAACGGCGGAAAGCACTTCCGGCTGGCGCACATAGGAGCCGGACTTGCGGCGACGCTCGATCAGGCCCTTCTTGACGAGTTCCGACAGCGCCTTGTTCACGGTCATGCGCGAACAGCCATATTCGGCGGTCAGCTCGTGCTCGAAGGGAATGCGCGTGCCCGGCGGCCATTCCCCTGAAACAATCCGGTTTTCCACATCCCGCTGGATGCGGGCGTGAAGCGCCAAAGGCTTGGTCGGCTCCTTGCTGGAAGCGCGCGCAGGTGTCTCGTCAGGCATGGCGTCCTTCTCAACCCCGGCTGACGGCGGCAACCACCTCGGCGCGGATTTCCTCGGTCAGTTTCATGCGAAGCCGGGCAAATTCGGGATCGGCCTTCAGGTGATAGTCGCGCGGATGCGGGAAATCGACCGGGGTGATCGACGAAATCCGACCGGGCCGCGCCGACATGGTGACGACGCGGGACGCCATGAACACGGATTCCTCGATATCGTGGGTGACGAAGATCACCGTCTTCTTCTCCCGCTCCCAGATACCGAGCAGCAATTCCTGCATCAGTCCGCGCGTCTGGTTGTCGAGCGCGCCGAAAGGCTCGTCGAGGAGCAGGATTTTCGGATCGTTGGCAAGGGCGCGGGCGATCGCCGTGCGCTGCTGCATGCCGCCGGAAAGCTGCTTGGGCCAGTGTTCGGCAAAGCCCGTCAGTCCGACCCGATCGAGGTAAAGATCGACGATCTCGCTGAGTTCCTTGTCACGCACACCCTTTTCGCGCAGCCCGAAGCCGACATTCTCGCGGATGGTCAGCCAAGGGAAGAGGGTATAGGACTGGAACACCATGCCGCGGTCGGCCCCGGGGCCCTTGACCGCCTTGCCCTCGAGCAGAACCGCGCCGGTGGTCGGCCTGTCAAGCCCGGCGACGATGCGCAGGAGCGTGGACTTGCCGCAGCCGGACGGACCCAGAATGGTGACGAAGTCGTTCTTTTCCAGAGTCAGATCGGTCGGCGCGAGCGCTTCGATGGGCGCGCCGCCCTTGCGGCCGGGAAAGACGCGCGAGACGCCCCTGATTTCAAGTTCCGGCGCGCTCATGCGAACCTCCAGGCGAACAGAACGCGATTGACCATCTTGAAGGCGAAGTCCGAGATCAGGCCGATCACGCCGATGACGATGATGCCGAAGATGATCTGTCCTGTCGCCATCAGCGCCTGCGAATTGATGATCATATAGCCGATGCCTGATGACGCGCCGATCAGCTCGGCGACGATCACATAGGTCCAGGCCCAGCCGAGCACGAGGCGCAGCGTCTCGGCGATATCAGGCGCTGACGCCGGCAGCAGCACGCGCCGGACGATGCCGTGATGGGAAGCGCCGAGCGTATAGGCCGCCTCCACGAGGTCGCGCCGCGTATTGGCGACATAGACGGCGACCATGAGGATGATCTGGAATACCGCGCCGATGAAGATGACGAGCAGCTTCTGCATTTCGCCGATGCCGGCCCAGAGGATCAGGAGCGGGACGAAGGCGGAGGCCGGCAGATAGCGGGCGAAGGACACGAAAGGCTCCAGAAGCGCCTCGATCGGCTTGTAGGCCCCCATCGCGATGCCGAGCGGCACGGCGATGACGGAGGCCAGCACGAAACCGCCGACCACGCGCCAGACGGTGATGCCGATATCGCCCAGAAAGCCGCGCTTCGACAGGAGCCACCAGCCATCCTGCAGCATGGTGATCGGGTCTGCGAGAAAGGTCTTGGAGACAAAGCCGCCAAAGGTCGCAAACGACCAGCCGGCAAAGAAGATCGCGAAAAACAGGATGCCCAGCGACAGGCGCAGCGTCGGGCTGATCGGCTCAAGCGGTTTCATTGGGTCTCCGTCGGATGGCGCAAATTTAGGGTCGGTCGTCGTGAACTCGATGGGATTTGCCGCCACCTCCCACCAATCTCCCCCTTGAGGGGGAGATGTCGCGAAAGCGACAGAGAGGGGTAGAGGGCGCAAGCCCTGTAAGCCGCAATCTCCGTGCCTTCGGATAGGGTTTACCACCCTCTGCCCCTGTCGGGGCATCACCCCCTCAAGGGAAGAGATCGAATGGGGGCGTTTCGTGTTACTCCTGGATAAACGACGGATCGGCGAGCGTTGACAGGTCCGGGATCTCGCGGATCACGCCGGCATCGAGCAGAAGCTCGGCTGCATCAGCGGAGAAGTCGTTGAACTCGCCGCCGAAGAAGGCGATCGCCGCATCGCGGTCCTGCCATTCGAGATACTGCGCCGAGCCGGCGAACTGTTCTGCCGACTGGTTCACATCCGCGCCCATGATGCCATAGGCCTCTTCCGGGCTTTCGGCGATCATGTCGAGCGCCTCGTAATAGGAGGTGGCGAGCGCCTTGGCCGCTTCCGGATTTTCTTCCAGGAAGGCCGGCGTGCAGCCGAACGTGTCCATCACGGCCGGATAATCGAGCGTGGTGGCGATGATCTTGCCGGCGTCGGGCGCTTCGCGGACAGACGAAAGATAGGGCTCATAGGTCATCGCCGCGTCGTTCTGGCCGGCGATGAAGGCCTGGGCGGCCGGGCCGGGCTCGAGATTGACGACCCTGACGTCATCCATCGTCATGCCGTTTTCCTTAAGGATCCAGGCGAGGTAGAAATAGGGCGAGGTGCCCGGTGCGGAGGCCGCGACGGTCTTGCCCTTGAGGTCCGTGATCGATTCAATGTCCGAACGCACGACCATGCCGTCGGCGCCGTGGGACTTGTCGAGCTGGAAAATCTGCGTGGTCGGAACGCCGGCGGCGGCCCAGACAATCCAGGTCTCAACCGTGGTGGCGGCGCACTGGATATCGCCGGAGGCGAGCGCCAGATGGCGGCTTGCCTGCGGGATCTTGACCAGATCGACATCGAGCCCGTTCTTTTCAAAGATACCGGCTTCCTTGGCGAGCGTCAGCGGCGCGAAACCGGTCCAGCCGGAAAGGCCGACGGCGACCTTGGTCTCCTGCGCCTGAGCGCCGGTAGCGAGAGCTGAAACGGCGATTGCAGTGGCTGCAAGCCATTTGAAAGTCATGTTGGAACCCCTCTTTGCTTTATTTTGAGCAGTTTTGCTGATTGCTATTTCGATGGGCATATTAGTCAGGCGCCGCATAATTTGTCTAGACAAAATATGCGGCATCCAGCCGACCGGCATATTGAAAAACGTCGTGTTGGCGCATGTCACCGGATCTGCTTGGCGAGCGCAGGCCACTCGGACAGGAAGACGTCGCGTGCACGAAGCCCGGGAGACCCCTTCATTCGCTCGCGCGTCTGTGTCAGCCGAACGAAGACCAGCAATTGGTCGCCTTTTTCAACCCACCCCATATACCAGCCCCAGCCGTGCGCATAGTCGAAACTGCGATCCGCCCTGCGAGGATAGGCGGCGCCCGTTTTTCCGTGCACCAGCCAGTCGCCGGCCTGCCGGGTTTCGACAATGGCCCGCGTTTGGACCATGGCATCTTCGCGCACCGGCAAGGCGCCAAGAACGAGCGCGCGCAGGAAACGCGCCTGCTCAACGGGCGAAACCTGAAGCGAGGATGATATCCATGCCCGATCAAGCCCGTTGTCAAAACCCGCATCGCCGGAAAAATCGGCATTTCCGTATCCGAAGGATTGCGCATAGGCCGTCAGCGCCTCGGCGCCGAGCGCATGGGTGATCCGCTGGGAATACCAGACGACGGAATAGCGCAGCCAGTCCGCCGGATTGGTATCGCGTCGCCATTTCGCTCCGCCCCAGTCGGGGTCGCCGTCGTGATAGGCCAGAACCGGATGCGCGGCGTCTTTCAGAAATCCGGCATCAAAGCCCATCACCGCCAGTGGCACCTTGAAGGTGGAAGCTGGCGTGACGCGCGTCTGGCAATCGCCGTCCTCCACCAGCACGGCACCCGTCGTCGCCTCGGCAACGAGCGTGCAGAGCGTTTCGGCAAGGGCAGCCCTTGCCGGTATTGCGATGGCAAACGAAACGAGGATAGCGGCTAACCAGCGCATGAAATTCTTCCCGACGTCCATTGGGGATGAGCGGCCACACCAGAAGCGCAGCCGCTCATCCCAATGCCCGGTTCGGGTAAAGATTTGCGAAACGCCGGTCGCCTTCACCCGTCAATTGCCCAGAATGCCCGGCAGGCGCAAGTCATTTTCCTTCGCGCATTCGATGGCGATGTCATAACCGGCATCCGCATGGCGCATGACACCGGTGGCCGGGTCGTTCCAGAGCACGCGGCCGATGCGCCTTGCCGCGTCATCGGAACCGTCACAGCAAATCACCATGCCGGCATGCTGGGAGAATCCCATGCCGACGCCGCCGCCATGATGCAGCGACACCCATGTGGCGCCCGATGCGGTGTTGAGCAGGGCGTTCAACAACGGCCAGTCGGAAACGGCATCCGAGCCGTCCTGCATGGCTTCCGTCTCGCGGTTCGGCGACGCGACGGAACCGGAATCGAGATGATCGCGGCCGATCACGATCGGGGCCTTGAGTTCGCCGTTCTTCACCATTTCGTTGAAGGCGAGGCCAAGCCGATGGCGGTCGCCAAGCCCGACCCAGCAGATGCGCGCCGGCAGGCCCTGGAAATGGATACGCTCCTTCGCCATGTCGAGCCAGTTGTGCAGGTGGGTGTTGTCCGGCAGCAGTTCCTTGACCTTCTGATCGGTCTTGTAGATGTCCTCCGGATCGCCGGAAAGGGCAGCCCAGCGGAACGGGCCGATGCCCCTGCAGAACAGCGGACGGATATAGGCCGGGACAAAGCCGGGGAAATCAAAGGCGCGATCGCAGCCCTCTTCCTTGGCCATCTGGCGGATATTGTTGCCGTAATCGACCGTCGGGATGCCCTTGTCCCAGAAGGCGAGCATGGCCTCCACATGGGTGCGCATCGAGGCCCGCGCGGCCTTTTCGACCGCTTTCGGATCGCGCTCGGCCTTGTCGCGCCATTCGCCAAGGCTCCAGCCGGCGGGCAGATAGCCGTTGACCGGGTCATGGGCGGAAGTCTGGTCGGTGACGATGTCGGGACGGACGCCGCGCTTCACCAGTTCGGGCAGGATTTCCGCCGTGTTGCCGAGAAGGCCGACGGATTTCACCTCGCCCGCTTTCGTCCAGGCGTCGATCATGGCAAGCGCCTCATCCAGCGTCTCGGCCTTTTCGTCGACATAGCCGGTGCGCAGACGGAAATCGATGCGGGTCGGGTCGCATTCGACGGCAAGGCAGCAGGCGCCCGCCATGACGGCGGCAAGCGGCTGCGCGCCGCCCATGCCGCCGAGACCGCCGGTGAGGATCCACTTGCCCGAAAGATCGCCGTTGTAATGCTGGCGGCCGGCCTCCACGAAGGTCTCGTAGGTGCCCTGCACGATGCCCTGCGCCCCGATATAGATCCACGACCCGGCCGTCATCTGGCCGTACATCATCAGGCCCTTCTTATCGAGTTCGTGGAAGTGGTCCCAGTTGGCCCAGTGCGGCACGAGGTTGGAGTTGGCGATCAGCACGCGCGGCGCATCCGCATGGGTGCGGAACACGCCGACGGGCTTGCCGGACTGCACCAGCAGCGTCTCGTCGTCCTCCAGCGTCTTCAGCGTCTCGACGATTTTGTCGAAATCGCCCCAGGTGCGCGCCGCGCGGCCGATGCCGCCATAAACGACCAGTTCATGCGGCTTTTCGGCGACATCGGGATCGAGATTGTTCATCAGCATCCGGAGCGGCGCTTCGGTGAGCCAGCTCTTGGCGTTGAGTTCCGTGCCGGTCGGGGCGTGGATTTCGCGGGCATTGTGTCGCGGGTTGTCGGTCATTGTCGTTCCCTCTCTTACATGCGCGCGGAGAACGACAGGCGTTCGATCCGCTCCAGAATATCCTGCAGATGGCGGCGCAGCTTGCCGGCCTTTTCCTCGTCATAGGCAAAGGGCGGCGCCTCGGTGGCAAGGTGGGTCGACTGCGCCAGCTCCATCTGGATGGCATGAACGCCCGTCGCAGGCTGGCCGTAATGCCGCGTCGTCCAGCCACCCTTGAAGCGGCCGTTGACGGCATGGCCATAGCCATCGGCGAGCGACACGACGCCCAACACCGCGGCCTCGAATTCGGGCGCGCAGGTGACGCCGAGATTGGTGCCGATGTTGAAATCCGGCAGCTTGCCTTCAAACAGGAAGGGAATGCGCGAGCGGATCGAATGACAATCATAGAGAATGGCGATGCCGTGCTCGGCCTTAACCCGCGCGATTTCCGCCGCCAGCGCCGCATGATAAGGCGCGTGGAAGGCTTTGGTCCGCGCTGCAATATCTGCCTCGCTCGGTCCTTCGCCATCCTTCCAGATCGGCTTGCCGTCGAAATCCGTCTCCGGCACCAGCCCGGTGGTGTTCTGGCCCGGATAGAGGCTCGCGCCCGAAGGGTCGCGATTGGCATCGATGACATAGCGATGGAAGGTCGCCTTCACCGTGGTCGCATCCGCCAGAAGGCCGTCATAGAGTCGGTCGACATGCCAGTCGGTATCGGCGAGCAGGCGGCCGTTTTCATTGAGCCGTGCCTCGATCTCCGGTGGGACATGGGTGCCGGTGTGCGGAAAACCGAGAATGACGGGGGACGAGCCCTGTTTGACAATGACGGGATCGGTCATGGGAAAATATTCCTCTGTCTGGAGTTTCGGCAAACGCCGTTTACCCTCATCCGGCCTTCGGCCACCTTCTCCCCAAGGGGAGAAGGGGACGCCGGCGACGCCCTGCCTGTCCGCGCGTTCAGGCGATGGCTGCTTGCTCCCCCTCGCCCCGCAAGGGGAGAGGGTGGCGCGGATGCGCCGGGTGAGGGAAGGAACCCCGGTGCCGGAGGTGACATGCGCAATGACCTCAACGCCCAATCTCCGGCAGCACCCCTGCCCCGACCGCATCGATCAGCACGCCATCGCGCACCGCCGCCGCCGCCGTCTCAAGATCACCGGCCATGTAGCGATCGCCCTCAAGCGTCGCTACCCGCGCGCGAAATGCGGAAATGACCCGCTGCAGCGCCGGGCTCGTGGCGAGCGGCGCGCGAAGTTCGACGCCCTGAACGCCGCACAGAGCCTCGATGCCGATAATGCTGGCAAGGTTCTCGGTCATCGCCAGAAGCCGCCGCGCGCCGTGGCAGGCCATCGACACGTGGTCTTCCTGATTGGCCGAGGTCGGCGTCGAATCGACGGAGGCCGGGTGCGCCATCTGCTTGTTCTCGCTCATCAGCGCGGCAGAGGTGACCTCGGCAATCATCAACCCTGAATTCAGCCCCGGCTTTCTCGACAGGAAGGCGGGCAGACCGAAGGAGAGCGCCGGGTCGACCAGCAAAGCGATCCGGCGTTGGGCAATCGCGCCGATCTCGCAGACGGCGATGGCGATCTGGTCGGCGGCAAACGCCACCGGCTCGGCATGGAAATTGCCGCCGGAAACGACGCTGTCATCGGAAAGCACCAGCGGGTTGTCGGTGGCCGCATTGGCCTCGATTTCGAGCGTGCGGCCGGCCTGGCGCAGAAGATCGAGACAGGCGCCATCGACCTGCGGCTGGCAACGGATGCAGTAAGGGTCCTGCACCCGCTCGTCGCCTTCGATATGGGAAACGCGGATTTCCGAGCCTTCGAGCAGGGCGCGCAAGCTTGCAGCCGCATCGATCTGGCCCTGATGACCGCGCAGCGTGTGGATATCGGGATGGAAGGGCGCCGGCGAACCCATCGCCGCATCGGTGGAAAGCGCGCCGGTGACGAGCGCAGTGGCGGCGCAGCGGAAGGCGCGGAACAGGCCGGCAAGCGCCAAGGCCGTCGACACCTGCGTGCCGTTGATCAGCGCCAGCCCCTCCTTGGCGGCAAGCTGAACGGGCGTGAGGCCGGCTTTTGCCAGCGCATCGCGTCCCGAACGCCGTTCGCCTTCGAAAAATGCTTCGCCCTCGCCCATCATCACCGCTGCCATATGCGCAAGCGGGGCAAGATCGCCGGATGCCCCGACCGAGCCTTTTTCCGGAATGACGGGGGTGACGTCCTTTGCCAGCATATCCTCGATCAGCCGCACCAGTTCCGGCCGCACGCCGGAGGCGCCGCGGCCGAGCGAGATCAGCTTCAGCGCCATGATCAGCCGCACGACGCTGCCATCGAGCGGCGCGCCAACGCCGCAGCAATGCGACAGGATGAGGTTGCGCTGCAGGGTCGCGGTATCGGCGGCATCGATCCTGATCGAAGCCAGTTTTCCGAAGCCGGTGTTGATGCCGTAGACCGGTTCATTGCCGGCGGCGATCGCGGCAATGCGGGCGGCGGCCTTCTCGATGGCAACGTCGCAGCCGGGGTCCAGCCGCACGGCATCATCGCCGCGATAGATTTTTTCCAGCGTGGCCAGCGTCACGCTGCCGGGGGTGAGAACAAGCGTCATCGCGAAACCTCGCGGCCGCCGATATAAAGCCGGGAAAGCGGATTGAAACCGATGCGATAGACCAGTTCTGCCGGCGCATTGACATCCCAAATCGCGATATCGGCCGCCTTGCCGGCTTCCAGCGTACCGGTTTCCTCCGCAAGACCGAGCGCGCGGGCGGCATTGCGGGTGACGCCGGCAAGGCATTCGGCAACGGTCAACCCGAAGAGCGTTGCCCCCATATTCATGGTCAGAAGCAACGAGGTGAGCGGCGATGTGCCGGGATTGCAGTCGGTCGCGAGCGCGATCCGCGTGCCGGCCTCGCGCAGGGCTGCGACCGGCGGAAGCTGCTTTTCCTTCAGCGTATAGAACGCTCCGGGTAGCAGCACCGCGACCGACCCGGCCTCAGCCATTGCCTTTGCGCCAGCCTCATCGAGATATTCGAGATGGTCGGCGGAGAGCGCACCATAAGACGCCGCCATTTCCGCGCCGTGCAGATTGGAAAGCTGTTCGGCGTGCAGCTTCACCGGCAGGCCAAGTGCTGTTGCCTTTTCAAACACCGGCTTCAGTTCGTCGGGCGAAAAGGCAATGCCCTCGCAGAATGCGTCGACGGCATCGACAAGGCCTTCCGCATGCGCCGCTTCAAGACCGGGCAGGACGACCTTCGCGATGTAATCGCCGTTGCGGCCCGTGTATTCCGGTGGCGTGGCATGGGCAGCCAGATAGGTGGTCCTGATGCGCACTGGGCGCAGTGTCGCCAAGCGTCGGGCAGCGCGCAGCATCTTCAGTTCGGCTTCAATATTAAGCCCGTAACCGGACTTGATCTCGATGGTCGCGACGCCTTCGGCTATCAACGTGTCGAGGCGCGGCAGAGCCATTTCGACCAGATCGTCTTCCGAAAGCGCATTGGTGGCGGATACGGTCGAGACGATTCCGCCGCCGGCGCGGGCGATCTCCTCGTAAGGAACGCCCTCAAGCCGCATCTCGAATTCCTTCGCGCGGCTGCCGCCATAAACGATGTGGGTATGGCAATCGATCAGCGCGGGCGTGACCAGCCTGCCGCCGCAATCGACCGTCTCGAACCCGGCGAAGTTCGCTGGCAGCGCCTCTTCCGCGCCGACATAAGCAATCCGCCCGTCGCGGACGGCCAGAACGCCGGGAACCGGCGCAATGTCATTGCCGGTCATGGCGCAAAGGCGGGCATTGGTAAAAAGCGTGTTCGGCGCAGAACGCATCTCTTCCCCCTTATTGTCTTGGCTGATTATTATGTATATACATAATGAAACAATCGGCAAGAATAAATTTGACGCGGAACGGACCGGATGCCCATGACGATCTTCGCAGAAAACGTGCTGACACCGGAAGGCTGGCGCAGGAATGCGCGGCTTTCGCTCAACGCCGGCCGCATTGCCGGCCTCGCCTTCGATCAGGCGCCGGAAGCCGGGGACGAGCGCCACGACATCATCGTGCCCGCCGTCGCCAATCTCCACTCCCACGCCTTCCAGCGCGCCATGGCGGGCCTTGCCGAGCGGCGCGGGCCCGCAAGCGACAATTTCTGGAGCTGGCGGGAGGTGATGTACCGCTTCACCTTCGCAATCGAGCCCGACGAGGCAGAGGCGATCGCGGCACAGCTTTACGTGGAAATGCTGGAAGCGGGCTTCGCCCATGTCGGCGAATTCCATTATCTCCACAATGACAAGGACGGCAGCCACTACGACAACATCGGCGAGATGGCCGAGCGCATCGCCGCTGCCGCCTCCGAAACCGGCATCGGCCTGACGCTGCTGCCGGTCTTCTATGCCCATTCCAATTTCGGCGGCGCGGAACCGAACAATGGCCAGCGCCGCTTCATCCATGATCGCGACAGTTTTCAGCGCCTGATGGAAGCTTCGGCAAAAGTGGTTGGCGGGCTGGAAAGCGCCGTTCTCGGCGTCGCGCCGCATTCCCTGCGCGCGGTCACGCCGGAGGAGCTCGCGTTCGCTGCCGGCCTCACCGATGGACCCGTGCATATGCATATCGCCGAGCAGACGAAGGAAGTCGACGACTGCCGCGCCTGGAGCGGAAAACGACCGGTCGAATGGTTGCTCGACAATACCGGCGTCGATGCTCGCTGGTGCCTGATCCACGCCACCCACATGACCGAAGCGGAAACCGACGGGTTGGCGAAATCCGGCGCAGTCGCGGGCCTTTGCCCCGTGACCGAAGCCAATCTCGGCGATGGTATTTTCCCCGCAAGCCGGTTCCTGAACTCCGGCGGCGTTTTTGGCATCGGCTCGGATTCCAACGTTCTGATCGGCCTTTCCGACGAGCTGCGCCAGCTCGAATATGCCCAGCGTCTCGGCGAGCGGGCGCGCAACGTGATTGCCGAAACCGGCGGTACGACCGGTCGCCGCCTGTTGAACGGTGCACTAGCCGGCGGGGCGCAGGCCATGGGGATCGAGGCCGGCATTGCGGAAGGCAGGCCCGCAAGCTTCTTCTCGCTTGATTCGCTTGATGACAGCGCCGCCCCATGGCTGAAGGACGATCAGGCACTCGACGGGTTCATCTTTGCAAACCAGATCAGGCCGGATTGCGTCTGGGCAAATGGAAAGAAGCAGGTTGAAGGCGGACGCCACCTGAAACGCGCGGCGATTTCGGCGCGTTTCCGCAAGGCGATGACGGCGCTGATGGAACGCTCCGCATAGGTCTTTGGCAAGCCTTTCCGGCGTGGTAGAAAAGCACCAAATTCCTTCTTCTCCCCTCCCAAGGAGCGCACCATGCCCGATAAAATGCCTCGCCCCACAGCCCACGACCTCCCCTATCGCCCCAATGTCGGGGTGATGACCCTGAACCCGGAAGGCAAGGTCTGGCTCGGGCGCCGCCTTTCGGAAGGCAATTCGGAATCCGATGGTTCGCCGCAGCTTTGGCAGATGCCGCAGGGCGGCATTGATCCGGGCGAGGCCCCGCTCGAGGCGGCAAAACGCGAGCTTTACGAGGAGACAGGCATGAAGACGGTCGAGCTTCTCGGCGAATCGAAGGGCTGGATCAATTACGACCTGCCCGAACACCTGATCGGCATCGGGCTCAAGGGCCGCTATCGCGGCCAGACCCAGCGCTGGTACGCCTTCCGCTTTCTCGGATCTGACAACGAAATCGCCATCAACCCGCCGCCGGACGGCCACATGCAGGAGTTCGACGCCTGGCAGTGGACCGATATCGACGAACTTGCGGGCCTGATCGTGGATTTCAAACGCGCCGTCTACGCGCAGGTCACCGCCGAGTTCCGACATTTCGCAAAGGGATGACCCGGAACGCGAGAAGACCCGGACCTCTGCGGCCCGGGCCTTCTAAATACAAAAGCGAGAGCGCCTTTATTCGGCTTCGTCGGTCGCGCCGGCGTTCAGCTGGGCGTATTTCTTCTCGCCGAGCGATTCCAGGAGTTCGAGCTGGGTTTCGAGGAAATCAATATGACCCTCCTCGTCGATCATCAGCTCTTCAAACAGCTTCATGCTGACGTAATCGCCAGCCTCGTGACAGATATCACGGGATTCCTTGTAGGAATTGCGCGCCTCATATTCACCGGCGAGATCGCTCTCGAGCACTTCCTTTACCGTCTGGCCGATGCGGAGCGGCGCCACGGTCTGGAGGTTCGGATGGCCTTCGAGGAAGATGATGCGGTCGGTCAGCTTGTCGGCGTGGTGCATCTCTTCAATGGATTCCGCACGCTCCTTGGACGCCAGCTTGGTCAGGCCCCAGTCCTGCAACAGACGATAATGCAGCCAGTACTGGTTGACGGCGCCGAGCTCAAGAAACAGCGCTTCGTTCAGCCGCTCGATTACTTTTTTGTCGCCTTTCAACGTCCGTTCTCCTTTTTTCTTCCTGGAACTTCTTCAGGCGGCTCAAAAAATCACAAAACTCGGCGCCGGTCGAGTCGCGATTGACGTGATACTGCTCGGAGGTACGGACGATGATATCGATGACGTTCGGGAAGCAGCCGCAGCATCGGCCACGCTTCTGCATGCGGTTGTAAACCGTGCCGGGAACAATGATGCGCCAGCAATCCTCGTCGAGGAGCTCGTTCACCACGTCCACGATTTCTTTCTCGGTCACAAAATTGCAGCTGCAGACAAGCATGCCCTTCACCATTGACGTTCGTCAGCGATCGTCTCTTATTTGCAAAAGGAGAGGGTCGTTGTCAAGATTAAACGCCGGCGGCGGCGCTCACGTCACGGTGAAACAGCGTTCACCCGTCGAAAGACTTTACTTGATGGAAGCCATGGCGCAGGGATCAATGCCGTAGGCAGGCGCGCAGCCCGGCTTGCCCGCCGCGATACTGCCGGGCGCTGCCAGAGAAGCCGCCATGATGATCAAAGCCGCGCCTGCAAACAGAACAGCAATCGACTTACCCATTTTCAAAGACACCTTGTTTCAGTGGGACCGGCAAGGCCATCTTCCTGATGACCTTTCAATAATTGGTAAAGACGTAGGCCATGTGACGGGTTCCGCAGAACCCGGTTTTTTTTCTCTTATCCAGGCGAAAGGCCCTGCGCCGCCGGCGGCTCAGGCAGCGCGGCCGAACTGGCCGTGCTGGCGGTACTGCACGAGATAGGTCGGCAGGATCGCGTCAAGCTGGGCGGGACGAATGCCGAGACCTGCAAGCGTGCGGCCCTCGGCTGCAGCCTCCTCGGAGACGACATTGTCGGATTTCAGAAGCTTTACCTGATCGGCCGTCAGCGGCGGCGCGATCAGCGGCACGGAGCCGGCAATGCCGCCGAAGAACGAAGCGAGGCCGAAGGGCAGCGACACAAGGCCGCGCTTGCGGCCGCTCACGCGCAGCACCTCCTCGAGACATTCGCGGAAGGTCAGCACGTCGCGGCCGCCGAGCTCGTAGACCTTGCCGCCTTCGACCTTGCCGTCAACGGCGCGCGCGATCACCTCGGCGACATCGCCGACATAGACGGGCTGGAACTTCGTCCTGCCGCCGCCGATCAATGGCAGAACCGGCGAGATCAGCGACATCTTGCCGAACTTGTTGAAGAAATCATCCTCCGGCCCGAAGATGATCGAGGGACGGACGATCACGGCTTCCGGCAGGATCTCGCGGACGGAAGCCTCAGCCTTGGCCTTGGAGCGTGCATAGTGCGATTCGCTTTTCTCGTCGGCGCCGATTGCCGAAACGTGAGTCAGCGTGGCGCCGGCATCGCGCGCGCATTCGGCCACCAGACGGGCGCCATCGGCCTGCACCGCGTCAAAGCCGTTCTTGCCGCTTTCAAACAGGATGCCGACGCAGTTGACGACATGATCGGCGCCTTCCACAGCCCGGCGCACCGAATCGGGATAGCGCAGATTGGACTGGAAGAAGGTGATCTGCCCGACATTGCCGAGCGGCTGCAGGAACAGCGCCAGATCCGGCCGGCGCACGGCAACGCGGATGCGATAGCCCCTCTTGGCAAGCGCGCGAACGACATAGCGCCCGACGAAACCCGACCCGCCGAAGACCGTGACCAGCGGAGGAATGTTCGATAGCGTCATGCCTAGCTCCTGAAATCGCCGAAAGCCGAAGTGATTACCCGAGTGCAATAGCCCAAACAGGGCTGAAGGTGAAGGGTCAAGCTGACGCAGTTTTCGCCGGCGCTGCCTGCTTCATGAGATTTCGCCCCTGGCGTGTCGAAAGTGACACATTGCCCTTTATGCGGACCCTGTTTCCTGTGACATAGCGCTTTCGATATCGGCGACAATGGCCTCTGCCGCCGCCTTCGGGTCTTCCGCGCGGAGGATCGGCCGGGCGACGACGAGGTGGGACGCGCCGGCGGCAATGGCCTTGGCCGGCGTCATTACCCGTTTTTGATCATCCGCGGACGTCCCCGCCGGGCGGATGCCGGGCGTGACGATCGCGCGTTCCGGCCCGATGATGTCGCGCACCAGAACCGCTTCGGCCGCCGAGCAGACGATGCCGCCCATTCCCGCCTCCGCCGCCTGTGCGGCGCGCCGTTTCACCAGCGCCTGCGCATCGCCCGGATAGCCTGCCTCGGCGAGATCGGCATCATCCATCGAGGTCAGCACGGTCACGCCGAGAAGGCAGAGCCCGGAGCCCTCGGCCGCTTCCACGGCCGCGCGCATCGCCTTGGGATAGGCATGCAGCGTCAGCATCGACATGCCCATCTTGGCGATGTTCTCGACGCCCTTGGCGACCGTGTTGTCGATGTCGAGCAGCTTCATGTCGAGGAAGACCTGCTTGCCGTCCGCCGCCAGTTCGCGGGCGAAGGAAAGCCCGCCGGCAAAGGCAAGCTGGTAGCCGATCTTGTAGAAGGAGACGCTGTCGCCGAGCCGCGCCACCATCTGCGCCGCCTCGTCCACCCCCGGAACATCCAGTCCCACGATCAAGCGTTCGCGCGCACTCATGCCACAACTCCTTCTCGACAAGCGTCCTGTTCGCGCTTCAACTCGCACAAAAGGCGCCTGATGGGAAGAAAAAAGCAGGCGTCAGACCCGCATCGGCATCAGCACATAAAGCGCGTTCTTGCTGTCGGTGTCGCGCACCAGCGTCGGCGAGCCGGCGTCTGCGAACAGGAAGATCGCCTCGTCGCCGGTCAGCTGCGAGGTGATGTCGAGCAGATATTTGGCGTTGAAGCCGATATCCATCGCCTCGCTGTCATAGCCGACCGCGAGTTCGTCCGTGGCGCTGCCCGAATCGGGATTGTTGACGGTAAGCGTCAGCTGGCCTTCGGTAAGTGACAGCTTGACGGCGCGGCCGCGCTCCGACGAAACGGTCGAGACGCGATCGACCGCCTTGGCGAAGGCATCGCATTCGATCCGCATTTCGCGGTCGTTATTGGCCGGGATCACCCGCTGGTAATCGGGGAAGGTGCCGTCGATCAGCTTGGAGGTGATGACCACCGAACCGATGGTGAAGCGGATCTTGGCGTCGGAGACCTCGACGTGCACGATGATTTCGGGGTCATCGACGAGCTTCTGCAATTCGCCGACGGTCTTGCGCGGAATGATGACGCCCGGCATGTTCTCGCATCCCGAGGGCGCATCGATCTCGGCGCGCGCCAGGCGGTGACCGTCGGTGGCGACGGCCCGCAGCTTCAGCTCGGCGCCCTCGGTCATGGCGTGGAAATAGATGCCGTTCAGATAGTAGCGCGTTTCCTCGGTCGAGATCGCGAACTGGGTGCGGTCGATCAGCATCTTCAGATCGGCGGCCTTCAGCTTGAAGGCATGGCTGAACGTGCCGGCGGTCAGGTCCGGGAAATCCTCCTGCGGCAGGCACTGCAGCGAGAACTTGGACTTGCCGGAGGCGACCGAAATGGTCTGGCCGTCGCTCGCCGTCGCCAGCGAAACCTCGGCGCCGTCGGAAAGCTTGCGCACGATCTCGTAGAGCAGATGGGCGGGAACGGTGGTCGCGCCCGCCTGCTCGACCATGGCCGGCGTTTTCTCGGTGATCTCGAGGTCAAGGTCGGTCGCCTTCATCTCGAGATCATTGCCCTCGGCCTTCAACAGAACGTTGGAGAGAATCGGAATGGTGTTGCGGCGCTCGACCACGCGGTGAACATGGTTCAGGGACTTCAGAAGGTCGGATCTTTCGAGCGTGATACGCATGACTTTCGCTTTCACTCTTTCGCACGGGTCAAATGCCGGACGGCAGTCGAACGGGGCCTCGCGTCCGAAAAGGCCGCGGGCGGGGAGACAAAATGACAGCAAATTCGCGCCGATTGCAAGGCCCGGCAGCAAGCCTCCACCCATATTCCGGTTGCCTACGGGGCCGGGGAGGCGCCCTCGCCCCTTGTCGCGGGATGACGGCCATGATCAAAGAAGGAAAACGGGGACGTGAGATGAGCGACGGCAACAGATTTGAAATCGCGGGACATTCAATCGAGGCCCGGCCGCTTTCACCCGGCCTTTACCTTGTCGCCACCCCGATCGGCAATCTTGGCGACATCACCGTGCGCGCGCTCGAGACCCTTGCCGGCGCGGACATTCTCGCCTGCGAGGATACGCGCGTTACCCGCAAGCTGCTCGACCGTTTCGCCATCGCCAGGCGCCCCTTCGCCTATCACGAGCACAATGCGGAAAAGGCCGGAGAGCAGCTGATGTCAGCCCTTCGCGCGGGAAAGAGCGTCGCGCTCGTCTCCGACGCCGGAACGCCGCTCGTCTCCGACCCCGGCTACCGGCTCGCGGGACTGGCGATCGCGGAAGACATAAAGGTCGTGCCGATCCCCGGCGCGTCGGCGCCGCTGGCCGCCCTTGTCGGCGCGGGGCTTCCCAATGACGCCTTCTTCTTCGCCGGTTTCCTGCCGCACAAGGACAAGGGCCGACGCGACCGGCTGGCGGAACTGACGGATATTCCGGCAACGCTGATCTTCTTCGAATCGCCGCACCGCATCGGGGCTTCACTTGAAGCGGCCAGCGACGTCCTCGGCGCGGATCGGCCGGCCGCCGTCTGCCGGGAACTGACCAAGACTTATGAGGAATTCCGGCGCGGCACGCTTGGCGAACTTGCGGAGGCCTATCGCGACGCAGAGGTCAAAGGCGAGATCGTGCTCGTCATCGGCCCGCCGCCAACGCCGGATGCGCCGGGCGCGGCGGATGTCGATGCGCTGCTGAAACGGCTCGTCGCCGATATGCCTGCGGCGAAAGCGGCGGCGCAGGCCGCAAGGGAGACCGGCCTTGCGCGCAAGGACCTCTACCAGCGGCTTCTCAACCTGAAGCACGGCGATGGGGCGTGAGGCGACAAGACGGCGGGAGGCGGAACGACGCGGGCGGCGCGCCGAAAGCCTTGCCGCGCTTTACCTTCGCCTCAAAGGCTACCGCATCCTCGCCATGCGCTTCAAATGCCACGCCGGCGAAATCGACATCATTGCCCGCAAAGGCGACCTCGCCCTCTTTGTCGAGGTCAAGGCGCGGACGAGCGAAAGGGTGGCGATCGACGCCGTGACCGCCACGGCCCAAAGACGCATCCGCGCCGCCTCCGATGTCTGGCTTTCGCGCCAACCCGACGCGCACCGCCTTTCGCAACGGTATGACATTCTCGCCTTTCTGCCCCGCCGCCTGCCCCGGCACTTCCCGGATGCCTTTTGACGATACGAACACCGGGAGTGCGCAAATGAAAACATCCGCGCGCTCGGTTTTATAAATTTGAAACAAAATCGTCGTTCGGACGTCACGTAGGCGCGATACCCCGCTTCCATCATCCACCGCGATGATTACTCAGATTCTGAACGGGGACTTTCATCATGAAGAAATTTGTTCTGGCCGCGCTGACCGTCGGCCTTTCGACCTCGACCGCCTTCGCCGCCACCGACATCACCTGGTGGCACGGCATGGGCGGCAACAACCAGGCCGTCATCAACGAGATTTCCAAGCGCTTCAACGAAAGCCAGGATGCCTGCAACCTGACGCCGGTTTCCAAGGGCACTTACGAAGAAGCGCTCGCTTCCGGCATCGCTGCCTTCCGCTCGGGCGAACAGCCGAACATCCTGCAGGTGTTCGACGCCGGCGCCGCCACGATCATGAACGCCAAGGGCGCCGCCATTCCGGCCGAAGACCTGATCAATAACGCCGGCTACGACTTCAACCGCGAAGACTTCATCGAAGGCGTGCGTTATTTCTACGCGGACAGCGATGGCAAGTTCGTCGGCATGCCGTTCAATTCCTCGGCGCCGATCATGTATATCAACACCGAAGCCTTCGAAAAGGCCGGCGTCGAAGCGCCGAAGACCTGGGAAGAGTTCGAAGAGATCGCCCCTGCCCTGAAGGACGCCGGCTATGTCCCGCTCGTCCAGTCGCAGCTCACCTGGGAAATGACCGAGAACTTCTTCTCGCGCAACAATCTCCAGTTCGCCACCAACAATAATGGCTATGACAGCGTCGACGGCACCGAGATTCTCGTCACCACGCCCGAGCACGTCATGATGTACGAAAAGCTCAAGGACTGGTACGACAACGGCTATTTCGGCTATTATGGCGCCGGCTGGTCCGACAACCAGAAGCCCTTCGAGGAAGACAAGGTCGCGCTCTGGGTCGGCTCCTCCGGCTCCTTCGGCGGCCTGCAGAAATCCGCCCAGATGCCTTTCTCGGCCACCTTCCTGCCCTACTGGGACGCCATCGAGGGCGCCGGCACCAACTCCTTCATCGGCGGCGCGGCCCTCTTCGCGCTTTCCGGCAAGGATGATGCCCAGAACAAGTGCACGGCCGACTTCTTCCAGTTCCTGACCTCCCCGGAAATCCAGTATTTCTGGCACAAGTCCACCGGCTATGTTCCGGTCACGACCGCCGCTTACGAACTGGCCAAGGAAGACGGCTGGTACGAAGAACAGCCGGTCGCCGAGGTCGGCATCCAGCAGCTTTCGCTGCCGGGCGGCGAATGGTCCAAGGGCTACCGCATGGGCTTCTACCCGCAGATCCGCGAAGTCATGGAACGCGAATACAACAAGATCTTCGCCGGCGAGACCTCCGTTGAAGACGCCATGGCGACGATCCAGGAAGAGGGCAACGCCCTTCTCGCCCGCTTCGCCAAGACGGCTTCCAACTAAGGCGCCGCGCACCGAAACAGCCGATCCGGGGGCTAACGCTCCCGGATTTTGGCGTGTTTGGAAAATGTAGTCCCGCCGCAAATGGCGGTCGCGTTTGCCCGAGTGACTGAACTTGCTCCCGATACTCTCTCCCGCCTGCGGGAGAGATGCCCCGAAAGGGGCAGTGAGGGTGAAGCAGCGTATCTGATCGCAAGGGCACCCGAGGGAATAGACTCCCCCTCACTGTCGCTGTCGCGACATCTCTCCCCTCCGGGGCGAGAAGACTTGGGGGCTATGCGGCATGGGCGGAGCCGTCGCCCCGACCGCAACAGGAAACAGAAAATGAAGCGCGTCCAGTTCAATTCGCCGCTGCTGCCCTATCTCTTCGTGCTGCCGCAGATGGCCATCATCGTGATCTTCTTCTACTGGCCGTCTGTTCAGGCGATCCAGTCGTCCTTCTATCTGGAAGATCCCTTCGGCTTCAGCGCGAGTTTTGTCGGCCTCGACAATTACGTCGATGCGCTGACATCGAGCTATTATCTGCGCGTCGCCCAGTTCACCGTGATCTTCACGGTTCTGGTGACCTTCTTCTCGCTCACGCTCGGCCTGCTGCTCGCCTCCAAGGCTGACGACGTCATTCGCGGCTCAAGCAGCTACAAGACGCTGCTGATCTCCGTCTACGCCATCGCGCCGCCGGTCGCCGGCCTGATCGGCATGATGTTCTTCGACCAGCATATCGGCCCCTTCGTCAAACTAGCGGCCTGGTTCGGCTGGGACATGAAGGTCGGCATCAATTACTTCGACACCGCCTTTGCGATGATCACCGTCGCCGTGTGGAAGCAGATCCCCTACAATTTCATCTTCTTCCTCTCGGGCCTCCAGTCCATACCCGTTTCGGTGCGCGAGGCGGCTGCAATCGACAACCGTTCGCGCCTTGGCCGGTTCTGGACCGTCACCCTGCCGCTTCTGGCGCCAACCGCCTTCTTCCTGCTGATCATCAACATGACCTATTCGCTGTTCGACACCTTCGGCATCATCGACGTGATCGTGAAGGACAAGGCCGCCAACAACCCGATCACGCTGGTCTACAAGGTCTATATGGACGGCTTCCGCGGCAATGACATCGGCGGCTCGGCCGCGCAATCGGTGATCCTGATGCTGATCGTGCTGGTGCTCACCTTCTTCCAGTTCCGCTTCATCGAGCGGCGCGTGCACTACAATTGAGGAGCGGGAACGATGCACAAGACAACTCTGACTGACCATCTCATCCTGCTCTTCGGCGTGTTCATCATGGTCGGGCCGATCTTCGTCGCCTTCATGACCTCTACCCATGAAGCCGTCGATGTCCACATGAAGGGACTTCAGGTCACCTGGGGCGATGACTTCGTCAAGACCTACAAGGAGGTTCTGACCACGCGCGGCGGGTTTACCGGCGACGTGACCGGCGCCCGCATGGTGATGAATTCCTTCATCCTCGGCATCGGCTTTGCCGTCGGCAAGATCGTCCTGTCGATGCTGGCTGCCTATGGCCTCGTCTATTTCCGCTCGCGGTTTTCGACGCTGTTCTTCTGGATGATCTTCACCACGCTGCTGCTCCCGCTCGAAGTGCGCATCCTGCCGTCTTACGACGTCATGACCCGGCTTGGCCTCGTCAACACCTATACGGGGCTGATCGTGCCGCTTCTGGCGTCCGCCACGGGCACATTCTTCTTCCGCCAGTTCTTCAAGTCGGTGCCTGACGAACTTCTCGAAGCCGCCCGCATCGACGGCGCCGGGCCGTTCAAGTTCTTCATCGACATTCTCGTGCCGCTGTCGAAGACGATGATGGCGGCGATCTTCATCATCATGTTCGTCTATGGCTGGAACCAGTATCTGTGGCCGATGATCATGACCAACGAGGAAAGCTTCTACACGCTGGTGCGCGGCATCAAGCAGATCCTCCTCGTCTGGGTCGGAAGCCAGATCCCCGAATATAACCAGGCCTTCGCGCTGGCGGTTCTCGCCATGCTGCCGCCGGTGTTGATCGTGGTGATCTTCCAGAGCTGGTTCATCAAGGGCCTGACGGAAAGCGACAAATAGGAAAACAAAAATGGCTGCAATCGAAATCTCCAGGGTTTCCAAGATCTATTCCGGCGACGCCCGCGCGGTCGACAATGTCGATATCCACATAGAGGACGGCGAGTTCATCGTCCTTGTCGGCCCGTCGGGCTGCGGCAAGTCCACGCTTCTGCGCATGGTCGCCGGCCTCGAAGCGATCACCGAGGGCGAGGTGAAGATCGGCGGAAACGTGGTCAACAGGAAGGACCCGGCCGAGCGCGACATCGCCATGGTTTTCCAGAACTACGCGCTCTATCCGCACATGACGGTCTACAACAACCTGGCCTATGGCCTGAAGAACCGGGGCACGCCGAAGGCCGAGATCACGGCGCGCGTTAAGGAGGCCGCCCGCATGCTGGAGCTTGAGCCCTATCTGGAGCGCAAGCCCCGCGCGCTTTCCGGCGGCCAGCGCCAGCGCGTCGCCATGGGCCGGGCGATCGTGCGCAAGCCCGCTGCCTTCCTCTTCGACGAGCCGTTGTCGAACCTTGACGCCAAGCTCCGCGTTTCCATGCGCGGCGAGATCAAGCATCTGCAGAAGCGCCTCGGCACCACCTCCATCTATGTCACCCACGACCAGCTCGAGGCGATGACGCTCGCCGACCGGCTGGTGGTGCTGAATGCAGGCCGCATCGAGCAGATCGGCACGCCGCTCGACGTCTACCACAAGCCGGCCTCGACCTTCATCGCCAATTTCATCGGCTCGCCGGCCATGAACCTCGTTTCCGGCGAACGGAACGGCGACCGTCTGGCGATCGGCTACAATGTGCTGACCATGACGCGCGACCTGCCGGTTTCCGGCGCGCTCACCGTCGGCATCCGCGCAGAGGACCTGCAGGTCGCCGAGGATCCGACCGCGCACACGATCACCGCAAAGCTCGATTATGTGGAGGAATTGGGCGCGACGCGGCTTGCCCATTGCCTGATCGGCGAGCAGCGGCTAACTGCCGCCCTTTCGCCCGCCATTCCGCTTGCAGACGAGATGCGCTTTTCGATTGATCCGGCAAAGCTGCATTTCTATGATCGGGAAACCGGCAAGCGCATCCATTCCCGGAACGTGTCCGTTGAGGCCTGAAGCATCGCAAATGCCGGAACTCTTCACCGATTGCGTCCACGCCCTTGATGCCCCCGGACGCGCCGAACGCGCGCGCATTATGGGCCTTGAGAAATCAGCGCATGTTCATGATCGATACCGCCAGGAACTCGCCTGCCTGCAGACGGTCGAGACCGGTGAGCGCAGCTCCGCGAAGGGCCCGCTCGCCTTCCCCTTCCAGGCCGCCGCCTGGAACCTGCAGCGCGGGCTCTTTCCCGAAAAAAGCGCGCGCAAGCTGGCTGACGAAGGTGCGGCCCTGGCCATGCTCTCGGAGATGGATAATGGCATGGCGCGGACCGCGCAGCGCCATCCGACCGCCGAGATCGCCGCCGCCCTCGAAATGGCCTATGCCTATGGGGTCGAGTTCCTGGAGCTCGGCCTCGGAAACGAGGCCGAACGGCCCTATTGCACGGATGATTTCAACGCGAAGGGCTTTCACGGCAATGCGCTTCTGGCCCGAACGCCGCTAGAGTCCCCTTTCATGCTGCCACTCTCCGGGCCGCCGATCTGGTTTTCCGACGACAATGACCAGCCGCGCATCGGCGCGCGCATGGCGATCGGCGCGAAGATCGAGACCACCGAAGGCCCGATCGTCGCGATTTCCACGCATCTGGAAAGTCATGGCGACGTTGCGCTTCGCGAACGCCAGATGGCCGACATCTTCGATCTGGTCGACTGGCACTTTTCCGGAATGCCCGTGCTGATCGGCGGCGATCTCAACACCGGCAACCGGACCGGCGGCGACCCGGACGCGGAAACCCTGTTCGATCTGGCGCGCGACAGGGGCTATCAGCGCCATGGCGGCCCGAAAGACAGGATCACCACGCGCCCGAGCCTGATTTCCGGAACGGATCCCCAGCCGATGAAGCTCGACTGGTTCTTGTCGCGCGGCCTTCAGATTGCCGAGAGCCGCGTGATGGATGCGCTCGATGACGAAGGCACGCCGCTTTCGGATCACGATCTGCTGATGTGCACGGTCTCGGGCATCCTCGCCTGACTGAAGGCGATTGCCAAGCGCGCACGCGGTGACTACATATCGAGGCGCTTCAAACCAGACCGGGGGCTCCAGTTTCATGGCCGCAATCAAAAAAGTCGCCGTCCAGATGGACCATATCTCCACCGTGAAGATTGCAGGCGATTCGACCTTCGCCATGTCGCTGGAGGCGCAAAACCGCGGCTATGAACTCTACCATTATACGCCCGACCGGCTGACGCTGAGGGATGGCAAGGTGATCGCCGCGGTGGAACCGATGACGCTTCGCGATGTCGAGGGCGATCATTATACGCTGGGTCCCGCCGAGCGCACCGAACTTTCGACCATGGATGTGGTGCTGCTGCGCCAGGACCCGCCCTTCGACATGGCCTATATCACCTCGACCCACATGCTGGAGCGCATCCACCCGAAGACGCTGGTGGTCAACGATCCCGCCTGGGTGCGCAATTCGCCGGAGAAGATCTTCGTCACCGAATTTGCCGACCTGATGCCGCCGACGCTGATCACCAAGGATGTCGGCGAGATCGCGCGGTTCCGCGAGGAAATGGGCGACATCATCCTGAAGCCGCTTTACGGCAATGGCGGCGCCGGCGTGTTCCATTCCACCCGTGACGACCGCAACTTCACCTCGCTTCTGGAAATGTTCGAGCAGATGTTCCGCGAGCCCTATATTGCCCAGGCCTATCTGCCGGCCGTGCGCAAGGGCGACAAGCGCATCATCCTCGTCGATGGCGAATTCGCCGGCGCGATCAACCGCGTGCCGGCAGAGACCGACAGCCGCTCCAACATGCATGTCGGCGGACGCGCCGAACCCTCCGAGCTGACGGCGCGCGAGGAAGAGATCTGCGCGCGCATCGGACCTTCGCTGAAGGAGCGCGGCTTCATTCTCGTCGGCATCGATGTGATCGGCGACTATATGACCGAAATCAACGTCACCTCCCCCACCGGTATTCGCGAAGTGAAGAAATTCGGCGGCGCCGATATCGCGAGCCTGATGTGGGACGCGATCGAGAAGAAGCGCGGCTGAGTTTTATTGCTTCTGAGAAACGAGTGCCTGCTGCGTGAGTGAATTGCGCAACGCGCTCTTCTGGGCGTCGATCATGCCCGAGATCAGGAACAGGTCGACCAGCCACCAGATGCCGAAGACGGCAAGAAACACAAGACCGATGATGAAGACGGCTGTCAGCCAGCCGACGACATTCAGAAGCAGCATGGCGATCGCTGATCCTGGCCGGCCGAGATAGAACCGGTGCGCGCCGGCCCAGCCGACAAAGAACCACAGAAGATAGGCCGCCGCCGGCGATTTCGCGCCATTTGTCACCCGCTGCTCGATCAGGATCTGTTCTTCCGTCGTCAGTCCCATGCCATTCTCCGCCATTCTGCTTCGGCAAACCTATTCCGTTTGTTTACGGGGGCGGCAACGCGAATGTCCATCCCGCAGGCTCCAATGCACGGGTGAATGAAAAGAAGTTCATCTTTTGTTCTTGCGTATCGGCGCGCATTGTGGAATCCTTGCAACCACTGGGTTTGATGAAACGCTGTTCTTGAGGGGACGCCGGGCGGGGCCGGCGCGGGGCTTCACATGGTATCCAGGGTTCAAACAGTTGCATTTCAGGGGATTGAGGGCGTTCCGGTCGATGTTCAGGTGATGGTCGCGCCGGGCAAGATCGGCATGCAGATCGTCGGTCTGCCGGACAAGGCCGTTGCCGAAAGCCGCGAACGGGTGCAGGCCGCGCTGCATGCCACGGGCCTTGCCTTGCCGGCCAAACGCGTGACGGTCAATCTTGCGCCCGCCGACCTGCCGAAGGAGGGCTCGCATTTCGATCTCGCCATAGCACTGGGCTTGATGGCCGCGCTCGGCGCGGTTCCGGCCGATGCGCTGGCGGGCTACGTGGTCATCGGCGAACTCAATCTCGACGGCACGATCGCCGCCGTGGCCGGCGCGCTGCCGGCGGCGATGACCGCCAATGCCATGGACAAGGGCCTGATCTGCCCGGCCGACTGCGGGCCGGAAGCGGCATGGGCCGGCGCCGATATCGATGTCCTCGCGCCCAAAAGCCTGATTGCGATCGCCAATCATTTCAAGGGAACCCAGGTGCTCTCCAGCCCCGTCCCCGCCGTGCGCGCCGCAGCGCACGACCTGCCCGACCTTTCGGAGATTAAAGGGCAGGAAAGCGCCAAGCGCGCGCTGGAGGTGGCGGCCGCAGGCGGCCACAACCTTTTGATGGTCGGCCCGCCGGGCGCCGGAAAATCGATGCTGGCCGCGCGCCTCCCCTCCATCCTGCCGCCGCTCCTGCCGCAGGAACTGCTGGACATGTCGATGGTGCATTCGATTGCCGGCAAGCTTGCCGGCGGGCGGCTTTCCGACCGGCGGCCCTTCCGCGCGCCGCATCATTCCGCCAGCATGGCCTCGCTTGTCGGCGGCGGCATCAAGGCAAGGCCCGGCGAGGCGTCGCTTGCCCATCACGGCGTTTTGTTTCTGGATGAACTGCCGGAATTTTCGCCGCAGGTGCTCGATGCGCTGCGCCAGCCGCTGGAAAATGGTGAGTGCGTGATCGCCCGCGCCAATCATCGCGTCTCCTATCCCGCCGCTTTCCAGCTTGTCGCCGCCATGAACCCATGCCGCTGCGGCATGGCCGGGGAACCGGGCCACAGCTGCGCGCGCGGGCCGCGCTGCGCAAGCGAGTACCAGGCGCGCATTTCCGGGCCGCTGATGGACCGGATCGACATCCGCATCGACGTGCCGGCCGTCTCCGCCATCGATCTCATCGGCGCAAGCGCCACCGGCGAGACGAGCGCCGCCATCGCCCGCCGCGTTGCCCGCGCCCGCGAGGCCCAGCGCGAACGCTTCGCAGGCCTTGGAGAAAGCGCGTCCACCGTCAACGCCCGCGCATCGGCCAATCTGATCGAGACGCTTGCGGAACCCGATGCCGCAGGCCTCGCGCTCTTGCGGGAAGCGGCGGAAAAGATGCGGTTTTCGGCGCGCGGCTATCATCGCATTCTGAAGGTCGCCCGCACGATCGCCGATCTCGACGGCAAGGCGACGGTCGGCAGGGTCCATATCGGCGAGGCCATCGCCTACCGGGTCTCGGCGACCGAGCGGATCGTCACGGCGGCTTAGCGCATCGACCCGAAAAACCGGAATCGATTTTCGGAAAGAACGATGCGTGGATCCAACAGGTTGGAGCGCCCTTTGTGCCTCCGAACGGACGACGGCGTTCCAAGCGGCCTGCACCGAAGAGGGGTCGTCGACTACCGATTGAAATCCGCGTCCGGCGAGGGAGGGGTTCGCTGCAGGGCGGAGAGATCCATGATGAAGCGCCGGACGGACCAGGACGGCGAAGCGAAAGCCCCTGTCCGCAGGCAGCCGGGCGCGGCAATCCGGCGGGCGGAGGGAGCCCCTGCATTTGCGCGCCGGCCCTGTCTGTCCTTTTAGGCCTCGCAGCCCTGCTGATGCCAGCGCGGGCGCGCGATCATTGAGAAACACTCCTGAAGCACCTTTCTCCGGGCATGCGGGCGCGGCTCCGTCGCGGCCCACCCTTTTCCCCGTCGCTTCCGGCAGGGCTAGGCTTGACGCATCAGGTCCAGCGACCAAGCAAAGGAAGTTTCTCATGTCGGATCAGACGACCAGGCTCGGCCTCCCCTTCATTCTGCCCGCCCAGGCGCAAAAGCACGTCACCCATAACGAGGCGCTGCAGCGACTCGATGCGATCGTTCATCTCGCCATTTCCGGCGAGAGCAACACCCCGCCTTCGAGCCCGGAGGACGGCGCATGCCATCTGGTCGCGGCAAGCCCGACCGGCGAATGGGCGGGCCATGCCGGCGCGCTTGCGCTGTTTCAGGATGGCTACTGGCAGTTCATCGCGCCGGTTGCCGGATGGTCGGCCTGGTTCGTGTCGGAAAACGCGGTTCGCGTGTTTGACGGCAGCGCCTGGACTTCCCCGCCGCCCGGTCCGGACCTTGAGCTTGCCACGCTCGGCATCAACGCCACGGCCGACCCCACAAACCGGCTTTCGGTTTCAGCCCCTGCAACCCTTCTCAACAATGCCGGCAGCGGGCATCAGTTGAAGATCAACAAGGCAACGGCCGGCGACACGGCATCCCTGCTCTACCAGACCGGCTGGTCGGGCCGCGCGGAGATGGGGCTTTCCGGTTCCGACAGTTTCGCCATCAAGACAAGCCCCGACGGCGCAAGCTGGCACGAGGCTCTCAGGATCACCCCGGCGGGCGCGGTCACCATGCCGTCGCGGCCGTTGGCCCGCGCCGCAGCACCAGCCGGTTCGGCGCTGATTGCCGGTCCCGCGAACCGCGGCTTCGGCACGCTTCATGTCGGCGAAGGCGGGTTTTCGCTGGGCGCGGCCGTGACGGGCGGCGGCAACCGACTGGTCTTTCCGGCTAGCGGCTATTACGCCGTGAGCCTCACCGTCTCGGCCACCGCCGCAGCGAGCTACTGGGTGGCGCTGGAAAAGAACGGTTCGGAAAACTGCGTGACCCTCAGCGGCATAGCGACCGGCGGGACCCCGCTGACCCACTCTGCCTCCGCCATCTGCTATTTCTCGGCCGGCGACTATGCCCGCCTCGCCTTTTCCGGCACGGCCACATACCAGTTCGGCTACGGCGCAACGGAAATGATGGCCATGCTTCTTTGAAGCCGGCTTGCCATGGGCTGCTCTTCCCCGCTATGCCTTTGAAGACAACAAACCTCGGAGGCGGCCCATGGCAGGCAAGATCGACTGGCGCGAGAGCTTCAATCTCAAACACCCATCGCTGAAACCGCTCTGGGTCCGCGTCACGGCCGTCGCGCTTTGCGGCGGCTGGGCGGTCGCCGAGATCTTCATCGGCTCGCCCTTCTGGTCGATCCTGTTCGGGGCGGCGGCTGCCTATATGGCCTATGTGTTCTTCATTTCGCCCGAGCGCGTCTATTTCAACAGCCGCGACGACAAGCCGGAAGAATAGGATCGAAACTCAGTGCGGGTAATTGCCGGAAAAGGTCCTGTCCGCCAGTTTCGGCAGCATGAAGCGGAAGGCGACCGAGCGCACGCCCTGAAACAGGAGCATGGCGATCCACAGTCCGTGATTGCCGAAGAGCGGCTGCAGCACGGCCCAGGCGGCAAAATAGCAGGCCAGAGAAAAAAGCATCAGCGTGCGCATTTCGCGTGACCACGTGGCGCCGATGAAGACCCCGTCCATCTGGAAGGCGATGACCCCGACCAGCGGCATGATCGCCGCATAGGGCAGATAGACATGCGCCAGCGTCTGTGTCTCGGCGATCGGCGCGATCAGCGCCACCACATAAGGCCCGGAGATGAAGAAGGCCGCGGACACGAAAACGGCCATCGCCACGCCCCAGAGCGTCGTCAGCCGGATCACGCGGTCGAAGGCCGGGCGGTAGAAGGCGCCGACGGCGCGGCCCGCAAGCTGTTCGGCCGCGGTGGCAAAACCATCGAGAAAGGCGACGCCGAAGAAATAGTAGCGCAGCAGCACCGTGTTGGCGGCGAGCACATCAATGCCCAGAACGCCCGATTGCCGGGTGAAGAAGGAAAGCCCGATCAGAAGCGCAAAGGAACGGATCATCATGTCGCGATTGACCGAGAAAAGCCGCTTGACGGTGGAAAGATCCGGCACTTCCCATTTGTGCCGGTCCGTGCGCCGCAGGATCAGGATGACGCCGGCAATCGCCGTAACGCCCTCGGCAACCAGGCTTGCCGCCCCCGCGCCGGCGAGACCGTAATTCAGCCACAGCACCCAGAAGAAGGCGAAGAACAGGTTGAGCGCGTTAAGCGCAACCTGCAGCAAAAGCGCCGTCACCGCCTCGCCCCTGCCGATGACCCATCCGAAGACGACGAAATTGAACAGCGCAAAGGGCGCCGACCACACCCGCCATGCATAATAGGTCCAGGCCGCCTCCCCCACGGCCCCGTCGGCGCCGAGCACGTAAAGGCCGAGCCGGCCGATCGGCACATGCAGGAGCATGATCAACAGACCGGAGCCGACGGCAATCAGGATGCCGCCGAGCAGCATGCGCTGTTCGGCGCGACGATCTTCCGCGCCGACGGCCTGCGCCGTGAAGCCGGTGGTGGCGCCGCGCAGGAAGTTGAACGTGGTGAACAGGACATCGAAAATCACCGCCGCCAGCGCCACGCCGCCGATCAGCACTTCGTCGCGCAATTGCCCGACCACGCCGGTCGCCGCAAGGCTCACCAGAGGGGTGGAAAAATGCGCGATCATCATCGGCAGTGCGATGGTGAGCACCTGCCGGTGCGTCACCGAAAAGGGGCGCGGAACGCGGCCGGCGGTGGTTTCCAAAATGACCTAGTCCTTGATGTGCGGCTCGCCCAGCGTGTGCATCAGCCGGTTGGCCCAGCCGAAAACGGCGATTGCGTGGATTAGGTCGAGGATCTCCAGGTCGTCAAGGCCGGCCTCGCGCAAATGGTAGAACTGGTAGACCCCGACATTGTCCGGGTGCGCTGTCAGATCGACGCCGAAATTGAACAACGCCTGATCATAGTCAGGCAGGTCCGCCTCAAGCCCCTTCTCGTAGATCGCCTCGATCACTTCGGGACGCTTTTCCAGCTGGATATGGCGGTTAGCGTGCACGGCGGCGCAATAGACGCACTTGTTGACGAAGGAAGCCGCCAGCGCGCCCATCTCCCGGCCGGCGCGCGAAAGCCCCGCCTTGGAATACATGATGTCGTTGAAGAGCGGCGAGCGCTCCTTCAGCGTTTCCGGCTCCTGCGCCAGCACCAGAACATAGTCGGAAACCTTGGTGTTGGACGGCGTGATCTGCAACGCCTCGCGCTGTTCGTCGGTCGCGGCGTCAAGGTCGACGGGTTTCACATAGGGGCGCCAGTCAAGCGGCTTCAGGGTGAAGTCGTGAACGGGTTCGGACATGTCAGTGGTCCCTCAGCATCTTCAGCCCGGCGACGACCAGGATCTGGTAATTGACGAAAGCCGTCAGGCTTGCCAGCGTCACGATGTCCCGGTCATCAAGGCCGGCGGCATAGAGTTTTTCCACATCGGCGCGGGTCGCCTCCTTCGGCGTCAGCGTCACCTTGTCGACCCGCTCGAGGATGGCATCGAGCTTCGCATCCGCTTCCCCCGGGCGAAAGCCGGTATCGAGGATCGCGTCATAGGCGCTTTCGCCATAGCTCTTGAGCAGGTCGCGGTAATGCGTCTCAAGCTCGGCGGCCTTCCAGAGCCCGCACATGCGCGCGGCAAGGGCGGCACGGAAGGCATAGCTGAAATTACCCGGGTCCTTCGGCGCCAGCGCCGCCTCGTAGCTTGCCTGCGTCTTCTGTTTCAACAGTTCGCGCCGGTTTCTGAGCGCGATCATGTCGGCGTCCTCGCCGAGCACCTTGTCGATCACATCGACCATTGAAGTCTCCCTTCAGTCTTCCGACAGCGCTTCATCGAGGAAGTCAAGCCGGTCCTGCCCCCAGTAGAGCACGTCCTCGTAAATCCAGGTCGGCGTGCCGAACACGCCGCGCGCGGTCGCCTCGGCATGGCTGTCATGCCAGGCCCGGACGATCTCCGGTTCCTCTTCCATCGCCTGCAGCGCCTTGCCGTCAAGGCCGATGCGGTTGGCAACGTCGATGCGCACCGCAGGCAGGGTCACGTCCAGTTCCTCGCTCCACAGCGCGTGCAGCAGTGCGTGGGAAAGCTCAAGCGCCGGCAGCCCCTCGCGATCGGCGGCAATCACCATGCGGGCGGAAAACTCGTTATTGGTCGGATAATGGGCGGGCTTCAGCACCAGCGGCATGTTGAGCCGCTTCCTCCACCGGTCAAGCTCCACGGCGTGGTAATCCTGGCGCGGCTGTGGCCGCGAGCGCAGCGGCACGCCGCCATTGTCGGGCACGATCCGGGTCGGGCGGACGACGACATCGAGGTCGTGCTTTTCGATCAAGGCCTTGAACTGCGGCCAGCCGAGATAGGCCCAGGGGGAAGAAAGCGCGTGATAGTAGTAGACGGTCTTCTTGGTCATGGTCTTGTCCTTCAGGCCCGCTCGGCGGCCACGGCGTCGGCATCGATCCATTCCGTGCCGTCGAGTTCAGGCTTTTCATAGGCCAGCAGATCTTCCCAGTGCTGATCCAGATCCTTGCGGAACAGGCTGGAGGCAACCCCGCGGGCAAGCCAGAGCGCGCCTTCGCTGATCGCCGGAATGTCACCCGAAACCTTGCCGAGGCTCATGGCCGAGCTGTAGTTGAAGCTGTGGATGTCCGCGAGAAAGGGCGCTGCGCCTTCCTTCTTTTCCGAAAAGGAGAAATCGGGGTTGAGCCAGGGAAAACGCCCGAGACCGGGGTTCTGTTCTTCCGGCGGCGGCGTGTAGCGGTCTTCCCAGCAGGCGATCTCGGCGTTGAAGGGCTCAAATTCCGGCCGCGCCATCGGGTCGACGGTGAAGCCCGTCCCCAGGATCAGGAAATCGCAGCGGAATTCGCGTCCCGTCACCGTGGTGATCACGACCTCCGCGCCATCCTGTTCGACCCTGGCGATGCCGCAGTTGAAATGGAAATAGGCATTGTCGTGGCGGCTGACGCGCAGGGTCGAACCGTGTGGGGCCGGCGTCTGCTGCTTGTCGCCATAGTCCATGATGCGCCAGCGCCATTCGGGAGACAGATCCGGCAGGCCCGCCGTCACGCCATAGGAACCGATGCCCATCAGCTTGTTGATCGTCGGCATCTCCTTGCGCCGCGCCAGAAGCCTGACTTCCGCAGCACCATGTTCCAGAGCCTCGGCAGCGTTGTCGACGGCGGACGCGCCGACACCGATAACGACGACGCGCTTGCCTTTCCATTTGTCGAAATCGATCTCGTCGGCGGAATGCGCCCAGCTTTCGCGCGGCAGGCCGGAGACGAAGCCCGGAACCGTGCCCTTGCCGAGCCCGTCGCGGCCCGTCGCCCAGATCAGCTTGCGGGTGATGATGGTTTCGCCGTCGGCCATCTTGAGGGCCAGAAGACCGTCTTCGCGCGGGATCACGCGCTCGACCTTCATGCCGTTTTCAACCGGCGCGCCGGTCACCTTGCGGTACCAGACGAGGTAATCCTGCCACATCGGCCGGGGAATACGGTAGAGTTCGTCCCAGGCCTTTGTGCCGAATTGCGCGCGATACCAGGCCTGGAAGGTGAGCGAGGGAATGCCGAGCGCAGGGCCGAGCAGGTTTTTCGGCGAGCGCAGCGTTTCCATGCGCGCATAGGTGAGCCAGGGACCTTCCTTGCCTTCGGGCGCCATGTCGATGATGCGGGTATTGTGCATGCCCTGGCGCTTCAATTGCAGCCATGCGGCAAGCCCGCACATGCCGGCGCCGACGATGACGATGTCGCTCACCGGCGTGCCGTCGACCGGGCCAACCGGCTTGACCCAGTTGGCGGAAGGAAAGTTCAGATAATCGAGATCCTGACGAACCCGGTCATTCAGCGCTTCAAGCGCCTTTTCATTGGTCATGTCTTCAGTCCTTCAGAGCATCAGTCAGCAAGCACGACGGCGTCTTCCTCGCGCCAGCCGATCCAGACATCGTCGCCCTCCAGATGCGCGAGCGCCACCGGATCAAGCTGGGCCACAAGCGACTGGCCCTCGTTGAGCCCGACGGTGAGCGCGGTGAAATTGCCCTTGAACAGCCGGTTTGTGATCCTGCCCGGCAGCGCGATCCTGCGGTCCGGCTCGCGGCTGACCGCATAGATCGCTTCGGGTCTCAGCGCCACGGTGACATGGCTTCCGACCTTTGCGGCGGGGCCGGTGAGCGTGGCGTGGATGATATGGCCGCACCAGTCGAGCGTGGCGATATTGCCGTCGACCGACTGAACCACGGCATCAAGAAAGTTCGATTCGCCGATGAAGGTGGCGACGAAACGGTTGACAGGGCGGGCATAAAGCGTGTGGGGATCGCCCATCTGCTCCACCCTGCCATTGTTCATCACGACGATGACATCCGACATGGTCAGCGCCTCTTCCTGGTCATGGGTGACGAAGAGGAAGGTCTTGCCGGTCTTTTCCTGAATGCTCTTCAGTTCGATCTGCATCTGGTGGCGGAGCTTCGCGTCGAGCGCGGAAAGCGGTTCGTCGAGCAGCAGCACGTCCGGATCGGGCGCGAGCGCGCGCATCAGCGCCACGCGCTGGCGCTGGCCGCCGGAAAGCTGATCGGGCATGCGGTCGGCATAGTCCTGCAGCTCGACCAGCGCCAGAAGTTCCATCACCCGGGCGTGGATCTTCTCTGACGGCATGCCCTTCAACTCGAGCCCGAAGGCGATGTTGCGGCCAACCGTCAGGTGCGGAAACAGCGCATAGTCCTGGAACACGATATTGACATTGCGCCGGTGCGGCGGCAGGTGCGTCACATCCTTGCCGTCGAGCAGGATGGAACCGGAGGACGGGTCCTCGAAGCCGCCCAGCATACGCAGCGAGGTCGATTTTCCGCAGCCCGAAGGCCCGAGAAGGGTGACGAACCTGCCGCGCTCGATCTGAAGGTCGAGATTGTTCACGGCGAGCGCTTTGCCGTAATATTTGTTGACGTTCTTGAAGTGGACGAGCGGTTGCATTTCAGTTCCTTGAACGGCGGACGCGGCGTTCGGCATAAAGCCCGACGGCGCCGGTGGCGATGAGGACGAGTGTTGCCATGGCGTTGATCTCCGGCGACATGCCGCCCGAAATCTTGGCGAAGATCAGCATCGGAAGGGTGGTCTGGTAGCCGCCGAGGAAGAAGGTGCGGACGAAATCGTCGATGCTCGTCAACGCGCAGAAGATCATGCCGCCGACCAGCGCCGGGCCGAGATAGGGCAGCGTGACGCGAAAGAAGGCGATGAAATTGTCTGCGCCCAGATCGCGCGCCGCATCGACAAGGCTCGACGGCATCGAGCGCAGCCTGGTCATTGCCATGATCACCACGAAGGGCACGGCATGCACCGTATGACCGAGGATGATGGCGAAGGTGCCGGTCGGAACGTCGATCGCGCGGATGAAGATGCGCATCGAGATTGCCTGGATCATGCCAGGGACGACGGCGGGCAGACAGGCGAGCGCGAAGATGACCGCCTTGCCCCAGATCGCCTCGTTGGAGGCAAGGAGCGCGATCCAGACGCCGATTGCGGTGGCCACGACGGTGACGACGAAGGCGATCATCAGCGAATAGCCGACGGCGCTCAGGAACTGTTCGTCCTGCACCACCTGGACATACCATTTCATCGTGAAGCTATCGATCGGGAACGAGATGAAGTTCGAATCCTTGAAGCTCATCGCCGTCATCAGCATCAGCGGCACGAAGAGATAGGCGACGAAGGCCCAGTAGAAGCCGGTGAGGAAAACGTTCTGGGGGTTTTTCATGTAAAAACGCATCGTCGGTCCCTCACATCAGCTTCACGTTGCGCCCGCCGACAACCCGCATGAACAGGCCGACCGTGGTGAGCGAGATCAACAGCATGATGATCGAGAAGGCAGCGCCCGCCGGCCATTTGTCGTTGGAGCCGTGGAACAGCTGGGCGATGATTTCCGGGAAGATCACCGTATTCGGCCCGCCGAGCAGAAGCGGCGCGGCGAAAACGCCAATGGACGTCAGGAACACCAGACTGCAGCCCGAGACGATGCCGTCGCGCGACAGCGGCAGGATCACCCGGCGGAAGCGCTGCAACGGGCCGGCGCCGAGATCGGCTGCGGCATCGAGCAGGCTGTTCGGGATCTTCTCGATCGAGGAATAGAGCGGCAGCAGCATGTAGAGGGCGATCAGGTAGACGACGCCGAAGCTCAGTGAGAAATAGGTGTAGAGCATCGGGATCGGCCGGTCGATAAACCCAAGTTCGCGCAGAAGCGCGTTGACGGCGCCGCGATTGGCCAGAAGCATGATGACCGAGAAGACGCGGATGATCTCGCCCGCCCAGAACGGCGTCAGCAGCAGCAAGAGCGCCTTGTTGCGCGAGGCGGGGCGGATGACCTTGCCGATATAATAGGCGACCGGATAGACCACGACGAGCGTTGACGCCGTCACCACCAGGGAGAAGACGAGGCTGCGCAGGAAGGGCACGAAATAGAGGCTCTCCTGGAAGAACAGCGCGTATTGCGAAAGCGTATAGACCGGCTCGTCGCCGTCCATCAGCGGATAGTTGGCAAGGAGCGAAATATTGCCCATCTGCAGGATCGGACCGATATTGAAGAAGGCGATCCAGGCGAGCGGAACGGCCAGCAGGACGACAAGCCGGGCGACGCGGTTTTCGGCAAGAAGACCGATCGTTCCGCGGTAGAACGGCGAGCGGGCGACCTTGCCGATCCAGCTTGAATAGCGCGCCCGTGACGTCTTCGCGCCCTGACCGCCACCGGCCAAAACATCATTGGTCATAGTCAGAAAATCCATAGATTACAAAGGCTACGGCGTAGCGCAGTCGACCGGGCGAAATGCTGCCGCCCGGCCGGGGCATTGATCAGGCCGCCTTGATTTCGGCAACGGCCCTGTCGATCATCTCGTTCTTCATGTCGCGGTTTTCTTCCGCGAAGAACTGGATGCGGGCGATCTGCTCTTCCGGCAGCGCAATCGCCGCGCGCTCGCGGTCGGTGAGCAGCTTGTCGACGCCGGCAAAGGCGCTGGCAAAGCCGGACTGGCGCGTCATCGCCGCGCCGACTTCCGGATTGGCGAGGAGCGCGGAGAAGAACGTGTAGGCAGCATCCACGTTCGGCGCATGGTTGACCAGGTTGAAGGAGTAGAGGAAGCCGTAGGTGCCCTCCTTCGGGATCGACAGTTCGATCGGGAAACCGTCCATGATCAGCTTGGCGGCCGGGCCGGACCAGGTCTGGGCGACATAGACGTCCTCATTGACCAGCATCTGCTGCACTTCGGCGCCGCCGTCATAGAACTTGCGGACCATGTCCTTGTGCTCGATGAGGAAATCGCGCGCCGCGTTGACCGCGGCCTGGGCTTCCTCAGGCTTGTCGACATAGGCGACGAAATCGCCGTCATAGCCCAGATATTTCATGGTGATGGAGACAAAGTCGGAGATGATGTAGGTGGTGAAGCCCTTGTATTCCGGATCGAACATCAGGCCCCAGCTATCGGAGGGCTTGGTGTAGTCGGTGTTGCGAACCATGCCTTCGAAACCGGCAAGCAGCGGCACGCCATAGACCTCGCCCTTGCGGACGAGCTGCGGCGCGCCCTTGTAGGGCCCCGCAAGATTGTCCCAGGTGGATATCCTGGCGGGATCGATCGGCTGCAGGAGATCGGAAGCCATGAACTGGCTGAGACGGTGACCGGCGACGGTGACGATATCGGTGGTCGGATCGGCGCCTTCGGCCGCGAGCAGGTTGTACTGCTTGCCCTGGTCGTCTGTCAGGCGGATGCGCACCTCGATGCCGGTATCCTTCTCGAACTGCTCGACGAAGCCCTCGGGGAGGAACTTGTCATAGGTCGTGATGTTGAGGACATTGCTCTGGGCATAGGCCGGACGGATGATGGACGGCGCGGCAATGAGCCCCGCGCTTGTCCCCATCATCTTCAGGGTCGTGCGCCGTGTCGGATTGCGAAGTGTCATTCTCGATCTCCTGGTTTGTCTGTCCCGCGTCCGGTCCCTCTCGGCCGGAGCGCGGGCTTTTCCTCGCCGACCTAGTGGACTGGAAGAGGACGGCTTTCTTTCCCCTCCGCTGAAAGCTCGTCTTCCAGGGAGAACCTGACCGCCGCCTCGGCATGAAGCAGCGTTGAATCGAAGCAGGGCAGGTCGAAATCCTCCGGACGGACCAGAAGACCGACCTCGGTGCAGCCGAAAATGATGCAGTCGGCGCCTCTCAGTTTCGCCCGCTCGGCGATCTCGACATAGCGTTCGCGCGATGCGCGGCTGATCACCCCGCAGCATATCTCCTCGAAGATCACGTCATGGACAGTTGTCCTGTCGACCTCTTCCGGAATGACCGGATCAAGGCCGAAACGGTCCCTGAGGTAGCCGACATAGAACGGCTTCTCCATCGTGTAGCGCGTGGCCAGAAGCAGAGGCCGGTCCAGGCCCTTCTTCTTCACCGCAGCGCCGGTCACTTCCGCAATGTGGATCAGCGGAATCTTGATCGCCGCCTGCACCTCGTCGGCGAGGATATGCATCGTATTGGTGCAGATCAGCACCATGGCGCAGCCGCATTGCTCCAGCTCGCGCGCGGCCGCGATCAGCGTTTCGGCCGCGAGGTCCCAGCGTCCGGCCTTCTGATGCGCGACAATCTCGGAGAAATTGACGGAGCGCAGGCAAAGATCCGCCGAAGCCAAGCCGTCGCCCATCAGGCGCCGGACCTCCTCGTTGATGTGCTTGTAATACACTGCGGTGCTCTCCCAGCTCATGCCGCCGATCAGACCTATCCTTTTCATTGTCTCATTCTCAATTCTGTTTCAGGTACGAACATAATCAGCGTAGCGAACCTGACAGAAGAGAGTTTTCTTATTTTTGCACGAACATGGGATTTAAAGAGATTCCATCCTACAAGAACATGCTGAATGCGGATATTTTATCCACCATGCGAACTTGACATGAATCCCATACTAGTGCACAAATTTTACTCAAAAGATACAATTTACCAAAACTTGGGCAAAGCATGCGGAATTTTCTGCATTTTGACAAGGGTCAACCTGCGAATTAAGCCATATCCGCAAGTCTATTTCGGCGTCATATTTTGTCGAAACGGAAGAGCAGACGAAAAATCCGTCTCGATTTTCAGTGAGTTCTGAGAATTTCGTCCCCTCTGCGGGACATCAGGGGAGCGTCAGGAAATGTTTGACCAGATCGACCGCAAGATCGTCGATATCCTGCAGCGCCAGGCAGACCGGACGGTGAGCGAGATCGCCGAGGAGGTCGGCCTTTCGCACACGCCCTGCTGGCGGCGGATCAAGCGCATGGAAGACCTCGGCTTCATCCGCGCGCGCGTTGCCCTCATCGACCGCAAGATGGCCAATATTCCGATGACCATCTTCATCGCCGTCAAGGCGCCGCGCCACGCCATCGAATGGTTCGATGAATTCCGCAAGCAGATCAGGGACATTCCCGAGGTGACCGAGGCCTACCGGCTGACCGGCGATACCGATTACCTGCTGAGAATTGTCGTTCCCGACATCGAGACCTATGACCAGGTCTACAAGAACCTGATTTCGCGGCTGGAATTCTCCGACATCAACTCCTCGATCGCGATGGAGGAACTGAAGTTCACCACGGCGCTGCCGACCAATTACATGTGAAGAGACAAAGGCTCGAAGACCCATGAAAATCGCAATTCTCGGCGCAGGCAACAACGCCTACGGCCTTGCCGCCTTCATCGCCGATGCCGGCCATGCGCCCGTGCTCTGGTCGCCGTCCGGCACAAGGGCCGTGGAACTTGCCGAGGGCACGGCGCTGACGGCCACGGGCGCGGTGGAATTCGAAGGCCCTGTCGGGGTCGCGCCCTCATGCGCGGATGCCGTCGGCAACGCCGATCTGGTGATGATCGCGATGCCGGTCAACGGCCACCGGTCAGCCATCGATGCCATGACGGACCATCTGAAGCCCGGCACGCCGGTGATCATTTCCTCCCACAGTTCCTTTGCCGCGCTCTATCTTTCGCGCGCGCTGAAAGAGGCCGGCAAGACCCTGCCGATCATCGCCTGGGGCACGACGCTTCTGACCGCGCGGAAAAACGGCGACAGCGCCGTCGTGGTCAACACCGTGCGCCAGAAGGTCGACATGGCAACCGTCCCCTTCAGCGCCATGGATGAAGGCCACGCGCTCTGCACCGAATTGTTCGGCGATCGTTTCGTCAGGCGCGACGGGCTGATGGCGATCGCGCTGTCCAACCTCAACCCGCAGAACCATCTCGGCATTGCGCTGATGAACCTGACGCGGATGGAAAAGGGCGAGACCTGGGGTCAGGGCGAGAACATCACCCCGGCCGTCGGCCGCTTCATCGAGGCGCTGGATGCCGAGCGGCTGGCGATCGCGGAGAAATTCGGGCTTCACGTGAAGACGGTGCGCGAGCACTTTTCGCTGTCCTTCCATGTCCCGCTCGCCTCAGTCTCGGAGATGAACCAGGAGATGCATGCGCAGGGCCGCGGCGGCTTCGGCCCCTCGACCATCGAGAGCCGCTATATTCTGGAGGATGTGCCCTTCGGCCTCGTTGCCACCAGCGCGCTCGGCCGCATGGCCGGCGCTCCGGCGACGCTGCACGAGGCCGGCACGGCGATCTTCTCGGCCGCCTATGGCCGTGATCTTGCCGCCGACAACGACCTTCTGCCCGCGCTCGGTTTTGCCAGCCTCGACAGGAAAGAGCTCGAGCGGCTTTGCCGGGACGGCTACGCCGGCTGAGCCGGTCGTCAAGGCTCCCGGGCGCTATTCGTCACAGCTCAGCGAATGGAAATAGTCGCCCCAGCTGTTGATGCGGATATCGAAATAGCGGCCGTCCTCGAACACCCGGCCGCCATCCCAGACGAGCGCGCCGTCCTTGGCGGTCCCGCGCATATAGACCACGCCATTATCCGTCATCAGGTCGACGAAGCGGCGCTGGCCGGACTCGATCCGACCGGAAACGGTGGTGAAATCGCCGCCGCCGCCAACCGGACGGTAGCGCAGGCTGTAGTCGATCGGCGCGTCGCAGCGATTGCTCAGGACGAATGTGATGGAAAGGTCAGGCGTCGCTTCGATGGCGCGGAAGAAGGGTGAACCGGCCCCGGTGACGACCCGGCCGATCGCCTCGATTTCGGCATTGCCGATATAACGTCCCGCACCCGGATAAAGATAGAGCCCGGTAATCCCGGAGGCCACGCGAATTGCCGCGCCGGAAGCCCCTTCCGGCAGAGCGCAGTTCATCGCCATGATGTCTCCCGGCGCGATGGAAAGCGCCGCGCAGGCCGATGTCGTCATCTGGCCGCCTGTCGCACGGTCGTAGAACCGGATCGTCAGAATGCCATCGTCGCCTTCCGTCTCCCGCCGGTCGAAAGCCGCCTCGTCGGTCTCGGCGCTGAAGGGCGGATGCTCGACAAGTTCGGCAGTCTCGACAATGGCGAGCTTGCCTTCGAAACGGTCAGACGGGCCGAAGGGCGCCCCGTCCACCGGCACGAACACGCGCCGGATGAAGCGCCGCGCGGTTGGAATATAGCCGTCATCGAGATCGACGCGCGGCATCACCTGCCGGTCGGCAAGCACCGCATCCGTTTCCGGATCGATGACGCAGGTAGCCGCTGTCAGCACGTGCCTGGGGCCGATCACGGTCGCGCTGCAGACGAGCTGGTCAACGCCGGTGACGATGGCGGCCATGGCCCGATCCGGCGCATCGCGCGCCTTGACCGGCTCCGCGACCGTTTGCGCCGAGGCGAAACCGGGCAGCGACAGAAGACCAAGAAAGAGCAAGGAAAAGATGAAGGGCAGACCTCGGCGAGGCTTCGAAGCAAAACAGCGCAAATCATCCTCCCCGCGGCGCTTCGGCAAACACCAGAAGCGACGCTGTTTCGCCGGCGCGAAGGCTGTATTCCTGTGCGTCCGGCCCCTTCACGACCCGCGAATGCACCTGGATCGTGCAGGTGTTCTGCCCGAGCGCGCCCTCGCTCAGCGCCTTCACGGCAATCCGCACCGGCCCGGGCGCAACCGACGGCTCGAAACGTGTGCCTCCGTTCAGAAGATCGACAACCTCGGACGACACGACGCCCGTGCTGTCGCTGATCGTCAGTTCCACGCGGTCGACATCCTCGCGCCCATTGTCGGTCAGCGTGAAGGCAAGCGGCAGTTCGACGAATACCGGCTGCAACGCGCCATCATCGAAAACCATCTCGGCGCCGCCCGGAAGCTCATCGCGGGGCGGACCGGGGTCCGCATAGGACGCCGCATCGTCCTCCATCATTGCCATGATCGCGCGCGCTTCGTCGCGCGCCTCGTCATAGGCCGTCCGGTCGCCGTCCTGCAGGCTGTCCGGCAGGCTCAACAGCCGTTCATACTTGCGCAGAAGCCGGAGCGATATCCGGGGCCTGAATGCCGGTTCGTGGAAGGCTTGCGGATCTTCGCGCAACGCCGCGACCTCGTAGCCGAAGCTGCGGGCGGCCCCCGAGAGCAGGCGGTTGACCGCCTCGGCCGTGGCGATCGCACGGTTGCGCAGATTGTGCTCGGCAAGATAGGCCATCAAATCCGCCGTCGACCATTTGATGGCGTCAAGTCGTGCGCCCTCGGCCCGCAAGTCACCGTTCCAGACCGTCTTCGCCGTTTCCGCTTTCACCCAGTCGCCCTTGGCGATGCCGCTCTCCCAGACAAAGGTCCGCCCCCAGTCGGGGCTTGAGGGCATGTTGAAGGCCCATTCGCCGGGAAGGCCGGGCGCCTCGACGTCCTGCACCAGTCCGACATAGGCATTCTGGCTCGGAGCGTAGAAGCGGAACACCAGCCTGACGGCATAGGGTTGAACAAGCGGCGCCCCCTCCGGCAATGCCGCGCCGCCGCCCGCGCCCTGCGGCGACCAGAGCTGGACCGCGCCGGGACCAAGCGTGGGCAATTGAAGGCGGTAATCCGTCGGTTCGTAGCGAAAACGGGTGGAAAGCACGGGCTCGCCGTAAAGAAGGCCCATCTTCAGTTCGGCCTCCCAGTCGATCGTCACGGTCGAGGCGGGCGCCAGGTCTTCGCCGACGAGCGGATTGCGGAAGCTCGCCTCATATTGGTCGCCCCCGGCCTCGACAAGGCGCACTTGGTCCTGCGCCAAGGCCGCTGCCGGCAGAGCCAGAAGAACCAGAAAAACCAGCGCCAGCAGGCCGTGGACCGCCTTTTCCCGCGGCCCCATATCGCCCGTCGCGGATCTGCCGAAAATCAGGAATCGAGCCATGACTCAAATTCCCTCTGCTGTTCGTCCGAAATGAAAAGCCGGCGTTTTCCGCCAAGCGGACCGCCGTTGACCCGCTGGCCGTAATAGCTGTCGCCATAGGCCTCATCCAGCTCGTAAGGCACAAAGCTCAGCACATACCAGCCTGCGACCGCAATCGTGGCGATCACGCACAGTCCCGCGAGAAAACCGATCTTCCACCAGCGATGCGACCGTCTTTCGGACAACGGGACAGCCGCCGCCCGCGCCTCTCCGTATTCGGCCTCCTCATCGCCGCCTGCCTGCACGCCGCCGGCAAGCAGATAGACGCCCCCGGCGGTTCCGAGAGCGGCAGCCAGCGGATCATCCTCATCGGGCTCGATCACTGCGATGGCGCGCTGACGCGTCAGGTTGCGGGCGTCATTGGACGACAGGATACGGCCGGCAAGCGGGGCCTGAAGCTCTACCACCTGTCCGCTCGCCGCTTCGATCGTGTAAAGCACGCTGTGGCGATCGACCCGCCCGCCCGGCTCGGCATGCACCTTGATGACGCTGGCCGGATAGAGCTCGCTGTCGACCGGCGTGTGGAGGTCGACGCGCCTCGAGGAAGCGTGCGGTGAAGCGGGAGCGACGATTTGCGGAGCAGACCGCGCTTCTTCCGGCTCCATTACCTCGATCTCGAGCAGGCTCTCGCGTCGGAGAAGCGTCGCGCCGACGGCAAGCGGCGCGGAAACGGCCTTGCCGCTCTCGCTGGCGCGCACATGAAAAGGCCGGCCATTCGCCGTCTCCAGATCGTAAAGCGGGTCGCCGCTGACAATCGGATCGCCCAGCCTGAAATAGGACCTTTCCACCCTGGCCGGATAGAATTCGTCTCCGGCCGGGCTCTCGATACTGACACGCGCCATCGTCTTCACCACCCCTGCTGCGATCGAAACTAGTCGAGCGCCCGGTTCTCAGCAAGTGGCGAAGCGGTTCCGTTCAAACCAGGCTTTCCGAATGTTTAAACTTCGACCTGCCGCGCTTCCGATGCGAGCATGATCGGCACGCCGTCACGAATGGGATAGGCAAGCCTCGCCTTCCGCGAGACGAGCTCCTGGCGCTCGGCATCATAATCGAGCCTGCCCTTGGTCACCGGGCAGACGAGAAGCTCCAGCATTTTCGGGTCGATCCCGGCATCCTTCTTGGCCATGACAGGCCGCCTATTGCAGTTTGTCGCCGGGATCGCCGGCAAGCGCGAATTCGATGATCGCCACGAAGAGCTCGGCGCGTGTCTTGAGGTCCGGTGCTTCCAGAAGCGCCTGCTTCTCCGCCGGGCCAAAGGGCGCCATCATGGAGAGCGAATTCACCAGCGTCAGATTGCCCGCCTGTTCGATATGCGCCCATTCCGTCTCCAGCCCCTCCGCCTCGAGATAATCCCTGAAGGCTCCCAGAAGGGCGGCGCGATCGACGCTTTCTTCCTGCGCCTCGACATTGAGGTCGCCCATGAAGGGGGCGATCTCGAAACTGCGGAAGGGCTTGGCGGTACGCACTTCCTCGATCAGGCGGACCCGGCAGATGCCGGTCAGCGCCACGAGATACCGTCCGTCGCCGGTCTCCGCGAAAGACGTGACCCGGCCGATGCAACCGATATTGGAAAGCGGGGTGGCGTCGTTGACGCTCAGCGTCTCGTCGTGACGGGCCGGCTGGACCATGGCGATCAGACGGTTTCCCGAGATCGCCTGATCGACCATCGCCAGATAGCGCGGCTCGAAGATGTTGAGCGGCAACTGCCCCTGCGGCAGCAACAGCCCGCCCGTCAGCGGAAACACCGGAACCACCTCCGGCAGATCCTTCCGCGTCAGATATCGGGCATTGCCAACCTGCATGAAACGTGTCCCTCTAGAGCGCGTCCAGGAAAAGTGGAAACCGGTTTTCCGTCCGGACGCGCGGAAAAACAAAAGCTTAGAGCGTGTTCGCGATCCACGTCAACGCGGACATGCTCTAAGAAAACAGGATCGTCGACAGCCGGCGGCGCGCGGCGATCGTCGCCGGATCCTTCGGTCCCCAGGCCTCGAAGAAGGCGATCAACTGCTTGCGCGCGCCGTCATCCTCGAATTCGCGGTCCTTGCGCATGATCGTCAGAAGATGCTCGGCCGCCTCGTCACGCTTGCCTTCGGCATTCAGCACCTTGGCAAGCTTCATGCGCGCGGCGTGGTCGTCTGAATTCAAGGCGAGCGCGTGTTCGAGAGCTGCCGGATCACCGAACTTGCGTGCCTCCTCGATCTGCGCGATGCGCGCGGCAAGCGCCTTGATGGCGTCATCCTCCTTCAATTCCTCCGGCACCTGATCAAGCACCTGCCTGGCGCGATCGAGCTGACCAGCGGCGACCATGCAGCGGCCAATGCCGGCCAGCGCCTTCGGGTTCTCCGGATCGGTCTGCATGACGGCGGCAAAGAGCTGGCCGGCCTCCTGCAGCTTTTCTTCCGCCAGAAGCTGCTCGGCCTGATCGAGCGCGGAGGCGATCTCGGCCTTGCGGTCCTGTTCGGACGGGCTTTTGTCGGAGAGCTTGGCGATGAACTCGTTCACCTGGCTTTCCGGCACAGCGCCCATGAAGCCATCGACCGGCTGCCCGTTGGAGAAGGCGATGACGGCGGGAATGGACTGGATGCCGAGCTGGCCGGCGATTGCCGGGTGATCGTCGATGTTCATCTTGACGAGCTTGACCTTGCCGCCGGCAGCCGTCACGGCCTTTTCGATGACCGGGCCGAGCTGCTTGCAGGGGCCGCACCAGGGCGCCCAGAAATCCACCAGCACGGGCTGGGTGCGCGATTCTTCGATGACATCCTTGCCGAAATCGGCGGTGGTCGTGTCCTTGATCAGTTCGCCGGGCGGCGTCGCGCCGTTTGCCGCGCCACTGGCCGATACATTCATCTGCCCTGCAAGAGACCCGCCATATGGATTGTCAAAACCGCTCATCACTATCTCCCCGTCCGGCCCGAAGGCCTATTTCCGACTTTGCTTCTAAATCGTGTGTCACGCCGTCACTTTCAAGACAAGCGGCTCGTGCCCCGTCGCCCGGATGAAGCGCAGCAGATCATCGCGCCCGATCGAGGTGGTCGCGGTGTTGCGCAGGGGGTGGCAATTGATGATCTCGTTTTCCATCAGGTCGGCATCGAGGATGAAGGTGACCTGACGCACCGTGTCGTTGATCGCGCCAAGTGCGGTGACCGAGCCCGGCTCGACGCCGAGACAGTCCATCAGCGCGTCCGGCTTGCCGAAGGAAACCCTGCCCGATGCGCCGATCAGGGTGTGCACCTGCTTCAGGTCAACCGTCGCATATTCCTCGACGGTGAGCAGGAAATAGCGGCTCTTCTTGTCCTTGACGAACAGGTTCTTGGTGTGACCGCCCGGAATTTCCTCCCGCAGGTCGTCACCTTCGGCCACGGTGAAGACCGCACGGTGTTCGCGATTCTCGTAGGGGATCCCCAGTTCGTCGAGGAAGGCGAAGAGATCATCGGCGGTCTTGGTCTCGGTCATGGCGGCTGGCACTTCGAATGGGCGTGAAAACGTGTCGCGCCTTTTCACCACCATTCGCCGTCGAATGCAACAATGGCCCCGCAAACGCGGGGCCATCGCAGTAATGTCAGGCGAGGCAGATCAAACGCCGCAAAGGCTGACCGTCATGCCCATCTTCGCCGCCAGAGCCGCCTTGGCCATCATCGCCTTGTCGGCCTCTTCGGCGGAAAGCGCATAGACGACCTGGATGTGGTTGGCCTTGTGGCGAGCCATCATCTGGTCGCGCGAAACGCCGGTCAGCACCGCATTCATGATCGGCCAGGGATAATCCGTGGCGCGGCTGCGGCGCTCGCACTCTTCCGGCGGCAGCTTGACCGCCTGGCCGCGCCCGATATCCATATGAAGCGCGCCGTCCTTGACGAAGATGCGGCTCCAGACGATCTCGCCGGGCTTCGCATAGCCCTTCAGCGTGCCGCCGCCGAAGGGGAAGAACATGGACGGCTGGCGATAGCTTTCCGAGCCGGCCCAGCCGCCCTCGTGATGGGCAGGCGGCACGGCGCCGGAGATCTCGAATACCCAGACGAAATCGTCACGCGAGCCGGACTTGTCGGCGTCGCCCCAGCGCAGATCGTGCAGCGTCGTTTCCACCGGCTGACCGAGCGCGCGGTGCAGGCGGTTGGTCAGCACCGCATCAAGCCCGGCGCATTCATCGACCTCGTTGAAATGCACGATCGCCTGACCGTCGCGGATGATCGAGCCATCGTCACGGGTGACCGGCGGGCGCTCGTCATTGTTGAGCATGCCTTCCACCAGGTCGGAGGCCGGCAGCAGATCCTTCAGCCCCTGCTGGTACTGAATGCCGATCGCCTCGCAGCCGAAGAAATCGGCAAGCCGGACCGCGGCAATATACATGCGGCACTGGTCGATGACCTGCTCCTCGGTCAGCGCCTCCTTCGGGTCCGCGCCGAAATGGAAGGTCATGCCCTTGTCGAGCATCCATTGATAGGCCGCGCGCGCTTCCTCTTCGGGAACCTGTTTGGTCGCGTAATAGAGCGCCGACTGCGACAGCCGCTCCTTGAACACGCCGAGCGGCATCAGCATCTCATCGGGGATAATGGCATTGTACATACCCATGCAGCCCTCGTCGAAGACGCCCATGATCACCTTGTTGCCGGCCATATCGACGGCGATATCGTCGGCGAGCCTCGAAAGCTCCGCCGGCACTGCGGCGGCATCGAACGGACGGACATGGCTTTCGTCGTGGGCAATCGCGCCGCTCTCGAGCCAGCTTTTGAGGCCAGAACGGAAGAAATCATCCTCGAAGGTCTCGCTCCAGAGCGAGGAATAGGCGATGCCGGCCTTGGTCAGCGATCCGTTGAGGTTCAGGAGGCCGACGAGACCCGGCCACTGTCCCGACCAGTTGGCGACCGTCAGGATCGGGCCCTTGTGCGAGGACAGTCCTGGCAGGACGTGGTGGGAATACTGCCAGACGGCCTCCGCCACGATGACCGGCGCATTCGGGTCGATCGTCCTGAAGACATCCATACCCTCGCGCTGGGTGGCGATGAAACCGTGGCCCGCGGGCTTTTCCGGGTGCGCGCGTCTCAGCGTGTGGCCCATTTCGGCAACGACGGCGGCAAGCTTGTCCTCCATCGCCTTCTGCGTCGGCCAGCATTTGGTATTGGCGCTCTCGCGCAGGTCGCCGCTGGCCACCAGCATGATCTCGGTCATGTTCTTGTCCTCCCGATTGTTCCTGAAAACGTGGTCTTGCCGCACCTTGGCTGATTGCGCTCGAAAGCAAATGTCAAAATTGCAGAAAACCGCATTTTTTGCTTGCAGTTTCGTGTCAGCAACCTTGTTATCGCCGAAAAAGCCACTTGTCCAGACAGAAAGGGACGGTCTGGCGCTGCGCTTCCGGCAGCCCCGGGCGGCCGCTGGAATCTCTTCTCGGCCACGATGCGCGAACGAGGCACGCCAGCGAAACGCGCCTCCGCTCGCCGCATATCCGGCGGGCCGGCTCAGGCCCTTTCCCGCCGATGGCGGCGACCCTTCTACTAAGAGCCTGAAATGAATGCGTTATTTTCCAACTGCAAAAAAAACCAGAAATCCGTCATTTGCCTGTTGCATTTGAAATCGGGTTAGGCCATATACGCCCTCGTCGCCGACATGGTGACACCGCCGGTCACAGCCTTACCCCCGACCGGTGTGATGAGCGGGTGTAGCTCAGGGGTAGAGCACAACCTTGCCAAGGTTGGGGTCGAGGGTTCGAATCCCTTCGCCCGCTCCAGTTTCTTCAGCATGTTAATTTCTCTTTTGTCTGCAAACATTAAGCCGGACCGGCAGATGTCAGGCGCGCTTCCGATGGCTGAGCTATGCTGGCATGCAGGTCTGCCTTTCGCCAGCCGCATGGCTGGGCTTGAACGGAAGCGGCCGCCGCTTCTCGGAAATCTTGACAAAATCCAAAAAGAACAATAAATCCAGCACTATACAAATAAATTACTGCGGGGCTCCGGGAGAAAGACTGCGCGCTCCAGTTAACGTCAAGTTCCGCCTGTCTCGTTTGCGGCGAAAACAGATCAAAAAAGCGGCATCAGCTAATGACTTTTTTGCGGAGACGAGTTAGAACAGGATACATTCAATTCATCTTAACAATTTAAGCGATTGCAAACACAGAGGGTGCTTCAGTGAGCGCGGCGGATTTTCAGGCCTCCCCCACGGCCCATATTCAGGAACTGACCTCATTGCCCCGTCGGGCATTTGGCCACGAGCTTGTTTTTTCTGACAATTCCAGAAAACGAAAACTGCAACTGGCGCTGAAGCGCCTGTTCGATATCGCCATTTCTTTTGGTGCGCTGGTTGCGCTTGCACCGCTTTTTCTGGTCGTGGCGATCCTCATCAAACTTGACAGTCCCGGCCCGGTCTTTTTCAGCCAGGTGCGCTGGGGACGTTACGGAAAGAAGATCAACATCTTCAAGTTCCGCTCCATGCGCAACGATCTCGGCGACAAGACGGGCGTGAAGCAGACGGTCGAAAACGATCCGCGCATCACCAAGATCGGCGCTTTCCTGCGAAGGTCGAATATCGACGAGCTGCCTCAGCTCTTCAACGTCCTGCGCGGCGACATGTCGTTGATCGGCCCGCGCTGCCACGCCGTCGGCATGCTGGCGAGCGGCATGCTGTTCGAGGAACTCGTGCCGGAATACCACCAGCGCCACGTCATGCGCCCTGGACTGAGCGGCCTTGCCCAGATCCGCGGATGGCGCGGCCCGACGACCCGGCGCGGCGAGGCGCGCGCCCGCATCATGTGCGACCTTTATTACGTGTCGAACTACAGCTTCATGCTCGACATGCAGATTCTCCTGGCGACGATCCGCTCGGAAGTCGGTCGCGGCACCGGTTTTTGAGCCTCGTCGGGCCCGGGCGAAAATCCGACCCGACCCGTTGACCCTGCCACTTGCGAAAACGAACCGCCAGCGCCTCGCGCCGGCGGTTTTCGCCTGTCGGGAGGGAGGGCGGAGCGTTTTGCGCTACCAGCTTTTCAGCGCCCTCAGTTCCGGCGTCTTCTTGAACATGTGTTCGTCCATACGGGCAAGCAGGGTGTCGAGCGTGGAGACCCCCTCGCCCACTGCCGGCCCCTTGTTCAGCATCACGCATTCGGCGCGCGCGCCCATGGCCGCATCGGTCATCTCACCGCGCGAGGGCACCCCGGTCCTGACCAGATTTTCGAGCACCTGCGTTGCCCAGATCACCGGAACGCCCGCCGCCTCGCAGATCCACAGAATCTCCTCCTGCATTTCTGCCAGCCGCTCGAAACCGATCTCGGCTGCAAGATCGCCGCGCGCGATCATGACGGCAAACTCCCTTTTTCCGGCGGCGCGCGCGATCAGCGCAGGCAGGTTCCTCACCGCTTCCGGCCGTTCGATCTTGGCAACGACGCCGAGCCCCGGATTGCCGTTGCCGCCGGCGCCGAGTTCCCGATCAAGCAGGTCGAGGTCTTCCGGGCGCGAGACGAAGGAATAGCCGACCATGTCCGCGCATTCGACCACAGTCGAAATATCGCCCTCATCCTTGGCCGTCAGCGGCGAGAGCCCGAGCGCGGTATCGGGCAGGTTCAACCCCTTTTCGGGCTTCAGCCGCGCGCCGTTCGCCTTGGCGCGCTCGACCCTGATCACCGCCATGCCGTCGGCGACTTCGGTCACCACGGTCTGCAGCTTGCCATCGTCGTAGAGCACCCGGTCGCCGACTTTCAGCCGGGTCACCATTTCCGGCAGCGAGACGCTGACCGAGAAGCGGACATCGTCGAAAAGCGACGGCTCGTCCGAGGCCACCAGGCGGATGCGATCGCCGACATTGGCCTTCAGCTTCCGCTCGGCCAGCAGAACCTGCTCGGTGCGGATCTTGGGGCCGGCGATATCCATCAGCACGGTGATGCGCCGCCCGGCCGCATCGCCCGCCGCCCGCGCATGTTTCGCCATGGCCCGCCAGGCCTCCGGTCCGTCATGGGCGCAGTTGATGCGGGCGATATCCATGCCGCGGCGCACGAGATCGGCGACGAAAGCCGGGTCCTCAGCCGCCTCGCTCGCGAGCGTTACCATGATGCGGCTGCGTCGGTGCGCCGGCGGCGGACCGAACATCAGGTCGGTGGCCTGTTCCAGCCGCGCCTCGCCCGCGAAGAATTCGTCCGACGATGGCAGCGGCACGGGGCTTTGCCGTCCGGCGCGGGCGGCAAGGGCGACAAGCACGGCATCGAGCGTGGGCAGAACCCGGCTTTCCAGCCGGCCAAGCGAGGAAAGCCCGTGGCGCATCAGCGCGCGCTGCAGCGGCCGCACGTCGTGATGGCGCAGCGCCAGGTAATGCGCCAGATTGACGATGCCCGGCAGAGACGCCGCCTCCGGCCCGAAACCCTGCAGGATCGGGCGCGCCTCGTTTGCCACCAGGTCGCGCAGGCTTTCCACCCGCTCCGTCAGGCCCCAGACATCGTCCATATCGGCAAAATGCTCGAAGGCAACCATCACCGTCTCCTCCCTTTCTCTTCCCTCCACCAGATAGAACGATTTTCGCGACCATTCCATGACAGGGATCATAAGGCCGCCCGGCTTGCGCCGGGCGGACCGGCGGGTCTATGGATGAGCGACCGGTTTTCCGGCACACGAATGCAAGGCAGGAGTTCCAGAGCATGCATGGCGAATACAAGGTTCCCGGCGGCAAGCTGGTGGTCGCCGACCTCGAGATACGCGACGACAGGCTTTCAGATGTCCAGATCGCCGGCGACTTCTTCCTCGAGCCGCCGGAGGCGCTTTCCGATCTCTGCGCCGCCCTTGAGGGCCAGCCGGCGACAGGTTCGGCCGAGGCGATGGTCGCGGCGCTGAAGGCGAAGCTGAGGCCCGATGCCGCGCTGATCGGCTTCAGCCTCGAATCGGTGGCGATCGCCGTGCGCCGGGCGCTGGGCGTTGCCAAGACCTGGCGCGATTTCGAATGGGAGATCATCGATACAGGCGCGGAGACCCCGGCTATGCATCTCGCCATCGATGATGTCCTGGCGCGCGCCGTTGCCGAGGGCCGTCGCGCGCCGACGCTGCGCTTCTGGGAATGGGAGCGCCCCGCCATCATCATCGGCGCATTCCAGTCCCTGAAGAACGAAGTGGATATGGAAGCGACCGAACGGCTCGGCGTCGAGACCGTGCGCCGGGTGACCGGCGGCGGCGCGATGTTCGTCGAGCCAGGCACCGCGATCACCTATTCGCTCTACGCGCCGGGCGAACTGGTCGATGGCATGAGCTTTGCCGACAGCTATGCCTTTCTCGACAACTGGGTGCTGAAGGCGCTCAACGATCTGGGCGTCGATGCCTTCTACAAGCCGCTCAACGACATTGCGAGCTCGAAGGGCAAGATCGGCGGCGCGGCGCAGAAGCGCTATGGCGGCGGCACCGTGCTGCATCACGTGACCATGGCCTATGACATGGATGCCGACAAGATGATGCAGGTGCTCAGGATCGGCCGCGAGAAACTTTCCGACAAGGGCACCAGGAGCGCGGCCAAGCGCGTCGATCCCGTCCGCAGCCAGACCGGGCTCGACCGCCGGGCGGTGATCGACCGGATGAAGGCGACCTTCGCGGAACTGAACGGCGGGCGCGACGGCAAGGTGACGCCGGAGGAATACAAGGCTGCCGAGGCGCTGGCGGACGAGAAATTCGCAACGCCGGAATGGCTGGCTTCGATCCCGTAAAGGCTTGCGACGATGGGCGGGTTCTTCCTCGGATGCGATATCGGCGGCACGGGCGCCCGCTTCGCCGTGGTCGATGCTGCGGGAAACCCCGTCAGGCGCGGAACCGCTTCCGGCGCAAGCGCGCTCCTTGCCGCACCGGGCGACCGGGCCCGCCTCGAGGCAAGCTTCAAGCGCATCGGCGCAAGCCTTCCGCATCCCCACAATGCCGCGATGATCGGTCTTTCCGGCTACGGGCCGGAAGCCTTTGACGACATCGCGGCGCTTGTCATGCAAGCGATGGGCATTGCTGCCGGCGGTCTCACCCTCATGGATGATATCGAACTGGCCTATCGCGTTCTCTTTGCGCCCGGCGAAGGCCATCTGGTCTCGGCCGGCACCGGCGCAATCGGCAGCCACTTCCGGCCTGACGGATCGCGGCTTCGCGTCGGCGGGCGCGGGCTGATGATCGATGATGCGGGCTCGGGCGGTTCCATCGCGCTTGCCGCCGTCCGCGCGCTCTACCGCAGGCTGGACGAGGATGGTGATTATGGCGATATGGCCGGCCTTGCCGCACAGGTCTTCGAGATGATCGGCAGCGATGACTGGGCTGAGGTCAAACGCCTTGTCTATGGCGGCGACCGGGGGCGGATCGGCGCGCTTTCGCTGGCCGTCGCCACGGCCGCTGATGCCGGCGACCCTTGCGCGCAAGGCCTTCTGGAAGAGGCAGGCCGGGAGCTCGCCCGCCTCGGCAATATCCTGATTTTCCGCGCCGGCGACCTGCCTGTCGCCTTTGTCGGGGGCGTTCTTCGCCTCTCGCCGGTGGTCGGAGAGACGATTGCTGCACATCTCGACGGCCGCGCCCTGTTTCCCGAGGTCGATATCGCCGAGGGCGCGGCGCAACTGGCGCGCCGCGCCTTTCAGCGCCAGTCGGAGTAGCGGTGGCGAACGCCCTGGTAATCCTCGACCTGATAGTCGCCCGCATCCAGCTCTTCCAGATAGACCGGCCCGACCGGCACCTTGCCGTGGCCACCCGGGATATCGAGCACATAGGTCGGCAGGCAAAGACCTGAGACGCGCCCGCGCAGGGCGCGCATGATCGCGTGACCGCGCGCGACCGGCACGGCGAAATGGCTGACGCCCTTCGCGTGGTCGAGGTGATGCAGGTAATAGGGCTTAACCCGGTTGACGAGAAGCGCGCGGAACAGTGTCGCGAGCGTCTCGGCATCATCGTTGACGTCCTTGAGCAGCACGGTTTGTGAGAACAGCGGAATGCCGTTGTCGGCGAGCCGGGCCAGCCCCGCCTTCACGGCATCCGTCAGCTCGCGCGCATGGTTGACGTGGATGACGATGTTGACCGTCTTTCCCGCCCGCTTCAGCGCAGCAACAAGCCCCTCGCTCACGCGCTCGGGCGACACCAGCGGCGCGCGGGTGTGAAAACGGATGACGCCGAGATGATCGATCCCGCCAAGCGCTTCCATCAGAAGCCCGAGCCGCCGGTCAGACAGAACCAGGGGATCGCCGCCCGAAAGTATGACCTCGAAAATTTCCGCATGCGCGCGGATGTAATCAAGCGCCGCCTCCAATTCCGCGCCGTCAAGCGCGGCCTCCGGCTTGCCGACGCTCTCGCGGCGAAAGCAGAAGCGGCAATAGACCTGGCAGCTATGGGTCGGCTTCAGCAGCAGGCGGTCGGGATAGCGGTGGGTGATGCCCTTTTGGCGTTCGAACACCTGATCGCCGATCGGGTCCGCGCTTTCATCGTCGTGATGATCGAGTTCGCGCGCATCCGGCACATACTGGGCGCGCAACGGGTCATCTGCGGCAGCACCGTCCAGCGCCTCCAGAACATGGGCGGGAATACGGATGCGGAAGTTTTCCGCCACAGCTTCAAGCGCGGCGCTGTCATCCGGAGACGCCAAACCGTGGCGCACGAGTCCAGCAGCACTCACCACCGCTTTTGCACCGCTCTTCGTCATCTCAGCCGCACCGCCCGTCATTCTGCAAGGTCCTGCCTTTTCCGACCCGCCTTCTACGCCATCCGACTGTCAAAACAAAGGGTGCACCGCTCTCGTGAATAAATTCATATATCACTACATAATTGCGCTTGGCAGAATTAAATTGGTGGTTTAGGTTGCGGACAGAATGGGAGGACATCCATGAAGACCAATGAAGGCGTCATCAAAACCTTTATCGAGGCCGGCATCACGCGCGGCTTCACCCTGCCGGGCCTTGGCATCACCTGGTCGCTTCCGGCTTTTTTCGACCGGAAGGACGAGTTCGAACTCGTACTGGCGCGCTCGGAGCAATCGGCCTCGGTCATGGCCCAGGTTGCCGGCAAGCTCACCGGCCGCCCCGGCCTCTTGATGGCGCAGGGACCGTTTGCCTCTTCGACCGGCGCCTTCGGCATTCTGGAGGCCTATTTCTCCTCCTCCCCCATGGTCGTGCTCACCGATACGTCCTGCTATGACGGCTTTGCCCAGCACGGCGTCTACCAGACCATGACCGGCGATTATGGCGCCGGCGACGCCTTCGCCGTGATGAAGACGATGACCAAATACGCCACCTATGCGACGACACCGCAGGAGGCGATCTACGGCACCCAGCTTGCCGTCAAGCATGCCGCCACCCCGCGCCAGGGGCCCGCCGCCGTCGTCATGCGCACCAATATCATCAAGGAAGACGTGCCCGACCATCCGCGCGCGAAACTCTACCCGACCGAAGGTTATCTGCGTTCGACCCCGATGACGCCGGACGGCGACGCGCTTGCCGCCATTGCCGAAGCGTTGAAGAGCGCGAAGCGGCCAGTGATCATCGCCGGCAACGGCATCTATATGAGCCGTTCGGGCGAGACGCTGTCGCGCCTTGCCAATCGCGAGGGCATTGCGGTTGCCTCCAGCTATCACGGCAAAGGCACGATCGACGAGACCACGCCCGTCGCCGTCGGCATGATGGGCAACTGGGCGGCAAAATCCGCCAACCGCATGGTCCAGGCCGCCGACCTGATCCTCGTGCTCGGCTGCAGCCTCGGGCCGGAATACACCCGCTTCCGCGACGAGAAGATGATGCGGCCGGGCGAGCAGAAAATCATCCAGGTGGACATCGATCCGCTGCAGGCGGGCTGGGTCCTGCCGGTGGACATGGCCGTGACCGCCGATGTCGCCGATGTCGTCTCCTTCCTTCTCGACCGCCCCGGCGTCGACCCGGCGACGGCCGAACGACGCAAGGATTTCATCTCGGCGCTGAAGACCGAAAACCGCTATGGCGAGTTGCCGCATTACAAGACGCGACCGGGCACGGTGCACTACGCAGACATCATGCGCGGCCTCGACGGTTTCCTGACGCCCGATGATCTGCTGACGCTCGACGCCGGCACCAACCGCATATGGGCAACGTCATCGCTGCCGCTGCGCTCGCCGCATCAGCTCGTCGCCCCCGGCGGCATCGGCGGCATGGGCTGGTCGACCCCTGCTGCGACCGGCGCCAAGATCACCTGCCCGCAAAAGCGCGTCACCGGCGTGATCGGCGACGGCGGCTTCGTCATGACCATGGACGCGATCGCAACGGCCGCCGAGCAGAACCTCGACGTGGTTTATGTCGTCGCCAACAATGCCGGCCTCGGCATGGTCCGCGACAATCTCGGCAACAAGGCCATCGGGGTAAACTTCGGCGATCATGATTTTGCCAAGGTGGCCGAAGGGCTCGGCGGCTCCGGCATGACGGTGACGGACGCCGACCAGATCGGCGACGCACTGCGGGAAGCGCACGCACGCGGCGGTCCGGTGGTGCTCGACATCAAGGTCGATCCGGCGGCCAGCCATCGCGACTGCTCAGACTATGACGACCTGCCGGACAATGTTTCGCTGAAATAGGAAAAGCCATCGCATGAAGCCCTGAAACCAAATGACAGATGGGCATTCGATGGGCTAAACAGGCACAATGAGCGAGGAAAACGACAACAGCGGCCAGCCGGTCAAACGGCGCGGTCGCCCCCGGCAGGATATCGGGGCTGCCGCCATCAATGAGGAACGTCCCTTCGTCAGTTCTCTGGCGCGGGGTCTTTCCATTCTCCGCGCCTTCCGGGCCGAGGACAAGGTTCTCGGCACCCAGGTGCTTGCCGAGCGCACAGGCCTGCACAAGACCACCGTATCGCGCCTGCTGGGCACGCTGACCAAGCTCGGCTATCTGCGTTACATGCCCGAATACGGCAAATACGCCGTTTCGAACGAGGTGCTGACGCTCGGCTATGCCGCGATCGGGCGCTTCGGCTTCGGAGAGCTGGTGCGCTCGCATATGGACCAACTTGCGGCCAACGGCGATTGCGTCGTGGCGCTTTCCGTGCGCGACGGGGCGGAGATGATGTTCGTCGAACTGGTGCGCCGGCCGACGGCGGTGGCGCTCAACCTCAATGTCGGCTCGCGCATTCCGCTTGCCGAGAGCGCGCCGGGCCGGGCCTATCTCTTCGCGCTTTCCGGGGAAGAACGCGAAGCGGCCTTCACACTGCTCAAGGGCGTTCACGGCAAGGCCTGGGAGGCGCAAAAGAGGCCGGCGCTCGAAACCGCGCTCGAACGCATGGCCCAGACCGGCTATTCGGAATCCTTCGGCGAATGGGTGCCTGACCACAATGCCATCGGCGTGGTGCTGCATGCCCCGATGACCGGCGACATCTACACGTTGAGCGTGGGCGGCAATGCCCGCAACCTGCCGGAGGAAAAGCTGAAGGCCACGCATCTGCCGATGCTGATGCGCGCCGCCCAGGAAATCTCCGCCCTGTCCGGCGTGAATTTCTGAGGCCCCGGCCTCAGCCGTCCCAGCCGATCGCGGTGAGTTCCGGCCAAAGCGCCAGCCAGCGCTCGAGCTTGTTCTCGTAGACCTCGCGCGAAGCCTGGGTCTTGTTCGGCCGCAAGGTGGCGTTCATCAGGTCGGCAAGGCCGAACGGCGCATCGCACTGCCATCCCTCCTCAACCGGGCGGATGCCGACGGAGGTGGCGGTTGCCGGAAAGGTGGCGATCGCCTCCGAAACACTGTCATAAGGCTCGATGCCGTAGCCGAAGCGATCTGCGTACCACAGATGCACGCGAGCCTGGTTCTTGACGTCGATCCAGGCGGGGACGCCTTCGAACATGGCCCTGACCCGCGCCGCCTCACGCGCCTCCCCGCGTTCGGAGAGATCGTTCGGGTCGAAATAGACGATGTCGATATCGGCAACCCCGTGGGCCGGCGGATAGCCGAAACGCCGGTTCCACACCGTCTGTGCCAGAACGCCGGCGACCAGCCAGCAATCCGGCAGCTCGATCCGGTCGAAATTCTCCAGAATGGGTGAAAGCAGCGGGCTTTCCGAAACGGCGGCCGCAAGCCGCGCGCATTGGTCGTCCATCGAAATCCTCTTCGGGTCCGGAGCCGACCCCGTATTGCCAAGCTTGGCGGAAAATCTGACGTTTTCAAGCTCTGATAGGGCGGAAGGGCGATTTTCGCAGCGCTTCCGGCTTCAGACTCCTGATGGCTGTCAAGAGGCCGCGGACGCGCCGGCAAATTGTCAAAAAGCAATTGAAATAAAACGATCAATTGCCAAAGATTTTGCTTGAAACGGCCGCATTGCGGGTCTTTCCTGAAGCTGTGACCGGCAGCGCCTGTCGGCGCGTCCGATCATGCTGTGCGCGGATCAACCGCGGCAAAGATTGGAGGCTCACAATGATCTCGACAACCATTTTTCCCGGACGCTATGTCCAGGGCGCCGATGCCATCGGCCAGCTTGACGCCGAAATCGCCCGTCTTGGCAAGAAAGCGCTCGCCATCATCGACAAGGGCGTGATGGCGCTGGTCGGCGACGCCGTCAGCGGCGGCGGGCAGGCGGCGATTGCCGTGGAGGCGTTCAACGGCGAATGCTCGGACGAGGAAATCGCGCGCATCGGCAAGCGCGTCGCGGTCGAAGGTGCCGACGTGATCGCCGGCATCGGCGGCGGCAAGGCGCTTGATACGGCCAAGGCGGTGGCCCACGCGGCGGGTCTTCCCGTCGTCATCGTGCCGACGCTTGCGTCCACCGATGCGCCCTGCTCGGCGCTTTCGGTGATCTACACCGCGGAAGGCGCCTTCAAGCGCTATCTGGTCCTGCCGAAGAACCCGGACGTCGTGCTGGTCGACACGCAACTGATCGTCGGTGCGCCGGTGCGCCTGTTCGTCGCCGGCATGGGCGACGCGCTCTCGACCTTTTTCGAGGCCGAGGATTGCCGCCATACGCAAAGCCCCAACATGACCGGCCGCATCGGCTCGATGACGGCCTACGGTCTTGCACGCATGTGTTTCGACACGCTGCTGGCAGATGGTGCGGCGGCCAAGGCGGCGGCCGCGCAGAAGATCGTGACGCCCGAATTCGAGCGGGTCGTGGAGGCCAACACGCTGCTCTCCGGCCTCGGCTTCGAAAGCGGCGGCCTCTCCGGCGCGCATGCGATCCATAACGGGCTCACCGCGCTTCCCGGCACGCACGCCTACTGGCACGGCGAGAAGGTCGCGATCGGCACGCAGGCGCTGGTGATGCTGACAAAACGCCCGCGCGAGATCATCGAGGCCGTCTACGGCTTCTCGGAGGCGATCGGCCTGCCGATGACGCTCGACGACATCGGCATCGGCGATGCCAGCGACGCCGATCTTCTCAAGGTGGCGAAACTGGCCTGCGACCCGGCCGACACCATGGGCAACGTGCCCGGTTCCGTTAAGCCCGAAGACGTCGTTGCCGCCATCAAAGCCGCGGACGCCGAAGGACGAAGCCGCAAGGCAAAACGGCTTGCCGCGTGAAAAAACGCTGCTGCAACTCCAGGGGCCTGGCAGCGCGCCCGGCCCCTGGGGCGGTTCCGCCTTTCACCGACGCGCGGAACCGCCCTATTTGGTGGCTTGCCCCATTTTTGCGGACGTCAGATGGTTCCATCTGATGGCGAAATGCTTTAGCGCATCGGCCCGAAAATCGGAATCGATTTTCGGAAAGCACGATGCGTAGATAAAATAGGTTAGAGCGTCCTTTGTGCGTCCGAATGGACGCACGGCGCTCTAGCTCCTGATCCGCTTCGCGTGCGTGAACACCGAGAACCCGTCGCCGCGGGCGCTGGCGACAAGCGTTATGCCGGCCCTTTCGGCCGTCTCGACCGCAAGCGCGGTCGGCTGCGAAACGGCGATCAGCACCGGCGCGCGGACGAACGCCGCCTTCTGCACCATTTCCACGGACAGCCGGCTGGTGACAACGAGAGCGCCGCTGACGGCCGTCTCCCCCTTGCGCATGAGCGCCCCGATAAGCTTGTCGAGCGCGTTGTGGCGGCCGACGTCTTCGCGCACTGCCGGCATGCCCGCGTCCGGCCGGAAGACGCCGGCCCCATGCACGGCGCGCGTCGTCGCAAAAACCGGTTGACGACCGGAAAGCGCCGTTACCGCCCGGTCAACGTCGCTGACGGTCATCGTGAAGTCATCGCCTTCGAGCGCTGGCACAGGCCGCATCGCGGCATCGATGCTTTCCAGCCCGCACAGCCCGCAGCCGACCGGCCCCGCCATCGAGCGGCGGCGTGCGGCAAGCGCGGCAGAACGGTCTTCCGCGAGCGATATCTGCAGGTCGATGCCGGTCTCGAAGTGAACAGCCTCTACGCCGAGGATCTCGTCCGGATGACGGACAATGCCTTCCGTCAGGCTGAAACCGTAGGCGAGATCGACAAGATCGGCAGGGGTCGCCATCAATACGGCGTGGGACGAGCCGCCATAGCTGAGCGCCACAGCCGTTTCGGCGGCAAGCGCCTCCGGAGCGCGCGCCTGGCTGCGGCTTCCGACGCAAAAAAGCGGCGCTCGTGCAAGCGCGGCGGGCGGCATCCCGTCAGCCATTGTCCATCACCGCGGCGGCACGGCGCGTCCTGCTTTCGTCCCGAAACATCCCTGCAATCAGCGCAAGGGAAGACGAAAGCTCGATTTCGGAGGACGCAGCGAGCGCCACGCGGATTGCGGGGGCGGAAGGCTCGCGCCCGGCGCGGAACGTGGCTCCGGCGGCAATGGCGACGCCGCGCTGGCGCGCGCGGTCGACGAAGGCAGCCTCGTTGACGCCGTCCGGAAGCGGGATCCACACATGCAGCGCGCCCGGCGTCATGGCGCAGTCAATGCCCGCCAGTTCCTTCTCGGCGATCGCCCGGCGGCGCTTCAGCGCCATACGCTGCCAGTTGACCAGTTCCATCGCCGTGCCGTCGACGATCCAGCGGCTGGCGATTTCGGCCATCACCGGGGTCGCGATCCAGTTGGCCGCGAGATAGCGGTTGGAAACGGCGGCCGCATACCGGTCCGGGGCGACCAGGAAACCGCATCTGAGACCCGGGATCGTGTTCTTTGACAGGTCGGTCATGTAGAGCGTGCGCTCCGGCGCGAAGGCGGCGACCGGCGGCGGCCGGTTTTCCACCAACGGGCCGAGCACGTCGTTTTCGATGACGGCGAGGTCGAACCTGCGCGCGATTGCCGAGATCGCCCGCCGGCGCGGCGCGCTCATCAGCGAGCCCCGCGGGCCGGCTGCCGAGGGTTGCAGGAAGATCGCTTTCAGGCGTTTTCGCACCGCCAGCGCCTCGAGCGCGGCAGGCACTATTCCGTCGGAATCGACATCGACCGGCTGCAGATCGATGCCGAGATAGCCGGCAAGCGGCCTTGCCATCGGATGGGTCAGGTCCTCCGCCGCCATGGCAGAGCCCGGCGGCGCGACGCTCATGAAGGCCGCCGTCATCGCATCGCTCGAACCGTTGGTGACGGTAATGCCATGCGGCGGAGCCTTCAGGCCGCAGGCCGCAAGCCAGTTGACGCCCGCCATGCGGTAACGCCGGAACAGCGCGTTCGGTATCATTGAAAAGGCAAGGTCCGGCGGCATGGTGGCGCCGAGTTCGGCAAAGGCGTTGCGGAAACGGGCAAGACTGCGGCTCTCGCACACCGGTTTCAGGATGGAGAGATCAACGACGCCGGATGTCCCTTCGGTCAGATGCGGTCGTTCGAACGCATTGGAAGCCGCCTTGACATAGGACCCGCGCCCGACCTCGCCGGTAACGAGTCCGCGGCGGGAAAGCGCCTCATAGGCACGGGAGACGGTCTGGACCGAAATATTCAGATCGGCCGCCATCTGCCGTTGCGGCGGCAGGCGCATGCCGTCAACCAGCAGGCCGTCGCGGATAGCGCCGGCGATCTGTTCGGCAATGGAAAGATAGGCCGGTCGCTTGATCAGCCTCGGATTGGGACGCCATTTGCTCATGCGCCATCGTGCGGCAAATCATATCAATTGACAATAGCGCAAGCACGACCAATGCCGAGGCGGCGGCATCACAAGCCTTTGAATCCTATGTGGTCTGCATTTCTTCCGAGGTCAGGCCCCACGGCGAAAATCAGTGCAATTGGTTAAGGCAATCTGAAACCCGGTCTGGTGCCAAGGCTCTCAATCTTGGTACAGAGCCAGTCCGACAGCTTCAGCGAGGCGGCAGCGGCCGCCACCATCTGCGGCAGGGTCAGCCATTCCAGCGTCCAGGCCGCGCCCGAGCGCTCCTGCTCATGCACCAGCGCCATATGCATGGCCGAAAGCTGCGCGGCGTTGAAGCGCGACAGCGACACCAGCACCTCCGCCGTCACCGGATTGCGCTTGCCGTCGATATCGGAGGACTCGCCGCCGCCGGAGAGTTCGATTTCCTCGCCCATTTCGGCGAGAAGCGCAATGTCGAGGCCGAATTTGCCGAGGCTTCCGGTGATCTGCGACATGGCGGAGGCGAATTCGGCGATCACGTTGCGCTGGTTCTGCCATTGCGGCGCATCAATCAGGCCGAGAAGGTCGGCCAGCATGGCCCGCACCTCGACAGCCTGCTCCGGCAGCCTGTGCAGCGTGCCGACCGCGCCGCCGAACTGCACGGCGAAGAGCTGCCCGTCGAGCCTCAGGAGAAACTGCCGCAGATACAGCACCGGCTCGCGCCAGGATCGCAGCCGGTCGGAAACGGCGATCGGCATGGCCGGCTGCATGCGCGTGCGCCCCATCAGTGTCCGGTCGCCGAAGCGGGAATCCAGCGTTTCCATGCGCTGGAACAGGTGGTCGAGCCGGTCGATCAGGAGCGTCGACACCGCCGACAGCCGCATCATCAGCGAGGTATCGATGACATCCTGGCTGGTCGCGCCGAAATGCACGTGGTCCGCTGCATCCGGCCCCACGGCCGCGCGCAGCTGGCGCACCAGATCGGGCACGACGATGCCGTCGCGGCCTGTGGCGAGCTTCAGCGCCTCGATATCCGGCGAAAAGCCGGCGCAGACTTCGCCGATGCGCGCCGCTGCCGCTTCCGGAATGACCCCGGCGCGGGCCTCGGCCTCGGCGAGCGCCGCCTCGAAAGCCAGCATGGCCTTGATTTCCGCGTCGAGCGAAAAGAAGGCGGCAACCTCGTCGTCGCCCACCAGACCCGAAAGCACGGGATGATCAAAAGCAGAATAACTCATGGATTGCGATCGCTTGCTACCGGAAAGAGCAGGAGGGCGGAACCATCCCGACCGACACGGGCACCGTGGCAACCGGCGCCGACCTCACATTGCGACAATGGCGCGACAAGCGCAAGGGCGGAGCCCGGTTTTCCGCTTTACGGCGACCCGCATACCAGGAAGGCGGCCGATCGCCGCCTTCGCAAAACCCGCTTCCTCGCGCGTCACTTCCAGGCGCGAATATCGACGAACCGGCCCTCGATCGCGGCCGCTGCGGCCATGGCGGGCGAGACCAGATGGGTGCGGCCCTTGTAGCCCTGGCGGCCCTCGAAATTGCGGTTCGAGGTCGAGGCGCAGCGCTCCTCGGGTTTCAGCCGGTCGTCATTCATGGCAAGGCACATGGAGCAACCCGGCTCGCGCCATTCGAAACCGGCCTCGAGGAAGATCTTGTCCAGGCCTTCGGCTTCCGCCTGCTCCTTGACGAGGCCCGAGCCCGGGACGATCATGGCGTTGACCCGGTCGGAAACCTTCCGTCCCTTCGCGACGGCAGCAGCGGCCCGAAGGTCCTCGATGCGGCCGTTGGTGCAGGAACCGATGAAGACGCGGTCGATCTCGATATCGGTGATCTTCGTCCCGGGCGCCAGGCCCATATATTTCAGCGCCCGCCATTTCGAGGCGCGCTTGGTCTCGTCGGCGATATCATCCGGGTTTGGCACTTCGCCGGTCACCGCGATCACATCCTCCGGCGAGGAGCCCCAGGAAACGATCGGCGGCAGGTTGGCGGCATCGAGCGTGACGACGCGGTCATATTCCGCGCCCTCGTCCGTCGTCAGCGACTTCCAGTATTCGACGGCCCGGTCCCAGGCCTCGCCCTTCGGCGCGCGCGGGCGCTCCTTGATATAGGCGAAGGTCTTTTCGTCCGGCGCGATCAGGCCGGCGCGCGCGCCGCCCTCGATCGTCATGTTGCAGACGGTCATGCGGCCTTCCATGGAGAGATCACGGATCGCCTCGCCGGCAAATTCGATGACGTGGCCCGTGCCGCCCGCCGTGCCGATCTCGCCGATGATCGCCAGGATGATGTCCTTGGCTGTGACGCCTTCCGGCGCCTTGCCGTCGACGCGCACCAGCATGTTCTTGGCCTTCGACTGGATCAGCGTCTGGGTGGCGAGCACATGCTCCACCTCCGACGTGCCGATGCCGTGCGCCAGCGCGCCGAATGCGCCGTGCGTGGAGGTGTGGCTGTCGCCGCAGACGATCGTCATGCCCGGAAGGGTGAAGCCCTGTTCCGGCCCGACGATATGGACGATGCCCTGGCGCTTGTCCTTTTCGGAGTAATATTCGACGCCGAAATCGAGCGCGTTCTGGGCAAGGGCCGCCACCTGGATGCGGCTTTCCTCGTTCTTGATGCCGTTGACGCGGTCCGGCGTGGTCGGAACGTTGTGGTCGACAACGGCGAGCGTCTTCAGCGGCGCGTGGACCGTGCGGCCTGCAAGCCGCAGACCTTCGAACGCCTGCGGGCTGGTCACTTCATGGACCAGATGACGGTCGATATAGATGAGACAGGTGCCGTCATCCTGGCTGTCCACCAGATGATCGTCCCAGATCTTGTCATAGATTGTGCGAGCGTTGCTCATGATTTCGTAACCCATTTTTCGATGAACAGGAAAGGGCGCGGTTGCCCGCTGCCGGCATTGCCTTGCAACAAGCGTCAGCTAAGTCGGGCGTTGAGCGCGCCGGAAATCATCGCAAAGAAGCGGCTCGGCAGGCGCTTTCTGTCCTGCAGCACGAAGGGCCTGAAGGTAACGGCCGCGCTCTTTCTGTCAATGATCCTCATGGGCCGGTCTTTACCAGCTTTCTCGGGCTCCGGCAATCATTTACGAGAATGGTTCAAAACTAGAGCGCCGTGCGTCCATTCGGACGCACAAAGGACGCTTGTCTTATGATTTTTCCCGGCTTTTCTGCGAAGAAGAGCCACTGACAGCCGCCTTCCACGCGGCGGTCAGTGGCGGTGGTCGGATCGGTAGGGGGTTGGTCATGAACCGCAAGGAACATGGACCGTGTTAGAGTGTGATCGGCCACCGTCTTCGCTCAAGGCCTGAACGGATACGCAGCAGCTTTTGGGCTCTGCATGACAAGCATAGGACACGCGAAGATGATGAATGATAGCATCGGTATCGATATTTCAAAAGGCCGTCTCGACGCCTTTCGCCTGAGTGACAGGGCGCATCGGGCTTTCGCCAACACACAGGCAGGCTTTGACGACCTGCGGCGATGGCTTGGCGATAGCCCGATCAGCCGGATTGTCTATGAGGCTACCGGTCCTTATCACGGCGCCTTTGAATGCGCGCTCGCTTCTGATCTTCCGCTCGTCAAGGTCAACCCGCTGCAGGCGCGACGGTTTGCCCAGGCACGCGGCAGCCGCGCCAAGACCGATCGCGTCGATGCGCGCATGCTGGCGCTGATGGGGGATGCATTTGACCTTCAGCCAGACCCGCCAGTGGAGGAAACCGATCATGAACTCAAGGAGTTGCAGATCGAGCGCACCGCTCTCGTCAGGGACCGCACACGGCTGCTCAACCGCATCAAGACGCAAACGCTTTCCCTGACGAAGCGGCACTCAAAGGCGCGCATCGCCCAGATCGAGCGCCAGCTCGCGGCAATCCAGGACGAGATCGAAACGCGCCTGCGCGCGGATGACGGCAAGGCGAGAAAGCGCGACATCCTCACCTCCATCCCCGGCATCGGTCCGGTGACGGCGTCAACGATCCTGATCGAATGCCCCGAGATCGGCATGCTTGGCCGAAAGCAGATCGCCAGCCTTGCGGGTTTGGCGCCCATGACCCGACAATCGGGCCAATGGCGCGGCAAGGCCTTCATTCAGGGTGGACGAAAGTTCCTGCGCGACGCCCTCTATATGCCCGCCCTCGTCGCCATGCGCTTCAACACGCAGATGAGGGCAAAATACGAGGCGCTGAAAGGCGCCGGAAAACCCGCCAAAGTCGCCCTGACAGCAATCATGCGAAAGCTTATCGAACTGGCAAACGCACTCATCCGCGACGACAGAAAATGGGCGCAAATGAGGGCTTGAGCAAAACGGATACTCTAGCTGTGGGCTTTCAGGAGGTTGTCCATTCGGAGCGTACCGAGGAGACTGGAGTTACCACGCTTCAGCACTCACCGGAGGCTCCGAATGAACATTCACAAGAATGCCCGACTGACCCCGCTGCGTCGAGAGGAGATGGCTGTTGCCGTTCTGTCTGGCGCGCTCACGAAAGCGCAGGCGGCTTTAGTCTATGCCGTTTCCCACAAGATCGTGTCTCGTTGGGTCGAGCGCTTCAGAAAGGGTGGACGCGCTGCAATGGCTGACCGGTCGTCGCGGCCCAGGAGCAGTCCCCGGCAGACCGATGCCATCTTGTGCGAGCGCATTGCCGCCCTTCGTCGTCAGCGCCTGACCGGCAGGCACATCGCCATGGAGACAGGCGTGTCACCGGCCACCGTCAGCCGCGTTCTCAAGCGGGTCGGTTTGTCCCGGATGAAGGACATTGCTCCAGCCGAACCGGTCGTGCGTTACGAATATGACGAGCCGGGCGGCCTGATCCATCTCGACATCAAGCGCCTTGGCCGCTTTAATCGCGTCGGCCACCGCATCACAGGCGACAGGACCGGCCAGAGCAATTCACGCGGCATCGGCTGGGAATATGTGCATGTGTGTATCGACGATGCATCCCGGATCGCATTCACTGACATCTTGCCCAACGAGAAGGCTGAAAGCGCCGTCGCATTTCTCAAGGCGGCAGTCGCCTATTATCAAAGCCTCGGCATCACGGTGAAGCGGGTCATGACCGACAATGGCTCGTGCTACATTGCCGGGGATTTCGCGAAAGCCTGCAAGGCGCTCCATCTGAAACATATTCGTACCAAACCTTACACGCCAAAGACAAACGGCAAGGCCGAGCGCTTCATCCAGACAGCATTGCGCGAATGGGCCTATGCGCGCGCCTATCCATCCTCAGAGCACCGAAAACGGCATCTGCCGAACTGGAACCACATGTACAATTGGCACCGTCCGCATGGCGGCATAAAGTCAAAAACACCGATCAGTCGACTCGGCATGAACCGAGACAACCTCTTGAGGCTCCACATCTAGCTATTGAATTTGCGCATCGTGCTTTCCGAAAACCGATTCCGATTTTCGGGCCGATGCGCTAGCCCCGGACGTGGCTCGCACGCGTCTTGAGAAAGACGAGAAGGGGGTCCGCCGACATGCCGCGCCTGTCGTGCCACTCCGCCGCGTCCTCGTCGTCGAAAACGAAACGGTCACGACCCTTTGCGGTCGCAGCGAGCACGGGTGTGGCAATGGAACCCAGGATCATCGGGTTGCCGGCGCCTGCCACAATGGCGCGTGTAAGAGACATTTTTACTCCGTTTGGCCACAACCGGAAAAAGATGATTGCAGCTTCACAATTCAAGGGAGCACGGAGATAGGAAGCGATTCCGGCTTTTTCTTGTCAAAACCGGCGGACGGATCGCAAAACGCAAAGAAGCCGCCCGAAAGCGGCTTCCCGAAACGATTTCAAAAGCGAAAATGGCTTATTCGCTCTTGGCTGCCGCTGCAGCTTCCTTCTCCGCCTTGGCGGCGGCGCGGGCGGCCGCTGCTGCCTCGCGGGCCTCGTCGTTGAGGCGGCGCGAACGCACGGAGGTGTTTTCCGCGATACGGGCCGACTTGCCGCGACGGTCGCGCAGATAGTAGAGCTTCGCGCGGCGAACCTTACCGCGGCGGATCACTTCGACGCCCTCGACCTGGGGGGAATAGACGGGGAATACGCGCTCGACGCCTTCGCCGTAGGAAATCTTGCGAACGGTGAAGTTCTCGTGGATGCCGCCGCCGGAACGGGCGATGCAGACGCCTTCGAAGGCCTGGACGCGGGTGCGGGTGCCCTCCGTGACGCGGACGTTGACGCGAACGGTGTCACCGGCTTCAAACGGGGGGAGTTCGCGCTGCTCGGCGATGCGCGCGGTTTCTTCAGCTTCGAGCTGCTCGATGATGTTCATCGGTCTAACCTCTTGATATCTTGCTTTAACGGCCAGAGCGCTCGACAATCATCCTTTGGTCAATGCCTCCGGATTTGCCTTGTCTTGAAGGCGGGAGCGTTACGCGGTTGTTCTTTTCGGTAACCGGAACACCCGGTCAGGGCGGGCCTATAGACGATTTTCCGGCCTTTGTCACCCCTTTTGCGCGACATGACCGGCACAATCATGCCGGACCTTCTCCCATTCCGTGCGCAACAGGCCCATCATCACCGTATCCCAGCGTTCCTCGCCGAAACGGGCCGAGGAGCGGCGAACCCCCTCCTCGGTAAAACCAATCCCCTTGTAGGCCCGGATGGCCGCCACGTTGAGGTCGTAGACGTTGAGCTCGACCCGCATGATGGCGGCTTCCCTGAACGCCTCATTCACCAGCAGTCCAAGCATGGCGCGCGAAAGCCCGCTGCCCCGCAATTCCGGCGCAACAGCGATCCGGCAAAGCCTGCCCACGCCGTTCAGCCGGTCGAAAACGATCTGGCCATGGCCTGCCAGCGTTTCTCCGCGCCTCGCGGAGAAACAGGCGAGCGCGGGCTTCGCGCCGAGCATGTCGGCGGCCCCCTGGCAAAGCTGGCCATAGCTGAAGGGAAAGGGAAGCTGCGTGCCGCCCCAGAGGGCAGCGGCTCTCGCATCCGCAAACCAGCCGGCGACCGTGTCGAAATGCGACGGATCGAATGGCTCAAGCCGCAGCGCGTCACTCTTCATGCCGTTCTCCTCCCGCCATCAGATCCGGCCGCCGTTCAGCGGTCAGCCGCAATGCCTGCTCATGCCGCCACTTTTCGATCGCCGCGTGGTTGCCCGACGTCAGCACGTCCGGGATCGTCTCGCCCTCCCACTCGGCGGGCCGGGTATAATGCGGGTGCTCCAGCAGACCGTGCTCGAAACTCTCATGGGTGCCGGAAAGCGCATTGCCCATGACGCCCGGAAGCACGCGCACGACCGCGTCGAGCAGCACGAGCGCCGCCGGTTCGCCGCCGGAGAGGATATAGTCGCCGATCGAAACCTCCTCGAGGCCGCGCCGGTCGATGACCCGCTGGTCGATGCCCTCGAACCGGCCGCAGACGATCACGGCCCCCGGGCCGTCGGCCAGTGCGCGTACGCGCGCCTGCGTTAAGGGTTTGCCGCGCGGGCTCATCAGGAGGCGCGGACGGTCGTCATTGGCGGAAACGGCATCGATAGCGCGCGCCAGAATATCCGGCCTCAACACCATGCCCGCGCCGCCGCCAGACGGCGTATCGTCGACGCTGCGGTGGCGATCCTCGGCAAAATCGCGGATATTGACGGCCTCGAGCGACCATTGCCCGCGCTCGGCCGCACGCCCTGCCAGCGACGTGCCGAGATGGCCGGGAAACATCTCCGGATAAAGCGTCAGTACGGTTGCCTTGAAGGACATCGCGCCCGCTACCGGCCGCCGGGACCGGGAAAGTCCGGCGCGTCGCCATCGCCGTCACCGACGAGACCGGCGGCCACGGGGTCGATCAGCACCCGGCGGTCCTCGAAATCGATCTCCAGCACGGCGCGCTCGTTGAACGGGATCAGCACCGGGCGACGGCCCGGCCCCTTCAGCTCCAGCAGATCGCCGGCGCCGAAATCGAAGATCGCGCTGATCGCGCCATAGCTGTTGCCGGCATCGTCAAAGACGTTGAGGCCTTCGAGGTCGGCATAGAAATATTCCTCGTCCTCGAGCTCGTCATCGGGCAGGTTGTCGCGTTCGACATAGAGATTGAGGCCGCGCAGGGCTTCCGCCGCGGTCCGGTCGTTCACGCCGCGAAAGCGGATCACGATCATGTTGTTCTTGCCCGGACGCGTCTCGAGGATCTCGAACACGCGCCCGTCTTCCGCATGAAGATTGCCGTAGTCGCCGACCGTCAGCGGATTTGCGGTAAAGCAGCGCACCCTGACATCGCCGCGCAAGCCCTGCGCCGCGCCGACGGTTGCCATCAGGATCGGGTCATTGAGCTTTGCCATCGTCGTTCTTTCCTGCCGTTTATGGCTATCTATGCCCTTTTGGCGCAAAGGAAAAGGCCGGACGCATGCGCCCGGCCCCTGTTCGATGCCTGAAAACCGTTCTTCCACTCGACGAGGGGCAAACGGCTGACGGCAATCCGGCTTATTCCGAAGCTTCGGCAGAGGCTTCTGCAGCAGCGGCAGCGGCTTCTTCAGCCTTCTGCTTCTTTTCGGCAGCGCGCTCCTCGGCCTTCTTGCCGGGCTTTGCCTTGTTCGGGTTGTTGCGGGCCTTGCGCTCGACAATGCCGGCTTCGGCGAGGAAGCGCAGGACGCGATCGGTCGGCTGGGCGCCGGTTCCGAGCCAGTACTTCACCCGCTCTTCGTCGAAGACGACGCGCTCTTCCGAATCCTTCGGCAGCATCGGGTTCCAGTGGCCGAGCTTCTCGATGAAGCGGCCGTCACGCGGCGAACGCTCGTCGGCGGCAACGATGTGATAGTAGGGGCGCTTCTTGGAACCGCCGCGGGCGAGTCTGATCTTGATTGCCATTTTGTTTTCTCCTTAAAGGCATTTCTGTCGGACCGCAGTCCATTCGTTTTCGTGACCCTGTCTTCTGCAATCAGCGCGCGCCGGTATCGCATTGACGGGGCATTCTCATCGACCGGGAACCGGCCTATTTCTCCTGACCGCCATGCTGGGCGGCGATCTGCTCATGATGCCGGATGACTTCCTTGATGATGAAATTCAGGAAAGTCTCGGCAAAATCGGGGTCAAGATCGGCGCTCTTGGCCAGCGCCCTCAACCGCGAAATCTGCTGTTCCTCGCGCGCCGGGTCGGCCGGCGGCAGGTCATGCTCGGCCTTCAGGTGCCCCACCGCCTTGGTGCAGCGGAACCGTTCGGCGAGAATATGCACCAGCGCGGCATCGAGATTGTCGATCGACTGGCGATACTGGAGAAGCTGTTGCTTGGGGTTCACGCCGTTTTCTCCAGCAGCATATCGGGCGACAGATGACGGTAGACGACTGCATCCCTGCCATAAATCTCAAGCGTCTTCTCGGCGGTCGCGCCGAGGCGCTCTGCCAGACGAATGGAAGGCGCGTTGTCCGGCTCGATCAGGCTCATCACCGTCGGCCATTTCAGGTCTTCGTAGACATAACGAAGCGCCCGCGAAGCCGCCTCGAAGGCATAGCCCTTGCCGTAATGATCGGGCAGCAGTGCCCAGGCGATTTCGGGTTCCGGCATATCGGCGGGATGCCAGGGGCCGCAAAAGCCGACAAAACGCCCCGTATTCTTCTCTTCCAGCGCCCATTCCCCGAAACCATTCAGGGCCCAGTGCCCCGCATAGGCGGCGAGCCTGCGCCAGGCATCGCCCGCCGGAAGCGGCCCGCCATAGTAGAACGACCGCTCATCGGCGAAGAAAGCCGCCATCGGCGCGAAATCTTCGCGCCGGAAGGCACGCATGATGAGCCGCTCGGTTTCCAGAACAGGGACATCCGTCACTTCTTCTTGCCCTTTCCGAAACCGCCAAAGCCGCCGCCAAGACCGGGAAGCTTCGGTCCGCCGAGGCCCGGCAGGCCGCCCGGCGGAAGACCACCCGAACCACCGAGGCCGCCGGCCTTCTTCTCGAGCTCGGCAAGCTGGTTGGCATCAAGCTTGGAGAGGTCGGGCATGCCGCCCATGCCTCCGGCCATGCCGCCGCCCATCATGTTCATCATCTGCTTCATCTTGCCCTTGCCCTTGCCGCCCATGGCTTTCATCATGTCGGACATCTGGCGGTGCATTTTCAGAAGCTTGTTGATATCGGCGGCAGACGTGCCGGAGCCTGCGGCAATGCGCTTCTTGCGCGAATTCTTCAGAACGTCGGGATGGGCGCGCTCATATTTCGTCATCGAGGAGATGATGGCGAGCTGGCGTTTGAACACGCTGTCGTCCATGCCGGCGGCGGCCATCTTTTCCTTCATGCCGCCCATGCCGGGCATCAGGCCCATAATGCCGCCCATGCCGCCCATGTTCTGCATCTGCTTCAGCTGCTCTGCCATGTCGTCGAGGTCGAACTTGCCCTTGGCCATCTTCTGGGCCATGGCCTGGGCTTTTTCGGCATCGATCGTCTCGGCGGCCTTTTCCACCAGCGAGACGATATCGCCCATGCCGAGAATGCGGTCGGCGATGCGCTTGGGGTGAAACTCCTCCAGCGCGTCCATCTTTTCGCCGGTACCGATCAGCTTGATCGGCTTGCCGGTGACCGCGCGCATGGAAAGCGCCGCGCCGCCGCGTCCGTCGCCATCCATACGGGTCAGGACGAGGCCGGTGATGCCGACGCGTTGATCGAAATTGCGGGCGAGATTGACGGCGTCCTGACCGGTGAGACTGTCAGCCACCAGAAGGATTTCGTGCGGGTTCGAGACCTTGCGGATGTCCGCCATCTCGACCATCAGCGGCTCGTCGATATGGGTGCGGCCGGCGGTATCGAGGATGACGACGTCATGGCCGCCGAGCTTTGCCGCCTGCACGGCGCGCTTGGCGATCGCCACCGGATCCTGCCCCTTGATCACGGGCAGCGTATCGACCGAGGTCTGCTCGCCGATCTGCTTCAGCTGTTCCTGGGCGGCCGGACGGCGCGTGTCGAGCGAGGCCATCAGCACTTTTCTGCGGTCGCGGTTGGTCATCCGCGCCGCGATCTTGCCGGTGGTGGTGGTCTTGCCGGAGCCCTGCAGGCCGACCATCATGATGACGACCGGCGCGGGGGCGTTGAGGTCCAGCGTGACGCCTTCGGAGCCGAGCATCTCGACCAGCTCGTCATGGACGATCTTGACGACCATCTGGCCGGGTTTGATCGACTTCAGCACGTCCGCGCCGACGGCCTTCTCACGCACGCGGGCGGTGAAGTCGCGCACCACCTCCAGCGCGACGTCGGCCTCCAGAAGCGCGCGGCGCACTTCGCGCAGCGCAGCCGCAACATCGGCTTCCGAAAGCGAGCCGCGGCCGGTCAGTCCCTTGAGGACGGAACCAAGGCGGTCCTGGAGGTTCTCAAACATTGCCCATTTCCTTTTCGTTTCGCACTTCGCGAAACGTTGGCGCCTCTGCCGGCAAATGCAAGACGCAAAGCAAAATTCCATCCGAGGGCGCATCGCGCTGTCGGATGTTGACCTCCGGGCTCTCTTTATACCTTTTCGGGCCCCGGTCGGCGGCTGAACGTCTTCACTGTCAGCAGATTTTCCGGCGATAAACCGCACAAACACGGAAAAGTCAAGTCATGGCCGCCGCTTTCGCGCTTTTCAAGGTCTGGAACTTTCTCGCCGCTGCCGCATATATCGGTTGATGTCCGTTTCAGCAATCGATGGCGGCCGGCAAACGCCGAAGCAACCGAAAGGCCTTACATGATCCCGACGCGCATGCGTTTGCAGAAAAAGAACCGCTACTATTCCGGTCCGAAGAGCGACCACTTTGACGGCACCCTGTTCTTCAATCCCGACGGCATGAACCCGCCGGGCCTTGCCGAGGTCGTCAAATGGCAGCTTGCCCACAAGCGCACGCCCTGGCCGAAGGAAGTCGCCTGCCGCTATGCGCCGCACACGCCGGACGCGCTTGTGACAGGAAACGGCATGCGGGTGACGATGATCGGCCATGCGAGCCTCCTGATCCAGGCTTCCGGCCTCAACATCCTGACCGACCCGGTATTCACCGAACGCGTCAGCCCTTTCGATTCCGTCGGACCGAAGCGGGTCTGCCCGCCAGGCGTGCTGTTCGAGGACCTGCCCAAGATCGACGTGGTGCTGATCACCCACAACCATTACGACCATCTGAGCCACACCTGCCTCAAACGCCTTCAGGCCGATCACGCGCCGCGGATCATCACGCCGCTCGGCAACGACACCGTGATCCGCCGGAAAGTTCCCGATGCCGATGTGACCGTGCTCGACTGGGGCGGCCAGGCGCCGCTTCCCGGCGGCGCAAACGTCTTCGCCGAGCCCTGCCACCACTGGTCGGCGCGCGGGGTCACGGACCGGCGCATGGCGCTCTGGGCCGCCTTCGTCCTGGAAACGCCCGCGGGCCGCATCTACCACATCGGCGACACAAGCTTTCACGAGGGGCGGAACTACCGCGCGGCGGCCGAGAAATACGGCGGGTTCCGCCTCGCCAACCTGCCGATCGGCGCCTATGAGCCGCGTTTTTTTATGAAGAACGAGCATCAGGACCCGGTGGAAGCGGTCAAGGGTTTCGAACTCTGCAATGCGGCCTATGCCGCGGGTCACCATTTCGGCACCTTTCAGCTGACCGATGAGGGCCATGACGATCCGGTGAAGCTCTTGAAAGCCGCCCTTTCCGATGCCGGCATCGATGAAGAACGCTTCCGTCCGCTGGAACCCGGCGAGGCCTTCGACGTGCCGGCGCTGGACTGATCCTTCAGGCTTTCAGCCGTGCGATGCGTTTCGGATCGGCGAGGTAGTGCAGCGCATCCCGACCGATCCAGGCCTTCGTCCGCTCGTCACTTGCCGCCAGTTTCTCCGCGAGCGAAAGCGCAACCTTGTGGCAGCGGACATTGCGCATGCCGATATTGCGCAGCGCCCAGCTGACTGCCTTCTTCACGAAATTGCGCTGGTCCGCGGCATGCGTCTCGATTAGCGGAAGGAGCGCAATAAAGCTTTCGTCCGGCTCCTTCTTCCGGTGGACGGCCGCGCCCGCGATCATGGCAAAGGCGGTCCGGCGCACGAATTCGCGGTCGTCTTCGGCGAACAAGGAGACAATTTCGGCATCAAACCGCGCCTCGACGAACAGGTCGGCGGCAAGGTCGACCATCTCCCAGGAAGCAAAATCGCCGGCCAGGGAAAGCATCTCCGCTTGCGTGAGCTTTGCCGGATCGAAGGTCAGCAAGGCCAGCATCCTCGCCTCGCGCACCGGGCTTTGCCAAAGCGCCGACGCGCGTTGATGGTTCACGCCGACGGTCTTTGCAATCTGCCGCAATTGCGGGTTGGAAAGGCCGATGGCCGTATCGGTCCTGATGCCGACGCGCTCCATCTCGGCAAGCCGCGCGGGATCGGCCGTGGCTTTAAGGACTGCGAGAATATCCTCTGCCGATGACTGTGGCGTCAATACCATCCTCTTCTCCCTCTCGCCGCCTCACCGCCCAGCCAGCGAAGCTTCCGTCGATGACGCGCCTTCGCGCTTTTTCAGCGCGTGTTCGCGCCAGATGGTGAAGACGCCGGCGCCGACAACGGTGAGCCCGCCGACAATCATATGCGACGTCAGTTGCTCCTTGAACACCAGAACGCCGAACAGCGAACCATAGACGAGCTGCATATAGGTGATGGTCTGCACGGTCACGGCTTCGGTCACCGCAAGCGCCCGGATGAGGAGATAATGCCCTGAAATACCGGTGAAACAAAGTGCGACAAGCCAGCCCCAGTCGGCAAGCGGCACATCCTCCCAGAAGAACGGTCCGATGAGGCTCGTCAGCACCATGCCGACCACGCCGGTATAAAACAGGCTGACTTCCGGCGCGTCATAGCGCCCGGCAAGGCGCGTATAGAGCGAATAGAGCGCGAAGGTGAAGCAGCAGCCGACCGGCACGAGCGTCACCAGCGAGAACTGTTCGCCCAGGGGATCGATGACGATCAGCACGCCGAATAGACCGGCGACGATCGCGAGCCAGCGCCGCCAGCCGACGCGCTCGCCGAGCAGCGGCACCGACAATAACGCCACGACCAGCGGGGCGGCCATGAAGATTGCCTGGCTCTGGGCAAGGCCGACAAGGGCAAAGGAGATGATCGAGATCAGGATCTGCGCCACCAGCAGGAAGCTGCGCCAGATCTGCAGCACGGGATGACGGGTCACCGCCCCCGCCTTGAAACCGCCCGGCGCGCGGGCCGCCAGGATGATCACGAACAGGCCGAAGGCCCAGAAGCGCACCATGGCGATGAAGAACGGCGAATAGAGCGGGCCGAGATGGCGGGTGATCGCGTCCTGGATCGCAAAGATCGAGACCGCGCCAAAGGCAAGGATTGCGCCGGAAAGCTTCATGCGGCCGCTCCCTCACGGCGGCGATCAACAGGAGCGACGGGTCGGCCGGCCGGCAAACCGGCCACCTTCGCGGCAAAAACAGGAACTGGCATCTTCAGAACTTTCGAGAGGCGTGGCGCCGGCATGTGTCCGGTCCATGGCTGGCGCAAGGATATTTGAGGAAACGCAAGGGGTAGCCGAAACGTTCACTTCCGGGGGAGGATTTTCCCGACACTACACATCAACGGGGCCGACGCAAAGGCCGCCTTGGACCTGTAGCGTTCGGCGCGCGCGATTTTTCCCGATCCGCAGCCGCGCGGACTGGTGACGGCCGCGGATTTGGCCCATATAACGCCAGAAACAATGACGGAGCCTTTCGATGGCGAACAGCACGAACATGGCGCGCATGGAGCGCATGAACGGTCTTGGCAACAAGATTCTCGTCATCGACATGCGCGGACGCGCCGACAGGGTGACGCCACAAGCCGCGATCCGCCTCGATGCCCATCCCGATACCGAATTCGACCAGATCATGGCGCTTTACGATGCGCGCGAGGATGCGCCCGATGGCTGGATCGACATCCTCAATTCCGACGGCTCCATGGCGCAGGCCTGCGGCAACGGAACGCGCTGCGTGGTCGATTACCTTTCGCGCGAAACCGACAAGGATCGTTTTGCCTTCCGCACCATTGCCGGCGCGCTTTTCGCCGAGCGGCTTTCCGACACGCTGATTTCGGTCGACATGGGCGCGCCGATCTTCGACTGGGAAAGGATCCCGCTTGCAGGGCCCGCAGCCGACACGACCCATGTCGCGCTGCCCGAACCGCATGAGGCGGACCCGGCGCTGCAGCGCTTCTCCGCCGCCTCCATGGGCAATCCGCATGCGGTCTTCTTCGTGCCGCGCGATGTCGACAGCTACGACATTCTTGCCTTCGGGCCCCGCTACGAGCGCCACCCGCTGTTTCCCGAGCGCGCCAATATCTCGCTGGCGCAGGTCACCTCGCCCTCATCGCTGTCGCTGAAGACCTTCGAGCGCGGCGCGGGGCTGACCCTTGCCTGCGGCTCGGCGGCCTGCGCCGCCGCCGTCTCCGCCGCCCGCACCGGCCGCACCGGCCGCAAGGTCACCGTCTATCTGCCCGCCGGCGCGCTGGAAATCGACTGGCGCGAGGACGACGACCACGTGATCATGACGGGGCCGGCGGAACATGAATGGTCGGGAAGAGTGAATCCGGCGACGGGAGAATGGGTGCGCTGAGGAACTCGCTTTGCTCCTCGATGCGCTTTGCCACATCTCATCCTGCTTTGCCCCCTGCCCTTTCAATCGCCGGCCTTTTGCGCCATATAGCCGTCAAACCGGAACAACAGCGCCAGCAATGACCCTGAAAACCCTGACCTTCGGCTGCAGGCTGAACACCTATGAGAGCGAAGTCATGCTCAAGGCGGCGCAAGAGGCGGGCCTTGGCGATGCCGTTCTGGTGAACACCTGCGCGGTGACAGGCGAGGCCGTGCGCCAGGCGCGCCAGGCGATCCGCCGGGCGCGGCGCGAGAACCCCGATGCGCGCATCATCGTCACCGGCTGCGCGGCGCAGACGGAGAAAGAAACCTTCGCCGCCATGCCGGAAGTCGATGCCGTGCTCGGCAATACCGAAAAGCTTGAGGCCGTCAGCTACCGCGCCCTGCCGGATTTCGGCGTTTCGGCGGAAGAAAAGATCGTCGTCAACGACATCATGAGCGTGACGGAAACCGCGCCGCAAATGGTGGAAAGCATTGATGGCCATGTGCGCGCCTTCCTGCAGGTGCAGAATGGCTGCGACCACCGCTGCACCTTCTGCATCATTCCCTATGGCCGCGGCAATTCCCGCTCCGTGCCGATGGGCGCCGTGGTCGAGCAGGCGCGCAGGCTTGCAGAGCAAGGCTACCGCGAAATGGTGCTGACCGGCGTCGACGCCACCTCCTACGGCGCCGACCTGCCCGGCCAGCCGACGCTCGGCCTTCTGGCAAAGACGCTTTTGAAACGGGTGCCGGAAATCGCCCGGCTGAGACTCTCCTCGATCGACAGTATCGAGGTCGACCGGCACCTCCTCGACCTGATCGCCGACGAACCGCGCTTCATGCCGCATCTCCACCTCTCGCTCCAGCACGGCGACAACCTGATCCTGAAGCGGATGAAACGACGGCATTCGCGCGACGACGCGCTCGCCTTCATGACGGAAGCCCGGCGACTGCGCCCGGACATGGCCTTCGGCGCGGATTTCATCGCCGGTTTTCCGACCGAGAGCGAGGCGCATTTCGAAAATACGATGCGGCTGGCTGAAGAAGCGGAGATCGCATCGCTCCACGTCTTCCCCTACAGCCCGCGCCCCGGAACGCCGGCGGCGCGCATGCCGCAGCTCGATCGCGCGCTGGTGAAGGAGCGGGCGAAACGCCTGCGCACAGCGGGAGAGGCGCTGACGAAGCGCCATCTCGACAGCCTCATTGGCACCGACCAGACCGTGCTCACCGAACGCGGCGAAAACGGCCATGCGGAGAACTTCGCACCGGTGGCCACGCCGGAGCTCGAGCCCGGTCGTTTCATCACGGCCCGCATCACTGGCCATGACGGAAAGCGCCTCAAGGCCGATTTTCTCGATGCCTGAGGCCGTATGCCTGGACACACCGCGTTGACAAGGTGCCGCAGCGCACGGGATAAAGAACCGCAACCGGCAGAAACAGGAAATTATTCCCATGACCCTCGGCTTCATGAAAAACGTCTTCACCTTCGGCAAAAAGGAACAGAAGCCGAAGGAAGAACAAGTCGTCGCGCCGGAAGAGGAGAGTGAAGCCGTCACGCCGGAAGCGGAGCAATCCGAGCCGGAACCGTCCGCCGAGACCGTCGCCGCGGCTGAAAGCAGCGACCCGTGGGACGATGACAGCATTATCGGCGGTGTCGTCGGACGGTCTCATGATGAGCCGGAGGCGGCGCCGGAGAAGCCGCAGCCAGAACAGGCTCCTGCCTCCGAAGCACACGAGCCACCCGCGCAGGCTGGAGACCCTGCCGCCGCGACACCAGTCGAAGCGCCGCCGCAGGCCGCGGAAGAGCCGGCCCCTGCCCCGAAAAAGAACCAAGGCTTCGAAATCACCGCGGGCCCGAAGCCTGACGCGCCAAAGCCGCAGCCGACGAAAAAACTCTCCTGGTTCCAACGGTTGAAAGCCGGCCTGTTCCGTACCTCGCAGCAGCTTTCCGGGCAGATCGCCGCGCTTTTCACCAAGCGCAAGCTGGACGAGGAAGCGCTGGAGGAACTGGAGGACCTGCTGATCCAGGCCGATCTCGGCATCGAGACCGCCATGCGCATTACCGACACGCTGTCATCGGAACGCTACGGGCGGGATGTCACCGGCAAGGATGTGACCCGCATCATGGCCGGCGAAATCACCAAGGTGCTGCAGCCGGTGGCGAAGCCGCTGGCGCTGGATCTGTCGAAAAAGCCGCATGTCATTCTCGTCGTCGGCGTCAACGGCACCGGCAAGACCACCACGATCGGCAAGCTCGCCGCCAAGCTGACGCGCGCCGGTCTCAAGGTGACGCTGGGCGCGGGCGACACCTTTCGCGCCGCGGCCATCGAGCAGTTGAAGATATGGTCGGACCGCACGGGCGCCGAATTCGTCGGCACCAAGCTGGGGGCCGATGCCGCCGGCCTTGCCTATGACGCCTTCAAGCGCGGCCAGGAAAACGGCTCGGACGTGGTCATCATCGATACGGCGGGCCGGCTGCAGAACAAGGCCGAACTGATGGACGAACTGGCGAAGATCGTCCGCGTGCTTGGCAAGCTCGATCCGGACGCGCCGCACACCGTGCTGCAGACGCTCGACGCCACCACCGGCCAGAACGCCATGAGCCAGGTGGAGATCTTCCGCAACATCGCCGGCGTCTCCGGTCTCGTCATGACCAAGCTCGACGGCACGGCCCGCGGCGGCATTCTGGTGGCGATCGCCGCCAAGCACAAACTGCCCGTCTATTTCATCGGCGTCGGCGAGGGGATCGACGACCTTGAACCCTTCGAGGCGGAAGAATTTGCCCAGGCCATTGCCGGCACCCCGGAAGAAGAAGAGGCATAAAACGCGCGCGCCCGTAAAATGGCCGCTTTTGGGGTTGAAGGGACGCCGCTCCCATATGATATGAGCCGACGGTGCCATCCATGAGAAACGACAGATTATGAGCGACAGCAGCCCTAAAAAACTGACGACCGAACAGAAGGAAGAGCCGTTCCTGAAGCTTGTCTTCGAGCTCGGGCCGCTGATGATCTTCTTCTTCGCCAATCTGCGCGGCGAATGGCTGATGAAAACCGTCCCGGCTCTTGCTGCCTTCGGCACCCCGCTTCTGGTGGCAACCGCGCTGTTCATGGCGGCAACCGTCATCTCGCTCGTCGCCTCGCGCATCGTCATGGGCAATATTCCGATCATGCCGCTCGTCTCCGGCGTCGTTGTGCTGGTGTTCGGCGCGCTGTCGCTCTGGCTGCAGGACGAGACCTTCATCAAGATGAAGCCGACCATCGTCAACGGGCTGTTCGCCGCCGTTTTGCTGGGCGGCCTTGTTTTCGGCCGCTCACTGCTCGGCTACGTGTTCCACTCCGCCTTCAGGCTGGATGACGAGGGCTGGCGCAAGCTGACGCTCAGATGGGGCCTGTTCTTCGTCTTCCTGGCAATCATCAACGAGGTTGTCTGGCGCAATTTCTCCGCCGATGTCTGGGTCAATTTCAAGGTCTGGGCGACGATGCCGATCACCATCGCCTTCACCCTTGCCCAGATGCCGCTGATCATGCGTCATTCGGTCGAGCCGATCGGCGAGGAAAAGAAGGACGAGGGCTGAGAGCTTCGGACCTCCCCGCCCGTTTGCCGGGTCGGCGCCGATCACAGCCGTCGGCCGGCCAGATCGTTTTCCGTATTGTCCACATAGGCGCTGACATCGCGGTCGGCAGGATAGAAGTCGAGATAGCGCCGCCAGACCTTGAGCGCGGCCTCGGGCCGCCCGGTGCGGTCGAGGATGGTCGCCATCAGGCCGAGCCCGCCGAAATCGCGCGGTTCCAGCGCCAGCGCGCTGCCGATATCGTCCATCGCCCGGTTCAGGTCTCCATGGGTATAATGGATGACGGCGCGCTTGCGGTAGGCCGCGGGCTCGTCGGGCCGAAGCGCGATTGCCTCCGACAGGAAATCAAGCGCCGCCGCCGTGCGGCCATCGGCCTCAGCCGCGTCCGACCATTCGATCAGCAACGAGACGGTCGCGCTTGGCGAACGGTCGAGATAATCGTCAATCTCCTTGGCAAAGGCCGCCGCCTCGCCGGAATCCCGGGTACGGGCAAGCTGACGATACATCGCGTCGAGCGGATCCGCCGGCGCTTCGACTGCCGCCTCGCCGCCATCACGCGCTTGCGCGGCGACAGTAGGCGCCGCCAGGGGCGCAAGCGAAAACAACGTCAGGAATACAGGCATAAAAAAGCGCATGACGGGATGGTATCCCGTCATGGCGAAATTTCAAACAGATATTGCCCCGGCCCGATCACGGACCGGTGACCGCAATCAGCCCTGGCGGGCCTTGAAGCGCGGGTTCTGCTTGTTGATGATGTATACTCGGCCCTTGCGGCGCACCAGACGGTTTTCCCGGTGACGGGACTTGAGCGCCTTGAGCGAATTCTTGATCTTCATGTTTTCGATCCGCTGTTTGTGCCGCTCTCGACTGATCAGTAAAGGCGGTCTGTTTCAACATTCAAAAGCGCGCCGGTATGGGGCGCGCTTGGCTGTGGCCGGTTCCTAGCGAAAGGCCGGGCGAAAGTCAACCGTTCCGGCCGTTTTCGTGGCGCTGAAGCACGGTCACGTGGCCCATCTTCCGTCCCGGCCGGGTCTCGGCCTTGCCGTAGAGGTGGACAAGCGCGCCCGGCGTCATCATGTAACGCGGAATATCATCCATATCGTCGCCGACGATGTTGTACATCACGCAGTCACTGTGGCGCGCCGGATCGATCAGCGGCAGGCCACAGACGGCGCGGATATGCTGCTCGAACTGCGAGGTCACGCAGGCCGCCTCGCTCCAGTGGCCGGAATTGTGCACGCGCGGGGCAAACTCGTTTGCCAGCAGCCGCCCGTCCCGGGCGACGAACAGTTCCAGCCCGGCAACGCCGACATATTCCAGCGCGATCAGAAGCCGCTCGGCCGCGATTCTCGCTTTGCGGATCACATCATCCGACACGCGCGCCGGTACGCGCGAGAGCCTCAGAATGCCGCCGCTGTGCTCGTTTTCCGCCGGATCGAACGAGACGAGGCCGCCATCCATGCCGCGCGCGGCGATGACCGAAATCTCGCAGGCAAAATCGATCCATTCCTCGAAGATCGCCGGCGCGCCGCCAAGGGCTTCAAAGGCCGCTCCGGCATCGTCGCCCGCGCCGGCGAAGACCCACTGTCCCTTGCCGTCATAGCCGAAGCGGCGCGTCTTCAACACGCCGCGCCCGCCGAAGCGCTGCAACGCGGCATCGAGATCGGCGCGGCTATCAACCGCGTGGAAACCGGCCGTCGGAATGCCGCACTCATTGAGGAAGGACTTTTCGGCCAGCCGGTCCTGCGCGATCGACAGCGCGCGGGCCGGCGGATAGACCGGCCGCTCGGCGGCAAGAAGGGCGGCGCTCTTTTCCGGCACATTCTCGAATTCATAGGTGATGACGTCGCAATGGGACGCAAGCTCGCCAAGCGCGCGCGCATCGTCATAACCCGCGACGATATGGTCGTTCGCCACCTGAGCCGCCGGGCAATGCGGATCCGGCTCCAGAATGACGGTGCGGATCGAAAGCCGGGCCGCGGCCATGGCCAGCATGCGGCCGAGCTGGCCGCCGCCGATGATGCCGATGGTTCTCATTCGCCTATTCGTCCTTGTCGATGGGATATTCTGCGACATGGGCCGCCTGGCGGGCGCGATAGTCATCAAGCCTGCCGGCAAGCTCCGGGTCCGCCAGCGCCAGCACGGCGGCGGCCAGCAGCGCCGCATTGACCGCGCCCGCCTTGCCGATGGCGAGCGTTCCCACGGGCACGCCCGCCGGCATCTGCACGATCGAAAGCAGGCTGTCCTGGCCGGAAAGCGCGCGCGACTGAACCGGGACGCCGAAGACCGGCAGCGGCGTCAGCGCGGCCAGCATGCCCGGCAGATGCGCCGCCCCGCCCGCGCCGGCAATGATGATCTGGAAGCCTTCTGCGCGCGCGCCGCGCGCAAAGTCGTAAAGCCGGTCCGGCGTGCGGTGCGCGGAGACGATGCGGGCATCGTAGTCAACGTCGAGAATGTCGAGCGTGTCGGCGGCATTCTTCATCGTTTCCCAGTCGGACTGGGAGCCCATGACGATGGCGACTTTCGGGTTCATGATCGGGCTCATCGGCTTCCGTTTCAGTCGTGGTTCCAATTATGGCGAAACCGGGCCGGGGTCTTTGCGCGTCGGGGTTTCGAAACCGGTCCACGCCTTTCACGCCCGACGCTCCGGGCCACGGTCAGTTGCGGCAAAAGCCTGCCCAGGAAGGCCTTAGCATCATTCGATTTCGGTGAAAAGCAAGCGATTGCCCCATGACAGCGCAGACATTGAAAATGCCGCCGGAAAATCACATTTCCGCCTTCGACAAGCGTCACGAAACGTGGCATGATTTTATTGCAAATTGATGACGAGGCGCCGCATCCTGCGGCGATAAGTAAAGGAAGGACGTGTGAAATGTCAGTTCAGACCCACCTTGCCGCCCTTGAGGAAAAACACTCCGCGCTCGAGAAGGAGCTGCAGAGCGTGATGTCCTCGCCGTCAAGCCATGATGAGGAAATCAACGAACTCAAACGCAAGAAGCTTCAGCTCAAGGACGAGATCGAGCGCCTCCAGCACTCGGCGAACTGATCATCAAGCCTTTCCGTGAAATGCAATGCGCCCCGGTTTATCAACCGGGGCGTTTTTTTGTGAACGGCTTTGCGAAAGGGCCTTGGAGCCGTCGCCGCCTCAGGTCTCTTCCGCCTTTTTCATCACGCCGACGCGCAACATCACCTCGCGGGGAATATCATAGGTCGATGTCAGGTGATGGTCGGTCCTGAGCCCGAGATAGTCGCGCTGGATGAAGAGCGCGAAGGCGCGATCGGCCGCCTCCTGCACCAGTGCATCGCGATCCTGGTTGGAGCCCGGCGTCTCGTCGTGGCGTTTGAGGGCGGCGAGCGCCTCTTCCAGCCTGCGCCCGATCCGCCCCAGCGCCTGTGCCGTCTCCTGCATGATCTCGTATTGCAGGGCGTCCATCCTGGGATCGAGCGGCCTGCTGTTCGTCCCGGGCAATATCGGTGTCTTTTTTGCCATGGTCATTTCCTCTACCGCTTCGTCTTCCAAACATCGGAAGGCAGGCCGCTATCGTCAAGTTTGACGGCCAAAAAGAAAAACCGCCGGGCGTTGCCACCCGGCGGCTTGAACTCAGTCAGCGCAAGCGGAACGCTTACTGGTCGTCGCGGTTCTTCAGAGCCGCGCCCAGGATGTCGCCGAGCGAGGCGCCACTGTCGGACGAACCGAACTGTGCCACGGCTTCCTTCTCCTCGGCGATTTCAAGCGCCTTGATGGAGAGCATGACCTTGCGGTCGCGCTTGGAGAAGTTGGTGACGCGGGCGTCGAAGACCTGACCGACGGAGAAACGCTCGGGGCGCTGCTCGTCGCGGTCGCGGGCGAGATCCGAACGGCGGATGAAGGCCGAGATGTCGTCGTGGTTGACGAGCTTGACCTCGACACCGCCGTCGTTGACGGCAGTGACTTCGCAGGACACGACAGCACCCTTGCGCAGATCGCCGGAAGCTGCGGCTTCCGTGAGCGAATCCTTGCCGAGCTGCTTGATGCCGAGCGAGATGCGTTCCTTGTCGATATCGACATCGAGAACGACAGCCTTGACGACGTCACCCTTGTTGTACTCCTCGATGACCTGCTCGCCCGGACGGTTCCAGTCGAGGTCGGAGAGGTGCACCATGCCGTCGACATCGCCTTCGAGACCGATGAACAGGCCGAATTCGGTCTTGTTCTTGATCTCGCCTTCGACAACCGTGCCGGACGGATGCGAGAAGGAGAAGGCTTCCCACGGGTTCTCGAGCGTCTGCTTGAGGCCGAGCGAAATGCGGCGCTTGGCCGGATCGACTTCGAGCACTACGACGTCGACGTCCTGCGTGGTCGACAGGATTTTTCCGGGGTGGACGTTCTTCTTGGTCCAGGACATTTCCGAGATGTGGATCAGGCCTTCGATGCCCGGCTCCAACTCGACGAACGCACCATAATCGGTGATGTTCGTGACCGTACCGGAGATCTTCTTGCCTTCCGGATACTTGGCCTGGATGCCATCCCACGGATCAGCTTCAAGCTGCTTCATGCCCAGGGAAATGCGGTGCGTTTCCTGGTTGATGCGGATGATCTGAACCTTGACGTTCTGGCCGATGGACAGAAGCTCGGTCGGATGGTTGACACGACGCCATGCCATGTCGGTGACGTGCAGCAGCCCGTCGATGCCGCCGAGATCGACGAAGGCGCCGTAATCGGTGATGTTCTTGACGACACCCTCGACAACCTGGCCCTCTTCGAGGTTCTGGACGATTTCCGAACGCTGTTCCGCACGGCTTTCCTCAAGAACGGTCCGGCGCGAAACGACGATGTTGCCGCGGCGCTTGTCCATCTTCAGGATTTCGAATGGCTGCGGCGTGTGCATCAGCGGGGATACGTCGCGGATCGGGCGAATGTCCACCTGGGAACGCGGCAGGAAGGCGATCGCACCGTCGAGATCGACCGTGAAGCCGCCCTTGACCTGGTTGAAGATCATGCCTTCGACGCGCTCGCCGGCCTCGAACTTGGCCTCGAGCTTGACCCATGCTTCCTCGCGGCGGGCCTTCTCACGCGACAGGACAGCCTCGCCCAGCGCGTTTTCGATGCGCTCGACATAGACTTCGACTTCGTCGCCAACCTTCAGCTCGCCATCCTTGCCGCGCGCGCCGAATTCCTTCAGCGGTACGCGACCTTCGACCTTCAGGCCGACGTCGATGATGGCCATGTCCTTTTCGATGGACGTGACCAGGCCCTTGGCAACATAGCCTTCGGCAAGATCATTGTTCGCGCCGAAGGATTCCTCGAGCATTGCGGCGAAATCGTCGCGCGTGGGGGTTTGTGCAGTCATGAAAACTCCTGGATCGTGTCCGTTCTCTTGAACCGAACACGCGTTGCGCCGGTGGCTGGTGTTGATCTTCGGCTGTCACCACACCCCTCTTCGCCTTTTCGGGAAAGACAAAGAGCATTCCGGCGCATGGATGCAGTGAAAACCTTGATTTGCGGAGCCTCCTCCGCATGCATTACGGGTCAAGCCGCTGGTCCACGAGGGCGCGCGCGGCCTGAAACGCGGCCTCTATACCCATTTTGGACGTATCAAGCAAGTGCGCATCGTCCGCGGGGCGCAACGGACTGTCCTTTCGCCCCATGTCCCGCGCGTCGCGGCGGCGGACATCGTCGAGGATCGCATCGAAATCGGCCGTCTCGCCCTTGGCGACGATCTCGTCATAGCGGCGTCTGGCGCGGATCTCGGCATCGGCCGTCACATAAAGCTTCACCGGCGCCTCAGGGCAGACCACCGTGCCGATGTCGCGGCCGTCGAGCACAGCACCCTTGCCGGCGACGGCGAAGCGCCTTTGCGCTTCGACCAGCGCGACGCGCACGGCGGGCATGGAAGCGACCTTCGATGCCGCCTCGCCGATGTCATGGGCCGAAAGCACCGCGCGGTCGAGATTGCCGAGATCGACACTGGCGGCCATCTCGGCCGCAACCGCCTCGTCGTCCAGCGGCTTTCCCGCATCGATAAGCGCCTTCGCCGTTGCGCGGTAGGTGAGCCCGGTGTCGAGATGCGGCAGGCCGTAATGCGCGGCAAGCCTGCGCGCCAGTGTTCCCTTGCCGGCCGCCGCCGGTCCGTCGATTGCGATGACAAAGCCCATGACACTCATTCCGTTCCGTTTGACGCTGACATAGCGCATCGGACCGAAAATCGGAACAACCGGATCAAACGAAAAAGGCCCGGCTGAAAAACCGGGCCCGATGTTCGAGTACCGTGAAAAACGCCTATTCCGAGGCGCTGTCGGCAAGCGCGGGGGCCTTGTCCTTCTTGGCAGGCTTGGACGACGCGTCCTTGCCCTCGTCGCCTTCGGCCTCGGCCTTCGGTGTGCGGCGGCGGCGCGTCGGCTTTTTCGGAGCCTCGGCTTCTTCGCCATTCTCGCCGGCGGAAGCGGCGCTTTCGTCCTCGCCGGCATTTTCGGCGGCGGCGCGCTTGGTGCGGCGCGGACGGCTGGCGGCGGTCGAACGGCGGCGGGATTTCGTCGCCGGCTGGCCCTCGGCCTCTTCGGCCGCAACCTCGGCGGGCGTTCCGTCGATCACCGGCTGCGGGCCGTCGGCATCCACCTGGGGCTCCTGCCTGCGCTGCTGTTCCTTGCGCTCGCCGCGCTCGTCGGACGACGACTGGTTATTGTTGTTGTTGCCCTTCTTGGCCGCAACATCGTCATTCTCGTCGTCGGAGCGGTCGTCGCGCTGATGGCGCTCCTGAAGCTGCGACTGGGCCGCGGCAATGATACGGTTATAGTGCTCGGCGTGCTGGAGATAGTTCTCCGCCATCACCCGGTCGCCCGCCCCTTGCGCATCACGCGCAAGCGACATGTATTTTTCCGCGACATGCTGCGCGGTGCCCCGCACCTTCACATCAGGACCGGTACTGTCATAAGTCCGGGTCAGCGGGTTGGCGCCCTTACGGTTGAAGTTATTATTGCCGCCGCGCCCCCGGCTGCGCTTATTCTGCTGTCCTGACCTCATGGAGTATTCACCTGAATTTTCTGTCAATGGTCGAGCTACGCCTTGGCCGTTCCCGCATCAGCGAAACACGGCGGCATAGCCCCGTTGGCAGGGCAAATAACCCGCTGCCATTCGTGGAATCCAAATACCTGAATCACGCAAAAGACGGCATGTCACAATGAACCAACATTGGACGAAAAACCTTGAGACTGTTGCCTGGCGACGAATCGCCCGTTTCGTTCAGTCACCGTTTTGCGTGGCTGCAACCTATCGTGCTTGTCTAAAAATTCCAAGCCCTTTCTTCGCCTGTTTTGAAAAAGGCCGGAACCGGCTTGATTTTCAGCTTTTCCGGGCGCTTGCAAAAATGACAACGCGGTCATTTCCGCCAAAATCCCTGTGCGATTGTGCAAGTGCGAACCCTTCTTCGGAGAAGATCGCGGTCACCATGTCCTTCTGGTCAAAGCCGATCTCAAGCGCAACAATGCCGTCTTCGGCCAGGTGGTCCGAGGCTTTCGCCGCGATCGCGCGATAGGCGTCAAGACCGTCCTTGCCTCCGTCCAGCGCAAGGGCGGGATCATGCTCCCTGACCTCGGGCGCCAGTGTATCGATCACGTCCGAGACGATATAGGGCGGATTTGACACAATCATGTCGTATCGCCCCCTTGCCGCATCGAGCCATGGTCCGCGCGCCGTCTCGAAACGATCCGCGACACCGTTTATCAAGGCATTGGCGCGCGCGGTTTCAAGAGCCCCGTCGGCAATATCCGTGGCAAGCGCGGTCGCTCCGGCGCAATTTTTCAACAGAGCGACCGCAATCGCGCCGGTTCCGGTGCCAAGATCGACGAAACGGACCGCGCCTTTTCGCCGAACCGTCTGCTTGAGAAAGGCAAGCGCATGCTCGACCAGATTTTCCGTGTCCGGCCGCGGCTCCAGCGTGTCGGCGGACAGCATGAAGTCGAGACCGAAGAATTCGCGCGCGCCGAGGATGCGGTAGACGGGTTCGCGCGCAAGCCGCCTCGCCATGGCGGCCGATACGGCGATCTCTTCATCCGGCTCGATCACGCGGGCGCCCTCGGTCATCATCTCCGTCAGGGACAGGCCGAGCACGCCGCTGACCAGATGACGCGCATCCTCTGCCGGCGTTTCAAGACCTCCCGCCTCGAAGGCGGCAACGGCCTTGCGATAGAGCGCTGAAAGCGTCGTCACGCCCGTATCCTCAATTGACCTTCGCGCCGAGAAGCGCGAGTTGGCCGGCCTGGTAATCGGCGACGAGCGCGTCGACGATCTCGTCGAGATCGCCGGCGATCACGGCATCGAGCTTGTAGAGCGTCAGGTTGATGCGGTGATCGGTGACGCGGCCTTGCGGAAAATTATAGGTGCGGATGCGCTCCGACCGGTCGCCCGAACCGACCTGGGCCTTGCGGTCGGCAGACCTTTCGCTGTCGGCGCGCTGGCGCTCCATGTCGAAAAGCTTGGCGCGCAGCACCTGCATGGCCTTCGCCCGGTTCTGGTGCTGGGATTTCTCCGAACTGGTGACGACGATGCCGGTCGGGATATGGGTAATGCGCACGGCAGAGTCGGTGGTGTTGACATGCTGACCGCCCGCACCGGACGAGCGCATCGTGTCGATGCGGATATCTTCCTGGCGGACCTCGATATCGATGTCCTCTGCCTCCGGAAGAACGGCAACGGTCGCCGCCGAGGTATGGATGCGCCCGCCGGCCTCGGTTTCCGGCACGCGCTGCACGCGGTGCACGCCGGATTCGAATTTCAGCCGCGAGAAAACGCCGCGCCCGGAAACGGAGGCGATGATTTCCTTGTAGCCGCCGGCATCGCCTTCGCTTGCGGAAAGTACCTCGACCTTCCAGCCCTTGTCGGAGGCGTAGCGCTCATACATGCGGAAGAGGTCGCCGGCAAAAAGCGCCGCCTCGGAACCGCCGGTCCCGGCGCGGATTTCCAGCACCGCGCTCTTCTCATCGGCCGCATCGCGCGGCAGCAGCAGGAGCTGGATTTCCCCGGTCAGCGCCTCGATGCGCTCCTCAAGCTCCGGCACTTCCATTTCGGCGAGATCGCGCATCTCCCTGTCGGTCGCGCGATCGGAAAGCAGGCTTTCGAGGTCGGCAAGCTCGCGTTCGGCGGACTGATAGGCGCGGATCTTGGCCACCACCGGCTCGAGCTCGGCATATTCGGAGGCGAGCCTCACATAGGTCTCGGCGTCGGGGCCGGACGACATGCGCGCCTCGACCTCGGCAAAACGCCGTTCCAGTTCCCGCATCTTTTCCTGTGGTAGCATCGCCACGGGTCATTCTCTCCGCTTGTTGTTGGTCTTTTTTGCCGCCTGCGTTTTTAAAAACGCCGCTAAAGCGGAATATTGTGCTCGCCGGCAAAGCGTTCCAGAAGGGCGCGCACCGGCGTCAGGTTCGCCGGATCATCGAGCGCCGCGTTCACGACATCGCTGACGGCCGAAATGTCGAGACCGAGCAGCATCGCCTTCACCGGACCGATCGCCGTCGCGGACATCGACACCGAGCGATAGCCGATGGCAAAAAGGGCCAGCGCCGAAATGGGCTTGCTGGCATATTCGCCGCACAGCGTCACCGGAACATTGTTGCGCTCGCCGGCCCGCACGATATCGCGCAGCATTCTGAGGAAAGGCTTGCTGATCGTGTCATAACGGTCGGAAACGCGGGCATTTCCGCGATCGATCGCCATGAAGAACTGGTAAAGATCGTTGGAGCCGACCGAGACGAAATCGACCTCGGCCATCAGTTCATCGATCTCGTAAAGCAGCGCCGGCACTTCCAGCATCGCGCCGAGTTCTATTCTGCGCGGCACCTGATGGCCGAAACGGGCCATGTACTGCACTTCCTTGGCCATCAGCGCGCGGGCCTCGCGGATCTCGCCGACCTCGGAAACCATCGGCACCATGACCCTGAGCGTCTCGCCGGCCGAGGCCTTCATCAGCGCGCGCAGCTGCATGCGCAGGAGATAGGGCCGGTCGAGCGCCAGACGGATCGCGCGCCAGCCCATGGCCGGGTTTTCCTCTTCCTGCGCGCGGAAATAGGAGACCATCTTGTCGGAGCCGATGTCGAGGGTGCGGAAAGTGACGGGACGATTGCCCGCATGGTCGAGCACCTGGCGATAGAAGCTCTCCTGCTCGGCCGCCTTCGGCATGCGCGAGGCGATCATGAACTGCAGCTCGGTGCGGAACAGGCCGATCCCTTCCGCGCCCGAATCGTCAAGCTGCGGCAGGTCGACCAGAAGCCCGGCATTCATCATCAGCTTGAAGCGTACGCCGTCGGCGGAGACCGGATCGACGGACCGGAGAGCCCGGAATTGCTCCTGGCGGCGCGCCCTCAGCCTCAGCTTTTCCTCATAGGCGGTGACGACCGCATCGAGCGGGCGCACATGCACCTCGCCATCATCACCGTCGACAATGATCGCATCGCCGTTCTCCACCTGGGCGGCAACGCCGGTCGCCTGGCCGATGACCGGAATGCCCATGGCGCGCGCGACGATGATGACATGGCTGGTCGCCGCTCCCTCCTCGAGTACAAGGCCGCGCAGTTTCTCGCGCGGGTAATCGAGAAGCTCGGCCGGGCCCATCACGCGGGCGACGACCACGGCGTCCTCGGGGAAATTCTCCCCGTCCGTATCGACCGCATGGCCGGTCAGCTGACGCAGCAGCCGGTTGGCAAGGTCATCGAGATCATGCATGCGGTCGCGCATGAAGGGGTCGGTGAGGCGGATCATCCGGGCCTTGGTGTCGCTCTGCACCTTCTCCACGGCGCCCTCGGCCGTCAGCCCCAACATGATCGCTTCTTCAAGCCGCCGGACCCAGCCGCGGTCATGAGCGAACATGCGGTAGGTTTCCAGCACCTCGCGGTGCTCGCCCTCCGAAGGCACGTCATTGCGCTGAAGAAGCTCGTCGATCGAGAAACGCAGCTTCTCGATCGCCGCGCGCAGCCGCGCGATCTCGGCGTCGCTGTCCTCGTTGACGAGGTTGTTGATCATGATTCGCGGTTCGTGCAGCACGGCATGGCCGAGCGCGATGCCCTCGCCATAGGCATCGCCCGAAAGCGACACCGAGCGGGTCAGGTCGAGCTCCATGCCCGGTCGGGTGATCTTCTTCAGGTCACCGGAGGCGATCAGTTCGGCAAGCAGCATCGCCGCCGTCTGCAGCGCCTCGACCTCTTCCTCGCTATAGGCATGCTCGTCGGTGTTCTGCACCACGAGAACGCCGAGCGTGCGGCCGGCGCGCAGGATCGGCACGCCCATGAAGGAGTGATAGATTTCCTCGCCCGTTTCCGGCAGATAACGGAAGGCGGGGTGGGACTGGGCATCGGAAAGGTTCAGCGGCCGCGCGGAAGCCGCAATTGTGCCGACAAGACCCTGGCCCATGCGCAGGCTCGCCAGGTGAACCGCATCGCGCTTCAGGCCTTGCGTCGCATAAAGCTCAAGCACGCTGTCGGCTCTGAGCACATAGACCGAACACACGGCCGCGACCATGTTGTCGGCAATCTGGCCGACGATGCGGTCAAGGCGGTCCTGCGGCTCCAGCGGCTCGGCCATCAGTTCCCTGAGCCGCTTCAGCAGGATACGCGGGCTCGGTGCTTGGTGGTTCATAGCAGTCTGTCCCCGGTGGAGAAACCGTCTAGGTTTCAGTCGGACCGTTCCGAAACGAGGGGTTTGCGGACAATCCGTTACGGCTTATTTATCGAGACCGTAGCAGGAATGCAAAGTTCTGACAGCAAGCTCGGCATAGGCGCCGTCGATCAGGATCGAAATCTTGATCTCCGATGTCGTGATCGCCTTGATGTTGATGCCCTTCTGCGACAGTGCCTTGAAGGCCGATGCGGCAACGCCGGAATGCGAGCGCATGCCGATGCCGATCACCGAAATCTTGGCAAGCTCGGTCTCGCTCTGGATCACGTCATAGCCGATTTCGGATTGCTTGGCGGCAAGCGCCGCCTTGGCCTTCTCCACGTCCGACGCCGGCACGGTGAAGGTCATGTCGGTATGCGTGCCCTCTTCCGAGATGTTCTGCACGATCATATCGACATTGACATGAGCCTCGGCAAGAGGGCCGAAGATGGCGGCGGCAACACCGGGGCGATCTTCCACGCGGCGCAGCGAGATCTGCGCTTCATCCTTGGCATACGCGATGCCGGTCACGACTTCCTGTTCCAAAATCTCATCCTCGTCGCAAATCAGGGTTCCGGGCGGATTGTCGAAGTCGCCCATGCCCGGCGCATCCGGCGCCTCGAAACTCGAGCGCACGAATGTGCGCACTTTATGGACCATGGCCAGTTCGACGGAGCGCACCTGCAGCACCTTGGCGCCGAGCGAGGCCATTTCCAGCATTTCCTCGAATGCCACCTTCTTCATGCGTTTCGCCTTCGGCTCGACGCGCGGGTCGGTGGTGTAGACGCCGTCGACATCGGTGTAGATGTCGCAGCGATCCGCCTTGACCGCTGCCGCGATGGCAACGGCGGAGGTATCCGATCCGCCGCGGCCGAGGGTCGCGATCCGGTTGTCCGGACCGATGCCCTGGAAACCGGCGCAGACGGCAACCTGCCCCTCGCCCATGCGCTTGACGATATCCGAACCGTCGATATCGGCGATGCGGGCCGCGCCATGGGTGCTGTCGGTCCTGATCGGCACCTGCCAACCCTGCCAGGAGCGGGCGTTGACGCCCATGGACTGCAGCACGATGGCAAGAAGACCCGAGGTCACCTGCTCGCCGGAGGAGACGACCACATCATATTCGCGCGCATCATGCATCGGCGAGGCTTCACGCGTCCACTCGACGAGTTCGTTGGTCTTGCCAGCCATGGCGGAAACGACGACGGCAACCTCGTGGCCGGCATCGACCTCGCGTTTGACATGGCGCGCCACATTGCGGATACGCTCGATATTGGCGACGGAAGTGCCGCCGAACTTCATGACAATGCGGGCCATATTCCAACACTCGAATTTTCTGGCGTCCGAAAGCGATGGCGGACGCGACACCACGGCCATCCCCTGGAAACCCGGTTGGCGGCCGGACCGGTCGCAACCGGACTCACGCAGCCGGGAAAGCTGCGGTTTCTTAGCGAAATCGGACACCGCGCGCAATGGCGCTTGGCAAGAGTTTGACAGGCGCGCGGCCGGCCGAAGCGCTATTTTTTCGAAAGCCCTGTGGGCATGACCACCGGCCCGCCGCCGGCATGGCCGAAAAACGCCTCGACGCCATAAACGCGCCGAAGGTTTTCAGGCGTCAGCACAGCAGAGGGCGGCCCGTCGGCGACGACGCGTCCCTCCGACAGCATCACCAGCCGCGTGCACCAGCGCGCGGCCAGGCCCAGGTCATGCAGCGAGCAGACAACCGACCGCCCGTCGTGAAGGAGCGAGCCGAACACCTCCATCAGCGCAATCTGGTGGGCCGGATCGAGCCCCGCCACCGGCTCGTCGGCAACGAGCAACGGCGCTGCCTGGGCCAGAGCCCGGGCAATCAGCACCCGCGCACGCTCCCCGCCGGAAAGCGTGTCGGCGCGCCGGTCCGCAAGCGCGTCGACGCCCATGCATTCCATGGCGCGAGCGATGACATGGCCGCCGGCATAATCCCCGAAGACCGACGCTTCGCGCCAGGGCTGGCGGCCGAGGCCGACGATATGCCGCACAGCCACCGCCCAGGCGATTTCATGGTCCTGCGGCAGGTAGGCGACGGCGCGGGCGCGCTCGAGCGGCGTCATGGCGGCAAGCGGCCTGTCCGCCAGATTCACGTCGCCGGAGGCGCGGGCAAGGCCGAGACAGGCCTTCAGTAGCGTCGTTTTGCCGGCGCCGTTCGGCCCGATCAGGCCCACGAGCTCGCCATGACCGACCGAAAGGGTGACATTGTCGATGATGGCGCGCCCGCCGATGCGGACAGTGAGATTGTCGACGCCGAGCAGCATCAGATCAGCTCCCGCCGCGTCTTGAAGATCAGCCACAGAAAGAAGGGCGCGCCGATGAGCGCCGTCACGACTCCGATCTTCAGGTCCCGCTCGGGCGCAACCAGCCGCACGGCCACATCGGCCGCCAGAAGCACCGCCGCACCGCCCAGCGCGCTTGCCGGCAGAAGGCGGGACGGCACCGCGCCGACCAGCGGGCGCAGGAGATGCGGCACCACCAGCCCGACGAAGCCGATCGCGCCGGAGACGGCGGTCGCCGCCCCGACGCTTGCCGCAACGCCCCAGATCACCAACCGTTCGGTGGTTTTCGGTGATATGCCAAGGCTTTCCGCCGCGTCATGGCCGATCGTCATCGCATCAAGGGCGCGCGCTGACGAAAACAGCAGAACCCAGCCGAGCGCCATGAAGGGCACTGCCAGCCAGACCTGCAACATGGAGCGATCGGCCAGCGACCCGAGCATCCAGAACATGATTTCCATGGCCGCGAAGGGATTGGGCGAGAGGTTGAGCGCAAGCGCCGTCATCGCGCCGGCAAAGCTCGTCACGGCGACGCCGGCCAGAATGATCGACAGGCTGCGCGCGCCGCCGCCCGCCAGAAACCGCACCAGAACGACCGAGAGAACGGCAAAGACCAGCGCCAGAACCGGCAGCGCCAGCGCGAAAAGTGCTGACAAGCCCGTATAGATCGCGATCACCGCGCCAAGCGAGGCCGAGGCCGAAACCCCGAGAAGGCCCGGTTCGGCCAGCGGATTGCGCAGATAGCCCTGCAGAACCGCGCCTGACAGGCCGAGCGTCGCGCCGATTGCAAGGCCGAGAAGCGCGCGCGGGAGCCGGATTTCCTGCATGATCAGCGCGATCGCCCCGGCATCATGGCTGAAAAGACCGGAGAACGCCGCGCGAAAGCCGAACCCCGCCGGACCGACGGTGAGCGAGGCCACGAACAGCGCCGCCGCCAGCACGCCGAGGCCAAGGAGGAGACAAAGATAACGGCCCCGTTCAGTCATGGCGCGCCTGCGGAACGGAGCTGCCATTCGCCGAAACGGGAAGCCGCATCCTTCGCGCGCGGAGGCTCAATCCCGGCGGCAGCCCTCTTCAGGCGGGCGACCGCCTCAAGATTGAAAGGCCCGCCGCAGATCGTCAGGCGACTGGGCAGGTCGACAAGGTCCGCCTTGGCGGCGGCCGCGCGGAAGGCGGGATGGGCAAAGGGCGCTTCCGCCAGCGCCGGCGCGTCATAGCCGCTGTCTCCGCCGATGATGACCTCCGGCGCGGCCATGATCAGGCGCTCGAGCGGCAGGCGGCCGAGCCCGTCGACACCGGCTGATCTTCCGATATTGGAAAGTCCCGACCTGGCGACGATATCGCCGGCCAGCGTCTCCTTGCCCGACGTGTAGCCATTGGCAAAGTAGAGCGCTGCCGTCTTGCCGTTGGCCGGCATCGCCTCAAGGTCTGCGAGCGTTTCGTCCATGTCCGCGACAAGCCTTCCGGCCGCGTCTACACGGCCAAGCAGATGGCCCATGCGAAGCAGGTTCTCGCGCACATCGTCAAGCGAGGTTTCGGGGTCGAATTCGGCCACCGGTATGCCGAGCCGCTTAAGGAGGTCCACCGTCTCGCGCGTGGTGTAGCTGCCGGCGAGCACCAGGTCCGGCTTCATCAGGAAGACTTCCTCGGCAAGGCCGTGATTGAGCCTGTAGCCCCTGGCCTCCTCCGCCATCGCAGAAACCGCCGGATCGGCCGCAAGGTTCGACACCGAGACGAGCTGGCCGTCTTCGGCAAGCAGCATCGCCATCTGGTCGGCACACAGATTGATCGAGACGACGCGGGCCGGCGCGAAGCTCTGGTGACGGGCGAAAGCCATGCCTGGAACCAGCAAGGCAGGAAGGAGGCCGGCGCAGACGCTCGCGAGCTTCAGAAGATTTCGAGCCGAAAGCGCCGACCGCAGCATCTAGAAGGTCCTTTGGTAGGAAAGCGTTACCGTTGTGCCGGGCGCCTTGTAGCCATAGGTGGTCTCATAATCCTCATCGAACAGATTCTCCACCGCGAATTTGGCGCGCGCGGCCGGGTCGATATCGTAGAGTGCCGAGACATTGACCAGCGTGTAGTCGCCAAGCTGCGGATTATAGCTCGATTCATTGGTCCAGCGACTGCCGACATATTCGATATCGGCATTGAGATTGAGGGCTTCGGTCGCCTGCCAGCTTGCCGCCGCCGTCAGCTTCAGCCGGTTCTGGTCGGCGATATAGACGTCATCCGTCTCGTTCTTCGGCAGGCGGTATTCGAAGCCGAAATCAAGCCCGAGCCGGTCGTCCATCAGAGCCTGCGACCAGACAGCGCGCACGCCGGAAATCTTGGCCCTGTCGATGTTCTCCATCGTCCCGATATAGGTCACCGGATCGGAGACATAGGCGATCATGTCGTCGATATGGTTTTCATAGTAGACGAGATCGATGATCGTGCCGGTCCCCGAATCCCAGTTGAGGCCGGCTTCCCAGTTCTTCGAGGTTTCGGCATCGAGATCCGGATTGCCCTCATAGGTGCCGTCGAAGGCCCAGTAGAGATCGTTGAAGGTGGGGGCGTTGAAGCCGGTGGAATAGGAGGCCCGCGCCGTCAGCCCCGGAAGGAGCTCGTAGCCGAGGCCGACATTGTAGGTGAGCGCGCCGCCGAACTGTTCGTCCGCATCATAGCGCAGGCCGGCATTGACGGTCAGGGCCTCATATTCCAGGCCGTACTGGCCGTAGACCGCGCCGACCTTGCGCCCGGTCTGCGTATAGTCAACGGAACTGTCCACCGTCTCGCGATAGGCTTCGCCCCCGAGCGTGAAACTGTTGAGCGCATCGCCGGCGATCACCTCCTTCGTGGTCGAGGCCGAAAGGCCGAAGCGGTTGGTATCGTAATGCGTTTCGGCTTCCGGATGGTCGTCGCGGAAGTTCTTCTGGTAATCGAAGGCCGAATAGATCTCGAAGACAGAGGACAAGTCGTCGGCATGATCGAGCTCGGCGCCGAGCTTGAAGGCGGCATTGGTCTGGATCGCCTGGTTGGCGCCGTAGACCATGGCGCCGGTCATCCAGTCGGCGTAAGGCGCGCTGTCGAAATGCGGGTTGGAGCGGGCATAGAAGCCTTCCGAATAAAGCCGGCCCCAGGTGAAGTCCTTGCCGATCGCATAATTGAACGAGCCCTGCAGGAAACCGTCGCGGCCCGCCTCGTGAACCGGATTTTCAGGCGTGGTGAAATCATAGCCTTCGGTTCCGAGGATGGAGAGGCCGAGGTTGAAATCGACGCCACTGTCCGTAATCCCGCGGGTCGCCACCGTGCCGAAGCCGCCCCAGGGCCAGGTCACGCCGGTCTCGACCGTGGTGCAGATTGCCTGGCCGTTGGCGCAGGCCGAGCCATCCTTGGTGATGATGTTGACGACGCCGCCGATCGCATCCGCGCCCCACTCGGCCGAATGCGCGCCCTCGGCGATCTCGACCCGCGCGATGGCTGAGAGCGGGATATTGGAAAGATACGCCGAGCCGGCCGTCGCGGAGGCGACCCGCATGCCATCGACGAGCACCAGCGTCTGCGATGCGCTTGCGCCGCGCAGCGTGATCGAGGCCTGTGCGCCCTGCCCGCCATTGGCGGTAATGTTGACGCCCGGATACTTCCTCAGCAGCGACGGCAGGTCGGGCGCCGCCGATCGTTCGATATCCTCCTCATCGATCACGGTCACCGTCGAGGTCGACTGCAGGATCGTCGAGGGACGGCGCAGCGGCGTCGTCACATAGACCGGCTGCAGGTCGATCACGTCATCTCCGACGATCCCGGCATCCTGGGCAAGCACCCCCTGCGCAGGCGTCAGGATCAAAAGCGCGGCCGAGGCCGCAAGCATGGATTTGTTCATGTCATATCCCCAAGCCGACCGGTTTCAGGCCGGCCGAAAAAGCCCGTCGGGGAAGAAGTGACACGGCAAAACACCCGGTCGCGGTCCTGTCCCGTCGGCGGCAACATCGTTTCGAAATGTCACCGCGACGGCAGACCGCGCCAAAACAAGAACCCCGTGTTCCGGCATGGGTGACGGGATCAGGCAGGTCTCCTGGCTTCCGCGTCATCGCCCTTGTTTCCGTCTTCCCGGGCAAACCCAGTGACATCATGGAAACGGCTCTGCGGCTACAGTTGCGGGGGCAGCCACGGATGAGGCAAAAAGCCCTGTCCCGTGTTCCCTTTTCATCCGTTCGTCAGAACGGAACCTGATCCGCGCGCAATCTATGCGGCGGCGCATTGCCAAGTCAATGACGCCAGACGCGCGAATTGCGGGGATAAGTTCGATCTATTGCCTTTCGGTCAGGCCTCAGACCAGGACCGGCTGCTCGTGCATGTCTTCCGAGCCGAAAAACTTCAGGTAACGCTCGACTTCCTTCGGGTCGCCGGTCGCCTTTTGCGGATTGTCGGAAAGCTTGACCGCCGGACGGCCGTTGGCGTCGGAGACCTTGCAGACGATCGAGATCGGCTTCAGCCCGCCGACGCGGTGCGGCGCGCAGCCGATGAAATCATTGGTGAGGTTGGTGCCCCAACCGAAGCTCATGCGCACCCTGCCCTGGAAATGCTTGTAGGCCTCGATGATCGCATCCACGTCGAGCCCGTCGGAAAAGATCAGGATCTTCTCGCGCGGGTCGCGACCCATCTTCTTCCACCAGTCGATGATCTTCTCCCCGCCCTCGATCGGCGGCGCGCTGTCTGGCCGGAACCCCGTCCAATCGGCGACCCATTCCGGTGCATTGCGCAGGAAAGCCGTTGTGCCATAGGCATCCGGCAGCGCGATCAGGAGATTGCCGCCGTAAAGCTTGTTCCAGTCCTGCATCACCTTGTAGGGCGCGGCCGCGAGCGCCTCGTCGGTCTCGGCAAGGGCTGCGGCAACCATAGGAAGCTCGTGCGCATTGGTGCCGACGGCCTCCAGATCGGTATCCATGGCCAGAAGCACGTTGGAGGTGCCGGTAAAGGCCTGGCCGATCCCTTCCTTCAACGCCTCCACGCACCAGCGCTGCCACAGGAAGGAATGCCGCCGCCGCGTGCCGAAATCGGAGATCCGAAGCCCTTCGAGCGCGGCCAGCCTTTCCACTTTCGCCCACATCTTGGCTTTCGCGCGGGCATAGGTGACATCGATGGTGAAGAGGCCGAGATCCTTCATCGTTGCGCGCGAGCGCAACTCGTTGATGATGCACAGCGCCGGGATTTCCCACATCGTGGTTTCCATCCAGGGACCGTGAAAATCGAGCTGATACTGGCCGTCGCGCTTGGTCAGTTCATATTCGGGCAGGCGGAAATTGGCGAGCCAGGTGAGGAACTCCGGCTCGAAAATCTGCGAGCGACCGTAAAAGCTGTTGCCCGCGAGCCAGATCATCTCTTTCTTCGTAAGCCTGATCCCGCGCGCGTGGTCAAGCTGCTCGCGCAACTCCCCTTCGTCGATCTCCTCGGCAAGGCGCACCGAGGTCGTTCGATTGATCAGCGAAAAGGTCGCGTTGACGTCCGGATAGAGTTTCCAGATCATCTGCAGCATCAGGAGCTTGTAGAAGTCGGTATCCAGCAGGCTGCGGATGATCGGGTCGAGCTTCCAGCTATGGTCGTAGACCCGCGTTGCAATATCGGTCTTCGGCATCGCTCTTCGGCCTTTCGAGCCGCCCCTAGCGCATCGGCCCAAAAATCGGAATCGATTTTCGGAAAGCACGATGCGTAGATTCAATAGGTTAGAGCGTCCTTTGTGCGTCCGAATGGACGCACGGCGCTCTAAGGCGGAAAAAACGCTGGAAAGGGCTTTCATGTCGCCCTTTCGGGCCCATGAAATAGCTGCAAAGACGATGAAAAGTCCAGAGCCGTTGTGCTCGAACTGAGATTTACTGCCCTGCTGCCGCCTCCGTCTGCGCGGCATCCTCGGTCACCGTTTCGACCGCCGGGTCGCCCCCGCGCGGCGCAAAGAGCTCAACCGCGCCCCACACCAGAAAGGCCAGAACCAGTCCGGCCGCCAGGATGGCCAGCACCGGCCGGCCGCGTTCCGAATGCCGCGCTTCCGTCGGGGTCAGATCGACTTCCACGTCTTCGGGCCGGCTGCCGGTCTTCTTCTTCTCAACCATTGTCTTCCTCCCGTCTCATTGTTTGTGGGGAAGGATCAATCAACCCGCGCCGGGCGCGCCGAACAGCCACGAGGCGCCGCCCCAGATCAGCACCACGGCGACCATGACGGCGATGATGACCATGATCACGCCCTGGCCGCGGTTGAGATGCCGCTTCTCGGTCTCGGGCACGCGGGTGTCGTCCTCGCTCTTCTGCGGATAATTGTCCTCGCCCGGATATGTGACAGGGCGGCCTTCCTTCGGATCGAAATGCGTCGTCATGTCGTTCTCCCTGGCCTCCGCACGAGGATCGGCGGAGGGTTTTCTTCGGGGAGGAAACGTAAGGCCGCGGGTCTTTGTTCCCCCGGCTCAGTAGCCGGCGGCGCGGTTGACCACATGCTGCAGCGGCTCGCCCGCCTCGAAACGGGCGATCTGGCGTTCCACATGGGCAAACAGCGCCCTGACATCGGTATCGGAGGCCACATGCGGCGTGACGACGACCCGCTCATGCGCCCAGAGCGGACTTGTCGCGGGCAGCGGCTCGGTTTCGAACACATCGAGCGATGCGCCGTGGAGGACGCCCTCATCCAGCGCGGCGAGAAGATCGGCCTCGACCTGCGAACCGCCGCGCCCGGCATTGATCAAGACGGGGCTCCCAAGCGGACCGGAACGGCGGAGCTTTTCAAACAGCGCGCGACTGAAGATGCCGGCCGTCTCATCGGTCAGCGGCAGGAGGCCGACCAGAATGTCGGTTCCGGACAGAAAGTCATCGAGGCCTCTGGCATCGAAACACTCAACGCCATCGATTTCCTTCTTTCTCCGCGACCAGCCGATCACGTTGAAGCCCATGATCTTCAGCTTCGCCGCGGCGTCCTGCCCCAGGACGCCGAGCCCCATGATGCCGACGGTGAAGTCTCCGGCTTCGGCAGGCGGCAGCGGTTGCCAGTCTTTCTCGGCCTTCAGACGGGCATAGTCCGGCATGCGGCGGGCATGATGGAGACATTGCAGCACCACATACTCGCTCATCCGCCGGGTCAGCGAGGGATCGACGAAGCGCACGAGGGGGATATCCGGCAGACCCTGAAGCGCCAGCACCCGCTCGACCCCCGCCCCGCCGGAAAAAAGCACTTCCAGATTGGGCGCGCGCGAAAACAGATCATCATCCGGCTTCCACAAGACGCCATAGCGGCAATCGGAAAGATCGCGGCCCTTCGTTTGCGGATCAGCGAGATCGATCACCGGCCGGTCGGAAAAGAAAGACCCAAGCGCTTCGACGATCATGGCGCGGCCGGAGAATTTGAGGTCGACGAGGACGGGGGCTTTGGGCATCGGGACTTCCTTTGGGCTCGGCGTAATGGTCAAGCTTGCGTCGTGCGCAAAAACGCTCAATCCGCCTCCACCGGCTCGATATCGAAGGCGGCGGCAAGCAGCGCCTTGGTGTAATCGGCCTTCGGGTTTTCGAACACGTCCGCCGCCGGGCCGCGCTCGACCACTTCGCCGAAGCGCATGACGATGATCTCGTTGGCGAGCGCACGCACGACCTTCAGGTCATGCGAGATGAACAGATAGGCGAGATTGTGCTTCTTCTGCAGGTCGGAGAGAAGGTCCACCACCTGCGCCTGCACGCTCATGTCCAGCGCCGAGGTCGGTTCGTCCAGCATGACGAAGCGGGGCTTGAGCACCATGGCGCGGGCAATCGCGATCCTCTGGCGCTGGCCGCCGGAAAACTCGTGCGGATAGCGCCAGCGGGTCGCGGCGTCGAGGCCGACCTCTTCCAGCGCCGCGCCCACCCGCGCCTCGCGCTCGGCCAAGGTGAGCGAGCGCTCGTGGATCTTCAGTCCCTCGGCGACGATCTCGCCCACCGACATGCGCGGCGAAAGCGAGCCGTAAGGGTCCTGAAACACGATCTGCATCGCTTCCCGGAGCGGCTTCATCGCCTTGAAGGAATAGGCATTGATATCCTTGCCGACGAAGGCAATCCTGCCTTCCGAGGCGATCATCCGGGTCAGCGCCAGACCAAGCGTCGTCTTGCCGGACCCCGATTCGCCGACAACGCCAAGCGTCTCGCCGGCGCGCAGCTTCAGCGAAATGCCGTTGACCGCCTTCACATGGTCGACCGTCTTGCGCAACAGTCCCGTTTTCACCGGAAACCAGACCTTGACGTTTTCGGCCTCGACCACGACCTCGCGGTCGGGATCATGCGCCGGCGGCTCGCCCTTCGGCTCGGCGGCGAGCAGGTGCCTTGTGTAGGCATGCTGCGGATTGTCGAAGATCTCGGCAACCGGCCCGTGCTCGACGATCTTGCCGTCGGTCATCACGCAGACCCGGTCGGCGAACTTGCGCACGATGCCGAGATCATGGGTGATGAACAGCATCGACATGCCGTGATCGCGCTGCAGGCTTTTCAGAAGCTTCAGAATCTGCGCCTGCACCGTCACATCGAGCGCCGTGGTCGGCTCGTCGGCAATCAGCAGCTTCGGCCGGTTGGCAAGCGCCATGGCGATCATCACGCGCTGGCGCTGGCCGCCGGAAAGCTCGTGCGGGAAGGCGCCGAGCCGCTTTTCCGCCTCGCGGATGCCAACCTCGTGCAGCAGTTCGAGCACCCGTTTGCGCGCCGGCGCGCCGGTGAGCCCCGCATGCAGCGCCAGCGTCTCGCCCACCTGTTTTTCAACCGTATGCAGCGGGTTCAGCGAAGTCATCGGCTCCTGGAATATCTGGGTGATATCGCCGCCGCGCACCTGTCTCAAAGTCCGGTCATCGGCCTTCAAAAGATCGCGGCCCTCAAACAGGATTTCCCCGCTTGGGTGGCTGGCGGCGGGATAGGGCAGAAGGCGCAGCACCGAGGCCGCCGTCGCCGATTTTCCGGAGCCCGATTCGCCCACCAGCGCCACCACTTCACCCGGGTTGATATCGAAGGAAATTCGATCGACGGCGAGATTGTCGACCTCGCCCTGACGAAAGGCGACGGAGAGGTCACGAACGGAAAGAAGCGGCGTCTGGTTCATTGGAAGGTCTTCCTCGGGTCAAACGCATCGCGCACCGCCTCGCCGACGAAGACCAGTAGCGACAGCATGATCGACAGCGTGAAGAAGGCGGTGATGCCAAGCCACGGCGCCTGCAGATTGCTCTTGCCCTGGTTCACCAGTTCGCCGAGCGAGGGCGAGCCCGGCGGCATGCCAAACCCTAAGAAATCAAGCGAGGTCAGCGTCACGATCGCGCCCGACAGGATGAAGGGCACGAAGGTGAGCGTGGCGACCATGGCATTGGGCAGAAGATGGCGGAACATGATGGTGCCATTGCCGACGCCGAGCGCGCGCGCCGCCCGCACATATTCGAAATTGCGCGCCCTGAGGAACTCGGCCCTGACGACGGCAACGAAGCTGACCCATGAGAACACCAGCATGACGCCGAGCAGCACGAAGAAGCCGGGCGGAAGGATCGCCGCGATGATCAGCAGGATGTAGAGCGTTGGCAGCGACGACCAGATTTCGATGAAGCGCTGCATCAGAAGGTCGACCCAGCCGCCGAAATAACCCTGCACGGCGCCGGCCGACACGCCGATAACGGCGGAAAAGCCGGTGAGCAGCAGGCCGAACAGCACCGAGATGCGGAAGCCGTAGATCACCCGGGCGAGCACGTCGCGGGCAAGGTCGTCGGTTCCGAGCCAGTCCATGTTGCCGAGATTGCAGCCCGGGTCGTTGGCGCCCTCGGGGTAGCCGGCGCAGCGTTCCTCCTTGCTCATCAGCCAGAAGGGCGGGGTTGGCGCCGAATAGGGCACGTTGGAATTGATGGTGCGATAGGAATAGCGGATCGGCGGCCAGATCATCCAGCCATTGGCCTCGATCTCGTCCTGGATGAAATCGGAGCGATAATCAGTGACCGCGAGAAAACCGCCGAACTTCTCCTCCGGATAATCGACGAGCACGGGCAACAGGATCTCACCCTGGTAGGAGGCGATGATCGGCTTGTCGTTGGCGACGAATTCGGCGAACAGGCTGATGATGAAAAGGAACAGGAAGATCCACAACGACCAGTAACCGCGCCGGTTGGCCTTGAAATTCTTCCACCGTCGCGCGTTCATCGGCGAAAGCCAGCCGGTCTTCGGGCGTTTTGCCATGTCTTCGGATGTGAGATCGCTCATGTCACACATCCCTCTTTTCGAAGTCGATGCGCGGATCGATCCAGGTGTAGATCAGGTCTGAAACAAGGCCGATGAACAGCCCGAGAAGTGAGAAAATGTAGAGCGTGGCAAAGACCACCGGATAGTCCCGATTGACCAGCGAGAGATAGCCGAGGCGGCCGAGCCCGTCGAGCGAGAACACATTCTCGATCAGAAGCGAACCTGTGAAAAAGGCGAGGATGAACGAACCGGGAAAGCCGGCAATCACGATCAGCATCGCGTTGCGGAACACGTGGCCGTAGAGCACCTTTCTCTCCGAAAGCCCCTTGGCGCGGGCGGTGATCACATATTGCTTGCCGATCTCGTCGATGAAGGAATTCTTCGTCAGAAGCGTCGTCGTGGCGAAGGAGGAGACCGAAAGCGCGATCAGCGGCAGGGTCAGGTGCCAGAAATAGTCGATCGGCTTCTGCCACCAGGGCAGTTCGGAGAAATTATCCGAGACGAGGCCGCGCAGCGGAAACCAGTCGAAAAAGGAGCCGCCGGCAAACAGGATGATCAGCAGGATGCCGAGCAGGAAGCCCGGAACGGCAAAGCCGATGACGATGATGCCCGAGGTCCAGACGTCGAAACGCGAACCGTCCCTCACCGCCTTGCGGATGCCGAGCGGAATGGAGACGCCGTAAGACAGCAGCAAGACCCATATGCCCAGCGAGATCGACACCGGCAGCTTGTCGATGATGAGGTCGATGACGGAAGAATTGCGGAAGAAGCTGTCGCCGAAATCGAAGGTCAGATAGTCGCGCATCATCAAGAGAAAGCGCGTCAGAGGCGGCTTGTCGAAGCCGAACTGGGCCTCAAGATCGGCGATCAGTTCCGGATCGAGCCCCTGGGCGCCACGGTAGTTCGATGACGAGGCGCTGTCGAACCCGTCCATCGCCATGCCGGCGTCCGAACCGCCGGAGATGCGGCTTTCCGCGCCGCCGCCCTGGCCGTTCAGCTCCGCGATCACCTGTTCCACCGGGCCGCCGGGGGCAAACTGCACGATGATGAAGGAAATCGTCATGATGCCGACCAGCGTCGGGATCATCAGCAGCAGGCGGCGAAGGATATAGGAGCCCATTACGACACGCTCCGGGCGGGCGGGCATGACCGCGCGTTCTGTGCCAGCCGAAGGGTTTCACCCCTCTCTGCCCTGCCGGGCATCTCCCCCTCAAGGGGGGAGATCGGTGTGAGGCTAGGTGGATGCGCAATCGAAGGCTCCACGTAGATAGAACCGGCCACTCCCCAAGACAAAACGATCTCGATGCGAAGATCCTTCCCTCCAGCAATCTCCCCCCTTGAGGGGGAGATGTCGCGAAAGCGACAGAGGGGGGTGAACCGCCACCTCGAATTCGGGGTCCCGTCTCTACGTCGCCGCCTACGAAGCCGCTGTTCACGCCGCCCGATCACGCCACCAAACTGCACCCTCATTTAGCCTCCGTCGACCACCAGGCGGCCGGGAAATCAAGGCCGTATTCGGGAAAACCGGGATGCGCGATCGTGTTCCAGTAGGCGATGCGGTAGTCCTTGGAATAATAAAGCGGGATGACGAAATCATGGGCCAGAAGAACGCGGTCGAGCGCCTTGGTGGCGGCCACCAGCGTATCCCGGTCATCGGCGAACACGATCTTCCCGATCAGCGCGTCGACGCCGGGGTCCGAAACACCGGCATAGTTTTCCGAACCCGGCTGATCCACGGAGCGTGACCCCCAGTAATTGAACTGCTCGTTGCCGGGGCTCAGGGACTGAGCCCATAATTCCCAGATCATGTCATAGTCGAAATCATTGACCCGGTTCTGGTACTGAGATGTGTCGACCACGCGGACGGATGCATCGATGCCGAGTTTGCGCAGGTTCTCGACATAGGGGAGCACGACGACCTGAAGCGAAGGATTGTCGAGCAGGATCTCGAAGGAGAACGGCTCGCCGGTCTCGGCATTGACCATCTGGCTGCCGCGGCGCTCGAAACCGGCCTCTTTCAAAAGCTGGAAGGCCTTCTGCAGATTGGCCCGCGATTCGGCCTCCGTGCCGCCGACGGGCAGCTTGCTGGCGGTATTGAACACTTCCGGCGGCACCAGATCGCGCACGCTCTCCAGAATCTGAAGCTCTTCGCCCTGCGGCAGGCCGGAAGAGGCGAGATCGGTTCCGAACCAGTAACTGTTATTGCGCGAATAGGCATCGCTCAACTGATTCTTGTTGATGGTCTCGAAATCGAAGGCGTAGATCAGCGCCTCGCGCACCCTCTCGTCATCAAAGGGCGCGCGGCGGTTGTTGGGCACCAGCGCCTGCATGATGCCGGTCTTGCGCAGGGGATTGGGCACCGCCTCGCGCTTGACCTGGCCGTCCTTGACCGCCGGGAAATTATAGCCCGTCGCCCAGCGCTTGGCCCGCGTCTCCACCCAGAAATCGAAGGTGCCGGCGCGAAACGCCTCGAAGGCGACATCGAGATCGGCGAAATAGAGAAAGTTCACGGAACCGAAATTGTTGCGGCCGACATTGACCGGCAGGTCCCGGCCCCAGTAATCGTCCCGAAGACGATAGGTGATCGAGGAGCCGGGATTGACCTCCGCGATCTCGTAGGGCCCGGATCCGACGATCTTGTCGAGCGTGCTTGCGGAAACGTCGCGGCCGTCCTCGAACCAGTGTTTCGGCAGCACCATCAGCTGTCCGACGATCTGCGGCAGTTCCCGGTTTCCCGTTTCGTCGAAGCTGAAGGTCACCTCGCGCTCGCCCGTCACTTCCGCGCTGACCACGTGGCGGTAGTAATTGGCATACATCGCATTGAGTTCCTTCAGCCGTTCGAAGGAAAACACCACGTCCTCGGCCGTCACCGGCTCCCCATCGGAAAAACGGGCCTCGGGATTGAGCCTGTAGGTGACGAAGGAAAGATCCTCCGGAACGCGGAAACCCTCGGCGAGCAGGCCGTATTGGGCATCGATCTCATCTTCAGCCGGCGTCATCAGGGTCTCGAAGACAAGGCTGAGGCCGGCGGCTTTCGAGCCGCCATAGGGTATGGGATTGAGCGAATCAAAGGTGCCGGTGGCATAGTATTTGAGTTCGCCGCCCTTCGGCGCATCCGGATTGACATAATCGAAATGGGAGAAATCCGGACGGTATTTCGGCGTTCCGGTCAACGCCGAGGCATGTTGCCATTCACCGCCGCTTTCCTGAGAAAATGCCGCCGGCGCCAGGCCGGACGCGCCTGCGATAACCCAGGCAGCAACCGAGATCGTTTTCCACATGGTTTCAGCCTTTTCCGTTCTTGCTTTTCTCGTTATCGCGACAAGAATAAGCAAATATCGACCCGGGTGCACAAGTGTCGTTTTCGTAAGGCGGCAACGGGGCAGGTCGCAGGGCACGCCGGGAAAGCGCCAAACGCCGGCTTGAGGGAGCTCATGATGCATTGGATGAAGGCATTTGCCGCCGCCCTGGCGCTTGCGGCGTCGGCCCCTTTGGCCGCGGCCCAGGATTTTCCGCCGCCTGCGAAAATCCTGTTCGCCTCCGAAACCGCGCCGAGCGCCGGTCCGCCGCAATCCTTCGGTTTTTACACGAAAGGCTGCATCGCCGGGGCCGAGGCGCTGCCGATCGACGGGCCGAACTGGCAGGCGATGCGGCTTTCGCGCAACCGCCGATTCGGCCATCCCGACACGATCGCGCTGATTGAAAGGCTGGCAAGCGATGCCGCTCAATATGACGGCTGGCCCGGGCTTCTGGTCGGCGACATCTCGCAGCCGCGCGGCGGGCCGATGCTGTCGGGCCACGCCTCCCATCAGGTCGGGCTCGACGCCGATATCTGGCTGAACCCGATGCCCGACAGGCGTCTCAGCCTGCGCGAGCGAGAAGACATTTCCGCCGAATCGGTCCTGAAGAACGACGGAACGCTGTTCGTCGATCCTGAAAAGTTCACGCCCGCCCACGCCCGGCTGATCATGCGGGCGGCAAGCTATCCGGAAGTCCAGCGCATCTTCGTCCACCCGGGCATCAAGAAGGCAATCTGCGACGGCTGGACCGGCGACCGCTCGAATCTGGCCAAGGTGCGGCCCTATTACGGCCATCACTACCACTTCCACATCCGCCTGTTCTGCCGCGACGGCTCGCCCGAGTGCAAGGCGCAAAACGCCGTCGACATGAAGGACGACGGATGCGGCGATCATCTGGACTGGTGGCTTTCCGACGAACCCTGGGCGCCGGCGGAACCCGCCCCGCCGGCAAAGAAGCCGGAACAACCGGCGCCGAAGCCGACGCGGCCCGCCTACACCATTCTCTCCGACCTGCCGGCGGCCTGCGCCGGCGTACTGGAAGCGCCTGCTCCCTCGCCCCTGCCGGCCGCCGCCCTCACGCCGAACATCCCGCTGCCGCCGTTGGCGCCCTGGCCGGAGATCGGACCGGTTCCGCAACCGCGCCCGGCGGGATGACGGCGGTTGCGGCAACAAACGGCGTTGCCTGCCCATCGGCAACGCCTTTCAAAGCGCTTTGAGTTGTTGTATGTACGACGGGCCGTCCGCGCTTCGATGACCAGATTGCAGAAAACGCGCCGACAGCTCGCGATTGCCCTTCCGATTTGACGGATGCGGTTGCAAAATCGCCAAACTGGATGCACAGACTGCGCCAGATATTGACAGAAAGCCCGGGACAGGGCGGAACGCGGAAACATCATGGCTAAAACCCTCAGCACCTCGGACCCTCTCTCCTTTCCCATCCTGATCGGCGATATCGGCGGCACCAATGCGCGGTTCTCGCTGCTGGTTGACGCCTATGCCGAGCCGCGCGAGTTCCCGATCGTGCACACGGCCGACTTCCCGACCGTCGACGCGGCCATACAGGCAGGCGTGATGGACAAGACCGCGCTGCAGCCGCGCAGCGCCATCCTGGCCGTCGCCGGGCCCATTCGCGGCGATGAAATTCCGCTGACCAATTGCGACTGGGTGATCAAGCCGAAGGACATGATCAGCGCGCTCGGGCTCGAGGATGTGGTGATCATCAACGACTTCGAGGCCCAGGCGCTGGCGATCGCCAACATGCCCGACGAGTTCCGCGAGCCGATCGCGCCGCGACCGGACACGATGGTCGCCTCGCGCGTCGTGCTCGGTCCGGGAACCGGCCTCGGCGTTGCCGGTCTCGTCCATGCCGAGGAACGGTGGATTCCGGTTCCCGGCGAAGGCGGTCACATCGATGTCGGCCCGCGCACGGAGCGCGATTACCAGATTTTCCCGCACATCAAGACCATCGAGGGCCGGGTGGCCGCCGAGCAGATCCTGTGCGGACGCGGCATGGTCAACCTCTATAACGCCATCTGCGCCGCCGACGGCATCGAGGCCAAGCCCTATGAACCCAAGGATGTCAGCCATGCCGGCCTCGACGGCTCCGACCCGCAGGCTGTCGAGACGCTGTCGCTGTTTGCCACCTATCTCGGACGCATTGCCGGCGACATGGCAATGGTGTTCATGGCGCGCGGCGGCGTTTATCTTGCCGGCGGCATTTCGCAGAAAATCCTGCCAGCGCTGAAAAAGCCGGAATTCCGCGCCGCCTTCGAGGACAAGGCGCCGCACAACGCGCTGATGCAGGCGATCCCGACCTATGTCGTCACCCATCCGCTTGCAGCGCTTGCAGGCCTTGCAACCTACGCCCGCACGCCGCTGCGCTTCGGCCTCGCGCTTGCTGGCCGCCGCTGGCGAGACTGAGCGCATCCGGGGGGAAGCGCAGCGCCGTTCCACGCTCCGACCGGTCGGACGGCAATCCTCCGGACAGATCCGGCGACGGATCGAACGCGTGCTTCCGGTTTGACAGGCCGAACCCTCGCACATTTTTTTTCAGGATAGGCCTCTTGCGGAAAGAGCCGTGCTTTCCATATTAATGAGTGACTACTCAATCAATATTCGGAATTGCCATGGCCCGTCCCGCCAGCGAAGAAAAACGAACAGCTATCCTCGACGCCGCGACGGAGCTTGTCGCGACAAGAGGCACAGGCGCGTCCACGGCCAAGATCGCCAGGAAGGCCGGCGTGGCCGAGGGTACGGTCTTTACCTATTTCGCCACCAAGGAGGAACTGCTCGGCGCCCTGCTTCTGGAGATCGAGGGGGCTCTTGCGGGCGCCCTGCTGAACGAACCGCTCCCCGGCGACGGCGGACGCGAGGACATGCAACATTTCTGGAACCGGCTGATCGACTGGGGTTCCGCCAATCCGCGTCAGTGGCGCACGCTCAAACGTCTCAAGATCTCCAGCCAGGTGCCCGATCATGTGCGTGTCCAAGGCGAGCGCCTTTTCGATGAAGCGACGGCGCTTATTGCCCGCGCCCTCGCCCGGCAGGCAGGGGAAGGCGTCAGTTTTCGCTATGCGGGCCTGATCATGAACGCAATCGCCGAGGCGACCTTCGACGCCATTGCCGACGAACCGCGGCAGAGCGAAATCCTGAAGCAGCGCGGTTTCGCCATATTCTGGTCCGGCATCGCCGCTCTTGCAGAGACCGGCCAGTAACGGCATCGCCGATAGAGGCCGCTTCCTGCGCCCGAAACCATCCGCCATTACGCCGTTGGCGACAGCGACGTATGAACCCGACCGAGGTCGGCCAAGCCTCCGGCCTTGCCGGAACCCAATCGGGACGGAACGCCCGAAACATCGTCAAGAATAATGAGTGCCTAATCACTTATTTAACAGGAGAAGTACAATGTCCAAAGTCTGGCTTATCACCGGTAGCGCCCGTGGCCTCGGGCTTCACATCGCAAGAGCCGTGCTGGAAGCCGGCGACCGGCTTGTCGCCACCGCACGCAATCCGGACCGGCTCACGCCGCTCCGCGCGGAATTCGGCGATCGCGTCGCGACCTTCGCGCTCGACGTGGCCGACCCGACGGCAGCCCAGGCCGCGGTCGATTTTGCCGCCGATACGTTCGGCCGGCTCGACGTCCTGGTCAACAACGCCGGTTTCGGCCATTTCGCGCCCTTCGAACAGACCGATCCGGACCATTTCCGGGCCCAGGTCGAGACCAATTTCTTCGGCGTGGTCAACATGACCCGCGCCGTCCTTCCCGTGATGCGGCTCCAGCGGTCCGGTCACATCATCAACATCTCGTCGGTCGGCGGACGCATGACCGGGCCGGGCATGGCCGCCTATCAATCGGCGAAATGGGCCGTCAGCGGCTTTTCAGAGATCATCGCCAAGGAAACCCGTCATCTCGGCATCAGGGCGGTTTCGGTCGAACCCGGCGGCATGCGGACCGAATGGGGCCAGATCGCTCGCGGCGATGCGCCCGGGCTGATGGAAGACTATGCCCCTGCCATGGGCGCAATGAAGGCGGCTCTCGAACAGGTCGTCGGCAACGAGATCGGCGACCCCGACAAGATCGCCGGCATCATTCTCGATCTTGCGGAGCGGAGCGACGTTCCCGAACACCTTCTCCTGGGAAGCGACGCGGTGGAGCTGCTGAAAAAGGCCGAAGAGGGCCGCCGGAAGGAAGCGGAAACATGGGAGAGCGTGAGCCGCTCGACCGATTGCGGGAACGCGGACCTTTCCTTCCTGAAATACATCTAGGGACCTTTGCCTGGCGCATCAGCGACAACCGATGCGCCATGCTCTTTTCATCCGCGAGCGCTTCCAATAAGGTCTCACTGACTTCGCCGCGCGTTCAGCGCGGCGCAAACAGATCTGAAGCAATATCAGGAAGAAGCATGACCAGTCCGGCAATGAAACTCGTCGTCGTGGGCGCCAGCGGACGGATGGGACAGACCCTCATCCGTGTGATCAGCGAAACCGAGGGCGCGGTCCTTCACGCCGCCGTCGACCGTCCGGAAAGCCCCGCGCTCGGCAAGGACGCCGGAGAACTGGCAGGCGTCGGCGCGCTCGGCGTGCCGGTAACCGACGATCCGCTGAAGGCCTTTGTCGATGCCGAGGGCGTGCTCGATTTCACCGTTCCCGCTGCATCGGTCGAATATGCCGGGCTCGCGGCACAGGCGCGCATCGTCCATGTGATCGGCACGACCGGGTTTTCGGAGGATGACGAGACCCAGATCAAGGCGGCCGCCCGCCATGCCCGTATCGTCAAGTCCGGAAACATGTCTCTGGGCGTCAACCTGCTTGGCGAACTGGTCAAGCAGGCAGCCGCAGCGCTTTCGGCAAAGGGCTGGGATATCGAGGTTCTCGAGATGCATCACCGTCACAAGGTCGACGCGCCGTCCGGCACGGCCCTTCTTCTGGGCGAGGCGGCGGCCGAAGGTCGCGGCATTTCGCTGAAGGAGAATGCCGTGAAGGTGCGCGACGGGCATACCGGCCCGCGCGCGGAAGGCACGATCGGTTTTGCCACGCTGCGCGGCGGTTCCGTGGTCGGCGAGCACTCCGTTCTTCTGGCCGGCGAAGGCGAAACGGTCAGCCTCTCCCACAAGGCAACCGATCGTTCGATCTTCGCCCGCGGCGCGGTTCAGGCGGCCCTTTGGGGCGCGGACCAAAAACCAGGGCTATATTCCATGCTCGACGTGCTCGGGCTTTCGAAAACACATTAACCCAAGATCTGACGAAGGAAGACTGTCATGAGCGGAACACTGGTTCTCGTGCGTCACGGCCAAAGCGAATGGAACCTGAAGAACCTTTTCACCGGCTGGAAGGACCCGGACCTGACCGAGCTCGGCATCAAGGAAGCCACCGCCGGCGGCAAGGCGCTCGCCGAAGCGGGCATGAAGTTCGATATCGCCTTCACCTCGGCCCTGACGCGCGCCCAGCACACCTGCAAACTGGTCCTCGACGAGGTCGGCCAGGCCGATCTCGAAACAATCCGGGATCAGGCGCTGAACGAGCGCGACTATGGCGATCTCGCCGGTCTCAACAAGGATGACGCCCGCGAGAAATGGGGCGAGGAACAGGTCCATATCTGGCGCCGGTCCTATGACGTGCCCCCGCCCGGCGGCGAGAGCCTGAAGGACACCGGCGCGCGCGTGTGGCCCTATTACATGCAGGAAATCCTGCCGCGCGTTTTGCGCGGAGAAAAGGTGCTGGTCGCCGCCCACGGCAACTCGCTGCGCGCCCTCGTCATGGTGCTCGACCGCCTGAGCCAGGAGGAGATCCTGAAGCTCAACCTCGCCACCGGCGTGCCGATGGTCTACACGCTCAACGCCGATTCCACCGTCGCGGACAAGAAAGTCCTCGGCGACATGTCCGGCGCGCACTGAGCAGGGCCCATCTCCGGCGGAATTTGAGGGCGGTCTTCGGATCGCCCTTTTTGTTTTTCAGGAATGGCTGGCACGCAACAAAAAAGGGGAATGCCGATGATTGAAGGCCTTTCACACATGACATTCATCGTCTCCGACCTTGAACGCATGAGCCGCATTCTGGAAGGCGTCTTCGATGCGAAGCAAGTCTATGCGAGCGGCGACCACACCTTCTCGCTCTCCGAGGAGAAATTCTTCCTGATCGGCGATATATGGGTGGCGATCATGAAAGGCGATCCCCTTCCCGCGCGCAGCTACAATCACATCGCCTTCAAGATTGCCGAGGAGGACTTCGACCGCTATCGCGCACGCATTGACAAGCTCGGCCTCGATCTCCTTCCGCCGCGCCCGCGCGTTGAAGGCGAAGGCCGGTCGCTCTATTTCCACGATGACGACAACCACCTTTTCGAGCTTCATACCGGCACGCTTGAGCAACGGCTCCGGCGCTATGCGGCCGACAGCGAACCGAGATAAGATGGTAAATTGCCGAAGACGGAACATCCTGCCCGCCTTTGGCATTCATTGCTTTGAGGGTTCGTCCGGCTTGCAAAGGCTGGCGAATCCCGTCACGTTCGACTTCATACTCAAGGTCTTGTCCGAGGAAATCGGTTTGCGATACGCCATTTATTTCACGCCCCCCGCAGACGATCCGCTGACCGTCGCCGCCAGCCGCTGGCTGGGCTATGACGCTTTTTCGGGCGAGGAACGCCCCTACCCCGACAATATCGCGCTTCCTGCCGGACGCATGAGCGCGGTGACGGCGGCTGCCGCCCGCTACGGCTTTCACGCGACCATGAAGGCGCCATTTCGCCTGGCGGAAAACATCTCGCCGTCGGCGCTTGAGGCGACCTTCGACGTGTTCTGCCGCAACCGCAGGCCGGTTACCATTCCCGAAATCACGCTCGGACAGCTCGGCAAGTTCTACGCCCTCATGCCGGCCAGCGAATACGCAGAGCTGCAGGCCTTTGCCGCCGATGTCGTCGAGCATTTCGAGCCGATGCGCGCGCCGCTTCTGAATGACGAGATCGCGCGGCGCAAGCCCGAGACGCTGACCGAGGCCCAGCGCGACAACATGATCCGCTGGGGCTATCCTTACGTCTTCGACGAATTCCGTTTTCACATGACGTTGACAGGCCCGGTGACCGGCACCGATACGCATGTGATCGAAACGGCGGTCCAGGATTATTTCGGTCCCTATACCGGCAAGCCGCTCGAGATCGGCGGTCTCGGCCTGTTTGTCGAGGAGCGGCGCGGCGCGCCCTTCACCATCAGGCGGTGGCAGCCGCTCTCCGGCGTGAGCGAGCAAGAGGCATGAGCACCGAAACCGTTTTCACCAATGCCCGGATCGTGCTTGAGGACAGGGTTGTCGACGGCACGCTTGTGATCCGCGACGGAGAGATCGCCGAGATTTCCGAAGGCAATGTCGGCGCCGGGGAGGATTTCGGCGGCGACCTTCTGATCCCCGGTCTCGTCGAGCTCCATACCGACCACCTGGAAGGCCATTATGCGCCGCGTCCCGGGGTGCGCTGGAACAAGACCGCCGCGATCCAGGCGCATGACGCGCAGGTCGCGGCCTCGGGCATCACAACCGTCTTCGATTGCCTGCGCATGGGCTCCGACGACACCGACGGTTTCGAGGCGGGCGAGATGCGCGCCATGGCGGACGCGATCATCGGCGCCGAACGGGAAGACCGGCTCAAGGCGCAGCACTTCCTGCACTTGCGATGCGAGGTCTCCGCCGCCAATGTCATGGAGCATTTCGCCACCTTCGAGAAAGAGCCGCATGTGCGCCTGGCCTCGATGATGGACCACGCGCCGGGTCAGCGGCAGTTTGCCGACATCCAGCAGTACCGGCGCTATTACAAGCCCAAGCGCGATCTTGACGACGACGCCTTCGAGCGCTTCATCGCCCGCCGGCAGGCCGCCTCCGAGGCCTATGCCGATAAGCATCGCAGGATGATTGCCGATCACTGTTCGAAGAACGGCATCTCGATCGCCAGCCATGATGATGCGACGGTAGCACATGTTCAAGAAGCCATTGGGCTTGGCGTGCGGATCGCGGAATTTCCGACAAGCTTCGAAGCGGCGAAGGCCTCGCACGCAGCCGGGCTCTCGGTGCTGATGGGAGGACCGAACGTCGTGCGCGGCAAGTCCCATTCCGGCAACATCGCCGCGCGCGACCTGGCGGCAGCCGGCGTGCTCGACGTGCTGTCGTCGGATTACGTGCCCTTCAGCCTGTTACACGCGCCCTTCATCCTTGCCGGCGACGAGGAAGCCGGGGTCTCGCTGCCCCGGGCCATTGCCATGGTGACGGCAACGCCGGCGAAAGCCGCCGGCCTTGACGATCGCGGCCGCATCGCGCCGGGCCTGCGCGCCGATCTCGTCCGCGTCCGGCCCACCGGGGACGTGCCGGTCGTGCGCGCCGTCCTGCGGGCGGGAAAGCGCGTGGCCTGACGCATGGGCACGACCGGCAGGATCATCGTCGTCGTCGGCCCGAGCGGCGCAGGCAAGGACAGCCTGATCGGCTACGCGAAAACCGCCTTTTCCGGCCACCCGAATGTTCGCTTCGTCCGCCGGGTCATCACACGCCCCTGCGATGGCGCGACGGAAGACCATGCCTCGATGACGCCGGAAGCCTTTGCCGCCGCACGGGACGCCGGCGGCTTTGCCGTGACCTGGGCGGCTCACGGACTGGAATACGGTATCCCCGCCGAGCATCGCGCCTTTGTGGAGTCAGGCGGCGTCGCCATTGCCAATGGTTCACGCCCGGCGCTATCGCTGTTTGACAAGGTCTTTGCCGCGATGACCGTGGTCAATGTCACCGCAAGGCCGGAAATCCGGGCCGAACGCCTTCAGGCGCGCGGACGCGAGAGCCGTGAGGAAATCCTCGAACGCCTCGCCCGATCGACCATGGACGTCCATGGCGATTTCGATGTCGTCAACATCGACAATTCAGGCGCACTCGCCGAGGCCGGCGAAATGCTGGTGCGGGTGATCCGGGACAGTCTCGCCTGAAGCTTCAGTGTCCGGCGGCGTTTGAGAAGAGGTTCATCACCACCACGCCGCCGACAATCATCGCGATCCCGACCCAGGCGGCGATATCGAGATTCTGGCGCAGGACGAGCACGCTGACGGCGGCCGTCAGCACGATGCCGAGACCGGCCCAGATGGCATAAGCCACGCCGAGCGGGATCGTCTTCAGCGCCTGCGACAGGCAAAAGAAGGCGATGAGGTAGAACACCGCCACGCCGATCGTCGGCAGAAGACGGGTGAAGCCGTAGGATTTCTGCAGAAGCGTCGAACCGATCACCTCGCAGACGATCGCAATTCCAAGAGCGCCATAGGCGGCCAGCGCCGGGTTCATCTGATATCCTTTTCCATAAACGAGCCTGGTCCGCGCACTCAATGCGCCTCGTCCCAGTTATGCGCGGCGCGGGCATCGACCTTGAGCGGCACGGCCATGGAAACGGCCGGCATCGCGGCATTTTCCATGACGTCGACGATCAGCCTTGTCGCCTCATCGACCGCCCCATCCTCGACCTCGAAGATCAGTTCGTCATGCACCTGCAGCAGCATCTTCGCCTTGTCGCCAAGCCCTGCAGCGGCAAGTTCCGGCTCGATGCGGATCATCGCGCGGCGGATCACATCGGCGGCCGAGCCCTGGATCGGCGCATTGATGGCGGCGCGTTCGTTGAAGCTGCGGACCTGATGGTTCGACGACTTGATTTCGGGGTAATGAATGCGCCGGCCAAAGATCGTCTCGACATAGCCCTTGTCGCGCGCCTGGGCCTTGGTTTCTTCCATATAGTCGTTGATGCCGGGGAAGCGCTCGAAATAGCGCTTGATGTAATCGCTGGCCTCCGAGCGCTCGATGCCGAGCTGGTTGGCGAGGCCGAAGGCGGAAATGCCGTAGATGATGCCGAAATTGATGGCTTTCGCCCGCCGGCGCACTTCGCCCGGCATGCCCTCCACCGGCACGCCGAACATTTCCGACGCCGTCATCGCGTGAATGTCGATGCCATCGGCAAAGGCCTGCTTCAGCTGCGCGATATCCGCCACATGGGCAAGCACGCGCAATTCGATCTGGCTGTAATCGGCGGACAGCAGCTTGTGGCCCGGATTGGCGATGAAGGCGGTTCGAATCTTGCGGCCTTCCGCCGTTCTCACCGGAATATTCTGCAGGTTCGGCTCCGATGAGGCGAGCCTTCCGGTCGTGGTCGCGGCCAGCGAATAGGAGGTGTGGACGCGCCTGGTCTGAGGGTGGATATAGCCCGGCAGCGCATCCGTATAGGTCGATTTCAGCTTGGTCATCTGCCGCCAGTCGACAATCCGGCTTGGCAGCGGAATGCCCTGGGCGGCGAGATCATCGAGCACCTGAACGGCGGTCGACCATTGTCCCGACTTGGTCTTCTTGCCGCCGGGAAGCCCCATCTTGCCGAAGAGAATATCGCCAAGCTGCTTGGGCGAGCCGATATTGAATTTTTCGCCGGCCAGCTCGTAGATCTCCTCTTCAAGGCCAGCTGCCTTTTGCGCCAGTTCGCCCGAAAGCCGGGAGAGGATCTGCCGGTCGACGGAGATGCCGCGCTCTTCCATGCGCGAGAGCACCGGCAGAAGCGGACGTTCCAGCCGCTCATAGACGGTCGCGACATGTTCGGCGGCGAGGCGGGGCTTCAGCACAAGCCAGAGCCTCAGCGTCACATCGGCATCTTCGGCCGCATAGGCCGTCGCCCTGTCGATCTCCACATGATCGAAGGTCACCATATTGCGCCCGGAACCTGCGACCTCCTTGTAGGGGATCGGCTGGTGACCGAGCCAGCGTTCCGAAAGCGCGTCCATGCCATGCGCGCCCATGCCGGAATCGAGCGCGTAGGAGATCAGCATGGTGTCGTCGAAATTCCTCACCGTGATGCCATGGCGCAGCATCACCAGATAGTCATATTTGAGGTTCTGGGCGATCTTCAGCACGCCCTCGTCCTCAAGCAGGCCCTTGAGCGCCGCCAGCGCCGTATCGAAATCGATCTGGCCATCGGCAAGCCCCCCGCCCAGAAGATCGTCCTGGCCGGCCTTGTGGGCGAGCGGCACATAGGCCGCGCGCACGGCCTTGCCGGCATCCGGCTCGTCCTCGTCATGAAGCGCCAGCGAAAAACCGACCAGTTCGGCCTGCATGGCGTCAAGCGAGGTGGTTTCGGTGTCGAAGGCGCAGAGCCCTTTTTCGCGCGCGGCTGCAATCCAGCCTTCAAGCGTTTCGGGATCGCGGATCGTCTCGTAGGAGGAGCGATCGATCGGGACCGCGGCAAAGCGGGCGGCACGGGCGGCGGCGAGCGCAGCCGGCCCGGAGGCTCCGCTGTCCGGCGCAGGCTTTTCGTCTTCCCTGGAAGCAGCCTCGCCCGGATCGAGATCCGGCCCGTGGGCCTTCTCGCCCCACTCCACAGTGACGGAGACCGGTTCGATTTCCGCGGCTTCAGCGCCCGTCGCCTCGGCGACGCGCCGCGTCAGCGAGTTGAACTCCATGGCCTTGAGGAAGGAAACGAGCTTCGGCCCGTCCTGTTCTTCCAGCACCAGCGCGTCAAGCGGCAGCTCCACAGGACAATCGCGCTTCAGCGTCACCAGCTTGCGCGAGACCAGCACGAGCTCCCTGTTGGCGATGATGTTTTCCCGGCGCTTCTTCTGCTTGATCGTCTCGGCATTTTCCAGAAGGTTGTCGAGATCGCCGAATTCCTCCAGCAGGGTCGCGGCCGTCTTCGGGCCGATGCCCGGAACGCCCGGAACATTGTCGACCGAATCACCGGTGAGCGCCTGCAGGTCGATCATCTTCTCCGGCGGCACGCCCCATTTCTCGATCACTTCCGGCACGCCGATCTGCCGGTCCTTCATGCCGTCATACATATGCACCTTCGGGCCAACGAGCTGCATCAGATCCTTGTCGGAGGATATGATGGTGGCGTCGCCGCCGGCCTCCACCGCCATCTTCGCATAGGTGGCGATGATGTCGTCGGCCTCATAGCCCTCGATCTCGATTGAGGGCAGGTTGAAGGCCCGCGTCGCCTCGCGGATGAGCGAGAACTGCGGCACCAGATCCTCCGGCGGCGGCGGCCGATGAGCCTTGTATTCTGGATAGATTTCCTTGCGGAAGGTCTGCGAGGAATAATCGAAGATCACCGCGAGATGGGTCGGCGTCACGCCAACCGATGTGTCGCGCGCCGAGGTGAGCAGCTTCCACAGCATGTTGCAGAAACCGGACACGGCGCCGACCGGCAGCCCGTCAGACTTGCGCGTCAGCGGCGGCAGGGCATGGAAGGCCCGGAAGATGAAGCCGGAACCGTCGATAAGGAAAAGGTGATCGTCTTTTTTCATGCTGGAATGCATAGCCCGGACGGCAAAAAAGGTCCATCGCCAAGCCGGATTTCACCGCCGAATCGCAAAGCTTCGCGCGGGAGGATCATCAGAAAAAGCCCGGTCGTTTAATCAGATTACCGATTTGTAACGAAATGCGCGGCGGTTTCCCTTG